>NZ_JAHKPH010000011.1 GCF_018860385.1 Reinekea forsetii | reverse complement strand
CTAAGCTCTGCTTTGGTCGCGATGCTAAGTCGTCAAACTTAACGCTCCTTTTATACTTAGGAAAAGTGGCGGAACGGACGAGACTCGAACTCGCGACCCCCGGCGTGACAGGCCGGTATTCTAACCAACTGAACTACCGCTCCGCATTATGGTGGGTGTGAACGGGTTCGAACCGCTGACCCTCGCCTTGTAAGGGCGATGCTCTCCCAACTGAGCTACACACCCATAATGCTCTTTTGAAGGGCAAAGATACGTTCTCTCGCTTCTTCAAAAGTGACGCGCATTTTATCGATTTCTTCAATGAAGTCAAACATTTAGCGAACTTTTTAAAGAATTAAATTAATTGACTAAAAACAATACCATTCCAGGCCAATAGGTAATCAATAAAACAACCGCCATTAATACAACCATAAAGGGCAGTGTTGCGGCATAAAGTTCGGTAATGGATTTCTTAAATCGATAGCTGGCAATAAATAAATTCATTCCAACCGGCGGCGTAAAATAACCAATCTGCATATTAGCAACGAAGATAATACCTAAATGAATCGGATCTATGCCGTAATCCATGGCAACAGGCAAGATTAACGGAACAATAATGATTAAGGCCGCAAAAATATCCAAAATGGCGCCCAATACTAATAAGCCTAAATTTAGACACAATAAAAAGGCCCAACGGCTGTCGATATTATTCCGGATAAACTCGAACACTTTGGAGGGCACTTCAAGGTCGACCAATAAATTGGTAAACGCTAAGGCAACCCCTAATATTAACAAGATACCGCCGACCATCTTCATCGCATTGGCCGCAATACTTGGCAATGACTTTAGCGATACTTCTTTATAGACAAATACTTCAATAATCAGCACATATAAGGCCGTAATGGCGGCGATGTCTGACACCACCAACCAACCACTGAGTAGGCCACCCAGCACAATGACGGGAATTGCTAGCTCCCACTTTGCGCGATTAAGCTGCCGTAACAGTTCGCTAAATTGAAAGGGGATTAGAGGAACCGCTTGGTGTCGCTGGCTCCATACGCCATACCCCCACAGCGCAAAAATCATAATTACGGCCGGTATTAAACCAGCAATAAATAGATCTTGAATATCAACATTTGCAATATTCATTTGCTGAGCGACGATGCCATATAGAATCAAAGGAATGGCTGGAGGTAACAGCAAGCCTAGGCTGCCTGATGTAGTAATAAGACCTAGCGAAAAACGCTCAGAGTATCCGGCCTGCTTAAGTGCCGGCAGTAACAATGCGCCCAAAGCAATAATGGTCACGCCACTGCCACCCGTTAGCATTGTGAAAAAAGCACAGGCTAATAAAGAGATCAGTATCATTCCGCCAGGGAGCCAGCCAAAAGCCGCGGCTGAAAGTGCAACCAACCGATCGGCCGCCTTACTTTCGCTGAGTAGATACCCGGCGAATGCAAACAATGGCAACGCCATCAGCAAGGTATTTTCGGTGAGCCTATATAACTCAATAGGCAACACCATGAGATCAATTTCAGCTACCCAAAAGCCAGCCGCCGCGCCCCCTAAAATTACCGCAAACAAAGGGGCACCTACTAGAGCCGCAAGCAATACAATCAGCGTCAGTATAGAAGTCAAGATTGAGGCTCCTTAACTGAGCTGAACAGGCCTATCGTAAATCTCAGGGCCATTATTGAAAAGCCGACCGGCATGATAAGCTGAAATGGCCAAGCAGGCAGTTCAGAAAAAGTTTGAGTTTCATAAACGTATTCATCGTAAACAAAGCGAGCGCTGTGATATGCCATTAACGCTGAAACCAACGAGGCAAACAATAAAGCTAGCTTGGTGATAGCCCAAAGCTTCGCGCCTGCCCAATAATGCTTTAAAGCATCTATGGCTATATGTTCACCTTCTTTTGTTGCCACCATTGCCCCTAATACGGCCAGCCAAAGCACCAGTAGGCGGTTAAATGGATCAATCCAAAATAAACTGGTACCAAATACATTACGTAAAACAATTTGCAATACGGCCAGCAAAATCATGCACAGCAAAATGGCCACCAACAGTCCTTTCTCAAAACTGGCCCAACGCTCAATCCAAACTCGCATACTTACCCTTTTGATCGAATCTCATTCAAAATTACCATTATGCGATCGTAAAAATCTTGACTGATTTCGCCAGATTCAATTAATTTCGCAGTTGCCTTCGCCGACTCTTGCTCTAACGCAGCTCGATCTTCCGCACCCGGTTCTAAAATGGTAATCCCTAGGCTTTCTAGGGCTTTAAACGCTTTTTTATTGTCTTCTCTAGCAATGTTATCGAGTACCTTGCTGGATTGGGTGAGTTCTTCTTCTAGAATCGCCATGTCGGCGTCACTGATACCTCGAAGAGCTTTGGTCGATATTCCGACAACACCATAGGTGTACATAAACGGAGCGTTGGTTAGATATTTAGTTTTACTGTACCACTGTAACGTAATAGCCCCGACCGGAGGCGCAACAAAGGCATTAATGGCCCCAGTTTGTAATGCAGTCAGCACATCCCCAATATTCAGTGCAATCGGGTTAATGCCAAATGATTTAGCAATTTTTTCAGTAAAAGGATCATTGGCTGGTAACCAGATCTTCTGTTGTTTTAACGCATCAATAGAAGTGGCTGGTTCCGTTGTCATACCAAACGCAAAACCGCCTTCGACAACACCAAAGGTTTTCCAACCATTCTCTGTAAAGCCTTGGTTAATCTCTTCATCAACGAGCGCGCGAACCGCATCGACCTCGCTGAAATCTCTAAAAAGTAACGGCGCATTTAACACCTGGGAGTCTTTATACACATCAGCTAAGCCTCCACTATGAATAAAGGCACCGTGTAATTGACCTATACGCACTTTACGTTTTACAGCAACGGCGTCACCCATAACCCCGCCAGGGTAAAACTTCAACTTGATTCGGCCTTCCGTTCGCTCTTCAATCCTTTTGCCTGAGGCTCTCAATTCATTTAATACGGAGTTGCCATCAGGGTACTCAGTGGCAATTTTGAGTTGCTTTGCTTGCACGCCCGATACGAAAACGACGGTAAGCAATAAAATTAACGCAGTCCTAAACATGGTGAATCCTTTAAAAATAATCATAAGATGAAGCTAGCAAAAGTTTCGCCTGTTGCTGGGCATACACATTCTGCAGCGTGTACCCCTCAACATACGGATCCAGGCTTAACACTTGCTGAAGCAATTGGTCATGTAATTCTTGATCAAACATGAGTCGAGCGTAATTGGCCGCATAGTACACATAGATGATTAAGTTTTCTTCTTTTCCTGCTTTTAACGCTCTCTCATAATAGTCTTGAGCAACAGCGGGCTTTCCACCTAGGCTTGGCGGTAATATGCTATTCATAACGCCTAAATACAGCAGGCCCATGCCTTTTTCATAGCTTTCATCAATACTCACCAACTGTTTCAAGACGGCCTCTGCCTGGCCAAGTTGCGCTACAGCCAACCAGTCGCCTGAGTTCGCTTGAATATAAGAAGCCCACGCGGTTCCTAATGCATATAAATACGGTACGTCGTCTTTATCAGACCACTGCCTTATCTTGCTCACAAAATCATCGCGATGCGTGTCTTTTAGGTCACAGGCGTTCTCATCATGTAAGCAAAACGCTTCAAAAGCGTAATTTAATGCTTTTGTGGCCATATTTTTTTTACGGATAGATTGCTCAGCCGGTATAAAGACTCCGGCATATGAGCCATTCAAACTAGCGGCGGTAAGATGCATAGCCTCGCTATTTGGGTAAGTACTCACTAACGCGTCGACCATGAGAAGATAGGCTGGTAACCCATCATTTACTGTTTCTAAGTCATCACTATTTAAAATGGCGCCCGAAAGATTTGAGGGCAGTTGAGTAGTAGCACAGCCGCTGATAATAGCCGCGCAAACAAAAACAGATAACCGAAGCATAGGCCTCTCTTAACATTAAAATTAATGATGACAGTATAACGAACTTCGATGACATTTCGATTAACTAATGGATTTTCGTAACTCGCGTTTTTCAGAAACGGGGTACAGGGCGTAATGCCGCCAGAATTCAGATAAAGTAAAGTTTTGTAATACTTGCTGGCTGTAGGCTTCTTTTCGCGCTTTTAGAGGATCGTAACCTTTGTAATGGATAATTTTCAAACAATCAGGACATACTTGTTTTGGCATATTGTCGGTGATGTTAGTCGCCACAAAAAGAGAGTCATCTATAGGAAATTGCTCACAATGGGCAATATGAAAGACGCTTTTGTCTCCTACAATACAACGAGTATTTTTGTATACCAACGTAAAATCGAGCAAATGCGATACCCCACTGCGAGGAAGTTCAGCGCCTTGTCTTTGCAGTAACGAACGCTCATCCCCCGTTAAGTGGTGCTTGGGGTCAAATAGTTCAAAGGACCCTAGCTCGGAGGCGTTCATTTTTTCGCGAAGTTTATTAAATGGCTCAAACTCCGTGAAATCAGGTAAATGAATCGCCATTATTTTTGACTCTCTAAAATAGCCGCAATGCGACTTTCAGCATCGGTCCGTAACCGAAACTCAACACGACGTGATCCTTCTCTATTTTCCACTCCTGCGGCTGTGTATATTGGTTTAGAGGAGGAAAGCCCATTGGCTGTCATATGGGCTTTAAGCCATTGCTTTTCATTTTGCACTGCAGGGATTTCCAATAAAAAGCTTAAAGTGGATCGAGTGCGCGCTTGCGATAAGCCCATATTCAAAATATAGGCTTCATCTTCAGCCCGGCCTAACCAACCACTAGAAGTGTGACCTTCTATTCGAACTTCTGCGATGTCATCGCGGTATTTTTCAGATGCAATAATGGCTAGGTATCGCGGGAAAAAATCTTCCAAAATGGCTTTAAACTCTATTTTGAGCTCATTCTCTCCTTTATCAAAGATTAGCTCAGGACGCCCAAATCGAATACTCAAGTCTTCATTTATTTCCGCACCCCAGGCGTCTAGATCTGGCTGAAACTCAGTTAACAGGTCTTCGTACAATTGAGTTCTTAATCGATCATATAAAACGGCAACATCACGAATTTTGTTACGCTCAATTTCAGCGTTCACCATAAACACAATGGCGATCAACAAGAACACCATCATTAAACCTGCCATCAGGTCGCTGACTGATACCCAATGCTCTTCTTGCTCGATATGCTCTTCGGTATTGACCATATTATTTCTCAGCAGCTGAAACGAGATCGCGGAGTTTATCGGTTAACGGGATGTAATCATTAACGAATTTTTCTGATAACGAAGTAAGTTGGTAACCAAAGGTCGTCAATGCTTTATTGAGCTCAACCTCCATAGAAGATTCAAGGCGTTCAAATTGTTGGTTATTTTTTTCAAGCAATGATTCTAATTGCTTTCCTACCGCCTCTTGTGAACGAGTCGTTCCCTCGATCAGCAATTTACTTACCTCTTCAGAGGTGTCTTTTATGCCACTTGCGGTTTGCTCTAATAATGACCGCATTTGCTCAGTTTGGCCTTTCACTAGCTCTTGTAACCCTGTCGTGAGCGCTAAAATTCTATTTTCTATTTGAGGCAACCCTTCTTGCGCATCAACAATGAGCGTCGTAAAGGTGGTTAAGTATTCGCGCAGGTTTTCGCTTTGGCTCTGCAATGCATTGAGTAGCGTTTCCATATCTTCGGCGACTGTTGTAAAGGAGCTGGTTTGAGAGATTAGTTTTTCAAAAGACTCTGCTGCAATTTTTGAAGAATTCGCTGATCGCTCATTGGCTGACATTAAGTCCTCGAGCTGGCCTTTGTAGTTAGATTGCCACTCCAACATTTGTCCGACCGACTCATTTAAACGCTTGAAGTTGTCGCCATACTGATCTTCAATTCGCGTATTAAATTCGCGCATTACATGGGTTATGGCTTGTTCTAATGCTACTTTATTGGCTTCGGTCATTTGGGTTTGATAGCCATTTAGCGTGTTCAGTAAGGCTTCGTGATGAGCCTTGGCTGTATTCGCTTGCTGTTCTCGCCAAGCCAACCAGTTATCTTTATCGTCTTGACTCACAGCGTTGGCAATTTTTTCTAAGTGCCAAGCAAGATCATCTATTGTTGCCGTTTGCTTTGCCTCTCTATGCGCACGAACTCGCATACTGGCAACGGCATAGCGAAACTTAATCGACAAGGCACCCAATAAACCTGCGATCGATGTCCAAAAGGCTGTTTTCAATCCTTCTAAAAGAGTCGGAACACTATTTTCTACCGACTGAGTGTCAAAATCATTTAACCCCAAAGCCACGCCGAGAAACGTACCAAAAATACCGATACTGGTTAAAATTGACGGTGAGTAATTAGCGGTATGCGCGGAATAGACAGGCCCGTGAAAATAAACCAACAATGCTGCAATGATCGCTATAAAAGCCCACGTGAGCGGAGGGAAAGACTGTAGCAGTTCCATGTAATAACCTAAGTAATATCAACACAAGTTAGTATGCCATTGCGCAGCACTTAGGACAAAGTTTTAGACAGCGATGAATTTTTAGACAAAAAAACCGAAGCGCTAAGGCTTCGGTTTTCATTAATAGGCATAGCCTTAAAGAGGCGTTAGCCAAAATAAGAGAGCATAACACCAGCAGCAACGGCTGAGCCGACAACACCAGCAACGTTAGGACCCATAGCGTGCATTAACAAGAAGTTCTGGTTATTGGCTTGCAAACCAACCTTGTTCGAAACACGTGCGGCCATTGGCACGGCCGATACACCAGCTGAACCGATCAATGGGTTAATTGGAATTTTAATGAACAGGTTCATGAACTTAGCCATCAAAACACCGGTAGCTGTACCAACACAGAATGCAACCAAACCAAGAGACAAAATACCTAACGTCTCTACATTTAAGAAGTACTCTGAGCTCATTTTAGAACCCACACCTAGACCTAACATGATGGTTACGGTGTTCATTAATGCGTTCTGAGCTGTATCGCTTAAACGTTCTACTACGCCGCTTTCTTTCATTAAGTTACCGAAACAAAACATTCCGAGTAAAGGCGCTGCGGAGGGTAAGAACATAGCCACCAAGAATAACACCATAAGCGGGAACACAATTTTTTCTCGCTTAGAAACGACTCGCAGCTGAGTCATCGTAATTTTGCGCTCAGCTTCGGTAGTTAATGCCTTCATGATCGGCGGCTGAATTAACGGTACCAATGCCATATAGCTATAGGCCGCTACAGCAATAGCACCCAACAATTCTGGAGCCAACTTACTAGCAACGAAAATAGAGGTAGGCCCATCTGCCCCACCAATAATACCAATCGCGGCGGCATCTTGGAGAGTAAAATCGACCCACCCCATACTGGTCATCCACATTGCACCAATAACGGTACCAAAGATACCGAATTGGGCGGCGGCACCTAAAAACAATGTTTTAGGGTTAGCCAGCAATGGGCCAAAATCGGTCATTGCGCCCACACCCATGAAAATGAGTAGCGGGAAAACACCGGTTGAAATACCAATATTAGAAATGTAATACAGTAACCCTCCCGGATCACCCATACCTGCGCCAGGAATGTTCACAAGCACAGTACCAAAACCAATTGGCAATAAAAGCAAAGGCTCAAATTGCTTATTGATGGCTAGGTAAATTAATACCAAGCCAATAATCATCATTGAGAATTGACCAAACTCTAAATTCGCCAACCCAGAATCGAGCAGTAACTGCTGAAACTTATCCATTGAGTGGCTCCTTATAGTGTGATCAATGTATCGCCAACAGCGACTGAATCACCTTCTTTGGCCGTTACCGAACTGACGGTACCTGCTTCAGGTGCACTGACTTCAGTCTCCATTTTCATAGCTTCAAGGATCATCACCACTTGACCTTCTTCAACGACATCACCCGGCTTAACCAACACTTTGAAAATGTTCCCCGCAAGAGGCGCTGAAATCTCAGTACCAGTGCTCGAAGGCGCAGCAGAAGTTGAAACCTCGCCACCTTCTTCAATCGACGTCTGGTAGGTTTTACCATTAATGGTCACGGCAACAGTACCTTGCGCATCTACAGCGGCTACATAGTGCTTGCCATTCACTTCTACTGTATAAGTGCCTGAATCTTTTGATTGTGAGCTGGCCGTAGAATCTTGAGCCGTAGGAGCAGGTTCAAATGCGTCTGGGTTACCCCGGCTTTGTAAGAACTTAAGCCCAATTTGAGGGAAAAGTGCGTAAGTAAGCACATCATCCACGCTTTCTTGAGCTAACTTGAACCCTTTTTCTTGTGCTTGAGATTCAAGCTCGCTCGTTAATGCGTCTAATTCATTGTCAATTAAATCGGCAGGTCGACAAGTGATTGGCTCTGCACCGTCTAAAACTTTCTTTTGCAGTTCAGCGTCAAAAGGAGCCGGTGCTGCACCGTATTCGCCTTTTAAGATCGCCTGTGTTTCTTTAGAGATAGACTTATAACGTTCGCCCGTTAGTACATTTAACACGGCCTGAGTGCCAACAATTTGAGACGTCGGCGTAACTAATGGAATATGGCCTAAATCTTTACGAACCTTAGGAATTTCGGCAATAACTTCATCGAATTTATCAGCCGCGCCCTGCTCTTTTAACTGCCCTTCCATATTGGTCAACATACCGCCAGGCACTTGAGCAATTAAGATTCGCGAATCGGTTCCGCGCAATTGACCTTCAAACTTAGCGTACTTTTTACGAACGCCACGGAAGTAATCGGCAATTTCTTCTAACAAATCAAGATCGAGCTCAGGATCACGATCGGTGCCTTTAAGCGCGGCAACGAATGATTCCGTTGGCGAGTGACCGTATGTCATCGACATCGAGGAAATGGCTGAATCAATATGATCGATACCCGCTTCAATAGCCTTCAACAAAGTCATTGAAGATAACCCTGACGTTGCATGGCAATGCAGAGAAATAGGCACGTCTATGCTTGATTTTAGTTTTGTAACAAGATCATAAGCTTCGTATGGCGCTAAAATGCCAGACATATCTTTTATCGCGATTGAATCCGCGCCCATGTCTTCAATTTCTTTTGCTAACGACAACCATTTTTCTGTGGTATGAACTGGGCTTGTGGTATATGAGATTGTACCTTGTGCATGCGCGCCGTTGTTTCTAACGGCCTGCATCGCACGTTGTAAGTTTCGAGGATCGTTCATTGCATCGAACACTCGAAAAACGTCGACACCGTTCTTCACAGCTCGCTCAACAAACTTATCTACAACATCATCACCGTAGTGGCGGTAGCCTAATAGGTTTTGCCCGCGCAACAACATTTGTTGCTTAGTATTGGGCATGGCTTTTTTAAGCTCACGTATTCGATCCCAAGGATCTTCGCCTAAGAAACGTATACATGAATCAAAAGTTGCTCCGCCCCAAGATTCTAGAGACCAAAAACCGACTTGGTCTAATTTATCGCATATTGGCAGCATATCGTCGATACGCAGTCGCGTTGCAAACAAAGACTGGTGCGCATCTCGCAGCACTACGTCTGTGATTTTAATAGGATTTTTTTTATCAGTCATGGCCTCTCGCCTTTCAAATTCTAAAAGTTAGTGGACTTAAATTGCATTGAATGCGCGTTCAGCGCTGATGCACAAGTTTTACGGCCGCTGCAACGGCAGCAACCTCAGCCATTTCTTCATCGCTGGTTCGACTTTGCGGACGAGCCACAACTTCTACTTCAGGCAACCGCATTAGGATCTGCGACATTATTGTGATGCCGAGCACCAATAATGCGAGGAATACAAAGACAGACCCCATCCCCATAACCATGAGGCTGACGCCATCCCACATAATATCGGACATAAGGTCGATTCCTGTGTGATCTTATTTAACAGTAATATGGTTAGTGCTTTTAGTTTTACTAGGTCTATTCCTGACCTTTCTTAGCCATGTAGAGTACTCAAACAGTGGGTCAGGCGCAATAACTAGGGAGCAACCATTGTTGCAATGCTATATTTCAAACATCCTTTGCATGTTCAATAATCAAACAATCCTATCCAGTTGATCAAGATAAGTTAATCTCTGGAAATCGGATTTAATTCTCGAAAAGCGGCCTGCCTTGCACTACTATGCTGCCCTTATTTTATGCGGTATAGATACATTTAATGAAAGTTTTACTTGCCCCGATGGAAGGGCTGGCCGATGCCTATTTAAGAGAAATTTTAAGCAATGCTGCTGGTTACGATTTGATCACTTCTGAATTTGTGAGGATTGTCGACCAACTCCTACCCAAACGTACGTTTTTTGATCAAGTACCAGAGCTGAAGAATAACAGCCAAACCTCCAATGGCACTCCAGTACGGGTCCAATTACTTGGCAACCACCCTGAAATGATGGCCAGCAATGCATTAAGAGCAACTGAGCTTGGCTCGTTTGGCATTGACTTAAACTTTGGCTGCCCTAGCAAAACTGTCAATAAAAGCAAAGGCGGCGCAGTCATGCTGACTGATCCTGAATCGATTTACCAAACAGTATCCGCGGTACACTCTGCCCTACCTCCCACACAACCGTTATCCGCAAAAATGCGGCTTGGGTACGAAGACAGCACGTTAATGATGGAGTGTGCGCAAGCTATTGCTGATGGTGGCGCGCAAGCTATTACGATTCACGCTCGCACTAAAAGCCAAGGATACACGCCGCCAGCCTATTGGCATTTGGTCAAACACATCAGCGATAAACTAGACATCGAAAAGACGATAAATGGCGATATTTGGACATTAGCCGATGCGCACCAAGCATTAAAAGACTCTGGTTGCGACAATGTCATGATTGGACGCGGTGCAATTAAAAACCCTAAGCTCGCTGACTGCATAAGAAAGAATCAAGATAAGACGGCTCAATGGTCTCAAACGGCGCCATTAGTTAAACATTTCTGGACGAGTATTACGCAGGAGATGTCAAACCGATACTGTGCGGGTCGTTTAAAGCAGTGGCTAAATTACCTAAAAGATCAATACCCTGAAGCAGAAGCACTCTTCGTAAATGTTAGGCGCTTAACAGACATCAACGACATTCAACCCTACATCGAGGCGCTTTAGCGCTTCAAGCTGCGTACAAAAGGTTTTAAAGAAAGACGAACAAGAAAATAAATCAGGAAAAGATTTGAAAGTAGAAATGGCGCGCCCGGCACGATTCGAACGTGCGACCGCCTGGTTCGTAGCCAGGTACTCTATCCAGCTGAGCTACGGGCGCGCAAGGCATTAACACAGTTATACTCCGGTTAATAAGGAGTTGGCGCGCCCGGCACGATTCGAACGTGCGACCGCCTGGTTCGTAGCCAGGTACTCTATCCAGCTGAGCTACGGGCGCGTACTTCTTGTGTTGCCTACCAACATTAAAGAAACTTTAATGTTGATGGCGGAGAGTGAGGGATTCGAACCCTCGATAAGATTTCTCCTATACGCCCTTAGCAGGGGCGCGCCTTCAGCCACTCGGCCAACTCTCCAAACAACGGCGCGCATATTACCATGTTTTTTCAAAAAGAAAAGGAAAAAACCTAATAAAATTAAACAATTAGCGCGTTTTCCTATAATTCAGACCCGCAATATAAAATTGAGAGTTTTACTCGTCGTCTTGTTCAGGAGAGCCTATTTCGCGCTGGATACGTTGATAGATCTCTTCACGGTGCACAGCTACGTCTTTTGGTGCATTGACACCAATACGCACTTGATTCCCTTTTACACCCAATACAGTAACTGTAACTTCATCACCGATCATCAGTGTTTCGCCAACTCGACGGGTTAAAATTAACATTAAACTTCTCCTAAATTTCTGGAATATTCCTGCAATCCAGTCACCCATCCTATCGCTGGGTAAGTGCACAACAATAGTTACTAGTATTGACTAAATTCCAAAAAAACAAACTTTTTAATTAAAAAAACTAATTCAGATTAACAACTTAACCTATGACTGGTGCTAATTCTACACCTTTAGAACTAGACTTGCTCTTCTACAGCGTCTAAATCGAACGCAGTATGAAGCGCTCTAACCGCTAATTCCAAATATTTCTCTTCGATAACCACAGAAACCTTGATCTCTGAAGTCGAGATCAGCTGGATATTTATATTTTCCGAGGCCAAGGCATCGAACATTTGCGAGGCCACACCGGCATGTGAGCGCATTCCTACCCCGACAATCGAAATTTTGGCTATCTCACTGTTACCCCGTACTTCCTGTGCTCCAAGATCTTGAGAGACTGAATTTAGCACCTTAGAAACACGCTGATAATCGTTTCGATGTACGGTAAAGGTAAAATCGGTCGTTTTATCTTCGGCGATATTTTGAACGATCATGTCTACTTCGATGTTCGCCGCACTGACTGGTCCTAAAATACGACTGGCCGCGCCAGGAATATCGGGTACACCCACAAGCGTAAACTTCGCTTCGTCTCGATTAAATGCAATACCTGAAATAACCGGCTGTTCCATTTTATGTTCACCTTCAAATGTAATCAAAGTACCTTCGCCATCGACAAAACTCGATAAAACGCGCAGTGGTACGTGGTACTTACCTGCAAACTCGACTGCTCTAATTTGCAACACCTTAGAGCCCTGACTGGCCATTTCCAGCATTTCTTCAAATGTAATTTGAGATAGACGCTGAGCTTTTTCTACCACGCGAGGATCGGTGGTATAGACGCCATCGACGTCGGTGTATATCTGGCATTCATCCGCATTTAAAGCCGCCGCAACGGCAACGGCAGAGGTATCGGAACCGCCTCGGCCCAACGTAGTAGTATTTCCAAGCTCATCTACGCCTTGAAAACCCGCAACGACTACGACTCGGCCTTTTTTAAGATCTTCAGTAATAGAGCTCACATCAATATCTTTAATGCGAGCTTTGGTGTGCGCACTGTCGGTCAAAATTCTGATTTGATCACCGGTGTAACTTCTCGCATCACAGCCACGCGCCTGCAATGCCATGGTCAATAAAGCAATGGTGACTTGCTCACCCGTAGAAACCAAAACATCCATTTCACGGGGGCTTGGGTCATCGCTTATCTGATGTGCCAAGCCAATTAATCGGTTTGTTTCACCGCTCATGGCTGAGACTACCACGACGATATCGTGTCCTTGATCTTTAAATTTCGTGATCTTATCGGCCACGGCTTCAATGCGCTCAGGGTTGGCGACAGATGTACCACCAAATTTCTGTACGTACAGTGCCATAATTATCCGCCCAGCTTAGTGCGCACCCAATCAACCAGGCTCGCAAGTGCTTCATCAAGTTTGGCACTGTCGCCACCGCCGGCCATGGCCATATCTGGCTTACCACCACCTTTAGCACCAATGGGCGCACCAATCGCGTTAACCACATCGCCTGCTTTAACTTGCGATATTTGATCTTTAGTCACACCCGCGGCTAATTGAACCTTATTGTCATTTACGGCCGCCAATACAATAATGGCGCTGCCTAGCTTATCTTTCATTTGGTCCATCGTGGTACGTAATGACTTAGCGTCAACACCGTCTAGCCGTGCGGCTAAAACTTTAACGCCATTAACATCAACAGCACTTCCCGTTAAATCACCGGCTGCGGCCGACGCCATTTTAGCTTTCAGTTGCTCAATGGTTTTTTCCAGTTCTTTTATTTGCACTAAGCTCGCTTGAGCTTTACTGGGTAGCTGCTCAGTTGAACACTTAAATGTGCCTCGCAACTGGGATACTAAATCATCCTCGGCGTGCAATTGCGCCATAGCATAAGGGCCAACAACCGCCTCTATTCGCCGGATACCTGCAGCAATACCGGACTCTGCCGTTATGCGCAACAATCCAATATCACCGGTTCGCTCCACATGTGTTCCGCCACACAATTCTTTTGAAAAACCTTCCGTCCCCATAGAAAGAACGCGAACTTCATCATCGTACTTTTCGCCAAACAACGCCATTGCACCGGCATCACGGGCAGAATCAATATCCATCAACTCTGTCTTTACTGACGTATTGGCTTGAATTTGCTCATTAACGAGTCGCTCTACTTCTCTCAACTCACTTGGAGTGACGGCTTCTAAGTTAGAAAAATCGAAACGAAGTTTATCAAAAGCAACCATCGAGCCTCGCTGCTGAACGTGCTCCCCTAATACTTTACGCAGCGCCGCGTGCAACAAATGCGTAGCACTGTGGTGGCGAGCGGTATTTAAGCGTTCTTCGCGCTTCACGGTAGCCGTTAGCTGAGTACCTACAGTTAACTCACCCTCTAAAACCGTTACTGTATGCAAGTGATGGCCTTGTAATTTTGTACAGTCAGAAACTTCGAGCTTAATTCCGGGCGCGGTTAGCTGCCCCATATCACCTGATTGCCCACCTGATTCAGCATAAAAAGGCGTTCTATTTAAAATAACAGTACCTGTGTCTCCCGCTTTTAACGAATCAACGGCATCTTGACCGCTTAAGAGCTTGAGAACCTGACTTTCAGCCACTAATGAATCGTAGCCTAGAAACTCTGTAGCACCGTCTAAGGCTAAATCCACGTCTCGATCCATTTTAAACTTACTGGCCGATTGCGACTGTTTACGCTGTTCAGCCATAGCGGCTTCAAAACCTTCAACATCAATAGTTAAGCCATTTTCACGAGCCACATCGGCCGTTAAGTCGGCTGGGAATCCGAAGGTATCGTATAACTTGAAAACCAATTCACCAGGGACCACATCTGAAGTAAGCGCTTTAATGCCATCATTTAAAATAGCCATGCCGTTTTCAAGGGTACGTGCGAATTGCTCTTCTTCAATTTTGAGAACTTTTTTAATGTGATCCGAAAGCTTATCAAGCTCTGGGTAGGCACCACCCATTTCAATGATGAGATCATCGATGAGTTTATAGAAAAAGGTTTGAGTACACCCTAGTTGATGCCCATGACGAATCGCACGACGTATAATACGTCTTAATACATAACCTCGGCCTTCGTTTGAAGGAACAACACCATCGACAATTAAAAAGCCTGCCGAGCGGATATGATCTGCGATAACGCGCAATGACCGGTTTTCGATATCGGTACAGCCTGTTTCTCTCATGGCCGCTTTAATTAAACTTTGGAAGATATCGATTTCGTAGTTACTGTGTACGCCTTGTAAAATAGCCGCTAAACGCTCTAGCCCCATACCTGTATCAATAGAAGGTTTAGGCAAAGGAACACGCGCCCCGCTTTCCAACGTATCGAATTGCATAAAAACTAGGTTCCAAATTTCAATATAGCGATCTAAGTCATCGTCTTTTGAACCTGGAGGTCCACCTGGAACATCTTCGCCATGGTCATAGAAAATTTCGGAGCTCGGTCCACAAGGGCCAGTATCACCCATCATCCAGAAATTATCTTTATCGCCTAATCGAGACAACCGATTAGGGTCAACGCCAATTTTATTTACCCAGATATCAGCCGCTTCGTCATCGTCTTTATATACAGTTACCCAAAGCTTTTCTTTTGGTAAACCAAGCTCTACCGTTAAGAATGTCCACGCAAATCGAATTGCTTCTTCTTTAAAATAATCGCCGAAACTGAAGTTACCCAACATTTCGAAAAATGTGTGGTGTCGCGCTGTATAACCTACGTTTTCCAAATCATTGTGTTTACCGCCGGCTCTAACACAGCGTTGAGAGGTAGTTGCTCGCGTGTAATCCCGCTTTTCATTGCCCAGGAAAACATCTTTAAATTGATTCATTCCCGCATTGGTGAAAAGCAAAGTAGGGTCATTGTGAGGAACTAAAGAGCCTCCTGAGACGATTTTATGCTGGTTTTTTTCAAAAAAGTTTAAAAAGCGACTGCGAATTTCGGCGGTTTTCATGAAAATGCTATCTCAATGTTAGTTTCGACTAAAAAGACCGCTAATAGTACACACATGATCAGGCTTATGAAACAGGGAATAGGCGAGGATAGCCCTAGAAATGAGCAAAAATAGAGCAAGAATTTTGATTGGATTACACAATGCAAACCAATGATGAGAATTGTATCAAGCCTAGAGTGGGTCTTGATGCTCTTTGAATTGAGAATGGAGTTCATCAAAAGCAAATTGGATCATATTACCGCTGAACCCTCGGTAGCTTAAAAACCGATAGATTTTTGCTTTATCATCATAGCTGGCCCCATTAGAGTACCGTCTCGAAACAGCATCAAGCGCTAATTGGCACCAATCGATTTCAGATTGGCTAAGTAGAGCTTCGATCCGGCTGGAAATACCCTTCTGCCGTGATTCATATTGAATGCGTTTAGGACCTCTGTACTTTGCAATTTGCCCATTGAACCACATTTGGGCGTAGCGCTCATCGCTTTGCAACCCTTGCTCTTGTAAGCGCTCTACAACATTCTCTATTTCATCAAGGCTTTCTGGAAACCGCGACTGCAACTTAGTCAATAGCTCCGACTGAGAATGCTCTCGTCGAGCTAAAATATTGAGTGCTGTATTCCAAATACTCACAACCAGTTCACCTTAAATAGAAACGCCTTGCTTTCAACAAGGCGCTGTTGGATTGTCATCCCTGACTCAGGTATTCCAAAAACTTTATTGGGCAGTGCTTTCTTTCGCTTTACCCTTCGCTTTTGCTGCTTTCGGTGCGGCGGCACCGTCTTCAGCAGAAGCTTCATCTTTATTACTGCCTTTATTTAAAAACTGAGCACGGATAGCCGTTTCAATTTCGTTAGCAATTTCTTTATTCTCTTCTAAGAAGCGAGCCGAGTTAGCTTTACCTTGGCCAATCTTATTACCTTTATAGCTGTACCATGCGCCTGCTTTTTCAACTAGGCCAATTTTAACGCCCAAATCAATTACTTCGCCCATATGGTAAATACCCTTACCATACATAATTTGGAATTCAGCCTGTTTAAATGGCGGTGAAACCTTATTTTTAACCACCTTAACCCGAGTCTCAGACCCGATCACCTCGTCACCGTCTTTCACGGTACCCGTTCGACGAATATCTAAGCGAACAGATGAGTAGAATTTCAAGGCGTTACCACCTGTAGTGGTTTCAGGATTACCAAACATTACGCCGATTTTCATACGAATCTGGTTAATGAATATCACCAAGCAGTTAGCTGTTTTAATATTCCCGGTAATTTTGCGCAGTGCTTGTGACATTAAACGCGCTTGCAAACCAACGTGGTGATCGCCCATTTCGCCTTCAATTTCAGCTTTAGGTACCAAGGCTGCAACCGAATCGACAATGATAACGTCTACAGCATTAGAACGAACCAACATATCGGTAATTTCTAGTGCTTGCTCGCCTGTATCTGGTTGAGACACCAATAAATCATCAACGTTTACGCCAAGCTTCTTAGCATAAGAAGGGTCTAACGCATGCTCTGCATCTACGAACGCACAGGTGCCACCAGCTTTTTGCGCTTCTGCAACAACTTGCAACGTAAGGGTTGTTTTACCAGAAGATTCAGGACCGTAAATTTCAACAACACGACCTTTTGGCAAACCGCCTATGCCTAATGCAATATCAAGTCCCAACGAACCGGTAGAAATGGCCGGCATAACGACATCTTGTTGATCGCCCATGCGCATAACTGAACCTTTACCGAATTGACGTTCAATTTGCGATAAGGCGGCCGTAAGTGCTTTTTCTTTATTGGTTTCCATGGTTTTTGGTATCCTGGTCAAGTGCTGTATGAATAAACAGTATTTTTACATGTTTAGAATTTAGATGACAAGCATTAATTTGTTTTTTATCGCAAATAAAGCGTAAGCTGCTCCAATGCATAGTCTACCGCTTGCTGCCGAACACAGGCTCGATCACCTTTAAAGCTGCGCTTAAAGGTATTTACCGAAGTGGCCGACGCGATACCAAACCAGACCGTCCCAACAGGCTTTTGCTCACTCCCACCACCGGGGCCAGCAATACCTGTTACAGAAACCGCCCAATTGGCACCCGATTCAATCTGACCGCATTTAGCCATGGCCGCGGCCACTTCTGAACTTACTGCGCCGTGATCGTCAATTAAATGCTTGGGCACCCCTAGCTTTACTTTCATTTCATTTGAATAGGTCACCCAGCCTCCTTCAAACCAAACTGAGCTACCCGGAATTGAAGTACACAAAGCGGCGATTCCACCACCCGTACAGGATTCGATAGCCACTAAAGTTTCACTTCTAAGCTCCAGCAACCTAGCCACTTCACTAAGGTTCATTGTATGCACTCCAGTTGTTTGATGCGATTTTAACGGGCTATGTTGTGGAGCTGCAAGTTATAAGCTGCAAGCTGCAAGTAAGGTCAAAACCACTGTAATTATTGCGACTTTTGTTTGTTTTGGGTGTTCGTTTTTAAGGTTGGTGCTTTTGATTAGTTATGGTGATTGTTTTTGGCTGGGGGCGCTGGCTGCGGGTAAGGTCAAAAGCGGGTTCAAAGCTGCCAGCGGTTAGCTTCAAGCTGCAAGCTGCAAGCTGCAAGCTGCAAGCTGCAAGCTGCAAGCTGCAAGCTGCAAGCTGCAAGCTGCAAGCGAGTTCAAAACATTTATAATCATCGCGGCTTTGCCGCACTTTACACACTCTTCTTTAGGATTGGTGCTGTGATTAGCTTTGGTGGGTGGCTTTGCTGGAGCGGGCACCTGAGCCATGGATGGCGAAGTTAAGCGGCGCAGGATGCGCGAACAGCGACCCGCGGAAGTGAAGCCAGTCACCGAGGCGGGTTTACTGATGTGTTTTGGGCTGCGGGCTGCTGGCTTCGGGTAAGGTCAAAAGCGGGTTCAAAGCTGCCAGCGGTTAGCTTCAAGTTGCAAGCGAGTTTAAAACATTTAAAACCGTCGCGGCTTTGCTTAACGCGCTCTTATCTGGGCTTGATGCTGTGATTAGGCTTGGTGGGTGGCTTTGCTGGAGCGGGCACCTGAGCCATGGATGGCGAAATTAAGCGGCGCAGTATGCGCGAACAGCGACCTGCGGAAGTGTAGCCAGTCATCATGGTGGGTTTTGGTGCTGTGACTTGGGTTGGCGGGTGGATATGATTGTTTTTCGTTTTAGGAGGAAATTTGCTATTCTGTGCGCCGCTTTTGACTTTGTAAATTTAGGCGACTCTATTCAATATTCAGGTTTGAATTCATTTTTTTATAAGTAGTGATCATGACAAAAACAGCTCGTAACGCCCAAGCATCTGCCAGTGACGCACCAAAACATACGCCAATGATGCAACAATATTTCCGCTTAAAAAAGGATCACCCAAATGACCTCCTTTTTTATAGAATGGGCGATTTCTACGAACTGTTTTTTGACGATGCTAAAAATGCCGCTCGGTTACTGGATATTACGTTAACGAAACGTGGCCAAAGTGGAGGCCAACCTATCCCTATGGCTGGGATTCCCTATCATGCCGCTGAGAATTACATCGCCAGATTAGTGCAAGGTGGGCACACCGTTGCGGTGTGTGAGCAAGTTGGAGACCCAGCCACAACAAAAGGTCCTGTAGAGCGCAAAGTAGTTCGCGTACTCACACCGGGCACACTCAGCGACGAAGCTTATTTGCAGGATCGGCAAGAAAACTTATTAGGCTGTGTCTTTTTAAGCGAAGCAACTTGGGGGCTAGCGACACTTGATATGGCCGGGGGACGGTTTTCTGTACAAGAACTATCAGACAACGCCAGTTTAGAAGCCGAATTAGAGCGCTTAAAAATACGTGAGTTGCTTCACCCAGAAGACTTAGACCTACCAACTACTCAGACTGAAAGCGCATTGCGCAGCCAGCCCATCTGGCAGTTTGACTACGACACAAGTGTTGATGCCTTAACCACTCAATTTAAAACCAAAGACTTATCCGGCTTTGGTATAGAAAAAATGCATACCGCCATTCGTGCGGCTGGCTGCTTAATACAATACGCCAAAGAAACACAACGAGGCGACCTGCCTCATATTCGCGCCATAACCGCAGAGCGCTACGAAGAAAGCGTATTGTTAGATGGCGCGACGCGACGAAATTTAGAAATCGACATTAATGTTCGCGGCGAAGATGGCAACACCCTTTACGCCCTAATGGACAACACCTCAACTGCAATGGGAAGCCGAGCCTTAAGACGTTGGTTAAATCGCCCGTTGCGTGATCAGCAAGTGCTAAAGGAACGACAACAGGCCATTAGCTCACTGCTCGAAGGTTTTCGTTACGAAGCACTCGAACAACAACTCAAACCTATTGGCGATATTGAACGGGTTATGACTCGAGTTGCACTTGGTTCCGCTCGCCCACGCGACCTAATTCGACTGCGCGAAGCGCTGATAGCCGTGCCCGATCTAAAATCATTATTAGCGGAGATAGACTCCCCTCTTTTAACCAATATCAGTGGACAGTTAACGGCCGACTCAAAATGGGTAGACGAACTTAAGCGGGCCATAATCGATAATCCGCCAGTCATCATCAGAGAAGGCGGGGTTATTGCCGATGGTTATGATAACGAGCTAGATGAACTGCGTAACTTAGACGCCAATGCAGCAGAGTTTTTATCAAAACTGGAAGCCGACGAAAAAGAACGAACCGGATTAGCCTCTTTAAAAGTCGGTTATAACCGTGTTCACGGTTACTACATAGAAATCAGTAAATCCCAATCGGCTGACGCGCCCGTTGAATATGTTCGTAGGCAAACTCTGAAAAACGCAGAACGTTTCATTATTCCCGAGTTAAAAGCATTCGAAGACAAAGCTCTCAGTGCAAAAAGCCGAGCACTCAGCAAAGAAAAAGCCTTGTACGAATCGCTCGTCCAACGACTAGGGGCCGACATTGAAGCACTGCAGCAGACCTGTAATGCCATCATAGAGTTAGACGTTTTATGTTGCTTAAGCCATTGCGCCGATCAACTAAACTGGGTGGCCCCTTCTTTGGTGGAGCGAGCTGGTATTGATATTGAAGCCGGTAGGCACCCTGTCATTGAATCACTTTCGACGGTACCTTTCGTGCCGAATGATACGTTGCTCAACGCAAGCTCTAGCTTGCAAATCATTACCGGGCCAAACATGGGCGGTAAATCAACCTATATGAGGCAAGTCGCCTTAATAACCTTACTGGCTTGTATTGGCAGTTACGTGCCTGCGCAAAAAGCAACAATTGGCGCAATAGACCGCATATTCACCCGCATGGGCTCTTCAGATGATGTGGCTGGCGGGCGCTCAACGTTCATGGTGGAAATGACCGAAACAGCCAATATTTTGCACAATGCTACACAAAATAGCTTAGTGATCATGGATGAAGTTGGTCGCGGCACCAGTACTTTTGATGGCTTATCTTTAGCTTGGTCAACAGCAACTCAATTAGTCAGCCAAGTAAAAGCCCTAACTTTGTTTGCGACGCATTATTTTGAAATGACCGCATTAGCGGAGGCTAATCCAGAAGTCGCAAACGTGCACCTGGATGCGACCGAACATGATGATAGGCTGGTGTTTTTACATCGAGTGCAACCAGGGCCTGCTAGCCAAAGCTATGGTATTCAAGTAGCCCGATTAGCTGGCGTCCCAGAATCTGTCATCAGCCACGCTAAACAAAAACTCGCTGAGTTAGAAGCGATAAGTTTAGGTACAGAACACGCGCCGAAAGCTTTAGAGGCTGACAGCTCACATTCGCCTAGCCAACCACCAGCAGGCCCTATGCAAGCCGATCTCTTTGCTGTATCAGCGCACCCGTTAGTCGATGCACTGCAGTCATTGGAGCTCGACAACATGACAGCAAAACAGGCTCTAGACTGGTTGTACGAAAGCAAAAAACGGCTATAGTCATTAAAAACAGCTTTTATATAACCGTTAGAAATATCTATGAGATATAATTGAATCAATATCACCTTGAGACTCTGCCGCTAGATCACTAGAATAGGCGCATTGTCCCAATTTACTTAGAGAGAAAGTTCATGGCCTTTGTTGTCTTAGAAAACTGCATCAAGTGCAAGTACACCGACTGCGTTGAAGTATGCCCTGTCGATTGCTTTTATGAAGGCCCAAACTTTTTGGTCATTCATCCAGATGAGTGTATCGATTGTGCGCTTTGTGAGCCTGAGTGCCCTGCAGAAGCCATTTTATCTGAAGATGAAATACCCGCAGATCAGATCGATTTTATTGAATTAAACGCTGAACTTGCTGAAGTTTGGCCAAATATTACCGAACAAAAAGATCCGCTCCCTGAAGCCGATGAACAAAATGGCGTTCCTGGAAAGCGCGAAGCACTCGAACGTTAGACCTAATCGTTAAACTCAAAAAAGCCGGCATTAGCCGGCTTTTTTTATACATGGGTTTGCATCAATCGTTATGCGCCAAATAAGGCCACAGCTGATAACCCCTGTTTTTCCATAATATCTCGAAGTCGCTTCAAAGATTCTACCTGAATCTGACGCACACGCTCACGAGTTAATCCAATTTCTCGGCCCACATCTTCAAGAGTGGATGTTTCATGACCTCTTAAACCAAAACGGCGCGCAACGACTTCACGTTGTTTTTCCGATAATTCGTCTAACCAGCGATCAATCGATTGCTTTAAGTCTTGCTCTTGTAAGTCATCAGATGGGTCGTTAGCGTGCTCATCTGCAACGGTGTCTAACAGACTCTTTTCTGAACTCGGACCAACCGGAGTATCAATTGACGTTACACGCTCGTTCAGTGAAAGCATTTTTTTAACATCAGATACCGGCTTACCTAATAATTCCGCGATATCTTCAGGTGTTGGCTCATGATCCAACTTCTGAGCCAGCTCACGTGCCGCACGCAAATATACGTTTAGTTCTTTAACCACATGGATGGGCAAACGAATGGTACGCGTTTGATTCATAATCGCGCGTTCAATGGTTTGACGGATCCACCAGGTAGCGTAGGTTGAAAAACGGAAACCTCGCTCAGGATCAAATTTCTCTACCGCTCGGATCAAACCCAGATTACCTTCTTCGATCAAGTCTAATAATGTAAGACCTCGATTTAGGTATCGTCTGGCAATTTTTACCACAAGACGTAAGTTACTTTCGATCATACGCTTCCGGCCCGATGGCTCACCTTTGCGCACCAGTCGAGCAAAGTAGACTTCTTCTTCAGGGCTCAGTAACGGCGAAAAGCCGATTTCGTTTAAATAGAGCTGCGTAGCATCCAGAGAGCGCTGCATGTTGCCATTAGCATTGAGAGCGTCTTGAAACTCTCCATCTTCTTCATTGGCATCAAATTGGGATGGCTCAGCTTCGACTGCGTAAGCCGATTCTTCTGGAGCATTAATTAGGTTAGTGAAACTCTTAATGTGTTCTTCTGCGATAGCAGTATTGGCTTCCCTGAGTTCTGTCATAGTGTTGCACCTGTGCTTTATACTTTCTATATCGGAACGCTGTCCAAAATCTTTAGCGCTTTGGCAAAAAAGACTGTGGATTAACTGGTTTCCCGTTCCGTCTTATCTCGAAGTGCAAGCCGGGCTGGTCTCCCTGCTTGCCCATCTTAGCAATTTGCTGCCCGACAGAAACTTTGTCGCTTTCTTTTACCAGTATTTGTTGAGCGAATGCGTAAGCGCTTAACAAAGACCCAGAATGTTCGACAATAATCAAGTTTCCATAGCCTGGTAACCCATTACCTGCATAGACGACAACTCCACTCGCCGCTGCAGTGATAGAATCGCCAATTGAGCCCCTGATATCAATGCCCTTCTGGGTAGACGAACCAGACTTATATGTTCGCACTATATTCCCATTATGTGGCCACTTCCATTGCCCTGGTGATTCAGAGCCCAATTCATTGACTGCTTTGGTAATTTTGGCACTACTACTGTTAACTTTTGTAACTGACTTCGAGGGACTACTTGAGGCAGGCTTCGTGACCGGTTTAGCCGCTGGCTTTGCGGTGATTTGTGGTGCAGATGCTTCTTTTAATGCCAACGCCTGCCCTTCATAAATGGCATAATTGCGATCAATATTATTGGCATTGGCGAGCTTTTTATAATCCAGTCCAAAGCGAAAAGCTATAGAGTACAAGGTATCTCCAGGCTTAACTAAATAAAATTGAGGGTTAGCATTACTGTATACCGTAGATTCAATTTCAGGCTCACCAGTGGCACTCAATACCGATTTATCATGATCTATCGAGGTAAACCGCGAATGGTTGACGCATCCGGCTATTATTACAACCAAAATACCGACAAGCAGTTTTTTTGACGCTAATACCACAGGTTTTTTATCCTCAAATAGAGACGCTGTTCTCACATTATTTGCGGACTGAACAGCGTTAAACATAATTTCTTATAGCTAAGGGCATCTCAAACAGGGTTTCAAATGACAAATCTATCTAATTAAATCAATATAAATATTCAAAATTTTTATTTTCTTTACACAAACCTGCAGTTAGAGTTAGTTTTTTGACCATTTTGTCAACATCCAGACCAACCCACTTCCGAAAACAAATGAAATAACAGATAGCATTAAAAAGCTTGGCTGTGTGGTTTGCTCTGTAAACTGGCTCGGCAGCAACCAAAGGCGTTCGGTCTCTATTTGCCAAGGCCAAACTTTGACTAGCGCTCCCACGACAAAGCCCAACATAAAGCTCATCACAGAGTCGTGCCAGCGGCGTAACAACCATTGCAGTAGCTGCGCAAAGCTTAAAATTCCTACCAAGCAACCTACAGCAACCCAAGCAATGATACTAAACTCTTTATCGTGCACAGCATCTACGACCACACTATACAACCCAAGCAGTAACAACATAAACGATCCAGAAATGCCGGGTAACACCATTGCTGAAATAGCAATAGCGCCTCCGAGCATCAAAAGCAACGGCGTTGGCTCAAGGCTCGCTGGCGTTGCAAATATCAATCCCACTGCAATACCGGCACCCATTAGCAGCAAGATGACATCCCTAATGGCCCAGTGTTTTCCTGAACACATAAACCATAAGGACACCACAATAACACCCATGAAAAATGCCCATACCGCGGGCGCATAGTGCTCTAACAACCAATGCATCGCCGAGAGAGTACTAAACAGGCTCACCAAGATTCCTATGCCTAAAGACAATAAGAAGGTGCCATCGATAGCTTGCCAAAGACCCTTTAAATCTTTTCGTTTAATGAATGCCCATAGAGATGGTTTAAAGGACGCAATGGCTGCAATAAACCGTTCATATATCCCTGTAATTAATGCAATGGTACCGCCCGATACGCCAGGTACACCGTCCGCAACGCCCATGGCTGCGCCTTTAAGCACCCAACTGATGATGTTTTTCATGACTCCCTTTTTACTCCTTGCAACATGGGTACAAATACCACCGGCTCTATTTTCTGAATATCAAGTTCATCTCCGTGTTTATCGATAACCGTTAAGTATTGTTCCTCTTCGCCTATAGGCATAATGAGGCGGCCACCATCAGGTATGAGCTGATCAACCAATTCTTTAGGTGGCTCAGAGGGTGCCGCGGTTCCGATGATGACATCGAAGGGAGCCTGGGTAGGCCAACCTAAGAATCCATCGGCCATTTTTAATTGTGTATTGTGAAGCTTTAACGCTCTTATTCGAGCTCGAGCCTTTTGCTGTAATGGTTCAATTCTTTCAACACTGAAAACCTCACTCACCACATTGGCCAGCACGCAGGTTTGAAAACCAGAACCGGTTCCAATTTCTAAAACTGTCTCATGATGCGGTGCTTGTAGAACTAATTCTGTCATCCGGGCAACAATGTAAGGTTGCGATAAGGTTTGTGCATAACCAATAGGGACAGATATGTCTTCGTACGCTTTGTGCCCTAACGCCTCATCAACAAACAGGTGTCGAGGCACTTTATTAAAGCAATCTAATACTCTTGGGTCTCTTATACCCTGCTCAAAAAGCCGTTCTATCAACCGCGCTCTAGTCCGCGCCGATGTCATACCTATGCCATTTAATTGCTCTTTCATCACTCGTTCCAATCCGAACTCAACAGACCAAGCTGCCAATCAAATAGCTCAGTCATTACCGCAGTTGCATAGCATCCTGCAGGTAAGAAAAAAGAAAAAACCGGATCGCCGCTTTCAAAGTGCAAGGCGGGTGACTCAGGGAACACTCTTAATTTTCGAAAGTGCCGTGCCACCCTTTTGTTTATCAACGCAGAGGTTAACTCCTGAAAAGGTTCAAGTGTATTCTGCTCTCGTGCGTCTAAAGCAGCAAATTCATCTCGGCTTTCACCAGGCAAGCTAGCACTGGGCGAAATCTCACCGTTTTTACAGCGCTCTATTTCAGCAGGTTCTATTTTTTCACAGTAAAAGCCTGCCTTGCCTGCGTTAAATTGCGCAAAGTCACCTGGAATAAGCGTACTCCAACTCCCTTCGGCTATGCGCTGAGCCAAAAGGTTATTAAATAAATAAGAGCGAACAGCCGACAAGCAAATAGATTGCAAATGTTTAGGCAGCTTTTTTTCTCCGAGCAACCATTGCGAACCATCTTCTACATTTTTACCTTGCCGACCAAATCGTTGCGGACCAAAATAGTTAGGGATGCCTTGTTCACAAACCTGCGACCAGTTTTTCTCGATAATGTCCTTAGATTGTTCAACATTTCGAACCCTTATGGTGAAATTGTTCCCAATAAGTTGCCCTGTACGAAGCTTTTTACTATGCCGCGTGGCGTTAATGATCTTGACGCCATCTATTTCAAGCAGGCCGGTATCTGGAGTTTGCAAACCAGGTAGGTGAACAGAAAAAGTTTGAATAGTAATGGCTTGACGGTCTTTTAATCCAGCATAACTAACGTGCCTAGGTTGAACATTCGCCCACTTTGCGATTTGCTTGGCGACCCACGCGGTGTTTTGATTTGTTTTTTCGATTGTAAGCCAAAGGTGCTCACCTTCACCACTGGGGCTTTCAGGAAGTTTTTCAGTTACTTTAAAGTCTTCAGGGTATTGTTTTAATACCCCTTTTACGCGTTCAAATGAATAGGCGTGTGGCCAATCTAAAGAAAATTTCATGGCTCAGCCTTCATAAGTAAGCACACGGCATCCACGGCAATGCCTTCTTTTCGTCCAACAAAGCCTAACTTTTCAGTCGTAGTTGCTTTGACATTTACGCCACTGGCTTCAACGCCCAAATCAGCCGCAATGGTATTCGCCATTGCCTGTTTGTAATCATTTAGGCGAGGCGCTTGGGCCGCTATTGTTATGTCTACATTCCCCACTCGATAGCCCTGTTCTTGAACCAAATTAACGACATGCCTTAATAAGACACGTGAATCGGCACCCGCATACTGAGCATCGGTGTCTGGGAAGTGTTCACCTATATCACCGGCGGCAATAGCACCTAACAAGGCGTCACACAAAGCATGCAACACCACATCTCCGTCGGAATGTGCTAATAATTGTTTTTCGCTGGGAACGTCTATGCCACCCAGCTTAATCGGTGCAGCATTGGAGTGTTCATCAAATCGGTGGACATCGTAACCATGACCAATTTTAAACATGTTTAATTCGCTCTTGATTTGAAAGGTAAAATTGCACGAGGGCGGCATCTTCTGATCGAGTCAATTTAATATTATCCCCCCGACCTTCAATTAATTGCACCGGCAATTTCGCTAATTCTATGGCACTGGCTTCATCGGTAATGTGCGCATTTTGCGCAATCGCCTGCTCTAGCGCACTTGAAAGCTGGCCTAGACGAAAGCATTGAGGCGTCAACGCGGCCCACAATTGGCTTCTATCTTCTGTTGTGACGATGCTGCGTTGTAACCTCTTCACCGTGTCGGTTATTGGTTTAGCTAATACTCCGCCTTGGTTTTCAGTTTTGCAGCTTTGTAGCAGCTTTTGAATATCATCGCGGCGCACACACGGTCGAGCAATATCATGCACCATGACCCAATCATCCGCTTTGCCGTGCTTACGTAAATATATCAGAGCATTCATCACTGAATGAAAGCGTTCATGCCCGCCCAATACGGTTTGATAAGCATGGTCGAATTTACTTAATATTTGGGTGCAGGTTTCATCTTCTTTCGCTTTGACGACTATTTTTAACCCATCAACGGGTGCATCCTGCCAAGCAAGAAGAGTCCACTCCATCACGGTTTTCCCTGCAATGCTGACGTATTGCTTCGGAATATCTGCACCGAATCGAGACCCTACACCGGCCGCAGGAAAGACGACATGAACTGTCATTTAAAGGTTCTCGGCTCGTTAATCATAATAAAAGTTTCACCTGGCTTAATAAGTCCAAGATTTTGACGAGCTAATTCCTCAATCGCACCAGAACCACTTTTTAAGTCGGCTACTTTGGCTTCTAAATGGGCATTCTTTTTCTGGATAACAGCGCGATCAAATTCGGCTTGCGCGATGCTTTTTTCGATACGTTTTAAATCGGTGTACCCATTTTCAGCAAACCAGAATCGGTATTGCAAGACAATGAGTAAGACAAAAAGGGCGACTTGAATCAGGCGCATAGGCAACTCTTAAAATTAGACAGCCTATTCTTACGCATAAAAAAAAGGGAGCCAAGCCCCCTTTTCATGTTTTCAGCGATTCTACGCCAATAATTGCGAAATTATTGCCTTACGCTTGGCCCTTTACTTCTTTTAAGCCATTATATGGCGCTTTATCACCCAACTCTTCTTCGATACGAATCAATTGATTGTACTTAGCAACACGATCAGAACGGCTCATCGAACCTGTTTTAATTTGGCCTGCCGCTGTACCCACAGCCAAGTCGGCAATGGTCGCATCTTCTGTTTCACCAGAACGGTGAGAGATAACAGCGGTATAACCTGCATCTTTGGCCATTTTAATCGCTGCTAGCGTTTCAGTAAGTGATCCAATTTGGTTAAATTTGATCAAAATTGAGTTTGCAACGCCCATCTCAATCCCTTTTTTCAGGATTTTGGTGTTAGTTACAAAAAGGTCGTCACCTACCAATTGAAGCTTATCGCCTAAAAGTTCAGTTTGGTGCTTAAAGCCATCCCAATCTGATTCATCTAGACCGTCTTCGATGGATACAATTGGGTACTGGTTGGCTAAATCTTGCAAATAAAAGTTGAACTCTTCTGAAGAGAAAACTTTACCTTCGCCTTTCATGTTGTAGTTGCCAGCTTCTTTATCGTAGAACTCAGAAGCGGCGCAATCCATCGCTAACGTTACGTCTTTGCCTAGCTCGTAACCGGCCGATTCAACAGCTTCTTTAATAGCGGCTAACGCGGCCGCGTTGCTTTCAAGGTTGGGTGCAAAACCGCCTTCGTCACCAACAGCGGTGCTCAAACCCTTGCCTTTTAATACTTTGGCAAGGCTGTGGAATACTTCAGCACCCACACGAAGCGCTTCAGTTAAGCTTTTTGCGCCAATCGGCTGAATCATAAACTCTTGAATATCAACATTGTTGTCTGCGTGCTCACCACCGTTGATAATGTTCATCATCGGCAATGGCATAGAGTAAACACCAGGCGTGCCATTTAAATCGGCAATGTGTGCGTAAAGCTCAACACCTTTAGACATTGCAGCCGCTTTAGCGTTTGCAAGTGATACGGCTAAGATAGCGTTGGCACCAAAGTTAGACTTATTCTCTGTTCCGTCTAAGTCGATCATCAACTGATCTACTTCGGCTTGTTGAACAGCGTCTTTACCAACTAAAGCATCGCGAATAGGACCATTAATAGCAGCAACGGCTTTTAAAACACCCTTGCCAAGAAAGCGGCTTTTGTCACCATCACGCAATTCTAATGCTTCACGTGAACCAGTAGAAGCACCAGATGGCGCAGCAGCGCGGCCTTTGATTCCGCCTTCTAAGGTTACGTCTGCTTCAACAGTCGGGTTACCGCGACTATCAATAATTTCGCGTGCTTTAATGTCTACAATCTTTGCCATGCTGTCACTCTCCTGAGTTTTGACTCAACGTGCGTTAAATGCCACTGCTTGAGGTAAGTAATTATTCTTCAAAGCCACTAAAATGTAGTTTTGTTACAAAAATTATCGAAATGCATTATATGCATCTGGTTTTAAAATGCGAGTGTTCTATTTGATGAGGTAAAAATCGACACTTAAAGCAAGCCGAAACCCCAGTAAATACGCAGGCTGCGTAGACTAAACACCCAAACAGCCCAAAACACACATTCTAATTACTTTTTAGCGTGATCATTCACCGCTGAAATAAAACCACTAAATAGACCATGACCTCGACGCGGTGTCGACGTAAATTCAGGGTGGAACTGACAAGCAACAAACCATGGGTGATCTGGATTTTCGACGATTTCAACTAAAGCACCATCGACTGAGCGACCGGCAATACGCAATCCGGCTTTTTCTAAGTCAGTAATATAGTGATTGTTTACTTCATAACGGTGTCGGTGGCGTTCTACTATTTTAGACTCGCCATAACACTCAAGTGAAAGTGAGTCTTCGGCTAATTGGCATTCTTGCCCGCCTAATCGCATAGTGCCACCTAAATCGGTACTTTCTGTACGCTCAACTTTCATGCCATCGGATTCAATCCATTCTGTAATCAAACCGATGACTGGGTGTCGAGATTGACGGTCGAATTCTGTTGAATGTGCGCCGTCTAAACCACAAACATTTCTTGCATACTCAATAACAGCGACCTGCATGCCTAAACAAATACCTAAATACGGTACTTTGTTTTCACGTGCGAATTGCGCGGTTAATATTTTTCCTTCTACACCACGGTGTCCAAAGCCACCAGGAACCAGAATACCCGACACGCCTTTTAATACATCTGTACCATTTTTCTCAATATCTTCTGAATCGATGTATTGAATCTTCACTTTAGTACGAGAACGAATACCGGCATGGTCTATGGCTTCAATGAGAGACTTATAAGCATCCAAAAGCTCCATGTATTTGCCAACCATGGCAATGGTGACTTCTTTTTCTGGGTTTAGCTTACGATCAGTTACATCATCCCAGTCGGTTAAGTCCGCCTCATCACATTCTAGGCCAAACCGCTCAACGACAATAGCGTCTAAGCCGGCTTGTGAAAGTTTGCCAGGTATTCGATAAATGGTGTCGGCATCTTCTAGTGGAATCACGGCACGCTCTTCAACGTTGGTGAACAAGGCGATTTTACGAAGTTCATTTTTACCAATTGGCATTTCTGAACGACAAAGCAGAATGTCTGGCTGTAAACCAATGGTGCGAAGTTCTTTAACAGAGTGCTGCGTTGGCTTGGTTTTTACTTCACCCGCCGTTTTTAAATAAGGGACTAACGTTAAGTGAACCGATAGAGCTCGTCGGCTGCCTAATTCAACTTTCATTTGACGAATGGCTTCTAAGAAAGGCAATGACTCAATATCGCCCACGGTGCCACCTACCTCTACCAGCGCAACATCTGCATCGCCTGCACCATCAATAACTCGACGTTTAATTTCATCGGTAATATGAGGAATAACCTGTACAGTGCCGCCCAAGTAATCACCACGGCGCTCTTTTTTAAGAACATCTTGATAAATTCGACCCGTGGTAAAGTTGTTTCGATGGGTCATGGTGGTATTAACAAAACGCTCGTAGTGCCCTAAATCGAGATCGGTTTCAGCACCGTCTTCTGTTACAAACACCTCACCATGTTGGAAAGGGCTCATCGTACCAGGGTCTACATTGATGTAGGGATCGAGCTTTAGCAGCGTTACCTTTAGACCTCTCGCTTCTAAAATTGCAGCCAGAGATGCCGAAGCAATGCCTTTACCGAGTGAAGAAACAACGCCGCCGGTGACGAAGATATAACGAGTCATAGAGGATCCCATCTTTTAAAAATACGAAACTCTCCCAAAGCATTGGTTGCTTGGAATGAGTAACAAATTAAGGTGATTGTGCTGTACAAGATGGGAGATCAGCATAGCAAATTATCTTGATTGTCTCAATCAAGAATTCTGCCAAATGACCTCTAATGCTAAATTTTCTTCTTCGGCCGTATGGTCCGCCGATATGAATAAATCAGCAACTGCGACTAAGGTGTCTCCGCTAAACAACAAAGGCAAGCGATCACGTTGCCAAGGCTTAACCCGGTACTCCTGCAGCAAGCGCTTCAGGTCTCTGCGTTTTGAGCGACCCAACGGCCTAATTTGCTCCCCCCCTTGCCGAGTTCGCCAATGCAGGTTCGGCAAGTTTGCCTTTAACCCTGCCTGCCCTTTTTCTGAATATTTAACCTCGAGGTATCCAACGCCAGGCCAGTAGGATTTATGACCTATTTGAAGGGGTGGCGGCGCGTCGATGGCGCTTTGCTCAGGCACCCAATACAATGCAGGACCATGACGGCGAACATAGCCGTTGCCCATACGCACCTTTGGGTCTGCATCTGGTTTTGCCTCTACAACATCACTCAATACATGCTGCAACCTTACTCTAGACGGCACCTGCACGCCTAATTCGGTTAACCAGCGATGCAGCAGAGAAAGCTTGTCGGCTTCTGACCATGAGTCTAACTGCACCCATTTCAAACCCCTGTCGTGACTCAAGCGTACTTCTAAATTATCGCCATGGTGCGCATTAGATTGAAGTTCTGAATCTACTTGCTGAATAATACCGTTTACTCGCTCACGGTAACTTGGCCATCGGCTTTCAAACAAGGGCAGCACTTCATTACGTAGATAGTTTCTATCGTATTGACTGTCGACATTAGATTCGTCTTCTATCCATCGTAAACCACAAGCATTAGCGGCTTGTTCAAGCTGCAAGCGACTGAACTTTAACCACGGACGGCACAGCTGATAATGATCACGTGGCTGTATTGCTGACATCGACTTTAAACCATGTAAGCCTGTGCCACGCATCATTCGTAAGAAAAAGGTTTCAACCTGATCATCAAGGTGGTGCGCTAACAGCAGCCAATGCTTGGGTGTAACATGCTGTGAAAACACACTATATCGGTACGTTCTTGCGGCGGCTTCCACTCCTTGCCCCGTCGATTCCACTTGCCCTTTTTCGACAATCAATTTACACCCAAGGTCTGCGGCTTGCTGCTCGCAAAAAGATTGCCATTGATCGGCGTTGGCAGACAAACCGTGATGAACATGAATCGCCACAACATTTGATGCACCAACAACATCGCAGGCACATTTCAGTAAAAGCGTGGAATCGAGACCACCACTAAAACCGACAAACACCGGACGTATGTCATGGCCAATTAATTGGTCACGCAGAGATTGGGTTAAATTCTGATAAATAGAAGGGGTAGTTGTCACGAGGTACTCTTACAATGTCCACAAGTACCGAAGTTTCTCACGATCACCGCGATGCCACAATTCGCTGCCAATCGGAATATCCACCAGATCAACAAAAACTGCGCCGAGCTTTTCAATGGTTTTAATGGAAGCATGGTTTCCAGGGTTACATGTAATCCACAGTTCATCAAAGCCCTGTTCTTTCGCGACGAGCTTGATGAGCTGGCACGCCTGAGTGGCAAACCCATGGCCACGATAAGGTTTATCAATTCCGTACCCAATTTGACCGCCAAATTTTACAAGGCTGGGCGTCGTTTTTAAGCGGATATCAATTTGGCCAATTGAGGTGCCGTCGTGTAGCACAATATCAAATAAATACGCAGGCACACCATCGAGACCTTCGTGTGCCCCCAGGATACGGTTAAGCACCAAAGCAATCTCATCACCTACGATGGGAGTCATCATATTTGATTGGTCATATAGTATGTTTTGTAGAGATACATTAGCCATTTAGCCAGCCAAAAATAGTAAAGCGTTAATGGCTAATGTAGATTCTTTATTGAAGAATGCAAGAACAGACTTATTCTTGGAACCCGAAAGATTGCAAACGAGCGTAACGCTCTTCCAACAAGCTTTCTATTGGCTTAGTTTTAAGCTCAGACAACTGGGTAATTAATGCCGTTTGAATCGTCTTCGCCATTTCATCGACATTACGGTGAGCACCACCTAATGGTTCTTCGAGTACTTTTTCGACCAACCCAAGCTCAAACAAGCGAGAGGCCGTAATGCCCATCATTTCGGCTGCATCAGAGGCGCGCTCAGCGGTTTTCCATAAAATAGAAGCACAGCCTTCGGGTGTAATGACCGAATAGGTACTGTATTGCAGCATATTCAAGTGATCACACACGCCGAGTGCCAAAGCACCGCCCGAACCACCTTCACCAATTACAGTTGCAATTACAGGTACTTTTAGTGAAGACATCTTTAATAGATTGTAAGCAATTGCTTCAGACTGACCGCGTTCTTCAGCGCCAATGCCTGGGTAGGCTCCTGGAGTATCGATTAGTGTCAGTACAGGGATATTGAATCGCTCGGCGGTTTGCATTAACCGCAACGCTTTACGATAACCTTCTGGTTTAGGCATACCAAAGTTTCGAAGCACCTTTTCTTTTACTTCACGACCCTTTTGATGACCAATAACCATGACTGACTGGCCATCTAAACGAGCCAAACCTCCTACAATAGCCGCATCATCCGCGTAGTGGCGATCACCGTGCATCTCATCAAAATCGGTAAATACGCGCTCAATATAATCTAATGTATAAGGGCGCTTAGGGTGGCGAGCCACCTGAGATACTTGCCAGGAAGTCAATTTCCCAAAGATCTGTTCAGTTAATTTAATAGACTGAGCGTTTAATTTTTCGATCTCACCAGAGATATTTAGATCATTCCGGTTACCAACGAGACGTAGTTCGTCAATTTTGGATATCAGATCAGCAATGGGCTGTTCAAAGTCTAAATAATCGGGATTCATGACAATTCCTGTATTTTATGGCCACATTCAACGATGAATTAAGCACAATTTCTATAATATGAGTAATAAAACACAGGGTAAAGATTCCGCTCAAGACAAACAAGGCCGCTAATAAAATTGAGCTATGACGAAAAGTAAATAATAAAGGAAAAAACCAGAAAAAAGAGGGGTACGCCGTGACTATTAACTCACGGCGTTTTTTATAAAGTGAGGCTAGGTGAACTCTCTTAAGAATCGCTCCAGTTTATTCACCATGTTTTTCGAGCCTACAAAGAACGGAACTCGCTGGTGCAACTCACTGGGCTCTAATTCTAGGGTTCGGCTTTCTACACCACTAATAGCCACTCCACCTGCTTGTTCAGCTAAAAAGGCCATCGGGTTGCACTCATACAACAACCTCAACTTGCCCGTTGGGTGTAATGATGAAGCGGGGTATAAAAATATTCCGCCTTTTATCAAATTCCGGTGGAAATCCGACACCAATGAACCAATGTATCGGCTGGTATATGGGCGATTCGTTTTTGCATCTTCCATCTGGCAGTATTTAATGTATTGCTTAACCCCATCATGAAAGTGCACGTAGTTGCCTTCGTTAACCGAATAAATGGTACCGTTTTCTGGATAACACATATTCTCGTGTGATAAACAAAAAATACCTAAGCTTGGGTCGTATGTGAAACCATGTACGCCATTACCCGTACTGTAAACCAACATAGTCGAAGACCCATAAATCACGTAACCCGCAGCCACTTGCTGGTCACCAGGCTGCAGAAAGTCAGCCTCAGTCACTGGTTCACCCATTGGTGATAAACGGCGGTAAACCGAGAAAATGGTGCCCACCGAAACATTCACATCGATATTTGAAGAGCCATCTAACGGATCTATTAAAACAACATATTTTCCAAACTTACTGCGCTCGTCATCAAAATGTACGTAGCAATCTTCTTCTTCAGACGCTAATCCACATACGACACCACGCGCCGCTAATGCAGCCTTAAACTTATCGTTAGCGATAACATCTAACTTTTGTTGTTGCTCGCCTTGAATGTTCTCATTACCCACCGCACCGGTAATATCAGCCAAACCTGCTTTATTTATTTCACGGTGAACAATTTTGGCCGCAAGCCGTATTGAAGAAAATATAGAAGACAGCTCGCCCGTAGCATCCGGGTAATCTGCTTGTTTCTCGATGATGAATTCACCCAGCGTTTTGGTAATTTCCATGTGATAAGCCTTACATTGCCTTTAAATAATTACTCAAATTGTCATTTTTTTATGGCTGCGCATTCATTCCCATCTTTTGAGTTTTTTGCCCATCAGGTCAAGATGCTGTTTTATCGTTATAATGCGCTTAGCTTACCGAGTTTTATCTGTCACGTCCTGCTTTCATTTGTCATTTATTTTTTGACAAAACCATAATTAGCCTGCTGATTGCTCAACGACAACTTTATTTCTGCCCTCTTCCTTTGCCTTATATAATGCTCGGTCTGCACGTTCGATTAACTGCTCTAGAGAATCTTGCTCACGTACACTCGAAACACCAAAAGAGGCTTCTAACTGTTCAACCGCAGTGAATTTAAACCCGCTTACCTTTTCTTTTATACCGTTCGCTAAAATTAGAGCTTTATTGATATCGCATTCTTTGCAAATAATGATAAATTCTTCGCCGCCCCATCGGCCCACGACATCCGATTGCCGAGTGTTACTCAACAAAATTTGAGCAAACTCTTGCAGTACTTTATCTCCTTGTTGATGACCAAAATTATCGTTTACACGCTTAAAATGGTCTATATCTGTCATGACCACGCTAAATAAATTGCCGTAACGCTGGAACCTTGCCAACTCCTTTTCAATGGCTTCGTCTAAAAATAATCGGTTATGAAGTTTTGTTAGCCGATCGGTTGTTGAAAGTATTTCTAGCTCTTCGGTATAGCCTTTGATTTCAGATTCATAACTAAAAATGAGTCGATTAATATTACGCTCAAACAAATAGATTAAAATTGCCGTACACAGCATGGTAAAGGCGATTAATAATATTGAATAAAAGCGCTGGGCATCGTAACTCTCATTTAGGTTGGCACGCTCTTGATCAACATATTGTTCGAAGTCATCCAAATATATTCCGGTGGCAATGACCCAGTTATAAGGTTTAATTAGTTTGGCATACGATAGCTTTCGCTCTACTGTCCCCGACGTTTTCTTTTTAAAATAATAACTATAAAATACTTCGCCATTCGCAAGTACGCCATCTAATTCAACTTGATAAGGTTTGCCGCCCTTAATATCTTCTGCATTGGTTGATAACAAAGCACCTTCTGTTTCGGGCATACCTGGATGTATTAAACGAATTGCGAAATCGTCTCCACCCTGTTCATTTATGATTTTATTTACCCAAACATACTGTTCTTCATCGGGAAACGTTAGCCCGTGTAAATAGTCGCGAAAATTCGATTCCAGAAGTGTCTGCTTTTCAATATCAGTTAAGGTTTTGGAGTTTTGAGAGTGAGAGATATCGTGCTGAAAACTATCGATGATGAAAATGGTGTGATCTATCGTGCTTTTAATGAACTGCTTTTTTTCGGCTAATATGCGATCGGATAACTGCTCGATGTAAGCGTTATGATCTTTTTTAATTCGACCAGATATTGTCAATGTGAATACAAGCATAAACAAAAAAACAGGCACCACTGTCCCTATATAAAAATAGAGCCGAATGCGATTTTTATTTATCTGAACTTTACGACGCGCGCCAACTGTAACTTCATTCATAAAACATCCGCGGTCTTTCATTTATAATTATTGTGAGTAATACCAAAGTACAGCATAAGGCTTCATTTCATAAGAAAAAACTCACCAGATGGTTTAAATATAGACTAATGTACTAGGCCAAACAGTTGATATTTTGAATAAAAGAGTTCGAACACCTATCAAAACACTTGCACTGAGGGTGGCTGACCGCATATAGAGTATTGAATTCAATTTAACAGACAATTCTATGATTCCATTTTCTATTCTCGATTTAGCCACCATTGCCGAAGGCCAAACGGTTCAAAATGCTTTGGCCACTACTCGGCAACTGGCACAAGAAGCTGAGGCGTTGAATTACAAGCGCTATTGGCTAGCCGAGCATCATGGTATGCGTGGTGTAGCGAGTTCGGCGACGTCTGTTTTGTTATCTCACATTGGCGCGGCCACTAAGCACATTCGAATTGGCGCAGGCGGTGTTATGCTGCCGAACCATGCCCCCCTAGTAATTGCCGAACAATTTGGGACCTTAGCGGAGCTTTACCCTGGTCGAGTAGATTTAGGCTTAGGGCGCGCACCCGGCACCGATATGCAAACGGCTCGCGCCTTACGCCGTAACCTTGATAGCGAGGTAGACAGCTACCCAAGCGACATTAAAGAACTTCAAGCCTATTTTAGCGATGCCAACCAAGCCGTTTTAGCTATTCCAGGGCAAGGCACCGAAGTACCGCTTTGGTTGTTAGGATCTAGCTTATACAGCGCCGAATTGGCGGCGCATTATGGTTTGCCTTACTCATTTGCTTCGCACTTTGCACCCGATCAGCTTATGCAGGCGCTGCAAATTTATCGTGAAACCTTTCGCCCCAGTCAGACTCATGCAAAACCGCTTTCAATGGCGGGCATCATGGTGGTGTTAGCCGATACCCAAGCCGAAGCGGATTATTTGTTTACCTCGGTTCAGCAAAAGTTTGCTCAAATGCGCAGTGGCGGCAACACGCCGTTTCCAGCCCCAGTAGATACCATGGATGGCCGCTGGAGCTTGGCCGACAAACAAATGGTTGATCATGTGTTAAGTTATGCACTGGTAGGAACAAAAGAGTCCGTCAAAGACAAACTGACTCGCTTCTTAAAGATGACCAAGGTAGATGAGCTGATTGTGTCTATACCCATTCACAATGCTCAAGCTCGCAGCCACAGCCTAACACTGCTGGCCGAGCTTAGGGACAGCCTTTAGTAATCAACGCCTTGACGTGCTTTTACACCGGCGTTATAGGCGTGCTTGATATCTTTCACTTCCGAAACGGTGTCGGCTAAGTCTTTTAAGCCTTTGCCGCCGCCACGACCCGTAACCACAACACTCATGTGTTCGGGTCTATTTTTCAACGCATCTAAAATGACGTTTTCGTCTAGATACTTATAACCAATCATGTAAGTGATTTCATCGAGTAAAACAAGATCATAAGAAGGGTCGGCTAAGGCTTTTGCGGCTTCTTGCCATGTGGTTTCGGCCGCCGCTATATCGGCGCTGCGGTCTTGGGTATCCCAGGTAAAGCCCGTGCCCATTTGGTAAAAGGTTACTTCATCGGCCAGTTTTTCTTTTAGGTAAAGCTCTTCGCCAGACAGCTGCTGGCCTTTAATAAACTGAATAACAGCGACTTTTTGGCCGTAGCCTAAAGCACGCAGCACCATACCAAAACCCGAACTACTTTTGCCTTTACCGTTGCCGGTCAGCAGTATCATTACACCGCGTTCTTCGTCGGCTTGAGCAATAGAAGAGTCGACACTCTCCTTTTGCTTTTGCATGGCTTCTTTATGTTTTTGGTTTTTTTTATCTAAATCATTGGTGTTTGTCATGAAGCTACTCAACTGATGTTTTCTGACATCATACGTGAGTTTTCAACGGGTGTTGAGTAGCCTGCAGGTAAAAAACTTGCTTTAACTTTCAACAAAGGCGCGTTCAATAACGTAGTGGCCTACATTACCGTGGCGAGCTTCTTTAAAGCCCCGAGCATCTAATAATTTACACGTATCTTTAAGCATGCTCGGTGAGCCACAAATCATGAAACGGTCGGTTTCGGTATTCATAGGCGGTAAATTTAAATCGCTGAATAGCTTTCCTGATTCCATCAGCTCGGTAATGCGGCCCATGTTTTCATATGACTCACGCGTTACCGTTGGGTAATACATCAGCTGGTTTTGAATTAACTCGCCAAAATATTCATTGCTGGGCAAATCTTCTTTGATCAAATCTTTATAGGCCAGCTCATCTACCGTACGAACACCATGGGTGAGTATCACTTTATCAAACTGCTCATAGGTTTCAGGGTCTTTGATCACGCTCATAAAGGGCGCTAAGCCTGTGCCTGTGCTGATTAAATACAGATTTTTACCAGGTAGCAGGTTATCAACTATTAAGGTGCCAGTTGGTTTTGACCCAACAACCACTTCATCGCCCACTTCGATTTTCTGTAATTTAGAGGTTAACGGGCCATCGGGCACTTTAATGCTGAAAAACTCTAGCTCTTCTTCATAGTTAGCACTGGCAATGCTGTAAGCACGCATAAGTGGGCGGCCATCGTCTTGTTCTAAACCGATCATCACAAAATGACCGTTTTTAAAGCGGAAACCTGCATCACGCGTGGTTTTAAAGCTAAAAAGCGTATCATTCCAATGGTGTACATCGGTGACGGTTTCTTTTCGTAATGCGGCCATTCAGAACCCCTTAACGGATTAAGTTGAATATTGAAGTTAGCTAAAGTTTACTCAGCTACAAATATCCTGTAAAACAGGATTATTAAATATCAATAATCGGAAATACCGATAATGAAATACAGCCTAAGACAATTAGAGATTTTCCTCGCTGCGGCCCACCACGAGAACTTAACACTGGCCGCTAAAGAGCTGGCTATGTCTCAATCGGCCGCCAGTGAATCACTTAAAACGCTAGAACAGCAGTTTGATATTCAGCTGTTTGATCGCGCCGGAAAATCGCTCAAATTAAACGAACTTGGCCAAGCACTGCGTGTAAAAGCCGAGGCGTTAATTAACCAAGCTAAAGCCTTAGAAAACGATTTTCGATTGCACACCGATATTGGCGACATCAAAGTTGGGGCATCACTCTCTATTGGTAATTATCTGGCCGTGAATATTGTGGCGCAGTTTATGGGCGAAAACCCACAAGCCACCGTCTCTCTAGAAGTTGAAAACATGACCGCCATTGTGCACAAGGTGAAAAACTTTACGCTCGATATTGGTTTAATTGAGGGGGAAATAAATGATGCCGATATTGATACTCAATTTTGGCGTAAAGATGAGCTCGTGGCCTTTTGCAGCCCAAACCACCCACTTGCTCAGCGCGGTACTCTTTCCGAGGCCGATTTACTGAACGCCCAATGGATACTGCGAGAACCGGGCTCCGGTACCCGCCAAACCTTCGATTGGGCCATGAGGGGCATTTTGCCCGAGCTTTCCATTGTGATAGAACTGCAACATACCGAAGCCATTAAACGCGCCGTTGAAGCCAATTTAGGCGTAGGCTGTTTATCTAAAATAACGCTCGAAGATGCTTTTAAGCGCGGCACATTGGTGCCCCTAGCCGTACCCAGCCGTAACTTCGAACGCAACTTATATTTTATTTTGCACAAAGATAAATACCTAAGTGCCGGAATAGAAAAATGGCTCGCCTTGTGTCAATCGTCAGACTACGTAAACCCTTAACACCTTAACCGATAACTTGGCGAGTTAAGGCCGCAACAATAATGCCCGCGCTAATGGCGATGAGTGGTTTTTTAAGCCAGACCATAGTAACCGCCGTGGTGAGCAACGCCAACTTAGCGCCCACATCACCTTCTATCGCCAAGGGTGTTAACAAAGCAATCAATACCGAACCCGACATGGCGGTAATAAATTGCTTTACTCGATAACTAATGGGCACAAACCCCATAATGAACACACCGCCACAACGTGTAACAAGCGTTACCAACGTCATGATGGCAATCACAATAAATGCACCTAACCCTGCCGTTTCTATCATCATGCTTTTTTACCCCACCAAAACGCGCCAATAAAGCCGCCGACTAACGCACCCACAATGACATGGCTATTCGGTGGTAAATACCAATAGGCCAACAACGAACTCAACCCAGCAGCGCTCCAAATGATGATAATTTGAGTGTCTACTTTACCGCCTACGACCATCGACAATAAAAAGCACGCCATCACCATATCTAACCCTAAACTTACTGGGTCTTTTATCGCACTGCCGAAATATAACCCCAGCCAAGTGCCCAACAACCAACATATCCACAGCGCAATACCACCACCGATTAAAATACCCAAGCCCTGCTTGCCATTATTAATGGCCTGCAAACTCATCGCCCAGTTAGCATCGGTCACGAACATCATCGCGCCATAGCGCTTAGCAACAGGGAGGTGTGCAATATGCGGATGCAAAGAAGCCCCCATTAATAAGTGGCGCGCGTTAATGGCAAACACCGTAATCATCACTGGGATAATAGCGATTTCAGCGCCCCATAAATCTAAGGTGGCGAATTGAGAAGCTCCCGCAAACACAAAGGCACTCATGGCTAGAATGGCACTGTTCGTTAACCCTTGTTGCGTGGCCGCTAATCCGAAAGCCAACCCAAAGGCAATGACAAAAATAGAAATGGGTAGCAGTTGTAAAAAGCCTGAGCAGATTAGACGGCCTGTGATGTGTTGTTGGGTATTGGTCATTAAAAATCTCTATTATTTATATAGACCTGCAACCCTATTAAAACGCGGCCTATTGGTAAACTATGTTCAAATGATACTGGTGACCGCTATTGCAGGGCCAGCAAAAATAAAAATTAAACCAGAGACTTTTGGAATATATTTACTTAATGCTGGCTGGTTTGAACTCTTAACGGCGATCCCAAAAATCGTGTAAACAGCTCTAAAGCATTTAACGAATTTTCTGCTCCATTAACCTTTATATCACTTCCATTTTGGAAGATATCTATTCTAATTTCAGAATATAAAGTGAACCGATTATGGTAAAAACTTTAATCACGTCACCATCAACCGCCATAAACTCAGTGAGCACGAGAATAGAACAGGCAAAATAAATTGCTGCCCCGTAAAGTGCCCAAGCACACCTGACAAAGATTTAATAAAGCCATGATTCATTCGATTATTCATAGCCAGAATGGTTGACGCACCCGGTGTTAACCCCGCCGCTAGACTTATCGCAATACAGCTTCCAAATTCTAGGTTCATATATTTATAAGTAGACTTGTAGTTTTAAACTGCGTTCCATGAGCCCAAAATTTTCTTCATTTTCAACTGTACTGAATCCATTTGCATTATAGAATTTTAGCGCCTTCTCATTTATGTGAAAACACCTAAGCCTAAGTGGCTTCTCAGTCTGAAGACCCTGTATTACATTCAAAGCTTTACGACCTAAAGCTTGGCCCTGATAAGATGGTTTTAGGATTAGCATATGTAAGTATGTGTCATTTTCATTCAATGAATACTGCACATAACCGTACTTCTTTTCACCAGAAACCAAAAACGAAGTATTTAGCTCAAAGAAACGGCTATTAAACTCATTTTCTTGCCATTCAATTTCCCAGCCCCAAATTTTTTCTATATGCGGCCTCATCGAATGAACAAACGTATTCCAGATTTCAGCTTTATCTTCTTCTACGGCTGGTAATAAATTTATTTGCATAGTTCACTATAAGTAACGTTAAGCGCAGGGGCTAGGAGCGAGTTTCAAACCCACAGCAAAGCAAAGTATTAGGGTTGTTTCAATGTATTCAGTTTTCACAAGTGTACACTAACGTCTTGCTAAACTGCGCCGTCATTGTTTGAGCGCCTTGTTAAGCGTATTAAAAATGATCGCCTATAAACCGCATACATGCCCCACGAAATACTAAAAAATATTAATAGAAATAAAACAATCCCACTAGACAAATAGCTGTACCTTGCGAGGATGCTAGCAATAAAAAGGATGCCTATTGCTAGAACCAATGCTATTTTCATTAACCCAGTTAAAACAGGGTACCCTTTAAATACTGTTGAGTGGTAAAAAAAGCATACAATGCAAACTGTGAAAACGAATGCTAAACCCATTATTTCATTTGATGTTTTTGATAACTCTATAAACGGGAGTAGACAACCAGTTGCAGCAAGAATTTTATGTCCTCTATAACCACTTTCGTCCATGAATATATTGTATATATGGTCGGGATCACCCTCTGATTCAGTAGACATAATGACCCATTTAGGAATCGCAAACACTACCGTCAATATTATCAGAGCAATACCTATAAAAACCCCTATAGCAAATAGAATATCTATCATTATATTTTACGCTTAACGCCTATTTCAGTGGCTGTTTTGTAATGGAAATTTTTGTTATGTATGTGTTGACTGATATACATTATTTTCGATCAAAGCACCTGCAAACTCAAAGTTCAGTAACCCAATTCGACTAAACCCTAAATCTTCATAAAAGCCATTGGATTCCTTTTCAACCCAAGTGTAAAGCCAGACTTTAATGGACAATGCCACTAATTTCACACAATCGTCGATTGTTGCTTCCCTAATCATTTACCTTCCTAACACCCGCAAACCGGTTTGGTGAGATTGCGGCATTTTTGCGGATTTTTGCAAAAATAGTAACAGCTTACCCAAGTCCGATTGCTTGTGATTGTTAGGCATTTTTTTCAACTGCTGGGAATAGTAGGTAAACCGCAGCCACGGCTAATACGATAACATCCATGGCTAGTGCAGGGACTACTTTAGCTATATATTCTTGCCCAAAAAGTAGAATTAATAGGACAAATACCAATTAACTAAATGAGGCAACTATAATTGAAAACTTACGAATATTTTCGTTAAAAAAACCATAGACTAGAATGACACCAATCAATCCGATCAGTGCAGACCAGCTCCGAATAACAATGTTCTGTAACGTCCCATCAAACGAAGTGCCAAACATAGATTCCAGTGCAGCTTGTGGTGCAAATAGCCCATAAAACATTGTAGCAGTTAGCACCCCTGATACGAGCATTACCCATTTCACGTTTTTTACTATAAAACTCATTAATTCGTATAGCCTCTTAAATAGTTAAATTACGCAGTGTGACCCTGGCCTAACGTTACCGTTTGTGGTTAGTTGGCGCGAAGCAGAAACTAATCCACAACACGGCCTTGTTAGTTTCAGTCGCCTGAGTCACAGCCGCTATCACTGCCAGTAGATGACCCAAAGTCGTTTTCTCTACTCATCATAAATTCGATTAACTCCTCATCCAAGGGAGCACTTGTACCAAGGGAGCCCAATATGAGTGGGTAAAAGAAGTAGCCAGTGATAGAAATCAGGAAGGCACAAGATCCACTAACTAAGGGGACACTATAGTAAATCTCTCCAGCTAACGTTGGATAAGATAGAGAGATAAAAAGCCCGATAAACAATCCGAGTAAAGCCCCGTACTTAATACCTCTCCACTTATACAGTTTTAGAATTAATAGCTTCCTTTGAGATTCTTCCATATTACATCCTTGAAACTAACAGTTTCTTATACCGCCTCAGCGGTTTTTTAAAGCGTGATACACAATTTCAGAATAAAAATCGACACCACTAATTAGAGTCATCATCACCCTCTAAAAGATCACTGTCAATATGATTACCCTGATAAAGCCGCTCTAGCGATTTCATCCAAAAAAAACGGTTTCTTAATACTCCTATTAAAAGGAGCTACCACTTAATAGTGTTTGCTCAGCCTACTAACTACTTCTTTCTAACCAGCCCACCTTTCCCCACCCACAAAAAAACCCGCCGAAGCGGGTTTGTTTTCTAACTCTAAAACTCAACAGCTATTAAAGCTTGTCAGAGTTTCCAGCTAGGTATTCTGCAACGCCGTCTGGTGTGTTAACCATGCCTGCGTCACCTTTGTTCCAGCCTGCTGGGCAAACGTGTCCGTTTTCTTCGAAGAACTGAAGGGCTTCTACAACACGTACTAGCTCGTCGATGTTACGGCCAATTGGCTCATCGTTCATGTGCTGTGCGCGTACAACGCCACTCTTGTCAATAACGAAAGACGCACGGAAAGAAACGCCTGCTGGGTAGTAGCTGTCGCCACCGATAGATTCAACACCGAAAGACTTACAGATGTCGTGGTTCATGTCGCCAACCATGGTGTATTGAACTTGACCAATACCACCTTCGTTTACTGGCGTGTTGCGCCACGCATTGTGCGTGAAGTGTGAATCTACAGAAACAGCCATCACTTCAACACCTAGCTCTTTCAGTTTCGCCATGCGGTGATCAAGTGCGATCAACTCAGATGGGCATACAAACGTGAAGTCTAGTGGGTAGAAAAATACCAAGGCATATTTACCTTTGATAGTTTCAGCAAGGTTGAAGGAATCAACAATTTCGCCATTGCCCAGTACCGCTGGTGCTGTGAAATCGGGTGCTTTACGACCTAATAATACGCTCATATTTATTCTCCATTTAAAGTATTGATGGTTACTTTATTATAAAAGTGCTGCTTAACTCCCAACAGCACTTCTGTCTTAATTCGAGGGCAGCTACTTTAACTGATTCCATGTGAAAATGCTTGTCAATACAAGCTATAACTATCATAGCAACTGGCTATCAGTGGCATAGTTTCTATTAACATTGCCAACTTAACTAAAGTTGCCTTAATACGGTCATCGGCGCTACTTTGACTACCTTTCGGGTAGACAAGCTGCCCACTAATCCAATTAAGATGCCGCCGCATACTGGCCCCAATACCCAAAGACCGTAACTTGGCTGGTATTCAATGTTAAGCAGCTCTGTTTGTAAGAAATACAGAGTTGTTTCAGCGCCTAACACGGCTAAAACTCCGGCCAAGGTGCCCAATGCTATGAACTCAATAGCTAAAGAGCCCCTTATTAACTGAGCTTTTGCTCCTAATGTACGCAAAATGGCACTCTCTTTTAATCGGCTGTCTAGCGTAGCTTGCACACTGGCGATTAATACGATTAACCCCGCTATCAACACTAGCGATAAAATAAACTCAATCGCCAAGGTCACTTGCGACACGATGCCTTGAATCTGCTCAATGATGGCATCCACTTCAATGACTGTTATGGTGGGGTAGGCTTGTAAAATTTCAACCAGCAATGGCTTTTGAGATTCATCCAAGTAAAAGCTGGTTAAATTAGCCGCGCCTGCGCCACCTAAAATAGGCGCGCTAAAAATGATATAAAAGTTTGGCGATAAGCTATCCCATTGAACCGTTCTTAGGTTATCAACTTCAACTTTTACTTCTTGGCCACCAAAAGAAAAGGTCAATTCATCACCTATTTGAATATTCAATGCTTTTGCGTAATCTTGCTCAACCGACACTAGATTTTTAGTAGCATCTTCGGCATCGAACCATTCGCCTTCTACTACTTCGTTGTCTTCTGCCAGCGTGTTTGACCAAGTATTATTGAGTTCTCGCCTGAAATCATCGCCATCGGGCTTTAAGCGCTCTACTCTGTCGGCAATAGACTCTTCATTGACATAAGTTAAGCGCCCGCGAATCATTGGGTAAAAAGGCGTAGATTGAATGTCATTGCGCTCAAAGATCGACTCTAAACCGGCACGGTCCTCTTCGAAGATATTAAAAGCAAAGTGGTTCGGCGTGCCTTCTGGCAGCTGGTCTTGCCATTGCGATAACAAGCTTGTTCGTAATAACGTTAAAATAAACAGCAACATGAGCGACATCGAAAATATCACAATTTGAAAGCTATTTTGACTACTGTGTCGCTGCAAACTGGCCAGGCCTAAACGCCACGTAGTACCAAGGCGAGAGGCCAATTTTTTGGCCAAGTAAATCATTGCGCGAGCCAACAAACTTACGCCCACCACCGCTACGGCACCGGCTATGACGATTGCGATCGTAATTGCAAAACTTTTTGAATAAAAATACACCAAACCAATTACCGCTAAACCACCTAGGATCATCGTTTTTGCTTGGCTTAATGTGCCGCCTGCCATGTCCGATCGTAGCACTCGCGAAGGTGGTGTATTACGCAACATCCACATCGGAGGAAAAGCAAACGCAATTAAGCACACAAAGCCAGTCAGTACGCCAATGAGCAACGGCCTTGCGGTTGCTGGTTCAAGTTCTCTAGGAAATAATCCGCTAAACACCTCTAAGAAAGACCAATGCAGAAACCAACCTAATGCCAAGCCCAGCGTTACAACGATAGCGCCCAAAATCATTAAGTTGCCAGCGTATAACCACGAAATATTTACGGGTGTTAAACCTAAGGTTTTTAACAAGGCTACATGGCTAAGTTGGCGGCTTGCGTAGCGTTTAGAAGCGAGTGCTAACGCCACCCCCCCTAATACAACCCCAAGAGCACCCGCTAACAATAAAAAGCTTTCAGCTCTTTCTAAGGTTTCGGTCACGCTTTCATTGGCATCTGTAACATCACGCCATCTGTGGTGTTCTACCTCTATTTGAGACCATTCTTCTTGAAAGGCCTCAATGTTGTCTCCTGCCAACAACAAACGATATTGAACACGACTGCCCACTTGCACAGCACCTGTGGCGTCAATATCTTCGGCGTTGATCATTACTCGAGGCGAAAACCCTAAGCCGCCACTTTGGCTATCGGGTTCTTTTACGAGCACTTTGGTTACGGTTAAATCGGTATCGCCGACGCCGATTACATCACCAATAGAAACCCCCAATGCTGCAACAACGCGAGAATTAAGCCAAGCTTCGCCAGGTTTTGGTCCTTGCGTTACAACCGAAACCTCACCGTAGGGCTCGTTAGACACTTCCAGAACACCCTTAAGTGGGTACTCAGAGGATACCGCTTTGATAGAGGCTAATTGCAACTTGCCATCATTCCCAAAAGCCATTGCCTGAAACCCTATGACATTGGCCGTTTCTAATCCATACGATTGAGCTTGGGCTTGCCACTGAGCCTCTATTGGTTGGCTACCGGAAATTTGAGCATCGGCTGCCAACAAAGAACTGGCTTCGTCTAAAATAGAATTACGAATTCGGTCTGAAAATAGACCAATGCCTGTTACCGTGGTCACCGCCACCAGTAAAGCGGCAATGAGTACATTGAGCTCCCCACCACGCCAATCTCGCCACAGCAGTTTAACGGTCAATGCACCCAGCGTTTTCCGTGTGTTTGAACTCATGCTGTTACCTCAACCAATTCTCCAGCCGTCATTTCAAACTGTCTATCACACCTTGCGGCGAGATGAGGGTCATGAGTGACTAATACCAAGGTGGTTTTTTGTTCTTTGTTTAGGCTAAACAATAAATCGGCAATTTTATCTCCCGTGGTGGTATCCAAATTCCCGGTGGGTTCATCGGCAAACAAAATCGCCGATTCACTTGCAAATGCACGGGCTACCGCCACACGTTGCTGCTCACCGCCACTGAGTTGTTGCGGATAGTGGCTTATTCGATCTGATAACCCCACGCGCTCTAACCAAGATTGAGCCTGCTTATCTGGATTGGCTAGTCCTTTGACTTCTAAAGGCAACATGACATTTTCTAAGGCCGTTAAACTAGGTAGCAACTGAAAGTTTTGAAACACAAAACTCACCTTTTCACCACGTAACAGCGCACGGCCTTCTTCGTCCATTTGAGTAATATCTTGGCCAGCAACATGAATGTGCCCGCTACTGGGCGTATCTAACCCCGCCAACATACCGAGCAATGTAGATTTACCAGACCCTGAGACACCTACAATTGCGATACTCTCTCCAGAATAAATTGCCATATTTATACCTTTGAGAATGACTAATGCCCCTTCCCGATTCGGTACTTCCTGTTTAAGATCTTGTGTCTGAATTATTACATCGGTCTGAGTTGTCATGAGAATAGCCATCCAAAATATATTTGCACATAAGAATAAGGGAATTGTTGCCCTAGTTTGTTCAATTTTACTGCTTTTATTCAGTCCCATTAGTCACGCTAAGACCATTTTAGTTCACGGTGATAGCTTATCGGCTGGTTACGGTATGCTTCCTGAGCAAACATGGGTAACCCTAATGGCCAAGCAACTTGGCGAAGGCGTTACCGTAGTGAACAGCAGCATCAGCGGTGAAACCTCTAAAGGTGGGTTAGACCGATTGCCTGCTCTTTTATCCGAAACCCAACCAGACATCGTCATGATTGAACTGGGCGCTAATGATGGTTTACGCGGCTACCCTATCAATCAGACCACTGAAAACTTAAGAAAAATGATCACTCTAGCGCAAAATCAAGGTGCCGAGGTCGTCTTGTTGGGCATTCGCTTACCGCCAAATTTCGGCAAACGCTATACCGAGCCCTTCTTTAATCAATATGCATTGCTCGCTAATGAGTATGAAACGGGCTACCTACCCTTTTTACTGGAAGGCGTGGCTGGCTACGATGAATATATGCAAGCCGATGGTTTACACCCTACGGCTCAAGCGCAACCGCTCATTCTTAATAACGTATTACCCTTTGTTACCGATTAGGGGCTAAGAATAAGCCAAGAATTCGATTACAATCAGCCCCATTATCCATCCACTTTTTTATAGTTAGGAGTACTTATGGCGGCTGTTCTTTGTTTCGGTGAAGCCTTGATAGATTTTTTGAATACCGGTTCGCAAGCCGAAGGGCCGCTCGCCATTCCTGAATTTCGTCAATTTCCAGGGGGTGCTCCTGCCAATGTTGCTGTGGCCATTGCTAAACTCGGCGGTGATGCTCGGTTCGCCGGTCAAGTCGGCAATGATAGCTTTGGTCAGTTTCTTAAAAATGCCCTCGAAACCTATGAAGTCGATACTGCGCATCTGATGACGCATGCTTCGGCTAAAACCGCCCTTGCCTTTGTCATGCTTGATGAAACCGGTGAGCGTTCATTTGAGTTTTACCGTGAAAAAACGGCCGACTTGTTAATAACTCCTCAAGATATAAAAGACATTTGGTTTAGAGACGCAAACATATTTCATTTTTGCTCAAACACTTTAACCGATGAAAACATAGCCTCGACCACTTTGTTTGCGTTAGAGCGTGCCCGTAAGCAAGGCTGTTTAGTCAGTTTCGATGTAAATCTTCGCCATAACTTGTGGCCGAACAACACCATTGACAAAGATAGAATTCGAGCCTGTTTCGAACACGTTGACATTGTAAAGGTGTCAAAGGAAGAACTCGATTTTCTAGAGCCCGAAGGTGAAGCAGCCTTCGTGAAAACAGTCATTGGTCTGGGAGCTAAAGTTGTTTTACTCACAGACGCCGGCAACCCGATCAAGATTTTAGCCAAGGGCATCTACTCTGAAATTTCACCGCCCGATACAGAAGTAAAAGATACAACCGCAGCAGGCGATGCTTTCACAGGTGGCTTTTTATTTGCTCTCTCAGAACAAAGTGATATACGCAAAGCCATTGCAAGCCAATCTACATTAGAGGCTATGACTGTTTTCGCTAGCAAATGTGGAGCCTTTACAGTAGCTCGGCAAGGTGCGTTTACAGCCTTGCCAACGTTAGACGATTTGGAGAGCTAAGTTGTGAGCAACATTCAATCAACGCTACCAAATTTTAGATCGGTTGACTTTTTAGAGTCTCACATCAAATCGATTATCGATTTTTACCAGCACGCTAAAGATGAATCCGGCGGTTTTTTTCACAACTATTTAGATAACGGTGATGTCTTTGATCGAGGCACGAAGCATCTTGTGAGTTCGTGCCGAATGATTTTTAATTTTGAGCAAGCCCATCGCCTTTTCGGTGACGAAAACCATAAATTGATGGCACAACATGGCTTGGTGTTTTTAAGATCTCAGCACTGGCAAAATTCACGACAAGGCTATGTCTGGACTTTTGAAAATCACCAAATAAACGATGAAACCAACCAATGCTACGGTTTGGCGTTTGTCATGCTGGCTTTTGCAACAGTTTTAAAGCAAGGCGATGAAAGTGCACGAGCCGATATTTATCACACTTGGTCTTTGCTAGAAAAGCATTTTTGGCAGGCAGAGCAAGGCCTATACGCTGATGAAGTCTCTGCAGATTGGTCGCAAACCTCTGACTATCGCGGCCAGAATGCCAATATGCACATGTGCGAAGCCTTAATTTTTGCCTACGAAGCCACCCACGATGACCAATTTTTAGATAGAGCCTACGCTTTGGCAAGAACCATTGCGGTTGAACAAGCTGATAAATCGGGTGGTTTAATTTGGGAGCATTTTAAATCCGATCTAAACATCGATTGGGATTACAACAAGGATGACCCAAAAAACTTATACCGCCCGTGGGGGTTTCAACCCGGACACCAAACTGAGTGGACTAAATTACTGCTCATGTTGCATAAACATAAGCCTGAAAACTGGATGGTTGAACGCGCACAGCAGCTTTTTGATAAAGCGTTTGAAATTGCGTGGGATACCGAGCACGGCGGCTTGTTTTATGGTTTTGATCCTGACAGAAATATTTGTGACGATGACAAATACTTTTGGGTTCAAGCCGAAAGTTTTGCGGCCGCCGCGTTGCTAGCTCAAGCCACTGGTGATGAAAAATACTGGAAACACTACGATCAACTTTGGCAGTACAGCTGGCAACATTTCATTGATCACAAGCATGGTGCTTGGTTTCGTATATTAAATGCCGACAACTCAAAAGTAACCGATAAAAAAAGTGAAGCGGGCGCTAAGTGTGATTACCATACGCTCGGCGCATGCACGTTAGTTGTTGATTCACTTAAGGCGAAATAAAACTGAGAAATGCTAAGGTGACATCCACTTTAGCATTTCTTCACGCGCTTCATTAGCACCATCAATATCTCCTTGCGCTGAGCGACACTGTGCTATCACTTCCCATAACGATGCTTTAAATTTTGGCGATTTATCGGTATAGGTTAGGCCTTTCATGGCAATTTGTTCGGCTTCGGTAAAGCGCTGCTGCCCCATACGCACGGTGGCCAATTGGTGATAAATATCCACCTTCTGCACATCTATACGTAAGGCACGCTGTAACACAGTTTCGGCTTCTTGCCATTTGCCTTCACTTTGCAATTGCAACGCTAATTGTTGCAAACGAATAACCACCTGTTCCGGGCTTGGTGGCGGTTCTGCAGGTTCGCTTTGTGCTTGTACCGCATCAACACCTGGATCTTGCTGAGGCTTCGATGATGGTGCAGGCTGACTGGTTTGAGCGGGCTCTTTTTTTGCAATGGTTTCATCACTCGCGGCTGATGCTTCAGAAGAAGCCGTTGCACTATTGGCCGCCTCGGTATCAAGCTCAGACATTTGCGGTTGATTACTCTCTCGCTGGCTCTGTGTATTTTGATCGATGCCAGAAAGTGTGGCACAACCAGTAAGCCACAACGTTGTTGCGGCTAAGGTCGCCCAAATAGTTTTTGTAGCCATGTAGAATCTTCCGTTTCGGGTTTGGTTTCATTACTGTGACAGGTTAGGCCGCGTGCCGGTTCATTGCCAGCAATAAAGGGAATTGTCCGCACATCGTCACACCAACTGGGTACTTGTCGGCCGGCTTTATTCACGTCTATTTCAACAATATTTGTCGGTAAAGTTCGGCGCTCTTGAATGGGTCGCAATACTTGCATCACTTTTGCCCAAATAGGCAATGCGCCAGAAGACCCCGTGAGCGGCGTGGGTTTGTTATCATCATTACCCACCCAAATTACAAGCTGTCTGTCGCCTGTTAGGCCGGCAAACCAAGCATCGCGATTATCATCGGTTGTGCCTGTTTTACCTGCAATCCACCAGTCTTTAGGCAAACGCCATTGAAGGCTTCTGGCGGTACCAGTGACGGTTACTTCATGCATTGCGCGCTGCAATATATGAATATGCTCAGGCTCGAACTGCTTCTTCACCGATAAATCAAAGCGCTGTATCAACCCTTGTTCAGGGTGCGAAACGGCACGAATAAAGTTAAGTGGCGTGTGAAAACCATTCCCAGCGATGGTTTGATACATTTGAGCCACCTGCATAGGCGACATGCCGTGAGCTCCCAACATCACAGCGGGTACTTTGGCGACCTGATTGCCAATACCCAACCGATTTATGACATCAAATACGTTTGCTAGACCTACTTCCATGCCTAAACGTGCGGTTGCTTGATTGTAAGAATTCGCCATCGCATCAATCAACATCGGGTTTCCGTGGCTGGTTTTGTCATAGTTTTTCGGTTGCCAAGTGGTGCCATCACCTGCACCTACGGTCACATCAGCGTCACTGATTAAGTCGGATAAATTATAGCCTTGTTCAATGGCCGCTAAATAAACGGCTGGCTTCATTAACGAGCCAATTGAACGTTGTGCATCGAGTGCGCGATTAAAGCCCGAAGCTCGTGCATCCCGATCGCCTACTACCGCCAATACGTCACCGGTCGATGGGCGAGTCATCACAGCGGCCGATTGTAAAAACTTCGGCTCTAAGCGATGGTCTCGCTCTATATCGGCCAAACCAACAGCTACTTGCTGCTCAATTGTGGTTTGAGCCACCGGGCTCAACGTTGTAAAAATAGACAGCCCTTCGGCCATTAAGTCGTCTTTTCGATAGTCTTTTTGCAATTGACGGCGCAGACCATCCATAAAGGCAGGAAAGCTCGCTTGGCCGGGCTTATCCGCCACATCCAATGGTGCTTTTAAGGCCGCTTGATATTGGGCATCGTTAATTAAGCCGCTGTCGAGCCAGACTTCTAATACGGTATTTCGTCGCTTGGTGGCACGTTCTGGGTTTCGGCGCGGATTATAATAAGAAGGACCTTTAATCAAACCAATAAGCAACGCTTGCTGATGAATATCGAGATCTTGCAAGGTGGTGGCAAAGAAGAACTGCGCTGCCAAACCAAAACCATGAATAGATCGTGACCCTTGCTGCGCAACGTATACTTCATTCATGTAGGTTTCTAAAATTTCATTCTTAGAGAAATGAAACTCTAAAATAAGTGACATCAACGCTTCATTTATCTTTCGGCTGATTTTTTTCTCTGAGGTTAAGTATAGATTTTTAACCAACTGTTGCGTCAGCGTGCTGCCCCCTTGAGATACACGCCCCGAAATTATGTTAGCAATTAGGGCTCGAGCAATGCCTCGAATCGACACCCCGTGATGCTCAAAGAACCGATCATCTTCGACTAACAACAAACCCAGCACTAAAGTTTCTGGCATTTCCTCTAACCGATACAACACGCGATCTTCTGCTACCCCAGGGTACACCTGGCCCATATATAATGGGTCTAATCGGCTAAGTAGAACAGATTGCCCAGCTGAATCGGTAACTTGTGCTATGCCATTTGCATCAAATTGAATATTGAGTCTTTTGCCCGCTTCTTCACCATCCCAAAAACGGAACCCTCTGGTATACACCCGTACCTGACTGCCTTGCTCTACATATCGCCCTTCTTGCGAAACAGAGGCCGAATTACGGTAGCCCAGCTGGTTAAGTAATTGGATAAATTCAGATTGCCGAACAGGCGCACCGGCATAGATTTCTTGAGCTTCACTGTAGACGCGTGCAGGTATTTGAAAACGACGGCCTTCAAAGCGCTCTTTAACAACGGCATTTAAGTAGATCATCCAAAAAAACACCAAGCATGCCGCCACTAGGCCTATTTTAAGACTAATGCTTACAATGGAATGCCATAGATGACGCCGCTGATTCGACTTTTTCTTTGGTTTTGATGAGGTTTTTTTCGGTTTTTGGGGAGTTTTTTTAGCCATAGGTTGCATAGTATAAAGACAGTGTGCGCCGTTGTCTTTGAACCATTTATCATTCGGGCACCTTATTTTAGCCATACCCTTTAATGTTAGAGGGTCTTAGCGGGCTGCAAGGTTTAATTTTGATCAAAAAATCGCTGAAAATCGTGAACTTGCCCCACTTTAGGGTTTCCCTTTCACTATAATAGAAGGTTAAACTAGAAGCACTGACTAACAATTAGATACAAAGGGACCTTTCCATGATTCGACTGTTCAGCCTGATATTATTGGCTTGCCTACCGTTTATGACCTTTGCAGCCGGAAAAATTTACACCTGGCAGGATGAAAATGGCAATACGGTTTATGGCGATCGCCCACCTGCCGAGGCCGAAGTCACTGAAATTGCCATTCAAGGTAAGAAAAAGGCCGCTGTTGAAGTTGAATCCGATGCATTAACTGGAGAATGGTTTGGCGCCGGCGATAAAGGCGGTGAAGTTAAAATGAGTATGCGCAGTGCAGGTAATATCGTTTTCACGCAAACTCGTTCAGACCAGTCGGTATACAACTATCAAGGTGTATGGACACTCGAAGACACGACCCTAACTGTAATCACTGAATTTACACAAGAAATCTCATCTGCCGGAAAAATATCTCGCTCAGTTGAACCTGTTCAGTTGATTTACACCATTGTCGATTTCGACGGTGCCAACATGGAATTTATCGCCGGGCAAGAACGCTTTACCGTCGGTAAAATATAATTATCTAAAAAAGAGCAGCCTCAAAACAACGAGAGCTGCTCATCGATTAACGCCTTAAAAGACTCCCCTAAAAAATGAAGAATAGCGTCAGCAATAGGCTCTATTTGTTTTTCAATGTAATGATCATAATCTAAAGCGGCAGTAACATACGGCTTAGGCTGCCAGCCATTCACAGTTTTTACGTAATCGATGGTGCGGCCTCGCCACTTTGGGTTCAATTGTTGTTTTAAGGCCGCAGCTTGTACATGAGGAGGGCGCTGTTTTTGATACTCCTCAACGGAACGGCGCAAGCGCCTCCTATAAACCAACTGATCATCGAGCTGGCCAGTTTTTAACGCAGATACCGTTTCGATAACCCATTGACGATGGTCTTCTTTCGCAAAGACTCGCCGATAAAGCTCAATTTGAAAATTCTTTGCCATTTTTGTCCAATCACTGCGGACAGCTTCCAACCCTTTGAACACCAGTTTTTCTTCACCATTCGATACCTGAATCCCCGCGTAGCGTTTTTTAGATCCCGTTTCAGTCCCTCTGATCGTCGGCATAATGAATTCACGGTAGTGCGTTTCAAATTCCATTTCTAAATGGCACGGCAAGTTAAACTCTTCTTCTAAGCGCTGTTGCCACCAAAGATTGAGTTGTTGCGCAAGCGATGTCCCCAGTTGCTCTGGCTTATCGGTTTGGTTTGCATGGACAAAAATTGAATCGGTATCGCCGTAAATAACTTTGTAACCTTGCTGCTCAATAAACTGCCTACTTTCTTGAAGAATTTGGTGCCCCCTCATGGTAATGGAGCTTGCTAAACGGGGATCAAAAAAGCGACACAACTGGCTGCCTAAGACACCATAAAAAGAGTTCATGATAATTTTAATGGCTTGTGACATGGGTTGGTTATTATCTTGCTTTGCAACGTCTCGCGCTTGCCAAAGTTGATCGATGAGTGCAGGTAAAATATGGTTTTCTCGATGGAACTTTGCTGAAATAAAGCCTTCAACGGTCTCCGATTCTGGTGAGCTTAAGCCTATTTGTAACCCCAAAGGGTCTATCAAAAACGTACGAATAATGGATGGGTACAAGCTTTTAAAATCTAGCACCAGTACGTTTTGGTACAAGCCCGGCTGACTGTCCATTACAAAACCACCGGGGCTATCCAGTTGTAAAGTTTGGTCGCCGATACTAGGTGCAATGTAACCTTGTCGATGCAAGCGTGGCATGTAGACGGTGTTAAATGCTGCTGAAGACCCACCGGCTCTATCCATTGAGAGGCCGGTTAAGTGTGCTCGTTCAATCAAAAAATGCCACAGCCCTGCTTTATGGAATAATTCAATAACCAAGACTGCGTCTTCAAGATTGTATCGAGCAAAGGCCTCCGTATCTTCGCGATACATACGCTCGATCTCATCGACTTTATCGTCGGTATGGGCTATTTGCTTGCCTCGGTTTAATAACGATTGAGACACAGTTTCTAATGAATAGCTCTCAAACGCCCAAGCGGCTGATCGAAAAGCACCGGGACCATCAACAATCTGCCGACCTTCAACATCGATGTAATGCCGATTCGGGTTATCTGAGCGAGTTCGCCATCGGGGGGCACTTTTATCTCGACCAATCTGAAACTCTATGCCTTGCTGATCGCAATGTTGCTGCAAAATTCGCAGATCAAAATCAACAACATTCCACCCGACAATACAATCTGGGTCCCACAACTGAATCATTTCAATGCAGCGGAGTAAGCACTCGCTAACGCTCTGACACCAAGAAACATTTAGGTCTTGATTTCCAATCTTTTTAGGCTCGCCAACGATGAATACAGCCTGCTGGTTATCTGTGGTGGCCAAAGCAATGCTGTATAAATTAGGTGTCTGCCCAGGTGTGTACCACGAAGTTTCAATATCGATGGATAACACCTTAAGGCTTGGGCTAGCATGAGCAGGTTTAGCCTTCGAATCTTGAAAACGAACCCCACCAAATAAAAACCGCTCCATTAAAAAACGATCCGCCGGATTAACATCGTCTTCCCAAACTAACAACCCAATGTCTCGCCCTTGTCTCACCCAACGCCGCTGCTGCGAAAAGCTTTTGCTGTATACGGCAATGGCAAGCAAGCCACTAAAGGTTTTAAAGCTTTGCTGGCCCACGCGAACTTTTTGCCCCCATTTGGCCCAAACTGTTTGCCATTTTTTTAGCTGATGTTGAGCAATAAAACAGGTAGATTCTTGCTGTTCGAGTTGCCAGCAACGCACGCCATCACCCGACACAAGCCAGTAACGCAGCTCTATACCATGTTCGTTTTCCGACCAATGGCGACTTAAAATAAATTCTGCTTGGGAATTGCTCACTGTGAAAAAGCCAAAAGGTTGATTTAGGTTCCTGAAATTAAGATTCAGTCTATACGCAACTTCCATGAGCTTGCTATACTGGCCGAAAAATAAGTACAGGAATAGACTATGTTATTGCTCGGCGAACGCCCCGCATACGTTGACCAACTCACGGATCGATTAAAGAAGTTAGCTCACAAACTATTTGAAGAGCTACCAGATGTTCCGACTATTTCTTTAAATGCATCAACCGATCTTTACGAGTTAGAGTCAACCGAAAGTCTGTTCATTGTACAGCATGGTAACTTATCTGGGTATCACAACGACCAGCTGTGCATGTACTACGAAAAAGGCGACATAATTGGTTTAACCGAATGCTACCAATTGCCATCATTACGCATCGCGGTAGAAGACAATACGCAAGTTAAGCCATATTCGGCCGACACTTTGTTGAAATTCGTCAACGAAACCAAAGAAAGACAAGCCATTTGGAACAGCTATCTTTTAACACTGGTTTCGCTGTACCAAGATGCCTATGGTCGCAACCACACCACTAAAGTCGAACCAAGCACGGGCTTCTTAAATTTTGAGCCGGGCCAAACTATTATTAAACAAGGCGATGAAGCGCATGAGGTCTTTACCATTTTACAAGGTAAAGCCGAGGTCTTTGTTGATGATGTTAAAGTAGGTGAAGTACTCACCGATGAAATTTTTGGCGCGATGGCCGTATTTACGGGCGAGACCCGCTCTGCAACGGTAAAGGCCGCAGAGCCATGCGCTATACTGGCTGTACCGCAAGAAGAGTTTGTCACATTGATTAAATCGCATCCGCAAACCACCATGACGTTAATCGAGAATATGGCGCGACAAATCAAAGCGTTGAACAGTAAAATTCAATAGGAGCACCCTTTGCTAAAGCAGCGCTATATTGACTCAAATGCCGCACCCTTTAGCAAAGTAGTGCCAACTCAAGTGTCCTCCCCTTATTGGGTTGCATTTAATGAAGCTTTAGCTGAGCAAATAAACTTACCCCATAGGGCTTCTTCTGAACTCTTAGCTGTATTTTCAGGCCAAGCCATCTTTAAAGACACCCACCCCATTGCACAGAAGTATGCAGGACATCAATTTGGTGGTTGGAACCCCGATTTAGGTGACGGTCGAGGCTTATTGCTGGGTGAATGGCAAGATGACAGCCAACAATTGTGGGAGTTTCACCTAAAAGGCGCAGGTAAAACCCCTTATAGCCGCTTTGGCGATGGCCGGGCCGTATTACGATCTTCCATTCGTGAATACTTAGGCAGCGAAGCGTTAAACGCCTTAGGTATCCCATCAACTCGTGCGTTAGCACTGATAGGCTCTAATGAGCAAGTGGCTCGAGAAACCATTGAGCCAGGGGCCACTTTACTAAGGGTCACTCAAAGCCACGTTAGATTTGGCCATTTCGAATGGTTAGCATATCAACGCGATGAGAAGGCTTTAAAGCACTTAACCGATTTTGTTATCGAACATCATTACCCAGAGGCTTTGCAGCAAGAATTACCGTATGCAGCCTGGTTTGAACTCATCGTAAAACGTACTGCCAAAATGATTGCCCATTGGATGGCATTCGGATTTGTTCATGGAGTCATGAACACAGACAATATGAGTATTTTAGGCGAGACCTTTGATTATGGTCCTTTTGCGTTTTTAGACACGACGAAAATGAACGCTGTTTTTAATCACACCGATCAAACCGGGCGTTATGCGTTTAATCAACAGCCGTCTGTTGCCATGTGGAACTTACAAAAGCTAGCCCAAGCACTCAGTATAATTATCCCTGAAGAGTCGTTAAAAAGAGCATTGGCCTTGTTTGCACCCAAATGTGATGAACAGTATTACCAGCTCTTAAATCGTCGCTTAGGCGGCAACTTGCAGCAACCCATTCCGCCTGCGCTCTGCGCTCAGTGGGTAGAGCTACTAGCCAATAATCACCTAGATTATCACTGGTATTTCCGGCAACTAAGTAAACTCGATTTAAACAATTGGAAAACACTGGTCGATGAATTTACTGACCGTGATGCTTTTTTAGCTTGGAATAAAGGTGTTCAGCCCTATTTAGAGCAAGATTCCGCTATCCGTTTGGCGCAAATGCAACAAGCAAACCCTGCCACCGTTGCCCGTACTGAGCTGCTTCAACTAGTCATCGATGCAGCCTATCAAGGCGATTTTAAACCGTTCGAATCTTTCAGTGCTGCATTGATGTCGCCATTTGAAGAGCAGCCGCAATGGTCTCAATGGCAGAAAAAGCCCCAAAACAGCGATCAACACATAAGCTTAAGCTGCAGTAGCTAATCTTATTTACACATTTTAGAAAATTTGGTTGACCTTAAAGTTGCTCTAAGCTTCATAATTTGCCTAACTCCTAATTATGAATGTCGAGGTCTTTATGTCTGACCATCAAAATAATCGATTTATCATCCCTATTACTGGGCTTACTTGCGCCAGTTGTGTTTCGAGGCTGGAGCGCAGTTTAACTAAGCGCGATGCTGTTGAGTCGGTCAGTGTAAATCTAGCGCTTGCCAATGCGAATATTCGCTTAAAAGATAAAGCGGATGCGGTAAACCTAGCCGACTGGGTGAAAGCTTCAGGGTTCGACACCGAGACAATGTCGGCCACCTTTACGGTTCAAAACGTCACCTGTGCTAGCTGTACGGCACGTATTGAAAAAGTCTTACTAAAACTTCCTGGCGTGCTTAGCGCAAACGCAAATTTAGCCACCTCGGCATTAAAGGTCACTTGGGTGAATGGTCTCATTCAAAAAAGCGACGTTGTGGCTAAATTAGCTCAAATTAATTACCCCGTCGTTGAAGATAATCAAGAGCAAACAGCCACCCAGTCTTCTAGAGCGAAACCTTTAGCACGTGAGGCGATTATTGGTGCGGCTTTATCATTGCCCATGGTCATTGCAATGATCGGTGAGCTTGCCGGGCTTGGCTGGATGCTGCCCGCTTTAGTGCAATTTTTACTGACGCTCCCAGTTCAATTTATTATTGGACGGCGCTTCTATGTGGGTGCCTATCACTCGCTAAAAAATGGCAGTGCCAACATGGACGTATTGGTTGCATTAGGCACAACCACCGCGTTTTTCTACAGTCTCTACTTGTGGCTTTTTACGCCCTCTATGCATCTCTACTTCGAAGCCGCGGCCGTCGTCATTACTTTAGTCGTGGTCGGCAAGTGGCTTGAAGAACGCGCTAAATATATAACCGGCAATGCCATTCGTAAGTTGATGCAATTGCAGCCCTCTAATGCCAGCAAATGGCAAGATGGCGAGTTGGTAAAAACCCCCATTACCGATTTAAAAGTAAAGGATGAAATTCAAGTGACGCCAGGGGAAACCATTCCAGCTGATGGCGTTATTGTTAAAGGTGCGACGGCTATTGATGAATCTATGCTTACTGGAGAAAGCGTGCCGGTGAGTAAAACCAAAGGCGATACCGTATTGGCTGGTACGCAAAATGGTAACGGCAGTATTCGAGTGCAACTGGAAGCGACCTCTGAAAATTTTAGGCTAAAGCAAATTGTTGATCTTGTTAACGATGCGCAAATGAAGAAGCCTGAAATTCAAAAAACGGTCGATAAAATAGCCGCCGTATTTGTACCTATTGTCATTGGCATTGCTGTTTTAACTTTGCTCGCCCAATGGTGGTTTAATTTTTTTGATGTTGCTCTCATGGCCGCGGTGTCTGTGTTGGTTATTGCTTGCCCGTGTGCTTTGGGTTTAGCAACGCCCACCGCAATTATGGCTTCTAGTGGCGTGGGTGCCAGAGTGGGTGTATTAATTCGCGATATTGATCAACTGCAATTACTAGCAGACACCAAAGCCATTGTGTTTGATAAAACAGGAACACTCACCCAAGGGCAGCCGAAAGTAACTAACAAACACACACCGCTTCATGCTGAAAGTGAATTGAGTTACGTTAAGAGTATTGCGCAAAACAGCCAGCACCCTTTGGCGCATGCCATCACCGAGCATCTTGCTGACATTGAAAGCCATTCAAATCATTTTGAGTTTGAAAATATTTCTGGTCAAGGAGTGATCGCACATTTCAATGACAATAGATACCTTTTTGGTAACGAGAAACTTCTATCGGCACATCAAGTTGATATCAAAGAAGGAGACCGACCCTCTCAAGACACGGCCGCCAGTGTTGTTTGGGTTAGTAAAAACCAGCAACTCATTGCGCGCTTTGATATTGAAGACAGCCCAAGAGAAGATGCAAAACAGACGATTGATCAACTGCATCAACGTGGCATTCAAACTTGGATGCTGTCGGGCGATAACAATGCCGCGGCAACATCTATAGCAAATCAGTTAGGTATTGATAACGCCATCGGCGAACTCATGCCAGAACACAAAGCACAATCGATCAACCAGCTTATCAAATCGCATGGCAAAGTGGTTATGGTCGGCGATGGCATAAACGACGCTCCTGCCTTAGCTGCGGCCAGTGCCAGTATTGCTATGGGTACTGGCACAGATGTGGCCATGGATGCGGCTGGCATTACCCTTATGCAACCAAAGCTGGGGTTAATTGTTGCGGCCATAGACATTGCCGTTAAAACTCAAAATAAAATTAAACAGAACTTATTTTGGGCATTTATATACAACTGCATCGGCATTCCTCTAGCGGCTTTTGGCTTACTGAGCCCTATTGTTGCAGGCGCTGCGATGGCGTTTTCAAGCGTCAGTGTTGTGTTAAGTTCGATTTTACTTTTAAGCTGGACACCTAAATCCATTACTCAACAGGAACCAAAAAAATGATTTCAATAAAAATAGAAGGCGCTACGTGCCAAGGCTGCGTTAACGCAATAGAAAAGGCATTAGGTAATACCCAGGGTGTGAACTCAGCGAGTTTCGATTTAAGCACACAATGGGCGCGTATCGACGCTTCAACCGATTTAGATGCATTAACCAGCGCGATTGAAGATGCTGGGTTCGATGTTTTAGAAAGTAAAGAGGATTAGCAAAATGATCGGTAAACTTAAGCAAGCCTCGATACTTTTTTTAGCCATGGTGATGCTTGCTGCGTGCAACAAAGAAACACCTACAGCGCCAAGTGTTATTAGTGTAGACCTAACGCCAAAGCCAGTGACTCAGCGCTGGTATACCGAACAACAACTGCGTGAAGGTAACAAGCTGTTTGCAGAAAACTGCGCAAGTTGTCATGGCGTAAAAGCAGAGTCTATTCCAAATTGGAAAGAAGTTGATGATAATGGTAATTATCCACCGCCACCTTTAGATGGCAGTGCCCACGCTTGGCACCACCCATTAGCCGTGTTAGATCAGGTTATCGCAAAAGGCGGCGCTCCTGTTGGCGGTGTTATGCCGGCATGGGAATCGGTGTTGTCTTTTGAGCAAAGGCTCAGTGTTATCGCCAGCTTCCAATATTATTGGTCAGATGATATTTACCGTATGTGGTTAGGACGCGAACAATCGAATCGTGAAAATTAACGTTTACCAAGGGTTTGTATGGACTACAAAATATTTTTGACAATCTTTGCATCGGTTTTCATTGCCGAACTGGGAGATAAAACCCAACTAGCCACCATGCTATTTGCGGCCGATAAAGCGGTTAGTAAAACTACGGTTTTTTTAGCGGCCAGTGCCGCATTGATAGTTGCCAGCGCCATAGGAGTGCTAGCAGGCTCGGTTTTATCTGAGTACATCAATGAAAAGGTATTACATTATATTGCCGGCATTGGTTTTATTGCCATTGGCGCATTCACACTCTACAACGCTTAGATTATAGACATTTAGTTTATAGACATAAAAAAGGCAGCAGACCTAATGGTCGCTGCCTTCATTCAATTTTACCGAATCAATTCAGATTAAAATAAATCAGCTTCCAATGACATAAGGGTGTCACTGCCAGCATTTACTTTCGCGGCATACGCATGAGCTTCAGGCAAAATTCGAGCAAAGAAGAACTGTCCTGCGGCAATTTTACTGGTGTAGAAGTCACCTTCTTTTCCTTGCGCGGTGACCATCATCTTAGCCCACATAAAGGCATAAGCGGTTAAGCCAAATAGATCTAAATAATCACAGCTTGCTGCACCAATGGCAAAGGCATCATCTTTTGCAGACTTCAAAACAACCTGAGTCGATTCGTCTAATAAATCTAAGGCGGTTTGCAATGATGCAATCATGTCACCGGCTTCTTTATTTTCTGCAATGAATGCTTCCACTTCGGATTTGAAAATACCAAAGGCTGCGCCATCATTCGCGACAACTTTACGACCCATTAAATCGAGTGCTTGAATTCCGTTGGTACCCTCGTAAATTTGAGCGATACGAGCATCACGAACAAACTGTTCCATACCCCATTCACGAATGTAACCATGGCCACCAAAAACTTGCTGACCGAGTACGGTTGCATCGAAACCACGGTCGGTGAAGTATGCTTTGGCTACGGGCGTTAACAACGCAACCATAGCATCAGCTTTCTTCTGCGTACTTTCGTCTTCATGGCCTTTAGCCATGTCTAACCACATGCCAACATAGGCAGCAAAAGCGCGAGCGCCTTCATTGTAAACACGCTGTGTTAATAACATACGGCGAACATCAGGGTGAACAATGATTGGGTCTGCTACTTGATCTTTATTGACAGCGCCGCCTGGTGATCGAGACTGAATACGGTCTTGTGCATAAGCACGTGCCGACTGGTAAGACGCTTCGCCTAAACCAATACCTTGCAAGCCAATCGACAAACGCTCGTAGTTCATCATGGTGAACATGGCCGCTAAACCTTTGTTTTCTTCACCAATCAAATATCCTTCAGCACCATCGAAGTTCATCACGCAAGTCGCAGAGGCTTTGATACCCATCTTATGTTCAATGCTGCCACAAGAAACTGAGTTTCTATCGGCGAGTGAACCATCTTCGTTTACCAATACTTTAGGGACTAAGAATAATGAAATACCACGTGGACCCGCAGGGGCATCTGGAAGTTTCGCCAATACAAGGTGAACGATGTTTTCGGTTAAATCGTGTTCACCGCCGGTAATAAATATTTTAGTACCCGTAATTGCGTACTTACCATCACCTTTTGGTTCGGCTTTGGTTTTTAAAATACCTAAGTCGGTTCCGCAATGCGGTTCTGTTAAACACATTGAACCCGCCCAGCGGCCTTCATACATTGGCGGTAAGTAGGTTTCTTTAAGCGCTTGGCTACCGTGCGTTAAAATACTTAGACAAGCACCTGTCGTTAGGGCTGGGTACAAAGCAAAGGAAGTGTTCGAAGCATAAAGCATTTCTTCAAACATAACGGTTAGCATTTTTGGCATGCCTTGGCCGCCAAATTCAATGTCACCGCCTAGACCCACCCAGCCACTTTCGGCATAAGTTTGGTAAGCTTCTTTAAAGCCCTTTGGCGTGGTAACGTTGCCGTTATCAAACTGACATTCTTCTTCATCGCCGCTTCGGTTAATTGGCAATAATTCGTTTTCACAAATACGTGCGCCTTCTTCAAAGATAGCGCTGGCTAACTCTAAGTTAACCTCGGACGTAGCTGGCATAGATGCCCAGATGCTATCTGCATCAAACACTTCGTTCAGAATAAATTCGATATCGCGTAACGGCGCTTTATATTCAGCCATAATGCCACCTGTCGTTGTTGTTATACTAAAAAGAGAAAGGCCCTGAGAATCAGAGCCTTTTATTTAAGAAATTAAAAAGCGAAGTGATCTTCGTCTAATGCCATGGTGCTTTCTACGCCATTCATCATCATCAAACGATGAGACTCTGTACGTGGCAAAATACGATCAAAGTAGAATTTAGCGGTAGCGATTTTCGCTTTATAGAAATCCGCTTCATCTGTACCTGCATCCAGCTTTTCTTGTGCTGTTTTCGCCATCATCAACCAGAAGTAACCCATTGAAATATAACCAGAGTACATCAAGTAATCGACAGCAGCGCCACCAACTTCTTCACGGTTCTGCATAGCTTTCATGCCTACTTGCATAGTCACATCGCCCCACTCTTTATTCAGTGTCGCTAGCTTCTCAACCAAGTCTTTCAACTCAGTGTTTTCAGCTTCTGCTTTACAGAATTTGTGAACAATTTTAGTGAAACCTTTAAGCGCCTCGCCTTGCGACATTAAGATTTTACGGCCTAGAAGGTCGAGTGCTTGAATGCCTGTAGTACCTTCGTACAACTGAGAAATACGGTTATCACGTACAATTTGCTCCATGCCCCATTCTTGAATGAAACCATGACCGCCGTAAATTTGTACACCGTGGTTCGCAGCTTCTGTACCCACTTCGGTTAGGAATGCTTTAGCAATTGGCGTTAAGAAAGAAAGCATATCGTTAGCGGCTTTCACTTCAGCTTCGTCTTTCGACAGCTTAACGGTGTCAACTAAGAAGGTTGCATACGTCATCATTGCGCGGCCACCTTCTGCGAATGACTTTTGCGTCATCAACATACGACGAACATCTGGGTGAACAATAATTGGATCGGCTGCTTTTTCAGGTGCTTTAGGGCCGGTCAAAGAACGCATAGCCAAACGCTCACGAGCATACTCAAGAGCGCCTTGGAAAGATAATTCAGCAGAAGCAACACCTTGCTCCGCTGTACCTAAACGTGCAAAGTTCATGAAGGTGAACATGCAACGTAAGCCTTCGTTTTCTGGGCCAATTAAGAAACCAGTGGCTTTATCGAAGTTCATTACACAAGTTGAGTTACCGTGGATTCCCATTTTGTGCTCAATAGAACCACAATGTACTTCGTTGCGAGTACCGTCTGGTAAGAACTTAGGTACGATAAATAATGAAATACCTTTAGTACCTTCAGGCGCGCCAGGTAGACGAGCAAGTGCGATATGGACAATGTTCTCGGCCATGTCGTGTTCGCCAGAAGAAATAAAGATTTTAGTACCAGAAATAGCGTAAGAACCATCACTGTTTGGCTCTGCTTTTGATTTCAACAAGCCTAAGTCTGAACCGCAATGTGGTTCAGTCAAACACATGGTGCCTGTCCACTCGCCCGATACTAATTTAGTTAAATAAGTTTCTTTTTGCTCGTCTGTACCATGCATTTCTAATGTATTCATAGCACCGTGTGACAAGCCTGGGTACATACCCCAAGCCCAGTTTGCTTCAGCAACCATCGCAGAAACCATGCTGCCCATAGAATCCGGTAGGCCTTGACCACCGAACTCTTCAGGTAAAGCCAATGAAGGCCAGCCATTTTCTACCCACTGGTGATACGCTTCTTTAAAGCCAGTTGGCGTTTTAACTTCACCATCTACCCAAGTACAACCTTCTTGGTCACCCACTCTGTTTAACGGTGCTAATACTTCTTCACAAAATTTAGCGGCTTCTGACATGATCGCATCGACCATATCAGGCGTTGCATCTTCATTTCCTAACTTTGCATAGTGTTGTTCAGAATTAAACACTTCATGCATAACGAATTGCATATCACGAATGGGAGCTTTATATGTTGGCATGTTGATTCCTCTCGAGGATGGCTTTTTATAGTCATCAATATATTTTTGGTTGAGTTCTGAGTGCGCATCGCACATCGAGAATATTCAAACGATCGTTTGAAACATATGTTCGGAGCATTAAAATGTCAAGTTATCTCAAGCGCATTCCCTCAGATCATGTCTCTTTGTGCGTTTGTGTGTGGTTTTTTATGTCGGCTATTGAAATCTAGTCATAAATAAACAATCCACCAGCCGAATTAGCCATTTATTAACAAATAAATACAGGGTAACCTTCACTTTTAACTATCCTTATTTCATCGCCAGTACAGTGAATGACCATGACTGATATGTTTGTTGCCGAAGAAACACCAAAATTCCAATCAAATTGGGACTTGAGCCGATCCGGCGATTTATTAGTTCGCCTGTCGAAAGAACATAATCTGACCGACCTAATGCACCTTATATTGACGGAAGCTAGGCTGCTCACAGGCGCCGAAGGCGGTACTTTTTATCGAATAAGCGGTGAAGATGAGCAGGCACTGCTGAACTTTGAGGTGATACAAAACGCGGCGCTAGGCATTGATGTAATAGATGCCAGTAAGTCTGAAAAATGGGTGCCTATCCCTCTTTACCGCGAAGGGCAACCAAACAAAGCAAACGTAGCTACATTTGTAGCCTTAACGAAAGAACCTGTCATCATTGATGACGCTTACGAGACCAGTAGCTTCGATTTTTCTGGCACTCGCGTTTTCGATGAGTCCCATCGATACCGATCAAAATCGATCATGGCCATTCCACTTTTGAATCACGATAATCACGTGATCGGTGTGTTGCAATTACTCAATGCTCGTAACCCTGTAGGCCACTTAGAAAGCTTTAGCACAGAAAGCCGAGACACCGTCGCGGCTATGGCTAAGTTTGCCGCCATTACGCTAGATAACCACCTTTTAGTTGATAGCCATAAAAACCTGCTCGATGCTTTCATTAAGGCCTTAGCACAAATTATTGATGTGCGTTCGCCGCATACGTCAGCGCACTGCCAACGCATTCCAGTATTGACTGAGCTTATCGCCAAAGCAGCTTGCGACGATAAAGACGGATATTTTAAAGATTTTGACCTAGATGAAGACGGTTGGTATGAACTATCTGTGGCTGCTTGGATGCACGATTGCGGAAAATTAGCGACGTCAGAAAACGTACTTAATAAAGGAACAAAGTTAGAGCGATTACACGATGGAATGGAGTCTGTAAGAACCCGTTTTGCGGCACTATGCCACTTCAGCTCTAACGAACAAGAAAAAGCACAGCACCGAGATGATCTACTTTTCTTAGAGAAAGTAAATAAAGGTGGCGAATTTATGTCTGAGGAAGACAAAGCTCGCGTTAACGCCATTGGCCAGCAAACTTGGCCAGATGCCTTTGGAGAACAACAGCCGTTATTAACGGAACAAGAAATCTACAACTTGTGCGTGACACGCGGCACCATTAACGATGAAGAGCGGGCACACATTAACCGACATATAGACATAACCATTGAAGTGCTAGAAAGCCTGCCGTTTCCGCCAAAATTAAAGCGTGTTCCTGAGTATGCCGGCGGCCACCACGAAAGAATGGACGGTAAAGGATACCCTCGTGGCTTAACCCGTGAGCAAATGTCTATTCCTGCTCGCATTATGGGCATTGCCGACATATTCGAAGCTTTAACCGCAAAAGAAAGACCTTATAAGCCCCCAATGCCGTTAAGCCAAGCCTTCTCAATTTTGAAAAAAATGGTCAAAGACCAGCACGTTGACCCAGATGTGTTCGAGCTGTTTCTAAAAAGTGGCGTTTGGAAAGGCTATGCACAAGAACATATGCTGCCAGCTCAAATTGATGTAGACGACCCATCAGAATTCCTAAAGTAGCAATATAATCACTCAAAGTAGAGCTAGACTCTACTTTAACTATTTTTCTTGCCGCCCTTGTCTATGCCTCGTACCTTTGCCTCATAAAAAGGATAACAGGAATGCAGTTATGCAAGGCGACACTCTCAACGATATAATCATTTTCACGCTATTTTTCGCGTTACTGGTTTCGTGCTCCGCTTTATTACCTAAAAATAAATGGGCGATACTTTTAAAGTTGTATTACCGACGTTTTCGAACGGTTCGCTCAATGAAACCTTCAAACATGGCAACCTTGGTGGTCGCAAATCACCCCAATGCTTTCATAGACCCATTTGCTATTGAAGCCGCACTGAATGTGAAACTCACACGCACCGTTCGCGCAGATTGGACAAAACATTGGCTGGTTCGTTGGTTTACGCAAGCGGTGGGAGCAGTCCCTTTGGCGAGTCAAGCCAGTAACAAGGCTGCTTTTACGGCATTGACCCAAACTTTGAACGCTGGAAAAGCGGTGATTCTATTCCCTGAAGGTGAGTCTCATAACCGCCGAACCTTAAAGCCTTTTAAAAAAGGAGCGGCCTATTTAGCTAAACAGTACATCGAAAGCACTGGACACCCTATTCGGGTAGTCAAGGTAGCTTTGTACTATGAAGATAAGTCTAAATTAAATACCAATGTTTGGGTTGATGTAGTTGGTGAATCAATTTATACCGATGCCAATTTTAATGTTTGCCAAGAAACCAAACAATGGCGTGAAGAAATCAACACAGCATTACCAAGCTTTAAAAACACTAAAGAAAAGCAATACCACAACTGGCTATTGCGCACACTTTACAGCATAAATCCTAAGGCACTCACTGGGCTAAAGGTTCCTCAAAGCGACCACTCAAAAAGCCAGATAACACTGTTACATCACTGGCTAGACAAAGCGCCCATCAATTTAAGCACGTTGAATATGACAAAACGATCAAACTGGCGTTATATAGTGGATTGCACAACACAACTTGCCATATTAGGGCTGGGCTTACCTTTGTTTTTATTAGGTTTTGTTTTAAATAGCGCGGCAATTTGCATACATTACGGACTGGTTAAGTGGCAATCTCACGCTGAAGACAAGTGGGCTAGCAACGCCTTTGTCTTAGGTTTAGTGGTTTACCCTGTTTTTTGGCTTGGTTTACTCATAGCAACGAACCCAGGAGTCTTGATCACTACCGTAATCACAGGACTTTACGCTAATTTTTATGCCCAAACGTGCACCTCTAGATTAAGGGATTTACGAACCTACTTTGGGTGCTTGTTTCAGCCCCAATCCTGTGCGGACATTCGAAATACAGCCAAAGTCAGCTTAAATTTACACTCACTTGGCACGGTAAAAACTGAGTCTTAATTCTTCTTATTTTAGACGAATGGCACTATTTACCCTGCCTCCATGCAAATTATAGCGATTAGGCTTATACTTTTACCTTGTCATAACTAAAAGCTCTAACGTGAAAGCTTGCAAGCCACCCTTTGCGTCACCATACTGCTGATAACAATAAGGAAAAAGTTATGAGCGGTAGAGCTAATCAACCTCGCGATTTAGTATGGAGTTTAGAATCTTTTCGATCCCCCGATAACGCAATGCGTTTTTTCACCGCATTCAAAGGGGCTTTCATGATTTACTCCTACTCAGTCGAAAAACTATATTGCGACTATACAACCCAATTAACGGGCCCTATTGGGCGTCGTCGAATGGTAGTTTTACCCGACTTCCAACAGTATTCTTCTATTTTTAATCGCATCGACAACGAATCGCTTCAGCAAACGTCGATTCACATTTATCCCACCATTAAAAATGGTGTCACTAAGTTAATCGTGTCTGGTAAGTCTAAATCAACTGGCCAACTCGAACGGTTACCCCTACGTCAGGGGCTAAAAGCCATGAAGATGGGTTATTTCGACCATGGAACATTAATCCCTGCATTAATGCTTGGCGATTTGCGTGAATTTCCAGAGAAAAAGCTTCCTTACCTCAAGCTACACCACATTGATTTGGATAAATTAACCGAATTATCAGAGTTTGAACGCAAAGACATTCAAAAAAGCGCGTGGGCGAATCTAGAAAGCCTAATGTAACCTCGATTATTAAACTTAGGGCTGTACTTTGCGCGCAAGTCTTTTCAGGGTTAAACTTAGCAGCCTATAAACTTCACCTTATTCTGGCGCTGTATTTTTTACATGGTTAATGAAACGAAATGGTTAAAACGAATTCAGACGCTGTCGCTTCCGGCCGTATTGCCTGTGAAGTCGTTGCCTCAGGCTAATGCTGATCTGAGTGACTGGATTGAAATTATCCGAGAAGACCCTCTACTAACAATTCATCTTTTCCGCTATGCCAATAAAATGCTCGCGAGTCACGATGTTTCTGTTAAAACGCTTGATCACGCTGTCAACCTACTGGGATCAACACGCCTCATTGCATTAACTGGGAAAGTACCCAGAATTGAAGCGACTAATACCAGCACCAAAGGGCTGCTTAACGCTATTGGTGACAGCCTATTGGCCGCATCCCTTATGCGCCAATGGTTTGAAATAAGACAAATCCCTTGGACCGAAGCCGATTATTGGGTCACACTTTTTTACGATTTAAGTATTTGGGTTGCTTGGCTGTTAGAGCCAGAAACAATGGAAGGCATTGAATACCAAGTTCAGCAAGGTGCCAATAGAACCAAATTGATCGAGAAATTTTATGGCATGCCTCTGCGTGATTGGAACGACAAACTGTGTAAATTGTTCCAATTACCCATATTGGTTGAATCAGAAGAGACATCAACTCAGACCGATCAACGCACACAAAATTTCAAACAATCGGCTTTAAAATTCTTTTTACCTTTTAGTCACGACCTCGCTTCAACCGTAAGATCCACTACTTGGACAGGTGAGCCACTGCAAACACTTTGCAGAACCGGTGAAGTATCATTAGGGCTAACCCATTTCCAACCCATGCTGAAACAATGGGTGGCAAATGCCGCTCGAGAGTACAGCCTACCTCAAGTAGCGCTAGCGGCCCGAAGACTACTGGCACACCAACCGCCCATGCAAGTTGCGGCTCGTGTTACTTCTGGGTTTAGTGAGGATGATGTAAATAAAGCACTTAAACTTTCTCGAAAGCCAGAAGCGGCCCCGATTGTAACAAGCTGGCCAGAAGCTGAAGAGATTGAAACACTCAAAAGAACCCGAGAAAAAACCCCGAAACCAGCCCTTGAAAGAACCAACAGTACGGGTCCAGAATCCGATTTAACCCCACGTAAAGTCCTTGATTTAAATGCTCAGCGCGAAATACGTCGACAATTTCGAAACCAAAAATCCTGGCACTCACCTGTTGAAGTTCAAGAAAGTGCTTTGTTTGGCCTAATCAATGGGTTTGCCTTTAAGCGGGTTACTGTTTTAGAAATTACAGACGGCTTTTTGCAAGTTTTTGACAGCGAAGGTTGTCAGCAGTCACCACTGCTTCGTAATTTAAAAATGCCGATTGCCTCTTCGGAGTTACTCAAAGAATTCACCAAAAAAGTGTCAGCGTTGTGGGTCAATAGCAGCAATAAGGCCAACGCATCACGAAAGTTGCCTCCTACTCTATTGGCGGCCGCTGAAGACGAATCTTTCTTTTTGCGTTCGTTCTCTATTGGTGGTGAAGTTACGATGCTGCTCTACGCCGATTTAAAAGGCAGCCGAGAACCTTTAAACGCATACGATTATAAACTTTTTCGCGAGTATTGCGCCGATTGGAATACCGCCCTAAATAGACTGAGCCAATGAACTTAAAAAACATTTCATTTATTGCTAGCCAATACCTTTTACCTCATCACCTTTTATCCCGTGTGGTCGGGTATTTTGCTGAATCTGAATTGACCTTCATTAAAAAGCCGTTGATGCAATTTTTTCTGGATCGGTTTGGCATAGATTTAACCGAAGCAAAGCGTGAAAACATAAATGAATACAAAAACTTCAATGACTTTTTTACACGAGCCCTTAAAGATGGCATTCGGCCTTTAGCTGGCTCGAATAATGAGTTTATTAGCCCCGTAGACGGTGAAATAAGCCAGTTCGGTTCTATTGAAGACCAAACATTAGTTCAAGCAAAAGGTAAAAGCTTTCGAGTTGTTGATTTACTGGGCGGCGATAGTACACAAGCCCAAAAATTCAGTGGTGGCGAGTTTGCGACTTTGTACTTATCGCCGAAGGATTACCATAGAATTCACATGCCTGTGTCGGGAAAATTGGTTAAAACTACGTTTATTCCAGGCAAATTATTCAGTGTAAATCAACTAACCGCTCAGCACGTCCCTAATTTATTTGCGCGTAACGAACGACTAGTATGTGAATTCGAAACCGAGCATGGCCCAGTCATTATGGTTTTAGTTGGCGCGATGATCGTAGCCAGCATAGAAACAGTTTGGTCTGGAATTGTTGCACCCTTTCAAAGGAAAATTAGCCAACACTCCTTTGAAACCAAAAAACTCGATTTTGAACGAGGCGAAGAAGTGGGTCGCTTTCGTTTAGGCAGTACCGTAATTTTACTGACACAAAAAGATGCCCTGAACTGGCATGAAGATATTGCTCCAGGAGCCACCGTTAAACTTGGGCAATTATTACAAGCTGACGCAAATTAAACGGGGACGCCCGTTACATAACTTTACGCAACCAGCTTCCTTGTCAATTTAACCACTACAATAGATTAAGTCTCTGCCACTTTTTTTAACACGAGAAGCGCAGAGACTTCCTTCACCTTATCATCTGATTCCATCGTTCCCATTCCACTGCCATAGAACCGTCAATTATAGCCATTTTGGTTATTTGCGAGGTACTTCACAGCTTCAAATATTTCTCAAATTAAACTCTATTTTGCGCTGGCACTATTGAGTTTTAAGGCTAGTTTAGTAGAACCCATAACCACTATGGACCTAATTGGAGCAAGCTATGGAACCACTTATGATTTTCTCAGAAACCAACATTTATATTTTGTCTAAGTTGGTAGCCTTAGTTAGACGCGATACAGGCACTCGCCATCGTCTAAACTCAAATGATGCGATTAAGCATTTGCTACACGATGCCTCTCGTACGGCCGATGAGCGAATTCAAAGCTTCTATTACCGCTTTTTAGAAAATCTCACGCCAGAACAATTGGTGAGTTTTAAAGCCGAAGGCATTCAGATTCCCGACCAATACATGCGTAAGCCTGGAATTATTCCAACTAACGTAGGTCGTCAATATGCCTACGCATCGCGATAATTCAGCGCGACCGACAAATTTGATGCCTTGAACACACAGTTGTAAATTGTATTCGAGGCACAAATACCGCTTTCGCCCTTTGCAAACGAGTCATAACCGAGTATCCTGCGGCGCTCGAATCATCACATCTATACGAATATTATGTCTGAATTGGAAGTCCAAAACGAATCTCAAGTTACACCAGTAACGGAAGAGGTCTCAGCAAAACAAAAAGCTGATGCAAAGCGACAAAAAGAATACTTAGCGAACCGCAAAGCTCTAGATGAGTTATGCGAGCTTTATCCTGAAGTATTCAACCCTAAAGAGCCTAAACCCCTCCAAATAGGTATTCATGCCGCCATTGCTGAAGACGGAAAGCTTTCAAAGACTCGTATTCGTCGTGCGCTTAACCTGTATGTTCGCATGCGCAGTTACATTGCATGTTTAAAAGAAGGGGCTGAGCGTGTGACTGTTGGCGGTACGTCAACTGGTACAGTGACCGCAGAAGAAGCGCAACACGCAGCGGGTAAATTGGCTGAAATCGACAAGAAGCGAGCGGCTCGCCGCCCAGCAAAGCCAGCAGGCCGTAAGCCTAACAAGGCTCATCCCTCTAAAGCTAAAAAAGCCGATGCGCCGAAAAAACGGCCAGCTAAAGCCAATACTTCAGCTAAAAAAGAAGAATTTGAAGGCGATGGCGAAGCTAGAATGGCCGCTAAGTTAGCCGCTTTAGTTAATAAACGTTCAAATTAAGCACGGCCAAACTCAAAAGGCAGTACCTCACTTATTGATGAGTACTGCCCCAAGATCATCAGCAATCGATCCACCCCCAACGCCACACCAGAACAGCTGGGCATGCCCTGCTCCAATGCCGCCAAAAATGCTTCGTCAATTTTAGGTGCCGCCAAGCCAAGCTGTTGTCTTTGAACAGTTTCAGCTTCAAAACGCCTCTTTTGCTCGACCGAATCTGTTAATTCAAAGTACCCATTTGCCAACTCCATTCCTTGCCAATAAAGCTCAAATCGGCGCGCAATAGCCTGATCGTTAAACAGCCCATAGGCAGCGAGCGCAGCCTGGCTTTGAGGATAGCTATGAATAAAGCAAAGCCTTTCTTTAGGTAGGTTTGGCTCAACGACTAACGCCATAAGGGCATCTAAACAATCATCCCGCTGCCATTGATCTGCGTCTGCTTGAAGCAAGCGTGCAGCCGCGAATTGGAGCTCTTTCAATGAACTGGTAAAAGGATTGGGTAGTTTCGCATCTAGAAAGGCTTGTTCATAGCTAGTATGAATCACCTCAAGGTTTGTACCAGGTGTTAAGCCGTTAATGAGGTTAACCACATCGCTCATGAGATCCCATTCGTCCCAGCCTGTTCGATACCATTCAAGCATCATAAATTCTGGATTATGACGTTGGCCCGTTTCATCTTGTCGAAATACATGTGCAAGCTGGTAAATATCACCAGAACCGGCAGCAAGTAATCGTTTCATTGGAAATTCAGGCGATGTATGGAGTGCATAACCTTCTTGGGTTATGAATTGGCTTAGATGTACATCCGTGCCGGTCGACCGAGATAAGGCTGGCGTATCAACTTCTAAAACCTTTTGATCTTTAAAATAACTACGAATATGAGAAAACACTTCGGCACGATGCCGCAGTGCATTTAGGGAGGCACTTGGTTGCCAATTCATAGAAACCTCAAACGAAAGCCCCATTAATTGGGGCTTGATAAACAGGCTTTAGCTTTTTGCTCGGCTTAAATATTCGGCTTTACGCGTATCTACACGAATAATTTCGCCTTCACAAATAAACAATGGCACTTTAACTACAGCACCTGAAGATAATTTCGCAGGTTTTGATCCACCTGTTGCCGTATCCCCTTTTAAACCAGGGTCCGTTTCAACCACTTCAAGTTCGATATGGTTAGGTGGTGTAACCGCAATAGGTGCGCCGTTAAATAAGCACACAGAAAACACTTCTTGCTCTTTTAACCAATCTCTCGCATCACCCAAAGCTGACTCTTCAGCGCCGATTTGCTCAAAAGTTCCATCGGTTTTCATAAAGTGCCAAAACTCGCCATCGCTATAGAGATATTCCATATCTATATCCATGACGTCGGCCGCTTCAATGCTTTCACCTGACTTAAACGTACGCTCCCATGTGCGATTCGTTTTTAGGTTCTTCAATTTAACTCGGTTAAAAGCCTGGCCTTTACCTGGTTTAACAAACTCGTTGTCGACGATAGTACAAGGATCGCCATCGAGTAAAACTTTCATGCCTGAGCGAAATTCGCTGGTAGAATATGTAGCCATGTTTACAATCTTCTGCTAACTATTAAAAAGAACCCTTATGATACCTGTTTTCGAAGACACTTTGCAGCCTAATACTCTAAAAGCCACTAAAATTGAAAGTGACCATTGGCAAGCGCAATTGGCGGGTGCCTTTAAATCTGCCCCGGATTTACTTAACTATTTAAACATTGCCCCCACCGAGGCAAATCTACTGCTTGATGATGACGCGACAGGTTTCGCATTTAAAGTGCCGCTCGCGTTTGCGCAACTCATGAAAAAAGGAGACCCAAGCGACCCTCTGCTGCTTCAAGTCATCACCCGCTCACAAGAACTCAACACAATTTCTGGTTATTCAAACGACCCTTTACAAGAAGCCGATTACAATCCAGTGCCAGGGTTGATTCACAAGTACGCCAACAGAGCATTGCTGATAGCTCACCAAAGCTGTGCCGTTCACTGTCGCTATTGCTTTCGCCGCCACTTCCCTTATAGCGAGCAACAACTTAAACCTGCCCAGCTCAACGCAGCGCTTAACTACATAGAACAACGGCCAGAAATTAACGAGATTATATTAAGCGGTGGCGATCCGCTCAGCCTTTCTGATGCAAAGCTCGAGCAATTAATAAACAATTTAAATAACATTGAGACCCTAACCACGATTAGGATTCATACAAGAACCCCTGTTGTTCTTCCTGATCGAATTTGCTCGGAGTTATTGGATACTATTGAGCGATCAAATAAAAAAATAGTTTTTGTATTACACATCAATCACCCAAATGAAATAGGAATTCGACTTGCCGATAAATTGACACAATTAAAAAAAGCCGGTGTTACGTTACTGAATCAGACTGTTTTACTTAAAGAAATCAACGATAGCGCCGATACATTAAAAAATTTAAGCCAAAAGCTTTGGGACACCGGCGTATTACCTTATTATTTACATCTTCTAGACCCAGTTCAGGGTGCTGCGCACTTTAATGTATCTGAATCAGACGCCATTGAGATATGGCAAGCATTGCAAGCCGATGTATCGGGTTACCTACTGCCAAGACTGGTACGTGAAATACCCAATCGGCCGTCAAAAACCTGGTTAAATAATAGCCAAGGCAGCTGATTTTATTGCGCTCCATCTGTTAATGGTCTTAACTGTAATATATGTAAAGTAATCGCGTTAAATTTGGCTATTTTGCATTCATTAATATTAAACTATTTCGCTGTTACCCGTTGGTAGGTGTAGACGATAAATTAACGTATAATGGACTATACTGATCAGGGAATGAGATAAGAGAGTTACATGCAATATCGCGATCAACCTTATTTGAACACGCCAAAACAGACTCAAACGACTTTATCGTTTTGTGATCCTACCGCGCGTCAATTAAAAGCATGGGTAGAAAGCCTACCAATGGCAAACATTGGTGAGACCTCACGGCAGCTCTACCATGCGGTTATTGAGTTCAATCAATTGAAACTCTCAGATTCTGCTCGCCTTGAATTAATGGATCTTGTTCGCGGCCCCATTCATTTTGTTTGCAACCAACTCAATAATCGTTACTTAAACCAAGGTGTTGTTCTTGATGATCAGCAACGAAAAGTGGCCAACCTCGCCCAAGCGTTGCAGACGCATTTAGCCATTGGTTATAAAATAATCATTCAGCACATGCTCGCCCAAGGCAGTATTAAACAAAAAGCGCCGTTAGCAAAAGCTATTCACCGCTCCTTAGGTGAATTGATGCCCGCTATTTTGCGGTCTTACCAATTATACATCCAGACGCCTCCTGGTATCTGGCAAGAAATTCATCAGCTTTATCAAATTGCTTCTGCCTTTAATATTCAAATGGAAGTGGTTCCAGATTCATTGGCCACCAAACAGCTGACGATTCAGCAAAACTATTTACGCATTTGCCTGTTGGGTGCATGCCAACCTAACCAATTATTGCAACGAGAGTTGAGCGATGTATTTAGCTCGCTCACAAAGTGGGCAACGCATTTAGAAATCGAAGACGTTGCAGACGAAAAATCGGTATTAGTGATTAATCCTGAAACCGACAATGCCCCTCAATACCGGTATTTAATTAAGAAATCGAATTTATCTGATTACCTCGGTATAAACGCATTACCGCTTATTAGGTTGCTTCATGCAGATCATAAAATTTTAGCGAACCCTGAATCACGCGGAAAACTATCCATTGTTGATGAACGCTTTAATGTCAGCTTATTAGAACACTTAATTCAATCTTGGGGGGGCATGAAACAACGCTCCTTCTCACGCACACCGGCCACGGGCCAAGTAACCATGACTGTAGGGCTTACCGCCACCCACTTTCATATTGCGGGTGAGATTCCATTTTATTCTTTGCTTTATGGAACAGCGACTCATTCAGACAACCCATTCATGGGAGCCGTGCAAAACCGATTTAACGCCGACGACACTCAAGCCGTAAAATCTCAACAAGATGTATGGGAAGGGTCATTCGATTCAGGCACTCGGCCTAAAATGCTGTCTGAAGACTCTATAGAGTTTAATTCTGAGCCCGATGAAAGCCACCCAAAATTTAGCGGCCAGCTAATTAATGTAAGCCCGCGAGGCTATTGCTTGCAGTGGCAAGATGCCCCCGCCTCCAACCTAAAAACAGGCGAAGTGGTCTCGATTAAAGAAGACAACCTGCAACACTGGAACTTAGGTGTGGTTCGTTGGATACGTCAAGGCAAAGATTTTGGTACACAGATGGGTGTTGAATTATTAGCGCCCAACAGCCGTCCTTGCGGAATACGTCAATTACATAAAACTGGCGCACATGGCGACTACCTTCGCGCACTGTACATTCCAGAAATAAAAGCGATCGGTCAAGACGCTTCCGTTCTAACCCCACGATTGCCTTTCAACATTGGTAACAAGGTTACGATTAACCTCGAAGGGGAAGAAGAAAAGTACCAACTCACGAAAAGAATCCTTTCGACAGGTATCATTAGTCAATTCCAAGTCAGGCGCGTTGCGCAAAAAGTAGGCGAAGCCACGAGAAAACCGATGCCTTCCGATGATGGTGACAACTTTGAAAGCCTATGGCGGCAGTTATAAGCGTCTACTGATTAACATTTCTAACAATCAATTTTGCTAATATGTGGGCAGGTAGACCGTTTGTCACTATACTAAGGCCATTAATCCATATAATTATGACAAGTAGTTGATTTATGACTTCTAGTTCCAGCGGCGCAATCCGGGTATTGCTGATTCACGATACCCAAAATGAAGCAGAACCCTTAGCCAATGCGATTCGCAATTCAGGCCAAGCCGTTCGTAGCCACTTTATAGCCAGCCTTGATGAGCTGAACTCCGTTTTAGAATCCCAAACTTGGGATTTATTGCTTGCCAAGCTCAATACAGGAACCGTAGATACCTCCGCCGCCGTAGACGCAATTGTGCGTGACGGTAAAGACTTACCTATGATTGGCCTAATAAGCCAATACGATGAAGATATTATCGCCAGCGCACTCGATATGGGCATGGCCGATGTCATTATTGAATCCAGCGAGCAGCATTTAACCCAAGCCATTAAACGTGAATTTGCGGCATTAAGAGATCGCCGATTACTGCGCACCACTCGTGTCAGCTTAAAAGAAACTGAGAAACGCGTTCAATTACTACTAGAAAGCTCAGTAGATGCCATAAGCTATGTTCACGAAGGCATGCATATTCATGCAAATCCAGCCTATTTAGAGATGTTTGGCTACGATGATTTAGAAGAGCTTCAGTGCACTCCGATAATGGATCTAGTCGCCGGCAAAGAAATCAACACGCTAAAAGATGGCCTCAAACAGGTTGCATCTAAAAATGAACACAGCTTCTCGACCGTAGGTAAGCATGCCGAAGGAGAAGAGTTTAAAATTCAAATGACCTTCTCTAGTGCCAGCTACGAGGGTGAATCTTGCACTCAAATCGTTATTCGTCGAATTGAAGCCGATAGCGAAGTACTGCAAGAAAAAATCAAAGAAATTAGCTCTCAAGATCTCGTTACTGGTTTGCACAACAAACTCTATTTTAACGAACAACTAGACAGCGCATACCAAAAGGTGATTAGTGACTCGAAACGGTACTTAATCGCCCACATCGGCATTGCAAATTTCGCTGATATTAAAGTGAAAGCTGGCGTAGCCGGCACGGATGTAATATTGAAGCAAATCGCTCAAATACTCAGTGACTCTCATCCGAAAGACGCTCAAATTGCACGTTATGCCGATGACATGTTTGGCTTACTATCTGAAAAATCTGATTTAGCCGCCGTCAAAGCTGAGATAACCAGCATGTTAAAAACGGCCAATGAAAACCTTTATGATGTTGATGGTAAAACTATACCGGTAACCTTAGCGGCTGGTTTAGCCCATATAGATGAACAATGCGACAGTGGCAATAAAGCCTTGGTTCAGGCAGATCAAGCCTATAATTCAGCCATAAAATCGGGCGAGCCAGTTTGCTATTTTGATAGATCCGACATCGCCAACCTGGCCGAAAACTCCATTGTAGCCAAAGTCCAACATGCACTAGAGCACGATGGCTTACGTATTCAGTTCCAACCAATTATGAGTTTACGTGGCGATAGCCAGGAACACTATGATGTATTGGTTCGCCTAAAAGATAAAGACGGTTCAGATATAACGCCGGATGAATTCATCGATGCCATAGAAAACAGCGACATGAGCAGTAAATTGGATCGCTGGGTCGTTGAAAAGAGCTTAGAAAACTTAGCTTCGCACCGTGCCCGAGGCCACAATACGCAGTGCTTGATTCACTTAACACCTGCGTCTATTCAAGACCCTGCTTTTTTACCTTGGGTAAATAGCATCTTGAAAAAGCAAAAATTACCCGGAGATTCAGTCTGCTTCCAAGTACGAGAAGAAGCAGCATTGAGCTATTTAAAAGCCGCAAAAGCCTTCAGTAAAGGTATGTCACTGCTTAAGTGTCAACTAGCCATAAACCGTTTTGGATTGGCAGAAAACTCAAAACAGCTGATGAATCATTTAGATATTAGCTACGCTCGGGTTCATCCAAGCTTTGTTGAAGAGCTCACTGAAAAAGGCCAAGCATCGGATGAATTACAAGCCGTACTAACCGAAATTCACAGCAATGACATTAACTCTATCGTTCCACAAATTGAACAGGCCGAAGTTTTGGCGTCTCTATGGGAATTAGGGGTTAACTACATTCAGGGCTATTACTTACAAGCACCGCTTGATGAAATGGCTTATAACTTTGATGACGAAGATGAAGAGGCGGTGTAACCACCAGCCTCTTTTTAACGTTACTGAGTTAATATTTCTTTATCGGTAAACCCAAGTAAATAAAGAACGCCATCTAGCCCTAACGTAGAGATAGCGTAATCTGCACGCTGCTTAACAATGGGCTTAGCCCGAAATGCGACTCCCAAAGCTGCTTCTGCCAGCATTAATAAATCATTAGCACCATCGCCAACAGCGACAGTTTGCTCTAATGCTATGCCTTCTTTCTTTGCGATGCTTTTGAGTAATTCCGCTTTTTTAGCGCCATCTACAATGTCGCCCTTAACAAGGCCCGTCACTTTCCCATCGCTGATATCAAGCTGATTGGCATGAACATAATCAAACCCTAGCTTTTCTTGTAAGTATTGACCAAAGTAATTAAACCCACCTGACAGAATGGCTGTTTTAATGCCAAAAGCTTTCAGTGTTTTTATTAACCGCTCAGCCCCTTCAGTTACGGGTAAGTTCTGGGCTATTTCAGCCAACACGGATTCATCCAAGCCTTTAAGTAACGCCATACGTTGTTTAAAGCTTTCTTGGAAATCTATGTCACCTTGCATGGCCGATTCAGTGATTGCTGCGACCTGATCACCGATTCCAGCGGCCTTGGCTAGCTCGTCTATCACTTCGGCTTCAATGAGGGTTGAATCCATATCAAAGCAGGCTAGCCGTTTACGGGTTCGGTGTGCCGATGCCGGTTGAATGGCAACATCGAACGGCAAATTAGCCGTGTGTTCTAAAAAAGCTTGTTTTAACTCGTTTACATTGGCTATCTTTCCGCAAAGTGCCATTTCATAGGCACAAACAGAAGGGTTATTAGGCTCTGTTAATTGAGTTGTTTTTTGAATGCTCAGCCCTTGCTGTGACACTTCATGTTCAATGTGGCTCAACATTTCTGGGGAAATTTCACGTGCGAGTGCTGTTAATACCCATTGCTCATTTGTTTCAACTTCGGCATCTGCGCGGTTAATGTCCAAACCAAGCGCTGAAACGGCCGCTGATATTCTGGACCATTGCAGTTCGTCACACGAAATTAACGCGTGAAAATTAAAAATGGAATGATCTGAATATTGGTTTAAGTTCTGAAGGGTAATTGCTTCATCAGCCAATATTTGGCCAATGGCAGCGATCAGACCGGGCCGATCTGATCCGCTGATTTGCATCATGAGTAAAGTACTCAACAGGGAATCTCCCGCAGATGATTATTTTTTAACCGATTCGAGAGATTCTAATGCTGCATCGGCAACATCTTGCAATTCGATGATTAAATCTTCAGTTTCGTGCGTAGACAATGCACGCACTCGATCACGTGGGCTCATTAAAAACAGCCCTTTTTTTAAGGCCAGTAATTGTTCTTCTAGTTTCTTAACTGAGTCGCTCATGCGCCTTCCTCATTTTTTTATGAAATCGTGTGATACTTTACAGTGATTTTTTGCCTCAAGCCATTTAACATGGCGTAAACATTCACCGCACGCTTGTGTATCGCTATTGTATCGACTGAGTTTAATATATCCACTACATGAATAATCTAAAATGGCTTTTTCAACCCCTAATGGCCTTTGCGCTGGCATTGTTAGTGATCATCAACCTACTTTTGGTGGTTTTTTGGTACAAGCCACTGACGCAAAGCTTATCCGCATCAAATAACCAACTCGGTGAAAGTTTAGCAAGAACGTTATCATTCGAGACTGCCTCGCTACTCCACAAGAACGATCGATTAGGCATCAGCCAAGTGTTAAATCGATACGCAGATGAACCTGCCGTGTTCCGGGCCGCCATTGATTCCCAAGAAGCCGATATTCGGCTTACGTCGCGAGACAAAAACCAAACCGTTGCCATAGAAAAATACCGTTTCCCTATTCATTTTGGTGATGAATTGATGGGTCATGCCGATATAGAACTCAATATCAACGATACCGCTTCATGGCACCAGCAAGCCGTAACCAGTTGGTTGTTGTTTAATATTATAGGCATCGGCGCAATATCTGGTTTTCTATATTGGCGTTATAGGCAGGCAATCGCGGCTTGGTCTCCCTTAAAAACACAATTAGACGCTCAATTACCCCAAATTAGCCAACACCTAACCGGACGACCAGACCAACAAGTAAGCCAGCTGATTCAATTACTGTCCGACCCAATGAGTCAGCACGGACAACTTATGAAACACCTACAATCTGATTCGGCCTCCGATGATACTGAGCGTTTACTGGAGCAAGTGAGCCTCGTAACAGAAGAAGGCATGTATCAAGACGTCGCCTTACTCTCGATTGATTGCCAAAATTGGGATGCCTTGATTCGAATCTACAACGCACAACAATTACAACGAATCTGGCGGCAATATGAATCGCTCATGATTCGCGTCAGTGAACTATACAATGGTGTACTTTTGCCTGACGGTTTCTCTATTGTTTTTGGCTTAGGCGATTCTGAAACTTTTGCGTTTGACTCTGTATGTGCAGCCCGAGTATTGCAATTGGCTATAGAAAGTATCGCTCAAGAAACAGAACAAGAACGACCATTGTTTGGCATTGCTGTAAGCGCTGGACCAGCATTTGTCAGTAAAACCTATAAACACGGCATTCCGCTCCCCCTAGTGACAGGTGACGCGGATCTTTGGTTACAGCAAGTCAAAGCTCTACAGCCTATCAACCATATTTTGATGGCCGAACCTATTTTGCAAGACGACGATGTAAACCAACAAATTGAAGCCAACCTATGGCGAGACGTAACTTTGCGAAACGGCCAGAGATTGGAAATTTGGGAGTTTGAACGCTTTAAAGAAAAGGACGACCTTTTTGAAATTCAGGCCCAAACACTCATCAAAACAAATAACTGAGGAACAATATGACGGAACTGTGCAGTATTCATGATATACAAGAAAGTAATTCGAAAGGCTTCGACAGCCCACATGGCGCAATATTTGTGGTGAAAAAAGACGGTCAAATTTTTGTTTACAAAAATGAATGCCCTCACCTTGGGGTCAATTTAGAGTTTCAAGAAGACGTATTTTTAGATCAAGACGGAGCTTTAATAGAGTGCTCTACTCACGGCGCATTGTTTGAAATTGAAAGTGGAAACTGCCTAGCAGGACCTTGCCAAGGGGAGCATTTAACCGCCATTCCATTTAAGATAGAAAACGACTTAATACATGTGTGAATAAACGACCAAATAATAAACTCCCACTTATTATAGTTTGCGCGCAAAACAATATTGCTTAATAGAGGCCTTTCCGTGAATTTCATTCACTAATCATTCAATTAGGTCCTATTTTAATCGACACCCTCTCTTCTTATCAGTTAAAGTCATTTTGAATCACTAGATTCGACATTTAATAACAACAATTAAGCAAGAGAGGAATACAATGCAGTACAACCCTAAAGCGTTAATTTTTGCCCTCATTTTACTTTTTGTGGGCGGTTTCTTAGCTCATCAAGTACAAACGAGCGCTGGCAATGTTAAAGTTAGCCATGTTCGTTTTGCTGGAAATGATGGCGTCATCACTCATGCACGTTTATATGTGCCGAAGGGCGTTTCTAATGAAAACCCGGCACCCGGCATCATCGCAACTCACGGCTACATTAATTCTAACGAGACACAATCTGGTTTTGCCATTGAGTTCGCTCGTCGTGGTTATGTTGTTCTGGCTCCAGACCAAACTGGCCATGGGTATTCAGACCCTGCGGCATTCACGAATGGTTTTGGCGGCATTGATACCTTAGCCTACATGAAGACCTTACCTTTTGTAGACCAAGACAATATTGGCCTAGAGGGCCACTCAATGGGTGGTTGGGCGTCTCTTGTTGCGGCCGGTGTTTACCCTGATGCTTATAAATCAATTGTTATTGAAGGCTCTTCTACAGGCACCTTTGGAGCACCTGAAGGCACCGCGCAATGGCCACGCAATATTGCGGTCGTATTCTCAAAATACGATGAATTTTCAGCACTGATGTGGGGCGTTGAAGTTCCAACTGAAATAACTAAAACTGAAAAACTTAAAAAACTTTTCAACACAAAAGAAGATATTGTTCCTGGCAAAATTTATGGCGATATATCTTTAGGTACGGCGCGTGTTCTGCACCAACCCGCTGTTACTCACCCTGGTGATCACTTTTCTCATGAGGCTATTGGTTATGCTATCGACTGGTTTGATCAAACCTTAGACGGTGCAAACGCTTTACCATCGAGTGATCAAGTGTGGATTTGGAAAGAAATAGGTACCCTTATAGCGCTTTTAGGCATGGTCGTTCTGATTGTCCCTGCGGTCCCTGCACTCGCCAAGCGTTCTCCCTTTCAGTCTTTAAATAACGCAGCCCCTAAAGCACATGCCTTACAAGGCGCGGGTTGGTGGGTTGGTGCCATTATATTTACTGCACTCCCTGCGATCACGCTATTCCCATTTAAAGGCATCAGTGAAGGTCTGGGATGGCAAGCCTCTGCATTGTTTGCACAAAACATCACCACCCAAGTAATGGTTTGGGCGCTATTAACCGGTTTGATTTCGTTGGTGCTGTTTTCTTTATGGCACCTATTGGTGAATAAGAAGACGGGTGCAACAGTGGCTAATTATGGCATCACGCTTGGCCAAGGTTTTAAAATCGCGCAAGTATGCCGCTCATTTTTACTGGCATTATCGGTCATTGGGGTACTTTATAGTTCATTGCTTTTAGTCGATTTCTTTTTTGATGTCGATTACCGCATTTGGGTATTTGGCGTTAAGCTATTGAGCCCACTGCAATTTAAAATTGCACTGTCTTATGTGGTTCCTTTCTGTTTGTTCTTCATTGTTGTAGCGGTTGTGTTACATGGTCAACTGCGCCAAGACAATTGGAGCTTTCGTAAAGAGCTCGTGGCAAATTGGTTGTTACTCAGTGTCGGTTATATGGTATTACTGGCCGTTCAGTACCTACCACTTTTCTTAGGTGGTACTCTGTTTATTGCAGCAGAACCACTTTGGACAATTATTGCCTTCCAGTTTATTCCACTCATGGCCATTGCAGCCTTGGTATTCACCGTGGCCTATCGTGTTACAGGCCAAGTCTATACCGGAGCATTCATCAACGGGATGTTCATTACTTGGGTTGTTGTTGCAAGCCAAGCAACACACTTCGTTTTCTAAACCTGTATAGACTTTTTTAGCCAGATACATTGGCAACAAACAGTAACAAGCCCACCACCGCTGCGGTGGGCTTTTTCTTATCGGATAATTCTTCTGTATACTAAGCGCTCATCTATAAGTGTGCTTTTTCATGTCGTCACCTACAAAAACTCAGTCTAACGCGGTTATTCGTTTAGCCCATCTGCTATTTATTTTTTCTATTGTGCCATTGTTATTTACTGGACTTCGCATTGCAGTTGCCAATGAGCCAGCACTGATTAGACTGGCCATGCTTTTACCTCAGGGCGATGTGCATGCTTGGCATTTTCGATCAGCTTTATTGCTGGCTTTCGCTATTGGGCTTTACATCATGGGCCGGATCAAGCGCCGTCGGCTCCCTAATTTGAAGCATCCCAGCATTAGCATGATGGCTTTTAATTTTACGCATTATTTGGCTTGGGCTTTGCTTACGGTAAGTCTAACCACTGGTGTGCAACTTATTCTAGGTTGGCATTTTTTGCCTGTAGAATGGACCCTTCGACTCCATTTAATCTCAGCGATTTCAATGGCTGCTTATTTCATCGTGCACAGCGCCGTTGCATTTATAGCTTTACCGTGGCGCCAAGTACTGAAAGTGTTCGTAATATCCGGTCAACGTATTACTTGGGCGTGGTTAATTTTATTAGGCATGGCAGTACTCGTTACCTTCAGCGTTTGGCTAATGACTCAACCCAAAACATTAAATGTTGGCATCACGGACCAATCCATTGAACTCGATGGCGATTTACGAGAAGCAGCTTGGGCACAGGCTAATACGGTTAGAGTACAAACCTATCAAGGCTACCGCCAGCCAACACAAGGTACTTTAGTTACCATAAAGGCACTACGAGATAATAAAAATATCTACTTTTATATAAGCTGGCCAGATTCAACCCGAAGCCAAATGCATGTACCACTGATTAAAACAGAGGAAGGTTGGAAGGTAGTTCAGACCGACCTTAAGCAAGCTAATGAAAATACTTTTTACGAAGACAAGTTAGCCGTTATGCTTACCCAAACTTCAAGCCTCGCTGGCGGCGGTACGGTACAGTTGGGCGAGCAACCTCTGAAAGATCAACCCGCGCCGCCAAATAAGAGGGGCTTACATTACACCACCGATGGGAAAATAGCCGATGTTTGGCACTGGAAGAGCGTTCGAACCGGGCTTAGCTTGGGTCAGGCTGATGACAACTACTTTGGCCCTCCTTCACCGAGCGACTCTGAGTACAAGCGATACACCGGCGGATACCAAAAAGACCGAGATGACTGTGAACACCTAGTGCGCTGGGATGGCAGTGATTTCCAAACCAAACCAGAGTGTGGTGGCTACGTTATGAATTGGACTATGTACGATGATGGCATCGTTACTCCGTTGCGTTTACCCGCCAATAAAGCGCTGCTTAAAAGGCTTGGCCAACCTAACTTTGATGCAAACGAATCCGACTTTGGTTCATGGTGGCTAGATTGGGAAGACACCATTGCCTACCACCCCGATGAAGACAATTATCCATTAAATACGATCATTCCATCGGTGCTGAGCCTAGGACCATTTAGCCAAGGTCGTGGTGACGTTGAAGCCGTAGGTTATTGGCGTGATGGCTTATGGCAAGTTGAGCTTAAACGCGCCCTAGATACGGGGTCTGAGTTCGACCTTGAGATTACCAACGAGTCTTATCTATGGGTCAGTACTTTTGACCATTCTCAAACCCGGCACTCCTATCATATTAAACCAGTTCGACTCGAGCTCAATTAACTCAATCGGCATCAAAACATGATGCCTATCTAAAAAATCGAACAAGGTTTTAATTTTTTCATCTTATTCGCTTTCAAGATGGCGTAATTGGTTTAGGTTGAAGGTGTCGTTGTGCGTTTTACCCAGGCGCTCAAACGGTCGACGGGTGGCGATTCGGCTGTTCCTCACCTCACTATAAAAAAACAGTGTTATCGCATTGAAAATAATAAAAACGGAGAACAAGATGAAAGCAACTCTCATGGCCTCATTGCTAGGCCTTTCACTAAGTACGGCCGCACTAGCCGAAGATGTGTGGATCAGCATGGGCGCCGATGGCTACCAGTCTTTAAAAGACCACTACCCGAGCATGATCCAGAAAGAAGCTAAGTTACCCACAACGTTAATGACAGCCGAGGCTCCTGCTACCCAATTAATTCTGGTAAAAGAAAGGCATTTATCCATTATTTCTGAGCTAATGCACCACCAACATAATCGCTGTGGTGGCTTTATTGCACATGAATCGTTAACAGCTGCTCAAACAGATTTGGTGCAAAACCAAACCATGATGAGCCAAGCTCAGAGCATTGCCGTCAACTACACACTGGATAACGCCGATGTCGTCAACGCACTGCAACAAACCATGACAGAATCTGGTATTCGTAATACGGTCATCGACTTACAAGCCTTTGTTAATCGCTACTATACCTCGACACATGGTGTAGACAGTGCGAATTGGCTCCGCGATGAATGGTCTACAATCAGCAATGGTCGTACCGATATTTCAGTCAGTCTTTTTAATCACAGTTGGGCCCAGCCTTCGGTTGTTATGACCATCGAAGGACGCACGAATCCGGATGAAGTCGTTGTTTTAGGAGCGCACTTAGATTCCATTATCTCTGGGGGGATGAGCAATGATACGCGCGCTCCTGGTGCCGATGACGATGCCTCTGGCATTGCGACACTCACCGAGTTGATTCGAACCATTGTCACTACAGATTTCAAACCCAACCGTACCGTTAAATTAATTGGCTATGCGGCCGAAGAAGTTGGCCTACGGGGCTCAAAAGCGATCGCAGCCGAACATCGAAGCAATGGCACAAACGTGGTCGGCGTGTTACAACTCGACATGACAAATTATCAGGGTTCTAGCCAAGATATTTATATTATTGATGATTACACCAATGCGGCTCAAAATAACTTTGTAGAGCAGCTGGTAACGGTTTACCAACCTGAATTATCGGTTGGCCGATCTACTTGCGGCTACGCTTGCTCAGACCACGCCTCTTGGACAAACGAAGGATACCCTGCGTCCTTCCCTTTTGAGGCTACATTTAACGGTGCAAACCCTCACATTCATACTACAGGCGATACGCTTGATAAAAGTGGTAACCACGCATTCCATGCCTTGAAATTTGGTAAATTGGCAGCGGCTTTCGTCGCAGAACTGGCTAAAGGAAACATGAGCGATACGCCTCCACCTCCACCTGAACCAGGCACTGAAGTGACGGATAGTTTTTCTGGCCAGGTTGCTCGCAACCAAGAACTAAACTTCGGTCCTGTATTAGCTGCCGCTAACAGTACAGTAAACGTCGTAATGTCAGGCAACAATGATGCTGATTTGTACGTTCGAGTTGGAGCCGCGCCTACCACCAGTAATTACGATTGTCGCCCCTATAAAAGTGGTTCCGCTGAAACCTGCACCGTTTCAACTGGCAACAGTGATGCGAACGTTTATATCATGGCAAGAGGGTACAGCAGCAGTGCATCTAGTTTTAATATAGATGCCACCTATACACCCGCAGGATCAACTCCACCGCCGCCACCTTCAAACACACCTGTAACTGAAAACTTCACCGGTTCTGTAGGCAAAAGCCAAGAGCAGCACTACGGTCCATTTAGCATCACTTCTGCCAGCCAATTCATCGCCCAGATGACTGGGAACAATGATGCCGACCTTTATGTCCGTTTTGGCGCACAACCCACTACTAGCAGCTATGATTGCAGACCCTACAAAAACGGCAGTACTGAAAGTTGTGATCTTACTTCGGGTGCAAACGATAGCTCGGCATTTGTAATGGTGCGTGGTTACAGTTCTAGCACTTCAAGCTACAGTTTGAGCGTCGAATACTTGCCTCAGCCTTAATTATCTACTCCGTAAGAGAAAAGACCGCACAAGCGGTCTTTTTTTGCACCCTCAATAAAACAACCTGTTTTTGAATTGGTCCCAAATCAATGTTGCTTAAAACGGATATAGTGTTCGGTGTGGTTACTCTTAGAAGGGCCTCAGCTAGCTCGAACATACAAACCCTCACAAAGTAAACGACTAATTGCTTGATAGTTGTACTATTCTCGATGACTACCAGCCATCAGAGAAAATAGACAACTCATGAATCTTAACAAAGATAGATTACAAGCTTTTTATCAGGTGGCTATCGATGAGAACTAATATATGACTTAAGGTAATTTTTTTATGCCATCTTTAAAAAACAATGCCAGTATTAATAGATACGGTTTGACTTCTGGAGCGAAAAGTAGCTCGGCCGTTAAGAGGTATGTAGTTGCAGTTATAGTACCTAAAGCTTTAGTTTGAGTGTAGAAGATATACCTCAGGTTTTAAATCTTAAGTATCGCCCTTATTGAACTTAGGTGGAATGTAATTTGCAAACTCTTGGGCCGTTAACGGTTTAGCAAAGTAGTACCCTTGCAAAATTTCTGCGTTATATTCTAAACACTTTTCAACATGTGCTTGAGTTTCTACCCCTTCAACGACATTGGGCAACTCTAGTGATTGACTTAAATTAAGCATCCCTTTGAACAATCGGCTGCTGATCTCCGATTCAGGAATATCAAATAAAAATGAACGGTCTATTTTTAATACTTGAACATTAAATTGTTTTAAGTAACTTAAAGAAGAATAGCCGGTTCCAAAATCATCAATGGCAACATCGATTCCCATTTTTGCTAACTCATCTAACACCGCAATTGCCGTGTCGGTGTCTTGCACAAGCTCTGACTCAACGATCTCTAACTCAATACTAGAGGGTTGAATTTCATACTTCTCCAGTAACTCTGTTAACATCGGTAGAAACGAATCATCTTTAAAATGTCGAACAGATATATTCATAGCCATTTTAATTGGATGATCAAACGTATGATCCGCGAGCCATTGGGCGTGTTGTGCACAAGCCTTCTGTATGACTATTCGGTCTATATCAATAATCAGTCCAGTTTGTTCAGCAATATCTAAAAAGTAGGCGGGGCCTACTATCCCTTGAGTAGGGTGACCCCACCTAACTAATGCTTCTGCACCATACAGCAATCCAGTTTTGGCATCTATTTTAGGCTGGTAATAAGGGATAAAACTCTTTTTTTGAATCGCTTCTCGGAGTTCCGATTCTACGAGGATTCGGCGAATAGCTACCGCTTGTAAACCTTCATTAAAATAATGAAACCTATTTCGGCCTTCAGCCTTTGCTTGATACATGGCTAAATCTGCACGCTTTAACACATCATTAATATCATTCGAATCGTGTGTAAAATCGGCTATACCAACACTGCAATTTATGGTCAGCTTTTGACCACCAACTATAAAAGGCGCACTTAACCGATCGAAGATTCGCTGAGCAATAAGGTAGGCATAGTTCTCTTCACGACACATAATCGCAAAGGCAAACTCATCACCGCCTAAACGGCAGATAAAATCATCATCTCGGCACACGGTTCCTATTCTATCAGCCACTTCGACTAAAACGGCATCACCTACTGGGTGTCCGAATGTGTCGTTGATCCACTTAAAATCATCTAAGTCCATCAACATCAAACTGACGTGAGCTGAAGATCTTCGCCAAAAAGCCATAGCTTCAGTAACACGATGTTCAAAAGCATATCGGTTAAGCAACCCAGTGAGCTGATCGTGCTCGGCTAATTCCTTTAAACTAAGGCGGCTGCTTTCAAGCTCCATTTCATTTTTATGCCGAAGTTTGGCATGTATGATAGCGCGATATAAATGCTTTGAATCTAAATCCTGTTTACGAATAAAATCTTGTGCACCGTGCTCTAGGCAAGTCACGGCTAAATCTTCATTTGTATTACCAGACAACATGATAACCGCTGTTTCGCCAATAGAACCCTGCTTCATTCTTTCGAGCACTTCAATTCCTGTTGCTCCGGGAAGATTGTAGTCAAGCAGTACAACATCGAATGATTCAGTGAGTAGACAGTTTAGGCAATCCTCTCCTGAAGACACTTCCTTTATTGATATATCGCCAATGAACTGACTTACAGATCTTTTCACTCGCATTCGATCTATTTTATCGTCGTCGACTATCAGAATATTCATCCTTAATTTGGCTCCTCATGAGCAGGCAATTCAATAATTCGCCAGTAGGATGTCAACATATTAATGAGGGATTCAAATCCACTATCAAGCTCGGATTTTACAATATAACCTGCGATATTTTTCTTATAAGCCGCAAGTAAATCAGCTTGTGATTTAGAGGTTGTTAATACAAAAATCACCGTATCTTTAATATCATCATCATCCCTTATTGCATCAAGGAATTCGAAGCCGTTCATCACGGGCATATTTAAATCCAACAGCACAATTCTTGGCTTATCTATGGTGTTGTTTCGCAATATATCTAATCCTTCTTGACCATTCCGTGCTCGAGTTACAGGGTTAGCAATGCGCAATTGCTTAAACGCACGCCTAACAATTTCTGCGTCTATTTCGTCGTCTTCTATTAGCAAAATATTGACTTGGTTATAACTTAAATCTTTACTCATAATTGTTTCACTTAAATTTTTATTCTTAGCATTTATCTAAATTTTTTGGCCAAGTAAAGCTCACGCTTAATCCACCCTGTCCATTTTTTGCCAAGCGCATCTCCCCTCCATAATTTGCAATAATTTTTTTAATAATGGCCAGCCCCATACCACTGCCTTCGCACTCATCTTTAGGCTTTAAGGTAGTAAACAATTCAACGACCCTTTCCATCTGTGACTCAGGCACACCTGGACCGTCATCCTCTACAATAAATTCATATTGATTGTTATGTTCAAGAGCTTTAACCAAAATAGTGCCATTGGGCTTATCGTGGTGCTTGATGGCATTGTCAATTAAATTACGGATCACCTGTGTAAAAGGTGTATGGTGAGTTTTAAATTTTGGTAAACTGCTCTCAAGTTTTAGCGTTAATCCCGAATCGTTCCCACCTACTAGATCAAATACTTCTGAGCAAAGTGTCGACGTTTCAACTTCTCTAGAACTGCCCTCTGTTTTTCCTATTTCACTATACTCAAGCAGGTCATCCAATAATCGCTCCATACGCGTCACCCGAGTTTTCATTAGCTCGAAATGTTCTGGAATTTCTGGCGGCAGCTCGGAATCAACGTGTTTTAAATCTTCTTCAATCCAAACCGCCAATTGCTTAATACCACGTAAGGGCGATTTAAGGTCGTGGGAAGAAGCATAAGCAAAGGCTTTCAGCTCTTCATTCATGCTGGCAATACGGCCAGACTCTTCTTTTAAATGGAGTGTTTTTTCTTGCAAGTTAGCTTCAACTACTTTGCGTTGCTCAACTTCATTAGACAATTGCTTAACCGTGGGGACATCACGCAACGTGGGTGCTAACTTCCAGAGCATATAAGCCGTAGCAACAGAAACAACGGCCGTGACGGCTTTTACACTACCGCTGAGCCAATAGGTTCCGTTCCAAACATTCCAAACAGAAATCGCATGCGTAATTCCACATAGCAAAACAAAAGCACCAAACAAGGCCATAACTTTTGAAAAGACTAAGTCTCGGCGCATATTTAAAATGTAAACAAGGGTAATTGGGATGCTGACGTAAGAAAAGAAAATGAACGCATCTGAGATGACGTGTAACCATAGCAATTCTGGCTGCCAGAGATAACACATGCCATGGGGCATAAATTCATCTGAAAATAACTGCTTAAATAAGTCCAACACTGGTTCCTCCTAATGGTCCACTTAATTAGGTATAGATCAACATTGCTCATTCGTCACATTTGTTAGCCTAATATTCACTCTATAACAGGTGGCAGCTTGGTTTGCGCCATAAAAAAAAGGGCTGCCAATGCAGCCCTTTTAAATTAAATCAAACGATTACTGGGTAAAGCTTAAATCAACCCAAACTAAACGGTGGTCAGAGCTTTGAACTCCAGGGCCGACCAATCGATAATTCACATCGGCGATTCCAGGCCAATAAACACCACTTTGCTCGACTTTATTGCCCCAAGTTCCAGGAAGAACATAGTCTGCGCGCATTTTCCAGTCAGCGGTATGTGCGGCGGCGTTTTCATTGTTAGGATCGTTGTCCACACCACCTGGGCTGGTTGGACGAACATCGCTCATCACTTTCTCAGATGCCGTTAACAACCCGATTGGATTATCGGTTGCATCACCCTCTACTGGAGAAGCGTTAAGATCTCCCATTACTACAAAGTGATGACGATCGCCCTTCATGCCACCTTTGGTGCCATTATCGTCATAGATGTAGGCTGAACGTGCTGGCTCAACGTAATCACGCCAAAAACGAGTTTCATCGTGGTTGCGTTTACCGTTTCTGTCTTCATCGCCATCAAATACGGGTGGCGTAGGGTGACTGGCTAAAACGTGTAGCGTATGTTTGCCGACTTTAACCGGAATATCCCAGTGACTTTTAGAAGATAAACGGAATACCGCTAACTCTTCTTCGGTATACCAGCTTTCACCCGTTTCAGGATTAACAGGTAATTTAGCATCGGGCATATCTTTCCATAAAAACTTTTGGAAAGTGCGAGCGTTGTCGTAGTCAATTGGGTATTGAGACAACAGCACCATGCCGTACTGGCCATAGAACATACCAAAACCATAGGCATCATCACCATACTGTCCTGATTTTCCATCTTTGTTGAAATCAAATGGTGTAATGATGCCGGTATTGCTTTCTGCAAGATATACATAGGGGTAATCGATACCTTCCGCACCATTTAAGCCGTTGCTTAAGTAGTTCTCCTGCAGCGCTTTAACGGCTGAGCCATCGGCGACATAGTCAAACTCTTGAAGCAAGACGACATGCGGGCGTACGCGTTGAATAATTTCAGCCACGTTTTTAATTTGCGCATCTTCACCACTTTGAGCGTCAGCCAAAATTTGGCCTTCACTGCTGCGGTTTAAATAAGCATTAAATGTGGCTACTCGTACATCACCAGCATAAGAAGGCACACCTATATCGGTTGATTGCAAGACATTCACGTAGCTTTCACGCGCTTGTTCAACACTGTTGCCGTTAGCGTCTGCAACACTCAGCGTTACTGTATAGTTTCCAGCTTTTGAATAGGTATGTTCAACCGCGTCACCATTGGCAACCTGCCCATCGCCTAAATTCCAGTTTATGGTGTACGGCGCCTCTCCACCTTTAACGTTGGCTTCAAAACTTACGGGTTGAATAGTGGTTACGGTTGTAGTGGCTATCGAGAAGTTGGCTTTCAAGGTTTCTTCTCCGTATGTACTGATTAAAGTTGGGTTATCAACACCTAATCGTCGGCCTTCACCACCGCCTGTTCCGTTGGTTAAGTAACGGAAGGCCACATGTGCCGCACCGGTGTAGCCAGATACATCAACTTGGTAATGGTTCCAAGCATCACTAACTTCTTGCGATTGATCAAACTCAATTTGAGTCCAATTAGCGTCTAATGGATCGCCTTCGCCGCTATAATCATTGCTGATGTATAGTTCAAGAGCGGGTCCGCCATACTTAGTGTAGACATCAAAAGAAAATTGAGCATTCTGCCAATCTAAAATATGGAACTGAGGTGAAATGAGCCAATCATCACTTTTAGCATCGGCGCCAAAACCGTTGGCCACCGCGCCTAGGTTATCGGCTCGTTCTTCAACAACCCAATCGGCATTACTCGCACGTGAATAAGCACTAAAGGTTCCAAACGTGCTGACATCTTCAAAACCTTCTGTCCATACAACGCGCTGCTGAAATACACCCTTTAAGTGAGCTTTTACGAACGCATTAGCCACACCGTAGTATGCACCTTCGCCACCGCCGGTACCTGAAGTCGTGTACAAAAATGCTAGAGTCACATTACCGGTATAACCTTTCAGGCTAATAGGCCCCATTGTCATCCATGTGTCGTCCAGTACAGGAAAATCAACGTTTAAATCAGACCATGTAGCATTTGCGGCGTCACCGTCGTAATCGGTTGAGACCATCACTTGGAGCTCAGGTCCGCCATATTTCTGATAAAAATCGAATTCAAACGCGGCATTATCATCTTCGCTTAACGATACAGTTGGCAAAATCAACCAATCTTCACTGGCAGCATCGCCACCGAAACCATTAGCAAAAATACCCGCTTGTTCAGCTCGAGTTCCTGGCGCCCAATCTTTATCTGATGCCACACTAACTGCAGACCAATCCGCAGGAATGCCAGCATCTAAAGCATCACCTACTAAGGCAGGTGCATTATAAAGACCACGGACAACAATGTTATCTAGCTGCCAATAACGGCCATCTCCTCCACCTGTTCCAGTTGAAACATACTGGAAGGCAAAGCGCACGTTGTCGCCTTTTATAGAACTGATATCAACTTCACTGGCTTCAAAAACGTAGCTGCCTGTTGAAGGCTCGTTCCAACATGGTTGAACATTGTCGACCGCTTTACACTCTGCAATCGCTGTCCACTGAGCTGTCGTAGGGTCTTCATTTACAGCAGGATCATAATCATTTGAATACAACACATTGATCAAAGGACCGCCGTAGTTGTAGGCACTTTCAAACGCTAATTGAGCATCGGCATAGTAGTTAAGAGCAAACGCCGGCGTAATGATCCAATCGTCACTGGCGGTGTCGGCACCGTAACCATTGTTTTGGGCATAAAAAGCTTCGGCTCTTTCAACGACCACCCAATCGGCATTCGATGCCTTATTGAACATGGTTAATTCACCCCAGCCACCCGACTCGAAGGTTTCTTCATACAGTTTTGGGGTAGGGTTTGAAAGCGTTGCAATGCTTAACTCGTTGCTTACATTGCCTAAGCCAGCGGCGTTATAAGGACGCACTCGGTAAGTATAAGTTGCGCCTTCAACCAGCTTTTTATCTAAATAAGCCGTTTCATTAGCTTCTAAACGCCAAGTAAGGATTTCCCAAGCGCCGTTTCCAACTTTACGCTCTAGCTGATATCCGACTTCGTCAAAGGCTTCATCGTCGGACCAATTCAACTGAATTTCACTAACAGACAATGCTTTAGCGGTAAGCTCAGTGGTTGCATCGGCCAAGGCTTTATCGGTCGTTGATACCACCGCGGTTAAATCCATATCAAATGATAGGTCAGAACTGCCCGCATCTGATTGATGTACTTCTACAGCCACTACGTTTTTACCGGCTTGCAATGCATCTGCAAACAAGGCGTATTCATAAAATGTGCTTTCTGCACCGCCACCAATACCTGAACCGGCAAAAGTAGTTGGCGTAATGTCGCCGTCAGGCATATTTGAACGCACAACTTCCTGACCGTTTATGTATACAACCGCACCATCATCTCTTAAGAGGCGTAGAGTAAGTTTGATTACTTTAGATGGGTCATCTAGGTTAAACGATTTACGGAAATAAGTAGTCGGGTGTTTGTTTTTCTCATCCGAGCCAAAGCTAATTTCAGTCACTTCATCGCCATCGCCATACCCTAGCTGTGCATTACCTTTAGCCCAAGAAGCATCATCAAAATCGAGAGTATTCCAACCGTCTGCCGAAGAGCCATCATCCAAATAAGCCCACTCGGCCTTAGAGCCAACAAGTTGCACACTATTGATCTCAGCACCCTTAAAGCCATCTAAAGTCATTGTTATAGATGAACCAGCCAATGGCTGCCACAGCGGTAAATTTGCAGGAACGGCAAATGGGTTCGCGTCTTGGTCGGCTTGAGTTAGAGTGCCAACCGTTGAAATATCCGTTTTAACCCCGCGCAATGTTTCATGCTCAGAACCAAATCGAACCGTGTGAATTTTCATCGCGTCTGGCGAAGCATGCACTAGCTTGAACTGCCAGAAAGAGCCACTGTCGATAGTCCAAGGCTTATCGTCATCGGTTGGTCGAGTAGGCGCACCCCATGAACCTTCACCAATGATCATCGTTCCGTTGACATCATCACGTTTGAAGTCTTGGTAGCTGCCTTCCGCTTGGCTATAAACCACTGGGTAGGTGTACTTAGACATATGCGTGTCAGATTCAACCAGAATCTTAAAGTTAGTCTCTGTAAAAGTAGGTGCCCATGCCGCAATTCGGCCTTCACCTTCGGTTTTGCCCGAGGTATGAGGGCGCATTGGGCGGTGGTAATTGGCTAACTTCCAGTCTGCAACAGAGGCCTTAGCATCAGCAACAAACTTCTGGTTTTGAGCTTCCCACGCTGTTGCGTCTTGATCAGAGTAGGCACCATAACCTACGCCAGGCTCTAATTCAGAATTGAGCGAAAAGATATCCATCATACTGCCGCCGATGTTGGCAACATAGTAAGATGTTTCTGGCACACCAAACACATAGCTCAGCATGTCTATGACATCATTTTCATGGTTTCCGTGCGAAGCAATAATAGGGTAAACACGACCATCTTCACTGCGCGTCAACTGCCAATCTTCTAACCATGCTACCCATTGTTCGTGGTTGCCGTCGTCGGTGAAATCACCATTAAACAACACAAACAGTGGGCGGATTTGGCTAACGAGTTTATTGCCCATTTGCCGTGGTTCACGATTAGTTCGTGAATCGCCACCGGCAACATAAGTAAACTCAGTGGGTGAATTCGGGGCGGTTTTGAACCATGAGCTATCACCACACCCTTCGCTATCACATATTCGGTAGCTGTAATCGGTATTTGGAGAAAGACCAGATAATCGAGCGATATGGGTTTCAAGCGTAACATCACCATCATCGGGATGGGACATCGTTGTCACCTGTTCTACTGCTTGAGTTAACCAGTTTTCAGGCGATTGCCCTTGGCCAAACTCAACGCGAGGGTTTTCACCGCTGGTTTGTCGCCAGGCAATAGTTGCTTCAGTATCGGGCTGTTCGATCCAGACGACCCGTTCAAGGTCTGATGCTGCCATCGTAATTGAGGGCAACAGTATCGACGCCACAAGCAAAGACGTTTTAAGTTTCACAATGCTTTCCTTTGATTTATTAGAGTATTGAGCGATTTTGTGAGCAATGGTCGGACGCGCGCTTCTTATGCGTCTAATTATTGTAAATCGTCACGACTACCGCCAATTTACGCGCCGCAGCTACAAAAATAAATACCAAACTGCACATCAGGTCAAAAATTTAACAATCTAGCCGTAAATTAAGCGGCAATATACTGCATAGAAACCGATTATTAACTCGAATGACATTCTGACCAGGTGGTAAAATAGCCTATTAATCCTTGGTTGCTGCCATTATGGCATTCATGTGCCTTTGGTCTGTCCCACAACACCCGCCAAACACATTAAAATGCGGATAACTAAGTCGCAGTTGACTTAACTGTTCGGCGAGTTCAGTAGGGGCACCATCATCAAGCTCTAGCGCACTTTCTAGTTCTTCGTGACTGCACCGCGAAGCATTCGCTACAACGCCCCTAACACGCTGAATCCAAGGCTCGCTGTTGAAGCTTCGAAGCAAGTGATCAGGATGTGCACAATTAACCAAATAATATAAAGCGCTGGCTTGGGTGTGTGCATCTACATACTCCACAGCTTTCTGAAGCGACATACCTGTTGGAAGGCGGCCGTCTGTTTCTACCGTAAAGGAAATGGCAACCGGCAACTCAAACGCATTTGCCGCCAAAACTATCCCTGCAGCCTCTTGTGCATTGCCCAGCGTAAACGCGCAGACAAAATCGACCTCTGTTTCTGCATAGGCGGCCAATTGAACACTGTGATAATCGCGGGCTTCTATTATGCTCATTGGTTTGTCTTGGATATAACCATCCCCTCTTGGACCGACTTGCCCACACAATACGGCAGGCCAATAATTTTCTTGCTCTCGAACAGAATGAATCAACTTGATGGCATTTTTATTAAACTCTGCAAGCTCTTCTAAGCTGTAGCCTAGCTCCGCAGCTCTATCGGCATTTGCAACCCAGGTGATGGAATCTAAAATGACGCCAACCTTGTGTTTCTTTGCCATTTGAATCAAAGAACGATAGTAATTTTCAAGTAACACCCGATGTTGTTCATCGTTCAGTAACGGATAAGCGGCAAACCCTGGCAGTGGAATATTTTTATTAAATATTAGATCCGTTTCCATACCGGTATAGCAGGCAAACAACTCATTACCGAGGTGCGGCAAAGCGTACCGATAAATGGCCATAGACTGTTCCTATTTAATGTTTCGAATAGCCTACAATTACACCAAACCCTTTAGTATTACTAGCTCACGAGTTGTTTCTGAAAACAATCCACTACACCATTGACGATAAAGCTGATATTGCCTCATTTACGATGGTCACAACTCGGTTTGGCTTATGCTTAAAGAGGTGCGAACCAAGATAGATAGGTTCTGTTACGGGTCGATTAAGGCGGTGAGCATTTATTAATGATGGGTCTCTAAATGAATTAACGGCGTGCTGAGGTAACACAGTAAACCCCAATCCCAGTGCTACAGGCTCTAGAATTAAGTTTATTTGATTGGAAAATCCGGCCTTTGGTATCTGCCCTATTGATTGATATTCCTTAAAATTACCCGCTAACAGCTGATCAGCATGATGTGCGCCATCTGGGTGATCGATAAAGCCTAATTTAAGCAGAGTTTGCCAACTGACAGATTTTATACCAGAGGCCATTACAAGCCGCAATTCTTCGTGGGCAATCAACTCAGTCTTTAACGTCGCTGAGCTAGACTGTTGAGTCATGAATCCTATATCAATTTTGTCTGCAACCAACAAGGCATCGATTTCCGGGTTGGGGGCGAATCGAAAATCAATGATCAACTTGGGGTGCTTTTGTTGTAAAGCTAAAAATTGAGGATAAAGTTTTAGCCCTATACTGCCTGGCGAGGCAATTCGGACCATCCCTTCATCATGAGGGTCATGGCCAATTTTTTTCTCTAAATCTTTCATCGCCAATAATAGGGCTTTGCCTTCTGCATATAACCGTTCACCTGCTGTTGTCAGGGTAAAGCTTTTGCCCTGGCGCACGAGCAATAGCTGCCCCAACTGTTGCTCTAGCTTCTTTACGTGTTGACTCACACCAGATTGAGTCATGTGTAACTCTTGCGCCGTTCTTGTGAAGTGGCGCTGATCTACCAGCGTACAAAAAGTCGCTAACCAATTCGGGTTAATCATTACAAAACATACTCATAAAGATAATAAATGATAATTTTTTATTAACTTACCTTTTAAGTACTCTAACCGCAACTCACAACACACTGGAAAAAGCATATGACAACACCTTACCCAAGAAATTTTTCACATATAGGCATCTCTGTTCCTAATCTCGAAGCAGCGGTAAAATTTTATACCGAAGTAATGGGCTGGTACTTAATCATGAAGCCAACCGATATCAACGAAGATGGCAGTCCAATAAGCGAGATGTGCACAGACGTATTTGGCCGTGGCTGGGGCAGCTTTAGAATTGCACATTTATCGACGGGCGATAGAATTGGCGTTGAGTTGTTTCAGTTTGAGAATCAAGAAAACCCTGAAGATAATTTTGAATATTGGAAAACAGGCGTTTTTCACTTTTGTGTTCAAGACCCTAATGTGGAAGAGTTGGCCGATAAAATCGTCGCAGCGGGTGGTAAAAAACGCATGCCGAAACCGAGGTACTACTACCCTGGATCGAAACCTTATCGCATGATCTACATGGAAGACCCGTTTGGAAACATTTTAGAAATTTATAGCCATAGCTACGAGCTTATTTATAGCGAAGGCGCATACTAAGTTAGGTAAGGGAAAGGCTACATGCGGTAGCCTATCTCCCTTTTTTAGGCATTGAAGTTAAAACTTGATTTCACGTTTCATGATTCCTGCAAACTCACTGCCACCTTCGAGCTCTCGAAAATCTACGTTGACTAATTCCCAGCCTTCAGAACCCAGCTCGCATAGATACTTTTCTACGTCTTCGCGCTTACGCCCCTTAAACATACCGCCTGTGTCAACATCTCGTGTATCTATCATCTTGTATTCAAATTTTTTCATTCGCTATGATTCCCTTAATTTTGCGATAACAAAAATTGAGTCATCTGCTTCAAACTCTTCATATACATGCGTATCAACAATTTCAAATTTTGGTGAGAGCAACGCTAACAGCTCACTGGCCTGGTAATAAGTAAACAATAACCCGTTCATTTCTTCACTTTGGTCGCCTAACCAAAATGAATGCGCTAAAACGCCGCCAGGCTGCAAGTGCTTAGCTTGTAACTCGAATGACTGCGCAAGCTGAGGCTTGGTGAGATGATGTAGGACTTTATTTGAAAAAATACAATCGAATTTTTTTGGGATCGAAAAACTCTGTGCGTTTAGCTTTAAAAAATCAATGTCTGGGTGACGCGCTTTTAACACGTCTAGGAATGCATCAGAAAGATCCGAGCCAGTGACCAAAAAGTGCTGTTTTAAGTATTCTAAATCCAAACCGCCGCCGGAACCTACTTCAAGCAAGGTAGAGTGATCTGGTAAGTGTTGGCTTAACCGCTGATATAAATCAGTACCATCATAATCTTGGCACATGGTTAAATACTGCTTTACATTGGCTGGATCATCGTAGAAACCCATAATGCATCCTATTGGCTCAGTTAGACTATTTATAGTTAAGTAAAGTCGCTAACACAATAGGCCATTCGTCAGTGCTTGAATGGTTTCCAGTCTTATTCAATCTAATACTTAATTATCGAACTCGAGTCGCTTACCTAAACTAACGACGTTGTCGTCGAGAAAACCAATGGCTTTGTAAAACTCAATAACTTGGGTATTGGTATTACGTACTTGCAAGTTGATTTTTGGGCAACCTTTTTCACGTAAAATGGCTTCGATAGACTCCATTAGCATTCGCCCATACCCTAACCCTTGAACAGAAGGGCTGACAGCTAAATAATTAATCCAGCCACGATGGCCATCGTAACCACCCATGACAGAGCCAACAATGCTATCTTCGGATTCGCCGACTAAAAACAAATCTCTTCCAGTTTTAAGTTTTCGAGCAATGTCTTTTGATGGATTATTTTGAGGTACCACTAACCCACAGTCGGTCCATAAGGCAATAATGTTATCGTGATCAGAATCGAGATAAGGTCTTAGTTTCATACTAATCTCTACCTTTCGTTTAAATAGACCACCAAATGGCGGAAATATATAAATGACTTAAAACCGCAAATAGCCCATAAATCATCCCCAATAGAATTGCTCGCCAGAGAAGTTGTGATTTGCTATAGCGACTCAACGTAAAATAAACAACGTTTAAACAATAGCTCGAAATGGGCAGGATAAAAACCCACAACAGCCAAGTTAAAAAACTTGGGATTGTTGAATTAAACAAAACGATCGCATTTAAAACACCATAAAAAATAGCGGTTATAGCGGCATTTGCCATTGCGTATTTTTGCATTAATTTCCTTTTAATTACTTGGTTATTTAAAACTATTTAGAGGTATGCCCATCGTTGAATAACACCAACGCCAATTAAACCACCTATGCTCAAACAGATAGCCGAACTGATTAACCAAAATTGCAAACTATTTTCAGGGAACGCAGGCATTAAGGCAAAAAAGAACACTCCTCTGAGAATAAAGACGGTGGCAATGGCAATAAGGGCTAAGCGGGTAAATGGTAAGTTTGTAATGACACCCGCACCTGATAATGTGTATAGAGACCAGATGCTTAAAACAACCACTAAACCAGAGGTAAGTAGCGTTGGGTACCTAAGCCCTTGTTCAGCCATAGTGGCCATCGCTTCACCGGCGCCAAAAAATCGATACCAGTCACCACCAAATACAATACAGCCAAGGTGAGCTAAGGCAGCTAAACCGCATAAGCCCGCCGCGGCCAGTAAATAAATATTTGCATTCATAGTTGATAAGCCTCTCTTTTTATTCATAGCTTAACACTTTTGACTGAGTTAACAGTGCTGACCTGCCGCCCAACCGCTCGACCAAGCCCACTGAAAGTTATAACCGCCCAGCCAGCCAGTGACATCTAGTACTTCGCCTATAAAATATAATCCTGATTGGCGTTGGCTCTCCATGGTTTTTGAGGATACTTCTTGCGTATCTATCCCACCAATAGTTACTTCGGCGGTTCGGTACCCTTCGGTGCCGCCGGGTTGAAATTCCCAAGCGTTAAGCCATTGTGCTAACCGAGTTACTTCGGCTTTAGTTAGCTCTGCTAAGGTCTTTTGCAGGTTTAGCTCTGCAACAAAAAACTCGGCTAACCTCGCTGGCAAGTGAAGCGCTAACCAAGTTTTCAACAGTTTTTTACCGTGTTCGTGTCGATCTTTTTGCAGTTGCTCGGCAACATCGATGCTGGGTAGCCAGTCAATCGTTAGAGGCTCACCCGGTTGCCAATAATTACTGATTTGCAACATTGCTGGTCCACTCAACCCTCGATGCGTGAGCAGAACGTCATGTGAAAAAGATTTTGTCGCGCTGGTGACTGTCGCCGGCAGAGAAACGCCAGATAGCTCGGACCATTGAGCTTTATTTTTATTATTCCAAGTATAAGGCACTAACGAAGCTCGATAACTGAGAACCTCATGCCCAAATTGTTGCGCAATTCGAAAGCCAAAATCACTTGCGCCCATGGTCGGAATCGATAATCCACCACATGCAACGATAAGCGACTGGCAATGCGCGGGAGTCGCATTTAAAGTTAAATTAAAGCCAGAGTCACTGGGCTGTATCTCAGCGACATCTGTATTGAGCTGTAAGTTACCACCAGCTCGCTCTAACTCAGAAAGTAACAGTTGTTGAATATCTTTAGCACTATGATCACAAAACAACTGGCCAAGCTCTTTCTCGTGGTAATCAATGCCTGCACCCGCAACTAAACCGATAAAGTCCCATTGGGTATAGCGGCTCAGTGCACTGCGACAAAAATGGGGGTTAGCCGATAGATAATTTTCTGGCGTTATATCTAGGTTAGTGAAGTTACACCGCCCACCGCCAGACATCAGTATTTTTTTACCGGCCTTATTGGCGTGATCGACTACTAAAACCGATCGGCCTCGTTTTGCGGCTTCGATTCCACAAAAAAGGCCGGCAGCGCCGGCCCCTATTATGATGACGTCGTATTCAATCATTTCTTGATTCGACGCCCTTTGTTTTCAACCGAACGACGTGTACATTGCTTTTCCATTTTTCGCTTTAAAGGATCAAACTTATTTTTAACAATCGGCTTCCAAGCCATTTTTGGTAAATCAACGGAGGCCGCTAAGCGATCAATTTCTTTTTTAGTTAACTCTTCGAACGTTCCAGCCCGCACAGTCGACTCTAAAAATACAGACCCGTAACGTACGCGTTTAAGCCTTGCGACTTGCAAACCTTGGCTCTCCCACAATCGACGTACTTCTCGGTTACGACCTTCAAGCACAACTACGTGGAACCAATTGTTACTGCCGCTGCCATCAAAATATTGCACGTCGGTAAACTTGGCAGGACCGTCTTCAAGTTCTACACCATTACACATATTATCAATGTGCTCTTGGGTTACATCACCATGCACGCGCACGGCATATTCACGCTCAATCTGATGCGATGGGTGCATTAAACGGTTCGCTAATTCCCCATCATTGGTGAATAAAAGCAAACCAGAGGTGTTTATATCTAATCGCCCAACAGCCACCCAACGTTCGCCAGGTATTTTGGGTAATCGATCAAATACGGTCTGACGGCCTTCTGGGTCTTTACGTGTTGAGATTTCGCCTTCTGGCTTGTTGTACACCAACACTCGTCTAACTTGTGTGTTTTCAACTTTAACGGCTCGTCCATCTAGGCTAAGCTCGTCTTCTGGACCGCATTTATCGCCTAATTTACAGGCTTGTCCATTGACTAAAACTCGCCCTTCTTCAATGGCGCGCTCCATTTCTCGGCGCGATCCCACGCCCGCTTTAGCCAATACTTTTTGAATTCTTTCTTCACTCATTTTCATCTTCCTCACGCGGATCGTCGTTCTCACGAGCGTCGAGCAGCGCTTGTTGTTGGGCTAATTTTTCTTGAATCATAGCCCATTGCTCTTCTTCGCTGAGCGGAGATTGCTCAGCATCGTTGGTTTGTTCTGGTTCTACCGGTGCGCCTTCTTGCTGTGGTGGCACGTCCATATTTTGCTCATCAGACGGTTCACCAACTTCACCATTGTTATTGCTTGCGCTAGCTTCTGACTCTTCGTTTTCATCTAGGGCTAAATCGGGGTGTTCATGCTCGGCTCGCGCTTGTTCCATCGCGCCTTCGAACCTTTCGTTCACATCATCCATTTGCGCCAATTCGCCATCCAGATGTTCATCAATATATTCACTTCCGGTTTTTCCGGAGGCTTGCCCATCTCGGATTTTTTCAATGAGCGCGCCAAAGGTAATTTCAGACTGATTATCTGATTGGCTTTCCTCGGTTACTTCTGTGCCTTCCATTTCCATCTGAGGATTAATTTCTTCTAAATCGCGTATTTCACTCAGACTCGGCAGTTGGTCTAGTGATTTTAGACCAAAATAATCTAAAAACTGACGCGTCGTCGCGTACATTGCCGGTCTACCTGGAACATCACGATGGCCAACAACGCGTACCCACTCGCGCTCTAAAAGTGTACGAATAATATTTGAACTTACCGCAACGCCGCGAACATCTTCGATTTCACCACGGGTCATCGGTTGGCGGTAGGCAATTAACGCTATGGTTTCCATGAGCGCACGAGAATAACGCTGGGGTTTTTCTTCCCATAGGCGCGAAACCCAAGGTGCTGTGTCGGCATCGGTTTGAAAGCGATAGCCACTGGCCACTTCAACTAACTGCACACCCTTACCTTCATAACTGGCCATAAGTTCGGCCATAACCGAGCGAATAGTTTTGCCGTGGGGGCGCTCGTGCGATTCAAATAAATCGCGCAAATGACTGACGGATAAAATGCCACCCGATGCAAAAATAGCCGCTTCAAGGATTACCTTAAGCGCTTCGTGAGAATGCCCGCCATAAGGATCGCCTTTTTCATTTTCAGACTCATCCTCAAGCACTTCTTCGGGGTCGATTTCAGAATTTTCGGAAAAATCATGTGCGGCTGGGTCAGCCGTAGATTCAGCTTCGAGTTCAGTTTCTGAAGTTTTTTCTTCAATATTTAGTGCAACTTTTTGCTCATTTAGCGATGACTCATCAGTCGCCTCATTGGCAACCGCGACTTCTTGCTCACTCGTTTCCGGTTGAGTCAATTCTTCATTGTTAGATTGTTCAGGAAAATCAGACATAGTTATTCCGATCGGGCTTTAACGTGAATGGGGGCAAACAACTCGTTTTGTACTAGATCTATCAGTTGCTCTTTTGACAATTCCATAATAGCTAAAAAGGTGACGACCACGCCTACGCGGCCTTCATCTGGTCGAAACAAGGTAATAAATGGTACAAACGCCTTACCTTGTAGTTCTTCCAAGACTTCAGCCATTCTTGCACGTGTTGAAAGGGACTCTTTTTGAATCTCGTGACCTTCAAACATTTCTGCTCGGCCCATCACCTCTTTCATTGCGAGCATAATCTCGCGCATATCAACATCGGGGTGCAATTTAGGACGTTTGAAGTCGGGGCGCATTTCATCGGCGACAAAAATATCACGCCCAACGCGTGGCATTTGATCGATGCCTTCGGCCGCTTCTTTAAATTGTTCGTACTCTTGTAATCGCCGAATCAACTCGGCACGTGGATCTTCTTCAGTATCCTCTTCCAGCTCGCCGCTGCGCGGCAGTAACATGCGACTTTTAATTTCAGCCAGCATAGCGGCCATAACCATATATTCCGAGGCTAACTCAAATTGCAGAGCGTGCATTAAGCCTATGTAGTCCATGTACTGCTTGGTAATTTCAAATACGTTTATATTTAAAATATCCAAATTCTGCTTACGAATTAAGTACAGCAATAAATCGAGAGGGCCTTCAAAGGCATCTAAAAAAACTTCTAAGGCATCAGGCGGTATGTATAAATCGATAGGGATTTGTGTCATCGCCTCGCCACCGACAACCGCCAATGGCAATTCACTCTGCTCAGCGACAGCACGCGCTCGTAACGCTTTCAAGGCCATCTGTTTATGCGATGGAGCTTTTTCAGGTACGGGTGCCGCAGATTCATCAAAAAGCGGTTGTGGCCCCACAAAATCACTGGCTACTGAGACAGTTTCAGTTGACTTCGTCGAGGTATTATCGGTCGGTTCGATCGTCATAGGGTTACCCTTGAAATGGCGTCGCGTCACCGGTACCAACTCGAAGAACTTCAGGTATACCGTCTACTAAACTGACAATGGTCGATTCATCAAAACCACAAAAACCGCCATCAATTACTAAATCGAGTTCGTGCTCTAATAAATCACGAATATCATAAGGATCGGCCATCGGTTGGTCTTCATTGGGAAGAATTAACGTGGTGCTCATCATAGGCTCGCCTAGTTCGGCCAAAAGAGCTGAAGCGATGGAGTTTCCTAGAACTCTCAACCCGATTGTTCTGCGTTTTGGATGCAGTAACCGTCGAGGCACCTCACTAGTAGCTTGCAAAATAAACGTGATGGGACCGGGCGTGTTATTTTTTAGCAACTTGAAGGCTGCGTTGTCTACTTTGGCAAACACAGATAAATCGGATAAATCTCGGCACACCAACGTCATGTTATGTTTTTCATCAATTTGACGAATGCGTCGTATGGTATCGAGGCCTTCTTTATTGCCCATCAAACAACCTAAGGCATAGGCAGAATCAGTGGGGTAGGCTATTACGCCACCCTTTTTCAAAATTTCCACCGCGTGGCTAATTAAGCGCTTTTGTGGATTGTCTGGATGAATAACAAAAAATTGGCTCATGTTGGCTCCCGCCAAGGTAATTAGAGTGTCATTTTACCTTGAAGCTATTTTCGATACTAGTCAGGTACCCTGTAATTGTGAATTGGCTAACAGCCAGTCTTTAGCCAGCTTAGCAGGACGAGGCCACTGAGGAAAATACCCTAGCTTTAACCAACTGGTGTTTGGGCTATGAAAATCACTCCCTCCACTGATATACATGCCCCGTTGCTGTGCTTGTTCGATTAAAAACTTACGCATGTTAGGGTTCATGCCCACACACGACGCCTCAATGCCTTCGCCACCGGCAGCGTTAAAGTCATCGAGCATTTCCTTGCATTTTGTCCACGTTAAATTATAACGGTGCGGGTGTGCAATGACGGCTAAACCACCAAACTGTGTAATCGTTTTAACCGTTTCGTCAAGCTCTGGCCACTGGCTCTTTACATCGCCAACGGTCCCTCGGCCTAACCATTTTTTAAAGGCATGGGCGGTCGATTTTACTTGTTCTGTTTCGACCAAGTATTGCGCTATTTGAGGCCTTGCAGGGGGGCCGGGCTCAGAAATCTGTCGAATTCTGGCTTCATCGCACTCAAAACCTGCGCGCCTTAACACAAATAAAATTCGCTCAAACCGTTTTTCTCTTCGCTCAATATAGGCTTGCTCTACGGCTAACCAGCCTTCGCACTGAACATCGATTCCCAACGCGACCACATGTATCGAGCGACCTTTCCAAACACACGATAGTTCGGCACCAGGATGCAGCGTTAACGAATCGGGCACCCAACTATTGTCTATTGCAGCTCGATATCCCGCTGCTGTGTCGTGATCGGTTAAGACTAAATGTTTTATTTCCCGCTCAACCGCCAAATTAAATAAGTCTGGGCAGCTTAACTTTCCGTCTGAAAACTGGCTGTGGCAGTGTAAATCCCAGTCTTGTTTAACATTCACGTGCATTCAATGCCCTTAATTAGTGAAACTAGTTTGCAAAATTTAACATCCTCGGTTGCAAACAACCGCCCTAGACGGGTACCTTAAGCACTTTACACCGTTTAGTTTAGGAAACTTTGTCATGTGGTATGCCATTATCGCAGAAGATCACCCAAACAGCTTACAAAATCGACTTTCCGTTCGTCCAGCTCATGTTGAACGCTTAAAAGCACTTCAGGCCGAGGGCCGATTATTGGTGGCAGGACCGAACCCAGCCATTGACAGCGAAGACCCAAGCGATGCGGGCTTTACTGGCTCCATAATTATAGCCGAATTTGATGCTTTAGAAGACGCCAAGCTATGGGCCGATTCCGACCCCTATATAGAAGCTGGCGTCTACAGTAAGGTCGTGGTAAAACCTTTTAAAAAGGTTCTTCCGGCTTAACGTTCATTTTTTCATTCATTTTTTTTAATAGGACATCCATTCATGCTTTTTCGACGCGCTGCTAAGACATTATTATTAGCAATATTTTTAACCTCTTCTATTTCAGCCTACGCTGAAACAGTTTGGCTTAGCGATAACCTATGGGTAAACGTGCGAACAGGGCCATCGAATGAATTTCGTGTTCTCAAAACCGTCCAATCGGGCACACGCATGGAAGTGTTAGAAAAACCCGACGATGGCGACTTTTATCGTGTCCGTACTGAAAACGGTCTTGAAGGCTGGATACCAAGCCGTTACCTCATAGATGAACCGACAGGACGCCTGTTAGCCGAATCTCTTGCGGCCGAAAAAGCCCAGTTGCAGCAACAACTTGAGTCTATAGAGAAAAAATACAATGATCTTGCCGCCGATAAAGGCGATGTTAAAGGTGAACTTAGCAGCCTACGAGCCAGCAATGCCGAATTAACGAAAGAACTGAACCGCATCAAAGCTATTAGTGAAAACGCTATTAATTTAGACCAACAGTACCAGCTGCTGGCTGAAGAAAATGCCAAACTCAGCAACGAGCTCGATGTTGCAATTGCCGAGAACATCGCCAACAAAGAATTTAACGACAACACCATGCTCTATACAGGGGCTGCGCTCGTTATTCTCGGTTTAGTGTTAGGTATTTTACTGCCTCGTGTTACCGCTCGCCGCCGCCGAGATGGCTGGTCTTAATAGCCTCCCTTAATGTACACTTAGGCCATTGAATTTATTGGACTCTTCTCAATGGCCTGGTCGTCTGATCCCATTTTAAAACCCTACACACTGGAAAACCTTGTTGATTTACTCAGCCAAGGGCTGCTGGGCACCATGTCTCGTTACAGCCACTTCCAAATCGTGGAGTGGTGCTCTCGCTTTACTGAAGAGTATGATCTAAACGACGATGACAGCATTCCTTTAACGCCAGCCGATGCGTTAGATTTAGCCGACGATGTGATTGTTCAATGGGAACTCTTTATTGCCACTCAATATTCACTAGATGATTTAAGCATGTTTTCCGTGAGTGATGTGGTGCTACCTAAAAGCCATTTCGAGCACTGGCTAAACAAGGCACTTTCACTTCCTCAAACACATTAGCCATGAAAAATACTGACATTTACTTTATGGCCGATGGTACGCCTAAATCGGCTACTTTTGATGATTACTATTTTTCGAATGGCCTAGGCGTTGAGGAATCGAACTACGTATTTATTTCTCCCAATAAGTTGGTTGATCGCTTTCGAAACTTACCAGAGTTTGGCCATTTCACCATCGCAGAAACAGGGTTTGGCACTGGCCTAAATTTTTTATTGGCGTGGCAATGCTTTCTTGAGCATGCGCCTAAAACCGCTCGTCTGAGCTTCATAAGCTGTGAGAAATACCCGTTAGCGAGAAGTGACTTACAGCTCGCACACCAAAAAGGCCCCCATAACGAAGGGTTAAGCAAGCAACTTCAAGAGCAGTATCCGCCATTGGTGAAAGGCTTTCACTTACTGGAGTTTGACCGGGTAAATTTAACGCTGATCCTCGACGATGCATCTACAGCCTACCAGCAAGTGACAGCAACCGTCGATGCATGGTTTCTCGATGGCTTTACGCCGAGTAAAAACCCCGATATGTGGCAGCCTGAACTGTTCAAGCAAATGTCCCGTTTAAGCCGATCAGACACAACGGTATCTACGTTCACATCGGCTCGCGTGGTCAGAGACGCCTTAAAAGGCGCAGGGTTTTCCATATCTAAGCAGCCAGGATTTGGCTTAAAACGTGAAATGGTGAAAGGCCAATTTATAGGCGTTTGCGGCCCTAAACCTATTACTGGCTGGCCGAGCTCAGAGCTTCCCTCTCCAAAACCAAACCAATTAAAACGCATTGCCATCATTGGAGCCGGTATTGCTGGCGCCACAACCGCCTATGAGTTGAACAAACGCGGTTATCAAGTAACCGTTTTCGATCAAGCTGATCACCTAGCCTCGGGCGGATCGGGCAATGAGCAAGGCGCGGTCTATGCAAAGTTATCGGCGAGTGCAAACCACAACACTCAATTTTATATTCAAGCATTAGAAACGGCCCAAAAAAGCTTAGCTCGCCTCCCCAAAAGCGTGCCACATCAAAGCTGTGGCTTGGTTCAATTGGTTCATGATCAGCGTGAGCTAAAACGACTCAACGATATTGCCGACTCTGACTATATTCCTGATGAATTAGCGCAAGTGAAAAACAGCAGTGAGTTAACTCAACTGCTAGGAACCGACGTAGAAAACTCCGGTCTTTGGTTTCCAGAAGGCGGCTGGGTGAGCCCTAAAGACTGGGTGAAATACTTACTGTCTGACGTTCCATGCAAGCTCAATCAGCGAATCGTTTCGATTAAACAAACACCAACGGGTTGGTTATTATTCAATGCAAATAACGAGCAATTTGAGTTTGATCAGGTGGTCCTATGCTCAGCCTATAACACAATTAACTTTACCCAAACCGCACACTTACCGTTAAATGCCATTGCTGGCCAAGTAACACAAATAGCCGCTACGCCAACCAGCCAAGCACTTAAAGCCGTGATTTGCACAGACCGATATGTAATGCCCACCTTCGAAAACCGACTCACCATTGGCAGTACATTCCGGCTTAAATCAACTGAGACTCAAACTTTTGAATCTGAAGATGACGACAATATCAAAGGGTTAAAACTGCGAGTGCCTTCGTTATTAACGGGCGAGCCCAAAGTTCTCCGAGCACGAGCCGGAGTTCGTTGCACAACGCCAGATTACCTCCCTCTGGTGGGTGCATTGAGCCCTGCAGAGCAGCTGGCCGATCAATTTACCATCCCATTGCAACGCAATAGAGCCCATAAAGAACATCCCGCTTCTCATATAAAGGGGTTGTGGGTCAATGTTGGACACGGCTCAAAAGGTTTGTGCTCAAGCCATTTAAGCGCAAAACTGCTGGCGGCGATGATCAATGGCGAGCCTTTCCCTGTGTCACAAACCATTGCGGATCACCTAAACCCCAACCGTTTTGTGGTTCGAAACGCCATGCGCGCGAAGCGTAAAAGAGCCCCCCTAAAGTAGTACTTGTCAAAATAAACAACTAATTTCGCTCAACCTGTAGACAACCACCGTTCAATTCTGTATTTTGCGCGCCCTTAAACAATTATTTGTTTAAAAAACCATCATATTGCTTCAATAATTAAGGAAAGTTAATGAACGACTCTTACGATTTAACACTCGTATTCGCCTCTTATTGTGTCGCTGTTATTGCCTCATTTGCCGCTATTTACTTTAGCGGTCGTGTTCGTAGTCTAAAATCAGGCTTGAAATCATTCTCTTTCTTCGCCGGCGCATTGTGTTTAGGCGGCGGTATTTGGTCCATGCACTTCGTTGGTATGAGCGCTTATCACACCAATTTTGAAATGACTTTTGATGTCACTTGGACCGCCTTTTCTTTTGTTGTTGCGCTCATTGCATCTGGCTTAGGACTATGGGTTATCACATTAGAAAAAGTTTCTTTATATCAGCTCGCAGGAAGCGCACTTCTGGTTGGTATGGGCGTATTTGCTATGCATTACAGTGGCATGATTGCTATGCAGATGTCGCCTGGCATCATTTATAATATTCCTTTAGTTATTTTATCCGGCATTATCGCGGTCGCGGCTTCTTTTGCTGCCTTATTGATTTGCAGGAATATTGAGCTAGTTCCGGTTAAATACAGCTTATTAGCACGTTTTTCGGCTGCACTTATCATGGGTATTGCCGTTTGCGGCATGCATTATACAGGTATGTCTGCGGTAACTTTTTTGGTAGGGGCCATTTGCTCCGCTGAAAACACCTTACGCGGCAACTGGATGGGCGTTCCAACAGCCGTTGCATCATCTGTATTTTTACTCTTGCTCGTTTACATTGCTTATCAAGATTACCGTGCCATTGAGCGCTCAAAACGCGAACAAGAAGCAAGAGATGCGGCGGTTATGAAGTCTGCATTCAAAGATGCCAGCAGTGGCCTTCCTAATCGCTCATCCCTTGAGAAGCACTTAGAAAGACTGCTAGCTGAAAAAGTAGGCCAGCCTTCGAACGCGTTTGACATTATTTATGTAGAGCTCAGTGATTATCGAACCATCGTCCGCACCAAGGGTGAAGAAACGGCTCAGAATTTTGCTAAGCAGTTTGCACGCATATTGGAACAAAGTATCCCTGAAAATACTTTTTTAGCCCGATATAACACCAATGGATTTGTAGCCGTTTTGCCAGAATCAGGCTTGGCTAGCCTGAAGCAGTCTGCCCGGATTTTGTCGGAAAAACTGCTACAAACATCCGCAGGCAAAATTGCCAACATACACGTTCGATTTGGGCTAGGTTACAGTCAATACCCGCAATCGGGCACGCTACCAAGAATGCTGATTCGACAAGCGCAAGTAATAAAGCTTCGCCAACAACCAACGTTACAAAAGATTCCCGAAGAATCATTGGCTTAATTCAAAAGCGGGTGCCCCTTTTTGAAATTAGCGTTAGCCGTAGTGAATACTATTGATATACCAAGTGACTTCCCCAGCTTCGGTTTTCACTACGGCGTCATCACCTACTTCTTTTTTCAATAAAGCTCTCGCCATAGGCGCATCGATTGAGATGTAATCTTTTCGGTTAAAAATTTCTTCATAGCCCACTATACGGAATTTCAGCTCGTCTCCATTATCGTTCTCTACTTCAACCCAAGCGCCAAAATACACCTTTCCGTCTTGTTCGGGCTGATAATCAACAATTTTTAAGTACTCCAAACACTTTCTCAGATGCCAGTTACTGGATAGAATGGCACTTTATAACGATATGGCTCCAAGCCTTTTTCTTCTAGATAAAGAGAAGCAGCTAATTGTTGGAAATCAGATTGTAAAACTACTCATGTCTCGCCTGAAGTCCTGGAAAAGAGTCGACCAACTCATAAATGGCGATTTAAAAATTGAAGATTTAGTTGGAGATGAGCAAATTCATAAATCTGAAATTAAAATTATACATAAGCAAGCCAGCCTTGAATCAACAGGGACTAGAATAGAAGTGTATGACCATAAATCCCCCGTACCAGATGAGGATGCTAAGCTTTTAAGTTTAGAGCGACGAGCAATTGAATATTTACTCTCCAAGCAATTCCGAGAAAAATGGCATTTTACTAAATCAGACTATGGCGAACTGATCGATGAAAACGGTGAAGTGGTATTTAAGGCTGCTACAACCGATGCTCTTGAAAAGGCACTAAGATATCTATGAAAACCAAAATTGTCACCAGAAAAGGTTACGAGCGACTGCAAAATGAACTGGATACCCTTTGGAGAACAGAGCGCCCAGAAATCACTAAAATGGTCGCTTGGGCTGCAAGCCTTGGAGATAGATCAGACAATGCCGACTACACCACAAATAAGAGGAAACTCCGTGAAATTGACCGACGCGTTCGATATCTACGCAAATTCCTTTTTGAAGTCAAGGTTGTCGATTACGACCCTCAACAGGAAGGTAAGGCCTATTTTGGAGCTTGGATCGAGCTGACAAATGAGATTGGAGATTCCATGGAGTTTCGAATAGTAGGACCTGAAGAGATATATTGGAGCAATGCATTTATTTCAGTTGATTCGCCGATGGCAAGAGCTTGCTTAGGCAAAGCAGTTGACGATGAGGTTGCTGTTCCAACACCAGATGGTATCAAATATTGGGATATTGTAGATATTCGATATGACAGTCAGGCTTAGTTGCTGAAATTGTTCAAAATAGACATCACTCATTCAAATACATCTCCGCCATGTCATCTAATTTAGCTTTTACTTCTTTCCAATTCGGCATTACTTGGGTTAGTAAACGCCAGAAGCGCTCGCTGTGGTTGTGTTCTGCAATATGGCAAAGATTAAGGATAAAGATAAGTTCGCCGGACGCTTACAGTCCACCCAAAACGAATCTAGATATATCCAAAATGATTAGACCCTGGTAGCTACAGTTACCAAGAAGCGGCAGTTAACGGAACTATGAAAAGAGGCAACTCACCTCACAAATTGGGGGAGACAATAAATGTTAAAACACAGCTTGCCAAAAGCAGGCATTTTTAATAGTTTGAATAAATAGTGATTGGTATTTTCATATCTAAGCAAAAAAGAAGCTCTGACTGCAGCACCAAAAATTATAATATGCAACCAGACAAAGCTCAGAACAGCCCTAATTGAAATGAAGCTTAGTTATTGAGGCAAACCGAACAACCATAGCTAACAATATCATGCGGAGTTTTAGTATGGTATGCAAGGTTATAAGGCGTAGTCAGCGTTTTCACTGCGATCGCCCAAGCTTGCAGCCCATGTCACTTTTTTTGTAATGTCAGGGCGCTCCACCTTCCACAAGGTTTCTAACTCTTGCTTTAGGGTTTCGTACCCTTCTCGGGTAATTAACGGTGTTCTCAACGTTGACTCTCACTTCACACAAAATAATTATTGAAAAAACAGCGCGACCCAACTATATTAGCAAAAACTAAATTAGAATAGGCACACAAACATGAAATATACTGAAAAATTTCAAGCACTTGCCGACCATGCCATGTCGCAAGTGAGCAGCATTGCTCCAGAAATTGTCGATGAGCGCATTGCTGAGGGTGCCATTGCACTCGATATTCGCGATCCAGAGGAGCATTTACAAGGGCATATTCCCGGCTCTTTAAATATTAGCCGTGGCAAATTAGAGATGATTGTAGAGTCAAAAATCCCAGATTTAAGCACCGAGATTATATGTTACTGCAACGCCAATAATCGAGGAGCGCTTTCGGCCGCGGCATTGAAGCAAATGGGTTATTCACGCGCCACCTATATCTCAAATGGTTTAATTGCCTATAAAAAGCTTAAAGCTTGAGATTTTTAGACTAGTTGGTCAATTTTCAGCATTTTACCTTAGCGAGCCGCTGAGTTTCTGGTAGAATCGCCCGCCACGCTATACTGTGGGTAAGATGCGTTAATCCCTAGTCTAATTGGAGCTTTCTGTCTGTGTTGAATCGTTTGTTTGTTGATAATCTGACTGTGTTAGATTTTAGTTATTTTCACCCACGCAGAGGCGTTGTAGGCGAAAGCTGGATTGTCGATGTCGAGCTACTGGGCGAGCTAAACGATGAAGGCATGGTGTTCGATTTTGGGCATGTTAAAAAACTGCTCAAAGCCGCACTCGATGGCGGAATGGATCACACCTTGGTCGTTCCTGAGCAACTGCCAGGCTTGAGTGTTGAACACCTTGAGCTTAATGACGAGATCCGAATCACGTATCAGGTGCAAGATGAAGTCCAGTTTGCTTACCAAGGACCAAGAGATTCCGTATTCTTGATCGACAGCGATAAAGTCACCATTGAAAGTGCCAGACCATTACTTGAGAACCACCTTAATAGCTTAGTACCCAGCAATGTGAAACAGGTGAAACTTAATTTAAGAGCTGAAGAAATAGTCGGTGCTTTGTATCATTACTCGCACGGCCTTAAAAAACACCTAGGTGATTGCCAGCGCATTTGCCACGGACACCGATCTAAAATTATTGTCTTAAAAGACGGTCAACGTGACCTTCAAGTTGAAGCGGATATTGCCGAAAAATTTCATGACATCTACCTCATTACCGATGAAGACATATTAAGCAGCGCTCCATACGACCACCTGATGCATGTAGGCTACGAAGCTGAACAAGGCCGTTTTGATGTTTGGCTTAACCCGGCTCAGTGCTACACCATGCATACGGATACAACGGTCGAGCTTATTGCTACGCACTTATGTGACTTAATTAAAAATGAATACCCAAACCACGAATGGACGGTTCGGGCATTTGAAGGCGTCGGTAAAGGTGCAATTGCACTTTCGGACTAAAAATACCGCCCTAACTATTATACAATGGCCGACTTAACTTAATCAGTCACATGACAAACGGAACGCGCATGTCCTTGGTATTGCACAATAGCCTAACCGGCAAAAAAGAGCCCTTTACCCCACAAGACCCAAACCACGTCACCATGTATGTGTGTGGGCCTACGGTTTACAATTATATTCACATTGGTAATGGCCGTTCAGCGCTGGTGTATGACTTGTTGTTTAGAACACTCTCATTGCTGTACCCAAAGGTGAGCTACGCGCGTAACTTTACCGATGTCGACGACAAAATTAATACCGCTGCCAGTGAACAAGGCGTAGATATTTCTGTCATTACCGATAAATACATTCAGGCTTATAACGACGACATGGCGAAACTTGGCAATTTAGAGCCAACCCATGCGCCAAAAGCCACCGGTCATATTGAACCCATCATTGCGACCATTGAAAAGTTAATTGAACGCGGTCATGCCTATGCATCTGATGGTCACGCGTTATTCTCTGTCGACTCGATGCCCGATTACGGCAAACTTTCTAAACGTAATACCGAAGATATGATTGCTGGCGCTCGAGTTGAAGTGGCTTCCTATAAGAAAAACCCAATGGATTTCGTACTTTGGAAGCCGTCGAATGAAGATCAACCCGGTTGGGAAAGCCCATGGGGAAGAGGCCGGCCAGGTTGGCACATCGAATGTACGGCCATGATCCAAGCCTTATTTGGCGATACCATCGACATTCATGGCGGCGGCACTGATCTATTATTCCCGCATCACGAAAACGAATTGGCTCAAGGCGTGTGCTGCACCGATGAAAGCCATGGCTACGCGAAGTATTGGGTCCATAACGCCATGCTCGATATCGAAGGCGAGAAAATGTCAAAGTCTTTGGGCAATTTTATTGTGTTGAGAGACATGCTTGCTGAGCAACCACCAGAGTTAGTTCGCTTAGCACTGCTTTCTGCACACTATCGTTCAAACATGAATTGGTCCGCTCAATTATTGCATCAAAGCAAGCTGCTTCTCGACCGTTTGTATACCATTAAGCGAGATGCCGCCAATATTGACGCTGTTGCACCGAGCAATTTAAATGATTTGCCTGCCATTAGTGCATTGCTAGACGACTTAAACACGCCCAAAGTGATTGCGTCTTTGCACGACTTAACCAATCGCTTTTTCAAAACAGAAGACAATCTTGAAAAGGCTGAATTGAAGGGCGAAATATTTGCAGTCACTGACGTCTTAAATATTGGGCAGCTCAGCGCAACCGATTGGTTTCAAGGAAATGCCGCCGACGGCATGCCTGCAGAAGAAGTTGAAGCATTAATTGCGCAACGCGTCGAAGCAAAAAAAGCAAAAGACTTTGCCCGAGCCGATGCTATACGAGATGAACTTGCCAATGCGGGTATTCAAATTAAAGACACGCGCGAAGGCACCCAATGGGTACGAGAAGCTTAACGCATGAAATGGCCGCTGATCGCTCTAGTCTATTTTTACCGCGGGGTGATCAGCCCAATGCTTGGACCACGTTGCCGATATTACCCAACCTGTTCTGAGTATGCGTTAATTGCATTAAAAAATTACGGCGCATTGAAAGGCGGCTGGCTGGCATTAAAGCGTATTGGCCGCTGCCATCCTGGAGCCAAGGGAGGGTTTGACCCCGTGCCTGGCGTTCCACTTAATTTAGACTCTGAGGAAGATGACCATGCTCATCGATAAACACTTGTTAACGATTTTAGTTTGTCCGGTCACAAAAGCACCGCTACAAATTGACAATGAAAAGGAAGAGTTAGTCTCTACGGCGGCTAAACTGGCTTACCCTGTACGTGATGGCATACCGGTGATGTTAGAAGATGAAGCTCGCGCATTAAGCCAAGATGAATTTGAATTTTGGCACAGTAAAAAAGCTTAAGTTAAAAACTTAGGCTAAATATTTGAAATAGCTTAATTGGCAGGAGCGGTATTGTCTTCTGTAACGGTAGGTGTCGTTGCGTTGGTGCTTTCTTTTTTATCAGGCCATGCACGCACCAAATAGTGAATCCAAATATAAGCCGCCATCGCACTGAACATAATGAGTGTTGCATCACTAAAGCCAGCACCATCCATCAACTTATAAAATCCAAACTGCACACCATAGCCTGAAATGACGGCACAAGTTACACAAAACTTAGACGTACTTAAACCTTCGTACCAACATAAAATTGGAACAAATAAGCAAGCGACAATCCATTGTATGGCTAAAAGGTAGGGGAGAATAAGTTCTATATTGGCCATAACCTGTATTTTAGGCTTCTCATAAGCCATAAAACAAGTCAAAAAAACCTATAAAGCGTGAACCAGCGCATAAAATTCTATTTCAACTAGGCTACCTTGAGTAATTTTCATTAAAGTCCTTTAATATTGGGGCATTCCTTACGAGATTTAAATGTGTTCACACTGACGTTCGCGCAAAAATTGGCTTTATCGATGATCAGCATGATTCTGCTCAGTGCAGGTATTTTGGGTTACCCGATGGTTTATCGTCAGTTTTCTTTAATGGAAGAGCAGTTCAATGTGATGGGCACCACTTTAGTAAACCAATTGGCCACCAACGCTATTGAACTTGTGTTTGTTAAAGATGAGCTTAAGCTCGGGCAACTGGTTAAAAATATCAGTGAACAAACCGATGTCCTTTCCACAGTCATCGTCAACAAAGATCAAGAAATTGTGACGGGTTCGGGCATTCAACCACCCAATCATTGGCTCTACGATAGAATGAATACGCAAGAAAGCGGGTTCGCACTCGATGAAAATAACATTGGCTGGTTTTATCAGCCGATTGTTTTCAACGGCGTAACCGGCGGAGTGGCTTGGATTGGTTTAGATAAAAGCCAGCTAATTGAAAACCAACGCTTTATTGTCAGTTCAGGGTTAACGCTAGTGGCACTGATGGTGCTCTCCATCATGCTTTTGGCTGTTCGCATTAGCCGCAACCTAAGTAAACCCATTTTAGAAATCATCAGTGCATCCGAAGCCATTGCCTCTGGTCGGCTAAGTTTTCGTATGCGAGGTGATTATTCAGGAGAATTTACAGCCGTAAAATCGGCTTTTAACAATATGGCCGATGGCCTTGAACAAAAGTTGACGCTCGAAAAAAACATCTCTCGCTTTGTTTCATCTTCTGTCGCTGAAAACTACATGTCTCGAGAGGATGAAGATTTTACCCTACAGGGGGAGCGGGTTGAGGCCAGTATTATTTTTGTCGACTTGGTTGGCTATACAAACTTCAGTAACAACCACAGCCCTGAAGTTATTGCCGATGTGCTCAATTTTTATTTCACCGAATTTGCCAATACCTGCCACGCTCATCAAGGTAACGTAGATAAATTCATTGGAGATTGCGCCATGTTGGTATTTGGCTGCCCTTCTTATGATCCTCAACACCGTCAACACGCGCTTAACTGTGCTGTGCAAATTAGGGATGACATCGCGATTTTAAATAAACAACGGCAACAAGAAAAACTACCTTGGCTCGATATCAGGATAGGATTAGCCTCTGGTGAGGTGTTAGCCGGCTTGCTGGGCTCTCCAGAACGACTAAACTACTCTGTAGTTGGAGATGCCGCGAATTTAGCGGCGCGATTATGCGACAAAGCACCTTGTGGCCAAATATTAACTGACCGAGCTTTTATTGAGTCGGTTAGAGCAAATCAGAATGGCTTTGGCATTAGCACGCATCAAACGCAGCAAGTTCAAGTAAAAGGTTTTACGAACGCCATTGATACTTTAGTTATCGACCAAATTGAATCAAATGATGAAAAATAACTATTTAAACGCTTTATTCCTACTAACACTTATAAGTTTTAGCAGCTGTGCAAGCTTTTATGCCCAGCAAGCAGGACTCGCTGGGCAAGTAGATTTATGGCGAGAGAACGATCAATATGACATTGCACTAGAAACTATATCGAAGCTCGAGCCTGATCACCCAAACTATCAACAACTGAACGCCCTAACCTCTACATTAGAAAAAGAACGTTCAGCCTTTATCAAAAAAGTACTGAACGATGCCGATGGCTTATCGGCTACGCAAGATTGGGTTGGAGCGACTAATCTAATAGACCAAGCCTTACAACGACTACCCAGTGCACCTGAATTAATTGAACAGCGCCGTTATTATGATGATAAGAGGTTAGCGCGAGTTGAGATGGACAAGGCCGCCATTTTAATAGCGAAAGCAAAATACATCATTACCGCCAGGCCTCACCAAGAGTCTATGCTCTACAATGCAAATTCTCGCTTTTTTGCTTCTACCACTTACAACAACTTTAATAGCCAGGCTAAGCAAACCTCACGCGAGCTCTATGTCTTAGGTGCCCGGTATTGGCAAGATAAACAAGCGGTTCAAGCGCGAGAAGCATTAACTTTATCCATACAAACCGCGCCCAATAGCTTAAGTGAAGACCTTCTGTCCGAAGTGTTAGCGTTTGAACAACAACAGCGCCGAGAAGCACGAAACAGCAACGTAAAAAAGATAGATGATCAGTGGCCAGAGTTAGTGCAAAGCTACAAAAACCGAATTGAACACGATGACTACTTAGGCGCAGAACGAATCATTAACGAAATGAGCGCGCTTGGGTTTGAAGAAACTAAAACGTACAAAGATAAGTTTGAACTGTTAAAACTACAACGGGTAAAAGCGTTAACTCAACGAGGCAACAAGCTGTATAACTCAGGGCTGATTGCCGAGGCTATAGAGAGTTGGGAGCAAGCACAAAGGTTGGCACCAGGTAACAATACAATCGCGCAAAACTTAGAGCGTGCGCGTACATTTTTAGGCAATTTAGAGCGCTGGTCAGATGAACCAAATAGCTCAGAAGCGCCTTAATGTTTATATTAGCTCGATAAATTAAATCGAACTCACTTTGGTTTTATTGCAACGCACACAACGAAATCGACTGACCAATTTACCCTGCTTGCTGTCGAACGTTGTTTCTTTTTCTACTGACCACTTATGGTGGCCGTTTTTACATAAAGTGACGCCTGCCGCCTTGGCCTTAGTTTTAGCCTTCTTAAATGCAGCCAACGACTGTACATTACCCATATAAACTCCTAATCACCTTAAATTAGACCCTAAGCAAGCGCTAAAAACAGTGGGAATCCCAACGACAGCCTATATACTTGCAGTCTAAATCGTTATTTATCACTGAGACTCATGCTAGATTTAAAATCACTCGATGTATTAAACGCTCTTAAAACAGAAATTCAAGCAAACAAAGAAACATTTACCGGAACTGTAAAAGGAACAGGTAAAAGCTTTGGTTTTGTTGTAGCTGAAGACGGCACAGAAACCTTTTTAGCGCCCGATGAAATGAGCAAAGTTTTTCCAGGTGATAAAGTCACATTTATTATTGAAGAGCAGGCCGATAATAAAACTAAGGCCATTTTAGAATCATTAGTGAACAGTGATTTAAAAGAATTTATGGGTACCTTTGTGGTCAGAGGTAAAGCGCAAGGTGTTGAGCCCATGCAGTCAAACTTTTCAGGCTGGCTGTTTGTACCCCCTAGCCACGTAAACGAGGCTAAGTCAAAACAAATAGTAAAAGCGCAAGTAACAAGACACCCTTGGGAAACAGGGAAGGCGCAAGCTAAAGTACTCGAAACCATTGGCGATGCTAACGATAACCGAACCTGGTATGCCATGTCGTTGTTAGAGCACGGCTTGTCAATGACATTTACCGACCAAGAGACAGCTGAAGCAACATCGTTAGCAAACGGACTCGACATAACGTCTTTAGATTACACCGATGCCACGGACATTCCGTTTGTCACCATTGATTCTAAATCGACACTCGACATGGACGATGCCCTCTTTGCACAACAAACAGATCATGGTTGGCACTTAAAAGTCGCCATCGCCGATGCAAGTGCTTACTTACCGGATTCTTCCATTCTGGATGAGCGAGCAAAAAGACAACTGACCAGTTGCTACCTTCCCGGGGTAACTTTGCCCATGGTACCTGCTGTTTTATCTAATGACGCGATGTCACTCAAAGAAGGTGAAATCAAACCAGCATTGGTTTTTTCAATGGATATTGCCAAATCAGGTGAGCCCTCAAACCTTGCCATTACACCGAGTTTGGTGAAAAACCACGCAAAACTGGCTTATGACGAAGTGAGACAATGGGTCGACACCAATAGCACCCCTGATGAATATGCATTCATGGAAGAATTGAATCATTGTACTGTGGCACTGGGTAATTGGCGTCAAACACACGCGAACCCTATGGTGAATCGCCCAGATTATCGAATTCGTGTAGATGACAACTTGGTCGTCACCGACATTGTTAAAGAATCACGTAACAGCGCTCGCAGCATGGTCGAAGAGGCGATGATAGCAACGAATTATTTAACCGCGCTTTGGTTTGACAATAGTCCTGGTTTATTTATGAGCCACGCAGGATTCAAAGGTGATAGACACACCGAGTTAAAAGGGTTGCTCCGTGATTTCTGTCCTTCGGTGGCCGATGAAGATGCAACCACTCTTGAAGGTTTTAAACGCATCATTCAACAGGCTCACCGAGTAGAAGATTTTCCACTGGCGACATTGCTGACGAAACGGTTCGAACGTGGTGTATGGCAGCGCACATCTAAACCGCATTACGGATTAGGTTTGAGTGCCTATAGCACGGTGACTTCTCCTATTCGGAAGTACTCAGACCTAGTAATGCATCGACTCATTAAGCAAAAACTAAAGGGTGAAGAAGGTGATGTATCAGAAGATCTTGTGCAGCACTTTAATGAAAACGGGTACATTGCTCGAAATATTTCAAATAGTATTGAAAAGCGCTTAGGCCAGCAATGGTTAGAGCAACAGCCAGAACAAACTTGGCAAGTACAAGTAAATCATCTAACCGCAAATGGCTTAATACTACAAATTATAGACAGTGGCATCATGGGCTTTTTAGATTTGAAGCGCAGCGATGAAAAATTCAGTTATGACCCGCTCCGAATGATGCTTAAATCTGAGACCCGAAGTTATAAGTTAAATGATGAGCTGTCCGTGAAAGTCTCGAAAATAGACGAGCAAGGAATTGTCTTTGCTTTAGTAGAGTAAGTTAAAAAAAGCCCCGCTCAATGCGGGGCAAGACTACTCTAAGTCAACTAAAATCACTCGCTCTACTCTTTAACACCGCCTTGGGTTAACCCTGAAATAAACTGCTTTGATGCCAATACAAAAGCAATCATTGTGGGCGCCATCATAATTAAAATGCCAGCAAACATCATGTGCCATTGAATGGCATATTGTTGGTTAAATTGCTTTAGCCCTAATGTTAATGGATACAACTCTTCTGATTGAATAAAAATAAGGGGTAAAAAGTATTCATTCCATGCTTGCACAAACGTTAATAAGGCAATGGTAGCGAGCGCCGGTCTAATAAGAGGCAGCATAATTTTGGAATACACCGTAAAGGGCATTGCTCCATCCATAATGGCGGCTTCTTCAATTTCTTTCGATATGGTTTTAAAGAAACTCACCAATATAAATACGGCGACAGGCATCATGCTCGCACTTTGAACAAAAATAACGCCCCATAGCGAATCTAATAACCCTAACGTACGTACTGTATCGAATAAAGGCGCTAAAGCTAAGCGTATTGGAATAATAACCCCAATCATAAAGCAAATAAAAATAAGCGTACTGCCTTTAAATGGCATTCGAGCCAACACAAAGGCCGTTGTACTTGAACAAAAGGTAACAATGACCACACTGATCAATGCGATAAACGCTGAATTAGCAAAGTACTGGCCGAAGTTTGCATTGACCCAAGCCTTTGCAAAATTGCCCCATGTGACCGGATCAGGAAACCCAAATGGATCTCGGAACACCTGCCCTACGTTCGGTTTCAATGCATTCATAACGGCGGACAAAAAAGGAATAAGGACCACAATTGCCCAGGCTATCATTATAAACTGAACGACCAATTGTTCTTTTTTACTGAGTTTGAAAATTTTATCCATTAGAGGGCCTATTATTTATTTCGTAAGTTACGCAATGCTAAAAACAGCGCAGCAGGCAAAATCATTAACGCAGTAACTAATCCTATCGCTGCAGCCAAGCCAAAGTTTGCATCTGAGGCAGCAACCGATGCTCCAAATGCTGAGCGGAACAGAAAGGTACCCATAATATCTGTCGAGTAAAACGGACCGGCTTCTGGTCCCATGATCAATAAGGTGTAATCAGCGTTATTAAATACATCGACCATCGTAATAACCGTTATAAGAATAAAGGCAGGGCCTAACACCGGAAGCACCACATTTTTAATAGACTGAAAACGGTTCGCGCCATCTAGCATAGAGGCTTCTAACAAGTCTGTTCTTACCGCTAAAATACCGGATAAAATCAACATAATGGCAAAACCCATTCGGTGCCATGAATAAAACAGCGCAAGCGTAACGAGCGCCGTATCTTCTGACCCTAAAAATGGAATCGGCAAGTCTGTCACACCCGATTTAACCAGCGCGGCATTCAATAGCCCTCTTGGATGAACAAATAAATCCAATAAATAAGCAACCGCTGCCCCTGCCATTGGGTAAGGCAAAAAATAAATAATTTGATAGGTTTTACGCCCCCAGGTTTTAAAACTGAGTAACATGGCCAAGCCAGTACCTATTAGCAAAAATGAACCAATGATTACGATAAAAAAGATGACGTTTTGAGCGAGCGCATTAAACAATTGATCTCGATAGTACTCTTCGCCCAATATTTTTTTAAAATTATCTAGGCCAACAAACTTCTTTTCACCAATACCAGGCCAATCGACCATAGAAATGTAAAACAAGCCCATCAACGGAATAAAGTTAAATATGCCATATAACAAAACTCCCGGTGCGAGTAAAAAGGCGCGCTGAATATTCTGAATAGTTTTGAAACTGAAACGAGGCGAAGCTTTCAACTCAAGCGATTTTTGGGTGGATGCCTCACCTGAAAGCTGAGGTTTCGGGCTACTACTATGTTGTTGGTTCAATTGAGTCATCTTAGGTACTTCTTTAACGCGAAAGGAGGGTATAACTAAAATACAGTTTAGCGTAAAAAAGGGCTGCAAGATGAGCTTGCAGCCCTAAACATTCTTACAATGCGCAGTTAGCAGCGCCAATGTAACCTTGGCTGTTCAGAGTTTTCTGAATTTTCTCAGCCATTTCTTTAGCGGTAGACTTTCCTGCCAGCAACTCCTGCAAGCCTGCTGCCGTTAAGGCTTGGTAGGTTGGCTCGCCGCCATTTAGTGCTGGCGTAAAAAATGGCAAACCAGGTAAAGCATTTGTACCAATTAACTTCGCGGCTTGGTTCACACGATCAACTTCGACTTTTATTTTATGAGTCGAGGCTGGGATCGCTTCTACTGTATCAGCAAATAATTGCGAGAATTCTTTGGTGGTATAGAACTCAAGTACTTTTTTAATCGCCGCTTTTTTCTCGCTATTTGGGTTATACGCAATGTGTCCATCAACAAAGCCATACACTTTATTACTGGCACCTGGAATTGCCATATAACCAAGCTCAAGTGAAGGATCTATTTCGTACATAGGTGACGCTGGCGTTGCTGACCAAATACCATCGACCATCATTGCCGACGTTCCTAATGCCACACCGGTTCTCATAGCACCGTAATCATCTGCCAAAGGCGTTGGGTTTAAATAGCCCTTATCTTGCCACGATTTAAAGCGCTCCATGGCATCGACATAGACATCATCCGTAAAGCAAGCCTCACCAACAACCACCTTTTGAGACCATTCATCACTGGTCATACCGGCCAAAATAGTTTCGTGCAAAACTTGATTCAAATACCAAGCATCACGACCATCCACATGCAACGGCACGATACCTTGAGATTTAAGATCAGCAAACAACGCTTCTAATTCTTCTAAGTTTTTAGGCTCTTTTTTAACTACCGCTTTATTGTACAAAATTGACTGCATTTGCATCACAAAAGGTACGCCGTAAATTTTACCGTCGGCTGCCGTTGCCCCAAACAAGGCTGCATCACCAAAGTTTTCTAAGTTTATGCCTAAATCTGTCACTGGTGCGGCTACGCCTGCATCTATCCAAGGTTGAATCCATGCTGTGCCTGCTTTTGCGTGATATAGATCAGGACGATTGGTTTGGAAATCGATACGGAGTTTAGTCTCATGCTCACCTGCGCCGTTGTAAACATTGGTCTTAATTTCAACACCAGGAATTAGATCGTTTTCATTGATGTAATCGAATAGAGCCTGGTCTTGTTCGCGCCAAGTGTACAGCTGCAATACGGTGTCATCCGCGAATGCGAGATTAGACGTCGCTATGGTTGCAGCGGCGACCGCAATGGCCATACCTGTTTTTAGTCGTTTCATTGTTTTGCCTCGTTTGTTGTTGTTCTGGGTATTTATGAGACCAATATAATACCAATATAAAAATCAGGCAACATAAAATACACTCGTTTTGTCTAAAAAAAACTCGCTATAAGCTTAAGTCATTGATTTAAAAGGACTAATTTTTATGATTACCACGAATCTTTTTCCGCTCTTACCGAAAAGCCCAATGCTGATAAAAGCGGCATCCAACGCTGAACTCGTCCATAAAAGGCACTAAAATCGCCTTTGGTATTGTTATTAAAGCCCAATTCTGATCCCGCTAAAAGACGAGGAAACATCATGTACTCTGCATCGGTCTTGTTATGAATCAATTCACTCCATAAGCACATTTGAACCCCCTTAATATTCCCTTGGTATTCTATGGGAACGCCTTTGTATGGGTCGTAATTATAAGTTGCAGCCAAGTCCACAGTGCCGGCCCAATAGTATCCTGGGTCATCGTGCTTGGTGGTAACGGCCAAATCTAGGTAGCAATGCTGGGCGGGCGTCATCACAATAGAATGACCCAGCTTCGCAGCCTTTATTCCGGCATCTACACCTTGCCAAGAATAAACCCAGGTGTTGGACGAAGTTCCCTCCCCTTCTACCACTTCTTCCCAACCGGCCATGGTTTTTCCGAAGGTCGATAAATGCTGCTCAACAGCATTCAGCAGCACGCCTTGCAAGTTTTCTATCGGTTGATTGGTTTCAGCGGCCCACTGCAAAGCGGAAGGTGATCGTTGCCAAACGCCTGCCGGTATTTCATCGGAGCCTATATGAAATAATCGTCCTGGAAAAAGCTCACACCATTCCGACAGCAAAGTCTTAACGATGTTAATTGTGTCGCCATAAGCGGGGTTAATAACATTATCATCAAAGAATTGAACACTTTGGTAGAGCGATTGATCCTCTTTTTCTTGTAGCTCAGGCAATGCTTTTAAAAGTGCGCGGGCATGGCCGGGTAAATCCATTTCAGGCACCACATTTATGCCTAACTCAGAAGCGTGCCGAACAACGTGTTTTATTTGATCTTTTGAGTAAATACCTTGATAAAGCTCACAACCAGTCCCCATCTGTGGCGGCAACGTTAAACCTGGTCCTCGGACAGAGCCTTTTTGTTCTAATTCTGGAAACGCATCACTCGGCACACGCCAGCCATCATCATCGGTTAGGTGCCAATGAAATTGGTTGTAGTGGAACAGTGCAAAAACGTCGAGCCATTCCTGTAATGTGGCAGCACTGAAAAAGTGCCGCACTACATCAATGTGTATGCCTCTATATGAAAAGTACGCTCCTCCTTGCAATGTAAGCGCGAACATTTCTTCATTTTTAATTAATTGAAGCAAGTACTGCAATATAAAGGCCTGGCCTTGATAAAAGCCAGCCTTATCTCGGTAAATTAAGCGCCCACCATCTTGAGATATTTCAAGTTTAAACAAGACATCAAGCGAACCATCACACTGTGCACTGAGCAACCACGCTTGATCGGTTTTGCTCTCAAAGCGAAACCCTAGCTTACCGGTCATTCGCTCAAACCAATCGATTGACCATATTTCTCCTTGGAAATGGATAGCTTTAGGTTTGGTTACCGTGCTTTCGTGCTCAACGACATCACATTGAGGGATAAATGCGGCTGTTTTTGATTTTAGCCAATAATTGGATTCTGTATTACGAGTGATCTTCGCATTGGTACTCACTTTTAAGCGGGATACATTATTCTCTAAGTAAACTCCTTCAGGGTAATCCGAAGCCTTCGTTAAGCTCCCTTTTGAACGAACCGTTAACCTAATGTCATGCTCAGGTCTTAATGGCTCATCAAGTAGAATTCGATGCCAGTCTCCCTGGCGTTCTACCAGCGTGCCGCCGTTAAGCTGATCATCCGTAAAAGGGCTTACAAACGAAAAGCAAATATGATCATAGACTTCCTGAATATTTGGCTGCTTTGGGATGTGAATAATTAGGTCGAAATATTCGCCGTCATTCAACAGCGTAATTTCTGCATTGGTCTGCATAAAGATGGCCCAGTGGCTTATTTTAAAAAGGTATTATATTGGTATTGTTTTCTTGCTGTAAAGGTTATATTCTTAGCCCGCATAAAAACAACCACAATATGCAGCATAAAACGGAAGCCATTAATGAGTGCAACCTTTTCACATATCATCGGAATAGATGGCGGAGGCTCGCATTGCCGAGCGCGTATTGCAGATTTATCTGGCCAGACTTTAGGTGAAGCTGTTTCGGGAAGCGCGAACATTTTCCAGAACGATTCCTTAGCTTGGCAGTCAGTCTCTCACAGCATTGAGCTGGCATTAGAGCAAGCAAGGTTACCCCAAGATATTATTAAGAGCTCTTATATTGTGGCTGGATTAGCAGGCGCGGAAGTAAAAAGTGCCGTTGAAAGCTTTAAAGCACAGGTTCATGGCATTGGGCATTTGGACATTCTAACCGATGCCCAAACGGCATGTTTAGGCGCTCATCAACTCAACAGCGGAGCCATTTATATTGTTGGTACTGGCACAGTAGGCATCGCGAATCGCAGAGGTGAATGGCAAAAGCTTGGCGGCTGGGGCTTCCCTTTAAATGATGAGGGCGGCGGCGCTTGGCTTGGTATGCAAGCCATTAAACAAGCGATCAAACGGCATGACCGACTTATTCACAGCACCCCCCTGACTGAAAAAGTTTGGCAACAATTTCCTGGCGGTATAGACGAGTTAGTCGCTTGGTCGCAGCACGCAAGCTCAGGTGATTATGGGAAATTTGCGCCTTATGTTACAGAAGCATTTGCACTGGGTGATGAATTTGCCGCCTTAATCATCGAAGATCAAAAGATTATTTTAACCGAGCAAATTACCGCTTTAATCAGCGATGAATTACCGTTAAGTTTAATGGGTGGCCTCGCCAATTGGGTGAAAGCCTTACTACCAAAAACTATTCAAGATCAGATTCATGCACCAAAAGGCGATGCGTTAAACGGCGCTTTGCTTTTGGCACAACAAAGGATTCAACGTGAGCATTAATGCAAAGAGCAGCCAAGAACTGCTCGATTTCATCAGACCCGACCCAGCACAACCAGGATCACTTTATACTCAATTAGCACGTTCATTAAGTCAGGCTATACATGAGGGCATGCTTGAAGATGGAGATTTCTTACTGCCTCAAAGAGACTTGGCCGAGCTATTAGGTGTGTCACGAGTTACATTGAGAAAAGCCGTCGAAAGCTTAGTAAAAGAAGGCTTGCTAGTGCAACGGCAAGGTGCCGGCACCATGGTAACCCGCGGAGTTAAGCGAAATATTCATAAGAGTTTAGCGGTTCTTAACAGCTTTACTGAAGATATGCAGGCTCGCGGGATGACTCCCACGTCGAGTTGGGTTGCGCGAGCTACTCTTCAAGCTTCGCCAAAAGAGGCAAAAGCATTAAATTTATCGCCCGGCAGTATGGTTAGCCGCTTCACTCGAGTTCGTTACGCCAGCGATACCGCCATAGCCTATGAAATTGCCAGTGTGCCAGCGTACATTATTAGCGACGCAAATGAAGTGGGCGACTCACTCTATGAGTACCTTGATACAAAAAAGGCACGGCCGGTAAGAGCGCTTCAAACAATGACGGCCATTAATGCCGACAAAAGCGTTGCCGAATCTTTAAGCATTGCACCTAACGACGCGGTACTTTATATCGAGCGTCAAGGCTTTGCATTAAATGACTCGCCCATCGAATTTACACGTTCGTGGTATCGAGGTGACATTTACGATTTTGTTACTGAACTTAAATTTGACTAATGGCTTTCAATAGGACTGAGTGAATGAAGTTTGCATTAAGCGGCGCGGCTATTTTTGATGGCTACATCACACACCAAAAATGTGCACTTCTGACACAGGGTGATTGCATTGTTTCGATCGTTCCAGAAACGAAAATCCCTGAAGACTATAAGTCGATTCATTTAGACGGAGGCACAATTGCTCCTGGCTTTATTGATTTGCAAGTTAATGGTGGCGGTGGTGTGTTACTTAACAATGCACCAACGGTTGAAACATTAAATTCGATGGCGGCAGGTCATGCTAAGTTTGGTGTCACTCGTATTTTACCGACGGTTATTAGTGACAAACCTAAGGTAGCGCTTAACGCGATTGAAGCGGCTAAACATTGCGATAAACAACATTCAGGAATTATCGGCGTTCATGTTGAAGGTCCATTTTTTAACGAAGATAAAGCCGGAGTGCATCAATCAGAAAATCTTAGAGTGCTTGCTGAATCGGACTGGTCGTGGATAGAGCAGCTCGCAGCGCTACCGTCCATTTTAACTCTGGCTCCTGAAAAAATAGACAACAAAGATATTCAACGAATTGATGAGTTAGGCATACGTGTTTGCGCGGGTCATACCAACGCCACCTACAGTCAAGTAGAAGAGGCCCACAAGCATGGTCTTTGCGGCTTTACACATTTGTTTAATGCTATGAGCCAGCTGCAAGGACGAGAACCCGGAGTTGTTGGAGCAGCATTATCACTTTCGCAAACATGGGCAGGGCTCATCGCCGATGGAATTCATGCACACCCGGCCTCTATGTTAGCGGCGATCAAATCAAAAGGCTATGAACGTATTTTCTTAGTCAGCGACTCTATGGCGAATGTAGGTACCGATAAAAAAACTTTTGAATTGTATGGCGAAATGATAGAGGAACGAGATGGCCGATTAGTTAACTCAAAAGGTAATCTCGCTGGCAGCGCTATTTCATTATTAGACGCAGTGAAGTATTGCATCAATACGTTACAACTTCCTGCTGAACAAGCACTCGCAATGGCCAGCCGAGTACCAGCCACATTCATGAAATTGAACAATCGGTATGGCACTTTTAAACCCGGATTTACCAGCGATATTTGTTGGTTAGATAATGACTGGAACTGCGCTGGCGTTTGGCGCGCCGGCCAAAAAATATAGAGACACCATAACTTATGAGAGTAGTTATTTTAGAAGACGCACAAGCGGTAGCTAACTTTGGGGCAGACAAAATTGCATCGCTCGTTAATTCTAACCCTCAATGTAACTTAGGGTTAGCTACCGGCAGTACGCCCATAAAATTGTATCAACGACTCATAGAGCAATATAAATCTCAGCAACTTTCATTTAGCAAGGTTTCTACATTTAACTTAGATGAATACTTAGGCTTAGACGGTTTACACCCGCAAAGTTACCGCTATTTTATGAATGAACATTTATTTGATCACATTGATATAGATAAGAGAAATACCTTTGTTCCCAATGGCAACACCAGTAACCCTGAACACGCTTGTTTAGAGTTTGAACAAACGTTAAAAAGCAAAGGTGGCGTTGACCTTCAGTTGCTGGGTATTGGTAGAAACGGCCATATTGGTTTTAATGAACCCAGTTCCAGTTTAACCAGTCGCACTCGTGTAAAAACATTAACCGAAGATACCATAAACGCGAATAAACGTTTTTTTAAGAACGGCGAGTTTCAACCCCACTTAGCGATCACGATGGGCATTGGTACCATTTCAGAAGCAAGGGAAGTATTACTACTGGCAACCGGGCATGATAAAGCCGAAGCCATTAAGAATGCCGTTGAAGGGCCGCTCGCCGCTCGATGCCCTGCTTCTGTTTTACAATTACACCCAAATGCCACCATTGTTATTGATGAACAAGCCGCGCATGAATTACAAGATATTGCTTTTTACCAACACATTGAGCGTGAGAACGAGAGATTGAAAGAAAGAACGGCGCGTTAAGCGCCGCTTGCTTCGGGTAAGGTCAAAAGAAGAGCTACTCGTTTTTCGAACTCGCAGCCCGTAGCGCCTAACTAGTAACTATTTTTTATAACCATCTGGGTTCTGACTTTGCCAGCGCCATGAATCTTTCATCATTTGCTCTAGCCCTCGGCTAGCTTCCCAGCCTAGTGTTTCCTTTGCAAAGCTTGCATCGGCATAACAGCAAGCAATATCGCCTAGGCGACGAGCGACAATTTTAAAAGGCACTTCTTTTTGTGACGCTTGCTCAAATGCTTTAACCATGTCGAGTACGCTGTAGCCTTGCCCAGTTCCCAAACTATAAGCGACACAACCCTCTTGCTTATCTAAATGATCCAAAGCTTTTAAGTGACCACTGGCAAGATCAACCACGTGTATATAATCGCGAACTCCGGTGCCATCTGGCGTGTTGTAATCATCTCCAAAAACGGAGAGTTGCTCGCGCTTGCCAATAGCGACTTGTGCAATAAAAGGCAAAAGATTATTTGGTATACCGTTTGGGTCTTCCCCAATACGGCCACTTTCATGCGCGCCGACGGGGTTAAAGTAACGCAATAACGCAATTTTCCACTGCGAATCTGAAGCGGCTAAATCTCGACAGATATCTTCGACCATTAACTTTGAACGGCCGTATGGGTTTGTCGCACTTAATGGGAAATCTTCTTTAATTGGCACTGTGTGTGGATCACCGTAAACCGTGGCCGATGAGCTAAATACAAATTTAAAAATCTTAAACTGCTTCATCACCTGCAGTAAATTAACGGTGCCCCATACATTGTTTTCATAATAATCTAGAGGGATCTCTGTGCTTTCGCCGACGGCTTTTAAACCGGCAAAATGAATAACCGATTCAATAGCATACTGTTTAAATACTCGCTCCAACACGGCCTTGTCTCGAATATCACCTTCTATCAGCGTCACAGCCTTGCCTGTGATGTCTTTCACACGATTCAATGATTCGGCTGAACTGTTAGAAAAATTATCTAATACAACCACCGATTGACCGGCCTGTAATAGCTCTAAAACGGTATGGCTGCCGATATAACCTGCGCCACCTGTCACTAACACTGCCATAAAATGCTCCTTGTTTTATGATTCCATAGCTTAACTTTGAAAACGATTTCAGGCAAATTAATCACCCTCAGCTTGTTCTGTAAGAGGCGCAACGCTTAGCCGCACAAAGGCACGCCACTTTTCCGACTGCCAACGAACAATCATTATAATGCCTCGAGCCCATTCGTCCATGGCCACCCCGAGCCAAACACCGAGAACGCCTAGCCCCCAGTGAATACCAAAAAGGTAGCTGAACAACACGCCCACTCCCCACATACTTAGGATGCCCATTTTTACAGGAAACATAACATCGCCAGTGCCTTTTAATGCGGAAATAACAATGAGATTTAATGCTCTGGCAGGTTCTAATGCTAAAGCCGCTATTAAAAGTACTCCAATTAACTTAACGGTTTCAGGGTCTTCAGTGAAATAACCAGCGATAGGTTCGCGCGCTGCAATGAACATAACAACCAAAAGGGTTGAGACAGTAATCCCTACTTGCCAGTACCGATGTACGTTTGCTTTAAGCTCATCAAAGCGACTCTGCCCCACAAAATAAGAAGCCATAATTTGCGCGCCGTTACCCAATGACATTGCAAACACAAATACGAATCTTGATAAGTTCTGAGCAATTGCTACGGCAGCCAGAGCCGCCGTGCCAAACCCCGCCACCATAAACATGATGGCAAGCTGCGCTAAATTATAAGAAAGCCCTTCTCCCGCATTAGGTAAGCCTAATCTTAATATTTCTTTAAAGCGCACAAAATCAAGCTTAAAGCTGCTTCGAATAGAAAACCCGATATTGTGGTGGCGAACGATCCACCAACACAGCAACGCACCAACTAACTGACTAAAAACTGTTGAAATAGCAACACCAACGACACCAAATACGGGTAACCCCATGAATCCAAATAAAGCGATATAATTACCGATCACATTCAGCGCACCGGAAATTAATTGAATGGCCATGGGTGACTTACTAAAGCCATGCGCGCGTAAAACGGTTGAGAAGTAGATACTCAACGATAAGCCAACCGATAGACCGCCGGTAATCGTTAAGTATTGCAAAGCAAAAATATGGACCTGTGGCTCTAATCGATACAGCAACAACAAAGGCTCTGCACCGAAGTAGAATCCTAGGCCAATGATCGCCGCCATAATTAACGCTAATAAAAAACCGACGTGTGAAAAAGCTAATGCTTCTGACCGATTCTTTGCACCAAGGTTCTGCCCTATTAAAATGGCGCAGCCAGAAGAAATGATCATATAGGCAATCACCATAAAAAAGACAAAGTGCCCAGTTAGCCCCACCGCAGCCACCGCCTCTTCTGAGAACCGCGCTAACATCACGACATCAATCGTCATCATACTCATGCGTAACAAATGCTCGATAAAAATCGGCCAAACGATGGTGCGGATATTCATGCGGTTGTCTAATGAAGATGTGGGCAAGGTAAAGCCTTTTTTAAGCTGCAAGTTTGTAGCTTCAAGTTTGAAGCGGGTGAAAAGACGATTATAGCATGGTTGTTTGTTCTGGGCTGCGGGCTTCGGGTTAGTTAAAAACATTTAAGCCTTCGCGGCTTTGCTTTGCGCGCTCCTACTTGATTGCGGTACTTAAGGTTAGCTTTGTTGGGTGGCTTTGCTGGAGCGGGCATCTGAACCAGGGATGGCGAATTTGAGCGGCGCAAGGATGCGTGAACAACGACCCGCGGAAGTAAAGCCAGCCACCAAGGCGGGTTTTGATGTTGTGTTTTTAAAGCTGCAAGTAAGGCCAAAACATTTAAACATTCGCGGCTCCGCTTTGCTTTGCGCGCTCCTACTTAGCCTTCGGGTTTGCTGGCAAAGATAGTGGCCATAAAAAAACCCGCACTGGGCGGGTTTTTAGGATCAATCGTACGATTATGCTAAAGAAGCTTTCGCTTGCTCTGCAATCGCTGCAAATACAGCTTTATCGTGTACAGCAATGTCTGCAAGTACTTTACGGTCGATCTCGATGTCTGCCTTTTTAAGACCGTTAATGAACTTGCTGTAAGACAAGCCATTTACACGAGCTTCGGCATTAATTCGAGCAATCCACAACGCACGGAACTGACGCTTACGCTGACGACGGTCACGGTAAGCATACTGACCTGCTTTGATAACCGCTTGCTTAGCTACACGGAAAACTCGTGAACGAGCACCATAGTAACCTTTTGCTAACTTTAAAATTTTCTTGTGACGCTTACGAGCCACTACACCGCGTTTAACACGTGCCATAATTTAATTCTCCTAATAAAAAGCGGTTTAGATGTAAGGAAGCATACGCTTAATAAGCGGCTTATCTGCATCTGCAATTTGCAACATTCCACGCAATTGGCGGATACGCTTACTGCTTTTCTTAGTTAGAATATGGCTACGGTGCGACTGCTTGTGTTTAAAGCCGTTCGCAGTTTTTCTGAAACGCTTTTTAGCGCTCGAATTACTTTTCATCTTTGGCATTTTCAATCTCCAGATTTACTTCATTTACCGTTTCACATTCGTTAGCGGGTGTTTCAGTTACCCTACTTTGCCCCGAAGTTACCGGTTGCCTTTAAAACTAAAAAACGGCTGCCCAAAGACAGACCGTTTTGCTAAACCAGCGGTTGCCCACTGGGTTTACAGCTTTTTGAGCTGTAAATTACTTCTTCTTAGAAGGCGCTAAGACCATGGTTAACTGTCGACCTTCCATTTTAGGACGTAATTCAACCGTTGCATAATCTTCCAAGTCGGTTTCTACGCGCTTCAACAACTCCATTCCGAGTTCTTGATGGGCCATTTCACGGCCACGGAAGCGTAAAGTGATCTTGGTTTTATTGCCTTCTTCAAGGAAACGGATCAGGTTACGTAACTTAACGTTATAGTCACCAATGTCCGTATTCGGGCGGAATTTAATTTCCTTAACCTGTACTTGAGACTGCTTCTTCTTCGCGGCGGCTTTAGACTTTTTCTCTTCATAGAGTTTTTTGCCCAAATCCATGATTTTAGCCACGATTGGATCGGCGTTAGAGATTTGAACTAGCTCTAACCCCGCAGCTTTAGCTAGGTTTATCGCCTCATCTAAAGGTGTAATACCAAGCTGCTCTCCAGTTTCAGAAATTAAACGAACTTCCGCTGCTTCGATCTGGTCATTAATGACGTGTCGGCTATTAGCTTTAGCCGCTCTCGCGTTGCGTTTTATAACTTATTCTCCGTTCTGGTTAATAATTCTACCTTTACGAGCCACATCGGCACGTAATAGGTCGCTAAATTCATCGTAAGTCATTACACCAAGGTCTTCACCTTCGCGCGTACGAACAGCAACCTTACCGTTCTCGACTTCTTTGTCTCCAATTACAATTAAGTAAGGGACACGCTGAATTGTATGCTCGCGGATTTTAAAGCCGATCTTCTCATTTCTCAAGTCAGCTTTGGCTCTAAAACCATCTTTTTCGAGTTTTTCGGCGATTAATTGCACATTTTCTGCCTGAGCATCTGTAATATTGCAAATAACAGCCTGCGTTGGCGCTAACCAAGCTGGCATTGCACCCGCGTATTGCTCGATTAAAATGCCAATGAATCGCTCGAAGCTACCTACTATAGCACGATGAAGCATCACTGGCGTCTGTCTTTCGCCATGCTCATCAACAAATTGTGCATCTAAACGGCCTGGCATTGAGAAATCGACCTGAATCGTACCGCACTGCCACAACCTACCGAGGCTATCTTTAAGTGTAAACTCAATTTTAGGGCCGTAAAAGGCACCTTCACCTGGTAAAATTGACCACTCTTTGCCAGTAGCATCAAGGGCTTCTTTTAAAGCGGCTTCTGCTTTATCCCATACAGCATCATCACCCACACGCTGTTCAGGGCGAGTAGATAGCTTGAGGATGTAATCGTCGTAGCCAAAGTCTTTATAAACTTCGTCTAGCATACCAATAAATGATGACACTTCCGATTGAATCTGATCTTCAGCACAGAAGATGTGTGCATCGTCCTGTACAAATCCACGTACACGCATAATGCCGTGCAGCGCGCCAGAGGCTTCATCACGGTGGCAAGAACCAAACTCCGCTAAACGCAACGGTAAATCACGGTAGCTCTTTAAGCCTTGGTTAAACACCTGTACGTGACAAGGGCAGTTCATTGGCTTCACGGCGTTATCACGAGATTCACTGTGCGTCGTGAACATGCTGTCTTGGAATTTATCCCAATGACCCGAACGCTCCCACAAAGATCGGTCAACGATCATTGGCGTTTTAATTTCATCGTAGCCATGCTTGCGCTGTTTCTCACGCATGTATTGCTCGATTACTTGATAAATAGTCCAGCCATTAGGGTGCCAAAATACCATGCCCGGAGCGTCTTCTTGCAAATGGAAAAGATCGAGCTTTTTACCAATTTTACGGTGGTCACGCTTTTCGGCTTCTTCTAAGAAGTTTAAATGTGCTTTTAATTGCTTTTTATCGGCCCATGCCGTGCCATAAATACGCTGTAACTGCTTATTTTGGCTATCGCCACGCCAGTAGGCACCAGATATACGCATGAGTTTAAAGAACTGACAGAACTTCATGTTTGGCACATGCGGACCACGGCACATATCAACGTATTCTTCGTGATGATACAAACCGGGGCGATCATCTTTGCTGATATTTTGCTCTAAGATTTCTTTTTTGTAAGGCTCATCACGCTCGGTGAAAACGTCGTGCGCTTCTTGCCAGCTGACGGCTTTTTTCACAACCTGATAGTTGGTTTTAGCCAACTTCATCATGTGTTTTTCAAGCGCGTCTAAATCTTCCTCAGTGAGGCGGTGCTCCATATCGATATCGTAATAGAAGCCGTTTTCAATGGTTGGACCAATCGCCATTTTGGCATCTGGATACAACTGCTTGATAGCATGACCGATTAAATGCGCGCAAGAGTGACGGATAATCTCTAAGCCATCGTCATCTTTCGGCGTGATAATTTGAATATCGGAATCTTCGGTCACTAAATCACATGCATCAACACGCTCACCATTAATACGGCCGGCTAACGTATTGCGCGCCAAACCTGGGCCAATATCTTCGGCAATTTGCATAATAGAAACGGGTTGATCGAACTCGCGCTTTGAACCATCTGGTAAAGTAATAACTGGCATTGCAGTCTCCTTCAGTGGTGACCCCTACCAAGGGCCACGTGTTGGATGTAAATTTGAATAATATTGGAATACGGTTAGCGCCTACCCTTACGAAGGGACCGCACGTTAACCATAAAGCGAAAAATTAACGCTCAAGACTGAAACTATAGCATAACAACCTGGCCGTTTGTAACCGCGAAACTCGCAAGAATGGAGCGAATAGAGGGCAATTCGGACTACTTTAATTTGATGCCAACCGCGCTAATTTGATCGTCTGTAATTTCACGTACAATTAGGGATACACTGCCCAGCTTCACTTGATCCCCTACCACCGGTTTTCCATGAAATTGCTGTAAAATGTAACCTTTAACGGTTTGGTTCTCGATCTGTTCCTCTATGTCTAAGCCATAGACTGAAGCAATGTCTGCCAATGTAGCGGTAGGCTGCAAAGTAAATTCACCAAAGAATCGGTTTGCATCTAACTGAGCATTGTGAGCTTCCGGTGCGAATGCGCGACCCAATACCGCTCTGGCATTGCCACCGGCTAAAAACAAAACTCGATCGCCTACGCTTAAGCGTTGACCTTTAGATGGGTTCAGCAAGACTCCTTTGCGGATAACACCAATCATTTGACTGCCTTCGATACTGGGTAAATGTAAAGGATCGCTTGCTTGAACTTGGCTGCCAGCAAGTACGGGGTAAACTAAGAGCTCTTTGTCAGAAACATCAGGCAACGTTAAGTGCACGTAATCAGGCTGACTGGCCGTTACGGGCACTTTAATCTTCAACCATTTAGCCACCGGAGCAATGGTCCAGCCTTGAACCACCAAAGAAATTAACACCACAAAAAAGACCAACTCAAAGTACATTTGTGAAGTATTTAAACCGGCCAAATAGGGAAACAACGCTAAAATTATCGGTACCGCGCCGCGAAGACCACACCAACTAATAAACACTTGCTCGCGCCAAGGGAAATGAAAGGGCAACAATGAAATGAACACGGCAATTGGACGAGCGACAAAAATAAGCACGGCAGCAATGCCTAAAGCAGGAACAACAATAGGTAATAACTCACTTGGTGTTACCAGCATGCCCAGCATTAAGAACATCCCTATTTGGCTTAGCCAAGCAACGCCATCGCTAAAACTATGTATGTCGCTACTGTAGGTCAGCGGCTTATTGCCAATAATCACGCCCATGATAAAGATGGCAAGAAAACCACTGCCACCCCACATCATTGTTACACCAAACAAACTCATGGCACCGGCCAGTGCCAATAAAGGGTACGACGACGACGGCAAATGCACTCGCCGAAGCGTTTCAACCAAACAATAGCCCCCTGCAAAGCCAACGGCCATACCTAACCCCATCTGCTGAAGCAGCTCACTCGCAATCGTCCAACCTTGATCGCCACTGTCGCCTAACATAAGCAATTCGACCAAAGTGATGGTTAAGAAAATAGCCATAGGATCGTTAGAGCCCGACTCAATCTCTAACGTAGCACTGGTGCGCTCTTTAAGCTCAACACCGGCATTTCGAATAAGACCAAACACCGCCGCAGCATCTGTAGAACCTACAATAGCCCCGATCAAAAATCCTTCTAAAACACTCACATTTAAAATAAAGTGCGCGGCTAATCCTGTAAAAGCGGCGGTTCCCAATACACCGACCGTAGCCAGCGATAGCGCGGGTTTTAAGCTAACGCGAAAACTGTCCTTTCTGGTACCCAATCCGCCATCAAAAATAATAATCGCTAAGGCAATATGCCCCAATAAAAAGGCGATGTTGAAATCATTAAACTCAACGCCAATAATGCCATCTTCACCGACCAACATACCCAATACCAGAAACACCAATAAAATTGGCGCACCGGTACGATGCGTAAAAAAGCTGGCGACTACACTTATGAACGCTAATGTGGCAGCGCCAAAAATATAGAGATAAGTCAGTTCAACCGTCACTATTGTTCCTTAATCAATTCAGGGCTTACCCAAATATCAGTGCATCACGACGTTACTTATTGGAAGGGCTTTCATTCGTTACCTTTAATTCTTCCGTGTCACCTACTACACGAATCGGAATAGCCCCAGTTTCTGATCCGGCGTACAAACTGACGTGCGGAAAAGGAATTTCAATGCCTTGCTCGTCGAAAACATTTTTAATTTTTTCAAACAACTCATTTTTCACTGTAAGGAAGTTTTCTCGTTTTGCCCAAACCGAAAACTGAAGATCGACAGAAGAATTGCCAAATCCTAGAATAATGAACAGCGGAGCCGGCTCTTCTAAACACAAATTATTTTTTTCGGCTATGTCGAGCAATACCTCCTTAACTTTATTAACGTCTTCTCGATATGCTATGCCAATCTGTAGATCTAAGCGTCGAATTGGGTATTTCGTTAGGGTTGTAATTTCAGATTTAATCATCGTTTCATTCGGGATACGAACAAATAAATTGTCAAAAGTGCGCAATTTCACCGACAGTAGATCGATCGAAATAACCTCACCGGTCGTGCTTCCTACGCGTACGACATCTTTTATAGAAAAGGGACGCTCAATCATTAAAAACAGACCACTGATTAAGTTAGATGCAGAGGTTTGTGAAGCAAAACCAATAGCCACCGTTAATATACCGGCCGCACCGATTACAACACTTAAATCGAAGCCCAGTTCACGCAACGCCGACATTATAAAAAGCACAATCAAAACGTAGTAAATTGACCGCCGAATGATCGTGAGATTGTGTATGGAAACTTTGTCATCAAGTAATTTAGCAACGGCTATGCTGGCTATACGAGCAACCAATAAACCGACCGCAAGTATTAAAATAGCTCGCGATGCCGACCACAGCCGTGTTGAAGCCAACCAAGTTAAAAATTCAATATTTTCGTTCATAAGAAACTCCTTGTTCTGCACTTATGCAAATAGGCTGCTAAGTGAGCGAATGAGCCGATGTTTACTCACTTCAATTCTTGGCGCAGCCACGCGTTGAGCCTCTCCGGCTTCACTTGGCGCACTTTTGTCGAGCGTCAGTACAACGGAATCTTCATCTTGTTCTCTCGTCACCGTCAGCGCTTCCGTCCACAAGTGACCCGAACGGTCGCTGAATAAGCTCAGCATGGGTACCGGTAGGTTAAATTGATCAATCACTAGCACTTCATTGCTGTCGTTCACCACATTGACCGGTGTAATCGCCCTATGTGTGCGTCGCTCTATAAGCTCTAAATTTAGTCGAGCGTCGGTATGCTTTGAATAGCACATTTCGCCCTCTATGGTCGTTGGCCCAAACCACGAATCCGAAGGACGCCAAAACGGTTGGTCAAAAAACGGATCATGTTCAGGTGCAATGGTCACTTGTAACCACAACGGCGTACTGACATAAAGCCGCCCCGTTTCACCTGGCATTATATTCAATGGCCGGCTAGGCCGACTGGTAATAGACCTATCTGCGAGAGCGGGTTGAATAGTTATTTGGCTATCGGTCGTCTTAAATAAATAGCGACATAAGCTTTCGTCATCGGGCAAAGTGTTTGGCGCTATCTTTCCTTGCTCCAACACAGTAACGCCCGCTTCTTCTAAAGCATCGACATTCCAAATATTCCATTCTGCCTGAAGCCGCCGAAGCACAAACTGTCGAGACCCAATAGACCAAGACGCCGCTTCATTTACTTCAAATTGAAAGGCTCCCCACCAAGGCTTTTGCACTTGCATTGTTTTTCCTTAATTGATGAAACTGACCCAAAACTCCAAGATACCGAGAAAATTATCGATTGCACGAATATATTAGCCTGAATTATGAATTCACTGGGATAAAACAGCCTCTTTTTTAGAAAACACGCACAGCCCTATGGATAGTTTGCTTATTGAACAACCAATAGACTATATTAGAAAAACCAAAAATAAGAATAGCGAGCGAGGTTTTATGAATAGACTTTTAACATTTCTGACCTTAATAGGATTAACAGTAAACGGTGCAATGGCGGACGATTCATTGCCAATTTCCAGTGACATTTCCGAAGTCACTGTAAACACGGACGAAGGACCCTTTACCATTACCCGCCAAGCCAATGACATGCAACTCATTGGCGGCGTACTTCAACCATTGATCCCTGTAGCCGGGGTACACCCCATGGGTGAGTTGGAAGTACTTGAAGCGCTCAATGACCCAGAATTTATAGTGGTTGACATGAGAACCATCGATTGGCGTGCAAAGAGCACCATCCCCGGCAGTATTCATATTCCTTACATAGAAATAGCAGCCCGCTTAGACGAGCTTGGCTGCACGGGTTCAGAGGGCGCATGGGATTGTTCAAACGCACGTAAAGTGGTCGCGTTTTGCAACGGCCCAGCTTGTGGTCAGTCGCCTATCGCCATTCGCGCCATGGACAGGGAAGGTTACCCCACTGATAAAATTTATTACTACCGCGGCGGGATGCAAAGCTGGACGGTCATGGGGCTGAGTGTGTTGGAGGATGCGTTTTAATTTTAAGCGAAAAAACATAGAGCAAGCATAAAGGCTCACCCTTAGTGCTTGCATATTTTTTTCCCTACCCGCTCTTTCAAACTTGAATAGATTCCACCACCACTTATTGTCACTCCAATGTACCCTACCTAGAAATACAAAAACCAAAACAGAGTCAACATGCCCACGCCAAATGAACTCATTGAACGATTAACACAAATTGGACAATCTCTTAAAAACACCAATGCCGCCTATGCACTGCTAGGGCTTGGATCTGTCGGGAGAGAACAGGACCGCTTAGATCAATATTCCGATTTAGATTTTTTTGTCATTGCGAAAGAACAAAAAAAACAATCATTTTTAAAAAGCCTGAGCTGGCTTACCCAAATATCACCTGCCGGATATTACTTTCAAAACACCGTAGACGGCTTTAAGTTTTTATATAAAGACGGTATTTTTTGTGAGTTTGCTATTTTTGAAGCAGACGAATTACCCAGCATTCCATTCAGCCAAGGCAAAGTAATTTGGTCTGAGTCAGGATTTGATACCTCACTATTACACCCAACATCGACACAAGGCGTATACCAGCGAAGTGACGATATTGAATGGATACTCGGCGAAGCCCTTACAAACCTCTATGTTGGTTTAGGCCGATATCAAAGAGGTGAAAAGTTATCGGCCTTTAAATTTGTGCAGAGCTTTGCCCTAGATCGATTGATCGATTTGTGCCACATCCAATGGACCCCCAAACAAAACAGCCAAGATATTTTCATGCCCGATAGACGGCTTGAAAATCGATTTGAAGCAGCCGAAGCTCTCATAGACCAATGCGCGCAAGGTTATAGCAAAACAATTGAATCGGCATTGGCGCAGTTGCAATGGTTAGAAGAGCATTTTGAAGTAAATGGCGCTATCGCTGGTGAGATTAGAAGGCTTGGAAAGAAATAACCAGATTCGCTTCGACGAGGCCGCTTCTCTTAAAACAAAGTAGCAATCCTATTCCCGAATACATAGGCTAACATTTCTAAGGTAGGGACGATGTAACGATGCAAGTGGAGCGGCATTCCTAGCGGATTCGGACTGGTCCGCATTCGGCGACAACCTTATAAACAGCCGTCGGTTCTAATTCGGTCCTTCTACGACAAAACCACCAGACGAAAAAAACCGCTAATCTTTCGACTAACGGTTTCTTAAATTGGTAGCGGCGGTGCGACGATTCGCGGCCGGATTTGGACTATATAATAAGCCGTCGGTTCTAATTCGGTCCTTCTACGACAAAACCACCAGACGAAAAAAAACCGCTAATCTTTCGACTAACGGTTTCTTAAATTGGTAGCGGCGGTGCGACGATTCGCGGCCGGATTTGGACTATATAATAAGCCGTCGGTTCTAATTCGGCCCTTCTACGACAAAACCACCAGACGAAAAAAAACCGCTAATCTTTCGACTAACGGTTTCTTAAATTGGTAGCGGCGGTGCGACGATTCGCGGCCAGATTTGGACTATATAATAAGCCGTCGGTTCTAATTCGGCCCTTCTACGACAAAACCACCAGACGAAAAAAAACCGCTAATCTTTCGATTAACGGTTTCTTTAATGTGGTAGCGGGGGCCGGATTTGAACCGACGACCTTCGGGTTATGAGCCCGACGAGCTACCAGGCTGCTCCACCCCGCAACAAACTGGTCTTACTTTTTCTAAAACTTTCAACTTCAGTAACCATTCTTACTGAACGTTGTAATTGGTAGCGGGGGCCGGATTTGAACCGACGACCTTCGGGTTATGAGCCCGACGAGCTACCAGGCTGCTCCACCCCGCATCAAACTTGTCGTTTTGTTGATTGGCTAATGTTTTACCTCTCAACGGGGGCGCATAATAATGACTTATAGATCCAAGTCAACTAACTTTTTGATTTATTTAAGATTTTTCGATAAATACTGGTTCCTAGCCGCTAGCATTCTGGCTTCAAATTGCTCGTAGGTGCCCTTATCTACTGACCCAATGGTCAACCATTCAACAACACTTTGATGAACCAACGCAGGCGTTATTTGTTGGCCTAAACCATCAGACAACTTTCGAACTTGTAGATTCATTCGCATCTGTGCGTCTTCAGCTGGGCTTTCCGCGCCGACTAAAATCTCTATATCGAGTGTTTTCTCATGCATAACCGCTTGGTTAAACTCATCTACCGGGTTTTGCCATTGGTTCTGTACCTCAAATAAGCCTTTGGCTGGGCTCGGTACTTTTATTGCTTGCCATTGCTCTGCTAGTGTTTCTGCACTTAGATTGTCGAAGCGAGCGGCTTTCACCCATTTAATGATGGCTTGCCAGTGGGCGTCTGCGCTGGCACGTTTTGCAGAGTTCGCTACGGCATTAAAAGCTTCGCAGGCTGCCTTAAAACGCTTATTTAAGGCTGGGTAGTGCTCTTTTGGCAATGTACCCAACTGCTCGTATTCAGATTTAAGATTCTCGAATACCGATTGATCGGCTTCGGGTGTTTCAGAATGAATCAGCCCTTCTAAGCTGGTCAACACAGCCTCAGCTTGCTCACGGTTTGTTTCTAGTTCGGCTTTAAATTGCACGCTTTGCTCATCGCGTTTGGCAAAAAGCGCGTCACAAACTTCGCGAAACTCTTTCCACAGCTTTTGCTCGTCTTTACGTGATACAACTCCAGCTTTTTTCCACTCTTGTTGTAGCTTTTTCGCTTCGCCGGTCGCTTTTTTCACATCGTCTAGATCGAGCAGAGACTTTGCTTTATCAATAATGGCTTGCTTTTGCTCTTTAAAAACCGATTGCTCTTTAACCAGCTGATTGAACAACCCTTGATGCAATGTATCAAACTGCTTTTGAACGTTTTTACTGGCGGCTCGATCGACCGGCGAGTAATGGCGCCAATCGTTTCGTGCTGCTTGTAGCACCCGATCAATCTCTTTTAAATCGGGCGAGCTCCAATCAATCATGGCCGAATATTTACTAAGTTGCTCCACCACCTCTTTGCGCTTTTCTAAATTTACTTCGCGCAAGTGTCTTTGCTCGGCATAGTATTCTTTGCATGGCTCATACGCCTGCTGAGCCAACTCATGAAAAGACTCCCATAAATCTTGCTGACGGTTTTGCAAGCCTCGACTAAGCAACTTCCACTCTTCTTGCATGTCTCGAATAGACTTAGCACGCTCTTCAGGTGGCACCGATTGTTGCACTAAGGCACCCATTTTTTTTATCAATGCTTCTTTTTTGGGCAGTACAGCGTAACTTTGCCAGTCGCGCAGTTTTTCTAACGCTTCGGTGGTTTCATCGAGTAACTTTTTTAGACCTGCATGATGTGAAAAATCAAAACCCGCTATTTTTTCTTCTACGCCTTGATACAAGCCTGAAGCTCGTCGGATAGAGCCCTCTTCAATGGCCGATTGGCAACGCCGAATTTGCCCTCTTATTGCGCGTACTTGATCAATTTCTTGTTGGCGGTGCTTAGCCAATGTCGCCTCGTGGTCTTTCAACGCTTGTTTTATAGTTGCTAGCATGGCTGGCGTTTTATCGCCAAGCACGGGCTCAATATCTTGCACCCAGTGCTCTAGTTCACTCATGAGCCCTTTATTTGATTCTTCTTTTACGGCGGCCATTAAACCTTCGTAACCATTATGCTCTGCCAGTAAGCTTTGTAATTTGGCTAAACCCACTTCGTAAGCCGTACATGCTTTATGAAAGGCTTGGTTTTCAGTTTTAGTCGGCGTGCTAACTTGCTCGGTTTCACGCCATTGATGCTGTAAGCCCGTCAAGAAATGCTGGCTTTGGGTTACGGCTTGCTCGGTGTAATCGCCATCTTCAATGCAACCGGCTAAGTCTTCGAGCAAAGTGTTTAGAATCGCCTGTCGTTGCTCCGATTGCTCACCTTCTTCTACCTCGGGTAAACTTTCATCACTCTGTAACTGATCATTTTTTGGTTCGAACTCAGCATGAGTGGGTTCTTCTGTTGTGTGTTGCTCCGGTTCAGTCTTGGCTTTTTCTTCTTCTAAACGAGCTTGAACAGCTTTATTGGCTGTTTCATATTGGCTTTGCACCTGTTCAGAACAAAGAGTGCCACATTGCCCCCACTGATCAACTAAACCGCGATGTTTGGCTTCGTACATTGGGTCAAAGCTGGCTTTTGCGAGTTGCTCCAATGCTGCAATAACAGCCTGCTGTTTATCGAGCAATGCTTGCTCTGCTTTAGCGGCTTGCTGTAAGGCTTCTAACTTGTTTTTTACAATGCGATGCACGGTTTTGTCTTTAGCTTTTACTCGCTGCATCACACTTACAAGCACGCTTTCTTCATTGATATTCAACGCGGCCACTTGGCGAACTGATGCGTTAAAACCTTCGCATGCTATCTCCTGTAATGTGTCGCTGGCCAGCGTTTGCGGCTCTACTTTGGTAAAGTGAAGCTGCAGCATAAGCAGTTCGTTTTCCGGTAATGAATTGCTTAGGGTGTTTAGCAGGTTTTCATCGTTTTCGATGAGTTTGGCCAACTGCATCATTAAACTGTGTTTTCGCTTACCTTCAGCGGCTTTAATATCGTCGGCCAATTGTTCAGGCGAAGTTAGCACGACGGTAGCGGCTGGCTTTACAACCGGCGAGGTAGCGACTTGCTTTGCAGAGGTTTTTTTACGACCAAATAACTTTTGAAACACGAGTAAACTCCTTAAATTAACAAAACCTAACGCCTCTAGCGTTGAAATAAACCACTATTTGCGTTGGAAACTGTCACGAATGACAGGAAAACGTTAGCATACCCCCTTTCTAGCACCGTGCGGAACAGGATACAAGTAGGCATGAATCAAAAATTCTCCAGTGAACCCACATTACTTTGGTACGATTACGAAACTTGGGGTGTAGACCCTAGGCGAGACCGAATCTGTCAGTTTGCTGCGATCAGAACCGATTTAGACCTAAACCCCATTGGTGAGCCGATTAATCTATTCTGCAAGCCACCCGCAGATACCGTCATAGACCCTGAAGCGGTACTAATTACCGGTTTATCGCCACTTGAAGTTGAACAAAACGGTCTCAACGAATGGGATTTTGCCCATGAAATATATCGCCTCATGTCAAAACCAGGCACTTGCAGCGTTGGCTACAACACCATTCGCTTTGACGATGAATGTACACGCTATTTGTTTTATCGCAATTTGTTAGACCCTTATGCGCGCGAATGGCAAAACGGTAATTCTCGCTGGGACATTCTCGATGTCGTGCGTATGTATGCCGCCCTGCGTCCTGAGGGTATTAAATGGCCACAGCATGAAAACGGCTCGCCCTCATTTAAACTGGAACATTTAACAGCGGAGAACGGCTTAGCACACGAAAACGCGCACGATGCCGTGAGCGATGTTCAAGCTACCATTAGCTTTGCTCGACTTTTAAAAGAAGCCAACCCCAAGCTGTTTAATTTTGCGTTTAGCTTACGTTCGAAACACGAAGCACGCGCCCAGCTAGACCTAGTAAACCGTACGCACCACCTGCACTTTACTGGGAAAATAGCAGCATCCGAACATTGCATGGGTATCGAAGTACCTTTGTTTGTACACCCAGATAGAGCCAATGAGGTTGTAGTCATAGACATTCGTCACAACCCTGCTTGGCTACTCGATTACAGCGCTGAAGAATTACAGCAATGGCTATACAGTAAAACCGACGACCTTCCGGAAGGCATTAGTCGGCCGCCATTGCGCACAATTCACTTAAACAAAAGCCCCATGATCGCACCGTTTAAATCATTAACCCCTGAGCTAGCTGAAAACCTTGGCATAGATATAGACGAAATTACTGGCTACGCCGCAACCGTTGCACAAAACCAACGTTATGTGGAGCTTGCGCAAGAAGTGATGAGCCAAACTCGACGTTACGATGACGAGGAGCAAGAAAAAGACCCTGAACATTTGCTCTACGATGGTTTCATTGGCAACAAAGATCGAGCCTTATTAAATGAGATGGCATTTGGCAAACTTGCCATGGAAAACTGGATAGCAGAAGCACACCATTTTAATGACGCTCGCTTAGAGCCTTTGGTAGAAAATATATTAGGACGTCACTTTCCCAACGTTTTATTGCCAGAACAGCTCGAAAAGTGGCGAAATCAGCGTAAAAAAGCACTGACGCTCCCAAATCTTGGTCAAAAATTGACTGTTGACGCTGCATTAGACAAACTAAAGACCTTATTGGATAAACATAGCGGCCATTCCGGATTACTCGACACTCAAACCTACCTGCAACAGCTGCAAAAAAATTGGTTTGGATCAACTGAAGGGAAGGCTGAGTTAGATGAACAACTGGATTTATTTTGAGTGTTAAAACGTTAATTACGACTCTTTCTCTATTGTTCGTGGTGGCCTTGTCACCACTGGCCAGCAGCAGCGAACCTAAAAACGAGCCCGATTCATTTTTACAAGCTATTCAAATTCAACGATCGGGTTTAAATAACATAATGGCCTATATCGATGAACGCCCAGAAATTTTTAATCGCCCTCCCAAACACACGTCCGTACTATCTCGTTTAGAGCGTCAACAAGTAAAAGATTTATGGATATTGTATTTGGATTATTTAGCCACACTGAATCAACTGGCCGATCAATCAGCAGCCATCAATAAGCATTCTGGTATAAATACAAAAGATCAATATAAGCGTCATCAGTTGGCGTTTAATGCCCACTATCGATTTGCACTTGAGTTTATTAGCCGCGTCGATCAAGACCCTGAAATTGTAAAATGGCTGAACAAAGAGCACCCTGAAGTAAAGCTTAAAAAGAACAGTTACAAAAAGCTCAAACAGGTAATGCTCAGTGATTGGAAGACCGATAGGTTTGATGATTTAAACGCACGCTCAATTGCCAGCTTTTCACCCGCCAGCACACTTGATCAAGCGCTATGGGAAGACCGTCTTGCGATCAGTAAAATGAATCGCTTTGGGTTACTCACACATCAGAGTGTCTCTTGGTTTAAAAGTACGCTATATAAAGGCTGGTACCCTTTGCAAAAAAATGTTGCTTGGGGCATGGGTAAAGTGAAATTTTGGCGCATCGGGCGCACACTTATCACGCCAGAACAAGCACTCAGTTTCAGTCGCAGTTTTCAGCCTGGTGATTTCTTTATAACTCGTAAAGAATGGCGCATGACCAACTTAGGTATTCCCGGCTTTTGGACACATTCGGCGCTGTATATAGGTACAAAACAGGAGCGAGCTGAATTTTTTAACAGCCCTGAAATTACCGCATGGGTGTTAAGCCAAGGCATTGCCTCGGGCAAGTTTGAAGACCTACTACTGGCAACCAGCGAAATGTACCGAAACCATTCAGGCTTTGATGAGAACGGCGAGATCAGAGTCATCGAGGCGTTAAACCCCGGTGTCATTTTTAACTCGATAGAGTCTTCTCTCGATGCCGACGGTGCCGCCATTTTCAGACCAAACGTTTCAAGACTCGATATTGCTAAAGCCATTCAAGGCTCATTCACCTATACAGGAAAACCCTACGATTTCCATTTCGATTTTGACAGTGACACTGCGATGGTGTGTAGTGAACTTATTTTCAAAGCGTATCAAACCACTCCGCAACAAAATGGCATTACATTTCCCGTTAATTTAGTCGCCGGTAAAAAAATGCTGACGCCGAATGAAATTGCCCTGTGGTTTGAACAAACGCGCAATACCGATCAACAGCAAATAGAATTGGTTATGTTTATAGATAGCAATGAAAAGGCCGGCGTTGCTTATGAATCTACCGAGCAAGCGTTTTTAGGGTCGTACAAGCGGCCAAAATGGCATGTTTTTCAACAATCAAGCTGGACCGAGGTAAATAAAAAAATACCCACCACGGCCAGCCAATAAAAGATTCTAGTTACTTATTAAAAAATGCGGATACCGCATTTTTAAAGTCGTCGCTCTCTAAGCGCTTTCGAAACAACGCCCCTTCTTCATCGATGGTTTGTAACGTTTTAGACATGTAGGTTTGTTTCATTAATTTTTTGGTAATACGAACAGATTCAGTGGGCAACTTTGCAATGCCTTGAGCTTGTTGTAACGCAGCACTGAAAAATGTTTCATCGCTGTACACTTCGTTGATCAACCCAGCCTCTTTAGCTTCATGAGCGCCAAACATTTTCCCGGTCAGTAACCACTCACTCGCTTTAGCATGCCCAACTCGCAATGGTAATAAGTAGGAACTGGCAAATTCAGGAACCAAGCCAAGATTTACAAAAGGCATTTGGAACTTGGCGTTTTCGCCACAAAACACTAGATCGCAATGCAGCAAGAGTGTGGTACCTATGCCCACAGCCGCGCCATTTACAGCGGCAATCACTGGTTTTGGGAAATCGGCCATGGTCATTAAAAACTGAAATACTGGCGCATCATCATCTTCAGGTGGGTGTTGCATAAAATCAGCTAAATCGTTGCCGGCGGTAAAGCAAGATTTTTGCCCGGACATTAACACCACTTGCACGGCATCGTTTTTGCGAGCATCGATAAACGCCGCCGTCAGTTCTTTGTACATCTGCTCGGTTATAGCATTCTTTTTATCGGGGCGGTTAAATTGAATCTCCATTACACCCTGAGCCGTATTGATATTGATATCGGACATATCGAATCTCTCTAAACATTTACACCTCAATTTAAACGAGCGTTTTAATTTTGCAAGCCATGACCTTATAAATTCGTCGAATATTCACTATACAACCACCCCGAAAGCGCGCATTTTGGTGTACACTTCCCGCTAAAGCCCAATGAACTCAGGCAGGAGCGAGTAATGACCCAAATTAAACAAGAAGATCTCATTCAAAGTGTTGCCGATGCACTGCAATACATTTCTTATTACCACCCAAAAGATTTTATCGATGCCGTACACGAAGCCTATTTGCGAGAAGAGTCTCCGGCTGCAAAAGACGCTATGGCGCAAATATTGATCAACAGCCGCATGTGCGCTGAAGGTCACCGCCCTATTTGTCAGGACACCGGTATTGTGACCGTGTTTTTGAAAATAGGCATGGATGTACAATTTGGCGATGCCACCATGGGAGTTGAAGACATGGTGAACGAAGGTGTTCGTCGTGCCTATTTGCACCCTGATAACGTTTTGCGTGCTTCTATTCTAGCCGATCCTGACGGTGCGCGTGCCAACACCAAAGACAATACGCCTGCGGTTATACACACCCAATTGGTACCGGGCAACACCATCGATGTACAGGTGGCTGCAAAAGGCGGCGGCAGTGAAGCTAAAACCAAATTTGCGATGTTAAACCCTTCCGATTCAATCGTTGATTGGGTATTAAAAGTTGTCCCAGAAATGGGCGCTGGTTGGTGTCCTCCGGGCATGTTGGGCATAGGCATTGGCGGCACGGCCGAAAAAGCCATGATCATGGCGAAAGAATCGCTCATGGATCCGATCAACATTCAAGAACTGCAAGCACGGGGCGCCTCAAACCGTTCTGAAGAACTGCGTTTAGAGTTGTTTGAAAAAGTAAATAAACTCGGCATTGGTGCACAGGGCTTAGGCGGTTTAACCACCGTGCTCGACGTAAAAGTAGTCGATGCTCCAACCCATGCCGCCAACAAACCTGTGGCCATTATTCCTAACTGTGCTGCCACACGTCATGCGCATTTTGTATTAGATGGCAGCGGTGTTGCTGAGCTACCGGCACCTAAAATGTCAGATTGGCCAGATATTGTTTGGGAAGCTGGCCCTTCTGCACGCAAGGTAAATTTAGATACCTTGAAAAAAGACGACATGCTTGATTGGAAACCGGGCGAAACGTTATTGCTTTCAGGTAAAATGTACACAGGCCGAGACGCTGCGCACAAACGCATGGTAGACATGATCAATAAGGGTGAAAAACTGCCCGTTGATTTGACCAATAAAGTCATTTATTACGTGGGTCCAGTTGATGCCGTGCGTGACGAAGCCGTTGGTCCTGCTGGCCCAACTACGGCCACTCGCATGGATAAATTTACCGACACTGTTTTAGAACATACCGGACTAATTGGCATGGTAGGTAAAGCAGAGCGTGGTCCTATTGCCTTAGAAGCCATTAAAAAGCACAAAGCTACCTACATGATGGCAGTTGGTGGTGCGGCGTATTTAGTCTCTAAAGCCATTCGAAGTGCAAAGGTTGTCGCCTTCGAAGATTTAGGTATGGAAGCGATTTACGAGTTCGAACTGGATGAAATGCCGGTGACGCTTGCAGTGGATACCAATGGGGAATCGGTTCACCGTACTGGGCCGCAAACTTGGGCGGCTAAAATTGCGGCTAAAGAAGTCTCTTAATTTTACAACCTGAGGTGAGGCGCATGAGTTGCGCTTCACCCTTTTTTTTTTAGCCGTATCGGTTAATGTAATTGAGCATCAAAGTCGGGCATCTGATCTGCATCGTCTAGCAACAATACTTCCATATCGACCAACTGCTTATACAGCGCATCTACTTCCTCTAGCAACATGGTTAACCATTGGCCAAACTGCGCCTGAGTCAAATGTTTAGATGGTACAGCGTGGCTTATCAACAAGCGTGGTACGTCGTTGTCGGCCATTGTCAGCATGACCTTAACCAAGGTTGAATCGTAATTCATAAAGTGTACGGCACCTTGCAGTGGCAACACGGCCGAAAAACGCAGCGCTATTTCTAATAAAAAATGGCACCGAAATTCTTCCACAAACACCCGCGCTTCTAACACACCTTCTTGGCCTTCCCAGACAGGTAAATGAATGCCTTCACAGTCTTCACAAACATATACTTCAAGCTTGTTTGCTTCTATCCATTGTTGAACTTCGGTGCGGGTAATTTCGGTCATGTTACGTTTGGGTCTCGGTTTTGAATTTTCGGCCATTGTAGACTGCCGTTATTGGCTTTGCACATCTAAAGGCGCAAATTCTTTTACAGCACGAATCGCAAAGGAACTATCAATGGTATTGACCATGCTAAGGCGTTGTAACCGCCTGACCCAACTTTCGTATGCGGCCAAATCACTTACGACCACGTGCAATAAATAATCAAAAGAGCCAGAGACGGTATAGCAACTCATGACTTCACTCATGGCTTCTACAGCCTTTTCAAAATTAATCACCACCGGTTCTTGGTGCTGACTAAGCCTGACATGTACAAAAACTGTGACAGATAAGCCGAGCTTTTCTCGATTTAATCGGGCATGAACACCAGTGATTAACCCTGCCTGCTCCAGTTGCCGAATACGTCGTGCACAAGGGGAGCTTGATAACCCAACCTTTTCGGCCAGTTCAGCAGCCGTTGCGCTGGCGTCTTTTTGCAGTAAATCTAAAAGTTGTCGGTCTATTCTGTCTAATTTCATGGTTAGCTCTACTAATCAATATTTAACTAAAAAAAGGTTTCTACTGCTAACTTAGCATATTTTTATAGCAGATATTAGCAACCAAACACCAAAGCATTCGAGCATACTGGCCGCCCAACTTATCTTGGTATTAACCATATGACTTCCCAAGCTTTTAATGTTCAACCTATCCAAGCCAGCAACCGCGAACAACTGAGGGGGTTATTGGCGGCTTTTGGAACCGTTGCTATTTGGTCGAGTTATTTTTTATCTCTAAAACTCGGTGCGTTGTCACCGTTATCAACATTCGATTTATCCCTGCTTCGCTTTGGCATCCCGGCACTTTTGCTCATTAGAATCTTTTGGAAGGCACTACCTAGTTATAAACAAACCCCTTGGGTTTACAGGCTTGGAATTATTTTAGGTGGCGGCTTACCTTTTTTTGTCGTCTCGGCCAGTGCGATGAAAGCTTCCGGCGTGTTATTTGGCAGCACTTTAATACCAGGCGTTGCGCCATTATTCGTGACTTTGTTGGCCGTGACCTTGTTTAAACAGCCTCTACCTAAGAAACGACTGGCGGGTTTAGCGGCAATTTTAGTTGGAACCATGGCATTACTTGCCGGGGCGTGGTTTCAAGGGAGTGTTAGTATTTTTATAGGCGCAAGTTTGTTCGTTGTTTGCGCCTTTTCTTGGGCATTGTTTACATTGAGTGTTCGACAAAGCCAACTCAAACCATTGCAGGTTTCAGCTCTCGCGGCTGTCCCCAATGGTATGTTAATGCTTGCACTATTCACCGTTTATTCACCAACGTCAATGTTGTTCCAAATACCTACGTCAGAACTGATCGCGCAAGCATTTACTCAAGGCATATTGGTGGGTATTTGTTCAGGGTTACTTTACAGTTTGGCTATCAGCAAGTTAGGGGCAGAAAAAACATCCGCCATCGGATCTCTAACCCCACTGGTGTCAACATTATTAGCCGTTATAATTTTACACGAAGCACTCGATATAATACCGGTGTTAGGGTTATGCTTAGTCGCAACGGGCGTTCTGCTCACTAGCCGTGTAAAAACTACTTAAATCGGAGACTTTCATGTTTCAGGCAATTCCAACCCCAAAGGGTGACCCTATTCTTTCATTGATCACCGAATTTCGAAATGACCCTCGAGATCAAAAAATTGATTTAGGCATTGGGGTGTATAAGGATGATCACGGCATTACTCCCGTAATGGAGGCCGTGACGTTAGCCGAGCAAGTGTTGTTAAACGCCAACGGTACTAAAAGCTACCAAGGCCTGACCGGTGATGAACAATTTAACGAATCGATTACCCAATTGTTACTTTCAGGAACATCCGCTTTAGACCGGTGCGCAACATTGCAAACCCCAGGTGCGAGTGGCGCTTTACGAATGCTGGCGGACTTAATCGCTGACACGGCACCAAACAGTACGGTTTGGATCAGCAACCCATCCTATGTCAACCATCGCCCAATTATGGAAAAGGCCGGATTAACGGTTAAAGAATATAGCTATTTAGACGCTCAAACAAAAGCGGTAGACGAAGACGCTATGTTGGCTCAATTTGCTGCTCTGGGCTCGAACGATGTGGTGTTATTACACGGCTGCTGCCACAACCCAAGTGGAGCCGATATGTCATTAGAGGCTTGGCAAAAAATAGCCGAACTGGCAAACAAACAAGGGTTTCTTCCGTTTATCGACATTGCCTACCAAGGTTTAGGGGATGGCTTAGAAGAAGATGCGAAAGGGTTGCACATTATCGCGAACCAAGTTGATGAATTTGTCATCTCTACTTCTTGCTCGAAAAATTTTGGCTTGTACCGCGAACGTACGGGTGCAGCCTTAATCGTAAGTAACACTTTAACAGCGGCCATGAACAGCCGAGCAAAAATGTGTGAACTTGCCCGTGGATCCTATTCAATGCCACCAGCACACGGTGCAGCCGTAGTCGATACCATTTTACGTGATGACAACCTAAACGCTATTTGGCGTAAAGAGTTAACCGCGATGAATACCCGTGTGAACGGATTACGCGCAGCGTTAGTGCAAGAGTTTCAAGCAGCCACTCAATCTAATCGATTCGATTACTTTGGTGAGCACAAAGGAATGTTTACACTGACTGGCATCAGCAACGAACACATTGCTCAACTCAAAGAGCAATTTGGTATTTATATTGTCGGCGGAGGCCGAATCAACGTTGCAGGGCTAAACCAATCTCAAGTAAAACCGTTAGTCGAGGCATTTGTAAGCATTGGTGCTTAAAACGAACAAACCTACTTTAGGGCTGCTGGCTATGGTGCCCATTGCCAGCTTGTTCTTTGTTGGTGGCCCATCGGCGGCGGCTTTACCTTGGTTCCGATACGCTTGGAATTTAGGGCACATAGGTTTCTTCTTTATAGCCACTTGGGCTTTTTGCTCAGTCGCTCCTCTCTGGAGTCGAGACAAACCTTGGCGGTATTTAGCCGCCATTGCCATAGCCAGCCTATTGATTGAATCAATTCAGTTTACTATTGGCCGAAACCTAAGCTTAATGGATATTGCTCGCAACTTAACGGGTGCCGCCTTAGCGTTATCGATTACTCTCAAAGATAGAGCCCCTAAAGCCATGTTTATGGCAGGCTTGGTGTTTGTACTGATCGATTTCAGTTTGTTCACCAAAGTGGCTATTCAAGACTGGCACTACCAGCACCGTCATCCCATTATTGAAAATTTTGAAACCTCTCAATTTTTATCTTTCTGGCCAAAACACATAACTCAACAATCTAGAGAAGTGTTAGAAGGTAACTATGCAGGGTATGTAAGGTTAACGGCGGGGAAGTTTTCAGGAATTCAGGTATCACCAGTGTTACGAGATTGGTCGGCCTACCGGGCTATTCAAGTGGCCATTTTCAACAGCCAATCGTTCGAACGACCCATCACGATTCGTATGCACGATGTTTTGCACGAGCAGTCTGATCAAAAATATGCCGATCGCTTTAATCGAACCGTAATGTTACAACCGGGGTGGAATAAGCTATCACTTGCACTGACTGACGTTGAAAAAACCACCATTGGCCGAGTAATGGATGTATCGAACATGCATCAAATTGGTATTTTTTATTCTGGCTTAGAACAAGACGACTACCTCATTCTAGATGATATTCGGCTTATTCCTTAGCTTTCCTCTGACGGCTTTAAGTACTTTTGGTAGTACCACATCAGTAAAGGCACTTCGATGACGCCACTCACCAACAACGTGAACCAAAACCAGTTCATTTGAAGCCCAAGAAAACTAAAAAGAACACCACTGCCCCAATATTTTTGAGCAACGGCCAAAAAGATAAAGCCGGTTACAAATATATCGCAGTAAGTAACTCGCTCAAAACTATGGCCCGCTATCTTAGGATAAATCAACGTGTACGCGGCCAAGAAAGTCAGTGCTACCAGTATTATTATAGAAAATTCAGAACCCATTTCACCCTCTTGCTTTGATCACTTATTGCTTTTTTTTAAGCTAAGCCAGCGCCTTCACTACTAACAACCGTGACACCCTGTTCATTAACGTCATAATAAAAACAATCTCGACGATTGGTGTGACATGCAGGTCCTTTTTGATCAACTAACAGCAATAAGGCATCGCCGTCGCAATCGGCACGCATACTTTTTAACAATTGGCGATGACCAGAACTTTCGCCTTTACGCCAATAGGTTTGACGAGATCGAGACCAGTAACACACCTGCTGAGTCGCCAGTGTTTCACGCAGTGATTTTTCATTCATCCATGCCATCATTAAGACTTCTTTCGAATCATGCTGTTGAGCAATGGCCGGTATCAAACCATCGGCATTGAATACTAAGTTCGAGATGAACTCATCTAGATTTAAGGTTGAACCCTCACTGAGTGATTCCCATTGCTTTAACATGCATTGCCCTTTTTGACGGTTTGGATTAAAGCACGAAGTATAATACCAGTGGCAACGTAACAACAGTCGCCGCATTGGCGAATAATACGATAGCCGCAACTTTATCTGGTTCTTGATTATACTTTTCTGCGATTAAAAAGTTTAAAACCGCTGGAGGCAACGCTGCAAACAGCCAGATCATTTTTTGTTGCGTTTCAGGCAGAGGAATAAACGTTGCTAAGGGTGCCGCCACCAAAAGCCCTAATACGGGCGCAGCAACAGCGCCCAGCATTCCTAACTTCCAACCCCTGATATCTAAACTTACCAACCTAACGCCTAAGGAAAACAACAATAGTGGCACGGCCACATTGCCTAATAGCCGAAGGGACTCGACCACCCAAAAAGGCAATTGAACATTAAACAAAGACAAGCCTAGGCCAATGGCGGTAGCGATAATCATGGGTTGCTTTAAGAACGCAAAAGATCGGTCTTTCGCACTGATGATCCAAATACCTGTTGTAAAATGCAACGTATTTTCGACTATAAAAATGATGATAATCGCGGGCAAAAATTCTTCGCCAAAAGTAAACAGCAATAAAGGTATCCCTACGTTGCCGCTATTTTTAAACATCATCGGTGGCACAAATGTTTTTGCATCAATATGAAGCAGTTTCGACAAGCCAAAAGCCGCAACCCCGGGCACCATCGTAATTAAAAATGCCACCAGTATGAGCGAACCATAATCAGGTAGGTTAATTTTTTGCTCAGCAAAGACACTGATAATCAGTAACGGAACGAACACGTCTAAATTTATGGCGTTTACTGTTTCCATGGCAGGCTTGCGGGCACGGCTATATAAATACCCAACCAACACGGCTATGAATATGGGTGCAACTATTTCAAAAATTCGGAACATCATAAGGTGGAAATTCTCTGATTCATTTGGCGTAAATTAGGGTACCGCACACAGCCATTTATGAAATGCGACTAAAGTACCCCACTCCCTTGTTTTAACGTGCTAAAAAGCCTTTTAATCGAGCAACGGCCTCCGTCAATCGATCAACGCCTACAGTGTAAGCGAGCCGAGCCGTGGTATTTGGGCTTGGACCTCCGAAATCGGCTCCTGGTGCTAAGGCGACGCCTGTTTCATTCAACACCTGTTCGCACCATTGCAGTGAATTCTGAGTGTAAGGAGATACATCTAAATACAAATAAAAGGCACCGTCTGGGTTTGCCAGAATATTTAAACCTATGTCGGGCAGTGCTTGTGTTAGGTAATCGCGTCTTACTCGCAGTTCATCGCGTTTTTCAAAACTTTCGCGCTCTACGTCTTCGTCAAAACACCTTAGAGCGGCATATTGAGCAACCGATGAAGCCGAAAGATAAAGGTTTTGCGCAATACGTTCGCATGCATCAATTGCGTTTTCTGGAACCACTAGCCAGCCTAATCGCCAGCCGGTCATGCCATAAAACTTTGAAAAAGATTGCACCACCCATGCATTGTTATCGGCTTCTAATGCCGTAGGCGCCAGGCCATCAAAGCTTAGCCCGTGGTATATTTCATCGGCAATGAGTGCCAACCCATTGTTTTGGCAAAAACTCGATAACGCCTGCCACTGCTCTAAGGTTTGTACACTGCCCAGAGGGTTACTCGGTGACGCCACCAGCAAGGCTTTCGATTTTTCTGACACCGCACTTTGTAAGGCTTGTTGTGTTAAAGCCATGTTATTGCTTTCATCCATATATACCGCTTCGCTGGTCGCATCTACCATGTGCAGCAAATTAGAATTACAGGGGTAGCCGGGTTCGGGTAACAGCACTTCATCCCCAGAATCTATCAAGGCTAAAAAGGCCAACTGCAATGCAGCAGAGCCGCCTGGGGTCACTATAATGCGGGCGGGGTCTATGGTTAAACCGTGCCAGCGTAGATAGCGTTGAGCAATTTTCTGCTTTAATGGCGCTAAGCCAGTGCTTGAAATATAACCTTGGGCGTCATTTTTTAAAGATTCACTTGCTGCTTTTAAAATGGCCGGAGAAGCGGAAAAATCGGGTTCCCCTACGAACAATCGAATAACGTCTTTGCCTTGGGATTCGAGTGCCACGACTTGCTTCAACACTTGAATCACTTGAAAAGGGCTAATGTGCTGACAGCGTTTGGCAAGCTGCATAGAAAAAATCCTTTCATGTTAGTATGGTGTCATTTTTACCATAGTAACTAATTTTAAGGGTCAATTCATTGAGAAACTACCGAGGTCGCTTTGCTCCAACGCCTTCAGGTCCGCTTCATTTCGGGTCATTATTTGCGGCTGTTGTTAGCTATTTAGAGGCTAAACACCATCACGGCCAATGGTTAGTCCGAATTGACGATATCGACCCTCCCAGAGAACAACCCGGTGCCAGTATAAGTATTTTAAAAACATTAGAGGCACACGGATTGTGCTGGGATGAGCCCGTTGTTTATCAAAGCAAGCAAAGTGAACTTTATGAATCTCGGTTGGCCGAGCTTTACAGCCAAGACGCCCTTTTTTGGTGCCAGTGTTCACGTAAATCCTTAGCGAACCATATTATTTATCCAGGTACCTGTCGAATTCGCAAGCAGCCAGTGGAACATAGTGCCATTCGAGTTTGCGTCGAATTAGAACAGGATACGTTTCATGATTTATTTCAAGGATTGCAAACCTGTAACCCTAAATTAGACTTTGGAGATGTTATCCTAAAGCGCAAAGATGGCCTGTATGCTTATCAACTAGCGGCAGCGGCAGACGATGTCGCTTCTGGAATAACACACGTGATACGTGGCATTGATCTGTTGCCCTCGACCTGGTGGCAAAGAACCTTGATGAAACTCTGGCATGAGCCGCCTCCAAGTTATGGGCATTTTGCGGTGATTCATTCAGCGGACTCCGACCAAAAGCTCAGTAAGCAAAATTTAGCCTCGGCCATTATTAATCAGCGTGCCGAAGAAAACCTACAGTCTGTTTTTTCATTGCTGGGTCTAAATATCGAGCCGGCAAACTGTGAAGTAATGCTTAAGCAAGCTGTGTCGCTGTTTCAAAGTCATAATTTAACTAAAAAACACATACTCAGGGTTCCTAATTTGGTCTAGACTGAACATAAACAATGATAATTGGCCAATATGATAGGCATTCGTCAGAGTCTTATTCGAACCTTTATGCTTTACATCACGTTAGCGGCTTTTTGCGCGCTGCTGGCATTGATGACGGCACAGTATTATTCGCTTAAACCCATTCTAGAACGTACACGTGACAACAGCATTGAAGCGTCGCTTGAAAATATGGCCCCCCTTATCGCTCGTTCACTTTGGATTTTTGATGAAGAGGCGATCATCAGTTCCGCCGAAGCCGTTTTAAGAGACCAGTTTATTATGGGCGTCAGTGTGAATGATCATAAAGAACTCTATGATTTAAGATTAGGAGACCTGTCAGAAAGTAAAACCATTTACCCACAAATTGATGCTCTAACTAAAATTGTCGAGAAAAACCAAATTATTTATAAGGTGCCACTACTGGTAGAGCAATTTGGGAACGAAACCATAAATGTGGGCACCTTGGTGGTTTTCTGTAAAAACGACCTTCTCAATGAAAGGATTTTTGACATTGCCAAAGTTAGCTTGCTAATCAGCGTAATCGTCATTGTTGCATTACAAATTACCGTAGGGTTGATCACTCGAAATGTCATTGCCAAACCGTTAGAGTCCATTACAACTCATGTATCTAAAAACATGCAATCTATCGATTCTGACAATATGGAAGAGCAACAAAGCTTAGAAGGCCGCAGAGATGAAATTGGCCGCCTCTACCACGAATTCAATGCTCAACACCAAGCATTACTCGAACGGGATAGAAACTTAGTCCACTATCAGTCAAAACTCGAGCAAGTTGTTGAGCAGCGAACAAATGAGTTGAGTACCACCAATAAAGAATTGTCACAATCACTCGAACGTTTACAAATTGCACAAAAAGAGCTCATTCAACAAGAAAAATTGGCATCTTTAGGCGCTTTGGTCAGCGGCATTGCACACGAGGTAAACACCCCTTTAGGCGTGGCTATTACAGCAACCAGCCATTTAGCAGAAGAGATTAAACTGATCAACCAATGCTTCACACAAGACAACCTTACCAAATCAAATTTGGTTGAATTCTTAACCACTTGTTCAGAGACAGAAGCGCTTCTAACAAACAATTTAAATCGAGCCGGAAACCTCATTCAGTCCTTCAAAAAAGTGGCTGTTGATCAAGCCAGCGATGAAAAGCGCTTGTTCAGCCTGTATCAATACACAGAAGAAATCATTACTTCTTTAAGCCCAACCTTACGAAAATCGAAAGTGCGCGTTGAGAACAACCTACAAAAAGACATTACGCTGTACTCCTATGCTGGGGCCTTTTCTCAAGTGCTGACCAATTTAATCTCTAACTCACTGATTCATGGTTTTAGCAACGGGAAATTAGAGGGTAGCATCACGCTGACATCGGTTGATCACGAAGACTACTGCACCATTACCTATGAAGATAACGGGAAAGGTATGAGTGATGAAACACTCCGATACATATACGACCCGTTTTTTACCACCACACGAGCAGAAGGTGGCAGCGGACTGGGCATGAATATTGTCTATAATTTAATAACCTCTAAGCTAGATGGTATGGTAGAAACTAAAAGCAGTGTGGGTGAAGGCATAAGAGTGACCATGACGTTAAAAAAACAAAAATACAAACCCGAGGTTAGTGAGCATGAGTGATAAGTTAGTATTTGCAGATGAAGCCCAAGGCACCGAAGCGCCACCTAAAATCCGCAAACCTTGGAAAGTGCTCATCGTCGATGATGATGAAGAAGTGCACAGCATTACTAAACTGGCACTGCGAAACTTTACCTTCGATGATCGCCCTTTGCAGTTTATCCATGCTTATTCCGGCGAAGAAGGCATTGAGCAACTGAGCGTACATAATGATGTGGCCGTTTGCTTACTCGATGTTGTGATGGAGACTGAACACGCTGGGCTCGAAACCGCGAGCCGTATACGGACTGAGTTGAAAAATGCCTTTATTCGAATCGTGTTGAGAACGGGCCAACCTGGGCAAGCTCCTGAAGAAACCATCATCGCGCAATATGACATCAACGATTACAAAGAAAAAACCGAGCTCACACGCGGCAAGCTTCATACATTGATGTATTCGTGTTTACGCAGCTACCGAGACATTATCTCACTGGAACGCTCTCGTCGGGGGTTAGAACGAATACTCGAGTGCTCTACTGAGTTGCAGCAAAAAACGTATTTAAAAGACTTCGCGCGCGGCATTTTAGAGCAAATTGCAGCCGTTATATCCCAAGAAGAAGACGCTATTTACGCCAAATCTCACGGGGTTGCAGCTTTTGACAATACAGGTGATTTAAAAGTGATCGCGGGTACGGGCGAATTTACAGAATGCGAAGATAAAGACGCCGTTACCATTATTCCAGAAGAGTTTTCAGATTTACTGCATAGCGATGAAATCGGCTTTAAATCGCAACTGACTAAGTCGGGGTTTGTGTGCATTAACCGAACCAATGCACAACATATGGGCGTTTTGTATTTGAGAGATTTAAAGACTCGCAATGAGCTCGAAACCAATTTATTACAGATGTTTTGCCGCAATGCTTTAACGGCTTTTGAAAACATATCGTTGCGAACCCTACTTGAAGACAGCCAACGAGAGATTGTATATATTTTAGGCGATGCGGTTGAACATCGCTCAAAAGAAACGGGTTTGCACCTAAAGAGAGTCGCTGAAATTGCTTACCTTTTGGCTAGAAAAGTCGGTCTACCTAAAGAACAAGCGCAGTTTATTCGAGAAGCCGCACCGCTGCACGACTTAGGTAAGATTTCAGTTCCCGATCATATTTTAAACAAAACCGATAAGCTCGACGAACAAGAATGGGATGTAATGCGTTCACATGCCCAAGTGGGCTACGAAATGCTTAAGAACTCAGATAAACCTCTCCTCAAATTAGGAGCCGAAATAGCGCGAGACCACCATGAACGCTGGGATGGTACAGGCTACCCGGCTGGCAGCGCAGGCGAAGACATCAGTATTTCTGGCCGTATAACAGCCATTGCTGATGTTTTTGATGCCCTTTGCTCTCGTCGAGTTTATAAAGAAGCTTGGGATATGCAACGCGTAGAAGAGTATTTTCAACTGCAGCGAGGGCTGCATTTTGACCCTAATTTAGTGGATATTCTATTTGATAATCTTGATGAATTTACCGCAATTCAAAGCCGCTACAAAGACATATACAACTCATCGGAAGATTAACGGATTTATGAATCTATAAATCTTCCTTTAAAAGTCTTACACTGGCCGCTGAAATTATTAAATTCGGCGTGCCAGAATGCTGCTCAAGCTCCTAATATTACCGATTTATTTATTGTTACCCTTTACCCTCTACTTATTCGACAACCTCAGTTTTTGGCTGTTGCCTTTTGCGATTTGGCTTGCGCTTATTCTAATTAATGCCGCCATTGAAAATTATAGGAATGACCCACAATGAATTTTGCATGGGGCACCCTCGTTTTAGTCGCACTTGCCTATCTAGGGGTGTTATTGCTCACGGCTTACCTAGCTGAGCGAGGCAAAATACCCAATAAATTGCTTAAGCACCCAATTGTTTATGTGCTGGCATTCGGTGTGAGTTGCAGTTCTTGGGCATACTACGGCAGTGTGGGAATGGCCGTTGAGTTAAAGCACGGCTACTTGGTGTTTTATATTGGTTTGTCCGTACTGTTACTGTTTTCGGCGATGATTATTCGGCCCTTATTTAAGCTCTCCAACGAATACCAGTTATCCTCCCTGCCCGATCTATTTGCGTTTCGTTATCGATCTCGCTGGGTAGGCTTGATCACTTCTCTTGGTGTGCTCATGGCACTTCTTCCGTTACTCGTGTTGCAACTACAAGCCATAACCGACGTCATTGTAATACTGGACCCAGATGCCAATACCTTATTTATCGCCGGGCTCATTAGCCTTATTTTGCTTTACATAACCGTGTTATTTGGAACAAGGCAAGTCAAACCCAGCGAAAAACATCCCGGTTTAATTTTCGCTTTGGCGATTGAAGCTTTATTTAAGTTGATTGTTTTTGTATTGATCGGTGCTATTGCGTTGATGCAACTGGGCGATACACCGGCCGAAATTCAACAATGGATTCAATTTGCCCCCGCAAATTTAAGCAGTTTCAACACACGAATTGACCCTGTTCAGTGGTTTTCGCTACTTTTAATTTTCACCACCGCACCGCTGGTTTTGCCACATCTATTTCAGATTCTGTTTAAAGAAAGTTCACAGCCCCAGCATTTGCGCATCATAACTTGGGCCGCACCGCTTTATTTATTACTAATGGCGTTGCCAGTATTGCCTATTTTATGGGCTGGCTCACGCTTAGGTGTCGATGTGAGCCCTGAATATTTCACCATTGGGTTAGGACTGGCTCTTGAGAACCCTGCCCTCGTTTGGCTTACCTATTTAGGCGGGCTATCAGCCGCGGCCGGCATTACCATTATTGCGTCTTTATCTTTATCGAGCATGTTGCTGAACCACGTGATAATGCCGTTTTCTACGCCCAATACCGATGTCGATATATACAAGTGGCTTATTTGGATGCGAAGAATATTAATCGCATGCGTTTTCGGTGCGACCTTTGCGTTCTACATCTTTTTGAATCAGATTCAAAACCAAACCACCTTGCTGATGACCTCTTTTACGGGGCTATCTCAAATGCTTCCAGGTTTAATTGGCTTACTCTTTTGGAGCCATGCTAATCGAAAAGGCTTTATCGCTGGCACATTGGTGGGCTTAATTACTTGGGGCACCTTGCAGTTTTGGCCAATTTTAACCGACAGTATTCAACTCACCACTCGCTTACCCATTCACTTTGCTTTCGATCGGGACGCTTGGACACACATTATTTTACTTTCAGTCAGCGCGAATGCCCTCACCTTTTTTGTGGTATCACTGCTGACCAAAACATCGGCGGTTGAAAAAAATTCCGCTGAAATCTGCGTGATCACTCGTATAGATCGCCGTCAAAGATTGCCGTTGCAGGCCAAAAATGCACGTGAGTTTACCGCAGCATTGAGTAAGCCGTTGGGGCAAGTTATGGCCGAACAAGAGGTGAATCGAGCGCTTAAGAAGTTAAAGCTCAACCTCAGTGAATACCGCCCATACGCGCTACGTCGCCTGCGTGATACCATCGAAGCAAACTTATCGGGCATGATGGGGCCTTCGGTCAGCACAGCATTAGTCAGCCGCTACCTACCCTACGAAGACGATCATCGCGGTGAAAGCGACGATATACATTTCTTGGAACAAAACCTAGATAACTACCACTACCAGTTGTCGGGAATGTCTGCAGAGCTGGATCGCTTGCGCCGACACCATCGTGAAACGCTTTACCGGCTCCCGATTGGTGTTTGTTCACTGACTCAAGATGGCGAAATTCTGCTCTGGAACGAGCTCATGGCCAGCCTAACGGGCATCAACGAAAAAGACGCTATTGGCGCGAAAATAGAATCGTTACCTGGTGAGTGGTACGACTTACTGGACCGTTTCTTAAAAGGTAATGAAACCAAGGTTGTCATCGAGCAAGAAGGGGTAGACCCACATCAAGGTACTCGTTGGTTTAGTTTACATCGAACCCGATTCGACCACCGCAGCGATGACCTAAATGAAGGTACCGTCATTTTATTAGAGGACGAAACTGAACATAAAATGCTCGAGGCTGAGTTGCTGCATTCGGAGCGGCTAGCCAGTATTGGCCGTTTAGCCGCTGGAGTGGCACATGAAATTGGCAACCCGATTACAGGCATTGACTGTTTAGCGCAAGATCTAAAATACGTTGATGACCCGGCTGAAAAGGTGGTCATTGCTGAGCAAATTCGACAGCAGGCCGATCGTGTCACAAAAATTGTACGCTCGTTGGTCAATTTTGCTCACGCTGGGCAAGATTCGAGTATGAATAGCCACAAACCCCACTCTATTCATCAAATTGTCCAAGACGCTATCGATTTGTTGTCTCTCAACCGAGACTCAAGCCAAGTGATATTTATCAACGATGTTGAAAAGCACTTAGAAGTTATGAGTGAACCGCAACGGCTAGCCCAAGTGTTTATTAACCTGTTGGGGAATGCTCGTGATGCTTCTAATGATAACGATCCTGTCAGCGTTGAATCCGAAGTCGATGGCGAATCGGTGATTTTAACGGTAACGGATCAGGGCAGCGGAATCGAAAAGGCCGTTCTAGACCATATTTTCGATCCTTTTTTCACCACCAAAGAAGTGGGTAAAGGAACCGGTCTAGGGCTATTTTTAGCGTACACGATTGTCGAAGAGCATTATGGACAAATAAGTGTACAGTCGCCGGTTTTAGTCGATAAGGGTATTGGCACTCGCTTTACGATTCGGTTACCCTTACATAATTCTGTTACCTCTGGTAACAACTAACACTGTTTTCATTGGTCTGAGATGACCCTGCTTGGAGTAAAAGCATGCATTCTATTCTCATCGTAGAGGACGAGAGCATCATCCGCACGGCCCTAAAGCGTTTATTAGAGCGCAATAGTTACCGTGTCACCGAAGCTGAATCGGTCACTGAGGCCAGCCAGCACGATTTGAACCAGTTCGATTTAATCATCTCCGATTTACGCTTGCCAGGCGCACCCGGCACAGAATTAATTACCATGGCGAAACAAACGCCTGTGTTAATCATGACCAGCTACGCAAGCATGCGCTCCGCCGTAGACGCCATGAAGCTTGGCGCTGTAGATTACATCGCCAAACCCTTTGATCACGAAGACATGATACGCACGGTGCGGCGAGTAATAGAAGACACCTCAAAAAGCACCGGTTTTCAGGGTTTAGACCTTACCGAAGGCGAAGGCCCTGCCGAAATTAAAGTCCCTCAGAAAGATGGCATCATTAATGTCATGGGTGATTTAGTGGGCAGTTGCGAGCCCATGCAAAAGTTTTATCGCCGCATTTTAAGAGTAGCTCCTGCAGATATTACCGTTTTAATACAGGGTGAATCGGGGACTGGTAAAGAACTGGCTGCTCGTGCGGTTCATCAACACAGTCTGCGAAAAGATGCTCCGTTGATAAACGTCAATTGTGCTGCCATTCCTGAAAGCTTGATCGAATCTGAATTATTTGGACACGAGAAAGGCTCCTTTACGGGCGCAACATCGGCTCGTCAGGGGTTAGTTGAAGCCGCGGAAGGTGGAACCCTTTTTCTTGATGAAATTGGTGAGCTTCCGATGGAAGCCCAAGCGCGATTGCTGAGAGTAATTCAAGAAAGTGAAGTTCGGCGAGTGGGTTCAGTGCATTCGCGTAAGGTAAATGTTCGGCTAGTGGCCGCTACCCACCGAAATTTAAAACAATTAGTGAAAGAAAACCGGTTCCGTGAAGATTTATATTATCGTCTTCAAGTGATTGAACTCGCATTACCACCTTTGCGAGAACGCGGCAAAGACGTCCTCGAAATCGCCAACTACCTCATTGACAAGCATGCCCGCCGACTACACATAGACAGTCCAATTAAATTGAGCAAAGCCGCAAAAGATAAAATGGTGGCTTATGACTGGCCTGGCAATGTTCGTGAACTGGAGAACTCCATTCAACGCTCGCTTATATTAGCCGATGATGGTGTTATCGACGTTGAAAACCTAGGCATCAATACCGATGATTGGAACATACCCGATACTCTCGCGACCCCGGATGCGCCAATTACGCCCGAACCGAAGGCGGCAGAACAGCCAACAGACGCCGAAAAAACAGATGAAGAAGATTTATCTCTTGAAGACTACTTTCAACACTACGTTGTTGAACATCAAGATGAAATGTCTGAAACCGACCTCGCCCAAAAGCTTGGTATCAGCCGCAAGTGCTTATGGGAAAGAAGACAACGGTTAGGCATTCCAAGGCCCAAAAAGACAGCTAAAGGGTAATTTAGAACGGTGTCCATATGGGCACCCGCTTGCTCCGGGCTTCGGGCTTCGGGCTGTATCAAAATATTTGCTAATTCAACTTTCGCTTTTCCGCACTGGCTAGATTCTTGTTTTTATTCGTTTTTTTACCATTCAACTTCCCTTGTAATTTCAGTAGGTAACAAACCTGTTACGTTCGTTACTTTTTTGCAACCTGAGGTAACATTTCTATTGACATACTCTGTACATATTTTGACCTTACTATCGTAACCCCTTGTTTTATAAGGAAAATTAAAAGTTGGCACAGCCTTCGCTATAACCATGGGGCAAGCAGGTAAGCCAGAAAACAAAAATAAAAAAGGCAACCTTGATGGCAGCCCCACCTAAAAATAAAAATAAGGGGCCGCTAATAAGAATTAGGTAAACATAATAAAAATTATAAATAACAAGAATAATAAGCCAGACACCACCTGCGAAAGTGCTGTTACGGCCGGCGAGAACGCCGGCTGGCTCATCTCTTGGGTCCTTATCCCCTCTGCGCTAGATTACCTCTTAAAAATTCTATACACTGCGCGCTCCGCGGAATACCCGAATCAATATAGAATATTTATCATAAATGGTAGTTAATTGGTTAAAGCGCTGGTTAAAGAAACCAGCTACAAGTGATGCATTAGTAAGCATCAGTCGAGATGAGCACGAAGTATCGCGTCGTGGCATCAGTCACAATGCCCTAAAAGTGCTATACCGACTTCAAAATTCTGGCCACGAGGCTTACCTCGTTGGTGGTTGCGTGCGCGACCTACAATTAGACTTATCCCCGAAAGACTTTGATGTCGCTACCGATGCCACGCCTGAGCAAGTGCGAAAACTGTTCAGTAACTCTCGTATCATTGGTCGTCGCTTCCGTATTGTCCACGTCACTTTTGGGCGTGAAATCATTGAAGTTACCACTTTTCGCGGTAAAGCTGATGAAGCCGATTCTGATCAAAAGCAATCAGCTGAAGGCATGTTACTTCGCGACAATGTTTATGGTGATTTAGAAGACGATGCTCGCCGTCGTGATTTCACTATTAATGCCATGTATTACACACCCAAAGATTTTTCTATTAAAGCCTACCCTATCGGCATGCAAGATTTAGCCAATAAGGTGATTCGCATCATTGGCGATGCCGAAACTCGCTACCGAGAAGACCCAGTGCGAATGTTACGTGCCGTGCGCTTTGCGGGTAAGTTAGGCTTTGATATTGAACCAAAAACAGCAAAACCTATATACGAAGTGGCACCGTTGCTGACGCACATTGCACCTGCGCGTTTATTTGATGAAGTTGTTAAGCTGCTCATGAGCGGAAATGGCTTAAAAACCTGGCAGCTTATGCAACAATACGGCTTGTTAGAGCCTTTACTGCCTCAAACCTACGAAGTGCTTAAAGCAAGCCAAGATGATTATTACCAACGTTTTATCGACCAGGCACTGACGAATACCGATGCTCGCATCAACGCTCGCAAAGCAGTGACGCCTGCATTTTTGTATGCTGCGCTGTTATGGCCTGCGGTTCGTGAACAGGCTTTGCACAACATTACCATGGGTACTCCTGAAGTACCGGCTTGGCAAAAAGCCATGGGCCAAGTGCTAACGCGGCAAGTAAAAACAGTCGCAATACCCAAACGTTTCTCTATTCCCATGAAAGAAATTTGGGAGCTGCAATTAAGATTGCCTAAACGACGTGGGTTGCGCGCCGAACAACTGTTAGCGCACCCAAGATTTAGAGCGGCTTACGACTTTTTATTACTCAGAGAAAGTGCCGGTGAGCAGCTCGAAGATTTAGGCAAATGGTGGACAGATTACCAAGAGCGTAATCCAGATCAACGCGCCAATATGCGTACGGTTTTGGGTCAACAAAATGGGCCTAAAAAGCGACGTCGCCGCAAACCAAACCATACCAAGAAACAGGCCGATTAACCATGGCTCGTATCGCCTATATCGCCTTAGGCAGCAATCTTGAAAGCCCAGTTCAGCAATTGCACTGGGCGTTTTCACAAATATCTCAACTGCCCAACACCAGCTTAGAAACACAATCTTCGATGTACCAATCGGCCGCAATTGGAGGGCCCGAAGATCAGCCAGATTACATAAACGCTGCCTGCAAAATAACCACCGATTTAAACTCGTATACACTGCTTAAACATTTGCAGGCCATTGAGCACGCAGCCGGCCGAGTGAGAGATGTTCGCTGGGGCCCTAGAACACTCGATTTAGATATAATTTGGATAGAACATGAGTGTTCAGACGACCCGATATTGACCTTACCCCACCCTAGAGCGCATCAACGAGCATTTGTTGTTTTACCATTGCTGGAAATAGGTGCAGACATTTCACTGGCTGGACACGATTTAGCGCACTGGCAAGTTGAAACCAGCGACCAGATCATTGAAATAATCGGCTAACTTTCAAGTTTAAATCACCACTAACTTGACTTATGTTCACACAATCGTAATCTTCCACGCTTTCAACAAAAAGAAGCCTTGCCATATGCCTAAGCAACAGACTGTCTCGACCATCAAAAAGCTGGTCAGTGAAGGTGAAAAGTTTACAGTGTTAACGGCCTACGATGCGACATTCGCTCACCTTGTATCAAGCAACGGTGTCGAAGTAATTCTTGTAGGCGACTCCTTAGGCATGGTGTTTCAAGGCAAAGAATCGACGGTTCCAGTTACTGTAGATGAAATGGTGTACCACACCGCTGCGGTGATGCGTGGTAACCAAGGCGCGCTAGTCATGGCCGATCTACCGTTTAATTCGTATGGCAGTGTCGAACAAACACTCGAATCTTCTGGCAAACTGATGCGAGCCGGCGCACATATGGTTAAATTGGAAGGTGGCGCTTGGCTATGCGATTCCGTTACTGCATTAAGCCGCGCTGGTATCCCCACCTGCTTACATCTTGGTTTAACGCCCCAATCGGTGAACAAATTTGGCGGCTATAAAGTGCAAGGCCGAGATGACACCGCAGCACAAACCATGATTAGCGATGCACAAGCCTTAGTAGAGGCTGGCGCCGACTTTATATTACTAGAATGCGTGCCCGCAGATTTAGCGAAGCGTGTAACAGAAGCGGTAGATGCGCCCGTCATTGGCATTGGTGCCGGCAAAGATACCGATGGCCAAGTATTGGTCATTTACGACATGCTGGGGTTAAACCCACACAAAATGGCGAAGTTTGTTAAAAATTACGCGGCCATTGATACAACTTGGCAAAAAGCGATTCAAGCTTTTGTGCAAGATGTAAAAGAAGGCCATTTTCCAGCCCCTGAACACTGTTTCGAGTAAAGCATGATAGTTGTAGAGAACTTAACCGATTTACGGCGTGAATTGGATGCGATTCGCGCGCAAGGAAGAACCATTGCGTTTGTACCGACGATGGGCAATTTGCATGAAGGCCACTTAAAGCTGATCAGGCGTGCTCGCGAGTCTGCCGACTTTGTGGTGTCTTCTATATTCATCAACCCTACGCAGTTTGGTGAGAACGAAGATATTGGCGCTTACCCGAAAACGCTTGAGGCCGATAAAAAACACCTAATTGCCGACGGTTGCGGACTGCTGTACCTACCCAACAACGACATCATGTACCCTAAGCCCGATTTAACTCGCGTTGAAGTCAGTAAAATCACAACCTTGCATTGCGGCTCTAGCCGGCCTGGGCATTTTGTGGGTGTGGCTACGGTGGTCTTAAAGCTGTTTAACCAAGTTCAGCCTAATGCTGCGGTGTTTGGGCTGAAAGACTTTCAACAATTTACCGTGATAAAAACCATGGTAGAAAACTTATTTTTGCCCATCGAAATCATTGGAGTTGATACCGGTCGAGCAGATGATGGTCTCGCACACAGCTCGCGTAACAACTATTTAACGGCCGAAGAACGAGAAATAGCCCCAGCCTTATACGACACGTTGCAACAAGCAGCCCAAGCTTGCCAGCAACGTGACAAGAGCCATGCATTAATTACCCGTGAAGCCAAAGAAGCCTTACATGAGGCCGGATTCACACCTGACTACTTCAACATCAGTCGCCAAAGCGATTTAGAGCCCGCGACCGAAGAAGACAAACACCTTGTGATATTAGCCGCTGCGTTTTTAGGCAAAGCGCGCCTCATAGATAATATTACTGTTGAGATTTCTGCTTAATAAACCCTACGATTCACTTTATCGATTGCACAGGATCAAATTACATGCAACGAATTATGTTAAAAGCCAAATTACACCAAGCACGCGTAACTCATGCCGTGCCAGATTATGAAGGCTCATGCGCGATCAGCGGAGACCTTTTAGACCTTGCTGGCATTGCCGAATACGAGCAAATTCAAATTTATAACATTGCCAATGGCGAGCGTTTCACGACTTACGCAATTCGTGGTGAAGAAGGCGAAGGTATTATTTCGGTAAACGGCGCCGCCGCGCATAAAGCCAATGTAGGTGACAGCATCATAATTTGCGCATACGCCAATTTTGATGAAAACGAAGTCGCCGCGTTTAAACCAAGCATGGTCTATATGAATGCCGACAACACAGTCAGCCATACCGCCAATGCAATTCCAGTGCAACTGGCTTAGCGTTCAGAACACCTTGCAGCGCAGCCCAGTTTTAACGCTAGGCTGCGCTCTTCTACTTTCTACTTTTTAGTTTCTTGACGAACACTTTCTTTATTCATTCGACTCAACCCATCCAATAAATACATCCCAGATCTCGGCGATAGTGTTTATTTGTTACGAAAAAGACATAGCAATCGAACACGCTTTGTAATTTAATTACAAACATATTATTCAATACTTTCAAGAGGCTTGTATGTCATTTAACCCCACTAAATTGCCACAATGGACAGAACTTGAACAACATAAGGAAGAACTCGCTCAAGTACACATGCGGGATATGTTCAAAGCCGACAACAAGCGAGCGAGCAAGCTTAAGATTGAAGCCGCAGGCATTACTCTTGATTACTCTAAGAACCGTATCAATGACCAAACCATTGACCATTTAATGAGCCTTGCTAAGGCCACCCAACTGCCAGAAGCCATAAAAGCTATGTTCGATGGCGAAACCATCAACAAAAGTGAAGACCGCCCAGCGCTTCATATTGCTTTACGAAACCGCAGCAACCGAGCCATTGATGTAAAAGGTGAAAACATCACCGACACCGTCAACGCTTCATTGGAAAAAATGAAATCATTTACGGCCAAAGTCGACAGTGGTGAATTTGCTGGCTTTACCGGTAAAAAACTGCGAACCATTGTCAATATAGGTATTGGCGGCAGTTACTTGGGTCCTAAAGTGGTATCAGATGCACTAAAGCCCTACTGGAAAGAAGGCTTTGATTTAAAATACATTGCGAATATCGATGGCACTGACTTCGCCGAAACAGTGAAAGGGCTAGATGCCGAAACGACCTTATTTATTGTGGCGTCTAAATCATTTGGCACTTTAGAAACACTAAAAAATGCTGAAGCGGCTCGTGAATGGTTTTTTCAGCAAGGCGGCCAGCCTGAACACGTGAAAAATCACTTTGTCGCTGTTTCCACAAACGTACCTGCTGCTACTGGCTTTGGCATTGATGAAGCTAATATGTTCCCGCTGTGGGATTGGGTCGGAGGCCGATATTCATTATGGTCGGCTATTGGTTTAGCGCAAATGCTTGTTTTAGGCAGCGATACCTTTGAAGCCTTACTGCAAGGCGCACATAATATGGATGAGCATTTCCGTACCGCTCCTTTAGAAAGCAATATGCCTGTGATATTAGCCATGCTCGGCGTTTGGTATCAAAACTTCTTTGACGCAGAGTCTCATGCTGTATTGAGTTACGACGAATACTTACAAGACTTACCCGCTCACTTACAGCAAGTAGATATGGAATCTAATGGTAAACGCGTAACTCACGATGGCGAACCCGCAACTTGGCAAACCGGCGCTGTTATTTGGGGCGGCACAGGTACAAATGGTCAACACGCATACCACCAATTGATTCACCAAGGCACTCGCCTTATCCCGGCCGACTTCATTATGCCGTTGACCTCACACAATGCTGTAGCCGATCACCACCCATGGTTGTTTGCAAACTTTTTAGGCCAACAACAAGCCATGCTTGAAGGTAAAACAGAAGAAGAAGTCTTTCAGGAACTGAAAGCCAAAGGCCTTACTGATGAGCAAGCAAAAGCACTCGCTCCACACAAAGTAATTCCAGGTAACCGCCCATGTAACACCATTACCTTCAAACTCGGCACCCCTGAGATTATCGGCGCATTGATCGCTATGTACGAACATAAGATTTTTGTTCAAGGCACCGTTTGGGGCGTAAACAGCTTTGACCAATGGGGCGTAGAACTCGGCAAAATATTAGGCAACGCCGTGTTTGATGCCATAGAAACAGGCAATACCGACCATTTAGATGGCTCGACCGCGGCTTTGATCAAAGCGTTTAAAGAGGTGAATTAGTTTTTTGGCTGCGGGCTGCGGGCTGCGGGCTGCGGGCTGCGGGCTGCGGGTAAAAAGTTAACCCTAGTAAAACGCTAATCAAGAAAACTCTGAGAAGAGGCGCGAATGCTTGAGTACCAAGCACAAGCACCTCTTTTTAGTTAAGGCGCGTAAAATTCAGCACACGTCCACCCTTCCAAGCTCACGACCTAACACGCAGCTCGATGCCTGCACCTGAAACACCAAACCGATTTCAAATCGTTAACATTCTGACACTTTTGGTCACATTCTTAACAATGAAGTGACATTCCAAACTAGTTTTAATCATTTCCTATTCCATTTTGTTGACGGAAAACAAACGATCGGCTGGAAAAGACGCTATTCTGTTCTTTATTGATAAAAAAAACAGACGGTTTTGGTAAAAATATTGCGCTACATATAAATTTTTGCGATAACTGTCACGTTTTTTGCTTTAATCCTATTTAAGTACGCATTTTGCGCCTAAGGAAGTTATGTTCAAGAAGCAACAATTTGGCTTTACCTTAATAGAACTGATCATCGTCATTGTTATTTTGTCGATACTAGCCGCGGTGGCATTACCACGCTTTATCAGTTTTGAAGAGCAAGCCGAAGATTCTGTGTTAGAAAACTCATTAGGAGCTATTCGGGCTGCGGCTCGTATTGGTGAGTCGGCGGCTTATTCAAAAGGGTTTTCTGGCACGGGTGATTTTACGGTGAATGGTAAAAACATTTACTTTGTGAATAGTTTCCCAGTGGCTCGACCCTCGAATTTAAACAACCGCAATGCCAGCACCTTTTTTGGCATAGAACATTTGTTAGAAATAAGCGGCGATATAAAGGTGAGCTACAATGACAACACCCCATTGGTCGGTAGAAGCGAAGCTTATAACGATGTATTGATCTTACATTTTAAAGGGAAGTGTGTGACATACCAGCCACCACAAACCCAAGGTGGCTTGCCCAACTACAGCAACACTGTTGGCCAATATGACGCCATAAATAACCAATGTAATTAATTTAATAACCGCCAAAGTTAAAGTAATTTGTTAAGAGAGCTTTCACTTTGGTGAAAACCAAACTAAACTGAAATTATATTTGAAAAAAACAGGAACAAACTATGAAAAAGCAACAAGGTTTTACACTTATCGAATTGATCATGGTAATCGTGATCTTAGGCATTTTATCTGCGTTTGCATTACCTCGTTTTGCTGATTTAGGCTCACAGGCTACAATATCAGCACTAGAGGGTGGTGCTGGCGCTGTTAGATCTGCAGCTGCAATTGCTCATGCTCAGGCCTTAGCTGAAAACGACACAGACTCTTCTGTAAACTTAGAAGGTACTACAATAGCTCTTGCAGCTAACGGTGGTTATCCAACTACAGCATCAATCGTAACTGCAGCACAGCTTACGGCTGAATTTGTTGCTCAAACGCCAGCGGCTGGCGTAGTTGAATTTCGCTTTGATGGCATAGCAAACTGTAGCTTCTCTTATGATCAAGCCGATGGATCTGTAACAACTCCAACAACTTCAGGCTGTTAACTCAGAATGACATAGCGGGCAATATTACTATTGCTCGCTACATTTTTCGAGAATATCGAAGTGAATGAAAAAGGTTTCTCTCTAGTAGAACTCATCATTGTAATCATTTTACTCGGCATACTTTCTGTCATTACCACTCCACGTTTTTTCAACAAAACAACTTTTCAAGACTCTTTCGATCGCTCACAATTTTCCAACGCTCTGGCTTGGGTTCGCAACCGAAGCATTACTTCCCAATGTACACATGAAGTTCGCGTATCCACTTCCGGTTGGACTACATTTAGGGATGCTAACTGCTCTACGCTTACGGTTGAACCAGGCTGCACTACCGCTGTTTATAATTTTAACGTGGCCGTTGTCGATGGTTCTAACAGTGCAGTAGAAAACTCAGAACCCAATGCGTTATCGGCTGCGCCCAATTTAAGATTCTTTTTTACAGGTGATGGCAGGCTCTATTTTTCAAATACGCTGCCGACAACATTAGGTTGTACTACCTTGCCAGCCAACCCAATAGCGGCCAATACTAGCTATGTGCTTTCAAATGGTACTCTGAACGTCGATGGAGGGTCTGCCTTTGTATCCGTTCAATAACCAAACCATTTCAAACCAAAAAGGCGTCACCTTAGTTGAGCTGATCATTGCGATGGTCATAATTTCTATTGCCGCCGTGGCTATATTACAAACACTAGGCAGCCAAACCGTTCGCAATGTAGACCCTATGATACAAAGCCAAGCGCAAATGCTGGCTCGCCAATTTTTAGAAGAAGTTACGGGAAAGTCTTTTTTCGATGGCTCGGCCGACCCGCGCTTAAATTCAGGGTTAAGTCGAACCCAAATCAATAACAGTGTGGTTGATCAAAGCCGCGCCGGTGCTCCGTCACGCGTGGCATGGGACAATATTTATGAATACGATGGTTACACCCAATCGGGATTACAAGATGTCTATGGCAATGCTTTAACGGAGTTTTCAAATTTTAGTGTCGATATCGAAGTCGATATAAGCAGCACTGTTAGCATCAATGGCGATTCAAACAGCGCAACGGCCAATTGCCCGCCAAAATATATGGCCATTACCGTTACCATCACTGATCCACGTGGCAACAATACGGCTTTATCCGGCTATCGCGCTCGTTATTGGCAATCACCTAGCAGTTGGGGGTGCTGATTAATGATCCTAAAAAATAACAAAGGCTTTACGCTGACAGAGCTGATCATGGTGATTGTGATCATCAGTATTATTTCAGCCGTTGTAGGGCCTCTTATTGGTAATAAATTTTCAGCGGTCAGCCAAAGCTCTCAGCGCGCAACTTGGGTACAGAAAGCTGAATTTGCTCTATTCCATATTCGGCAAGATTTAGGCACTTCTATACCGAACTCAGCCTGCACGACTACGAATGCCAATTGTGATTCGGGTGATACCTTGGAGTTTTTAGGCGTACAAAACCGTAATAGAGACTTCGCCGCCCGTTATCGAGACCGTCAGCGCAATCCATACGATCGGCTTCAGGCGAACAATGATGATGCCTTTGATGTATTTGGGCTCTTTAGCAACCTACCAAATTACGTCAGTATAGGTGTCGACTCCCCTGCTGATGCCAGAACCCATTGGCAAAGCGCCACCACCGATGCAACAAACAGTAAAATAGCCCGCATAAGCAGTTACGACAATACGTTAACCGAAGACGACAATAATGCTGCGACGAACCCGAACCCATCTATCACCAACATTGAATTAATTAATAATAATCATCGCTTTGGTGGACACTCTCCTTTTTTTAGGGCCTATTTTACCGATGGCCCTATCGGATACGAGTGCAATGGCGGAACACTTTGGCGTGTTTCCAATTACACCAGTATGGACTCATCGGTTTTATTTTCTACTCGCACCGCGGCCGCCAGTGTCGATAAAGTACGTATAACAGACTCTGTAACCGCCTGTTCTTTTCTGGTACGCGGAGGTGCACCTTTTCAGCCCCCTACTGTAGAAGTATCGATCAGTATTGGTGAAGGCTCTGAAACCGTGACATTAAATGACATTATTGTGTTAGGGAATGGATCATGAAACGGCATTATACTTCGCAACAAGGCGTGGCATTGGTTGCCGCCATATTCTTAATTGTGGTGTTAGGCTTAGCGGTCGTTGTTATGTCGGTTCTTGCTACCCGAAACTCACAACAAAATACACAAAGCCTTTTGCAAATGCGGGCAATAGCCGCAGCAAGCGCAGCCTTAGAACACGGTGCGCAGAATATTGTTGAAACCGGCACTTGCACCAGTGGTACAGGCATAACTTTAACAGCACTGCCTGGCTTTAGCGTTAATTTAAGGTGCAGCCAAAGCGCACATAACCGTCCTTCTCAAAGAATCACCTTATTTCGGCTCACCGCCTCGGCAGAATACGGAAGTCCAAACAATGCCGATTATGTATGGACGGAGTTAGCGTCGACAATTGAGTTGTAGCGCACAGTTGTCGACCTTTTGTGGCAAGTAGATTGCTTATTTTTAACTATACTTACCTTACTTATGACAAACTAATGCGATTGTAGCGATGCCTAACAAAGTAAGCAGTGTAGATATGAAACATTTATTGGAGTTTTTAAATGATCTGTAACATGCGAGCAATGAAGACTACACGCGCTATTGCCATGGGCATACTTTTATTACTGCAAGGAATGGTCTTCGCTGCTACTTACACATTACCAGATGACGCGGGTACTGGCCCATTTAACAACTGCTCACTCGCAACCAATGTTTTAACTTGTTCAACAACTGTCACCCTTGGCTTAAATGATATTGTCAATATTTCTCAAGATAACCTTGTTTGGATAATAGAGGGTGATTTGTTACTTTCTGGTAGTGGTATTTCTATAAACCTTACAGGTAGTAATAAGCTATTTATTCGCACTTCAAACCGAGTCGTTGGTAACTTTGACAATATTGCAGCCCGAGCCAACCTATTTAGTGAAAACTTAATTACCATTCGGAACAATCTACAATGGGAAGGCAACATTCAGTCAAACGGCTCTATCACTTTTAACAATAATGCTACAGTGATAGGTAATATTACTACGAGTCAGCAGTTTAATTTCGCCAGTGGTTATGTATACGGGACTTGTACCGCAACTGGTGGCAATTTCGCGGCTAACTGCCAACAAATTACCCCGACAGTTAGCCCACAATATTGTGAATCATTTGACTTAGGCATTCCTCCTAACTGGCCGGTAACAAATTCAGCAAATGGCGTTGCCGAGATCAGCCATAATACCGCCTTAGTGAATTCAAGCCCTGGTTCACTGACATTGAGAAGCGGCGACGTACGTGTCCGTTCAAATAATTTTGACTTATCACCTGCTTCCTATTCGTCGGTCAATATTTCGTTCTGGATTCGAAGGGGAACTAATAGCCTAGGCACAGCGAGTGAGAGACCGGACGCCGGTGAACACTTCGATCTTTACTATTTAGACAATACATCGACCTGGGTATACAGGGGTTCGCTTTTAGGTGAAGGCACAGATGGTCAAGCCTATAACATTAATATACCGTTAGGCAGCAATGTAATTCACAGCAACTTCGCTTTTGAATTACGCTTAAGAACGGCCAATGAAGTTAATGGTGATTACTGGCACATTGATGATGTGTGCATTACCCCACAGATTATTGTACCAAGCCCCACATTAGAATATCGCTTCGACGAAACCCATTGGTTCGGTTCGCCCAACGAAGTGAAAGACAGCTCCGGCAATTCCACCCATGCCACCGCTGATGCCGATTCAGATACGACCACATCGACTGATGCTGTCATGTGCAGCGCGGCCAATTTAAACGGTATTGATCAATACATTGAGTCCCCCGGTTTAGGCCCGCTAAGGACAACCTCAACGCTGAGCTTTTGGATTAAGACCCCAAATGGTTATTCCGGAACAGCAAACCCATGGACAACGCCTGTAGTCACTGGCTATGAAGAAGCCGGCGGTGGTGACGATATTTTCTGGGGGTACTTTGATCAAAACGGAAAAATTTCGACCACCAAAGGCAATACGCAAACCAGTACATCGAATAAGCGTGCGACGATCAATGACAACCGATACCACCATGTCGTTTCAAGTTGGGATTCAACCACAGGTGAAACGAATGTGTATATTGACGGTGCGCTTGATCACAGCTACACCTCTGAAACAGGCGATGTCACTTATTTGTTTAAATGGATTGGATTAGTAGAAGATTCCGGCGGTTCTTTGGTGTATTTAAACGCACTTATTGATGAGTTTGTTGTGTTTGATTCTATTTTAACACCAGAACAGGTAGCCAAGGTCAATGATCTTCAGAAGAACAATCAAAATTTAGATGGTTCTGCTCGTGTTTGTGAACCCCCGCCACAATTCAGAATCATACACAGTGGCACGGCTCAGACATGCCAAGATGAAACAATCGGCATTGAAATTAGAGATAGTGCAGGCAACTTAATCACGGGTTACGATAAAACAGTCACCTTTTCCACCACAACCGCATCTACTGGAGCTGAATTTTGGGGGCTAGTGGCAGGCACTAACGCAAGCAGTTTTACCGACAATGGCGATGGAACCGCAACTTATAAATTCGAGCCATCGGATAATGGTCGAATTGAAATTTCTTACGCTAATTATGATTCAAACGACACAACGGTAAACTTTAATGTCACCGATGGATCACTTACTGAATCATCAAGCTATGACCCTACCGTTACTTTTACAGCCAATGAAGTTATTCAAGGCAGCTTCAGAGACGAGTTTCAAAACAGTGCATTGGTTTATCGCGATGAGTTTGAAACTGTTTCCTATTCTAACAACGATGGTCGAGGCGGCCTAAATTGGGCAACCGATTGGATTGAATCCGATCGTGTTGGGGGCAGTCAAGCTACGGGAGGCGATGTTCGAATTAATAACGGGCATTTAGAGCTGACCGGAAACGATACTTCCGGTGGTTCCTTCATTCAAAGTTCTGCTGAACGCGAAGTTGATTTGAGTAGTTATACCAGCGCGAGCCTTCGTTATACTATTCAGAGCACCGAAGTGGAATCAAACGATACAGCCGTGGTTGAGGTTTCAGATGATGGCGGCGCTACTTGGACAATCTTAGTGACCTATACAGATAACATTCCTTCCTGGAAACCGAAGTCACATGACATTTCTGCGTTCATATCATCCAACACTCGAATACGTTTCAGAATCGTAGACCAACCAGGTTCAACCTGTTGCTATGGTCCTGCCAACGAAATTCTAGAAATCGAAGATGTTGAAATTATCGTTGATGACTCTGGGTCATTTTCTGGTAACAATGGCATGTTAAATTTCACTGCACCTTGGATTGAATCAGAAGCAGAGACACAAAATTCGCCTTCGAATGGTCCTATCAGTATTTATTTAGATCGTTTGCATTTGTTTGGTAGCAGCAACGCTAATAGTCCCGTTTGGATTGAGCGAAATCTAGATTTACAAGCTTATGATAAAGCAACCCTCACATTTGATTATGCGGCTCGCGGAAATGTGGATGCGCAAGATGAAGCTAAGGTTCAAATCTACAATGGCAGCAGCTGGGTCGACTTACAAGTTTTTTCAGGGCTAACATCTGGAACAGCCAATATAGACATTTCCAGTTTTATGTCTTCGAATACCCGCATTCGCTTCTTTATTGATTCATCAAACGCCGGCGGCAGCAACTGCTGCTACGATGGTAATGATGAGTATTTTGTCATTGATAATGTAGATATCGAAGTAAGCACCGTGCCGCAGTGTACTCCACCCATCAGCGGGCCAGACCATTTTTCTTTTAGCCACGATGGAAATGGCATTAACTGCGCAACGGAGTCGATCACCTTAACGGCACGAAATTCTGATGGCACTGTATTTACTACTTTCGCCGGAGACGTTGATCTTAGTGTTAGCACGTCGGATGGCGATTGGTCACACTCCAGTGCAGGTAAAGTAACAAACGGTAGTGCAAATAATGGGCAGGCAACAGTAACTTTCACCACCAGCGATTCGGGGGTAGTCGTGCTGACCTATGCGAATACAGAGCCCCAAACATTGAATTTCAATGCTTTGTACAATTCAGCGGTTTCAGAACAGTCGGGCAACGCGCCAACAACACCAAGAAATGATGATCCAAGCATGACATTTGCACGCTCTGGTTTTCAGTTTCTAGATTCCACTAATTCAGTCATCAGCCGTGTGAATGTAACGGCCGGCCTTTTAGCCGACCTTAAAGTGCAGGTAGTGGAATCGGATCCGAACACAAATGTATGTGTACCGTTGTTTTCAAATGCTTCGACAAAAGACATTACCATGGGTACAACCTGCACAACGCCAAACTCATGCTACCCAGGTGAAAAGGTTGAATGGACAAATGGTTCAGTGAATGATGAGCCCCTGCCAAACCCAGAAAACTTAGAAGGCGGCTTGGCTACCCAGAGTAACCCGGTGGTGTTTTCAGCCGATTCTCTAGCGAACTTTAGACTAAAAGCAACTGACATTGGTGAGCAGAACTTATCACTGTCTTACGAATTAACAGACATAGATGGCAACCCAACCTCACAGTTTATTACGGGCAATCTACGCCTTTTAAGTAGCCCCGCAAGCTTGGCCATTGCCTCTGTCGCTAACGCAAGTGGCAATGCCCCCAATGGTACGGACCCATTTGCAAAAGCAGGTGAAAACTTCACCACCACATTGCAGGCATTAGATTCTGATGGCAACCCTGTTTCAAGCTTTGGGCGGGTAGCCGGCTTACATAATGTACTATGGGACAACACGACACTTGCTGGCCCAATTGGTGGAACGACGGGCAATATAACAGGAGACAGTGTGGGCGCTTCTTCAGGTGGCCAATGGCAAGGCATAGATACCGACGGCAATGGCTCTTTAGATGGCATTAGTTTCTTACCAGGAAATGGTATTTCTTATAGTGAAGTGGGCGATATAAACCTCATCGCACAGATTGATGATTTTATGGGCTTCGGCACCAACCTTGTTAGCAGCAGCGTTAGCACGGGCCGCTTTACACCAGCCTATCTGCAGGTAACGGAAGTGAATCCAAATACCGCAACCTGGGGAGATGGCAGCTCTATCTATCAAGGCCAAGATACAAGCCTAACGGGCTTAACTTATGATGTGGTTGCCTATGATATAAACGGTAACGTTTTAACAAACTACGTGGGCAACTATGTTGATTTTGGCAACAAAACAGACAGCCTTGAAAAAGATTCAAGCCAGTCCTCAACCGGCGGTGACTTAACAAGTTCATTGGCATGGACAGTCAGTAATGACGGTGATTTTGATGGCACTATCCGCCTTACGGGCGATGTTACCAACGTAAACTGGGCAAGAAACGCCACCGGACCAACGGCTGATGATGTCTTGCAAACCATAGGTAACTTATTGCTAACTACCGACGCCTTAACGGATGAAGACGGAATCTGCGTTCAGTCGTCAGCTTCGGGCAGTTGCGAAACTACCGCGGCCGATATCGCCGATAGATCACTCTACTTTGGTCGCTTAGTGCTACCCAGCCAGGTGAATGGCACCGATCAAGATGCCGACATTCCCGTTACATTAGAATACTTAACAAGCTATTCAGGCTCTGAGCCGATATTCAGCGTACAAACAACAGAATCGGACATCAACAACAGCCTCATAACGGGCTTAAACTACAACAGTGGTTTATGTACTATTTCTGGATGCCCTGCCAGTGGAACCAGCACTGCAGATTTAGCCGATGGCACTTTCTCTGGCCCAGCGGGTACTGGCACTTCCATGGTCAACGGGCTCGGTCAGTTGAGTGTGAATAGCTCAACGAGCTTACAAGGCTTACTGGAGGCCAATGCTCAAATACCGAGTTGGCTAACCTGGTATTGGGACGGCGACGCGAACAATAATGGCGTTTTGGAAGCCAGTGAACTTTCAGCCGCATCAACCATTATTTTGTTTGGGCAATACCAAGGTCGACAACCAATTTTATTTACTCGCCCAGGGTTTAGGTAAATGTTTTGTGCTGCGGGCTGCGGGCTGCGGGCTGCGGGTGAATGTAATGATGTGAGCCGATTACTCTATTAAAATACTGTTGATTTATGAAATCTTGGCCATGACATCGCAAAAATTGCCATCGTTCTTGTTGTTTTATTGATTTCAATCAAGATCGGTAAATTAAGATTCTCTATTATAAAATCACTCTCTCCGGTTTGGATAACTCCAATGATACCGGTTTATCGGGGTTGTGAATTGCCTAGGGCTTCTCTACCTTTCAGCATTGTGGTTCTCCAGTCACTTTGCTGGCAGTTCAACCCCGAGATTTTTCTACATAATTTTGACCGAGAGAATCTTTCGACAATTAAATTTGGCGTGCAATTTAAATCGCACACGCTATGCTCTTGGTTCCTATTTTCAAAATGAACTTGTCCACTTGATCAGCTTAAATCGTCAACATTTATTCGCCACACTCTTAGGCATTGTGTTTATCGCGTTAAGCGCTGGCCTTATATCTATTTCTTTGCAGCAGCACCAGAAAGCGAATTCATTAGTAGCCAAGCAAACGTTAGTTCAGTTTGAAAAACAATTGCTCAGTTACGCGAACCAACTGACACACATAAGTTACCAGCGACGCTTACCCTTAGCTAATTATTTAGAATTTAGCTCCATTGCTAACTATCTGCCAAACCTAAACGCGATAACCAATGTTTGGTTAATTAACGCCGACGGTACCTATTTCGATATAAACACCGCCAATCCTCACCAAAGCTATTTAGCAACCGCCGATGATACCGACCCGACGGCTTTGCCAAAAAACATCCGGCATCTATCAGTCTGGTCAGGACACTTTTTAACGTCAACCGAGAACGCCATAAGCCTATTTTCTAACTCACAACAGCCTTCATCCCTTTTTTTAGCAATTCCGATTCAACAAGACCAGCACAAACGTTTGTTGGCTGTGGGTTTAAACCTAGATTATTGGTTCTCACATGCTCTGAACGATCAACAGCTTGCGCTAATCGATAGCGGATCAAGCTTATGGGCAAATCATCAAAGTCTCGATTCACAGGCTATTTATCTGAATGTTTTGGACAACCCAAATCTTATCCTTAGCAGTGCAATACCATTTAACCAATGGTTAACTTTGCTTCCCATCCCACTGTTTGCTTTGCTGTTAGTGGCTGCCTACAACTTGCAGTCAAACAACATGTCTCAGCTTGGCGGCGGAAAGTTAAAATTGGTGCACGAAGCCGTCAACGCATTAGACCTACTCATCGTTGAAACCGATGTAGAGGGCACTATCGTGTGGATGAGCAAAGGAGCATCAGAGAGCCTCGAAGTATTTAATGTGCAAGTGGGCGATTCGGTTCGCAAACACCTCGTTAACCACCCTAGAATTGTTAGCTATATTCATTCAACTTTACAGGGCGACAAACTCACCTACCAGGTAACACATCAAGAATACGAGTTTCGTGTTCGGCAACAACCTAGGTTGGATGATCACAATCAAATCATTGGGTTGAACTTTATCGTTGAAGACATTACAGAACAAACTAAGTTAGAAAAACATCTGCGACATCAGCAACTCCACGATAAACTGACAGGCCTTCCTAACCGACAGCTGTTTGAACAGCAACTGGACAAAGATATTCATAAGGCTAAGCGGCACCAATCCAATGTTGCCATTTTAGCGATCGAAATAAACGGGCTCGGAAATATTAACAAAACGTTCAGTCACCACTTAGGTGATTTAGCCTTGAAACATATTGCCACGGCCCTGAGGCAAGAAATACGCGATGAAGATTTAATATCTCGCTTTTCAAGCGATGAATTTTTGGTCATTTGCGAACAATATCAAGACCCTATCGAGTTGCGGGCCATTGCTCAGCGAGTGATTAATCGAACGACCGCAAAATTTACAATTAATCACCACGAGCTCACTCTTTCAGCAAATATAGGCATTTCAACCTACCCCCACGATTCGAAAGACGCTGGCAGTTTAATCAGTAACGCCATAGCGGCCATGCGCCATGCACGCCAAAGCGGCAAAAACACTCTAGATTACTTCTCTACCGACAATGCCAAATCAGTCCAACGAAAATGGCAACTGGAACAGAGCTTGGCCAACGCGGTAAAAGTTAATAACTTTGAGTTACACTATCAGCCCATTTTTGATGTCAACACGCATCAAACAAAAGGGGCTGAAGCACTTATTCGCTGGCCCGTTGGGAAAATCCCACCCGATCAGTTTATTCCCATTGCCGAACAAGCTGGGTTAATGCCATCAATAGGAATATGGGTATTAGAAAGCGCATTAAACCAACTGAAGCTATGGCAACATCAGAGCAGCAATTTTCAGTACATTACGGTGAATGTTTCAATCGCCCAATTGAAAGACAATGGCTTTATCGATTCGGTGAGCAAACTAATTAAACAAACACCGATAAAACAGGGTTCTGTGGTCTTAGAACTTACCGAGTCGATAATGGCTACAACCAGCACCGACATTATTGAAAAGTTACACACAATAAAAAGAATGGGCTTTTTGATCGCCATAGACGACTTTGGTGTGGGCTATTCTTCCTTAAACTATTTAAAACATTTACCGGTAGACATTATAAAAATAGACAAATCGTTTTTAGCCGGTGTCCCCAAAGACAATGCCAACCGATTAATTTGCGATGCTATTATTAATATGGCGCGGGCTTTGAATATGAATATCGTCGCTGAAGGGATTGAAACGCCAGAGCAATTAGCCTGGCTCGTTGAAGAAGGCGTAACCACGGCACAGGGATTTTACTTTGCAAAACCCCTTCCAGTTGACGCGTTTGAACACTTTTTACCTGTGACTAGCCAATAATTATATTGAAATCATCCGTTAACCTAGAATTAAATTGACGGCCAAGGCAACCAACCAAGCGTACTGAGATCGTCGCAACAATGTCATTGAATCAGGCAATAGCCGTTCAACTGAACGTTCGCCGACAGCGGCTTTTAAACAAGTCACCAATAAAACTCGATCATCGCGTTCAAAATCTTTAACTTCTTTTAACCAAATAGAAAAACAATGATTGAAGTCCCCTACCAAAGCTAAAGTAAATGTCATTAAACGAACCGGAATCCAATACAGTGCGTGTTTTACTCGATGAAAAAAGGCATCACTTTGTTGATCATCATTGAGCGCAGTACTGATCAACCAAACCAACAACACACCAGGAGCACCGAATGCAATAAACCAAAATACCGACACAAAGAACCGCTCTAAAAACAAATAGGCTAAACCTGCTTGTACGCCCTCTTCAATCGCTTCATCGCCTGGCTCATACATTTGTGCGGCTAACCCAAGTTCTTCAACGGCCAATTGCCACGCACCTTGATCGTCCTCGGCTTCTTGCATTCGAGTGAACTCTTCCAATACTTCCGGCTGATCACCCGATTTAAAGGCTAACAACAACACGCCGACAGAAATAACAAAGGTAATAATGCCACTTGGTTGCCAACACAGTAATAGGGCAAGCACCACAGTGGGAACTAATGCAAATAAAGCCACGGTAATTTTTGCGTTCCAACCCCGCTTTTGCAGAAAATCTCTCCATTCAATTACAATACCAGTGAGCGGTTCGCCATGGCCTGAAAGGCTTATAGAAACTAGGTAAGCGACGATAATGGCAATAAAATCCATGGGTTGTCCTTAGCGGGAAAAAGGCTGTTAATGTGCCACTTATTAAAGCAGCAAACGAGCTAAATTGAAAATGCCGACGGTCATTTCTTTTTGCTATCGCGTTTAGCCGTAAAGTTACGTAAACTAGCGCCGATTTTTAGCCCAATTGAGGTTTGCCGATGTTTATTTCAGATATGCCTTACGCCAAAACACTTCGAGACCACCTACTGCGTACCGTGCGGTTTTCGCTCGAAGAAGACATTGGCACTGGCGATATCACCGCCAAACTCATACCAGAAGACCAAACAGCCTCAGCTACCGTAATTACGCGTGAGAAAGGTATTTTGTGTGGCCGAGAGTGGTTTGAAGAAGTATTTAGACAAATAGACCCGACTCTTGAGCTCACCTGGGCAAAACAAGATGGCAACACCATTGAACCAAACGACACGTTAGTGACCATTAAGGGCAATACCCGCGCAATTTTGACCGCTGAACGCTGTGCGCTTAATTTTTTACAAACCCTCAGTGGAACAGCCACCTTAGCCAACCAGTACGCCATGGCTGTTAATGGCAAAGATGTAGTCGTGCTAGACACTCGAAAAACACTGCCTTGCCTGCGCTTAGCCCAAAAATACGCCACCTACGTAGGCGGCTGCCAAAATCACCGCTTAGGCTTGTACGATATGTTCTTAATTAAAGAGAATCACATAGCGGCCTGCGGAGGCATTGAACAAGCGGTTGCCAAGGCAAAAGAAGTAGCCCCCGATAAACGTATTGAGGTTGAAGTAGAAACGCTAGAACAGCTGAAAGTAGCGCTAGAACAGCCTATTGATGTGATCATGCTCGATAACTTTGATGCAGCGTTAACTGCAAAAGCGATAGCGCTGTGCAATCAAAAAGTGAAGTTAGAAAGCTCTGGGAATATGGATTTGGATAAGATAGATACTATCATCAATACCCTACCCGATTTCGTATCGGTGGGTAATTTGACGAAGCATGTAACTGCGTTGGATTTGAGTTTGCGGTTGGGGTGATGAGTTAGTCGTCGACTGGAGTTGCGCCGTCTGCTAGTAAGGAGCAGCCTTCTGGAAGGTAATTATCCGACCAAGCAGCCGCTGAGCCTTTTTCTACCTGGCAAGACCATAGCCCGTTTTGCTCTCGTTCTAAATAGATATTTACGCCTGAAATAGTAGAGGCAGTTTGGATTCCAAACTGAACCTTCAGTTGACCATAACCATCATTATTTGAACCCCACTCCAGTAATTCAAGTCCATCTGCTGCTGTCGGAGTTGCTCCATCTGACAAATCAGCTAGGCTAGACCCATGCCAACCAATATCAGATTCTTTAAAACTAAAATCACTTCTACTTATATGCATCTCGACCATAGTTTTTATATGAGAAACCTCACTATATAATCGGTTAACTTGAGATCTAGACACATATCCCTGGTACTGTGGTAATGCTATAGCAGCTAACAAACCTATAATGGCGACAACTATCATCAGTTCAATCAAGGTAAAACCTAAACTCTTCATTTTAATAATCCATTTAAACTTACGAATACCTAAATTTACTCAGCAATTTACACGCCAAGCCATAAGACTTAGTCTATAAATCTACCTACTAACCAATACCTAGGTCCTGCATCCATTACCAGAACATTCTGACCCATAATATATTGGTATGTAAAATAAGATAATATCAATAGAAAAAGGACTAACACTATAACCATGACTCTTAGGAAGCTTACTGACAAACGGAAGATTGGTCTTGATATAATACTTTCTTGATTAGAGGAGCATTCAACATAAACCAAGCAAATCATGAGAACCCACAAAAATTGACTGAGAGGCATCACTATTACTCCGCTAACCAAAGATAAGGCACTACCTCCAAGCAAAGCAAGAAATATGTAAGGATAATGTTTTTGAAAGTCAAAGATTAAAAAATATTTTATCGCTCGAATTAAGAACAATATAAAGAAAAATAATGAAAAGACGAAGCCAACCAACCCATATTCTAGCAGTACCTGTAGAACACTGTTATGTGGATGACTTAGATTGTACGTAAAATCAAAACGAGGGTCACTATAGGCCATCCCTCCAATTCCAAAAAAAGGATACTCGCGCCAGATTAACAGCGCCTCCTTCCAGATTGTAGCACGACCGCCATCGCCTTTTAACAAACTGCTTCCATTTACCTCTGTCCAAATGAGACTTGGGATAAATTTCCAAAGGAGTGTGTAGAAAAATAATCCTACAAGCCAAATTTTCACTAAAAGCAAAACATTTTTGATTGGGTTTTTCTGTGAATATGCTATGTAAATAGACATTAATAAAGATTCGAAAATTAGCACTAAAATTAAACCGCGACCATTGGCGTATAATGCAAATGCTATAGTAAAAGCAGCTGAAAAATATGATGAAACTCGAATTGCTCTACTTTCATAGAACATCAAACAAATAAACAGAGGGAATAAGAACGATTGGCATTGATTAAGAAACCTTACGTTATCAAACCCTACGGCGAGAACTTGTATATTCCAATCTAAAGGGCTAATTAAAACAAAGGAATATTGAATTAATACTAAAAAATAATAGAAAGTAAAAGGGACTGTAATAGCTAGAATTATCCACCTGGTTTTTAAAGTGTTGCTGGATCTAACTAATAAATACCCAAATATAATGAGCAACACCCAAAGCATAGCATCTAGTGCCATACTTGTATTAAAACCGAAAAGCCCCCTAACAAAAATGTATACCGTTACGATAAATAAATATAAGCCTAACTCTCTAAAACTTAGAGATAAATTAATAGGCACCTTAGTCTTAAATGCGGAAACTACAGTAAAAATCGAGAGGAACAACAATACTATCCACCTTTTATGGTCGTAGTAAGTGAACACACTGAACGATGTTAAACATATAGCAACAAATATTGTTACCGACAGAAAAAAAGGAAGCAAAGCTTCCTTTTTAATAGAGTTGATAATGCTCATTTAGCTTGCAGGGCAACCAGCAGGAGCAAAAGAGTCCTTCCAACCATCAGTACCATCTACTTTACCTGTTATCACACAAGTCCAAACACCAGCAGCAGTACGAGCTAGAGTTAATGTTGCTGCCGTTACAGCCGCAGATGAGTTATTACCGGTAACAACTACTAACGAACCAAGGCCTCGATCTGCACTTGGGAAAGAGGCAGTTAAACCGGCAGTACCGTTTGCAGGGTCGACTAGAGTTGAACCAACCCAGCCTAAAGTAGTAGGGGTCATAGGTGTTGCAGAATCTGTGAATACTCCACGCATAAGTCCTTCTTCAACAGAAGTCTTTAGTGCATTAACTTCGCCAACAACCCGGCTAACCTGAGTTCGTGCAATATAATCTTGATACTGAGGAATAGCAATTGCCGCTAAAATACCGATGATCGCAACAACGATCATTAATTCAATAAGGGTAAAACCTTGTTGCTTCTTCATAATAAATCTCCAAAGATTTTAAGTTTGTGAAAACCAATAATTTTCACGCTTGATTTCAAATAGCAGGGTTCGTGCCAACTTTTAGATATCGAAATCAATCGAAAAATGGGTTCTCAGACTCAGCGTTCCTCTGATTAAGAACACCTAACGGGCGACTTGTGACGTTTTTGGTCACTTTCTAGAATGTATTCAAAAAAAACCTGTTAACTCGGTAGTAGCCTCTGCTTATAGTTGCGCTATACTCTATCAGTATTCAAAAAGGTAAAGGTTGCGCAGTATGACAATGGCGTTAGGGGGCTTAGCACGACGATTAATAGCTGACGGTGCTATTAATGAAGAAGATGCCATTCAAGCCACAAAAGAGGCAGTCAAAGAGAAAAAGGGCTTTGTACCCTATATAGTCGAAAACGATTTAGTGGCTTCGCAAAAAATTGCCGAAGTGGCTTCTGACGAATTTGGTACGCCATTCTTTGATTTAAATGCATTTGATTTCGAAGTATACCCTAAAGACTTAGTCTCTAGCTCGCTCATCAGCGCCCACCATGCCATCCCTTTAGTTAAGCGTGGCACACGTTTATTTGTGGCGGTTTCAGACCCAACAAATTTAGTCGCCATTGATGAAATTAAATTTCACACCGGCTTGAGTGTAGATGCTGTATTGGTCGAAGAAGACAAGCTGGCTACTACAATCGAAAAGCTTCTTGATGATTCTGACAGTAACTTTTCTGACTTTGATGAAGATGGCTTAGATGATTTAGACGTTGTTGATACCAGCAGCAAAGACGAAGACGAGGGTGTCGGAGATGGCAGCGATGATGCTCCTGTTGTGCGCTTTATTAATCAAATGTTACTTTCAGCCATTAAAAAAGGCGCTTCAGACTTACACTTTGAACCCTATGAAAAAAGTTATCGCGTTCGTTTTCGTATCGATGGTGTTTTACAAACCGCGGCCAAACCACCTTTAGGGCTAGGTCCTAAAATGGCCGCTCGTTTAAAAGTTATGTCTAACCTAGATATTTCTGAGCGCCGCATTCCGCAAGATGGTCGTATTAAGCTAAAAATTTCTAAAACCAAAGCGATCGACTTTCGCGTAAACACCTTGCCTACGTTGTTTGGTGAAAAGATTGTCATGCGTATTCTAGACCCAAGCTCAGCGAAGATGGGGATTGACGCTCTCGGTTATGAAGAAGTTCAGAAACAACTCTACTTAGAATGTTTAGACAAGCCACAAGGCATGATTCTGGTTACCGGACCTACAGGTTCCGGTAAAACTGTATCCCTTTACACTGGCTTAAATATTCTGAACAAAGAAGGCATTAATATTTCTACCGCCGAAGACCCTGTTGAGATTAACCTTGAAGGGATTAACCAGGTCAACGTAAATAACAAAGTTGGGCTTGATTTCAGCTCGGCACTGCGTTCATTCTTGCGTCAAGACCCTGATATTATTATGGTAGGGGAGATTCGAGATTTAGAGACGGCGTCCATCGCAATTAAAGCCGCACAAACGGGGCACATGGTGATGTCGACTCTACACACCAACAGTGCTGCTGAAACGCTTACTCGAATGATGAACATGGGCGTGCCTTCGTTTAACTTGGCCACTACGATTAACTTAATTATTGCCCAACGCCTAGCACGCAGGCTATGCAGTAAGTGTAAAGAGAAAGCCGATATTCCTGTTGACGTACTGATGAAGGAAGGCTTTACCGAGGAACAAGCTAAAGCAGCCACCATCTATAGCCCTAAAGGCTGCGATGCTTGCACCCGTGGTTATAAAGGCCGAGTCGGTATTTATGAAGTAGTTCGCATTACCCCACCCATCTCTAAGATTATTATGGAGGAAGGGAATGCCATTGAACTCAATGCAGAATTTGATAAACAAGGCTTTAACAGCCTTAGAAAGTCAGGATTAGTTAAAGCGGCTTCGGGCGTTACAAGCTTAGAAGAAATTAACCGCGTAACCACCGATTAAAGGTAGATTAGTATTATGGCAACGCAAACCGCCAAACTTTCAACATTCAAGTACGATGGTAAAGACCGCAACGGTAAATCTAAAAGCGGCGAAATTAGCAGCACCAATGCCGCATTGGCCAAGGCTGAGCTGCGCAAGCAGGGCATTACTGTTAAAAAATTACAGAAGAAACGTGCCGACATTCAACTATTTGGCGGTCAAAAAATAAAGAGTGAAGATATTTCTATTTTCACTCGCCAAATGGCCACCATGATGAAGGCAGGCGTGCCTTTAATGCGGTCGTTTGAGATTGTAGCCGAAGGCTTAGAAAATAAGACCATGGCTGAAGTGGTGCTAAAAATGCGCAACAACGTCGCTGGCGGCGGAGGTTTTGCGGCCGCATTGCGGGAGCAACCTAAGTATTTTGATGATCTATACTGCTCTCTCATTGATTCGGGTGAGCAAGCCGGTGCACTTGAAACCATGCTTGAGCGAGTAGCTGTTTATAAAGAAAAATCTGAAAGTGTTAAGAAAAAAGTAAAAGCGGCGATGAAGTACCCTGCAACTGTATTGGGCATCGCAGCGATTGTAACGGTTATTCTGCTATTAAAAGTAGTACCTACCTTTGCTACCATGTTCCAAAGCTTCGGTGCTGACCTACCGGTTCCAACTCAAATTGTATTAGACATGTCCAATTGGCTTCAGCAAAACGGTATCATGTTTGGTCTGATATTAGTGGCTATCGGTATTAGCTTTCAACAAGCCATGCAACGCTCCACTGCTTTTAAGCATGGCTTTCAACGAATAACCGTTAAACTGCCTATTTTTGGACCTATTTTGTATCAATCAGCTATGGCGCGATACGCACGCACACTATCTACAACCTTTGCCGCAGGTGTGCCGTTGGTCAACGCGTTGGAATCCGCCGCGGGCGCCTCAGGTAATATTGTGTACTCAGAAGCCATCATGAAAGTTAAAAATGAAGTTGAAACCGGCTCTGAACTCGCGGGCTCAATGAAAGATACGGGCGTGTTCCCGGCTATGTTAATACAAATGGTCTCGATTGGTGAGCAATCGGGTGCGTTAGATGACATGCTGGGTAAAGCCGCCGCTATTTACGAAGAAGAAGTCGATGCCTTGGTCGAAGGCTTAACCTCAATGATGGAGCCTCTTATTATGGCCGTATTAGGCGTGGTCATCGGTGGTTTAATTGTGGCGATGTATTTACCAATTTTCCAAATGGGTTCGGTTATTTAATGGCATTATTCGATTATTTGGCATCAAACTCGGTCGCGTTTATCGCGACCGTTTTCATTTTAGGCTTATTGGTAGGTAGCTTTTTAAACGTGGTGATTTACCGCTTACCGGTGATGATGCACCATGCATTTAAGTTAGAAATAGCTTTTTTTAACGACGATGAAAAGCAATACAACGCCTTAGAGAGTGAACCAACATTTAATTTAGCGAAACCAGACTCTAAATGCCCGCATTGCCAACACAAGATTAAAGCGTGGGAAAATATTCCCGTGATCAGCTGGCTTATTTTAAGAGCGAAATGCTCCAATTGTAAAAAGCCCATTTCAGCCCGCTACCCTTCAATTGAATTAGTCAGTGGGATACTATCGGCAACAACGGCTTGGTATTTTGGTTGGGGTATTGAAGCTTTTGCCCTGATAGGCTTTTTTTGGCTGTTGATCGTTCTCACTATGATCGACTTTGATCATAAACTATTGCCCGATTCTATTACCTTGCCGCTTATTTGGGTAGGGCTTCTTTTAGGTCTCATCTGGCAACCGTTCACAAGCCTTGAATCGTCCGTTATTGGTGCGATTGCAGGCTATATGAGCCTTTGGCTGCTGTATTGGTCATTCAAGTTGTTAACAGGTAAAGAAGGCATGGGCTTTGGTGATTTTAAGCTCTTTTCAGCTTTTGGTGCTTGGTTTGGTTGGCAAGCTCTACCGCTAATCATTTTACTCAGCTCATTAGTTGGCGCCGTAGTTGGTATTTTAATGATTGCTATTTTAGGTCGCGATAAACAGGTGCCTATACCATTTGGTCCTTATTTGTGTGGCGCGGCTTTAGTGTATGTGTTTTGGGGCGAAAATATCATGAATTGGTATTTGGGAGCCGCCTTTTGATCGTAGGGTTAACCGGTGGCATCGCCTCAGGCAAAAGCACCGCTGTAGAGCTGTTTTCAAAATTAGACACGCCATTTGTAGATGCAGATGTCGTTGCGCGCGAAGTGGTCGAGCCTGGCACACCAGCGCTTGGATCTATAGTAAACCGCTTTGGTGAGCAAATATTAACATCGGAAGGTCGTCTAAACAGAGCCGCTCTTAGGGAAATAATATTCAGCGATACTAGCCACAAACACTGGTTAGAACAATTGCTGCATCCTTTGATTCGTGAGTCGATGCTCTCTCAATTAGAAGCGTTTAATGCGCCTTATGTGTTATTGGTTGCGCCATTATTGTTTGAAAACAACTTAGAAACGCTCTGCTCTAAGACAGTAACTTTAGACATTCCTGAGAATATTCAATTAGAACGTGCCTGTAACCGAGATGGATCCTCTGAGGCAACCATTCAGAGTATTATCACCAGTCAGATCCCTAGGAAAGATAGGCTTGAAAAGGCCGACTTTATTCTGGATAATTCCAGAGATGAAGCCTATCTTGCAACCCAAGTAACAGCTTTACACCACTTGCTGCTATTGCAAGCTCAGCTTTAATTCACATCTTTATCGAGCCCGATCACATGATTGAATACAACTGCCCTACCTGCCAAAAGAAAACGGTCTATTCAAAGGATAATCCTTATCGACCCTTTTGTTGTGAACGCTGCAAATTGATCGATTTAGGCGAATGGGCGAACGAAAACCACTCGATTGCGGGTAAAAGCGTTGCCGAAGAAATGTTTTCTGAAGATTTTGAAAATATCGGTGCAACTAAGCCACTGAACTAAGCTCGTGAACAAGTATTTTTAGCTGCGATACTCGGCATTAATTTTAATGTAATCATAAGATAAATCGGTGGTCCAAACTGTTTCCGTCTCTTGGCCGCGATTTAATTCGATTCGAACCGTAATTTCATCAGGTGCTACCGCAGCTGCGCCAGCCGCCTCTGTATATTCTGCGCACCGCTGGCCTTGACTGACAATTTGAACATCACCCAAAAACACATCAATTGCATCGACATCCAACCCTTCTATACCGCTTTTACCTACAGCCATTAAAATTCGGCCCCAGTTTGCATCGGATGCAGACATCGCCGTCTTAAAAAGTGGACTTTCCGCCACAGCGTAGGCCACTTTTAGGGCGTTTTCAGGTGTGTCGCTGCTATTTACCTGCACAGAAATAAATTTATGGGCGCCTTCTCCATCTCGTATTATTTGTTGAGCTAACGACAACATGACTTCGCTGACGGTTTTCAACAAGTACTTATAAAGCGGGTTATCTTCGCTTTCAACAGGAGAGACCGGTACTTGACCCGTCGCGACACAGACACTGGCGTCGTTAGTCGACGTGTCACTATCGACGGTAATACGGTTAAAGGATTGCTCTGAAGCGATGGCTGTAATTTTTTGCAACAGAGGTTGTGAAATGGGCGCGTCGGTTGCCACAAAAGACAGCATCGTTGCCATATTTGGCTTTATCATGCCGGAGCCTTTAGCAATTCCCGTTACGGTAATCGTCTCATCTTCAAACTCAAACTGCCGAGAAGCACCTTTCTCTCGAGTATCTGTAGTTAAAATACCGGTTGAAGCTTCAGTCCAGTTATCTGAGTTTAAAGTAGCTAACGCATCTGGAATACCGGCAATCAACGTGGCCATTGGTAAATATTCACCTATAACCCCCGTCGAAAATGGCAATACTTGCTCAGGATTAACACTGCGTTTACCGGCTAATCGAGAGCAAGTTTCTTGAGCATCCTCAATACCTTGCTGGCCAGTGCCGGCGTTTGCATTGCCCGTATTAACGACTAAAAAACGCGTTTCCTGGCCACTGGCCAAATGATTTTTAGCTACCTGAACAGGCGCAGCACAAAATGCATTCTGGGTAAATACAGCTCCAATAGTAGAGCCTGGTGCTAACTGGAATATCACCAAATCGCGATGGTCCTTTTTCTTAATGCCCGCACAAGCTACGCCAATGCTGACACCTGAAATAGGAAGCAATGAATCTGTTATTCCGGCTCCAACTGCCATATTCAACCCTTTTCAATTCTCGATTAAAAACTAACCTTTTTAAGCTAGCTTACCGTGACACTGCTTATACTTTTTACCTGAGCCGCAAGGACAAGGTTCGTTTCGACCGACCTTTTGGCTTGCTCTAATAGGTGCTGGCTTACCTGATTCGGGGCTAGCTTTTTCTTCACCTTCAGCAAGTGCTGAAGTTTGAGCGTGTTCATATTTCATACGAGCTTTAGCCGCCTCTTGACGACGACGCGCATCGGCTTCGGCTTCTTCGGGTGAACGAACCTGTACCATACTTAAGTATTTAATAGTCTGGTATTTCACTTCACTGAGCATAGCTTGGAAAAGCTCAAACGACTCGCGCTTGTATTCTTGTTTAGGGTTTTTCTGAGCATAGCCCCGTAGGTGAATACCCTGACGCAGATGATCCATATTGTACAAATGCTCTTTCCAGTGTTGATCCAGCACCTGCAACATGACTTGCTTTTCAAAGCGACGGAAAGCATCAGCACCAACCACGGCTTCTTTAGCGACAATCTCAGCTTCTAGAGTTTCTAGTATCTTAGTACGCAGACCTTCTTCAGCGAGGTGATCATCAGCATCTAACCAAGCCTGAATGGTCAGCTTAGACCCCAACTCACGCTCAATTTCTTTTTCTAGGCCTTCAACATCCCACTGTTCTGGAATCGATTGAGGCGGAATATAAGCCTCTACTAATTGGTTCACAACATCGCCACGAATCTTTTTAATTATATCGCCAATGTCTTCTGCTTCCATGAGTTCGTCGCGCTGGGAGTAGACAACAGTACGTTGGTCGTTTGCAACGTCATCGTATTCTAGAAGCTGCTTACGAATATCAAAGTTACGGTTCTCAACTTTACGTTGCGCTTTTTCAATGGCGTTAGACACCATTTTAGCTTCAATGGGTTCGCCTTCGTTCATACCTAATTTGCTAAACATGGCTTTCATGTTTGGCGGCATAAAGATACGCATTAGGTTATCGTCTAAAGACAAGTAGAATCGTGAAGAACCTGGATCGCCTTGACGACCGGCACGGCCACGTAATTGGTTGTCTATACGTCGGCTTTCATGTCGTTCGGTGCCTAGTATCGCTAAACCGCCGGCGTCTTTAACGGCCTGTTGGCGTGCAGCCCATTCAGTTTTAGTGGCTTCTATTTGTGCTTCAGAAGGGTTCTTCAAAGACGCTATTTCAGCGTCTAAATTACCGCCCAATACAATGTCGGTACCACGACCAGCCATGTTTGTGGCAATGGTTACCGCGCCCGGCATACCCGCTTGCGCAATAATTTGAGCTTCACTGTCGTGTTGCTTCGCGTTTAACACGTTATGCTTCACCTTCGCTTTCTGCAAGGCATTTGAAATACGTTCAGATGCCTCAACAGATGCGGTACCAACTAACACGGGGCGCTTCTGCTCAACGATGGCTTTGATTTCTTCAATAACGGCCATGTACTTGTCGTTTTCATTTAAGAAAACTAAATCGTTTTCATCGATTCGTTGAATACCACGGTTTGTTGGAATAACAACAACATCTAAACCATAAATTTCACGTAATTCGAAGGCTTCTGTATCGGCAGTACCAGTCATACCCGATAACTTGCCATATAATCGGAAATAATTTTGGAAAGTTGTCGAAGCGAGTGTTTGGTTCTCTTTTTGCACATCAAGGTGCTCTTTAGCTTCAACGGCTTGATGCAAGCCCTCACTCCAACGCCGACCCGGCATTGTACGGCCAGTATGTTCATCAATAATAACCACTTGGTTATCTTGAATAATGTACTCAACGTCTTTTTGGAATAGATGATGCGCGCGGATACCAGCCATTACATGGTGGAATAATATGAGATTTGCTGGCGCATATAGGCTTTCGCCCTCTGGCAACAAGCCAGCCTCAGTTAATAGCTGCTCTACGTGCTCATGGCCGCTTTCAGTTAACTCAACGCTGCGCTGTTTCTCATCAACGATGAAATCCCCCGGTTGTGCGGGTTCACCTTCTGTTTCTTCATAACCGCGAGTTAAACTTGGAATAAGCTTGTTTATTTCAATGTAGCGCTGGCTAGAATCTTCGGCCGCTCCCGATATAATCAAAGGGGTACGGGCTTCATCGATTAAAATGGAGTCAACTTCGTCTACAATCGCAAAAGCATGACCACGCTGCGCTTTTTCTTCAATACTGAACGCCATATTATCGCGCAAGTAGTCAAAACCAAACTCGTTGTTTGTACCATAGGTGATATCGGCTTGGTAGGCTTGACGCTTGGTTATAGGGTCTTGTTGGCCTACGACGATTCCAACAGATAATCCAAGTGCGTTAAAGAGCGGCTCCATCCACTTAGCATCTCGTTGAGCTAAGTAGTCGTTTACGGTGATTACGTGTACGCCTTTGCCAGGAATAGCATTTAAATAGGCCGCGAGCGTCGCAACCAGTGTTTTACCTTCACCGGTTTTCATCTCGGATACTTTGCCGTGATGCAACACCATGCCGCCAATCATCTGCACATCGAAATGGCGCAGACCAAGGGTTCTTTTACTCGCCTCTCGCACAAGGGCGAATGCCTCGCAGAGCAAATCATCTAGCGTAGTACCGTTATTAAAACGTTCTCTAAACTCAACCGTTTTGGCTTTAATTTGATCATCAGAGAGTACTTCGAACTCTGGCTCTAGCGCATTAATACGCAACACAATTTTGTTCAGTCTTTTTACTTCGCGATCGTTCTTGCTTCCGATCACTTTACGGGCAATTGAGGTAAACATAGCAGCTAATTTCTGTATTAATTTCAGTAAGTTATTGTTGGGGGTAACTATACAGATAGCAAGGGGGGTTGTCTTTTGAATTATCAGGAAAAGTTGGCTTTTGCCAACTCCCCCTTAATTTTAGAAGCGCGCGACGCGGTCGATATACTTGGCTGGGTCTACTGACTTACCATGCAACAATACTTCGAAGTGCACGTGCGGACCAGTAGAGCGGCCTGTAGAGCCCATAAGCGCGACGACATCGGCCTTTTTAACGACATCCCCTACTTCGACCAATATTTCATTACAGTGCGCATAGCGTGTAACGTAACCGTTACCATGGTTAATTTCGACTAAATTGCCATAACCATAACGCTCTCCAGCCCATGTCACGACTCCTGAGGCTACAGAAACGATGTCTGAGCCATCTTTACCGGCGAAATCAACCCCATCGTGCCATGCTAAGTTGCCGTTAAATGGGTCGTTGCGATACCCGTAGCGTGAGCTCATCCAACCCTTTTTGATAGGCCGGCCTGCTACAAATGTTTCACTTTGTATTTTACGGTCACCTAGAAGGGAGTTAAGGACGCGCAGCTGTTGTTCGCGGTTTTCAATTTGTAAGCTGAGTTCATCGAGAACATCTACAAAATCTGGCGGTGTTGCTTGTACAGAGCCTGATTCCGGCCCACCCACGGCAGGCGGCAACGAGAAGTCAAACTCTCCTTCATCTAAATTAGCAACATCTACAAGTCGCTCACCTAAAGCATCAATGCGCGTTAAACGCGCCTGCAGCTCGGCTAAGCGAATTCTAAGGGCATTTATTTGTTCTTCTGTGTAAATTTGCGTTTTTTCAAGCTGTGCCGCTTGTTGATTGATTCGGCCTTGCCATGTCTCAACCGCGTTGGCATCGATAATTACTTTTTCATCACTGGACAACAGTCGATAACCGCCATAACCAATGCCCGACAACGTCAAAACGAAAAACAACAGCACAGGCGCAACCATCCAAGAAGATACCATTCTTGAACGACCGTGCTTTCGACTGACTATGATGATATTCATGTGCGGAACTACCTAACTAAATGGCTGGAGTATAAGCAATGGGTAACTGCTCAACCTCGTTATCTTCAAAGGTAGCATACTCCCAGCAATCTGGCCGAGATAATAACTCTCTTAGCAATAAGTTATTAAGCCCGTGACCAGACTTATACCCTACAAATTTGCCAATTAAGCTATGACCCAACAAGTACAGATCACCTACCGCATCTAAAATTTTATGTTTTACAAACTCGTCTTCGTATCGCAAACCGTCTTCATTAAGCACACGATAATCATCGACAGCGATCGCATTATTCACACTCGCGCCCAATGCCAAATTATTGGCTCTCAAATATTCGAAATCTCGCATAAATCCAAAAGTACGCGCACGTGCCACTTCTTTGACGAAGCCAGAGGTAGAAAATTCAAACTCTGCGTGCTGCGATCTATTTTTAAACACGGGATGATCGAAATCGATGGTAAAGTCGATATTAAAGCCGTTATAGGGCTCAAAACGTGCGATTTTGTCGCCATCTTGCACACTAACAGGCTTTAGAATGCGAACAAACTTCTTTGGTTTGTTCTGCTCTTCAATCCCTGCAGATTGAAGTAAAAATATGAATGGACCGGCACTGCCGTCCATAATAGGTATCTCTGCTGCACTGACTTCTATATAGGCATTATCAATGCCTAAGCCCGCGCATGCAGAGAGCAAATGCTCGACCGTGTCGATGCTTGAATCACCGTTAACCAAAGTCGTAGACAGGGTTGTATCGCCCACATTCAGGGCATGAGCGCGTATTTCGACTGGCTTTTCTAAGTCAGTTCGGACAAATACGATCCCTGTCTCAACCGGAGCAGGTTTTAATGTTAGATACACTTTTTGACCAGAGTGGAGACCCACTCCTGTCGCTTTAATCGTGTTCTTTAATGTTCTTTGATTAACCATTACGTGACTCGTAACCACACTTATTGATTCACTAGCCGTTCATAATAACAGAACTAGCGCATCGAGCAAAAGTAACCGGCCAGTAAAACTTAGTCTGCTTGTCGTCGCAAGAAAGCTGGAATGTCTAAATAATCCAAATCTTTTGCAGATTTAACAGGCTTTTCTTCGTTTTTACTGGACGCTGTAGCAGCGGCTGCATCGGCCGATCGTTTGATCGCGGGACGCTCCAACTTTTTATAGTCTACACTACCATCGGGTTTACGAGTGTTATCTACCGCAACTTTTGGCTTATTTGTTTGCACAGGTTGTGCTTCACCAATGCCTGTTGCAACGACTGTTACTCGTATTTCATCGCCTAAATCCGGATCGATCACTGTACCAACAACCACAGTGGCGTCTTCAGAGGCGAAATCTTCGATCGTATTACCGACTTCACTAAACTCGTCTAAGCCTAGATCAACTCCAGCAGAAACGTTAACTAATATACCTTTTGCGCCATATAAATCGACATCTTCCAAAAGTGGGCTGCGAATGGCCATTTCAGCGGCACGCTGTGCTCGATCTTCACCTGATGCTCTACCTGAACCCATCATGGCCATCCCCATTTCGGACATTACTGTTCTAACGTCGGCGAAATCTAGGTTAATAGTACCTGGGCGTACGATCAGATCGGCAACACCTTGGACGGCATTAAGTAATACGTTATTGGCTTCAGCAAAGGCATCTACCAACGTTACCTTTTTATCTAACACAGAAGAAAGCTTTTCATTAGGGATCGTAATTAATGAATCAACGTGTTGACGTAATTCATCCAACCCTTCATTCGCAATTTTCATGCGTCGACGACCTTCAAATGGAAACGGCTTAGTAACAACAGCAACCGTCAATATCCCAAGGTCCTTGGCAATTTCTGCTACAACAGGAGCAGCACCAGTACCAGTACCACCACCCATGCCGGCAGTAATAAAGACCATGTCAGCGCCTTTCATAATTTCGGCGATTTTCTCACGATCTTCTAAAGCCGATTGACGACCAATTTCCGGGTTCGCACCCGCACCTAAGCCACGCGTAATGGTTTGGCCCAGTTGAATTTGAATCTCAGCTTCAACACTGCGTAATGCTTGTGCATCTGTGTTAGCGCAAATAAATTCAACGCCTTCAACGCGAGACTCAAGCATGTGCTTAACAGCGTTTCCGCCGCCGCCGCCGCAACCAAATACTTTAATGACCGCATTTTGAGGTTGATCATCGACCAATGTGAATAAATCTCCACTATTGGTTTCATTTTCATATTGTGACATATCCTACTCCTTACTATTGTTTTAAGTGCCGCCTGACCGACACTGCTTTTTTAACTAGAACGTGTTTGCGATCCAGTTTTTAAATAATTTCCAACCCGATTGCTGTTGGTGATGCTTATGTTTGGTTTTTTTCGGCGCAGCCTTACCTGAGTGCAACTGTTGCAATGCGTATTGCAGTAAACCAACGCCGGTTGCATGGATCGGATTATTAACGACATCCGATAACCCAGACATACCTTGTGGAGACGCTAAACGAACTGGTACATGAAACACTTCTTCAGCCAACTCTACTGCGCCTTCCATTTTTGCAGTGCCACCCGTTAGAACGACCCCAGCTGGAATCATGTCCTCAAAACCACTGCGTCGAAGTTCTGATTTAATCAGCGAGAACAGTTCTTCGTATCGCGGTTCAACTACTTCTGCAAGCGCTTGTCGAGTAAGTTCACGCGCGCTGCGATCACCCACACTTGGAACTTTTATTGTTTCGCCTTCACCGGCTAATTGAGACAAAGCGCAAGCGTACTTTATTTTAATATCTTCTGCGTGCTGCGTTGGCGTTGCGAAGGCCATCGCAATATCATTCGTCACTTGATCACCCGCAATTGGAATAACCGATGTATGGCGAATAGAGCCTTCAGTGAAAATTGCTATATCGGTTGTTCCGCCGCCAATATCAACTAAGCAAACACCCAGTTCTTTTTCATCATCCGTTAATACGGCTTGCGCCGATGCAAACTGCTCTAAAATAATTTGATCTACATCCAAACCACATCGTCGAATACATTTATCTATATTTTGCACGGCATTTTGAGCGGCAGTGACCATGTGAACCTTGGCCTCTAACCGAACACCCGACATACCTAGCGGCTCTTTAATGCCTTCTTGGCTGTCGATAATGTACTCTTGGGGTAACACATGCAAAATGCGTTGATCGGCCGGAATAGCAACCGCTCTAGCAGCGTCGATTACGCGCTCTAAATCAGCTTCGACAACTTCTTTGTCTTTAATCGCCACAATCCCGTTACTGTTAAGGCTACTAATGTGACTTCCTGCTATGCCAACATAAACGGAATGAATGTCACAACCAGACATAAGCTCAGCTTCTTCAATTGCGCGTTGAACACTTTGAATCGTAGATTCAATATTAACCACAACGCCCTTTTTTAATCCGCGCGATGGGTTAGACCCTAGCCCGACAATCTCAAGACCACCTTCAGCTGTTACCGTACCGACAATGGCAACGACCTTAGATGTTCCGATATCTAAGCCGACCAACATTTGTCCTTTCAGCGGTGATGTCATTGTTGCACCTCAATTTCTTCAATTTCATGATACGCAATGGCAACGCCATTTGGGTATCTCGCATCTATCGACTTTATTGTTTCGATCTCGTCGTGCGCTCTAATTACATCCACTACTCGACGCGATCTTTCTAAAACATTCCGGTCACCTAATGCAATTTCTATCGCATGTGTGATCTCCAATTCCCAAGCCCCTCTAGAATGTAAAGTTACCTTTTTAACTTGAGCATCAACACTGTCGATCACCCTCGAAAACTGTAGGTAATGCTCCATCACTTCTAAAGCACTTTGCTCAGGACCATTTAATGTGGCCAACTCCATTTCAACAACCGGTTGCTCTAACGCAAGCCCTTCACTGTTTAAAACTCGTTGCCCATTCCATATAGCAACAGGCTGGTACTCCGTGACTTCTACAACCAAAGTATTTGGCCATTTTTTTCCAACCGCAGCACTTCGAATCCACGGCAGCGATTGAATAACTTCTCTTACTTCATCTACATCGGTAGTGAGTAAGCTCTTGCCAATAAACGGCTTGGCTAGTGCTTCAAAACTTTCGGTGCTTTGATAAACCAACACTGTAGACAACTCAACGTTTTCTACTGGCATTGGTGTCCAATGCATGCCACCGATTTTACTCCCGGCTACAACTAAGGCACTTACCAACAAAGCCGAAACTAACCCGACCCCGGCGGGCTTCAGCAGTGGCCTTAAATTCATAGTCGAACGCTTTTTAGTAGCGCCCTTACTTTTTCGTTTATTTGCCAATGATCAACCTATACCGTTGCCACAATATGCTTCATCAACTGGGCCAAACTCCAGCCTTTTGCGCGAGCCGACATCGGTACCAAGCTATGACTCGTCATACCAGGAATAGTATTTACTTCTAAAATAAACACCTCCCCTTGTTTATTCATCATGAGATCTACTCGCCCCCAACCAGAACAATTCAGTGCTTCGAACGCTTGCTTGGCAATAGCCTGTACGTAAGCTTCTTTTTCTTCACTGAGGCCACTGGGTATATTGTACTCAGTATCGTCGCTGATATATTTGGCCTCATAATCATAAAACTCAGTTTGGGACTTCATCGAAACGACCGGCATTAATTCATCGCCTACTATTCCGACGGTATACTCAGGTCCATCAATAAAGGTTTCGACCAACACTTCTTTGTCGTATTCCATAGCAAGTTCAATAGCAGGCAAAAACTCTGATTTACTATTCACTCGGCTGATACCAATACTTGACCCTTCATTTGCAGGCTTAACAAAGACCGGGTAATTTAACTGACTTTCTAACTGCTTTGCTTGTTCGCCGGATTTTACGATATTGAAATCTGCCGTCGGTAAGCCTGCCGCACGAAATATTTGCTTGCTTCGATATTTATCCAAGGCCACGGCAGAACCAATAACGCCACTGCCCGTAAATGGGAAGCCATGCCATTGAAGTACGGCTTGGAGAGTACCGTCTTCACCCATGCCACCGTGCAACACTGGAAACACGAGATCTGGCTTCTCAGCTTGTAACCAAGGCACCAATGATTCTGTATTCACCAAATCTAAACTGACCACGTTATAACCGGCTTCTTTCAAACCTTGGATGACCGTTTCGCCACTCATCAGAGCCACTTCGCGCTCGGAGGACATACCTCCATAAATCACTGCTATTTTAGTCATTTACGTTAAACCCCAACTGGCTGTTTGCAATTCTTAAAGACAATGCGCCTACATCACCAGCGCCCTGAGTGAGTAACAAATCACCATCTTGTAAAACATCGGTTAGAACAGAAAAAATATTTTCTTTGTCTTCAACAAAAATTGGATCCACTCGCCCACGTTGGCGAATACTTCGACATAAACTGCGACCATCGGCGCCAGGAATAGGATCTTCGCCAGCACTGTATATATCTAATAAAATAAGTACATCAACTTGAGATAATACTTCAACAAAATCTTCATACAGATCTCGTGTTCTTGAGTATCGATGCGGTTGAAAAACCGCCACCAAACGCCGCTCAGGCCATCCAGTTTTAATGGCATCAAAGGTAACCGATAACTCTCGTGGGTGATGACCATAATCGTCCACTAACATCACCTGCCCTTTAGGCGTATCGAAATTTCCATTGACTTGGAATCGTCGACCCACGCCATCGAAATTTTTCAACCCATTCACGATATCGTCGTCTTTGACACCCTCGTCTGTAGCAACGGTAATAACGGCAAGGGCATTCAACACGTTATGATCGCCCGGCATCTTTAGTTCAATCTCTAAATCCGGTAAATTGGGTCGAGTCACTGTAAACAAAGTCACTAACCCTTGTTTACGAATATTCACCGCACGAACATCGGCGCCTTCGTTCAACCCAAAAGTAAGCACAGGACGATTGATGCGAGGCATGATTGACTGAATATTGGCATCGTCAGAACACAAAACAACGAGCCCGTAAAAAGGAACGTTATGCAAAAATTCTACGTAAGCGTTCTTGAGTTTTTCGAAATCGCCTTCGTAAGTACTCATATGGTCTGCATCAATGTTTGTCACAATGGCTGTCATAGGTTGCAAGTGCAAAAAAGACGCATCGCTTTCATCGGCTTCAGCAACCAAGTAGCGGCTTGTACCTAAACGCGCATTTGAACCGGCACTGTTTAACTTGCCACCGATGATAAAAGTTGGGTCAAAGTCCTCTCCCGTCATGACCGAAGCCATCAGCGATGTTGTTGTAGTCTTTCCGTGTGCACCGGCTATGGCAATACCGTGTCGATAGCGCATAAGCTCTGCAAGCATTTCAGCTCGACGAACAACAGGTATTCTATGAGCCGTTGCCCATTTAATTTCTTCATTTTCAGGATCAATGGCCGATGAAACAACCACTACATCAGCACCAATAACATAGGCTTCTTTGTGACCAAAATTAATCACCATACCTAAAGCCGTTAAACGATCGGTTGTGACACTGGCTTTAATATCGGTTCCAGAAATTTCGTAGCCTTGGTTTAACAGCACTTCTGCAATGCCACACATGCCCACGCCACCAATACCGATAAAATGTATTCGACGGATGCGGCGCATTTCAGGTATAGGAAAGCCAGCTGCTTTTTCGTTCATTAGTGTCATGCTTGCTTCCCCTGTGTTGCTTTAACAATGTATTCAACCATAATTTCTGCGGAGTCTCTGATACCCAAATGCCAAGCTTTATCTGCCTGCGCGATTAGGCCATCTCTATTTCGTTGCCAGTCAGTTATTTTTTCAGCCAACACCTTTGGTGTTAGTTCTGATTGCTCTATCCATTGTGCGCAATTCTCGTTACACAACCATTCTGCGTTCCTATACTGCTGTTTATCGCCATGCCATGGGTACGGAACAAATAAAGCGGGTAAACCCACTGCAGCTATTTCCGACACAGTCGACGCGCCACTGCGTGCAACGACGACATCGGCCCAACGGTATGCTTCGGCCATGTCGTCAATAAATTCGGATACCTTTGCGTTTCCTGATGTATATTGATCTTGGACAGACGCCATCTTTCCTCGACCAGTTTGATGCCAAACGTTTACAGGCTCCTTTAATAAAGCTGTGGCTTTTGGCATCAATTCATTAATGGCCTGTGCACCAAGCGAGCCGCCCAAAACCAATACATTCAAGCCACCCGAAGAGCTTTGTTTACGTAGCGATGGCTTAGTCATGTTGGCCAATGCCTTTCGGACCGGATTTCCAACCACTGGGTATTGCCCTACAAAAGTATTTGGAAAAGCTTGCAATACCATACTGGCGCGATTAGCTAATTTTTTATTCGTAAGGCCAGGTGTTCCATTTTGTTCATGTAACACCAGTGGAATATTCAGCATGCTCGCCATTAACCCACCTGGTGCCGAAGGATACCCACCAAACCCCACAACGACATCTGGCTTTTGCTTTCTAAACAAGCCATAGCAAACCCACAATGATCGCAACAAGTTAATCGGCGTCATGAGTTTTCTAAGCACTCCTCCATGCCAAGCAGATACCGGTAAACCATGGAACGGATAGCCTAATTTCTCGACGATGGATTGCTCCATTCCACGAATTGAGCCCAACCAATGTACATCCATACCACGTTCTTTTAATGCATCGGCGACAGCGTTTGCAGGGAATATATGCCCTCCCGTACCACCGGCCATAATCATAACTTTCATTTACCCCCCTTAGCCGAAGCTAAAGAAAGCGTTTCACCATAAACGCGATTTACAATGGCAATTAACCCCATGCTGACAATTAAGCTGGTTCCGCCCGCGCTGATAAAAGGTAACGTTAAACCTTTGGTTGGAAGCAAACCGGTATTTACGCCGATATTAATAAACGCCTGTAAACTAAACAGAATGCCAATGCCGTAACATATGAAGCCGCCAAATAAGTTATCCTTTAACTCTGCTAAGCGACCAACTTTAAATATTCTATGAATCATCAGTGCATAAACGGCCAGTAACCCAAGCACTCCGATCAACCCTAATTCTTCAGCAATAATGGCCACAATAAAGTCATTATGCGCTTCGGGAAGGTAAAAAAGTTTTTGCATAGAATTACCTAAGCCCACGCCAAACCATTCGCCGCGACCAAACGCAATCAAAGACTGCGTTAACTGGTAACCACTGCCATAAACATTCTCAGGTGCCCAAGGGTCTAGAAAAGCCATGAGGCGAATAACTCGATAGCTCTGAGAAAAAGCCATAATACCCACGGCCCCGCATGCGGCGACCATGGCCAAGAAGAATTGACCCGGCTTTACACCCCCTAAAAATAACATTCCTAGAATAGTGCCCATAACCACAACGACAGAACCAAAGTCTGGTTCTAATAACAACAGCGCTAACATTAAGCTCAGTACAAATACTGGCTTAAGAAAACCAGACCAGCTACTAATGACTTCATCACGACGTCTAACTAAGTAAGCACCGACATATAAGATCATGGCCACTTTACCCAGCTCAGACGGCTGAAATCCGATAGGCCCTAAGTCGATCCAACGCCGACTGCCTTTAATTTCTTGACCAATGCCGGGCACTAATACAATCGATAACAATAAAAAAGCAAAGAGTAACAGCAGAGGGCTGGCTTTTTGCCACACTGAAACTGGTACAACAGTAACAATCGCGGCAAAGAATAATCCCATCATCAAATAAATACTGTGTCGTAAAACAAAATGATAAGGTACACCGAACATATTTTGGCTAACATCGACACCGGCTGAACCGATCATGACAACACCAAACAATAACAGAGCCGCACAACTACCAAGTAAAACTCGCTCTGGTTGCCATAGCGGTTGAAATGATCCAGATAAACGATCTGTCACTAAAGGGATACGAGATTGCGCCGTCATTTTGCAGCCTCCACCCAAGACATAAATTCATTGCCACGCGCTTCGAAATTTTTGAATTGATCGAAGCTAGCGCAAGCAGGCGACAACAAAACGATATCACCAGAATCGGCAATAGATTTTGCAGAGTCTAATGCTTGATTCATTGTCTCAACCAACAAACTTCCGTTAATTAGATGGCTCAATGCTTCACCATCCTCACCAAAACAGATTACTTTTTTACATACCGACGCTACTGCATTTACGAGGGGGCTAAAGTCTTGGTTTTTACCTTGCCCACCTAATAAAAGGACAATGTTTTTCTCAGGTTTTCCTAGCCCATTAATTGCAGCAAGGGTTGATCCAACATTGGTCGATTTAGAATCATTAAAATAGCGAACACCGTCAATGGTACCCACTTCTTCACAGCGATGAGGTAAACCAGAAAATGTTTTTAACGCAGATATCGTGGCTTGCCTATCATTACCAACAGCATCGGCCAGCGCAATAACCGCCATAGCATTGGCAATGTTATGCTCACCAGGCAATGCCAGTTCGTTCACTGTCATTATGGATTCAAACCCTTTGCATATCACGCGCTGGTTGTTCTCTAACCGCACGCCATATTGATTTAGGTCTGGCTCATCCAATGCAAACGAAGTCACTTTTACAGAATCAGGCACTAACGGCGCGGTCATAACATCAGCCCTATTAAACACCGCATGCTGTGTGCCGAAATAAATTCGCTGTTTGGCTTGTTGATAATGCGCCATTGAGTCGTATCGATCTAAATGATCTTCGCTGATATTCAGCACGCAAGCCACGTCTGCGTTCAGTTTAGGTAACAACTCTAATTGAAAACTAGATAATTCGAGCACCGCAACATCGAAGGCTTCATCAACATGATCTAAGACAGCATTGCCTATATTGCCACCTATTAAGGCTTTCTTATTTCCATTCTCTAAGGCCAGCCCCATCCAGCGCGTTACTGTCGATTTTGCATTCGAACCAGTAATAGCGATCACCTGACCAGAAAATTCACTTAAAAATAGTTCAATATCGCTGGTTACTTGCGCGCCATTTTTAATGGCGGTTTGAATTTCTGGCGTAGCCAAGGCAACACCAGGACTCATTACTAGGGTATTAGCACGAGCCAGAAAAGCTTCGTCAAACCGCCCCGTTAATACCATAACATCTGGGAAATCTCGAGTAACTTCGTCTAATCCTGGTGGGTTTTGGCGACTGTCGATAACGGAGAAAGATTTTCCGCGCGCAGCTAGGTAACGCACACAGGAAACCCCTGTCATGCCCAACCCTACAACACAATAATGTTTGTCTGCTGCGATTAAACTCATGTTAACGAATCTTCAACGTTGCTAAACCGACTAAAACCAAAAACACGGTGATGATCCAAAAACGGACAATCACTCGAGGCTCTGGCCACCCTTTTAATTCAAAATGGTGATGCAAAGGCGCCATTCTGAATATTCGCTTACCTGTTAACTTAAATGAGGCAACTTGCAAAATTACCGACAGTGTTTCAGCGACAAAGACACCACCCATAATAAACAGAACAAGCTCTTGCCTAACTACAACAGCAATAACACCTAAAGCAGCACCCAAGCTAAGTGAGCCAACATCACCCATAAAAACCTGCGCAGGGTATGTGTTAAACCATAAGAATCCTAAACCTGCACCGACTAGCGCAGCGCAAAACACTATTAATTCGCCCACACCGGCTACATATGGAATTTGCAAATAATCCGAGAAAACAGAATGCCCGGTTGCGTAGGCAAACACACCAAGTGCACCGCCTACTAAAACAGTTGGTAATATTGCTAAGCCATCTAAACCATCGGTAAGATTTACCGCATTCGATGTGCCGACAATCACAAAGTATGAGAGCACAATGAAAGATAGGCCGAGCGGAATGGCGATGTCTTTAAAAAACGGAACAAACAAAGTGGTTTGATTCGGCGTTTCGGCACAACTGAATAAAAATACTGCTGCCGCTAAACCAATGGCCGATTGCCAGAAATACTTATAACGCGCCGATAAGCCCTTACTGTTTCTGTGAACAACTTTTCGATAGTCATCAACCCAACCGATCCAAGCAAAACCCGCAGTCACTAAAATGGTTACCCAAACATACTGGTTACTTAAGTCAGCCCAGAGCAATGTTGAAACTATGATGGAAATAATGATGAGTGCGCCACCCATTGTAGGGGTGCCCGCTTTTGTTAAATGCGACTGAGGACCATCACTGCGAACAGCTTGTCCAATTTGATACTTTTTCAATGTTCGAATTAATCTGGGGCCTAACAATAACGAAACACCCAATGCAGTTAGCACACTAAAAATCGCACGCAGTGTTAAGTACTGCAATACACTAAAGCCTGCATCGAATTGAATTAAGTAAGGTGTTAGCCAAACGAACATTAGTTGATCCTCTTAAGTACATCTACAACGCGTTCCATTCCTGCAGAACGAGATCCTTTAACCAACACCGCTGTTGAACTGTCTAATTGACTGGATAGCTGTGCAATAAGCTCCGAGTGATCTGAAAAATGCTGACCACCGAATGATTCCGAAATTAGGTGAGCGTGATGCCCTACCGTAAAAATCTGTTTAACCTTACCCCGAGCATACTGCCCAATAGCTCGATGATGACTATCTGACTCGTCGCCTAGTTCAGCCATGTCTCCGGCAACCAATACTGTATCTTCACCGAGATCGGCCAATACATCGATTGCCGCTTTATAAGAAACAGGGTTAGCGTTGTAGGCATCATGAATGAGTGGACCACCATAACTAGAATCAAGCGGCTGAAGCCTACCCGGCTCCGGTTTCATGTTGCTTAGCCCTTCGGCGATATCTAACGATGACACACCAGCTAACCAAGCCGTTGCTGCGGCAGCGGCAGCATTCATCGCCATGTGTAGTCCGTACATTGGCCAGTTCACTGAAATATCACCATCGGGCAGCCCTAGTGTAAACTCACTGCCCAACGCATTTGATGTAAAATTTAATAAGCAAACATCGGCGTCGGTGTGGCGACCAAAGCTTACAACCTTACGATCGCCTGCTCGCTTCAACCATTGACCAAAATGCGGATCGTCTTGATTTAAAACGCACCCACCTTCCATATCGGTGCCTTCAATAATTTCGCCTTTGGCTTTACGAACGCCCTCTAAACCACCAAAGCCTTCCGTATGAGATTCACCGGCATTTAAAAGTAAACTAATATGCGGTTTTGAAATTTGACACAACCAGTCAATCTCACCTTGAGCATTCGCGCCCATTTCTAGCAACACACGCTGGTGCTGATCTGATAATTCAAACCAAGTTTTCGGCACGCCTATATCGTTGTTAAAATTGCCATGCGTTGACAATAACCCAGGCTGCATCGATAAAATTTCTTTTAACATGGCTCGGGTCGATGTCTTACCAACACTGCCCGTAAGCGCAATCACTTGCCCTTCAAATGCATTACGAATAAGTTGCGCTAAAAAGCCAAGTGCTTTACGCGTGTCTTTTACCAATACAACGGGTAATTCGGATTCGATTGGCTGAGAAACAACCAAGGCACTTGCACCTTTCGCGGTGGCAACATCAATGTATTGGTGACCATCGAAACTAGGACCCTGCAATGCAAAATATACATCGCCTTTTTTCAATGTTCTTGTGTCTGTAGAAGCACTACCAATGGAACTATCGTCGCCTTTTAAGGTGCCACTGGCGGCTGTTGCTAAACCAGAAAGTGTCGGATTACTCCACATCTCGTGTTTCCTCCCAAAGCTGTACTGTTTCTTGATCTGAAAACGGATGACGCACACCTTCTATTTCTTGGTAACTTTCATGACCTTTACCAGCAATCAAAATAACGTCGTCTTTATCGCATCGATCTAGTGTTTTTAAAATGGCGTCTCTTCTATCAGATATAACGGTTACATTTTCAAGCTGGGAAAAGCCTTCGCAAACTTGATTTATAATGTTTTCTGAAGATTCAGACCGCGGGTTGTCATCGGTAACCACTATAAAATCGGCAATAGCCTCAGCAGCGGCTGCCATTTGAGCCCGTTTCCCAGTATCTCTATCTCCGCCACATCCAAAGATAACGCCTAATCTTCCAGAGACATGTTCTTTACACGCTTCCAATGCATTCGTTAATGCATCAGGCGTATGCGCATAATCAACAACCACGGTGGGTGCCTGGGGCATGCGCATCATTTCCATGCGACCATGAACCGCGCGTGTATTTGAAATTACACGAGCTGCTGTGTTAATTGGGATACCTTCTGCTAGCAACACTGTAAATGCGGCTAATGCATTGCTCAGGTTAAACCGCCCAAGCAACCTTAAATTTAATTCAACCGTTCCAAGCGAGGTTTCTACCGTGGCATCTAACCCAGCCGAGTGCGCTCTGATTGAAGTCGCACTTACGTCGGCCTGGCGCTCTATTCCGTAGGTCCAAACTTTCGTGGCTTGAACTTTATCGAGGTGATTTTGCGCCCACTCATCATCCACATTAACAATGGCATTATTTAATTCCGGCCAGGCCATCAATTTCCATTTAGCGTTTCCGTACGCTTCCATGGTTTTATGATAATCAAGGTGATCACGGCTAAGATTAGTAAAAACAGCCGTTGAAAAACGAACGCCATTAACTCGGCCTTGATCTAATCCGTGCGAAGATACTTCCATCGCACAATACTGAGCACCTTGAACTTGCTGGCGAGCTAATTCACGATGCAGCCGCACTACATCCGGCGTTGTATTTAAAGTTTCAGAGAGCTGACCCCACAGACCTTGACCATTAGTACCAATGATTCCACAACGCTTTCCTAAATAATCAAGCGCTTGCGCAACATATTGGCAGGTAGATGTTTTACCATTGGTTCCGGTAACGCCCACCATCAACATCTGGTTGGTCGCTTTGCCGTAAAATTCGTGAGTCAATTCACCTAATCGATCTTTTAGGTTTTCAACCACGCACACAGGAACAGATTTTTGAAAATCTACTGGTTTTTCACATAAAACCGCACTGGCTCCATTCGCAATGGCCTCATCGATATACTCGTGACCATCTACTTGGAAACCTTCAAGCGCGACAAAGATTGTGTTTTTTACCACTTCACGACTGTCTATCGTCATGTGTGTTGCTTGAACGCCAGCTAATGCAGGGCACTCAGGAAGCCAAGTTAACATCGATTGCATTACAGGCCTCCTTTAGCTAATAAGGGAGATTTATCAGGCTCTATGCCTAACAAAGGTAAAGCTTGCTGCATAAAACCTTTAAAAATAGGAGCCGCCACTTCACCTCCGTAATATTTATCTTCTGGTGGTTCGTTTATCACAACTACAGTCACAATTTTTGGGTTATCTGCTGGTGCGACGCCCACGAATGAAGATAAGTATTTCGAATCTTCATACCCTGCAGCGCCAACTTTATGTGAAGTTCCGGTTTTCCCCGCTACGCTGTACCAATCTAAATTCGCTCGACGAGCGGTACCGCCGGGTTCGACCACGGTTTTCATCATATCAATTACCGTTCTGGCCGTAGAAGGAGAAACCACCTGCAACGCGTAATCTGGCGTTGGAGAATCTTTAATTAATTTGGCATAAACACGCTCGCCGTCATTTGCTAAAGTCGCAAATGCCTGTGCGATATGCAATGGAGTAATCGCCATGCCATAACCGTATGAAAGTGCACCCTGGGTTACTTTATCCCAGTTCAAAGGGTTCGGAATCGAGCCTGTCGCTTCCCCTGGGTAACCTAAACCAATGGCATCACCTAACCCGAAGTCATATAAAGTTTGCCAAAATTGTTGCTTTGGTATGTCGGCTGATAGCCTTGCAATGCCAACGTTACTGGATTTTTGAATAACTTCGGTTGCGGTTAGCGTGCCATAGTTACGAAAATCTCGAATAGAGAACCGTCCCAATTTCATGTATCCAGGGCTGGTATTTATTTTTGTGTTTTTATTCAGTAAACCCGCTTCAAGCGCAATGGCCATAGTGATTGGCTTCATCACCGACCCAGGCTCAACTAAATCAGTTACGGCACGATTGCGTAATGCAACCGGGTTTAATGAAGATCGATCATTCGGGTTGTAACCCGGCTGATTAACGAGCGCTAAAATCTCACCTGTCTCAACATCCATCACTACAACAGAACCCGACTTAGCACCAAAACTTGCGATGGCTTGCTTCAGCTCTCGATAAGCTAAATATTGCAAGCGTACATCAACCGTTAAACTTAAATTTTTACCAGGTTGAGCTGCCGTAATTTCTCCAACGTCGCGTACAGATCGACCGAGCAAATCACGAACCACCTGCTTTTTACCTGACTCAGCTTGTAAGTGCGCATTGAAAGCAAGCTCAACACCTTCTTGCCCTTGATCGTCAATATCGGTAAACCCAACAACATGAGAGACAACTTCACCGGCCGGATAGTAGCGCTTGTACTCCGATTGGCCATAGACCCCCGGAATGTTCAGCTCAATAATACGATTCGCTTCTTCAGGCGTCATGTGGCGCTTCACATACATGAATGCTTTGTGCTGTGTGGCGCGCGTTTTCAGTACTTTAGCAGAGACGCCCACGGCTTTAGCTAATTGCGGAATATCATCCAGATTAATTTCTCGCGGATCAGCCCAAATAGAAATAACCGGCGTACTGACGGCCAAGGGCTCACCATTGCGGTCTGTCAACATGCCCCGTGGAGCACTAATAACTTCTACTCGCTGCCAGCGCGACGAGCCTTCAGAAATAAGGAAATCTTTTTGCAAAACCTGTAAATACACGACACGCCAAACCAGCGCTACTAGCAAGGCCAGTAGCACAATTTGCGCTGTCACATATCTCCATCGGTTATGCACCATATTAGTGGTTCCCATTTATTTCTGTTATATCCTTGATGTCATCTAGTCCAGGCAAATACATTTTCAATTCATTGCGTGCGATTCTTTCAACTCTTGATGGCGAAGAAAAAGCACTCTCTTCTAACAACAATTTCGCCCAACGCTCTTCTAAAACTCTTTGCTCGCTTCTTACTTGCTCAAGCAATGCAAACTGCAATCGGGACTTATAAGTGTTGACGATCAACCCAAAACAGGTTGCGAACACCAACAACAATTCAATCGCCAGCACTGCGTATGAAATTCGCTTACTGGCCATACTAAAGTTTTACAGCCGCTCTTAAGGTTGCACTTCGAGAGCGAATATTCTGTGCAATTTCTTCAGCCGTGGCTTTTTTTGACTTAAACAATGGCTTCATATTTATATCTATATCGGCTTCCAATACTGGCAACCCTGGCGGTAACTCAGGTCCTTTATGCTGGCGCTTAATAAATTGCTTCACCATTCGATCTTCCAAGCTATGGAAAGTAATGACCGACAAGTGGCCACCTGTTTTAAGCAATTCAAGGGAATCCGCAAGCAGCGTTTCAAGCTCGGAAAGCTCGCCATTTAAATGAATTCGAATCGCTTGAAAAGACTTTGTAGCCGGATGTTTTTTATGATCCCATTTCGGATGCGCTACTTTAATTATTTCAGCCAACTGCAACGTGGTAGTTATTGGCTGCTCTTGGCGCGCATTAACGATGGCCTTAGCAATACGGCGGCTAAATCGCTCATCACCGTATTGAAAGAGAACATCCGCTAATTCTGTCTCACCTACGCTGGCAATCCATTGAGCTGCACTGACGCCCGAAGTTGGATCCATTCGCATATCTAACGGGCCGTCTGCACGGAAACTAAATCCACGACCGGCGTCATCTAATTGAGGAGACGACACGCCAAGGTCCAATAAAATGCCCGCTACGCTGCCTTCTAACCCAGCTAACGCCAACTGCTCTTTCATCTGAGCAAAGCCAAAATGCATCACTCTGACACGAGAATCTTCCGCAGCCAGCTCATTCGCCGATTGAATCGCTAAGGGGTCTTTATCAAATACGTACAAAACCGAATCTGCATCAAGCTTTGACAGCAATAAACGGCTGTGACCGCCACGACCAAAAGTACCGTCCACATAAACACCACTGCCGCTATAAACTGCATCAACAGTTTCATGCAACATAACGGTCTCATGTGAGAATGCCGATTGCGTCATAGTGATATTTGCTCCAATTCTTCTGTCATGCTGGCGTCATCGCCGGCTTCATCTATGTATTGATCTCGCGTTTGTTCCCAAAGCGCTTCAGACCACAATTCGAATTTATTCCCTTGGCCAACCAATACGACTTTTTTATCGAGCTGCGCATACTCGCGTAACGCGGCTGCAACTAGCATCCGCCCTGCACTGTCTATATCTACGTCTGTCGCGTGCCCTATCAATAACCGCTGAATTCTTCGAGCAGGCTTACTAAAACTTGATAACGCTGAAATTTTTTCTTGGATAATCTCCCATTCTTTCAATGGGTATATAAGTAGGCATTTATCTTCAGTATCGATAGTAATCACCATTTGATTACTGGCGACCGCTTCAAGCGTGGCTCGATATCGGCTCGGCACAGCGACACGCCCTTTAGCATCTAAAGCTAAAGAGTGCACACCTCTCAACATAATGTTGTCGCCGTTCGCCATAACAAATCCTATGTTTCATATAAGGGTTAGTGGTCACTAACATTAACAGACAAACCACTTCCACCCACTTTTACCCACAATTCGACACTATAGTGCCCATGTGCGACACAAGCAAGTATTCACTTCGATCGAACGATATAAAAAACCCTTTAAAAACATAGAGTTAGGAAGTGGGTCACAAAACGAAAAATAAAGTTAGTAAGCGCTAACCCACCAAAAACAAATAGGAGTGCGGAGTTACATTCGATAGTTAATGTAACACTTTAAGTTCTAGAATTTTTTGATCTAAAAAATAGATATTAATAACTAGGAGATATTGATAGCGAACAGGGGTTTCTAGCAGCCTATGACGCGGCTTTACTAGGGAAAATCGAGACTTTCGGCATATTAACCATTTATTCTTAGTACTGCAAACTATCAAAATCGGGCCATGATTTACATCGCCAACCTAGGGTTCTTACGATTGTACCCACTACGTATAAACGGTTGCAGCGCGGCATTTCATTGGCAACAATAGTCATTTTACTTTCAAGGCAGAATAATGGAGCAAATTTTCGAACGGTTAATGTACGCCTCACGGTGGATAATGGCCCCTATTTATCTTGGTCTGAGCTTAGTATTACTGGCCTTAGGCATTAAATTCTTTGAAGAAGTTTTTCACCTATTCCCTAAGTTATTTTCACTTTCTGAAGTCGATCTCATCTTAATCGTCTTATCTCTCGTCGATATCGCATTAGTGGGCGGCCTAATTGTCATGGTCATGTTTTCTGGCTACGAAAACTTTGTATCCAAGCTCGATATTGATGAAAACGATGAAAAACTAAGCTGGCTAGGTCAATTAGATGCAAACAGCCTCAAAAATAAGGTTGCCGCCTCTATTGTTGCCATCTCTTCTATTCATTTGCTTAAAGTTTTTATGGATTTAAAAGAGAAAGACCCTGCGTTAATTAAATGGTATGTATTCATTCATTTAACTTTTGTGGCGTCTGCATTTGCAATGGGCTATTTAGACAAAATTACGAAGAACTCGCATTAAAAGTAGCGCGGAATATTTCTCGATAAGAAGGTGCCCACTCACTTAGATGTAAGTGAGTGGGCATAAAGTGAGCCAGCCGATAAGCCGGGTTCTGTCTTGGACAGTCATTCATCTAGCCGTAAAATCGCTCTTACGGTCAAGCAATCTACCCGGTTCCAGCGCGGGTCGCGCCTATTGGAACCCTATTTGATCTTGCTCCAGGTGGGGTTTACCTTGCCAATTCTGTTACCAGAATCGCGGTGCGCTCTTACCGCACCCTTTCACCCTTACCCGCAAATAAATTCGCAGGCGGTCTCCTCTCTGCTGCACTGGCCGTCGGCTTACGCCGCCCAGACGTTATCTGGCACCTTACCCTGTGGAGCCCGGACTTTCCTCCCCTTGTTTACACAAGCGGCGACTGTCTGGCTGACTCAGCGCAGCAAAATACCGACTTTCAGCGTAATAGCAAGCTTAATCGCTATTAAAACTCAAGATTAAGTTGTAATAGTCACGTTTATGACCCTCGAAGACCTTTGCCAAAATGGCCGCAGCTTTTTTGGGTGGTAAGGCTTCACTCAACTCTCTTGCTAGGGCGAGAACAGTTGGATCACTGATAGTCGACTCGGCCTGCTCAACTTTTCCGCCGACAACGACGACAAACTCCCCTTTTTGCTGGTTCGCATCTGAACTGACCTGTTCTAGGATCTCTGCAACAGTACCACGCAGAACGGTTTCAAACGTTTTCGTCAGCTCTCTAGCCACGGCAATAGGCCGATCAGCGCCAAGCACCATCGACATATCGGCTAATGATTTTTCAATTCGATGACTGCTTTCATAAAAAACAACACTGCATGGCTGATTTGCTAGCGCTTCTAATCGCTTAACCCGAGCACCTGCTTTACTCGGCAGAAACCCTTCAAACAACCAACGATCGGTGGGCAAGCCCGCAACTGACAGCGCCGTTACGACAGCGGAGACGCCTGGAACTGGGACAACCTTATAACCAGCCCCAATAACAGCGTTAACCAACACAAAACCCGGATCAGAAATCAGTGGTGTACCTGCATCGCTGATTAAGGCTAATGATTGCCCAAGCGCTAGTTTTTCGATGATCACATCGGCTTTCTGCGCTTCGTTATGCTCATGCAACGCCATCATCGGGACTTTCGAATCTAAGGCTTCTAATAGCCGACCACTGTGGCGCGTATCTTCAGCGCAAATGAGATCGACCTGACACAACACCTCACGCGCGCGAAGCGTAATGTCATCTAAATGCCCTATGGGTGTCGATACTATGTAAATCTCACCCGGTTTAACCTGTTTTTCTTTCATATCAGGACTGCTTTTATCAATGAATCATGACTTTTAGACCAAACCTTGAGTAAAATGGCGCAAAACTTGTAGAAACGATAAAACCATCATGCGCAATCACTCTTGGTCACTGACACTTCAAATTATTTCACTTGCCACCGTTACCCTATTGGCAGGTTGTGCAACTCAACAGGCGGTATCACCCAGCGAGTCCGATTCCGCTCAATCTGAGCTCACCGGAAATTACGCGAGAATAGATCAACAGCTATCGGCTGTCGATGCCCTAATCGAATTAGAGCAAATAGAAGAAGCCGCCCTTTTGCTCGATGGTCTTAACATAGATGATATGAATACCGACCAGCAAACGCGCTTTGTACGTTATAACGCCAACATCGCTCTAATAAATGGCGATGGCCAGGTCGCATTAGAGTGGCTTAGCGGCGAATACGCTTATCTCTTTGATGGATTGCCCTTAGATGACCAAATCAAAATTGGCTTAAATCGAGCCTTAGCCAATGAGTATGCAGGCAAACCGCTGGCGGCCGCTCGCGAGCGGATATTTTTAGCACCCCTGCTAGATGATGAAGAAGCGGAGCGAAATCAAGATCAAATTTGGTTTAACTTACAACTCGTTCCCGTAGAGCAAATTCAAACCTTGGTAAAACTTGAGTCTAGCCCTGATTTAAATGGCTGGTTAGCGTTAGCCCTAATTGGCCATACTCAAGGCGATGATCTTTACAAAATGCTGGCGGGCATTGAAAGCTGGCAAAAGCAATATCGTAGCCACCCAGCGGCTAAGTCACTCCCGGCGAGCCTGCAAATTTTAAAAGAAATAGCCAATTCACAGCCAACCCATGTGGGTGTTTTATTGCCGTTAACAGGGCCTCTCGCAAAAGCGGGCAGCGCGATACGCGATGGTATTATTACAGCGTGGTACCAAGCTAAATTAAGAGGCCAAGAAGTTCCTGAGTTGAGCTTTTTTGACACCTCATCGACCGATAATATTGTGAACCTTTATAAGCAAGCCATAACCAGCGGTGTGCAAACCGTGATTGGGCCTCTTGCTAAATCTCGCGTTCAACAACTGAGCATGGCCGAAGAGCTCCCCATTCCAGTATTGGCATTAAATTACGCCGACAAACAAGTACAAGCACGCGAAAACTTTTATCAATTTGGCTTAGCCCCTGAAGATGAAGCCATTCAAATAGCGCATAATATTTGGCAAGAAGGCGTTCGCCATGTATTAGTTTTAGCCCCAAATAGCGATTGGGGGAAACGAGTGAGCGACGCTTTTATAAGCACTTGGCAAAACAAAGGCGGCGTTATTGCTAATAAATCGTTATTTAACGCAGCACGACCTGATTTGTATTTAGCGTCTATTAAGTCGGCTTTGAACGTGAATACCAGTGAAACGCGCCACACTCAACTGCAGCGCTTAATTGATTCACCATTGGTTTTTGAGACACGCCGCCGTCAAGACATTGATGCGGTATTTATGTTGGCTTTTCCCGCACAGGCACGGCAACTTAAACCAATACTCAACTATCAAAGAGCGTCAGATCTACCCATTGTTGCTACCTCTTCTATTTACTCGGGTGTAAAAGATAAAGCGCGCGATAAAGACATTGAAGGCGTGCGGTTTGTTGAAACCCCATGGCGATTAGAAACAAATTATTTAAAAACACAAGTTAACCAAGCGTTCCCGCAAAGTTTAGCCAACCATTCTTCGCTCGTCGCATTGGGCTTGGATGCCTACAAAATCTACAACAGGCTGCCGCAAATGGCTGTTTTTCAAGACGTTCGAATCAACGGCAGCACTGGCACCTTAGGCATGTCTGAGCTAGGCCGGGTACAACGCACTTTAGACTGGGCGATCATTGATAACGGTATTGCAACGCGAGTTAAAAATACCGACTTAGCGTCGAACGACTAATGACATCTGGCCACTTACAAACAGGAAGCGCCAGTGAAGACATTGCATTGGCGCACTTAGAAACACACGGCCTCAAACTCGTTGATAAAAATGTGCGCTTTAAAGCTGGCGAAATTGACCTAATATGTTTAGATGGCAAGGAACTTGTCTTTGTTGAAGTTCGATTTCGAAAAGACGAGCGTTTTGGGCGAGCCGCAGAAACCGTGACTCGCGCCAAACAACGAAAAGTTATTAAAGCTGCTGCATTATTTTTACAAAGTAACCGGCAGTGGGAAAACCATATCATGCGCTTTGACGTTGTCGGCATGAATTCATATCATGAAATAGAATGGATAAAAGGAGCCTTTTTGGCAACTGTATGACACCAAATGACATCATTGTTGAACAAATAGGCTTGTCTTTAGAAACCTTTCAGATGGCAGCAGAATCTTTGTCTGACATCTTAATTCAGGCCAGTGAAATGGCTACCGAATGCTTAATTAACGATGGCAAACTGGTTGTGGCCGGTATGGGCACATCGGCTTCAACGGGCAGTAACTTTGTATCGAAGCTGCAAAGCCAGTTTGAAAGAGATCGCCCCGGGCTGCCAGCCTTATCGTTATCAACCGATGGATTAGTCACAAGCGCCATTGCTCATGAATTTGGACCGGGTGAAATTTACGCGCAACAAATTCGCTCTTTGTGCCACAGTCCTGACATTTTTGTCGCCATCAGTTCTTCAGGTAAATCACCCGCCGTGATAAAAGCCATTCAAGCTGCACACGATCAAGGCATCACCGTGATCGCGCTCACTGGGGGCAGTGGTGGCGACGTCGCTACACTCCTCGATGAAAATGATATAGAGTTACGAGTAGAAAGTGATCGACTGGGCTGCATCCAATTGACTCATCATTTACTGTTAAACATGCTCGTCGAATTAATTGAGAATCAAATTTTTGGATACGAATTATGATCTACCGACTCTTGGCCGTATTTTTACTAGTGAGTTTTTTTACAAGCTGCACCACAATTAGCCGAAGTGTTGCCGATGGTCCAATTGAAGCCGACTTAGAAGGCCGAACCATGGGTGAGGTGATTGATGACAAAACAATGCGCACTCGCTTAACCGTCAACTTAGAAAAACTAGATACTCGCTTTGAAGACGCCCACTTAAATGTCCATGTCAATGCCGGCATTGTGTTATTAGTTGGTCAAGTTCCAAGTGGTGACATGATTCAAAAAGCTACCCAACTATTACGCTCAGATAAACAAGTAAAAGCTATTCACAACCACTTGACTGCAGAGCCTAATATCAAAACAGGGCTTAGAACAAACGACAACTGGCTCGCGCTAAAAACGAAATCAAGAATGTTTACTACCGACCACTTCCCTTCTTCAAAAGTCGATATCATTGTTGAAAAAGGCGTGGTTTATTTAATGGGACGCGTAACCGAAGGTACGGCAAAGCAGGCTGTAAAAATTGCTACCGAAGTTAATGGTGTTCAAAAGGTGGTTATGGTTTTTCAGATCATCCCTTGATATATATCAGCTCAGCATCTAAATTCAAGGATAGTATAAAAAGGTAAACCAACACTCACCCCCAATTAGGAGAAGTGATTATGGTCAACCATAAACATATTATTATGTTGTACGATGAGGCTGAGGATTGCGCAAACGCAGTAGACAAAGCCGCCAGTTTAGCGCGCCTATCTGGATCATCCTTAACATTGTTTGCTTGCGATTACAGCGGATCACTCACCACCAGCCACCCCCATGCTGAAAATGCTCGCGATGCGTTTTTAACCCGGCTGAAAGACAGCCTCGACCCCTTGCGAGATATCGCGAGAAAATACGACATCAATGTCACCACTGAAGCTGTTTGGGATAAACACTCCGGCGAAGCTCTGATGACCTATCTTGAAGGCAACCCTGCCGATTTAGTCGTAAAAGCCACACATCATCAAAACGTCATTCAACGAACTTTTTTTAGCCAAACCGATTGGGAGTTAATTCGCAATTGCCCTGTGCCGCTATTACTCACCAAAGGCACAAAATGGCAAACGCCAATGAACATCACAGCGGCAGTAGACCCTGTAAGAACGAATGATAAACCCGATTTTCTCGATGATCACATTATTCAATGTGGTATGGCGTTGCGCGACTTAACGAACGCAAATTTGCATCTTTTGCACGTATACGACCCAACACCATTGATGATTTATTTAGATCAACCTGCGATCAATTCAACAGAAGTCGGCGAAGAAATACGCATTCAACATGCAAAAGCCCTTGAAGATCTAGCTGATGATAAAAATATCGATAAGGCGTTCGCCCATTTACAAATGGGTTCCCCCGTTCAAGTTATTCCCGATTTCTTATACGAGAACAATACCGACATGGTAATTATGGGCGCTGCTTCGCGCAGTGGTATTGAGCGTTGGCTACTAGGTCACACGGCCGAAAAAGTCTTAGATAGAATTACCGTCGATATCCTAATTGCAAAATAGCCTGCTGCTAAACCAATAATCGGCCAACCAGTCGATTATTGGTTCTGTCCATAAATACCTACTTATAAACACTCCCTTATTTTTCGAGTTTTTTCACAAATCCTCGAATTGAAGAGCCTTATTGCTTTTAATCTGATGATAACTGTGTGATATTCAACCAAAACAATACCAATTAAATACCAATAAGGCGAATATCATGAAACATACTCTCTCTTGGGTTATTTTCCTGCTGACCAGTGCGCTTAGCTATGCTCAAACTTGTCCAAATAAACTCCCAGCCTCCAGCCCAAACGACGATTTCCACATACATTCCGATGGAACAGTCACCCATTTGCGAACTGAGTTAATGTGGTCTCGTTGCAGTTTAGGTCAGACACTTAAGGAGGATCGTTGTGTTGGAGAGGCCAGTGAGGTTGATTGGAGTTTCGGAACTGAAGCCGCCACAACGAGCACTTTGGCTGGCTACAACGATTGGCGCTTGCCCGACATTACAGAAATTGAGACTCTCATTGAACGAGCTTGTTACGACCCAGCCATTAATCTAACAGTGTTTCCAAATACACCGTCGTTATTTTATTGGTCAAATACACCCGACATATACGGCCCAGGCCCAGCGTGGCGATTATTTTTTTACTATGGAGATATTTATTACTATTCCTATAAACATAACCAAAGCGCGGTTCGCTTGGTACGCAATGTAAAATAATAATTAGAATACTGAACGATTGCTCGGTGAATAATTTCGAAAACAGCCTTTCATTGCGTTTTACGACTGCGATTTAGGGCGTTCTGGCGTACAATAGCCACACTCAGTCAACTACTAATCGTTGTTAGGACACTATGGAACAGCTTGCGCTAAAAAAACTCAGTCGCGCTGAAGGCGACATTACTATCCCAGGTTCAAAAAGTTTATCGAATCGAATTTTATTATTATCAGCATTGTGCTCTGGCACAACAACCATCAGCAACTTGCTCGATTCTGATGATATTAAGCACATGCTAACGGCGCTGAAACAACTGGGTGTCAGCTATCAACTCAGCGATTGCAAGACTGAATGTAAAGTAGAAGGCCTAGGAGGCGTGCTGGCCCAAGGTCAGAATGAGACGCTTTATTTAGGGAATGCAGGAACCGCAATGCGACCACTCGCCGCGGCACTGTGCATTGGCTCTGGTGAATTCACCTTAACCGGCGAAGACCGCATGTTTGAACGCCCAATTGGCGATCTAATCACAGCGATGTCGCCTTTAGGTATCAAAGTCGATTACTTAAAAGATGAAGGCTACCCTCCCCTAAAAATCACCTCACAACGGCTAACAGGTACCGATGTAAGCATAGACGGTAGTATTTCGAGTCAATTTTTGACCGCGTTACTGATGGTTGCTCCCTTATTAAATCAAGATTTTGTAATTAATGTGGAAGGCGAGCTGGTCTCAAAGCCTTACATAGACATAACGCTTGATGTGATGAAACGATTCGGCGTTGTAATTGAGAATAACCAATATCAGTCCTTCAATATTAAAAAAGGCCAACAATACCAGTCTCCAGGTAACATCAGCGTAGAAGGTGATGCATCAAGCGCCAGTTACTTTTTAGCCGCTGGCGCCATTGGTGGCGGTCCAGTGAAGGTACAAGGTACCGGCCTAGATTCTGTACAAGGCGATGCGAAATTCGCAGAAGTTCTTGAAAAGATGGGAGCCACCGTTAATTGGTCGGGGAATTGGATCGAAGTATCAAATGACAAACCGCTCAAAGCGATCGACCTCGACCTAAATCATATCCCAGATGCAGCCATGACAATTGCGATAACGGCCTTATTTGCACAGGGAACAACGACTATTCGCAATATATATAATTGGCGTGTCAAAGAAACTGATCGTATTGCAGCCATGGCAACCGAACTGCGGAAATTGGGAGCGACGGTTGATGAAGGCGAAGATTATATTTCTGTAACTCCGCCAGAAACCATTGGTAGTGCGGCGATAGACACCTACAATGACCACAGAATTGCCATGTGCTTTTCGTTAGCCTCATTTGGAAGTGATGGTATTGTCATCAATGATCCAGGCTGCACAGCCAAAACATTCCCCGATTACTTCGAACGATTTGCAAAAATCACAAAATAATCGCTAGAAAGCTGCGCATTTGCTTATATAATGCGCGGCATTGTAAAAAATTCGATACCAAGAGAGAGAACTATGAGCTATTCAAAAGTACCTGCGGGTAAAGATGTTCCTAATGATGTTTTCGTTGTCATTGAGATCCCAGCCAATCACGACCCGATCAAATATGAGATCGAGAAAGAGTACGACGCGCTTATGGTTGACCGCTTCATGGCGACGCCTATGTTTTACCCAGCTAACTACGGCTACATCCCTGAAACGCTAGCCGACGATGGCGACGCTGTCGATGTATTAGTAGTTTCTCCGTATCCAGTCGCTCCGGGTTCTGTTATTCGATGCCGCCCTGTTGGCGTGTTAGAGATGACCGATGAAGCAGGAAGCGATGCAAAGGTTATTGCCGTACCGCATGACAAACTCACTAAAATTTACAGTGATGTTCAAGAAGCTACCGATTTACCAGAATTACTTCTGAACCAGATCAAACACTTCTTTGAAAACTACAAAGATTTAGAAACTGGCAAGTGGGTAAAAGTAGATGGCTGGGCAGATGCCGCACGCGCCAAGCAGATTATTGTGGAATCATTTGAAGCCGCTAAAAAATAATCTAAAAAAAAGGCACTCCATCTGAGTGCCTTTACTTTCCTATGTTTAGTCGTTACTTGCCACTACAGCCATGCAGCTCAACGCCACATTAACCTTTCTCTAACAACTCTCGTAAATCAATAATGGCCGCATTTGCACGCGAGATATAATTTGCCATGACAAGAGAATGGTTAGCTAATATGCCCAAACCGTCTCCATTTAGAATAATGGGAGACCAAATATTAGACTGAGTGCCTTCCAACTCACGAATAATTTGTTGCAAGCTGACCAAGGCATTCTTATCTTCTAGGACTGATTCAAAATCGACCTCAATCGCCTGCAGGATATGAATCAGCGCCCAAGATGTTCCCCGCGCCTCATAAAAAACATTATCAACAAGCAATCTTGGTGTTTTAACCTGCTGTTGCTGACCAGTAGGCGTTGATTGTTCAGACATGGCTGATTGCCCTGCTAGATCGGTATTGAACCGAGTTTGCCCAACAGATGCACTTAACCGCTGCGATAACGAGCCTAACCTCGTTTCAACATCTCTTAACCAGCTCGATAAATTGTCAGCTCGAGCATAAAACTGCGCATTGCCCTTTTCGACATCGGCCAGGCCTGCTAAGTATTTATCGATTAATTTAATCGCTTCCCGATACTGGCCTTCAGTGGCCGGCAGCATCCAGCTGTCGTGGTCAAAGTGCAGCAGCGGTTCCGCTTTTGCTAAAAACTCATCTTCGGTCGATTGCGATTGAGAGCGGCTCATGTCTTTACGTAACGATCGAGACAGGTCTCGCAATTGAATAACAACACCAAACTCCCAACTGGGCATATTGTCTAAAAATATTGATGGCGGCGTTACGTCATTAGCTAAATACCCACCTGGTTTGGTGAGTATAAAATCAGCTAAGTAACTGAGGGTATAAGTAGTGGTGTAACCGACGACCAGTTGCTGCCCTTGCTCAGAAGCATTCTGTTTCGCCAAAGACGCCATGTTATAAACAGCAGGCTCTCGGCTCCAAAGAATACCCAAAAATGACCAGATAACAGCAAGTGCACCGATAAGGATAATTGAAAGGCGGCCGATTTTCTTTTTTCCTGCCCCTGAGCTCGGTTCACTTTTATTCGAGAATCGAAATTTCAATTCATTCCAACTCCGTAAAATTCGTGCTTTTAGCATGATCTAAACTCCTTTAATCAGTGCTCAAGGGTACTCACCCTACAGGCAGATGCCAATAGCCCAACAGTCATATTAGCAAAGCATTTTTTGTTTTATGAACATTTTTCACAACTAAAATTCGTCTTACCAGTTGTTTGTGCAACTTATCCACACTATCGTGTACCTTTAGCCGAAATTCGAAGTCATTTCGCGACATCTACTGATTCACATAAATGGAAAGATAATGGCAAATATACTGCTATTGAACGGCCCAAACTTAAATTTATTGGGCACTCGGGAGCCAGAAGTGTATGGCTCTGAAACATTAGATGACATCTGTGCCGAGCTGAAAGATCAGGCACAAGCCTTGGGGCACAGGTTAGAAACGTTTCAAAGTAACCATGAAGGTGCTTTGATCGATCGCATTCACGAGACAATGAACGACGGCACAGATTTTATTTTAATAAACCCTGGTGCGTTTACACACACCAGCATTGCATTGAGAGACGCCCTAGCCGGCGTAGCGAAACCGTTTATAGAGCTGCACTTATCCAACGTGCATGCACGAGAATCGTTTCGCCAACATTCTTATTTGGCTGATCTTGCAGTGGGTGTCATTGCAGGCTTTGGCAAAAACAGCTACGAACTTGCGTTGCAAGCAGCGCACAAACAACTCATTAAATAATAGATATTTTGCAGGGGTAACACAGCATGGATATTCGTAAAGTTAAAAAGCTTATTGAACTATTAGAAGAGTCTAATATTGATGAAATAGAGATCGCCGAAGGCGAAGAATCTATTCGTATCAGTCGTACTTCGCGTTTAGCCGCGAGCCAACCTATGCCAATGTATGCGCAAGCGCCGGCTCAATACGCAGCTCCTGCTGCACCAGCGCCAGCCGCACCTGCGGCCGCGGCTCCTGCCGAAGCACCGGCTGCAGCGGCAGAACCCGCTGGACACAGCGTTAAATCGCCTATGGTGGGTACCTTCTACGCATCTCCATCTCCAACTAGCCCTGCATTCGTTGAAGTGGGCCAAAAGGTTAATGCTGGCGATACTATTTGTATTGTTGAAGCGATGAAAATGATGAACCAAATTGAAGCCGATAAAAGCGGTACCGTTACGGCAATTTTGGTTGAAAACGGCGAGCCAGTAGAATTCGATCAACCTTTGATCACCATCAGCTAACGGGAGCCTTCTCATGCTGAAAAAAGTATTAATTGCCAACCGCGGCGAAATTGCATTGCGCATTCTTCGCGCGTGCAAAGAACTCGGTATTAAAACGGTTGCTGTGCACTCTACGGCAGACCGCGAATTAAAACACGTGAAGCTTGCAGACGAAGCTATTTGTATCGGTCCTGCTTCATCAACGGACAGCTACCTCAATATTCCGGCCATCATTGCTGCGGCTGAAATAAGCGATGCCGATGCCGTTCACCCAGGGTATGGGTTTATGGCTGAACGTGCTGATTTTGCAGAACAATTAGAAAAATCTGGCTTTGTATTTATTGGTCCAACTGCCGATCTCATTCGCTTAATGGGTGATAAAGTGTCGGCCATTGAGGCCATGATTAAAGCAGGCGTTCCAACCGTACCAGGTTCAAACGGCCCAGTGCCAAGTGACCCAACTCGGTGTAAAGAAATTGCCCTACGCATTGGTTATCCGGTCATTATTAAAGCGGCATCGGGCGGCGGTGGTCGTGGCATGCGCGTTGTTCATAAAGAGGAAGAACTACTTACCTCTATTGAAGTAACACAAACAGAAGCCGCTGCAGCCTTTGGCGATGGCACCGTTTATATGGAGAAGTTTTTAACAAACCCACGCCATGTAGAAGTGCAAGTCATTGCAGACGGCCAAGGCAATGCCATCCACTTAGGAGATCGAGATTGTTCGTTACAACGTCGCCACCAAAAGGTCATCGAAGAAGCACCAGCTCCGGGTATCGATGAAACGGCTCGCCAAGAAGTTTTTGATGCTTGTGTAAAAGCCTGTATCGACCTTAACTACCGTGGTGCTGGTACTTTTGAATTCTTGTACGAAGACGGTCGTTATTACTTCATTGAAATGAATACTCGTGTTCAGGTTGAGCACCCTGTTTCTGAAATGGTTACTGGCGTAGACATCATTAAAGAACAATTGTTAGTTGCCTCTGGCATGCCTCTTTCGATCAAACAGGAAGATGTGGTTATTCGAGGCCATGCATTTGAGTGCCGTATTAATGCAGAAGACCCAAATACATTTATGCCAAGCCCTGGCAAAATTACTCAGTTCCATCCTCCGGGTGGGCTAGGCGTGCGCTGGGATTCGCATATTTATACGGGTTATACAGTACCACCTTTCTACGATTCAATGATTGGCAAGCTAATTACCTTTGCACCGACCAGAGCTGAAGCGTTATTGCGAATGTCTTCTGCGTTAGATGAATTGGTTGTGAATGGCATTAAGACTAACGTCAACTTACACAAAGACCTTGTCGAAGACGTTGAATTCGCAAAAGGTGGCGTGAACATTCACTATCTAGAGCACAAACTCAGCGACAGCAAGAAAAGCTGAGTTTATAAAGATGGCATGAATTGATTTCTTCAAATAGTTCATGAAAACATCGTTTTAAAAACGCGCCCTAGGCGCGTTTTTTTATGGACAAGAAAAATAGCTTTAAATGCATTACTCTTATAGGACATCAAATTTAAAGGTAGCTGTTATTTATGGATTTCATCTCTTACCCATTGCTGGCCGCCATAATTGGAAACTTAAGTGCACAATTCGCTAAAGCCTTAGTTCAAGGTATCACCAACCGCAGTATTGCACCCGATGTCATATTCGCTTCTGGCGGCATGCCCAGCAGTCACTCGGCTTCAGTGGCCGCCCTGGCCATGGCCGTTGGCTTGCAAGATGGTTTCGACAGCAGTTTATTTGCCATTGCGCTCACGCTCACCGGTGTGGTCGCCTACGATGCCATGGGCGTGCGCCTTGCGGCCGGCAAACATGCCGCGGCTTTGAATATCTTGGTTCAAGAATTTAAAGAACTCGCAGAACTCGCCAAAGAGAACCGCCCCGACAAAGGCATGATCATGATCCGCCACTTCCATGAACGTATCGGGCACAGCGTCAGCGAAGTATTAGCCGGCCTAGCCTTCGGCGCCGCGGTTGCTTATGGGGTTTTTAAGGTTTATTTTTAGTAAAAAGCTGCAAGTTTTTAGCGGCCAGCTGCAAGTAAATTCAAAAGACAAATATATTTGAAGACCTACGTTCAAAGCCCATGTCTTTTGCTTAGTCTTCCACAAATGCCATATTTGCCATTGAAGCTGGAAATGCTACCAACTTAGCTTGCAGCTTGAAACTGGCAGCTTGTAGCTCAAAAAGTGCGGCTTTGGCCGCCCTGCAACACCAAATTGCATAAATCACACTAACAGTTTTTGACAGTTTGGTTAGAATGTAGGTACATCAAGTAAAGAGCAGGATAAAACCATGCCACAGTATCGCTCCAAAACAACGACTTCAGGCCGAAATATGGCCGGTGCACGTGCCTTGTGGCGCGCCACAGGTATGAAAGACGACGATTTTCAAAAACCGATCATTGCCGTTGTTAACAGCTTCACTCAATTTGTACCCGGCCATGTTCATTTAAAAGACATGGGCCAATTGGTGGCACGTGAAATTGAAAAAGCGGGCGGCGTTGCCAAAGAATTCAACACCATTGCAGTCGATGACGGTATTGCGATGGGGCACGATGGTATGCTTTACAGCTTACCTTCTCGTGAGATTATTGCTGATTCAGTGGAGTACATGGTAAACGCACATTGCGCGGATGCTATGGTGTGTATATCTAACTGCGACAAAATTACGCCTGGCATGCTGATGGCCTCTTTACGCTTAAACATTCCAGTGATCTTTGTATCCGGTGGCCCCATGGAAGCCGGTAAAACCAAATTAGCGGAACACGCGCTAGATTTGGTCGATGCCATGGTGATTGCCGCGGATGATGAAGCCAGCGATGAAAAAGTAGCCGAATACGAGCGCAGTGCCTGCCCTACTTGTGGCTCTTGCTCTGGCATGTTCACGGCTAACTCGATGAACTGCTTAACCGAGGCGATTGGCTTGTCGCTACCAGGTAACGGCACCACGCTGGCAACCCATGCCGATAGACGCCGTTTATTTGAAGAAGCCGGCCACCGTATTGTTGCTATCACCAAAGACTACTACGAAAACGACAATGAACGCGTACTACCACGTTCAATTGCCAGCTTTAAAGCGTTCGAAAATGCCATGGCGCTTGATATTGCCATGGGTGGCTCTACCAACACCATTTTGCACTTGCTAGCCGCGGCACAAGAAGCGGAAGTTGACTTCAGCCTAAAAGACATAGATCGCATGTCTCATCAGGTGCCTCAGCTATGCAAAGTTGCACCAAATACACCGAAATACCACGTCGAAGATGTTCACCGTGCTGGCGGTATTTTTGGAATATTAGGTGAATTGAATCGTGCTGGTAAGTTGCACGCCGATTTGCCAACTGTTCACTCAAACACAATGGCAGAAGCTTTAGAGAAATGGGACATCATGTCAAACAATGACAGCGATGTTGCAGAATTTTACAAGGCGGGTCCGGCGGGTATCCCAACCCAAGTCGCATTCAGCCAAGCCACTCGCTGGCCGTCGTTAGATGGCGATCGTGTAAATGGCTGCATTCGTTCTATTGAGAATGCGTTTAGCTTAGAAGGTGGTTTAGCGGTTTTGTACGGCAATATTGCTCAAGATGGGTGTGTTGTGAAAACCGCAGGTGTCGATGACAGTATTCTAAAATTCAACGGCAAAGCACGCATTTTTGAAAGCCAAGACGCTTCCGTGGAAGCTATTTTAGCTGACAAAGTAAACGAAGGTGATGTTGTAATTATTCGTTACGAAGGACCAAAAGGTGGCCCGGGTATGCAAGAAATGCTCTACCCAACCAGCTACCTAAAATCAAAAGGGTTAGGCAAAGCGTGTGCTCTTTTAACCGACGGGCGTTTCTCAGGTGGCACCAGTGGTTTATCGATTGGCCACGTTTCACCAGAAGCCGCAGCAGGCGGTAATATCGCCCTGATCGAAGAAGGTGACACGATTGAAATTGATATTCCTAACCGCCGAATAGATGTGGCCGTCAGTGAAGAAACACTCGCCAAACGTCGTGCCGCTATGGAAGCAAAAGGCAAAGATGCATGGAAACCTGTTGAAAAACGCACTCGTGTGGTTTCGCGCGCATTAAAAGCTTACGCTATGCTGGCCACCAGCGCCGATAAAGGTGCAGTCAGAAATGCTGAGATGCTTGACGACTAACAAGCGTTTCGCTTAAAAAATCGTTATAATCTGGCTTTTATTCTAAACGGGGTTCGCCCCGTTTTTTATTAAGGGTTATTTTGTGTCTGTTTTCACTTCTCGTCGCCTTCTTTTTACGCTCGCCTCTGCGATTGCCTTGCTCGGAATAATGAGCGCCTTTAACCTTAGGCGATTTGATCATACGCAATGGTTAAAGCAGCAGATCGCTTTTATTGATCATGAACAAACCTCACTGCCTAGCCCAGGCTCCATACATAGATTCGGCACTAGGTTAGCATGGCAAAACCTCGAGCTAGCACTCTCTCAATCTCACTATTTCGAGGCTGAAGAAATTACCCTTCAGTTAAACTTGGTTTCCATACTGTTAGGCCGCCCAACGATAGACAGTATTAGTATTCAGACGCCTTATTTTCAGACAGACTCGGAATCGATCAATATTACTGACTTACGAACCCTTCTAAACCTTAACGCCAAGAACATTTCTATTGCAAACAGCACCGCCGTATTCGATGACACTGAAGTACATGGCCTCAATATTGAAATGGTCAAGAATGGATCCTTAGGCGATTATTCAATGCAAACATCCGGGCACATTCGCAACGCTTCACTTGATGTTGGTTTTAATTACTCAGCAATGCTATCTCTGGCTAAAGATGACACGCTCATTTTTCGGAAAAACAATTTAACCAGCCAAACGTTTTTTCAACAAGGTTCGGTTCAATGGGTTGGAAAAGTTAAACAAGCTAAGCTCAGTACAGACAACTCCCTCACTCTGGAATTTGCTTCTTGGTCTTCCCAATGGAATCAAAATCGTTTTACACATTTACCAACATTGTTCGATTTTGCAGGCGGTTTAGAATTTGGTTCGTGGCAAAACGGCGAAGTAAACCTTAGACTTTTAGATGCAGCGGTGGCCTTTAGAGACACTCAAAATATTGCGCGAACTTATGCATTGCAATCGACCGAGGCCAGCGTTTCTGAACAAACCATCACGGGGCAGCTCAGTGTGTCCATATTAGCCGAGCAACCTTCACAGGTGGCCGACCCGCTAGATTGGCAAAGCTATAATTTTGTAATGTCAGGGCAAATAAACAACAATAAACCACTGATTTCCTGGGAAAACCCAGAATTTAGATTAGCGACTATCAATGGCAAAGGTCAGCGGTCATCTCATAACATCACATTAAAAGAACTCTCCCTTAACGCCGAAGGTAACCTATGGCTATTAAAAGATGGGGATTGGAATGAATATCTAGATGAACTAAATACTGCGGGTTATGGTTTTGGTCGCCTTACTTTACAATGGCCGACGTTAAAAGTTATAGAAGGCCCTACAGTGACCAACCGCTTGCAAATGCCTTTAAATTTACTGTCGAATGATATGGAAACAATCAATGCATTGCACCGCCTCTTGGTTCAATAAACAAGTACTCGAATGGTACGACCAATACGGCCGAAAAGATTTGCCTTGGCAACAAGGCAAAACCGCCTATCGTGTTTGGGTATCTGAAATTATGTTGCAGCAAACGCAAGTTGCAACTGTTATCCCATATTTCGAGCGCTTCATGTCACGCTTCCCAACGGTAGAATCTCTAGCAAGTGCCGACCAAGATGATGTATTGCATTTGTGGACAGGTTTAGGTTACTACGCACGCGCGCGCAATTTACATAAGGCGGCAAAGCAGGTTGTAGAGCAACACCAAGGTGTTTTTCCTAAGCAAGCAGAAGCGTTAGAAACGCTACCGGGAATTGGTCGCTCTACAGCGGGGGCTATTGCCAGTTCGGTTTACCATCAACCCGCCGCTATTTTAGATGGCAATGTAAAACGCGTGTTGGCTCGATTTTTTGCCTTAGAAAAATGGCCAGGTACCACGGCGAGTCAAAAGCAACTATGGCAATGGAGTGAAGCTTTAACACCGAAGCAACGGACAGCCGATTACAATCAAGTAATGATGGATTTAGGCGCACTGGTTTGCACTCGATCTAAACCAAAATGCAGCCAATGCCCACTGGCTCAAAAATGCCTTGCGTTTGAAAGCGATCAAACACATTGCTTTCCGGTTTCAAAACCCAAAAAAGACAAGCCAACCAAAACAACTTATTTACTCATTTTGCAATTACCTGATGGGCGCGTGAAGCTTGAGCAGCGCCCGCCAACCGGAATTTGGGGTGGTTTATACAGCTTCCCAGAGTTTTCTGAGTTAAGCGAGTTAGAAGCACATTTAGAACCGCTAAGTTATGACACGCCGCTTCATTGGAATAGCTTTAAGCATACATTTAGTCACTACCATTTAGATATTTGGCCAGTGCAGGTTAAACTAAGTCAACCACCCAACTTGGTCAGTGAAGAAAATGCTTTATGGTTTCAGCCTTCTCAGCCAGCCGATGAACAGGCCATTGGCATGCCAGCGCCCGCTGTAACGCTGCTAAAAAAACTCGTACAAACCATGTAACGCTGCAAATGAATTAATGAATGGGAGAATAAACATGACCAGAATGGTTGAATGCACAAAATACAAAAAAAGCTTACCCGGATTAAAACGCCCGCCTTTCCCTGGCCCTAAGGGCGCCGAAATATTCGAGACAGTGTCGAAGCAAGCGTGGGAAGAATGGCAAGCGCATCAAACAAGGCTGATAAACGAAAAGCAACTAACTGTAACCGAGCCTGCCTCGCGCCAATATTTAATGCAGCAAATGCAATTATTTTTAACGGGTCAAGATTACGATGCCGCCGAAGGGTACGTACCCGAAGAATAAAAGAATACCGACAGAAAGTTCATTAAGCTGTCATCTAACCGTCACCGTTGCGTCATAATATTTTTTTAGTGTTCTCTTAAAATTAAAACAACCTAGAGAAGCACTATGGAAAACGATCAACACAAAACCGTTGCATTTGAATCTGTTCTTAGCAAAGCGATTTCGAGACGTCGTGTCATTCAATCGGGTGGCGCAATTGGAGCTACCAGCTTTTTAGGTGGCGCGGCCAGTATGGCGCATTCAGCAACACAAGCGACTCACCTAATGGGCTTTAGTCAAATCCCTGCATCTACCGAAGACGACATTCAATTGCCACCCGGCTACAATTATGAAGTTCTTGTCGCTTGGGGAGACCCTATCCTGAAAGGGGGTAAAAAGTTTTCAGTCACCAACACGGCCGAAGAACAAACATTGCAGTTTGGTGACAACACCGACGGCATGAACATCTTTCACCTTAAAACAAAGCAAGGCGGGCTCGATGAAAACCGCGCCGTAATGGCGGTTAACAGTGAATACATCAACAAGGAGTTTATGCACGTTCATCAGGGCAATGAAATGACGGCCGATGATGTAAAGAAGGAAATAGTCGCACACGGTGTCAATGTTTTTGAAGTTAATAAAAACAAAAAAGGCGTTTGGAAAGTAAACAAAAACTCTCCTCTTAACCGACGCTTACATGGCGACGCTAACGAATTTGTTATGACCGGTCCAGTCACGGGTCACCCGTTAGTGCAAACAGAGCTAGACCGAACGGGCGCAAGCATTCGTGGCACCCTAAACAACTGCGGCAATGGCCAAACTCCTTGGGGCACATACATAACGTGTGAAGAAAATTTTAACGGTTATTTTGGTGCCCCGGAAGGCTCAGCACTGTCAGAAGAACAGCGCGCATACGGACTCTCTGAAAACGGCTTTGATTATAACTGGTGGCAAAGCGAAGACCGCTTCAACTTAGCCAAGCACCCAAATGAAGCCAACCGTTTCGGCTGGATTGTAGAAATAGACCCGCTAGACCCTAGCTCGAAAGCGATGAAACGTTCAGCACTGGGCCGCTTCAAACATGAGAATGCGGCAATTACACTCGCTCCCAATGGCCAAGCTGTGGTTTATATGGGCGATGATGAGCGCGGCGAGTTTATCTACAAGTTTGTTTCAAAAGAGACCTACCAAGAAGGCAATCGAGCGCACAATATGCGCTTGCTTGAAGACGGCACGCTTTACGCCGCCAAATTTAATGATAACGGCTCGGGCGAATGGCTAGAGCTAAGCTTTGGTAAAAATGGCCTAACTCCCGCCAATGGTTTTAAAGACCAAGCTTACATCTTAGTGTACGCCCGCATGGCAGCGCGATTTGTAGGCGCAACTACGATGGACCGCCCTGAGTGGGTCGCTTGCCACCCTTCTTCGCCAATGGTGTTTTGCACGCTCACCAATAACAAATACCGTGGAGAACGCGATTCACAGCCACTCAACGCCGCTAACCCGCGCACCAAGAACCCTTTTGGTCATATTATTCGCTGGGTACCAGAAAACCGCGATCATACCGCACAGCGCTTTGGCTGGGACCTGTTCGCCATGGCCGGCAACCCGAACACTCAAACAGGTCTGATGGCCGGCAGTGACAACATTAATGCCGATAACATGTTTAATAGTCCAGATGGCTTGGCGTTTGATGCTGACGGCCGTTTATGGATACAAACCGACGGTAACTACAAAAACGAAGGCATATTTGAAGGCCAAGGCAACAATCAAATGCTTTGCGCCGACCCAGTTACAGGGCATATACGCCGCTTTTTAGTAGGACCAAAAGAATGTGAAATTACCGGTTGTACGTTCGCGAATGATCAACGTACTTTGTTTATTGGTGTACAACACCCAGGTGTTAGCTGGCCAAATGCCGAAAAAGACGGTGTTCCACGCTCGGCCGTAGTTGCCATTCGCAAAGACGATGGCGGCATTATTGGAAGCTGAATCTAGTTAATATTGACCGATTTGAAGTGACAAGGAAGTTCACATAATAAATAAAACCACCTTTTGGCCAGCGTGATTCGCTGGCTTTTTTTGCGACTGACTAATCTACTCCACAGCACTTTACACCAAATTATTTCGCCAAATACACCATTTTAATCAGAAAAACTCAACTGATCGGCCTGAAAGCCTGAAATACGGCACGTTGAAAGTTGGCACAAACCTTGAAATAGAACAAATGTCACATTCAATTATCTCAAGGGAGAAATACCATGACAGCGACAACCGATACATTTGACAGTCAAAAACGCGCATTTCAATCTAAACGCTCAAAAGGCTGGGGTGTTGGGCTTTACCGAAATACTGAAGACGCGAAGCTCGCAGGCGTTTGCTCTGGCGTGGCTGAGTACATAGAAATGGAAAAAGGTTTATTGCGAATATTGTTTTTAGCAAGCCTTCTGTTTAGCTCTGGTGGCTCCGGTTTTCTATACCTAATAGGCTGGTTAGCACTGGCTCCTAAACCAAAGGCCGAGCCAACGTCAACAACCACGCTAGATGAAGAGCAGTCTTCTGAACCAACAGAGCTTTAATATTTAAAAATTCGGCAAGGTAACAAGGAGGTTGCCTTGCTAATCCAATTTATACACTCTAACAATGCTATCAAGTTCGCTTACCGAGCTTTCTGTTTGATTAGACGCCGTTAAATTTGACTGCGCAATCGCTACAGTTGTATCGCCAATGGTGGCAATATCAGCCATATTCGCTTCGATTTGCTGATAAAGCTGATGCTGGTTTTGAGACTCTTGCTCTATAGTTTGATTCAACGCTTTAACTTGCTCTACACCTTCGTGCACCTTGCCAACCAAATCATTCATGGCCGACATATCCGTCGCAGTAACGTCAACGCCCTGTAGGGCAGACGACAAATTATCAAGCATTTGGCGAGTTCCCTGCTCTATACTTTCAACGGTGTTCGCAATATCTTCAGTTGAGGTTTGAGTTCGGTTTGCCAGGGTTCTTACTTCATCGGCCACCACAGCAAAGCCTCGACCTTGCTCGCCCGCACGAGCGGCTTCAATGGCCGCATTGAGCGCTAATAGATTGGTTTGATCGGCAATGCCTCTGATCTCGCTCAGCATTTTGCTGATCGACTCGCTGTCGGCTGCTAACTTGGCTGAAAAGTCAGAGGTCCCTTTCAGCTGCTCACTCAACTGTAAAACACTTTGCTGTGTTTTTGTGACTAACGAATAGCCTTCAGAGGAAAACCGATTAACTTCTTCAGCCCCCATACAGGCTTGTTTCGAATTCTCACTGATACGACCATTGTGCTCCGATGCGGCCTGAACGCCCTCTATAACCGCTTGGGTCTTCGTTTGCTGCGATTGCACACCATCATTGAGCTTAACGCTGTCTTCATGCTGAGAGTGTGCATTAGTGCTCATTAAGCCCACCGAACTGTTTACACGATGCATCAGCTGCCTCAGGTCTTCCGCCATTCCATTAAAACTAGCAATAATATCGCCAATCATGTCATCGCTTTCTAAGTGACACTGGTGCGAAATATCCTTATCGGATATTTGACGCGCAACCACGGCAATTTGCTGCAACTTCACCAACAGTATTTTGTGCAAAATAATGTAGTTTGCGACACCCATAACCAAACCCGCCATCACGCAGGCTACGGCAAATACACCTAACAACCCTGGCTTAAACTCCACAAACAAAGAAGCAAAAAACGGGAATATGCCCCCGATTACTAAGCCAAATACCAAAAATGACGTTAAGGTGTTCGATAAAACACTGTGCCGATTCAATAATTTCATAATAATCCCTACGAGAATTAGACGCCAACCAATAGTATTGTCGCCTTAATCTTCATTTACTATAGACAAAGTTTTGAACCATTGCCTTCTTGAAAAGACACAAACCCTTAAAATAATCGAACATTTTATTTCACCTAGATAAAATTGATTAAAAAACGACAAAACTGATCGAAAAACACACGGAAAGTGAATTTTTATCAAAAGAATCAATAATTTAGCAAAAAAGGTGTTGACGACCTCGATGAAAATCCGTTTAATACGCCCCCGTTGACGAGATGAATATCTCAGCCAACATTGCCCAGATAGCTCAGTCGGTAGAGCAGGGGACTGAAAATCCCCGTGTCCGTGGTTCGATTCCGCGTCTGGGCACCATCAAATTTCACGAAGAAGCCTGCAGCAATGCGGGCTTTTTTGTGCCTATTCGAATCGTTTGGTGGCTTTAATCGCGCCACAACCCAATACGATCAAAAAATAATCTATTGAAATATTACACCGTTTGAACGTATTATACCTTTCGGTCAGGTTCAATTTGACTCGTAAGCAATCAATTAAAACTAAAACAAATGAGGATATTGCATGAAGTACATTTGCAAAATTGCCCTAACAGCAACTTCGCTGTTTTTATCGGCCTATGCCGCTTCGGCTGGAACCAACATTGAAACCAGTTTCGGCTTTGGTTTATCAGATGCAAAACTTGCTGAATACACCTACACAGATGGCAGCACTAAAACATTAATCGCCGGCAATGGCCTTGGACTGGCGGTTAACCAAACCTTGACCACATTAAACTCTGTCGATGTTATTGCCGGCCTTGGGTTTCAATGGGGGTCTATAGGCGATAGTTCGACCTCCACTTTATTCTACGACGGGTTTACCTATTTCCCCTTAGAGCTCAATGCTAAGTACCACATCACTAAAGAAATCGCGGTTAAAGGCGGAATTTCTTATTTGCTTTTCCCTATGTACATGTCTCAAGAAGGAGACCAAAAGGCTAAATTTAAAGGAACGAGTAACTTAGGGTACAACGTAGCATTGCACTACGATATTGGCGGTGTTTATTTCTACGGCAAGTACTCTGCTAATACCGTTGCCTATACCGAATTAAGCGATGGCAATGGCAACTCAGCCGACATAACTGGTGCTGTAGACGATGAGATCGTCAATGTTTTTCACCTAGGTGTCGGAATTAACTTCGACATGTTTTCAAAATAAGTCGTATTTACTTAAGCTTCGCCTTCCGGCAAGTATTCCTAATAGCCGAACGCTTCGTTCGGCTTTATTAGCCTTTAGGATGAGCCTCTTTCCTACCCTCCTATGCTAAGATGCCGCCACGACCCCATTCAAATTGAATAGCGATATTTATGAGCTCTAATTCGAACCACTTCCCTCAATGGCTTGCCGTTACCTTGTTGATCAGTGTAGCGACCATGTTTGCTGGCAACCACGTTGCTGCTCGTTTGGCGTTTGATAATGGCGCAGGGCTGATCATTGCGCTGCTAGCACGCAGCGGTTTTGCGTTCGTAATTATGGCAAGCCTAGTAATTTGGCAAGGCCAATCGCTGCGCATTGCAAAAGGAAAACGACGCTTTCAATTGTTATTGGGCTTAATGATTACACTGCAAAGCTTGGCCCTCTATTCATCGGTAGCACGAATACCCGTGCCCATTGCGCTATTACTGATTAATTCTTGGCCGATTATTTACACACTACTAAATTGGGTGCTTTCGGGCATTAAGCCTACCGGCCGTTTTATTTTTATTATGGTAACCATTTTATTCGGACTGGTTCTCGTACTCGATATTCCAAGCTGGTTCAACGGTGAGCAAGCTTTGCAAGGCGATTGGTTTACCGGCATTGCCTTAGGTGGGCTATCCGCCGTATTTTTAGCCATTGCGATGCGGTTAATGGATTTTCAGCTTGCGCAAATGAGCGGTTCAGTTCGTAGCGGCTTTTCTATGCTTTTTGTCGTGCTAACGTTACTGATCGTTGGCATCAGTGGTGTTGTGCCAAACGGTATGACTCTGCCCAATAATGGCATCGGCTGGTTTGGTTTAGCTGCACTTGCGGTGTTATACGGCACCGCTTCTTCGATGTTGTTTATTTCATTGCCAAGATTAAACATGGCGCGAAACTCCCCTATTGTAAATTTTGAACCTGTCGCGGCGTTGTTTTTAAGTTGGTGGATATTGAGCCAAACGTTAAACACCATGCAACTTATTGGCGGTGCGGTCGTTATGTTTGGTATTGTGTTACTCAGTTTTTCTAAACGTCCTAGTTAAAGGCAACATTTACAGCATGAAAAAACAGGTATCCGATAAAACCCAACAAGAAGCACTTCAAGTCGCGAAAGCGACAGCTCGCCCTGGCCAAACCAAAGAGCAAACCAAGCTCATTGCCAAAGGTGTCGAAAAAGGCATTGCTGAGTATAAAAAACAGCAAAAAGCTAAAGCGCGTGAGCGAGATAAAGCCAAGAAAAAAGTCGACACCCCTACTTCTGAAGCCGCCCTTGAAGCCACAAAAGAATCTGGCGCATTAACTTGGTTGCCGTGGGCACTGTTAGGCATTAGTTGGCTTGGTTTTATTATTTACGCCGTTATAACCGCTTAATGTTTGATCCTGCTAGCGACCCTTTTGTTGCCCCACCCTGCAACGAGGCTATCGCCATTTTATTTGAAGATGACGATATTCTTGTTATCAACAAACCCAGTGGCTTGTTGAGTTTATCGGGCAAAAACCCGTTAAACAAAGATTCAGTTCATTATCGGTTAAACCAAAGCCACCCGGGGATTCGGTTGCTGCATAGGCTCGATCTCGGCACTTCTGGCATCATGCTATTGGCTAAAAACAAAGCGGCAAACACCGCTCTTATGCATCAATTTCAGCAACGAGCCGTGGATAAAGTCTATTTAGCCGTACTTGATGGTATCGTTGAACAATCTGAATTTAGCATAGACCTGCCCATTGCTAAGGGTGAGTTTCCGGTGCAAATCGTGTGCGAAAATACAGGCAAACCCGCCTTAACCAAAGGGACTGTTTTAGCGATTGATAAAGTTCAACACAGCACTCGCGTTCGGCTCACGCCACATACAGGGCGCACTCATCAACTGCGGCTTCACTGCAAGGCATTTGGCCACCCTATTTTGGGCTGCGACATATACAAACGAGGTCAAAGCGAAGCGAAAGCTCCAAGATTACTGCTGCATGCGCATAGCCTATGCTTTGTGCACCCCGTGAACGGTGAAAGTATGAAACTAATGGCCGGCTGCCCTTTTTAATTGCTAAAATCAGGTTTTTGCTCAATCAAGGCACGATATGGATTTTGAAATTACAACGGTTGATGATTCTTTTGAAATAGAGCCAATCGATCTTTGGCAAACGCAATGTTTTTTAACAACGAATCCCTATCATTCGCTGCAAAAAGCGCCTTTATTAACCACCATTTACGAAGATGCAGCTAGCTCAAACGTGGCGATCAAAAGTGAGGTGGCAATCAGTGCAAAGCAACACCTCAAAGAGAGCGAGCTAGATTTTTTAGCCCGCGAAGATGCCGACTTGCAAGCACTGAACAGCTTTTTATCTGAGCTTATCGTTACCGTTGCGGCCGAAGTTAATAACGGCTTTTGGCCTGAACAGGCCAATGCAGAAGCGACCATAACTGAAAGTTGGTACCACATTACTCAGCAGGGAGGTTACCACGATGCCCATAGCCACCCAAACTGCTCGTGGTGCGGTATTTATTATGTTGAACCTGGCGATATAGATACTGATCGCAAAAGTGGCGTGAACCGCTTTTACGACCCACGCAATAATGCCGACCACTATTTAGATGCGGGCAGCCAATACCTAAACAGCACCGGCATTTTAGATATCACCCCCACAGAAGGCCAAATCGTGATTTTCCCTTCCTATTTAAAACACTCGGCCTTACCTTATTTTGGCCAAAAAGACCGAGTGGTCATCGCCTTTAACGCTCGTGTCGATTTTATTTAAACGGCTAGTCTAAAAAAGTCGCAATCTCTTCTAGGGGCTTTTTCTCAATACTGGGCACTTGGCAATTATCCTCAGGGTAGCCAGCCACTAATATCATATAAGGTCGCTCGTCTTTAGGGCGCTTGAGTATTTGGTTTAAAAATTTCATCGGGCTTGGGGTGTGCGTCAAGGTAGCGACACCGGCCTGATGCAACGCGTTAATTAAAAAGCCCGATGCAATGCCCACCGATTCAGAAGTGTAATAGTGCTTTAGCTTTTGACCTTGATCATCGTAGGTGAATTTCTGCAAAAAGATCACGATGAGATGCGATGCTCGCTCCAAGAAGGGCTTATCAGCATCTGTACCTAAGTGAGACAGCGCATCTAGCCACTCTTCGGGGGCTTTATTGCTGTAAAACTCCCGCTCCTCTTCTTCTGCGGCCTCACGAATTTGCTTTTTAATATCAGGGTTTTTCACCACCACAAAGTGCCATGGCTGCATGTTAGCGCCATTGGGTGCGGTACCCGCGGCTAGTATTGCTTGTTGAATTACGGCATCGGGCACTTGTTTATCGGAAAAATCCCGAACGGATCGGCGTTTCTTGATGTCACGATAAAAGCCTTCCGCTCGTTTTATCATCTCAGCTTCAGGCAATTCGATATAATCGAGTGGCTGTGGGTTATAGTCATTATTCATTATTCTCAAACTCGCTATTAAACGGTGTTTTGGTGTTATTCCAGCAGGTCTAACATAGTAGATTTACCCTATTTTTGACAACCGTTTCTGTACTGCCCTAGGTTTTGTGGCATTGCGCCCCTATAATGGGTGTTTTGAATGATAGGTAAAACGCCGGTCCATGAAATTGTTTAAAAAACGCTATCGCAACCAGCTCGAAAAGTGGAACGCGACACCCGATAAAACCGGCTCTAAACTTGGTCATTTTTACGATCGGCACTTTGTAGACCATGCCTTTATTCGGGCACTCAATCGAAATTTTCATGCCTTAGACTCGCATGTTTACCGAGGTGCTCAACCCTCGCCTCGGTTTATAAAACATTTAAAGGCAATGGGTTTTAAAACCATTATTAATTTACGAGGTGAGCACCGTTCGGCCAGCTATACGCTGGAAAAGCAAGCCTGTGAACAATACGGTGTCACCTTAATCAACACTAAATTAAATTCACGTCGCATTCCAGAACCGACCGAACTAAAACAATGGCTGAGCTACGTTCGCGAATGTGAAAAGCCGATGATGTTTCATTGTAAATCAGGTGCCGATCGCGCCGGTATTGCAGCGGCCATGTACTTATTAATAATGACCGACCAAGGCATCGATGCGGCGAAAAAACAGCTGAGCCTGCGTTATTATCATTTAAGTCATTCAAAAACCGGTATTTTGGATCACTTTATAGACGCTTATGCCGATTTTAATGCCCAAAACCCTATGCCGTTCATGGACTGGTACGAACACCATTGCGACCGCGACGCAATAACTCAATCATTCAAACCGTCAACATTTTCTAATTGGATCGTCGAAAAGGTATTACACCGTGAGTAACCCCCAAGGTTCACAACTTATTAAACGTCTATGGCGCGATTATACTCGCAAGCATAGTGTAAAATTGATCATAGCCATCTTCTTTATGTTACTCGAAGGGTACGCCATGTACATCTTCGTCAAAACGCTGCAACCAATGTTCGATGTTATTTTTATTGCCGGTGACGAAAGCCAAATTTGGCCCATTACCCTAGCCGTTTGCGGCGTGTTTGTGATTCGTGGAGTGGGTTCGTTTATTCACCGCTCATTAATGGTAAAAACTGGCGTGCTCATTGTGGGTGACTTGCAGCGCAACCTAACCAGGCACTTATTGTCTCTCGATGTTTCCTTTTTTAACAAACACTCCCCTGGTGAGCTAATTGAACGGGTTAGAGGAGATACGCAAGCGCTGCAAGGCTTTGCCAGTACTACCTTGCTTACTTTAGGCCGAGATACAGCGCTTTTAGTAGCTATGTTAAGCAATGCCATCGCCGTAGATTTAATGTGGACGCTGATGATCTTTGTCGGCTTCCCGTTGTTAATTTTACCCATTGGCATTTTGCAAAAACTAATACGTAAGCAAACGCGCAAAGCTCGCAGTGCTTCGGCGCAACTATCTACTCGGCTAGATGAAATTTTTCATGGCATTAAGGCTATTAAACTAAACAACTTAGCCAAACACGAAGACGGTCGTTTTTATTCAGGTGTGAATTCGTTTGTTAAAACCCAGATGAAATCAGAATACAGCCGCGCGGCAATGCCTTCCTTTATAGACATCATTGCGGGGGTTGGCTTTATTGCGGTTATTTATTACGGCGGCCAAGAGATTATTGCCGGTGAAAAAACCGCGGGGGCATTCATGCAATTTTTTACCGCCATCGCGTTAGTGTTAGACCCGATTCGACGGTTAACAAATATTTCCGGTGCCATTCAAGGCGCTATTGCAAACCTTGAGCGCATTTACTTTTTGTTTGATCAAAAGCCCAAGCCGCGTTTAGCCGTTACAGAAAAGGCGTTAGAAAACCCTTATGGCGACATAAAGTTCAAAGACGTTGAATTTGGCTATACAGATCAACCCGTGCTCAACAAACTCAGCTTTAAAGCGCCCGGCGGTAAAACCACGGCCTTTGTAGGCCCCAGTGGCGCAGGTAAATCGACCCTCTTTAATATTCTTACGCTATTAGAGCTACCCAGTGCCGGGCAAATTACCATAGGAGGCCAAGACATCTCTAAGGTAGACACAAAAGCCTTGCGCCATGAAATAGCGGTGGTCTCTCAAGAGTCGGCCTTATTTGATGAATCACTTTACGAAAATATTAAACTCGGTGACTTAGAAGGCGATGATGAAGCCGTGGCGAATGCCGCCAAGGCCGCGTTGGTATCAAAGTTTGCCGATAGCCTTCCCGACCAACTCGATACTCTGGCAGGACCACGAGGCTCTAACTTATCGGGCGGTCAACGCCAACGCGTTATTATTGCCCGAGCCTTGTTAAGAGACGCACCGATCTTGTTGTTAGATGAAGCAACCTCGGCCTTAGATAATCACACCGAGCAAAAAATTCAGGCTTTGTTAGATGACTTTGCAAAAGATAAAACCACCCTCGTTATTGCACATCGGCTAACCACTGTCATGAACGCCGATTTAATTCACGTTATGCACAATGGGCAAATCGTTGAAAGCGGTACACATGAAGAACTGCTCGCATTGAATAACCATTATGCGGCACTGCACACCACACTAGAGCGCTAATCACGCTCTTGCTTTTAAAAAATATTAACCCGGCATTCCATCTAGGCGTGGGCGGGTTAGTACCGGCCAATAGTGAACCACAAACAGTCCATAACCAATACACCAAATAACCTATCGATTCTTACATTAACGTGCGTAAATCTGCAACCAATACCAGCGCAAAACATACCTGAGCAAAGATGCTTTCGCCGTAGGAGGAGCAGAAGGTAGCTGCAGCGGAAGTGAAGAGGAAGCTTAGAATTAACCAGAACTCAATTATATATAAAAACAACTGCACTCGGGACAAAAACCTTACCGCAAAACAGCACTTGACCAAGCCTTTAAAAAGTGAATCCTTTTTCTATTGTCTAAATAAACTAATAACTCTGGTCCTAATTTTATAGGGTAGAAATTCGTTTCTGTATTTAGAACTTTAGACTTATAGCCCTCAGGCAATGCATCTAACTTCAATGGCAAGAGCCCCGTCTCTTTCGCAATAATAGATTGCCCAAGATCGCTTAATAAAAACTCAACAAAACGGGTAGCTTCCGCTACATCTTCGGCTCGTTTATGAATGAATACTGATCGAGATATTACAAGGGAATAGTCTTCAGGTAACGTAACCCCTAAGCGCGGATCACTCTTCGCCCGTTCCAAAGCATAAGAGCCAAGCATGTTATAGCCAAAAACTAAATCGCCAGCCGCTATGTCATCTAACAATTCTGAGGTACAACAATATACATTAGCATGAACTCGACCTAAGTTTTCCTGCAAACGACCGGTTAAACTGAATGCTTCTTGATCTTGTGTACCGACTAAATAGCCCAGCCCTGAACTACGAACATCATACGACCCGACTCTATTATCATAAAAATCTGCATAATCTCTAAAGTGCTCTGCTAATGCATCATGCGTTGTAGGTACTTTTTTGTTTAAGAATTCTTTTTGATTGTAAACAAAAACAATTGGCTCACTTGTAAACGAAAACAACTCTTGCCGCCAAGAAGTTTGATTGGAGTAGCTCGTAGGAGATAGTTTCTTCGCTTGTTGTGAAAAACCATCGTTTACTAGCTTCACCTGTAGATCCATTGCCGAACTTATCACAATATCGGGTATCGGTTCTTTAGATGAAACGATGGTATCGTATAGCTCTCGTGTATTGAATTCCCTATAAATTATTAAAGTATCGGGGTTTTTTTCTTGGTACTCTTCCACCAACGGCCAAATGGCCTTTTGATCGGTAGCACTGTAAATCAAGAGTTCGTTAGCACAAACTCTCGAAGCGCCTATTTCACTGACAATCAAACCTAAAAAAACAATCAAAAACTTATTCATCTTCCTCTCTTCTTTCAAATACAGGAAGTACAAGTGTCGCTTTTAACCCGCCTAATTCACTTTCTGATAATTTAAAATACCCACGGTGTGTTAAAGCCGCTGAATTTACGATGGCTAACCCCAAGCCAGAACCTTGCTGTTGCGCTCCGACTTTACTAAATCGTTTAATGGCGCTGCTTCTTAAGTTGACGGGGATACCCGGCCCTGCATCCTCAACGGCTATCTCAACTTCTTTTGTAGACGACAAAAATTTTGCAGATAACATAACTTTTTTACCAGCCCCTCCATGCTGAATCGCATTGTCTACTAAGTTCCTAAACGCTTCTCTCAGTACTATTTCATCACCTAATATAACTTCACTATTTAAGGTATTATTTAACGAAAAATCACAAGGTACATGGGCATTATCTTTCACAAAGGAAGTCAAAATAGAGCGAAGAAAACTACTAACCACTATAAGTTTTTTTTGCTGTGCATCACCGCGATGCACTACCGTGGCATGAGACAATAGTTGATTGGTTAATCTGGTTAGCTTTGAATGATCCCGATGTATATTTTCCAAAACAGCCTTAGAGACAGAATGGGATGACTTAGATAATGCGACCTCTAGTTGCGCCTTTGTTGTCGCTTGAGCCGTTCTAATTTGGTGTGAGGCATCCTCAATAAAGGTCTTCATTGAATCAAGCGTTTCTAGCCATTGACTGCGGTAATCATTGATGGCGTTGGTAAGTGGTTGAACCTCTAATATATTTGTCTTAGGCAAATTATTACGCTGCAACGGGGAACTGCTTTTTAAATATTTTGATAGAATACTTAACGGATTCAAAGCTCGCCCAATGGCGAAAGCCATTACAACCATCGCAAGTATAATCACCCCCACTTGTATTGTTAATGCGGCGTACAACGTATCTTTCATTTGTTGTTCGCGAGCTTGAGTAGTTTGCCCTAACACAATGGTTACGACACCCGCAACAGACCTTTCATTTAAACGTTTTTCGCGAGCAATAAATCGAACATTTTCTCCTAAGTAGGAATCAAAATAAAACTGGGTATTATCTTCCTCAGTTGGACTACCTATAAGAATAGGTAAATCTTTATAGCCAGATATAAGAGAATTATTTCCATCATAGACGGCATAAAATACTTTATCGTTTGGAGAAAGCTGAAGCATTTCAAATGCCGCATAGGGAAGATTAAAGTCGACTTCACCTTGATGAACAAAAACCCCTTCTGCCATCGTTAGGCTTGCACTCGACAACAATCGATCATAGGCGTAATCTGCCGACTTATTCGCATAATGATATACGCCAACACTCAACACACTTAACACGGCACACATTAACATTGCCGTTCTGGTCAGCATTTTTTGGCGTAATGAATAGACGTTTGATTCAATCATCTACATGAGCCAAATATCCCAAACCTCGAACGGTTTTAACAATGAGAGAAGAGTTTTCAAGAGACTTTCTAAGCCTAGTTAATATTTGCTCAATAGCATTGGGTGTATAGGCTTCATCGTAACGGTACAACCTGTTGGCTATATCGTCTTTTGTTAACATGCGATCTAAATTCGTCAAAAAAAGCTCAAGAAGCTGTAATTCTCGTGGTCGCAAATCTATAGTTTCTCCAGAAACTTGCACATGCTTGGAAGCCAAGTTAAAGCTTAAATTCCCGCACACGATTAGGTTATCCGATTTTCCTCTTTCTCGTCGAATCAACGCCCTGCATCTGGCCGCCAGTTCTCGCATATCGAAAGGCTTTATCAAATAGTCATCCGCGCCTAAATCCAACGCTGTAACCCTATCATCTATATCGGCTCGTGCCGTTAAAATCAATACCGATATTGCGTCTTTCGCTCGGCGAAGTGAATTAAGGAAATCGAAACCGCTCTGCCCAGGGAGATTTACATCAAGCACCAAAAGCTCAAATTGACTGGTTTTAACAAGTGAACTCGCAGCTTCTGCGCTATCTACCCAATCAATAGCGTGGCCTTCAGATTTAAAATACTCAACAATGGTGGTAGCCAACGGTCGATTGTCTTCCACTAAAAGAATTCTCATTCGCTATACCTTTGTTAATAAAGTCACCCTGTCAGGTACGGGTCAGATTCGTTTCGTATCGTTTGTAAAGCGTTATTCCTACGCTGACTATAACAATTACAATGGAGCTTTGTGAATGCAAATACTTAAACAAATTACTTTAGCCGCTTCGATGGTTGCGCTGGCCGGCTGCCTTTTCGCCTACGAGCCTAAAAAACCAACTTGTATTGCCCCTGCCAAACCTGGCGGCGGTTTCGATTTAACCTGCCGAGTTGTATCCACTGGTTTTGATGCAGCTAACCTCCTCAACAAGCCGATGGCCGTTACATTTATGCCAGGTGGTGTTGGCGCGGTTGCTTACAACTATATCAATAAGGTAAATCCAGATGACAATGATGCATTGGTCGCATTTAGCTCGGGTTCATTGTTAAACATTGCTCAAGGAAAGTTTGGGAAAAATCTTGATGAGAATGTTGTACGTTGGGTTGGGTCTGCAGGCGTTGACTTTGGTGCAATAATTGTAAAATCAGATGCTCCATGGAGTAACCTAAAAGAATTGGTAGCAGACATTCAGAAAGATCCGTCTAAATTTGTATTGGGTGCTGGCGGCGGTGTTGGCAGTCAAGATTGGATGAAAGCGGCCATCCTAATGAAGTCCTCTAACGTTGACCCAAAAAAAATGCGCTACGTTGCTTATGAAGGCGGCGGCGAAGCAATAGCGGCTCTAATGGGTGGTCATATTCAAGTATATCCTGGCGATATCGGTGAAATGAAAGGTCAACTAGAAGCTGGCAAAGTAAAAGTTTTGGCTGTCATGTCTCCAGAACGCCTGGAAGGAGAATTTTCCTCAATTCCAACAGCAATTGAGCAAGGCATAGATGCTGAATGGACTATTTTGCGAGGGTTTTACTTAGGCCCTGATGTTTCCGATGAAGCCTATAACTACTGGTCTAATCAATTTGCTAAAGCTTATGAGTCACCTGCGTTTATGCAAACAGTCGCTGACAAGGGTTTATTGCCATTCACCATGCACGGACAAGAGCTAGACACCTATGTAAAACAGCGTGTTGGCTATATGCGCAACTTGGCTAAAGACGCCGGCCTAATAAAGTGAGATTAATGATGCATGATCGCCTATTTTCTGAGGCTCTATTAGGATTGTCTGGGCTTATTGCCTGGACAGCCTATAATTTTGAGGTGCCTTTTCAATACGAGCCACTAGGTCCAAAAGCCTTCCCAATAATTTTGTCTTCGATCCTTTCTATATGTGCTGTTTGGCTATTTTTAAAACCAAGCAATAACAGTTGGGTACCTTCTAAAGAAGTTATTCTTAAGTTAGCTTCTGGAACAGCGCTAATGACAAGTTATGCGTATTTATTCGATAAAGCAGGCTTTATCATTTCTACTGCCATTGTCGGATTTGTCTTTAGTATGCTTTTCGGGGAAAAACCGGTGAGGTCTGCAATTTATTCCATTGCACTGAGTGTTATTAGCTTTTTGGTATTAAAACACTTGTTGCAATTAAACGTCCCCGTTGGTGAAATCTGGAGCTAAATAGATGGAAACTTTAAATTTTTTGGCGCACGGTTTTTCTGTGGCTTTTCAACCGCTTAATTTTTTGCTGGTGCTCACAGGGTGCTTTGTTGGAACCTTAATCGGTTCATTACCTGGCATTGGTCCTATCAATGGCGTGGCGATCTTACTTCCATTAGCCTACGCCATGGGTTTCCCACCGGCTTCGGCTTTAATTCTGTTAGCGGGTGTCTACTATGGCGCTGAATACGGCGGCCGAATTTCAAGTATTTTACTAAATGTTCCTGGTGATGCAGGAGCAATTATGACAACGCTAGATGGCTACCCGTTATCACAACAGGGGCTAGGCGGCAAAGCACTTGCATTGTCTGCGGTGTCCTCTTTCATTGGCAGTATGGGCGCACTGATTATGACGGTGATTTTTGCACCCATGTTAAGTGAACTTGCCATCAAATTTGGCCCTTCAGAATACGTCATGTTAATGGCGTTTGCATTTACTTGTTTAGCCACAATGGTAGGCAGCCGACCTTTAAAAACTACCATTGGTGTAGCAATTGGTTTATTACTGGCCACCGTAGGCGTTGATTCTGGTACCGGTATTTTAAGGTTCACCATGGGCATTCCCAACCTATTTGATGGCGTTGACTTTTTAGTCGTCGTCATTGGTATGTTTGCGATTAGTGAAGTGCTTGTATTGCTAGAGAACTGGCTTAAAAACGATATGAAGCTAACACCCGTTGGTAAGAGCTTTATAACATTTTCCGATATTCTAGAAGTTAAATGGGTAACTTTACGCTCCACCTTAGTTGGGTTTGTGATTGGCGTTCTCCCTGGCACTGGTGCTTCAATTGCTAGTGCCGTAGCTTATGGAACGGAAAAACGACTAGCCGAAGGCAACAATGATAGGTTCGGGCAAGGCGACCTTCGTGGCTTAGCAGCACCAGAAGCCGCGAACAACGCAGCGGCCGCTGGCTCTATGGTACCCATGCTAACGTTAGGGATTCCCGGTAGCGGAACCACTGCCATTTTGCTCGGCGCCTTACTTATGTTTAATATAACGCCGGGCCCTATGCTTTTTGAGCAACAGCCTGATGTTGTATGGGGGCTAATCGCTTCCATGTTCGTTGGTAACCTTGCATTACTTATAATGAACTTGCCAATGATTGGGCTGTTTGTGAAGTTGTTATCCATTAAACAAGCTTACCTTGTACCAATTATCGTCATGCTGACCTTTATTGGTATTTACTCCGTACATGGCGATACTTTTGATCTTTATTTCATGATAGTGCTGGGTGTGTTCGCATTTATATTGCGTAAACTTGGCTTCTCATTGGCACCGGTTATCTTAGGATTAGTGCTAGGGGGCGTACTTGAGGAAAACTTAAGACGTGCATTATCTATCAGCGGAGGTGAATGGGGTATTTTGTTGAATAGCCCGATGTCTATTGGCTTAGCTCTGGCTACGCTAACTGTTATAGTTATTCCGTTAGTGTTACCTCGTTTAAGGAGGTCGCACTAATACCATAAAAAAAGGCGAACCTTTTGTTCGCCTTTTTCTTTTTTTTATAGCTTGAGTTTTATTTTGAAGGTTGCAACGGCTTCGATCGTTGTGTCTTTTTGAGGCGAATTACCATTGGCTTCGACGGTGATTTTAGTTTTATCCGCGCGCAAGTACTTGCCTATTTCAGAATCATCAAAGACATCAAGATAAAGCAATCTAACGTCCGTATTGGTTCCTTCTTCAATACGTGCAATTTCTATTTTAGTCTCACTGTCTCCATCACTGATATACACTTTCATAGAGTTAATAAAATCTAAGTTTTGGCCATCGGGGTCTGTAACTTCTAATGTAAAACCTGTTAGATAAGATTCCCCGATGTTATTTTTAGAAGCATTATTATTTTCAAATTCTTGTGAACTGCTGACATCGAATGAGACAAAGTTATCAAACCCTAATACTGTTGAATCTAATCCAAGTATAGTTCCGCGAACCGTTGTCTCTGACTCAACATCGACTATCACCGTCGTTAATGAATCGCATGCGCTTAGAAAAAACATCAATGCAATCGCTGCAATATTTTTCATCTACTTCTATCCTCTCTCTGAAAAAAATAGTTTTTTTAGTTTTGCTTTGTTTCTTTTTTAGCTAAGTAATAGAGGTGAGTTGCACCATCCCAACCAATGATCACTATTGCGATCAATAACGCAACCTCTATACCCGTGTTAACACCCACCATGATATCGCTGAAGTTTTCTTTATCGACAACGTTTGCAACCGTTAACAAATTTTCGGTTTTTAGCAATATAGCGAGCACGCCAATCCACACCAAATTGAGTATTAAATTACACACTCGAAGACTCGCTCGCCACCAGCCTTGCGCAAGTTTTGCGGCGGCTAACAAAATATCGAGTACCAATAATAAAACGATCGCTCCGATTAAAAACTCTGATATCGTCATTGATACATCGGTCAACCAGATACCATCGTGTCGAATCATACTTGGTAGCTCAATCGAGCCTGTGATCCATAATAACATAATGGCCGATACGTTAAGTTCGACGAGCGTCTCGACTTTTGGAATTTTCTTATTCTGGCTTTGTTGAACCAGTGTTTGAGCATTCCATTTGTCGAGCCAACTGGCACGCTCTCCCATACGCTCTAAAATGACAAAAACAACGCCAATCGCGAGAACGGCATTCATATAGGTGCCGGGTATACCTAATAAACTTTGTAACAGTGGTTGAATAACATTATCGGAACTCCACACGCCCAGTGAGAAAAGTGCAATATGAATAACCGCGACAACTAACGCCGCAATTTTTATGGCTTCAATAAAGCTTAAATACATACCAGGGCCAATAAGGTACATCGGTTCATCTTGCCCCAACCGAGTAGCCATGCGTATAGGGTGAGGCTGCTGTTGAATAAACTCAACTGGCTCAACGTTATTTTCTTGCTCTTCAAACTGTTCTGAAAGAGAATCATATAATTCGTCTGAGGTATCAGAACGAAGCTTTGCCGGTAAATAACTGGCCACTTTATCTGCGTATGCGCGAATAATATCCATGTTGTAGCTCCTATTTTTTATCCAAAATTCGGTGAATGGTGGTGTTCATAGCCTGCCATTCATCACTTAACGCCGTTAAAACGTCTAAACCCAGCGCATTTAACCGGTAAAACCGCTTTTTGCGATTACTCTCTACCCGCCATTCACTGTCTAACAGCCCTTGTTTTTGCAACCGGCGAACGAGTGGGTACAAAGTCCCTTCATCCATCGCTAGCCCCTTAACTTCCAGGCTTTTACGAAGAGAATAACCGTAATGCTCTTCTCTTAGTTGCCCAAGCACCGCCAATACAATGACCCCTCGCCTAAGCTCAAGGCGCATTTTTTCTAGCACTTCCTGAAACTCAATACTGTTTGCCATATACTGTGCACCACATAGTGTATGGCAAACAGTTTAACTAATTGGAACGGAAGTGCAAGTGTTGTACAGAAATTATTTAAGAAATTAGGAAGAGACAACTGTTGCAGGTAGATTAATGTGCGTCGTACACATAAATGATTGCCAACACAGAGAGGATATCGGCACAAAATACCGATACAGGGGTAAGACCTTCGAATAGCTGCTCCTGAACGATTAGCCGATCATTTGAACAGCGCTTAAATCGGCCTCCACAACCTGGTTCTTGCCGAGTTCTTTAGCCCCATACATAGCAACATCTGTACGAGCGATCCATTGATCAACGGTTTCTCCAAGACGATATTGGGATACCCCGAACGAGGCCGTCACAGTTAGTTTATTGCTAAAAAAGGAATCCGCGACCAGTAATTGTAATTCAGCAGCGAGTTTGTTGGCTGTTTCGGCGCTCGCATGATTTGCAAGGACTATAAATTCATCTCCTCCTAAGCGAAAAAGGTGATCGGTTGCTCTAATTCTTAGTCGAATCCTATCAGCAAATTCTCGAAGTAATTGATCACCAGCCAGATGCCCGAATTGATCATTTATATTTTTGAAATCGTCTAAATCAATAATTAAAAGAGACATTAAGTGACCATCTCGCTGCGATGCCGCCACTCCCTTTTCTAAATGATCTCTAAGCGCGATCCGATTGCCGGCCTGAGTTAACGAATCTGTTCGCGAAAGCTTCTGCATCGCATCACGCTGTCGATTTCTCTGAGTAGCAAAAATAAACGTAAACACTGCGGTAGCAAAGAGCGAAAGCCCCACCTTGGCTAACTCTAAACTGGTCAAGCTCGGGGAAAGATAGTAACTGATAGTAAACGTTGACAATAAGGTTAGAATCAATGCAGCTGCTGGTGTTGCCAAGAAAAACGCTGAAATAAAGACCGGGTAGAGAAAATACAGATCAGCCTGACTTAAAAGCATGGTGTTCGCGGTCATACCCACCAAAGCAATCAACGCAATAAAGGTTCCAATTACCTGCGTTTTCCCAGTCTTCCAGACGTAACGAATGCCAAAAACTGAAGTGACCACCCCAATAAAGTCGATGATTGCTACTAAGTACTCTCCTGAAAACAAGCGAATAAACGTGAAGGGGACTAAACCTGTTAAACAAACTATACATATACCAATAACGATAAGTTGTTCTGGGGCGCGTTTGAACATAAATCCGTTGACCATAAGAAATTAGTATCGAATAGACTACTTTAACCCCTGACTCATAAATCAACAACTACTCGTCTTTAACTAACAGATTTATTTTTACGGCTTCAATTGCTTGTCGTAAGTGTTATTGACTTACTGTTTTTACTGATTTTCAATCTCTTGAAACGGGCTACCTTTATTTCCGCTTTTGGTATGAGAAAAAATTCTGGAACCGTATGAATGAAGCTTTTATGGGCAGCATGTGAAGTAGAAGTCACTGCCTAGAACTCACCAAGCACATACAATTATTACTGATTGAATTTGAGCAAAAATTGAATGAACCGATATGTAAAATTGAAATTATTGTCGCGAAACTAATAACCAGATTTTCTGAAATATTATGTTTGAGCGCTTCATCAGAATTAAATGTAACACTTATTGCTCACGAGCCGTTAGATTCGAACAAACGCCTTTTTAGAACGCACTCACTGTACCACTTTCTTTTTGATTTTTTACTAAGCTACGTATTGCCAATGATTACACGGTGACATGATGTCCGCCTTCAGCCAGAACTTCGCACAGTGAGCGACTAATAAAGCCACTTCCACCGGTAATAAGACTGTTCATTGAACGAGCCTTTTAATTTTATTTATAGGTCTGTTGCTCTATTTTAGCCAGTACTTGTTGTGCTTCGTCGGTTAACAATGAATAACTACGGATATCCCCATTTCGTTGCGCTTGGAATGCTTTTGATACCAGCTGCTCATATTGCTTTTTGAGCTTTTTCGTCGGGTTTGCTTTAAATAATGAAAACATCGAAATCCTCGCTTTTGTCAGTCATGTCACTCAAGTTTAGATAGGACCATAAAATATACGCAATTCCTTGGGATTTAGATGACAATCAAGTTTATGTTAGGGGTATAAAGTTTGGTTTCTAGACAAAGATAACTACGTGGTGTCTGGCACTTATGTCCGACTCGATAAAGGGCTTGATATTGATAAGTCAGAGTTAAAACAAGAGAATTTTGAAGTTCTCAATGGTGAAATCATCACTCTTACAGACGATGCTGCCGAAAATGCTGCGGTATACCCTTCATCATCGAGCAGAGCGTTAGTTTATTTAGAGTGGATTCCTTAGCATTGCAGAAAGTGGCTTGCTTCCAACCTTTAAAACAAAAAAGCCCCGAGGAAATGAATCTCTCGGGGCTCTGAATTTGTTGGTACCAGCGGCCGGACTCGAACCGGCACGCTTTTAAGGGCGCGGGATTTTGAATCCCGTGTGTCTACCAATTTCACCACGCTGGCAACGTGGGCGGTATTTTAGGGAATTTTTCTTTTGTGTCAAGCACTTAGGGAAATTAACTAAAGCGCAGGTAACGCGGTCATGAGTCGTTTGTGCCATGGCTGAGGCTTGGCGAGGCCAAAACCCTGCCCTGTTTGGCAGCCCAATTGTTGTAATCGTTCACGCTGCTCGTCGGATTCAATGCCTTCGGCGAGCACTTCGATGTTTAATGCGTTGGCCATAGACAAAATGGCGTAAATAATTTGGTCTTCTTTACGCGACTGAGTCTGTGTTTTTAGGAACTGTCGGTCTATTTTCAGTTTATCGATTGGCAACTGGTGCAAGTAAGCTAAGCAAGAATAGCCGGTGCCAAAATCATCAATGGCTATGCGTATCCCCACTTCTCGCCATTGGGTGAATTGCTCTATGACTCTATCGGTAAGCGTCATTAACTGTGATTCGATTACTTCAAGCTCTAACTGCCAGTTAGCGGCTTTTACTTTTTCATTCAACGTTAAAATGAGTGATTGGAAAGCTTGATCGTCTATTTGTTGAACCGAAACATTCACTGCTATGACGGGAGAAAAGTGTTCATTGCCATGACACCAAGACAGCACATCGCGCTCTATCAGAGCAAACATGCGAGCAGAATGTAGATTAATTAAACCGCGAGCCTCGGCTAAGGCAATAAATTTATCGGGAGGGACTTGGCCTAACTCAGGGGAGCACCAACGTGAAAGCACCTCTACCCCCTTAAACTCGCCGGTTTGCAGATTATACAAAGGTTGATACGCAGCGGTGAATTGCTCGGGTTCGTATTGCAATGAAAAACGCAACGATTCGACCATTCTTTGCTGAGCTTCGTTTTTGAGCGATAACTTTCGGTCAAACAACTGAAATTGAGCACGCCCACTTTTTTTAGCGGCAAACATTGCGCGTTCTGCGTTGATCAATAATTGCTGCTCGGTAGTCCCTTGATCTGGGTAAAAGGCGATGCCTATGGAAATACTGACTTGAAAAGTTTGTCTGCCAACCGATACCGGCCGTTCAAATGACCTCATTAAGCGGTGGCACAGATAGGGCATCTCATGGTCTTCACCGTATTCCACCATGGCAGCAAATTCATCCCCAGAAAGCCTTGCCAGTACATCACTTTTGCGGAGCATATCGCGAATTTTTTCGGCACAAGCATTTAACAACTGGTCGCCTACTTCATGGCCGTAAAGCTCATTTATGTCTTTAAAGTGGTCGATATCGAAATATAAGATGGCGAAATTAGGGTCTTGTTCGGCACTGACGATTCGTTGCCGAAGGCGCTCTAAAAAGGAATATCGATTCGGTAATGACGTTAACGGGTCTTTCTGGTGAATAAACGAGAGGTTCGGGGCGGTAACCAACATGCTAAATTCAAAAGTGGCGACATATCTTTGCCGGCCATCACTGTTAAGTGATGTCAGAGTTAAATACAAAGACTGACCTGACTGGGTTTGCGATTCTACATGCGATTGCCATCGACCATCGATCAACAAGGTTTGTTGGATTTGCTGAGTATCAATATTTGCTGTGTTGGGAAGAAGTTCGAATAAGGAAGTTGGTTTTCTAGAGACGTGCTCGTTAAATTGCAGGTTGGCGTAGATCAGATTGAAGTAGTTATCAAACACCGCGACTGGCTGCGAAAGCTCGTCGACTATGTCTCTGTAACTGGGTTGATATAATGCTTCACTACGGCGCACAACTACTAAACCTTTTAAATCGCTACAATACGCACCTATCAGCTAATAGTTGTGCGAATTTTGACCTATTATAATTAATGAATTCTTTCCTTTAAATTCAACAACTTACTAATTCAACCTGATAACTTACTTTATTGTTGCTATGAATACCAGAACGCCGCAGCCTAGGCAAGCAATCAGCACAGTTGGTAACGAAAATAAACCGTTGCGCATGGAGCCTAGCGCACAATTCAGTTAGAATGAGCGCCCTTTAATTGAGCCACTTAAAATATTCATGCAAGTCTCTGATTTTGATTTTGATCTACCCGATGCCCAAATTGCTCGGCACCCCACTCCAAACCGCACCGGAAGCCGTCTTTTACATTTAGATGGACCGACCGGTGATGTTCAGCATTTGAATTTTCCTGACATCGAGTCACTGGTAAATCCAGGTGATTTATTGGTGTTTAACAACACTCGGGTCATTCCTGCGCGATTATTTGGTCAAAAGGCCTCAGGTGGCAAAGTTGAAGTATTGGTCGAGCGTATGACATCAGATCATGAAGCCGTGGCACATATTCGTTGCAATAAAAGCCCAAAAGCAGGCACTGTTTTGCAAATGGAAGGCGATATTGAACTGGAAGTAACCGGCCGAGAAGAAAACCTATTTTGCATTCGATGCTCGAATAGCGAGCCATTAGTCGATCTATTAGAGCTACACGGGCACATGCCACTTCCGCCTTATTTAGAGCGCGAAGACGACGACACCGATAGAGAACGCTATCAGACAGTATATGCTCAGCAAAAAGGCGCCGTAGCCGCACCAACGGCAGGCTTACATTTTGATGATGAAATTTTAGCTAATCTTAAGGCTAAAGGCGTCAACACTGCTTTTGTCACACTGCATGTTGGCGCAGGCACCTTTGCCCCTGTAAAAGCCGATAAATTAGAAGACCACACCATGCATGCGGAATGGATAGACGTTCCAGAACATGTTGTAGAAGAAATCAAGAAAACAAAAGCCAAGGGTGGTCGCGTTATCGCGGTGGGCACAACCAGTGTACGCTCTTTAGAGAGCGCTTCTCAAAACGGCGATATTGAGCCTTTTACGGGCGATACTCGTATATTTATATACCCCGGGTACGAATACAAAACTGTGGATGCCATGCTCACTAACTTTCACTTACCCAAGTCGACCCTTATTATGTTGGTCAGCGCTTTTGCTGGCACCAAACATGTGATGGATGCGTATCAAAGCGCCATTACAAATAATTATCGCTTTTTCAGTTATGGTGATGCCATGTTCGTCACTAAAAACGCGAACTGCCATGCACAAGAGGACACCCAATGAGCCGCAGCTGCTTCATGAAATTTTCGCTACACAATACCGATGGTAAAGCCCGCCGCGGAACACTATCGTTTCCACGAGGTGAAGTGCAAACACCAGCCTTTATGCCAGTTGGCACTTACGGCACAGTGAAAGGCATGACACCCAAAGACATCAAGGAAATTGGTGCTGAGATTATCTTAGGTAACACCTTTCACCTTATGTTGCGTCCGGGCACTCAAGTGATCAGCGAACATGGCGATTTGCACGACTTCGCGCAGTGGGACAAGCCAATTCTGACCGATTCAGGTGGTTTCCAGGTATTTTCACTCGGTAAACTGCGCAAAATCACCGAAGACGGGGTAACTTTTCAGTCGCCCGTCAACGGCTCAAAAGTACACATGACTCCAGAAAGCAGCATGGAAGTTCAGCGCGCATTGGGTTCAGATGTCGTGATGATTTTTGATGAATGCACGCCCTACCCTGCCACGCATCAAGAAGCTAAAAAGTCGATGCAAATGAGCTTACGTTGGGCTAAGCGTTCTAAAGCCGCTCATGGTGATAGCCCTTCGGCTTTATTTGGCATTATTCAAGGCGGCATGTATGAAGACCTGCGAGAAGAAAGCCTTGAAGGCTTAAACGAAATAGATTTTGATGGCTATGCCATTGGTGGTTTAAGTGTAGGTGAACCGAAAGATGAAATGATCAAGGTTCTAGACTACCTACCAGCTAAGATGCCTGCCGATAAACCACGGTATTTGATGGGCGTCGGCAAACCAGAAGATTTGGTCGAAGGCGTTCGGCGCGGTGTGGATATGTTCGATTGCGTGATGCCAACCCGTAATGCTCGTAATGGTCACCTATTTGTAACCGATGGCGTAGTAAAGATTCGAAATGCAAAGCACCGCCACGATACAACATCGCTAGATCCAGAGTGCGATTGCTACACCTGCAAAAACTTCAGTAAAGCCTACTTATATCACCTCGATAAATGTGGTGAAATGCTCGGTGCGCAATTAAACACGATTCACAATCTTCGTTATTATCAGCGACTCATGGCCGAACTGCGATTAGCCATTGAAGAAAGCCGCCTAGATGATTACGTAAATGACTTTTATGCACGTCGTGGCTTGGAAACGCCGCCATTGGCACCATAAAGTTTAAAAATAACACCCTAACAACTAAAAATTGAAACTTGGAGTATCACTGATGAAAAAGATTTTAGCCGCTATTTTAGCGCTTGTACCTGTTGCCGCGATGGCACAAACCGTTCCAGCTCAACCGAGCCCGTGGCAGTTACCTATCATGTTGGGTATTTTCTTCGTTATTTTTTGGTTCATGGTTTGGCGCCCACAGTCTAAGCGTGCAAAAGAACACAAAGAACTGTTATCGGCGATCAGCAAAGGTGACGAAGTAGTTACAACCGCTGGCATTGCGGGTAAGGTTTCTAAAGTAACCGATGATTACGTTCAGGTTGAAGTATCACCTAACGTTGTTTTATCTTTCCAAAAAGCGGCTATTTCGGCAACGTTACCGAAAGGCACTTTGAAAGCAATCTAATAAAACCAGGCTGCGATACGTAACAAAGCGTTTGTAAAAACCTGACACCTCGTCGGGTTTTTATTTTACTGACTTTGACGTTGGTAAAATAAAAACCTGAACAACGTAGCCACATTTACAGCAAGGAACGACCATGCTCAATAAATACCCATTGTGGAAATACCTGTTAATTGGCTTAGTGCTGGTGCTGGGTATTTACTACAGCCTGCCTAACCTTTACCCGAATGACCCAGCCATTCAAGTACGCGGTGCAAGCGCGGGCTTAATCGTAACCGACCTAACACTGAATAAAGCCGAGTCTGTATTAGAAGAAGCCAACATTGAATATTTTGGTGGCGAAGTTCAGGGTCAATCATTGTTGATTCGTGTCACCAGCAATAAAGATCAACTGCTGGCAAAAGCCGCGCTGCAAAAAGGCTTAGGGAACGATTACGTCGTCGCCCTTAACTTAGCGCCGACCACACCGAGCTGGCTCACAGCGCTAGGTGGCAAGCCGATGGCATTAGGTCTTGATCTTTCTGGTGGTGTTCACTTCTTGATGGAAGTGGATATGGAGAAGTACTTAGCATCTCGCTTAGCTAACTTTGAATCCGATATAAAACGCAACTTGCGTACCGAAAAAATTCGTTACCGTGCCGTTACTGTCAGCGGCGATCGCACCATTCAGGTGATTTTAGCGGATGAAGACCACCGAGATGCCGCAACCACATGGTTTAGCCGCAACTTAAATGAATTTACTCGTTCAAATACAACCGCACGAAACCTTCCAGCGATAGACCTTACCTTAACGGAAGAAGCCGTTACAGCGATGGAAGATTACGCGATTAAGCAGAACCAAACCACGCTGAGCAACCGAGTAAATGAAATAGGCGTCAGTGAGCCATTGGTTCAACGCCAAGGTCGTAACCGCATTGTAGTTGAGCTTCCTGGTGAACAAGATACCGCTCGCGCCAAAAACATTTTAGGTAAGTCTGCAAACTTAGAATACCGAATGGAATCACAAGACGGCAGTGGCGAGCTTTATAAATTTAAAGACAGCAATGCCACGGCAATGTTAAGCCGAGATATCATCGTAACCGGTGAAAACGTTGTAAACGCCAATGTAACCTATGACGAAAATGGTCAACCTTCGGTTTCTGTCACCCTCGACAGTGCAGGCGGTGCTCGTATGGGGCAAAACACAAAAAACAATCTTAAAAAGCGCATGGGTGTTTTGTTTATTGAGCAAAAGGCCGAACTTTTAGGGTATGAGACGGTTAACGGTACACAGGTTCCGCAATACCGAAACTACGAAACTAAAGAAATTATTTCTTTGGCGACGATTCAAGGCATCTTCTCATCACAATTCCAAGTAACAGGCTTAGACAGCTCTGAAGAAGCTTCAGAATTGGCATTACTATTACGCGCTGGTGCGTTAGCCGCCCCAATGACCTTTGTTGAAGAACGCACGGTAGGACCAAGCTTAGGAGCTGAGAACATTCAAACTGGACTCATGTCTGTGGCCATTGGCTTCGGCTTAGTCATTTTGTTTATGCTGGGCTTCTATAAAGTATTTGGTATTTTCGCAGCGGTTGCACTCACAGCAAACCTATTCTTAATGATGGCGGTTATGTCGATGCTGGGCGCAACACTGACCTTACCAGGCATTGCAGGGATAGTTTTAACCGTAGGTATGGCGGTAGATGCCAACGTACTTATTTTCTCGCGTATTAAAGAGGAACTCGCGGCTGGCAAGCCGATTCAAACGGCCATAGACGCAGGGTACGGCAGTGCATTTTCTACCATCTTAGATGCCAACTTAACCACACTCATTGTAGCGGTCATTCTCTACGCAATCGGCACAGGCCCAGTGAAAGGCTTTGCTATAACATTATCGGTCGGTATTTTAACGTCAATGTTCACTGCCATCTTATTAACACGCGCCCTAACCAACTTGGTTTATGGTGGTCGCGTTGTTAAAAAGCTGTCTATTTAAGGAGACTCAAGATGACAGAACTCAAAGTTATTAACTTTATGGGCAAACGCATGATTGCCCTCGCCTTTTCCATTGTGTTGTTATTAGTTTCGATTGGCTCTATCGCTATCAATGGATTGAACTTCGGCTTGGATTTTACCGGAGGCGTACAAATTGAGTTGGGCTTCGAAGAAGCCGCTGATTTAGACAAGATCAGGAACGTGCTCAATGCTGAAGGTTACCGAGATGTAAATGTTAAATTTTTTGGTAACAACACAGACGTGCTGATCAGCATGCAAGAAGACAGCAACCCAAAACTGGGTGAACAAGTACTGGCATTAATTCAGCAAGACCAAGGCAATGTTCAATTGCGTCGCAATGAATTTGTGGGTCCTCAAGTCGGTGAAGAGCTTGCGAACAATGGTGGCATCGGCATGATCGTCGCGTTGGGCTTAGTCATGCTCTACATTGCATTTCGCTTCCAATTTAAATTTGCCATTGGCGCCGTAGCCGCTTTGATTCACGATGTCATTATTGTGATTGGCTTCTTTTCACTCACTCAAATGGCGTTTGACTTAACGGTACTGGCCGCGGTATTGGCCGTCATTGGCTACTCCCTAAACGACACCATTGTGGTCTCGGATCGAATTCGTGAAAACTTCCGTTCGATTCGTCGTGACGAGTCAGATTACTTAATCAACGTGTCACTTACCCAAACCTTAGGTCGAACCTTAATAACCTCAATAACTACCTTATTGGTGCTAATTGCACTGGGCGTGTTTGGTGGCGAGCTCATTCATGGTTTTGCCATAGCACTCATGGTAGGTGTGGCCATTGGTACCTACTCTTCTATATATGTGGCAGCAAACATCTTGATGTTGATGAAGCTGACCAAAGAAGACATGATGCCGAAAGAAAAAGAAGAGGTAGACACAGAAGAAGTGCCTTCTTGGCTTAAAGATGTGGAAGACGATGAGGAAGAGCCCTCCAAATCGTAATGTTAACCTGCAAAAAAAATTAACAACAAAAAGGGCGACTAAATCGCCCTTTTTTTGGGCTTGCGAAAAACCTAGCAAGCATCGCACCCCGAAATTGAATTGTGATACACTTTTAATGATTCTGACAGGAAGATAAAGAGACCTATGAGTACAACACGCGTATTAACAGGCATTACCACCACCGGCACTCCGCACTTAGGCAACTACGCAGGCGCAATTCGCCCAGCCATAGAAGCCAGCAAAGCAGACAATGCGGAGTCTTTCTTATTTTTAGCCGACTACCATGCATTAATAAAATGCCACGAGCCAGAGCGCGTTCGCGAATCTGCGCGATCTTGTGCCGCTACTTGGCTTGCCTGTGGTCTCGATGTAGACCGTGTCACTTTTTACCGTCAAAGCGACATCCCTGAAATAACAGAGCTCAGTTGGATACTAACTACCATTGCCGCTAAAGGGTTAATGAACAGAGCGCATGCTTATAAAGCCGCGGTTCAGGACAACTTAGAAAGCGGTGATGCCGATGCCGATAAGGGCATCGAGATGGGCTTGTTCAGCTACCCGATTTTAATGACCGCCGACATCTTAATGTTTAATGGTCAGAAAATTCCGGTTGGTAAAGACCAAACCCAGCACATTGAAATGGCTCGCGATATAGCTCAGCGATTCAATTTTATTTATGGCGACACCTTTACGCTGCCAGAGGCCGTTGTGGATGACAGCGCCATGATTATTCCGGGTTTAGATGGTCGTAAAATGTCAAAAAGCTACAACAACACCATCCCATTGTTTGAAGCTGAGAAAAAATTTAAAAAGCTAATAAACAAAATCAAAACCAACAGCCTTGAACCAGGAGAACCAAAAGACCCTGAAGGTTGTTCTTTGTTTTCTATCTATTCAGCATTCACCAACGAAAGCCAGCAAGCCGATGTTCGAAAGATGTACGCCGATGGCATCGCATGGGGTGAAATGAAAAAGTTCTTATTTGAATTTTTAAATGAAGAATTAAAAGACAAACGCGAAGAATACAATCGCCTTATGGCCGACCCCGCCGAACTCGATCGAGCATTAAAAGTTGGTGCGGAAAAAGCCCGAAACGTAGCCACCCCATTTTTACAGGAAATTCGCAATAAGGTGGGGATTGGAGGTTTAGCGGGATAGTTTTTAAGCTGCAAGCTGCAAGCTGCAAGCTGCAAGCTGCAAGCTGCAAGCTGCAAGACAAAATTAGATCGCCGTCACTTTTGAAATTCAAGTGTGATTGGCGATTTTTTTTTGGGTTATTAAGAGCGGTATTTGGTTTCGGGCTGCGGGTAAGGTCAAAACCATCGCGGCTTCGCTTTGCTTCGCGCGCTCCTACTTGGGTGTGCCGTTGGTGATTAGCTTTGGGGGTGGGTTTCACTGGAGTGGGGATCGTAAGCCTGGATAGCGAAGTTTAGCGGTGCATGGATGCACGAAAAGCGACCCGCGGTAGTGGAACGCACCACCGAAGCGGGTTTTAGAAACTGTATTAGTCTGCGGGCTTCGAGCTGCGGGTTAGATCAAAACATTTAAACACTTCGTTTTGAGGTGCGGGTCATTCTAATTCAAAAGCCACGTTTCTAATTATCCTGCAAAATTCTCAAGGGCATATTCGGCAATTGCCAAAAAGCTTATAATTGTGGCTCCAATAACTGAACCTAGCGTAATGAATAGCTTAACTAAAATGCTTTCTGGCTTGTTAAATCGTTGCATTTTCTTTCGGTAACTGGATCGTAAGATACTTGATAAAATTAATCCTAGAATGGGTCCTACAACAATTGCAACAGCTCCAATTAGCATGCCCATGCTCAACTCCCTAACTTACTCAATTAAATGAATGTTCTATTCTATAGAAATAAAAATTTAACGCCCTGTATTTATGCTTTTAATTTGAAATATCGGTAATGTTGGGAACACAGTTTTAGGCTGCGGGAAATAAGCTGCAAGTTATTAGCTTCAAGCTGCAAGCTAAATCAAGACACTTTAAACCATCGCCGCTTCGCGCGCTCCTACTTTTTAAAGCGCAAAAAAAAGCAGATCGTTAGATCTGCTTCTATACGTTCAGTGAACAACGAACATATTAGATAGCTTCGATGTTCTCAGCTTGAGGGCCTTTCTGACCTTGAGTAATGGTAAACTGAACTTTTTGACCTTCGGCCAATGTTTTGAAACCAGAACCAGAGATCGCGCTGAAATGTGCGAACACATCAGGGCCATTTTCTTGTTCGATGAATCCAAAACCTTTAGTTTCGTTAAACCACTTTACAGTGCCAGTTACTGAATCAGACATGCTGTTTTCCTATTATATAAAAGTATAAAACGCCTTTGAGTAGAGTTGCCTCAACGCACAAGACGGTCGAGCCAGAAAAGTACATCTACTTATATACAACAGGACGAAAATGGAGCCATACGCCTATGTTCGAAATGCGGTAATAAGACTTACGTTCTAGCGTCATTCATTATAGTGAACATATTCTGGTCGTCAACTAAACCATCTGGCCAACAAATGCGAAAATGATCTAATATCAGTTAAAGATTGCCGATAAAAATAAAGCATTAAATTGATAGTTTCGATTTATATTTACTTTCAAAACAAGTAATTAGCAACAGACTCTATTACACTGCTTTAACCGTAAATTTAAAACAAAATCGCCATTCAACTCCATTATAAAGAAATGTTATAACATGACAAAAAAGGCCTTATTCATTGCCAAAAACTGGCCCGAACCTAACTCGACTGCGGCCGGTCGAAGAACACTAGATGTATTGCAGATTATCGAAGAAATGGGTTTTTCAATACACATTGCTTGTACCGCAGAAGCAACGCCCTTCCAAGCCGATTTTGATCAGCTGGGTTATGCCACTCATGCCATTGACGTTAACTGTTCATCATTCGATCAATGGGTCGCCAAGTTGCAACCCGCGCTCGTCATCTACGATCGATTTGTCATGGAAGAACAGTTTGGTTGGCGTGTTAGAGAGCAAGTACCCAATGCCTTAACTTTGCTCGATACCAGTGACTTACATTGTTTACGCATAGCACGTGAAAAGGCTTTCAAACATAACAAAGCCATTAATTTGTTTAACGAAACGGCCGTAAGAGAAATATCAGCCATCAGTCGCTGCGACTTTACGCTGATGATTTCAAAGGCCGAAATAGACATTCTAAAAACCGAGTTCAATATACCAAGTTTTAAATGTTTATATTTACCTTTCCTTGTTTCTAAACTACCCAAACCTAGCCAAATTAGGTTTAAAGACAGACAACACCTTGTCATGATTGGCGGCTTTAAGCACGAGCCGAATAGAGACGCCACACGTTGGCTGCGAGAAGCCCTTTGGCCAGCTATTCGACCACTATTACCGAATGGCACTGAGATGCATGTTTTTGGCGCTTATGCCGATCATGCGATGAACCAGTTAAATGCACCAAAAGTAGGCTTTTTTGTTAAGGGCCGCACTGAGAGTTCTTTAAAAACCGTAGAACAGTACCGCTTAAATCTAGCCCCAATACGTTTTGGTGCAGGGCAAAAGGGCAAAATTTTAGAAGGATGGCTTACCGGCACCCCGACTCTGACAACCCCGATTGGGGCTGAATCAATGCTGGGTGACCAACCCAATATATACGAACTTTCAGATAAGCCTGAGCTATTTGCGAAACAGGTCGCTCATTACTACTTAAACGAAGGCCAATGGCAAGAACTGCAATCAGATGGCTATCAGCGTATTGCAAAGGATTTTTTAAAAGAAAGTCAGATAGGTGCTTTCACATCAACCCTCGAGAATGCCCTCACGAACGTAGCAAACCATCGAAGCCAAGATTTTTGGCAACAACTCATGTGGCAAAACCAATTAGGTGCCATGAAATACATGAGTCGCTGGATAGAAGCCAAGAATAAACCTGATTGATTTTCGCACGGCCCAAAATGACGTTAGCCACTCTAGGTCTGATCACAATTTAGTCACATTATTGACGAAAAGGAAAAATTTTTAGACGTATCACTCAAAAAGGCAACCTTTTTTGCATCAAAAGGTGTGAAATGCATCGCAAAACGGTAATGTCAGCTTATTGTTCTTTGATAATCACTCGCAACAAGTAAGGGTTCGCGTACATGTTCATAGATGGTTTATCCGACTGGGAGAAACGTCGTCTGGCATTAGTGCTGAAAGATCAAGGCCACACAGCCTTTATGGTCATCAAGCATGCTAAGGCCGCTGCACTGAGCGCTCAGCGAAACCGCCCTGTCAACGATGTCGACCGGAAATACCTAGCGTTGCTGGATGAAACCGTTGAAGCCCTTTATGGCTATAAACGTATGCCGAACACGTTAGAGTACGCCACCCCGGAAACCGTCGCTGCGGCCGTCGGTGAAAATAATCGGCGCGGGAATTGACCCTCATAGCGCATAACGGCATCATGGCAAAAATTCAGCGCCGACCAAACAATGTCAAATAACCTAAAGACTGCACAACACTATCAGTGCCCCGTCTGTGAACAACCCCTAAACCCTAGCCTCAGACAATTCAATTGTGAAAACAATCATACTTTCGATGTACACAAAAAAGGCTATTTAAACTTACTACTCGCCCATAAAAAGAACAGTAAAGCACCGGGTGATGATGCTGATATGGTGGAAAGTCGGCGTCGCTTTTTAGCCGCCAATCACTATCAACCCTTGGCTGACTTTGTGGCGGAGCAGGCTCAGCAGTTGCTGCCTGAGTCAGCAACCATCTGGGATGCTGGGTGCGGCGAAGGGTATTACACGCAAATAATTGCGCAATCTAACCCTGACTTTATGGTTTACGGGCTCGATATTTCTAAACCGGCCATTCAGGCGGCGAGTCGCTTTAAAGAGATTCACTGGAGTGTTGCATCAAGCGCACACCCACCCTATGGATCAAACAGTTTTGATGCCATTGTTAGCATCTTTTCACGTGTCGATGCGGTGCCATTTCATCGCGTATTAAAAGACAATGGCTCGGTACTTATGGTCGTACCAGACAGAGACCATTTAATGGGCTTACGTAAGATCATCTATGATAAAGTGAGGCCGTATGACACGTCTAAACATTTAGAATACTTTAACAACGGCTTCGATTTAGTCAGTGAGCAGCGCATCACCGTTCCACTTAATTTAACCACTAACGAAGCGATATTTGACTTGCTTGGAATGACACCTCATGCCCATCGATTACCGCTAGACAAAAGGCGTCAGTTATCAGAAGTAGTCTCGTTGACTGACACAGCTTGTTTTAAATTGTATCACTTTAGAAAATCTCATCAGAGTCAAGACCAAATAAGCTAGGGTCGCCTGGGTCAACATCTTCTGGGCTAGGAGAAGGCGTACCATCGAAGTTCTCATTCACTTGCTTCACTAATATTTCGACGCGGCGATTTTGCAACCGTCCTTCTGGTGTATCATTTGAAGCCAACGGCTTGGTTGACCCATGCCCAACAATAGTGAAACGGTCTTCGCTCATCTCAGGCGCGATAAATAGGTACTCTGCCACAGCCAAGGCTCGGGCCGCACTGAGTAACCAGTTATTTCTAAAACGCGCCGTACTGATCGGAATGTTGTCCGTATGACCTTCTACGAATAACTTTCCAGGAGTAGTCACCAAAAGCTCTCGGATTTTATCCAGAACAGGTAAGAAATCATCAGCAACATAATCCGAGCCGCCACTGAAGCTCTGTTCTTTAATTCGAATAATAATGGTTTCGTTTATGGTTTCTATTTGCAGCGCGCCTTCAGCGACTTCTTTTGCCAAGGCTTCTGCAAATTGCTCGGCCCGCTCTTGAACCTCTTCAGACGTCGCGTTTTCTGGAACGGCGATATCGCGAGACAACTTGCCTTCTTCACCCTGCGCGGTTTCTTGCATGGTCACGGTATCTTGGCAAAGAATTTCCAACGAGTCTTTAAGGTCATCCACGGTATCTTGACGAACAGAATTTAACGGCGTCGGATTCGGCGTACCGGGGCTAAATTCTTTCGCGATTATGCTAGTCCCTTTTGGAATATCCATCACATTCACCTCGGCTTGCACACCAAAGGCATTGCGCAAAGAACCCGCTAAACGTTTAAACTTTAAGGCATCCATCTCAGAGAAAGACAACAGCAGCACGAAAAAGCACATTAACAGTGCCATTAAGTCTGAAAATGTACCCATCCATGCAGGGAGACCTTCAATGCATTCGGGGCAATCGTCTTCTTCTTCCATTCCTATCCCTTATTCGCCACGCAAATTAGATGGCAGATAACTTTTCAACATTGATTCAATAATACGAGGGTTTTGGCCAGCTTGAATGGCCAATAAGCCATCGATCGCCATTTTTTGAATCGTTTCTTCTTGCTTAGAACGCACACCCAGTTTATCGGCAATTGGAATACAGATAACGGTGGCTAAGAATGAGCCATAAAGTGTAGTTAACAAGGCAACCGCCATAGCAGGACCAATGGTTTTTGGATCGTCCATGTTGGCCAACATCGCAACCAGCCCGATCAACGTACCGATCATACCCATTGCAGGGCCTACGTCGGCCATGGCACTGAAAAATTTTGCCCCGTCGGCATGCCGATCTGAGGTCATTTTCATATCTTTGTTTAATAACGTTTTTACGACTTCAGGGTCATGGCCGTCTACCAGCAACTGAATCCCTTTTGATAAAAAGTCACTGCTGGTCTCTTTGCCCTCTAGAGACAATAAACCACCCTTACGAGCGCCATCGGCAAGCTCAACGATTTCTCCAATTAAGTCTTCTGGCTTAACAATTGAAAATGAAAAGGCCTTCCCGACCACTTTTCCGACGCCTAAAAACTGCTCAAGGGTGAATTTCGACATGGCCACAAAGGTCGAGCCACCAAATACAATAAGCACCGATGGAATGTTAATAAATATGCCTAGACTTCCGCCCAAAAGCATGGACATGATGATCATGGCGAGAGCCCCAATGAGCCCGACAATCATAGCTATATCCACGAAATACCTCGCTGTACTGTAAACCTCTTCAAATAAATAAAGAGGGAATAAAAAGAATTAGTTAAAGCTTAGCAGTAAAAATAAAACTCGGTAGCCAGAACCCTGAACAGAAAAGGCGAACCGCATTTCACTCATCGACCTAATAGTTTAAACTCTGGCCTTCAAAGGCTCTATCGGCCGAGATTTCTGAAAATTAACCCTAAATTTGCAAGTTTCACTTTAAAAGTGCCGATGCTAGAGGTATTTCAATGGCGAATCCAACTAAAAACTCATTCGAAGACGATTTAACGGCTTTAGAGAACATTGTTGAACAACTTGAGTCGGGCGAGCTCAGCCTAGATGACGCAATGAAGGCATTTGAATCGGGTGTCAAACTGACCAACCAATGTCAAAAAACGTTAGCCGATGCCCAGCAAAAGGTACAAGTATTGGTCGATAAAAACGGTTTGGAATCTTTGCAAGACCTTGACGATCAAGAGGCCTAATGAAACTCGACGAATTTTTATCCGACACTCGTTCGCGCTTTGAAACCCACCTGCAACATTCGTTTCAACATTCGCCTTCAGAACAATTAAAAAACGCCATTCATTATTCGTTGCTCGATGGAGGCAAACGCTTGAGACCCGCATTGGTTCGTGCCGCAGCATTGGCATGCGGGCAATCGAATCAGCATTGGCTGATTCCCGCCAGCGCAATAGAAATGGTGCACGTTTACAGTTTAATTCACGACGATTTGCCAGCTATGGACAACGACGATTTGCGCCGAGGCAAACCAACCAACCATAAAGCCTTTAATGAAGCTACGGCCATTTTAGCCGGCGATGCGTTGCAAACCGAGGCGTTCTTACAAATTGCGCAGGCAACTGAGTTTAATGACCAACAAGTTCGGCGAATGCTAACAGCCTTAACAAAAGCCTCCGGTGGCCAAGGAATGGTAGGTGGCCAAATGCTGGATATACTGGCAGAGCAAACCTCCAGTACGTTAGAACAATTACAGCATATACACCGCTTAAAAACCGGCGCGCTCATTCAAGCGTCATTAGCTATCGGTGCACTGTGCAAAGAAGACGTTACAGATTCAGTTTTACAACAACTGGAAGTTTACGGCGATGCCATTGGCTTGGCGTTTCAAATAACGGATGATGTTCTGGATGTTACCAGCACCACCGAAGTGCTTGGCAAACCTCAAGGCAGCGATGCCGAGGCACAAAAAACAACCTATGTAACTCTATTGGGGTTAAGCGGCGCGAAACAACAAGCGCATTTTCAGCATCAACGAGCACTCAGTGCGTTAACCGACATGGGGTTAAATGAAACAAGTCTGCTGTGGCAGCTTGCTGATTATATTTTATACAGAGACCATTAGTGAAGAAATCATCCGCCCTTACCGTTCCAGAGTTTCGTGTCTATTTCATGGCCGCTATTTTTGGCACCATGGCCATTTGGATGACACGTTTTCTTTACGCATGGATGGTTTGGGAGTACACAAAGTCGGCCTTTTGGGTTGGAGTTGCCAGCGCAGGTTTATTATTACCCTCTTTAATTGTGACACCAATTTTTGGTGTTATTTCTGATCGAATTAATCTCAAAAAAGGGATTGTGAGCTGGCAGTTTGCGCAGGGAGTTATCACCGCCCTTACGGCCATTATTTTAAAGTTTCAACCGCCTTCTCTACCCTTGCTAATGACCATCATTGTCGTGTTTGGCATCGTGGCTTCCGCTGGCTCACCGCTGCGATTAACAATTTTGCCAAAGTTAGTCGGTAAAAATCGTTTGTCTAGTGCGGTAGGCTACGGCGCCATTCTATTCAACAGTTCACGAGTTATTGCACCGGCTTTCTCAGCTTGGCTGTTGTCTATATCTTCTGAAATGGCTTTACTTTGGGTATGCACGATGGCGTTTGCTTTGGCCGCGGTCATAAATTTGCGCCTGCCTTCGTTTAAACAACCCGAGAACAAACCAGAAGCCTTGCCCTGGTATCAAGAATTTATGGTGGGCGTAAACATCAGCTGGCAATCACCTTTTATTCGTATTTTAATTTTATTGACCTTCATCAATAGCTTTACCGGTCGAACGTTGATGGAATTATTACCCGCATTTTCTGGTACGTTATCAGCGGGTTCTGCTGCTGATTTAGCGACGCTGATTGCCTGTGCGGGCATCGGATCCATTATTGGTGGCATTTTCATGTCTCGGCAACACAACGAACTCGCCCGCCTCAAAAATATACTACTGTTATCTCTTGGTTTTTCGCTAGTGTTTATTATTGCGCTACTTTTAACGCATTCGCTCGCGTTTATATCTTTCTGCGTTGGCATGATCAGCTTACTGATGACTTTATTTGGCACCGGAAGCCAAATAATTTTGCAAATACAAACCGATGAGAACACCCGTGGAAGAGTCATGAGTTTATGGTTAACGATTGCCATTGCAGGGCCTGCAATGGGTGCTTTTCTAATGGGCTGGGTCACCGAAATTTCAAATTTTACCGTCACCTTTATGTTTATGGCTGCACTCACCTTGCTATGCGGCGTGCTTTTGCAGGGCCACAAGAAAAAGATGGCCCAACATCAGAATGCACCCGAAGTGCAGCTGTGACGGTTTCTGTGTGCTGAGTTACTGCCTTTTTACAACAATATTCTGTACACTAGTCCCCTTCTTACCCTCTCTGATACTAGAGAGGTGATTCAGTATTATCAGGGTATTAAATGAAGGTTTTTGACCATATTCCAAAAACGCGTCCCCGAACGCCATTACTAGATCGCGTTGACTCCCCGGCCGACCTTAAGAAACTCCCACTGTCTCAGTTACCGCAATTCGCTGATGAACTGCGTGAGTACTTACTTTTCAGTGTTGGCCAGTCTGGCGGTCATTTTGGTGCGGGGCTTGGCGTTGTCGAGCTAACGGTCGCATTGCACTATGTCTACGATACTCCTGAGCAAAATTTAGTCTGGGATGTGGGTCATCAGGCTTATCCGCACAAAATTATCACTGGGCGCAGAGATAAACTGCCGACCATTCGCCAAGAGCGCGGATTACACGCATTTCCACATCGTGAAGAAAGCCCATACGACCGCTTTGGAGTAGGCCATTCGAGCACCTCTATTTCTGCCGCGTTAGGTATGGCCATTGCGAATAGATTACAAGGCAACCCCCAACAAGCCGTTGCGGTCATTGGTGATGGTGCCATTACCGCTGGCTTAGCCTTTGAAGCCTTAAACCACGCTGGGCATGATGGCGCTAATTTACTGGTCGTATTAAACGACAATGACATGTCAATTTCAGAAAACGTTGGCGCTTTAAACAAGGCCTTTTCTCGGGTTTTTTCGTCAAAAACCTATTCGCACTTGCGTGAGAACAGCAAAAAAGTGCTCAAAAATGTGCCGCCTATGCTGGAATTTGCCCGTAAAGCCGAAGAACATATGAAAGGCATGGTAGCCCCAGGAACACTATTTGAAGAATTAGGCTTTAACTACGTAGGCCCCGTTGATGGGCACGATGTAATAGAGCTAGTGAACACGCTCAGCAACATTAAAACGTTCAACGGCCCACAGTTTTTACACATTGCCAGCCAAAAAGGTAAAGGGTTTTTGCCGGCTGAAAACGAGCCCATAAAATACCACGCTATTACTAAAATTGAATCTCAAGTCAGCAACGCACCGGAGATAAAACCAGTCGCCAAACCGAGTTACTCAAATGTTTTCGGACAATGGTTGTGCGATATGGCCGCTAACAACGCACAGTTAACAGGTATTACACCGGCTATGCGTGAAGGTTCTGATCTCATCAAATTTTCACAGCTATACCCGCAGCGATACTTTGATGTTGCTATTGCTGAGCAGCACGCCGTTACATTTGCGGCAGGTTTAGCCTGTGAAGGGTTTAAACCCGTGGTAGCGATTTATTCAACCTTCTTACAACGTGGCTACGATCAATTGATACACGATGTGGCCATTCAAAATTTAGACGTTTTGTTTGCTATCGATCGCGCGGGCTTTGTCGGAGAAGATGGCCCGACACACTCGGGCAGTTACGATTTTAGTTATTTACGCTGTATTCCCAACTTGATCGTGATGGCCCCAAAAGATGAACAAGAATGTCGTCAAATGCTGTCCACTGGCTTTTTATACGAAGGCCCTGCCGCCGTCAGATACCCAAGAGGCAAAGGCCCTGGAGTTGAAGTAACAGCAACACTAGAGCCATTAACCATTGGCCAATCGGAGTTGCTGCGTTCCGGCAAAAAAGTCGCTATTTTGGCCTTTGGCAGCCGCGTAGAGCCTTGTAAAGCAGTCGCCGATGCGCTGGATGCCACTTTAATAAACATGCGTTTTGTAAAACCGATAGATAAAGAAGCTATTATAAAGGCGGCTCAATCTCACGATTTACTCGTTACCGTTGAAGAAAATGCCATTATGGGCGGCGCAGGGTCGGCCGTCGCTGAAGCTCTACTTGCCAGTGGTGCTCCTGCAAATATATTGCAATTAGGGCTGCCCGATGAATACACTAATCACGCCAAGCCAGAGGTTATGTTGGCGCAAGTGGGGCTCGACTCGTCGGGAATTCAAGCGGCCATTGAAGCGCGACTAGGGCAATAACATGGTGATTGTGCTCGCGATTATAGCGCTTCTAGCTCTATTAATTGGCCCTAACATCTGGGTGAAGCGAGTGTTGAAAAAACACAGCCGCGAGCGCAAAGATTTACCTGGCACAGGGTCTGAGCTCGCGAATCATTTAATTAAACGCTTTGAACTGACGGACGTTTCTTTGGAAACTACTGAAAAAGGCGATCACTACGACCCCACCAGCAGAACCATTCGGCTCACAGAGTCGGTTTACCAAGGTAAAAGCCTAACGGCCATTGCAACGGCGGCGCATGAATTCGGGCATGCCTTGCAACATCATAAAGCGTATCGCCCACTATTAACTCGAACTGCAATGGCAAAACAAGCCTACTACGTACAAAATGCGGCCAGTATTGCATTACTGATGATTCCATTTTTATCGATGATTCCGGGCTTAGCTGTCTTTGCTCGGATTGTTTTAATATTTGTCATTGGCTCTATGTTTTTTTCAGCCATCATCCATTTAGTTACGCTGCCCGTTGAATTTGATGCTTCCTTTGGGCGCGCGCTGCCAATTCTGCAACAGGGTGACTATGTGGATCAGCGTGACTACAGTACCGTTCGGAAAATACTCTTAGCGTGCGCTCTAACCTATGTCAGCCAAGCCATGATTGGCGTGCTTAATTTTGGCCGCTGGATTCGTTTACTTAAGCGCTGAAGGGCACAAAAGCTAAATCTTTTTTCTCGGTGCTTCACAATCCCAACAAAAATCAAATGAGCCGGCATTGCTTTCACCACACTGCCCGCAATACCAATCGTCTTGTTCATTTGCGGCAATTTCATCAAGAATATTTTGCGCCAACTCTAGATCTCGTTCGTCTTCTAACCAGAGTTCTGGCCAGACATCCTGAGGGGCTAACTCCCCTGAACCGCCTGAGGCAAACTCATTACGAACACTCGTCCTAATGCGCTTTAGATCTAACAAGTTTTGAATGTTGACTACTTGATATAAATTCGGATGCGTATAAATTTTTGTCATTCGGGCGCCTTGGCCGATTAATACTATTACTCATTAAGGATGATTCGAGTTAACCTGTCCACTAAATTGCTCAATCAATCGCTGAATTCCAACTTAAGGACTAACCATGGCTTCAATCGGTGAATTACATGATCAGTGGCGATCACACTGCTTATCAAAACAAGGGTCTAGCGAAGACACCCCATTTGGACCAGAGGCGTTAGTATTTAAAGTTGAAGGGAAAATGTTTGCACTGTTAATGCAGCGAAAACAAGGGTTAGCGTTAAATCTAAAGTGCGATCCTCAGGAAGCGTTAATTATCAGAGAAAGCTTTGAGGCTGTAATACCTGGTTACCATATGAACAAAAAGCATTGGAATACGGTGTATTTAGATCAAGGGTTGGACGAATCATTAATCGTAGGTTGGATCGCTGATTCGTACAACTTGGTGGTGCAATCGTTGCCTAAAAAAACTCGTATTAAGTATTTAGGCGATAATTAACGCCTTAGTTACTCGAGTTTGAAGTCAAATAGTGTTTACGTGACCACATTTTCATTTTATCTAATTTTCGTAATCGAGTACCCACTGATTCTATCGTTGTTTTGACAGGAGCGTTGTTATTTACAATTTCAGCCAACGCAAATTCCATCGAACTCCAAAAACGTTTCATTTCTGGAATGTCTGGCATGGTTTCTCCAGTAGCGGCCATAATATAGGTATGCGCAATGAGCTCATCCGCTTTTAGTTCGGACATGAATTGCTTATTCGCGGCCGCACCGATCGGTCTATCTGCGTCAATGGTTTTAACGCCATTATAGGTCACAACGTACTCTTCCAAAAATTTCTTCGCCATTTCAGTGTTTGGCGACGAACTGTTGATGGCCGCAGATAAAAATCCAACAAAAGGTCGCCCTAATCCAGCACTGTCGTCAACTCGTGGAAATTTAGCTAAACCAAAATTCATATTCGCAGCCTTCAACTCATTCCAAACCCAAGGGCCGTTAATATTCATGGCAATATTTCCTTCCTTAAAGCCGGTCATCATAGCGCCCCAGTCACTACCATCGCCTTCTTCGATTACGCCTTCTTTAACCAATTTTTGAAGCAACGATAACCCTTTCACTGCGCCGCGATTATCAACACCGACTTCGGTTAATTGATACGCCTGATTTACTTTTTTAAATGAAAAACCACCAGCCGAGGTGACTAACGGCCAAGTGAAGTAAACATTGGTGGTTGGCCACATAATAGCGCGCTTGCCTTGCTTACGAAGTTGCTTGTCTAGGGCGATAACTTCATCCCAACTTTTTGGTGGCTCAGAAATAAGGTCTTTATTATAAATAAGAGAAATAGCTTCCATGGCAATGGGGTAACCGTATATGGCATCCCCAACCGTTACCGCATTCCAAGCAAAATCATCAATGGTATTAAACAGCTCAACAGAAGGCTGCACGGGCTCTAAATAGCCTTCATTAATCCAATTACCAAAACGATCGTGTGGCCAAATAATGATATCCGGTCCTTCAGCCGTTGCAGCTACACGGTTGTAACGGTTGGCTGGGTCGCCATGACCTTCAGGCCAATCGTCTTGCGATTCAATTTTAACATCCATACCCGTGGCTTGCTGAAACTGCTCGGCAAGCTTTGCCAGCCCAGCTATCCCTTTATCATTGTTTATCCACACGACTAAGGTGTTGTCTTTAAAGGCTTGCGCGGCTGGAATTAGCATGGCCAACAAGAGGCCAATGGCACTCATTTTTATTGTTTTATTAGGATTCATATACTTCTCCGATCCAGATCAATAGTTCTGTAATTAAGAGGAGCGCCGCCTGATTTCTCTATGAAAACGGTTTATACTGGCCGCTCTGCAACACATAAATGCGCAAGTGCCCCATCGTTGAGAATCAAGTGTAGCAATGCCCACTGAAACGGAAAGTTGGAAAATGGAAAAGTACGAGTTAGTTATTGTAGGTGGAGGAATGGTAGGCCTGACTATGGCCCTTGCACTGCGGCCTATGCTCGAATTAAACGCTAAAATCACATTGATTGATCCCGCGCCAGAACCCTCCGAAACCGCTTTAGCCTCACCAAGTTTTGATGATCGAGCAACGGCACTTTCGAAATACAGTTTTAACGCATTAACCGCTTTAGGCATCTCTACTCTAAATCAACACAGCAGCCCTATTAAAGCCATCGAGGTCTCCGATCGCGGACATGCTGGTTACCATTTAATGGAAGCAACTGAGCAAGGCTTAGATCAATTCGGTGCGGTTATTGCGAACAAGACCTTAGGCCTTCTGCTTTGGCAAAAAGCTAAATCGCTGAATATTGAGTACCGTTTCAACCAACGGGTGTCTACCATTAAGCCCGACGCTCGTGGACACACTTTATCGCTCAATAATGACGATAAGATTCACAGTCAATTCGTTCTACTGTGTGATGGCGGTCGATCTGGACTACACCATCAACTGGGCTTACAAGAAACCATCACAAATTTTCAGGCCCATGCTCGCATTGCCATTGTTAAAACAAAGAAACCGCACGCTGGTACGGCCTATGAACGATTCACTCAACAAGGACCTATTGCGCTATTGCCTTTTGGCGATTACAGCGCTTTAGTCTGGACCATACCGAATGATCTTTACGAATCGATATCCCAGTTCGATAAATCACAATCGCTGGCGTGGCTAAATGAGCAGGTTGGTCAGCGCTTAGGCTTAATCGAAGACATAAGCGATTGGCAAGACTACCCGCTGGTTGAAAAGCAATTACCGGTCGCTATCAGTCACGGATTTTTAGCGCTCGGAAATGCGGCAGCCACCTTGCATCCCGTTGCAGGCCAGGGGTTCAATTTGGCCATTCGTGGAATGATGCGCAGCGCCCAAACCCTGAACAACGCTTACCGGCATAATCAAGCCATGCCAAGTTTCGAACAGTGCCAGTGCTTAGCGTCTGAATTGCAGAAAGACCAAAAGACAACCGCATTATTTTCGAATCGTCTTATTTCTTTATTTGGTTCACCCCAATCCGCTATTCAAGTGGGTCGCGGCTTAGGGTTAAATAGCCTCGATCGCCACCCGCTATTGAGCCAATCGTTCGCTTTGGCAGGCATGGGATTATTACAACAGGCTCCGGGCTTAATTTGAGGTTTCGATGACGCATACAAACTCACACGACATCATCATTTCAGGCGCAGGTCTGGTTGGACTTTCACTTGCATTAGCTTGCGCGCAAAAAGGGTTCAAAATTGCTTTAATCGAGAAAAATGCGCCACAGCCTCTAACATTAAAATCAGGGCAGTTTTCTCCTCGAGTCAGTGCTATTAATCATGCCAGTGAACGATTTTTACGATCGATAGGGGTTTGGCAAACCCTGCCAAAACAGCGCATGTGTGGATACAATAAAATGCAGGTATGGGATGGGCTTGGCAGTGCTGCATTAAATTTCAATGCCGATGAAGTTCAAGCCAGCCACCTGGGGCATATTATCGAAAACAACCTCATAATTGAGGCCTTGTGGCAAGGTATTTACCAGCACCAGTCCATTGATTTGTTTTTATCGAAGCAGGTTACTGGCCTTGAACAAAACAAGGAACGCGCGAACGTTATCCTATCTAGCCAAGAACAACTCAGCGCCTCATTAGTGGTAGGCGCTGAAGGTAAGTACTCACCTATTCGTCAATTAGCGGAAATTGAAACCTATGATTGGGATTATCAACACACCGCTATCGTGACAACCGTTACACACCAGCACAACCATGATCGTTGCGCTCAACAGGTCTTTTTAGATTCAGGTCCGTTGGCATTTTTGCCCTTAAGTGATGAACTTGATGGTCAAAATACAAGCAGCATTGTTTGGTCAGTTAAAACCCCACAGGCTGAAACACTTTTGGCGCTATCCGATGCCGATTTTCGAATTGCACTGAATCAAGCCTTTGAACATAAACTTGGGAAAATCGACGCTATAGACACTCGTTTTTCATTTCCACTGAAAGCTCAACAGGCAAAAACGGTATTCAAAGATCGAGTCGCTATCGTTGGCGATGCGGCCCACGCAATTCACCCGCTTGCAGGCTTGGGTGTAAACCTCGGCTTTTTAGACGCAGCGGCCTTAGCTCAGGAGCTCACAAGAGCAAAGCAAAAACAGATCGACTTAACACACCCCTTCGTATTGCGGCGCTATCAACGTGCACGGAAATCCCATAATTGGGCCGTTGCAGCTTTAATGGAAGCCTTGAAGCGGGGTTTTGACACTCAGCATCCTTTTTCTGTCTTAGCTCGTAATGCGGGTATGAATTTACTCAATAAGCACTCACTAGCCAAAAGACCGTTAATCTTGGCAGCTCTGGGCGATATTGGGGTCAATTAGCGGTAGAATTAATTTGGCTTTCTACCCTAAATGTCTCATTTTGCGATACTATGCGCGCCATTCCATAACGTAGACTTCAATCATGTTTGAAATTGCTTTGTTTGAACCTCAAATCGCGCCTAATACGGGCAATATTATTCGATTGGTTGCCAATAACGGTTGTAAACTGCATTTGATCGAACCACTTGGGTTTTCTCTGGATGAAAAAAAGGTCCGACGCGCTGGGCTGGATTACCATGATTTAGCCAACGTAACCATTCACCCAAATTACAACGCCTTTAAAGAGGCCATGGGCGAGAAACGGATAATCGCTTGCACCACCAAAGGCACGCGCTTTCATAGCGATGTTCAATACCAAGAAGATGACGTTTTACTTTTTGGCGCAGAAACACACGGTTTACACCCTGATGTGATGGACAGCATCGCGCCGGAACATCGAATAAAAATTCCTATGCGTGAATCAAACCGTAGCCTAAATTTATCTAACGCGGTAGCTATTATCTCGTATGAAGCATGGCGACAACTCGACTATATAGATGCTATTCAATTTTAATCGCTAAGCGGTAAATTCGCCGCTAGCTGATTTCCAACCTCTCGTTTAATTAACCACTGTTTCTGGCTGCTAGAACAGTGGTTCGAAACAATTTGCGCTTTCCTCACTCAGAGCCTAGCCTTTGTGTTAGAGCATTCTAATTTGGTATCTGCATAAAACATCACCTTTTTATTACTTATAGTGCTAAAAGAAGAGGTTTTTGTTAAAAAACTCGTGATTTATGCCCATAAAAAGGCTTTAAACTCAGGCAGTTAACCGAATATATTGCTAAACTACATGAAATATGCGAAAAACAGTTAGCTCGCAGGGTAAACAAAAACAATGCTAAAAAGAATGGTAAACAAATCGGCCACGGCGCAATGGCTCTATTTAACCTCACAAAGTATGACGGTTTTTCGTACGCAAGCGAGTTTAGGGAAGTTGCCCAGCGTTCATATTGTCGCGCATCAAGCGGTTGAAGATCCGCTACTTCATCCAGCCGCACACGTCGATTGGGTAAAAAAACATCTCAAGGGCAACATCAATCTTTTATTAGCCGACTCCCTTTACCAGTTATTGTTATCTGATGTTCCGGACGTTCCTGAGGACGAAATTGAATCGGCTATTGAATTTAAAGCCGCCGACTTAATTCATTACGATATCGAAGAAGCCGCCCTCGACGTCATTCAATTACCGGATGAAGCTTACCGAGGCCGTATGAAAATGGCCTTTATTATTGCCACGCAAAAAAAGCCGTTGCGAGAATGGTCCATGGCTCTCATTCAAAGAGGCATTCGCATTGATGTCATCGATGTAGAGCACACGCAATTGCGCAATTTAACGGTGCATTTACAAAATTACAGCGAAACCGGATTATTCCATTTAGAAAACGCACGTGGCCGCTTAGTTTTAAATTTTTCCGGTGAAATGGTGTTGTCTCGAACCTTTGATTCCGGCCTATCTACGTTGATCACCGAAAATACGATTCAAGAAGATGAGCTGGAAATAACTCAATCTGACGACGCTCAAGATGATATTCAACTGGAAACGCTTGTATTGGAGATGCGACGCTCGTTTGATTACTACGAATCGCAATTAGGTTTGGGCTCCATTGCTGAGGTGTATTTGCTGTGTTTACCAGAGCATGCCGAACTGTCAACTAAATTAGCACAGAAACTTGGCATGCGATTTTCGCCCATTACCTTGTCTGATTTTATGCAATTTACTTCAGCAGATGAGCTCATTGATCCAAACCAGATGCTAGCACTAGCGGGCACAGCATTTAGGGAGACTGTGTAATGACCAAACAAGTAAACCTTGTCTCTGCCGATTTATTGCCTGGGTATGGCCCAGTGCAATTACCGGTATTTATTTGGGTATTTTTGGCTTCACTTATTTGCGCCGTGTTATGGGTTCTATCAGCCTACAACACGCGTGCTGAATTAACCGCTGAACAAATGATTTGGAAAAATAGCGCGAGCAATCAACAGCAAGCACTGGTTTCTTACCAATCGTTGCACCCTGAAATGTTTAATGAAGAACAGCTTGAACAACTTAACGTGTCCTTAACAGCCGACCTAAACCTAAGGCGAACCACGTTACAAGATTTAGCCGATCAACTTGAAAATTCAATTGAAGGATTTACCTCGCCTTTGAAGCAATTATCGGACTATGACGTCAATGGCCTTTGGCTAGAGACTATTCATCTTCGTAACGGTCAACGATCTTTCAGTTTAACAGGCTTTGCTCAAACGCCTGAATTAATCCCCGACTACATTGCTCAGTTAGGTAACTCTGAATTTAAGGGCATATCTATTCAACAGCTCAGCGTACAAAAAGAAGCCAATCAGCGCGGTTTGTGGCGATTCAGTTTGTCTAACGACAAGCAAATAGATATGGCGGAGGTACGTTAATGTTTTCCAAAAATGTCTATAAACTTAGGTTAGGTCTCGACCGTCTCAACATCCGTGAACGTTACATGTTGTTAGCGATTGTATTTGCCTCAGGAATCTTATTGGCCCAGGGCTATTTAATGCTCATGGGTTTAGACAAACACGATTCCATCATTAACGCGACTAAGCAATATAAAGAAGAAACCGAGACCTACCAGAAAGAGTTGGCCGATTTAGAATCTGCTGCAAATAATCCGCGTATTGTCGCCCTACAAAACAGTAACCAAAAGCTTGAAGAGTCGATTGAAAAGCTTGATACCCGCATCGATAAAATCGCCAGTTTACTCATTACGCCAGAACGCATGGCATCGGTTATCCGGCAAATTCTCAATAAGCAAAGTAACCTAACGTTGCAACGTTTTCATGTGCTGCCCGTGGTTAAGCTTCAGGCCAGCACAGATATTGATACGATTTTTTACCAGCACACGATCGAGATTACGTTAACAGGAGAATTCGAAGCCTTTGTTAGCTATTTAGAAACCATAGAAGCTCTACCTGAAGAATTATTTTGGGATGACCTCATCATCGATACTCAATCGTTCCCGCAGCTAGAATTTAAATTGCAAGTGCATACGTTAAGTCGCCAGGAGGAATGGTTAAATGTATAAATTATTGGCCACCGTTTTTCTTCTTTGCACAGCCTTAAGCTTGCCAACGCACGCGAATCCAATGCGTCCTGATAATTACTCCGCTCCTAAACAAAATACGAGCACGGTAGTTAGAAAGGCTAAACCGGCATCGTTTTCTTTGAGCGATATCGCCATTACCGGCGATTTACGGTTCGCGACCATTAACAATAAAACGCTCACCTTAAATGACCAAATCAGTGGATTTAAAGTGACGCAGATAGAAGCCGAATTTGTTGTACTAGCTCAAGGCAGCACAACTCGAACTCTTTACTTAAAGACTCCGGGCAGTTTTAAAATTGTTCCGTCAACAGAGGATTCCCCGAGTGAATAAGATACTCTCTACCAGCATATACGCACTGACAGTGACCGTTTTCGCGGCCTGTGCAGGAAACCCTAGTCAAGAGGCTGATACGGGCTTTAGTGCTAGGGCCGCACTTGCGGCGGAACGACAAAACGCGGTGGCTCAGCCCAATGATGCAACGGGGAACGTGGCTTCACCACTGACCTTGACCGATGATTTATTAGCGGTCGACCAAGCGCCCAAAGTCACTCGCATTGATATTGAAGCCAACAATAGACCTGCAGCGGCTTTCTTTGCGGATTTAGGCAAAAGCCAAAATGTAAATCTACTGTTAGACCCACGCATCACCGGCAACATCAGCTTGTCTTTACGAGGTGTGACTCTAAAACAAACACTTTCCGCGCTACGCGACAGTTACGGCTTTGACTTTGAACGCACAAGCTACGGTTACCGTGTTATTCCGAACCAAATATCAACGCGAGTTTATAAACTTAACTACCTAAATGTAAAACGTACGGGTGAATCGAATACAAATATTGGCAGCGGCGAAGACGATAGCAGCAATAGCGTAAAAACCACCACAGGCAACGTCTCTAACCTTAACAGCGAAGGTTCTAGCGACAGTTTTTGGGGAAGTTTGCAAGAATCTCTTCAAGGTTTTATCCAAAGCAGTGAAGATGACTCAAACGTAATCATAAACCCTCAAACAGGCTTATTAGTTGTGCGCGCCTCCTCTGTTGAGCATAACGCTATTCAACGATTCTTGGCCGATGCTGAGTTGACCTTGCAAAAGCAAGTGATCATTGAAGCTAAAATTGTAGAAGTCACTCTCGATAACGAGTTTAAATCGGGCATCAATTGGAGTATTTTTGATAATGACTTAGCCAGTGGCAATGCGAATGGCACACTATCTTTAGATGGCGGAACCGTTCCAAGCATTAGCGAAGCAGGCGGAGTATTTAACATTAGCTTGGGTATTAATAACTTTACCTCAATGCTTCAGCTGTTGGATCACCAAGGTGATGTTCAAGTTTTGTCTAGCCCTAGAGTGTCGACCATCAATAACCAAAAGGCGGTTATCAAAGTGGGGGTCGATGATTATTTTGCGACCAGTGCTACTCAAAACGTGAGTAATTCAGATTCGAACTCGGGCACAACGAACAGCGCACCCTTTACCCTTGAGAAAATATTCTCGGGCATTGCGCTTGATGTTACCCCTCAAATTTCAAACGATGACAGCGTGACTTTGCACGTAAGACCTTCGGTAACGGAAGTTGTAGAGCGCACTAAAGTGATTAACGTGGGCGACCAAAGTTACTCGCTGCCTTTGGCTTACTCAAATATCCGCGAATCTGACAGCATCATTCGTGCGCAAAGCGGCCAAATTGTTGTAATAGGCGGCTTATTGCAACAAAAGCAAGACAATGGCAACACCGGCATTCCATTTTTAGCCAAAGTGCCAATCATTAAGTATTTGTTTAACCAAGAGCGACGTACAACGCGTAAAAGTGAGTTGGTTATTTTACTCAAGCCAACCGTTTACGATCAGTACACCAGCTTAGACGACATCGATGATGTGCTAGGAAGAATTCAATAGTATGTATCAGCGCCACTTTGGACTCACCAAACAGCCATTCAGCTTAACGCCTGATACGGGTTTGTTTGTAAACCTGCCCAGCCATGAGCAGTGTTTTGAGCTAATGGCGCACGTGCTTGCCAGTGGCGAAGGTTTTCTAAAAGTCATTGGGGATGTGGGCACCGGCAAGACTATTTTGTGCCGCAAGTTACTGAGATTTCTAGACGCTCAAGCTTCCAGCAATCATCGTTTCCATACCGTCTATATTCCTAACCCAATGCTTTCACCCGTTGGTTTGTATCGAGCCGTCGGTCAAGAGTTAGGGTTAGACGCTTCGGAAAAACGAAATGACGATGCTTTGCTACAACACATTAATGAACGAGTGCTGTCTTTAGCTACAGAAAATAAAAGTGTGGTCATCGTCGTCGATGAATCTCAGTCGCTACCCCCTGCGACACTTGAAGCATTACGACTTATTAGCAATTTAGAAACTGAAGAACGAAAACTGGTTCAGATCATTTTATTTGGCCAAACAGAATTGGATGATCTTTTAAATCAAGATAGATTTCGTCAACTAAAACAGCGGATCAGTTTTGGGCATTATTTAACCCCGCTCGATGCAAAAGAAACACGTCAATACATTCAATTCCGACTACAGCAATGTGGCTATAATGGCCATGAACTGTTTTCAGACGCGGCGATTAAAAAGCTACATAAAGTAGCGCAAGGCATTCCAAGGATGATTAATGTTTTGGCGCATAAATCGATGATGGCCGCTTATGCTGAGCAAAAGAAGTTTGTTGAAATTGCTCATGTTATGCTCGCCGCCGATGTAAAAGAGCAACGTAAAGTATCCACCGCGCCAATTTTAGCCGGCACGGCATTTATCGTGTTACTCGCCGCCTTAGTGTGGAGATTAGTATGAGTGCTATCCATCAAGCGCTTCAAAAGGCGGAACACAGCCCTGCTGAGCCACTGACCGATGCACACTATAACCCACTGGCATCGAACAACGCTGCGCCTAAACCGCGCGATACTAAAACCCTTATCTATTGGGTGTTAGCGGCACTATTTTTGTTGCTGGTTCCGGTGGTGCTTTTTTGGCCGTTGTCAGAAGAAGAGCAAGGTTCAGAAACTCAAGCTGTCGCCTCCGAGATATCCACTCCTGAAGTAACACCCAACGGCACTAGCGAAAATGCACTGGTGTTAACCCAATTAGAAACGGCTGAGCCACCTGCTGTGCTCGAAGCGCCTGAAGTACCAATACAGAATGCCTCGACCCCAGTTTCAAATACTGAGGCAAAAACGGTAGCGTCTAAAGAAGTCCCGACTACGGAGCCTAATACTTCGGCGACCGTAAACTCCAAAGCCAATACCGAAGTTAAACCGATTACTCAATCAAATGTTGAAACCCAGCCTTTAAAATCGGCGGTACAACCAACGCAAAACGCAACAGAATTAAACACGACGCCTGTCACTAATCCAACACAATCGATAGCGCAGGCTCAGCCGCCAGAATCAAAAGCGCAAAATACTGATGTAGTCACCGCCAGCGCACAACATTGGCAGTCTAAAGTTGAAGCGCACATTGCTAATGGCGAAATTGAATACGCCGAAGCGGTATTAAAACAGTGGATAGGCGCTTCTCCGAAAGACGAAGCTCCCAGAGTATGGCTGGCTCGAATATACATTTCTAATAATCTTTATCGCCCAGCAGAAGCTTTATTGAACGAGATTAGCTCAAGTGAAGCACTTGCGTTAAAGGGCGTCATTTACGAAAAAACACAGCGCTTCGTTCTTGCCGCCGAGCAGTTTTCTGAATTGTTTAATCGTGAACCCGACAGTGGCCGATGGTTAATTATGTGGGCCGTTAATACGGAAAACAGCGGCCAAGTTTCACGCGCGGTTGGGCTATATAAAGCCTTCATTAACAATTTTAATTATGAAGATCCTCAGCTGGTCCAATTTGCACAGCAAAGACTTAAATCGTTAGGGGGGTCTTAAATGAAAGCAGATGCCCTACACGCCATTTTATCTGAGCATGCTAAAGTTGATACCAACCAACTAGACATGCTGTACGCTCAGTTACCTGAAGACGCAACGGTGGCTCAGTACCGAGCGCTTATCATTAAAAGTGGCCTTCTAAAATATAACGACATTATGACGCTTTTTATCACAAAAGGCTTAGTGCCAAAAGGGCAGAATTTTGTCGATCGAATCGCGACTGAACGTAAAAAAACGCGCTCCCAAACACCTTTAAAGCACGATCCTAAACTGGTAGGTGATGACCTTACGGTTAATCTAGAAGTTGATATCACCAACGGTAAGTTGCCGATAGAAATCCCAACGCCAAACTCTAGTGATCTACACTTTAATTCTAGCGATGAAAAGCAGGCCGTATTACTCGCTTTAGACATGGCAAAGCACGGAGACCCTGCTGAGGCTGAAGTCATCCTCTTAGAAACCATTGAGAGTTTTGAAAATTCACTCGCCGCTATGCAATGTTTATGTTGGCTATACTTAGCAACGGGTCATGCGGATTTAATTTTAGGATGGGCCCGTCGAAATTTAGATAAGAATCAAAGCGACACACTAACGCTAGAGCTGCTTTCTATAGCAGAACAAATTTTAGGCAAGCATTTGCTAGCCACAGCAAGATATCAGCGCTTGCTACAAAAAGATAAAGTAAAATCTTCTTGGTATTTTATGCTCGCACGAGCGCAAGAAGAAAGCCAATGTACTCAAGAAGCCATTGAAAATTACAAAATATATTTAGCGATTGGTAAAGACCCTAAGCAAAGGGATTACGCTCAATCGCGTTTAGAGGAGCTAAGCCGTAAATGACCACATTAACCCCTACGGATCCCAGCCCAAGAAAACGGATTCGTCTTGGCGATTTACTCGTTGAGGCCGGTGCCATCACTAATGGTCAATTAAACTTGGCGCTGCAAGAGCAAAAGATTACGGGTAAAAAAGTTGGCCGTGTTTTAGTTGACATGGGTTTGATTCAAGAACAGCAATTGCTGCTTACTTTATCGGGTCACTTAAAAATCCCATTCATTGAGCTGCGCCAATACCAACTCAATAACGACCTCATGCAAAAGCTCGATGAAAATATTGCACGCCGCTTCCGCTGTTTATTGCTCAGTAAAAAAGACGGTAAATACCTACTTGGTATGGCTGACCCTCTCGATCTGGTCGCCATCGATGAAGTTGAGAAAGCACTAAAAGAAGACGTTGCAACGGCCATTGTACGAGAATCAGAATTATTGGCCACGCTCGATGTGGTGTACCGAAACACCAGCGAAATTGAATCTTTGGCGGGGCAATTGGAAGGTGAGCTGTCGCAAAGTGATTTTGACATTGCTGATCTTGCCGATGAAAGTGACTTACAAGACGCTCCCGTCGTTCGACTGCTGCAAAGTGTATTAGAAGATGCGATCTCAGTAGAAGCGTCTGACATTCACATTGAACCCGATGAAACAGTCTTCCGAATTCGGATGCGTATTGACGGTGTATTGCAAGAGCAGGTCGTCAAGGAAAAACGCGTGGCTTCAGCTTTAGTGATGCGTTTAAAAATTATGTCTAACTTAGATATTTCTGAAAAACGCTTACCTCAAGACGGTCGATTCAATGTCGGGGTTAAAGGGCGCTCCGTAGATGTTCGTATTTCTACGATGCCGGTACAATTTGGTGAATCGGTGGTAATGCGATTATTAGATCAGTCTGCCGGTATTCTAAACTTAACCGAACTGGGCCTACCTAAAGATATTCGTGAACGCTTTGAGGTTATGATCGAACGCCCTCATGGTCTCATATTAGTCACCGGGCCGACGGGCAGTGGTAAAACCACAACCTTATATTCAGCGCTTTCAAAGTTGAATACACCTAAACGAAAAATCATTACGGCCGAAGACCCTATTGAATATCGTCTCAGCCGGATTAACCAAGTTCAGGTAAATCCGAAAATTAACCTTACCTTCGCTAGCGTGTTACGAACGGCGTTACGACAAGATCCAGATATTATTCTGGTCGGCGAGATGCGAGACCAAGAAACGGTCTCTATTGGTGTACGCGCAGCGATGACCGGCCATATGGTGATGAGTACCCTGCACACCAACGACGCTGTTTCCAGCGCGATTCGGTTGGCCGATATGGGTGTAGAACCATACATGGTAGCAAGTGCTTTGCGGGGCGTATTGGCTCAACGGCTCATTCGAAAAGTTTGCCAAGACTGTAAAGCACCTCATGAACCAGACACGCGAGCAAAACTTTGGTTACACAATATGGCCGGCGGTCGTTTCCAGAGCTCTGAGTTCTTTAAAGGCGATGGCTGCTATCAATGTAACAATACAGGCTACAAAGGCCGTATTGGTGTATACGAATGGCTCGAATTAGATGATGATATGCTTGTTGCGTTGCGCGATCAAAATCATAACGAATTTATTCAAGCCGCCAAACGCAACACCAGCTTTAAACCCATGGAAGAACTTGCTTTAGAGTATGCCGAACAAGGCATTACCGATTTAGAAGAAGTGTTTAGAATCTCAGTCGATCTAGATGACTTTGAAACGGCTCACGATGCTTCTATAGAAAAAGTAACCGCGGAAGAAAAAGATGCCTAGCTTTTATTATCAAGGTCGCAGTGCAAATGGAGATCCGGTCAAAGGTGTTGTCGAAGGCAACTCCAAATCAGCGGTGTTGACCTCGTTAAAGCGACAAAGCATTATTCCAACGATCATTGAGCCGGCAAAAGGCAGTAAGAACAAAGATAAAGACAAGAATTCCGCGGCCGATGCCATTGGTGATTTTTTTGGCAAAAAGAAAGTTGGCATCGACGAACTCATTATGTTCAGCCGACAAATGTATGCACTCACACGATCAGGCATTCCTTTGATTCGAGCAATCAATGGTCTAGCCGATGCCTCGCGTTCTGAAGTACTTGGCGATATCTTGCGCGATATTTCGAGAACCTTAACGCAAGGTTCTACGCTATCAAACGCTTTTAGAGCACACCCTGATATTTTTGGCGACTTGTTTGTATCGATGATTGCTATGGGGGAATCTACCGGTCGATTAGACACCGCATTTTCACAACTGATCAGTCACCTTGAGTTAGAAAAGGACACTCGGAAGAAAATCAAATCGGCCACACGCTACCCTATGATAGTTACCATCGCCATGATCATCGGCTTGGTGATTATCAATGTCATGGTCGTGCCGGCTTTTAGCAGCATTTTTGAAAAACTCGGTGCCGACCTGCCCTTGCCAACCATTATACTGATCTCAACCAGTAACTTTATGATTAATTATTGGTGGCTCATTGTCTTTGTTTCTATTGCCAGTGTCATCGCCTTTATCCGCTGGAAACGCACCCCAGAAGGCTTATTAAAATGGGATGAGTTGGTGTTAAAAATTCCAATTCTAGGTGGCGTATTTGAACGTATTGCCTTGGGCCGATTCGCACGACCCTTAGCCATGATGCTGAGCTCAGGTGTGCCATTATTGCAAGCTTTGAAAGTGTCTTCACGTACGGTGGGTAATGAATATATTGGGCAAGGTATTGAAGGCATGCTCAATGGTATTGAACGTGGCGAATCGTTGTTATCAACCGCCTCTTCTAGTGGGTTATTCAACTCACTGATCTTACAAATGATCGCCGTAGGTGAGGAAACCGGTAATGTCTCGGACCTTTTAACGGATATTGCAGACTTTTACGATCAAGAAGTAGAATATGACCTGAAACGACTTGCAGAATCGCTAGAGCCTATCTTGTTAGTATTTATGGGTTTTATGGTTTTAGTGCTCGCGCTAGGTGTCTTTTTACCCATGTGGGAGCTGGGCTCAGCGTTCGGTTAATGACGCCCTAACTTTCTACAAAGGATTCAAATGGATAAGCAAAAGAAAACGGTATCGCTCGTCCTCGGAAGTGGCGGAGCGCGCGGTATGGCACATATCGGGGTCATTCGCTGCTTAGAAGACCAGGGTTATGAAATTAAGAACATTGCAGGTGCGAGTATTGGTGCGTTAGTTGGTGGTTTTTATGCGGCCGGGAAACTCGACCAATTTCAAAGCTGGGTTACAGCGCTGGATCGTAAAAATGTCCTCGGTCTGCTCGATTTAAGCTTTACGGGTGGCGGGTTATTTAAAGGTGACAAGCTCATGGACGCTTTAGAATCTTTAGTTAAAGATCGCGTTATTGAAACCTTGCCCATCGATTTTACCGCAGTCGCTGTCGATTTAGAGCGTCAAAAAGAAGTCTGGTTTACGGACGGCAGTTTATATGAAGCCGTTCGAGCTTCTATTGCCATTCCTTCTGTATTTAAGCCTCACTTCTATCGAAATATGTATTTGGTCGATGGCGGCGTATTAAACCCTGTTCCAGTAGCGGCTTCAATGAAGTACGTCACCGACATCACCTTGGCTGTTAATTTAAACGCAAAAAGAAACCCATTAGCCCCGAAGCTTGATCCTGAGGTAATGCAATCTAAGCGCTTAACGGCAGAAAACGGCGCGGTTCAGCGCGCCGTTAAACGTTTTATTGATCGTTGGAGTAATGAAGACAAAGAAGCCACTGGACACGAGCGTCAGTTTTCAACGGTTGAACTGATCAACCGCAGCATCGAAACCATGCAAAACACCATGGCTCACATGAAACTGGCGGCTAACCGCCCTGATATTCTCATTGAGGTTCCTTACACGCTTGGTGGCTTGTTTGATTACCACTTGGCTGAGGAGATGATCGAAGAAGGTTACCAGTTGTGCTTAAAATCGCTTCTGCATTTTGATCAAGTCGATACGGAAGACCCTTCAACGAGCGATTTTCATGGGATTCAACGAGAAACTTACGAACAGCCGTAACCCCTTAACGGCTGTCCGAATCCCAATTAAAAAGCCAGGCACCTAAGCCTAAAAACACAATAACCATCGCAAGCAATATTGATAGGTGGTCGCTGATTTGTAACAAAGTCGCGCCATCAATCATGACCTCCCGCATGGCCTCAACAAGGTGCGTCAACGGAAAAGCATAAGAAACCAGTTTGATAAAGTGAGGAGCGCCCTCTAAGGGAAACCAAACCTGTGATAAACCCATCATTGGCCAAGTCGTCATGTTGATTAATGCGCCAGTAAACTCTTCGCTGCGCAATCGGCTCGCAATGAGCAATCCCAAACTGATTAATGCAAGGGCTCCTAAGACCATTACTAATAGAATTAACCAATATTGACCCACCATTAAGGTTGATAATGTAAACCAACCGCCCAACAGCAACACATTACCGACAAATAAAACCGACAACAACCGAGACAGAATTTGCGCGGAAATAAACTCTAACGCACTTAAGGGTGTGGCATTTAAGCGCTTTAACACGCCATTTTTTCGATATCGCACAATGACATAGCCCACTCCGAACAATGAGCTGAACATGATGGTCATGCCAATAATGCCTGGCAGCACCCAATCGACGTACCGAATGGCGGCTCCTTTGACTAAGTTCCGCTCATAACCGGGATCTAGCTTGGAAAGAAGCTGCTCTACCATGTAGCCTTGGCTGCTTTCATCATTGACCCAGTACGCCAGCTGATCAATATCGAGTACTAAGTCTATCTGGTGTCGCTCTAACCGCTCTAAAGCCGTTTCAATGTCTTGATATGGAATAAAGTGAATATGCTTAACTGCCATAAGTTGCGGGCGAGCCAAATAACCGTCTTTTTCTGAAATAACACCGATGCTAAAAATCGGCTGGCTTTGCCCAAAGGCGTAATAAAACACAAACAACAGCAAAAAAGGGAACAGCAAATTCCACATTAACGAGCTGCGATCTCTAACAAACTCTTTATTGCGGGCATTGAATACCGCTAACATTCGTTTCATGCATTATCCCCTTAAGGCGTGGCCGGTTAATTTTAAAAACAAGTCTTCTAACGTCGGCCTTTTAACTTGCATGCCTTCTAAAGAGATATTTTGTTGTATCAGTGACTGAATAGTCTCATCCACCTGTTCTGTTTCAATTTCATATCGGCCGTTGGCAATACTATGAGCGGCCGATATATCATTTGTGTTTTCTAGCGGAATGCACACCACTGCGCCGTTAAAATGATCGGCCAACAAGGCTTCTGGGGAGCCACTTGCGATGATTTGGCCTTGATCCATAATAGCGATATCATCACAAAGTACTTGGGCTTCATCCATGTAATGGGTAGTCAACACAATGCTACGCCCTTGCGCTTTGATGGCCTCAATCAATGACCAAAAGTTGCGTCGGGCTTGAGGATCTAAACCCGTGGTTGGCTCATCTAAAAAAACTAAATCTGGTGAGTTTACTAAAGCCAACGCTAACAATAAGCGCTGTCGCTGACCACCGGAAAGCGTGCGCGCATCTTGATGCAAAATATCTTCCAAGGCACACAGTTGTATCAATTCATCCAACGGCATTGGCTGCTCATATAATGCATGGAATAACTTTACGGTTTCAATAACGGTTAGGTAGTCTTGTAATGCGGTGTTTTGAAACTGAATGCCCACTCGCTTATAGAGTGATTTATTAGCAGGTTCACCAAACAATGAAATCTTTCCCTGAGAGGGGTTCAACACGCCTTCAAGCATTTCAATGGTCGTAGTCTTGCCTGCGCCATTTGGGCCCAGCAAGCCAAAACAATCGCCTTGAGCAACTGAAAAGCTGATACCATTGACAGCTGCTTTAGAGCCGTAATTTTTTGTTAAATTCTCGACAGAGATCACATTTGTCATTCTAAGCACTATACAAAGTATTCAAAGCGCATAGGCTAATCAAGCCTGCGGCAAACTGCCAGTACAATTCGTCACTTATACATTTTGTTCGATAAACTAATCCCTGTTATTCGTGGATTATGTTAAGCTGACCGACCGGCTTTAAACCCGTCTGTTTAAGCCCATCAGTTGATAATTTTAGTTTAAACGACCCACTTTGCGGTCTGAAGGGTGCTACGTGATTTCAGAAAAAATGCTCTTAGTTTCTCCTACGCTCGCAGCTACATTGGGCTTAGAAGAAGCTTTGCTGTTTCAACTACTGTACGAAATCAAAACACTGCAGGAACGTGAAACCATTGAGTTATCTGTTCAAAAGCAGCAAAAATTATTGCCTTTTTGGAGTGATATGCAGTTTTTGGCCGTGTGCAATCGGCTACAAGCGCAAGGCGTTATAAACATTGTCAGCCAATCGCCTTGGCAATTTATCATTGACCCTTTATTTGATGCCGATGAGGCAGCAGGTACACAAACTAAGCTACCTTCGATCAGTAAAACCGTCCCTGTGTACAATAACACGCCAAATACATACGATGCCCCAAACCAAACGCCGTCTGTCGCTGCAGTTAATTCACAGGCCACTGAAAAACTGCCGGTATTTTCAATGAACGATGCTAGGCGACGCAATCAAGAAGACGACGACTTGGCTTATCTTAAACCTGCCGCAAAGCACGGCGGCCGAGCCAGCGTTCAGCGGGTTAAAATGACGGCCGACTGGGAGCCGAGTGAACAGTTTCCCAATTTATTGTCATTTCACAATATTCCGCTAGCCTTTGCGCTTTCAGAACTTGAAAAATTTAGGCAATATTACCTGGCCAGTGAACGCCAAGAGGCCAACTGGGATATTCGATTAGTTAATTGGGTGCAACGCGCTTGGCCCGAATCACAACATGCAAAAGGTCGATATGAGCAATCAATCAACACAACTGGTGAGCCTGCAAACAATCCTCGAGAAAAAAGAGCACGCGTCCGGGACGCTCTCAGAAACATCTCAGATACTGACTGGTAATCGCCCTACCGTTGATCATGACACGAAAGTATTGATCAACATGATCTTTGCTCGCTTCCACCATATTTATACCCATCGCTTTGAAAGTGCCTACGGTGATGAAACCACCTTGAATCAGGCGAAACGTGAGTGGGCGATGTCTTTAGCTGGCATGACTGAAGTTCAACTCGAATTTGCGTTAGAGCGCTGTAAGCGAGAGCATGCATGGCCCCCCACCATTGCAGAGTTTTTAAAACTTCTACAGCCCACGCCGGAATCACTAGGATTACCGTCTTTGGACCAAGCTTATTTAGAGGCTAGCGTGAATGCTCATCACCCGCAAGCTCATCGTTGGTCACATGTTTGCGTTCAGCTTGCTGCACAGCAAGTCAGTTACCATGCGTTGCGATCAGAAGCGGAAAGAATCACCAAACCAGTCTTTAAAAACGCTTATGAAAAGCTTTGTCAGCGTCTGTTTAATGGTGAGACCGTTGAATTGCCGCGCGCAAATACCTTGCCTGAGCCAGACTACAGTGACGAGCAAAACTTTGTAGATGTATTAACTAAAATAGGCGTAGATGCGGTTCAAGCTCAAGCATTAGCTTATTATTTAGAAAAGCCGAAAGGTAGTATTGTACGCGAACGCTATCGAAAAAAGACGATTGCGCAGCTGCAAGAATTGAAGGTAAATATTACCGCCCCTGAATAAGCCCCGTTGCACTTACGTTTTAATTACCAACGGGCTCCATAAACCGAGCACTGGCGTACCCTTCTTTATCGTCAAAACGTATTTTCATCCAAAGCCCGACAGCTTCAGCTGGGTAGGCCCATACTTTCGCATCTTTACCTAACTTTGCAACGACATCGCTTTCAACCGTTGCTTGCGCTCGAACATTGAGTACGTTGGCCGACACTAACATTAAAACTTTTTCGACGTTAACCGTTGCTGAAGGCGCAGGTGTCGACTCTTCAACTGCGGGCGAAGAAGGCTCTACAAGCGCAAGCGTTTGCTCTAAAGATTCGGAGGTTGTTACCGCTTCATTAATGTCACTTGCTTGAGGTTCTTCAGAAGAAGGCGATGAATCGGGTGCATCTGTAGGCTCGCTAGCAACGACAGCTGTCGGTGTTTCATTTACCATGGCCTCTGTACTTTGCGATAACGTTGGGCCTTCATGTTGCATTCGTTCGACCGAAATACGGCCAAACTGCCAAGGACCAAACACCACAAAGGCTAAAACGGATGCCCCTGCAAAAAAGCCTAAGATAAAGCCTATAAATTTCTCTTTTGACTTTTCTGGTGTTGGACTGTGTCGATCAAATACATGACGCGCTGTGGCCGTATGACCGTGCAACCGCCACTCAATTCTATCTAAATACCTCGGATCTACCGGGAGTAAGGGCGCTCTAGGCTTCTTGTCATCGGCTTCTATGAACTCTCGAAACACATTGCCGCCAATTTCATGCAAACGCTGTTCATTAATGCCTATCACTTGACCTAGAATCCTCAAGGCCAACGGTACGTGGGTCGGTAACTCATGATCGACCAAGACTAACCGCCAACAGGTTTCGACCAAAAACGGGATCTGCTCTTTTGAGATGACTTTCGCCATCCAATTGAGGGCCTCAACATGGCCTTCGACATCTTGCTCTTCGAGAAATTGAAACCAACGAGCACTTAAATCTGAATCAGAATACGGTAACGCATTATTTAAGGTGCGGTCTATTTGCAACTCAACGGAAGGGTACACATAAGCCAGCCATTGCAAAGCTAAATGCACAGCAGCTTGAGTTGGATCGGTAAAACCGTCCCAAAATCGACCTTCTGGCTCGGTCACGCTCGTCAGCTGCTTTTTTTCTGCCATGTTCATAATAGTCAATTGTTGTTTAGATGCCTTGGCACCTTTTCTCCAAAATGAAACAGTGTTCCTTCACATTATAGTAGTCAAGTCTCACCATTTTGCTTGGTTTTAGGCTATTTTTATCAAATATTTTAACTATTTCATAGAAATAGGGTTCAATTTTAGGTTTGAACACAGCAATTTTGATGAATCAGGTCCATAAGAACCAAAAAAAGGAGCACGCGGCTCCTTTTAATATGTCTGACAAGACTAAACTTTATACTTGTCTGGTAAGGCGACTTTAGCGACTCCGGAATCAACTGCTGCACGCGCAACGGCACCCGCTACGCGATTTAATAAACGTGGATCTAATGGCTTAGGAATAATGTATTCCGGGCCAAACTCAAAGGCATTGCCGCCGTAGGCATCGATAACTTCTTGTAAGATCTCTTCTTTAGCTAAATCACTGATCGCATGCGCTGCAGCCAGCTTCATTTCTTCATTAATCTTAGTAGCCCGGACATCTAATGCGCCGCGGAAAATAAACGGAAAGCCTAATACGTTATTCACCTGGTTTGGGTAATCGGAACGACCCGTTGCCATAATGACGTCATCACGTACGCTCAACGCGAGTTCAGGCTTAATCTCTGGATCTGGATTAGAGCACGCAAAAATAATCGGCTTATCGGCCATGGTTTTTAATTGTTCAGCGCTGAGCTGATCAGGACCTGAAAGCCCAAGGAACACATCTGCGCCTTCTATGGCTTCAGTTAACGTTCTTGCACGAGTGGTATCGTTGGCAAACTCAGCTTTATACTGGTTCACACCTTCACGGCCATTAAAAATAACGCCTTTTCGATCGAGCATAACGATGTTTTCTTTCTTCATGCCCGCTGCAACCAACAACCGAGAACATGAAATGGCCGCCGCACCTGCGCCTAAACAGACCAATTTAGCCGTTTCGATAGACTTACCTTGAATATCAAGAGCATTTAGCATGCCCGCAACCGTAACAATGGCTGTGCCGTGTTGATCATCGTGAAAAATTGGAATACTGCATGACTCTATTAAACGACGCTCAATTTCAAAACACTCAGGGGCTTTGATGTCTTCTAAGTTGATTCCACCAAAGGTATCAGCAATAAGTTCAACGGTGCGCACAATTTCATTAATATCAGAAGAGTTCACTTCGATATCAATAGAATCAACGTTGGCAAAACGCTTAAATAACAGGGCTTTTCCTTCCATGACTGGCTTGCTGGCCAACGAACCTAAGTTACCTAACCCTAAAATCGCGCTGCCATTCGATATAACACCTACCAAATTGCCTTTAATGGTGTACTTATAGGCATCTTCTGGGTTTTCAGCAATGGCTCGCACAGGCTCCGCCACACCAGGGCTGTAAGCAAGTGACAAATCACGTGATGATTCAGCGGCTGTCGATATCTCGACACTGAGTTTTCCTGGGCGAGGGTCGGCATGGTATGCCAAAGCGTCTTTTTTGAGTGTATCAGTCATGGGGGATCCAATTTTTTTATATGTGTGGTTGTGTAGCGTCGTTATTTTTATCAGCCTAGCATAACGCTGCTAGAGTTTTGGCTCAACACATCATTGACGATATTGATGCACAGCAGTATTGCCTTTCCCGACGCGAAGGCGCACCTGACTCAAAGTGACTTTTTGCGTGCTAATACCATATTTCTTGCACATTGTTGCTGTATAACTTTTATTGTCGAAGGAAGGCTTTATAACTGTTGTCACCTTCACAGTCTCGACACAATGTTAATAATTGGAGACACCCTTAATGACTAACCTAAGCGATGATCAAACAACGTCCCATGCACCGGTTATTACACCTGTGCGGCCTATTCCTCAAGAGGCATTTGACTGGTACGACGAGTATGCCCATGGATTAATTGATCGGCGAACCTTTATGAACCGATTGGCCGGCTTAACCGCGCTGGGTTTCACGATGACCACCCTAACGGCCTCTCTACTGCCTAATTATGCACTTGCGGAGCAGGTATCGTTTAATGATGAGGATATAACCGCGTCTTACGCGTTGTTTGAGTCGACCAAAGGGCATGGCGAAGGACGAGGGTATTTAGTCACGCCGAAGCAGCTGACAGGGAAAGCCCCTGTGGTGTTGGTTGTGCATGAAAATAGAGGGCTTAATCCTTATATTGAGGACGTCGCTCGGCGTTTAGCTAAACAAGGATTTATCGCCTTTGCTCCAGATGCCTTATACCCACTTGGTGGATACCCTGGCAACGATGACGAAGGCAGGTCTATGCAAAGCCAGTTAGACAAAGCTAAAGTCGAAGAAGATTTTATTGCGGCGGCACAGTTCTTAAAAAACCATGAACTCAGTTCAGGTAAACTCGGTGCCGTTGGCTTTTGTTTTGGAGGGTACATCGTCAATATGTTAGCCGCCACTCTACCGGAAACGCTTGACGCTGGTGTGCCTTACTATGGAACGCCGGCCGCTGAAAGTATTCGTGATCAAGTTCAATCCCCAATGCAATTCCACTTTGGCAGTTTAGACAATCGCGTTAACGCAACTTGGCCAGACTATGAACAAACCTTAAAAGCCAACAAGGTTCCTTATTCGGCCTATATCTACGAAGGGGCCAACCACGGTTTTCACAATGACTCTACGGCTCGATACGATGAACAAGAGGCTGAACTGGCTTGGTCTAGAACCATAGAGTTTTTCAAAACACACCTTTAAGATTTTAAAGGCATAAAAAAACCCAGCCTAAGCTGGGTTCTTTTATACAAACGCGTTCAGTCTTATTTACCGATTTTACGGCCACTGAAACGAGTCTTGAAGCGATCGATACGACCACCAGAGTCAACCATCTTCTGTTGACCTGTGTAGAACGGGTGACATTTAGAGCATACGTCTAAGTGCATGTCCGAACCACGAGTAGAATTAATTTCTAGCTTGTTGCCACATGAACACGTTGCAACCATTGCTTCATATTTAGGGTGTATATCTGCTTGCATTATAATAACCTCAATTGACGCCGCTACCAGATCTCTTGTCAGGCACCGCGTTTTGACGGAACATTAACTTTGAAGGCACAATAGCGTGCTAGACGCCTCCAAAAAGGGAGCGCAATCATACCAGAGTTGTTTCAATTGACAAGTAATATAAGCCAAACAATGCAACGGGTGTCCATTGCCGTACAAGGCCCGTTTAACGGGCCCTTAACCTATTTGCACAGCCACAAACTCGCGCCAGGTCTTCGTTGCAAAGTCAGCCTAGGCTCTCGTACGGTGATTGGGCTTTCGGTAGCCGATGCTCCAGATGAAGCACTGGATGCCGCTAAATTAAAAAATGTAACAGAAGTGCTCGATACAGCGCCTCTCCTTAGCGAAGAACTGCTGAATATCGCAAATTGGATGGGTCGTTATTATCTTCATGAATTCAGCAGCCCTTTCTTTTTAGCCTTGCCTAAATTACTGCGCAGTGGCAAAAAGGCTGAATTAAAAAAAACACGCTGGGCAACACTGACGCTTCAAGGCCAGCACTTAGATTGCGCACAATTAGGCGGCGCGGCCAAACAGCAAGCTCTTATGCAAGTAATGCAAAAACAACAAAGCGCGACAATGCGTCATTTAAAGTCACTTGGTTTTGATTCAGCCGTCGTCAACGCTCTGGTTAAAAAACAGCTGCTCAACGTAAGTGACGAGGCAAATGAAGAGCCCATAACACCGACCGGAGAATTGTTTGAAAGTGAGCTTAGGCTCACAGAAGAGCAGCAAACCGCCCTTAGTCACATTAAACTGGATGCTTATGCGCCTTGCTTGTTAGAAGGTGTAACCGGCAGTGGAAAAACCGAAATATACCTTCAAGCCATTCGCCAATGCTTGCAGCAAGGTAAACGCGCTCTGGTTTTAGTCCCCGAAATTGGCTTAACGCCACAAACCTTAGCTCGATTTCAAAAACGATTTCAAGACGACACGGTCGCACTGCATTCAGGATTAACAGACCCTGCACGTCACCAAGCCTGGCTAAAAGCCAAATTAGGGCAAGCCGCCATTGTTATCGGAACTCGCTCCAGTATTTTAACGCCGATCCCAAACTTAGGATTGATCGTGGTCGATGAAGAACACGATGCCTCTTACAAACAACAAGATACACTGCGGTATCACGCTCGGGATATCGCACTCAAGCGCGCGCACGATCTCAATATACCGATTGTGCTCGGCTCGGCGACCCCCTCGCTTGAATCTTTGCACAATGCCAGCATGGGTCGATTTGCGCATTTAAACTTAGCCAATCGAGCCAACGGCTCTTCATTACCGCCTATCGAAACCATTGATATGCGCAAGCAACAACACCAAAATGGGCTCTCTGAAAGGCTAGCGCACCGCATCAAAAGCCATTTGGATGACGGCAACCAAATTATTTTATTTTTGAATCGCCGAGGCTACGCGCCTAATTGGTTTTGTCGTAGCTGTGGCTGGATAGCCGATTGTACTTTTTGCGATGCACACATGACCTATCACCGTGCGCAACGAACCAATATTTGCCACCATTGTGGACACCGCGAAACACCCGTTCATAAATGCCCGAGTTGCCATGAAACCACGTTAGAGGCAATGGGCACAGGCACAGAACGAGCCGAAGAAACCATCTCCCAATTATTTCCTGACACCCCGATCATTCGTTTTGACCGTGATATTGCCAGCACACGAAACAAACTCGAACAGCAACTGGCACGCACTGAATCCGAAGGACCAGCCATTATTATCGGCACGCAAATGCTTGCCAAAGGGCACCATTTTGAACGCGTCACCTTAGTGGGCATTTGGGATATAGATGGCGGTTTATTCAGTGCCGATTTACGGGCCCGCGAACGCATGGGTCAATTATTGACTCAAGTTGCTGGGCGTGCCGGCCGCGGACAGCGTAAAGGTGAAGTGGTGGTGCAAACATGGTACCCCGAACACCCGGTTTTCGAACCGTTGCTACAGCATGATTACCGTAGTTTTGCTATTGAATTATTAGAGGACAGAAAGCGCACTCAATTGCCACCCTTTGGGTATTTGGCCGTCATTCGCTGCGACAGTGCGTTCGCCAATTTAGCCGAACAACGGTTGCAAGAAATGGCGCATTATTTACTGAACACCCAAAAGGTTCGAGTATTAGGGCCGTTACCCGCATTGCTTTCAAGGCGGGCTGGAAAGCATAGATACATGCTGTTGGTTCAAAGCCAAAAACGTAGCCACCTGCACGAAGTACTGACGCCACTGCATCGGCACTACCCTCGCGATGCTAAACAAGTCAGCTGGCACATTGACATAGACCCTTCCGATTTAGCCTAAGTAAATCAGAATGGCCTCGTTAGAGCACTAGCTAGGCAAGGCCAAAACGTGGATAATAGAGAATCGTATTCACACCCTATTTTTCCGGAGTAATTAAGTCAATGAAACAGCAAATCACACAATTGCTGGAAGCCGCAGCGCAAACGTTAAAAGACGACGGCTTCATCCCTGCAGAGCATGTTATTAACGTATCTGTCGATAACACTCGGGATAAAAGCCATGGTGATTTGGCAACAAACCTTGCATTGACCTTAGCGAAACCTTGTAAAAGTAACCCGCGCGAAGTGGCTCAAAAATTAATAGATGCCCTGCCCAGCAATGACTTTGTAAGTAAAGTTGAGATCGCAGGACCTGGATTCATCAATTTTTACTTAGCCAGCGCCTCTAGCGCGGCCATCGTTGCTGACATTTTGGAACAAGCGGATAAGTTTGGTACCAACACCAGCGGCGAAAACAAAAAAGTTCAAGTTGAGTTTGTGTCTGCAAACCCAACCGGCCCATTGCATGTTGGTCATGGCCGTGGTGCTGCCGTAGGCGATTCTATTTGCCGTTTATTGGCCGCAAATGGTTGGAACCCTACTCGTGAGTTTTATTACAATGATGCCGGCGCACAAATTAATAATCTAGCACTGTCCGTTCAGTCACGAGTGAAAGGCTTAACACCTGAAGATGACAGCTGGCCAGAAGATGGCTACCGTGGTCATTATATTTCTGATGTCGCGCAATCTTACTTAGCCGGCGACACTATCGTAGCCGACGATCGAAGCGTTGTCGGTAAAAAAGACCCCGACGATTTAGACGCTATTCAAGATTTTGCCGTAGCCTATTTGCGTCGCGAACAGGACCTTGATTTAAAAGCATTCGATGTGAAATTCGATGTCTACTTTTTAGAGTCATCACTATATTCCGAAGGGCTAGTAGAAGACACGGTGAAGCAACTCATCGCCAACAACTACACCTATGAAAAAGACGGCGCGCTTTGGTTAAAGACTACTGAGTTTGGTGACGATAAAGACCGCGTTATGCGTAAAAAAGAAGGTGGCTATACCTACTTTTTACCAGATGTGGCCTATCACAAAAATAAATTTGATCGTGGCTTTGACCGCGTCATTAATGAGCAAGGTGCCGATCATCACAGCACCGTCACTCGAGTACGCGCAGGCATCCAAGCGCTGCAAGCCGGAATACCTGAAGGCTTCCCTGAATACGTGCTACACCAAATGGTGCTAGTGATGCGTGGCGGTGAAGAAGTAAAACTGTCTAAACGAGCCGGTAGTTATGTAACCTTGCGTGATCTCATTGACGAAGTCGGACGCGATGCAACCCGTTACTTCCTAGTATCAAGACGTGCCGATGCACAAATCACTTTTGATATTGATTTAGCGCGTTCAAAAAATAACGACAACCCTGTTTACTACATTCAATATGCGCACGCGCGTGTATTTGGCATGTTAAACAAACTCAAAGAACAGGGCATCGAATTTGATCAAGCGCTCGGCTTAGAAGCATTAGGCACACTCGATCTAGACGCCGAACGTGAATTGATGACTCAGCTTCGAAAATACCCAGACGTAGTGAAAAACGCAGGCACTTCTTTAGAGCCAGCGTCTATTGCAACCTACCTAAAAGACTTAGCGGGTTTGTTCCACAGTTACTACAACAGCAATAAAATGTTGATAGACGATGCCAACGTAAGAAATGCACGCCTCGTTCTTTCTAGAGCTGTCGCGCAAGTCATAGCGAATGGTTTAGATTTATTAGGTGTTAGCGCACCTGAACAGATGTAATTGAGGTCAAATGTCTCGCGATTTTGCACATAAGCCCAAGCAAGCTGAAACCAGCCGTATTCCCAAGTGGGTATGGCTATTTACCAGCATCGTAGCTGTTGGCTTCGTTGGGTTTTTATATTTTCTAGCTAAAGTGCCTCCTGCAGAAGGTGGCGCTGAAGCCGTGCGCGAACAATTCAATATAGCTCTGAAAGAATCGGCCACAGAAACAGAGCCGCAACCGGCGCCTGAAATAGAGCAAGTTGAAGAAATAAAAGAAAAAACCGAAACTCTGAAGCAAGCCTTCGAATTTTATCAATTGCTGCAAGATGACGAAGTTCCCACCGTGGCACCGGAAGAAAAACCCGGTTCAAATGCCACCACAACAAACACAACGCAAACCACCACCAGTGAACCGCCTAAAGCCAAAAGCTGGATCATCCAAGTCGCCTCCTTTTCAAAAGTAGATGACGCCGATCGATTGAGAGCCGAGTTAATACTCAACGGTTTGCCCAGCTCCAGCATAAACACAGTCAACCTAGGCGACAAAGGCACCTACCACCGAGTCGTCGTCGGCCCATTCGACAACCGATCCGCCCTAAACAAAGCACAAGATAGACTCGCCGCGTTGAATCATCAGGTGATGGTAAGGGCGCAGTAAGCTGCAAGCTAGACCAAAACATTTAAACAATCGCGTCTTCGCTTTGCTTCGAACACTCCTACTTTAAGCTTTATGGACGAGGTTAGCTTTGGGGGTGGGTTTCACTGCAGCGGGCATCTGAGCCATGGATGGCGAAGTTTAGCGGTGCATGGATGCACGAACAGCGACCCGCGGAAGTGGAACACGCCACCGAAGCGAGTTTTGGTTAACGAGTTTTAGGCTACGGGCTGCTTACCTCATTTAAACTTACTAGCAGCTCAAAACTCGCGGTGCCTAAGGCACCGTTCTCAAAAGCGCCCTTTAAAAAAATGCCCTTGCCCCCAAATAGGTTTTTGAATTCATTATTTTGGAACCCGTTATGACCACGATTGTTTCTGTTCGCCGTGATGACCAAGTTGTTGTTGCTGGTGATGGTCAAGTTTCTCTTGGTAATACGGTCATGAAAGGCAATGCACGTAAGGTGCGTCGCCTTTATCACGATAAAGTGGTGGCTGGTTTTGCAGGCGGTACGGCCGATGCTTTTACGCTTTTCGAAAAATTTGAAGGCCATTTGCAGCAGCACAGTGGGCATTTAACCCGCGCCGCCGTTGAACTTGCTAAAGAATGGCGAAGTGACCGAGCCTTGCGAAAACTCGAAGCTATGCTGATCGTTGCCGACAAAGAGGCCAGCCTGCTAATTTCAGGTACTGGCGATGTCGTCGAGCCAGAGCATGGCGTCGTTTCAATCGGCTCAGGTGGTAATTTTGCCATGGCCTCCGCCCGTGCGCTGTTTGAAAACACCGATTTATCAGCTCAAGAGATTGCTGAGAAGTCACTCGAAATCGCCGCGGATATCTGCGTGTACACCAATCACAATACTGTTGTTGAAGTGCTTTAAGCGCTGCTATTGAACATTGAGGTAAGTATGTCGATCATGACCCCGCGCGAAATCGTGCATGAACTGGATAAACACATTATTGGCCAAGACGACGCAAAACGCGCCGTTGCCATAGCCTTACGAAACCGCTGGCGCCGAATGCAGCTTGATGAGCGTATGCGTGACGAAATTTCACCCAAAAATATTTTAATGATAGGTCCAACGGGTGTCGGAAAAACTGAAATTGCACGTCGATTAGCCAAGCTTTCTAACGCACCCTTCATTAAGGTAGAAGCCACAAAATTCACTGAAGTGGGTTACGTTGGTCGAGACGTTGAATCGATTATTCGTGACTTGGTTGAAACTGGCATCAAAATGCTGCGTGAGCACGAAATGAATGCCGCAAAACCACGTGCACACGACGCCGCGGAAGATCGAATCTTAGATATTTTATTGCCAGCACCTCGAAACGCCCAAGGTGATGCCGAATCTACCGATACTAACTCTAGCACCCGCCAAGTGTTCCGTAAAAAATTACGCCAAGGCGAACTAGACGACAAAGAAATTGAGTTAGAGCTGGCACAAAACTCAGTCGGAGTTGAAATCATGGCGCCTCCAGGCATGGAAGACATGACCAGCCAGCTGCAAAGTATGTTTTCAAATATGGGCAATCAAAAAACCCAAAAACGAAAGTTACCGATAAAAGAAGCGTTAAAACTACTCACCGATGAAGAAGCCGCAAAATTAGTCAATGAAGATGACCTTAAGCAACGCGCCCTGACGGCCGTTGAACAAAACGGCATTGTATTTATTGATGAAATTGACAAAATCGCTAAAAACGAAAATCGTGGTGGTGGCGATGTCAGTCGAGAAGGCGTTCAACGCGATTTGCTGCCACTTATTGAAGGCTGCACCATTAATACCAAATATGGCATGGTGAAAACTGACCATATTTTATTTATTGGCAGCGGTGCATTTCACTTTTCTAAGCCCAGTGATCTCATTCCAGAACTTCAGGGTCGATTACCGATTCGAGTTAACCTGCAAGCCTTAACGCCGAATGACTTCAAGCGTATTTTAACCGAGCCCGATTATGCCATCACCGAACAGTACGCGGCACTATTAGGCGCGGAAGGGCTGACGGTCACCTTTACCGAGGACGCCATTGAGGCCATCGCCAATACAGCTTTTGATGTAAACGAAAGCACCGAAAACATAGGCGCGCGCCGGTTACATACTATTATGGAACGCTTATTTGAAGAAGCGTCTTACAACGCCAGTGAACGAAACGGACAATCCTTAGAAGTGACCGCTCAAATGGTTAAAGACACCTTGTCTGAATTGGCTCAAAACGAAGATCTAAGCCGCTTTATTCTTTAACGCACAAAGCTTAGCTTTCAGCTACGCGCAGCTTTAACGTCTGTAAATCAAACTTACATTCGGTTAGAGCTGCGCTATTATGGCTTCAACTGTAAAGCCATAAGCTCCATGCTGCGCTCAGGCAAATACAAGATAGAGACTCCCTATGAATCAGGCACCAACGAAAATTGACTACCAACAGAGTACGGCATTACTCCGCATAGAGTGGCCAGATGGCAAGCAAGCCGAGTTAAGTGCAGAGTTTTTGCGCGTTCACTCGCCTTCGGCCGAAGTGCGCGGTCATGGAATCGGTCAAGAAACGCTTCAAACCGGTAAAAAGAATGTCGAAATTAGTAAAATAGAAGCCACTGGGCGTTACGCTATTAAAATTACCTTTAGTGATGGCCACGATACTGGCTTGTACGATTGGGGTTATCTAAAAAAACTGTGTGACGAGAAAGACAAATATTGGCAAACTTATCTCGAAAAACTCAGCAAAGCGAAGGAATCGCGAGAATCCAAATTTATCGACATCACCCAGTTGAACTCCTAAGCCTAATCTGCCTTGGGGTTTTGATTCGCTTGATTTACCATTAACGCAATCTCTTTGAGTACACCTTTCATGAAATATACCGATCTACGTGATTTTATTAATGTTTTAGAGCAGCGTGGTGAATTAAAGCGCATAAAAACGTCTGTTGATCCACATCTAGAAATGACAGAACTGTGTGATCGAGTATTAAGACAAAAAGGTCCGGCCCTACTCTTCGAAAACCCAACAAACCACTCCATGCCTGTACTTGGCAACTTGTTCGGAACGCCAGAACGTGTGGCATTAGGCATGGGCGCTGAATCAACTCAAGAGCTACGTGAAATCGGAAAGCTACTGGCTTATTTAAAAGAGCCCGAGCCACCAGCCGGCTTAAAAGACGCTTGGCAAAAAGTACCTTTGTTGAAAAAGGTGCTCAGCATGGCGCCCAAAACACTTAAGAAAGGACCTTGCCAAGAAAACATCATTGAAGGCCCTGATGTAGATTTAGGAACACTTCCCGTTTGGACATGTTGGCCAGAAGATGCCGCGCCACTGGTCACATGGCCACTTGTCATAACCCAAGGTCCACAAGGCGGCCGAACGAACCTTGGCATTTATCGCCAACAGGTCATTGGAAAAAACAAACTCATCATGCGCTGGTTATCGCATCGCGGCGGGGCATTAGATTATCAAGCCTGGCAACAAGAGCACCCTGGCGAGCCTTTTCCTGTCGCTGTTGCTCTGGGAGCCGACCCTGCGACCATCTTGGGAGCGGTTACCCCAGTGCCCGACACCTTATCGGAATACGCTTTTGCAGGGCTTTTACGAGACAGCAAAACCGAATTAGTGAAATGCAAACTTCATGATTTAAAAGTACCGGCCAGTGCTGAAATAATACTCGAAGGCTATATTTACCCAGGCGAGACGGCCCCTGAAGGACCTTATGGCGATCACACGGGTTACTACAATGAAGTTGATGAGTTTCCCGTCTTTACCGTAGAGTGCATCACGCACCGAGACGACCCGATATATCACAGTACCTATACCGGCAGACCACCAGATGAGCCGGCCGTTTTAGGGGTAGCATTGAACGAAGTCTTTGTGCCTATTCTTCAAAAGCAGTTTCCTGAAATTATCGATTTTTACTTACCGCCAGAAGGCTGCTCGTACCGCATGGCGGTGATCAGTATTAAGAAGCAGTACCCTGGGCATGCAAAACGCGTCATGTTAGGCACTTGGTCATTTTTGCGGCAATTTATGTACACCAAATTTGTCATTGTCGTTGATGAAGATGTAAACCCAAGAGACTGGAACGACGTTATTTGGGCCATTACAACCCGCATGGACCCAACTAGAGACACTACGTTGATAGATAATACGCCAATCGATTATTTGGACTTCGCCAGCCCGGTCTCAGGGCTAGGCTCTAAAATGGGCATGGATGCAACGAATAAATGGCCCGGCGAAACGGACCGAGAATGGGGGCGTCCAATTGTGAAAGACCCAGCGACAGTAGCTAGGGTTGACGAAATCATGCGCGAATTGGGTGACATTTAGAGAGCTGGTTCTATTTTTTGCACACAAGGTCAATTAATTGTGGCTATTTTTCTGCACCTGACTATAATTTCTGACCAACAGGTCAAATAGAGTTTTAGGTGTTATGGAATCAATTACATTAATCGACTGGTATGGGTATTTAGGGTCGCTTATTATTGCAGTGTCGCTCACAATGTCAGACATAAAACGTCTGCGTTGGATTAACATGCTCGGTGCAGGCATGTTTGCAAGCTATGGCTTTATTATTTCAGCTTGGCCTGTTTTTGCGCTCAATGGTTTTATTGTGCTTATTAATATTTACCACATCTACGTCTTATACCGACGACCTGTGCCACAATCTTAAGCTAAGGGCATCGCCTTCTGATTCGAACTTTGTATAATGGCAACATTGTACAATACCGACTGGAGAAGCCTGTTGCCTAATTCGACGATTGCGACCGTTCATGATCTTAAACTTATGAGCGGTAAAGTCTGGCAAGTATTACTTAAACCCCTTGAGCCTTACCCATTCGAAGCTGGGCAGTTTACCGAGCTGCTTATAGATGGTTATCAATATCTATATTTCACCATTGCTTCAGCGCCTAACAGCCCTTGTATAGAGCTGCACGTTCAAGGCGGCACAGAAACTAACGATCAACTCATCGAACATTTGCGCCAGCATGGTTCCGTAGAATTAGCACCCGCCGCCGGGCGTTGTATTTTACCCACGCTTCCAACCGAACAAAGCCCATTACTGCTTATCGCTTCTGGCACTGGCTTTAGCCAAGTGAAGTCGATTGTAGAAGATTGCATCGATCGTCATTGTAATCGTCAAATTCATATTTATTGGGCAAGTTACAAACTTAGCCAACTGTACATGCTCGAAAAAGCCGAAGCTTGGGCCGATCAACACCCAAATATTCATTTAGCGGCGCTTATCTCCGAACACAGCCATTGGGAAGACAATCACCAGATGTTACTGCACAGTATTTTGTCTGAGCAGTCGGCCTTAAAAACGGCACAAGCTATAATCTGCGGCTCGCCTAAAATGGTGTATACGCTGTTTGATTCTTTGATTGAAAAAGGCTGCCGAGATCAGCACATTCTAAGTGACGTGTTTGATTTTGCCCCACGGGAGCCATCATGAATACCGCCGAAGTTTTACGCGTATTCGGCTTAGAGCCTCGTGAAACACGCATTTACTTAGCACTTTTGGAATCAGGTCCTGCTTCTATCCGTGATGTCGCTGACCGCTCAGGTATTAACCGAGGAACAACCCACGAACTGTTGAAGCGCATGCAGAATAAGGGTGTGGTCAGCTATTTTCCAAAGGGAAAGCGTCGGCACTTTCGTGCTGAGCCGCCATCACGATTAAAAGAATTGGCTTTAAACCATCAGAATCAAGTTTCTGAAGCCATGGAGCTATTAGAAGACAAAGTCATCCCGCAGCTTTCGCACTTGCAGCCCATTACCGGGAATGCCGATGTTCATTACTACGAAGGTGACGATGGCATTGAGTTTGTTTTAAAAGACATTCTAAGCACCGTCAGCGAACAGCCAGACAAAACTTACTGCGTTTATTCCGCTAAAGCCATACGACGCCACCTATATCGACCGTTTCCGAACTATACGCGTGCGCGGGTTAAGTTGGGTATCAACGTGAAAGTAATTGCTATCGGAGAAGGCGGTCGAGATGCGCCGCTTGCGGATCGAAAATGGATTGATGAGAAATCCAGTGAAAATGCGGGCTCATATATTGCTATTTACCCACCCAAAGTTGCACTCATCAGCTTGAGCGATGGCGACCTTCCAACTGCAGTGGTTATCCAGTCGCCGACAATTGCCAATACGCATCAGGTGATTTTTAACACCCTTTGGCAAACGTTATAGTAAGGTGAAGCTGTCAGGTAAAAGCTCGGCTACAGTCCAAGTTTTTGACTGACCTTTACCATTAAAAGATGTCACCTTAGCTTGTTGCGACATGAATTCACTCATGACTTGGCGACACGCACCGCAAGGTGACACAACTTCATCGGTATCGACAAAAATCACGACTTCTGTAATGTCTCCTGGTCTAGCACCATTAACTACAGCGGTGGTTATAGCATTGCGTTCCGCACATAAGGTAACGGGGTAAGCTGCATTTTCAACATTACACCCTAAAATCGTGTCACCTTGCTTGGTCGTAATTGCCGCACCGACAGAGAATTTACTGTAAGGCGTATAGGCTCGTTCTGCCGCCTGTTTAGCCAGTGGCAAAAGTGTTTGCTCTGTGCTCATAATGATCCCTTACAGTGTGATCGCCGCATCTAGCGTTAAGATAATCATATCGTTGAATGATGATTGACGCTCTTCAGGAGTCGCTGCTTCACCACGTGGAATATGATCGCTCACGGTAAGCACGGTTAAAGCATTCGCACCAAACTCAGCCGCCACACCATAAAGACCCGCCGCTTCCATATCTACCGCCAAAATACCCATGCCAGCTAAACGATCCATCACGTTATCAACCGGGTGATAGAACAGATCGGAAGAGAAGATGTTACCCACTCGAACAGGAATATTTGCATCACGAGCAGAATTTACCGCCGCTTCCAACAACTCATAACTTGCAGTTGCACTGAAATCGAACCCTAACATGCGGTTTCGGTTAACGACTGAATCGGTACTGGCACCAATAGCAATAATGACGTCACGTAAATTTACATCGTCGGCCAAGGCTCCACAAGTACCGACACGGATGATGTTTTTAACACCAAACTCAGTTATAAGCTCTTTAGCGTAAATAGACATGGAAGGTATACCCATACCAGAGCCCATGACTGACAAGCGCTTACCTTTGTATTCACCCGTAAAACCAAGCATGCCACGAACGTTATTAACCTCAACAACGTTGGTTAGGTAAGTTTCTGCAATATGCTTTGCACGAAGCGGATCACCCGGCATCAGAACGGTTTCAGCGAAATCACCTTTTGCTGCGCTGATATGAGGAGTAGACATATAATTTTCCTATTTTTTGACTAATTTGACCAATTGAACAGTTTTTTCAACTATACCAATCTATTGCCGAAATACTAGTCGTTATAGGCGATAAACGCACATTAAATTCTGGGTAGAATCACGGCGGCTTCCAAACCAAAACCAATGCGGTTTCTTAATCGTAATTGGCCACCTAAACCATGGGCGATATTACGAGCGATACTTAAACCTAACCCCGCACCGCCCGTGTTTCGGTTCCGCGAAGCCTCTAATCTTACGTATGGCTCAAATACCTTTTCAAGATGATCTTCAGGGATGCCCGGACCATTATCTACAATATAAATTTTCAATTCATGACGTGAATCTACCACATCGACCCTAACCTTAGAGCCATAGAAAATGCCATTGTGAATCAGATTCGATAGACAGCGCTTTAACGCCAAAGGCTTGCCGAAGAATGTGCGCTTCGCCAGCCCTTTCACCTCAATTTCAGACCCCATTAACTTACATTCTTCTTTTAGGGTATTGAGCAATTGGTTCACATCTATGGGGTGTGTTGCCTCATGCAAATCGGTGCTTTTTCCGAGGTCTAACGCGCCTTTTACCAATGCCTCTAACTCATCTAAGTCGCGAATCATCTTTTCTTGGATATCCGACTCTTCCATCAATTCGGCTCTCAGCCTTAGGCGAGTGATGGGTGTTTTTAAATCATGAGAAATGGCTGAAAACATCCGTTCCCGATTTTCAATAAAACGAATGATTCGCTCTTGCATAAAATTAAACGCAGAAGCCGTTTGCCGAACTTCTTTTGAGCCTTTGAGCATAAGCGGTTTTAAATCGTATTCGATATCTGTACCAAGATGGCGCGCCGCCTTTGATAAATTGGTTAACGGCGCGGTGAGCCACTTAACCAATAGCCAACTGATGACCACCAAGACCAACAAGGTAATCACTAAAAAAGATAACTGCTCATTACTCAAGCCGCGCACATCCGATAAATAATAAGGATCAGGCAACAGTCCGGCTAAATATAACCATTCTCCGCCGCCGAGTGGCATCTGCGCGACTAAAACCGGAGCAACATCAGGTTCGCGAATGAGAGAGTTTTGAGCCCATCGCGGCGGCAAATCTATCAGCTTAATATCGTTTTTATAAACGCTTAAGGTCGTAGGGTCTGCAAAAGTCACCTGCATTTCACGCAGGCGCTGCCCTAAGGTACTGGTGATCGAATCATTAAAATCGGTTAAAAATTGAGTGCTAATCGAAGTCTCGGCAATAGGCTTAACGTTAATAAACTCTTCGTTAATTGATACCAAAAAGCGAGAACCGCCTATATCGCGCATTTGGTTTAAAATAATATGACGATACTCTTTGGGGTACGCTCGAATAAACTCTACCGTTCGGCCAACAGAAGCCGCCATATCTACGGCCATATCTCGGCCTTCATCGGCTTTTTTGAGCTCTAAAACATGAATCCATAGGTAGTTACTGGCAAAAAAAGCGGTCATTAAACCGGCCAGCAGTAACACTAAGAATCGTGAATATAGTGAGGATGAGCCAAACTTAAGCACGGTTTAGCCCGCCTCCACTGTAGCCGTTAGCACGTAACCTTTACCACGCACCGTTTTGATCATTTGAGGGGACTTACCGTCATCGCGTAACCGACTGCGTAACCGACTAATTTGAACATCTATCGAACGATCAAAAGGCGAGGCATCGCGCCCTTTCAAGTGATGAGATAAATCATCTCGGCTCAGAACTTGACCCGGGTTTTTCAAAAATAAACTGAGCAAATTATAATCCGCGCCATTTAATGATTCGGCAGGTTCCGATTTATATACCAACTCACGGTTGGTTATATTCAAGGTAAAATCACCAAACTTTAACAACTGGTGAGCAGGTTTTTCCTGCTGCACACTCTGATTGTCTTCGAATCGTCTTAAAATTGCTTTTATTCGCGCAAGCAATTCTCTGGGATTAAAAGGCTTGCCAACATAGTCATCGGCACCGAGCTCTAACCCTATTATTCGATCGGTTTCATCGGAACCGGCCGTTAACATAATGATGGGGATATTGGATTTATTTCTCACCATTTTACACAATGAGAATCCATCGTCGCCAGGCAACATTATATCAAGAACTATCAAGTCAAAATGATCGGCATTTAAACGATCGAACATTTTCTGCCCATCACCTACGGCGTCGACAGAAAAACCATTCTTCTCTAGATATTCTTTCAGTAAATCGCATATTTCTTGATCATCATCGACAATCAAAAGCTTTTTTTGTTGTTCTTGCATTGTCTAATTCTACTTTTTAAGTGAAAACAAACGTCCACGCGGAGTAAACCCGAATTGCTCATGGTACCCTGTTTCGAAAATTAGGTTTGTAACAAAGTATTATACAAACAACCAACCCCATTTCGACTACACTCATCTTATAATAGTCAAAAGTAAACAGTAGGCGATAACAGCACTTGGAACACTCTAACTTTCTTAATGATCAGTCACCTATTGGCTTTATTGGAAAAGCCGGAGCATCGGCACTTCATGTAAACGAAGTGCGGAAACGGTTTCATGAAGTCAACGAAGGTCGTTTGCAGCGTTTAAAAGAAGGATTACAGCTTAAACAACAACAGTGCTTCGAGTTGTTACCACTACTGTTCCATGTCCATCAACGCGGCTTACCGGGGTATCTCGAAGCGACTGAAATGCCAAGAGGTATTGCCTTTTACCAACCTCATGATGCATTGTTGCGTTCCGCCCAATCACTGACTCGGCAAACTTTTTCAACTCAATTAGTCAGCCGTCCTGAAATTTCAGCTTTGTACTTAATGGGGTCAAGTGGCAGCATAGGCCAATCGACAAGTTCAGACTTAGACATCTGGCTCTGTTATGACAGTGAGCTTAGTCAATTTAAAATTAAACTTCTGAATCAAAAATGCGAAGCGATCAGCCACTGGGCCAGCGGCTTTAATTTAGAAGTGCACTTTTTCTTAATGAACGCTCAAAAGTTCCAAGGTGGCGAGCAACAATCCCTTACCGGTGAAAACTGTGGTTCAACTTCTCACACTTTGCTGCTAGATGAATTTTACCGCACGGCGCAACTTATCGCAGGCGGCTTGCCTGCCTGGTGGTTTGTGCCAACGTCCAAAGAATTAGAGCATGAAGGGATTGTAAAGACACTCGTCAACAATGGCCACATTAGCACAAAAGAGGTTACCGATTTTGGTGGCGTATCAAAACTGGACGCCGGTGAATTTATTGGCGCTGGGTTATGGCAAATTTATAAAGCCATCGATGCGCCCTATAAATCTGTACTTAAATTAATTTTGCTTGAAATCTATGCACGGGAATTTCCTAAGGTTATCAGCCTGGCACATTCTTTAAAAAATGCCGTTTACCGAATGAACTTATCGCTCGATAACCTTGATCCCTATGTCATGCTTTATCAACGTATTGAGGCTTACTTAGTAGATCGAGGTGAAAAAGATCGTTTAGAACTTTTACGGCGGTGTTTTTATTTCAAAGTCGGCATTAACGTCTCAAAGCCCACTCGAACTCGAACCTGGCGCAGAGAGCTGATGGAAGTGTTAGTGCAATCATGGGGATGGACAAAACATACAGTCCAACATTTAGATAACCATAGGCAATGGTCTATTGAATCTGTCATCAATGAACGCCGATTATTAGTCAGTGAGCTTACTCGCAGTTATCGATTCTTAACTGAGTTTGCCGCAGAGCACCATAGCGCCCATGTCATGAGTCAAAGAGATTTATTAATTCTAAGTCGAAAGTTGCACGCAGCATTTGATCGTCGCCCTGGCAAAATTGATTTTATAAAAATTGGCTTAGACATAGACTTATCCAATGAAAAAATTCGTCTACATGAACGTGAGAGCAAACAAAAAGGTTCGGCATTGTGGGCGGCCTATAATCAACCCATTGATGAAATAGATTCAGCTTCGCCATTGAAATATTCTCAAGGATTACTTGAGACGTTGCTGTGGTGTCACTTAAACGGGCTTCTCAGCGCTCATTTGCACATTCCAATACAGCCGCTAAAAGAAAAAATAAGCGACTTTGAAATTCGTATGACCATAGCTTCACTGCGCCAGCATTTGCCGACTCCACTGGCCAAAATAAACCCAGATCGATTCTATCACCCTGCCCATATTACTAAGGCCGTGTTGTTTGTAAATTTAGGGCGAGACCCACTGGCTTATTTATCGGCACGCGGGTTGCAAAAAATATCTGAGCGCAGCGACAGTATGGATTTTAGCTCGCTAAGAGAAAACTTAATCATCAGTATAGATATGGTGCTAGTCAATAGTTGGGGAGAGGTCGTCGTTGAACGGTATGACGATCACAACGTAACCGCGAATGCCATTCGATCTCTAGTAGGAAAAATCAATAAGCAACACAGCAACTCGCAGCCAGAGCTAAATGTAGTTTGCAATAATGAAACGCGACCGCATGCTATCGCCAAGCGAATTAATGACTTATTCGATGACGCCATTAATGCGCTGTGTCGATCAAGAAAATCTGCATCGCCTCGATTTATTTATCATGAAAGCGAAGAATTTCTCGTCTTTCAAAAGTTTAACAATGTTATTAGCTACCGCCGATTCTCAACCGAAAAGGAACTCATTCAACAGCTTGGAGAAGAGCAAACCACACACAATCCTGTCATTATAGATAGACTCTTTCAGGCGAAAACAAAATGGCTAAAACCACTACTAAGCGCACAAAAACCACAAGCGATGACGATTGGATTTGAACGGCACGAACAACGTGTGGCTATTCGGCTAATAGATGAAAAAGGTTCCTTGATTGTTTTTGATACCGAATTTTTCAATGTCGCTACCCTGATATCGCCCTTAGTCCGATTCTTAAAAATTACAGAGCACCGGCAACGCAGTATAGATATAGAGCAATTCCAAGGGCAACGGCAAATACAATGCATCGAATTTAAATCAGAAAAAGGTCAATACAAGGCGCAAAGGACACCGGTTAAAGGGCTCATCAACAAGGGGCATTTCATCAGCATTCAAGTCAATGTAGATGTCAGCTCCAATGGCTCAGATGAGTTTGTAATCAGCTGTAATGAAAAAGAATTTAGCAGTAATATTCTGGGTGATAATCTTTATACAGCCGTGGCATCTTACATATTAGGAATACGCGCCTCAGGAAAGAAATATCCTGCATACATTACCGACATAGCTTTATCGGAAAACTTCATTGCGAAGCTTCCATACGGCATGGCACAAACAAAGCATTACCTTGAGTCTAAACTGAGACTCGAGAAAAAAATCAACCTAGCAATGGCTTCACTTTAAATGCAGGTTAAACCTTTGCAGCTAATGATTCTAAGTAGTCAATATTTGGAATAATGGCTTTACCCAATTGGGTGATCACAGCCATCGATTCCGCTTGACCTATCGTTGTTTGCTTATCTTCGCGTATTTCATTATCAGTAAGCTTTATCATTCGAGGAATACCTTGCACCATAATGGCAAAGTAAGGTCGGCTCTGATCTTCACCAATACAGTTAAAAATCGCTAATCGAGATTCAACGCTGTTGCGCCCACTCACTTGACTGTTGGCTAGTTCAAAGCTGATCACTGGCACATGAATACCCCGCCAATGAACATAGCCTAGACACCAAGTCGGTAAGTTCTCACCCGCTTCTATTTCGGTAGCCGGCACAAGTTCTGCCACGGCTACGTTAGGAACAAGTAAGCTTTTGCCTTGTACAGGCACCAATAAACTCGATACCGTGTCATTATCAGTTTTAGAAAGCATTCTTGTTGGTGTTTTCATGATCTTACCTTTTACTGTGAAATTAGGCGGCCTGAGTCTTTCGCTCAGCTAACCAAGTAATTATTTTTTCGGCCAATTCTCTTGGCGAACCGCGCCAATCTAAACAACCCGCCTCTTGAGCAGAATCTGGCATAGAAGGCTGAATACAGCTTTGTGTTGTCTGGCCCCACACAGTACCGCCTTGCTCTTTAACTATCGTAGAACCAAGCGTACCATCACTGCCCATTCCACTAAATATAATGGCATTTGTCTTTTGTCCGTAGTGATTGGCGACATTTTTTAACAAATGATCCAAACTGGGACCATAAGGCCCGCTCCAACCGTTTTCTTTCCAAAGTACACCGGCGTTTTCAGTGAACACAATTTCATTATCTACCGGCACTACACATACTTTACCATTTTCTAATTGCACGCCATGATCGGCCTTGACCATATTCAACTGGGTATGGCGTCCAACCGATTGAACCAGTGCATCAAGGCAACCATCATCAATATGCTGTGCATATAGAAAGGCAGCGGGTATGTCTTTGGGTAATAAATCAACAAACTCTTTAACCGCTTGAGGCCCACCTAACGAAGCACACAAAACCCAGATCGGACCTAGGTTTGGGCACGGTGCATTTTTTAATGCCTCCGGCAATTCAAAGCTTTGCTTTTCGGAATTGTCGACGAGCGCTTCTAGGTCAATTTCCGGCGCAATAAGGGCTTCTTCAACGGGCGGTGCATGGGCATTGAGCTTTTCTTTTATTCGCCTTTGCCAGCCCAAATAGTCTTCGTCATTCTTGCCTGGAATATTGCCATCACCAAACAATACCGGCATCTCAGTTAGTTCAAGAACGTCCTGAATAAAGTCATCGTTCTGATCGTTCTCTTCTAGCTCGACAACCCATAGCCGAATGGTTTCGTTCTTCAGCAGCTTTTTATTGAGTCGCTCAGGCGATGTATTTACGGCCACATCATAGCCAGCATTATTTATCACAACCTGCAGCTGATGCTGAATAAGGGGTGACACAGCGATCACCCCAACACGATTATGTTTACCCTTCATGAGACACTCACGATTCTTCGAGCAATCGCTCGATCGTTTCTAAGAGTGGTCCTTCTTGGAAAGGCTTACCAATGTATTCATTGACGCCAATAGAAATAGCGCGATCTCTATGCTTACTTCCTGTACGAGAAGTAATCATGATAATTGGAATATGTTTTAGTCGATCATCGTGGCGAACTCGCTGTGCTACTTCAAAACCATCCATGTGTGGCATTTCAATATCCAGCAAAATCAAATCTGGAATTTCATCCATCATTTGAGTAATCGCATCGCCACCATGTTTAGCCAGCATTACGTCCATACCATTGCGCTGAAGCAGGCGACTGGTCACTTTTCGAACCGTTACAGAATCATCACAAACTAATACCTTCGATGGTCCTTCTTTCTTCTTGCTTGTCGGCAATACGGGTATGGCTTCAATGGGATCCGTTGCTTTTGATTGATCTTCGACAACCAACTCAGAACGAATCAAAGCAGGTAAGTCTAAAATCACAACAACGGAGCCGTCACCTAGAATGGTTGCACCAGAAACCCCTGGTACCTTACTAAATTGCGGCCCAAGGTTTTTCACCACAATTTCTCGTGATCCCATTAGCCTATCAACATGCAGCGCCATTGAGTGTCGCTCATCACTGCCTCTAACCAGAACTAACGGGATGTTATTGTCTAAATTGTCTAAATTTGGTTGTAACCCGGTATGCAGCAACGACGCCATATACTCTAAACGATAACGTCCGCCACCATATTCAAACAAAGGCGCATCGGGCTGATAGTATTGCGCAAGCTGTTTTGGCGTGACTCGTACAATACCTTCAATTGATGTTAACGGCAGAGCGTAGAGGTCATCCATCGTATTGACCATTAGCGCTCGGTTGACCGAAACCGTAAACGGTAATCGAATTATAAACTGTGTGCCTTGGCCGAGTTCAGAATCGATCGACATTGATCCGCCGAGTTGCTTAACCTCGGAATTCACAACATCCATGCCAACACCACGACCGGAAATCTGAGTCACCTTTTCCGCCGTACTGAAACCTGCATCTAAAATAAATTGCATGATTTCTGTGTCGTTCAAGTCTGAATCTTCTGCGATTAAACCTTTTTCGAGCGCTTTTTGACGAATACGATTTACATCGATGCCTTTACCATCATCTTGCAACTTCAAGACAATGTCACTGCCTTCACGGGCTAGATCGAGCTGAACTGTTCCCTTGGTCGGCTTACCGATATTTGATCGAGCATCTGGCATTTCAATGCCATGGTCGACTGCATTTCGTAGCATGTGCTCCAATGGCGAAATCATACGTTCTAATACAGTACGATCGACCTCCCCTTCCGCATTACCAACAACAAAATCAACCTGTTTATTCAGTTCGCCAGATACTTGCCGTACGATACGACGCAAGCGAGGCAGCAACCGGTTAAATGGTACCATTCGAGTACGCATTAAACCTTCTTGAAGCTCAGTGTTAATACGGCTTTGTTGCAGCAAAATGGTTTCAGCATCGCGCGTTTTGTCGGTCAACGTCGACTTAATATCTTGAAGGTCGTATGTTGCTTCCATAAGCGATCGTGACAACTGCTGGATCTGTGAATATCGATCCATTTCTAACGGGTCAAAATCTTCGTAGTTTGTTTCCTCAGCCCGTTCTTGGCGGAAACTGATTTGAGCTTCGGTTTCTAAGTCTAATCGTCTTACTTGATCTCTTAAGCGATCAATCGTCGAATCCATATCGCCAAGACTAAATGTAAAGTCACTGACTTCTTGTTCTAATCGTGCACGTGTAATTGAAGTTTCGCCCGCCAAGTTTACCAACCCTTCTAAAAGGTTGGCGTTTACTTTCACGGTTTCTTGCGGTTGAGCACGCTTATTCTCTTGGGGCTGCTCTATTTTACTTAACGCGCTCGGTTCGGCTTCTTTTTTCTTGAAGGCAACAACGTTATCACTGGCAGACGGCTCAGCCGGTGTCGATGGCTTTTCATCTTTGGCCTCAGTACTTTGCAATAATTGAGCGGCAGATTCTGAATCAGCTTCTAATTGAGCAATCTCATCTTCATCCATTTCCTGGACAAGCTGAATAACACTCGGTCCAAAACCGCCACCGACGCCTTCATGATTCGCCAACATAGACTGCAGACTTTCAACATAAGACACCAACGCATCTTGGCGAGACATCACATTCTTAAAAAACGCGTCATTTAAAGGCAGTTTGTCTTGCTGGGTTTTAATTACAAAGCTTTCAAAATCGTGGCTTTGATCGCCCAGTTCTTTTAATTTAGCTAATCGAGCACCACCTTTTAATGTGTGCAAAACACGCTTGAGTTCATCGGCGTGCGCTTCGTTTTCGTTGTCGATTTGCCATTCTTCTACGGCATTTTCCAGCTCGGTTAAAAGCTCCCCGGCCTCATCGATGAAGATTTCTAAAATATCGAAATCTAAGTCATCCGGAAGATCTAAAGCCACTGCCGGAGAATCGCCTTCTACTTTTTCCTCTGAGCTAGCAGGCTCTTCCGATTCTTGGTTCGAGGCTTCTACTGTTGACTCGGGCTCAACGTGCGTAGATAGATCTTGACTCACCAGGTCTTCAAGCGTCGGTTCTTTGCTCGTTTCAGCAGGTGTACTATCTACAGCAAGCGCCGAAAGTGCGTTGAAATCAGCCGTGGGATCTTTTCGATACAAGTTTATTGCGGCAATTAAATCTGGAGCTGACAAACAAGACATGCTCGACTCAATGTCACCAATCATTACGGCTAGCCGGTCATGACACTGTTGTAATAAAGAGATTAGGTAATCTGAAGGTTGATACTTCCCTTGACCTAAGCCTTCATATAGAAACTCCAATTCATGCGCTAAGTCTCCTAAAGGTGCAATTTCGGCCATGCGCGCGCCACCTTTAAGAGTGTGTAAGTCTCGCTGTAACGACTCTACTTCTAGCGTATTAGCTGTATCATTTGTCCAGTTATCTAAACTCTGCTGTATACTCTCTAGTATATCGTTGGCCTCTTCTAAAAAGATTTCAACAAGCTCAGCGTCGCCTTCAATCGATTGTCGTTCAGGCTGCTCAACTTCTAGAGCCGGCCTAGGAGCAGGGTTATTTTCTTGAGGTGCCGAGACTGGCGCAAGCGTGCTATCGACTAGCTGATCGAGAGGGGTACTCTCTACAGATTCAGATGTTTCGCTTTCTTGTTCTTGAGCACCTTTCACTTCAAAAGGAATGGCGTAAAGCTCATAAAGTTGCTTTAGTCGCTCAGAAAACAATGCGTCTGTTCTGATAGATTGACCTGCGGCAATTCGATCCATCATTGAAATGAGAGATTCGTGGCCATCATGCGCTAAGTTAAAGAACTTTTCCTCGACCATATACGGGTTGGAGGCCGCAGCTTGGTATAACGAATGAAGCTCATTACTTAATTGAGAAACAGGCATCAGGTCAACGGCATAAGCTGCTTGTGCGAGCGTGTCTAGTTCGCGAATCAGAACAGACATTGATTCTTCGGCATTGCCTTGGCTCGACCACGCTTCCAAGAGGTGCTCTGCATCCATAACGATATCCATACTTTCGGACAAAAATATCGTCATTAAACTCAGTTCTTCAGTATTCGAAGGCTCTGCTTCTACAAAGATCTCTTTTTTATAGGCGATTACTCGCTCAATAAAGCTCTGAGCCTCTGGAGTTGTACTGGCCGATGAATCTGCGTTAGCAAAATCTTTTACCAAAATGCTCATCGTCGCCAATAAATCAACAAACGATTGCGAAGCCTTTTGCCCGCGTTCTTGAAGCTCTTTAACTAACGCTTCAAGGGGTTGCACAACATCAGCAATCACTTCCACACTGGCCATATGTGCTGAGCCTTTGATGGTGTGTAATGCGCGTTGCAAGGCGTCTGGTAATTTACGACCGATAGGTTCATCCGATAAATAATTATCAACAAACTCAATGTGTGAATTTAATTCAGCTTGAAATATTTTAAGCAAATTATCATCGGTACTGGGCTCAGATACTTCCACTGAGAAGTTCAGGTTGGATGTATCAGATTCTTCTGCTTCAAGCTCAGTTTCAATATCTATCTCAAGCGTATCGTCTACCTGTTCTAACGTTTCTACCGCTGAATCCGTTATCTCAATGTCGTCTATTTCAGAATCGTTCGAAACGGTAGACCAATCTGCTGGCTCGCCTTTTGAGATACTATCCGCTATAGCAGCTAATGCATTTGCTCTGGTTGCATCAACCGGCTTCTTTTTCTCAAATTGGGCAATTAAGTTTGGTACTTCAGCCGTCACTTCTTCGACCACACGTAATAGATCATCACTGATGTCTATGCTGCCATCGATAAGTCGGTTCAACATGCTTTCAATAGACCATGCGGTTTCACCAATTAAATTGGCGTTTACCATGCGTCCACTGCCTTTTAGAGTGTGAAATGCACGTCTAAATTCAGTCAATGCTGATTTATCTGAGGTGTCTTGCTTGAATTGAGGGAAAAACTCATTGATGGCCTCAAGAACTTCTTCGGCTTCTTCAATAAAGATTTCTAAAATTTCATCATCGATTAAATCATCGTCGTCATCTTCACTCAGCTCTGTTACTTCAGGCTGCATGATTTCTGCATTTTCTGTACTTTCTTCACTGACTTCTAAATGATCAGTATCGCTCTCAACATTAACAACTTCATTGAGGTCAGTTTTAATCGGCTGCGGAGCTTCAGCTTCAAACAAGGCTTGATCTATAGACAGGGTTTCATCAAAGTCACTTTCTAAAACATCGGCAACGGGTAACTCATCCCAATCGTCAGTTGCTTCAACATCTTCAGCATCAAGCTCTATTACAGTGTCGTTTTGGTCAATATTCAGTTCAATTGAATCAATGGACTCTTGCTCTTCATCACTTTCGAATTCTAGAGATAAATCTGCTTCCAGATCTTCTTCTGACTGTAAGAATGATTCGTCTTCGACATTCGGAGCTTCAAAGGTATCGGAATCATCGACAACAAATGCTTCTTGATTATTCGATGTTTTGTCTTGTTCAGAAATAACTTCCGGTTCGTTCGACTCAACATCAAACTGAATGTTGTAGCCCAATTTACGAACAGATTCGGCAGCACGTTCCAATAACTCTACATTGGTGCCTGAGCCATCACGGAAAATGCGCTCTAAATAATACTCTACGCCAACAAGTGCATCCGCGAGGGCATCTAGCTCGTCCCATTGTGGCTGATAGCGGTCACCTATGAGCTTTTGCTCTACATAATTTTGAACACACTTTAAAATGTCGGCCGCTTCATGCAATGGCACCATACTCAAACCACCACGTATGGTTGTCAGCTGGTTAGTCGCGTCTTCTAATCTCGCATGATCGAAATGATTGCCGATAAATTCTACAACCGCGTCTTTAATTTGCTCTAAACCATTTCTTGCTTCACGCAATAAGGCATCGTGTGCGTTATTTATATCACTTTGCGTAGCACTTGCCTGAGAATCAAAACTGGATTCATCGGTAGCAATACCTTTTAAGGTCGCTTCGACATAAACCAATGCGCCAGCAATATCCATCAACTGCAAATCACTGACTTCGCTGGCTTTTGAAATGGTGTCATTAATTTCTGTAATTTGTTCGCCAAGCACTCGACGAGGGTTACCTAAACCTACAACGGCCATAGTGTCACAAAGTTGCTGCATTGGGCTGACTAACTCTTTAAGCCGGCTTGGATCGGACACTTTTGTTCGAACCATTAGGTCTAATGCATCTTTTAATCGCGCGAGTTCTTCTAAAAGAGCCGTTACTACATTAGAAATAGCTTCTTTATCTGGGCCGGCTAATTTAGCGCGTTGCGATTCAACTTCTTGGTCGGTTGGAAGCGAATGAGTTAAATTATATTGACGTTGGATTTGAGCAATACGATCAACGCCCGTATCCTCAAGCTTGGCAATATAAAACAATAAATTCTTAATCAGGGTTTCTGAGGGATAAGTCTGTACAACTTTAACAGGTTCAGCGATCAGTGCTTTAAGCTCAGAGTCTAAATCGCGTAACAGTTTTGCTGTGGCCGGCGAGCGATTAATTTGCCCTACTTTTATACCGGCTATGAAAGCATCTGCAATGCGCCAAAGCGACCCAATTTTAGTGCGCTCGGTTAATTTCGCTATACGAGCAATGGCTTTCGTTAAAAAACCGACACTGTTGTCTACATCTTGATTCTTCAACCAACCGAGTAACGCCAGTTGAAACATTTGTCGCAGCTTTTTAAGCAGGGCCATCGTTTGCTGCTGCGTAAAAGCACTGTAGTCGGGCTCTCCAACCATTCGCTTTGCCGCACTTAATTCAGGTGTAAATAGTGCCGTTTCAGAAAGCAAACTTGCGCCACGAGCGGCACGTAAGTCATTAAGCAGCGGCAATATGATGATAGGGAGGTCATGCTGACCTTTTTTCAATTGATCTAAATAATTAGGAAGCTGAATGATCGCTTGCATCAATACCGCTAGATTCTCGCCACTGGCGGGCACTAATCCTTCGACAATCGAACGATTTAGTTGTTCCATTTCTTCAGCAAGCAGAGCAGCACCAAAAAACTCAACCATTTGCAACGTGCCGTAAACCTGATGAATATACGACAAGCTGAATTCTAAACGGTTAGTATCTTCAGGTGTATCAACAAAAGCCTCTAATGCATATCGAGCCTGCTTTAGAGTTTCGTCGATTTCACCTTTAACCCAATCTAATGCTACAAAATCTCGGCGGTCGGTCATGCCGATTTCCCCATTATTATTTACGTTTTATGTAAGCTAGCGCACGTTCACCTGGAACACGCGTTAAATCTGGCATATTCCAATCGACAATCTCTCCAAGGCCTAACACTAATATGCCACCTGGCTTAAGGCGGCTAGCTAACTCAGAGACAATGTCTTTGCGTCGCCATTTTCTAAAATAGATGAGTACATTTTGACAATAAATTACATCTAAGTTATTCAATGGAGAGCGCGCTAACTCCAACAAATTTAATCGAACAAAGCAGGCACGGTCACGAGTGCTTTTAACGACCTGTTTACTGCCACCAACATCGGTAAAGTATCGATCCACTAATCGTTTATCGAGCGTTTCTAGGCGCCGAAGAGCATATTTCCCCTCTGAAGCCGCCTTTAAACCTTTTTTACTGACATCAGTACCTGTTATGCCGTAACGAATATCACTTGAAGATTCATGCTTAGCGAGAACTTCTTCGATCAAAATGGCTAAGCTGTAAGTCTCTTCACCAGATGAACAGCCTACACTCCAAACGCTGAGCGCTGATTCGTCTCTTTTTAAACGTCGAACAAGGTAGTCTTTTACTAGGGCCAGCGCTGCTGGATCTCGGAAAAAACGAGTTTCTTGTACCGTTATCCGGTCGATCAACTGATTCCACTCAATCAGCCCCCTATCGCCTTGCATTACAAACTCGTGATAGGTGAGGTAGTCATCGAAACCCACCTCTCGCATTCGTATAGACAAACAGGTTTTCAGAAAACTACGGCGATGATCTGGAAGCTGCAAACCAAGCCGCTCTTCTATCGTATCTTGCCAGCAAGCGAATGCGGCATCCGATAAATCTGGCGATTGGTTTACAGACACAACCATAGTTTTCTCTTGTTTTTGTAACCGCAGCCTTAAACCGCAGTTACAAATTCATCGTCTAGATCTGGAATAGAAAGTGATTCTAGATCATCGTCATTTTCAGGTAGCTTAAAGCCGGCAACCGAAGACTGAAGGTCGTTGGCCAATTGAGCTAAGTTACCAATCGATTTAGCCGTTGCAGTCGTACCCGCTGATGTTTGCGAGGTAATCTCTTGAATGACGTTCATCGTATTTGAAATATGACCCGCAGATGATGCCTGCTGTCTCGCTGCGTTCGAAATGTTCTGAATCAAGTCAGCTAGGTTTTTCGATACGCTTTCAATTTCTTCCAGTGCAACACCGGCGTCTTGCGCAAGGCGAGCTCCACGTACAACCTCGGCAACCGTTTGTTCCATCGAGATTACCGCTTCGTTGGTATCGTTCTGAATGGTCTTAACCAGTGCTTCAATCTGCTTTGTTGCAGCAGATGAACGTTCTGCAAGGCGCTGTACTTCGTCGGCAACAACCGCGAAGCCTCGACCAGCATCACCCGCCATCGAAGCCTGAATTGCGGCGTTAAGTGCAAGAATGTTGGTTTGGTCTGCAATGTCGTTAATCAACGATACGATGTCACCAATTTCCTGTGAAGATTCACCCAATCGTTTAATACGCTTCGATGTTTCTTGAATCTGCTCACGAATGTTATCCATGCCGTTAATGGTTGCCTGTACCACGTCGGCACCTTTTTTAGCGATCGCAACCGATCGCTCTGCCACCGCGGCTGATTCCGCGGCGTTCGCGGATACTTGGTCAATAGAGACGGCCATTTCGTTTACCGCCGCTGATGCTCCAGCAATTTCTTGGGCCTGATGCTCTGATGCTTCGGCAAGGTGCATCGCCGTTGCCTGAGTTTCTTGTGCCGCTGAGGTCACCTGAACCGCTGTTGTGTTAATCGCCGATACCAGCGAGCGCATTTGGTCGATTGCGAAGTTAATCGAGTCGGCAATAGCACCTGTAAAGTCTTCGGTTACCGTGGCCTGAGTCGTCAAGTCACCGTCGGCTAAGTCGGCAAGTTCATCAAGTAAACGTAAAATTGCGTTCTGGTTTTGCTCGTTAGTTTCAGCTGTTTGCTGTAAATCGCTCTGTGTATCACGAATAATTACAAATACCGCGCCGGCAATTAACAGCATCGCTATCAAACCCAACAATAAAACCCAGTTTGAATTAAATAGACGTGTATCGGCGGCAACCTGCATTTGGCCGATTAGATCGGATGCTAACTCAAGTAGAGTTTGTGAATCAGAGAATATGTTACTAGAGGCTTCACGTACCTGGAATAGCTCTGGAGACGTCGCCATAATTTGAGAAACTGAGCCAGATACAATTTCAAAAATTTCAGCAATATCATTCAAGGAGGCGGCTGCTTCAGGGTCTTCTACCTTTTGAATGTCTAAGTTGTCGTCACCTAAACGCATACCTTGTAGTACACGTGCAAAGAGTGCTGCATCTCGTTCAAATGAGTCGGCGGCCATTACGGCACCTTCGCCACCCACAAGTACGTTGTTAATAGACCGTACGATACGTTCAGCTAACCAAGACTGTCGTTGTGCAAGAGCGACCTGACCCGCGCCAGCGCCGTTTTCCAATAAAATCTCAACAACTTCATCGTATTCTACTTGTAATTCAGGAATACGTTCAGAAAGGGTATTGGCCGTTCCATGTAACTCAAGAATAACGTCACGTGAATCAACAATAAGGTTAGATGATTCACTCACACCAGTCCAAACACTGCCTAATCGGCTAGCATCAACGCCACTTGCGTGTTCACTTAATGCCGGTACGCCACTAACGGGATTACCTTGAAGAATGTAATTCCAGCGAATTTCAAATTCGGCACGCGCTCGTTGAAGCAAAGAGAAGGCTTCTTCTTTACCTGCGGATGCTTCCGAGGCGTTTTTAGCCAGTTCCTGAGACAATACCCTGAGTTCTGCGGCATTTTCCAATAACTCTTGATCGTACCGAGTTAAGGTACCAACGTGCGCAACTACGGCAACTGCCGCGATAATTACCACCAACAAGGCGGCAAGCAAGATACTGAGTAATCGGTTGGTACCGAGAATTGTCAGCAGGTTTCCGGCTCTTTGTTTCATTTTTGAACTCCAGTCTGGCTTCTGGTTGCCATCTATTTAACGTCTTTTATATATAAGAAAAGGTGCGACCTAAACGGCAACACCTTGAAACTCTTCACTTTCAAACAATTCCCGCATATTAAATCGGCACCATATTCGCTTGTCTTTCACGAAGTGCCCACTTACAAAAGGTTTTATGCCTTCTGGAATATTCGGTGTAGATTCATCGAAATCGTCTATTGGGAAATACTGCATACCTTCTACCCCATCGATAACCAATCCATCGCTCTGCTCATTTTGCTCTATGACCAAAATACGTCGATTACGGATAGCTTGATTACTTTCATAAGATAAAAAGTCATTTAAATCTATAATTGGAATGAGTCGGCCACGAATATTAGACACACCAAGAACCCATGACTGCACATTAGGCAGGCGGGTAAAATCGGGTACTCGCAAGATCTCCTTTACCTCCGACATCGGGGCAACAAAGTGATGCTCACCGATACGAAAGCCAATCCCACTCCATGTTTGTGCAACCTCACCTTGCTCTGGTAAGCCTTTAGCGCTGTGGCGCACACGAGACTCAATTCCTCTAAGCAGCGTGATCGGGGTTACTTCGGTCATCGCAATTAACCTAAGGTTTTGCCAGCCATCACAGCTTCAATAGTTTTAAGCAGCTCTGCTTCGGCTACTGGCTTGACTAGGTAGCCTGAAGCCCCTTGTCGACGACCCCAAACTCGATCTGTTTCTTGGTCTTTTGTAGTGACAATGACAACCGGAATGTGGGCGGTGTCTGCACCTTTAGTGAGCTGACGGGTAGCTTGGAAGCCGTTTAAACCCGGCATTACAATATCCATCAACACAACATCAGGCAGCTCTTGGCGAGCCAGCGCAACACCATCAGCACCGTTATCGGCGGTCAATACTTCTATTCCATGCTTCTCTAACATACCTTGAAAGGCATAGGTCTCGGTTGGAGAATCATCAACTATTAAGACTCGTGGCATAACATACCCTTGTTTCGTTTACTAATTTCGTTTTTCTACTTAACGTAGTCTCGAATTGCACCTAGCAATTCGTCTTTTCCAAAAGGCTTGGTCAAATATTGATCTGAACCAACTATTCTACCTTTTGCCTTATCAAACAGCCCGTCTTTACTGGAAAGCATAATGACCGGTGTTTCTTTAAATGCACTGTTATTTTTGATCAGTGCGCAGGTTTGATAGCCGTCTAATCTAGGCATCATGATATCTACAAAGATAATATCTGGCTTAGAATCGGCTATTTTAGCCAACGCGTCGAACCCGTCTGTTGCGGTAATGACTTCACAGCCTACCTTCTTCAGTAGCGTTTCTGCTGTGCGACGAATGGTTTTAGAGTCATCTATTACCATTACCTTCAAATTGTCAAAACTGGTATCCATAAGCCATCCCAAGGTTTAGCGCTTTACACATAATAAATTTCAAACAATGTTAGCTTATTATTCTCGAAAATAACATGACTACAGTCTAACATGCCTATTCCATAACGACGGAAAATTTAGCTAATTTTTCAAGGGCTAACTTTTATCATAGATTCTAACTTATCGCTATAACTGTCTGTTAAGAAAGTTATTTTGACTTTCAGAACTTTGCTTTACCATGTATTCAATATCCCAATTTATTAAGAGAAGACCATGACAATCAAACTTGCCATCGTAATGGATCCAATTGAAACGATAAATTACAAAAAAGACAGTTCTCTGGCTATGTTGTGGGCCGCTGCAGACAAGGGTTGGGAGCTCCATTATTTAACCTTACCCGATTTATACCTCGAAAATGGCATCGCTAAGGGTCTGAGCACGCCTCTCACGGTAGATCGTGATCCAAACGCCTTCTATCAGCTAGGAGACAAAACAAGCCGACCACTGGCCGATTTCGACGTCATCTTAATGCGTAAAGACCCACCTTTTGACAATGAATTTGTGTATGCAACCTACTTGCTCGAAATGGCCGAGCAGCAAGGGAGCTTAGTGGTTAATAAGCCGCAAAGCCTGAGAGACTGTAACGAAAAGCTATTTGCGACCCACTTTGCACAATGCACACCACCACATTTGGTCACTCGTGATTCGACTTTGTTACGACAATTTCACCAGCAGCATCAGGATGTTATTTTTAAGCCATTAGATGGAATGGGCGGCACTGCCATTTTCCGTTTAAAGCCTAATGACCCGAATGTTGGTGTAATCATTGAGACGCTGACAAATAATGGCCAAGAACAAATTATGGCGCAGAAGTTCTTGCCCGAAATTACAGAGGGTGACAAACGCATCCTTATTGTCGATGGCAAACCAGTAGACTATTGTTTAGCCAGAATACCGGCAAAAGGCGAAACGCGTGGCAATTTGGCAGCAGGCGGTCGTGGTGTTGCTCAACCGCTCACTGAAAAAGACCGCTGGATTGCGAACCAGGTCGCACCAGAGCTTGTGAAGCGTGGGTTATTATTTGTCGGCCTAGATGTTATCGGCGAGTTTTTGACGGAAGTAAACGTCACCAGCCCCACCTGCATTCGAGAAATTGACACAGCCTACAATACAAATATCTCTGCAGATTTAATGAACGCAATTGAAAAAAGACTGGTAAAGAAGTAATACATGGCCACACAAACTGCAAAAATCGGCGCGATTGATCGCTTAAGTTTCACTGTATTTCTAGCGATAGCCTTGCACGCATTGCTGATATTCGGTGTCAGCTTTAGCTCATTCACCCAAAAGCAAAGCAGCCCGACGCTCGATGTAACGCTGAGCGTGCATAAGAGCAACGAAGAAGTCAGCCTCGATGAGGCCGACTTCTTAGCCGACAATGACCAAGTGGGCAGTGGCACACTAGATGACAAACAGCTTCTTAAATCTGACCAAGAAGCCGACATAGAAGAAAACCAAATTTTCCAAACAACGCCAACCATTCAACATTTAGCCTATACCGAGTTGAGTGTGAGCCACGACCGAATTATTACCACCAGTAAATTGAGTGATTTTGCGGCTAACAGCAGCTCAAGTGATGATGGTTCTGCCGATTCAGCGAATGCAGAGCAAGAGAACATTATCTTAAACAACATAACCGATGTAGCTACGTTAAAGGCCCTGCTAGACGATAGTCGGCAAAATTATGCCAAACGTCCTCGTACCAAAACCTTGACCGCAGTTTCCGCTAAACGCGCTGCAGATGCTGCCTACATTCACAATTGGCTGCAAAAAGTCGAACGCATCGGCAATCAAAATTACCCCGAAGCCGCCCGAGAAAGAAGACTGATAGGCTCGGTGGGCTTAGCGGTAGAAATAAATGAAGATGGTTCTTTAAGAAGCGTATCGGTGACTCGTCCTTCGGGAAGCAGCATTTTGGATCAGGCAGCAAAACAAATTGTTCACCTTTCAGCCCCCTTTGAACCACTTAGCGCCGAAGTGCTCGAAGACAATAATGTTTTAGTCATTATGCGTACTTGGCATTTTAGAGTAGACGGCCAAACTCGGTTTAGCGCCGATGGCTGATACCTGGTTAGGATTTGATTGGGGAACTGGCTGGATTGGCGTTGCTTGCGGGCAAACGCAAACCCACACTGCGTCTGAGCTAAAGCCATTAAGGGCCAAAAACGGCATCCCGAATTGGGATGACATTGATAAACTCGTTCAAGAATGGAAACCCAAAGGCTTTGTCGTGGGCATTCCGTTTAATATGGATGGCTCCGAATCAGAAATGACGGTCAGGGCACACAAATTTCGCAAGCGTTTACATGGCCGCTATGGTCTTCCCGCCAATGGCATAGATGAACGCTTATCCACAAAGGAAGCCATGCACCATATAAGTAGCCAGCCAATGGCGCTGTCTAAAGCTCGTAAAGCCAAGGTCGATAGCATTGCGGCTCAAATTATTTTACAAAGCTGGTTAAATGAGCAACTCTATCAACACTAATCGTCCAGACGATAATTACTACTTGGATTATTTTTTAACAATGCTTAGCACTGTTGAAAAACGCTACCAAGATCTTTTCACCCCTGAAGACCGATCCTTTTTAGCGCGAATCAACCGTTGTTCGCCCATGGCACTGCGCTTGCTGATTCGCCTTTATATGCGTAAAGGTCCGAATTTTATCGCCGATAAACTAGATTATGCCGAAGTTGAAGATACCGCGATTGCCTTGTCAGAGCTCGCCGAACAATCATTAATTCAATTCAATCCTGAAGTCTATGCTTGGGAGTTGATCGACTTACTGCCAGTCGCCCAATCTCGATCGCTTTTTATTGAAGGTACTGAGAAAATCAAAAAAGCAGAAATGCTAGAGCTTTGGTTAGAAGATGAGACTTTATTAACACCGGCCGATTGGGGTTACGACGAAACAATCATCACTCCTTGTGATTACGACTGCTTAAGACGATTCCAATTGCTCTATTTTGGAAACGAACGTCAAACCCTGACAGACTTTATCCTTGAGAATCTTGGCGTAGCCCAATATGAAAAATACCCACTGGATTCTCAAAATAGATTTTTTCAATGCACTGAAGATATCGATACATACCTTGAACTCAGTAATTTAAGCAGCGAATTTTACTTAATCAATGAGGCCAAAAACTGGTCGCTTCTCAATGATTTTGCAGAACAATGTTTATCATTAACGGTTTCAGATGCATTGAAGTATCGTTGGCATAAGCTTTTGAATCGTGTCGCTTATCGCTTAGAGCAACTCAACGAACTCAACTTAAGCCTTACACTATTTCAGACCAACAGCTTACCGCCTTCGCGTGAGCGACAGGTTAGAATTCTTCATAAGCTCGAAAGGTACCAAGAAGCGTTGGTTATCATCGAACAATTGCAATCAGAGCCTAAATCGGAAAGCGAGTTAACCTTTTATCAACGCTTCATAAATAAACTCAATAAACCGCTCTCCCGTCCATTGGAGAAATTTCCAAAGCCTATTTGGAATGAACGCTATTTAGAAGTGTACAAACAAGACACCAAAGTTGAAGAATTAGCCGCTAGCACATTAGGCCATTGTCACTGGTTAGAAAACACCCTACCCATGTCTATATTTGGTTTAGCGATTTGGCCAGCGGTGTTCGCCGATGTTCCTGGGGTTTGGCACCACCCGTTTCAATCCAAACCAACGGATCTATATGATGAAACTTTTTATGCAAAAAGAGAGCCTTGCTTTCAATCTATTTTTGCACAAAATAAATCTCAGCTACGTGCGTCTTTGGTATCGATGTGGCAAGAAAAGCAAGGTATCAGCAATCCATTTGTTCATTGGAAACATTTAACACTTGAGCTCGTGTTAAGCTGCTTTGACGCTCTCAGCCTCGAACAATGGCATGGCGTATTCAAACATATTCTTACGGATATAAAACACCACCGCTCTGGTTTCCCTGATTTATTTCAACGAACCTTGCATGAGTATGAGTTTATTGAAATAAAAGGTCCTGGCGATAAGCTTCAAGATAATCAAGTGGCCTGGTTAAAAGTTTTTAATGACTTAAACATCAATGCAAGCGTTTGCTATGTCAGCTACTTGTGAACGCAAAACCTATAAAATCAATGTTCGGGCTTTGGCCGATTTTTGCCAAACAGAAGGCGATTTAATCAGTCAGTACCGAGCATCACCCAGCAGTCTTGAAGGCCAATTTGGGCATCGCGCTATTCAAAACAAACGCCCAAAGCCTTATCAACCCGAAGTATCTGTATCGGTGCAATGGCAAGCTCCACATTTTGATTTACGCATTTCTGGTCGAGTCGATGGTGTTTTTCATAGTGGTATTGAAGAAATAAAAACGACTCGAATCCCACCCAGTGAAATCCCACCTACCACCAAAGCCTTGAACCTGTCCCAAGCAAAAATATACGCCGCAATTTTAGCCAACCAGAGTTTTGACAACAGAAAGTCTATAGACGTATGCGTTTGCTACGTTCACCCGCAAACACTAGAAGAATGGCCAGAGACCCAAACGTTTCAGAAACAGGATCTCATTGATTATTTAGTTTTATGTTGCGCGCGCTATGAGGATTGGCTGGAACAAAAGCATTCACATTTTAAAGCCTTAATCCCTTACCTCGATGCACTTGCATTTCCATATTCTACCATGAGACAGGAACAGCGATTAATGGCTGAAAGCGCCTATAAATCGATATTAACCCAGAAGCACTTGTCTGTAGAAGCACCCACCGGCACGGGTAAAACATTAGCCTCGCTATTTCCTGCAATTAAGGCGCTGAAAACTCAAGTCATTGACAGTGTATTTTATTTGTCCATGAAAAATACGGGCCAAGTAGCGGCATGGGATAGCCTAAAGCAACTAGACCCGAGCGCTAGAATAAATGCCATTCAATTGTCATCAAAAGACAGTGCTTGCTTATCGCCAGAGACGCCATGCGACGGAGAATTCTGTGAATTCGCCCGCGGCTATTTTAGAAAAATATCCCAACTCAGGCATTTATTTTTTAGCCATAAGCATTGGACAAAAGCCGCCTTGATGGAAATAGGCTTAGAGAATAAAATTTGCCCTTATTACTTGAGTCAAGATTGGGCAATTTGGTCTGATATTGTCGTTGGCGATATCAACTACATTTACGACACGACGGCTGTTCAGCCTTATTTACTCAAAGAAATAGATAACCGTGCCACCATTTTGGTAGACGAAGCTCACAACTTAATTGAACGTGGCCGAATGATGTATTCGACCGAATTTTTAGGTGCATCATTACAAGCGCTGCTAAAACTATGCCCAAGTAACATTAAAAAGAACCTGACCAAGATTCAGAGTGCGCTAAGAACCTGTTGTAAAGATAAACAAAAGGAAATTAGCTCTATTCCGCCGGAGTCGTTAATTGGGCAAGCGCGTCAGTTTGTCAGTGACAGTGCCGCCTTGCTCAGAGAGTCACCGTCGTTTGTTCCTCCCATAGAGTGGCAGCAATTTATTTTTATGTGTTCTCGGTTTGTACGCTTAAGTGAGTTGGCCGATGAACAAGATTTTGTATGGCGTTACAGTGATGGCCAGCCAGCGGATCGAAAAATTGAACTGTTATGCTTAAACCCAGCAACATTGCTGGCGCAAAAACACAATATTGTAAACAACGTTATCGCTTTTTCAGCCACCTTAACACCGGCCAACTACTCATTGACACTCAATGGCTTAAGTGAAAGCGTTTACCAACAATTGCCTTCACCTTTTTCGCCGCAACAACATAGAGTAAAGATTGTACGGGACGTTTCAACCAGATATACCGACCGCAATGAATTACCGCAAACCATAAAGAACTTACTGCAGAGTTACAGCCATAACGAGAAGAATACTTTTGTGTTCTTCTCAAGTTACCTGCAGCTTAAATCATGTACAGCGGCATTAGAGATCAACGATAACAAATGCATTATCCAACAACGGTCGTGGACACATGAAGATAAAAACGCCGTTATAAATCGCTTTAAAAACGAACAGGGTCTCAGTTTATTTTGCGTACTCGGTGGCGTGTATTCAGAAGGCGTCGACTTACCAAACGCTCAGTTAGAGCAAGTAATTATCATAGGGCCAGGATTACCACAAGTTAATGACCTCAACAATCGCATCAAAATGGCACTCAGCCAAAGGGGAATGCCAGGTTTTGACTACACGTACCTTTTCCCCGGGCTTCAAAAAGTTTTGCAAGCGGCTGGTCGTGCCGTTAGAACCGAAAATGATATCGGCGACATTGTCTTAATTGATGATCGATTCATTCAATATTGGAAGAACGGCTTACTGCCTAGTTACTGGCACATCGAAGATTGCTCTATTGCGAAATGGGCGAGCCATCAATCAGATTCAGACTGATAGGGCTCTTGTTCGAAATTTAAAATAGAGTCTCGCAAATGATCATAGCTATCATGCGTAAGTTCATCGTCTTGATTCAAAATATCCTCCGCCAGCATTTCTAATTCGGTCCAATCACGTTCTGTTAATAATTCTTGAGCCAAAGGGAATAAGACGGTTTCCTCAGCATCTAAGTGCAACATTTGCCGGGTTAAGTAGATTGTTGCCGTTTGATAAAGTTGCGCAACTGGCACACTGCTATCGGTGGTCACTCGACGAAAAGCCACCTTTAACTCTTCAGTTAATTGCTCTAACCCTTCATGCTCACTCAAAACACCAACAATGTGGCTAGGGTGTGGCGGTGCACGCTGTAACATTCGCTTAAAAATAATGTCTTCTACGGGGTGGTGCCAACGCTCAGGAACAAAGGAGATGTAATCTAGAATGTCTAATATTTGCGAAGAGTTAAATACAAAATCGAGGTTTTCAAAGCCTTTTATTTGCATTTGTAGGCAATATAGAATCCGCGCCATTACTTTATGGTCGGCATTAAGTTGTTGAAGAAGTGCAACCCCCATAAGCGCTCCGTAGTAAGAGAATTATAGAAGTGTAACGGGCTGCCTAAAAGATGCGTTGACTTAAATCAATCTGAACTGCGTACGGTTTTGTTTCGGCCACCCTCTTTAGCCTTGTACAATGCCTGATCTGCTGCTTCGATCCATTCGCTATGCTCAGTGAATTTTTCAGACCAAGCGGACACACCTAAACTGACGGTCACGCTCAGAGTTTGTACGTCAGTTTCAACCTTCGTTTGCTCAATATCGGCTCGTAACCTTTCTGCAAAATTAAAGGCGTTGTCGATATCGGAGTCGATCAATAAAATGACAAACTCTTCTCCACCATAACGACCTGATAAATCTGTTGCACGAGAGTTTTCTTTCACCGCCCTAGCAACGGAACGGATCACCTGGTCTCCTGCAGGGTGCCCCCAAGTATCATTTACTTTTTTAAAGTGGTCGATATCGAACATAATCAAGCATAATTCGCGAGGGTTTCGCTGTTGTCGCATAAACTCGTTTTCAAACAGAGTTTCCCAATATCCTCGGTTAAATAATTGGGTCAATGCATCAATTCGGCTCAGTTCGGCTAGCTGTTCGTTTGCTTTATTTAGCTTTAGTTTACTGGTGGCCACATCGGTAACGTCATACACAATGACGGCTAAATTTTCGACCTTGCCCGTTGTACTTACCACCGGAATAAAGGTGCAGTTTTGATACATGTATGGCGTTACGCCGGTAATGGGCCGGTTATTACGAAACTTGAATACAAAAGGTCGTTGCTCCCAGGTTGTAAATGCTCGGTTACGTAATTGAATGACCGTTTCTGCTTTGTGTTTAAACCAATCTTGTGAAAGCTCAGGAAACACATCAAAAAGAGATTTTCCCAGGGCATCGGCAGAGTCGATACCGGAATTGTTTTCTATAAATCCATTCCATGAGGTAATGGTGTACTGTAAATCAAGTACGAGCACGCCAACATCGACAGTCTGTAAAACTTCGACTAACCAATGAAACTCTGTTAATGGATCATTGCTGTTTGACATCAGTCCTCCAGCATATAAGACAGTTTATCGGCTAATACGCTCAAACTGTCTTCTGTAAACAATAACAATAAATCACAATCTACATTGCGACCTTCTAACTTGTAAGGTAACTCAATGGTCAATGCTCGCTTCCATTGCGAATCTTGCTCGCTGAGCATTTCAGCAATATTCATGTGCTGCCCCAGCAAGTTTGGCTGCCCTTGCGAGAAGTTCACGTCGATTTGTTCTGCAAGACCATTCAAACAGGCGCCGATTAGGATATTGGCAATATCCATCAACAGCTCTAATTCTATTTGCTCGGTAATTTCGCCTTCATAATGCGTTAACTCAGCCATGTCCGTAAAACTGGCATCGTTAAAAATCAAAAGGGCCTCGCCTGCTATTTTCGACCCCGTAAAGCCTTGGCACACCGCGCTCACTGAGCCAGATTCACCTATAGAAGTTAATGCCATGCTTAATTCGGCACGTTCAAGTAGGTTCACGGTAGGAATAGGCATTAACACAAAAGTATCGAGTAACTGCGCCAGCAAGTTTGCTGCACGCCCAACGGCCACGTTACTAATTTCCTGAAAACAATCCCTTAAATCTTCACTAAGTGAATCTGCATTCATATCAAGACTCCTCGCCAGAATAAATGCCAAAGTCACTTAATACTTTATTGAGTTCATCAGCTGCTAACGGTTTTTTTATGAACGCTAAAGCGCCCATTTTCATGACACGTGCATAGGCTTCAGGCTGAATATCACCTGAAATAACAATGACGACGGCCGGCAGGTCGTTAGCTTTTATTTCTTCAAGCACGGCAAAACCATCCATTACTGGCATGGTCAGATCTAGCAACACCACATCACCTTTGCCAGCTTTAATAGCTTCGATAGCTTGCTGGCCATCTCCAGCTTGGGAAACTTCAACGTCCCAGCCTTTAGGCAACGCACGGATCACTTGTTTTCGTGCAAAATTCGAATCATCGACCACTAATAAGGGTAACGACATAGGTACTCCAAAGAATCAATATAATAACTAAAGCCCATTACGACTGTTTTTCAAGTAATTCTGGCGTTAATTATAGAATTTGTGTCATTTAGTTAGCGTTAATGTGCTTCATCCCAGTTATTGCCAACGCCGATATCAACAATCAACGGCACATCGAGTTGCGCGCAATGCTGCATCCTAAAACGCACACCTGAGCTCAACTCAGCTAAGTCATCTTCATGCACTTCAAATACCAGTTCATCGTGCACCTGCATAATCATGCGGGCACGCAACGGCGAACCTTCGAGCCATTTTTGAACGTCAACCATGGCCATCTTAATAATATCGGCCGCTGAGCCTTGCATAGGCGCATTAATCGCAGTTCTCTCCGCACCTTTACGCACCATCTGGTTAGAAGATTGAATGCCTGGTAGATATAGGCGACGGCCATAGATCGTTTCAACGTAGCCTGTTTCGCTCGCTTCGGCTTGAGTTTCATCCATATAGCGCTTCACGCCAGGGTAGCGTTCAAAATAAGCTTCAACGTATTTTTTAGCCTCGGTTCGGCTTATCCCTAACTGATTCGCTAAGCCAAAAGCTGACATTCCGTATATAAGACCAAAGTTAATTGCCTTGGCTGAGCGTCTCTGCTCTGTCGTCACATCCTCTTCAGCAACCCCCATTACTTCGGCGGCGGTTGCACGATGAATATCTCGACCTTCTTTAAAAGCCGTGACTAAATTTTCATCTTGACTCAGGTGCGTCATAATCCGCAATTCAATCTGAGAGTAATCGGCTGCGAGCAGCTTGTACCCTTTTGGCGCGATGAAGGCCTGCCGGATCGAGCGTCCTTCTTCTGACCGAATCGGAATGTTTTGCAAATTTGGATCATGTGAACTCATTCGACCCGTTTGCGCACCGGTTTGATGGTAACTGGTGTGCAAGCGGTAATCGTTATTCTCATCTTGCTGAACCATGGTGGGCAACGGATCAGTGTAAGTACCCACTAACTTCCTAAGATGCCTAGACTCTAGAATCAACCTGGGTAGTTCATGCGATTCGGCCAATTCTTTTAAAACTTCTTCATTGGTTGAAGGTGCACCGCTAGCGGTTTTTTTAACCACAGGTAGCTCTAATTTCGTGAATAATATTTCGGCCAACTGTTTTGGTGAATCAATATTGAACGCTGTACCAGCTAAATCGTGAGCTTTTTGCTCCAGCGAGGCGAGGCGAGATTTGAAATCGGCGCTCACTTGATTCATATAATCGGTATCGAGAACCACGCCATTGCGCTCAACGGCCGCTAAAATAGGCGATAACGGTTTTTCAATGTCAAAATAAACTTGCGCTAAGCCGCGTTGCTTCAGGCCATGAACCAGCCACTGCTGTATGCGAAGCTGAAAATCAACCCGTTCACAGAACCACAAACCAATCTCATTAGGATCAATGGCCGATACCGGCAACCGCTTTTTACCAGGCTTGCCTAAATAATCATCAAGCGTTTTGGGCTCTTTTTCTAGATAGAGGCGCGCTAAATTATCGACGGACAGCGGGCTAAAATGCGTTGCCAACGCTTTATCGCGCTTACACGTACTGTCGTAAACAAAGGCCATGACTTCAACATCAAACAGTAGCCGTGAAGGCCGTATGCCTTTTTGATTAAACCAATGGTAATCGGATTTAAAATCACTTCCAGTTTTGGTAATGGCATGCGTTTCAATAAGATCTTTAAACCATTGCACGACAGAATCGGTATCGAGCACTGTGCCAATATCGGCGGCAAATGGAAAATACCAGCTAAGCCCCGGCGCGGATGCAATGGCTAGACCAGCCAGCTCGCGGTGATTGTAGTGCCCATCTTGCCACACCGGTACATAGCTAAGGTGCCCTGTTTTTTCAATCTCGGCCTTAATGCTGGGGAGTTCTTCTGTAGAAGCCACTAGGGAGTAATGTGTTTGCTCAGGTTCTATCGATTTAAACTCGGCACGATCTTCAATAGACGCCGCCTTTGTATTACGAGAAGCTGAACTGGCAGCTGCTTCAGTCGTTTCGCCCGATAGCTCTCGAATCCAAGTCTTAAATTGAAAACGTTGATACAAGGCCAACAACTGTTCATTATCTGGGTCATTCGTTTTAATGTCTTGCACGCAAACATCCAACTCAACATCGAGTTTTATGGTGGCCAGTTCGTAGCTTAAGTACGCCATTTCTTTATGCGCTTCAAGCTTAGCGGCCATGGTTTTCGCGCCTCTGAAGGTTAGCTGCGCCACCTCGTCTAATCGACTATAGATGTCATTCAAACCGCCCAGCCCTTGTATTAACGCTAAAGCCGTTTTTTCGCCCACACCCGGAACGCCTGGAATGTTATCCACTTTGTCGCCCATCAGAGCGAGGTAATCGATCATTAGCTCAGGGCCAAAGCCATACTTTTCTCGTACGCCTTCAACATTTAAGTATTCATTTTTCATGGTATTGAGCAACGATACATGTGGACTGACCAGCTGTGCCATATCTTTATCGCCGGTACTAATAACACACTCTAAACCCGCTTGAGTGGCCTGCTCCGCCAAGGTTCCAATAACATCGTCGGCCTCAACGCCTTCAATGCACAAAAGAGGCAACCCCATCGCGACTACCATGTCATGTACGGGCACGATTTGCTCACGCAATTCCTCCGGCATGGGTGGCCTGTTAGCCTTATATTCGGCATACATTTCATTTCGAAAGGTAGGGCCCTTGGCATCAAAAATGACGGCAATCGGGCTATTTGGGTACGATTCGACTAGCTTTTTTAACATCGAAGTGACGCCTTTAATAGCGCCTGTTTGAATGCCCTCTGAATTGGTCAGCGGCGGCAGAGCATGAAACGCTCTAAATAAATAAGAAGAACCATCTACCAAGACAATTGGCGCTGAAGTATTAACCATGAATGCGTGTCCAATGCTTACAAAAATTATTTTAAGGCAGTGTACCATGACTGTGTTCAATTTTTACTAGCACAATAGCCTTTGTTTTTAGGGTATCCACTGTAATCTTAGGCTCAATTATGGAATACTCAGCAGCCGATTTTTTATGAATGTAACCATCCCATGTCTGTCTACACCGAATTAAATAAACATGAGGTAAGTTCATTGCTGTCGCACTACGATCTGGGGGGATACGTTTCTCATCAAGGTATCAGCGCTGGCGTTGAAAATACAAATTATTTTGTCAGTACCGATCAGCACGAACTGGTATTGACCATTTTTGAAAAGCACAGCTTTGAAGAGCTGCCCTTTTTTGTTGAACTCGGTGAACATTTGCACAAACACCATTGCAGCGTTCCTCAGCCGTATCGCCAGGCCGATGGCCAGTTTATATTCACTATCAAAGGCAAGCCTGGCGTATTTTTTGAACGCGTGAGCGGTGGCCATGTTGAACACACACAGCCATACATTGAAGCTATTGCAACCGCCTTGGCCAAAGTTCACTTAGCGACAGCCGAATTCAACGCTCAACGCGAACACAGCCACGGCTTAGCTTGGGTAAAGCGTACGCTGGCTCAAATTCAACCCACGCTGGCTGAAAACGAGCAAATTATTGCGTCTAAAGCCATAGAACTCATCAGCCAGTTACCAACATCTTTGCCTCAAGGTGTTATCCATGCCGATCTGTTTCATGACAACGCCCTATTCGATCAACAAAAGCTCAGTGGCATCATTGATTGGTATTTTGCAGGCATCGACAGCTATGCACTCGACATCGCCATTACGTTGAATGACTGGTGTTTAAACGATGATGATGCTGTTTTTGCAGATAACCAAGTTCGATTCATAGCCGCGTATCAATCGGTTCGCCCGCTCAGCAAAGACGAGTTGCAAGCCGTGCCGATTCTGCAAGTACAGTCGGGTTTGCGCTTTTGGTTAAGCCGACTGTTAGCCCAAAGAGAACACGGTGCATCAAGCGAAGCGATTACCGTTAAAGACCCAGAGCTCATGAAACAGCTTTTAGTCAGGCTAATGTCATCTTTAGGCACTATACTGTAACCAAAACACGGGCAAAGTAGAGAACCGAATGACCAATCCAAATACGATAGATGCCTCGATTACTCCCATTGGTAGCTTAGAAGTATTATCTCAATTTGAAGTCAGTAAATTAAAGCAGGCCGGCGAAAATGGGCTGTACGAATTGTTTCGCCGCTGCGTTCTCGCCATTTTAAATACCGGCTCCGACAGCGATAACGCAAAAACCATATTACAAAACTACCCAGACTTTCGAATCGATATTGTTCAGCAAGATCGAGGCATTCGCCTAAATTTATACAATGCCCCTGCCGATGCATTTGTCGATGGCGCAATGATCACTTCGACCCGAGAAATGGTGTTTGCAGCACTGCGCGACATTGTGTGGACAGAAAGCGAACGCAAAAACGATTTAATCGAGCAAGCCAGCGGCTCGGCCATCACCGATTATGTATTTCATTTTCTACGTAACGCAAAAATGCTGTTGCCGGGTCAACAACCTAATTTGGTTGTATGTTGGGGAGGCCATTCGATCAATGAAGTGGAGTATGAATATACCAAAGAAGTCGGCCACGAACTTGGTCTGAGAAGACTCGATATTTGCACAGGGTGTGGCCCAGGGGCCATGAAAGGCCCTATGAAAGGCGCAACTATTTCGCATGCGAAGCAACGCATTTTAAATGCTCGTTACATTGGTTTAACCGAGCCGGCTATTATTACGGCTGAAGCACCTAACCCTATAGTTAACGATCTAGCCATATTGCCCGATATTGAAAAGCGCCTCGAAGCGTTTGTGCGCTTAGGCCACGGCATTATCATATTCCCTGGCGGTCCAGGTACAGCTGAAGAGCTACTTTATATATTGGGTATTTTGTTGCACCCCGATAATAAGGAAATCCCTTTTCCGTTAATATTAACAGGTCCAAAAGAAGCCGCTGACTATTTTAAACAGCTGCATGAATTTATTGCTCAAACATTGGGTTACCAAGCGCAGCAAAAATACAAAATAATTGTCGATGACCCCGTTGCAGCGGCTAGGGAAATGACCACCGGCATGCAGCTGGTGACAGATTACCGCCGCAAAGCAGCCGATGCTTACCATTTTAATTGGAAGCTACACATTGATCCCATTTTCCAAGAACCATTCCATGCCACGCACGATAATATGACCAAGCTTAACCTGCATAAAAACACTCCCGTGCACTTGCTTGCAGCCGATCTAAGACGCGCGTTCAGTGGTATTGTGGCGGGTAATGTAAAAGAACAGGGCATCAACTTAATTGAAGAGAAAGGACCGTTCGAGATACATGGTGACCCTGAAATTTTGCAACCATTGGATAACCTGCTAGAAGCCTTTGTAGCGCAAAAACGCATGAAGCTACCCGGCAGTGCTTACGTGCCCTGCTACAAGGTCATTGCTTAGCAACTCACTAATTGCATGAATACCCGCCGCTTTTTGCGGTGGGGAATTGCCAGGCAAAACCGACGGATTCTAAAAATTTTGGAACCAACTGCTTTCCGCCGCTGACCTCAGGAACATTGTCGACCTTAGGCAAGCCAGCTTCTTGCCGCAAATAATCTAGAACCTCATACATGGGCATCGGTTGTTTGTCGGTAATTAAAACGCGCTCGGGTAGCGCCTGCTCTAAAGCTATTAAATGCATTAACGCCGCTGCGGCATCATTAATATGAATCCGGTTAGTCCAGTGATTCGTTACAGGCAATTCATCTCTAGGTTTGCGCGCTTGACGTTTTAGCCAATCTCGCTGTGCACTGTAAATTCCACTCAATGTTGCAGCACAAGTATTCGTTTCAATTGCGTGAAGCTGCCGCTCCATTGCCAATAAAATGTTGGCATAAGGGTCTACAGATTGAGCCAAGCTATCATCGTATAAATACTCACCATGGCTTTCACCAAAAACTCGACTCGAACTGACCACAATTATTTTTTTAGGGCGCTTTTTCCAAAAAGATAAAGAATGACTCAGCTGTTCTAAAGGCGCTAAATAGGCTTTCTGATACCCTTCAAGCGATCGTGTTTGAGCCGACAACGCCACAACAAGGTAATCGATCTGATAATCTGGCCAACGCTCTTGCGATAAATCTATGCCTACTTGCTGAACGGTTTGGTTTTGGGTGTCTACGGTGCGACGCAAAGCAATAACCTCGTGCCCTTGCTTTTGCGCCAGCGCAGCAACACGACTGTTGAGGTCCCCTAATCCGGCCAAAAGAATTCGACTCATCACTTTTTCCATCACAATTTGACCATAATGTATCATTAACTGCTTGTATCATCAGGTAGATTTCGATAGTTTTTACCAACTCAACACTTTTGGCACTTTCATGACGTTAACCGAACTCAAGTACATCATTGCACTTGCGCAAGAAAAACATTTTGGGCGCGCGGCACAGCGTTGCTCCGTTGCACAACCCACCTTAAGTGTCGCCATTCGCAAAATGGAAGATAAACTTAAAGTGGCTATCTTCGAGCGCAATAAAAACGGCGTCACTGTTACGCCCATTGGGGAAAAAATAGTGGCTCAAGCGAATCGAGTGCTTGAGGAAACCGTTAAAATAGACGACATAGCAAACGCGGGGAAAGATCAGTTATTAGCGCCGATTCGCCTTGGTGTTATTTTTACCATTGGACCTTATTTGCTTCCGCATATTATTCCGCAACTTCGAACAACGACACCGAACATGCCTTTGTCGATTGAAGAAAACTTCACCGCCAATTTACGAGTTCGATTAAGAGAAGGGCACCTGGATGCATTAATCATTGCGCTGCCTTTTAATGAAACCGATGTACTAACTAAACCACTTTACGATGAGCCTTTTGATATTTTATTGCCTGCTCAGCATCCATTAGCCGCGCAAAAAGATATTTCAGAACAAGAACTCAGTGCTGAAAATTTACTGCTACTGGGTCAAGGACATTGTTTTAGAGACCAAATTTTAGACGATTGCCCTTTGATTGCCGCCGCCACCCGAAACCCGGAAGGCAAAACCCAAACCATGGCCGATGGTACGTCTCTTGAAACCCTAAGGCACATGGTGGCGTCTAACCTAGGCATCACAATATTGCCTCGATCCGCTACTGGCTCTCATCTTTATAAAGAAGACTTAGTGGTCGTTCGCCCTTTCCGCGACCAAGCGCCGACTCGAACCGTAGCGCTTGCTTGGCGAACCAGCTTTCCTCGCCCGAGTGCGATCGATGCAATTGAGGGTGCAATACGGCTATGCAAAACCCATTAAGTCTGAGTTTTTCTGTTACCAAGCTTAAAGGTGCAGGCCCTAAAATTGCTGAAAAGCTCGCGGGGCTCGGCATCGTCTGCATCCAAGACTTACTGTTTCATTTGCCCTATAAATATCAAGACCGCACTAAAATAACGCCTATTGCTTCTTTGCGGTTAGGCATGGCGGTAGTAGTTGAGGCGGAAATAAAGGCGGCGACGGTGGCCTTTGGCAGACGCCGCGCTTTATTGGTAAAAATTCAAGATGGCGGTGGGCTACTGACATTGCGCTTTTTCCATTTTTCCCGTGCTCAGCAAGCCTCCCTCAAAAGTGGGCACCGAATTCGATGCTACGGCGAAGTCCGTATGGGTCCAACAGGCTTAGAGATGGTGCACCCAGAATACACCGCCCGTGAAGAAGGTGACTTCCCAGCATTAGAAAACACCTTAACACCGCTATACCCATCGTCTGAAGGCTTGAATCAAATTCGACTACGCGGCCTAATTGAACAGGCGCTCACCATTTTAAAAGCGCAAGCTGGGCTCCCTGAATGGTTACCGGCTAACTGGTTGCAAGAATGGCACTTACCTACTCTTACCCAAGCTTTATTCAGTTTGCACCACCCGGTCAGCGAACAAGATGTGACCATGCTTTTAGACGGGAATCACCCTGCGCAGTCGCGCTTAGCTTTAGAGGAGTTGTTAGCGCACCATTTAAGTTTGCAGCAGATACGAGCCCAAGCTAAAAGCCATGGTGCACCTGCAATTAAAGCTTCTGAAAACCTTGTCCCTGAATTGTTGGCGGCGCTGCCATTTAAACTGACGAATGCGCAGCTGAAGGTCAGTGGTGAAATCAGCGAAGACTTGGCCAAACCCGCGCCCATGATGCGTCTGGTTCAAGGCGATGTTGGCTCTGGGAAAACGTTAGTCGCGCTGGTTGCTGCACTGCAAGCCATTGAACAAGGCTTTCAAGTGGCGTTAATGGCGCCCACAGAACTGCTGGCCGAGCAGCACTTTCGCAACATGCAACAATGGTGTGAACCTTTAGGTGTGTCAATTGCCCTGCTGTTAGGTAAAAGCACTAAAAAGCAACGCGATGAATTATTACCAAAATTGGCAGACGGGAGCACCCAGTTAATCACCGGTACCCATGCTCTGTTTCAAAAAGGCGTTGATTTTGGCAACTTAGGGCTAATTATCATCGATGAACAACACCGATTCGGAGTACAGCAGCGGCTATCTCTGAAAGAAAAAGCCATCAATGGCAACCCACACCAATTGGCCATGACCGCCACACCTATCCCCAGAACGCTTGCCATGACGGCTTTTGCCGATCTCGATTTGTCTGTGATCGATGAACTCCCTCCAGGGCGGACTCCGGTAGTGACGGCATCTATCAGCCAGGACAAACGCGATGCCGTCATTGCTCGTGTTTTTCACGCCGTTCAAGAAGGCCGTCAAGTATATTGGGTGTGCACGCTGATTGAAGAATCTGAAGATTTACAAGCCGAAGCCGCCGAAGCCAGTGCCAATCGCTTAGCCGAAGCGCTGCCGCATTTACGGATTGGTCTATTGCACGGTAAGTTAAAACCAAAAGATAAATCTCACCTCATGAACGCTTTTAAAGCGCAAGAGCTCGATATTCTTGTCGCCACCACGGTTATTGAAGTAGGCGTGGATGTGCCAAACGCCAGCGTAATGATTATTGAAAACCCAGAGCGATTAGGGCTATCTCAGCTTCATCAGCTTAGAGGCCGAGTTGGGCGAGGCACAACAGAAAGCTATTGCTTGCTGATGTATGGCCACCCACTCTCTGAACAAGGCAAACAACGCCTTGAAGTTATGCGCAGTACCAACGACGGTTTCGTTATAGCCGAAGAAGATTTAAAAATACGCGGACCTGGCGAAGTGCTGGGGACACGTCAAACCGGAGCTATTGGCTTTAGGGTGGCCGACATCGACCGCGATCAACACTGGTTAGAAGTGGTTCCTGAATTAGCTAGCAAGCTTATGGCCGAGTACCCAAACCATGTAGACCCAATTATAAAACGCTGGTTGTTTGACGCTGAACGCTTTGCTCAGGTGTAACTAAAAATGACGTTCCAAAATCGCTTACTTCAAGTTGTGAACTGCATCTCACTATAAAAAGAGGTTTTAGAGCTAAGTCACTGTTTTTTCATTAACCTTTAAGGTTTAAGCTACTATACTCAAACGCAGAATCATCCAAAAACTCAGTTGTGACTTGCTCTTAAGGAATTGACGTTGACTTCTCAAGCCGAAAATATTTTGCCTATCATTGTTCGCCAACACTTGGCAAAACAGTCAATTCACCATGCTGTGGGTCCTAATAAGCCAACGTTAGAACGTGCCGAAGTGTGTTTATTAGAAGATGAACAAGGCATTGTTCAGGTGTTTTTATCGTCTAAAGCTCTTGCAGATTTTGATAAAATAAAACAGGTCACAGGGCGAGAATTAACGCCACTAAGCAGCCAAAAAATAAACGATATTAAGCGCAGGCTAAATATTGAAACGATTCCTGCTTTCGATGATTTAATTCAAGCCACCACCATCATTGATAAAGCACTTTACGAAACCGATCGTATATTTGTGCACAGCGGTAACCCTAGTCATTTAATGGCATTGCAAAACGCCGATGCAATGAAAAGACTCGACACCACTATTATAGAATCTGTAGCCACACAACTACCGCTAGAAGAAACCAACTACGAGCTCAGTCTGTTTGATCATGATCGAGAAGAGATACACACTGCCGTTAATAAATTTACCGCTTTAAGAATCAAGCAACGCTTAGAAGAAACGCTTGAAATACCGCCGCTACCCGATACCGCACAGGCTATTATTCGGCTGCGAGTAGACCCAGACGCCAATATAGAAAAGCTCAGCCAAATTGTAGAGCGCGATCCGAGTTTAGCAGCGCAAGTTGTCAGCTGGGCAAGCTCTTCCTACTATTCTGCGCCAGGCTCCATAAAATCAGTTCAAGACGCCATTGTGCGAGTGCTTGGTTACGATCTGGTCATGAACCTAGCCTTAGGTTTATCTTTAGGTAAAACCCTCGACATGCCAAACGAAGACGGCGGCAATGATGTCTCCTATTGGAATAAAGCGGTTTACATGGCCGCATGTGTCGGTGCTTTAGTCAGCACCATTCCTAGAGAGTTTCGCCCGAGTTTCGGCTTAAGCTACTTAGCAGGGTTATTGCACAACTTTGGGTATTTAATTATGGCGCACTCGTTTAGGCCACACTTTGAAGTAACGGCCAATATGATTGCGTTAAACAAACATTTAGACCATCAGCATATCGAAAAACACGTTTTAGGCATCACTCGAGATCAAATTGCCTCTAACCTAATGCACAGCTGGAACATGCCAGGTGAAGTGACTATGGGCATTCGCTACCAAAGCGACCCACATTATTTAGGCACCAACAGTGATCAAGCGCATCTAATTTATTTAGCCAATCACCTTTTAGAAGAATACGGTTTACTTCCTAATAGCCACCAAGTGTTCGACAACATGGTATTTGAACATCTGAATATCAATAAAGAAGACGTAGAACCATTGATGGAGCAAATCAAAACAAACCGCGCCGAGTTAGATATGATCGCCAACTCTTTAACGGCATAGTATAAGCAGGTAATTTTTACTTGCAGCTCGCAGCCTAAAACCATCTACCACAACCCGCTTTGGAGGTACGCTCCTCTTCCGCGGGTCACTGTTCGCAAATCCATGCGCCGCTAAACTTCGCCATCCATGGCTCAGCTCCCACTACAGTGGACCCCACCCCCAAAGCTATATTCAGTTGCAAACTCAAGTTGGAGCGCTCGAAGCAAAGCGAAGACGCGAAGTATTTTGACCTAACTCGCAGCCCTAAGCCTAATACTGGTTGCCCACAACCCGCTTTGGAGGTGCGCTCCACTTCCGCGGGTCGCTGTTCGCGCATCCATGCGCCGCTAAACTTCGCCATCCATGGCTCAGATTCCCGCTACAGTGGAGCCCACCCCCAAAGCTATAACTAGCATAAAGCTCAAGAAGGAGCGCTCGAAGTGTTTAAAATGTTTTTGAACGAGCTTGCAGCTTAAAACTACTGCCTTGCAGCTTATCCCCGCAGCCCGAAGCTCGCAACCCAAAAAAACGACTTTAGTTTGAAGCCCCACCTTCCCTCGCCACCAATAGCTCGAATAACCGAGCAAGGTTAATTCCAAGGCAAAGCTATCCTCAATACAACTTTTTAATTTTTTAAAATGAAATACTCTTAATTAGATAGGAAACTTTAGAAGTGAAGAATACTTTCTTTTTTTGAATGTTCCAGCAGCCCGAAGCTCGCAGCCTAAAACCGCCTTAATTTTTTGACCTTACTTGCAGCTAGCAGCTCAAAGCTCGCGGATGCCCAAAGGGCAACGTTCTTTTTTAAAACTCACAAAAAAGGCCAACCCGAAGGTTGGCCCGATTCTATTTTTCAGAGGAATCTGAAATTAGAAAGAGTAACGTGCGCCTAGAGTTAACATGCTCATAGTGTCACCCTGCATGTCGTAGTCGCCGTAGAACTCAACACCAGACTCAGCAGTGTAAGTTACGTTTAGTTCGATCAAAGCATCATCTGCTTCAGTTGCATCGAAGTTAGCAATTGTAACGTCAGCAGAAGCAGAGATCATACCAGAAGCGTAAGAAGCGCCAGCGCGTACTTCATCACCAGTTTCTTCAGCAGTAGTTAGAGTGTAACCTGCAGAAACGCCCATTTCTTCAGAAATGTCGTAAGAAGCGTCAAGATCTAGTTGCTCGTCTTGCTCAACGTCAGTGTTAACATCAGTCCAAGCAGCAGTTACTGTAGCGCCTGCTAGAGAAGCTTCGATAGAAGCTGCATACTCAGTTACTTTATCAGAAGCGCCATAGTTGTTTACTGCAGCCATTACTGTGAAGGCATCTGTAGTGTAAGTTACACCAGCACCAACGAAAGTAGCAGGGTCAGAACCGTCTGGCGCACCGTCAGATCCAGAGAATTCACCTTCAACAGTGTAGCTTAGTGCGTCAGCTGAACCAGTGTACTGAGCAGCAACACCGTATGAAGAGCCGTAACCAGTGGTGGCTGGCTGGTGGTTTTGCAACTGTACAGTTACACCTTCAGCTACAACGTATTTGAAACCAGCATTTACGTCAGCAGTACCAGCTTCAGCCATCTCATGAGCGTACTCATCAGTAGACATTAGGTTACCAACTTGACCGAAAGTTAGGTTACCTTCAGTTACTGTTAGATCGCCAACTGTAACAACTAGCTCGTCGCTTGTTAGGGCATTATCATTAACAGTAGTGTCGCCGTCTGCTGCTTCAATACCGATTGAACCAGAAAAAGGACCGTTAACAACGTCAACGTCCATTGAGATTGAATACTCTTCGTCTACAAGGTTTACGTCTTTAGTTGCATCGTTGTTTAGATCAACTGTCAACGCAGTGTCCATAGACCCTGAGTAAGTGATTGTAGCTTCTGTGTCAGCAGCAAGTGCTTGACCAGAAATAGCAGCAGCAAGTGCAGAAACTGCGAAAATAGCTTTCATGTAGATTCCCCTAGTTTTTTATTATCAATACTGGCTTGGTGACCAGACTACTTGATTTGACTACATTGATCTTAATGATCGTTGCAGTTCAGTTATTGTTAACACGACATACAATTAACCTAAAACGTACAGCGTGTCAAAATGTTACTAAGAAAAAAAAGATAAAAATTGCAGTCATCAAACTGAATGGCGATTCTCATCGGCTTGGGGTTTGGCGACTATTATTTTTAAATTCCTTCCCCAGGGTTGTTCGGTAGCCCGTTCAACCATCGAGGGATATAAAACCAGAGCTCAACCCTGTGGTCAACCCTTTATTTAGGTCTAAAGCACTGATATTTGAACTATTTCTGCCCTTTCGTAAAGATATTGCGCCAAATCAACTATTTGATGGCCTGAAAAAGCCCATGCCATAAGCGATTAAAACAGTTGTTTGAAATATATTTTCATCCTGCTTCTATTAACAAAAAAAACGACAAAGTCTTTTTTTCCTTTAGTTTTCCGAGCATTACCCAGTATTTTTTTCTTGCAGGCATAAAAAAAGCAAAACTTTTTTATAAGTTTTGCTTTTAGAAAAACGTTAAAAACGAATTAAATTTTATGAAAAACGCTTAGATTTCATCGAAAAATTTCTTAACACCGTCGAACCAACCTTTGCTTTTTGGCGAGTGTTTTTTTCCTTCGGTGCTTTCTTGGAATTCACGCAGCAATTCTTTTTGTTTTGCCGTTAAATGCACAGGCGTTTCTACAACAACACGACACAGTAAATCACCCACTGAATGACCTCGCACAGGCTTAACACCTTTACCGCGCAAACGGAACAATTTACCGGTTTGTGTTTCGGCTGGTATTTTGAGTTTTACTCGCCCATCGAGTGTTGGCACTTCAAGCTCACCCCCTAAGGCAGCTTCAGCAAAACTGATCGGAACTTCACAGTGTAAATTGGCGTCATCGCGTTCAAAAATGCTGTGGCGTTTAACATGAACCTCAACGTACAAGTCTCCCGCGGGGCCGCCATTGCGACCTGCTTCGCCTTCCCCACTCAAACGGATACGATCACCTGTATCGACACCCGCTGGAATTTTAACGTTAAGAGTCTTAGTTTCTTCTTTAACACCTCGGCCATAACAGCTGTTACAAGGGTCTTTAATGATTTTACCGGCACCTGAGCACGTAGGGCAGGTTTGCTGCACTGCGAAGAAGCCCTGCTGCATGCGTACCTGGCCTGAACCGCCACAGGTATTACAGGTTATAGGAGACGAGCCCTTTTTCGCACCTGAGCCATTACAAGGCTCACAATTGGTTAACGTAGGGACTCGAATACTCTTTTCGATGCCACGAACGGCTTCTTCGAGCGTGAGCTCCATGTTGTATTTTAAATCTGAGCCACGTTGAACATTGGATCGACCGCCACGCTGACCGCCGCCACCAAAAATATCACCGAATACATCACCGAAGATGTCACTGAAATTACCTTGCCCATGGCCGCCTTGACCGCCAAAGCCACCTTGGCCATCCACACCAGCATGGCCAAATTGGTCGTAGGCCTGGCGTTTTTGGCTATCGGAGAGCACTTCGTAAGCTTCGTTGACTTCTTTAAACTTACCATCGGCTTCTTTATCGTCAGGGTTACGATCCGGGTGAAACTTCATCGCCATTCGTCGATAAGCTTTTTTGATTTCCTTCTCGTCGGCACCTTTCGATAATCCCAGTACTTCGTAGTAATCGCGTTTTGACATGTAGTTGCTCGTTCCTGACCCCAACGGGGTTAATATTCAGTTAGAAGGCATCGCTTGCGCTGAATACCTCTGTTCATAGGGCAATATTTTCGGTTAACGGTTATAAAATTAATAAACAGCTATTAACCGAAAACACTGCAATTGCAGTGTTATAGGCCAACAAAGCGGGCGAACCCGCTCTGTTGGTTTTTTGAAGTAAAGGCTGCTCGCCTTACTTGTCTTTTACTTCTTCAAACTCAGCATCTACAGCATCGTCTGGGCCAGCAGAGGCTTCTTCAGCCGCGCCAGCATCAGCACCGGCTTCTTGAGCTGCATCGGCGTAGATCTTCTGAGAGAAGCTTGCAGTGGCTTCGCTTAAAGTTTCAACCGCTTTGTCGATTGCTTCTTTATCATCGCCCTTCAATGCTTCTTCAACCGCAACACATGCTGCTTCGATGGCCGTTTTCTCCTCCTCAGTCGCTTTATCTTCGTTTTCTTTCAAAGATTTACGCGTCGCATGAACAAGACCATCAGCCGTGTTACGAGACTGAGCAAGCTCTTCGAACTTACGGTCTTCTTCAGCATTCGCCTCGGCGTCTTTCACCATTTGTTCAACTTCTTCATCCGACAAACCAGAGTTAGCCTTAATAACGATAGACTGCTCTTTACCCGTACCTTTATCTTTAGCCGATACGTTTAAAATACCGTTTGCGTCTAAATCGAAGCTAACTTCAATTTGCGGCACACCGCGTGGTGCAGGCGGAATGTCGGCTAAATCGAAACGACCTAACGATTTGTTCTGGCTCGCCATTTTACGCTCACCTTGTAACACATGAATGGTTACAGCGGCTTGGTTATCATCTGCAGTAGAGAAGGTTTGGCTCTTCTTCGTTGGGATAGTGGTGTTTTTGTCGATAACCGACGTCATTACACCGCCCATTGTTTCAATACCCAGTGTTAAAGGCGTTACGTCTAATAGAAGTACGTCTTTTACGTCACCTGATAATACCGCGCCCTGAATTGCAGCACCTACGGCAACAGCTTCATCTGGGTTAACGTCTTTACGTGGCTCTTTGCCGAAGAATTCAGCTACTTTCGCTTGAACCATAGGCATACGAGTTTGACCACCCACCAAAATTACATCGCTGATGTCAGAGATGTCATGGTCAGAATCTTTCAATGCCACTCGAACAGGCTCTAAAGAACGCTCGATTAAATCTTCAACCAAAGATTCTAGCTTGGCACGAGTTACTTTTACGTTTAAGTGCTTAGGTCCAGAAGCATCGGCTGTGATGTAAGGTAGGTTAACATCTGTCTGAGCGGCAGAAGAAAGCTCAACTTTTGCTTTTTCACCGGCTTCTTTTAAACGCTGCATCGCTAGCGCATCGCCAGATAGATCGATGCCAGACTCTTTCTTGAAGGTTTCCGCTAGATACTCGATTAAACGCATATCGAAATCTTCACCACCTAAGAAGGTATCACCGTTTGTCGCTAAAACTTCAAACTGGTGCTCGCCATCGACTTCAGCAATTTCGATGATAGAGATATCGAACGTACCGCCACCAAGGTCATAAACAGCGACAACGCTATCGCCACGGTTTTTGTCCATACCGTAGGCCAATGCAGCTGCAGTTGGCTCGTTAATGATTCGCTTAACATCTAAACCCGCAATTTTACCGGCATCTTTTGTTGCTTGACGCTGCGCATCGTTAAAGTAAGCCGGTACAGTCACAACCGCTTCAGTAACGCTTTCGCCTAAGTATTCTTCAGCGGTTTTCTTCATTTTCTTCAAAACTTCAGCTGAAATCTGTGGCGGTGCTTTCTTATCGCCACGAACTTCAACCCAAGCATCGCCATTATCGGCTTTTGTAATTTTGTAAGGCACCATGCCGATGTCTTTTTGTACTACATCATCGTCAAATCGGCGACCGATTAGGCGTTTAACCGCATAAACTGTGTTCTGCGGGTTAGTCACCGCTTGGCGCTTAGCCGGCTGACCGACTAAAATTTCGTTATCATCCGCAAAGGCAACAATCGACGGGGTTGTGCGATCGCCTTCAGCGTTTTCAATTACTTTTGGCTTATCGCCTTCCATTACGGCCACACAAGAGTTTGTGGTGCCTAGGTCAATACCAATGATTTTACCCATTTTTAATACTCCGTATTTAATTCAATCTTGCTTGCCATGAGATATGAGAGCAAGACCGTATAATTCAAGTGGTTATTACAAATTTTCGTTTAAAAAGCGCTCAGTTACGCCTTTTCATCAATCGTTGTCGCTTGTTCGGCACTTTTACTGACCATGACCATCGCTGGGCGAATGAGTCTGTCATGTAATGTGTAACCTTTTTGCATCACCGCTATCACGGTATTAGGTTCAACATCAGGGTTTTCAACCATAGACATGGCTTGATGCAACTGCGGGTCAAATGGCTCACCTTGTGGGTCTATTGCGACAATATTAAATTTCGCAAACACATCCAAAAGGCCTTTTAGCGTCATTTCGACGCCTTCTTTTAACGCCTTAACTTCCGCAGAATCGGACTCGCTGGCTAAAATAGCCCGCTCTAGGTTATCAGCGACGCTTAATAGCTCTTTGCTGATTTTCTCTTGTCCAAATTTGTGAGCGTTTTCGACATCCTTTTCAACACGACGACGCAAGTTGGCCATTTCAGCTTCAGATCGAATAAATTGATCCTTATACTTAGCCGCTTCTTCTTGGGCCGTTGCCAGTTGTGCAGCTAAATCGTCAGATTCTTCTGATTCCACGGCTTCAGATGCTTCAACAGGCTCTTCAACAGTTTCGCTTTCTAGCTGTTCTTCAACTGGTTTTTCTTCGTTGCTCATGATCTACCTTCTCAAAAGTTCGAACTATAGTGTTATGCCGACATTCAATGGGGGTAAGCCCTTAGTTTTCAAGGGGAGAATCCTCAAGAAATCGCTTAAAACACAAAAGCATTGCAACGCCCAAAATTAAACTGTATAAATAACCAGTAAATTCATTTTGTGGTGAACCTTATGCTTCAAAACCTTTCAATCCGAAATATCGCCATTGCAGACAATATTGATATTGATTGGCGCAGTGGCATGACTTCCATTTCAGGTGAAACTGGCGCGGGTAAATCTATTTTGCTGAACAGTCTAAGCCTTGCCTTGGGCGATCGTGCTGACAGTAATGTCGTGCGCTATGGTGAAAAACGCGCGGAAGTGGTTGCTGCATTCGATATTTCAAGAATTGATGCCGCCAAAGCCTGGTTAAAAGAACGCGATTTAGACGATGGAAGTGAGTGCCTACTGCGCCGAACCGTCTCTAACGAAGGCCGTTCACGTGCCTTCATTAATGGCCAACCCGTGCCGCTTGCCGAGCTAAAAGTACTTGGCGAGCACCTTATTGATATTCACAGCCAGCACGCGCATCAATCACTGCTAAGACACGACACCCATTTAAAACTGCTCGACGAATACGCCGGCAACGAAAAACAACTGCTAAAAGTAAAAGAAGCTTGGATAGCGTGGCAAGGCTTAGACCGTAAGTTAAATGCGCTATCCCAAAGCCATGAAGAGCGAGAAGCTCGCCGCCAGTTACTTGAATATCAATGCCAAGAGCTAGAAGCATTAGAGCTGCAAGAAGGCGAAGTAGAAACATTAGAAATTGAGTTTCAGCGCATTCAGCAAAGCGAGACATTGCTTTCGCAAAGCCACCAGGCGCGAGAAATATTAGCCAATGAATCGGGTGAAAACGCAGCCCAAGCCATTAAGACGGCTTTAAATTGCCTACAAAAAATAAACGATAAAAGTGAGCCTTTGAGCAACGCGATCAGCCTGCTCGATAGTGCGGTGATTCAAGTCGAAGAAAGCGCCCACGATCTTGACGCCTATATAGATAGCATTCATGTAGATGAAGAGCGCAGCCATTATTTAGAATCACGGCTAGATACCATTCACACTCTCAGCCGCAAACACCACATTAACTCCGATCAACTATTTGAATTCAGTCAAAGCCTACAGGCTGAATACGCCGAGTTAAACGAATCTCAAGGGTCTTTAGAAGAACTCGAATCTGAAGTGGCCGAACGGAAACAAACCTATTTAAAGCAAGCCAAGCAGCTCTCTTCAAAACGAAAAACAGCGGCGAATGCTTTTTCGAAAGAAGTCATCGAAAAGTTAAATCAGCTCGCCATGCCTGGCGCGCAATTTAAGGTCGCATTTTTGGAGCAAAATAAGGCCACAACCAGCGGCATTGATACGGTTGAATACCAAATAAGCTTGAATCCTGGCCAACCCTTGCAGCCGCTGGTCAAAGTAGCCTCAGGCGGCGAATTATCGCGTGTTTCACTGGCCATTCAGGTAATTTGCGCCGAACATTCCACTATTCCTACCTTAGTATTCGATGAAGTCGATGTTGGCATTAGCGGCGCTACAGCCGAAATTGTCGGCCATATGCTTCGCCAAGTAGGACAACGCGGCCAAGTTATATGTGTTACACACTTACCCCAAGTAGCCGCGCTGGGTCATAACCACTGCATTGTAGAAAAACAACATCACGCCAAAAACACCACATCGACCATCAAACGCTTAACAGACGAACATCGTATTGATGAAATTGCGCGAATGCTGGGCGGAATCGACATCACCGCCCAAACCCGAGCACATGCCGAAGAAATGTTAAGAACCAGTGCAAGAGCGCACTAGGTAGAGGAGCTGCTGGTTTAAAACTGCGAGTTGCAAGTAAGTTCAATAGCTCTAAATCGCGGCAATCATTGCCTGGTTCAGTTTCTCTTGTTTTAACTTGCAGCTCGCGGATGCCCTAAGGGCCCCGTTCTGACCCTATTGCGCTGCCAGTTCTAGCAATAAGGCTTTGGTTTTTTCTTTACCTGCAAAACCTTCTTTGATGGTATGAACAGTACCGTCTTTTGCTACTATGTACGCAGCCGGAAAGCCTTTTGGCTCGAAAAACGATACTATTTGTTGGGTTCGATCAGAAACGTTTAAGAAGTTAACGGGGGTTTTCTCTAAAAATTTCTTTGCTAAATTAACGTCTTCATCTGTATTGATGCCTAAGAAGTAAATGCCTTTACCTTTAAGCTCAGAGTTTAACTCGCTTAAAATAGGGAACGACTGAATACAGGTTGTGCACCAGCTTGCCCAGAAATCCACATACAGAACACGGCCTTTTAACTGAGCCGTATCGAGCACCTTGCCATCGACAGTGGGTACTTTAAAGTTAGGGAACTTATCGCCAACTTTAACTTCAGCATGGGCCAAAGTGGCTAAAAATACTGAAACAACTGCAACAATGCGCAAAAACTTCATGTGTCTTCCTCTGAGCTATTAATAGATAAGCCTACAGTTTAACGCTTAAAGCTGAACTTAAACGGAACCGTATCAAACTTTTGGTTCTTTTTTCGAGTTTAACGGCTGAACGTAAAGAACCAAACTGTGATCAACAATTTCATAGCCATGTTCTTTAGCAATTTCGTGCTGTCGACTTTCAATTACGGGATCAACAAATTCAATCACCTCACCAGATTGCACATCGACCATATGGTCATGGTGATCGTCGGAAGCTAATTCATAGATGGCGTGGTTACCGTCAAAGTTGTGTTTGGTAATTAAGCCGGCGGCCTCAAATTGGGTCAATACCCGATAAACAGTTGCAAGCCCAACATCTTCACCGGCCTCTTGTAGCTGCTTATATACTTCTTCGGCGCTGATGTGCGCAACATCATCGTTTTCAAACATTTGTAATATTTTAACGCGAGGCAAGGTAACCTTAAGCCCAACTTTCTTTAATTCTTGATTTTGAATTGTCACCTTCTCGTCTCCAGATAACTGTGTACAATAGCCACATCATACTGACTTAAGTTAACTTAGGAACCCATTTTGGCTATTCGTAATATAAAACTTGCCGTTATTAGCGCATTTATTCTTATTGCATCGTCTTGCACCCTATTAAAGCCCTATCAGGCCGAACTCGGGCAAGGAAACTTTGTCTTACCAGAACAAATAGAAAAGCTAGAGATTGGCCAAACAAAAAACCAAGTTCAATACTTAATTGGCCTGCCCATTTTAGAGGGTGAGTCTACCGAAACGAAATGGATATACCCTTTAAAACAAGATGACGAGACGTTTAAACACCTCATCATTAGGTTTACCAATAATAAGGTCAGTTCAATCACTAAACCTTAAATAAAGCCCTTATTTAGCAGGTTTTTTAGCCGCTCGATTTAGACGAGCCTGCTTAGGGTCTATCAGCAGTGGGCGATATATTTCGACTCGATCGCCCGGCTTTAGTACTTCTGAATCTGGCTTTGCGACTTTTCGGCCAAACAGCCCCATCGCAGAGCCTTCTATATCTAGACCAGGAAATTCTTTATCCAGCCCGCTCAATAAGGCAGCCTGCTTAACGGTGCAGTCTTCGGCAACATCCAACGTAACAATCAACTGCTTTTCTGGCGTTGCATAGGCCACTTCTACTTTCATCATATTCATCTTTCCAAACTCATTGGGCTTGCAGTTGATTCGCTCTTTGAACAAACGAATCAACCATATTGTTAGCAACCTGCTTAAAAACAGCGCCAAAGGCCATTGCGGTTAAGCCTTTTTTCATACTAAAGCGCAAATCTAAGCTGACCTTACACCCGTCTTCGGACAAGGGAGTAATCAACCAAGTACCGGTCAATGCCTCTAAAGGGCCCTGTTCAAGTGTCATTTCAATCGCAGACGGTGCTTTTAGCGTGTTGCGAGTAATAATAGTTTTCTCAACACCCGCCTTTTTTATAATTAACTCGCCTAACATATGAACGTCACTGCTCTCTAACACACGAGCACTGGCGACTCCGTCCAAAAAGCTAGGATATTGTTCAATATCGTTAATAATGTCGTAAACAGATTTTGCGGGAGCCAAGATTAAGGCCGACCGGTGAATTTCAATCATGTGTTGGGAAAATTGCCCTGTGTTTAACCCAAGAAAATAAACGCACTATCACCAACACCAGCAATGAAACCGTCAATGCTTGAGTTGCCGTAATAGCCGTTAACGTCAACGTTGTGCGCGCGAATATTACCCCAAGCAACACTGGAACCACAAACCTTAGTGTAATCCGCCATAAAAAATATCGGATTCCGCCATGAGGGTTAATTTGGCGTAATACCGTATTCGGGCGCATAACCCAGCCAACCCAAAAAGACACCCCCCCCGTAATCAAAGGTACGATCAACCCTTGCCCTAATGCCTGCACAACATCATAAATTGAATGGTCATACCAAACGAGCGGCGAATAAACACCGTTTGAAAACACCATGGCGCCACTTAAAATAACCACCGCAATCATAGTTAAGGCTAACAACCAATGCCGAATAAAAGTCCCTAGCTTTTGGGTTAAGATTAACAGTAACGGTACGCTGCTTAGCAAGCCAACAATGGGCAGCAGTATTAACCACATCATCGTCTGTACTGGCACAGCTTCAACCTCGGCTAAACTCACCATCAATGTCCTAAATACAGTACCCACATCTACCGAACCAGTATCAAGAGAGCCTATCCATTGATAAGAAATCGACATTAATGACAAACCAAAAAGCACATCAAACAATTGCACCGCAATAATGGCTCGGCCCGTAGGTAATTTATCCGCCACTTTGGTGCCAATAACATACCAAACCAACAAACCGGCCAACGAAGAAGTAATGGCATGTGAAATCGCCACCAACCAATCACCCCAGAGTAAACGTGGGTATTGTAGGTTCATTAACAGCTCTGAAATTTTTGGAACACAAAAAAAGATAAAGGCCAAACACAGTGGAATAAAAAATTGAAAGACCGATATAATTCCGCGCCAGGCCAGCCCGCCTAACAGCATTAGAAAAATTCCTTGAGCCATCACAAAGCTCATGATTCTGTCGGTGTTTTGTGACTGTTCAAACCAATATAGGTTTTGATCCAGCGGCCTTAAACTCAGCAAATCACCATTAACACCATCGATACTGAAAATAAGCGCCCAGGCGGTATTAAATAAGTTTGTCGAAAGCACAAATACTAAAGCGATCATGAGCAAGGCGAGTAAAAAAGCCGCTATTCGCTTGTTCAGCGCTAAAAATGAAAGCTCAAAAGGTGACGCACGATATATTCTGCCTGCAACTAGCTCGGCTTGTAATATGGGTAGAATGAAAATGAGTTTGATCACTGCGTACGCTAACAAGAACGAACCTTGACCATGCTTTGCCGCTAACACAGGCAAAATGAGGCCATCACTTAAACTTAGCTGAGTACCAATTAACACGGTAATAAGTAAGAACGGGTTCATATTTTTGCGAATACCTTCACAACGCGGTTGAATGACTATAGAAATAGACTGCTATACTGACACAAAAATGGAAATTTAGAACCGTTATGACTGAACCTCTATATGACCTTAGCTTTAAGGGTGACTTAATCGATGGCTTTTTCCAAGACTTTGTCAAAGCCGACTTACAAACCCTCGTAAAAGCCGATGAAAAATACATAAACCTATTATTCAGCGGTACTGAACAGTCTATTAAACGAGGCGTAGATAAAGCCACGGCCATAAAATTTCAGCAAGCCTTCAAAAAGGCAGGGGCTAAGTTAGTCGTACGTCCGCATAAATCTGCGCCATCCACAGAAAAAGTGGCACCGTCGGCTCAACCCACCTCAAAGAGCGCAGCAGAACCAATAAAAACAACCCCCGCCCCGAAACAAGAAGGGGTTCAACCCGCGACAGCGGAGCAATGGTCGACTACATTAGATTCTGTTCCGGGTGAAAGCCGCCCTGAACTCAGCGAACACCACCAACCTGATATTCAAGCACCCGAAGCGATCCCAGATTGGTCTGTTTCTGAACCAGGGGCACAATTAGGTGATACAGCACCAGAGCAGGCGGTAGAATTCGATTTTAGCGACCTTTCCGTTGCGGAAGCCGGCGAAGATTTGATTTTAGAAAAGCCTATAGAGCCCGCGCCACCGGCATTTAATTTAGATAACTTAAGTTTAGCTGAAGCCGGTGCTACGCTGGAGACACTTCAAGATGAAAAAGAGCCTGTTCAGGTCGATATAAGCCACCTAAGCACTGAATAGCAGCGATATTAGCCGAACGCTTTATAAAAATGCCGCTGCACTGGCGGCTAATGTCATCACGAATAAAAACCACTTCATAAACTTTGGATCGACATTGAGTGATAACTTTACCCCTATTTTTGCACCCACTACCGTAGAAGCCGCCAAAATCAACCCAGGTACCCACATAACTTGATCTCGCCAAATGAACACAACCAACGCAATAAGCGTAAAGGCACCCGCGGCCAATACCTTGAGTGCGTTCGTCCGAACTAAGTCATAGCGTAACGTGCCACCGATGGCCGCAATTAAAATAAAGCCAACCCCAGCTTGAACAAAACCGCCATACCAACCTGCAAACAGCAGCATCCACCAAGCTTGAACATTGCCTTTGACCAATTTTGAGGTTTCATCAGGACCAGGAAACACCGTAGACGGGCGAATTAAAATAACCGCCGAGAGTGACAACATGGTAAAAAGCAAGACAGGCTTTAAAAAGGAGACCGGCATAAACGAAGCACTGATACTGCCAACAAGCCCACCGATACACAGCGGAATCATAATGCCTTTTAGATCATGGGTAGGCATTTTGCCATGCGCCCAAAAGCCTTGTATAGCCGCCAAGCTTTGCATAAATACACCCACGCGATTGGTTGCATTGGCTGCATCTGCAGGCATGCCCATCATCATTAGCGCTGGAAGCGTCAAGTTAGACCCACCACCGGCGATGGTATTAATAACGCCAGAAATTAGCCCTGTGATCGCTAAAATGGAAATAAACAGCGGAGTTAACTCTAGTTCCATAAATACAACTCATTTTTACAACCCAAAGGCGTACTTTACGCCATTTATTCAACTAACGTCACCCTACCTTCCGATGAGTTTGCGCCTTTTGCTCTAACCAATAACTCTCACAGACGAGAGCATGCGGTAAGTCAAACGCCAAACTGAAACGCCAAAGATCGTCCTGTACTGCTGGGTCTGCGAGTAAAAAAGGGCTTATAGAGTCGACTAAGCCTTGAGCCACTGGGCATTGCTCGACAAGCTCGGCTAGACGAACTTCCAAATTCTGGGGTGATAAATTTAATGCGGTACAAATAAAAGAAGACACTATGCTCATAAAACCTCACTGAGTGTCACTGGCAAGGCTTTCGGTAGGCTACCGAGTGCTCTTTAGCTAATTTTATATACCGCCTGCAAGTGACACATTAAATGAGCGGTTCGCGGATAACTATATCAATATATATTGATATAGCAAGGGCTTTACGCGTTTTTGCTGCAAAGCTTTCTTCCTTTCCACACTTCTTAGGTTTAACATCGAGGTCGAATGAACGGAAGGGCTTTTGAAATGAAACATGCTGTAATCACTGGGGGGAGCCGTCGACTAGGGCTGTATCTCACTGAGCATTTTTTAAATTTAGGCTGGTTTGTAACGGCATTAAGCCGAGAAAAGAGTTCAAGCTTGGCGGCATTAGCCTGTGATCAACTGACGATTATCGAAGTGGACTATTGCGATGAAGAAAACCTCACCGAAGCCACACGAGCGTTGCAAGACCAAACCATCGACCTTTTAGTGCACAACGCCTCGCTATTCGATAAAGACGTGCATCATCAAGCCGATTTAATGCACTTTTTTGATCAACTTTACCAGGTACATATGCGTTTGCCTGCACTACTGAACGAATTGTGTTTTGATGCGTTGTCCCGCTCGAACAATGCCAATATTGTGCATATGACGGATATTTACGCTCAAACGCCACATCCAGAGTTTGGTTTATACAGCGCCACTAAAGCCGGTTTAGAGAGCCTGATGAAAAGCTATGCGGCAAAATACGCGCCTAATATTCGTGTTAATAGCATTCAACCAGGGCCCTTGAAATTTCTACCCAATCACAGCGACGAAGATAAACTGGCAGTGCTCAACAACAGCCTTATTCCTATAGAAGCTGGTTTTTCACCCATTGCTCAAACAATCGACTTTATTATCAAAAACCCATTTGTAACAGGAGCAAGCCATGCAGTTGATGGCGGTCGCTCTGTTAAAATGAACCGTTAGGAAGCATTCATGCATAACGCAATTATAAATATTAAAAATCTGCGACTTCGCACTTATATTGGATTTAACCCTGAAGAACTCGAAAAACAGCAAGATGTCATCATTAATGCTGAGATTCATTACCCTGCAGATTTAGCGATGACAACAGACGATCAAGAGAATGCGGTTAACTACAAAACCATAACCAAACGAATGATTGCACTGGTAGAAGAAGGGAAATTTAAACTGTTAGAAAAACTCACAGCCGACTTACTGGATATAGCACGGGAACATCCAAGCATTCATTATGCAAAGGTGACGGTCGACAAACCCCATGCTCTGCGCTTTGCCGACTCGGTATCACTAACGCTTGAAACAACTACCTAACAAAGTCGCGACGCAGGTCTTTGTCGGTTTGGAAACTACCACCTAAGGCAAGTGTTTCAGTATTCGACGAGCTGTCCATTACGCCACGTGCTTTAACACAGTAGTGAACGGCTTTGAGTCTAACGGCTACATCGGGCGTACCTAAAAGCACTTGCAAGGCAATGAGTACTTGTTGATTTAGCCGCTCTTGCACTTGTGGCCGTTGGGCAAAAAAGCGCACAATGCGATTAATTTTAGACAACCCAATAATGCGTTCTTTCGGAATATAAGCGACATCAGCAACGCCATCAATAGTGACAAAATGGTGCTCACACGTGCTGGTTAGGTCTATTTCACTGACCCGAATCATCTCCTGAACGGCCATTTTGTTTTCAATGAGGGTGATTTTTGGGAAATGCTTGTAATCAAGCCCTGAAAAGATTTCCTGAACGTACATTTTAGCAATTCTCTTGGGCGTATCGGCCAAGCTATCATCGCTAAGGTCAAGCGCTAATACTTTCATCACTTCGGCCATATGCTGCTCAATTTGAGCTTGCTGCTGGCTCTGTGTCAGCGTTTGCTCGACCATTGGTGTTTCTAGGCCAGCTTTAATCAACGCTTCTTTTACGCTTGCCGCTTCAGGTGTCAGAGACATTCGGTGTTCCTATCTTGATTTATATATAACAATACGTCATTAGTGGGAAATTGTATCACGTGCTATTAGAAAAAAGACCCGATAAATCACAAGGTTATTTTACTTTGAGCTTATAGTTATTACTGGTGTATTCAGGCTCGATAACCCCACCACGTTCATTGATCACTAACGTTAAAGCAAAAAAGTAATTTGTCAGTAAGTTCGCATAGCGATGCAGGGTATCGGGAAGTGTTTGACCTTCTTGCTCTGCTTTCACCAGCATACGAATGGCTTTTTTAGAAACACTCCGTGCTTGATGCAATTGAATACAAGCCCCCCTACCTCTAGGTAAAACAAACACTTTTTTCTCACCCGTCAATAAAGATAAAAAGTGATGATAGCGATCTTTTAATTGGTCAATATCGGCTTCGGTAATGGCGCATTTACCTCGTATTGACCCATTTAGATCAAATATTTTTGGCTGTAATGCAAATAGATCTTCCGCGATATCCTGGCTCGCCTCATCACAGGCACAGCCGGCTAGCCCTACCAGCGTACAAAGCTCATCGGTTAGTATTTCAAAATCGCACACACTGGATTGTTCGTATATAAATGGGTAACAAAGCTCATCAATATCACCGGAGTATTTCATTTATTCACTTACCTTAACTGAATGATGTACAGCTTGCGGACAAGGTTGACGGCTTTAATTGATTGACTTTTAAGCCAATTGAGCGTCAAATGCCCCTGCTTTTTGGAATGCGGTGTAAGTCCGCAGCGGTCGCGCCACTGTAAGCGCTTTAAATAGCGTAAGCCAGAGCTAAAAAGTAAACAATTTATTTTAATCTGTACGCGCCATGCAGGAGCCTTTCGTATGCCAACTTTGTTTCGTACTCTGATTGTAATTTCTATAAGCCTATTCTCTTCCCTTGTTTTTGCAACTGACTACCCTTTAACGGTGACTGATGGCATGGGTAACACCATCACCTTACAAAAAGCACCGGAGCGCATTTCATCTAAAACGTTATTTACCGATGAAATTTTCAGTGAAATTTTAAGCCCATCTAAGTTAAGCAGTATTTCTGATATTGCAAACGATGCTAATTTCTCAAACATTGCCGACAAGCTTCCTAAAGGCGTTGCCTTAATGGGTCTGAATGTCGAACAAATTCTATCGAACTATCCTGATATTGTATTTGCCGCCAACTGGAGTGACGCGGGTGTTGTCGAGCAAATTAAGCAGGCAGGCATCACTGTTTATTTAGTGAATACGCCTTTCACTATTGAAGCCATTCAGGCCGAAATTAAAAAGATCAGTCAAATTGTCGATGCCACTGAGCAAGGTGAACAATTGCTCGCAAACATGAATCAAAACATGGCAGCATTGAATACCAAAATCCAAGACATTAAAAACGCTGAATTGGTCGCTCTAGATTACAACACCTGGGGTACATCTAGCGGAGTAGATTCTACTTGGCATGCATTGGTTACAGCCGCCGGTATTGAAAACGCTGCAGCACGTTTTGAGCAAGGTAGTTATGGCCAAGTAACGATGTCGAAAGAGCTCATTCTTGAGATTAACCCTGACATTTTATTTTTGCCAGGCTGGATCTATGGTGATGATAAAGGTGCAGAGCAGTTTATGAATTCAGTTAAAAATGACCCCGCCTTGAAAGATGTCGCGGCCGTAAGAAACAACCGTATTTATGCCGTACCTGAAAACCTACGCGGCACCTACAGCCAATACATTGCCGATACTTTATCTTACGTCGTCAATAAGGTTCATTCAGACATCGAGTAACAACGATGATTCGAGCTCACGCAGCGATTCGAAAAAGCTCAACTATTTGGTTGAGCTTACTGGCACCGGTGGTGGTATTACTTTACCTCGCGCTGGGCTCCGTGCCGTTGCCATTTATAGAAACGCTGCAAGTCATTAAACTCACATTGCTTAATCAATCTGAGCAGGCGCAAACTTTATATCCGAAAACAAATGCCATCCTCATGCACATTCGTTTGCCTCGGGCATTTGCCGCTATATTGGCTGGTAGTGCATTAGCTTTAGCGGGCGCCGCCATGCAAGGGTTGTTTCGAAACCCATTAGCAAGCCCAAATGTTTTAGGCATTAGCGCTGGCAGTAGCTTAGGCGCGGTCATCGCAATCACCTCTGGTTTAAGCCTAGTTCACCCGTTGTTCTTACCTGGGTTGTCTGTGGCCGGAGCAATGGCTACCGCGGCATTGGTGTATGTTATTTCTATCCGAATTGCGAGTACCCAGCAATTGCTTTTTATCATTCTCACTGGCTTGGCTATTTCGTCTTTGCTCTCTGGGGCAACGTCGGCACTTTTGCTTATCGCCGCACAATATGAAGTGAGCCAATATGTATTTTGGACCATGGGTGGATTAGAAGGACGCATGTGGCAACACAGTTTATGGCCAGCACCTTTTATTATTGTTATGTCGGCCTTTTTATTCAGCAAAGCTCAAGCACTGAATTTACTTTCACTGGGTGAAGAAAATGCGCATGGCATGGGTTTAAATGTACAACGCTCTCGCAAGCTGATACTCATTTTATCTTCAGTGCTCACTGCCTTGGCGATTTCTATTGCCGGCCCTGTTGGGTTTATCGGGCTAATGGTGCCCCACTTGGTTCGGCTGATTGTCGGTCCTAACCATAAAATCCTCCTCCCCATGTCGGCTTACGTAGGTGCTATGTTTATACTGCTGGCCGACTTACTCGGACGAACCATTATGCCGCCCTACGAAATTAAAGTAGGTATTATTACGGCCGTGGTAGGTGGCGCCTATTTTATTTATCTTATCATTCGCTATCAAAAATACGGGCGCTTGGCATGAACCAGCAAGCATTTTTAGAGGTTAATTCACTTCAATTTTCTAAGTCGGGTCACACCCTATTAGAAGACATTAACTTTGCCATCCAAGCGGGTGAACTCATTGGCATTATCGGTCCAAATGGTGCCGGCAAAAGTACACTGCTAAAATGCATGATTGAGTTTTATAAAAAAGATGCCGGCCATATTCGGTTAAACGGTAAAGACACGGATTCGTTTAACCACAATCAACGCGCTCAACAGATGGCTTATTTGTCACAGTACCCTGAATCGGCGTTTCCATTCAGCGTAGAGGAAACCATCCTACTCGGGGCGAATGCCGCTCTTGAAGCCGGTAAAATGTCTAAACTTGAAGCTCAGACTAAAGCCAAACAGTTGGCCAATAATTTGGGCATTGAAAACCTTTGGTCACGAAAACTAACCGAACTGTCCGGTGGTGAAACTCAGCTGGTGCATTTCGCTCGTATTTTATTGCAAGAAACGCCTTTGGTACTGCTAGACGAACCAACCGCGAGTTTAGATATTGGCCACGAAACCCAATTAATGAACTTACTTCGAGCGCGTTGCAATCAGGGAACTACAACCTTAGTCGCGCTTCATAATTTAAACACCGCAGCCGCCTTTTGCGATCGATTGGTTTTGTTAGATAAAGGGAAGCTGATCGCAGTGAATACTCCAGATGAAGTGATCACCGAACAAAGAATCTGCCAATTGTATGATCAACCCATTTTAGTCACGCCACATCCAATTTCTGGCACAATCACCGTGCTGCCTAAACGTATTCACAACTAAATTTCTGGTAAACCCAGTAATAGCCATTGCAACTTTGATTGTCTGCCTTACACTTTAAGTAACCTGATCTGGAGCTGTGAGCATGATTGACGACATCACCCTTGAAGAAGAACGCACCTTGTCGTCTGCGGTAGACCCAATAGCACTTACCCGTTTACTCGGTCAACAAGAGTATGCTGAAGTTGCCTCTTTGCTTGAATCGTTGCCGCTAGAAGATCGTTCAATCACTTGGTCTGAAATAAGCCAAGAGCACCACTTAGGCATATTGGTAGAGATGCGTGCAGACCCACGTGAAGCTCTCATCGATGAAATGTCGCTCATTGAACTCGATGCTTTATTTAAAGGCATGGATGCGGAAGACTTAGTTGAGTTATCCGATTCATTACCGAATCGACTCATTGATCGCGCCCTAAGCGCCATGGATGACATTCAACGTCATTATTATGAAGGCGCTCAGCAATACGAAGATTCACTGGCCGGGCATTGGCTAGGACACCACTTTTTATCTTTACCTCAAAACGCAAAAGTTAGAGATGCTCTGCGCTTACTCAGACGTGAACTGCCCGAATATGTAGACACTTTATTTTTAACCAGTCGTACCGGCGGGTTTCGTGGCGCTGTGAAAATTGGCTCCGTCATCGGTGCACCCGACCACCTACTCTTAGCTGAAATAGCCGAAGAAGACTTTACGACAATTAATGCCAACGATGATGCCACAGAAGCAAGCCTTAAAGTTCAAAACAGCGGGTACAGTGCACTGCCAGTCGTGAACGATAATTCAACGTTATTGGGCAGGCTCGATATAGGAACGGCCAGTGAGCTGGTTAATGATTATTACGAAGGTCGCCTCATGGCAACGGCCGGTTTAGACGAAGATGAAGATTTATTTTCACCGGTAAAAACCGCTGCAAAAAATCGAGCTTTATGGCTAGGAATAAACTTGCTTACCGCATTTGCGGCCGCTTGGTTTATTGGTTTATTTGAGGCCACATTGCAACAGGTTGTCGCCTTAGCGGTACTTATGCCCGTAGTCGCCAGTATGGGGGGTATTGCTGGCAGCCAAACACTGACTCTAGTCATTAGAGGGTTAGCACTCGGACAAGTGAATGAAGTAAACCGATGGGCGCTGGTAAAAAAAGAGTTCCAAGTTGGCGCATTTAACGGAGTCGTCTGGGCGGTTGTTGTAGGTTACATTGCAGGAGCATGGTTCGACAGTTTCATGATCGGCTTCGTCATCTCCCTTGCCATACTGGTTAACATAGTGACTGCCGCGCTTTCGGGAGCGCTCATTCCAATAGCCCTTAAAAAACTCAAACTAGATCCCGCTTTATCGGGTTCGGTTGTTCTAACCACGGTGACAGATATTGTGGGGTTTGTGGCGTTTTTAGGGTTGGGGGCGTTGTTGTTGACTTAGGGTTGTTTTGGGCTGCGGTTAGGTTCAAAACATTTTCTGCACCTTATTTGTAGAGGGTTTCGGAACGTTGTGGAGAACCGATTTTTCTATCTGCGAGCAGGTTTATGGGTTTAATTGCGTCGAAAACACTCGTTCCTTATTGCGATAAAAAGCGGCCTCAAGTAAATTAGCTCGCCCTTCCATACCCGACATGAGCGATTGCACATGAAACGAATAAACGTCATCGGTACCACCGGCAGCGGTAAATCGACTTTTTCGAAACGATTATCTGAAAAGCTTGGTGTGCCCTATTTGCAAATGGACGAAATTTTTTGGAAGCCGAATTGGCAGGAACCATCCGATGAGGAATTTTTTGCCAACCTAAATAAAGCGACCGACCAACCTATGTGGGTTTTAGACGGTAATTTCACTCGGACCAACCACATTAAGTGGCCAAAGGTTGATACCGTCATTTGGATAGATCTGCCTCTTTTTACTTCTTTTAGCCAGTTGCTTAAAAGAACCATACTACGCTCTGTATCAAAAAAAGAACTTTGGCCGGGAACAGGAAATAGAGAAAGCATTAAGAAATCATTCTTTTCAACTGACTCGATTTTAGTTTGGTTTTTAAAGACCTATTGGAAGAATAAAAAGCGATATACGAAACTGGAGCAAGTAGGTAAAGAGCAAAATTTCGAATTTATCAGGCTGGGGAGTCGGAAGGAGATTGAGCGGTTTTTACGAGAGGTAAAGTAAGTTAGTTTCGGGTTGCGAGTATATTCAACATCATTGCGGTTTCGTATATGTAGGAGGCTTCGGAACGCAGTGGAGAGGTGATCTTTTTTTTAGCTGCAAGTTTTGAGCTGCAAGCTGCTAGTAAATTCAAAACATGCACTGCACTATATTTGTAGGAGGTTTCGGAACGAAGTGGAGAGGCGACCTTTTTAAGCTGCAAGTTTTTAGCTGCAAGCTGCGAGTAAATTCAAAACATTCAACGCACCATATTTGTAGGAGCCTTCGAAACGTAGTGGAGAGGCGATCTTTTTGGCTGCAAAAAAACAAACCTATCGCGTCTTCGCTTTGCTTCGAACGCTCCTACATTTTAGTGCGGTGCTCACTCTAGCCTTGGTTGCAGGTTCCACTGTAGCGGGCATCTGAGCCATGGATGGCGAAGTTTAGCGGCGCAGGATGCGCGAACAGCGACCCGTGGAAGTGGAGCCTGCAACCAAGGCGGGTATTCGGCTGCGGGTATAGATAAAACCCTTCGCGTCTTCGCTTTGCTTCGAACGCTCCTACATTTTAGTGCGGTGCTCACTCTAGCCTTGGTTGCAGGTTCCACTGTAGCGGGCATCTGCGCCATGGATGGCGAAGTTTAGCGGCGCAGGATGCGCGAACAGCGACCCGTGGAAGTGGAGCCTGCAACCAAGGCGGGTATTCGGCTGCGGGTATAGATAAAACCCTTCGCGTCTTCACTTTGCTTCGAACGCTCCTACATTTTAGTGTGGTGCTCACGCTAGCTTTGGTGGGAGGTTTCACTGTAGCAGGCATCTGAGCCATGGATGGCGAAGTTTAGCGGCGCAGGATGCGCGAACAGCGACCCGCGGAAGTGGAGCCTGCAACCAAGGCGGGTATTGGGCTGCGGGTATAAATAAAACCCTTCGCGTCTTCACTTTGCTTCGAACGCTCCTACATTTTAGTGCGGTGCTCACGCTAGCTTTGGTTGCAGGTTCCACTGTAGCGGGCATCTGAGCCATGGATGGCGAAGTTTAGCGGCGCAGGATGCGCGAACAGCGACCCGCGAAAGTGGAACCTGCAACCAAGGCGGGTATTGGGCTGAGGGCTGAGGGCTGAGGGCTGAGGGTTAAGAGACTCCCTCTAAACCTATATTTTAACTACTCTGTTTCGGCCTTTTTCTTTGGCTTCGTATAGGGCTTTATCGGCTTGTTTTATCACTTCTTTTGAATCGGATAAATCCGCCGATTTTTCTGCAACGCCTATGCTGATGGTCACGTTAACGCCGTTTGCCTGCTTCGCTCCTCTTCGCTGCTTACCTTGTTTATCGTCGTCGGGGCGGTCAGAATCTCTTAGGCTTAGGGTATAATTCGCAATAGATTCCCGAACTAACTCTAGGTGCGGAAGCGCATAATTCGCATCTTTACTGGGAAATAAGATGGTGAACTCTTCGCCACCATAGCGAAATGCTTTACCGCCGCCGGTGACTTCGTTAATTTTACGCGCCACCATTTTTAAAACCTGATCACCCACATCATGACCATAGGTGTCGTTAAACTTTTTAAAGTGATCCACATCTAGCATGGCCAAAGTATAGTGACGACCTAAACTGGTCATCTGCTTCTCTAAAGCCTTACGCCCTGGAATGTTGGTTAACTCATCAACGTAGGCTAATTCAAAAAGCTCTTGAACCATAATAACTAACAACAAAAACGATAAAACAGAAAAACAAAAGGCCGAAATTAACGGTTCAGCAAAAAACAGAAACAACACAAATATGACCAACAGCGCGTACACCCAGAAGCCTCGTAGCAACGTAGGTATTAACCAATAGAAAGCACCTAAAAAAGCAATACTCGGCACGTAACTGCTCAGTGCGGCTAGGCTAAGCCAGCTATCTGCATAAATACGCCGGTAAAAAATTTCAGGAATGGCCGCCACAACATTGTGTTCATTTAACATAGGTATGGTAAGCGCTAAAAGTATGGGCAACACACACAGCAGTAATACGCATTTACCCGACAAAGTTTGCGGCGACTTTTCACCAAAAACAGCGATCACTACCATTAAAAGGGGCAATAACAAGTTAAGCATAAGGTAGCGAATAAACGTCAGTTCAAGTGCCATCGCCGTTTGCAAATAGGTTTGCACTACCCAATACGCCGCCAACAATAACACGGCGGTATACATCATCGCGTAATGCATTAAAAACAAAGCCACAGCCGCAATCAGCGGAAGCGCTACATAGGGAGCCCACAACAGAACGACAGAAAAATCATTAATCAAAGACGGTGCACGTACAAAGCTTGCAAAACCGATCATTAATACAGCGAATGGAAATGTTAAACGGGTAAGAAAAACAGGCACTGACCACCCTCTTTTATAGTTCCACTTAGCTTAGCGGAAATTTTAAGGGTTTTCATTGTTTCTCAAGACCAGCATGATAATGTTAATGAAAACTAACCGCGGAGCAAAAGATGTATTTCGGGAGTGATAATCAAACTGGCGCCTCGCCACAAGTACTCAACGCCATTATCGAAGCCAACAACGCCGTCACTGACGCCTATGGTGAAGATCAATGGACACACCAAGCCTGCGCCAAAATCTCGGAGATTTTTGAGTGCGATGCTGATGTTTTTTTAGTCAATACTGGTACCGCCGCCAACTCCTTGGCGCTTGCCTGCATGGTCGATCCTTGGAGCTCAATAATTTGTCACGGCCAAGCCCACATTATTAATGACGAATTAACCGCACCCGAATTTTTCACCCACGGAGCAAGGCTAATAGGTTTAGACACAAAAGAAGCACAACTCAGTGCGCAGAGCTTATCTAACTATTTGTCTCAAGGGGCCGCGCACCCTCCTCACAATGCAGAACCAAAAGCATTAAGCATTACCCAAGCTTCAGAATCGGGCATGGTGTATTCAGTTGAGCAAGTCACTGAGCTTGCAAAAGTAGCTCACCAGCATGGCTTAAGTGTGCATATGGATGGTGCGCGGTTCACAAATGCCTTGGTCAACCAAAAATGCACACCCGCAGAATTAACCTGGAAAGCAGGTGTCGATGTTTTGTGTTTAGGGGCCACCAAAAATGGCGCATTGGCCGCCGAAGCCGTTGTATTTTTCAATAAAAATTTAGCCAAAAGTTTTGTAGCTCGGCGAAAACGTTCTGGCCATTTATTATCAAAAGGTCGGTTGTATGGCGCACAAATTTGCGGCTGGTTAGAAAACGATCACTGGATTGAGCTGGCTACTCACGCGAATCAACAGGCCACTAAATTAGCAGCCGGTATCGAAGCGGCGCAAAGCACTCGCTTAGTATGGCCGACCATGGCCAACGAAGTGTTCGCCATTTTACCGAACCAAACCATTGAAAAACTGCGCGCCGCTGGTGCAGTATTGTATGAATGGATTCCTAGCTTTTTGCCAAAAGACTTAGCCATTGCAAACAATGAATCGGTCGTACGGTTAGTGTGCTCGTTCCGTACGCAAGATGAAGAAGTAGCCCAGTTTATAAATCACCTAAGCTAAGCCGTTATTATTGTTGAGATTGTAGGTGGAGTAATTCACCTACTCTCTTAACGGCCTCTATTCGCTCTGGTGTCCACGGCGATGCAAAGGTAATTCGAAAACAGTGATTGCTGTCGCCAGTACTCGAAAATAACTCTCCTGGAGCAATTCTGATGCCTTGCTCTCTTAAAATATGATAAAGCGCTGTAGTATCGATATGCCGAGCACATTCTACCCACAACGACAACCCGCCCTGAGGATTTGACAGCCGAGTGCCCTCCGGGAAAAACTCACCAATTAGCGCGCGTAATTGAGCGCAGCGTTGTCGGTATTTTTCACGCGCGTAACGTAAGTGCCGATCATACATACCTTGCGCCATAATATCGGCAGCGACCAATTGCGGTAATATCGGCATAGAGACCGTATTCACGTATTTAGCATGCAACACCTTGTCGAACAACTGACCGGGCATGACCCAACCAATGCGTAATTGTGGATGAATCGTTTTAGACACCGAAGAACAGTAGATTACTCGCCCCTCACTATCGAAAGATTTAATCGCCTTACCGCGACCACCATCAAATGCTAAATCACCATAAATATCATCTTCAATTAAAAAGGTTTGATGTTTATTAATAAGCGAAACAATTTCAGCTTTTTTGTCATCGGGAATGGTGCAGCCTATAGGGTTCGAAAAAGCACTGACCAGCAACACCGCTTTAATATCCCATTGCTCTAAAGCCAACGCTAAGGCATCGGTACTCATGCCTGTGTCGGGGTGGGTAGGAATCTCAATCGCCTTAAGCCCAAAACTCTCTACAATTTGTATCAAGCCATAATAGCAAGTCGATTCCATTGCGATCACATCACCAGGTTTGGTTAATACACTCAAGCTCATGGCGACCGCGTTTTGGCAGCCTGTCGAAGTTATGACCGCCTCTGGTGACACAAAGATGCCCGCATCGACAGCTCTGCGCGCTATCTGCTGGCGGAGACTCACTTCACCGATGGGAGAGTCATAACCCGATAGCAACGAGTTAGACGTACGGGATAAACGGGTAAAGGTTTTTTGGACAACCGAACAGATTGGCATGGTTAAATCGGGTAAGGCGGTGCACAAGTTTACGGCATTTATAGAAGCGCTTTCATGTTGCACCTCCATCACCAATTCCGATGAAGCCGCTGGGCGAGGGGTCGATAAATCCTCAGGCGTTGTTGGACGGTTTAAAGATTCCGCCGCACTACGCTTAACGTAATACCCCGATTTTAATCTAACTTCAACCCAACCTTGTTCTTCTAACATGGCATAAGCTGAGTTTACGGTCGCAATAGATACGTGCGCTTGTTTTGCCATACCGCGTACTGAAGGCAGCTTATCACCCGTGAGATATCGCCCTTGTTTTATTTGCTCGATCAGCGATAAAGACAACTGTTCGTATAAACGGTTTTGAGTAGACACATCACAGTTCCTTCAATTAAAGCCCATAACAGAACACTAACACATCCATCTGTACCTGCAAATTAATATTTCTTCTGAATCTGTACCCATAACAGGTATTTTATATAATGTTGTTTCAATTGATGAAGGAGGTACACTGCCATGAAGACTCAGACAAACACAAAGCTTGTCACTCAATTCAGAAAAATTTTAATACAGTGGCGAACTCGTAAAATCTTACGCCAGCTTGATACCCTACGCTTAAAAGACATTGGGGTGTCATCTTGGGATCTCACACATAAAGGCAAACTAAATAACAAAGGCTCAGTATGAGCGGCTGGTTAAGTTTACTAATTTTTGCCATGGTATCGACGGTAACGCCTGGACCTAACAACATCATGATTATGGCATCAGGGCTCAACTATGGTATTCGCCGATCGTTGCCACACTGGTTTGGTATCTTTTTAGGATTTCCGTTAATGGCGCTGGGGGTCGGCTTGGGTTTGGGGCAGGCATTTGAATTGTGGCCTTGGTTACACTCGGTCATAAAAGTATTAGGGATAACCTACTTATTATATTTGGCCTACAAAATAGCCATCACCAACACTCAGGCTGAAGATAATGCCGCCTCTAATCCATTAACTTTCATGCAAGCGGTGTTGTTTCAATGGGTTAACCCTAAAGCTTGGGTAATGTGTATCGGCGCGATAGCAACTTTTACCACGCTTGATATCAGCATGATGCAACAAGCGTTAATCATTGCATTAGCTTTTGTCTTAGTCGGGGTGCCCTGCACAGGGGTTTGGTTATTCGCAGGGCATTTTCTGCAGCGCTTTCTGAAACAGCCTAGCTATCAACGCATGTTTAACTATGCAATGGCGGCCTTACTGGTGGCCTCACTGCTGCCGATGGTTCCATTCGATGCATTCATCTAGGGTTAGGCCTTTACCACCAAAAATATCTAAAGCGCTACCGATGGTTAAATCGACTTTACCGTTAGATAAGTGGTGTACTCGTTCTAAATCGGCGAATGATCTGGCTCCGCCAGCGTAGGTGACGGGTATGGTGGCGTGTGCGCCCAATAAGGTGACTAATGCTTCGTCAATTCCACCTTGTAAGCCTTCTACATCGGCGGCATGAACTAAAAACTCAGCACAATGTTTTGATAACTCAGCCAGTGTATCGTCATTAACGGCTAATGAAGTAATGGTTTGCCATCGATTAGTAGCAATGTGCCAGCCAGATTCTGTTTTACGGCAACTTAAATCGAGCACTAATTTATCTGCACCCACTTCTGCTTTTATGGCCTCTAATTTAGAGAAGCTAAATTCGCCGCCTTCAAACAAGGCCGAGGTCACTATTACATGGCTCGCACCCGCTTCAATATAATGACTGGCATTCTCTACAGTAACACCCCCGCCAAACTGCAAACCTTGTGGCCAAACGGCCAGCGCTTTTTTCGCCTGCTCGTCATTGCCCTGGCCTAACGCAATCACATGCCCACCGGTCAACTGATGCTCTTTATACAAACCCGCGTAGTAAGCGGCATCGTATTGGCTAATAAAATTAGTTTGCGCACCTTCATCGTTAAGGCTCCCGCCTACAATCTGCTTTACTTGGCCTTGATGTAAATCGATACAGGGGCGAAAAATAGTCAAGCGAGACTCCTTATAATAATTTAGACACCGGCATTTATTCGAAGTATACCCTGACCTTAAACACCAACCAATAACAAAACGACCGAGAACAGTACGCTAATGATACCAAGCCACTCCATCCGACTAATAGATTCACGGAAAAAATAATGAGTTAAGGCTAAGGTGGCAATGTATTCAATTTGTCCGAATGCTTTCACAATGGCCGCATCTTGATAACTAAAGGCGGTATACCAACCAATACTGCCTAACGTTCCAGTTAAGCCAACAAATAGAATAGTATTGGCTTGACCATGTAATTGTTTCCAGTTTTGAGAATCCTGCCAATGAACTAATCCACTGCAAATAAGCCCTTGAATCCCAAGAGAAAGCATCAAAACATAGGCGGCAGTCATGATAGGGTTTACTTCTGAAACAAGGCTTGCCTCTCTTAACAATAGAGAAGTTAGGGCAAAGAAAACACCAGCCAATATACCCAAAATAAATGTTTTATTGTTCCAAAAGGACTGAACGGGAATACTGGATTTCTTGAGACTTACGAATACTAATCCTGTCACGCCAATTAAAATTGCAAACCATGCGAGTAAACTCAGAGTCGTTGAAAAGATCAAAACGCCGATAATAGCCGCAAATATACCCTCCGTTTTAGCAAAGGTTGTCCCCACAGCAAAATTGCGAAGACTTAAAACCTTTACGAGCAATAATGTTGCAGCCAGTTGAAACAAAGCAGCACTCAAAACAATGGTATAAAACGACAGTGTAAATTCTGTCGGGGCCATAAACTGCCCTTGCCAGATTAGGGTAAAATAGATTATAGCCACTGGAAAACCAAAACCATAGCGAGCCCAAGTTGCAACGATAGCGCTCATACTATGCGTTAGTTGTTTTTGGCCCGCCGTTCGAACCGCTTGCATTAATGCGGCCAATAGCGTGAATGCTATCCATTCCATTTTGAAATCTCTTCAACTTTGATGTGCAGTGTAAAAAGAGAGCTACCTAAGAACCAATGAATAAGGCGACTGGTAACTATTCCGATTAAGAATAGAAGCTACTGATCGGCTACTTCTCCAAAAACCCTTTGCTGCGCAAGAACCTTAACATGTGTGGTCTAGCTTCCTTTTGCAACATATCCGCAATTTGTGATGTCCAGGTAGCGGCTTTGTTATTGCCTGTTCGCTGTTGGTAGTAAGATTGAACTTGCGCATCATAACTAGCCATGGCTTCAACATCACCCGTTTGAGTGTAGGTATTCTTCTTAAGTACCACAGGTAAAGGTAGGCGAGGTTTTACTTCAGGGTTTTGCGCTGGTTTTCCGATACACAAACCAAATACTGGATAAACTAAATCAGGGAGTTCTAACAGCTTAGATACGGCTTCAATATTATTGCGCAATGCTCCGATATAGCATATCCCGTAGCCTTCAGATTCAGCCGCAACCACAACATTTTGCGCAAATAAGCCGACATCAAGGGAGGCCGTTAAAAATTGTTCGGTATAGCCTTTATGCATGTCGGCTTGGTGCAAGTCGCAGGCTTCTTGATGGCGCCTCATGTCGGCACAAAAAACGAGAAAAACAGGTGCTTCACTCACGTATTGTTGATCGGCCGCTAAGTGCGCGAGTACATTTCTTTGGTCTCCTTGATCAACTTGTATAACCGTACAAGCTTGAATAAAACTAGAAGTGGCCGCGGCTTGGCCAGCTTGTATCCACTGTTCTAACTGCTCCTGAGGCACAACTTCTTCGGTAAACTTACGAATAGAGCGATGCGATTGTAATAGTGCTAACGTTTCATTCATGATTTTTTGAACCTTTTAAAAGCAGTTATTTACAAAGTTTAATGAGCCAGCTCTTAGCACCAATTTACATAAACCAGTACCAAGCCCACAATGGCATAACCAAAAAAGCGATCAACGTTTGAAGAGTAATGATTGAAGCCATTGATTCTAAATCACCGCCCAATTGACGCGCTAAAATATACGCCGAAGATGCGGTTGGCGAAATAAAGGCAATAAGCAGTACACCTGCAGCCACCCCTTCTAAGCCAAACGCAAAGCATAAGACTAATATCAACACGGGTTTAAACAGAAACTGAACCACGGATGATTTTACAATGGCACTAAAATGGCCTTTCACAAGCTCTGGCCTCAAGGCCGCACCAACAGCCAGTAACCCCAATGGCAAAGCGGCTCTGCCGATGATTTCCGTGATCTGTAACGTGACCCCTGGCAGTCCAATACCTGTAATGCTTAACAATGCGCCTATAGCACAGCCAATAATTAATGGATTCATAACGAGTTGCTTTATAAAAACCTTCGCCGACCGAGCCTCTTTTTTTCCATAGAAAACAAATACGCCGACACATAAGAAATTGATCATCGGTATCATAAAGCCTGCACCAATGGAGGCTAAGGCTAATCCTTCTGCGCCAAAGTAGGCGCCAGATATAGAAAGTGCGATGTAAGTATTGAATCGAATACCTCCCTGGAAAATAGAGGTAAATTCAGCGGACGTATCGTTATTTGGCAATAAATGAAGCGCTATTAACGTGACTGATGTAATAGTAAGTACCAAAAAAATGATCATCAACATAGTTGGCCAAGGAGCGCCGTCTATTTGCTGGTTAGCCAAGGTATTTATCAACAAGGCCGGAAACATGACAAAATAGGTGAGTTTTTCAATGCCAGCCCAGGTTTGTGCCGATAAAAACTTGGCCTTTTTCAGCAGATAGCCCAATGCTATGAGCACTAAAATCGGAATTAACGCATTTACAAAATGGATCATGATTCACCGAAGCCATGACGGCAGTGTATTGGAGTTGTAGTATCAACTAGGGTAGCAAATTGATGACTTTCTAGCGATGGCTAAAGCCCTGCTATTTGTTCAGAAATTTGTTATGGTGCGCGACCTCAATTTACCAGTCAATAGGATCTCACCGTGGCGATCAAACCCACCATTTTTAAAGTTTCAATAAACTTGTCGGATTTAGATCGAAACCATTACGACACCATCAATTTAACCATTGCCAAGCACCCTTCTGAAACGGAAGAACGTTTGATGGCTCGTATAGTGGCCTATTGCTTTGAAGCCCAAGAAAATTTAGTGCTGACTAAAGGGATCAGTGATACCGATGAGCCGGATATGTGGGTGAAGTCGCTCGATGATCAAATTCAGCTTTGGATAGATATGGGCGAACCTTCAACCGATCGAATTAAAAAAGCCAACCGCCAATCCAAACAGACCATTGTTTACAGCTTTAACTCAAAATCTGATGTTTGGTGGTCTCAATCAGCCGACAAATTTAAACAGATAGGTGGTCGTTATTATCAGTTTGATTTCTCAGAAATAGAGCCTTTAGCGGCACACCTAGAACGCACCATGAAGTGGTTCGTCACTATTTCAGATGAAACCGCAGCAATTCAAACAGACACTGGTGAATTTTCTATTCACCGAACGCTTCTGCACTCCTAGGTGATAATTTACAACTTAAAAAAAAACGCCACCGGTTTAAGGTGGCGCTAAAACCAGAACGGTTTAAGACGAGATAAAATCGGCCACTGGCGTGATCTGTTTTTTGGTGTGTAGTCCTGGCGCATGACCACACCCTTTCACAGGCAAATAATGCATATTTGGTTTTACAGCCTGCATTTTCTCAACGATTCCTTCCGTCAGAACATCCGAGTCAAGCCCGTGCACTAACATTAGAGGGCACTCTATCATTTCGAATAACCCCCATATGGTCACCGGCGGCTTTGAGGGATCAAACTGCTGAACAATTTTTGGGTCGTAGTGACTGACAAACTGGCCATTATCTAACCGCCGACTGCATTGCTGAGCCATTTGATGCCACTGCTGATCACTGCGCTCACCAAAGGGTGCATACAATTCTCTTATTCGGCATTCAAAACTAGAAAGCGTTTCAAATGCAGGAAAATCGCTCACGTATTCAACGATTCGAGTTAAGGCTGCAGATGGAATCTCTGGCCCGATGTCGTTGATGACTAAGCGATCTATTTTGTCTTTTAAAACAGACGTCGCGGCCACCATGCCTATAATACCGCCCATACTTGTGCCTACCCAAGAGCAACTCTCTACTTGGTAGTATTCGCATATAGACTGAGCATGATTCAGGTAAACTGGCACTTCGTAAGTGGAAGCATCATCGGCCCACTGCGAGAGCCCTCGACCGATCGTATCAGGTGCGAGAACTCGAAACCCTTGATGCGCTAGCGAACCTGCTAATTCAACGAAATCGCCGCCGGTTCTGGCCAAGCCGTGCCAGCAAATAACGGTTTTTTTCGCATTGCGATTCCAAACACGAACATGCACTTCATAATCTTGGCAACGGATAAAATCTTGTTCAAACATATTAAGATTTTCCTTTTACTAGCCGCCCAACAATGCCTTGTGGGAAAAAGTAAACCATCACCACAAACAAAATGCCTAGCCACAACAACCATCGCTCCGGATTAAACAGTTCTACGATTACCGGTACATCGATCAGTGCATCGTGAACGGTGCCCATCCATTGATTCAAATAGTTTCGCGCCAGCATCATAACGGTAGCGCCAATGATTGCACCGTATAAAGACCCCATGCCACCAATAACGACCATTAACAATACATCGATCATAATCGTTAACGACAACACCGATTCAGGACCCGTGTAACGAAGCCACAATGCCATTAAGGCACCAGCAATAGTGGCAATCGTTGCACTGATGACGGTAGCCGCGGTGCGGTAATAAACGGTGGTATAGCCGATGGCTTCGGCTCTAAACTCATTCTCTCGCAATGCTTTTAAAACCTTGCCAAAAGGTGATGCAATAATTCGCACCATGATTAAAAACAGCACGGTGGAGACCGCTAGGATGAAGTAGAAATTGACGATTTTTCCAGAGATTCGAACGCCAAAGACTTTTTCATCAAACAGTTTAAATGCGGGTGTTAGCAATCTTGGTATTTTATAGGTCATGCCATCTTCACCGCCTGTGTATAAGTAAAGCTGTGATACCAACACGGACGCCACGCTGGCCACGGCTAAGGTGATCATGGCGTAGAAAATTGCTTTTACACGCAATGAAACTAAACCAATAGCAATTGCGATGACCGCAGAAATTAGCATCGCAATAATTACAGCGATAATTAACACGCTGAAGCTCGGCGTAAAGTTATCAAAACCAATAGCCACAGCATATGCGCCTACGCCAAAAAAGAGAGTATGCGCAAAGCTAACAACACCGGTATAGCCAATCAATAGATCATAAGATGCGACAAGCACAATGAAAATAATCAGCCGAGCGGCTGTATCCAACGCACGACTGCCATCAAAAATAAAGGGGGCGAATACAATGGCAAGCAAAATTGTAGCAATAATGACTCGCAGTAAACGACTTTCAGGTAATGTGTCTTTAATAGCTTGAATCATGGTTAATTTCCTTTCGAAACCGGCACAAGACCTTTAGGTCGCCACAATAAAACAGCAACCATTAAGATGAGCGTTGAAACCAAGGCAAGCTTAGGAAAAATAAAGCCCACGTAATTAGACAGTAGTCCAACCATCAAAGCCGCTAAAAAACAGCCTTCGATTGATCCTAACCCACCAATGATGGCAACGATAAAAACAGTGATCATTAAATTTTGGCCAATATGCGCGGTAATCACTTCGTCATACATACCCCACATAACGCCTCCAATACCTGCAAGTGCTGACCCAGCGATAAACACAAGAATAAAGAGTTTTTCGATATCGTAGCCTAGAGACTTGACCATCTCTTTGTCTTCGACCCCCGCTCTAATAAGCAACCCTAATCGTGTTTTAACAAATACCCAACGTAAGCCAAAAAATAGAACCACGCCAAGAATGACAGCCAACAGTCGGTACTTTTCAAAGATAAAACTGCCCACTTGAAAACTCCCTTGGAAAGTATCGGGCTTTAACCAAGCTTTTTCTTGATTCCCCCACAGAACATAAATAAGTTCTTCTGCGACGATCATGCCGCCCGTGGTAATTAGAATCTGCATCAAATGGTTGCCATACACATGGCGAATAATGACCTTTTCAAATACCCAGGCGATTAAACCAACCACTATGGCCGACACTAACATCGCAAGAACCATCAACCCCACCTGCACAAATACAGAGCTTCCGGTGAGTAAGTCTGGCCATAGATGCATGACACTAAACCCTACAAATGCACCAAATGATATAAAGGCACCGTGACCAAAATTCAGTACATCCATTAAGCCAAACACTAGTGTAAAGCCCGAAGTCATAATAAAAATCATCATACCCATGGCAACACCGGCGACCGTTAATGTCATCCAAGCAGCCGGATCTCGAATAAGTGCAAAACCAATAACCGCAAAGGCTAAAATTAAAAACAAAGCTTGAACGGTAGGGCTTTGTTTCCAATGTTCGGTGTGACTAACAGATTCTTCGGTTTGGTGAGGAGCAGAACTTGCTTCACCGACCGGTAATTTCTTTGTCGCTGAATTCATTGGTGAGCCTCCATTGAAAGACCAAGCAGCGCGGATTGTTTTTCTTCATCGGCTACAAATGAAGCCATATCACTTTCATGAACGATGACACCATCATCCATAATGGCTAAATGATCGCCTAGTACGCTGGCCATTCTAAAATTCTGTTCAACCATTAAAATTGTTGTGTTGTTTTCTTTTAATTGATTAAACGCGGTTATTAAATTTTCTATGATCGAAGGTGCTAACCCTTTACTCGGTTCGTCGACCAGTAAGAGCTCGCATGGTTCAATAATAGAGCGCGCTATCGAAAGCATTTGCTTTTGCCCACCCGACAATTGCCCCGCTGGCCACTGCCAAAACTTTTTCATGGCGGGGAATAAAGTAAATATCCACTCCAAGCGCTCTGGATCAATTTTATTTTTCCGTGTAGCCAATCTAATATTTTCTTCTACGCTTAATCCGGAAAATATTCCCATATTTTCAGGAACGTAGTGCAACCCTTTACGTGCAATCGTGACTGTTTCAAGTGTTTGAATGTCATCGCCATTCAGTTGGATTTTACCTTGGGCCGCCTGCCACAACCCCATGATTGTCCGCATGGTGGTGGTCTTACCGGCACCATTTCGGCCCAGCAACATGGTGACTTGATTTCGCGGTACGCTGAAACTGACACCGTGTAAAATATTATATTGAGCAATATTCGTATGAACGGAATCGAGTGTTAAAACGTTATCTTGCACTTGCGCTTCTTGCTGTAACTGAGCAGTCATTAGGCCACCTCATCAGATTCGGGTAACTCACCAAGATACGCTTGGCGGACAACGTCTAAAGACATTACTTCTTCAGGATTACCATCGGCAAGCAACTTGCCGTTATGCAGCACTATAATTCTGTCGGCTAAGGTACGGATCACATCCAGTTTATGCTCAACCAATAAAATGGTTCGATTCCCTTCACTTTTGATTTTTGCGATAAGCTCTAACAGAACAGGGGCTTCGTCTACACTCATGCCCGCGGTAGGCTCGTCAAACATCATGACTTTAGGATCCATCGCTAGCATCATGCCAACTTCTAATCTACGTTGTGCCCCATGACTCAAAGCTCGGGCTAACTCTTGCGATTTTGATGTTAGCTCGATGGTATCTAATAATGATTCAACTTCTTTTTTTACTGAATTTAATCGGCTTGCAAGCGCCCAAATTTTTGGTCCAAACCCTAATCGAGCTTGCACCACGAGCGTCAAGTTTTCTGCGACCGTTAAATTAGGAAACAATTGGGTTAATTGAAACGCTCGGCCAACGCCTTGCTTGGCTCGCTTTGCAATCGCCCAATTAGATATGTTGCGACCTTCTAAATAGACATCGCCTTCTGAAGCCGGTAGCTGCCCAGAGATGAGATTAAAATAGGTCGTTTTGCCAGCACCATTAGGACCGACGATCGCCGTCAATGTTCCCTGTTCAAATTCCGCACTGACCTGATCAACAGCAATGTGGCCGCCGAATCGGATACTTAAGTTTTGGGTTTTTAGAACGGGGGCAGAATCTTGACTTGGCATGATTCACCTCTTGTTTTTATTATAAGGAAATAGGCGCACTTTGCGTGCGCCTTAATTGAGATTACTTTTTCATTGCACCAATGGGTACATTCATTTCAGATGGCTTAATTTCACGAACGGTTTCTAATCGAGCCCATTCGTAATCGTCATCAACGACCACTTTAAAGTGATACATAGATTGTAATGCTTGATGATCTTCTGCTCGGAACGTCATGGTGCCTTTTGGCGTTTCCCAGCTCATGCCCTCTAACACTTTTATCATGGCATCTGCATCGGTGCTGCCCGCTTTTTTAATGGCTTCAACTGCAGCAATACCCACACTCATACCACCGGCAGTGAACATATCTGGTGGTGAATCGAAACGCTTGTAGTGCTCTTTCACGAGCCAGTCGTTAATTTCGTTCTTAGGGTTTTCGTAGTAGTAGTATGTTGCACCTTCAGCGCCTGGAAACTGCTTATAAGCCGGTAGTACGGCTAAAATGTTACCAGCAAGCGCAAACTCAATATTATACCGCTCAGGGTTCATCGCCTGGATTTTGGCTAACGGATTGCCCCCAGCCCAAATGGTATAAATAAGCTTCTTACCTTCTTTATCTTTCAGAGCATCAAACATACGCTGACCAGAAGCCGTGAAATCGGTCGTTGTGGTTGGCACATATTCTTCATGCACTACCTTGGCACCCGTACCTTCCAATGCGTCCTTAAAGGCTTGAGCCCCATCACGACCAAAAGCATAGTCTTGGGCTAAGATTGCAATTGAAACACCCGGGCGTCCAATTGCTTTTGCACTGGCTATGGCATCTTGAGTTGAGTTACGCGCTGAGTGAAAAATGTATTTGTTTGAGTTTTCACCCGTAATTGAATCAGCAACCGCTGGTTCAACAAATAATATCTTTTCATACTCTTCAGCTACGGGCAGCATGGCCATCGCAACCCCTGAAGATACAGGACCCACTGCAAAGTCTACTTCGTCATCGGCATAAGCTTCTTCAAGCATTGATCTACCGACTTCAGGGTTCGCTTGTGAATCTTTTTCGATCACAACAATTTTTTCGCCGTTTACCATCATGGTTCCGCCGGTTGCATACTCTAGACCAAGCATCAAACCGTCGTGGCTTTGCTTACCGTACGCACCTAGTGGACCCGAGCTTGGGTAAATGTGACCAATTTTTATCTCTGCAAATGCTGCTGTGCCCAGTGCGGCGGCCATTACGCCCGCGGCTGTGGCGAGTTTCGTCATTTTCATGTCGTTCTCCTATTATTTTTATTTTCTACTACGCTTTTTTATTAACTTCTTCTAAGGGCTGATGTTAGGCAACCCAATTACGAACCAAGCCACGTCTAATTTTTCCTGTGGCTGTTTTAGGTAATTCATCGGCAAACTCAACACGCTTTGGAACTTTGTAACGTGCCAAATTCTCTCGACAAAAATCCAATACTTGATCTTTAGTTACAAACAAACCTGGCTTACACACTACAATCGCAACGCCAGTTTCTCCCCAAACTCGGTGCGGTTCACCCATGACAACCACTTCATCTACGGCATCCAGTTGATTGATAACTTGTTCAATTTCGCTGGGGTAAACGCATTCACCGCCACATATAAATAGGTCATTCATACGGTCAACAATGTGATATTGCGATTCTATTCTTTGGGCAACATCTCCCGTTCTAAACCAACCGCGGTAAAAGGACGATTTCGTAGCATTAGCGCTGCGCCAATAGCCAGGGGTGACGGCTTCACCTTTAATTAAAATTTCGCCCGGTTCACCTTCATCAACATCGGACGAATCCGGGCCGACTAATCTAACGTGCGTATGCTTAACAACATTACCGACTGCCGTAGGTTGCTTAAGCGCTTCTTCTTTAGTTTGCAAAAACAACGTTGGTCCCGATTCCGTTAACCCACAACCGTTTTGAATAACCAAGCCTTTTTCAAACCATAGCTGCCAAAGCTCTTTTGATATGGGCGCGCCACCACTGGCAACAATGTTAAATTGCTCGACAGGAAATTCCGCCTGTTCAAATTCAACAAGTTCCGCCATTTTTTGAAACAAGGTAGGAATAAACAACACACTCGTCACAGGTTGGTTTTGCATGTCATTTAATAGCTGAGAAGGATTAGCTTCGGCATAGACTTGAACGCAGCCGCCTTGCATGAGTGTGGGCATGGCAAATAAATTAATTCCAGCGGTATGGTAATGAGGTAACGCTGAAAGGTTATATTCGTGATCTGTCACCTCAACTAAACTCAATACATTGTCAACATTCGTCACATGCATGGTCCAATTGTATATAACCGCTTTAGGTTCACCGGTGGTACCAGATGTGAACAGCAAGTACCAAGGTGTTTGTTCATGACTAGCCTTTGCAGTAAACGAAGCAACATCGCCTACTAACACTTGATCTATTTCGTAGATGCCAAAACATTTTATTCTGTCTACAGGCTGGAAACTATCTACCAGAGATTCAAATTGGTCTTCGTATAAAATTAAAGACGGTTCGGCAAGCGTGATTATATGCTTATGAACTTGTTGTGATTCTCGCCAATTCAACGGTAAGAGCGTGATCGATGTTTCTTTTGCGGCAAGCAAGGCAGCAAAAAAATCAATTGAGTTTTTTGCAACCCAAACAACAACATCGCCTTCGGTTAAACTCTGGCTGGCAAAAAAGCATTTCCACTTTTGGGCTTGAAGATAAAGGACTTTGTAATCCCATTCACGCCCAGTTGCCACATCGACCAGCGCTTTATTTGAGCCATATAATTGGCTCAAATTCAAACTGATTGTGTGTGGCAAAATTGCTGGGTTCATTTTTTTAACCCGTTTTTGAGTAAATCAATGATCGAATCTACCACCTCATCCAAGGTGTCCTCTGAAGAATGTGTACCGCCCCAAACAATGTAGCGCTGCCCTATAAAGTGCATCATGCCCATGATGGCCCATGACCAACTTTCTAATTGACCCTTTCGAATGGTTTCCTTTTCGACCGCCACACCTAATGCTTCTTGATACCCTTGAGCGAAAGACATGTAATAAGCTTTATAAACTTCAGGGTCTACAAACTGGCTTTCTTGTAAAATGCGATATAAATGAGGGTGCTCTTGGATGTAGTTTAAAAAGGTTCGTAACCCTACCCTTTCGGCTTCTAGTCGATCTTCAATATGAATAACCGACTCTGATAGCAAAGAGCGAATTGTGCGGTTGATATACAACACCAACTCTCGAAGCACATCTTCTTTGCATTTGAAATAAAGGTAAAAAGTACCCTGAGCAATACCCGCTCGATAAGCGATGCCCGTTATTGAGCCTTCATGAAAGCCCTTCTCACCAAACTCTACTTCAGCCGCATTCAATATCTTTTCTAGCGTTAACTTGCCGCGCTGAGTTTTAGGCACAAGCACCTGACTGAGTTCTTTTAACGATTCCATGACCTAACCTGACGACTGATTCATGTTTCACCTTAAAGACTTAAGTGGCTACTTTCAAGCGTTCTCTCCCCCTACTTAAGTAGGAGATGCCTGCCTAGTCATTTCGACAGCACCTTGCTATGTGCTGCATATCGTCTAATACTGGTCAATACGCCCAAATATTAAAGGATTTAACGTGGACCCACTTTTACTGCTCGTTGGCGTTGGCATTGTGTCAATTCTTTGCCAACTCTTAGCCTACCGACTGAAACTACCCGCCATTTTGCCGCTTTTGGTTGCAGGTATTCTGCTAGGACCCGTCTTTTCTGTATTAGACCCCGATTTATTATTTGGCGATTTATTGTTCCCGATCATTTCACTATCGGTCGCCATTATTTTATTCGAGGGTGCCCTCACTCTAAGGTTTCAAGACCTCGGCCACCATGGTTCGATGGTACGAAACTTATGTTCAGTAGGAGCCTTAGTCACCTGGGGGGTTATTACACCTACAGCCTATTATGCTTTAGGCATTAGCTGGCAAATTGCATTCTTGTTTGGTGCAATCGTTACAGTAACAGGGCCAACCGTTATTGTTCCCATGCTGAGAACAGTGCGGCCTTCCGCTAAAGTCGCCAATATATTGCGCTGGGAGGGCATCATCATAGACCCAGTCGGCGCGCTACTGGCCGTGTTGGTGTTTGAATTTATTATTGCCTCTGCACAACCGTTGAAACATACGCTAGAAGTTTTCGGTATGGTTCTACTGAGCGGTTTTGGCATTGGCGCACTTGTAGGCTTTTCGCTGTCTTGGGTATTACGCAAGAATTGGATTCCGCACTACCTGACCAACACCGCTGTGTTAACCATCATGCTCGGTGCCTTTGCATTATCGAATGGCTTAGCGCACGAATCCGGACTACTGTGCGTGACCGTTATGGGCATCTGGATGGCTAACAGCAAAGGGTTAGATGTCAGCGATATTCTAGAATTCAAAGAAACACTCAGCGTGCTGCTAATTTCAGGCCTATTTATTTTGTTGGCCGCTCGAATCGACTTAGCCTCAATCATTGCAATTGGCACAGGGGCTGCTTTTTTACTTTGGGTGATCTTGTTTGTAGCTCGTCCTCTGAGCGCGTTTATTTCTTCCATCGGAACCGACTTAACTTGGCGAGAAACAGCGCTAATCTCCTGGATCTCCCCTCGCGGTATTGTTGCCGCCGCTGTATCGTCATTGTTTGCATTAAAATTAGAGGCCCTGGGTTTTGCTGGCGCGGAGTTGTTGGTACCCATGGTGTTTTTAGTCATTATTACGACCGTGTTTGTACAAAGTTTAACAGCGAAACTGATCGCAAACTTACTCGGCGTTACGGCGCCATCACCCTCGGGCGTGCTTATTTTTGGCGCGAGTAATTTTGCCCGAGCTTTTGCTAAGCTGCTCACGGAAAAAGGCATCAATGTATTACTGGCTGATACTAACTGGGATGCTATTCGCCAAGCCCGAATGGATAACTTAGACACCTATTATGGCAACCCCATTTCAGAGCATGCGCGTTTAACCTTAGAATTATCGAGCTATGGCAAAGTACTAGTGTTGTCACCCTATAAACAACTTAACCCACTAGTGACTTACCACTTTGAAGATACCATAGGCAAAGGCAAAGTTTTTGGCCTCACCCACGGCGAGCAATCAAAAACGGCCAGCCATAAAGTCTCTGAAAGCTATGCAAAAAAACTGGGGTTATTTAAAGAGGGCGTTACCTACAGCAAGCTGGCCAGCTTAATGTCGAAAGGCGCGACGATTAAATCAACCAAAATTTCTGAAGCGTTTACCTTTGAAGACTACCAAGAAGAATATGGCAATCGAGCCATTCCGCTATGTTCTATCGACCCTAACGGAAGAACTTACATAAATAACCTAGGTAGCGAACTCACCATAAAACCAGACTGGGAAATAGTGAGCTTAGTGTCACCTGAAGAACCTAAGTAAACTGTATTTTATAGTCTAATCATCTAGTAAGCATCGCAGTGAAATCATAAGCTGCGATCGCTTCACCCTTTACCGCCAATATTTTCCACCAGCCTTCATAAAACTTTAGTAACACCATGAGATAGTCCTTAAAGTTGCCAACGAGCACTCAAAACAAACTAAAAAAGCAATTACAGACCTAGGTCTAATAGATTTTTTGTTGACCAAATGCATAGAATCGAGCCAATCGTACACAGTTCAAGCACGGAGGAAGCTGTCCCAGCCAAACTGTTATGAGAGTTTCGTTCAAAAGCAATAATAAACTAAAGAGAGGAAACTAAATGAAAAAGCCAATATTAAGCTTATGCCTAATGGCGCTGGGAGCAGTAACTGTATCGCCACACCTGTTTGCCGATTCAGGGATCGAAGTAGGTGTACGGCCGTACTATTTAATCAACGATATGGCTGATAGCGAGCTAAAAGACAAATTACTTTCATGTCAAAAAAAGAAATCTAAAGTGTCGACCTTTTCTATAGGTCACCGTGGTGCGCCAATGCAATTTCCTGAGCACACCAAAGAATCTTATTTAGCTGCGGCACGTATGGGCGCGGGTATTATTGAATGTGATGTTACATTCACCAAAGATAAGGAGTTAGTGTGCAGGCACTCTCAAAGTGATCTGCACACAACAACTAATATTTTATTAACGCCCTTGGCTGAAAAATGCTCCGTTCCTTTTACGCCAGCGAAATATGATGAAAATGGAAATTTAACTGAACGGGCAAGCGCTACCTGCAAAACAACTGACATCACCTTAGCTGAGTTTAAAACTTTAAAGGGCAAAATGGATGCCGTAAACCCTGCAGCGCGAACCGTTGAAGAGTATGTCAATGCAACAGCAGCCTGGCGTACAGATCTATATTCGGGTAACGGCACTTTAATGAGCCATAAAGAAAGTATCGAATTATTCAAGGAGTTAGGTGTAAAAATGACGCCAGAGTTAAAGTCTGCGTCAGTTGAAATGCCTTACCAAGGAACCTACACACAAGAAGACTATGCCCAACAAATGATAAACGAATATATAGAGGCCGGTGTTCGTCCTAGAGATGTATTCGCTCAGTCATTTAACATTGATGATGTTAAATATTGGATTGAAAACGAACCAGCGTTTGGTAACCAAGCTGTTTTCTTAGACGGTGCCAGCAGTGCTGAAGAAGTTCAATCTAGAATTGACAATATGGAATCTTTTGCAGACCAGGGTATTCAATATATTGCGCCCCCTATTTGGACTTTGCTCGCACTAAATGGCAATAATGACATCGTGCCATCGGCGTATGCAAATGCAGCTAACGATGCGGGTTTAAATATTATTACTTGGTCATTAGAGCGATCAGGTCTCTTGCAAAGCGGCGGTGGTTGGTATTATCAAACGATACAAGACGCCATTGACGACGACGGCGATATGTACGAAGTTGTTGATGTGCTTGCTCAAGATGTCGGTGTCGTAGGTATTTTCTCCGACTGGCCTGCCACAACAACTTACTACGCTAACTGCATGGGATTAAAATAAAACTAATACTCAGTTAAAATGATCGTTTAATAAAAGCGTGACCTGTTTAATAGGCCGCGCTTTTTATTTAGTTGAAAATTAGCTACTGTACAGCCCACTTTTCACTTATTTCAAGAAATGAGACACCCTCATGCAACCAAAACCATCGAATAGTCTCGCTGCATTTTCAATCTCTAGATTACCGCGCATATTGTTTGGTGCAGGTGAGCTCAATAAGCTTGCTGCCGAAATTAAAAACTATGGCACTACTGCACTTATAATTACTGGCGGGCAATCTTTTACACAATCTTCGAAATGGCCGCTTTTAAAACAATCTCTAAAAGACCTCAATGTCACCTTCAACATAGAGCGTATTAGTGGCGAGCCAACCCCTGATCAAGTTGACGCTATTGTTGCTAGTTACAAAACTGAAAAAATTGACGTGGTCATTGGAATTGGTGGCGGTAGCCCGCTAGATGCCGCAAAAGCCATTGCGGCTTTATTGCCCAGTGGCCGTTCGGTGATGAATTATTTAGAAGGCGTTGGTAAGGGCGTGCCTTTTGCGAGCCCAACCCTACCATTTATTGCCGTGCCCACCACAGCAGGTACAGGCAGTGAAATGACTAAAAATGCCGTGTTAAGTGATACTGAGCTTGGCTTTAAAAAATCATTTCGTGACGAGCAAATGACCGCTCAAGTCGCCATTATAGATTCAACATTACTCGACAGTTGCCCGCGCCCACAATTAATCGCCAATGCTATGGATTCCTTTACTCAACTATTAGAATCTTATACTTCTCCGCGCAGCAACCCAATCACCGATGCGTTAGCGATTAGCGGTATAGAGCATTTTTTAAAAGGCTTTAATTACAAAAGTGAAGCAGATTTGGCCGGCCTAGATTATTTAGCCTATGCCTCGATGGTTTCTGGTCTTTGCTTAGCCCAAACAGGGCTAGGCGCTGTTCATGGGCTAGCATCCCCGCTTGGCGCACACTTCCCTATCCCTCACGGAGTGGCTTGCGGTACGCTTCTAGCGACAGTTACTGAATCAAATATTGTGGCCATGCAAAACCGCTCACCGAATAACATTGCGCTTACTCGCTACGCAACCGTGGGTCGAATGTTCTCAGCAAATACAATCACGGATAAAGACGCTCTCACGCTTTTAATTAAAATACTATGGCAATGGACTCGCGCTCTTGATATTCTCAAGCTATCCAACTTTGGCATGACCGAAGAAGACATAGAAAAAGTAGTGTTAGAAAGTGGAGGCAACAGCATGAAAACCAACCCTATTGCTTTAAGCGAAGGCGAGTTGACCGAAGTGCTTAACAAAAGGCTGCATTAAGGGTTTAAAATTTTGCACCCTTAATGCAGTTTTGTTGCTCTACTTAATCCAAACCTGCTTGGCATTCACAAATTCTAAAATTCCATGAGGTCCAAGCTCGCGGCCGTAGCCTGATCGTTTAATGCCACCGCTGGGCAGTCTTGGATCGGTTTTTACAATGCCATTTATGGCCACTTGCCCGGCTTCGATTCGCCATGCAATTTGTTCAGCTTTTTTAACATCGGCACTCCAAATACCGGCACCTAAGCCATAGTCGGTATCGTTAGCTAGGCTAATCGCCTGCTCCACATCTTTAGCTTTGCTTACAACCATTACTGGGCCAAACACTTCTTCAGTAAAGGCACACATGCTCGGCTTAACATCGGTCAGCAGGGTGACAGGGTAAAAGAATCCATCGCCCGTTGGCAGCTCTCCCCCCAACAAACAGGTAGCGCCTTGGTTAACGGTTTTTTCAACTTGTCGGTGTAAATTGACGCGCAGGTCGGCCCGAGCGATGGGTCCAACATCCGTTTGGGGTGAATTTGGGTCGCCGACTTTTAGTTTTTCTAATCGGCTTTTTACCCGGCTGATAAATTCTTCATACACGGGGGATTCAACTATTATGCGCTTTGCTGCAATGCAAGATTGGCCCGCATTAATTATCCGTGACAAGGTCGCAACGTCGGCTGCGGCGTCTAAGTCGGCATCGGCTAAAACAATGAACGGGTCAGAACCGCCCAGCTCCAATACCGCGTGTTTTATTTCTGCCGCTGCTGTTGCTGCGACAATACCGCCAGCCTTTGCCGAGCCGGTAAAAGAAACAGCTTGTACAGCCTTGTGTTGAATGGCGTGAGCAACGTCTTCAGTTTTAATTGGTAAGTTGACGACAATGTTCGCGGGAACGCCGGCTTCTTCAAAAGCCTCGGCTATACCCTGTGCACACCCGGGTACATGAGGGTCGTGCTTCATCACACAGGTGTTGCCAGCAATTAATGCTGGCGTTAAATAACGAAAGGCGATCCACAGAGGTGCATTCCACGGTAACACACCTAATAAAACGCCCAAGGGTTCATGCCTAACGTAACTGTGCCCGCCATCGGAAGCTAATACTTGATCAGCTAAATATTGTTTTGCATTGGCGGCATAAAAGTCGATACAACTGGCCGATTTTTCAACTTCTGGCTCAGCTTCTTTAACCGGCTTGCCCATTTCATCGGTCATCAGCTTCCCTAGCGAAGCTTTATTTTTTCGCAATACTTCAGCTACCTTTAACAGCCAAGTGGCTCTTTGCTCAATGCTTAAATCTCGCCATGCGGGGTAAGCTGCTTGTGCTTTGTTTGTTTGCGTATCTATTTCACTGCGGGTAAGTACTGTGAACTCCTTAATAGTTTGGCCAGTACTTGGGTTAATTGCGGTCAACATAATCACTCCTTATTGCGCCGATGGTGCTGCGGTTGTTTTCTTTTTATTTTTAGCTGCAGGCTCAGCTTTAGGCGGCAAGGTTGCTTCTTCTTTCGAGGCGGTTTCATTAACGGAGGCAATAGCCGTCACAGTTTCGTGCACTTTGCCACTGCCAGAATGAATGGTGAATTCTTTCTCTAGGCTGAAAAAGCTTTTTATGCCCGAATCTGTCACGTAAATAGTGTCAGAAATGCCACAGGTTTTATCACCGTCTATTCCCCACATCCATGGGATGATATGAAAGGTCATGCCTTCTCTTAAAATGGTAGAGTCGCCTTGTTTTAGACTGCAGATATAGCCTTCGTCCCAACTGGGTGGAAAAGCAATTCCAATTGAGTAGCCTGAACGCGTCACTAATCGAGCGCCTACATCATTATGTGAAATAATATTACGTACTAGGTTATCTACATCCGAGACGGTCATGCCGGGTTGTACGTAATCGTGCAGTGCCGCCAGCGCTGTTTTCATCAGCTCTTGCGATTTATACATAGATTCACTGAGCTCACCATTGACCGCTGTGCGCATCATCGCGGTATGATAACGGCGATAGCAGCCACCCACTTCTAAAAATACATGCTCGCCAGGTTGCACTTTTCGGCCTTCCCAAGTGGCGTGGCCAATCATGGTTCTTGGTCCTGACGTCACATAAGGCATCACGGCGGGCGCTTCACCCCCAGCTTTAAACATAGCCGCACTGATTTCCGAGGCAATATCATTTTCGATTACGCCGGCTTTTGCTGCCGCTAAGCCCGCTTTCATCCCAGCTTCGGTTGCTAAAGCAGCACGGCGCATTAGCTCTATTTCGGCTGGCGACTTACAAATTCGACCTTCCTCAACGATGCCAAAACAATCTAGCAACTTAGCACTGGTTAAGGTGGTGTGAATAAAGTCTTGTTGATAAGCCGGGAAAAAGTAACTGTTGCGTTCATACCCTATGCGTTTATCGGCTAAGTTAAATTCACGCAGCGCATCAACCAACATTTGAATGGCATCGCCAGTATCGGGGTATGGCCGAGTACATTCCACCCAAGTACGGTGAATAACATTCGATTCTTCCAATGCGCGTGTAATCATAAAAGGTTCTTGTTCTAACGGAACGATGAGTGCTTGAAAAAAAGAATAACCTGTCGTTTGGTAATCGGTTAAATACATAATATTTTCAGGGTCGGTGATGACCACCGCATCTAAACAACGCGCCTCTATACGCTGACGCAATTCAAATAACCGCCGCTCGTATTCTTCAGGTGCAAAGGTCATATCATCTCTTTTATTCATAATGCCCCCAATGCTTCACGGGTAACGTTTATCACTCGGTTCATACCTTCTATTAGCTCTTTGTCGTCTATAGTCAGCGGTGGAATTAATTTAATAACCGTGCCACCAGTGCCACAAGCACCTAACAACAGCCCAGCATCAAAACAATCGGCGACTATTTTTTTAGCCACCGCGCCATCACCAACGTCAATACCGGCAATCATGCCTTTGCCTCGTACCTGAACAGGGTCAAACGCTGACAACTCTTCGAGCATTTTGAACATCATAGAACTTTTACGTTTTGTTTCGTGGTTGAGCGTTTCGTCTTTAAAAAAATTGACCGCCTCCGTGCCTGCCACAAACGAAAGCCCTTGCCCGCGGAAAGTTCCGGTGTGCTCACCAGGGGACCAATGTTGATCGTACTCTGGCTTCACCAAGTTCATGGCCAAGGGTGTTCCAAAGCCACCTAAACCTTTTGCTAGGCATACGATATCGGGGTCTACATCGTAGTCATCGAAGCTAAAAAATGAACCCGTGCGCCCCATGCCCACTTGAATGTCATCGACAATGAATAAAGCTCCCAACTCTTTCGCGAGCTGTTCTAATTGCTTTAACCAGTTTTTATCGGCAATGTTTACACCACCTTCAGCCTGGAGCACCTCAATTAAAAACGCTGCAGGCTTTTCTAAACCACTGGATGTATCTAAATATTGCTCACGTAAATAATCCAAATTAGCTGGACCCTTTGCTTCCCCTTGATCGACACTGCCGAACGGCACATGACGTACATGGTTTAAAGGAACGCCTGATGCCCCTCGGAAATACTCATTCGCTGTAGCGGCGAGCGAACCTAACGTCATGCCATGGAATGCATGATTAAAAGCCACAATGTTCTGCCGCCCTGTTACGCGACGAGCAAGCTTCATGGCAGCTTCTACAGCATTGGTTCCTGTAGGGCCCACAAACTGCATGACATGTGGCATGTTGCGAGGTTTCAGTACCACTTTTACAAACGCCTCCATAAAGGTGCGCTTGGCTGTTGTGCTCATATCTAAGCTATGCGTAACGCCATTATTTTGAATATACTCGATGACGGCTTTGGTCATTTTTTCATTATTGTGCCCAAAGTTTAAGACACCTGCGCCTGCAAAAAAATCAATAAACTCCTTGCCATTTTCATCGATTTGAATGGCGTTAAGGGCCCTATCAAATACTGTTGGATAAATTCGGCAGTAGCCCCGTAAATTAGATTCACGCTGATCAAAAATACTCATGCTTTTTCTCCTTTATCCAGGCGATGACCTGTCTTTGTTGTGACACATTCTGGAGTTTTTACTCCACAAAGTTGGGCGTACCAACGCACCACTTTTTCTAATAAATTATCGTTAAAATCATAATAGGCGCTGTGGCAAGGATGGTGGTTGTTATTGCCGTCGTCGGCACCTATCAACGCAAAGGCGCCGGGTATTTTTTCGAGGTAATAGCTAAAATCTTCCGAAGCCATAATGGGGGTGGCTGTGGACCGTGCGATTGAGTAATCGCCAAAAAGTTTTGCCCAAGCATCCCTCGCCATTTGTGCTTGCTCTGCGTGATTAATGGTGGCGTTGTATCGTGGATGAATAGTGACCCGACATTCAACACCATAGCTGCGAGCGGTATCTTGGCTAATTTGTTTAATCCATTCGTTGACTTGCTGCTTTAGTTGATCGTTAGGCACTCGAATAGAACCAGAAAGCTCAGCCGTTTCAGGGATAACAGTTGCGCTCGATGGCGCATCTATACTGGTTACACTCACAACCACCGGCGCTTGTGGTGCGCATCGTCGGCTAATAATTTGCTGCAAGTTTAATGTAATAGCGGCGGCCGCCAGTACTGGGTCGGCGCATTGCTCTGGTTGGCTCGCGTGCCCACCTTGGCCGGTTAGTTGTATGGTAAAAGTACCATTCCCGCACATCACCACACCTTCGGGGCAGAGCATGTCGCCAAACGGAATGGCCGGCCAATTATGCCAACCATAAATTTCATCGACGCCATCTAAAGCGCCCTCTTCGATCATCCTTTTTGCGCCATGCCCCCCTTCTTCGGCAGGTTGAAAAATAAAGGTGACGGGTCCGGCTAAAGCCTTCTCATTGTGCTTTAGCCATTGCGCACTGGCCATAAGCGCGGCCGTATGCCCATCGTGACCACAGGCGTGCATTTTACCTTTAATTTTCGACGACCAACTGACGCCACTTTTTTCATCGATAGGCAACGCATCTATGTCACCTCTTAAGGCGATATGCTTGCCTGGCGCATTGGAAGTTAAGGTTGCCAAGGTGCCCGTTTCGGCACAGCTTCGCCACTCTATTCCAAGCTCGGTTAAACGAGCACGAATACTTTCTGCCGTTGTATTTTCTTGCCAAGCAAGTTCAGGATAACGATGTAACGCGTGCCTAAAACCCAACGCAGAATCAATTGATTCTCGCCAAATGTTATTCATAAAAATTTGCTTCACTTAAACTCTTAAAACAACACGCGTAACTGCAGTTTAAACATCGCAGTGAGTGGGTATTGTTTCAAATATTGAAAGTAAGGCTGATTAAAATCAGCGCATAAACAAGCTGAGTAATGTGAAGTTAATTTTGCGGGGACATGAACTCAGGATTCAGTACCGAGACCGAATTTTTAGGGATAACAGCAAAGGTATTCATTTTTGCAGTCATTTGTACTCCCCCTGAATTTGAATGAATGAAGTTTTCCTGTAGATTAAAAAACCAACAGACTTAAGTCACATTGGCACAAGATTTCAAATAAAGCAAACTCCTTAGATGTGTTATTTTTCGTAGTCATCCCAAACAGGTGGCGTACCATAGTAGCTGGCACTGAAGTCGATGAATTTACGTAACTTATTGGCCAGCAATTTTCGGTGCGGATAAACCAAATACAACCCTAAAGGTTGTGGTTGGAATTCTTTTAAAAATACCACGAGCTCTCCACGCTTAATGGCATCGGCGACCATAAATGTTGGCTGCAACGCATAGCCATCACCTGCAATAGCAGCATCGACTAACACATCTCCAATGTTAGCTGAAAAGGAAGAATCACTTGCTTTACTGGCCTTGCTTAGGGCAGCCATTAGGGCGGAAGACGACGAATAGTTTTCCATATAGCTATAACGTAAATAGTGTTTAGGATTCAAATCTTTTGGGTGCATTGGCTCGCCCATTTTTTCTAAATAACCTGGCGACGCACACATCACTAAATTTACGGGCGCAATTTTTTTTGCAACCAACGAAGAATCTTTTAAATTTCCAATGCGTAAGGCTAAGTCATAACCTTCTTCGACTAGATCTACTTTACGGTCGCTTACCTGAATATCGATACCGACGGCGGGGTTTTCTCGTTTGAAGTCTCTTACTAAGGGGGTTAGGTAACGCGTAGCAAACGATACAGGAGCGCTGATACGTAAAAGACCTTGTGCTTGATCCACCAGCATCCCTAAGCTGCCTTCCATATCCCTTAAACGCTCTAAAATTTCTTGTGCTAATGGCACACACTGTTGGCCCGCCTCAGTTAGGTGTACTTTGCGCGTTGTTCTATTAAATAGTCTAGCGCCTAAATGGTTTTCAAGCTGTGCAACTTGTTTACTCACCACTTGGTTGGAAGTCGCCAGCTTTGCAGCCGCACGAGTAAAGCTGCCTTCATTCACAACTGCCATAAAGGCCTTCATTGCGTCTATTTTATCCATATCTTGGGCATTCCCGCCATTGCCTACAATTTGTTGGTAGTTAATCAATTATTCGTCTATTTATCTACAAATAAAACAACAGTAACCTTTCATCAACTTAACGAAGGCTCAAAGAGCGTTTCAACCCATTTTTTGGAGAATAAATATGAACAAGCAAACACTGATCTCAATATTTGACACCAACGCAGGTTTAGCCGCCACTTTATTACGTATTCCCGTTGGTATTATCTTAGCGGTACATGGCGCTCAAAAGCTTTTTGCGTGGTTCGGAGGCTTTGGCCTAGAAGGGACCGGGCAGTGGATGGCAAGCATTGGCTTAAACCCGGGCTACCTAATGGCTCTGCTAGCGGGAAGTGCCGAGTTTTTCGGCGGTATTGCGTTAGTGGTAGGCTTATTAACACGCCCAGCGGCATTGCTAAGTGCGTTTACCATGGTTATAGCGATATTCTGGGTACACTTTAGCAATGGTTTCCTATTAACCAGCAACGGTTACGAATATGCGCTGGCGCTATTGGCGGCTACGGCGGCGTTAACTATTCAAGGTGCAGGTTCTTTATCTCTAGATAAAATAGTGAGTAATAAACTAAGGTAAGCAGCAAAGTTCACATCTTACTAGTACAGTCACTACACGCCAGCCTTTTTGGCTGGCTTTTTAATTTTTGAGGGCGCGCTATGCTGGCTAAACAAAATATTATGTATATCGCACACGGTGGTGGCCCTTTGCCACTGTTAGGTGACCCTGCTCACATTGAGCTCAACAATCAGCTTGTCTCTATGGCTAACAGCATTGCGAAGCCTAGCGCAATACTTGTGATCAGTGCCCATTGGGAAGCTCAAAAACCCACCGTTACTGCGGGTGTATCGCCTGAGCTTATTTACGATTACAGCGGCTTTCCCTCTGAAGCCTACTCTATTCAGTATCCTGCATCTGGCGAGCCAGCCTTAGCGGCGGCAATTGTTGAATCACTGCAAAAGGCGGGTATTGAATCTGAGTTAGATCACCAGCGTGGTTTTGATCACGGTGTCTTTGTGCCACTTAAGCTGATGTTTCCAAATGCAGATATTCCTGTCGTGCAGCTTTCTTTGGTTAATCATTTAAATGCCGAGCTGCATTTAATCATTGGCGAGGCGCTTCAATCGCTAACATGGGACAACCTACTTGTAATTGGCTCTGGGTTTTCTTTCCATAATATGCAAACCTTTTTTAACCCTCAACTAGATCCAAACAGTGAGAAAAATAAAGCCTTTGATGATTGGCTCATTGAGACTGTTCATCAATCGAGTTCAGACCAAGGTCGAGAACAACTAACCCAATGGCAGCAAGCACCACAGGCACGGTTTTGTCATCCTAGAGAAGAGCATTTACTGCCACTGCATGTATGCTACGGCATGGCTGGGCGAGCCAGTAACAAGCACATTGAGGTGTCGGTATTAAATACGCGTGCGTCCATGTTTCACTGGCAACCAACGCTTTAATATAAGTATTTGCATCATAAAACTGCACACCTAAATAACTATTTTTCATATAGCCAGGCCTTGAATTTTTTTAACTTGAACCTATTTCAGTGCTGTGGCTGAGCCGTCTAATAAGAGGCTGGGTCGCATTAATTGTTTTTATTTTATTTTGCTTCTTTATGGAGGATTTAATATGAATGCAGTTGATTTAACACCCCTTTACCGCAGTACTATTGGCTTTGATCGATTGGCATCGATCCTTGATCATGCACTTTCAACCGAGCCTACTACCAACGGCTATCCGCCCTACAATATCGAATCGAATAACGAGAACAGTTACGCGATATCGTTAGCGGTTGCAGGGTTTTCTGAAGACGAAATCGATATTCAGGTTGAAAAAGGCGTGTTGATTATTAAAGGTGAAAAAAGCAACAGCGAAGAGAAAAAATACCTTTATCAAGGTATAGCGAATCGCACCTTTGAACGCAAATTCAGCCTAGCCGATTATGTTGAAGTAACAGGAGCAGAAATGGCGAATGGTTTACTTCGAATCAATCTTGTTAAAGAGATTCCAGAAGCCATGAAACCAAAAACCATTGTCATTAACCGCAGCGACAACGTTTTGGAGCATGACACCAAAACTAAATCGCACAGTAAGGCGGATAAAGCCGCTTAAACGTGTCAGGGCGCATTCTGTGCGCCCTCTTTATTTTCGTAGACATTGATCTACGACCAACATTCATAAGCACCTGTCTAAATTTGGTTTTTCCCTGGTAAAGAACCTATGTGATAATGATCATTAGCGAGCCATCTCTCAAAAAAACAGAGAGGGCTGCCCCACATCGACCCACAAATAAGGAAAAACCATGTCTATTGAGCGCTTTGAAACCAAGCAACGTATGAGCCGTGCCGTTATTCACAATAATACCGTCTACTTATGCGGCCAGGTAGCGGCCGATGCCAGTGCAGACATTACTGGCCAAACCGAGACCACTTTGGCGAAGATTGATGATCTGTTAGCCTCGGTTGGCACCGACAAAACTAAGTTGTTATCTGTCACTATATACGTAAGCTCAATGGAGCACTTTCAAGGCATGAACGCTGTTTGGGATGCATGGGTACCCGAAGGTTTAGCCCCTGCCCGTGCTTGCGTCGAAGCAAAAATGGCACGCCCTGAGCTATTGGTTGAAATGAGCGTCATTGCAGCGGTCTAATTAGGCTGCGACTAGGGGCTACGGCCCCTTTTAATCCCCCTGATTAAAGAAATCCTTTCTTCGTTAAGTTAACACCCTGCTTTTCCTGAAATAGTCTATGCTTTAACCACTGTATGAAAGTTGGAGTGGTCATGAGCGATATCAGTGGGCTTAGTTTGCAGCGATTGCTAGAAAATGCCTACATTGGCGTAGTTATCCACAAATGGGATACTGAAATTGTTTACGCCAATTCAACGGCAACGCGCCTACTTCAAATAGATACCGAATCCTTTATTGGCAAAGACTCATGGGACCCTCAATGGTATTTTGTTGATGAGGATGGCAAGCGGTTATTAGTTGAACAATACCCTGTCAATAAAGTAAAGCGCACAAACCAAGATTTAAAAGACGACATCCTAGGGCTGCAACAGGAAGATTCAGAGCTGATTCGTTGGTTTAAAGTTAACGCTTACAAAGAAGGCCATGGTAACTCTGAAAGCCAATTTATAGTCGTAACTTTCAACGATATTTCAGACGCTAAAAACTTATTCTCTTACCAAGATATTCTAGAAAACACGCAGGATGTCGTCATCGTAACCGACGCAAGCGAGATAGGTTACCCGCTCGGACCAAAAATCATTTATGTTAATGACGCCTTTGAAAAGCTCACAGGCTACAGTGCTAACGAGGCCATTGGCGAGACACCTAGAATATTACAAGGTGAACTAACCAGCAAAGAATCAAAAGACAGAATTCGAAACGCCCTAGAGAACAAAGAAGCTGTAACGGAGACCTTGCTGAATTACGATAAATCGGGTCGCCCCTATTGGATTGAAATGAGCATTATTCCTCTAAAAAGTAGATATGGGGAAGTAACTCACTTTGCAGCGATTGAGCGTGATGTCTCTGAACGAAAATTCTTAATAGAACAACTCAAGCGTAAAAACGAAGATTTGAGAGCAATAAAGAAAGACCTATTAAAACTGGTCGAAAAGCGTTCCTTTGAGTTACAAATGACCAAGGAAAAATTAGAGCTAATAGCCTATATCGACCCATTGACCAACATTCCTAATCGACGTAATTTTTTAGACCAAACGCAAATGCTTATAGCAACGTGCCAACGCCAACAGTTATTTTTTGCCATGGGAATGATAGATCTTGATGATTTTAAGAAGGTCAACGATACCTACGGCCACTCGGTAGGCGATGAAGTATTAGCCGACTTCGCTACGCGCTTGAAAAAATTATTTCGTACCAGTGATGTTTATTGTCGATATGGCGGTGAAGAGTTTGCATTTGCGGTAGGGTTAAACAGTAAAGAAGGTGCCAATCTCATCGGAGAGCGCTTAGCCTCTCAAGAGGAGAAATTCGAGGTCGCTATTTCAGATAAACAAGAAAACTCCGTAAAGATCATCTACTCTGTCAGTGTTGGCATCGCGATTTATGATGGGGCTGAACGCCCCGACAAAGACTTAATTTTGAAAGAAGCCGACATCGCACTTTACCAAGCCAAAGCAGCCGGTAAGAATTGCTTTAAGATACACAACGTTAAATAGAGGCCCGCTATGATTGCACCAAATTATCCAGAAAACGAAGCCGAACGCTTACATGCGCTTAAAACGCTTGAGATTTTAGACACTACCCACGAAGAACGGTTTGACCGCATCACTAGAATGGCAAAGCGAATGTTCGGTGTTTCTATTTCACTCGTTAGCCTAGTTGATGAAAACAGACAATGGTTCAAATCTAAACAAGGATTAGATGCAACTGAAACGCCTAGAGACATTTCATTTTGTGGTCATGCCATTAATGGCGATGAAATATTCATTATCCCCAATGCCATCGAAGATGAGCGGTTTCACGACAACCCGTTAGTGACTGAAAACCCCAATATTCGTTTTTATGCAGGGTACCCGTTAAAACTAAGGTTAGGTATAAACATTGGTACCTTATGTATCATAGATGACAAGCCGCGCGAAATGGATGAAGAAGATAAACAGCTGCTTAGAGATTTAGGGGCCATGATCGAGCAAGAAGTACGCTCCATTCAAATGGCCACCCTCGATGAACTCACTCTAATTTCAAACAGGCGCGGTTTTTTATCGCTCGCTGAGCACACGCGGAAATTTGCCAGCCGTAAGGAGATGTCACTCACCACCATTTTATTTGATTTAAATAAATTTAAAGCCATTAATGATACTTATGGCCATCACGAAGGTGACTATGTGCTTAAAAAATTTGCGCAAGTACTATTAGATACCATCCGAGAATGCGATGTAGCTGGCCGTTGGGGTGGAGATGAATTTGTAGCCCTTATCACAGACTCCAACGATCAAAAAGTAAAAGCCGTTCTCGAACGCCTAAAAAGAAATATCGACATTTTAAACAAAGCCAATGATAAGCCATTCAACATTGAATACAGCGCCGGTGTAGCCCACTTTAACCACTACAGCGAATTACCAATGGAAGCCATGATAGAACAAGCTGATGCCGAAATGTACAAACAAAAGCGAGGAGCTCGACATGGCTAGTGCGCTATTAGTTATTGATATGCAAAATGCTTTTATTGAAGAGTACACGCAAACGGACGAAATAAAAACGGCTTGCGAAGTCATAAACTATTGTAGCCAGTTGATGCGCCAGGCAAAACAACCCGTCATTCATATCCGCGATGTAAGCGAAGCGGATGCGCTTAGCGAGCAAGATTTAAAGATAATTAGCGGTATCACAGTAGACCCTTCTGATTTACACATAGAAAAACACTACTCAAATGGATTCTTCAAAACAAATCTTAAGGAAACGTTACAAAGCCTGAATGTTAACTTTGTAATTTTATGCGGCCAAGCCGCCGAGCAATGCGTAGTGTTTACGTACAACGGTGCCAACGAAGCCGGCTTTTCTGCGACAGTGTTGCAAGAAGGCGTGATCAGCCCGAAACCAAATAGGACCGATATGTTAATGCAAGATCGCAATGTTATTTCTCATGCGGCTATTCGTGCGTTGATTAAAAGAGAATAAATAAAAGCAAGCAGTACAGAGTTACGTCTTCAGTTTTTCATTTTTTTGCGTTCTACAAATACCCAAAGTTAGCGTAGAATGCTGCTAGCGCCTTTGTTACTGATGTTTTATGACTTAGTGATCAACAAGGATGCGGATAAAAAACAACCTTACGATAACCCTAGCGAATTAGAGCCCACCAAAAATGTGACCATTGCTGGCTATGGACGCTTTGGACAAATGATCGGGCGCTTATTAACAGCACAGGGCTATCACCTCTCTATTTTAGATCACAGCCCAAGCCAAATTGATTTGCTTCGTCGGTTTGGCAACAGCGTGTTTTATGGCGATGCGGCCCGTAAAGATTTACTCGATGCCGCAGGGGCAAAAGAAGCCACCTTGCTAGTATTAGCACTAGATGATGCCGATAAAGTACTTGATATTGTCCGCATCGCTAATAAATACTACCCCAATCTTAAAATAGCCGCTCGCGCACGTGATAGACGCCATGCCTACCAATTAATGAACCTAAACGTACACGCCTTTAGAAGAGAAACTTTCAATTCGGCCGTTGCACTGGGTGTTGATGTCTTAACCCTACTCGGTAATAGTAAAGAGGCTGCCGAACAAGCCGGAAAAGTGTTTGCCGAACACGATCAACAATCATTGGTCGACCTAGCCGACTTATGGGGTGATGATCGCAGTTATGGCATCGCCGTTAAACAACGAATCGAAGATTTAAAACAAGTATTGGGGAACGATCAAAACAAGAAGAAGTCACTAAACACCTGTAGCGACGAAAAGCAGCCCTAATGGGCTACCTTTCACTGGATATAGTTTAAAGTCGAGCCACACAGAAAATTACAATAGATTGAAAACGAAAGAGTAACTACTTATTTCAGAAACTGAAGAGCTCTTGCCACTCCGATTACTACCGTTATCCTGAGCAGCTTCACCACGCGCACTTAAGTTAAGCTTAAATAAATTACAAAGACTCATCCCTTATAGATTTTTGGTAATTTACCTCGGCTATCAATTGTTGTATAGCTAAACTATTTTCTGTATCCCGCCTTAAAAGCTCATTCAATTCTGCTAATGCATCATTATATCGTCGATACGCCATAAAAATTCTGACTCTTAAGTACAAAGGTTGGGTTACTTGCTTGTCCAGTAATGCCTCGGCATAAGCAAACTTTGCAGCATCAAAATAGTTTTTCTGCTCAACAGCTATGTATCTTAAGTTACCATACAATCCAGAACTCCCTGGATTGCGATCAAGAGAATCCTTAATATATTGCTGCGCTACTTCTAGTTCACCAAAGCGAAACGCCGTGGAAATTAGGGAGCTTACAATTGCAGGATGGGAGTATATCTCTAAGGCTTCTTGATACTTTTCCCGGGCTTTTTCATGCAATCCACGTTGCGATAGTTTCCACCCTTCATAGTCAATATATAGTGCCTCAAGCAATATTAAATCTTGGTTTATAGAGTAGCGAGATTTAGTATCTTCAATGAGCCACTTTAATATATCTTCACTTCCATACCATTTTGGTAGTGAATAGTGAAAAAAAGAAAAATGCGTTTCTACCGAACCTGGCTGGTACTTTAAAGATTCGCGAAAAATAGGAATAGCTAAATAACCTTCTGATGTCCCAATACCCTTGTAAATATCTATTGTTTTTGCCCATACCAATGGCAGCATTGGATCAATCTCTCTAGCTTTATCAATATAGTCTTTCGCTAGTTTCATTTTTTTCTTAAAAATTTGAAAGTCATCTTCCACTACATTCATGGAAAAGCCAGACCCCCTGAATTCCCAAGCAAGATCCCTATTCGCCATAGCCAGCAATAGATAGCCAACAGCTGAATCTGGATACTGAGAGACTAATTCTTCTAGTTTCACTATTTGGTTCGGGTCATTTAGCAAAATTTGTGAGTAGAACGCTTTAATTGTGGACTCTTCTAGTTCTCCATTCCGATATTTTTCAATCAAACCCTCCATAGTAGTAAGCAGCAACTCATATTTTTCATCTCTAAGCATGTTATACAAAGTAGTATTTATAGAGAGATTAAATTCGGATATGGGCATTTCAATTAGCTGCTTAAATTGAGCATCACTTCCTTGTTCACGGCTGTCGGAGAACCCTGTCAAACAAAAGACAACGCCTGTTAAAGTTCGAGTAACTAAAGCCGCCCTATTTTCAGATGATTTAGAAACACTTCGAGTGGAAGATAAAAAAGACACAGGTTCACTTGGTATTCCTAGCCAATCAGGATTTCGACAAAGATCCTGAGCACTTTCTCGCCATGCCTGAGCAGATCCATCATTGTCACCACCCAGAGCTGTAAGGTTTAAACGGTATGTTCTGGCCCCTAACTCTTCGACCTGTGTACTTACACTAGTAGGTACTCCAATAGCATAAGAAAAATTTAATGCACCTAACAATGAGATTGCGGCGACAAACTTAAAAATAGCAGGGTTCATTATTCACCTCCTAACAAATAGTTTGCAGTTATTCCATCTTCGTACTCAGTACCACTAATCATTAATCGCATATGTTCTTTTTCTTGTTCATTGACAGGCAGAAGTGATTCATCATTCATTAGTACTCGTAACGCATAGACCTGTTTTTCAACTGAACCCTCCATCAAAAAAAGCTGCTCCCAAACTTCATCTCGAGTAACTGTCTTTGGCCTGTATCTAGCTAAGTACATAAAAGAACGTTGATCTAGCTTATATAGTTTGCTCGAGTAAATCGTGCGCCACCAGCTTTCTTCATCATTTTTTACTGCGTGATATTTCAATAAATACTGTAAAGACTTCGGTGACTTTGGCTCTCTCTCATCAATTAAATTTTTTGCTTTATGAAAATCTCTCGGAAAAACTTCTACAAAATTAACCGCCAACCTAAAAGTACTCTCCTCTAAACATATATTCTGTCTTTCACAATACAGTAGATGAATTCGCTCTTTAAATGGATCAGCCTTAACTTTCGCATTGTCCTTATAATACAATTCGCTATACGCTTCATTCACTAATATTTTTATCTTTGGATTATTATGATTTAGAAGTTGATCATAAATGTGGATTACGTGAGATAACATTTCCTCATCATTTATTGCCATACGTTTAAATCGGTTTGCAGCGTAGAATAATTTTATAGCCTCCACATCAGGTAACTCGCTTGCATTGTCAACGGCGTTAATTGCGCTATAAAGCATATCTCTATAAGAAGAGCCAATTGATTCTCTTATCAAACTATCCAGTTTGTCTAATTCTATTCTTGATTGATTGTCACCGGCTAGTAAAGCCTTTTGATAAAAGTAATCGGCTAAATCTAGACGGTTTATAGATTTCCCATACCCACCAAGCTCCCGATAAAATGAGCCTGAATAGTTTTTATCAACTTTCAACAATTTTTCTAGGATGTCACGGCCTCGTTGCTCATCTACCATGCCATAACTAGTATTCAAATATAATCGTGCTAAATAAGAGTACCCGTGGTGATCACTGCGCTCTAATAAACTTACCGCCAGCTTTTGATTTTTGACTTTTAACTTGTTCAAATGTGCGATGGAGCCTAGCCAATAGAAGTATTCAGGGTCTAATTCATCCTTGGTACTTTCTAAAGCCGCTTGCGCATAGTGTTCAAATTTTTCAATACTAAACTGGCCATCGTGAACATCTGAACTATGTACTAAAGCAAGTGCTATGTTTTCAATTGATTTATTGCTAATTTTTGGAAGTAATTTAGAAAACTCACGATAAGCTATTGTTTTTTGCTTTTCATGCCCTCTATAAAGGCGCTCTAAGTAATGATGTATTCTTGCCTTCTGGCCCGTCTCGTTACCAATCAAAGTTCGAAAGGCCCACTTTAAATCTTCATCATCAATAAAAGTATCACGTGACTCAATTAAATTTAGCAATCTAAGTCTTTGAGAATCTGTTGCTGTATAAAGCGAAGCCCAAAGCCATCGTTTTGCTAATTCGATATCTTTATTAAAGTACGTTCCTTTTAAATAGGAGTCCGCTAACGTATATAATAATTTTTTCTGCCTATTTTGAGTTAATGCTTTGTTAATTAGTTCAGGCAGCCTATCTAATTCTTTAGAATCAAACTCATCTTGATGCTCCATTAACAGCAGTATCATTTGGTAAGCTGCCTTGTGAGAGCCCATTAGAGAAGCCCTTTGGAGAGTATCGAATGACAGCTGCTTTGTTCCTACTTCATTACGATATAAGTAAAAAACACCTAGTATACGTGCTGAATCTTCATCATATTGTGATAACTCACTAAGTGCAGCAACGCCTGGGTTATCTTTCAATGAAAGTGAACTATCGATATAGAGCGACTCACGCGCCCATTCTCGAGCGCAATCGATCCGGCCTGTCATTGCGCATTCTTTATAGTAAGTTAATTCGTTTTCACCACCGTTTCTAGGTAGAGTATTGAATTCGTAGACCTGCGCTAAATATTTGGCGCATCGATTCCCTCCTAATCTAAGGCCTTCTTGATAGAGCTCAACAGCGCGCTTAACATCTATAGCCATTCCATCGCCAAGTTGGGCCATTTGCCCCAACTCGCATAGCGCATTTGCGTCACCAGCTTTCTGTGCTTGTTTTAAATAGGCTTCGGCTTGCTGAACATTCTTTGGCCATACGTAGCCTAATCTTAGCCAAGCCCCCATCTCTGTCATGGCTGGTGCAAACCCTAAAACTATTGCTTGGTTTAGCCACAAGTAGGCTTGCTGGTCGTTAGGCTGGCCTGCACACTTTCTACAAGCGTATAATCCAGCCACTTTAACCATTGCATCTAGAATTCCTAGCTCTGAAGCCTTTATTAAATAAGGAAGTCCTTCTCGGCTATAAATAGAGTTATTTTCGTAGCTACGCATATAGCCTGCAAGGTACCAGGCTAAATCATGGTCATATTCTAAAAGCGGGTCTAATAGCTTTAAGTTTTCATTGAAACTAGGGCTTGAGGAGTGGATCAAATTAAGCTTTTGCCATGCATCCAGTGCAATAGCATCGGCCACGCCGTTTTTTAGAGCGACTTCATATTTTGTTCCATAGCTTTCACGCAGGCTTTCAATTCGGTTCCGTACATTTATGTCTCCGAACATCGGCATCAGGTGAATTTCGGTATACTTTGCACAAAATACATCGGTAACAGAGCATAATTCAGCTGCTTTAACTGCGTCTATTGTGCGACCTGCCAAAAAATGATCAACCACATTCTGCCACTGCGTAGAGCGCTTTGTCTCTGCTGCAGCCATAGCTATGCAGCTGGCTAGTAAAATAAAGACTACAGCCAGAAACCTTAACCCTTGGCTCTTCATTTGAAACCCTCTTATTATTTTGACAACCTAAATCAAGCTATTTAAAGATAGACGTAATTCAAGCCAGCCTCAAGGGCTATTTGAAAAAAGGATTCTCGATTCTTAAAGTTTTTCAACAGAACTATTCACAACAGTTCTGTTCCTGCCTTCCTCTTTCGCTAAATAAAGAGATTCATCAGCCATGGAAATAAGTTTGTCTAATTCGACTTGAGAGGGTAAAGCGCTTACCACACCAATGCTGGTAGTCACTGGTTCGCCATTGGGTATGGCGACTTGTTCAATTTTTTTGCGCAGTTCTTCAGCTAACTGCTTTGCTTGCTCTTTAGTGGTATCTGGAAGGAAGATCAGAAACTCTTCTCCTCCCCAACGTAACGGAATATCAGAATCTCGAACGCGATTTTTAATTTCATTTGCGACGCGTTCAAGTACTTCATCGCCAGTGGCGTGGCCGAATCGATCGTTTATTTTTTTAAACCAATCAAGATCCATCAATAAAATAGACATTGGCGTGTTATTTCGCTTCCCTAATTCCCAACTTGGGTGCACCAGTTCTATAAAAGCTCGCCGATTATAAAGGTTTGTTAATGGATCTAACCTGGCATTGCTTTCAGCGTTTTTTCGTGCGTCTTGGGCGAGTTTAAAATTAAATCCTAGCGATATAGATAGCAAAGACATTTCAAGCATCATGCCCACCTCTATCCCCCTAAACGCAGCCTGAGAAAACGGAATAACTCCCCAGGTTGCTAAGCTAGAAAAAGAGGCCCCCCCAGTGCCCATAAGTATGGCTGGAATAAAGAATTTCGCCATAGGATCTTTGTTTTTATAGGCAAGATACCCAGTGAAAAGCATCGCAAAGGTTAACATTGATAAAATGGCCAACTGAACCAAAACAATAACCATTCGACTCCCAAACAAAAATAGCAGTACAGCTAAGGCAATTAAAGCACCATATATTCGAAGCCTACTGTCATATAAGGCCGGTAAAAAAGTACGGGTATTGAGGAAACCTATCGTGAAGACCACGGCTGAAAAAATATAGCCAAACATTAAACTCGGCATTAGCCACTGTTGAATGGCAACAGAGCTTGGCCAGACTAGCCAAAAACCGTGCCCAGTGTAGGTAAAATTAAACGCAGTAAAAGCAAATAAGTAGATTGGGTATAGTAAGTAACGTATTTCTCTCACGTAGGCATAAAGTGCTAAATTGTAAATTAACAATATGAGCAAGCCACCGTACATTGCCCCATATAAATAAGCATTTTTTGCAAAAGCGGATTGCATGGCTGGCTCACTGCCAATGTACATTGGAAACGCCATCGGATCTTGAGAACGAAACCGAAAGAGTACATAAGATTGTCCGGAAGGAAACTCGTATTCTACTGAAGGCATTCGGGTGCTACGTTCACGTTGCGAAAATGGAATACTATCGCCTAGTGACACTTGTTTTTGCAAAGCATCATTAGAAAAGAAATAAACATCTATGGTATCTAGCCAAGCATTATCGATCCTGATCACTCTAGGCTCAGCCGCATCGCTAGTATTGTTAAACGGCAACACCGCCCATATGTTTTTCCGAGTAAAGCCAAGGCTTACCTTGCCTTTTGTATTTTCAGTAAAATGCCCTTGCTTAAAAGTTTCAAATGCGAGATCAGCATCCAAGGTTGAATCTTCTGATGCATACAAAAACAAGCGATCATTGACTAAAGTAAGTGAATTCTCATGCGGAAACGCTTCAGTCGCTGCAAAGGTAGATACTGTGCAAAGTAATACGAAAATAAATTTACAAAATGCTTGATTACTGCTCATACCTTGTGACTAATGCCCTATTAAATGCCCATTAACCTAACTCTAAAAAAGAATAGAGATTGCTTCCCACCTAATAACTATAACTTAATTTTAGCCAATATGAGCAAATGACGCTCAAGCCGCCCTAAAAACCCAGAAAATTCACCAAAAAATACCTAAAATCGCTTAAATTCTTCAAAAGTCATTCAAGTTATTTTCTTGTAGGCACTCAGCGCCCGTTCACGGCTTGCTTTTAAATCGACCATTGGTTTTGGGTAAGTTTCACCTAATGAGACATGAGCCATCGCCGAGACATGTTCAGGGGCTTCCCAAGGTCGGAATAAATATTTAATCGGCAAGTCTTTTAATTCAGGTAGGTACTGTTTGATGTAGAGCCCTTTCGGGTCAAATTTTTCGCTCTGCGTAACTGGGTTAAATATTCGAAAATACGGCGCGGCATCGGTGCCACAGCCCGCAACCCACTGCCAACTTGCGCTATTATTAGCTAAATCGGCATCTAATAGGCAATCCCAAAACCACTGTGCCCCAATGCGCCAATCGACCATCAGGTTTTTTACCAAGAAAGAAGCCGTGATCATTCTTACCCGGTTATGCATATACCCTGTTTGCCAAAGCTCCCGCATTCCGGCATCGACAATCGGGAAGCCTGTCTGCCCTTTTTGCCAACGCTCTATTTGATCGGCTTTGTTAAGCCAAGGAAAATAATCGAACGTTGACTGAAAATTATGACTAGGCAAGCTAGGCCAATGAAACAACAGGTAATATGAAAACTCACGCCAGTAGAGCTCTCGCATAAAGCCCTCTTTGCTTTTGCTATCTGGCATGGCGCTAAGCTCTTGGCAGATCTGCCTAGGTGATATTTCGCCGAAGTGTAGATGAGGCGATAACCTACTAACAGATTGTGCCGAAGGAAAAGTACGATTTTCTTGATAACCTTCTAATCCGTTCTCAAAGAACGAACGTAGTATAGAGTGTGCACCCAGCTCACCTGGTTGCCAATGACTTAGCAATGGGGCAGCCCACGATTGGCTTGGTCTTAAAGACAAACAATCTAATGGGATAGATTGGGTGTCTCTGACCAGTGAACTCGGCACCTTTGGCGCGCTAACTGCATTCAACTTCAAGCCTTGTTTGAGGCATTGGCGGTGATAAGGGGAAAACACTTTATAAGGCGTTCGATCAGCTTTTAAAATGGTCCAGGGCTCATTTAATAGTGTTCCATTAAAGCTTTTGGCATGAATACCTAGATCATTGCACTTTTGTTTGATTTTTGTGTCGCGCGAAATACGCCAGGGTTCATAGCGGCGATTCCAGAGCACATTGGTAACATTAAACCTTTGGGAAATACTTTCGATTATGGTTTCAGCATCACCCGCATAGAAGTTAAGTGCACCGTTAAACTGAGTATTTAATTGTGAAAGCGATTCATACAGCCACGCTCGACTGGCGCCACCGAGCTTGAGATTATCGCAATTCTCTTCATCTAAAATGAAAATAGGCAACACATTAGCTTGAGCCAAAGCGGCGCATAAAGCGGGGTTATCACTTAAACGAAGGTCTTGTTCAAACCACATGAGGGTGACTGGCGGTTGCATTAGGTTCCTTAATGAAATCGGTTTCGGCCATGTTGAATACGGCCGTATATAAAAACTAGATCTTTAAAATCGAAATTAAACGGGAGAGTGTATGAACATTTTAATGACAGGTGGCACCGGCTTTTTAGGCTCGGCTTTTATTCAACACTTTAATCAACACACCTTCACCGTACTCACTCGCAACCCCAGAAAATCGAAAATACAGTTCCCTCAAACAGTCCACTGTATTTCTTCTCTCGATTCTTTAGACAATCTCGACGAATTTGATGCAATCATAAATTTAGCCGGTGAACCCATAATAGATAAACGTTGGACAAAAAAACAAAAATCCATCATCACCGAAAGCCGACTTTCAATAACAACTCAACTGGTTACGCTTGTAGCCAACAGCTCAAATCCACCTAGCGTAATTCTCAGTGGTTCTGCAATTGGTATATATGGCAACCGAGGTGATGAAACACTGACTGAAAATTCCGAAATTAAAAACACCAGCTTTTCAACTCAGCTTTGCAGCCAATGGGAAGCTGCGGCTGACCAAGCTAACGCACACACTCGCGTTGTGACATTAAGAACTGGGGTTGTATTAAACAAACGCCAAGGTGCTTTGGCGAAAATGATGCTGCCTTTTAAATTAAACTTAGGTGGAAGGTTAGGAAATGGCGAGCAATATATGGCGTGGATACATTACCAAGATTACCTCAATGCGCTAGATTGCTTAATGAAGAACCCAACGATTTCAGGCGCCGTTAATATGGTTGCTCCTACTCCAGAAAAAAACAAAGAATTCACTAAAATACTGGCTAGCACATTAAACCGCATTGCAATTTTTCCAGTTCCTGAATTTATTTTAAAACTATTGCTTGGAGAGTCTTCTTGCTTGTTATTGGATAGTCAGCGTGTGGTGCCTAGCAAGTTGAGTGGGAGTGGTTTTGAGTTTAGATATTCAACGTTGAGCAGGGCTTTTTCCGACTTAATAAATTCAGTAGAGGACTAGATTGGTTTCGACCAATAAAAAACCCCATGCATTGCTGCATTAGCATAATTTGTGGCTAACTTTACCCTGTGGCGGGAATGCCTTGTGTACATCCATGTACGCAACCCTTCGGGCGCCTTAGGCGGACCAAATTGCTCCTGGCAATTTGTCGACTGAATTGTCCGGAACAATTCAGCACGACCAAAGGGAGCCTCTGGCAAATGCCAAGGATGGCATTTGTAACTTTCCCGGAACGCTTTAAGTGAACGACTCTCGTCGTTCGACCAATAAAAAACCCCATGCATTGCTGCATGGGGTTGTTTATTGGTGGAGGCGGCGGGAATCGAACCCGCGTCCGCAAATCCGCCACTCGCGGTCCTACATGTTTAGTCACTTCTTTAATTTACCCTTGTCGTTACCGAAGGACAGGTGCGACTCGGGGAGCCAGGGATTTAGATTGTCGGCGATCGGGCCTTGGCAACCGTTACGCGTATCTTGAATGTTTGACAGTCAGTAGATCCGTTCAAGCACAGATCAGTGACCGCCGGGTAACTAAGACCCAGTTTTGAAGAATTATGCGGCTAGCGCGTAACCTTCGAAGTTGTCATCATTTGCAACTATAAGTTTGCAGCTTTCGATTTACGTGTTTCGCTACCAACACGACATGCACCTGGAGCTTAGTAATCCACGTCGAAGCCAGGTCGCCCCCTTTAAACTGGTTAAAGCTCTCTTGCGAGAGTGGCTTGGGATAATAATCACCATGTTTGAGAAATTGGGGCTTTGCCCTATTTTTCAAGGGCTTAGTATACCAGCATAAATAGGCACTGCCTATCTATGTTTGGTTAAAGGGGCTAGCTGTTCACTCTGTAATCAGCTTTGCCTGCTACATTTTGAACATGGCTATTTGCTGATCAAATTGTTTAATCAGCGCATCTAGCTCTTTCGATATACTTTGCGTTTGGTTCACTCGAGTATCGGTGTCTTCGGCCAATGATTGAATGTCGGATATTAATGACGATATTCCCATAGCCACTTCGGTCTGCTCTTTTGAAGCGTTGGCTATTTGAATGTTCTTCTCGTTAATCCCTGCCACCATGTCGGCAATTTCTTGAAGTGCGCTGCTGGCTTCGGTGATGTCTTTTTCTGTGGCTTGCGAGCTTAATTGGCCTTTATCTATGGCTACTACGGCGTTATCGGCACCAGTTTTCACGTTTTCGAGTATGCGCTCGATCTCGGTGGTTGAATCTTGGGTGCGCTGCGCAAGGGTTCTAACTTCGTCGGCTACTACGGCAAAGCCTCGGCCTTGGTCCCCGGCTCGGGCGGCTTCAATGGCAGCATTTAAGGCCAGTAGGTTAGTCTGCTCGGCAATGGCTCTGATTACATCCAAAACACTGCTTACATTGGCGGCGTTTTCGGCCAGCTCTTTGATAACTTCTCCGCTTGAATTTAGATCGCTTACCAGCTGCATAGATTTACGTTTAGCGGAATCGGCTATTTGCGTGCCGAGTGACGATTTTTGAGCTGTATCTTTGGTTATATCCGAGGTTAAGCCTGAGTTATTTGAAACTTCTTCGGCGCTGTGAGTAAGCTCTTGAACGGCCGTTGCTACTTGTTCCGTTGCACTGTATTGATGCTTAGATTGTTGGGCTAATTCATTCGACATATCGGATAAATGCGCTGACGATTGCGTTAAGGCCGATGAAGTAACTTTCATGGTTTCTACATTTTTGGTTAAAAAACTTTGCAGTAACCTTGCCGTATTCGCAATGTTGCCTATTTCATCATTACTCTGGTAACGGCACCCTGTAGAAATATCGCCCTCGCCTATGGCGGCTAAATTATCCGCTACTTCACTCAATGGGCGAATAATGACTTTGCTGACAAAATACAGGGTGACTAATGCAACCACAATAATTACAGCAATAAACGATACAAGGTTGATGACGGTATTGCGTTGTGAAGAGGATTCCAATTCTGATATTTTGGCATTCACCTGTTCACCTAAGCGCTCTACTATTAAATCTAGCGCCGCAGACGGCGCACGATCAATACCACTCACGGAGTTATCACCCACGGCAATATCAAACCCCGATGCAATAAATTGATTACGACCTTCACTGTAGGCTGATTTCATGGCGCTGTGATCGGTCAAAAATTGTTTGGCCAGATTTTTGGCTTCGGTTCCATTTTCTAGCAACGGCAGTAATTGGTTTACTAGGTCTTGAACGGTGTCGTGGCGACTATTGAAGCGATCCCAGTATTTCGCCATCTGCTCTGCATCGGCACCTCGTATTAGAACATTCTTCCATTCTTGCACTTGGCGCTTAAATTCTAAATTCGCTCTCAGCGCTAATTCACTGGCTAATTCATCGGTGTGCACCAGCACGCTATACTTTTCCATATCTCCATTTGCTCTGCCTAATGCAATAAACGCAATAACGCTGAGTGCGAAGATGGAACCATAAATAATTACCAATAGTTTTGCTTTTACGCTCGAAATAATAGCCACGTGAATCTCCAAATAATAATTAGCCTGCCAACCAGAGTATCGGCTCCTATTCTTTGGAATTTAGTGTAGATTTAGACTATGACAAGAAATTGAACAAAATAATAAAATACACTTACGAAGATGAATAGGATGCATGCGCAGTGGCACTCCTGCCCTGTTCATACTGAACAGAGCAGGTTTTTTTCTACATTTTGAATAACGCGACTTGCTGATCAAACTTTTTAATCAATGAGTCAAGCTCCTCTGAAATGGCCTGCGTTTGGCCAACTCGTTTATTAGTGGCATCGGCTAAACCTTGTATGTTAGAAATCAGCGAAGAAATACCCAAGGCTACTTCGGTTTGCTCTTTCGATGCGTTGGCAATTTGAATATTTTTTTCATTGATGTCGGCCACCATCGTTGCAATTTCTTGTAACGCATTGCTGGCTTCGGTGATGTCTTTCTCTGTTTTTAATGAGCTTTCCTGGCCTTTATCCATTGCTATAACGGCGTTATCGGCTCCGGTTCTAACGTTATCTAAAATACGTTCAATCTCAGTAGTTGAGTCTTGAGTTCTTTGCGCTAACGTTCGCACTTCATCGGCCACTACCGCAAAGCCTCTTCCTTGCTCACCTGCCCTTGCCGCCTCAATCGCGGCATTCAATGCCAATAAGTTGGTTTGCTCTGCAATCGCTCTTATCACATCAAGCACATTGCTTACGTTAGCCGCATTCTCAGCAAGCTCTTTAATGGCTTGAGCGCTTTCATTTAAATCGGAAACTAATTTCACTGACTTAGTTTTTGCCGCTTCGGCAATGTGCGTACCTTGAGCCGATTTATCGGCGGTTTCTTGGGTGGTATCTAATGTCAGTGCAGAGTTATTAGACACCTCTTCAGCACTGTGGGCTAGCTCTTGAATGGCTGTGGCAACTTGCTCGGTAGAGCTGAATTGCTCGTTAGATTGATGCGAAAGTTCTTTCGACATAGTCGATAAGTTAGTGGAAGATTGTGTCAAGGCCAAAGAAGTGGCCTTCATGGTTTCCATATTGTTCAGCAAAAACTGGTGTAAGGCTCTTGCCGTATCGGCTATCTGCCCTAGCTCATCTTTGCTTCTATACTCGCAGGTTTGCTTTAAATTCCCCTCACCTAATGCGCTTAAATTAAGGGTAACCTGCTTCAGTGGTTTCACGATGTAGTTTTGTATAAACCAGATTGCCCCAATAGTGACAATCACCATAACCACCACAAATGCCAGAACATCAATAATAAAGTTCTTGCGTGAAGAAGCTTCCAATATGGCCACTTTATCAACCACTTGGCGCCCTAAATGATGAACGATCATGTCGAGTGCTTTCGAGGGTCCGTCGTCTATGCCTGCCACAGTTTTATGGCCTTTTAATGAATCGTAGCCTGAAGACGCAAAGCTGCTTAAGCTTTCTTCATAGGCCGCTTTCATGATCTCGTGATCAATCAAAAATTGTTCTGCAAGGGATAACGCTTCACTTCCTTGAGTCAATAAAGGAATCAGTTCTTTCACTTCTTGTTGAACGGTTTTGTGCCGAGTTAAAAATTTATTCCAATTGGCTTCACGCTCAGAATCTTCAGAGCCGCTAATTAAGACCTTCTTCCATTCAATCACTTGCCGCTTAAATTCTAGATCGGCTTTTAATGCTAGCTCGCTGGCGTGTTCATCTACGTGAATAAGTTGATCATACTTATGAATATCGTCGTTCATTCGAGCCAGTGCAATAAATGCAACCGTACTTAATGCAGCAACGGTTCCCCCTAGAATAAACAACAGCTTGGTTTTTACGCTATTAAATTGAATCACCCTAAACTCCTCAATTAGATAGGCATTAGCTTTAGCCTTATCAATTTGAATCTAGACCAAGCTGTTCAAATTGCAACATTAAGGCAATTTAAATAGTCAATTAGCGTCCAAAATGAATACAATTCAACCCATAGGGGGTTTTAGGGGTTTTTTCTAACGATGAGCAGCAGCCTTAGATATAGGCTGCTTTCGGTGGGGTTACCAATGATTATCGGTTATAAGCCTTATTTACTCGCTGTAAGTCGCGACTAGAATCACGATCTTTAATGGCGGCTCGTTTATCGTGTTGCTGCTTACCTTTTACCAAGGCAATATCGGCTTTAATTTTATTGCCTTTCCAATAAACACCTAAACAAACGGCCGTGTAACCGGTTTGTTGGGAATTGCGCTGAATCTTATCTATTTCCCGGCGATTTAACAGAAGCTTACGCGTACGAGTAGGATCCGCAATGACATGAGTAGATGCCGTATTTAACGGCGTGATATGGGCACCAATCAAATAAGCTTCGTCGTTTTGAAAAATAACGTAGCTGTCTACTAGCTGCAGTTTTCCAGCACGCATGCTTTTAACTTCCCACCCCATAAGGGCGAGGCCAGCTTCGTATTTATCGATGATATGGTAATCATGGCGGGCTTTTCTGTTTTGAGCGATCGACCCACCGCTGGTCGATGTCTTTTTCTTTGGTTTATTCATATTGGCGATTATATCGCTTTTAGACTATTTGACCATCATCATGTTTGCAAATATCGGGTATTGTATGGGCTTTCTGGTTCATTAATCGTTTGGCCTGTACTTTTATGGGCAAAGAAAGAGGAATTATCGTGTTTGGTTTGTTTGTATTGTTGTTGTATTGGTTTTTAGGCAGTGCATTTGTTGCTTGGGTAGGCTGGCCAATACCGGGCAGTGTTGTCGGCTTAATGGGATTGTGGCTAACGTTGGTTATCTACGGCGGCGTACCAAATTGGCTGAAATTGCCTTCAAATTTGTTGATTCGCTATTTAACCTTAATGTTTGTACCCGCTGGGGTTGGTCTGATAGAACATTTAGGAAGGCTCTACAATTTAGGCGTTGCCATGTTTGTCATTATTGCAGTCAGCACCTTGCTCACGGTTCTGGCAATGGCGCTAGTGTTTAAGCTGTTAGGGAGACAATCATGACGCCGGAGCTCACCCTTTTATTTACACTCACCCTAACGATGGGCGTGTATTTTATTTCAGAGAAAGTTTACACCTTTTGTCGGCGCTCTCCTCTAGCGCACCCGGTGTTTTTATCAATTGCGTCATTGATAGGCTTTTTATTATGGAGCGGCTGGGAATACGAGCAATTTAGACAAGACACGCAGTTTATTCACTTTTTACTAGGCCCTACAACAGTAGCGTTAGCCATACCGCTCTATGAGCAAATGCCTTTAATCAAAAAAATGGCATTACCGTTATTGGTCGCTTGTTTTATTGGCGCGTTGGTGGCAGCTAGCAGCGCGGCGCTGATCAGTGCACTTTGGACGGGCGATTTAGTGCTCAGCTTAAGTTTAATGCCAAAATCAATTACCACACCGATTGCTATGGATCTATCGCTTTTAGCCGGCGGAAGCCCTTCGCTCACGGCAGGTATTGTATTGATAACCGGTGTAATGGGGTGTTTGATAGTGCCGATTAGCCTTCGTTGGCTAAAAATAAAAGACGATGCGACTCAAGGTTTAATCATTGGTGTTACGGCGCATGGTATTGGCACCGCACAAGCGTTTGAGAAATCGGCTACTTGCGGTGCTTTTGCAGGCTTGGCTATGAGCTTAACGGGCGTAATCAGTGCATTTGTTTTGCCGGTTTCTCCATTAACAACCTGGGTTGAAAAGCTAGTCGGTGGCTAGCTTTTTCAGCATCAAACCCGCTCGTTGCCCAACCGGTACCTTTGGGTTAGGAAACACTACGTACTCTTCGTCGTTTTCTACTTGATACGATTCTTCACCATCTTTCCAAACGGTAAAGCCCTTAGGGTAGCCCGCAAAATTGGCAGCGCTGTCTTCAATAAAAAACTCCCAGGCATCACTGGTTTTATCTATTTCATGGCATACAACAAACGAATCGACTGCTTTTTTAGGTTTCGCCGGAAGAGTTTCCCCTGCAATAAGCTCACGCAAAGCGTAATCTATGCCTACAAATTGTTTTAAATCGTTTTGCCCAAAAGGCTTAACTTTACCCAATTCAAGCGTGAAGCTTTCAGCGTTGTATTTAAGTGATGTAAAAGAGCTAAAGGTGTTAGCCTCTTTTTGTTGCAACAATACCGTTTGAATATCGGCTCTTGCTAAAAAGGCTTTTTGGCTTTCAGGCAATGTGCGATTAGGAACATAAGGGTATACCGCGAATTTTTCGCGAGCACTGTCTCTTATGGCAGTGTGGCAATCGTAATGCATACGTTGAGTGACTGTAACCGGTTCTTCAGCGAAAAAATTAGCCACGTAAGCTTCAAGTTTTGCCGCACGTTTAACTTCTTTCAACGATACGTCGTAGCCTTGCCAATCACCGCAAAACAGACGATTCATATTTACATCGACAAAGCGATCCGCTTCAATCATGGCCCAAGGGTTGCCTAAAATAAATAAAACACGCTGACCACTTTTTTGGTCTTCCGCCAATAAATCATCAATGATTTTACTGATAATTTCGATGGGTGCGGTTTCATTGCCATGTACGGCACAAGAAATCACTAGCGATGTATCGCATGCCGTATTTGGCTCAAACTTAATGACACCCGTATCTAAAAAAGTGACCTCAGTGCCCGCCGATAAAATATCGTGCTTTGGCTCGAGCGTTACATCGGCGTTAGCCATTGTGTGTTTGATTATGTCTTTATGGGGTGCAAAAAAAGATGATGTCATAACGGTGCCTGTCGGGTTCTCTATGTTTCTTGAGATTACTGCGGATCGGATAAAAAGAAAGAGCCTAAACGGCTCTTTTTAATAGTGTTTCTAACGTGGCTGCAAGTGGCCAAGCATTCGTTTTTCGAGCTGTTTAAACACACCCAAAATGCAGAACGTTAATGCTAAATAGATGAGCGCAACGAAAATGAAAGCTTCAAATGGCGAATAGTAACGTGCGTAAATATCACGTGCGGCGCCGGTTAAATCAATAATCGTCACAGTTGATGCAATTGCACTGGAGTGCAGCATAAAAATTACTTCGTTACTGTAAGCTGGAATTGCACGTCGGAACGCACTCGGCAGAATGATGCGAGCCATCCGTTTGCCCCAGCCCATACCATAAGCCTTTGCGGCTTCAATTTCGCCACGCGGAGTCGCTAAAATAGCGCCACGGAAAATTTCTGTCGTATAGGCGGCGGTATTTAATGAGAAGGCAATTAAACAAGGGTAAAACGCGCGCTTAAATATTTCCCACCAGATTGACTCTTGAATGCCTTCAATTAACGTCACCCCGTAGTAAATCATATATAGCTGTATCAGCAACGGTGTTCCTCGAAACACGTAGGTGAATACCCAAACAGGCCCGGAAATAAACTTATTTTCAGAAGCGCGCATGATCGCCAACGGCACAGCCAATACAAAACCAACGATTAACGACAGTACGACTAACTGAACGGTCTTAACTAAGCCATCGCCGTAGTGCGCCCAAGTTTCAGGGTTGCCAAAAATCTCTATGATTGATTCAAACATCTATTAACCCTTAATTACGCCAGCACTGAATTTAACGTTAAGCCGCTTAAACACGACATCCGAAAGCGCTGCTATTGCTAAGAACACAATGGCAACTGGGATCAAAAACTTAAAGGGTTGACCCGTTGTTTTTGCCGCCTCCGAAGCTAAACGCACCATATCAGCTAAACCAATAATGCTCACCAAGGCTGTGGTCTTAAGCAACACCTGCCAGTTGTTTGCAATGCCAGGTAAAGCATGTCGCATCATCTGCGGGAACGAAATACGCTTAAATACTTGCCAGCCGCTCATGCCATAAGCTTTTCCTGCTTCTATTTGGCCGGAGTCTACCGCCATAAAAGCGCCTCGGAACGTTTCAGTCATATAGGCGCCAAAGATGAAACCAATGGTTAGCACGCCCGATAAAAATTCATTGAATGAGAAGAAGATGTCAATGCTGCCATCGCTTAGGTCGTACAGTAAATTAAAAAATGAGTTGACCATAATTTGGCCACCATAAAACAACAGCAGCATCCAAACTAGGTCGGGCACGCCTCGAATTAAGGTCGTATAAAAAGTGGCTATTGCTCTGGGAACTGGGTTTTTGGACATTTTCGCCATGGCCCCAATGAGCCCTAACGTAAATGCTAAGATGATAGAAAGTGCCGCTAACTCGATCGTTACGACAGCCCCACCCATTATCGAAGGACCATAGCCTTCAAAATCAAACATTCCAGCCATTGAAATTCTCTCTAATTATTATGATTACACTTGGTATGCACTTGCCGCGTACTTGGCCAGCAAATACCAAGTAGAACCTGATGTTTTGAATATAAGGGCCCTAAAAGAGCCCTTATTTTAGACGTTAATGGCTAAACATGCGCTTAGCCATTGAGTATCGATTAAAGCTTGATATCGAAATCGAAGTACTTCTTCATGATGACATCGTAACGACCGTCTGCTTTGATTTTAGACAATGCAGCCGATACTTTTTCTTCTAGCTCAGCATCACGCTTACGAAATGCCGCGCCAACACCTTCACCAAAGATACGAGTAGGCTCTTTAACGTATTCGCCTGCTTGGCTAATACCAGAACCTTCACCTAGCATTTCAATACCAACGGGTGCATCAACAAACATAGCGTCTAAACGACCACCTTTAAGGTCTACAACCATGTCATCGGCCGTGGTGTAACGAACAATTTCAGCATCTTTCAAGAATTCAGTAACGTAAGTATCTTGAATGGTGGCGCGCTGTGCACCAATTCGCTTGCCGCTTGAGTTAGCTGGATCGAAGCCGCTGCCATCTGGAGCGAAGAAAGCTGAAGGAGTTGTGTAGTAAGGCTCAGAGAAAAGAACACGCTTAGCACGCTCTTCGTTAATAGACATAGAAGAGAAGATCATGTCGTATTTACGAGCTAACAAACCAGGAATGATGCCATCCCATGCTTGAATGACCCACTCACAATCGTTACCAGAAATTTCTTTACACACTTCGTTACCCAGTTCAATTTCGAAACCAGTTAACGTACCGTCTGGGGCTTTAAACTCGAAAGGTGGGTAAGGTGCATCAACACCGACACGAATAGTATCCCAGTCTTTTGCTTCAACAGCAGAAGTTAGGGCGGCAACACTGGCCAAAGCAATTAAGATCTTTTTCATTATTATGCTCCATTAAGGATTATGTTTTCGAGCCTAGAGGCTCTGTTCTAGTTGTCGTATTAAACACGAGGCGCGTATGACCTCATGCTTGGCCTCCAAAATCAATACTTTGGAGACAAAAATTGCTTCATTCGCTCAGAAGATGGGTTCTCGAACACCGATTTAGGATTACCCTGCTCTTCAATCACCCCTTCGTGCAAATAAACAACCTGATTAGAAACATCTTTCGCAAACGACATTTCATGCGTTACAACGATCATGGTACGGCCTTCTTCAGCCAAACCACGCATCACTTTCAGCACTTCGCCCACTAATTCAGGGTCTAGTGCAGACGTTGGTTCATCAAACAACATAACTTCTGGGTTCATCGCTAGGGCGCGAGCAATAGCCGCACGCTGTTGTTGCCCACCAGACATATGTGCTGGGTAGTAATCTTTGCGATCATACAAACCCACTCTGTTAAGGTGCTCTTCTGCGCGCTCTATGGCTTCGGCTTTAGAGACGCCCAAAACATGAATAGGTGCTTCAATAATGTTTTCCATTACTGTCATGTGTGACCAAAGATTAAACCCCTGAAAAACCATCGACAAACGAGCACGCATAAGTTCTACCTGGCGCATATTGGCCGGCATACGCTCGCCACGTTTATCCGTCTTAAAGGCAATATTCTCACCATGTACCTGAATATCACCTGAAGTAGGGATTTCTAATAGGTTAATGCAGCGAAGAAAAGTAGATTTACCTGAACCTGATGAACCGATGAGAGAAATAACATCGCCTTTTTTGGCCTCTAAGGAAATACCTTTCAAGACCTCATGACTACCAAAACTTTTATGTACATCTTTGACAATCAGAGGGGCAACTTCTGACATTGTTATCTCCTAGAATACTTTGGTTTACATATAACATTGACCAGATTAAAGCAGGACAGCATTACTGAGTATTTGTTTTTATTGATACAGGTCACATTTTGTAAACCCGCAGCCTTTTTGTAAAACACAATCTAACCTGCCTCTTTTCCATGTGCGACATTTTTACGAAAAAAGACAAGGCGACCGCTTTATACCTGTCAAATAGAGTTAAATTGTGCATTTGAATCAAATAAAGCATAAACGCATGCTGTTTCTGGTTACAAGTAATTTTAGGTGACAACCACACAACGCTCAATTTAAGGGCAATATCTGGTTGTTTTATCGACATTTCGCGCCACCTTTGTGCAAGCAAAGTTAGATTTACAAGTTATTCTAAATAATTCTAACCTTAATTCGCTTTTCTTAAGCTCCCAGCTATTGCCCTATTGGAATGGCTGTTTTATGGTACTGCAACACTTTGATGAGCTGCTACTCAGTATCATCACAATAAAAAAAGCGACAACGACCAGATGCATTGGTCTGGGGAGAAGTTGCTACTCACTGCCGTTACCTCTTGCTACACGCAAACTGGGTAACAAAATGGAGAATCAAACTCATGAAAAAAGGCATTTCATTACTTGCCGGCGTGACAATGGCTGCAGCACTAGCCACTAACGCAATGGCAGCACCAAAAACCTTTGTATATTGTGCAGAAGCAAGCCCAGAAGGCTTCAACCCTGCTTTCTATACATCGGGTACAACTTTCGATGCATCTTCACGCCCTATGTTCAACCGTTTGGTTGAGTTTGAGCGCGGTGGCACTGCGGTACGCCCAGGTTTAGCTGAAAGCTGGACTATTTCTGAAGATGGCAAAACTTACACGTTCAAGTTACGTAAAGGTGTTAAATTCCATCAGCGTAAAGACTTCCGTCCTTCACGCGATATGAATGCAGACGACGTTTTATTCAGCTTTAACCGTCAGCTGTTGGAAGACCACCCATACCATGCCGTAGGCGGTAAAGATTACGCTTACTTCGGTTACATGGACATGGCGAACACCATTAAATCTATTGAGAAAGTAGACGACTACACGGTTCGTTTTAACCTAAATGTCGTTGATGCAACGTTCTTAGCGAACATTGCGATGGACTTCGCGTCTATTGCTTCAGCAGAATACGCCGATGCAATGATGGATGCAGGTACGCCTGATCAGTTCGATAAAACGCCTATCGGTACTGGCCCATTCATTTTGGCTCAATACAAAAAAGATTCGGTTATTCGTTACGTTGCACACAATGCATACTGGGAAGGCAAGTCTAAGTTAGACCGTCTTGTATTCTCAATTACGCCAGATGCAAGCGTTCGTTATGCGAAGCTTCAAAAAGGCGAGTGTCACCACATGCCTTACCCGAACCCATCTGATGTTGCAGCAATGCAAGAAAATGATGACCTTAAAGTATTGCAATCTAACGGCCTAAACGTTGGTTACTTAGCGTTCAATACCAAGAAGCCACCTTTCGACAACGTACTTGTTCGTCAGGCGCTAAACATTGCAACCAACAAAAACGCTATCTTAGATGCCGTTTACGAAGGTGCGGGTGAAGTTGCTAAAAACCCAATTCCACCAACAATGTGGTCTTACAACGAAGATATCGTAGATTACGATTACAACGTTGAATACGCGAAGAAACTATTGGCTGAAGCTGGCTTCCCGAACGGTTTCGAAACCGACATCTGGGCCATGCCTGTATCTCGTCCATATAACCCAAATGCACGTCGTATGGCTGAGCTAATCCAAGCCGACTGGGCAAAAGTGGGTGTTAACGCGAAGATCGTTTCTTACGAATGGGGTGAATACCTAGATCGTTCTAAGAACGGTGAGCATGAAACAATGATGCTTGGCTGGACTGGCGACAACGGTGACCCAGACAACTTCATGTATGTGCTTCTAGGTTGTCCTTCTGCTGAAACTGGCGGTAACCGTGCATTCTGGTGCCACGAAGAGTTTAACGGCATGTTAGAAACTGCACGTTCAACCTTCGATCTTGAAAAACGTACTGAACTTTACAAAGAAGCTCAGGTGATTTTCAAAGAAGAAGCGCCATGGATCACTCTAGCGCACTCGGTAGTATTTGAGCCGGTTCGTAAAGAAGTTACTGGTTACAAAATGAGCCCATTCGGTGGGCACGATTTCTACCCGGTAGATCTAGTTGACTAAAAAGTATTGTTAGTCTTGTGAGGGCGGCTCCCAGCCGCCCTTTTGTTTGTTAAGAGCACACTATCCACCAAACGTGCTTCTACTATAAGAAATAACTCAGGTAATCCCTATGTTCCAATTTATTTTGCGTCGATTAAGTGTGGTGATCCCTACGTTTATTGGCGTCTCATTGCTCACCTTTTCACTGATTCATTTTATTCCCGGTGACCCTGTAACTGTGATGGGTGGTGAACGCGGCGTAACCGAAGAACAGCGTGCTGAAATTGAAGCCATGCTCGGGCTAGATAAACCCATTTACCAGCAATATTTCGTCTATATCTCCAATGTACTGCAAGGTGATTTAGGCACATCTTTTATTACTCGTGAACCTGTCATGAGTGAGTTCTTAACTTTATTTCCTGCAACGATTGAGCTTTCTTTCTTTGCAGCCATATTCGCAATTCTCGTTGGCCTACCCTTAGGCATTATTGCCGCCGTAAAACGAGGCAGCGTATTTGATCACAGCGTAATGACCGTGAGTTTGGCCGGTTATTCAATGCCCATTTTTTGGTGGGGCTTATTGCTCATTTTATTATTTTCTATCCAACTCGATTTAACACCCGTATCAGGCCGATTAGACGTGGCCTACTGGGTTGATGAAGTAACTGGTTTCATGATTATCGATGCTTGGCTTTCTGGTGAAGAAGGCGCAGTACAGTCGGCATTCGCTCACCTTGCCCTACCCAGCATTGTATTAGGCACCATTCCTATGGCGGTTATTGCTCGTATGACGCGCTCTTCAATGTTAGAAGTTCTAAGTGAAGATTATATCCGTACGGCTAGAGCGAAAGGCTTGTCTCGCACCACGGTAATTTTAAAGCACGCCTTACGCAACGCATTGATTCCAGTTGTTACCGTCATTGGTTTGCAAGTAGGCACATTGCTTTCAGGGGCCATCTTAACTGAAACCATTTTCGCTTGGCCTGGTATTGGTAAATGGTTAATCGAAGCCATTGGTCGACGCGATTACCCTGTTGTTCAAGGCGGGCTATTGATGATCGCAACTATGATCATTCTCGTTAACTTTATTATTGATTTAATGTACGGCGTGATTAACCCTCGCGTTCGTCATTCTAAATAGGAGCAGATATGACTCAATCTACTGTCACTCCCGCTGTTGCTCCCCGCACACCGCTGGCCGAATTTTGGTTTTACTTCAGCCAAAACCGAGGTGCTGTTGTCGGTTTAGGTTATGTGATTTTTATTGTACTGCTTGCATTGCTAGCCGATGTTTTAGCCCCATTTTCGCCTATCGAACAATTCCGCGATGCTATTTTATTGCCTCCAGCATTCACTGAAGGCGGTCAATCGCAGTATTGGTTAGGCACCGATGAAGTGGGTCGAGATATTTTATCTCGCTTAATGCATGGCGCACGCTTATCGCTATTAATTGGCTTAGTCATCGTAAGTATTTCGTTGGTTATGGGTATTTGCTTAGGCTTATTTGCGGGCTACTTTGGCGGCTTTATTGATTCTGTCATTATGCGCACCAGTGATATTTTGCAATCACTACCCGCATTGTTGTTAGCCATTGCCGTTGTGGCCGTTTTAGGACCTTCGATTTTAAATGCCGGCTTAGCGCTTTCGTTGGTTTACTTGCCTCACTACATCCGTTTAACACGAGCGTCAGTTTTAGCTGAAAAGAATCGTGATTATGTGGTGTCTTCAAGTGTCGCAGGCGCGGGTTCGTTCCGCATCATGTTTATTACTGTACTGCCTAACTGCTTAGCTCCGTTAATTGTACAAGCCACTTTAGGTTTCTCGAATGCCATTCTCGATATGGCCGCTTTAGGATTCTTAGGCTTAGGCGCACAACCACCAGCGGCTGAATGGGGCACCATGCTCGCAACGGCTCGTGAATATATTCAAAGTGCATGGTGGGTAGTGACTTTCCCTGGTTTAGCCATTTTAACCACGGTTCTAGCATTTAACTTAATGGGTGACGGCTTACGTGATGCCCTTGACCCGAAACTGAAGCAATAGGAGGCCGAAATGTCATTATTATCAGTTAAAAATTTGTCGGTCACCTTTGGCACCAACGAAAATCCGTTTCGTGCCGTCGATCGTTTAAACTATGAAGTCAATGCTGGTGAAGTGTTAGGCATTGTTGGCGAATCTGGCTCGGGTAAATCGGTCAGCTCGCTTGCTTTAATGGGCTTGATTGATTTCCCCGGTAAAGTATCAGCCGATTCACTGTCTTTTGAAGGCACTGAATTGCTCAACTTAAAAGACAAAGCTCGCCGAAAGATTACCGGCGATGATATCGCAATGATCTTCCAAGACCCAATGACTGCTTTAAACCCGTGCTTTACGGTGGGTGATCAAATCATGGAAGCCATTAAGGTTCACCAAGGCGGAAGCAAAAAAGAGCGTAAGCACAAAGCTATTGAGTTGCTTAAAAAGGTGGGGATTCCTGCGCCTGAAGATCGCTTAAAAACTTATCCACATCAGCTATCTGGCGGCATGAGCCAACGCATAATGATTGCAATGGCCATTGCTTGCGACCCTAAGCTTTTGATTGCAGATGAACCGACGACCGCACTCGATGTAACCATTCAAGCGCAGATTATTGATTTACTGTTAGATCTTCAGCGTGAAAAAAACATGGGGCTTATTTTAATTACGCATGACCTTGCTTTAGTGGCCGAATCGGCTGATCGCGTAGTTGTGATGTATGCAGGCCAAGTGGTTGAAATGGGAAATGCGGCTGAAATTTTTAAAAAACCTAAGCACCCTTATACCGAAGCATTGATGAAGTCTTTACCGGAATCATCACAAGGCCGAGCGCGACTAGACGCACTTGGCGGTGTAGTGCCTGGCGCAAACGATCGTCCAAATGGCTGCCTATTGAACCCGCGCTGCCCATATGCGACCGATCAATGCCGCACCGAAGAGCCTGAATTAATTACCACCAATGATCATGCTGTTCGCTGCTTTATGCCACTCCCTCATTCAAAGGATGCTGCCTAATGACCAAAGCGACTCAAAACCCAGTCCTACAGGGCACCGGCTTAAAACAATATTACGAAGTTAGCCAAGGCTTCATGAAGCCAAAAGGCACCGTGAAAGCTGTAGACGGTGTAGATTTTAGTGTAGATGCGGGAAAAACCTTAGCGGTAGTGGGTGAATCTGGTTGCGGTAAATCTTCGTTAGCGCGTCAATTAACCATGATTGAAACGCCGACCGAGGGCACCTTAACTTTTGAAGACACCAATCTACTAACGCTCACAAAAGAAGAAAAAGCGAAGGCGCGCCAGCGAATTCAAATTATTTTTCAAAACCCCTACGGTTCATTAAACCCCCGTAAAAAAGTGGGTGACATTTTAGAAGAACCCTTAGCGATCAACAGCGATATGAGTGCGGCAGAACGCAAAGAACGCGCACTCTATTTATTGGAAAAAGTTGGCTTAAAAACCGAACACTACAATCGTTACCCGCATATGTTTTCTGGCGGCCAACGCCAGCGTATAGCGATTGCACGTGGCCTTATGATGAACCCGAAAGTTGTAGTGGCCGATGAGCCCGTTTCAGCGCTAGATGTTTCGGTTCAAGCACAAGTACTTAACTTGATGATGGATATTCAAGAAGAGTTTGGTTTGGCTTACGTGTTTATTTCACACGATTTAAGTGTTGTTGAACACATTGCCGATGATGTCATGGTGATGTACTTAGGTAAGGTCGTAGAACGAGGTACCACCAAACAAATTTTCGAAAGCCCTCAGCACCCTTATACCTTAGCGTTATTATCATCAACGCCGCGAATAGACCCCGAGCACCGAATTGAAAAAATTCGTTTGCCAGGCGAATTACCATCGCCGTTAAACCCACCATCGGGTTGCGCATTCCATGGCCGCTGCCAATACGCCAACGAACGCTGCTCCACAGAAACACCAGTGCTAATTCAAACAGACGGGAAATCTGATGTAGCTTGTTTTGCGGTGGAAGAAGGGAGGATTTAAGAAGCTGCAAGTAAGTTCAAAAGACTGAGCACAATACCGCTTGAATCTTTTGATCTTCGTCATTTACTTGCAGCTTGAAACTGACAGCTCGAGGTTGCCCCTTAAGGGCAACCATTCTTTCTTTACTACTTCAAAGCCTTCAACATATTTTTCACCAACAACCAAAACGGTTCTACGGTGCTTATTTCCATACGTTCGGTTGGGCTGTGCGCGCCGCGAATGGTTGGACCCATGCTGACCACATCCATGTCGGGCTTTTTGCTTAATAATATCCCACATTCTAAACCCGCATGAATCGCTTTAAGCGCGACTTCCTCACCGGTTATTTCTTCAGCCAATGCTTTGGCTTGATTCACTAGCGGGCTGTCAAAATTTGGGTTCCAGCCTGGGTAATCTAAAATGCATTTAGATTTTAATTGAAACGCATTTAAAATGGCTTCAATTTGCTGTTTCAAACCAAGGGTTTGTTGGTTGTTAAAAAAGCGTAAGCTGGTTTGAATATGCAGTTGACCTTCTTTAATGTTTACAACAGCTAAGTTGCAACTTAAATCGACTAAGTCGGCAGGCTCGTTCAAATTGTAACTTTGCGCACCATGCGGTAATGCGCTGATCAGCTGCAAAAATGCCTGAGCATCTTGATCATTAACTACGTCGCTTCCAGCATCGTCTACAGATTCTACAATCCACTCAATGGCGTTATCGGCAGCGGGTAAATAACTCAACCAACGTTGCTTCGCATCTTCCATGGCGTTTTTCCACGCATCTAAATCGCTGTCGTTAATCATGACAACGGTGCTGGCTTCTCGTGCGATAACGTTATGTGCAATGCCGCCTCGAAAACTGACAATTTGATAAGGCAGCTCGGTTTGAGACGTTAAAAACTCTACCAATAATTTATTAGCGTTACCTAGTTGCTCGTGTATTTGCACACCCGAGTGACCCCCTTGCAAACCCTTTAGGTGAAATCGGTAAGCGCGGGTTCCAGCTTTAGCCGTTTCGGTGGCTAACGATCGAGTGGCATCATAGCCATAGCCACCGGCGCAACCTAAGTAGATTTCACCCCAGTCTTCCGTGTCTAGGTTCAGCATTTTAGTGGCCGATAACAAAGAGGCATCTAACTCAGATGCGCCGACTAAGCCAGTTTCTTCTTCAATGGTAAACAACAATTCAAGGGGTGGGTGCACAACGGTTTCATCGGTAATAACGGCCATTGCCGCTGCTACACCAATGCCGTTATCGGCGCCCAAGGTTGTACGGTCTGCTCTTAACCAACCATCCACTATCTCTAATTGCAGTGGATCTGCTGTAAAGTCATGCGCTTTATCGCCCGTTTTTACCGTCACCATATCTAAATGGTTTTGAATGGCGACCGTTGGAGCATTCTCATAACCTTGGCTCGCGGGAACATACACAACTAAATTTCCGGCGGCGTCTACTTTATGCTGTAAGCCTTTAGAATCGGCTAACGCAATAATATGATCGCGAACTTGCTGCTCTTGGCCAGAAGGGCGTGGGATTTGAGTTAATTGATAAAAATGCTCCCAAATATGCTCTGGGCTGGTCGGGTATTGAGATGGCTTCATAGCTGAACATTCTTCTGAAATTGTCGAAGTCGCAAGCTTACTGTTTCAACTGTTGGGCGGCAACTTTCAGGCGAATATACTCTGGCAGGTTCTATTTAGGTGTTCACAACTGAATATATTGACGCGAAAACGTCGAAAACCGTTAAAAAGTCGACCATCTTTCTCTAAAATTGGCTTTTTCAATTGAAATTGCTTACCTTGAACACTGATTTGAACCAGTAAGAGCGTATTGCCGCAGGCAGCCGTAACGCCCAATGAAAAATAAAAGTATTCCCTCCATTAAAACCGATTATAAGAATCGCTTTAACCGCAAGCTTTGGCTGGCCGAACGTAAGCGTGACCTCAGGTTATACTTTGATTCTCGCAATATGGTTCATGGCAAGTTTGAAAGCGAACCTTTCTGGTCCGTTGTGCCGCGCACTTCATTGTGGCATATCCCTAGTTTAGGCACGCCAGGCTTTGATGGCTGGTATGGAATTGCGGGCGATCACCCTACCGATGTAGTGCCTTTAAACTACTTCGAAGGCGATATTCGCAAGATTCTCGATCATTTTGTAAAGAAATGGTTACATGCAGCCGAAAAACTTAAACAAGGCGAGGACTACGGCGATTTTCGCATCGAAAATATCAAAGAGCGTCCAACCATTGGGCAGCTGATTGAAGACCGCGCCACTAGGCTTGAGCGCTTCGTCGCCGCAGAAGAATTATGGACTGAAAAGACCCATGTTTGGGTACCCCCAGCTCCAGTTCCTGACGATGAAATAGAATCTGACTAAAAAATATACAGACATTTTATTTTCAAGTATGTATACTCCGCGCCGCCGAGGTGACCCAACCTGCTCAGCAGCCATTTACTGGCTCCTTTTCGACAATGTTATAAACGGTTTTCCGCTATTTCGCGGCATGGGGCGCAGTTAATTCACCTTCGCAGCGGCATCCAGACCGCCTGTGTGAACTACTGGATATACCCCGTTGGCCAACCCACCGGAAAAATTTAACGTGTTTACTTACTTATAAAATAGGTAGGCATGCTGTTTATTGGAAAAAATTAATGTCAGAAAATACCACTTTCGCCGATTTAGGTCTTACTCCTTCTATTTTAAAAACCCTAGACACTTTGGGCTATGAAAGCCCTACTCCTATTCAGTCGCGTGCGATTGTTGAGTTGCTAGAAGGCAACGATGTACTAGGTTTAGCGCAAACAGGTACCGGTAAAACCGCTGCGTTCTCGCTACCTTTGCTTTGCAAAATTGATACCTCTTCTAAATCTCCACAAGCCTTAGTGCTATGCCCGACTCGTGAATTAGCCATTCAGGTTGCCGAAGCTTTCCAGACTTACGCTCGTGGTGTGAACAACTTCCACGTATTGCCTATTTATGGCGGTACCGATATGCGTAACCAGCTTCGTGCTCTAAAGCAAAACCCACAAGTTATTGTTGGTACCCCTGGCCGAGTGATGGACCATTTACGTCGTGGTACCTTAGATTTATCTCAGTTAAAGCACCTTGTATTAGACGAAGCCGATGAAATGCTTCGCATGGGCTTTATTGAAGACATTGACTGGATCTTAGAGCACACGCCAGAAGACAAGCAAACGGCTTTGTTCTCAGCGACAATGCCGCGCCAAATTAAACGTATTACCGATCAGTACCAGAAGAACCCGGTTAAGATTGAAATTAAATCAAGCAACACCGAAATGTCTCAAATCGAGCAATTCGTATGGCGTGCAACCGGCATCGATAAGCTAGAAGCCCTAACGCGTTTACTCGAAGTAGAAGAATGGAATGCCATTATTATCTTCGTACGTACTCGTGTTGAGTGTCAGTTCTTATCTGAAAAATTATCAGCACGTGGCTATGCCGCTACTGCACTAAGCGGTGAAGTGGCTCAGAAGCAGCGTGAAGAAATTGTTAACCAAATGAAGAAAGGCAAGCTCGACATCATCATCGCGACCGATGTTGCTGCACGTGGCCTAGACATTGAACGTATTACTCACGTGATCAACTGGGACATTCCAGGTGACGTAGAAGTGTACACACACCGAATTGGCCGTACTGGCCGTGCCGGTCGTTCTGGTAAAGCAATTTTATTCTGTAAGCCACGTGAACAGCGTGTTTTGCGTGATATTGAGCGTCACACTAAACGCCCGATGCTAGAATACCCAATGCCTACCGCTGATCAGCTGGGTGAACACCGCAGCGAACAGTTTAAAGCGACCGTTATGAACCACATAGAAACGGGCAAGCTAGATTACTTCAAAGCCATGATTCAACGCTGGCAGAACGATGACGACATGGAACCATTAGATGTTGCTGCTGCCCTTGCGTTAATGGCGCAAGAAGACAAGCCGCTACAGTTACCGAAAGATCCTGTTGGTCGTCCGCGTCGTGATCGTGATGATCGTCCTCGCAATGACCGTAATGATCGCGGCGACCGTAACGATCGTGGTCGCGACCGCGGTGATCGTGGCGAACGTGGTGAGCGTGGATCACGCAAGCGCGCATTAGACTATGCCGCTCAAACTTACCGTTTAGACATTGGACACCGTGATGGCGTTCAACCTGGTCAAATCGTTGGTGCTATTGCAAACGAAGGCGGCATTGAAGGTAAGTTCATCAACAACATCAACATTAAAGATACCTTTACGTTGGTTGATTTACCCGATGGCATGCCAAAAGAAGTGTTTGCTCAATTGCAAAAAACTCGTGTTAAAGGCCGTCCGTTATCATTACGAACTTGGTCTGAAGATGCACCTTCTGGTGGCGACCGTAAGCCACGTAGTGATCGTAAGCCTTCTAGCAGTAAAGAACGTAGACCTCGCCGCTCTGAGTCGTAATACAGAGTAAAGCGACACTTAAATACTTTAAAAGCGGCGCTCAGCACCGCTTTTTTTTGAACTATTTTTAATCTTTTCTTTTTTAACCCTTGCTTAACGGTGGCAAACTGTTATGGTGGGCTCCTGGCTTAAGAGAAAGCCGTGTTTATTTGTAAGATCCCCGTTGTGTTAGTCATAATTCTTCGCGTTATCCTCAGTTAAATATTAGTTTTCTTTCCGCTTAAATGCCTGATTTTGCAGGCGAATTTATTATTTATTTAGGATATCTATTATGTCTACTACTACTGGTTCAGTTAAATGGTTCAACGAAGCTAAAGGTTTTGGTTTTATCGAGCAAGAGTCTGGTCCTGACGTTTTTGCACATTTCAGTGCAATCTCTGGAAACGGCTTCAAAACTTTAGCTGAAGGCCAAAAAGTTGAGTTTACTGTTACTGACGGTCAGAAAGGCCCTCAAGCAGAAAACATCGTTTGTATCTAATTGATACATTCTAAGAAAGTGCTTTTAGCACTTTCTATTTCACACATACAATTATGTGTGTGTGAAACTAGTTAAAGAATTACCCTTCGCATTGCAATACTGCAATCCGTTACAACAAGATTGATTCAATAAAGAATCAGCACCGCTTAAAGTTTTCCCTCCTACTATCTATTCCACTTCTGAGATAACCTAACTCCCTAGTACAAAGATATTTAGCAAAAAACGGTTGGCGGCATTAAGAGAGTTACTATGCTATTTAGCCTATCAACACAAGCAACACCCAGTCAGACTTATGACAACCCTATTCCCGGTCGTGAATTTATTCTAAGCCTATTCGATTCGTTTAAACAACGTCTAAATCGCGAACAAATCGCGACGGCACTCGATTTAAATTCACCCGAAGAAAAAGAAGCCCTTCGCCGCAGACTGCGTGCAATGGAACGTGATGGACAGTTGATGTTCCAAAGACAAAGCTACCAACTTATTGATCCGGATTCTCTGGTAACCGGAAGCATTAGCATTCATCCTGATGGCTTTGGCTTTGTATCCTTTAGCGACACCGAAAAAGATCTGTTTCTACCTAAGACGCAATTAAACCATGTGTTTGATGGTGATGTTGTGCAAGTACTCATTGAGCCAGGCCGAGGCGAAAAACGATCATTCAATAACTTGATAAAAGTTGTAGAGCGTAAAACCACACACATTGCAGGCCTACTCACACGCCAAGGCAAAAACTATTTCTTAACGGCAGATAGCAATAAGATCAGCCAAGAAATACAAGTAGATCATCAACAGCTGCTTAAAGCTAAAGCGGGTCAGTATGTGAATGCCGAGATTACAGATTACCCAACGTACCGCAAACCGACTCAAGTTAAAATTACCGAAGTGCTCGGCTTTCCACAAGAAACCGGCATGGAAACAAAACTGGCATTGCGCCGGCATGGCATCAATGAACTGTGGACAGACGAACTAGTCTCTCATGCCAAAAAGATTGGCAACCAAGTTGCTGAAAAAGATAAAGCTGGCCGAGTAGATTACCGAGAACTACCCTTCGTCACAATAGATGGCTCTGATGCCAAAGACTTTGATGATGCCGTTTATTGTGAACAAACCGAACAAGGTTCTTGGCGTTTATTCGTCGCCATCGCCGATGTTTCACACTACATCAAACCAAACGATGCCCTAGACATAGAAGCACAACAACGCGCCACGTCGATATACTTCCCTGGCCAGGTAGTTCCTATGTTGCCAGAGTCACTATCTAATGGATTATGCTCACTAAACCCAGATGAAGATCGCTTAGTAATGGTTTGTGAAATGCATATCAGCAGAGATGGCATTGTTACCGAATCAGCATTTTCTGAGGGTTTAATTCGGTCTCACGCACGGTTAACTTACAACCAAGCTTACGCAGTAGTTGCACAACCACGATCTAAACTCACTCAAAAAGTAAACGAAACTACACCTAGCGTTGTACCGCATGTTAAAAACCTACATGCACTTTACTTAACATTAATTGAGCAACGTAAACAACGTGGCGCGATCGAGTTTGAAACAAAAGAACTGACGTTCAACTTAAACAAAAAGCGGAAAATCGATAGCATCAAACCAGTGAAGCGCAACGACGCACACCGAATGATCGAAGAATTTATGCTTTGTGCCAACGTTGCCACCGCCGAATTTTTAGCAGCAAATAAAATTCCAAGTATGTTCCGAGTTCACCCTAGCCCTCAACAGAAAAAGCTCACTGCATTGCGAGCGTTACTGGCTGAAAAAAGCTTAAAACTCGGCGGCGGAGATTCGCCTACATCGAAGCACTATAACGAGCTTCTAGAAAGAGTGAACGGCAGAGCCGATGCAGACAGCATTCGCACTCTATTACTAAGATCACAAAGCCAGGCTGAATACTCTGAAAAGAATCAAGGTCACTTCGGTTTAGCCTACGATGCCTACACGCATTTCACCTCACCGATAAGACGCTATCCAGACTTGTTAACGCACAGAGCCATACGCGCTAAACTGCGCAACAACGCTCCAAAAAGCGGCTTACAACGTATGATCGGCTTATTACAACTCGACAAGCTGATCACAAAGCCATTACCGAAAAAAGATTACCCGTACGACCTAGACGATATGGAAATGCTCAGCAAACATTGCTCAGACCAATCACGTCTAGCCGACACAGTAAGCCGAGAAGTTGAAAGCGACTTAATGTGCCAATACATGCAGCCATTTATAGGCGACACATTCCAAGCATCGGTTACCGGTGTTACGAACTTCGGAATATTTGTAGAAATAGACAAGATTGGCGCAGAAGGCTTAGTACATACCTCAACATTGCCAGGTGACACCTTCACCTTCGACGCACCATTGCAAAGGCTAGAAAACGGCAAGCAAAGCTATTCGTTGGGTGATCGAGTGGAAGTGAGTTTGAAGAGTATAGATATGCAAGATCGGAAGATGGTTTTTTTGGTGGAGTAGAAGCTGCAAGTTTATAGCTGCCAGCTGCAAGTAACACAACGGCGTATTGTTATGTTTAGGGCTGCGGGCTGCGTGTTTAAAACCCCAAACATTCGCGTCTTCGCTTTGCTTCGAGCGCTCCCACATTTTACAGCGCCAACTAACCAGCAGGAGCCTTCGGAACAACGTGGAGAGGCGATTTTTTAGTAGCTGTTTTTGGCTGCGGGCTGCGGGCTATGGGCTGCGTGCTTAAAACCCAAAAAATTCGCGTCTTCGCTTTGCTTCGAGCGCTCCTACTTTGACTTGCTGGGGCGGTTTTGGTCTGTGGGTCATAGTTGATCACATTGAAGAAGTACTAGAGCTAGGCTTGGGTGAGGGTGTTAATTTAAAAGTGAATGACTGTTTAAGCGCAGCGAGTTGTTATGAACGGCTTAAATTAATGCCGGAACCCAGAAGCCTAGCTCGTGGCACCAAGCTTTGCGTCTTCGCTTTGCTTCTACTTTGAACTGGCTGGGGCGGTTTTACCCGCCACGTTAATTAGCCCATGAAGAACTTAATAGCGGCGCCGATGAGTAGGATTGGGAAGAGAATTCGGAACCATTTTGCGTAGGTTGCGGCGTCTTCATCGGTCATAGGTTTTGAATTTTGTGAGGTGAACTTAATCACCGCCAACATAACTAGGCCTAAGACTAATAAAATAGGAATGATGACTGGCATTAGGATTCTCCAAACAACTCAGCTAGCATTTCACCCGGCTGGGGGGCGCGCATGAAAGACTCACCGACTAAAAATGCATGAATGTTATGGTTACGCATTAACGCAACATCTTCAGCGGCCAGTATACCGCTTTCTGTTACTAAAATTCGATCTTGATCGACCATCTGCTTTAAATCTATGGTCGTTTGCAGTGAAACCTCAAAAGTATGCAAGTTACGATTGTTCACCCCAATGAGTTTATTGTCTATGGCTAGCGCGCGGCTCATTTCTTCATCGTCGTGTACTTCAATAAGCACATCCATACCGTATTCAAGTGCTTGCGCATGCAAGTCAATCATTTTTGGTTGATCTAACGCCGAAGCAATTAACAAAATACAGTCTGCACCAATGGCACGAGCCTCAGCAACCTGATACGCATCAATTAGAAAATCTTTTCTAATAACCGGCAACGCCACACTGTCGCGCACCTGAATTAAATAATCTTCATGGCCTTGAAAAAAATCAGCATCGGTTAAAACAGACAAGCAAGCCGCACCATGCTTTTCATAACTGATGGCAATGTCTTGCGGAATAAACGGATCGCGAATCACACCTTTACTTGGAGAAGCTTTTTTTATTTCCGCAATAACCGCAGAATGCTGCTGTGTAATTTTTGCTTCAATGGCCGTTGTGAATCCACGAGGAGCCTCGTAACGATCAAACTCTTGCTCATGATCTTTTATACTTTTCACTTTGCGCCGTGCGGCTACTTCTTCAACTTTACGGTCGAGAATTTTCTTTAAAATTGTCGGGGTATTACTCATGGATACATAGTCTCTATTAGTTGTTTGACGCAGCTGTTTGGGTAAAATCTACAAGCTCATTCAATTTTTCACCGGCCTGACCCGATGCAATCACATCTTGCGCCAACGCTACGCCTTCTTCAAAACTGCTAGCCACGCCCGAAACATAAATGGCCGCACCCGCATTTAAGGCAATTAAATCACCCGCGCAAATGAATTGATCGGTTGATTCACCACTAAACACACCCTTAATAATCGCCAAGCTTTCTTCAACATTATGTGCCTTCAAACTGCCTAGCCCTTGGCTGGCCAAGCCGAAATCTTCAGGCTCTACATTATAAGAGGTTAAACGACCCTCTTTATATTCAGCAACCCGTGTGGGGGCCGCAAGGCTAAATTCGTCTAGACCATCTTTAGAGTGAATCACCATTACGTGTTCAGCCCCCAATCGTCCTAAAGTTTGTGCCAACGGCTCACACAGCTCCTCAGAAAACACACCCATGACTTGGCGCTTAACACCCGCCGGGTTTGTTAACGGACCAAGCATGTTAAAAATGGTGCGTAAACCAAGCTCTTTGCGCGGACCAATGGCATGGCGCATGGCACTGTGATGGTTTTGAGCAAACATAAACCCCACACCAATCGTTTCTATCGCTCTTGCCACAACCTCGGGGCTTACGTCTAAGCGCACGCCGGCCGCTTCTAGAACATCAGCACTGCCAAAGGTAGAAGACACGGCTCGGTTGCCATGTTTCGCCACACGGCCACCCGCAGCCGCAACAACAAACGCCGTGGCGGTAGAGACGTTAAATAATTTTTGCCCGGCATCACCCACACCACCAGTACCGCAGGTGTCGACAAGGTTTTCACCAGAGACTACAACTTTGGTGGCCAGTTCACGCATGATTTGCGCCGCACCGCTGATTTCATCAACCGTCTCGCCCTTCATGCGTAGGCCCATTAAAAAAGCGCCAATCTGAGCATCGGTGCATTCGCCCGTCATAATCGACTTCATGACCAGCTTCATTTCTTCTTGGTCTAAATGCCCATGCATAGAAATTCGGTTTAACGCTTTTTTAATATCCATGTTTGTACCCTCGCTGACCGCCCAACATTAACGGCGGTTTAGAAAATTTTGAAATAGATTAAGTCCATGCTCCGTTAACACAGATTCTGGATGAAACTGCACGCCTTCAACATCTAACGATGTATGGCGCACGCCCATGATTTCCTCTTGCTCGCCTTGGGTGTTTTCAACCCAGGCCGTTATGGCTAAACATTCAGGTAACGTCTTTTGATCGAGCACCAATGAATGGTAGCGAGTCGCAGTATATGGGCTTGGCAACTGGCTAAACACACCCGCTCCCTTGTGATGTATTTGGGAGGTTTTGCCGTGCATTATGGTGGTGGCATTGCAAACCTTTGCACCAAACACCTGCCCGATGGCCTGATGCCCTAAGCAGATACCTAATAGAGGCACTTTTCCTGCAAAATACCGAATGGCGTCTAAGGATACCCCTGCCTCGTTTGGCGTACAGGGCCCTGGCGAAATCACGACCTTTTCAGGAGACATGGCCGCAAGCGCTTCAATGCTGTACTCATCGTTTTTGACGACCTTTACCTGCGCACCTAGCGATTCTAGATAACTTACAATGGTGTAAGTAAAAGAATCGTAGTTATCTATCATTAAAATCATAAATCGACATCAATTAGCAACATCGGAAAATCATACCACGGCTAACCTTTAAATTAAGCGTTGACTCTACACCAAAATGTTATAGCATACTAGTACATGAATACATCAAAAACAGAATTAAACCAATTACTCGATCATCTACTTGCGGCCAATTCTCGTGCTGATATGTCGGCACGGTTAGAGCAACTGCTCACGCCTACCGAGTTTGATGAAGTCGTGAAACGATTGCAAATACTGTGCATGCTCGACCAAGGCATACCGCAACGTAAAATTGCCGAAACATTAGGCGTGGGCATTGCCACCGTCTCTCGTGGCGCGCGAGCCCGTAAAGAAAGCTAACTAAAGAGATTGCCGAAACATGACCACCTACTCACCGTTTGAGCTGCCTCGAAAACCCTTTTATGTCAAAGTTACCGATTCGTGCGACTTTTTCGAGCTGTTCAAAAAAATTGAAAAGCGCTTTTCCACCTGCTTCATGCTCGAATCACTGGGCGAAGACAGCCACATAGCGCGTCACAGCATTATAGGATTTGACCCAGAGAAGATTATTTACGCCAATGGTCAGCAGTTGATCATTGAAGATCGCGATGGTAGTTCAGAATCGATTCATTCAGAAAACCCCTACCAAAGCCTGCGAGCCATGATGCCGCAGAACATTATCTCGCGTATGTATGCTGGCGGCCTAACCGGCTACTTAGGCTACGATGCCATGAATTATTTTGAGCCTAGCTTAACCATCAATTCCAGCGAAATGTTCGATGCCTTCCGCTTTGGCTTATATAAAGATGGGCTCGTGCTCGATAAAATGACCGGCGAAGTTTTCTATTTTTATTATGAAGACAATCGCATTGAATTAGTGAACGAACTTATTGAAGCGCCCTATTCGGGTAACGGCACGCTTAAAGTCACCGACCTAGGTGAAGACATGACGCGTGAAGCACACAAAGAAGCCGTATTGAAAGTAAAGCAAGACATAGTAGATGGCAAAATTTTTCAAACCGAAGTTGGCTTTAAAAAGCACTTTAAACTCGATGGTGACACCATCAATATCTACGAGCAAATGCGTGAAGTAAACCCTTCGCCGCAAATGTACTATGTTAAATTTGGTGAGCAAAAACTCATTGGCGCAAGCCCAGAATTATTGTTTAGGCTCCGCCAAGGCGAAATGGAAACCTTCCCTCTAGCAGGGACTGCCAAACGCGGTGCAACTAACGAAGAAGACACCGCATACGCCCGCGCTTTATTGAACGACCCAAAAGAGATCGCCGAGCATAATATGATTGTTGATTTACACCGCAATGATATTGGCCGTGTAGCGCGCTATGGCACGGTAAAAGTACGCAGCCTAATGGATATTAAAAAGTTCAGTCACGTGCAACACATTTCCAGCGAAATCGTTGGCATTATTAATGAAAAAGAAGACATGTTCACCGCGCTGGCGGCCAATTTCCCGGCCGGTACGTTAACCGGTGCTCCCAAAATTGAAGCCATGAAAATCATCAACGATTTAGAAGGCGATGGGCGCGGACCATACGGCGGAGCTGTAGGCCACTTTTCATTTAATGGGGATTGCACATTTGCCATACCCATTCGAACCGTTTTTGCCAATTCCGATAAAGCCTACGTACAAACCTGCGGTGGCAATGTTTACGATTCGAACCCAGAAGATGAATACGAAGAAATTCAACGAAAGTTTGCCGGCACTAAAAAAGTGCTCGATAAATTTATGTAACCTAAGTGAATGAGAACCGCTATGAATGTTTTAATTATAGATAACTACGATTCCTTCACTTACAACTTGTATCAGTTTATCGGTGAAATTTTAGAATCAGAAAAAAACCAAGGGAACCTTGACTCGTTTAACATCACGGTTAAACGCAATAATGAAATTACGCTCGAAGACGTTAAAGCTCTGAACGCCGACCGTATAATTATTTCACCTGGACCAGGCTCCCCCGATGACCCAGCCTATTTTGGCATTTGCGCTGATGTGATACTTGAACTGGGCAAAACAACGCCGCTATTAGGCGTTTGCTTAGGCATGCAAGGTATAGTGCATTGCTTTGGCGGTAACGTAGTTAAAGCACCGTTACCCATGCACGGAAAAATAAGCCCAGTAAACCACGATAACAGCAGTGTCTTTTACAACCTACCCGACCAACTCGAAGTAATGCGATATCACTCGCTCATTGCCGAGGCCAGCACGTTGCCCAAATGCTTAAGAGTAACCAGCACGGTGGGTGAGTTAACCGCAAATGATTTTAACAACCGCGGCAAACTGAAAAGCTTAAAAGAATTTGAACTCATGGGCATACAGCACACCGAATACCCCATTCACGGCATTCAGTTTCACCCTGAATCCTTTGCTACCGAAGGCGGCAAAGATTTAATTAAGAACTTTCTATTCCGAGCGGGTGATTAGTGGCCGCCTAGCGACCGGAGGTACTACAAAGAAAGGGACGCCGTAAACCCATCCATGGGGGCTCGTCATTGGCATCCATGCCAATGAACGCCCTATCTTTGCAGTACCTCCGATCACTTAATGTTGAAACTCAGCTATATTTTACGCAAAAAAAATCTCCCTCAAGTTACCCTGAGAGAGATTGCTATTTTAAATGGCTGCTATTTATAGACAGGCATTTTTGCGCAAATGGCTACCACTTTTTGCTTCACTTCTTCGATCACTTGCTCAGAGTTACCCGCTTCAAGTGAATCTAGTACATCACAGATCCAACTTGTTAGCTCAGTTACTTCGGCCTCTTTAAAGCCACGACGCGTGATAGCTGGTGTACCAATGCGTAGGCCAGAAGTTACGAACGGTGAACGTGGGTCATTTGGTACCGAGTTTTTGTTTACGGTGATGTTTGCTTTGCCTAAGGCTGCATCAGCATCTTTACCTGAGTATTCTTTACCGATTAAATCGACTAAGAAAAGGTGGTCTTCGGTGCCATTAGAGACAATGTTAATGCCACGTGCCATAAACGCAGCTGCCATTGCTTTCGCGTTTTTAACCACTTGAGTTTGGTATTCTTTAAACTCAGGCTCCATGCACTCTTTAAAGCAAACCGCTTTGGCCGCAATAATGTGCATTAACGGGCCGCCTTGGCTTTCAGGGAAAACCGCAAAGTTAAGCTTTTTGTTTAACTCTTCGTCTTCTGGCGCCAAAATTAAACCGCCACGTGGGCCGCCTAACGTTTTGTGAGTGGTAGTCGTCACAACATGGGCGTGTGGTACAGGGCTTGGGTATACACCAGCGGCAACTAAGCCAGCGACGTGAGCCATGTCTACAAAGAGGTATGCACCGACTTCATCGGCGATTTCGCGGAAACGCGCCCAATCGACAATCAGAGAATAGGCTGAGAAGCCCGCTACGATCATTTTAGGTTTGTGCTCACGTGCTAGTTCAGCCACTTGGTCGTAGTCTATTTCACCCGTTTCAGCGTTTAAACCGTACTGAACAGCGTTATAAATTCGGCCAGAGAATGATACAGAAGCACCGTGGGTTAAATGACCGCCGTGGGCCAAGCTCATGCCAAGAATAGTGTCGCCAGGCTTACATAATGTCATGTAAACGGCTGCGTTTGCTTGAGAACCTGAGTGAGGCTGAACGTTGGCATAGCCTGCACCAAATAGGGCTTTAGCGCGATCAATGGCCAATTGCTCAACCACATCTACATGCTCACAACCGCCATAGTAACGCTTACCTGGGTAGCCTTCTGCGTATTTGTTCGTTAACTGAGAGCCTTGCGCTTCCATCACACGGGGTGATGTATAGTTTTCAGAGGCAATCAATTCTATGTGCTCTTCTTGACGCACACGCTCTGCTTCCATCGACTGCCATAAATCGGCATCGTAGTCGGCAATATTCATAGACTTTTCAAACATGAGACTCTCCAGGAAAGGGGAAGGGTTGATTAAATAGTTTTGTTGTCATTATTCATTCAAACTGTTTAAGCAAACGTTCCTTCTTTACCACTAAGTCAGCTTTTAATACTGGATATCAGTGAAAAAACAGTGAGCTATTGTACACATTCACGCCTTAATGCCTAGTAAAGTATTTGGTCTCATCAAATAGCCTGTAACTTGCCTTTTACAGCCTTTTGGTAGCGAAATTGGGCGTTTCGACTAACCTGAGTTTGAGTCCTTTTTTTGTGATTTTCGCTTTAGGTTTCCTAACTCATGATCAAGCCCTTAAATGCGCTTAAATATTTATACCAACAGCTATCTGTTGCCAAAAAAGTAGCGCTTACAGGTGTCACTTTACTGCTTGTGCTATTGGCATTGAATACTTACTTGATCATGCAACGAGCCAGTACCATTATTTATGAACAAATAGAGGCGAATTTAACACGTGCCAGTCAAGTGACTTTGGCCAGTATTGCCGAGTCAGCTGGCAATGAACAAGATGTTCTCGATCAACTAAGCCTATGGAATCAGAATATTGAGCAATATCAAAATTACGATATTCATATTCAACTTTTCGATCAAAATAACACTCCCTTACTCAATTTAAACAAACAAAGTGCCAGCGATACAAACGCCCTGCCTGGGAATACACGCCGAACATTAGTTTTTCCGACTGAAATTTTCGGCAACACATACACACTTAACGTAAGTTACGATGAATCCCACGCCCTAGGCTCTATTCGCGATTTATCTCAATATAATTTCGTAATGTTGCTTTCGAGTTCGTTAGTCATTATTGGCGTATTGCTTGTGATGCTGCGTAGCAGTTTGTTGTCTCGGTTCAAGCAACTCAGTTATGCAGCTAAAATTATTGGCCGTGGCGATCTAACCCATCGAATAGAAGTTACCGGCCAAGACGAAGTTGCAAACTTAAGCCGAACTCTAAATGAAATGGCAGAAAATTTAGCCAAGATTACGGCCTCTCGCGATACTTTAGATCATGAAATAGAACAAAAAAATAACGCCTTACAACAATTAACCGAGCAGCGCTTTGCATTGGATCGCCAAAATACGATGATCGATACCATGGGCACGCACGCACGCTTGGGCGCATGGGTTGTTGATTTAGAAAAAAACACATTATTTTGGTCATCAATGACTAAGAAAATATATGAAGTCGATGACAGCTTTGAACCAAACCTCGAAACCGCCTTTAGTTTTTTTAAACCCGGAAAGTCAAAGCAAACCATCGTAAGAGCCTTTGAACGCGCCACCGAATACGGCACACCCTTTAGTGTTGAATGCGAGATCATCACGGCGAAAGAAAACACTTGCTGGATACATTTTACCGGTCAGGCCGAGTTCAAAAATGGTCACTGCGCGGTGATCATGGGCTCCATACAAGACATTCAAGAACGAAAAGAGTTTGAACTCGATTTAGTAAAAGCAAAAGAAATGGCCGAAGATGCCGTCCTGGCTAAAAGTAAATTCTTAGCCACCATGAGCCATGAAATAAGAACGCCGATGAACGGAATCATTGGCATGATAGAATTAATCGATCAAACTTCTCTGACAGATGAGCAACATCATCGTTTAAAAGTAGCGCTGTCAAGTGCCAACTCACTACTCACCATCATCAATGACATTTTAGACTTCTCCAAAATTGAAGCCGGTAAATTAATTATTGAAACTATTGATTTTAATTTTGTGAATTTATTAAAAGAAACGGTTGAATCTGTCGAGGTGCTAGCGGAAGCCAAAGATGTATCTCTAATTGTAGAGCACAGTTCCTTAGCACGTGAATTTATGCGCGGCGACCCAACGCGCATTCGGCAAATCATCACCAACTTACTGAGTAATGCTATAAAATTCACACACCAAGGTCAGGTTAAAATAAGCTGTGATTTAATGCCCAGTGATCATAACGACGATATTTTAACGATTGAAGTTGAAGACACGGGCATTGGTATAGAGGCTGAAAAAATTGACTCACTTTTTAAAGCCTTTCAACAAGAAGATGCTTCAACCACCCGCCACTATGGCGGGACAGGCTTAGGCTTATCTATCGTCGGAAGCCTAGTTACTCAAATGAATGGCACAGTGCATGTAAAAAGCAAGGTAGGCCAAGGCAGTTGCTTCAAAGTAACCTTGCCCGTTGGCTTATCTTGGGTAACGCCCAGAGCCATTCCAAACATCAGTATCGCCTTTAAAAACGCACTCATAATCAGTGAGCCCACCCAACACCATACTCATCTGAAAGATCAGCTGTTAGAGCTGGGCATGTGCATTACCGATATACAGCCAAGGTTGATCAACAACTATAAACCGGCCGACCAGCCGCCTCAGTTTATTTTCATTGAACTGAATGACCCTCGTAAAACGGCACAGGCATTCTTGAAGCTGATTAAAAACAATGCTCAGTTAGAAGAGTCGAAAGTTATAGTGGCCACGTCTAATGCACTAGTGGGCGATGGACAATTGTTTGGACAAATGGGCTTTGACGCTTACATATCACTGCCGATGAATTCTAATGAAATCAAAGACATGTTACTGCTGTTAGCCGACGGACAAGACTCACCTAAGGGCAAAAAACCAACGCTCGTTACTCGGCACATGGTGAATGAGATAAAATCGACTTCAAAAGTTCTTGCCACTCGTTTTGACTGGCCGAAACACCTTAAAATTTTACTGGCCGAAGACAACCTTACCAACACCTTGGTAGCCAAAGGTATTTTAAAATCGCTCGGCTTACAATGCGATACCGTAACTAACGGCCAAGAAGCAGTTGATGCCATAACGCAAGCGACCGACACGCCTTACAGCCTCATTTTTATGGATTGCCAAATGCCCGAACTCGATGGCTTTGCCGCTACGTTGGCCATTCGTAAACTTGAACAAAAAGATGCCAGCCGTGTACCAACAATCATCATCGCCATGACCGCCAATGCTATGTCGGGTGATCGAGAGATTTGCTTAGCGGTTGGCATGGATGATTACTTAGCCAAGCCCATTCATCGCGATTCACTTATGCAAAAACTACAGCAATACTTCCCATTAATGAGAGATTCTAGCCAAATAGGTTGAGTTTTTGTTCACGAAGGATGAAATCTGCCTCGAAGCCCTTTAAACTGCATTGATTCTTAAACCCATGCGTTGATCAACATTGCATCAACCACAGTTAACGAGGCAATTTCCGTGGCTCAATATGTATTTACTATGAATCGTGTCGGTAAAATCGTTCCACCGAAGCGACAAATACTAAAAGACATTTCACTTTCTTTTTTCCCGGGTGCAAAAATCGGGGTTTTAGGTCTCAACGGCTCCGGTAAGTCTACTTTATTACGCATTATGGCCGGCCTAGACACTGACATCATTGGTGAAGCGCGCCCACAGCCAGGCTTAAACATTGGCTACCTACCCCAAGAGCCCGAGCTAGATGATTCAAAAACCGTTCGCGAAGTTGTCGAAGAATCGATGGATCAGGTTAAAAATGCGCAAGCTGAGTTAGACGCCGTCTATGCCGCTTATGCAGAACCCGATGCCGATTTCGACAAGCTCGCCGCTCGCCAGCAAGAATTAGAGAACATCATTAATGCATCAGACGGTCACAATGCCGAAACGCGCATGGAAATTGCCGCAGATGCTCTACGCCTTCCCGATTGGGATGCCAGCGTTAAGAACTTATCCGGTGGTGAACGCCGCCGAGTCGCGCTGTGCCGATTACTGCTATCTAACCCCGATATGTTGTTACTGGATGAGCCAACCAACCACTTGGATGCGGAATCGGTGGCTTGGTTAGAGCGCTTTTTGCATGAGTTTACGGGCACCGTGGTGGCCATTACCCATGACCGTTATTTCTTAGACAACGTAGCCGGCTGGATTCTTGAACTCGACCGTGGACACGGCATTCCATTTGAAGGTAACTACAGCCAGTGGCTTGAGAACAAAGAGCAGCGCTTGCAAATGGAGTCTAAACAACAGGCTTCCCATGAGAAAGCCATTAAGGCCGAGCTTGAGTGGGTACGCCAAGGCAGTAAAGGTCGTCAGTCTAAATCTAAGGCACGTTTAAAGCAGTTTGAGCAAATGAACTCTCAAGAGTTTCAAACGCGAAACGAAACCAACGAAATGTATATTCCTCCGGGGCCTCGCTTGGGTGACATCGTGATCGAAGCCGAAGGGATTGCAAAATCTTTTGATGGTCGTGTTCTGTACGATGACCTCAATTTTGTGATTCCACCTGGTGCTATTGTCGGTATTGTTGGCGGCAACGGCGCGGGTAAATCGACACTATTCAAGATGATATCTGGCAGTGAGCAGCCTGACAAAGGCACCATCAAGATTGGCGAAACCGTTAAAACCGCCTTTGTTGGCCAAATGCGCGAGCTGAATGGTGAGAACACCGTTTGGGAAGAAGTGTCAGACGGTTTAGATAACATCACCATTGGTACCTATGAGACTTCCTCTAGAGCCTATTTAGGGCGCTTCAACTTTAAAGGCGGCGACCAGCAAAAATTTGTAAAAAATCTCTCCGGTGGGGAACGAAATCGCCTATTCTTAGCCAAGCTATTAAAAGAAGGCGGGAACGTAATTCTGCTCGATGAGCCGACCAACGACTTAGACGTTGAAACACTGCGTGCCCTAGAAGAAGCTATTTTAGCCTTCCCCGGTGTCGCTGTAGTGATCTCGCATGACCGTTGGTTCTTAGATCGAATTGCGACCCATATATTGGCATTCGAAGGTGATTCACAAACCGTATTCTTTGAAGGTAACTTTAGCGAGTACGATGCAGATTACCGCAAACGCCATGGCAATGAAGGGCCTAAGCGCATGAAGTACAAGCGAATAAAGTAATCTCATTTTTCGATACCATTCATTGATTGTAGAGAAAGCAATGCCTGACGCTAAACAACGTAAAATTGTAAACCCATATCAAAAAACGTTATTCGCCTTAATTGGCGTTGGATTTAGCTCAGGCTTTTTATTGCTGGGTGGTTTTTGGTTCTTTAACACCGATTACGGTATGGCCAGCACCATGTTTGCTGTCATTATGCTGTTTTTAAGCGTTGCACTTATGGCGATTGCTTTCCGTCTCTTTGCATCTTTGTCGCTGAAGTTGGCTCAAAATGATCAAAAGCACATTCAAAACGCCATAATTCAAGCCAAAGACATGCTCGATTCTTCCAAACAGCTTCGAGAAGACCACATACTGTTACAATCTCTTTCTCAAAACCTCCCCTACCCCATTTGGCTTAAAGACCGTTTCGGCCGGTACCTTGTAACCAATAAAGCGTTTGTGAGCCAGTGGTGCAACAATGTAGACCCTATCGGAAAAACCGATGCCGACCTTCTTAATCAATCGCTTGCAAATGCCTTTCAGGCCGCCGATCAACAAGTACTCTCAGATCACAAAGCACATATTCTAGAGTTAAAGCTTGAAATAACCGGGCAGCCACCTCGCTGGGTTAAAATTGAGCGTTACGCTTTGCTGGGCGAAGATGGCAACGTTGTTGGCGTATTAGGCTTAGCGGTCGATATTTCTGTGTACAAACTCGACAGCCAATCTCATAGCCAAGGCATCGATGTTCTGACTGGCTTTGCCAACCAGCAAGCGCTAAAAAGCCAATTTAAAGTCGATAAGTGGGATGATTTAAACCCATTGTGCTTACACGTTGATCTTGATCATTTTAAAGTCATCAATGACTCGCTGGGCAAAGACACGGGTGATGTACTGCTTAAAACGGTCGCTAATCGTATAAAAGAATCGAGCCCAAAAGGCGCATTTTTAGCACGCTTAGGCGCCGATGAATTTGTCGCTATATGGCCAGAGCACGATGAAATGACTCAATCAATTGAACGCTTATTTGAGTTATTAAAGCAGCCAATTAGCCTACAAGAAGGTCAGTATAGCTTTACTACGTCGATAGGGGCCGCACAAATGCCCATTCACGGCAGCACCCTTGAAGAAATCGAGCAGAATGCCAGTATTGCGCTTTTTAACGCTAAAAAGCTCGGCCGGAATCAGATTCATTGGTACAAAGACAGCTATGAAGGCCAAGCTGAGCGGCGCTTAAATAAAGAGCAGATGTTGCGCCAAGCCATCGCCGATGAAGCCTTTATAGTTCACGTTCAACCTCGAATAGATTGCACCACCAACCAAATAGAAGCATTGGAGTGCTTAGCCCGCATTCAAACCAACAACGGCGAGATACAGTACCCAGGCACGTTTATATCGTTAGCGGAAAGCAATGGTTTAATTCGGCATGTAGATTTATACATTCTCGAATATGCCCTGTCTTTGTTACAAGAATGGATATCGGAAGGCAACGAACCGCTGAATCTGGCCGTAAACTTAAGCTTGCAAACGATCAACTCGACATTGCTAGACCATCTATACCAGTGGCAAGCACGCGAACCAAGGGTTTTTGAATACATCGAGCTCGAACTGACTGAACATCGCCTACCCGAAAACAACAGTGAGTTTTTAAGGCTGTTACATGAAATTCGGGAGCTGGGCATTACCTTAGTCTTGGATGATTTTGGCACCGGATACGCCAACTTGTCGCGGCTGCCCCAGTGGCCGTTCCAAATTTTAAAGCTAGACCGAAGCTTTATAGCCAATATTCGCGAATCGGAGAAGCAACAGACCGTAGTACGCAGTATTGTCGAAATGTGCAGCAACTTAGATATTAAAGTAGTGGCCGAGGGCATTGAGACAGAAGAAGAGCTAACACTGATCGACAAGCTTGGATGCCACTCGATTCAAGGCTTTGTCTATGCCAAGCCAAAGCCCATAGAAGAGGCTGAAGACTGGTTAAAACACAAAAAAATCACAATTCAGTAAAATAATTTAAATAAGCTCTTGATTTATATAAGTTTTCTACTTAATATGCGCACCTCATCGACGTGCGGACGTGGTGAAATTGGTAGACACGCCAGATTTAGGTTCTGGTGCCGTAAGGTGTGAGAGTTCGAGTCTCTCCGTCCGCACCATCTCTTACTAGAGTCTTCTAGTAGTGATTTATACAAAACTCCCTTTTTTAAAAAATTCAAGCACCTAGTGCCTATTGTTCAATGCTTCAAACCCAATTTCTTTCTGATACGCGTAGCCCATAAAGGCCTTTGTATTGCGTAGCGGTAAACACTTTCTGGCACCGAAATATTCGAATTCGCTGATAACAGTGCATCGAAAAATGCACGTCGATCAAAACCTCGGTAATTACCGTACATCAGTTGCTTTTGCTCGCCATTTTTTAGCACTATTAAATTAGTTGTGTAATCTTGCCTGCTATCAGTGGTCTGTTTTAATTCGACTATATCTGCAACAGCAACCTCCCAGCTCACATCATTGAAGGTAGGGTCATTGTAAAACAATGAGGTTTCAGTAACGCGTACCTGAACGGCTTTGTTTTCAAACCAAAACCATAGCGCTAAAGCAATCAAAATAGCCTCGACCACCCAAATAGCGATATCTAAAATGCCGAAAAGCTCTTCCAAGGCGCTTGTGTCTGTAGTTAAGTTTGGAAGGTATTGATGGGCGGCTAAGTACATTAGCAACAACACACAGGCATTGACCATAAGTAACAATGCAGAAGAGCGTTGCTTTCTCGTGTAGGTGAAGTATATTTTCATAGTGCCCCTTAAGTGGTTGATGTAACCTAGAGCTGGCTTAGCAACTTAATTTTAAAATTACTAAGCCAACCTTCAATATTGCGCTTGGTTGTACTTTTTAAAATGTCTCGCCAAAGCATAAATAGTTAAGCAACGGGCAAAAAAGTTAACCATCTTCAATCGCTTACTCAAATCTATATTAAAACTTGTTGAGGCTTACTCATTCCCCTGATACTGGTAGATATCGTAAGTAAAGTTGTATCGAAATTCAGTATCGAGCTCAAAGCGATTAAGCTGCTGCTCAAGATCACTTTCAATCTGAGCATAACTTAATCCAGACTTTACTTTTGCTTCTATATTAGACTGAGTAGTTAAATATTTAACAAGTTCGTTTCGTGAAAGCACAATAGGCACTACCCCATTACTTTTAGATAGCAACTGAAGCCCTTCTACGCCGTCAAAATTCGCTATTTGTTTATTTCTAGGCGGTGAGGGATAATCACGCATGTATTCACCTACATACCACTCATTGAACTCATTACTTTGAGCACTTCCACCAAAAGTAAAATTGTAAATCAACCAGATAGCGTTAGAGCTTGAAGCTTTTTTATAGGCCGCAAGTGCATCATTAAAATCAAACCAATGAAAAGCCATGCAGGTACTTATAAGATCGAACGGTCCCAATTGATAAGCTTCTTCAAAGCCAGCTTGCTTAACCGTTAAACCTTTTTCCTTTGCCTTTTTAAGCATGCTTTTTGATTGGTCTATTCCGACTACGTTTTTACCAAACTCCAACAGTGGCACCGTTGAATCGCCGGTTCCGCAGGCTATATCAACAACATTTTCAAACTTTAACTCTACCCCGGCCTGAATAAGCCAATCTTTAACAATTCCATGCACCTTTGGCCGATAAAAATCGTACCGAATGGCCGCTTCATCTAACGTAAAATACTCCATAAGCATCCTATGTGATTCACTGTTTTTATAAACACATCCGACCCATATTGGACTTCCCACAGATTTTAAGACACTTCCTCGCTATAATTTACCCTTAAGTATTTGGCAGTACAACGGTTTGACTATTGATCTGTTAGCCGTTTTATAGAGATAGCCGTGCTTTGAAAGCAACCTAAATTAAGGTATTTGGTTTAAATTTTGGATTTTACAGACGTGCGCCCGCCGCAACAGACGGTAAGTACGACAACCGAACTGGCAAGTATGGTAATGAGTAACAACTTCATGGAACAACCTCAATTAGGACGACGGCTTTGGTCAACCACGGATGTCCCGCATGCGACAACGCACCCGAATTCTGACCATTCAAAACGCTTGCCGTTAGTGTATTGCTCAGCTGAGCGCTATCTAATTCTATAAAGTCGTCAATTTCGTAGTTAAAATATGGGTGGCTAAGCCTCTGCCACGGTCTAAACTAGAAATAACACCTTTTTATTGCAACAAGGATTCTTTCAAGTATGAACCCGTTGGCACTTCTCACTCGTACACCGCTTTCATCAGCTTGGTTCCTATGGCCCGCCAGCAATTACGTGGCACTGCTCATTCTTGCATCCAGCGCTGTTTGGCCTTGGGTGTTGAATACTTTGTTATTGGCTATTCTTGCTGGGCTATGGTGGCTAAGCCGCCGCTACCCGGCTACTGGGCTGGCTGAATTTCTGGCCGATTTAGCTTCAGAAAATGGGTCCTTAGGTGCAGAACCGCCACCGCCACAGTCCGCACATGACTCGGCGTTGTTGCCAAACATTAAGCAATTGCTCACACGTTTAAGAACGGTATTTGAAGCTTTACAACAGGGTGCTATCAGTACGGCTATTCTCTCCGCCCAAATGGGAAAAATTGTAACGGTGGCCACTGACCACGCACAGCGTCAAGAAGAATTGTCGACTGAGATAGAAGCCGTCAGCCACATTAACCGCAGCGCCATCGAAGAAGCTACGGGCTGGACTGGCTCAATCTCAGAAACGAACAGCAAGAACGTGAACGAAGCACGAGAAACCCTAGCCGACATGAAAACCGTCTCTGAGCAAATATCGGCCATTTCGACGCAAGTCACACAATACGGTGCCACGGTCACAGATTTACAAAGCAGCGCTCACAACATCGCAACCATTTTAGAAACCGTGCAAGGCTTTTCAGAACAAACCAATATGTTGGCACTGAACGCAGCAATAGAAGCGGCCCGTGCAGGGGAATCGGGCCGAGGGTTTGCTGTGGTTGCCGACGAAGTTCGCCAGTTGGCCGCAAAAGTAAAAACAGCGGCCGATGAAATTGGCCTTCTTGTATCGAACATGAATAAAGCCGTTAACGAAACCGTTTCCGAGACCGGAAACATGATCGGTGAAATTGATGGCACCCGAGAGCGAGTAGAATCCTCCGTCGACCGTTTCGATAACATGCTGCAAGACTTTTCTAGAAGTGCCGATGAGCTCACTCAAGTTCAAAAAACCATGGAGGCACTTGAAAGCCGCACTCGCGATGTCACAGAAAAGACCACTGAAGTAAAAACCCTAGGGCAGTCAGTATTCAACGATATGACACAAGCTGTTGATTTAGCACATTTGCTGCGCATGAAAACGGAATCAGAACTGAAAAACCTGTCATCAATGCATATTGGCCAAGGCCGCTTTGAAGCAGCATTAGAAATTTTACAACGGCGAAAACACTGGTTAGAAAACCAACTCAACGAGCTCGCCAGCCAAGGTGTGCAACTGACAAATGTAAAACTCACACCCATTCCCAATACCAAACCGGCAAAATACGAATCACCCTTCAGAAAGGCGTTAACTGAAGTTTGCCAGGCAGAAATAGACCGCTGGTTCGATGAACACGAAGAAACCGCCTATTGCCTATTCGTGACAAAAGAAGGCTACCTGGCCTTGCACCACAGCCCGTTCAGCAACCCCATGACGGGCGACTATGATGTCGATCTCTTAAAAAGCCGACACATGCGAATTTACGACGCCAATGAAACTGAAAAACGGCGAGCTACCCACCAAGAGCCCTTCTTACTGCAAACCTACCTGAGAGACAACGGGGATGTTTTATTCGAATTATCGGCCCCGCTTTATGTTAAAGGGCAGCACTTTGGTGGACTAGTTTGGGGCGTACAACGAGAGTTCTTATTAAACTCGGTCGACGCCTAAGCCAAACTCAGTGCTTTCGGAATGACCTCCAGATGCGTTATCTAGAGGTGTCCACCAAAACGAGGGAAGTTCAAAATCAGGAGCCTAGCGTTGATAGGAGCTGTCACGTAAAGCAGAAATTCTAGGCTCTAACACACTCCAATGCTCTTTAAGATAATGCTTAATTCCAATATTTCTAACCAACTTATTTAAAATGCCAAGTAAAGACTTATTACGTCGAATAACGCTGATAATCTCTTCAATAAGCCAGTCTTCATCAAAACCAGACCACACCCCTGCAACACAGAATAAATTTTTAGATACGGCTGGTGCTACTTCATCAATAAATATTAATCTTATCTCTTCTGGGGAGTATCCTGATTCAACGCAAACACGAACAATATTTTCATAATACCGAGTTACATCGGTATCCAAAAACAAATCAGACAGAGCAACCCAAACAGGTTTTCTTTTATTAAGATCAATCTGAGACATCATCAAATTATGGCTTCCCGTTGTGCCTAGAACCTCGAAAAAAGGCGCTACATAGGTTGACTAAAATAAGTATGTTGGTAGCCCGATACTGTTGATTGTTAGGCATTTTTTAGGGTTTCGATTCGTTGTATTGCTTCTCGTATGTCGCTTATGGAATCAATAATACCGTCTACCTCTTTAGGCATGGAAAAGTTTGTATTACGAATCCAGATGACTTTCATTCCCAGTTCTCTTGCCGGTTTTAGGTCATTATCGGGGTTGTCCCCGATACAAATACAAGTATAAGCTTGGCTCCCTAATTCATTCAAACAAGCTTCAAATATACTAGGATCAGGCTTCTTAGATCCAAATTCTTCTGAAATTTTGATAACTTTGAATAAATGTCTGATACCCACAAAATCTATCTTTGCATTCTGACATCGTGCTCTGCCATTAGTCACAATACCAAGGGAATATTTCTGAAATAAATCATCTAAAGTTTCTTTAGCACCATCGAAAAGCACGGCTTCAAAGCCATACTTATCTTTGAAGTCATTGAATAATTCATCAGCAATCTGTTCGCAACCAAACAGCTCGACACAAGCTAATTGATACACAGTATGCTTGTTCTCATATCCATTCTTCTGATGATGAAGCACTGATCTGACAAATTCATCCTTTGTTGCTTTGATAGACTCTTTAAACCTGGGATATTGATTAGTTAAGAAGAGTCGCATTGTCTCTTCTCGATCTATCAGGGTCTCGTCTAGGTCGAATATTAGTGATGACATATTGTCGCCCTGTTATGCGGCGTTTAACACCAAACCTTTTGATCTATAGAAAATGACTAAAGAGAATATAATTTCTGTTAAACCACCTATAAAGGCACCGACTATAAAGTTAGCCCCCAATAATATGCACAACATGCCTGATAACATTAATACAGCACCTAAAATCCAATAAATTTTTTCACCATATAAAGTGTTAAAAATTAAATAGCGTACACCAATAGCCATGAGCATTATTGGATAAAACCATTCCATATGAAGCTTTGCAACATAGTAAGCCAAGAATAAACCGACAAACAAAATAATAGTGCTTTCTAAAGCAAGCTTACCTAGAGGATTTTTAGGGTTATGATTCCCTGGACGCTTAAGTACTTTTGATAACAGCATAGCCAACGGATGTATAAACATACCACCAATAAAAAGACTTAACATGCTCCCTTGATTCGTATGAAGCAATGCTGTTAAGCCTGCCAGACTCCATACAAATCCAGAAGCAAGAACACCAGTTCCACCTCCAAAATATGAAAAATTCATGTCCTTTTGTGCTTCTTCAATTTTCATAGGTACTCCGTAATGTTGAGCTGCACAGCGTTAAGCGCAGGGACGAGCCCTAAGCCCGCCGCAAAGCGGAATTTTAGGTGGGCTTTTACCTGGCGCGCCTCGTTATAATTTTCTAGCATGAGACTCTTTCTACAGCACTTTCATTTAGCCTCCACGCCGTACACCCAGTCACGTTGTTTATTTGGACTTCTCTCTCATTAAGCAAAAATGGAATAAATGTTTGAATTGAATGGATTTCCTTTGCAACACATTTCGCACCTACCGCAAAAGCCACAATTGCTGAACACCCTATGTTTCCACAAAATTCAGAGCTAGCTATTGCCACCACTTCAGTATGGCTATCCGACTACACGACAGCATTATCGAGAGCAGAGTTCCCTACAATAAACTCACGAGATTCATTACACAATAAGGAATAGTCCTCAGTATATTCCTTTGGATCGATTCCCTGTGCACAGGAAAACGTACTAATCATGATTGTTATTAGTAGTGTTAAGTATTTGTACATAATTTTCCTATGAATAACGTTTGTGGCACGGGCGAGGCACGAGTCCTGTGCCCGCACTTGTTCTATGCATTATCAAGTTGACTGGCAAATAGAAGGCTAATTAGCTGAACACCTTGTTTTGCCAAGTTTTCCTTACCACCAGTTTCACGATCAATTGCACATATGGTTATATCGACTGGTATTCCATCACCGCGCAACATGTTTGTAGCGTCTAGTATCGCACCACCGCTTGACACCACATCTTCAACCAGCACTATTGTCTTTCCTACCAAGTCAGTTCCCTCTGCATACTTGCACGTTCCATATTCCTTTGGTGCTTTTCGGATGAACGCAGCTGGCAACCCTGAATGGTGACTCATCATAGTTACAATTGGTATCCCACCCATTTCTAATCCGCAAAGTACTTCTGTACCCTCCGGAATCAGCTTCACCATTTCTTTTGCAATATCAGACAATAACTTTGGTTCTGATTCAAACTTGTATTTATCAAAGTAGCGATTGCTCGTTTTACCGCTGCGAAGGGTGAACTCACCTTCTAATTCAGCAATATCCTTCACTCGCTTGGCTATATTCATTAACTCTCCAGTCTTTTGTAAGTCAGTACTGCATAGAACGCTGAGAGCAGCGGGCGGCGAAGCCGTTCGGCTGCCTTGATTTGTTAGTATTGATTATCATAATTCCATAGTTGCCACGGCAAAACCAGAAGAAAGAAATATCAAACCAGCGCTAATATTAAGAATGAGCACAAACTTTGGCTTTTCTTTTAGCCAGTAAGACATTTTTTCCGCAAAAAAACCCATCAATGATAAAATTAATACGCTCAAAATAGCGAACCAAGTGCCATACGCGATCATTTGAATAGTAAATGATCCAGCTTCTGGATTAACAAACTGTGGAATAAAAGCAAGAACGAATATTCCTGCTCTGGGATTTAGTAGGACAGTAAAGAAGCCAGTTATGAAGATTGATTTTAATGGCTCTTCTTCAACTGTTTCAATCTTAATAAGATTACGTTTCAGAATAATTTTTGCACCAATCCATATTAAATAAGCGGCGCCTACTATCTTCACAATAAAAAAAGCCAATTCGGATCTATGAATAAGTAACGTAAGCCCAAAAGTTGCTGCCAAGACGTGGAATAGAGTTCCTGCACCGATTGATATAGCTACAACAACAGCAGCTATTTTCCCTTGGCTTAGCCCTTTCCCAATAGCAAGCATATTCCCAGGGCCTGGTGATATAGTTAACGCTAAACAAGCCATTGTAAAAGCTAGCCACACGTCCAAATTAAACATGAACTCTCCTAGATACTAACGCAAAGCTTAGCGGTGAGCGAATGCGAATCCACAGCCCGCCGCATAGCGGTGTATTTAGGGCTGTATTGCTACAGCGTTTTGTTACTAGCGCCTACAAGCACAGTTTCGCGTATTGTTTCATACACAATTTCTTCATTATCTATGTGAATATTGTGGGAGCTATCTTCTACTATCGTCAACTTTGCTGATGGCGCTTGTTCTAGCCAATCTTCATGACACCGAATCCAAGTCTCATTGTCCCTTTGAAGAATATCCTTCGGTGCGTCATCAAATGAATAATATGGGTCCACTTCTGGGTCAAACCAAGAAGTTAGATTGTCGCATACCAATATATGAGTTGTAATATCGTCTCTTAAAGCCAAGCTCTTAGTCGCCTTAATGGCATGCTTAAAGGCTTCGAATTCTTGCTTTTCAGATTCGGTTTCTTCCGGGTCTGGTCGTGTACTAATGGAGTTCCAATACTTTTTTTGACTTTCCGTTCTATACGCTAAAGATCTCTCTTCAAAGAATGAGTCGCTTGGATCAATAAATACAACACCATTAGTATTCGTTTTAAATTGGTGTGAATAGTACTTTGACAAAGTGCCACCAAAAGAATGCCCCACAAAAATGAATGGTGGTCTAACTTCCAAAATACCTAAAAGCTCTTCTAAATCTGATGTAATGGAGTAGATGTCTTTTGGGTGGCTTTGAATATCTGATTTCCCCAACCCCGATCGATCATATGAAAAGGTAGAGAATTCGTTTGACAGCCTAGCTTGTAGCGTTTTCCAATACTCTTTATCACATGTCATTCCCGACTCGAAGATAACAGTTGGTCCACTACTCCTTGTTCGGCAGCATGAAATATTTCGACCATCCTTTAAACTCACTGTTAGTGGTTCCATAGATCCCTTTTGCTAGTAACGTTGCCCGCACCGGCGAGCGGTAGCGAGTCCAAGGCCCGCCCGAAGTGAAACGGAGGGGCTTTTGCGGGCCTGATGGTGCCGGGCCTTGTTAAATTGGAAGTGGCTCAGTAATTTGGAAAGATTCTCTTTCCGTTATTCCTTTTAACCACTCGTTTAATTCTGGGTACTTCTCAAATTCATTAAAACCAAGTCTTCGGTGTGCTAAATCGAGGGCACACGCCACCGCAATGCCGGCTAAAGAAATCGAGCTTTACAAATAGTGTATTTTTTGGTTTATGTAGTTGACACACCTAATAGCACGGTCTTTTTCCACTCTCAGCAAATCTTTAGATATCAACTCAGGTTTTCTACGAGCTTCACGTATCCAGACCGCAATACTTTCTAAAAAGCCGAGACAAAAACCCTCAAAGGCCAGTGCCATTGAGTCAGTACTACTTGCCGTCAGACCATCTGAATTAGAAATGGATTCAAGCATGCTAACGACAATTCTAGAATCAGAGAATAAGTTATCATCTATTTGTAGGGCTGGCACCTTTCCCAGCGGCCCATATTTAAGCAACTCGCTTTCGGAATCTCTAACCGTAACGAACTCTACCTCTACTTCATTCGAAAGACTAAGCTCGTGGATTGCAATGCGTGCAATTCTAGAAAATGGTGAGTTAGGTGTTGAGAATAGTTTCATGTCATCCTTGAATTTAACGCCAATATTTTGCGGCGAGTTTACGAGTCCGAAGCCCGCTTGCTTAGCAAGTTGTTAGCGGGCTTGAACAACAATTTTTTGTTAAAAGTACACGTTTAAGGATACTGACATTCTTCAGATTCGGATATTAAATTATCCTCTGAGGTATAGCATTCAGCTTTCCCCCAACCCCCTAGGAAAAGAGTGCTTACAGTAAATATAATCGATAATGCCAAACAAACTCTGCTAACGCGAAGTAATCTAGTCTGACGAATAACCAATGAAATTACCAATAGAATTAGTACCACAATTGAAACTATCAATCCTGACTGAAACAGAATTGCCGGGTTTTCTATAAAGTCCATTTATACTCCAGTTTTCCTTGTACGATTAACGTTGTGCACAGTGGCGAGTGTTAACGAGTCCAGTGCCGTAGGCACGATACTGCTGCACTTTGTTAATGTGCATAGACCACCATTGCCATATTTTTATAATTTGTAAAAGCTTAACTTACCAACGCTTTTACATCGATTTCATTGCCTTTAATATGCCAGCCCCGAAACTTGGTGGCCAGTGCTAGTTTCTCTTTTCCTCAGAAAATACTGCGACATAAATATAAAAAACCAGTTATGCCATCTTAAAAAGGCATTCGAATTCTGCACAATAACGCCAAAAGCAAAGGCGCACGCAGTGCGTCCAGCCAGCTTGCTGGCGAATTTGCCTTGCCTTGTTAAGTGTTTGCACACAGTTTTGCATAGATTACCTGCTGCTCTGCTTCACAAGTACTTTCAAAACGCTCGAACAACCCAAACCAATAAAGCCTCTCATTCATGGTCAGGCCACCGATGCCTGAGATTGCCTGAACCTTGAAGCCAGTCCAAAGCTTATAAAGATGACTATGAGTTTCTTCGCTGGTTATCCAGGAGTTACCGAAGAATCTTTCGACTGAATCGGCTAATTCCCAAGCATTCGTATTATCAGCTTTCCAGTCATTTAGATGCGATACTAGACGAGCAACTACTTCATCGCCTGAATATTCCCTCACCTCTTCAATATATTCGTCGTAATTCATTTATACACTTAACGCCTGCAGTTGCGGCTTAGGTGAACTGGCGGCTTTTTTGCCGCGCAGCGCGAAAAAGGTGACAGTTTACCCAAGTCCGGCAAGCTGCACTTGTTAGAAATTTTGTTCATACACCCAAACCAACGCCAATGGTAAAGCCACCCAAACCAAAGCCGTTAGGATTTTCAGCTCTCGTTTAGCTCGGTTGTTGTACCATTGACCAATATAACTATATTTTGGGTTTATGGTACGCACGTCAATATCTATGGAACTACCTACTTTTGCAGAGCGCCATGGAAAATCTGCATCAGGCCTCTTAGAACCGCTTGGAGACAATGCACACTGCCGATATTTAAAACGATTAAAAGAAGTAAGCTGAGTGCTGTATTGCTTGCCTTTATACACAAATTCGTATGTAGCTACTGGGTAGAAGTATTCAAGACTGTAGTACTGCATAGAAACCTGTTCTGATACTTCGTTAATATCGATTAATTTGGCAGTGACAACTTTGCTCCGGTGAATCAGGACCGAAATACCCCAAAACACAAATACTATTAATGCAAATACAGTTGTTACTGTAGCCATGAATTCCCTTTAATTTCTAACGTTGTGCACAGTGGCGAGTGTTAACGAGTCCAGTGCCGTAGGCACGATACTGCTGCACTTTGTTAATGTGCATAGACCACCACTGCCACTTTTTATAATTTGTAAAAGCTCAATCAACCAAAGCTTTTATGACGATTTCATTGCCTTTAATATGCCAGCCCCAAAACTTAGTGGCTAGCAATAGTTTTTCTTTTTTTTTAAAAATTATTGCTACTGAAATGTATAATAAAGTATCAGTTAAACCAGCTTAAAAAGGCACTCTCATTCTGCACAATAACGTTGCCCGCACCGGCGAGCTGTAGCGAGTCCAAGGCCCGCCCGAAGTAAAACGGAGGGGCTTTTACGGGCCTGATGGTGCCGGGCCTTGTTAACTTATAGCAACCCCTGCTTTTAAAAGGTATCGGTTTAAGTCATTGGCAAATTCTGCCATTTCATCTTTATTGAATTTTGGAGCATTTCCCCAATCGTAGAACCAAGCCGGATACCTTCGTATTTCGGGTTTCTCAGACATGTAGCGCGGAAAAATATGAGTATGTAAAGCTGGCTCGCTATTGCCCAAAGTCTCGTAATTGACTCGATAGCAGCCAGTTAACTCTAATAAAGCATCACCAATTACTGTAGTTTCGTATAAATACTGCTTGCGCTCAGCTTCAGTCAGACAATTTAACGATTCAATAACAGGGTCAGCTAACAAAAGGCAATAGCCCTTTAAAAACTGAACATCACCAATAACTACCCAGCCGCTTTTTGTTTTACAGACAACTGTTTCATTCTCGCCATTTCGTGCAGCCTCTACACGATCATGTATCAGAGTTCCCAATTACTTCATTCCTTAAGTTAACGCTGAGCTCACCGGCCCATTTTGCGGAGAGCGTTTGTGTAAAATGGAGCAAAGCGACATACACAAACGAGCGTAGCAAAATGGGTCCGTGTGTAGCGTTTTGTTATGCTTTTGATTCTTGTACGCTAAATTCAAAGCCTTTAAAGTTAAGAACAAACTCTGCTTTCGTAGCGAATAGCATACGCATTTGTATAACTTCGCCAATAACTTCATATTCATAGTACCCAAGATCGCCGAGTTCTACATCAACCTCTTCTTCTTGAGGTAAACACTGCTTAAAATCTGTAACGCTGGAGAAGATTAAATCATAGATTAATTGATTCTCGAAATTGGTATCCCAACCCAAAAACCTAATACTTACGGTATTCTCGATAAAGTCACACTCGATATTTTTTACATTGGCATCATGTAATGTGTGTGAATTTTGTAACTCCAATATTCCAGCAGGCAATAGTTTTGATATGGACTGAAAATATTCACTATAACGCTCAAAGACACTTTCATCAGTACAACCTGAAGCCCACCAATCACTTGTAAAGTATTTCATTCCATCTCCTTGGAGCATAACGTTCGTAACAGGGGCAAAAAACGAACCCCCGGTGAGTTTTTTGTCCAAAGCCCGCAGGGCTGAACCTGCTTACGCTTGTTAGGAAAAGGGTATTGGCAAGACTAAATATAGAAATATAAAATCGAAAACCAATCCTACCCAACGACCTAAAGAATAACTAATCTTTGCCGGCAAAGGGAATCGGACTCCATTTAGATATGTAGTTTTTCCAGCAAAGAAGTTCTTAATTTCAAAAGCAAAGAAAATATTTACAAGAACGTAGCTCCCTATCCCCAGTAAATTTTTCTCGAATCTTTCTATTTCATATAGAGCCAATAATCCTACTCTAGCTATTACCGTTAGTGTAATAGCCACCCATAGGGCA
>NZ_JAHKPH010000016.1 GCF_018860385.1 Reinekea forsetii | reverse complement strand
CGTAAAGCGTGTGAGAGCACCGTAAAAAGCCTCCACGAGTTACACAACCAGTTTGCTTGACGACCATAGAGCGTTGGAACCACCTGATCCCATACCGAACTCAGCAGTGAAACGACGTATCGCCGATGGTAGTGTGGGGTTTCCCCATGTGAGAGTAGGTCATCGTCAAGCGCCAAATAAACCAAACAACCCAGCCTAGTGCTGGGTTTTTTGGTTTTTAAGGATTGTAAAAAGAGAGCTTCTGATGAAGGGTTGGCGGAGTCTAAGTGGTCCATCGTCAAGTCTGCCCGCAGCCCAGCCAAAAAAGAAAAGCTCGTTGGGATATCCGAGTGGGTTTTTTGCTGTGCGTTAGAAAAGTTAAGAGCTTCGGGTAAGGTCAAGAGATTTGAGCTCTAGCTACCATAGATTGGGTGGCATACAACGTCGAGCGGGTCGGGTTGCCCACCTCGGTCGCGGCTAGCGCATCCATGCGCGCTCAACTTCGCCATCCATGGCTCAGATGCCCGAGGTAGGCAACCCAACCCACTCGACTCAACCCGAGGAAACATACCTGTAGGAGCGCTCGTAGCAAAGCGAAGACGCGAGGGTTGTGACACATAGCCTTAAAAAGCATTATTATCGACCTTGGTTTAGATAAGTTTGCTTTCAAGCGTTTGCAACTGACGATGGACAAAACAATAGTTACCGTAATGAAGTCGCTAAAAAGTTAACAAGTAGCACCGTTCTATAATCGCGTCTCCGCAGGCTCCGAACGCTCCTACGTGAACACGTTATTAAAGGTGGCATTGTCAACCCGCGGTTGGATTAGCTGTAGAAGTCCTCGGAGCGCAGTGGAGAGACGAGGGTTTGGGTGAAGTTGCAAGCTTCAAGAGAAAAGCTAAATACGATTCACCGCCTTAGGGTGGCTGAAGTGAGATGATTAATCACCTTAATAGAATCGCGTCTCCGCAAGCTCCGAACGCTCCTACATAAGGGTGGTAACCTAGAAAGCCTTGTTGGTGGGGTTGGGTTGAGCGGATATCTGAGCCATGGATGGCGAAGTTAAGCGGCGCATGGATGCGCGAACAGCGACCGCTCAAGCCAATCCCACCAATGAGGCAACCACCGCCACCGTAGAATACCAACCCCACCAATGAGGCGAGTATTGCCACATTTGAACCCTAAGCCAGAAAAGATCAAGTTAGAAAGGTAACAGCACAGCACCCGTACTAACGATATCTGCTATAGTGATTTCCACACTGTCGTTTATCTAAAAATAAAAAAAGCGACCTATTGAGGCAGTTTGAGCTGTTTCAGCGTTAAATTAAATTGAAGGAGTTCGAAATGCCTGCCTATCATGTTGAAGAATCCATTTTTATAAATAAACAACCTGCTGAATTAATTGCATACCTTAGTGACTTTACGTCTTGGCCTACTTGGTCGCCTTGGTTGGTTATGGAGCCGAACTGCCCTGTTTCTTATCAAGGTACTCAGGGTGAGGTTGGCGCTGGTTATCATTGGCAAGGTGATTTAACGGGTGAAGGTAAGATGACGCTTAAGGAGAAGTCTGATAAGGAGCTTGTTATTGATCTTCAGTTTATAAAACCATTTAAGTCATTTGCTACAGCGACATTCAAAATTGGTCCAGAAGGTGATGGCAGTAAGGTAACCTGGTTACTTGATGCTAAATTACCGTTCTTTTTGTTTTTTATGAAAAAGATGCTCGAACAGACGTTAAGTATGGATTATGTTCGAGGCTTAAAAATGCTCAAAAGTTTACTTGAGACGGGTAGTATCGCTAGTAAGATGGAATTGATCGGGCAACGGCTGCAAGCAACGATGCACTATATAGCTCTAGCTGGCGAAGCCAAAATTGATGGCTTAGGCGAACTTATTACATCTGACTATGAAAAACTTAACGCACTCTTCAAAGAAAGAGGCATAAGCCCAGTAGGAGCCCCTATATCCTTGTACGAAAGTATGGATATGGAAACCTCCTTGTGTAAAGTTAGAAACCTGTTTCCTATTGCTAAACCAGTCGCAGTGGAAGCTCCATTTATTTGCGATTCGATAGCGGAATCAAAAACTTATGTTGTAAAGCATGTGGGAGACTATCAATTTATTGGTAACGCCTGGTCTTATGCGATGTTTTCGGCAAGACACAATAAAGTGAAAATCAAAAAAATGCCGGCGGGGTTCGAAGCTTACCTCAATGATCCTCATGAAGTTTCGGCTGAGCATTTAGAAACAGAAATCGTGTTGTTTGTTAAATAGTAATACCTTTGCTGGTTTTACCTAGAACGCGTTGTTGGTGTTCAATCCAATCTACTCGACATACACCTGTAAGGGTTTCGTAGCTTAGCGGAGAGGCGATTGTTGAGCTGCAAGTTTTGAGGAGCAAGCTGCAAGCCAAATATAAAACTAGATTCAATCGCGTCTCCGCAGGCTTCGAGCGCTCCTACTTTGCATGGTGGTGGTGTTCTTTGTAGGAGTCTTCGTTGTTTAGCGGAGAGACGATTGTTGAGCTGCAAGTTTTGAGCGGCAAGCTGCAAGCCTAAAATAAAGCTAGACCCAATCGCGTCTCCGCAGGCTTCTAGCGCTCCTAAGTGAATTCGATGTTTAGGTTGGCTACGTAATAGCCTTGTTGGTGGGGTTGGGTTGAGCGGATATCTGAGCCATGGATGGCGAAGTTAAGCGGCGCATGGATGCGCGAACAGCGACCGCTCAAGCCAACCCCACCGACGAGGCGAACCAATACCACTGTAGAATCTAAAGCCAACCCCACCGACGAGGCGAACCAATACCACTGTAGAATCTAAAGCCAACCCCACCAACGAGGCGAACCATTGCCACCGTAGAGCCGAAAGCCAAAGCGAACCAATACCACCGGATAACCTAGAGCCAACCCCACCAATGACGAAGCATTTCCACAATAGAACCAGAATGTGCAATCACAGCCAATCAATGTCAGTTAACATATAAAGCAAAAAAATGGCGAACCAATAAATTGGCCCGCCATTTTGTACCTCCTTGTCCTAATATCCTTATTAGAAGTCCTTTAAGTTTAATCCTTTAAACATGCCATCCTTGGCATACTGCTCCCTTACTATTCAAACATTTAGAAGCAAACTAGCTTCGGCCTGAATCGAAGGGAAATGTAAGGTAGTCGAAATGAAAAATACACAAGTTTCCGAAAAGTACCCTTATACTAGACATAGGGTAGCTTTAGATAATACTTTATCGAAAATCTTGAGTGGTTAGTCAGACCGCTTATCGAGTTGAGCTTTAAGCGCAGCAAAAGTTTCTAATTTGATATCTTCAGCCAGTTCAACGGGTTGATTATCGGGAATTAGAGCGCTGGCGTCAAAATTCGCATTGCTGGCTTCAGGTGTTGATTGATGTTTGGCTTGAAGATGAGCGCTTAGGGCGTCTACGGCTTCTATAGATCCTTGAATGCCCTCGTCATCACCTTGCCAGTTATCGATACGAGACTCTAGTTTATGAATCATCTCTTCGACTTGGGTATCGCTGGGTGAGGAATCCTTTAACCATTTTTCTGCACTTTGTGCGGTGGTAGACATGAGTAAACCTATAACAATTATTGATGATGGCCTTTCTAGCGTGCAAGTATACTCAGATTGGCTCAATAATGCAGATGCTTGCTTTGAAAAGTTACAGCAAGAAATTGAATGGCAGCATCGTAAAATCACCCTATTCGGAAAAGAGCATAGCATTCCTAGACAGGAATCCTGGGTGGGGGAGCATGGTGTGAGCTATCAGTATAGTGGTTACAGGTATATCGCAGCAGGGTGGCCAGCATGTTTAGCGAATGTGCCCGCACAGATAGAAAAAGCATTTGGCTGGAAAACAAACAGTGCACTCTTAAATTTTTATGCTGATGGTCAAAATTCAATGGGCTGGCACAGCGATGATGAACCAGAGCTGGGTCAAAACCCAACAATTATGATTTTATCTGTCGGCGCATCGCGTACATTTCAGTTGCGCCACAAAAAAGATAAACAACAGAAGCACGCCATAGAGCTCACGCATGGTTCGCTATTAATTATGTCGAAAGAAACACAGCATCATTGGCAACATGCTATACCAAAGCGTGCGAAGGTAAAGCAGCCTCGAATAAGCTGTACGTTTAGAAAGGTGTTAGCTTAAAGACCTTCAGAGATCTCATCTGCGTCACGATACAAAGACGACATCTTGTCAAAAATAGCGGTTTTAATGCTGTCTTTTTCGTATTCTGATCGATGCGTTAATGCACTGAGCTTAATGCGGTGTAAATGCAAACACGGTATGTCTACATCAAATTCTCGTAGATCACCTTTAATGAGAATCGGTAAAAACGGATCGTCATCGTGGCTGGTTTTAACCATGCGCTTTAAAGCATGCCGAATGGGCAATGGAACTGGCTTAACATTAGAGTTTTTATACTTAACGATAATATAAAGCCCACTTTTTCCAATCAAACGGCCAGGCACAATAAATAAACCTGTATCCCTCACGGCTTCTTGGCTTATGCCATGAAAAGTATCGTGAAAAGCATATGGGTTAGGTAGAACAACCATCTTGCCAGACTCAGTCGACGGAAAGTTTAGGCTGTAATTGGTGTAAATTTGCTCAACCGATGGAGAGTAGACACATAAACGAGACTCAAAACGAGATACAAAGCTTTTAGCCATATCGCGCTGCGTGAAGTTATCTAAACTCCAAACGAGATCGTTATTAGCTGTGTTTGTATCTAATGCAGTGCTCATGTTGTTCTCCAGTTGAACGCAATTTCACTATAGACTGCTTCAGACTTTATAGCACGTTAGAATGCATCGGGTGTTCATTTTTGTGAATCAGTGCCTAATTTGACCCTAAACAGGCCAGTAAATGCCAATATATTGAATTATTGGCTGATATTTGAACGGTGAAAATAAAAACGTCAAAAATTCACAGAAACTCGAACAGTCATAGGCTAAAATAGACTGAAATGTTATTGGGAAATGATTCATGTCTGAAGTGGTTAGTAACCTCATTGAACTTTTGCAACTCGAGTCGTTAGGCAACAATCAGTTTAGAGGCTTATCGCAAGATCTTGGTTACCCGAAGCTATTCGGTGGTCAGGTTATTGGGCAGGCATTGTCGGCCGCGAGCCAAACGTTATCGGATAAATCCGTTCACTCTTTGCACGCTTATTTCTTAAGACCAGGCGATGCTCATCACCCAATCGATTACAATGTGGAAATAGTGCGAGATGGCCGTTCATTCAGCGTTCGCCGGGTAATAGCCAGCCAGTTTGATAAACCTATTTTGGCGCTCACCGCCTCTTTTCAGATCGAAGAAGATGGGTTAGACCATCAAGTTTCCATGCCAAATGTACCGGGACCCGATTTACTGGAGCCCGAGTTAAAGATTTTTAGAGCGCACGCCGAAGAAATTCCTGAAAAAGTACGAGCGCAGTTTACCGCAGATCGGCCGATTGAATATCGCATCGTAGAAGCGCAGAACCCATTTAGGCCCAAACATGGTATTGCCAAGCGCCATATGTGGATTCGTTCTACTGCGCCATTACCCGATGATCCTATCATCCACAAGTCGATGCTTGCCTACACTACCGACTATGGGTTTTTAGAAACCGCTCTAATGCCTCATGGTATATCGGTGGTTAGTCCAAACTTAACCATCGCCAGCTTAGACCATGCGATTTGGTTCCATCGGCCATTCCGGTTGGATGATTGGTTATTGTATGTTGCCGATTCTCCAACAACAGGGCGCGCTCGAGGGTTTGTTCGTGGTCAAATTTTTGATAGAGAAGGTCACCTCGTTGCCAGCACCACGCAAGAAGGTATGTTGCGATACAATGAAGGCGACAAATAACCATGCCTTTTGAAGTTACCTTAGCCATAACGGGCGCCAGTGGTGCACCCTATGCCAAGCGTTTGTTGCAAGTATTGCTGGATCAGCACGCCACGGTACATCTTTTAGTTTCTAAAGCCGCATTAATGGTGATGGCGCAAGAAGACAATACGCCGTGGCCGTCGAATCATGAAAAAATGAAGCAGCATATCCGAGAGACGTTATCGGCCAATGGTGAATTAATTGTCTATGGCAAAGAAGATTGGTCTAGCCCAGTTGCCAGTGGTTCAGGGGCACCGGAAACCATGATTATTTGCCCATGTTCAATGGGAACCATGGCGGCTATTGCCACAGGACAATGCGATAATTTAATTGAACGTGGCGCGGATGTGGCTTTAAAGGAAGAAAATAAACTCATCATTGTGCCGCGAGAAAGCCCGTTCAGTGAAATACACCTTAAGAATATGTTGGCGCTGAAACAAGCCGGAGCATCTATCATTCCGGCAAGTCCGGGATTTTATCATCAGCCGAAAACAATTGAAGACTTAATCGATTTTATCGTTGCCCGTATTTTAAAATCGGCCGGGCTTAAGCAAAGGTTGTTAGCTCCTTGGGGGCGAGACCACTAAACCGTATTTAAATAGGCTTTGACGCGACTCGCTCGTTCAAGGTCTATGGCTTCTCCAATGGCTTTCCCTTTTAGCCCTTTATCCACAAATCGTTGCGCGGTTACTTCTGAAGCGGCCTGGAAACATTGTTTTAAGATCTCTTTTTGAGTGTAGGTATGTTGTTCAAAGCCTGATCGGCCTCGGAAGTCAGCTTCACATACCATTGAAAATTGATCGATGAGGTCGGCTTGTGAAAAACCACCGAGCGACTTAATGAGCTTTACAATGGTAGTGGGTTTTAAGTTTTTAATATTATGGCTGTGGGTATGATATCGGGCAACGCGCTCCGCAAGAACCGTCGCTTTCGTTGGCCACTTATAGTGTTTGGCTAATTTCTTAATCAGGTTTGCACCCGATCCTTCGTGGCCATGATGTGAAGGTAATACCGCATCTTGGGTTAACCCTTTGCCTAAGTCGTGACATAAGGTTGCAAATAAAGGTTCTAATTGCCGTGTCATTGAGCGGCATATATCGAGCGCTTTTAGAGTGTGAATACCGGTATCAACTTCGGGGTGCCAACGCATGGTTTGAGGAACACCAAATAGTCTATCCAGCTCAGGGAAAATAACCTTGAGAGCGCCGCAACGTTTAAGTACGTTAAAAAATTCGCTCGGTACTTCAGCTTGAAGCGCGCGCGACAACTCTTGCCAGACACGTTCAGCAACTAAATGCTCCAGCTCACCGCTGCTGACCATCTTTTCCATAAGTAACATGGTTTCATCGGCCACTTGAAAGCCGTGGTTGTATAAACGGGCCGCAAAACGGGCGACTCGCAATACACGCAATGGATCTTCGCAAAATGCCGGAGACACATGACGCAGCGTTTTATTTTGAATGTCAGTTAACCCACCATAAGGATCAACAAATTGGCCATCGTCTGTTTTAGCAATGGCATTAATTGTTAAATCGCGACGAAGTAAATCTTCCTCTAACGTAACGTCAGCATCAAAGGTTACAGAAAAACCCGTATAACCGTGTCCCGACTTTCGTTCGGTGCGTGCTAATGCGTATTCATCTTTAGTTTTGGGGTGCAAAAAGACAGGGAAATCGTCGCCTACTTGGGTGAAGCCTTGTGACAATAAGTCATCTGGCGAAGCGCCCACAACAACATAGTCTTTGTCTTTAAAAGGAATGCCAAGCAATTCATCTCTGACGGCACCACCAACGAGGTAGGTTTTCATAATGTTAAATAATTGAAAATAGAATAATAAGTATAGTCTACACAGGCTGGCGATGCGATGGTGTTTCGGAGATCTCCGATTTTGAATTTGTAGATCTATAGATAAAAAAAAGCCCGACGGCAAAAAGTCGGGCTAATGTTATTTCGTTTAATCTGGGCGTGCTAGAAGTTCATCGAGAATTCTACAACCGCGCCCATGTCTTGAATGAGTACCGCCCAATCATCCAAGGAAGTAGGTTTCGCCCAAGCACTGATTTCAACGCCTACGCCAAATGGCGTTAAGCCAATACCACCCGAAACCACACTGCTGTTTTCAACACTTAAGTTAGCGCGGTAACCTGCACGAAGTGCCGCCCAGCCCCATGCATTGACTTCACCGCCTAAACCGAAGTAACGCGTAGGTACACCGTATTTCAGCGGCTTGTTTTCAGTGATGTCTAGATCTACAGCCACTTTAGTGAACTTAGTTTCATGTGCGGCACCAACACGCAATTTAGGGCGAATGAGTAATTCAGTGCCCGACTTACTTTCCAATGTCCAAGGGATCAAATCTTTTAAAGCCACCCCTGCACGAACTTTACCGTGGAAGTCCCAAGTTTTTGCGGCACCAAAATCAACGTTAACACGCATAAGCGAAGTAGTGTTGTTTAGAAAGTAGCCTGATGGGTCGGCCGATAGCTGCTCCATTTCAGAAGAAGAGTTTGATAAATTAATGGTTTTTTCAAAGATATTGATTGATTGAATCTTTGGAGTTACACCAAAAGCAATGTCTTCACCGCCAACAACAAATCGGCGTGCGGCTGATACACTCACTTCGGTAATGTTTGCGCCGACAAACTCTATTTCACTTTGAGGGTCTTCGCCCAATGAAAAATTAATGGAGCCGTTGACAATTTTTCCATTTGAGCCGTTAAAGGTATCCAAATTGCCTTGGGCTGTATTTACATCATCTTGGGCGTCTGTAATGGCTTGCTCTTTGTTAGCTAACTCTGCTTCCCAAGCACTATATTCTGGGCTTCCATACGCGGGCGCACTCTGAAAGTGAGCGGTTAAATCGGCGTTCGCCGCGGCTAATGCCGAAACTGCCGCTGTAAGGTTTGTTGCTTCTGTTGAATATTCTGATAAATCGCCAGTCAGATCTACAATTGGGTCTAAATCTTCTGAGGCTACGTTTAATGTTGAACCTACCGCGGTATTTGTAGAGATGCCTACCGCTAAGCCAAGACCTTCGCTTGGTAGGGCTGCATTTAAGATGTCTAAACCCAAACCTAGTTGAAGTGGCTTGCTAGAAAGCCCTGTTAAATCACTTTGTGCTGCGCGTGAGGTATTGTTTAAATTTGAAACCTGAGTACTTACGGATACTACAGTAGTATCTAAACTTGCTGAATTGGTGGATAACGAAGCAGATGCTGTTGTTAGGTCGTCTACAGCAGTATCGAATTCAGACTGGTTGTTTGCATTTTCGATATCAGTAATCGCATCTCCAATGTTAGATACATCAGTTGCAATGGAGCCCATCGTCGTAGCTATGTCACCCACCGCAGATTCAAGAGCAGCCGAATCAATCGTTTGAACTTGATCCCAAGTACCGCCTGATTCTGTAAATGCGCCTGCGCTTTTGATAAACCCTTTCGAATCGTCCACATAAAACTTGAAGCTCGGTAGCGTCATACCAAAACCCACGCCGTCATACTGGTCTGCTAGCAATGCTGGGTTGAAATTCACAGCATTTTGAACTTCAGAAGAGGCCACGCCGGTATTACCCATGGCATTAGATTGAGCATCGTTGCCGTTGAATGGCGTTGCAATGGCACTGCCTGCAACCGTTATTGCTACAGCTAAAAGGGTCTTTTTCATGGAAATTCCTAATGGTTTTTATCGTCAATAGTGTCTAGCTTAGTCTATTCGATGAGGCTTGGCACCGTTCCGAGCGGTTATTGTTTTCCTTTGCTATGAAAAAAGCACCCTATTGGTCGTTTTATAGCCATTTTGGCGCTATTAGCCGATTAATTGGCACTCGCTTGTTCAATGAGAGTCGATTCCGTGACGTATTGACCACCGTTCTCAGTAATTTGAAACAAAAAAGTCATTTGGTCTGCTTCGTTGGAAAAGTTTTTAAAGATTTGCCTAAGGCTTTTTCATTGCACGCCGATACACACATCAAAGCAGCAATTCAGCGGCATCGCAGTGGAGTGACCTATGACTGTACGTAATTTATTTCTCATGGCTTTTATATTGGTATTTTCGACCAGTTGCAGTATGTGGCCTTTTAACAGCAAGCAAAAGAAAGTCGACGAAATTGTTTCTAACGTGAAGCAAATTAATGAGAAGCTTCCGCCTATGGAACCTATGGTGCTTCGTGTGACTGGCTATGGTGCTATTAATCCAACGACACGAAATTTAACCGAAGTCCAAAAACGCTTGTTAGCCATGCGTGCTTCCAAGTTAGATGCGTATCGTACTTTAGCTGAGCGTGTTTATGGAACCCAAATCATAGGTAACTCTACGGTTGAAAATCTTGTGGTGCAAAACGATCAGTATCGCTCTTTTGTTGATGCGAAAATAATTGGCGCTAACGTAATTTATCAAGATGCCTTACCCGATGGTAGCTATGAAACCATGGTTGAAATGATTATAGATGAAGGCTTCCGTAACTGTTTGGCCAGCCAAAATAATGGCCGACAAAACTCAAGCTGTGCTTCTAGCGCGTTACATGATTTAGATTCTATATCTCGTAACAGTTTAACAGCACAAGGTGTTGAGTCTTCGGGTTCCGGTTTGTACTTTATAGAGTAATGGTAAGGGCAGAGTGATGAAAATTTTTATGCACATTCAAACGATTGTCGCTTTGCTTGTAGTTCTAACGGCAGGTGTTGCTGCGCAATCTTCCATGCCCGATCTACGAATGGTCGAAGCGCAAGGCTTTGCACCGGTTGAGTTCAATGATGAAAACAGCGCGCGGATGCGCGCGTTGCGAAATGCCATCGAAAACGCCTCTCTTCAAGGGGCATCAAATATTCAGAGCACTCAGGTTATGGAGCAGGGTAATCTCACGGTCGACTACTTACGTGTGAGCAGCTCTGCAAAAGTTTCCGATGTACAAGTTATGAGTGAATCGCGTGAAGGCGATTTATATAAGGTTTCGATTCTTGCGAAGGTCGATCCTAAAAAAATGTGCGCTAATGTGATGTCGAATCATTTTCGAAAATCGGTAGCGGTCACGGGGTTCCCCATGGAGCACCCCGAACACACTTCGTTAGGGCGATTAGGCTCGGTTGATCGATCACTGGCCGCATTGCTAGTGAATGATCTCAGCGGTTTGAATGGCGTGCGTGTTCTAAATGCTAACTACATGACGCTGTACCCAAATTCTGAAAGTGCACCCACGCAAATTTCACCTCGTATGACATTAACCCGCGCTGTTACGGCCGCGAAAGATTTAGGGGTTCAGTTTGTTGTTTCTGGTGTAATACGTGATTTGGCAATGGAAAATCCAGATGCTCCGAGAGCGAGTAATTGGGACGGGTGGTTAAAAAAAGTTGGCATCAGTAAAGCCTCACGCACTCGTCATTTTGTACTCGATATATTTGTACATGATGGCTATTCAGGTGCCTTGGTATTTCAGACACGGTATCGCACATACGGAATTTGGAATGAACGTAACAATGCCCAGGTTGGTTTTGGCACAGCTAAGTTCTTTTCAACAAACTATGGTGAACAAGTAAGAATTATGTTGAACCAGGCCGTGGCCGACTTGCAAGAAACCATTCAATGCCAGCCGTTCATGGCGACGATTGCTCAAGTGAATGGTAAGCGCATATATATATCTAGTGGAGCAGAAAGTGGGTTACGACCTGGCGATTATTTATCGGTTTATCGAACCAGCCAAAAATTTGATCGTCAAGGTGAAAGCTTTTGGCAAATTACCGATACTCGTTTAGTTGCGCAAGTAAAGCAGGTACAGCCCTATTATGCAGTGGCTGATCTACCAATAGATGCTGATCGACTGAACCTGCAAATGGACGACATCATCATGGCTTGGTAATTAGGCGCTATACCTGATAAAACACCAAGCCGTTGCTGTTGCAGTGGGTGCGTTCTCCACTGTCTAAGTTCATCATTGTCATGTCATTACCCCAAACGTATCCGGTATCGAGCGCCAATACATCATCGTTACCGGTTATGCCCCTTAACGCGGCCCAATGCCCAAAAACCAACGTATGTTGTCTCTTTATCGGCCATTCGAACCACGGCTTCATGCCATTGGGTGCGTTACTTGCTACGCCATTGTGACTAAAATTGAGTTTGCCATGTGAGTCAGTAAATCGCATTCTAGTGAAGGCGTTGATCACGTATCGTATACGATCAAACCCGTTAAGTTCATCGTGCCAACTGTCTGGGCTATTGCCATACATAACCTTTAAAAAATCGCTGCGCTGCTTTTCGTTACGGAGTATTGCTTCGGCTTCCTGAGCGAGTGCAATCGCCTGTGCATCTGACCAGCACGGTGGAATGCCGGCGTGGGTTAAAATAAGTTTGCGTTCAAAATCCTGAATTAACAAAGGTTGTTGAACCAACCAAGCTAAATCTTCGTTAATGGTCGGCGATGCTAGGGTGTCTAAAATATCAGGGCTGTTAGTCGATTTTACACCCGCGTGAATCGCTAAAAGGTGTAAATCATGATTCCCTAAAACAGTGCTAGCACTGTCGCCCAACTCTCTCACAAACCTCAAACAGCCGGCAGAGTTTGGTCCTCGATTCACTAAATCGCCCGTTAGCCAAAGATGATCTTCGCTGGGGTCAAAATTCACGTGATCAAGAAGCATCTTCAAAGGGTCTAAGCACCCTTGAAGATCGCCCACTGCATACAAAGACATGCTGGTTCCTATACGCTGATTACATTGGCGATATCGACAAAGGTTTTAATGCTGAGCGTTTCTGCTCGTGCGCTTGGGTCTACATTGATAGAGTTGAGTTGTTCGTCGTTGACCATGCCTTTTAAATTATTGCGCAATGTTTTACGACGTTGAGCGAATGCTGCTTTGACCACTTTTTCAAAAGTTGCGAAATCTTTTGCAGGGTGCTTTATTTCTTTGCGTGGTTCTAACCGCACAATAGCTGAATCTACTTTTGGCGCAGGATCAAAACTGCCAGGAGGTACGGTAAATAAATAGCGTGTTTGACACTGGTACTGCATCATTATGCCTAAACGGCCATAGGCTTTTTCACCCGGTGCCGCGCATAGGCGTTCAACCACTTCTTTTTGCAACATAAAATGCATGTCTTGAATAATGGGCGCGTAACTGAGTAGGTGAAACATCAGCGGTGTTGAAATGTTGTAGGGTAAGTTACCTACTAAACGCAGCGGGCGCTCATCTGTGTGTAATGCAGCAAAGTCAAACTGCATGGCGTCGGCTTCGTGAATCGTTAGTGCCTGGGCGTTGAAGAATTGAGCGCGCAAAATTGGGATTAAGTCACGATCAAGTTCTATCACATCTAAGTGACCGTTCGTTGCGTCTAGCAAAGGCTCGGTAATGGCGCCTCTACCGGGCCCAATTTCTACCAAATGCTGATCTGGTTTGGGCGCAATGCTGCTGATGATTTTATCGATGACATGAGAGTCATGGAGAAAGTTTTGTCCAAATCGTTTACGAGCTTTATGCATAGCGTTTCTCCCGGTGCATAGCCATGGTGTACGCCGTGGTCAGGGCAGTTGTAAGTGAGCCAGTATTGGCTTGACCGGTGCCGGCTAAATCGAGGGCCGTACCGTGATCTACCGAAGTTCGAATAAAGGGTAGACCCAGTGTAATGTTTACCGCGTTCCCAAAGCCTTTATACTTTAATACGGGCAGCCCTTGATCGTGGTACATCGCCAAGACGGCATCAGCGCCATCTAAATAGTGCGGTTGAAAAAGAGTGTCGGCTGGCAGTGGCCCGATTAAATTTATATTCATGGCTCTCAGTTTTTCGAGTGCCGGAATAATGGTATCAATCTCTTCGCGCCCTAAGTGACCGTCTTCACCCGCGTGTGGATTCAAACCCGATACTAATATTTTTGGTTGCGAGCAGCCGAAATCTTGTTGCAACGCCGCATATAATATTGCGATCGTTGAATGCAGTTTTGCAGGCGTTATAGCCGCAGGAACGTCTGCCAACGGTAAATGCGTGGTGACTAAGGCCACACGCAAACCTTCGGTGGCCAACATCATCACAACATCTTCAACGCCGCAGGCATCACGCAGGTATTCCGTGTGGCCGGTAAAAGATAAGCCAGCGTCATTGATGATACTTTTATGTACAGGGCCCGTTACGATGCCAGCTACGTGTTGGTTTTGAGCGCAATCAATAGCAGCGTCTAAGGTTTCTAATACGTAGGCGGCATTTAATGCTGAGAGCTCACCCGCATTGCAGTGTGTTTTCAAGGGAATGTCATACACATACAGGTTTCCGGGCTTCGCGGCACTTAGTGTGGCGAAATCCTCAATACTAACCAAGGTTAACGTAATATTTAATTGCAGCGCTTCAGCGCGACGGGCTAATAATTCTGCTGATGCAAACGCGACCACACAGATATCACTGCCAGCATGAGCCAGTTGCAAAACAACATCCGGACCAATACCGGCGGGTTCACCTGGAGTAATCGCTAATGGCCGAATCATGGGCGGTACTCAATAAAAGATTCAGCCAGCAGTTCAGTTTGCCAGCGTTGAATAGCTTCTTGGAAGCGTCTATTTTGCAATTGGCTTCGAATTTGATTCCGCAATACATCTAAGCCAACGTTACGAGTGCGCTTATCTTCTACTCGAAGAACATGGAATCCAAATTGCGTTTTAAATACGGGGGACAGCGCATTAATGTCTGAGACCTTTGCGGCGGCTGCGAACTCTTTAGCGTAAGAGTCTAAAGTAGCCCAGCCCAAAGACCCCCCTACACCGCGAGTACCAATGTCGTCACTGTATTGGTCGGCTAATTCAGCCATATCAGCGCCGTTCTCTATTTGGCTACGCAAGTTTTCGATGGCCGCTTTAGCCGAAGCTTCGTCGAGCAAGGCATCGGACTTTATTAAAATATGGCGAATATTAAATTCTTGAATGTTTACTTGCTGAGCGTCGGTTTTGTTGATCAATTGCCCTACGTGAACAGCATTTTCTTTTTCGATCAAAATGGCTTCGTTCTCTTTAAGCACAGGCACTAAGGTTTTAAATACCGTCGGAACTGCATCGAGCTGTCGCAATCCTAAGTCTTTAGCGTTTGGGTCAAGTTTTAGAGATTGCCCTTGGTTTAGGCTGTCGGTTAATGCTTGGGCTTGTGCCAACTCAGAAACTGGGAATTGGCGGTAATAAAGCTGGTATTCAATGTCTTGTAGCGATTGACCGGCCTGGCTATTTATAAAACGTTCTACTTCGGCTTCAGATACATAAACTGAACTCGCAACGGCGCGCCGATGAACTTCATTCAACAACAACTCTTTGGATATTTGACTACGGAAAGAGGCAATGGTTTGGCCCTGCGCTTTTACCGCTGCAAGTAATTGCTCTGTGGTTGCATTTTGACGTTGAGCAATGGTGTTGATGGCATTGTCGATATTGGCTTGAGGAATGGTTAAATTCATCCTGTCGGCGATTTGGTATTGCAGCGATTCAAGTACGAGTTGATCGAGCACTTGTTTTTCTAAAATGGCATCGGCCGGTAAAACGTTAGGGTTTGTTCGATACTGCATTTTTACGTTTGAGATGCGAGCGTCGAGTTCCAGTTGAGTCACGATATCATCATTAGCGATAGCTCGTATGCGATCTAACGTGTCTGCATGAGCAACGACGCTTGCTAATAAAATCAAAGGTGCTGCACAAAAGTTAACTAAAGTTTGTTTCATGTTAGTGGCCAATAAACCTATTTGTAATTAAACATTTTACCGGTGTACCCGATATTTAAATTCGTTAAAAAGTCTTCAATAGTGCCAAAACTTGCACCTAAGCCTTTAAGGGTGAATTCAAAATACACCCCTCGATTTGTTTCAAGTGGAAAAAAAGTATCGCTCTGATCGTTGTCCACGGCGGTGTCATACCCAGCTAAGCGAATGTTCCAACAGCAGCTGTCGTAGTCTACACCGTAAACAAATTCTTTAAATTTATAGCCGTCTAGTTGAAAATCTTCTTCGTTGTTCTCGACTATAGCATAGCCAATTAAGGCTATATTTTGGCGAACCGGAAAGTAGGTTGCAAACCCAAGTTCTCGCTCACTCCCTTCTTGGGTTAAATGTAAGTTGCTAAAAACGCGGCCTTCCGGTTGGTAACTTAGATTAACGTTGTAATCTTTCAGTTCTAGAGAGCGATGTGCAAAGCCCCATTCGCTGCTAACGGTTAATGCGTCACTGGGTTTAACGTCAGCTTTTACCGTCCACGGAGAATACTCAATAGGGGTGTTGGTTGCCGTTGCCGCTTCATTGAGTGTGATACGTTCTTGGCTGAGTTTCATGCCCTTTTCGAGTGCTAAGGTAGCCAAAGTGCGGTTGTTTTCACTAGAAATGAATGAGCTCGTTAAACTACTTGAAAAGCGGTTCATATCACCTATGCGATCGATGCTGCTGAATCTTGATGTTTGAAATAATGCGTAATCGGTCGCTTCTGTGTCTTCTAACACGTCATGGGGCTGCTCGACAAACGGTGTATAAGTGTAGTGCAGCCTAGGTGTGATTTCGGTATCAACTTTTTCACCAGGGTTTTCGATAGTTAATGCTTGGTCAAAGGTTGCCCGCCAAACTGTTCGGTCTGTTTGGTTTTTGTCTGTGGCTGCATTGGCCGTAGGAAATACGTCAAACAAATCATTTGCCGTATTATAAGCCGTGTAATAACCGGTGATGCTGGGTTTAAAATAGCCCCAGTTTTCGATAATCGGGCTAGTGAACTCAATTTGAGCGTGGCTGCGTAGCGTTGAATTGTTAAGGGACACGTCGTTTTCATCGAGTGTGCTTTTTAACTCGTTGCTCAACGCTCTATCAAAATAAGCCATGCGTGTTTGTGTGTCGGTATTTACAAAATCTAACCAACGCGCAGAGTGTTCAAGTGTGATTTCAGGCTGGCGTTTAAGCTCGGTTTGGGCGGCGCTGGCTGGTCGTGCGTCTGCGTCAAACAGTGAGTGGTGCTCATAATAGAGTTTGCCACGCCAATCAGCTACTTGAGTTGTTGCCAAAGCATGGGTTTTGTTAAAGCGGTAGCTTTCAGCACTATCGGCGACAGGCTGTTTGTAGTCGATGGCAAGCGTGTTTTTAAAATCGCCCGAACGGTGAGTTAAGTTGGCCGTAAGTGTTTGCTCAGGCTTTGCTTCGGTTTCAGCGGCAAAAGCCTGCTCAAAGTTAACATCGCTTACCCAGTTAGCTGTAACATCGTATACCGTATTTTGGCTCAGTTTTCCAGATTGCTGATGCTTTACTTGCCAACGCTGAATGTCTTGTTGGGCGGAGTCGTCAAGATCTTTTGGGAGCGTTAATATCGAAACATCGTTTATGCCATTATGGTTAGGCGTTAAAAAGCGAAACTCGTTATCGAAGAGTAGGCCTTCATTGCCAAAATAATGCAAGGCTAGGGTATCATCATAGTTGGGGGCTAAATTCATGTAAAAAGGCAGCCGTAGCTCGCCCAGAAACTGGTCGCCCTGTGTAAATCCAAAGGTAGGTGTTAAAAACCCCGTAAATCGCTGATCGTCTAATGGGAAGCTAACATACGGCCAGTAAAAAACTGGAACCCCTTTAACTTTTAATTGCGTGTGCCATGCTTTGGCGTAACGCATTTCATTATCTATGGTCAAGCTTGCCGACTGAAGCGCCCAAGCGTTGTCACTGGGTGAGCAGCGAGTTAGGGCTACGTTTTGTGCATAGGTGAAGCGATCATCTCGCCCTAACGTATCGGCCTTGCCGCGCATATCGTTGGAATGAATGACGAAGATGCTGTTGTTTGCACTGGCCTCAGAATTTTGAGTGCTAAATTGTGCTTGGTCACTGGAAAGTGCAAAATTATCAAATCGGATAAGCGCCTCTCCTTCGAGAGTGGCTTGTTCGTTGGGTCGGTTATAGGTGAGCTGATTCGCTTGGGCGAGAACATCTTCTGCACTGAGCGTTACATTGCCATAAAATACACCCGAACCATTAACTTTAGCTTCAGCACGATCATAGTGAATTTTAGTATCATCGGCTTTAGACCATGCAGGCGAAACGAAGCCTCCCGGGCAATAGGGCGCAATGTTTGCCGAGTCCTGCTCAGGTAATTGATTGATATCGACCCAATCCAGATCGACCACCGTTTGTGCATAGCTAACGGTGGTGTAAGATGTGATTGCTGTGGCTAAAACGCGATAGAGTAGTTTCAACGTATTTCGTGGTTAAAATTAAAGCCTTGATTCTATCGAATTATGGAGCAGCCGCACAGTTTTTCAGGGTAATCCGTTAGTAAAATATAAGCAGGGCGACTAATCTTGCCGTGTCAGTACTTTTAAGATGTAAATTAGGTAGTAGACGTATGTTGAATTGGACAGGAAAACTCATCGGAGCCGCCCTAGGCTTGTATTTCGGTGGCCCAGTTGGAGCGGCACTGGGTATATTGTTGGGTAATGCCTTTGATAAAACTCAGGCGAGGCGTGCTCAGGGCGATATCGGTGGTGGCTCGAAAGGCGTTTTACAGACAACCTTCTTCCAAGCCACGTTTTTAGTCATGGGAAAAGTGGCCAAAGCCGATGGCCGCGTCAGTGAGCAAGAGATTGAAATAGCACGGCATGTGATGGCGCGAATGGGGTTATCCGAAAGCCAAAGGTTAGAAGCCATGAGCCTGTTTAATGAGGGTAAAGCCCCTGAGTTCTCCATTGAAACCGTATTAACCGACTTAGCCGATGTCATTGGACGGCGAGCCACCTTGGCGCAAATATTTCTCGAAGTGCAATTGCAGGTGGCTTATTCCGATGGTCAGCTTACGGTTAACGAACGTAACATACTGCAAACCATCAGTAATTATTTAGGCATTAACCGAATACAATTTGAAATTATTCACCAGCGTATTCGAGCTCAGTTGCACTTTGCCGAAGGCCAGCACCAGCAGCAGCCACGTTCAAGCCAATCACAATTAGCAAACGCTTATCAAATACTTGGTGTCAGCGCATCTTCATCTGATGCCGAGTTGAAAAAGGCTTACCGTCGATTAATGAACCAACATCATCCAGATAAGCTGGTTGCAAAAGGGCTGCCAGAAGAGATGATGTCTATTGCCAAAGAGAAAACTCAGGAAATCCAGACCGCCTATGAGCGTGTGCGAAAGGCACGCAAGGCGGCCTAAAGGCTAGTTGTTCTTTTGGTAAATTAGATCCCAAACGCCGTGACCTAGCTTTTGACCGCGCTTTTCAAATTTAGTGACCGGGCGATGCGGCGGACGACCGTCGGTATAGTTACCTTGCCCTGATGTGTTTGAAAAGCCTTCAGCCGCATCCATAACCTCAAGCATATGCTCAGCGTAATTCTCCCAATCGGTGGCCATGTGAAAGGTGCCACCTATTTTTAGTTTTTGACGAACCAGCTGGGCAAATTCCGGCTGAACAATGCGACGTTTATTGTGGCGTTTTTTATGCCAGGGGTCAGGGAAGAATAATTGAACGGTAGCTAACGAGCCATCTGCGATGCAGTTTTGCAATATTTCAACGGCATCTTCTTTGTAGCACCGAATGTTCTTAACTAGCTCTTTTTCAGTGCGGTTGAGCATTCGCCCGATACCGGGTAAATGTACCTCAATACCAATAAAGTCTTTTTCGGGTGCCGCAATCGCCATATCGACAAATGAATCACCCATGCCAAAACCAATTTCTAAGACGACATCGGATGGTCGCCCAAAAGTTTGCTCTAAATTAAGAGCACCATCGGCCAGAGATAAACCATAGTTGGCCCAGTTTTCATCTAAGCTCTTTTTTTGGCCATCGGTCATTCTTGCTGCACGCATGACAAAACTGCGGATTTTTCGCTGAATGGGCTGTTCTGGATTCGAATCGGTCATGTTTGTTCTCAAGTTACAATCGTTTAAAAAAGGTTCGGGCTGCACTGAGCCAGCCAATAATTATGAGTACGCCACCTATTGGCGCAATGGCACCAAGCCAAGGTAGATCGAACAGTACCAGTAATATTAGAGCCGCGCTAAACAGGCTCGTGCCGGCCATGAGCAGTACAGCCGAGAGTTTAACTGATACCGCGTAGGTTTTTGCTAACAAGGCTAACCCTAATAAGCCCAAACCTTGGGTCATCAGGTAGCGGCTAGCGGTGTGCCAAGTGTTTAATCGGGCAGGGCTTACATGTTCTGCAATAGCATGCGCGCCAAAAGCACCCAAAGCGACCGATAATGCACACATTAAGGTGCCTATAATGATGGTGGTTCGATTCATATAAATGGCTCAGTAGTCGCTTCTGTTAGGCCAAAAAAAAGCCGCACTAAGCGGCTCTGGTAAAGGGTGTCGTGGTTTAAAACTCGACCGACATGACCTTTTTTACTTTATTCATGGCGTTTTTTTCGAGCTGGCGAATTCGCTCAGCAGAAACACCGTATTTGTCGGCTAATTCATGCAAGGTGGCTTTTTCTTCACTTAACCAACGTTGCTTAATGATGTCTTTAGAGCGATCGTCTAAATCGGCTAAGGCAGCAAACAGTTGCTCATTCGCATCATCAGTGTAATCGGCGTTTTCAACGGCCAACGCAGGGTCATCAGCACTGTTCATTAAGTAGTCAGATGGATGGAAAGCCGGGCCCTCATCGTCATCGTCTTGCATGCCGTCGAATGTTGGGTCGCCAGATGTTAGGCGTCCTTCCATGTCATAGACGGTTTTTTTGGTGACCCCTAAGGTATCTGCAATATCTTGCGCTTCTTGGTCATTTAACCAACCTAAACGCTTCTTCGAGCTGCGAAGGTTAAAGAACAGTTTACGCTGTGCTTTGGTGGTCGCAATTTTTACGATGCGCCAGTTGCGCAAAATAAACTCATGAATTTCAGCTTTGATCCAATGCACAGCAAAGCTCACTAGGCGCACACCCACTTCTGGGTTAAAGCGACGAACGGCTTTCATTAAGCCTACGTTGCCTTCTTGGATAAGGTCGCCTTGATTGAGGCCATAGCCGGAATAGCTTTTTGCAATGTGCACGACAAATCGAAGATGCGAAAGCACCAAGCGACGGGCAGATTCTAGGTCTTCGTCGTAGTAAAGACGCTCTGCTAATTCTTTTTCTTCCTCGGCTGTCAGTAATTCGAAGCTGTTGACCGTTGAAATATATGCTTCAAGATTCTGACCTGGCGATAAGGAATCTAATACCAATGCTGGTACCGAACTGTTCAGTTTCACTCAGTTAATCCTCCTAGGAGTTGTGTGAAATCTATCTCATGACACATTATAAGGTAGCTAGGCGTATAAAGAAAACCCAGTTTTACATCCTTGATACAAACGATTTACGTTGAAACAGTGTTATTGGATCACCTTGTCTAAACTTTGCTTCATTTAGGCTGATCAAACTCTCTTAAATGCCGCCATAACGCTATTCTCGCGCCAAACAGGCTGATGAGGATAGAGGCCAAAAGTAATAATATTATTTGGCTGCCTGTTAACCACAATTTAGGGGCTAGCAGATTATAGCTGCTGAGAAACTCCGCTAAGGTTGAATGTATGCTTAGACTGATTAGGGTGATTAATAGCCACGCCGCTAAGCCGCCAAGGCAGCCGTACCAAAACCCCAAATACACGAAAGGCCGCTTAATATAGGCGTCGGTCGCACCCAGAAGCTTAATAATACGGATCTCATCTTTACGCGATTCAATGTTTAAGCGGATGGTATTGCCCACAATTAAGACTACCGCTACCGCTAAAATAAGGCCGATCAGCTGAACCACTTTCTCAGCCAATGCCAACAATTGGTTTAATCGGCTGATCCATTCTAAATCTATTTGAATATTGTCTACGTTAGCCAGCCCTTGCAAAGTTAAAACCAGTGCTTCTAATTCAACGCTACTTTGTTGCTTAGGTATCAGGACGATGCTGGCCGGTAACGGGTTCGAAAAATCAGCCAGTTCATTGGTCATCGTGAGTGCGCTTTGAAAGTCACTCCAGGCCTGTTGTTTGTCGATGTACTGGCTGAATTCTATTTCAGGTCGGCTGGCAAGGTCGGCACTTAAGGCTAAACCTTCGGCCTTATTGGTTTCATCCGATAAATATAAGGTGATTTGACCGCCAGCTTGCCACGCTTGAGTCGACAAATTAACGGCGTGAAAGGCGACGTAGAAAAGCGTCGGTAACATTATAGCGATAGCAATCACCAGCCAAGTTAAGGCCGAAGAAATTGGGTGTTTGACCAAGCGAATTAAAGACTCAACCGCGCATTGACGGTGGTGCCGAAGCCAAGACTTAACATCTATAGTGGGAGCTCTATTGCGACGTCGGTTGGTGGCCGCTTTACGTTTAGACATATGGGTGCCTTAACTATTGAAAAGGTGAGGCAAGCAATTTGCCTTGGTTTAACGACAATACCCGGTAATCTAATCGCGCAATGAGGCCTAAATCGTGGCTGGCAATTAATACGGTAGTGCCCACTTCATTGAACTGTCGAAACAGATTCATAATATCGCGAGACAATTCTGGGTCTAAGTTACCTGTAGGCTCATCGGCTAGAATTAGATCTGGTTTTTTAACGACAGCGCGGGCAATCCCTACTCTTTGTTGCTCACCCCCAGAAAGTTGCACGGGGTTGAACTTTTCTTTGCTGAGTAGCCCGACTTTATCGAGGGCCGCGCGAACACGACGCTTAACCTCATTTGGGGCTTCTCCGGCAATCAGCAGTGGCTGGGCTACATTGTTGAATACACTCTGATCCATGATCAGCTGGTGGTCTTGATGAACAATACCAACTTTACGACGGTAAAAAGCAATATCGCGTTTTGTTAGAGTGTTCAATTGTTGGCCATCAACGCGTATTTGGCCAGAAGATGGCTTTTCTATGGCGGTCAGTAAATTTAAAAAGGTACTTTTGCCTGCCCCAGAATGGCCGGTAAGAAAGACCATTTCGCCTTTTTCGATACTGCAACTGACGCTAGAAAGTGCTTCAAAGCCGCCGTCATAGCGTTTACTGACTTGATCAAAATGGATCATTCGGCATCGTTACTCAATAGAGCATCCACGAATTCAGAGGCGGTGAATGTATTTAAATCTTCAGCTTGCTCGCCCACACCAATAAAGCGGACGGGTAAACCAAGCTTTTTCGCCAGGGCGAAAATAACCCCACCTTTAGCGGTGCCATCTAATTTGGTTAAAACTAAACCCGTGAGCGGTGCGACTTTGGTGAAGTTTTCAGCCTGGCTGACGGCATTTTGGCCGGTAGCGGCATCGAGTACTAATAGCACTTCGTGCGGGGCTGTGTCGTCTATTTTTTTCATAACGCGGAGCACTTTTTCAAGCTCAGCCATTAAATTATCTTTGTTATGTAATCGGCCTGCGGTATCGGCAATCACGATGTCGACGTTTCTAGAAGTGGCGGCTTGAACTGCATCAAAGATAACCGAAGCGCTGTCAGCACCGGTATGTTGAGCAATAACGGGTACATCATTGCGTTCGCCCCATGTTTGCAGCTGTTCTACGGCCGCAGCGCGGAAAGTATCTCCCGCTGCGAGCATGACTGACTTGCCTTGGGCTTTAAAATGCTTGGTCATTTTACCAATAGTCGTGGTTTTACCTACCCCATTTACACCAACGACCAATACGACAAAAGGTTTATCCGATTGTTCAATGGTTAAGGGGGCTTCGACGGCCGTGAGCTCATCGGTTAAGGTGTCGTGCAACGCTTGCATGAGCGCGTCTGAGTCTTTCAGTTCTTTACGACTAACACGCTCTACTAAGTTATCTAAAATGGCCTGAGTCGCTTCAATGCCAACATCGGACGACAACAGAAGTGTTTCTAATTCTTCTAACGTGTCTTCATCAAGAGTCTTTTTACCGAGTAGGGCCGTTGCCATTCCGCTCGACAACTGTTTACGGGTTTTCCCTAAACCAGATTTTACGCGGTCAAACCATGTTGATTTTGGCGCAGCCTCGGTGGCTTTTTCCGGTTCAGTTTTATCTTTACGCTTTGAGAATCCAAACATTTTAAGTAGTTGCCAGTTTTGCTTTGATAAACGGGACGGTATGCTAGCACAGAGTCACCCAAAAATGGATAAGTAGAATGTTTCACTTTCGGCGTCGTACGCTGTGGATCATCATTTATATAACGATACCGCTGATCATCATATTAAATAATCTGGGCTCTGAACCGGATGTGCCCGAGAATGTTGAAAGCGCAACGAGTAATCAACGATGGTCTTTAGATAACGTTGAGGTGAGAAGCGTTGGTTCCGTGCAGTGGTTAGCGCTGCCCTCTGCCGATTCTTTAATCATGAGTATTGTACTCGATGCCATCCCGTCTACTTCTTTGGCGGTCGATAACAGCTCGGCATTTTCGAGTCAGTTGCAAGGTGGCAAGATGGTGCTCACTTTAACGAATCCAGTTAATAAAGCAGTTTTAGAAGATTCTTTATTATTTTTAGAGCAATGGTTGCCAGACAATATCGAGTCTATTGTCGTTTCTGGGCCATTTAATATCCAGTGGGCGGAGCTTATTGATCGAGAGTTGGCCGAAACACGCGGTGAGGGCATTGAAATTAGTATGTCATCGAGTCGAGGTTTGGCATTTTTAACGTCACCCCCCATGCAATCACAAGATCAGCTGGCCTTTTTAATGGCCGTTAGCATTATTAAGCAGCGCCTGTCTGGATACGACATTCAAATGTCTTGGGATCACCGTCGTGAACGCAGTGTTGTGACATTTAACAGTACTTTGTCGACAGATACTTTATTCGAAGTGAGTGCTAGCGAATTCAAACCCGTTTATGAGGCCTTTGTTGAGTCCGCAAAGGCTCGCAATAGAACCCAGTCGCAATTGCATCGATATTTACAGACAGCCATAGTTTATAATGTGCCGTTCCGCTTTTTTGTTGAGCAGCCCGAGCGGCTTGCCAACGTTTCCGTAGAAGATGTAAACAGAATGATGGAGTACGCTCTTGAGCAAATCAAAACGCCCCAGTAATAAGCCCGTTTTGGCACAACTGAGAATTGTCGGGGGTAAGCATCGGGGGCGAAAGTTGCCTATCCCAGCTATTGAAGGTTTGCGCCCAACACCGGACCGAATTCGAGAAACCTTATTTAATTGGCTGCAATTTGACTTGGCCGATATGAATGTTGTGGACTGTTTTGCTGGGACAGGGGCTTTGGGGTTAGAAGCCTTGTCTCGTGGGGCAGAGCGTTGTGATTTTGTAGAGCCTTCTATGCAGGCCGCCAATTCTATTCAAGCATCTTTGACGACTCTTAAAGAAACCAATGCACAGGTTCACAAAGTTAAAGCTGCGCAGTATTTGCAATCGGTTTCGAGCCCTGTCGATTTGATCTTTATAGACCCTCCATTTGCGTTGAATTTATGGCAAGAAACACTGGAGATTATCGAGACACGCGAGCTTTTAACCGCAAAAGGGTTTTTGTATATCGAAACACCGAAATCGCAAATACTAGACTTATCGCCTCATTGGCAAACGGTTAAAGACAAAACCGCTGGAAATTTAAGAATACGCCTTGTTCAGCAGGTCAATAACATTAGTTGACCCATGGTCATTTATGATTAAACTGCCTAACAATTATTCAATTTTATAGGTCGGTTTACGATGTCCACACCCTTACCCACAGCGTCTTTTGAGCACGTAAATGAGCAGTTTTCGGCGTTAAAACGTGCCTATGCCACCTCGCCTTACCCCAGTGTGTCTATTCGAAAACAACGCTTACTTAAGTTAAAAGCATTAATTTTGGAGAACCAAGACGCCCTGATTGAGGCGATTTCAACCGATTTTAATGGCCGTGCATATAACGACACACGCATAGGTGAAATTTTACCCAGCATGATGGCGATAAATGATGCGCTAAAGCACTTGAAGCGTTGGACCGCTCCTAAGCGAAAATTTGCTGGCCTCATTCACTTGCCTGCCAGTGCAAAGGTGATTTATCAACCACTTGGTGTCGTGGGGGTGATTGCGCCTTGGAATTACCCATTGCTGCTAACCGTAGCGCCAGTCGTAGGTGCTATTGCGGCGGGAAATGTGGCATTGGTCAAGGTTTCTGAGTTTACGCCGGTCTTTGGCGCTTTAATGGAATCACTGGTGCGTAAATATTTTGCGGCATCAGAACTGCGTATCGTGAATGGCGAAGTCGATATAGCCCAAGCTTTTTCAGAGTTGCCTTTTGATCATCTATTGTTTACGGGTTCTACTACGGTAGGCAAGCACATCATGCGTGCCGCCAGTCAGAACTTAACCCCAGTGACGCTAGAGTTGGGCGGAAAAAGCCCGGTCGTAATCGATAAATCGATCCCCGTTCGCGAAGCGGCGGCTAGGCTAGTGTTTCCTAAGTGCGTGAATGCAGGTCAAACCTGCGTTGCACCAGATTATGTACTTTGCCCTACAGATCGTATTGACGAATTTGTTCAGCATTTTTTGGTGGAAGCACGTCGACAGTACCCAAATGTCGCCGACAACAACGACTATACTTCAATCATCAATGAACGGCAGCGCTCTCGATTAGTTGGCTATGTAGAAGAAGCGTTGGCGCGAGGAGCAACGCTTCATATCGCCGGTGACAGTGAAGATTTAGCGGACTACGGAACCAAATTGCCGCCTATGTTACTGACGGGTGTGCCGGACGATTGCGCTGTGATGCAAGAAGAAATCTTCGGGCCACTTTTCCCTGTAGTGGGGTACGAAACCTTAGCCGAAGCAACTCAGTACATTAATGACCGACCAAGGCCGCTCGCACTGTATGTGTTTGGCTATGATAAGTCATTGAAGCCTGTTTTTGAGCAGCAAACTCACAGCGGGGGGCTTGTGTTCAATGAGGCTATGGTTCATGTCACTATGGATAACCTCCCCTTTGGAGGTATTGGCCAAAGTGGAATGGGGCATTATCACGGCTACGATGGGTTTCAAACATTTTCCAAGGCAAAACCGGTAGTCAGCAAAGGCCGTATCAATAGCCTACAATTATTCTATCCACCCTATAAAAATTGGCTTGTGTCATCAATTATGAGGATTTTTGGCCGTTAATTTGTTTGTCAGCGTCGCATACGTTAATATGCGCGCGCTTTTTAATGGAGCTCATAGATGTCAAGCATAGTTGTTTACCCAGGTACCTTTGACCCAATTACTCGTGGTCATATGGATCTTATTGAACGTGGCCTACGTCATTTCGATAAGGTGATCGTGGCCGTTGCCGACAGTCCTCGTAAAAAACCGTTGTTTGACTTAGAGCGCCGAGTTGATTTGGCAAAGCAAGTCACGCAGGGTCTAGGTAATGTCGAAGTCGAAGGCTTTAGTAACTTGTTGGTCGAATTTGCGCGCGAGCACAAAGCTACGGTTATTCTGCGTGGTTTACGTGTTGTGAGTGATTTTGAATACGAGTTCCAGCTCGCCAACATGAATCGCGTGTTAGCTCCAGATTTGGAAAGCTTGTTTTTAACGCCATCGGAACAATATTCTTTTATATCTTCAACGTTTGTGCGTGAAATTGCGCACTTAAAGGGTGATGTGTCTAAGATGGTACACCCAATTGTAGAAGCCGCTCTGAAAGAGCGTTTCAATAATTAATCGAATTAAACCGCGACAAAGAGGATCTGATGCATGGCGCTAATCATTACGGATGAATGCATTAACTGTGACGTATGTGAACCGGAATGCCCAAACAGCGCAATATACGAAGGCGAAGAAATCTATGAAATTGATCCTAACCTTTGTACTGAGTGTGTAGGTCATTACGATGAGCCTCAATGCCAGCAGGTTTGCCCTGTGGATTGCATTCCGCACGACCCTAATCACGTTGAAACTAACGACCAACTGCAAGAAAAATATGAGCGCATAATCGCCGCTTCTGCCTAATCCCTCTTAAATGGACCGCCTATTGCGTCGGTCCATTTAAATGATCTAACCATTTGGTCAAATAAATCTACCGATTCTGCAAACTGCGTGATAGCATTGGACACCGGCTTGATCAAAAGTATCCCAAACCGGAGTAGTTATGCACGTTGAAAATGAAATCAAACTTGGCTTTAAAGATGTCATGATTCGCCCAAAGCGATCAACTTTAAAAAGCCGTTCGCAAGTGTCTCTCGATCGAACCTATACTTTCCGCAACAGTCAAAAAACTTGGACAGGTGTGCCCATTATTGCAGCTAATATGGACACTGTCGGTACGTTTGAAGCGGCAAAAACATTAGCCAATCATAAAATGTTGACGGCCGTTCATAAGCATTACAGTGTTGAGCAATGGCAAGTATTTTTGTCGGAGATCAGCGATGAACAGTGTAATTACATTATGGTCAGCACAGGCACTTCGGATGCTGATTTTGCAAAGTTAAAAGAAATTCTAGCCTTAGACTCAAGACTTATGTTCGCGTGCATTGATGTGGCCAATGGCTATTCAGAGCATTTTGTTGAGTTTTTGCGTAAAGTCCGCGCCGATAATCAAAACGTTGTCATTGTGGCCGGTAATGTGGTCACTGGCGAAATGGCCGAGGAGCTTATCATTTCTGGTGCGGATATCGTTAAGGTCGGTATTGGTCCTGGTTCTGTATGCACTACACGTGTTAAAACCGGTGTGGGGTATCCGCAAGTATCGGCGGTGATTGAATGTGCAGATGCCGCACACGGTTTAAATGGCCATGTGATTTCGGATGGCGGATGCTCTTGCCCAGGTGATGTGTCGAAAGCCTTTGGCGCCGGTGCCGATTTTGTCATGCTCGGTGGTATGTTGGCCGGGCACGATGAATCAGGTGGTGACTTAGTTGAGCAAGAAGGCAAACAGTTTAAATTGTTTTATGGTATGAGTTCCGACACGGCCATGAACAAATATCATGGCGGCGTGGCGAACTATCGAGCCAGTGAAGGAAAAACGGTTAAGGTGCCTTATCGTGGTCCATTAGAGCAAACCGTTTCTGATATTTTAGGCGGTGTTCGTTCCACCTGTACTTACGTGGGTGCCGCTTCTTTGAAAGAGCTTTCAAAACGTACTACTTTTATCCGTGTTCAAGAACAAGAGAATCGAGTGTTCACTCAATAACACTCTTAGTGAGAGCGCATCGCTTGTTTAGGCTTTGCGCTCTTGTTCGGCTAACGTAAACACACCGCTACGAACCCTAATCACCGTTGTTACCGCACACAGGCCAGTAAAAATCCACGCTAATATCGCGAAATGCATCGGCCATATACACATCAGCACAAAGAAGGCGATGGTTTCGGTCCCCTCTGTTATACCGTTTAAGTAATAAAAGCCTTTACTAGGATAAGTCATTGAGGCTAATTGTCGACGTTCTGCAAAAATAGCAAAAGCTAAAAAACTAGCCCCCGTACCCATAAAAGAAAATATCAAGGCGCAAGCGGCAAGCGCATTAGTGTCTGGGTTTGCCAAAGCGAAGCCAAAAACAATGCCAGAGTAAAAGATAAAGTCCAACACAATGTCTAAAAACGCTCCGGTGTCTGTCGCAGATTGTAGTCGAGCAAGCTCACCGTCTAATCCATCGGCTAAGCGATTTAAAACAAGAGCCACAAGCGCCCAGTTGTAATGTTCAAAGGCGAGCAATGGAATACTCAACATGCCGATAAAAAAACCGGTTACGGTGACATGGTTGGCTTTTATATCTAACTTGTTTAACTGCTTCGCTGTGTTACCGAGCGCAGGTTTTATTATTTTTAATGACCAGCGATCAAGCATAGTGGCTCTCCAATATCAACGTAGTACTGCCTTCGGGAACATCTTCTTTATCGTGGGTTACCAGTAAAGCAGGAATATTGTACGACTGTATTTGTTCAAACACTCGCTCTCTAAACTGTGCCCGCAATTCAGTGTCGAGTTTAGAAAAGGGTTCATCTAATAAAATGAGACGCGGATTAGAAAGCAAAGTGCGCAGTAAACTGACACGAGCGCGTTGCCCCCCAGAAAGTGTTGAAACATCGCGATGTTCAAACTTTTCTAACCCAGAAGTCATTAGGGCTTGGTGTACCCTGTCCAGTTTTTCTTTCTTAGTCATACTCGCCGGTAGACCAAAGATTAAGTTCTCGCACACGTCGAGGTGAGGGAAGAGCAAGTCATCTTGAAAAAGAATGCCAACACCGCGCTTTTCTATAGGCACACCTTTTAACGATTGATCATTTAGGATGAGATCGCCATGCATTTGAAAATTGCCCGCGAGAGTACCCGATATGGCCGCCAGTAAGGTTGACTTGCCTGAACCACTGGGGCCCATTACGGCCGCAATTTCACCATTTGCTACGGTTAAGTTTAACGCATCGAATAATGGTTTTTGATTCAAGTGGATGGTCAATTGCTTAATGATAAATGACATAGATATCCTATTCAGTATGGCTCATCGATCGATGTTGTCGAAAACGAATGGCCGGTATAACAATAGCGAGTGTAAAAATGGCAAACGGCAGTAATTGTTGCCACATAGCCAATACCGCTATCATTCTTCGGTTGCTGCCCGATGTCATCGCTACAGCTTCTGTCGTGATGGTTGCGTAGTGGCCGGCCCCTACAAAAAGTGTCGGTAAATACTGCGCAATGGAGACAGAGAATCCAATAGCGAACGCATAGAGAATTGGGCGGAGCAACATGGTAAATTTAATTTTGAAGTAAGCGCGAATGGGTTGTTTCGATAATGACTTAGCGATGTAGCTGTAGCGATCGTCATAATTACGATAAGGTTCACTCAGCGTTAAAAATACATAAGGTATAACAAACACTAAGTGAGACCAGAGCACCGCCAACCAGTGGCCATCTAAATTCAGGTAAATTAGACTTACTTGAAACCCAAATAAGAAAGCAACTTGTGGCACGAGCAGCGGTAAATAAAGCCAAAGTAGTAGCCAGTTAGAGTTGATGTTGTGATTATATTTATAGCGCAGTCGTACCTCGTTTTCTAAGGCTAATAAACAGAGAATTACGGCGAGCACAGCTGAGCATAGTGCAATTGAAAAGGTTGTTGTTAGCGTTTCTGAAAGGCGATCAAAAGATCTTAGCCAAGACGTATTGGTCAGAGTGCTAGGAAAAATGTCTGGGTATCGCCATCGTTGCGCAATACTCCATAAAAACGTGACCGTAAACGAAAAGAAGTAACTGACTGTCAGCATCAACAGAGCTGTCATCGACAACCCAAAAAGTATTTTTTGAGGGGCTTTACGACGGTTTCCTTTGGTTAGTTGTCGAGACCTTAGCTTTGTTAAAAGCTGTTCGACTATTCGAACCCCAACTAAACAAACGAGCACTAAAAATAGCAGTGCACTTGCCCCGACAGCGCCTAAAAACCGATGCGATAAATCGGCATCTGTAAATAGGCGCGTTATCATAACCGCTGCCGTGGGCGGAGCCGTTGGTCCTGCGATTATCGAAATATCGACCACCGATAATGAGTACGCAATGACCGAGTAAAAAGGTAGCCTTAGTCGCTGGTATAACTGTGGAAATATTAGCCATGTCCAAGTAAATACCTTGGAGTACCCGAGGCTCGCCCCTAGCCAAAGTGTCTTAGATACCTTTAGCGTTGGTAATGTGGCTAAGGCCATAAACAATAAAAACGGAGTTTCCTTTAATAATAAAATCAAGGTTAAGCTCAGGCCTTCACTGTCTTGTAGTGTTGTTATTACGGGAGGGCGATTGAACCACCCGGTAAGCTCATGGATGGCTCTAAAAAACCATCCACTTGGGGTGATTAAAAAACCAAATCCTATTGCGAACGCCGCATGTGGGATTGATAAAATCGGTGCTAAAAAACGCTCTACTTTTTTAAAGATTGTTGAAGGGTATAGGCCCAGCAAAAGTATGAATACACTCATAAGTGCTAGCAGAGAAGAAAACAACCCTGTACTAAGCGATAACCAAAATGCTTTGCCGACGCCGGGATAGTTGATAAAGCTGATCAGCGGAGTTAATGAGAACTCTGATTGCCCTAGCGCGGGTAAATAACCCGCAGCTGGCAACCAAGTGCCTAATAAACCCACAATGACAGGCCCTAAAAAGAGTCCTGCCATTAACCAAGGTGCTATAGCTATCCATGCATGGCGATTTAATCCTAATAACATTAATTAGCGTAACGAGCCAACCAGGCTTTTTCTAACGCTTCCACCCAACTGGTGTGTGGTTCACGTAACACCGAGCCTAATTCTTCGTCTGACAAGGTCGCTTGGCCAAGAGGAAGGCTTTCGAATAAGGCTTTGTCTTCAGCGTTTAGCTTTTGCGTTGCCAGTACCGTTGGATCGCCCCAAATACTTGGGTCGGCTTTACGGGCTTGAGCGACAGGCGACATTAAGAAATTAGCCACGACCATCGCCCCTGCGCTGTTGCTTGAGTTAAATGGAATAGTCACAAAGTGGGTGTTCCCGATAGATCCGCCATCATGGACATAGGTTCGGATGGATTCCGGCAGTTCACCGGTTGCAATGGCGTTACTAGCGTCATTCGGGTTAAAACTGAGTGAAATATCGAGTTCACCATCATTTAATAGCTGCTTCATTTGTGGCGCGCCTGAAGCAAAGGTTTTTCCCTGACCCCACATGTGCGGGTGCAAAGCTTCTAAATATTTCCAAAGTGGTGCCGTTACGGTGTCAAAATCTGATACAGCAACTGGTGCATAGAGTGCTTCTTTATTGTCAGTTAACTCCAGTAATGCTTGCTTGATAAAGGTGGTTCCATAAAACGACGGCGGAGCAGGGTAAGTTACACGTCCTGGGTTTTGCTCGGCATAGTTTAGTAGTTGGTTCATATTTTTAGGAGGCTGAGAGACTTGCTCTGTGTCGTACATAAAGACTAATTGAGCCATGCCCCAAGGCGCTTCCATGTTATCGACCGATGTAGTGAAGTCGAATAAAGTTGTGGGTTTGTTTTCAGTATCTACATAGGCGTAATTTGGGAGTTTTTGCGTAAAAGCGCCTAGTAATAAGCCGTTTTGTTTCATGGCTCTAAAGTTTTCGCCGTTAATCCAAACTAAATCAACAGCTCCTTCGGTGAGTTTACCGGCGGTTTTCTCAGATAATACTTGGCTAACAACGTTACCTGTTTCTGTGACTCGAACGTGCTTTAAGGTGACATCATGGCTTTTCTTAACCTGTTCTCCAGCCCATCGAATATAGTCGTTAATAGTTTCGCTACCACCCCAAGCGTGAAAGTACACCGTTTGTCCTTTAGCTTTTTGTTCAATGTCGCTCCAGTCTTGGGCAAAAAGCGATGTTGCTGAAAACAATGCGCCGGCTATGCAAAGCTGAGCGAGAGTCTTAATGCTCATTAAAATGTCCTTAATATTTTTGTAGAGTCGTTGCAATTTAACAAAGACTCGCAAATGATAGTAGTCATACGTTTGATACAAGACATTAGATGCGTCAAAAAGTTCCCTTGATGCGGTTAACTTAAGGGCAATACTGTTTGACAGACTATCAAGGAGGCATAGCCGTCATGGATAAACAGCTCGCCAAAGCACTCCAAGCGATGAAATCACTCGATCAATATATTCATTGTGATCATAGTGACGCCGCCGATCGTTTATTGATGGCAAGCCCTTGGTTGTGTGACTGGCTAAAAAAACAACCCGATTGGAATCGCGAGCTTGAGTTTTTTCAGCAGGCAACCGACGCCAATGCCGAATTAGAATCACTTGCTAAACAATGGACGCTCGATAACGAACCGTCAGTTATGCACGATCTACGGGTTTGGCGTAATCGGCACATGGCTCGTTTAATGGCTCGTGATGCCTTGCAGTTGTCTACAGTGCGCGAAACGGCGAAGCAGGTGAGCGATCTTGCCGACAGTGCGTTGCAATTCGCCGTGCGGTGGGCTGAACAATTTTGGCAGCTTAAAACTGGCGCGCCTGCGGTTTGCCCATTTTCTGGTGAAAGCCAGCGGCTGCATGTGATTGCTATGGGTAAGCACGGAGCGCAAGAACTTAATCTTTCTTCAGATATTGATTTGATTTTTGCTTATCCTTGCGAAGGAGAAACAAGTAACGGCACGCCGCACGAACAATATTTTACGAGGGTAGGTCGAAAGGTAATTCAATTGCTCGACGCGCGAACTGCCGATGGCTTTGTGTTTCGCGTAGACATGAGGTTGCGGCCGTGGGGGCAATCTGGAGCATTAGCCTCAAACTTCAAAGCTCTAAACAACTATTATCTGCAGCAAGGTCGTTTCTGGGAGCGCTTTGCCATGGTTAAGGCTAGAGCGGTAACAGGAACCACAGAGTCAAAACACGAACTGGAACAAATGTTAAGCCCATTTGTGTATCGGCGATATGTTGATTTCCAAGCCGTAGGGGCACTTCGTGAACTCAAGGTGAAAATTCAACAAGAAGTCCGTCGCCAAAATTTAGGGCGAAATATTAAGCTCGGTAAAGGCGGTATTCGAGAAGTTGAATTTATTGCTCAAGTATTTCAACTGGTGCGTGGGGGCCAAGATGAGTCATTGCAAACTCGGGGAACTTGGTCCGCTTTAACGCAAATTGCAGCGTTAGAGCTTTTGCCGAACGAAGTGGTAAATCAACTCATCAGTGCTTACGATTTTCTTAGAGATTTAGAGCATAAAATACAAGCGCTGCGCGATGAACAAACCCAAATGTTGCCTACCGACGATAGCGACTTAGAGCGTTTGGCTGCAAATATGAACGAACCAAGCGTAGAAGCATTGCTCGCTAAGTTAGAACAATTTCGTAGCTCTGTTAATGTACATTTTAGCAATTTGATTGCCGAAGAAGAGCCGGTGAACAAAGCTTCGTCGATTGGTCCTTTTGTCGAAGCATGGCAATCTAAGGAATCTCCTGCAAGCTTAAAATGCACGCCAGAATTGACCAACCTTATTATGCAGTTTTCTGAACATCCGACCATTCAAAAACTGGCCGATGAGTCGCTTCAAAATTTAGATAATTTCATGCCTATTTTGTGGCATGAATTGAGTAAGTTTTTCGACGGTGATCGCCGTTTTACGATCATACGCCCCATCTTGGAAGCCATTTTGCGGCGGTCGTCTTATTTTGTATTGCTCTCAGAAAACCCACAGGCCATTCGAGAGTTGGTGAAGCTAGCGCCATTGAGTTCGTGGATAATTAAGCAGTTTAAAGAAAATCCGTTTCTATTGGATGAGCTGACTGACCTAAAGAGTTTGTATCAGTTACCAAGGCAAGCTGAGTTGCATGATGAAATTCAGCAATTAATGTTAAGGGTTCCTGAAGATGACTTGGAGCGACAGATGGAGGTGCTACGGCATTTTCACCACGCTCGTATTCTTAGGGCGGCGGCATGTGAAGTGACCAATCAATTGCCATTAATGAAAATATCCGACTATTTAGCATGGGTGGCTGAAGTGGTTGTGGATCAGGCGTTGGCGATTGTTTGGCGGCAAATGATTGCAAAACATGGCCGCCCGCTGCAAACCAGTGGCGATTGGAGTGACTTCCCATTTGGCGTAATTGCTTATGGCAAAATGGGTGGGTTAGAAATTTCCTATGAGTCCGATTTGGATTTAGTTTTTATTCACGATGCCGACACCAACGGCCAGACCGAAGGACCTTCTGTCATAGAAAACGTTGTGTTTATGGCGAGACTAGGCCAAAAATTGATCCACATGCTGAGCAGTAACACGCCTTCGGGGATGTTGTATGAAGTTGATACCCGATTGCGGCCTTCTGGCAGCTCGGGTTTATTGGTGACCAGTCTATCGAGCTTCGAAAAGTATCAGCGCAATGATGCTTGGACCTGGGAGCACCAAGCGCTAGTACGCGCCCGATTTATTGCAGGTGATAGACATCTTAAGCAAAAGTTCAATGCATTGCGTCAGGATATCGTGTGCTGTAAGCGAGACCTTCAAGTCTTGAAAAAAGATATCGTAGAAATGCGTGCAAAAATGTCATCTCACCTCTCGACGAAATCTGAATTAGAAGGCCGATGTTTTGATATTAAACACGACGCCGGTGGCATAGTCGACCTTGAGTTTATTGTTCAGTATTTGGTGTTGGCGTATGCAAATGAATTCCCTGAGCTCGCGAAGTGGTCAGATAACGTCCGATGCATTGAGGCCTTGGCGAAACAAGGCTTGATATCAGAGAGCGAAAAGGGCGATTGGATGGAGGCCTATTTGGCGCTGAGGCAAGAGGTTCATTACGCTATTTTGCAAAACGAAAACAGGCAACGACCAATTGAAGAGCTACCGGAGCCATTTGTTAAAGCGACACAAACTATCGTTAATATTTGGCAAGATAAGATCATTCATTAGGCCGCTGTAAATGCGTTGTGTACAGTGCAATGAACAGTTGCAAGCATTGCGGTTGAAAGGCTGTATTTGTGACTGGTGATTTTAGATCAAATTGCCTTACAATGGCTTTAATATCGCACTTATAAGAGAAAACAACATGGCTGCATTTGGTACCGTTTTTATTCCAGAGATGACGTTAGCAAGTTATTCAGATAACCAATGGAGTGACAGCGAGATTGTCTCTTCAAATAAGCTTGAATTTCACCCTGGGGCACACGTTTTACATTATTCAAGTACCTGCTTTGAAGGTTTGAAAGCCTTTAAACACGAAGACGGTTCAGTCAATATTTTCAGAATGGAAGCGAACATTGCGCGCATGGTGCAAAGCTCACAATTGTTAAGTTTGCCAGCAATAAATGAAGCCTTGTTGTCGAAAATGATCACCGATATTGTCGAAAAATACGCCGACGAAACCCCAGCACCACCGGGTTCTATGTATATTCGACCAACTCACTTAGGTACTGAGGCCGCGATTGGTAAGGCGGCAGCACCGTCGTTGAGTTCATTGTTGTATGTATTGCTTTCTCCGGTCGGTGATTATTTTGCCGGTGGCGCACAGGCGTTACGGTTGTTATTAGAAGAAGATGGCATGCGTTGCGCGCCACACATGGGGATGGTTAAAAGCGGCGGAAACTACGCCAGTGCCTTAGCCCCTATCTCTCAAGCACGTGAAAAATACAACGCTGATCAAGTCTTGTTTTGCCCTGGAGGCGATGTTCAAGAAACCGGTGCGGCAAACTTTATCTTAATTGATGGCGATGAAGTGATTACCAAAGCGCTAGACAGTTCTTTTCTGCATGGCATAACGCGTGATTCAATATTAACCATTGCTCGTGATTTGGGAATGAAAGTGTCAGAGCGTGAGCTCAGTGTTGATGAGTTGCTTGAGCGTGCTGCAAAACCCGGTACAGAAGCCGCGCTTTCCGGTACAGCCGCCGTTTTAACGCCGGTCGGAACTTTAATTCATAAGGATAAAGAGTTTTCTGTGGGCAGTGGGCAGGCTGGTCCGACAACGGAGCGTTTGCGCCAAGCTCTCAATGCCATTCAGTGGGGTAAAGCTGAAGATAAACACGGTTGGTTAACTAAGGTTAAATAACAGTTTTGCGCACTTTAGTTGACGAAAAATTTCGTAAATTAAAGTGCGCTCACCGATTACAGGTGTGAGAATCGACTGATATTCGATAATTTCGGGTTCGGCTCTTTCGCTTTTTTCAAGATTAAAGCAATGTGACCAATTTGCTGTACTAAAATTGCACCGCATTGCCCGGTGATGGCTTCGATGATGGCTTTTTTGTCATCACGATCTTCGGCAACGATTTTCACTTTAATTAACTCGTGGTCGTTCAGTGCTCGTTCAATTTCTGTCATCACGGATTCGCTTAGACCCTTATCAGCTACCGTTACAACGGGGTTGAGCTGGTGGCCAATGGTGCGAAATCGCTTTTTTTGGTCTTGAGTTAATTTCATATTCTGTATATCTCATGTTTAAATGTTATCGAAACATCGTAATTGTACTTTAGATAGTACAAATTACCTAAAGAGGAATTGAATTGGCACGATCAAAAAGCAGCAAACAGTGGTTGGATGAGCATTTTGATGATCGATACGTAAAAATGTCGCGTCAAGATGGCTATCGCAGTCGCGCAAGCTATAAATTATTGGAAATCTGTGAAAAAGGGCAATTGATCCGTTCTGGGATGACGGTTGTAGATTTAGGGTCAGCGCCTGGTGGCTGGTCTCAGGTCGCGGCGAGGTTAGTAGGTGACAAGGGCCGAGTCGTTGCTTCCGATATTTTAGAAATGGATTCCATTGCCGGCGTAGAGTTTATTCAGGGCGATTTTACGGATGACGGCGTCTTTCAGAGCCTTCTTGAATGTATTGGAGAATCACCCGTCGACCTTGTAATATCGGATATGGCCCCCAATATGAGTGGCAATGCATCGATTGATCAACCGGCAGCCATGTATTTGGTCGAACTGGCGTTAGATATGGCGCAGTCTATTCTTAAGCCAGGCGGTGGATTTATAGCAAAAGTTTTTCATGGTGAAGGCTTTGATGAATACATTAAAACTATTCGCCAGCAGTATACAAAAGTTACAATGCGTAAACCGGAAGCTTCTCGAGCACGTTCACGAGAAACCTATGTGGTAGCTTCAGGTTATAAAGGATAAGTTTGTACGTAACATTCATTACGTAAGAAGGTGAAAGTTGAACGATATGGCGAAGAATTTAGTACTTTGGCTCATCATTGCAGTTGTTTTACTGGCTGTATTTAATAATTTTGACATGGCGCCAAGCGCTGAAAAAGTGAACTACTCTCGATTTGTGCAGCAAGTGCAGCAAGATCAGATACGTTCCGTTGCCTATTCAGGTCAGGCCATAGTGGGTGAGCGCCGAGATGGCTCTACTTTTGAAACTGTGCGTCCGCCGCAAACCAGCGACCAAGAATTGATCGAAAATATGATCGCGCACGGAGTGGAAGTGCAAGCCAAGCAGCCTGAACAGCCTAGTATTTGGACTCAGCTAATAGTTGCCTCTTTCCCAATCTTAATTATTTTAGCGGTCTTCATGTTTTTCATGCGTCAAATGCAAGGCGGCGGTGGTGGCGGTAAAGGCCCAATGAGCTTCGGTAAAAGTAAGGCTCGTCTGCTCAGCGAAGACCAAATCAATACCACCTTTAAAGATGTTGCCGGTGTTGAAGAAGCGAAAGACGATGTTCAAGAATTGGTCGAGTTTTTGCGAGACCCTGGTAAGTATCAGCGCTTGGGCGGCAAAATCCCTCGCGGTGTGCTTATGGTGGGTCCTCCTGGTACAGGTAAAACCTTGCTAGCTAAGGCGATCGCGGGTGAAGCTAAGGTTCCTTTTTTCTCAATTTCTGGTTCTGATTTTGTAGAGATGTTTGTCGGCGTGGGTGCATCGCGTGTGCGCGACATGTTTGAGCAGGCTAAAAAACAAGCCCCTTGTATTATCTTTATTGATGAGATTGATGCGGTTGGCCGTTCACGTGGCGCTGGTATTGGCGGCGGAAATGATGAGCGTGAGCAAACTTTAAACCAACTCTTGGTTGAAATGGATGGCTTTGAAGTGAATGACGGTGTGATTGTTATTGCCGCTACAAACCGCCCAGATGTTCTAGACCCAGCGTTGTTGCGCCCAGGTCGATTCGATCGTCAAGTAACTGTTGGCTTGCCAGATATTCTAGGTCGTGAGCAAATTTTAAAAGTACATATGCGCAAAGTGCCAATTGCTGACGATGTCGATGCTGCAATTGTTGCGCGAGGTACGCCGGGCTTTTCAGGTGCCGATTTAGCGAACTTGGTAAACGAGGCTGCGTTGTTTTCAGCCCGTTTAAACCGTCGCTTAGTGTCGATGGAAGAATTTGATCGCGCCAAAGATAAAATCATGATGGGTGCCGAGCGTAAAGCCATGGTGATGTCTGAAAAAGAAAAAACCAATACCGCTTATCATGAAGCAGGGCATGCCATTGTGGGTAATTTGGTCCCAGATCATGACCCAGTTTATAAGGTGAGTATTATTCCGCGCGGCCGCGCCTTGGGTGTGACCATGTTCTTGCCGGAAGAAGATCGTTACTCCATCAGCAAGCGAGCGCTCCAAGGACAAATCAGTGGGTTATACGGTGGCCGAATTGCCGAAGAAATGACGCTAGGCGCCGAAGGCGTAACCACTGGGGCATCGAACGATATTGAGCGAGCTACCGCAATCGCTCGCAACATGGTGACTAAATGGGGTTTAAGTGAGTTGGGTGCTCAGCAGTTTGAAGAAGAGCAGCAAGGCTACTTAGGCAGCCAAACTACAGCGCTGGCGGCTTCTCAAATGACAGCGCAAAAGGTAGACGAAGAAGTTAAACGAATTCTTGATGCCAGCTACAAAGAGGCTTACCGCATTTTAGAAGAGAACCGCGATAAGCTAGAAGCTATGAAAGATGCATTGTTGGAATATGAAACCATTGATGCGGCACAAATTGAAGACATTATGGCAGGCAAAACGCCAAGAGCACCGAAAGGTTGGGAAGATCGAGACAAGCCTAGCGCTAAAGCTGAGCCAGAAGTTAAAGCAGATGAGGGTTCAGAAGAGCGAGTATCAAGACCTGAAGAGTCTTCTGAACCAAAATCGGATGATGATGCCTAACGGTAGGTCTTAGAGGTTGAATCTACATTAAAAATCGGGCACCAGCCCGATTTTTTGCGCTTTACCGTCGCCAAAAGGAGGCTAGCTTGTCATCATTTCTATTTAAAGATCGTTCGTTGCCTTTGAATCGAGCTCATGTCATGGGCGTGCTCAATGTAACACCTGATTCTTTTTCCGACGGAGGTCGGTTTAATCAATTAGATGATGCGGTTGTTCAGGCTCAAAAAATGGTTGCACAAGGTGCTGCATTTATTGATGTAGGTGGCGAAAGTACTCGCCCTGGCGCAGATCCTGTTTCGGAACAGCAAGAACTCGATCGCGTCATTCCAGTCATTGAGCGTCTTTCGAAGGAATGCGATGCGATAGTTTCTGTAGATACCAGTACGGCAGCCGTCATGCAGGCCGCAGCCTCTGCCGGAGCGCATCTGATTAATGATGTCCGGGCGTTAACTCGACCTGGGGCTTTAGAAGCAGCAACAAAAACAGGCTTGCCAGTGTGTTTAATGCACAGTAAAGGTGAGCCGAAACATATGCAAAACAATCCGCAATACGAAAATGTGGTGTCTGAAGTCTGCGACTATTTAAATGGCCGAGTTCAGGCTTGTTTAGAGCAGGGTATTGATAAACGGAAAATCATGATTGATCCTGGCTTTGGCTTCGGGAAAACATTAGAGCATAATCTCAAATTAATGAACCAATTAACTGAGCTGCAGTCACTGAGCCTGCCTATGTTGGTTGGCGTATCTCGCAAGAGTATGGTGGGTGCCGTGTTGAATAAAACTGTCGAAGAGCGCTTAATTGGCAGCCTAGCTCTGGCCGCGAAAGCGCTATGTTCAGGTGCTTGGGTAATTAGAGCGCATGATATCGACGAAACCGCGCAAGTGGTAACCCTGTTAAATGCCGTTCACCAAAGTTGAACGCACGTACGTAGGAGAGTAGTTGTGAGTAAAGGAAAAAAGTATTTTGGTACGGACGGAATCCGAGGAGAAGTCGGTAAAGGTGTCATTAATCCTGATTTTGTCTTGAAGCTTGGCTGGGCCGCGGGTCGCGTTTTTTCACGTGAAGGCCGAGGCAAAATAGTCATCGGTAAAGATACGCGGATTTCTGGTTATATGTTTGAGTCTGTGCTGCAGGCCGGGCTAGCATCGGCTGGCTGCGACAGTTTGCTGGTGGGGCCAATGCCAACGCCCGCCATTGCCTATTTAACACGTACCTTCAGCGCTAATGCGGGTATAGTTATTTCTGCTTCACACAACCCTTATTATGATAATGGTATTAAGTTTTTCTCTGCTGACGGTACCAAGCTACCTGACGACATTGAGCACGCCATTGAAAAAGAGTTGGAACAAGTATTACTTACCTCCGCCAGTGCCGATTTAGGTAAGGCGCGACGTATAGATGATGCCAATGGCCGCTATGTTGAGTACTGTAAAAGTACGTCGGGCTACCTGCACTTAGACGGCATGCACGTTGTTTTAGATTGCGCCCACGGAGCTACCTATGATGTTGCGCCAAAGGTGTTTCGGGAACTCGGCGCAGAAGTTACAGTCATTGGTGCTCAGCCTAATGGGCTTAACATTAACGAAAAAGTGGGCTCGACGGCGCCCTCCGCTCTTCAAGCAAAAGTGCTTGAGGTTGGCGCTGACATCGGTATTGCCTACGATGGCGATGGCGATCGGTTAGCCATGGTAGATCATGAGGGTCAAATAGTTGATGGCGATGAGCTTCTTTTTATTTTAGCTAATCACTATAAAGCAACCGGAATCGTTAAAGATGGCGTAGTTGGGACGTTAATGACCAATCTAGGCTTGGAAGTGGCCCTGAAAAAAATTGGCCTGAAATTAGTGCGGGCAGATGTTGGCGATCGCTATGTGAATGAGCAGCTAACTGCGCATGGATGGCTGCTTGGTGGTGAAAACTCCGGCCATCTGGTGTTAAAGCATGTTTCTACAACGGGTGATGGCATTGTAGCTTCTTTGCAGGTATTGGCTGCATTGCTCGCCGCGAATCAGACGCTGTCTCAAGCTAAGTCGGGTATGCGTAAATACCCTCAGGTCATGATAAACGTAAAAATGCCTAAAAAGATGGATGTTCTTTCCATTCCGGCTGTAAAAGAGGCCGTTGCAAAGGCCGAAGCAGACTTAGCCGACACCGGCCGGGTGTTGCTGCGGCCTTCCGGAACCGAGCCTGTTGTGCGTGTCATGGTAGAAGGTGAAGATGTAAATATAGTGAAGCCGGTCTGTGAAAAGCTGGCTTTAGCGGTCGAATCCGCCGTAACAAAAAGCTAATCATCTGATTTTGTTGGCTTTTTTATAGCCAGTTAAGAAGATTTTTTACCAGTTGCGCTTGCTCTGCAAGTGCAAACTCAGTAAACTCTGCGCCCGCTTAAAGGAGGCAATACTATGACAACGCGTCGCACGCTTGTAGCTGCAAACTGGAAAATGAACGGAAATAAAGAGACAGTCGCATCATTGTTGACTGCATTTAAATCGGGCATGAACGGTTCATCGGACGTTGCTGTATTTCCTCCTGCTTTATACGTTGCGCAAGCAGCCGAGTTGCTAAAAGACACCGATATCGCCTATGGCGTGCAAAATGTCAGTGCTGAAGCATCAGGTGCCTTTACCGGTGAGCTGAGTCTTTCAATGGTAAAAGAATTTGATTGCCAGTATGTACTTATTGGCCATTCTGAGCGCCGTGAGCTGTTTGGCGAAACAGATGCGCAAATTGCACAGAAAGTTAAAGCGACTTTAGAATCTGGTGTTATCCCTATGTTGTGTATAGGTGAAACATTAGAGCAGCGAGAATCTGGTGTTACAGAAGACGTTGTAAGAACACAAATTCAAGCGGTTTTGGATGCAGTAGGTATTGCGGCATTCGACACCATTGTTGTTGCCTATGAGCCAGTTTGGGCGATAGGAACAGGGAAGACAGCTAGCCCAGAGCAAGCACAAGAAGTGCACGCCTTTATTCGTGGCATGCTTGCAGCAGAAGATGCTGCTGTGGCAGCAAAAACTAGAATTTTATACGGTGGCAGCGTAAAAGCCGCCAGTGCTGAAGCGCTATTTGGCCAGCCTGATATCGATGGCGGATTGGTCGGTGGTGCATCATTGATCGCAGATGAATTTGTAGCAATTTGTAATGCTGCAAAAGGGTAATTGATATGGGTATTGAAAAAATCGTATTACTAATTCACGTAGTTTTAGCCGTTGGCGTTATTGCCTTTGTGTTATTGCAGCGTGGTAAAGGCGCAGATGCTGGTGCTTCTTTTGGAGGCGGTGCTTCACAGACTGTTTTCGGTTCTGAAGGTAGTGGCAACTTTTTAACGCGCACAACAGGTATTTTAGTAACAGGCTTTTTTGTGACCAGTATGGCGTTAGCCTTTATTGCACAGGAAAAAGCAAATAGCTTAGAAAGCATCAATGTTCCTGTGGTTGAGGCTGTAGAGACTGATGTCCCTGCTGCTACTTCAGCTGACGAGAATGCACTACCTGCTGAATAAGAGTTTTATGCCGACGTGGTGAAATTGGTAGACACGCCACCTTGAGGGGGTGGTGGGCTTACGCCCGTGCTAGTTCGAATCTAGTCGTCGGTACCATATTTAAAAAGGCCTGTTAATTTGCAGGCCTTTTTTATGGCTTGGTTGAAAGTTGCTGTAGTTATCCGTATACTACCGCGCTGATTTTAGAGGTCTTAGACTTCGATGATAATGGCTCCAATGTGAGTGTTATCGCTTCAACTTAGGTTGAATAGCACCGCGGTGCTGCAGAGTACTTTGAGAGGGCTCTGGTAAAAGGTATTTGTATTAGGCCCCTCTTTGAAGGGGTTTTTTAGTTTTTGGAGATCTGCATTTTAGGTCTTCAACGTAAGATGGGCTTTAGGATGAGCGTCTTAGATGTTTTTCCCATAGTGCCCATTTTTTATAGCTGTCGAAATTAGGTGAACAACTTTTAATGGCAAAAGTAGATGAATTAACAGCGTTAATCGATCCCGTTGTAACCGGGATGGGCTTTTCGTTGTGGGGAATTGAATACATCCGCAGTGGGAAATACTCCACATTGAGAATTTATATCGACCACGAAGATGGTATTGGTGTTGATCACTGTGCTGATGTCAGTCGGCAAGTAAGCGCAGTTATGGATGTAGAAGACCCAATCTCAACTGAATATACCTTAGAGGTGTCATCACCGGGTATGGATCGTCCTTTGTTCACACTCGAGCAATACAGCGCTTTTGTGAATGAATGGGTAGAGATAAAGCTTAAATACGCGTTTGAAGGTCGACGAAACTTCAAAGGTGTCATCGTCGGTATAGAAGAAAGTGATGTGGTGATTGCCGCTGACGGTGAAGAATTTTTATTACCAATTGAGAGTATAGATAAAGGTCGGGTCATTCCGAATTTTAGCTAAATTATAAAATTTAAACTTAATATTGAGCAAATTGCTTGAGCGAAAGGAAGGGGCTGAGACGATGAGTAAAGAAATTCTTTTAGTCGTAGATGCAGTAGCGAACGAAAAAGGTGTTTCGCGCGAAGTCATCTTCGATGCAATGGAGCTAGCATTAGCGACCGCTGCAAAAAAACGATTAGATGATGAAGGTGAGCCAGACGTTTACGTATCTATAGATCGTAAAACAGGTGAATATAAAACATTCCGTCGCTGGGAAGTTAAAGGCGACGATGAAATGTCTATTTTAGGTTCTCAGTGGACCACCGAAGAAGCTCGCGAAGTTGACACTAACTTACAGCCGGGCGATGTATACGAAGTTGAAATCGAAAGTGAAGGTTTTGGTCGTATCAGTGCGCAAGCGGCGAAACAAATTATTGTTCAGAAAGTACGTGATGCTGAGCGAGCTCGAATTGTAGATACATACCGTGAGCGTATTGGTGAAATGGTCTCGGGTACCGTTAAAAAGGTAACTCGTGAAGCGTTGATTGTCGATCTTGGTAATAACGCTGAAGCTATTTTACCGCGTGAAAATATGATTGGCCGTGAGATGTTCCGATTAGCGGATCGCGTTCGCGCGGTTTTACAGTCTATTAAAACAGAAGGTCGAGGACCGCAACTCGTATTGAGTCGCTCTAGCAACGAAATGTTGATTGAATTGTTCCGTATTGAAGTGCCAGAGATTCAAGAAGAAATTATTGAAATCCGCGGCTGTGCTCGTGACCCTGGCTCGAGAGCTAAAATTGCTGTTAAAACCAATGATGGACGAATTGACCCAGTTGGTGCATGTGTTGGTATGCGTGGCTCACGTGTTCAAGCGGTTTCTAATGAACTCGGCAACGAGCGCGTTGACATCATTACTTGGGATGATAATCCCGCACAGTTGGTCATTAACGCAATGGCACCCGCTGAAGTTGCATCGATTGTGATGGATGAAGACACCAATACAATGCAAGTTGCAGTAGAAGAAGACAACCTAGCTATGGCGATTGGCCGAAGTGGTCAAAACGTTCGTTTAGCCAGTGAATTGACGGGTTGGACAATCAATGTAATGACTGAATCTGAAGCCGGCGAAAAGCAGGAAGAAGAGACTGTTAAACTGATTCAAAACTTTGTTGAAAAGCTTGATGTTGATGAAGATATTGCCGTTGTATTAGTTGAAGAAGGCTTTGCAACTTTAGAAGAAGTGGCTTACGTACCGATCGATGAAATGTTAGAAATCGATGGGTTTGATGAAGACATCGTTACCGAACTTCGCCAGCGTGCTAAAGACGTACTAGTGACGTTAGAGTTGGCAAATGAAGAACAGTTAGATTCTGCACAACCGGCTCAAGACTTACTTGAAATGGATGGTATGAATGAACCTCTTGCTCGCTTAATTGCATCAAAAGGCATTTGCAGCATGGAAGATTTAGCTGAATTGAGTATCGATGAGCTTGTAGAAGCTGGCGAAATTGACGACAAATTTGCTGGTGAATTAATTATGACTGCGCGTGCGCCGTGGTTTGAGAATGAATAAACGGGAAGGAGTTATTAATGTCTGAAGTTACTGTAAAAGAGTTGGCCGCATCGGTCGGCACTCCCGTTGATCGACTGCTCCAGCAGATGGACGCAGCGGGTCTGCCACATAAAAAAGAAACAGAATCTGTAAGCGATAGCCAAAAGAAAACGTTACTGACTTATTTAAAGACAAGTCATGGTGAATCAACAGACGCACCAAAGAAAATTACGTTAAAGCGTAAAGTAACGACCACTTTAAAAACTGGTGGAGGCTCAAAGGCTAAAACAATTAGCATTGAAGTACGTAAAAAGCGTACTTATGTTAAACGTGACGAAGCTGAAGCACAGCAAGATGCACCAGTAGCTGATACTTCTGCTAATACAGAAGATCGTGCTGCTCGTCGGGCAGAAGAAGACGCTAAGTTAGAAGCAGCGCGCGCTAAAGCCGCTCAAGAAAAGCAAAAGCAAGAAAAAGCGGCTCAAACGAAAACTGAAGAAAAATCAGATGCTGGAAAGGCGACTAAGAAAAAGCCAGCAGCAAAATCTGAGCCCGTGGCTACGGTTGCCGATGCTGAAGCTAAAATGGGTAAAGACAATCGTGTTGCTGAGAAAAAGAAACATGAGAAGTCTCGCCCAACGGGTCCTCGCTTAGAAGATGGTCAAGCCAACGCTCCGCGTAAAGCAGGCCATAAGAAAGGCGGCGTGAAGTCTGAAGCACAACGTACTTCTCAGCATCGTACAGGTAATAAGCACCAGCAAATGTTGGATGCGTTAGATGATAACGGTGGCAACCGCCGTCGTCGTCCTAAGAAGATGAAAAAGTCAACAGAGCACCAATTTGAAAAGCCAACCGCTCCGGTTATTCGCGAAGTTGAATTAGGCGAAGCAATCAGTGTTGCAGAGTTAGCGGGTAAAATGTCGGCTAAATCGGCAGAGGTCGTTAAGATTTTGTTTAAGATGGGCGTTATGGCCACCGTAAACCAAATTCTTGATCAAGATACCGCTATCTTAGTGATCGAAGAGATGGGTCATAAGTATCGAATAGTGAATGAAAACGCACTAGAAGATACGATGATGGAAGTTGAATACGAAGGTGATGTAGCAACGCGTGCGCCGGTAGTTACCGTAATGGGTCACGTTGACCATGGTAAAACAAGTCTACTCGATTACATTCGTGAAACGCGTGTAACGGCGGGTGAATCGGGTGGTATTACTCAGCACATTGGTGCGTACCACGTTGAATCTTCTCGCGGCATGATTACTTTCTTAGATACACCGGGCCACGCAGCCTTTACCGCAATGCGTGCTCGTGGTGCTAAAGCAACAGACGTTGTTATTTTGGTTGTTGCCGCAGACGATGGCGTAATGCCGCAAACCATTGAAGCGATCCAGCATGCAAAAGCAGGCGGCGTGCCATTGGTTATTGCGATCAACAAAATGGATAAAGAAGCGGCTGATCCTGAGCGTGTGACTAATGAATTGGCACAACACGATGTGATCCCAGAATCTTGGGGTGGCGACACTCAGTTCATTCAAGTCTCGGCGCATACTGGCCAAGGCGTAGATGAATTGCTAGAAGCCATTTCATTACAAGCTGAATTATTAGAATTGAAAGCTCATCACAGCGGCCCAGGTAAGGGTGTTGTTATTGAGTCTAGCCTAGATAAAGGTCGTGGCGCAGTTGCAACGGTTCTTGTTCAAGCTGGCCAGTTAAATCGTGGCGACATTGTATTAGCGGGTACTTTCTATGGGCGTGTTCGTGCTTTGTTTGACGAAGCGGGTAAGCCATTAGATAAAGCTGGACCTTCTATACCATGTGAAATTTTAGGTTTAAACGGAACGCCAGGTGCTGGTGATGAGTTTGTTGTTACTGAAAGTGAACGTGCGGCTCGTGAAGTTGCTGACTTAAGAGCCTCTCGCTCGAAAGACGCTGCTCATGCAATGCAACAAGCGGCTAAGTTAGATGCGTTGTTTGCAAACGTGGGTGACAACGAAGTTCGTATTCTAAACGTAGTCTTAAAGACAGACGTACGTGGTTCACTAGAAGCCATCAATGGCGCATTGATGAAAGTAGGTAACGAAGAAGTACGCGTTAATATCGTTTCTGGCGGTGTTGGTGCCATTTCTGAATCTGACGCTAACTTAGCGATTGCAGCCAATGCCGTTGTCTTTGGTTTTAACGTTCGTGCAACCGGTAAAGCGCGTGAAGTTATTGAGCGTGGTGGTTTAGACTTACGTTACTACAACGTTATTTACGATCTGATCGATGATGTGAAGTCAGCATTAAGCGGCATGTTATCGCCTGATCTTCGTGAAGACATCGTGGGTCTTGCTGAAGTACGTGACGTGTTCAATTCACCTAAATTCGGTCAAATTGCGGGTTGTATGGTAGTTGAAGGTACGGTTTACCGTAACAAGAAAATCCGTGTACTGCGTGATGAAGTTGTTATTTATGAAGGTGAACTTGAATCATTGCGTCGGTTCAAAGACGATGTACAAGAAGTTAGCCGCGGCATGGAATGTGGTATCGGTGTTAAGAACTACACTGATGTTAAAGCTGGCGATAAAATCGAAGTGTTTGACGTGAAAGAAGTAGCACGTACCATCGATTAATCGGTTCGGTTATTTATAAAAGCAAGCCGGCCGCAACTAAGTTTGAGGCCGGTTTTTTATTTTAGAGGGTTTATTATGGGTGCAAACTCGAGTCGAGTACGTCGAATTGGTGATCAAATTCAACGTGATCTTGCGAAGATTATTCAGCAAGAAGTGAAAGACCCACGCGTGGGTATGGTGACGGTGAACGACGTGAAAGTGTCGAGCGACTTATCATACGCAGACGTGTACTTCACTTGCATGGCGTTTGGTCGCCAGGATGCGGTACAAGAACGTGGTGAGCAAGAAAAAATATTGAACAACGCCGCAGGCTTTATGCGCACCAAGTTGGCGAAAGGGTTAAATATGAGAGTGATACCGTTATTGCGCTTTCATTATGATAAAGTCATTGATACCGGTTCTGAGTTATCGGCATTAATTGATCGTGCGATAGATGAAGATAAGTCTCATCAAACGAATTCGGACGATTCAGAAGGATAATTATGGCTCGCCGTAAAAAAGGTCGGCCAATTTCGGGCGTGTTGTTAATTGATAAACCGCTCGGTTTTAGCTCCAATCAGATACTTCAAAAAGCAAAATGGTTGTATCAGGCACAAAAAGCGGGTCATACCGGCACTTTAGACCCCGCAGCCACTGGGCTGTTGCCCATTTGCTTTGGTGAGGCCACAAAGTTTTCCCAATTTTTGCTCGATGCTGAAAAGGCATATCTAACCACCGGTGTTCTAGGGGTATCCACCGAAACATTAGACGCGGAAGGTGAGGTAACGCAAGAGCGAGAGGTGCCCGATATTTCGGAGTCTCAATTGCAGGCGGTGTTATCGACATTCACCGGTGATATTGAACAAGTCCCGCCAATGTATTCCGCCTTAAAGCGTGATGGAAAAAAGCTCTACGAGCTGGCGCGCGAGGGCATAGAAGTTGAAATAGACCCTAGGCCAGTGACTATTAAGCGCAATGACCTACTGCGTTTTGCATCGCCAGAGTTCGACTTAGACGTACAGTGCAGTAAAGGCACCTACATTCGCACGCTTGTGGCAGACATAGGCGAAGAGATTGGTTGCGGCGCGCACGTAAAAACGCTACGTCGTACACGTCATGGTCAATTCAACATTGATCAAGCCATATCTTTGGAAGTGCTCGAAGTGCTGCGTGAGGCCGAAAACTATGAGGCGTTAGATGCTTTGTTGGTTTCATTGGATGAATTGTTAGCTGATTTGCCGAGAATTGACTTAGACGAACACCGTGCCAAGTACTTTTCGAATGGTAATGACGTGAATTGTGACGCCAGTGCTTGTACCGCAAGAGTTTACTTAGATGACCGCTTTTTAGGGGTTGGCCGAGTGTCCGAACAACGGCGCTTACAGCCGGAAAGACTGGTCTCTAAAGAAGTTGATGCATAACCAATGCAAATAGTTGGTTAGCAGCGTTAGGTGATGTATAATCCGCCGCGATTTAGTCCTAATTGGGCTAAATTGGAATGCGGCTGTTAATGTGCACGGCCCGCACTCCATTATTTAGGCACATTCTTGGAGTTAGTACGATGGCATTAAGCGTCGAAAAGAAAGCGGAAATTTTAAAAGAATACGGTCAAGGCGAAGGCGACACTGGTTCTCCTGAAGTTCAGGTTGCACTATTAACTGCAAACATTGAAACGTTGCAGGGTCACTTCAAAGAGCACGCGAAAGATCACCACTCGCGTCGCGGTCTAATCCGTATGGTAAACCAGCGTCGTAAGTTGTTGGATTACTTGAAGCGTAAAGACGTAGCACGCTACGCATCTTTGATTAAGCGCTTAGGTTTACGTCGATAAACCCCGCTGTCTTCAAAAGGGCTCCTCATCGGGAGCCCTTTGTCGTTTTACCTTCTGATGAACTCTTTATAAAACTTAAAATGAAATAAAGCCTCTTCGGTTACTGCCCAGTACAACGCATTGGGGCTTCTATCGATGTATTTGATCGCAAGTACATCGATAGAAGCATCGTAGAGGCCTCAAATGAGGAAACTAAATGTTAGATTTAACACCTAAGACAAAACAATTTGAATTCGGCGGCAAAACCGTCACGCTAGAAACCGGTCGTGTAGCACGTCAAGCAACCGGTGCTGTACTTTGTACTATTGACGACACTGTTGTTTTAGCAACGGTTGTTGGCGCTAAAGACACTAAGCCAGGTCAAGACTTCTTCCCGTTGTCTGTTCATTATCAAGAAAAATTCTACGCGGTTGGTAAAATCCCTGGTGGCTACCTAAAGCGTGAAGGTCGCCCTTCTGAGAAAGAAACACTGACGTCTCGTTTAATTGACCGGCCAATTCGTCCGTTATTCCCTAAAGGCTTCATGAATGAAGTTCAGGTTGTGATTAACGTAATCTCTGCAAACAAAACAGATGATCCAGATATTGCAGCAATGTTAGCGACTTCGGCGGCGATCTCTATTTCTGGTATTCCTTTCAGTGGCCCTATTGGTGCAGCTCGTGTAGGTTACACAGATGATCGTGGCTACTTCTTAAACCCAACTTATGAAGAGTTAAAAGATACTCGCTTAGACATGGTTGTAGCGGGTACTGAAGACGCTGTATTAATGGTTGAATCAGAAGCTGAGCAGCTTTCTGAAGACCAGATGTTAGGCGCTGTATTGTTTGCTCACCAAGAATTCCAAGTAGCCATTGCCGCTATTAAAGAGTTCGCTGCCGAAAACGGAAAGCCAACTTGGGATTGGGCACCAGAAGTTGAAAACGAAGAATTAAAAGCCGCTGTTGCTGGCGCTTATGGCGCCAAAATTTCTGAAGCTTACCAAGTGTCAGACAAAATGCAGCGTTATGCACTACTAAACGAAGTTCGTTCAGCGGCAGTTGCTGAGCTTACTAACGAAGAAGCGGGTATTTCTGCCGACGACGTTAGCGCGATGTTCTCTAAGATCGAGAAGCAAACGGTTCGTCAGCGCATCATCGAAGGCCAGCCTCGTATTGATGGACGTGATGGCAAAACAGTTCGTGGCATTGAAGTTGATATCGACGTACTTCCAGGCGCGCACGGTTCTTCATTGTTCACACGTGGTGAAACTCAGGCGATTGTTACCGCTACTTTGGGTACGCTACGTGATGGCAAGATGGAAGACATGCTTCATGAGAAAAACACTGATCACCTAATGTTGCATTACAACTTCCCTCCGTTCAGCGTTGGTGAAGCAGGACGTATGGGTGGCGTAGGCCGTCGTGAAATCGGTCATGGCCGTTTAGCGAAGCGTGGTATTTTGGCGGTTATGCCAGATATTGAAGAATTCCCATACACGATTCGTTTGGTGTCTGAGATTACTGAATCTAACGGTTCATCTTCTATGGCTTCTGTATGTGGCGCATCGCTTGCGCTAATGGATGCCGGTGTCCCTGTTAAGCACCCAGTTGCGGGTATCGCAATGGGCTTAGTAAAAGAAGGTGATAAGTTCACCGTTCTTACCGACATATTAGGTGATGAAGATCACTTAGGTGACATGGACTTTAAAGTTGCCGGTACCGAGCAAGGTATTACAGCGTTACAGATGGATATCAAGATTCAAGGTATCACTGAAGAGATCATGGAAATTGCCTTAGAGCAAGCCATGGACGCACGTCTTCACATCTTGCGCGAAATGGCGAAAGTGATCGGTTACTCACGCCCTGAGCTACCAGACAACGCACCATCTATGGATATTATGAAAATTGACACCGACAAGATTCGTGACGTTATCGGTAAAGGCGGCGCAACTATCCGTTCTATTATCGAAGAAACAGGTGCTGAAGTTGATATTCAAGATGACGGCTCTGTACGCATCTACGCGCCAACTAAAGAAGCCGCTGATGCTGCTAAAGAGCGCATCTTAGGTATTACGGCAGAGCCTGAAATTGGCGCAGTATACTTAGGTAAAGTCGCACGTTTAGCTGATTTCGGCGCATTCGTAACCTTCTTGCCTGGTAAAGATGGCTTGGTACACATTTCTCAAATCGCTCAAGAGCGCATCGAGAAAGTATCAGACAAGATCAGCGAAGGCGAAGAAGTAGTTGTTAAGATCTTAGACGTTGACGCACGTGGCCGTGTTAAATTGTCTATGAAAGAAGTAACAGAAGAAGACAAAGCTAAGTTAGCATCTGTTGAGTAAGTCTTTACTTCTTATAAAAAGCCCGCATTAGCGGGCTTTTTTTTGGGTTAAATAAAGTAATGGGCGTGTCTAAACTGTTAAACATATCAACCAATAAACTAAATTTTTGACCCGTTTCTTCCTTGTACCACTAAAGCAATATTAGGCATTCTGGACTATGCTTAAGGCATGTGAACAGGGTTTGGATTCTCGATTTGAAGCATTGTGGCACTTTAAGGTGTCGATATTTGGTCATATTTTGCTTATTTTTGAGCAGTTTGTCTTCTGCTAATTGGGTAGAAGAGAGTCGTTTACGTGCTGAAATTGATACTCAAGCATTAAGAAATGGCGAAGCAATTGAATTAAATGGTGAGTGGTGGTTTAAGTTTGGAGAGCACATTAAGCCTGAAGATGTTCCTTTAAAATTAAAACAGCAAGCGCTTGATACTATCAATGTCCCTAGTACTTGGAATGAAAAGGTAAAGCGACTGACTGATGAGCCGAATCAACATGGTAAGGCTACCTATGTATTACCTATCTCTTTTTCATCTCCTGTAGATTTTTCAGTCATAGTAGAGGCGGGTTTAATAACCAGTACCTATCGTATTTATTGGCTAGAAGAAGGCGCAACCGAAGCGTTCAGTGTTGGTGCAGCTGGAGAGTCGATCAATGGGCAGAAAGTAGAAAAGGGCATCGATTTTTTTAATTTACCCGCGCAGCAACAAGGTACGTTAATCATACACGTCTCTAAAACTAACATGTTTAAAGGTGGAGTAAGGCACCCAGTTCGGTTGCAACGAAGTGATGTTTTCTTGAAAGCAAACGTACTAAATGTTTTTGTCACTAGCCTGCTAATAGGCAGTATGCTTGTACTTTGCATTCATTATTTAATTCAATATCGATACTCTCCCGATAATACCAGTGCATTGTATTTATCTATTTTATGTTTTATAGCAGCACTGCGTAGTATGGTGACTTCTGGTTATTTTGATCTATTAATTCAAGGTTTTATAGATCAGTATTTGATTGTATCCATTAAGACGGAATATATAACGGTCTTTTTAATACCGATATCTTACTTTATATTCATAAGCTCCCTGTTTAGAAGTCTGTCAGCAACTCGGTTTATTCGTCATGCGGTGTTGTTTGGTTTGTATGGCGTTTTAGTCACCGTGTTGTTGCCCACGGAAGTCATGACTAGGAGTTTGGTGTTCTACCAATTGATTCTGGGGCTTTGGGCGGTTATAAATTTATCGGTAGTGGCTTTAGCAATTCGAAGAAGGCTCAAGTTTTCAAAACAGATATTATTGAGTGTTCTTGTCGTACTAGCTGGCGCAGTTAATGATATTGTTGCCTCTCACAGTGCTACCTACAATTCTTTTGTTTCGTCCTATGTTTTCTTTATATTTTTATTTATGCAAGCGTTGATTGTTGGACAGCAATTGCGTGAAAGTATGTCTCAAGCTCATCGATTAAATGATGAAAAACTTAAATTACAAAAAGAACACGTGAAAGCCCTTATGGCAAGCCAATTAGACCATTTAACTGGTTTGAATAATCGACTCGCTTGCACTGAAAAAATAAAGCAGTTAGATCAAGAAAGCATCGGTAAATTTCAGTTTGTGGGCGTCATCATGTTAGATATAGATCACTTTAAAAAAATTAATGATAATCATGGCCACGACGTTGGTGATGAAATCTTGATTTATGTGGCTTCATTGCTGCACGGGTTTCAATTACGTTCCGAAGATTTTAAGTGCCGTTATGGCGGTGAAGAATTTTTGGTGTTGTTGCCAGGAGCAACGATAGAACGAACGGAGGTGGTTGCGGAGTCTATGCGCCAAGCTTTAGAAAAGTATGCCGCCTATCAAAATAACGGCTTATCAATTCAAATTACGGCAAGTTTTGGTGTATCGGTACAAGATAAACATGCTGGTAAAGGGCTAAAAGAGGTTATTTCTGAGGCCGACCAGGCTTTATATCGGGCAAAAGAATCTGGACGAAATCGAGTTTCATTATAGCTACTATTAAATCAACTTTGGTGCTTCTCGCACCTTCATTAAAGTTGAGCTATTCTTTAACTGATCATTTTTAAAAGTAGTCAATAGGTGTGATACGGATATTCCGGTTTGGTTTTATATTGTTGGTGCTGCTGTCGCTGAGTGGCTTGGCGCAACCTGCTGAAAAGGTTGAGGTTTTTGCTGTGGATGGTGAATTATTAAAGCAAGGCCAACGTGTAAATTTAAACAGTCAGTGGGCGTTTCTATTTGGCGAGCACTTGCCGGTAAATGAAATCTCATTAGCTTTTTCCGAAGGCAAATTTAGCACCATAACCGTGCCTAGTTCTTGGAACGATGAGGTGGCTAAATTAACAGAGCAGAGATATCAACATGGGCGAGCGACTTATGCCATACCGCTTTCATTTACTGAGAATATAGAAGATCCAATCAGTTTGTACGCTTCATTTATTGCCGGTGCTTATAAAATTTTTTGGCTGCCGAATGCCTCTAACAAACCTCAAATTATTGGACAAGCCGGTGATTTGAGCAATGGTCAACATGCTGGATTGAAAGGGCAAATCCATCATTTCCCAGCCTCCTCAAACGGTCTACTTGTTATTCATGTTACTAAGGCAAATATGCACGCGGGAGGTATTCGACAACCCATTGCTATACAGCGTTCAGATATTTTGCAGCGCGAAGTACACCAAAACATGATTATTCGAAGCCTACTATCAGGTGGGCTACTAATCATGATTTTCCACTATTTAGTTCAATTCTTTTATTCTCGAGAGAATTTAACGGCGTTGTTGTTAGCATTTGTCTGCTTTTCAGCCCTGCTACGAGGGGTAAGCACTGCCGGTTTGTTGGAAATATTCATTCAGCCTATATCAATGAGGCATTATGAGATTAGCATTAAGGCTGAGTATCTCAGCGTGCTCTATATGTCAGTGTCTTACTTTGGGTTTTTATGTTTTTTAATGCCAAAGCTAGTACCGAAGCGCATAGTTTGGGGAGCGTTTGGCTCGGCGGCAATCGGCACCATTGCCACGATTATCATGCCGGCACCATTAGTTTCCTCTTTGTTAAATTACTATTTGGCTTACCTAGGTTTTTGGTGTGGCGCTATTTTACTCGTCATTATAATTGGCATAAGGCAAAAGCGGCGCTTTGCTTGGCTAATATTATCGAGTGCGCTCATTTTAGGTGTAGGTGCCGTTAACGATGTTATTGCCTCTAAAAATGCACTGCACAATGTTTATGTTGTTGAATATGTTTTTTATGTGTTCCTATTTTTCCAAGCCCAGCTGGTAGGGTTGCAGCTGAAAGAAAGCCGTGAAGCATCCATTGTGTTAAAGCAGGAAAAATTAACTCTTCAGCGCGCGCATTCCAAAGCGCTAATGGAGAGCCATCTCGATTTTTTGACGGGGCTTGCAAATAGACTGGCTCTCACTGAGTGGATTGAAGCCTTTGAACATGAAGGAAGTACACTGCCTAAAGTGACCAGTGTCATTATGTTTGATATTGATCACTTTAAAAGTGTAAATGATACCTATGGGCATGATGTCGGTGACGAAATTTTGGTATTTGTAGCGTCGCTTATTCATGGTTACTCATTGCGAGCTTCCGATTTTAAGTGCCGTTTTGGCGGAGAGGAGTTTTTAATTATTCTGCCTGGAGCCATGATCGACAAAGCTAAAGAAATTGCGGAGTCGCTCAGGGTAACGCTTGAAGAGTCAATCGCATTTAGTAAAGGTGATACTGAAATAAAAATTACCGCCAGTTTTGGCGTTGCCGAACTTAATTTGGCTTCTTCGGAGCCTCTCAATACTGTCATTCTTAAAGCTGATGAAGCTTTATATCGATCAAAAAACAGTGGCCGTAATAAAGTATCTGAGTAGGCTTCAATATAGAGTAACTTGAGAGCGCCTAATGGCGCTCTCTTAACAATTAGAACAGTGACTCGACAGCGCTGTCGAGGTCTTCTTGTGCCTCCGGTGGTGCTTCTTCGGCACTGAAATCAATTGTTACGTTAGAATTAGTATACTCCGTAGGAACGCTGCCTTCTTTAAAGTACTCAAAACGTGCGTCCGGTGTACTTGGCGTAGCAAGCAAGCCAGTTTTAGGGTCGATGCGAACTTGGGTAATACCGACGGGTTGTGGGAGGTTGTTCAATGGCTTATTTTTTAAAGCCGTTTCCATGAACTCAATCCAACCAGGTAAGGCTGCTTTACCCCCAAACTCATTGTAGCCTAAGGAAACATTGCTGTCGTATCCTACCCAGGTAGCGGCGACTATATCGCCGTTGTATCCTGTAAACCAAGCGTCGACGGCATCGTTTGTGGTGCCCGTTTTACCGGCTAAATCGTTGCGAGGAATCGCTCTATAAGCCGCACGGCCGGTTCCTTTGGTGATGACGTCCTTAAGCATCGAATCTACTAAAAATGCCGTTTGCGGCGATAATACTTGGGGTGCATAACGTTTCGCTAAGGTATTTTTTGTGGCTTCTTCGCCATCTACATTCAGCTCTAGAGGCGTTATGTTTATAGCTTCTGCACTTTCAGGTGCCTCGGGCTCTTCTTCGAAGCTTTCCGACGCCTCAGGACAACCGCGGCAAACAATCGTTGGGTTTGCTTCAAAAATAATATTGCCATTTAAATCTTCTATGCGATCAATGAAGTAAGGTTCCACTAAATAGCCGCCATTCGCAAATACCGCGTAGCCTTGTGCAATCTGCATAGGTGGCATGGCTGTACTGCCTAGAATCAAGGTCATATCATTGGCCAGCGTTTCCTTCGCAAAGCCAAATCGTGTTGCGTAGTTTCGAGCATAAGACACGCCAATGTCATCTAGAATTCGAATGCCTGATAAATTGCGAGACTGGTAAAGTGCTTGGCGCATCGGAATAGGACCGAGGTATCTGTCTCCAGAGTTTTTCGGTCGCCATACATCTTCTTGAGCCGAGTCGGCTCTTACAATAGGAGCATCGTTAACGATGGTTGCAGGTGTGTAGCCCTTATCTAAAGCCGCGCTGTAAACAAACGGCTTAAAGGTAGACCCTGCTTGGCGTGCCGATTGTGTGACTCGGTTGTACTTATTAAGGCTGTAGTCAAAGCCGCCGACAAGGGCTTGTACTCTGCCATCGGTCGGTGAAAGTGCGACAAGTGCTCCTTGAGCGTTTGGAATTTGGGCGAGTAAGAATCCATCGCTGCCTCCCTCCAGCCGAACAATATCTCCTGGGTTGGCAACTTGAGTCCCATCAGTAATGGCAGGGCCAAATTCGTCAACTTTTATCCTTTCTCTTGCCCATTGAATGGATTCAAGGTCTAAAGCGATTGCTGTATCGTAGCCTTTAGGCTGAACAACCAAGCCATCTGGGCCGCTTTCTAATACGAGAGCGGGGATTAAACCGCCATATTCCGGCGTCTTATTGAGCACCGTTAAGCGCGATTCTTTATCAGTTTCGATATCAAAGTCTTCATTTTCAGGAGAAGACTCGGGGCCTAAATAACCATGACGACGGCTATAGCTCACCAACGTTTTACTCACACCACGATTAGCGGCGACCTGAAGTTCGCTGTTTATGGTTGTGTATACAGTGTAACCATCGTTATAGGCGTCTTCTCCATAACGTTCTAGCATTTCCGCGCGGACCATTTCAGCTAAATACCAAGCTTCAAAGTCGGGGTTATTGCCATGATATTTAGCCGTAATGGGTTCGGCTTTAGCCAGCTCGTATTCGGCTGTCGTGATAAAACCGTTTGTGTACATAGCCGAAAGCACCGTATTTCTGCGCTTCTTTGCACGCTCTTTATTTGCAATTGGGTTTGCCGATGAAGGCGCTTGATGCAGACCCGCAATCATTGCCAGTTGAGCTAAGGTTAAATCATTGATGTCTTTGCCATAGTACACATTAGCCGCGGCTTGAATTCCGTAAGAGCGATACCCTAAAAAGTGTTTATTGATATAAAGCTCAAAAATGTCAGCTTTAGTCAGCTCACTTTCCATTTTTAACGCCAGCAATATCTCTGTGAACTTACGAGTAAAGGTTTTTTGCTGAGTTAAAAAATAATTTCTAGCGACTTGCTGTGTGAGCGTTGAGCCGCCGGCGCCTTCTTTATCGCCAGTTATTAAGACGTCGAGGACCACTCGAGTAAAGCGTACAGGGTCGACTCCGGCATGTTGCTCAAACCGCTTATCTTCGATTGCGATGAGTGCTTGGACAAACCGAATGGGAATTTGATCGTAATTTAAAGGTGCTCGACGTTGTTCTCCGTATTCGGCAATTAATTTGTTGTCCGCGCTCAAAATACGCATTGGAGTTTGTAATTTAAAGTCTCTAAGCTTCTGAACATCGGGCAAAGCGGGGGATAAATATAGGTACATACTGGCAGAAATGAGAACTAAGCCACAAATTCCAGCAAAGAGTGACCAAATAAATAGTCGTATTGTTTTAGTCAAAAATTTCATGTTTTTCCAATCAAAATAAGGAGTTACGTCACGTTTTAGATAAAAGCCCCCCATTATAAGCAGAATTTGTCCTTTTTATACATTGCGGATTGGTCTATTGTGTTATGTAATAGTTAATGTAAAAACTAAGAAACGTTCGTAAGTACGTGTTGTTGAAGGGAAACATCCGTGGCCTCCTTATTCAAAAAGAAACAAAAAAGGTTACTTGGTGTCGATATCAGTTCTACTTCGGTAAAATTGATGGAGCTAAGTCGTAATGGAGATGGGTATCGCGTCGAAGCATACTCGGTAGAGCCATTGCCTGAAAATGCAGTCGTTGAAAAAAATATCAACGATGAAGCTGCTGTGGGTGAAGCTATTGAAAAGCTCTATAAAAAGTCTCGTTCAAAAATTAAAGAGGCTGCCGTTGCGGTAGCCGGATCGTCGGTGATTACTAAAACCATCGAGATGAATGCAGGCTTGACCGATGAGCAGATGGAAACGGATATTGAGGTCCAAGCGGATCAATACATTCCTTACCCGCTCGATGAAGTTGCGATTGATTTCGAAGTGCAAGGTCCGTCTGCCAAAGGCGACAATCTTGTCGACGTTTTACTCGCGGCTTGCCGTAAAGAAAACGTAGAATTGCGCCAAGATTCATTAGCCATTGCCGGTCTTACTTGTAAGGCGGTCGATGTTGAAGCTTTCGCTTTAGAGCGTGCTTACGGTTTGTTGTCCGATCAGCTAGAGAAGTCTGAAGAAGGAACCACCGTCGCTATTGTCGATGTTGGCCATACTATGACTACGCTCAGTGTATTAAATGAAGGCAATACCATTTATACCCGTGAACAGCTTTTCGGCGGCAAGCAACTGACTGAAGAAATCATGCGTCGTTATGGCATGACTCAGCAAGAAGCCGGGTTGGCGAAAAAGCAAGGCGGCTTGCCAGATGATTACACCAGCGAAGTACTAGAGCCATTTAAAGAGGCCGTTGTGCAGCAGGTCAGTCGTTCATTGCAATTCTTTTTTGCGGCGTCTCAGTACAACGATGTCGACTACATTATTTTAGCGGGTGGTACGGCTTCTATTCCTGGTCTTGCCCAGCGTGTACAAGAAAAGATTGGAACCAATACAATCATTGCCAATCCGTTTGCGAACATGACGTTGTCTAATAAAGTGAATGCTGCAAACCTGACAAACGATGCCCCTGCGATGATGATTGCATGTGGATTAGCCTTGAGGAGCTTCGAAGATGGCAAATATTGATTTACGCCCATGGCGTGAAGAGCGCCGTGAAGCGAGACAAAAACAATTCTTGTTAGTGCTGTTTCTCGTTGCGGCCTGTGCAGGCGCGGCTGGGTTTGGTTGGAATCAATCGGTACAAGCTAAAGTAGACTACCAAGTTACCCGCAACACCTACATGACCAACAAAATTAAAGAATTAGACGGTAAGATCAAAGAAATTGAAGGTCTACGCCAGCAACGTGAAGCTTTAATTGAGCGTATGAATGTCATTCAGAGCTTGCAGGGTGATCGCCAAATTATCGTCCATGTGTTCGAAGAACTGGTCAGTGCTACTCCCGACGGTGTTTATTTCGACAGCTTAACTAGCAAAGGTTCGGTACTTGAAATAAATGGCTTTGCGGATAAAAAATTGGCGATATCTGATTTCTTACGGAATCTTGATCGATCTGAGTGGTTTTCAGATACGTTTTTACAAAATGTAGAAGCGATCAAAGAAGGTAATGACGTCGTGGGCAATAACTTCAGCTTAAAAGTGAATGTTACGAATCCTCTGAAAATAGAAGAGGATGCATAATATGAGTGCAAAAAGCTTTTTCGAAGGATTTAAAGAATTCGATTACGAAAACCCAGATTTCAATAACATTGGGTCTTGGCCCTTGGTTGTTCGAATGACGGCGTTATTGTTAGTGGCCGTGTTAATTGTATTTGGTTTTTACTGGTTTGCTGTTAAAGGCTCGCAAGAGCGTTTTGTTCGTGAACAAGGCAAAGAGCAAGGTCTTAAAGAGCAATACCGTACTAAATCGTTCCGCGTTGCAAACTTGGATGCATTTAAAGAGCAACTAGCCGAGATGGAAGAAACCTTCGGTGCACTTTTGTCTCAGCTTCCTGATGAAACAGAAATGCCGGGCTTACTGGATGATATAAGCACAACGGGTACGCAAAGTGGTTTAGAGATTGATAAAATCACACCTCAAAGCGAGCAAAGTCGAGAGTTTTATATCGAAACGCCCATAAATATTACTGTGCGCGGCTCTTACCATGAAATGGGTAACTTTGTGAGTGCAATGGCCGCGATTCCCAGAATTGTGACGCTCCATGATTTTAACATAACGACACTGTCGCGAAGTTCAGCAAGTGATGAGGCAGCTGCACCGCTGACCATGCAGATTTCAGCCAAAACGTATCGTTACAAGGCGGAGGACTAATGATGAAAAAGTCTTTATTACTGCCACTAGCGGTTGTATCTGTTTTAACAGCCTGCGTTCAGCAAGATCCATTAACCGATCTTAAAGCATACGTAAATGAGCAAGATTCTCGGCCTAAAGGCACTATTCCTCCGCCGCCAGAATTTATACCACCAGACCTGGTTTCTTACACGGCCAGTGGTAACCGCTCTCCTTTTGAAGTTCCTCGTCCTATTGAACTTATTCAAGAAGAGCGAGCGGCTCCAAAGAGTAACGTGAAACCAGATTTTGATCGGGTGAAAGAGTATTTAGAAACGTTCCGTATCGAGAACATCACTATGGTGGGTACGTTAAACGGTTTAGATGAAGAAGAAGTGTTATGGGCCTTAGTGAAAGACGGCCAAAGCGAAGTGCACCGCGTAAAAGTAGGCAACTACTTAGGGCGTAATTTTGGTCGCATTATCGATATTTCAGAAACGCAAATAGATTTAATTGAAATTGTCCCGTCAGGGAACGATAACTGGGTAGAGCGCCCGAGAGCCATTGTTCTCGATGGCATAGAGCAATGAGCAAGGGTGGTGAGGTGAAAATAGTGAACGTTATAAAAAGTTATAAAGCACTGCTTGCTTTCGTAAGTATCTGCTTCCTGTCGAACGCGTTTGCGTCGAGTTTAACGGATTTGGAAGTATTATCGTTATCAGGTGACCGGACCCAGATAGTCCTAACCTTTGACGGTATCGCCCCAGAGCCCGTTGGTTATAGTATCGAAGATCCAGCGCGAATTTCGCTTGATTTCGCCGGTGCTTCTAGCCTACTTGGCGAAAAATACATACAGATCGGCAGCGGAAACACTCGAAATGCAGCGATTTTAGATACTGGTGACCGTACACGCGTTGTGTTTAGTCTGACAAAGTTGGTGAGCTATGCAACAGAAGTTAACGGCAATGTGGTCTCCATATTTATTGGTGATGGTGCAGAGTCTTTAGTCTCAAAAACTAAGCCAACGTCTGTTGCAACGGCAACGCCTGCAGTATCAAGTGCACCGGCCTTATCTGCTAAAAGTAACGAAGTTCAAAATGTTGATTTCCGCCGTACTGAATCTGGTGCTGGCCAAGTAGTTGTAGAATTTGCCAACGCTGGTGCGAATGCTTCTGTCTTCGAAAAAGGTGGCGATATTTACATTCAGGTAGACAGCTTTGAAGTGCCTTCTGAACTGCGACGCCGATTAGATGTTGTGGATTTCGCAACCGCTGTGCAGTTTATTAACGTTTATAATGAAGATGGCCACGCAATCATTCGTTTAGAAGTCGATGGCGCATATGACTATTTAGCTTATCAAGCCGATAACCGAATGACCGTTGAAGTTAATCAATTGACTGCGGCTGAAGAAGAAGAGCGGCTTAAAGAAAAGTTCCCATACAGCGGCGATAAGCTTTCGCTAGTCTTCCAAGATATTGAAGTGCGTGATGTTTTACAGATTATTGCGAACTACGTAGGCATAAACCTAGTTGCTTCTGATTCGATCAACGGCACTATTACACTTCGTTTAAATAATGTGCCTTGGGATCAAGCCTTAGACTTAGTACTTAAAACTAATGGCCTAGACAAGCGTCAAAACGGCAACGTGCTGTTAGTTGCGCCAGCGGCAGAATTAGCTGAGCAAGAGCGTTTAGAGCTTGAAGCGCGTAAGCAAACAATACAATTAGCGCCGCTTAGAACGGAGTATGTGCAGATTAACTATGCGAAAGCCGAAGACATTGCACAAATCATTCAAGCGCAAAGTGGTGGCTCTGATACCACTACAACGACCAATGAAGACGGTTCGACTACAGAAACCTCGACAGCGTTATCAAATGGCTTCTTATCGCCACGCGGCAGTGTTGTAGTAGATACACGAACCAATACTCTGATCGTGACAGACGTTGCCATTAACTTAAGCGGCATTCGGCGAGCCATCGAAGTATTTGATGTCCCGGTTAAACAATTGTTGATTGAAGCTCGTATTGTTACAGCGCGTACCTCGGCAAGTGAACAGTTTGGTGTAACATGGCAAGGCGCTGCAGAACCTAATTTAGGTGGCAACCTCAGCACGCCAAGCTCTTTCTTTGTTGGATTACCACCAGGTGCGTCTAACAATACTTTCTCAATCGGGCTATCTCGTGCGGGTCTTTCATTGATTGATCTACAGATTGCCGCCTTAGAAAGCCAAGGGGATGCCGAGGTTGTATCTCAACCTAAGGTGATTACATCTGACGGTCAATCGGCCAGTATCTTCTCCGGCCAAAGTATCGGTGTTACCGGTCCAGATGGTGAAACCGTATTTGTTGAAGCAGGTTTGAAGTTAGATGTTATTCCTCAGTTAACGCCTGATGACCGTGTCATCATGCAATTGAAAATTAACCAGGATTCTATTTCTTCTTCGGGTGCTGTAGGTGCTGTAACCTTAGATGTTAACAACGTGACAACCCAAGTATTGGTCGACAACGGAGCGACACTTGTACTAGGTGGTGTTTACCGAGTTGGTAAGAACACCAGTACGGATAAGACACCTATCTTAGGAGACTTACCTTTAGTGGGTAGCCTGTTCCGTCGAACGTCGGAAGTTGAAGAGAAAACTGAGTTATTAATCTTCATTACACCGAAGATTATTGAAGAGGGAATCGTGGCGAACTAATGCCTCTACAGAAACACCTCATATTAGTCGGACCAATGGGCGCAGGAAAAAGCACCATTGGTCGATTACTTTCAGAGCAGCTTAGCTGCTCTTTTGTTGATATCGACAAAGAGATTGAAGAGCGTTCTGGTGCGACGATTCCCTGGATATTTGATATTGAAGGTGAAGAGGGCTTTCGTGATCGCGAAACTCAAGCCATCGTCGAAATGTGTAAAGAGCCTCCGCAGATAATAGCGACGGGAGGTGGGTGCATTTTAAGATTGCAAAATCGGCAATGTATCGTGCAATCTGGCGTGGTAATCTATTTAGCGACATCGGTTGAGCAGCAATTGCAAAGAACGGGTCGTGATAAAAATAGACCTTTGCTGCAAACCCAAAACCCTAAAAAAACATTAGAAGCTATGGCTGAAATCCGTAACCCGCTTTACAGCGAGGTGGCAGATCTTTATATCGATACCAACTTAAAGCCAACCAAGCTTGTAATGCAGGAAATCCTTTCTTTTTTAGAAGAGTAAACATGAAAACTGTAACTGTTGCCTTAGGTGATCGGTCTTATCCAATCTACATTGGTGACTGCTTGTCTACACCGGAGCTTCTTTTAAAAGCCATACCTCATTTGGAAGTCATGATTGTTACGAATACAACCGTGGCTCCATTGTATTTAAATAAAATAAAGCAGACGCTTGAAGGTGCGAATAAAGCTGTAGATGCCGTTATATTGCCCGATGGCGAGCAGCACAAAACTCTTGATACGATCAATTTGATATTCGATGCATTGCTAGAAAAACCCTACAGTCGAAAGGTTGCCTTAGTCGCTCTTGGCGGTGGCGTTATAGGTGATATGACAGGGTTTGCGGCCGCCAGTTATCAGCGTGGCGTAGACTTTATTCAAATCCCTACAACTTTATTATCTCAGGTAGATTCCTCTGTTGGCGGCAAAACTGGCGTAAATCATCGGCTGGGAAAGAACATGATTGGGGCGTTTAAACAACCTTTAGCGGTTTTTATTGATCCAACTGTGCTCAATACCTTGCCGAAAAAAGAGTTTGCCGCAGGGTTTGCTGAGATTATTAAGCATGGTGCATTGCACGATGAAAAATATTTAAGCTATTTAGAAGCAAATATCGACGCTATATTTGCATTGGAACCTAATGCTTTAATTGATGTGATTTCTAAATCGTGTGAAATAAAAGCATCTGTTGTCGCGCAAGATGAAACAGAACAAGGAATTAGAGCAACGCTCAATTTTGGCCATACCTTTGGCCACGCTGTTGAAACTACCATGGGCTATGGCACCTATTTGCACGGAGAAGCGGTGGCAATAGGAATGGTGATGGCGGCACATATGTCAGCACAATTAGGGTACATCACTTCAGAAGATGCTCAACGCTTATCACAGTTAATTAAGCGAGCCAGCTTACCTATTGAGTCGCCAAAAGGCATGACAGCTGAGCAGTACGTAGATGCAATGTATAGGGATAAAAAAGTAGATTCAGGCACGTTAAAGTTGATTTTACTAAAACACCTAGGAGAAGCATTCGTGACCACAGACTTTTCAAAAGAAGATCTTTTACGCACCTTAAATCATTTTTGCCATTAAAGAGTACTATTCCTCTAGACAGCGAGATTAATAGCCGCTTAAATGGCTGTTAATCGCATAGGTTGGAGAAATACGTGGATTTATCTGAACAATCCGAACGAATGCAGTCCTTTTATGGCTTGAAATACGATCCTTTTGGCGCTCTTGTCGATGCAATGGTATTTAGTGGTGCAGGGGGTCGTTACGAAATAGCCGAGACGATTCGTCACCTGCTGACTTATAGCCCCCAAGACGGTTTGGTGATTGGACCGGCTGGGTCAGGCAAGCGAATGCTTATACAGCATGTGGTTAAAATGCTGGAAGAGCATTGGCGTATTGCTTGGATAGATGGCAGCGAAATAGAAACCCACGACGAATTTCTTCGTGAGATTGTTGGTCAATTAGGATTAGGGCTAAAAGTTGAATCCGATGTTGAGCTAATGACTCAGCAAATCAATCAAATAGTTGCGTCTCGAACTGAAGCCGGTGAAGCCTTTCTGTTGATTGTTCAATTCGCCGATCACTTGCCAGAGCCTATCCTTGCTCTGGCACATCAATTTAGACCCTCAGCAAGCCTTGATCATCGATTACATCAGTTATGGTTGATCGAATCTGAAGCGGCGGCTGCAGAACTGCATGAAGATGACTGGTTCAGCTACCCATTACTGCCCTTAACCGATGAAGATGCCACCTTATATTTAAAAGACAGGCTGGTTGCGGCAGGCAATGTTGGCGATTTGCCGTTTGCAGCTAAAGATATTTCGCGCTTAAATCAAATGTCTCAAGGTTCTTTATTGTCACTAAATGAGCTCGCAAGAGACTATCTTATTGGCTCTACGTTTCGAACCGCTGAAAAAACCAAAGGTTTTCCGCTAACTCATGTGATCGCAGGTGTTGCCGCGCTAACCATTGTGACGATCGCTTTGCTTTATAATTTAAATGAAAAAAAAGACCAAGTTGATACCGTCGAAGTTCCAGTAAGTTCGGCGCCACTTTCTAACGTACAACAAAAGCTGGCGGATGCCGCTGCAAAAATTGATGCTAAATCGCAGCAAACATCGCAAACACAAGCTCCGAGTACCACTGATGCCGAAAAAGCGCCTGGTGAATCAGAGCCAGAACCCAGCTTGAACGAAACTTCCCCGCAAAGCGATTCAACTGCGCCAGCCACTGAAGAAGTGCCTGCTCAGCCAGTTCAAGCGCAGGCAAGTGAAGTAGCGGTCGTTGCTGAGTCTAGTGTGCCCATGAGCAAGCCGACTCTTTTAGACAGGGCTGAGGATGCGCAATTCACCATGCAGTTAGTGGGAGTAAGAGATCGAAGCAAGTTAGACCCAGTGACTAAAGAGTTTAGTGCCCCGGAAAAAGTCGACATAGTTGAAACCACCTACCAAGGAAAACCTTGGTTTGTGCTCATATATGGGCAGTTTAACTCCAAGGCAGAGGCCGAAAAGGCACTGACTGAATTGCCTAAACGGTTTGAAGGAGAGTCTCCTTGGATCCGCTCGTTTAGGGATGTTCGGGAGACTGCTGTAAATTAATATAGCTTATTATACCGTTATAATTAGGTCGAAGGTGTAATTGACCTTAAACTGACGTTCATCAACTAATTTGAAATCGCTTTAAAAATCGTCGAAACACATAAATTTCGGGTGCTTTAAGGCAAAACAAAGGTGAACGTTAATGAGTCAAGGTTTATATAACCCGGCGGAATTCCGTGACAACTGTGGTTTTGGATTGATCGCCCACATGGAAGGTCAGCCTAGCCATAATTTATTGTCTACGGCTATTGAATCGCTTACATGCATGACCCACCGAGGCGGCATAGCAGCCGACGGAAAAACAGGTGATGGTTGTGGTTTATTGTTACAAATGCCTGAGCGTTTCTTTAAAGCGCAAGCGCGCGCTTTGTTCGAAACTGAATTGGGTGACTCTTTTGCCATAGGCATGATCTTTCTAAGCCAAGATCCTGTTAAAAATCAAACGGCACGTTCCATTTTAGAATCTCAAATTGCCGATCAAGGCTTAGAAGTTGTTGGTTGGCGAACTGTTCCAACAAACACTGAATTTTGTGGCCCAATGGCGCTTGAATGCCTACCGGATATTCAGCAAATATTTGTTCGCGCAAAATCGGACGAAAAACTCGATATAAAACTATACACCGCACGTCGTAAAACTGAACAACAGTTGATAGAAGATGAAGAGTTTTACATTTGCTCATTGTCAAACACTGTCGTTTCGTACAAAGGTTTGGTCATGCCGGTAGACCTACCGGGTTTCTATTTAGATTTAGCCGACGACAGCCTAGAAACCGCTATTTGTGTTTTCCATCAACGCTTTTCTACGAACACAGCACCAAAGTGGCCTCTAGCACAGCCGTTTCGTTTGGTGGCGCATAACGGTGAAATTAATACCATTTCAGGTAATCGAAATTGGGCTAAAGCCCGTGCTTCTAAATTCAAAAATGACAACATCCCACACTTAGATGAGTTACAGCCAGTTGTGAATACAACCGGTTCAGATTCTTCGAGTATGGATAACATGATGGAGTTAATGCTGCTTGGCGGCATGGATTTATTTAGAGCTTGCCGAACTATGATTCCGCCTGCTTGGCATAACGTAGAGAACATGGATGCTGAATTAAAAGCATTTTATGAATTTAACTCTATGCATATGGAGCCTTGGGATGGCCCTGCGGGCATTGTATTAACTGACGGTCGATACGCCGTATGTATGCTTGATCGAAATGGGTTACGACCGGCTCGCTGGGTAATCACGAAAAATGGCTACATTACCCTAGCCTCTGAAACAGGAACCTTTGACTACAAACCTGAAGATGTTGTGGCCAAAGGTCGAGTGGGTCCTGGTCGAATTGTGGCCATTGATACTCAAACGGGCGAGTTTTTAGAAACGGAAACCATTGATAACCGTTTGAAGAAAGCCCACCCATACAAAGATTGGCTCAAGAAAAATGCCGTTCGACTACGCAGCCGATTCGAGCAAGCAGAAGAAGGTGACGGCTCAAGTTTAAACAGTGAAACCGTTAACGTGTATCAAAAGTTGTTTCAGGTGAGTTCAGAAGAGCGAACGCAGGTGTTACGTATTTTGGCTGAGACTGGTCAGGAAGCGGTAGGTTCAATGGGCGATGACGCACCCATGGCCGTTTTATCGCACAAAATACGACCCGTTACGGACTACTTTCGCCAGCAATTTGCTCAGGTAACCAACCCACCGATTGACCCATTGCGTGAATCTGTCGTGATGTCGTTGGAAACGTGCCTGGGCCCTGAAGCAAACCTATTTACCCCGCAAGCTGAGCATGCTACTCGATTAATTTTAGCGTCTCCTGTTTTGTCACCGCTGAAGTATAAAAACATGCTTCAACAAACGTCAGCTCAGTTTAAAAACAGAACCTTGTCGTTGAGTTATGGGCAGAACGAGACGCTGAAAGATGCCATTGTGAAATTGGCCGATGCTGCAGAGCAAGCCAGCCATGATGGTATTAAGATTTTAATTTTAAGTGACAGAGCACTTGAAAAAGGTTCGTTATTGATACCTGCGGCGATGGCAACGGGTGCGGTTCATCACCGATTAGTAGACAAGGGGTTGCGCTGTGATACGAATATTGTGCTCGACTCAGGCGCTATTCGCGACCCGCATCAGTTCGCCGTGGCATTAGGCTTTGGGGCAACCGCTGTGTATCCATATCTAGCCTATGAAGTGATTGATGACATGATTCGCACCAGCGAAGTGATTGGTGATCATCATATTCTGCATAAAAATTATCGCAAAGGCATCAATAAAGGCTTGCTTAAGATCATGTCCAAAATGGGCATTTCTACCGTAGCTTCTTATCGTGGCGCGCAATTATTTGAAGCCGTAGGGCTTTCAAAAGATATTGTAGATTTATGTTTTAGTGGCGTCACCACTCGTATTGAAGGCGCGCAGTTTGAACATTTTCACCAAGAACAAATTCAATTAGCCGCCGATGCTTGGAAAGCTCGAAAGTCTATTGATCAAGGCGGTAAATTAAAATATGTACACGACAGTGAGTATCATGCATTTAACCCTGACGTTGTTACGGCATTGCAAGATGCGGTTCAGCAAGGAAATGAAAAGCGATACCGTGATTTTGCACGTTATGTGAATGAACGAACGCCTGCAACGATCCGCGATTTACTGCAATTAAAAAGTGATCGTCCTTCGCTAGATCTGTCTGAAGTTGAGCCTGTGGAAGAGATTTACCCTCGCTTTGATTCGGCCGCGATGTCTTTAGGGGCACTTTCACCAGAAGCGCATGAAGCGCTTGCGGTGGCTATGAATGAACTCGGTGGTCGGTCAAACTCTGGCGAAGGCGGTGAAGACCCACGCCGCTATGGCACTATGAAACGATCTAAAATTAAGCAAGTAGCGTCTGGTCGATTTGGTGTAACGCCCGCTTACTTGATGAGCGCTGATGTTATTCAAATTAAAGTCGCTCAAGGTGCAAAGCCGGGTGAAGGTGGTCAGCTACCTGGGGGTAAAGTTAATAAGTTAATTGCCGAACTACGTTATTCAGTCCCTGGTGTGACGCTTATTTCACCGCCACCGCATCACGATATTTATTCAATTGAAGATTTAGCTCAGCTTATTTTTGATTTAAAAGAGATTAATCCTGAAGCTCTGATCTCAGTGAAACTAGTGTCAGAGCCAGGCGTTGGAACCATTGCAGCAGGCGTTGCAAAAGCCTATGCCGATCTAATTACTATTTCAGGCTATGATGGCGGAACTGCCGCGAGCCCGTTAACCTCCATTAAGCATGCTGGCTCGCCATGGGAGCTTGGTTTGGCTGAAGTGCAGCAAACTTTACGCGGTAATGATTTACGAGACAAAGTTCGCTTACAAACCGATGGTGGTTTAAAAACTGGGTTAGATGTAATTAAAGGGGCCATATTTGGAGCCGAGAGTTATGGCTTTGGTACCGCGCCAATGGTCGCCTTGGGTTGTAAGTACTTGAGGATTTGCCATTTAAATAATTGTGCAACAGGGGTTGCAACACAAGACGCCATGCTGCGCGAGAATTATTTCCGCGGCACTGTTGATATGGTTAAAAACTATTTCCGTTTTGTTGCAGAAGAAGTACGTGAGCACCTAGCGCATTTAGGGTACCGATCTTTATCTGAATTAATCGGTCAAACTCAAATTTTAACGCCTCGTACCGATTTAACCGGCAAGCGCAGTACGCTCGATTTATCCAACTTATTGTTCAGCGACCAAATACCGAGTGACAAGCCACAAGTGTGTCTAGTTGAGCGAAATGAACCGTTTGACAAAGGTGAGAAGCAGCGTGAAATATTTGCTGCAATTGAGCAAGCGATTGAAACGAAATCGGGGGGTGAATTCAATTTCACCATAGGCAACTGTGATCGCTCAATTGGCGCATTGGCTTCTGGCGCGATCGCTAAAAAGTACGGCAATTTGGGGATGTCAGACTCTCCAATTACCTTGAATTTATCGGGCATTGCAGGGCAAAGCTTTGGCGTTTGGAATGCTGGCGGGTTAAATCTAGTGCTAGATGGCGATGCAAACGATTACGTTGGTAAGGGTATGTCGGGCGGTAAAATTGTTATTCGCCCACCGAAAGGCAGTGCCTTTGAAACACAGAAAACTTCTATTATGGGTAATACCTGTTTATACGGCGCAACCGGTGGTGAACTGTATGCAGGTGGTGCCGCAGGCGAGCGTTTTGCCGTACGTAACTCAGGAGCGCATGCCGTAATAGAAGGCGCTGGGGATCACTGCTGCGAATACATGACCGGAGGTATGGTCGCCGTATTAGGAAAAGTAGGCGGTAACTTTGGTGCAGGTATGACCGGTGGATTTGCCTATGTACTAGATTTAGAAAATACCTTTGCCGATAAATATAACCGCGAGTTGGTGGATATTCACCGAATCCACATTGAACAAATGGAAAATCACCGTGATCATTTATTCCGCATAATTGCGCGATTCGTAGATGAAACACACAGTGCATGGGGTGCCGAATTGTTGGATAACTTTGACGACTATATTGGTAACTTCTGGTTAGTGAAACCAAAAGCGGCCGGGTTAACCGACTTGCTTTCTACCACACGTGCACGCACTGAATAATTGACGGAGAACTGAAAATGACTGAACGATTAAATAATGATTTTCAATTCGTTGATGTTGGCCGTCGAGATCCAGCCAAAAAAGAATTGAGCGCGCGTAAAGAAGAGTTTGTTGAAATATACGAGCCTATGGGTCAACGCCAAGCGGCGGAGCAATCGCATCGTTGTTTAGATTGTGGTAACCCCTATTGCGAGTGGAAGTGCCCAGTGCACAACTATATTCCGAACTGGTTAAAACTGGTCAGTGAAGGAAATATTTTAGAAGCCGTTGAGTTGAGCCATCAAACAAACTCATTACCAGAAGTGTGCGGACGAGTTTGCCCGCAAGATCGACTTTGTGAAGGCGCGTGCACACTCAATGATGACTTTGGTGCGGTCACCATTGGTAATACAGAAAAATATATTACCGACACCGCTTTCGCCATGGGTTGGAAACCAGACTTAACCAATGTCACCAAAACCGATAAACGCGTTGCAGTTATCGGTGCAGGTCCAGCTGGATTAGGGTGTGCTGATGTGCTTATTCGTAACGGTGTGACACCGGTGGTATTTGATAAATACCCAGAAGTAGGTGGCTTGCTGACTTTTGGTATTCCAGAGTTTAAATTGGAAAAAACCGTCATGTCTAAACGCCGAGAACTGTTCACGGAAATGGGCGTAGAGTTTCGTTTAAATACCGAAGTGGGCAAAGATATTGAGTTTCAATCGATTATCGATGAATTCGATGCGGTATTTTTAGCGATGGGAACTTACACCAATATGAAAGGCGGCTTTGCCGGGGAAGATTTAGTCGGTGTCTACGACGCGTTACCCTTTTTAATATCGAACGTGAATCACAATCAAGGTTGGGAAAAAGACCCAAGTGAATTCATCGATATGAAAGGAAAAAAAGTCGTCGTTCTAGGGGGGGGTGATACCGCGATGGACTGTAACCGAACCTCAATTCGACAGCAAGCTAAATCGGTAACCTGTGCTTATCGTCGAGATGAAGCCAATATGCCTGGCTCTGTTCGAGAAGTGGGCAACGCCAAAGAAGAAGGCGTCCAGTTTCTATTCAATCGTCAGCCAGTAGAGATTGTTGGCGATGGCAAAGTAGAAGGCGTTAAACTGGTCACCACCAAGCTTGGTGAGCCGGATGAAAACGGTCGTCGTCGCCCTGAAGTGATTGAAGGTAGTGAAGAAGTTCTAGAAGCCGATATCGTTTTGGTCGCCTTTGGGTTTCAACCAAGTCCAGCGCCATGGTTTGAAAATTTTGGTATCAAGCTTAACGATTGGAAAGGCGTTATCGCACCTGAACAGCAAACCTATAAGTTCCAAACCAGCAATGAAAAAATATTTGCCGGGGGCGATATGGTGCGCGGATCAGATTTAGTCGTAACGGCAATTTACGAAGGCCGACAAGCGGCTGAAGGTATAATGGATTATCTTGACGTTTAAGCGTTAAGTTGTTGTTTTTTCAAAAAGCCCGTCTATTTATTTAGTCGGGCTTTTTTAGGTCTTCAATTCCTGGGACAAAATCTTGAGCATTCAAGTGCTCGGCCAGCGATGCTAAATAATCAGAAAAACAGCCATCGTATTCGGCCACTAGCGCACAAGCTTGATGCGCTTGGTTTGCCAGAGGCGTTGTAAATTGTATGCGCCGTGACATGCCTTTTAATGCCCGCTCAATGCCCCACGAGTGTGCGTAAGCGCTAAACCAATCATGTTCAGTCATCCAAAAGAGTGTTTGCTCAAAACGAGGGCTAAGCGGGAGTTCATTAAATTGGTTCAGTTGTTGATAGCAATTGTTTGCAAACCGCTCTAGTGGCATGGGGTGTAATGTTTGCCAGTGCTTTGCTAGGTAGTGGTCGATCAAAAGATCAATCACCAGTGGCGATGTTTTTCTAAAAATTGGTCGTAACGTCTGTCGAATCGATTCAAGCTCGTCGCATTGGTCGGTAAATTTATCAATGGCTTGGTGTCGGTCGAAATGGCTTAAAAATATAGGTGATGCTTTTTCGCTTGGGCGCAAGCCAAAATCTGGCCACAGGCTGCCCGCAAGCGCTGCTGGCGATTGGTCAGAAAACAGGCAATGGCCAAGAAAGTTCATAGTTAGGTAAGCACCATCGTAAGTTGATGAAAGTCACAGTATAATGGCTAACTTACTTAATTAGGGGTCTAAGTTGTGGCTGAATTGAAAAATGATCGCTTTTTGAAAGCGTTGATGCGTGAACCCGTTGATCGAACACCGATTTGGATGATGCGACAAGCTGGGCGTTATTTGCCTGAATATCGTGAAACACGTGCGCAAGCGGGCGATTTCATGAGCTTGTGTAAAAATGCCGATTTAGCGTGTGAAGTTACCTTGCAGCCTTTAGAGCGCTACCCCTTAGATGCGGCCATCTTATTCTCAGATATTCTGACTATTCCTGATGCAATGGGTTTAGGTTTATATTTTGAGCAAGGCGAAGGACCAAAGTTCAAGCAGACCGTTCGTTCGGAGGCTGATTTAAGCCGGCTTATTCAGCCGAAAATGGATGACCATTTAGGCTATGTTATGAATGCCGTCAGCACCATTCGTAAAGAGTTGAATGGCAAAGTGCCTTTAATTGGCTTCACGGGTAGCCCTTGGACGCTTGCGACGTACATGATTGAAGGTGGCTCCAGTAAAGATTTCCGCCACAGCAAAGCCATGCTGTATTCGCAGCCAGAGCTGTTACATGCGTTACTTGATCAGTTAGCTGATGTCATTATTGACTACTTGAATGCGCAAATTAAAGCGGGCGCACAAGCGGTTCAAATATTCGACAGTTGGGGCGGCAGTTTAAGTCACGCGGCCTATACCGAGTTCTCTTTGAAGTATATGAAGAAAATTATTACAGGGTTAACTCGTGAGCATGAGGGTCGTAAAGTGCCTGTGATTATGTTCACCAAGGGCGGTGGTCAGTGGCTCGATGTGATGGCCGATAGCGGCGCTGACGCGCTGGGACTAGATTGGACCACCTCTTTGGCCACAGCCCGTGCGCAAGTAGGCGATAAAGTGGCATTACAAGGCAACATGGACCCGTGTGTATTGTACGCCAGCCCAGATAAAATCCGCATTGAAGTGGATCGCATCTTGGCCGAGTATGGCGCAGGTACTGGGCACGTCTTCAACTTAGGCCACGGAATTCATCAGTTTGTTGATCCCGCACACGCTCAAGCCTTTATTGAAGCCGTTGTTGAATTGTCTCCAAAGTATCATCGTTAACCTTAAACGACCGCGCGGCTGTTCGGCCGCGCGGTACTATTGTTCTCATCGCTAGAAACTGCGACACTAAGCCAATAACAACGCTAATTATCTGATTTTAAACAGGTTCCCTAATGTCCGAACAGAACACTGATCTTTCAGAATCGATTTCTTTAAGTCAATTTACTGAAAAAGCGTACTTAGATTATTCGATGTACGTCATTCTAGATCGCGCCTTGCCGCATATTGGTGACGGTTTAAAGCCCGTTCAGCGGCGTATTGTTTACGCAATGAGCGAGCTTGGCTTAAAAAATACCGCTAAGTATAAAAAGTCGGCTCGTACCGTCGGTGATGTACTGGGTAAGTATCATCCGCACGGCGACAGCGCCTGTTACGAAGCCATGGTGCTGATGGCTCAGCCGTTTTCTTATCGCTATCCTTTAGTCGATGGGCAAGGTAACTGGGGTTCACCGGACGATCCAAAATCGTTCGCGGCCATGCGTTATACCGAATCGAGATTGCATAAAAACGCTCAGCTGTTGTTGTCAGAATTGGGCCAAGGTACCGCCGATTGGGTGCCTAACTTCGATGGCACTATGGACGAGCCGAAGGTCCTTCCCTCTCGCTTACCTCATGTACTGCTCAACGGTACTACGGGTATTGCCGTTGGTATGGCCACCGATATTCCGCCTCATAATTTGAAAGAAATTGCAGCCGCCTGTATACATTTGATCGATACGCCAAGTGCCAGTGTTGCAGATATCATGATGCATGTGCGCGGACCCGATTTCCCGACAGGTGCGGAAATGATCAGCCCTAGGGCGGACATTGAAAAAATTTATGAAACTGGCCGCGGTACCTTGAAGATGCGCGCCAAATATATCCAAGAAGGTTCCGATATCGTCGTAACCGAGCTGCCACACCAAACGTCGGGCAGCAAAATTCTTGAGCAGATTGCTGCCCAAATGCAGGCTAAAAAGTTGCCTATGGTGGTTGATCTTCGTGATGAATCCGACCATGAAAACCCAACGCGCTTAGTGATTGAACCGCGCAGTAACCGGGTTGATGTCGATGCAGTGATGAACCACTTGTTTGCCACCACGGATTTAGAAAAAACCATTCGTGTAAACTTGAACATGATTGGTATTGATGGTCGTCCGCAAGTTAAAGCACTAAACACTATCCTATCTGAGTGGCTTGAGTTCCGTACCGATGTCGTCCGTAAGCGCTTGCAATACCGATTAGATAAAGTGCTCGCGCGTTTACATATTTTAGATGGCTTGTTGATCGCCTATTTAAACATTGATGAAGTAATCGAGATTATTCGCACAGAAGATAAGCCTAAAGCCGAGCTAATGAGCCGTTTTGGTTTAAGTGATATTCAGGCTGAATCGATCTTAGAAATTAAACTTCGCCAATTAGCCAAGTTAGAGGAAATCAAAATACGCGGTGAGCAAGATGAGCTTTCTGCTGAACGTGAAAAGTTGGAAAAAATCTTAGGCTCTGCCGCACGAATGCGTACTTTGATTAAGAAAGAAATACTTGCCGATGCTGAGGAATACGGTGATGATCGCCGCACGGCATTAGTGAGCCGAGCGGAGTCTGTGGCCTTTAGTGAAAATGAAATACTCCCTTCAGAAGCCGTCACCGTGGTCTTATCACAACGTGGATGGATTCGCAGTGGTAAAGGTCATGAGGTAGATCCGAAAGCTTTAAATTATAAAGCAGGCGATGGTTTTGCGTTTGCTGCGGCAGGTAAGAGTAACCAACCAACGGTGCTACTTGATTCAACGGGCCGTTCTTACTCATTGCAAACGCACCAGTTACCGTCAGCCCGTGGTCAAGGTGAGCCTATTACCACTAAGTTAAATCCGCCACCGGGTGCCGAAATGAAAGGGTTGCTAGTTGGAGAGCCCGATCAGCAATTCTTAGTCAGCTCAGATGCCGGATATGGGTTTATTGCGAAATTAAGTGACATGGTCAGTAAAAATAAAGCCGGTAAGGCGTTGTTAACTTTGCCCAAAGAAGCCCAAGTTTTGCCTCCTCAACCGATATCGCAAGCATCGACTGATTACCTCGCGGCCGTTACGAATGAAGGTCGGCTTTTGGTCTTCCCGGTTCGAGATTTACCAGAGCTGGCCAAAGGTAAGGGCAATAAAATTATTAACATCCCCTCTAGCCGAGCCAGTGCTCGTGAAGAGCTTATGGTGGGCGCAAAAGTTGTGGGCGCCAAAGATACCTTGTTGGTGTTCTCTGGCAAACGTAAGCTGAAACTCAAAGGCGCAGACCTAGAACACTATCTAGGTGAGCGCGGAAGACGTGGCAATAAGCTACCCCGTGGCTTCCAAAATGTATCTGGGCTCGATATCGAATAGAGACAACAAGCCTCTACTGCAAGCCCCTTCACTGTCATGGTGTGGGGGCTTTTTAATGCCCGAAGCTAAATGTACTAAATAATCCGAACACCTAGAAATATGCTGCTAAACTGAATTGAAACAACAACATTCGAAACGCAAAAGGTGAGCTATGAGCTTTGAAAGCCAAATTTCTAATTATTACGAAAAGCTAGTCGTGGACGACCTTTCAAAACGGCCCGAACTCGACAGTATTGATGAAAGTGAGTTAATTGACATTGCCTGTGTCGCTTTAAACCAGTTACCGGCACGTTATTATCGTTACTCAGTTGATATGGCTTTTTATTTAGCCGCCCAAGAAACGCAGGCGATGGAGGATGAGGTAAGCAAGGCCGTGACTTACGCCTTGTCATTTGTGCAGTCGAATAAAAAAACGCAGTAGGCCACAATGTGGCACTACTGCAAAGGTCGTACTACTTACAGGCTACCTAATAATATATTGGCCATAGCGAATTGCTTTTACTAACTCCTTCGCCGCTTTCTCTGGTGACACAGGATTACGTGTCAACTCGCCTATTCGCTCTAAAAAATACCCTTGAATAGTCCCGGTGGTGGCCATGCCATGCGCAATACTGGGCAGCAAGGTGCCTTTTTCACTCGACGATAAAAATTCATTCATGGAAAACTTAGAACAATAATCAAATCGATTAAGAGACATGTCGGTACGCACTGGTATGGAGCCTTTGTTAAGATTGAATGCTTCTTGGAACGGTTCACCCATAATATTGCTAGCGAGTGCTGTTTGGGCGATTTGATCTTCCGGTTTAGTCTTTTTCAATTTAAACATGGCAAAGCTGTCGATGTTAAACAAAAACATTTCTTGAGTGCCTGGAACGGGTAAGCAAAAATAATCGTTGTTGGGCTGCTTGTTAGCGTTGGTAAATTCACCTTTTGCCCAATCACCCATGACCTGAAACGCCGCTTCGCCGGAGATAACACTCTCAGTAGCATCCGTCCACTCCGTTACAGCATTTAGGTTTGCGTATTGAAGAACTTGGTAATAGCGGTCAAATACCTGCGCCAGTATTTTGCTGTTTTTAGCATTAAAGGTGTGATCGGCAAAAACTTCGCTATAAAACTCAGGACCACCCACGGAAAGTGCTAATGTTTCAAATAGCGTAGCGTGTTGCCAGTCTTGATCACCCAATGCAATTACTTGGTAACCTGCTGAGGCAATTTTTTGAGCCGCAGCATCAAACTCTTGCCAATTTGTGGGTGGCGTAATGTTGAGTTGGTTAAGTATGCGTGAATTAGCCCAAAGCCAGTTAACTCGATGTACGTTTACCGGAACCGCAACGAAATTGCCTTTGTGTTTCATAACGTTGGCCACTTCAGTCGGTAAAATATTGGCCCAATTTTGCTCGTCGGCTAAATCATTTAAGTTGGCTAAAAAGCCTAATCTAGCCCAACGTTGAATGTCGAGCCCTTTAATTAAGGCCGCTGTTGGAGGGTCTCCCTTCAGGACTCGAGCTTGCAATTGTTGATTGGCATTTTCACCGCCACCTCCGGCGACTTCAAAGTCTAGCCATTGGTGGCTACTCTTTGCCATTTGCTCTTTTAAAACTTCTAATGCAGCGGCTTCCCCGCCTGAAGTCCAGTAGTGTAAAACTTCTACTTGCCCAGCAAAGGATTTTGCGAAAAGAAGGCTAATGAGTAGAGGTACTGCCAAAATTTGACGCATATGCTCTCCTGGCCGAAAGATTTTTGTATTTGTGTAAGTCGGCTCGTATCGATACTACCCCTAAACTATGTAACCTTTTGTATCATAAGGTGGTTGTTTCCTTACTTATGTAACGAGCGTGTAACATGGTTCGGTTCTGGCCGGTCAGGTGGTACAATTGAGCCTATTGAATCGCGAATTTACTTAGAGAGCCTTTTTATGACGCAACACCTTCGGATCGCCACTCGAAACAGCCCACTTGCCTTGTGGCAAGCTGAATTTGTTAAAGATCAATTGGCGCACTTTCATCCAAAGTTACAAGTAGAGTTAGTTCCGATGACGACCATTGGTGACCAACGTCTGGATGTGACTTTGTCAAAAGTAGGTGGAAAAGGGTTGTTCGTTAAAGAACTCGAAGCCGCAATGTTGGCCAACAAAGCCGACATCGCAGTACATTCAATGAAAGATGTTCCCATGGTATTGCCGGAGGGCTTTGAATTAGCGGCAATATGTGAAAGAGAAAACCCATTTGATGCTTTCGTGAGTAATACTTATCAGTCGATTGATGATTTACCTCAAGGAGCCATTGTTGGTACATCAAGCATGCGGCGTCAGGCGCAACTGCTTGCGAAACGTCCCGATTTAACGATTAATTTTTTGCGCGGTAATGTAGGCACGCGGTTAGGTAAGCTGGACGCTGGCGATTACGATGCAATTATCCTCGCGTCGGCTGGATTGTTGCGTTTAGGTTTAAAAGATCGAATTGCACACAGTATTGATAGCGAGTTCATTTTACCAGCGGTAGGGCAAGGCGCGGTAGGTATAGAAACCCGAGAAGGGGATGAGGCCGTAAAAGCACTGTTAAAGCCGTTAATACATGCACCCACCGAGCTGCGCTTGGTTTGTGAGCGCGCGATGAATCGGACTTTAAATGGTAGTTGTGATGTTCCTATTGCTGGCTACACCGAATTGAGTGAGCATTCACTTTCCCTTCAAGGACGCGTCGGAACGGTAGATGGAAAGACGCTCTTAGTCGCAAAGTCTAGTGTTGAGCTAACCGGCGATGCATCGAACGATTTGGCTGCGGCGGAATCAATGGGGGTTGGCGTTGCTCAAGATTTATTTGCACAGGGTGCGGATAAAATACTAGCGGAACTAGGCAAATAACAGTGCAAGTGATTGTACCAAAAGCGAAGTCAGAGTGGGCACGCTGGCAGGCAGCATTACCAAAGTGGGAAGATACAATCGTTTGGCTTAACCCATGGAAGTTAGAGCGGTTGCCACATACCGAAGAAATGAAGCAAATTTGGCTGAACATAGATCAGTTTAAAGTCGTTGAATGTGTCAGCCCTGAAGCCGCCAAAGTTTTAGTTGAGCAGCTTGATCACTATTGGCCTATGCCGCCAACTGGGGTAAATTGGTTATGCAACGGACCAGGTACCGCGCAGGTTTTGGAAGCCTTCGGATTACCGGTGCGCTATCCTGAATCTGGGTATACCGCAGAAGATGTAATAGCAATTGCTGCGCCTTTAATGTCAGCCCATGATTCTATTTTGGTGGTTAAAGGCGAGGGTGGCCGAAATACTTTTAAAGAGTATTTCCGAAGCGCCGGGCAAAAATACGTAGAAACACAGGTTTATTCTCGTAGTATAGATAAGCAAATATTAAAGGATATTAAAGCAAGCGCTCAAAAGTCCGATGCGATTTGGCTCAGTTCGAGTGCATTAGGAGAGGCTATGCTGAATGATGATTTACAATACTGGCGCACCTGGACGGGTCAATTTTGGGTGTCTTCTGAGCGGCTATTGCACTGGTGTAACGATAATGGATTAACAAACATTGCACTGGCGGCCGATGCATCGGTTAATGGTTTAGCTGCAATGCTGCACAAACAACAAGGTGAGTTATGACGGATCAAACTGATAAAGATAACCAACTCAATAATGAATCAATTGATGAGCCTCAAACACAGAGTTCCTCTGAGGCAGAAGCTGAACTCGATACTGTTGTAAAAGAAGAGCCAAGCGTTGGGCAAGATGACCTTACTCAAATAAATGAAGGCGATGAGTCTCCACGCACGAAATCTACAGCTCGATTCTTACTGGCCGTTATTGTATTCGTTATCTTATTACTTGGTCTTTGTGTGCTCGGCGGTTGGTGGGTGTGGCAGCAGTCTCAAACGCAAATAGAAGAGCTGAACGCGCAAAATAGATTGCTGGCCGATCAAATAGCCGCAGCGCAGGTGCAAATCACCGAGGTAAGCAATCGTCGAGCGTCTTATGCCGATGGCATTTCAAATGAAATTGCAAAAATTGAGGCTTTGGTGGTTCAGTCTGCCCAGCGGATGAATCGCCAAGCGGATCAAACTGAAAACCGTTGGCCACTTGAAGAGGCGCTTACGCTCACTCGGTTAGCGCAAAGACGACTTTTTTTAGATAAAAATGCTGCCGTTTCAATCAGTTTACTAAAGTCAGCCGATGACATCTTGGCCACTCTAGATGCCGCCGCGGTGTTACCTCTGCGCGAACAAATTGCAAAAGATATCCTCGCCTTAAGTAAAGCTCAATCGATCGATCTCAACGGAACTTATTTTCATTTAGCCGCCATTGCCGATGCTGTTCGCGAACTTACTTGGTTACCCAAACCAGCTTTAACTGAAAACATAGAGCCAGAAGCGAACTTAGTAGAAGGGTTCTGGCAAAGCATCAAGCAGGTGGTAGTTGTTACTCGTATGGATGACATCGTACAAGCTCCGCCCTTACAGAGTGATTTTGAATTATGGCGTCAACATACTCTTATGGTATTAGCACAAGCTCAGCTAGCACTCTTAGCTCAAAATCAGGCGTTGTATGAAACAGCAATTGAGCAATCTATTGGCCAACTATCTCAAATGAAAAGCCAGTTTGATTTTACAGCCTATCTAGACCAGCTGACTCAGTTGAAGAGTTATAAGTTAAACCCTGTCTGGCCCAATATTGGCAACAGCGTCAACCAATTAAACGATTACATACAGCAGCAAAATGAGTCAGAACAAAGCGCTTCCGAGGAGGTTCAATCATGATTCGACTACTCGGTTGGGCGATTTTGTTTATTGCCATCTTATTGATTGGCGGAGTGCTGGCAAAAATGATGTTGGCCGATTCTGGCGTCATGATGATTGCTTGGAATGGCTGGCTAGTTGAGACGACTTTTTGGGCGGGTGTTGGCTTAATCTTACTGAGTTTTGTCTCCATTCTAATCATTATTCAAATATGGCGAGGAGTAGCGCCAACAAGGCTGTGGCAGAGATTCCGTCAACATCGTAACCAAAAGGCGGCAAAAAAAGAGACCATTCAAGCCATTAACGCTTGGTTGTCGGGTCAAGACGATAAAGCCATTCAATCTTTGCAACGTGTCGCTGACGCGGGCGGCTCCGATAGATTGCCAAGAGCTATGACGCTAGCGCTCGGCTGGCACCAAGGAGATTGGCTTGAACGACAAGCAGAACTGTTGGCTCATGATCCAGAGCTAAAAACATTCGCTCATGCCATCGGGGCTCAACGCCTTTGGTTGTTAAATGAACCGGTCCAGTTTATGAAGCATGTACAACAGCACGAAGCGTTGCAACATGTTCCTTGGCTTCGTCAACATTATTGGCAGGCTCTATATGAGCAAGGGCATGTTGAAAAATTACTTGATCAAGCTCAAGTTGCGGCCAACATACATCCAGATGAGCGCAATGAATGGGTAGCAAAAGCTGCGATAGCAGCACTTAAGCGTAATTTTGGCAATGCTGAAAACGGCCGCTCGTTACTGAAGAAAATACCTAAGGCGATCAAAGCGCTAGAATCGGTTATTGCCGTTGAAATTGCTTACTTAGTCTCCATTAAAGAGCACGATCTAGCATTTAAGAAATTACAATCGGCACTGAAGCAAAGCACGAGTGAAACTTTATTGTCTGTGGTTCATACCATCGTTGTTGAGCCCACCAAAAAGCTAAACTTGATTGAACAGCACGAACCTGCTCAGCCAAGCGCGCTCTACTGTCGAACAGCTGGGCAGCTTAATTTAGCGTTGCAACTTTGGGGGCAAGCCCAAAATTGGTTAGAAAAAGGCTGGGCGCATCAAGATTTACAGTGTGGTGTATTGTTAGCCGATTTATTTGAACAGCGTAATATGCCTGACCAAGCCAATAAACTGTATAAACAACTGGCACTTTCAAAGCCCATTTTAAAGGTAGATTAGTAGTAATGGCCGAACAACTCACCACCCAAGCAGGGTTAAATAAAGCACAGCAATACGCTGAGTTAATCCCTCAATTAAAAGCGTTAACCGAAAGTGAATCGAATACCGTTGCTAATTTAGCCAATATCAGCGCCGCGCTAAGGCAAACTTTTGGTTTTTTTTGGGTTGGTTTTTATTTAGTCGATGGCGATAGTTTGGTTCTAGGGCCTTTTCAAGGGGATATTGCCTGTACTCGAATCGCCCCTGGTCGAGGGGTTTGTGGTACCGCTTGGCAAACACATCAAACTCAATGGGTTCCCGATGTAGATGCTTTCCCTGGGCATATCGCCTGCAGCAGCTTGTCGCGCTCAGAAGTCGTGGTTCCGATTATAAAAGATGGAACCGTTCGAGCCGTTCTCGATGTCGATAGCGAGAAGCTTGATGACTTTGAACAGGCCGACGTAGACGGCCTGGAGCAAATTGCCCTCCTAGTTGCGCAATTAATGTAACAAAGCTGTTACGTTACGTTGCTCTTCGGAACGTTACTTCCTTTGTCGATCAGACTAAATTAATCCTTGTCATAGACAGCAAGTTTAAAGACCTCGAAAGGGGTCATCGGCGGATCACCTCTGTTCAAGCCTTGCTGTTGCGAAATCAGATGAATAGCCTGATTAAAACAAAAACAAACAAAGGATAAGACGATGTTAAAAAAGACACTTTTAGCCGTTGCATTAAGCGGATCAATGATCGCACAAGCAAGCGCCGGTGAAGTAGAAGTTATGCACTGGTGGACATCTGGTGGTGAAGCTAAGTCTATTGCTGTACTTAAAGGTATGGTTGAAGACGCAGGCCACAGCTGGAAAGACTTCGCCGTTGCTGGTGGTGGTGGTGAGAATGCCATGACTGTTCTTCGTTCTCGTGCGGTTTCTGGTAATGCTCCGGCGTCAGCTCAAATTAAAGGCTTAGAAATTCAAGAGTGGGGTGATTTAGGTTTCCTTGCAGATTTAACGCCTGTTGCGAAAGCGCAAAACTGGGACAATGTATTACCATCAGTTGTTTCAGATGTAATGAAGCATGAAGGTAACTATGTTGCCGCGCCTGTAAACGTTCACCGTGTAAACTGGATGTGGGCCAACAAAGAAGTATTTGATAAGAACGGCTTGAAAGTACCTACCAGCATGAAAGAGTTGTGGCAGGTGTCTGAAGCTTTGAAAGCAAAAGGCATTACGCCAATTGCTCACGGTGGCCAGCCTTGGCAAGATGCTACAACCTTTGAAAGTGTTGTATTGTCTGTAGGTGGCGCTGAGTTCTTCGCGAAGGCTTTCGTTGAGCACGACATGAAAACGCTAGAAAGCGACACAATGAAAACCGCCTTCACTGAATTCAAAAAAGTTAAAAACTACATTGATAAAGGTGCACCAGGCCGAGATTGGAACGTTGCAACGTCTATGGTTATTAAAGGCGAAGCAGCTATGCAGTTCATGGGCGATTGGGCGAAAGGCGAATTCTCGGCTGCGAACAAGCAACCTGGCGTAGATTACTACTGTGTGCCGTTCCCAGGAACAGACAACACCTTTACCTTTAACATTGACTCATTAGCGATGTTTAAGCAAAACAACGCCGACAATGAGAAAGCTCAAATGAAAATGGCTGAGTTGGTGGTTTCTCCTAAGTTCCAAGAAACATTCAACTTAAACAAAGGTTCAATTCCAGTTCGTTTAGACCAAGATATGTCACCATTTGATGCGTGTGCGATTGCGTCAATGGACACATTCAAATCTACGGCTAAATCTGGCAAGGGCCTAGTACCTTCAATGGCACATGGTATGTCTACTACCTCTGCAGTTGGCGGCGCTATATCTGACGTAGTCACTGACTTCTTCAACTCAGATATGAGCTCTGATGAAGCGGTTAAGCGTCTATCTCGTGCCATTCGCGCAAACTTGTAATCCCTATAGTTAGCGTCAAACGTCGCTAACTTCGGCAAGCTCAGAGAATTTTTTGAGCTGAGCTTGCCATAATTCACCCTTTATTAACTATGCTAGATCAGCAGTTTATTGGAAAACGGCTCAGGAGCAGTGTGCCAGTAAAAAAGCAATGGCTTGGCCTGTTTCCAAAAAGCTGAAATAACGGTAATGTGAAAAGATGATTAAATTAACCTTTGAAGGGCGGAGTATGTATGTCCGAATCAACTAGAAAGAAAGGCATCGATTACTGGCTTCCAAAGTTAGTGTTGTCGCCAACAATAGCGATCACGATCGTGTTTATATATGGGTTTATTATTTGGACGACTATTTTGTCCTTTACTAAATCTCGATTTTTACCTCAGTACGACTTTGTCGGTTTCGACCAATACGTTAAGTTGTTTTTAAATGACCGCTGGATGGGGTCGTTAGCCAACTTGGCCATCTTTGGTACTCTGTTTATCTTAATCTGCATGGTGATTGGGTTGGTCTTTGCCATTTTACTGGACCAAAACATACGTGCAGAAGGAGCGTTAAGAACCATCTACCTTTACCCTATGGCGCTGTCATTTATCGTAACGGGTACCGTATGGAAGTGGATATTGAACCCGACGGTGGGCATTGAAAAATTCATGCGCGACTTAGGCTTTGAGAATTTCACTTTCGATTGGATCGTCGATCCAGATATGGCTATTTACACCATTGTAATTGCCGGCATTTGGCAGTCGAGTGGGTTCGTAATGGCTATATTTTTAGCCGGATTGAGAGGCATCGATACCTCCATTATCAAAGCCGCTCAGCTAGATGGCGCTAACCTGTTCTCGGTATACACTCGAATCATCATACCTTCAATGCGCCCAGTGTTCTTTTCGGCCTTTATTATGTTGGCACATATTGCCATTAAGAGTTTTGATTTAATCATGGCATTAACCGGCGGTGGTCCAGGAACATCAACCGATGTCCCAGCGATATTCATGTATCAAATATCATTCCAGCGAGCGCAGTTAGGCGTCGGTGCCGCTTCAGCCGTCATAATGCTAATGGGTGTTACGGCTATTTTAATCCCCTATCTCTATTCTGAATTGAGGGTAAAGAACAATGATTAAATCTAACGATAAGCGTTATTCAGAAATCACCTATAAAGCACTACTTTATGCAGTGTTGGTCATCGCGGCTCTTTATTATCTAGCACCTTTGTTGCTCATGGTTTTAACGTCCTTCCGATCTATGGATGAAATTCGAGTGGGTCAACTGATTGAATGGCCAAAGTCATTTACCTTTGACGCTTGGAAAGAAGCCTGGAGCGAAGTACAGATTGGTGCACGAGAAGACAAAGGGTTGCGCCCTTACTTTATTAACTCCTTGCAAATGGTTATTCCTTCTGTGCTTATCTCAACTCTGTTGGGAGCATTGAATGGTTATGTATTGAGCTTTTGGCGCTTTAGAGGCAGCGAATTATTTTTCGCCTTCTTGCTTGCAGGTTGTTTTTTACCTTTCCAAGCTATCCTACTTCCGCACTCTGTTGTTCTGGGTAAATTAGGATTAAGTGGTACCTTGGTTGGTTTGATATTTACTCACGTAGTCTACGGAGTTGCGTTCACCACGCTGTTTTTTAGAAATTACTACGTCAGCTTACCTGGAGAACTCATCAAAGCGGCTAAGTTAGATGGCGCAGGTTTTTGGCTTATTTTCACTCGAATCATCTTGCCGTTATCAACTCCGATCATCGTCGTGAGTGTGATATGGCAGTTCACCCAAATTTGGAATGATTTCCTATTTGGCGTGGTGTTTTCTGACCCAGATTCTCAACCGGTCACGGTCGGTCTCAATAATATGGTTAACTCAACTACCGGTGAAAAGCGCTACAACGTAGATATGGCAGGCGCCATTATTGCGGCATTGCCGACTGTGTTTGTGTACGTGGTTGCTGGAAAATATTTTGTTCGCGGTCTAACAGCCGGTTCAGTTAAAGGTTAATAGGAGTTCTAGAATGGCTGGTTTATCAATTCAAAATGTACAAAAAAGCTTTGGTCAAACACATATCTTAAAAGGTATTGACCTTGAAATTAATGACGGTGAGTTTGTAATTTTAGTAGGACCTTCTGGTTGCGGTAAATCAACCCTACTTAATTGTATCGCTGGGTTAGAAGAAGTGACGTCGGGTAAAATCCTAATGGGTTCAACCGATATGACCCACGCAGCACCAAAAGACCGTGACATTGCCATGGTGTTCCAAAGCTATGCACTGTACCCAAACATGAGCGTTCGTAAAAACATTGCCTTTGGTTTAGAAATACGAAAAATGCCAAAAGCGGAAATTGCCGAAATTGTAGATAAAGTATCTAAATTACTTCAAATAGAAGATTTGTTGGATAGAAAGCCTTCGCAGCTTTCTGGTGGTCAACGTCAGCGTGTCGCTATGGGGCGTTCGTTAGCTCGCCAACCGTCGGTGTTTTTGTTCGATGAACCTTTATCAAATCTTGATGCAAAATTACGTGTGGAAATGCGCACTGAAATTAAAAAACTGCATCAGCGATTAGGCACCACAATTGTTTATGTAACACACGATCAGATTGAAGCGATGACCTTGGCTGATCGAATTGCAGTCATGAGAGGCGGTGTATTGCAACAATTTGGTTCACCACAAGAAGTGTATGACGAACCTGAAAACATCTTTGTTGCTGGGTTTATGGGGTCGCCTTCAATGAACTTTTTGAAGTGCGATGTGGTAGAGCGTGACTCTAATGTGATGGTCCAAGTTGAGTCAGAAGGGATTCACTATTACCTACCTGTACCTGCATCTCAAGCCGATTTGTCGAGCTATGTGGGTAAGCAAGTTATATTAGGTTTACGGCCAGAGCAGTTAACTCACGTTATGCCGCATGTTCAAGAAGATCCTAACGTTACACGCGTGACGATTAAAATTGAAGTCACTGAGCCAACAGGCGCAGATACCCTAGTTTTAACTCGAATTAACGACGAAGAATGTGAATGTCGTGTACACCCTGCCGAAGCAGGTAAGCCGGGCGAAATGATGGACATATTGTTCAATATGGGTAAAGCCGTGTTCTTCGATAGTGAAACGGAAGCCAGAATTCGCTAGAGCTTCTGATCAAATAGTGTTCGGTTGTCAGGTAGTTAGTCGACATGTCCTCCGAATTACCCCCTAAAAACGCGGTTATACCGCGTTTTTTTTGCTTTTTAGTACTGCATTTTTACCCGAAACCGCTAGACTGAATAGATGTAAAATTTGAATAGAAGCGAATGCCAAATACAAAGTTATTGCCTCAAAGCTTTGCTTCCGACTTGGGCTGGTCGGAGGTCTGTCGGTTAGCGGAGTCGCTGTTTCAGGCCAATATCGAAAAGCTACAAAAAGATCGCCCAGCTTTGGTTGGGGTCGTGGTGTTTGCGACGAGCTTTGTGACCGGTCGTTTAGAAATATCCTATCGGTCAGCGAGCGCTGATCAGCTGTCTAACGTCACCTGTCATGATTATAGTGTAGGTGAGTTTACTCAAATACAGCTGTACGGTGAGTTGTCTCTAGCCGAAATTGAAGAAATACAGTCCTCTCTAGAATTTAGCGCAAGCGTGCTGGGTCGATACCCTCATCAACAAATGGGCATTCGCACCATCAGTAATATTCCTTCCATTATTTATCATGCCGCAGAGCTGGATGGAAAGTGGACCCTTTTGTTTGCAAATGAAGCACTCACTGAAATGTTTGGCTTTCCGGTGAATCAATTTATTGGCCGACACGCAAAGCAACAAGCCATTGATTTTATTCATCCCGATGATCGTAGTTCTGTACTAACGGGCTACAGCTTTGCGCGTTCGACCCGAAAAGAAGTGTGTTTGTCTTATCGAATTATAGACCAAGAGGGCAATGTTAGGCACGTTTCTGAAAAGGTTTACTACCAAAAGGTTCTAGGGCGTTATCAATCTTTTTCTGAAATATGGGAAAAAAATGCCGATAAGAATGATCAAGCCTTTAATGTGCTAGATCAGCTTGAAGACTTTACTCACGACATCAGCCTGCAAACAGGGCAAGAATTTATAAATCATTTTGGGTTACGTATCGGTCAGCTTGTAAATGTGGATCGCGTAATTTTATGCTCCAAAACAAAGCCAAAGTGGTGGGCTACATGGCTTATTGCAAGCCAGGCGGTAAAAGAACCAAATTTTCATTTTTGTGAAACAGACGAACAACTCTATGCGAAACCTCGTTGGGATATTGCAACCAATCCAAAAGATGAATTTACAAAGCTGCTATACGGCGGGTATCGATACTTTTCTGTATTGCCCATTCAAGATGAACATGAGCAAATTAGCGCAGCATTGGTGCTTTGTGCTGATACGCCCATCGGGAATAAAGAGTATATCTCTAACGTCATAAAACTGTTTGGTGTTCGTGTTTTACGTGAAATAACCCAATGTGAATCAAAAGAACGCCAAGAACAGCAAAATAGATTACTTACGCGGCAAAAGCATCAATTAACTCAGCTAGTGACCCTATTAGGCGAATTGGATAACGTATCGGATGAAGCGGAATTTTTAAGCAGGTGCCAACATTCATTTCAAAGCGCTTTTGAATTGTCTGAATTAGAATGGCTATTGTGGGATTCTGGCGATTGGCTACGATGTAAAAAGCAACTTATCCCAAATAAATATTGGTATAAAGAAACGATTCTGGTGACAGAGCCTACGGAAATTTCTTATTTGGACCATTGCCGACGAACCGATGAGTTGATGGCTGTAAAAAATACCCAACAGCTATATTGGCCCGTAGGTCGCAGTCACGCTGGTTTTCTAGTGTTGAGGCTTAAATTTTGTCAAAGCCTTCCCGATGAAGAGGTGATACAGTTTTCGAAAAACGCCATTCACCTAGCGCTGCAAGGGCTGTCACAACGCAAGGTGTTGCGAAGACAAGCCATGCGAGACAGCTTGACCAGCCTGGGTAATCGAAGCCAGTTGCATGCTTGGATGATGTCTTCCCTTCCCAGCCAAACCCAATCAGCTCTGATGTTATTTGATTTAAATCGTTTTAAAGAAATTAATGATAGTTTCGGGCATCAGTTTGGCGACAAATTATTGAGAGAAATTGGCCCAAGAATAGATCAAAGTTTGCGTGGTGAAACTTATTACCTTTCTCGCTTAGGTGGCGATGAGTTTGCGCTTTTTTATCCGAATATCTCAAGAGGTGGGGCGTTAGAAAAGGCGACGATGTTACACGAAGCTTTGGCTCAGCCTTATGTGATCGACCAATTGACTTTTCAGGTTGAGGCCAGTGTTGGCGTGTCTTTTTTTCCACAGCACGGGGCAGATGGCCACGAGTTGTTAAGATGTGCCGATGTTGCTATGTATGCCTCTAAAAGTACGGGTCAACCTGTCACTCAATACAATACAGACTTAGACACCAGCACACCTCATAAAATAGCCGTTTTGTCCGAACTCGATGAAGCCTTAAAATCTGGCCAGTTGTCTGTGGTTTACCAACCGCTGATGGATACTAAATCCGGGCAGACAGGTGGTTTAGAAGCTCTAGTTCGCTGGCAGCACCCTGAGTTTGGTTACTTATCACCGGCTGAGTTCATTCCCATCTCAGAAATGGGGGAAGGGATTCGAAAAATCACCGATTTTGTCATTCGCGATGCGTTTTCAAATATCAATCACTGGCGAGAGCTCGTTCCTGAACTACAAGTATCGGTCAATATTTCTCCACGAGTCTTACTCAATCAAAATTTCCCTCAGTACATTGAAGCGCTGCTTGAAGAATACAATGTCGATGGCCACAGTATAGTCATGGAGCTTACAGAGTCTACTTTGTTAGTCGACCCAGGCCGAGCGATTGAAATCATTAATAGTTTAGCGTCGTTGAATATAGAGGTAGAAATTGATGATTTTGGAACCGGCTACTCGTCATTGTCGTACTTAAAACAGTTGCCAATATCCGCGCTGAAAATAGACCGTAGCTTTGTAGCCGATTTATTGAGTGATGCTAGTGATGAAGTGATTGTCTCATCAACCATTAAAATGGCGCACAGCTTGGGGCTTAAAACCGTAGCAGAAGGTGTAGAAGATGAGGTTACACTGGTCCGATTAATGCGATTAGGTTGTGATATTATTCAAGGTTTCTACTATGCTAAACCGATGCCAGTGAATCAGGTCTGGGCATGGCTTGAACGCAATCGTTAACCAAAACAAAGGTTTTTATGAATCAAGAAAAGTTACGGGTTGAATTGATTGAAGCAATGGATCTTGTATCGGTAGATCCTTCTAAGGCTCAGCTTTTCGCAGAAAAAGCAATGATACGGGCGCAGCGACACGGCTGGGTAGGGGCATTGGCGCTCTCGCATATGGTCGTCGCTCTTATTTCAATTGATCGCGAGACAAGTAAGCCGTCTTTAGAAGATTTTTATAAAGCGTTGACACTTTTTCGCGACTTAAATGAATCCAATTATGTCGCGCAGTGTTATTTTGGGTTGGGGCGTAGTTACTCAAAAATGGGGCAGTATTCGTTAGCGCTTGAGCAATATCGCAAAGCACTATCAAATGACCTCAAATCTCAGCGCGGCATCAATCATGATATTCACTTAGCTCTGGCTGAAACGCTGATGAATATAGGTCAGTGGTCCGATGCCGAACAAGAGTTAATGGGCTTACCTCAGCAATCAGAGTTGTCCGATATCCAATTAGTAAAGTTTCAATTGCAGGTATTGCGACTAGCCTTTTACCGTGGCGATAAAAAAACCATTAAAGATCAGTTAAAACTGTGTGAACAGTTGGCAGCAGGGTTTGATGACCAGGTATGTAGGATCATGGTGGCGTATTACCAAGCCCGGTATGAGGCAAAATTTGCTCGTTTCAAAGTGGGTTATAAGCAACTCGAGCAAATGTGGCGTAAGGGGCTTGGTGAGCGATTTTTTTACCTTCAGTATGAAGCTGGGCAAGATTTTCTGCGCTCGGACTACCCTAAAAAAGGGATTCAAGCGTTAACTTATTTGCTCGAACTAGAACACATCCCAGAAATATTACGCCTGAATATTCATCAGCTGTTAGCACGTTTTTATGCCAGCCATTTAAGTTATGAATACGCTACTTTGCATTATCAGTTTGCTGAAGAGCTCAGCAAGCAATTACGTGTAAGTGAAATAAACGAACAATGGGCGAGGCTACAGGTAGAAGAACAGCAGCAATCGTTAAAAGAACAAATAGCAATTGAAAAACACAATAACTCTGTTCTCGCCGAAAGTAACGCCATGTTGCAAGCCGTGAACAGAATTGCCATGTCCGTGAATGCCTCTCTCGATTATAAAATGCTATGCCAAAGCCTGCGCGACCAGCTGGTAGGGTGGATTGATGTATCGGTGGTTGGTATTGCAGAAGTGACCGAAGAGCGCCTAGATTTCAAATGCTTAATTGATAATAACGTTTTTGTAGAAACAGATTCAATACCGTTAACTGAAAATCGTTCATGGTCGGTTCGAGCCGTGAATGAAGGACGCGTTCTGTATGACAATAACTTTGTTATTAGTGATGAGATATTGGTCACTGAAAACAGCGAGGTGGTTAAATCCGTTTGCTTTGTGCCATTAAAATTTGAAAGCAAAGTAATTGGTATATTGTCTCTGCAATCAAACAAGCCTCAGGTATTTGATGTTCGCAGCATTTCGCTATTGGAATACATTGCGCCAGTTGTAAGTATTGCATTCGCTAACCTAGTGCATCTCAATAAAAATTTAGAGCTTAAAGGGGAGGTTAATCGCCAGCGAGATGAACTGAGGGATGTTCGTGACCTAGTTGCACACTTGTCTGATCATGACGAAGTTACTGGTTTGCCTAACCGCCAAAGTTTAAGCGGTCATTTTAATCGTTGGCGTCCTCATGGAAACTTTCACTGTTTAATGATGTCGGTAACAAATTTATCCGAATTGGCGAATCTTTTAGGTTACGGCTCAGATGAAGAAATTATAAAGGTAGTGGCTAAACGGCTAATAAACCGGTTGCGCCCTGATGATTTATTAGTAAGAGGCGCGACGGATCAGTTTATTTTCTTTGTTGAACGGATGAAAAGTGAAGAAATACTATTGGAGTTCGCGAATAAAATGAAGTTTCTTTCCGAGCAACCGTTGCGTGCAAAAGACCAAACCATTAATGCCAGTATTGCTATTGGCATTGTAAGCTTTCCTGATCACGGAGAGTCACTCGAAGAGCTTATGTCTATGGCGAGTGTTACATTAAGCCATGCACTCAATTCAGAGGATGGCTTATTTTTAGCCGGTTAGCTGTTTACAATATTGTAAGACTTCAGGGTTGGAATCGAAAAACTCTGGGCTTTGTCGTCGGTTTGCTTGTAATAGAGGATGAAAGTCGCTTTTTCTAAGACGCCTCGGCGCTTAAAGTATTCTCTATCTGCGTTTTGTTCCCGAGTGATGGTCCAATCGGAGCGATACCCGTTGTCGTAACCTCGGTAGTGATGAAAGCTTACGTCTGCCGATTCAGACGCCGTGCGTTTTTCGCCGCCTAAATAAGCAATTAAACAATTTTCAGCACACCGTTGCTCAATATGGGTATTGTACTTGTTGATGGCTAAATATCTAGAAAGCTTTCTAGCTTCGTGCAAATGACCGCCTTCAAGGTTAAACTCAACTGTTTTTAACGATCCGTTATTGTTTAACTGATCAATTATCGTACTGCTGCTGCCATAAGTTAAATAGCCAGAGACGAGCAGACGTTCGTTACCACTTATCGAGCTAAAAGACGCTGTGTCTTGTTTCATCGCTATGTGCACCATGTTGGTCAAACCTGGCCAGTACCCCTTTATTTGGTGAGCACAATATAAGAGTGTCAGAACCAGTAATACCATCAACCAGCCACCCGTAGTACGGTCTCTAAACAGGCGAATGTGCTTCCATGTAGACCGGAATGAACCAATGAAGCTCCAAGGTAAAACAAGAGCGACCGTCAAAGTAATCATCAGTAATCCAAGCCGTGTTGAGACAACTTGGTCTTGAATGATGTTTGTAATCGATAAAATGGCAATGCTGAATTTTACAAACACAAGCAACAGCACCACATTTACCCAAAAAGCGGAGCCCTGCGTGCGGTCTCCTTGCCAATGCAGTTTAATGTAATTCCACATCAAAAAAATTCCTTTAAATTGATAAAAAGCGTTAAGAGCGTTCTTTTATTTTTTCTTCCGCTCTTTTAGCCGCCTGTATAACTTGTTCTGGAGCCGTTCCTCCTAAATGATCTCGAGCAGCCACCGAACCCTCTAGTGTAAGCACTTGAAAGACATCTTCTGTGATATCGTTTGAAAAATTTTGTAATTCCTTCAAGCTCATTTCGGAGAGGTCTTTGCCTTGTTCGATGCCATAAGCAACCGATTGTCCGACGACTTCGTGCGCATCACGAAACGGTAAGCCTTTTTTCACCAGATAATCGGCTAAATCGGTTGCCGTAGAAAATCCACGAGCCGCCGCTTCATACATGGCTTCACGCTTAGCTTTAATGTGCGGCACCATATCGGCAAATGCGCGCAAGCTGCCTGCCAGTGTATCTACGGTGTCGAATAGAGGTTCTTTGTCTTCTTGGTTGTCTTTGTTATAAGCCAAAGGTTGAGATTTCATGAGCGTGAGTAAGCTCATCAGGTGGCCAAAAACTCGGCCCGATTTGCCACGAACTAATTCTGGCACATCAGGGTTTTTCTTCTGGGGCATAATAGAAGAACCCGTGCAGAATCGATCGGGTAATTCGATAAAATTAAATTGGGCTGATGCCCAAAGTACAAGCTCTTCGGACATTCGAGAAAGGTGCATCATGATCAATGCACCAGTGTGTGTAAACTCAATACCAAAGTCTCTGTCAGACACTGAATCTAAAGAATTTTCGCTCGCTCGATCAAAACCGAGCAATTCGGCTGTACGCTCTCTGTTAATTGGGTAAGTCGTACCCGCCAATGCAGCAGCGCCTAATGGAGAAATATTCACTCGCTTGCGACAATCCTGCAGGCGCTCATAGTCACGTTGCAACATTTCATTCCAAGCTAAAAGATGGTGCCCAAATGAAACCGGCTGAGCGGTCTGTAAATGCGTAAAGCCTGGCATAATAGTGTTGGCTTCTGCGGCTGCTAAGGTGATTAATCCTTGCTGTAGGCGAGTGAGCTCACGGCTTAAAAAATCTATCTCATCACGAATGTACAATCGAATATCGGTGGCAATTTGATCGTTTCGGCTACGACCTGTGTGCAATTTTTTACCGACGGTGCCTATTTTATCCGTTAGCGCTTTTTCGATATTCATGTGAATATCTTCAAGCGCGACAGACCACTTTAATGTTCCGGATTCAATATCGGCTTTTACCGCATTCAAGCCATCGATAATTTGGTCTTTTTCATCGGAAGTGAGTACACCAACTTCACTTAACATAGTGGCATGTGCGATAGACCCGGCGATATCCTGTCGGTATAAGCGTTGGTCAAAGCCTATTGAAGCTGTAAATTCGGCTACAAAAGCATCGGTCGCTTCGGCAAAGCGGCCTCCCCAAGCAGAGTTCGTATCGGTCATAACATATGTCCTAGTGGTGGGTGAAAACCTTCATTATAAAGGCAGTATTCACGCTGTCACCACTAAATGCGGCAATACTGTTTTTTACCTCGAGTCATTGGGTTAAAAACTGGAGTCGCCTAAACTCTTGGACTGAAGCGTGACCTACTATACATTAGTCAACATCCAGCTAATGTTTTCGTAGAAAGTTTGAGATACTGACATTTATGAGAAAAAAGCATTTTTTATTACCCGATTTATGTCAAACCACGAGTTTGTTGCTCATAATATTAGTCACTGAGCTGGGCGTGCTCACCTGGGAGCTATTGAGCACTGGTTTTAATTGGTCACGAATGGGCTATCGCAGTTTAATTATCCAGTGGATGGTGCTACTCAGTGCTTCTGTGTTGTGTAAAATTCGCCCTTGGTTATCTAATGTGTCTGTTGCGACGGGTTGGTTCACGGCTTTTTCAGTGTCGGTCATCATCAGTACATGTATTTTGTTTGCTGGCCAAATAGTAATAGGAGGTTGGTCTCGTCTCGATTATTGGCAACTGGCGCAGCACATTATGGCCATTGCTATGATCACCGCGATGGTGTTGCGCTACTTTCAGTTGAGACAACACCTCATAGTGCAAAATAAAGCAGAGTTGAATTCGAGATTGAATGCACTTCAGTCACGCATTAAGCCCCATTTTTTGTTTAATAGTTTAAATACCATTGCAGAGTTGATCGCGACTAAACCGGATGCGGCCGAGTCGGCTGTACTTAATTTATCAAGTTTGTTTCGAGCTAATCTAAAAGAAGTTGAAAGCTTGTGTGACATTCAACAAGAAATAGAATTGATAGAGGGCTACCTTAATATTGAGCAATGGCGCTTGGGCGAAAGGCTGACCATTCAGTGGCAGCGACCAGCCGAGCTTCAACCTTGGCAAGTACCGGTATTATCTATCCAGCCCATTGTAGAAAACGCCATTATGCATGGCATTGCGGCCAGTGAAAGCGGAGGTACTCTTACCATTGCAATTTCGCAGACAGAAAAGTTGTTGACGGTATCCGTGACTAACACAGTAGCGAAAAACTCGGTGTATCAAGCAGGGCAGGGCGTTGCTTTAGACAATATTCGTCACAGACTCTCGGTAATATACGGTGAGGAATCTAAACTGACTATTGAAGCAAGCGATGAACAATATCAGGTGGTGATGGTGTTCCCTGCGTTAAATGAGAGGGTGCAATGAAAATTTTGGTCATAGATGACGAGCCGCTAGCAAGGGAGCGTTTGTTACGCTTCGTAGAGGATATTGACTCGGTCAGTGCTGTGGCCACTGCATCGAATGGCTTTGATGCGCTAGAAAAGCTAAAAGCTGCCCTGTTCGATATCGTGTTGTTGGATATTAGAATGCCAGGGCAAAGTGGCTTGGAGGTAGCTCGAACTATCCGCACGATGACCGATCCGCCTGCAATTATTTTTTGTACCGCATACGATGAGCACGCATTAGAGGCGTTCAAAGTAAATGCGGAGGCTTATTTATTAAAACCGGTCCAAAAAGATGAATTTATTGCCGCGATAAGGCAATGCCAAACTATTAATCGAGCGCAGAAGACGGCCTTGGCTACACAATCTGAAATTCCGACGCTCGTTGTTCAAAATGGCCGTGAGAAGGAACGAATTCCCCTGACTGAGGTGTATTACCTTAAAGCCGATCAAAAGTATGTGTCTTTGTTTTGTGTTTCAGGTGAGCGCGTGTGCGATGAAAGCTTAAAAGCCCTAGAGGAGCGCTTTTCAACGCAGTTGGTGCGTATCCATCGCAATGCCTTGGTGTTAAAAAGCCGGGTGCAACGGCTAAGCCGTGACGCCAGTGGTGGCTATTGGTTGCAAGTCGAGGGTGTCGAAGAGCCGCTTTCGGTCAGTCGACGCTTTGCTCGTGAATTAAAGCCTTTGTTTCATTCTTAGTGCTTTTCGTAACGATGTGTAAAACTTTTTTGGCAATTTACTGGAAAAACTGGCTATTTGGGCTATAACTCAGTGGTCGAATTTTAAAAGTGTCAAATCTAACACTTTACGTTTTTGCTCAGGAGCCTAAAAATATGACAGCGACCAAACCGGTTACCCCAATTACCCCTGAAGAATTAGCTCGTACCCCTAAGTGCCAAGAAGATGTTCGCTCTCAGATGGCCAACGAAGTCGAAGCATTTTTAGCGAAAGGCGGTGCAGTAACAGAAGTTGAACGCGGTTTCAGAGCCGATCCTCCGAAAAAACCCGAAAGCAAATACGGATCACGCCCTATTTAGTTTCGGTACAACCCTATTACCCACCAAAGCTACCTATTTCCACCTTGTTGGAGCGTTCGAAGCAAAGCGAAGACGCGAATAGGGTGCCACAACCGGCTTTAGTGGCTGGCGTTGCTTTCGTGGGTCGCTGTTCGCGCATCCTGCGCCGCTAAACTTCGCCATCCATGGCTCAGATGCCCACTGCAGCAAAACCACCCACCAAAGCTACCCATTCCCAACAATCTATAAAGTAGGAGCGTTCGAAGCAAAGCGAAGACGCGAACAGGGAGCCACAGTCCGCTTCGATGGCTGGCTTTGCTTTCGCGGGTCGCTGTTCGCGTATCCTGCGCCGCTAAACTTCGCCATCCCTGGCTCAGATGCCCACTGCAGCAAAACCACCCACCAAAGCTACCCATTCCCAACAATCTATAAAGTAGGAGCGTTCGAAGCAAAGCGAAGACGCGATGGTTTAGTTCTTGAATTTACCCGCAGCTCGCAGCCCGTAGCTTTGAACCCTTTCCAATCTCCCCACATTCACCACATCAATGCTAAAAATATTAAAAAATTTTTAATTTTTTGAAATGTTTTTAAATTACCAAATATACAATTTTTTTTACAAAACTTCGTAACATAACAACATTAGATTGCTTGCTATTTGTCCGTAATTTTTTGGCACTCGTGTTGGGTTTGTACCATTTTTGTTTTCTGAACATTTGGCCAAGTATCGCTTCTTTGACGAGATCTAAAGGGGTATAGGTGGAATGTATGTTGTATTTAACCGCATTAGAGACATGGTTAACGCATGCTTAAGTAGTATGTGGACTCAATCTCTTGCCAATAGTGTAGAAGTTTGGCGGTCATCGCTTTTTGGCCGCTGTTGCTTAGTTTCAGGTTAGCGAAATATCGCGAACCTTTGTCAGTAAATAATTGACATTGTAGGGGTGTTCTCATCACCTTGGTTGTCGTTACACTTGTCCTATACTGATGATCTTGATTGTCAATTTTACTTTTTTGCCATCGATGGCAAACCGTTTTTAGATTTATTAAAGGAGAGTATCCATGAACGCCACCGCTCAACCCACTCATGTCGATATAAGCACGCCAAATTTATTGGAGCATGCTGCTCGCCGTGCAGAGGGACGCTTTGCCGACAACGGTGCATTTGTTGCCCTAACCGGTGAAAGAACGGGCCGCTCTCCCAAAGACCGTTTTATTGTTAGAGATGCTTTAACTGAAAACACGGTGCAATGGGGCCCTGTAAATCAACCTTTTTCAGTTGAGCAGTTTGATGCGCTTTGGAGCAAAGTCTCTAACTATGTTAATGCTCGTGAAAAATTTGTTGGGCATTTAGAAGTAGGCTCTGCCAAAGAGCACATGTTGCCGTTAAAAGTAACGACTGAGCTAGCTTGGCATCAGGTATTTGCACGCAATATGTTCATTGTTCCTGAAACATGGAATGAAACCAATGCTCCGGCTTGGGAAGTACTTAACGTTCCGAGTTTTGTGTGTGACCCTGAAGTAGATGGTACACACAGTGAATCAACTGTAGTGGTGAGTTTTGAGCAACGTAAAGTTCTGGTGGCGGGGCTTTATTATGCAGGCGAAATGAAGAAGTCTTTATTCGCGGTACAAAACTTCTTACTCACTGATAAAGATGTATTGCCAATGCATTGTTCGGCCAACGTTGGTGATGACGGTAAAACGGCGCTTTTCTTTGGATTGTCGGGCACGGGTAAAACGACGTTAAGTGCAGACCCAAATCGCTTTTTGATTGGAGATGACGAACACGGTTGGGGTCCTGGCCAAGTTTTTAATATTGAAGGCGGTTGCTACGCAAAAACCATTGATTTAACGCGTAAAAACGAGCCAGTGATTTACGATGCGATTAAATTTGGGGCGGTTTTAGAAAACGTGATGTTGGATGACAATCGCAAGCCAAACTACGCCGACACCAGCATTAGCCAAAATGGTCGAGTGGCTTACCCACTTTCGCACATTGAAAAGCGTGAACTGAGCAACATGGGTGGCGAGCCTACGGCGGTTGTGTTTTTAACGTGCGATCTTAATGGTGTGTTGCCACCGGTATCTAAGCTAAGTAAAGAAGCGGCGGCTTACTACTTCTTAAGTGGTTACACAGCGTTGGTTGGCTCTACTGAGGTAGGTCAGGGGACGGGGATTAAATCAACCTTTTCTACTTGCTTTGGCGCACCGTTTTTTCCACGCCCAGCATCAGTTTATGCCGATCTATTGATCAAGCGCATTGAAAATACGGACGTTGATGTTTACATGGTGAACACCGGCTGGACTGGCGGGCCGTTCGGAACCGGTAAGCGTTTCGATATTCCGACAACACGTGCGGTTGTTGCAGCCATCACTAATGGCTCTTTAAAGAACGTAGAAACTCAGCACATTGCTGAACTTAATTTAGACGTTCCTGTAAGTGTAGATGGCGTTGATACTCAATTGCTAAACCCAAAGAACACTTGGGCCGATGCGGCTGCTTTTAACGAGCGAGCGAAAATGCTGGCGGCTGAGTTCCAAGAGAACTTTAAAAAGTATGATGTTAGCGAAGCCATTGTTAAGGCAGGACCTAAAGCTTAAGTAAACGATTCCTTTACTTTATATGCCCGCATTTTGCGGGCTTTTTTTTGCTTATCACTTTTTTGAGCTTTCAAATAGGCAGGCGTTGTCGCACAATTCAACCATGCATGAATTTGATTTAATAAAGCAATGTTTTTCAAACTGGCCGCAACAGCATAATGATGTGGCGGTGGGCATTGGTGATGACTGTTTATTGTGGATGGGAACCACCCCTTTGGTTGTTTCGGCCGATACCGCTGTTGCTGGGCGGCACTTTCCTGAGTTCGCGAGCCCTGAGCAAGTTGCACAGCGCGCTTTTTTACCCGCTATCAGTGATCTAGCCGCAATGGGGGCTAAGCCCGCCTTTTTTACGTTGGCACTTACCTTACCCAAGCGCTTTAATGACGATTGGGTTATCGCCTTCGCTAATCGATTGCAGCAATTATCCGTTCAAAATCAGTGTATGTTAGCCGGTGGTGATACAACACAGGGTGAGCAACTGACTATTACCTTGAGTGTACATGGAACCTGTGCACATCCGTTACTTCGCAGTGGCGCTAATGTAGGGGATGATGTTTGGGTAACCGGCTGGTTGGGCCAAGCCGCGGCCGCCTTGCCTGCCGTTCTGTCACGTCAAGAAAACACAGTGCCCAATGCTTGGCAACAAGCTTATTGGCAGCCTCAACCGCCCTTAAAATTCGCCGAGCAATTGGTGGGTATTGTTCACAGTGCTATGGATATTTCTGATGGGTTGGCTGGCGATGCGCAGCACTTGGCGAAAGCAAGCCAGGTTGATTTGGCGTTAAATCTCAATGCGCTACCATTAGATGAACCATTAAGGGCGCTAGGAGAAGAAGGTGTTAGGCATGCCGTAGCCGGTGGTGACGACTACCAGCTGCTGTTTACCGCAGACTCGAGTGTTCAACGTGAAATTTTGGCGTTGGCCAATACAGAGAACGTTAACGTTACTAAAATTGGGTCGGTTCAAGCAGGAAGCGGAAGCGTAAAGTGGTATGATAACCAGCAACTAATTGATCTGCCTTGGCAGAGTTTTCAACACTTTTAGAGAGTAACCTTATGATCGAACCATCTCAACGCCGCTGGAATAACCATTGGGTGCATTTTTTAGCCTTTGGGTTAGGCAGTGGGGCGGCGCCAAAGGCTCCTGGCACTTTTGGTACCTTAGCGGCCATCCCGTTTTTCTTGCTCTTGGCGCAGCTGCCTTTGTGGGCTTATATCGCAGTTTTAGTGGTCAGCTTTGTGTTTGGTGTTTATTTATGTGATCAAGCCTCTAAAGATATGGGCGTGCACGACCACGGCGGCATAGTGTGGGATGAATTTGTCGGCTTTTGGATTGCAATGACAGCGTTGCCTTTTCATTGGGCTTGGATTCTCGCTGGTTTTGTATTGTTTAGATTATTCGATATTTTAAAGCCTTGGCCGATAAGCTGGTTAGACAAACGTGTTCATGGTGGCTTTGGCATAATGATAGACGATGTTTTAGCCGGTCTGTTTGCACTATTGGTTTTGCAAGCCGTTCATTTGGCTTGGTTTTAATTTGCTACTTCTAAAATGACAAACCCGTACACAGCTTGAGCCAACTCTGTGCTGAAGCTGTGTTGAATATTTACCATGCTTGGCTGTGTGGATAACTGATCTAACAGCCATCGCCAACTGTCGAAATAGGGTGAAGGTTTACCAACCTGAATCTGCAACTCACAACTGACTTCGCTGCAAAAAACATTGTCTATCGTAACCGTCGGAGCGGATTCAGGTAGCTCGGCCATCAAATTTTCTAGGCTATCGTAAATGGTGTCTGTATTGGGGTAATGTTCGGCTTGGAGCATGATCTCGAAGCGAGCGTTTACTAAAACAAGCCCAACTTCTGGTTGCTCTGTAAGCGCCGAGTTTAAAACAGAGTTACTGTTTAATGGGTGTGGATACGCTAAGAGTGCATTTAATTCGTTGATGCGTTCGTAGTCGTAGGTTTTAGGAAGTTGAGCCGTTAGTTCGACGGTTTCTGTGATTTTAGAATCGAGCGATTTAATTTTTTCTGTGAGAGCTTCTTTTTGTTGTTCAATAGATTGAAGTAGCTCCGATTCGCTGTTTCGATACACTTGCATTTCACTGACTAAAGCTCTTGCGTGGCCTTCGGTTATTCGGTGGGCTTCTTTAGCTTTCGCGTAGGCCTGTTCTTTCTGGCTTAACGTGGTTTGAACTTGTTCGAATTCAACTTGAGATACGGGCGAAGGCGATTCTGAACCTAAAGCGATCTCAAGCGCTTGCTGGTTTGATTCTATAGAAGGCCGAACTTGGCGATGCAAAACCAGGGTCGTTAAGAAGCCAGCAATAAATCCAATGATTGCCACACTCAGCAATATAGACCAAGTTCGTTTCATTGCGCCACCTTAAAATACCAAACGCCAATGTGCCGGCCATTGCCACGATATTCATGTTTACTTTGGTAAGGCGTTAAATTAAACCAAGGCTGTAATTGCAGTTGGTCTTTTAAGTAAGCCATGCCATCGTAGTAGGGTTCTTGCCATTGATGGCCAAGATGAACGGCGCAAATCGAGGTGTGACATTCTAATTTAACATTGCTGATTTTTTGTTGGGAAAAAAAACTGCGCATGCTGGGTTCGTAGTTGGCGGCAATACTGGCGTTGCGTGGTTCGGTAATAAATTCGTTATGGGCTTGCGCTAAAGCGCCGCCTTGTTGGGTGATTAGGTCGTTGTGGATAGACGGCAGTGAAAAGAGGCTGTCACTTTCTATTAACGGTATGAATTGTTCGTTACGCTTGGCGTTCTCAAACTGATTGTGTTTTTTGACCAATTCAATATATAAGTCTAAACGTTCATCAAAGCTCTGCTGGGTTTTTTCGGAAAAAGCCATTCGGTAATCTGTGACCTGTTTTTGCAAAGGCACTAAATATTCTTCTACAGCGGCTTTTTTTTGCGTTAGTTCTTCAGTTTGATTTTTTAGGTAAGCGATTCTTTGTTGGTAAATGGCGTTTTGTATTGATCTATTTTCTGGGTTATTGGCCTTGAGAGCTTGCTGTATTTCTTGTGAAAAAAATTGACGATCGGCATGTATCGAAACGTTTAAATAGGTCACTAGTTGGTTCGCTACTAATGACCCAAAAACAAAGCAGCCGATAAACAGTAATAAGTACTTTAGGGCGTGGCTTTGTGATCGCTTCATTACTGACGCCCAAACATTTTTGCATAACCAATTTTTTCAAGGTGTGCTTGCAAGTGAGCCTCAATGGCTTTGGTTGTTGATAAATCTCTTACGTGATCGAGAATGGTACGGCATTCTTGCGTATCGGCATGGCGCACGAGCCATTTAATGATGGGTAATTTAAACGCCGACATACTTAAAGTTCGTATGCCCATGCCCATTAACAATAAAACAGCTTTTGGATCAGAAGCCATTTCACCGCACACACTTAAATCGATATTAAGGCGCTTGCATTCTTTAGCAATAAGGAAAATAGCATCAATCACGGCTGGGTGATTGTGGCTATATAAATGGGACACACGGCTGTTGTTTCTGTCTACTGCGAGCAAATATTGCGTTAAGTCGTTTGAGCCTATCGAGACAAAATCTATGTAGTCGCGTAATTTAGGCAGCATCCAAATAACCGCCGGTACCTCGGCCATAATGCCAATGGCTGGTTTGTGTACGGGTTGGCCCTCTTCTTTTAATTGACTGATCGCCTCATCTACCAAACGGTGAACACTGAGCAACTCTTCTTCGTTGCTCAGCATAGGCACCATAATTTGTAGATTATCTAAACCGATATTCGCGAGCAACATGGCGCGAATTTGATCGAGCTGAATATTTCGATAATCCAAAGCGAAGCGAATTCCGCGCCACCCCAAAAACGGATTTTCTTCTTGAATGGGGAAGTAGGGCAAGGCTTTATCGCCACCTATGTCTAGAGTTCTCATAACGACAGGTTTAGGGGCATAGGCGTTTAACACGCCGCGATAAATTTTCACCTGTTCTTCTTCGGTCGGGAAGGTGTCGTGCACCATAAATGGGATTTCAGAGCGATACAGCCCGATTCCTTCAGAGCCACGCTCTAACCCGGGAGATATATCGGCTAACAAGCCGGTGTTACAGAACAAGCGAATGGTTTTGCCATCGGTCGATTCCGCCGGTAACTCTTTTAAATGCGCTAAATTGGCTTGGCGAGCGGCTTCTAATTTAATTAGTCGCTCGTATTCTTCAATAATAGGCTCTGGGGCGTTGGCAATCAGTAACCCCAAGTTACCATCTAAAATAATGTCGGTGCCGTGTAAGTCATCTAAGTTTTGTTCATCTAGCCCAACAACCGCAGGAATCCCTAATGCATTGGCCAATACCGATGTGTGAGAAAGCGAAGACCCTTGGCTACTGGCAATACCGGCGATCCATTTTGAATCTACTTTGGCAAAGTGTTCTACAGATATGTTTTTACCAATGAGTACGATCGGCTCATCGGTTTCAATAATTTCGGGCTCTAGATTTTGTAATTGGCGGTATATTCGAATCGCCAGCACGCGTAAATCATCGGCACGCGCTTTTAAATAAGGATCTTCCATGGCATCGAATACAGCGATTTGCTTCAACATTGATCGCTTTAACGCCGTACTGGCGCTGACACCAGCTAAGAGCTCTTCTTCAATACCATCGCTTAACTCGGGGCTAACTAATAAAAGACGATACACTTCCATTAACGCATTGAGTGTATCGCTACCATGGTTATTGAGCGTTTCGCCGTCTAAATCTTCTCGTGTGGATTGAAGGGCATCGGCAATGCGAGTGCGCTCGAACTCTACACCTGAACCGGGTCTTTCGGGTATGCTTTCTAATGACAGCTCATCTTTTACTACCCAGCCTTTGGCAATACAAACGCCAGCTGCACCATTAATACCCCTTAATCGACGAATGTTACTGGTGTCACTCAGTGATTCAATATCAAGCAATTTCTGTAAGTTGCCAGATAAGCTCGACACCAGGTGAGCTCCCATGGTAACTAAAAAGGCTTCTTCTTCATCACTAAAACGCCGTGTTTCTTTAACCTGAACCACCAATACACCTAGGGTATTCCCTAGGTGAATCATCGGAACGCCTAAATAGCCTTGATAGTGTTCTTCGCCGGAGACTGGAAAATATTTATATTTCGGGTGTTGCTCTGCATAGGGCAGGTTCATTAGATGTTGGCGTTGTGCAATGGTACCGACTAACCCTTCACCAAAGGCTAACTTGATATTTCCTACTGCGCCATCTGCCAGCCCTTCCGTTGCTGTAAGGGTCAGGTGCTCATTGCTGTCCACTAAATATAGGCTACACACATCTACATTTAAGGAGGAGCGAATACGGTTCACAATAAGTTGAACCAGCTCTTGTGTATCAGCGGCTTGAGCGGATTCTTGCAGTATTTTTTTAGCGACCAGTAACGGTTTTGGCATAACGGCCTTTCAATAGGAAGTTACCCTGATTGTACCTGTTATCGGCGCACTGGCAATAACTAGCGAGTACGTCTTATGGCTAATAGTACAATGCCCAACATCAACCAATAAACCCCGAATGCACCTGCTTTGCTATTAGAGGTAGTTAAACTCGGTCGAATGGTTGAGTTGGTAGTGAGTAATGGTTTCGTAGTTGAACTCGCTACACTGTCTTCACTGTTTGTAACATCGCCGGTAAAATCTAAACGGCTATCACCTTGGCGAGAGTTCGCGCTGATAACATCAGCGGTTCCGCTGCCGTCTACATCGACCAATAGAATAGAATCGGCTCCTTGAGTATCCATCACTTCAACAGTGTTGAGCTGATTAGACATCACTTCCAGTGCTCCGCCGGCATGCAACACCGCAATTTCATCAATGCCATCACCATCGTAATCACCTATGCTCATGTCGTTGATTTGGCTGGTGGGTTGCTCTTGTTTTAACGCTGTTGTTTCATCGGCGTTGACCGCGTGAATTTGGATATTAGCGCCCTTTTCGGCAGAGCCTTCATTTACAAGAACTACATCACTGGCGATGCCGTCGCCGTCTAAATCGGCGAGCGATACATGGCTAGTCAAATCTTCAGGGTTGCCAAACGTTACTTCATTGAAATCTAAGTCATTCGATTCTGTTGAGCGCTCAAATGACCGACCTAGGAAAACAGCACCACGACCGCGGTTAAAGAATATACGGTTACGATAACCGCGATTTGCAAACAAAATATCGAGTTTTCCATCGCCATTAAAATCATAAACGATCACACCACGCGAGCGCCGAGCAGGGAACTCTGCCGCTAAAGTAAAGTTGCCGGCGCCATCGTTAAAGTACAACGTGTTATTGTCTTCGTTATTGGCAAACAATAGGTCTACGTCGCCATCGCGATCCATGTCGGCGTAGGTTACCGCGCGTGAATCTTTATTACCTAAAAGGCCATGTAATTCAAACTGGCCACCACCTTGGTTTAAGTAAACTGTATTCGGTTCACCCTGGCCATTCGCCAATACCCAGTCTTTGTGGCCGTCGTTGTTGATATCGGTAATTGCCATGGCATAGCTGTTAGAAGCATCGGCTAAGTGTGTATGCAGAACAGGGCGGAACAATGATTTTTCAAAACGATACGCTGTGCTCGCCTCGGTTGGACCGTTTGCAAACATCACTTCTGGCCAACGTCCGCCTTGTATATTCGCAAGTGCGATAGCTCTGACAGTACCTTGCCCAAAACTAGGTACTGTAAATTGTGGCGACGTGATCGGGGCATCAGTAAAGGTGATCGCTATCGTTGCTTGGTTGTTATCAGCATTAATTTCGAAGCCACTGTGCTTCCAGCTAGCGTGAAAGTTCAAGCTGGCCGCCGTAGTTTGTTTAATCAATAATTTAATTCGGCTGGCATCGGTAACCGTTAAGTTACATTGGTTATCGATAACCGTACATCGAGGATCTTGGCTTTGCCACTCGCCATCAAAGCTGATCACTAAGGGAGCACTTACTTCGCTCATAGGGCCTTTGTTTTGGACGATTATTTCAACAGGTACCCAAGCATTTAATCCCCAAATAGTGCGCTCGACCATCGCTTCAACCGTTAAATCGGTAGCGGTAGGATCGTTGATAATGTGTAAGGTTCGTTGCTCACTGATTGTGCTTTGTCCATCTGATACTTTAATGGTAATTGGCCACTCACCCACAGCCTGGGCATCGGCGTAAACGCTTAACAACCCTTCTGGTGTAACATTCACCCAAGCAGGAGGGTTATCTAAACTAAAAGTTAAGTTGCTACTGTCTACATCGGTCGCTGATAATTGTTGAGTATGATCGCGATAAATAGCGGCTTGGTTTAATTCGCTGGTGGTGAGCTCAGGTAAATCGTTTACGGCCACTACGCTTAAATGGAGTATTTGAGTTTGGCTGCTCAATTCACCATCACTCACGGTAACAGGTATGGATAACTCACCTGACCAGTTGGCATTAGGAATCACTTCTTGACCAGCCACTTGGTAGTGCTCGCCTAAACCAATGGTTAAAGAGAAAGCGTCGCTGTCTGGATCAACAATGTTTAGCAGTGCTTCAGTAATAAAAAAACTGATATCTTCCACAGTCTGCTGAGGGGTAATAGCGGCTAGTTGGGGGGCATCATTGACAGGCAACACCGTGGCGGCTGCATAAAATACCGCACTGTAGTCTAGGCCATCAAACACTTGTACGCCTATGGTTAGCTCACCACTAAAATTCTCTTCCAAGCTTAATGTATTAGCCGTTACATCATAGTGATTGCCAGGCAGTACACGTAAACTGAATTGACTTGAATCTACATCGGTAAAATTAACCCAATTGGTAGAAATTGCCGGTTGACTGTCTTCCGACCATTGCAAGGTGTTTTGCGATTCAATAACAGGGGCATCGTTTGTGGCTTGTACATTGACCGTAACATTGAAAACGTTGCTTAAATCAGTTCCATCAAAGGCTTGTACCGGCACTGTTAAGGTACCACTGAAATTTGCAGCGGGCGTAATAGTGTTGCCATTAGCACTGTAGTTGGTTCCGTTTAAAACGCTTAGCGTAAAAACACTATTATCTACGTCGGTAATTGAAAGCATATCAATGCTCAGCGTAAATGATTGCTCTTCAATGGTGCTAACGGCTGATTGCCCCGTGATAACAGGCGCATCGTTTACGTTTAATACAGTGGCCGTAACGGCAAACCATTCGCTCTTTAACTCTCCATCATTAACGCGGACATTGATGCTTAAATTACCCGCAAAATTTGAATTGGGCGTAATTGTCTGCCCAGAAACTTGGTAGTTGCTGCCTGACTCTACTTCGAGCGATAAGGTTTCTGGTTGTTCGTCGCTAACTACTAAATCGGATAACGTCATGGTGTAGGCGGTATCTTCGGCAAAGCTTATGGATTGTTGATTTAAAATTTCTGGTGCTTGGTTTGATCCAACAGTCCAACCAATATCTTTTAACATCGCAAGTGCAATGCCGCCATCTGGCAAATAGCCGCTTAGATATGGAAGGCTCAATGCCGTTTGACTATCTACTTCGCTGCTGAAATGCGCCGCAACGGTACCTCGATTATAATAAGGCGTTGAATAAAGAGAGACACCGTTTTCTATGATACCTGCGCCGAAGTTTTCTAGAGCATACGCCACAGCATTAGCCCCGTTAAATGTAATACTACGCGAAGAAGTAGCGGCATCGTATAGTTCAGCAGCGCTTAACTCGTGTGCCATTTTTCCGTGCTTTACCGATCGAACAAAAGAGGTGTAAATGTCGGGCTTATTGTTGGCCCGCGCACCCGTTTTAAAATCGGTCAATGGAAACAAGCCTAAACCGTGCGCGATTTCCTGTATTGTTTCCCAATAGAGTGACAGTTGGCCGAACTGCTCAAAGTTAGCGTCTTTGTTAAGGTAAAAATCGCGACAACGGCCAATTCCTCGCACATTACGGCTGTTGTATCGAATCTCGATATCGGGCTGGTTAGGTAACAAATCAAAGCCAGCATAAGCATTGGCTAGAGCTATAGGGTAGCTAACATCCGCCTGAGGGGCGTTAACGAAGTTGACCGCCGAGCTCGGCTCTGTGGTAAGAACAAAGGCATTATCAGCAAAAGAACAATAGTAACGTTGAACGATGCCAACCGTTACCTGAATAGGAACATCACTGTGCACTTGTTCTGCCCAATAAGCGGCCGCTTCATTCATTACATCTATTTGAGATTGAGAATAATCGCTTGAATAACTGATATCAAAAGTACTGGCTTGACCCACAACACGGTAAGTTTGCGCATGAGCCAAAGCGCTGAACATAACCGACATAAAAATTGAAAAGATGACTTTACTCATACCAGATACTCAAAATGATCAATATGTGATCAGGGTATCGTTATTTTTGAAAAGTCACTAAAGAAAGAGGCTCGTCACACAATTTTTGTGACGTGAACAGTGTTAAAATTAGATTTTGACGCTCAAAAGTGTCAAAAATACGAATATTTGAATGGTAGGGCGATTTAACGTCAAAACTAAAAGTGACTACATTGGTTTAGCCACTCATAACAATGGTGGCTACAAAACGCTAAAAAACTGCCGAAATAGCAAAAATTAAAGGAATAACGACTAATTTTTAATCGGCCAAAGCGAAAAAGTTCATATAAATCAATAAGGTGGCTAGACTTGTCAAAGTACCACGGTATAATGCCAGCCACTGTAAGGGCCTTTAGCTCAGTTGGTTAGAGCATACGACTCATAATCGTCAGGTCCGCGGTTCAAGTCCGCGAAGGCCCACCATTTACAGACTCTCTGAAACCCGCTAATGGTCACAGAACCATAGTTTGTCCAGTTTGGACAAAGTATGGTAAACACGGAAGCATAGTTTGTCCGGTTATAATGGTGTGATCACAGTAGTTTTTAGATTGAAAAAGATTTCAAGAACCCGCTATATGGCGGGTTTTTGTGTTTTAGGCATTGAAGCTGGACTATCCGAACTCTCATAGTCTATCGAAAATGGAACCTTTTCTAGGGCTGAACAATTTTTCATAAAGCCTGGTAGCGTAGTCGTCAGTCATGCCTGAAACATAATCACAGATAACTCTAGCCTGCTCAGTGCTATTGCTTGCTTTGTGGTATCTAGCCAAGGTTGGAGCAGAAAGGAATCTAAGTGGGTCCGTAATTAACACTTCAAATAGTTCAGACAAAAATTTTTGGCCTTTGAACTCTAATAACTGAACATTTTCATTTTTAATGACTTTTTCGACGACCAAATCAAAAATATGTTCTCGTAAGCATTTTATATTGTCAGGTAAAACAGCGTTGTACTTAAATAGCGAATTTTCAGTTGTAATACAGTCTGTAGTTTTCATTTTCGATCGATGTGATCATGAAATTGACAAGATTACCTAAGCAATCTTTACGTTGTCCCTTGGCTATCTCAGTCCCATCGAGTATCGTGAAAGCTTAGGTTTAACTTAGAAAATCAGTCCAAGAAAACGTCCGCATCCCCCTAGGGTCAATATTAAGTGCAAATTAACAAGTCTAGGTGTTTGGTAGGGATCGGTTGCGCCGGGTGTAGAAAACCCAAATTCCTGCTTGAGCTGGCGCTTGACGGGTACAATGGTTGCTGAGTCGATACGCCAAGGGAATTTCCAGTGCAAACCGGGTGGTACATCATGAACGTATTTGCCAAAGCGTTGCACGACGGCAACGGAATCACTGGGGACGGTATATAGAGATGTCCAAATGGTAAGTAGGACTAAACTCAGCGCAATAAATATGAGCAACGATCGTGGTGTAATATTCGGAAGCAACAATTTAAGGCGACCGACGCTTTTAAAAAGTACTCGATCAACATCGGTTTCCGGCTTATGGCCATTACTAAATTTCGAGGGTGGAGGTTCTTCGTTGTTAGTCATCGCACATATCCCCGTACCTTAAGCGAACGAGTTATCGAACTATATATTTCGTCGTTTTTAAATTAAAGCTGTATGTTATTTTTTTAACGGTCAGTCCAAGTAAGTCACATCAGTGAATGAAAGAACAGGGCGAAGCATGAGAAGGGGCGGTTTGTACTGGCTTGAGAATTGTGCTGTGCGGTTTGGAATAGCAATCACAACTCAACATTTCAAGTTTAGCTCGATTAATAACTTGAATATGGCCTCGCTTATATTGAATTATACCGAGCCTTTGCAACTTTCCAGCGGCTTCTGTGATGCTTTCACGCCGAACACCTAAACATAAGCCTAAACTTTCTTGAGTCATATCAATTTGGTTATTGGGGTATTGATCTAATGCGAGTAAAAGCCATCGGCCAAATTGTTGCTCTATAGAATGTAATCGTTGGCAAATTAGGGTCTGTCCAATTTGTGAAATGAGAGATTGCAAATACCCAATAATGATTGGAAAAAGTGAGCTGTTAAATTCGAGTTCGTTTAAAAGGTGCTTTTGTTCTATTCGAACTGCGATACCTGCGGCCTGAACTTTTGCAGAAAATGGCTCCATGCTATTGGTAATTAAGGAGGTACCCAGCATGCCTTCATGCCCAATCATGGTAACCTGATTTGAATTGCCATATTGATCGGCGTTAAAGAGTGAAATAACGGCATCCAAAGGAAATATGGCAAATTTGGGCGTAGTTGTATGCAAATTTAAATCGGTTGAATCACTGATAAGTGTCATTTTTAAATGCGGCGCAATTCTAGCAAATTCTGACGGAGTGAGCTGGGCTAACAGTTCATTCCTGAGTGGATACTGCAACGTAGTCGGTGTTTCAATATTCATTGCAAACTCCGTTAGAGTGAGGGTTCCTTCAGTGGACTATTAATTGCTCAGCTAATAGTTACTGTACGCTTTATGATGGGCATTTGATAGCTATTAAGGGTGGCTATTATTCAATGAAATCGATAAATAAATTTTAAAAGGCCGTTAAAACTTTTAGTTAAGGATCTACATCGTTATAGGCTAGTGAAGACAGTGCGCACCAAAACATCCTGTTTCGGTGATAACCACACAGCTTATTCCCTGAACCTATCTTGAACAGCATTCAAAAACGCATGATTATTAGTGTGATGCTATTTGATTACCTGTTCAAAATGTTAACTGCAGGCTAGATTAAATATTGCTAACCTAATTAAGTGCGCTCAACGTTTTAAGATTGAACAACCACTTTAACGCACTAGTGGACATCAATAAATTGCTGAACTTGCTTCTTTGCGTCCTCGTGCTTTAGGTCGTAGCGACTTTCTACTAACTTTGTTAACTTACTGCTGGATCCATCCAATTCAGTGAATTCTTCTTTAGTGATTTTACCCCACTTTGCTTGTGCGTCGATGGCGCTATTACGCAGGCGAGTAGCTTCGTTTGGTTTTTGAGTAGGTGCTGTTTGAGTTTTCATACTATGCTCCATTGGTTGTGGCTTTTCACATCATTGTGAATTGAAACTAACAACATAATAGACGCACTTTAATTAGGTAACCGTACGTTACCGAACATAATGGATCTAGTAAGCTGACAATTTTAAGTCCATTGCTTTTGTCGAAGCCTAGAATGTGGATCTCCTCCGTTAGTAAGTCATCATTGTAGATTCTTAGCCTTACACAGTTTTTCCGATTTCTCGCATGTCTTAGGTGCTAATCTGGCCTACAGATTAACGCTCGTATGGCGGCATGAGAAATGACATTGCGATCTTCCATGAGCATCTTTGCTCGACCCGGTTTAGGGCTAATGACGCCTTCTTGCGAGACGGTGGCTTGAAACCCAGCCTCATTTGCCCCATTGTAGGTAAAAACTACGCACTGCTCAGCAGCTTGGCCACACAGAATGACAAAGGTAACATCTAGTTGTTTGAGCATTTCTGAAAGTTCAGTTTTAAAAAATGCATTCGAATAGTGTTTTTCTAAGTGTAAGTCACTCGATTTAACCGAAATCGACTCTACGATAGCTAAGTCTTTTTTACTGAGTTCACCAGCTTCGCTAGTATCGCGAATATGAATGACAGGCTTATCTGCATCTCGCATTAATTGGCTGCAATAATTAATCACTTCGCATGTATCTTCTACCACCTTTTGGTTGCTGTATTCATCGATAAAAGCGTTTTGCATATCAATAATAAGTAAGGCGCTACGCATTTCGGGTGCTTCTCTGGATATCTCCATTGTAACCTCACTAAAGCTGAGGTCCGGTGAGATTAATTTTTCCTTCGGCTGCTCGGGCAAGGAGTCTGTAGTCTGCTTATCCTAAACAAAAACAGCAAGCGAATAGGTACCGCGCCATGAGTAGTTGGCCTTTTTTTTAATACCCCTAGTTAATTTAATTGCCTTCCCGATTAAAGTTTTACTCAGCATTGAGTGTTTGATAGTGTATTTTTTTGGTATAAGTTTTTCTCAATTTAAAAATTTAAAGAGTTGTATTAATTTATTAACTCTAGATTAAGGATGCGCAACATTTTCCAGTTACAATGACAGAGATATCTAAATGGATTTGAAAATTAGAAAAGCAGAAATACGAGATTAAATAGACGTTCAAGAAATTCATTCTATGGCAAATGCCTATTCAGGCACTTTACAGTTGCCTTTGCCTTCTGAAGAGCTATGGAAGCAAAAATTGACGAACCAGTCGCCGTTCAGGCATCTATTTGTTGCAGAAGTAAACGGTAAAGTAGTCGCGATTACAGGGTTAATGTTAGAGCAAAATGTAAGGCGGAAGCACGTTGGCAGCTTGGGAATTTCTGTGCACGATGACTATGCGAACAAGGGCATTGGCACAGCGTTAATGTCAAAAGTAATCGATATAGCTGATAACTGGATGGCCTTACTTAGGCTTGAACTCACTGTGTTTGATGATAATAAAGCGGCTATTAAGCTATACGAAAAGCTTGGCTTTGAAAAGGAAGGCGTTCATAAGCAGTATGCCTTTAGAAATGGTCGCTACTGTGATGTGATTGCAATGGCAAGAATAAAAGGCACTGTTTAGTACTCTATTCTTAATGCGTTATAGGAAGTAGCAAGTGACGTGAGGACGACCTCACCTCTCAGGTTCATTAGGGGACGACCCCAAAATTAATTGAGAGGATTTTATGAACTGGTTAATTTTATTTATCGCTGGCCTGTTAGAGATCAGCTGGGCCGTGGGGTTAAAGTACACCGATGGCTTTACAAGGTTATGGCCCACCATTGGTACTTTATGCTCGTTAGTTTTAAGCTTCCTTTTGCTAGGGTTTGCGCTAAAAACGCTGCCTGTTGGTACAGCCTACGCCATTTGGGTCGGTATTGGGGCGGTGGGAACAGCGATTCTAGGAATTATTTTGTTCGAAGAGTCTATTGATGCGCTTAAGTTAGTTAGCCTAACATTAATTTGTGCAGGTATCGTAGGGCTAAAATTAGCGCATCACTAGCCAACGCTACCGACAAAAGTCGTCTGATTATTGTAATGTGAGCAATAAATACCAACAAAGCGGCGGCTGAATCCTAACTAGTCCTATGTAGCCGGGTAGATTACTGGTAGGTTACTATAAGCCACACCCGCTAAGCTTAGCTGCGTTTTAACCTCTCAGTTGAAACGATGGCTGTATAGGCATGAAGGGCATTTTTGGGGGAACGGCGAAACCTAGTCTATAGTTTATGAATTGTATAAATCAGATCACTGTATTATTGCTACTGGAGCATAACTTTTGAGTGAGCAGCTATTTCTCTTGGCATTTGTAGGAACCGTTTTTTTGCTGAATGTTTCCGCAGCTAGTTTCTTTACCTATCTGGCTAGGCAAGTCGACACCAGTAATTTATTTGGCATTAAATACTTTATTTTTTACTTCGTTGTGATCTCTAGCAGTTATATTGCTGGTGCTCTCTTACCCATCGTCAACCCTGTAATTGGTAATGTTGTTGGCAACGTTCTCGTTATTGTCGCTTACTTTATTCTACTGGCGGGGCTAATAAGCCGACAAGGGCAATCAGGGAATAGACGCACCTGGGTAATAATGTCGACTTTCGTATCGATGTATATTGCCTTAGAGATTGCCTCTCATGCTATCGACATCGGTCCTAGCAATTCTGTTGTTTCTAGAACCAGTACTCTATTAATGGTTATGGGGGTGGTGCTATGGGGGTACCGCTTCGTCGTCATTGATAAATCGAATGTTTTATTTGGTGAGAAAATTTTAAAGTTATCATTGATAATACATTTCTTCGCAGGTTTACTTACGCTAACGCTGGCTTATGTCGTTGTAGACCCTCTACTCTATTTGATCGTTATCATGATCATTCTTTGTTTCAATACCATACTAATGACCGGCTCGTTAATGTCATTGATTCTGTCGGATGAAATTCAAAAGAACTATGCGCTATCGACTAGGGATAGTTTGACTAATCTTTATAATCGTGGATATTTTTTTGAACGACTAGAGACGTTAATTGAACATCAAAATCGTCACGATCGAACATTGTCTATTGTCATTATGGATTTAGATAACTTTAAAACTATTAATGATCGTTTTGGGCATGTATTTGGCGATGGAATGTTAACATCATTTTCAAAGGTTTTATCCGGAAACTCAAGAGAGTCAGACATTATTGCTAGATTTGGGGGTGAAGAGTTTGTGGCCGCATTGCCGGATGCTGATTACGACTCGGCTTTAATATGGGCTCAACGAATCCTCAAGCAGACAAATGAAATTCAAGTCAACAATAATGAATACTTAGGTGTCAGTATTGGAATATCAACTTTAAAAACAGGTGATGTTGCACAAAATAGAGCGGAAAAACTATTAGACGAGGCAGATAAAAATCTTTATAAGGCTAAAGTCGCAGGGCGAAATCGCATACTGTAAGTTACTAACACTTATCACCTTATTTAAAAGCACCTCACAGCAATTGTCTGTGCAAATAGCTTTCCCAACCCCGTGGTTTCAGTTTGTGTTTTGTCTAAAGATTCTGCGTATATCCGTAATTGTTCATCGGGTTCGGCTTCTATTATTTCTGGCTCACATTCAAGCGGGCTTTCATTGTATAGGCGAACTTGTTTGGCGGAGTCGTGGCGCATAGATACGTAATAGGTTGGATCATACACTTGCCATTTTATCTCGGCTGATTGCATCGCTGTTTTAGGCAGATCGAAGTGCATTTCTAATATCAATAATGCCTCCTGCTCAATACTGGCTGAAGATAAATGGTATTTACTTGGGCGGTTTATGGGTATGTTTTTATCATTGATGCTTAGGTGAGAATAATAATTGAATGATTCTAAATTGTTGATGATGCCGTCTGCATGTATGGCTAGTCCAATGTCTAAGTTGCCATGTGTCTTTTTTAAATCATCAATGGTGAGTGTTGAGTAGTACGGGTCAAATATCCAGCGTTGCTTAAGCTGGTTGATGTCTCCGTTGCTATCAATCACAAAGTCGGTTGTTAATTGTAACCAAGAATGCGGGTGTGCATGTAAGGGCTGGCCAAAGGTGAGCAGTATTACGCCTAGGGTAAGTAGTTTTTTCATTCGCTTTTCATAACCGTTTAGTTTTCTGCCATTAGCTAAGTATAGGTTAGAACAATGGGTGCTGGGTAGCCGGCAGCATGGAGGCTTGCAGTAGGCTCCAGCCTAAAAATATCAGCACGGTTCCACCCAAAGTAGAAAGAACAATGGACGCTAATGGAGAATGATGGCTACCTTCATTATTGGACACAAGCGAGCTTATTCTATCTCGGAAGTAAATGGTTAAAAAACCCAGTATGGCTACGGTTAACCCAGTGCCAAGCCCCATCAACAATGTCGCAGCAATACCAACCCAATAGATACCAATAATTTTTGCATAAATTAAAACCATCACCGCGCCCGTGCAAGGTCTAGCGCCCATAGAAGCAATAATGCCTAGGGTTTGCCATGTTGAAATTTTATTTTGCGGAACGTAAGTATGGTTGCAGCACTGGTCGCTTTGGTAGTACTCATGCTGGTGGTTGTGGCTGCTGCTCTCGGTGGGAGTGTGGCTACTTACCTGCTTGTTAGAAGAAAGCTGCCCTCTTAGTTTTAGCAAAGAGTGAATGGCAAAATAGAATCCAAATAACATGACCAAAACATAACTGCTTTGTTCCGTACGCATGCTGACTAGGTTGGCCTGGCTAAAGGTTTTATCTAGTAATACAGAAATTACCGTCACTATTGCAATGGCAACAGCGGCTTGAAAAATAGCGGCTGAGAATGAAATTAAAACGCCCTGTTTCAATGTTTCTTTTTGGGTAGATAAGTAGGTCACTAGTACGGCTTTGCCGTGACCGGGGCCTGCCGCGTGGAATACACCATAAAGTAACGAGATGCCTATTAATATAATGCCGTTTGTAATGGGGTGCTCGTTAAACTGACCTATGTGCTTCGATAAAAGTTTATGAAATTTCGTTTGTAAATCGGTGATCAGTAAAATGGTGTCTGACCAAAACCACCCTAAGGCAATTATCAATATTAGCATTGCAGCAACAAATGTAAGTGCCAGTAGTTTAGGTTTCATAAAGTATGTTCCGAACGGTTTCGTCTGTTTGGTTGCGCTGGGTCTATCATAGTAGATAGACCCTAGTGAGCAGTATGGTGTTTGCTTAAGGCTTACATTGTTGGAGGCTGGTCATTAAGTTATTAATCAGCTCGGCGTACTGGTGTTTGCCGGGTTTTAGGTGTGCGCCAAGAGGGTCCATGACACCAATAGTCACTACGTCTGTTCCCTTAAATACCGATTTAACTAAGTTGGCATTAAATTGTGGCTCGGTAAAAATACAGGTGACGCCAAGCTTAGCCACAGTATCTCTAATTTCAGAAACCCTTGCAGGGCTTGGGTCAGATGCATCTGATATAGAAATTGCTCCGGCGGCGCTGATACCAAAGCGTTTCTCAAAGTATTGGTACGCATCGTGGAAAACAATGAAATTGCTTAATTCGGATTCATCCACGATAGCCTCGTTTCGGGTTATTAAGTTTTGTAGGTTTACGACCGTTTTGTCTGCGTTAGCTTGGTAGGTACTGGCATTTGCTGGGTCTATAGTCGCTAAGGTTAAGGCAATTTCTCTTACCCAAACTTGGGCGTTTGCTGGGTCTAACCAAGCGTGTGGGTCGCTGCCTTCATGATGGTGTTCTTTGTGGTCATCATGGTGCTCTTCATCTTCGTCGTGATGCTCATGCTCTTCATGTTCAATGTGTTCATGGTCGTGATCTTCATGGTGCTCAGGCTCATCATCGTGATGCTCTTCATGCTCTTCATGCTCGTGTTCTTCATGGTCATCATGAGCGTGCGCTTCAAACGTTGCGCCTTCCCGAAACGCGTGCAACGTTGTGCCTTCAACCTCTAGCAATGAAACTTTAACAGAGGAGGTGGCTAAGGTATCAAGTGATTTTTCTAACCAAGGCGTTAAATCTTCGCCCACCCAAAAAACCGCGTCAGCTTTTGATAACGCGCGAGCCTCCGAAGGCCGCATTGTGTATTCATGCGGGGTGAATTCTGGTTTTACCAGTAAAGCCGGCTTGGCAACACCCTCCATAACTTGTGTAACCAAAGAGTGAACAGGCGCGATATCGGTCACTACGTTGGGTGTTGCGGCTATTGTGACTGTCCCTATTGTGAATCCAATGGTCGATAAAATCAGTTTCTTTAACAGCATGGTTTGTCCTTTTGGTGTGCGGTGGATTTTGCTCAAGTGATAGGTTGTGCATGCTAAATGATATGTTGTATCATATCAATAGTTCGAGTGGGCTCATGTTGTGTTTTATGAGCCGCCTCCTAAAAATAGGTAGAGAGTTATAGCTGGGAGATTAACTTGCTGATAGCCGCTAAAGATATAAGCGCTCATATCATGGGCAGAAAAGTAATATCAAACATCACCTTAGCAATAGAGCCGGGTGAAATTGTGACCATTGTTGGGCCTAACGGCTCAGGTAAAACATCGCTTTTAAAAGCCTTGATCGGCGCAATTGATATTTCTGCGGGGCAAGTAGTGCGCCACCCAAATTTACGCTTAGGCTATGTCCCGCAGCGGTTGCATGTAGAAGCCATGCTGCCGATGACCGTTAACCGTTTTTTAAATTTGCCCGTAAAAAAGCCCGATAGTGACATCACCACCGCCTTAATTAACGCGGGCGTACCCGGTATACAGCATCAACAAATAATGGGTTTATCGGGCGGTCAGTTTCAGCGCATTTTATTGGCAAGAGCCATGTTAGATCGGCCAAATTTATTGTTATTAGATGAAGCAACTCAGGGTTTAGATCAGGGCGGTATTGGTGCATTTTATCGGCACATTGATCGTATTCGCCAAGAGACTAACTGCGCTGTTTTAATGGTCAGTCACGATCTTAATATTGTCATGCGCCAAACGGATCGGGTTATTTGTTTAAATAAACACATTTGCTGCCAGGGCAAGCCGGATCATGTCAGCGCTTCTTCTGAATACATCGAGTTATTTGGCTCGGGTGAAGAGCACTTAGCGCTTTACCATCACCATCATCTCGATCAACATCGACATTTAGCGCAGCCACATAAAGGGGTCGAGCATGCTGGATGATTTTATGTTTCGTGCCGCTCTGGCAGGCTTAGGTGTGAACATGACGGCTGCGCCATTAGGCTGTTTTGTGGTTTGGCGTCGTATGGCCTACTTTGGTGATGCAACGGCTCACGCGGCAATTTTAGGCGTTGCACTGTCGTTGGTTTTATCATTACCTATGTTGCCTAGCGTGCTGTTTGCGGCGTCGATTATGGCATTGCTGTCACTAAAATTAGCCAACCGTGGTTATGCAATGGATACCCTACTGGGTGTGTTGGCGCATTCAGCCTTAGCCGTTGGCTTAGTCTCGGTGTCTTTTATTTCGGGTGTTCGAATAGACCTTATGGCCTATCTATTCGGGGATATATTAGCCGTCAGCAAAGTTGATTTAATAACTATATGGGTTGGTGCCGTAGTGGTTATTGGGTTAATGACGCATCGCTGGTCTAATTTGTTGTTAGTCACATTAAGCCCTGAATTAGCCATTGCCAGTGGCGTGTCTCCCAAGCGCGAACAACTCATACTCACCGTATCATTAGCCATAGTGGTGGCAGTTGCCATTAAAATAGTGGGCGTTCTACTTATTGTTGCCATGCTTATTATTCCTGCGGCCGCTGCACGGTCTGTGAGCCGAACCCCCGAAGTTATGGCCACTGCAGCCGCAATTATTGGGGCAATGTCTAGCTTGCTTGGGCTCTGGGCCTCTTATTTGTTCGATACTCCAACGGGTCCAACCATGGTCTCTATTGCTACGTGCTTATTTTTAATAATTGCCGCAGGACGCAGGTGTTACATGCGGGTAGTCGGCGAGCGACCAATGGCTGGTTATTAGTTGGTTATGCTGGGTTTTAACGATTGGCGACGCTGGAATGGCATAGCAGGGAATGCTATTGTGCAGCGGTTACGTGCCGCGACAAACGAAGGTTTGCAGCGGGCCATGTTTTTTATATTAGGCTGAGGAATAATGTCCATGCACCCACAAGATTGCGGCCATGACCATGATGTAGATTCTAGTTTGGTGCTCGCTGAGCAGCAATGTAAAGACAATGGCGCGCGTTTAACGCCCAAGCGTAAGCAGGTGTTATCGGTATTGCTAAAATCAGATAAAGCGTTATCGGCCTATGACATTATAGATCGCTATAAAGGCGATTTTGGCGAAGCGCTTCCTGCCATGTCTATTTACAGAATTTTAGAATTTTTGGAGAGTGAGCATTTGGTGCATAAGTTGCAGTTGGCCAATAAATTTGTGTCTTGCTCTCACATTACCTGCTGCGAATCTCATGAAGACTCTATCTTTTTTATCTGCTCAACTTGCAACAAAGTAGAGGAAGCTGTGATTAAACCGGCAACGTTTGAAGAGCTAAAAAATAGCGGTTCGGCTGCAGGGTTTAAATTAGATACGTCACAATTGGAAATAAATTGCATTTGTACGCACTGCAGCCTTTCGGCGTAATCGTGGTTTATATATTTTTATTTCACTAGTGGATTAATGAAAATGACAAAAGCCATCGAGCCGCTGCAAGCTATTCCTACAAACATAATTACAGGTTTTTTAGGAGTAGGAAAAACGTCTGCCATATTACATTTGTTGAAAAATAAGCCAGAGCAAGAGCGTTGGGCAGTCTTAGTGAATGAGTTTGGTGAAATAGGCGTCGATGGCGCATTATTTGGTGCTAAACATTCGGAGCAGACGGGTGTTTACATTTCTGAAGTTCCAGGAGGGTGTATGTGTTGCGCCGCTGGTTTGCCTATGAAAATAGCCTTGAACGAATTAATCCGACATTCAAAACCCGACCGATTGCTAATTGAGCCAACTGGCTTGGGGCACCCTAAAGAAGTATTAAAGGCCTTGTCTGAAAGTCATTACCAAAGTGTGTTAGATATTCAAAAAACAATCACCTTAGTAGATGCCCGCAATTTAGCTGAACCTCGGTATACCGAACATGAAACCTTTAACCAGCAAATAGTTATTGCCGATATCGTAGTGGGCAATAAAGCAGACTTGTATGGTGAACAAGATCAACATAATTTGGAAAGCTACGTAGCGCAGCTATCCCAAGCACAAGTAGAAATTGTGTTAACCGAATTTGGCGCCGTTGATTATAACTTGCTTGAAGGCAAAACAGGTTTTGACTTATCTCGCTTACATCATCGCCATCATCATCAATCCAGTAGCCGCCCGTTGGCGAGCGAGCAAGAATTTCCTAGCAGCGGTGTGATTAAAGCCGTTAACGAAGGGGAGGGCTTTATCAGCGTTGGTTGGCGGATAGTTCCTAGTAAAATTTTCTCATACGAAAAAGCACGCCAGTTTGTCGAACAAACAAACTCAGAACGCCTAAAAGCGGTGTTTATCACTGAAAAGGGCATTTACAGTTACAATAAAACTCGCGAAGGCATTCAAGAGTGGGTGTTAGATGAATACCCCGAAAGCCGAATTGAAATAATTTCCCAGAAAGAGTCCCCTCATTGGAGCACTGATTTATTCAACTGCCTTGCATAACTGAGTGCATTTATACCCTAGAGACCTTAAATTTTAATCTAAACACCACTTCAGCCATTTCTTCCATAATAGGCAAAATGTACGCTTTAAAGTAAAGTGTGCTTGACATAAAGACTTTTTGCTATTACTTTAAGTCAAGTAAGCTTTACTTTAGAGGAGGGTGGAAATGACAAACACAGTGGAAAAAGGTTTTGAGGCAAAAGTTAAACGCACGACCAAAATACTGGCGATTGCCACCTTGGGTTGGGTGTTAGCGACGGCATTAGTCACATTTGGACCTGAGTTTATTTGGCAATCAACGTGGATAACCTTTATTGCGATTTGCATAAACGCCCTTGCCGGCGTAGGGGTGATCCTTGCAAACATTAAACATATTAGTTCGCTAGACGAGTTACAAAGACGCATTCAAATGATCGCGATGGGTCTTTCCTTAGGTGTTGCGGTTGTATTTGGGTTAAGTTTATCGATGATGGAATCGTCAGGCGTTTGGGATATCGAATTCGAAATTTCCCATCTAGTTGTTCTGATAAGCTTTACATATATGGGTACCTTGATCATATTGAATAAGAGGTACGAATGAAAAATAAACTCAAAGTGTTGCGTGCTGAACGAGACTGGACACAAGCCGATTTAGCTGGAAAACTGGAGGTATCAAGGCAAACGATCAACGCCATCGAAAAGGATAAGTTTGATCCGAGTTTGCCACTGGCCTTTAAAGCGGCTCGATTGTTTAATTTAACGATTGAAGAGATATTTGAAGACCAGTAATTGGTGAAAACACAATAGGGTTCAACCATACGAACAGCTAATTGGAGTTTAAAATGAAAACTCAATATCTTGAAATAGTTACCAATGATGTAGAGGCGGTATGTGCCGCTTATGCCGCCACTCATAAAGTGCAGTTTTCTGAAAAAGACCCAATTCTCGGTGATGCAAGAACCGCACATCTTGCAGATGGTAGCGTATTGGGCGTTCGAGCGCCTCTACGCGAATCAGAACAGCCGGTTGTACGTCCTTATTGGTTGGTTGGTGATATTGAAGAAGCCGTTGCAGCTGTTGAAAAAAGTGGTGGAGAAATAGCCATGCCTCCAACTGAAATACCAGGAAAGGGCACTTTCGCTATTTACTTACAGGGCGGGAATGATCATGGTTTATGGCAGCTATAGCTGCCATTGTTTTTGAGGTGAACCTATTATTAAATCAGTTCTATATTCAATCGCGGTCTTTTTAATTGTCGGTCCATTCGTGGGCGTATTAATATTTACGGGGTTATCCGCTAAAAACCCGTTGGGCATTCTTTTGTTTGCATACCTGATCGGCTTTTTACCCGCCTTAATAGGGTGTGCGGCGAGTTGGGCTGTTTATGCTGCATTAAATAAAAGGTATTACGTTCAAAATTATATCATCGGCTTAATAAGCGGAATGGCGTGTTTTTTATTGCTAGTGGTCTGGCGAGGCGTACCAAACGATGCAAACTCAATTCTTGCCATTTTCTTGATGTTTATAGTGCCCTCTTCGGTGTGCAGTGCGTTGTCTATTCCTCATGCTGAAATACAGTCAGAAAAAAAGTAGAGTAATAAGGAACTGCCCTTAAATTGGCCGACGCCAATAGGTTAGCCCTCGCCAAACCCACTCAAGCGGTCCAAATCGAAAATGAGTTAACCATAACTTGGAGCCTATTATCTGTACGCACCAAACAGCGAATACAATAACTAACTGCTGCCATCGCTCTATTGATCCGAACAACCCCAAGCCGAAGCCATAAAAAATAAAGGTACAAATAAGTGATTGCGCAATGTAGTTGCTGAATGCCATTCGGCCGACGTAGGCTAGGTGAATCATGGCTGTTGTTAGCCATTGTTTTTGTATCACTAGTGCAAGGCTATGAGCATAGCCAAGTGCTACGAACACACTGCCAATGTAGTTAAACTGGTAGCCTCGAAACTGAGAATGAAACAAGCTCCATTCGTTGTCGATATTAAAATTCAAGCCATAGAGTGTAAAACCGAAACCAATTAAAAAATAGAATAGAATTTTACTTATATGATCTTTCGTTGATAAAGCTCCTGTGAATAACCCTTGTTTAAATAAAGCCATGCCAATCAACATTAAACCTCCTACTCGCCATAACCCAAAATAAGCGAATCCAACGGTTTGCATTAGCCAAGCGTTTTCGGTTCTTAGTGAAAATTGCTCTTGCCAAAGGCCTGTCATTGCCGCCAGTTTGCTGTGGGTGGCTTCTAATGTCGGCGACCAATCGTTATTCAGCTCGGTAAGTTCTTCTTCACTCAAATAAGCAAGGCTGAATTGAGTCATTTCTAAAAGCCCCCATCCTATTGCTAATAAGCTAATACCAACGACCCAAAGCGTTTTAATGGTGCGTTGGTAAAATGAGTAGAGAATGAATCCGCACATCGCATAGGTAAATAATACATCGCCTGACCAAATTAGGTGCGCGTGTATAAATCCAAATAGTAACAGCCAAAACATTCGACGGTAGTGAATGCCAAAGGGTTTTTTGCCACGTTCAACCAAGTTATTGCAAAATAATAAAATGCCAGCCCCAAAAAGCATTGAAAACAGCGACATGAATTTTGAATCGAAAAATACATGTGATACCAACCAAACCACTTTATTAACACCCGTAAAGTCACCATAAGCCGTTGGGTTTAAATAGGCCGCTTCGGGCATTGCAAATGCTTGTATATTCATGATTAAAATGCCCAATAGGGCAAAGCCGCGGATGCTGTCTAGGCTGTGTATCCGCTTTGAATTAAAGGTTGGAGAGGCGATGGTCACTGAAGTTCCTTTTTGGATAAGCTCGCGCTATGGTAGCACGCTATATTGAATAGTTAAGTGAGCCATTGCTTAATTGTGAACAGCGTCTAACCCTAAAATGTAATGAACGATATTAATTAGAGAAATTACATGTACACACCAAACCGATTGAAAATAAATGAGCTTTCAGACAAACACGACTTTATAGAAGAGTTTGGATTCGGGCTTATCGTCTCTGGCTCGTTAACGGGCACTCACCTTCCTTTCGTTCTGCATCGCAATGAAGGTGACCAAGGCGTGTTATACGCGCATTGCGCTAAAGCGAATCCTCATTGGAAAGAACTAGACAATGCCGAGGTATTGATCGTATTTACTGGGCCTCACAGTTACATATCGCCCAGTTGGTATGCAAAAGCTCCTGGCGTACCAACGTGGAATTATGCGGCTGTACATGCATATGGTGTTGTTGCTTTGCTTAATCGCGACGATACCCTCAGTGCGGTAGAAGAGGTTGTACACAAATACGAACCGGCTTTGTTGGAAAACAGAAACATAGTCACCAATGAATACCGCGATAAACTGTTAGCGGCCATTGTTGGCTTTAAAATAGAATTGACGAGCATTGAGGGTAAAATAAAACTCGGGCAACAGCGTTCAAAAGAAGATCAGCAAGGGGTTTATAAGGCGTTGTCAGGGTCAAGTGATCTAGAACAAAAAGCCCTAGCAAATTATATGCAACGATTGGGCGTTGGCTTAGGGCTCTAATGTTAGTACGGCGTTAGATTGTTGATTTTAATGCACCAATGCTCAAGGTAGAGTATGGATTGTGCCTTTAAATAGAATGAGCTGGCACATAGTTATCACTTTTTTGGCCGTTGCGGTAATCTAAATGGCAGAGCGTGCGTATATTATAAAAAGGATTGGTGAATTAACATGAAAGCACTTCAAAATCTCCCCAGTGCAAAACAGGCGTTGCTCATTGCCATTACCGCTTCTGGTCTACTTACCCTAGCCATATCTTTATTAAGACCTTTTGGCGTATCGCCTTATTTACTGCCCGATGCAGGCGCCTCTTGGTATTACTGGAAACTGCCAAACCCTGATTTTATGAGCCGATTCACTTCTTGGGGAGGCTATATATTGCACCAAGGCTTTATGTGGGGGCTTATTTTTTATGCTCAGCGTGCAGGTCTTAAATATTCTAAAAAGCTTCACCCTATAAATATGCTGGCGCTAATCGGTACACTGGGCTTTGTAGTTTTGCATTGGGTGCAAACTGCTATTTGGTACGATGGTATCGCTCAAGACACCTCAGTATTTAGTTCTCAAGGTTCGGTTATTGTGCTCTTGGTGATGGTTTTGGTCATGGAGAATAATCGTCGTGGGTTATTTTGGGGCAAGAAGATTCCGATGATGAATGAACCTGGTCGCGTTTTTAAACGTTATCATGGTTATGTTTTTGCTTGGGCCACTATATACACCTTTTGGTTCCACCCAATGGAAAACTCTTCAGGTCACTTAGTTGGTTTTTTCTATATTTTCTTACTGATGACGCAAGGCGCGCTTATGTTTACCAATATGCACGTGAATAAATATTGGAAAGCTACCTTGGAGGTGTTTGTTTTGTTCCACGGCACGGCCGTTGCATTCATGTTGGGGCAAGAGGTTTGGCCAATGTTCTTTTTTGGATTTTTTGGCATGTTTATCATTACTCAAATGCACGGTTTAGGTCTGAAAGAGGTAACCAAGTGGTTGTTCTTGGCGGTATATCTCATTTCGATGGTGGTCATTTATTCGGATCGCGGCTTCAACATGATCAACGAAGTGGTGCGTATTCCGTTTATAGAATATTTGCTCGCATTTTTGTTTGCCGGTGTAGCCTGGCTTACGTTAAAACTGATTGCAGTGATTAAAAAAACAGATGAGCCCACAACAAGCACATCCGCTTAATATTTTGAAGGTATGGCATGAATAATTATCAAGACTTCATTTACGCGTTAAACCAAGCACGTTCGGCAGAGGAACCTATTCTAGAAGTCTGTATTACAGACACCGATGGTTCAAGCTACCGTAAATCGGGAGCGCGGATGCTGATAGACGCTCACGGAATGATGACAGGGTTAGTAACAGGCGGTTGTTTAGAAGGAGAGCTCAGCGCAATTGCGCCCGGATTATTATCTAACCAAAAACACCAAGTACTAGAATACGATATGCGTACCATGGATCCAAACCAATGTGTTTTTGGACCCGGTTGTAATGGACGTGTGCGGGTGCGCATTAATTGCTTAAGCCCCCAAAATGGTTACGGAGCTTTGGCTCATATTGCAGAGCAGTTCCCAAATAAAGCAACTTTGTTAAGTGCGATTGATGAAAGCGGCGACTATGCCATAAAACAGGGTGCTTCGTTTTTTGCAACCGACAACATGCCCACTAATGCACAAGATATTATTGGCCAAGCCACAGAAACTCCTGAACTGGTGACAATAAATGGCAAAGAATTTTTACTCGAAATCGTGACTCCTGCAAAACGACTTACTTTACTGGGAGCTTCATCCGATGCCCGACTACTGGCAAACATGGCTCAACCACTTGGTTTTTATGTTCAGCTTTTGGATGATCGAGAAGCTTATATTAAAGAAGGTCAGGCCATGGGTTTAAAAGTATCAACCTTTGCCGACGCAGCTTTTGATGTAGGTGAAAGCGATGCTATTGTGGTCATGAGCCATGATTATGACAAAGACATCGATGCCATTAAATTAATTCAAACAGCCAATGCCCCTTACATTGGTATGTTAGGGCCTGCCGATCGACGAGATCGGGTGCTGAAAAGCGCAGATCTATCCGTTGAATTCTTCGGCGGTCGCTTGTATGGGCCAGCGGGTTTAGATATTGGAGCCGATTCTTCTGATCAAATTGTCGTTTCAATTTTGGCAGAAATGCTTGCGGTATTGAATAATCGAAGTGCCGATTCTTTACGCGACAAAGCTCAGAGTATTCATGCATAAGCTAGCCATTTGTATACTCGCAGCGGGCGGCTCAAAACGCTTGGGTACACCTAAGCAGCAGCTGTGCGTGTGGGGTGAATCATTGCTTGCAAGGCAGGCAACAATGGCGAGTGCCACCGGGCACCCTGTTTATGTTGTGTTAAATGATACACCAGAGGCAACAGCCTTAAGCACTCAATTATCGGCTTCTGTCATTGTGAATACGCATTGGCAGCAGGGAATGGCGAGCTCTATACACCGCATCGTTGAACAGGTATCCGCTCAAGCTTGGTTGTTTATGACCGTGGATCAATATCGGTTAACAGTAGCGCATTTGAATACCATGATCGATATTTGGCTACAAAGCGGCTCTAACAAAACGGTTGTAGCTTCAAGTTACCAAGACGTGGTGGGTGTACCGGCTCTTATAACCAAGCACTATCAAGCAAAGCTGCTATCTTTAACGGGTGAGCAAGGTGCGGGCCGATTCATTAGGGCTCTTAAAAAACAACAACCTAACGATTGCCTTCAAGTTCAAAACGAGGCCTTAGCCTTTGATGTCGATGTCGTCGAAGACTTATCCGCTTTCACTGATTATTTTCAATAACTTGCCAAACAGGAGAGTACGCGATGTTTAAACTCACCGTGAATAAAAAAGCCTACCAAGCCGATGTCGATGCAGACACCCCTTTGCTGTGGGTCGTGCGTGATTCTTTAGGGCTTACCGGCACTAAATTTGGGTGTGGGTTAGCGCAATGCGGAGCCTGTACCATGTTAATAAATGGTGAACCAACTCGTACTTGCGTGTTCCCTGTGGCGGCTTTACCTGAAGGCGCTGAAGTGACCACGATTGAAGGAGTGACACAAACTCAGCCAAACGAATCAGTCGATAGTGGCGTACAACAGTGGCACCCAGTTCAGCAAGCTTGGATAGACGAACAGGTACCCCAATGCGGCTATTGCCAGTCTGGTCAAATACTTACCGCCGTTGCCCTGCTAGATAAAAACCCTAACCCAAGTGAAGAAGATATCGAAAACGCGATGGTAAACATATGCCGTTGTGGTACTTACCCGCGAATTCGCAAAGCGGTGCATCGCGCGGCGGATTTAATGCAAGGAGGTGAGTCATGAGTGGGTTGAATCTCAACCGTCGTCAATTTATCCAAACGTCCGTTGCCGTAGCCGGTGCTGGTTTAATTGTTGGTTGCTCATCAAAAAATGAAGTCATTATGTTGCACTCTGATGATGCGCCAAACACTCAGCTTAATGCTTGGGTGCATATTGCCGTAACAGGAACGGTAACCATAACCGTGCCCAGTGTGGAAATGGGTCAGGGTGTAAAAACCAGCATGGCCATGATTGTTGCCGATGAAATGGATGCCGATTGGTCAACTGTAAACGTAGTCATTGCTCCTTGGAACGCTCAATTTAATAACCCTGCTATGCGCAACCAAATTACAGGTGGCAGTACCAGTATTTCGAGCTTTTGGTTACCTATGCGGCAAGTGGGCGCTGTGGCTCGGCAAGCCATGCTTGCTGCGGCTGCCAAAGTCTGGGGCGTGAATACTAACCAATTGATCACTAAGAATGGTCAGGTGTTTCAAGGTGCTCAAACACTAAACTACAGCGAGCTTGCAGAAGTCGCCGCAACGTTAATGATAGATGTTGAAGACGCACAACTTAAGCAACCGAGTGATTTTAATTTAATCGGCAAGGCTGTACCCAGAGTGGATGGCTTAGAAAAAGTAACCGGGCAAGCTGAGTTTGGCATTGATGTTAACTTACCTGACATGTTGGTGGCCACGGTGGCGCAAGCGCCGGTATTTGGGGGGAAATTAGTTTCAGTAAATAAAGATGCAGCAATGAAAGTGAAAGGCGTGCGAGATATTGTTGAGGTGCCCAATGGCATTGCCGTATTGGCCGATTCCTATTGGCAAGCTAAAAAAGGCTTAGCGGCGTTAGCGCCTAAATTCGATGAAGGTGACGAGCCACTAATGTCCAATGCCGATATCACCAAAAGGCTGAATGAGGAGCTGGATGACATCAAGGTTAAGGTCCCCAAACAGGCCAAGAAAATTGTCGAGCTGGCCTATGAAGTGCCTTATCTTGCGCACGCAACCATGGAGCCAATGACGTGCACCGCCCATGTGCAGGCTGATCGTTGTGATATTTGGGCTCCGACGCAAAGTCAAAGCCAAACCGGTACCATAGCTGAAGACATTACCGGTTTAAAGCAAGACGAGATTTTTGTACACACCACCTATTTAGGTGGTGGTTTTGGTCGGCGCGGAGAAGCCGACTTTGTAGAGCAAGCAGTACTGGCTTCTAAAGCCGTTGGTAGGCCAGTAAAAGTTATTTGGTCGCGTGAGGAAGATACGCAGCACGATTATTATCGGCCAGCGACCGTTGCGCGGTTTCAAATTGGTTTGGACGAAAATAATCGGATCATGCATTGGGGTGCTCAAACAGCCTCTACGTCAATTTTAAAGCGCTTAATCAAAGGCGGCATGCCGAGCTTTTTAAAGTGGATTCCAGTTACTAAAATCATCGGCGATCCCGTCGCGGAAGAAGGCATGAAGCATGTAGCTTATGTCGAAGAACCTGATTATGAAAACAAACTGGTTCCTTTGCCAATACCTGTAGGGTTCTGGCGCTCAGTAGGCCATTCAAGTAATGGCTTCTTTGTAGAAAGCGCAATTGATGAAGTGGCGGTAGCTGTAGGAGCCGATCCGTACCAGTTCCGACGAGACCATTTAACGGATGCGCGAGAAATTGCGGTAATGGAGAAAATTAAAGCATTGTCTAACTGGGGTAAAAGTGACCCTGGCCGTGTGCAGGGTATATCACTTCATAAGTCTTTCGGTACTTACATTGCCGAAGTTGTGGAGCTGAGTGTGTCACCTGAAAAAGAAGTCACCCTGCATAAAATTACCGCGGTACTCGATTGTGGCGTCGTGGTTAATCCCGATACCGTGAAAGCTCAAATAGAAGGCGGCATAATATTTGGATTGACGGCCGTGGCCGAAGGTGACATTACCATCGAAAAGGGAAGGGTAAAGCAAAGTAATTTCCACGATTACAAAATGCTAAAGCTCGATCAAATACCGGAAATAGTTGTAGAGATTATACCTTCGGCTGAAGCCCCTTCTGGTATAGGTGAACCGGGTACGCCACCTATAGCGGCTGCAATGACTAATGCACTTTTTCAAGCAACGGGTGAGCGCATAACATCACTGCCTATAGCTAAGCACGGTTATAAAATTGCTCGGGCTAGAGGTTAATAAAAAGAATTTAAGCGTCTGATTTTGCAATGGGAACGTCACTGGTGTCTTTGACGTTTTCCATGACTACAAAGCTGTGTGTTTGCTGCACCCCAGGTAAGTTTGAGATTTTATTCCCTAAAACACTTCTAAAGTGGTAAATGTCTTTGGTATGAACTTTTAGCAAGTAATCAAAGTTTCCGGCCACCATATGGCAGCCAAATACCTCAGGAATTTTAGCGATTTGGCTATTAAAAAGGGCTAAATCGGCATCGGCCGTACTGGTGAGAAGCACCTGTACAAAGGTAATGTGGTCTGACTCCATTGCAACAAGGTCTAACTTTGCGTGATAACCGCGAATAATCCCGGCTTTTTCTAAGTGTTTTACCCTTTCGCTGCACGGCGTTTTGGTCAGGTTAACCCGTTTGGCCAATTCAACCATTGTTAGCCTACAGTTGGCCTGTAGCTCCTCTAGAATTCGAAGATCAATACGATCCGGTTGATAGCCCATAATAGTCGCATTTCCTAAAGATAAGTGTTTTGGCAGTCGTAAAGACTACAATAAAACAAAAATTAGTGCCATTTCCTAATATAAATCGGCGAAACTTGACACAGTTCACAGTGAGATCATGGGTGTCGTTTTTTTAGCGCCTGGTTACAAATCGCTGAGGCAAAAAATAGGTCCAGGTTTTTATAAACCGAGAGCACCTAAACATAAGTGTGGATGAAAGCTACTTTCCACAACTACTACAATAATAAATCGGAGTGAGTATATGTTGATGTACATCCAATTTGGCATCTATCTAATTATGATGCTCGGGATCGGGTATTACTCGATGTCCAAAACGAAAGATAACGCAGGTTTCATCATTGGTGGTCGTTCTTTAGGTCCTGCAACGACGGCTATCAGTGCTGGGGCTTCCGATATGAGTGGCTGGTTGCTACTGGGTTTACCTGGTGCGGTGTTTGCTGGTGGATTAAGTGAAGGTTTATGGATATCTCTAGGCCTTGCAATTGGTGCTTATACTAACTGGGTCGTTGTCGCCGCGCGATTACGTACTTTTAGTGAGCAGCTTGGTGCCGTTACATTGCCAACTTATTTAGGCAACCGTTTTGAAGATAAGACAGGCGTATTAAAGCTAGTCTCAGCGGTGGTCATTTTAATCTTCTTCACACTTTATGTGGCTTCAGGCTTAAAAGGTGGCACCTTATTATTCGCTCACGCTTTTGGCGCTTCTGAACAAACCGCTCTTATCGTGACCACTCTGGTTGTGGTTTCTTATACCTTCTTAGGTGGGTACTTAGCGGTATGCTGGACCGACCTTATTCAAGGCATTCTAATGTTCTTCGCATTAGTCTTTTGTGCCTTACTTGGCTACTTTGCAATTGCCGGAACCAATGTTGATATTGCGGCGATTAATCCGAAAGCCTTTGAATGGAAAACAGGCTCTATTTTAACCGGCATCTCCTTAATGGCTTGGGGCTTTGGTTATTTCGGTCAGCCACACATTTTGGCGCGTTTCTTTGGTATTGAAAAAGTTGAAGATGTGCCACGCGCGCGTCGCATCGGTATGTCTTGGATGGTCGCGACACTGGTGTTATCTACCTTAATTGGTTTAATCGGTATTGGCTACGCAGAGCTAAATGCGCTTCCTGGCGTTGCAGGTGAGGGCGGTAATAGTGAACGAATTTTCTTAGCGCTTACTACAGCATTATTCCACCCACTTATTAGCGGCTTGGTGTTGGCTGCCGTATTAGCGGCCGTTATGTCGACTGCCGATTCTCAACTACTCGTATTGAGCTCTGCTTTAACAGAAGACGTTCCTCTATTCAAAGGTGCTTCTGAAGAGAAGAAAGCATGGATCAGTCGTTTTGGTGTTGTTGGGTTTGCATTGCTAGCATTCATCATCGCGGCAAATGACACCGGCTCTATCTTAGGCATGGTTGCTTACGCTTGGGGTGGCTTTGGTGCGGCCTTTGGTCCGTTAGTTATTTTATCGGTAATGTGGAGAGACACCACTAAAGCAGGTGCAATCGCTGGTATTGTGGTGGGTGCACTTTCGATCTTTATTTTCAAAAATTACGTTTCAGTAGAAGGCCACTACTTATACGAGTTGTTGCCAAGCTTTATCCTTGCGTTTATCGCCATTATTGTTGTGAGTAAAGCAACGGCTAAACCAAGTGAAGCATTATTGAACGATTTAAAACTATAGCATTTCATTTATAAAAAACCGTCACGCGTTGCGGCTACATTGACGCAACGCTGGCGGGTCTTTTTGCAGTAACCATTAGCAGTAACATTTATATGCGTAACAACACTTGGGTTGTCATAGCCCTTGAGTTGTTGACGTCTATTGATAATAACCTTTAGGTGAAAACGATGAACCTTAACGAACTAAAACAGCAGCTTTCCCAACAACGCTTCGTATCAGAATCGAATGCAATTTCGCAATTATTGGAAACGAATACGTTCAAACGTGAGCAAAGGGAAAAAGCCATAACGCGCGCATCAGGGTATGTAGACGATATCCGAGCCGATGCAAAGCCTGGGCTTATGGAACTGTTTTTAGCTGAGTATGGTTTGTCGACAAACGAAGGCGTGGCGTTAATGTGTTTAGCGGAAGCTTACCTACGTACACCAGATACATTGTCTCTCGATGCACTCATTCGAGATAAAATAGGCACCGGTAATTGGTCCGGGCACCGAGGTACATCAAACTCTATGTTGGTGAATGCCTCAACTTGGGCATTGATGTTAACGGGTCGAGTGTTTAAAGAAAAGAAAACAGACGAACGCGTCCTTTCCGATATCATGCTCGATACCATCAGTCGCTTAGGTGAGTCGGTGACTCAAAAGGCGATAAAAGAAGCCATGAAAATTCTCGGCAAACAGTTTGTATTAGGTCGAGATATCAACGAAGCCATTACACAATCTAAAAAGGGCGAACAGACTAAGTACCGTTACTCCTTTGATATGTTAGGCGAAGCGGCAAGAACGTCACATGATGCTGAAAAGTACTTTGACGCTTATGAAAAAGCCATCATCGAAATTGCGAATCAAGTCTCATCCAACTCAGTGCATGATAACTCTGGTATATCAGTCAAGTTATCGGCTTTGCACCCTCGCTACGAGTATGTTCAGCGCCATCAAGTTATGACATCGCTAGTCGACAGCGTTAAAAAACTAGCCAAACGCGCTTGTGAAGCGAATATTGGTTTCACCATTGACGCTGAAGAAGCCGATCGATTAGAGCTTTCTTTAGAGGTAATCGAAGCGGTATTGAGCGATGCGCAGTTTGAAGGTTGGGATGGATTCGGAGTCGTTGTTCAAGCTTACTCAAAACAAGCCCCACTGATGATTCAGTGTTTGCGAACGCTGGCCACAACGCTAGGTCGTCGAATTACCATACGTTTGGTTAAAGGTGCGTATTGGGACTACGAGATTAAACAAGCGCAATTATTAGGCTTAGAAAACTATCCGGTCTACACCCGTAAGGTATCGACGGATGTTTCGTATTTATGTTGTGCCCAGCTACTGTTAAATTCAACGGATGTTATTTACCCTCAGTTTGCTACTCATAACGCACACACCACAGCGGCTATTCTAGAAATGGCGAAGCCTGGACAGTTGTTTGAGTTCCAGCGTTTACATGGCATGGGTGAAGCATTGCACCGTATTCTGCTAAAGGACAGTGGTGTACCGTGCCGAATTTATGCGCCAGTGGGCGTGCATAAAGATTTGTTAGCGTATTTAGTCAGACGTTTATTGGAAAATGGTGCCAACAGTTCGTTCGTTAATAAACTGCTGGATGAAAACACCCCGGTTAATGAATTGATCACCGACCCCATAGATACATTAAATAAATTAGACAAAGTAGAGAATGGTCTGATTCCTTTGCCTCCCAAAATGTTTGGCAAGGAGCGGCTTAATTCAGCCGGCATTAACTTAAACCTTCCTTTGCATGCCTGCCATGTTGATGAGCAAATGACTCGCTTTAAGAACCATCAATGGAAAGGCGCGTCTACCGTCGGCGGTGTTGAAATTCAGGGGGCAACGGTTCCAGTACTATCGCCAACAAATCGAAATGTTCATGTGGGTGAATTTATTGAAGCCGATCAACAAATTATAGATAAAGCATTTGAGAATGCACTCGCCAGCATGCCTGCTTGGGTTGAAATCGGCGTTGAAAAACGTGCAGCGGTGCTAGAAAGAATTGCCGACCTCTATGAAGAGCATCAACATGAATTGATGGCTCTGGCAACTTTAGAAGCGGGTAAATCTCGATTAGATGGCTTGCTGGAAATTCGTGAGGCCGTCGACTTTTGTCGTTTTTACGCCGTTGAAGCACGTCGCCAATTGGCCGCGGAAGGTACGCAAGCAATTGGTCCAGTGGTGTGTATTTCACCTTGGAATTTCCCGCTGGCTATTTTTACCGGCCAAGTGGTCGCGGCCCTTGTTTGTGGGAATCCCGTGCTGGCTAAACCTGCCGAACAAACCACCTTAATGGCAACTCGTGCAGTAAAGTTGATGTATGAGGCAGGTATCCCTGAAGGTGTTTTACAGTTGATTGTGGGTAAAGGTAAAACCGTAGGGTCGGCACTGACCAGTCATGAAAGTATTAAAGGCGTTTGTTTTACTGGCTCAACAGCGACAGCGCAACTGATTGATAAGACCGTTGCAAAACACGCTGATCCTGATTGCCGAATCATCGCTGAGACGGGTGGTTTAAATACCATGATTGTCGATTCAACCGCTCTTTTAGAGCAAGCCGTCAGAGACATTGTTGCTTCGGCTTTTCAAAGCGCAGGCCAACGTTGCTCGGCATTGCGAATTTTATGTGTTCAGGAAGACATTGAAGAATCATTGCTAGAAATGCTCGAAGGCGCAGCCAATGAATTGGTTATTGGTGATCCTTGGCATGAAGCCACTGACGTAGGTCCAGTGATTGATGAAACCGCGAAGAAAACTATTGATGACCATTGTAATGCAATGACAGAGAACGGCCGATTATTGTTCAAAGTTAAGGTCCCTGATGAGTTATCCGATGGCTGTTTTGTTTCGCCAGCGGCTTATAAACTTGAATCTTTAGATGAATTGAAACAAGAAGTTTTTGGTCCAGTACTGCATGTTTACAGCTTTAAGGCAAAAGATTTAGATCAGCTGGTACAAGACATAAACGCCAGCGGCTATGGGTTAACAATGGGCGTTTATAGCCGAGTTAACTCTCGTGTAAGCCGAGTTTGTAACGCGGCGCATGTGGGCAATATGTATGTGAACCGTAACCAAATTGGTGCCGTGGTTGGCGTGCAGCCATTTGGTGGTGAAGGTTTGTCAGGTACAGGCCCTAAAGCAGGTGGCCCACATTACTTACGTCGTTTCTACAAGCAAGAAAGCCAGGGTGTCGTTAATCAGAAAGGACCCGTCGTTGAATGGACAGAAACAGCGGCATTGAAACGATTGCGAAAAGCCTCGAATCCAAAAGAAACCATGAAAAAATGGCAGGATGCATCGTTACGCAAAATGGTGTTGGCAGAATTAGTCAAGAGATTACCCGGCTCAATAAGTCACGTCGCTAAGAGTGCACTGGCCAAAGATGAAACCGTTTCTTTCGTTCCTAAGATGTTAACGGGTCCGACGGGCGAAACTAACGAGTTGCGCATTTTTGGCCGAGGCACTGTATTGTGTCTAGGTTCAGAAAGCGACGAGTTGGCTCTAATCACTCAAGTTATCCGTAGCTTGCATTTAGGTAACTTGGTACAGGTCGTCAGTGAAATCCATAGGCCGATCTTAAATGAAATCATGGCAACACTCAAAGCGCTAGCACTAGATCACCTCATTACCATCAGCAGTGTTTCATCGGCGCAAGCTGTCGCTGAATCTGAGGTTACTTTGGTATTGTTTGATGGTAGCCAAGAAACGAAAACAGAATTCCGTCGCTTACTGGCCGCTCGAGATGGAGCACGAGTAGCACTGGAAAGCTCAATGGCCGGCGATGAAATGTTGACCATTGAGCGGGTGATTAGCACAGATACTACGGCCGCCGGTGGTAATGCTTCATTACTGGCATTAGGCGAGGGCTAAGTTTTCGTGTCGAGTTAGGGTACAATGCTTTTTTTTCTTGGTGAGGGTTAGTTTATGGCAGTTATTCGTTGGTTTTTAGGCATTCTCATATTGTCTTATGAGAAGGTAGCCAGCCCAAAAGGTGTACAACGAAGTTCAGAACAACAGGTGGCGATTGATGAAGCAACTAAAAGCTTAACGCTATATCAATACAAGGCTTGTCCGTTTTGTTTAAAAGTTCGATTTGCGATGAAACGCCAATCGCTTGCTATTGAAACTAAAGACGCGAAGCGCAGTGAATTAGCTCGTGCCGAGCTTTTAGCGGGTGGCGGCTTGCTGAAAGTGCCTTGCTTAAAAATAGTCGATAACCAAGGTGCGGAAACTTGGATGTATGAATCGTCCGATATAATCAGCTACCTAAATCGACGCTTTGATGCCCCCGTTGCCGTCTAGTTATTAATAGTAGAAATGAAGCCCGCTCAGTGCGGGCTTTTTATTGGTTGGGCTTTAAATGTATTTGATAATCATTCTCATTTGTGCCAGTATGGCCTCATTCAACATTGAAAGAGACCCCAATATGGCAAACCCAATCGTTAGAGAAGTCACGGTGTGTTCAACTGAGAAAGTAACCCCTAACATGCATCGGGTTACGTTAACCGGCGAAAGCCTTAACGACTTTCCAAAAAACCACGAGGGTGGTTACATCAAGCTGTTGTTTCATCCCGAAACCAAACAAGCAATTCGAAACGGCCATGATTTAAACAATTTGAACGGTCAAAGACCCGTCTTACGAACCTATACTGTTCGTCGATTCGACGAGAAAAATTTGAAAATGGAAGTAGATTTTGTATTGCACGGTTCTGGGGCGCAGGCTGGAATTGCTTCTACCTGGGCGAGCCAATGTAACGTCGGAGAGTCGATTCTTATTGGGGGTCCCGGCCCTGCAACCATCGTTTCTACCCAGACGGACAGGGTATTGCTAGTTGGCGACATGACCGCCTTGCCTGCTATAGAGGTCAACTTAAATCAGCTGCCTAGTTACACACAAGGTGTGGCGGTTATTCAGGTCAACAGTACGGCCGATATAGTGAGTTTGGTAAAACCAGAAGGAGTGGAAGTTCGGTGGCTATTGGCTCATGAAAATTTAGCGCAATACGTACAATCAATGGGCTGGCCAAAAGGTACCGTGGGCGTTTGGGCGGCGTGTGAATTTTCGACCATGCGAGCATTGCGGCAATACTTCAAGGTAGAACGAGGCGTAACAAAAGAGCACATTTATATTTCTAGTTATTGGAAACAAGGGTTAAATGAAGAACAGCATAAAATTGTCAAGAAACAAGATGCAGCTGCATAGTTTGATCTCTCTGAATATGCTTTTTTCTGCGAACCGAATCGTTGGCAAATCTAAAGGTAATTGCCACGCGTGATTGTTTGTTTACAAATTTTCGGATAACCGCAATCAAATGTAAATGCGTTGTTGGATCTGGAGCTTCCCCTCGCTCAACTTGGGGTGATCTGTGTGAGCTAAACCGGTTTAATAGGTTTTCCTCTTCAAGTCCTCAACATGCGAAAAAATTAATTTAAAACGTTAATTTTTGTGATGGAAATCAAGAAAATGAATAGTCTGCATGATTCTATTTGACTAATAATTTTTCTCGAGCTATTTTCGCTTAGCCTTTATCAAGGAATGATTCAAAGGCAGCGATAAAGTTTGTGTAGTATAAAACTAAGGAAAGTTTAATGACCACCTCTGTGGCAAAACAAGAGCAAGATGAAAACCAGGAATCGCGTCACGGCTTATTTCGTAAGCAGGCCGTTGAAAAGCAACAAAATCGTTTGCTTGGTGATGTTCTTGTTATTCCTCCTATATCATACTCATTAGTTACCGCCATAATTGTGTTGCTAGTAATTGCTGCTATTGTTCTTTTGTTCAATGGGACTTATGCCCGCAAAGAAACTGTGCAGGGATTTTTAGTGCCCGATACCGGAGTTATAAAAGTCTACGCCTCGACAAATGGTATTGTAAAAGACTTATTGGTTAACGAAGGTGATTTAGTCGTAAAAAACCAACCGCTAATGATTATTAACGGCGATCGCATTCTTGAAAGCGGTGAGCATCTTGAAAGCCTAATGCTGCTTGAATATCAAGAGCAGCAAAATATACTAACAAATCAGCTTAATCGATTACCCACATATTTTTCTGGTAAAGAACTAGAGCTAACGCAAAGTATTGAATCAGCCAAAACCGATATTCAGCACATCGAAAAACAAATGGCTTATTCAGCCGAACAGATACAACTGGCAAATACTCAATTTTCAGCGAATTCAGCTAGTCTTTGATCAACTTAATCAACAAGACCAATTGAACAGCTCGTTATCATCAAACGCGCAAAATATAGCGCAGCTGCACGGCCAGCGTGCCTACACCTTAAAAGCCAACAAAGCAGGCGTTGTTTCTAATCTACAAATAAACGAAGACCAAGAAGCTCAAGTGAATAAACCATTACTGACTATTTCACCTGAGGGTAGCCAACTAGAAGCGGAATTGTTGGTACCTGCTCGGGCGATTGGTTTTGTAGCGACAGGCCAACAAGTGAAGTTAAGATACTCTGCCTTTAACTACCAAAAGTTCGGCTTGTACGATGGTGTTATAAGTAAAGTATCGAATACCGTGCTGTTACCGAGTGAACTCTCTGGTGTAGCCATCGGCGCGCAAGAGCCCATGTACCGCATTACCGCAAGGCTGAATAGCCAAACAGTAGAAGCCTACGGAAAAGCTTTGCCACTTAAAGAAGGTATATCGCTAGAAGCGGACATAAAACTGGCTGAACGAAGTTTAGTTGAGTGGTTGCTTGAACCAATTCTCAGCTTAAAGGGCAGGCTGTGAAGGTAGATTGCAAGTACGATCGTAGTAAAGAGTCGAAATACGGAATTCCAGTCTGATTGGTAAACAGGCTTGGTAAGTGAGATTTCAGAATGTCTGCAAAGGGCTTTTAAGGATGTACATAAAGAAGTATAGCGTAGCTAATAGAATAGAAAGTGTGAAGGAATAGAATTAACAAATCACGAAGAAGTGATAATAGCGGAACACCCCCTGAGAATCCGGCAAGATGACCGAGGGTGCTCCTAACCAAACTCGAAAGGATCGACTTAGGTACTTCGAGTTTAGCAAATAAACTTGAAAAAGGAAAAGTTATGAAAGTATTAACGAAGGAAGTGGCGCAGTGCGTCAATGCAGCAGGTAGTAGCAGTACAGTTGTTGGAAAAAACATCGGACGTGCTAGACCCATGCTAAAGCCGTATCCATACCCAATTATTATACCAGCACCGCGACCGGTGCTTTACTAAGAATTTGCTCATGTGAGCGAATCAAGCGAGTGGGTATTGTGCTTGCTTGTTAAACCAACGACCCTTGAGAATCGGCAAGATGACTGGGGTTTTAAAATTGTATTTAAACTTGGAAGGTAAAGACATGAAAGAATTAAATAGTCGGCAAATTAAGCAAATTAATGGTGGTTGGATTTGGGTCGCTGTAGGAGCTGCAGCAAGCACGGTTTCATATCTTGCTAGTCCAGGAAAGAAAAGTTGGAAAGGGGCAGGAGTTGCTGCCGTGACTGGAGCTGCTGGAGGAAGTTATGCAAAAATGGGCAATATGGCTTTAAAAGCTGGAAAAAAAATACTTGCAGGGTCTAACGCGGTTCGAAGTGTTGGTTCTTCTGTAATTGGTACTAATAACCCGTATTAGTGTTTTTGGGAGGGAAACCTCCCAGTCTTCATTTAAGGCTAACTATATGATTGGATTTTGCTTAGGAGCGTATATCGTTTTAATTTGCGCCTCTGGATTTTGCTCAAAAAATACTTGGATTAAAATTTCCACCATAATTCCAATATTTATTTTTTTTACGATTAACTACAGCGAAGCTGTCAATCTATTGGAAGCTTCTACTCGCTCAGCCATACTAAGCGCATTCATTTATTCTTTGTGTGAGCTAGCAAGTAAATTTTTAGCTCAACGGTCTGAGTAGGTCTGTATTGAATAGAAAGTTATTGTAACTCGTTAGATCGGTAATTGTTTCAACTAGTATGTTTTGAACCATAGGACTGTATCAGCATCGAGTAGAATCCAAGTTATAATAGTCACTGATCGTAGCATGGAATAGAGCCTTCGATTGAATTAGATACATTTCGTCTGCATATTCGAAGAAAATATAAATATTGTACTCGGGTCAACACAAAGGAATTAGATTATTATGAAGTTAATCTTGCAAACGGAAATTGCAGAGTGCGGTTTGGCTTGCGTCGGTATGATTGCAGACCACTTCGGATACAAATCTGATTTATCGACCTTACGCAACCAGTTCAAAATATCATCCCAGGGTACTAACCTTAAACAGTTAATGGACATAGCCGCTAAGCTCGATTTAGCCGGGCGTGCATTACAACTTGATATGGAGCATTTGCCGCAACTGCAACTGCCTTGTGTACTGCATTGGGATATGAACCATTTTGTTGTCTTAAAAGCCGTTGGCAAAAACAAAGTCATCGTTTTAGACCCTGCCATTGGTGAAGTTGTTTTCAACAACGAAGAGTTTGCCACGCATTTTACTGGCATTGCTCTTGAGCTTACGCCAACATCTAAATTTGAAAAGAAAGAGGTTAAGCAGAAGCTCATTTTGTCTCATTTTTGGCAACGCATTGTGGGATTAAAGCGGAGCTTAATAACTATAGTCTTATTGTCATTCGTTTTACAGTTGTTTGCTGTCGTGGCACCTTTTTATATGCAGACGGTCGTTGATGATGTTCTGTTACGGCAAGATACAAGTCTGTTATTAGTTTTGGCATTAGGTTTTGGTTTGTTGATGCTGGTACAAACCGGCACCAACGCGTTACGCAGTTTTGTCATTTTGCATTTATCAACCAAACTAAATTATCAGATGGCGGCAAATCTATTTCGTCATCTTATTCGATTACCTATTGATTATTTTGAAAAGCGGCACATTGGAGATGTTGTATCCCTTTTGGGTCGTTGCAGACCGTAAAAGATCTATTTACCACCGGTTTGGTCACATCAATTGTTGATGGTGTGATGGCCATTATCACGCTAGTTGCGATGTTCCTTTATTCCGTAAAAGTAGCTCTAGTAGTCTGCGCTATTGTAGTGCTGTATACCTTGCTTCGTATTACATTTTATTGGCCGTTTAGGCGGTTAACAGAAGAAAGTATTGTTGCCCACGCGAAAGAAGATTCCAACTTTATGGAAACGATTCGAGCCATCCAAACTGTTAAGTTATTTCAGCGGGAAAACGATCGCCAAAATCTATGGCAAAACCGATATACCGAAGCGTTGAATACCGATGTGTCTTTAGCAAAGTGGGGTATCAGTTACGACACCATTCAAAAACTTATCTTTGGCATTGAAAATATTATTATTGTCTATTTACTGGCGACGTCTGTTATGGGCAACTTAATAACTTTGGGTATGTTGTATGCTTTTATGAGCTACAAGAATCAATTCGTTGAACGTATGGACAGCCTGATTGATATGATTATTGAGTTTAAGATGGCTGGCTTGCACCTAGACCGGCTTGCCGATATTGCTTTCACCGACACAGAGGATGTAGACAAACACACGGTAAACTTTCAAAATTTTCCAGATATTAGAGGTGACATTGAAGTTAGGAACTTAACCTTTCGTTATTCAGAAACAGAAGAGCCTGTATTTGAAAATTTGAGCTTTAAAATAAGTTCCGGTAGTTCCGCCGCTATCGTCGGCCCAAGTGGTTGCGGTAAAACGACCTTGCTTAAAATCATGATGGGTCTACTGAAGGCTGAAAGCGGTCAGGTAATGGTTGATGGTATTGACATTACTAAGCGCGATAATTATCGCTCCCAAATTGCTGCGGTGATGCAAGATGACCAATTGCTTTCAGGCTCTGTCGCCGAAAATATAGCCTGCTTTGATCCAAAGCTCGACTTCGAAAGAATTGCAACATGTGCAAGAAATGCGGCCGTTCATTCTGATATTCAGAAGTTTGGAATGCAGTATAATACACTCGTTGGTGACATGGGTACCTCTCTCAGCGGAGGGCAGAAGCAACGGGTTATACTAGCAAGGGCTTTATACCGTAGCCCGCGATTACTCTTTTTAGACGAAGCGACTAGCCATTTAGATATTGAAAATGAATCCATTGGGAACGCTAATGTGAAGAGAATGGATATCACTCGTATCCTTGTAGCGCATCGGTCAGAAACCGTAAAGAGTGCAGACGTGGTTATTAACTTAGAACAACTGAATCAAAATAAAGCGTAGCGTACTTGATATTTGTGGTTTAAATGTAACATTTTATTTGGATCGCTATTACCAAAAATTTCTTAGTCTCGTCAAAAAAGCCACCGTATTGCTACGATGGCTTTAACTTCATTTAAATAGGTATTCTACTTTTTAATCGATCACTGGATTTTCCATTTTTTTGCGAATTCTACGACCAAAGATCATCGGAAGTATTAAACCTGCCGCTGCAATCATCCAAATACTGATCGCCAATGGGCTTTGCCAAAATACTAACCAGTTGCCATCGGAAACAACCATCGCATGCGATAAGTTCTTCTCCATTTCTGGACCAAGTAACATACCAAGAATGATTGGCACTAAAGGAATATCTAGCTTACGCAATATGTAACCTGCTACACCAAAAGCGACCATGAATTTTAAATCAAATGGGCTGTGGCTAATTGAATAAATACCCACAAACGCAACCATGGTAACAATCGGTAATAAGAAGTGTGTCGGAACCGACAGTAGCTTCACAAACACACCAATTAATGGAATGTTTAATACCAATAGCAAGAAGTTACCAATGAGAAGTGCTGCAATAACACCCCAAACTACATCGGCATGCTGAGTAAACATTAACGGACCAGGTGTAATGTTGAGAGAAATTAACATGGCTAATAAAACCGCGGTTGTTCCACTGCCAGGTACACCAAGCGTAAGCATCGGTACCAATGCGCCAGAAGAGGCACCGTTGTTACCGGCTTCAGGCGCGGCAACTCCGCGTTCGTCACCTTGACCAAATTTACCGGATGCGCCGACGACTTTTTTCTCTAGGGTGTAGCTGACAAAGCTGCCTAATGATGCGCCTGCGCCAGGTAAAACCCCAGCAATAAACCCGATAACACCACCGCGCAGAGTAGTGGGTATCAGTTTGAATATTTGCTTGAAGGTTAAATTGAGTTTGCCAACAATAATCTTTTTGCCAGGACCTTTGGCTTTGTTTTCGATAAACAACAGCAATTCAGATATAGCAAAGAGACCGACAATGGCTAAGATAAAATCGATGCCTTCGAACAGTTTCAGCTGACCAAAGGTATATCGCTGCACACCCGTTGAAATATCCATACCGACCGTTGATATCATGATGCCTAATACGGCTGCAATGATTGTTTTAGTAGGGTTTTTGCCGGTGATGCCGCCCAGTGTTGCGAACGCCAAAACGAACAAGGCAAAATATTCAGCTGGACCAAAGGTTAGAGCAAATCTTGCCAGTACTGGGGCCAAAAATATCAGTCCAATGGTACCTAACAAGCCGCCAACAAAGGATGCAATCGCAGAAATTGCTAACGCTTCGGCAGCTTTACCTTGCTGTGCCATTGGATAGCCATCTAGACAAGTCATCATGGCGGGTTCGTCGCCCGGAATATTCAGTAAAATAGAAGAAATACGCCCGCCATACATGGCACCTGCATAAACAGAGGTGAGTAGAATTAGAGCGGTTTCTACTGGCAGTGCCAGAGAAAATGCTAACGGTATTAAAATAGCGACACCATTAGCCGGACCTAACCCAGGTAACGCTCCAATGAGAGTGCCGACAAAGGCCCCTATCAGCGCATACATTAGATTGGTGGGTGTTAATGCGACAGCAAAGCCATCGAGTAAAAATTGTAAGGTTTCCACTAGCTCATCTCCAACAAACCTAACGGTAGGGGTAAATCGAGTAAATTATTAAAAAGTAGAAAAACGCCAACAGCACTTGCTAAGGCAATGATCGCTGCAATTTTTAAGTTGCCTCCCATTCGCCAAGACAAAAAGGTTACTGCTCCCATGGTACTGAGTATGAAACCAAGAGGCTCCATGAGTACGGCGTAAAGAACCAATGCTAAAACCGCGTATACAATTTCAAGTAATGTTCTACCATGAGGCCATTTATTATTCGGCTCAGGTTTAAACATCAGTGCAATACTGGCAAGTGCCAATACAACGGCCAGAATCATTGGAAACGTATCTGGTCCGACTACTTCATGGCTTCCGAAAGGTTCTGGCCACTGTTGTGACGCCCAGCCATAGGCTAGGGCGATCACGAACAGGAACAGGCCTAACAGCCGATCCCCGTTTAACATCATTTTAATAAACCAATTTCACGTGAAAGTTGTTCAATGTCTGCAACTTGTTGAGTTACAAACGCTTCAAATTCATCCGTTTTTGGATGGAATGGAATCAAGCCATTTTTTGCCATCACGTCTTTCCACTCTTGTGAGTTGTAAAGCGTGTCAATTGCATTAACCCAGTATTCTTGAGCTGCTTTGTCGGCATCTTTTGGCATATAGAATCCACGCCAGTTAGGTCCTAACGCATCAATACCTTGTTCGCGGGCCGTTGGAATCGTGCCGAATTTGCCTGGTAGGCGCTCTTCAGCCAATACCGCAATGATGCGTAAATCACCAGATTCCCAGAAACCCGTAGCTTCAGAAATATCACCTGTGAAGGCATCAACATGACCGCCTACAACTTGCGTAATGGCTTCGCCGCCATTGTTGTATGAAAGGTATGGGATTTTAGGCAAGTTAGTAACGCCCGCCGCTTTTGCAGCGATCAGTACTTTTAGGTGATCCCAGCCGCCATTGGCTGAACCGCCAGAGAACTTCACAGAACGCGGGTCTTTAGCCGCTGCAGCCATCAGGCTATTTAGGTCTTTATAAGGAGAGTCTTTACCTACGGCGATGATTCCGTAGTCGGCACCCAGTGCACCAACCCACTTAACCATGCTTGCGTCCATGCCGGCAAATTGCTTCTGCGCTAAGCGTGTTGTAGTTGCTGTTGAGGCGGCAACCAGTAGTTGATCATCGTCGTTACGTTTACCCAACACGTGTGCGAATGCCACACCACCGCCTGCGCCAGCCATATTGGTTGTCTGAACGGCAGCCGGAACTAGGTTAAGTGCTTCTAATACATTGCCCACACTGCGGCAGGTAAAGTCCCAGCCGCCACCTGGATTAGCCGGTGCAATACAATCTACTTTGCCAGTAGGTTCCCAGGCCGATGCGAAAGAGGCCGATAAGCCAACGACCGCGGCGAGTGCCACTTTTAATGTTTTGTTCTTAATCATTGTATTTCCTCATTATTTTTATAGTGCCTGTTGATCAGGTGGATTTAGGTTACTTTGAGGGCAGGATTAACCAAAGTTTATGGCTTTAGTGGGTTTTAAAAACCAATTGAGCATTTTGTTCATAAAGTTCACGGGGTATTTTCGATCAGCTTTGTTAAACTTTGGGTAATATCAATAAAAATAATAGAAGTATCATGAGCCGTTTTCGTCTTTTAAAAATACGCAAACTTAAATTAGGCACCCGCTTGATGTGGTCAATGAGTTTTATTTCATTGCTGCAAGCAACGCTAATTGGGGGCTTTGCTTGGGTCAATTTGTCGGTGTCTTTAGATCGAGAGATAGGGCAGCGAGCGCTCAGTGTTGCTAAGACGGTAGCCGCGGTGCCAGCGATAATAGAGGGTGTAGAGCAACGTGACAGCGCTTCGCTAAATCACTTAGCGCAACATTTGGCGAGAACAAATGACGCCCTCTTTATTGTGATTGGTGATAAAAACAGTTTACGTTTGGCTCACCCAAATCCGAGTAAGCTCGGTTTATCGATGGCTGATGATGATGGAGATACCGGGGCGATCGCTCTTCTACAAGGTGAAGCCTATATTGATAAGGCCGAGGGCAGTTTAGGCTATTCGACACGGGGTAAAGCCCCAATTTACGATCAATATGGTGAGGATATCATTGGTATTGTGTCTGTCGGTTATTCGTTATCGCAAGTTCAGGCGACCATTCAACGATACTCCACTTGGCTGACGTTGGTTTTAGTATCTGCAATTATCGGCAGTATTTTAGCGGCTATTGTCATTGCTCGCCGTTTAAAGCGGGAAATTTTTGGTTTAGAACCTGAGGAAATCGCCCGTAAATTTCAAGAGCAAGAAGCCACATTGCAATCGGTAGTCGAAGGTATCATCGCGATCAACAAAGACGGCATCGTAACCACTTTTAATCGCCGAGCGATTGAAATGTTAGGGTTAGATACAGGAACCCAATTAGAAGGCCTACCCATTGAAACGGTTTTACCTGATACGAAATTATTAGAACTTATGAGCAATGGCGTTCCGCAATTTGATTTAGAAGTCTGGCTTCACAATAAACAGCTTGTTGTTAACCGTTTGCCCGTGAAGTTTGAAGGTGAAATTATTGGCGCTGTTTCCAGTTTTAGACCTAGAGATGAAGTGGATGCCATTAGCCAACAACTGACAAAAATTGAACAGTATGCCGATACGCTTCGCAGCCAAGCGCATGAGTATTCAAACAAACTACATACGATTGCAGGCTTAATTCAGCTTGATGCAAAACAAGATGCCCTTGCTCTTATCGGGAGAGAAGCGCAAGACCATCAAGCATTGATCACATTATTAGTTAAAGCGACGCCGAACCCCGTGATTGCCGGCTGCTTGTTAGGTAAGTATAACCGAGCAAAGGAAATGGGCTTAAGCTTACGAATCGATAACGAAAGTGAGTTAGCTGGTTTGCCTAAGAACATTACACAAGACCAACTCGCTTCGGTGTTGGGCAATTTAATCGATAACGCATTAGAAGCGACCTTAAATTCCACTGGCGCGGGTGGTGAAGTCAGTATTAGTTTTACCGATATTGGCCAAGACGTCATTATTGAGGTGCAAGACCAAGGGCCGGGTGTACCGATAGATCTGCAAGAAACTATTTTTACGAAAGGCTATAGTAGTAAAACGGGACGAGAACATGGTATTGGGTTGTATTTAATCGCAAATATAATTCAGCAATGCCAAGGCCATATAGATATAGAAAACTTAGAACCTAAGGGTTCTCGATTTATTTTGTATTTACCCAAAACCGAAGGTGCAATTGCATTATGACAGTGTTAAAAATTGCGATCATAGAAGACGACCCCAAAATCGCAGAAATTCAACGGCGGTTTCTCGATAAAATAGACAATGTCGAGTTAGTCGGTATTGCACATTCGGTTGAAGACGCCAACGCGATCATTGAAGTATTTCAACCGCACTTGGTGTTGCTAGATGTATATTTGCCCGATGGCAACGGTTTAGAGTTACTTCGACAGTGGCGTGCCGATAATTCGCCATTGGATGTCATACTCATCACGGCGGCAAAGGAAGTGGATGTGTTGCGAAATGCATTACGCTCTGGTGTATTTGAATACATTCTAAAACCTCTGGTGTTTGAGCGCTTAGAAGAAGCCATTAATAATTATCAGCGCCATCTTGATCGTCTTAATAATCTCAATTCATTGCGCCAAGATGAACTCGATTCTTTAATCTCAAATACTGACCGAAAACCCAAAACGACGAAACGATTACCGAAAGGCATCGATGCACTTACGCTCGACAAAGTCCGAGAAATTTTAACCTTGCACCAAGATTTTAATGCCGAGGAAGTAGGGCAGAAAATTGGCGCTTCTAGAACCACGGCAAGGCGCTATTTAGAATTTTTAGTCGGAAGTGAAGAAGCCATAGCAGAGATCAGCTATGGCCAAGTTGGACGTCCAGAACGGCGCTACAAAGGTGCTCGATAACTTTAGGCAGCATTTAGCTCAAGGTGCTTTTGCTCAAGCGTATCACCTTGAGTTAGAAGGTATTCAAATGCGGATAAACTGGCTTTTGCGCCTTCACCCATCGACACAATGATTTGCTTGTAAGGAACCGTAGTAACATCTCCGCAGGCAAAAATCCCCTCTGAACTGGTGTGGCATTTCTCATCAATGATGATCTCGCCAAAAGACGTAGTTTCGACAACCTTATTTAAGAACCCACTATTCGGCACCAAACCTATTTGCACAAATATACCTTCTAGCGGCTTCTGCAGAATAGCGTTTGTTTCTCTATCTTGGTATTCAATGGCAGTGACTTTACCGGCACGATCGATCACCTTTTGAGTAGCAACATTTTTAAGGATCTCGATGTTGGCTTTGTTCATTGCTTTCTCGACTAACACTTTATCGGCTTTTAACTCAGGCATAAATTCGAAAACCGTAACGGAATTAACGATACCCGATAAATCGAGAGCGGCTTCAATGCCAGAGTTGCCTCCGCCTACGACGGCAACGTCTTTGCCTTTAAAGAAAGGTCCGTCACAGTGGGGGCAATAAGCCACGCCGTTGCCTATGTTTTCTTTCTCACCAGGAATGCCTAGTTCTCTCCACTTTGCGCCCGTGGCTACTATCACCACCTTAGTTTCGATAGCATCGCCTGAACTTAATTTTACGGTTTTTATATCTCCAGGAATAACTTTGGATACCTTTAAAAACTCTTTAATAGTGATATCGTAATCTTTTAAATGCGCCTGTAGTGCGTTTGATAATTCAGGTCCTGTCGTTTCTTTCGTCGCTATGAAATTTTCTATGCCCATGGTGTCTTTAACCTGACCACCAATTCGATCCGTTATCAATGTCACTTTTAAGCCTTTACGAGCGCTGTATATAGCGGCGCTCACACCAGCAGGTCCGCCGCCAATAACGGTGACATCTTGGAGCGGCAAGTTTTCAGTATTGTCGGAGGTTGGCTGACTGTGTTGCATTAGCTGCTCTAAAAGGTACGCAGTATCTACTTTGCCATTGGCAAATATCTCACCGTTTAAGTAAACACTTGGCACCCCTTGAATATCTCGTTGTTGAATCAGTTCAGGGTATAATCCACCATCGATCATTTCAGTAGAAATTTTCTCATTGATGACAGCAAACTGGTTGAGAGCCTGTACAACGTCTGGGCAGTTGTGACAGCTTAGGCTAACAAACACCTCAAAGTTGAGCGGCTCTTTAATATTCTTAATAATCTCTGTAACTGTTTTGTCTAATTTCAGGTCGGTGCCCGATGAATGTAATATCGCTAAAATAAGAGAGTTAAATTCATGACCACTGGGGATGCCTGAAAATCTTATACCCGTGTCTACACCGTCGGCTTCAATTAGAAAGCTGATCGGGCTGCGCAGTTTGCCGTTTGTCTCACGCTCATCTAGAAATAGGTTTTCGCTTACTTTGCTTAAATCTGATAAAAAGGTAATGAGTTCTTCGCGCTTATCATGGTGCCCTATTTGTAGAACAAAGTTGACGCGCTTTTTCATATTGGCCGTGTAATTTTTTACGGCGTTTAAAATATCTTGAGTTAACACAACAGTGCTCCTTATAAATTAAGTGATGGGGATGAGCCAAAAAGGCTCATCCTTTGTTAATGATTACAGCGTTTAGATTTTTCCGACTAAATCTAAAGAAGGGGCGAGAGTGGCTTCACCTTCTTTCCAAGCCGCGGGGCAAACCTCGCCAGGATTCGCGGCAACGTACTGGGCGGCTTTAATTTTTCGCAAAACATCTTCAGCATCTCGGCCAATACCTTCAGCCGTGATTTCCATTGCTTGAATAATGCCATCTGGATCGACAATGAACGTGGCTCTATCCGCGAGACCCTGATCTTCACGCATCACGTCAAAGTTGCGTGTAATTGCCCCGGTTGGGTCTCCAATCATGGTGTATTCGATTTTTCCAATGGTGTCTGACGATTCGTGCCAAGCTTTGTGAGTAAAATGTGTGTCGGTTGATACTGAGTAAATTTCTACACCACGCTTCTGAAATTCTTCGTAATGGTCGGCTAAATCGCCGAGCTCTGTTGGGCAAACAAAAGTGAAGTCTGCTGGGTAGAAGAAGAAAACAGACCACTTTCCTTCAGTATTTTTTTCGGATACATCGATAAATTCGCCGTTTTTGTAGGCTGTTGCGGAAAAAGGTTTAATCTGAGTGTTAATAAGTGCCATGTTGGCCTCCTTCGTTGTCATTGGGTTTGTCTAACTGACTGAAGCCAGTGTAAGGCTTGCGTGGTTATTAATATAATTGATTGTTTTTATCGTTATGATCTAAAATATAGATTGATGTAGGCAGCAATGGAGAGGATATATGATTTCGACTAAGCAGTTGTATTACGCGCTTGCCGTAGAGAAAACCTTGCACTTTAAAAAGGCATCTGAGAACTGCAATGTCAGTCAATCGGCGCTGAGCACAGCCTTAAATGCTTTAGAACAGCAACTTGGGTTCCAGTTGTTTGAGCGCGATAACAAAAGAGTGCTGGTTACCCCGCAAGGCCGTGATGTTTTAAACCGAGCTCGGCGTATTATTTCCGAGCTCGATGAGCTTCAATCTGTTTCGGCCACTCAAAAAGCGCCTCTAAGCTACTCAATGACAGTAGGCGTGATTCCTACGATTGCCCCTTTTTTATTGCCAAACTTTTTCCCCAAGCTAAATCAACGTTTTCCTAATGCTCAGTTATCCATTGTTGAAGATCAGTCCCATGTGCTTGTGGATATGGTTAAACAGGGCGTTATAGATACGGCGATTCTTGCCATGCCATACGAAACTGAAGGCTTGCTGAGCTTTGAATTTTGGCAAGAAGACTTTTATTGGGTGGCTCTCAAGGGCGAGCAATATACCGACCAGTCGGAAATTACCAGCCGTGAACTTACAACCAGCCAACTGATGCTGTTGACGGAAGGGCACTGTCTTAAAGAACATGCGTTAGCAGCGTGTAAAATCCCGATGCAATCGGCTAATCACGGCTTTGGAGCCACCAGTTTGAATACGTTAGTGCAAATGGTGTTAGGAGGTATAGGGACAACGCTCGTTCCTGAAATGGCATTGGCTTCATTGATTGAGCGTCATGAAGAGTTAGCCGCTGTGCATTTGGGTGAGCCAGGACCGCATAGAAGGTTGGCCTTTATTGTTCGTCCTAATTATACCCGTATGCCCAGCGTAGATGCATTAATAGCTCTGATAAAAGAAAGTTTATCCGCACCGTGCTAATATGAGACGCATTGGTAGACCTACACCCATTTTCGATTAGGAAAGTTATGAGTATTCAAGATATAGCCATCAGCAACAGTCAAAAGAAAGCCATTTTAAAAGCCATCAATGATGAAGGTGTTGCGCTACAAGAGGAAGACGGTGAAGTAATTATCAACGTAGAAGCTTACCTTCTAAAGTATCCAAACTTATCTGAATCGCCTGTAATGCAATTAATTACAGATGAGTCGGTTGATATGGATGCCGATTATTGGGTATTCAGTTAAGCACTTGTTTTATATGAGCCACGTTTAACCAACGAAACAGCTGCAAACCATTTCACCTAAAAAGAAGACGTTGTATGAGAGATAAGCCCTGTGTTTTGCTCGAGATTCAAGAATCTATTGCCTATGTAACACTGAATCGGCCAGATAAACACAACGGGCTTAACCGAGCCGCTTTCGAGGAGCTTGTTGCGACGGCCAGTGCCATACGAAAAAACAAGTCCATACGCGCTGTGGTTTTATCGGGTGCCGGACCGTCTTTTTGTTCAGGTCTAGACTTTGGTTATGTGACGGAACACCCCTCGATGATACCTCGCTTTTTTATAAAACTACCTTGGCGCAAAGACAACATGTTTCAACGTGCTGCACTTGTATGGCAGCAACTGCCTGTGCCTGTAATTGCAGCCATTCATGGCAATTGTTTTGGAGGTGCTATGCAAATTGCCTTAGCATGTGATTATCGAATAGCAGCACCGGATGCACAATTTTCGATAATGGAAATGAAATGGGGGCTTATACCAGATATGAGCGGTACGGTTCATTTATCTCGTTTGACCCGATTAGACATAGCTCAAGAGCTCACTATGACAGGCCGAGTATTTAGCACAAAAGAAGCTCAAGATTATGGGTTAGTAAGTCGAATCTGCGAAAATCCCCACAAACAAGCCACTGAACTGGCACTTCGAATCGCCGAACAAAGCCCAGATGCTGTTGCGGCAACTAAATTATTATTTAGGAAAACTTGGAAAAAAAGTGAACGTATCAGCTTACTTTGGGAGCGGCTTGTTCAATTGCGTTTGCTTGGCCGCAAGAACCAAATGATAGCGCTTAGAAATGGCACAAAATCTGAGGTAGATAAAAAGCCCTTTGTTAATAGGACTTTATTCTAAGTCGTATTTAGCTTTAATATTATGGTCAAATTGACTGTTATTAAATGCTTAAAATAAAAATACAAACTTTTGAATTAGCCGCTACGCTTTAGTTTATGAGTGAACTATTTGGCGAGAAAATTCAAATGAAAAAACTGACTATTCAACTTAAGTTAACCATCGGAACCTTGTTGGCTGTTTTAGTCATGCAGTTAATGAGTGGCATTGTTGGCTTTCAGCAATCTAAATCATTGCTGATTGAAAACCTTCAACTCGATATCGACGATGCTGGGCAAGCGCTTGTTAAATCTATTGAGGCTTGGCAATCTTCAAAATTGGCTGTCTTAAATGGTGCAGGCCAGTTTACGGAATCTTCCAATGTTGATGAGGTTTTATTGCAAGGTGCGTTATCTGGCGAATTTATGTACATGTACTTAGGTTCGGCTAACGGCGATATGAATATTCACCCCTTTACTGAGTTGCCCGCCGATTACGATCCAAGAACTCGACCTTGGTATAAAGATGCTACCGCGGCAGGAAAACCCATTTTAACGGCTCCTTACATTGACGCATCCAGTGGCGACTTAATTATGTCGTTTGCTCAACCCGTGAGCAACGGTGTAATTGCGGCTGATATTTCCATGACGGAAATTGTAGACAGTGTGGTTAAAGTTGAATTTGGCGATACCGGCCAAGCGATGCTAGTCGATGAAAACAATTCAATTTTAGTTCACAATAATACCGACGCAATAGGCGAGAGTTTTACTAGTCTTTATTCGACGGCGAGCATTTCAGAATCGATGACGGAAGTATTTGCTGGCGATGTTGAATTACTCATGTCGGCCTATGAAATTCCTGGAACACCCTGGAAAGTTGTGATTGCGATCGAAAAGTCTGATGCCTTATCTGGCTTGCAAACATTGATCGCACAGACCATGTTGTTATCGATTGTCACTTTAGTTGTTGTGGCCATTGTTTTAATTCTAATGATACGTCTTTTGCTTGCACCACTGGCGCGGTTGGCCTTATACATGCAAGAGATTGCTTCTGGTGATGCTGATTTAACCCAGCGAATTCCCGTAACGAGTGAAGATGAGTTGGGTCAACTGAGCACTCATTTTAATAACTTCATTGAATCGATTCATGCCATGGTGATTCAAGTGGTTGATTCTGCCGCGCAAATGCAAAGCTTGTCTAAAGAGTCGCATCAGATGGCGACCGAAAACAACAGCCAAGTACATCAGCAGCAAAGTGAAATTTCTCAGGTCGCTGCGGCCATTCATGAAATGTCTGCCATAGCGGCTTCCGTCGCCGAAAATGCTGCGCAAACCGCCGAAGCCGCTGAAAATGCCCAAAAAGAAACTGAAGCCAGTGAGCAAAATGCGAATCAAAACAAAACGCAAATGAACGAGCTCACGCATGAAATTGATACGACCACTGAGGTTATTGATAAACTCAACGAGCACGCCCAGCAAATTGCAACTATTTTGGCCACGATACAAGGCATTGCGGAGCAAACGAATCTATTGGCACTCAACGCCGCAATCGAAGCGGCCAGAGCCGGAGAACAGGGCCGCGGTTTTGCTGTAGTTGCCGATGAAGTGAGAGCCTTATCTGGCCGAACACATGAAGCCACGGGTGAAATTCAAGTTATGATTGAAGCGTTGAAAACACAAACACAAGCGGCTGTTTCACAAATGGACCGAGCTAAGACCCTGGTTGAAAATACCATGAGCGCAGCGAATACGGTGTCGAAAAGCCAAGCCAATATTAATATCGTGATTCAAGGTATTAAGGATCAGGCGTTAAGTATTTCATCTTCGTCTCAGGAACAAAACTTGGCGACAGATGAAATTAATCGAATAACACAAGCGATCCAAGAGGCGTCTCAAGAGTTAGCTTCTAATGTAGAGGCTGCGCATAAACAAGCCGAGGAATTAGATGCTCTAGGCTTAGCCGTGCAATCTCAACTGGCACACTTTAGAACTTAAGTATTGAAGAAGCGGTAAATAGGAACAATTGAAATCAGCAACACCGCGGCGATTAAAGCACAATAAGTAATCACCATAACGGGGCTGGTTCTTAATAACTGCCAAAAGCTGGGAATATTCCCAGCTTTTTTTTCGTCTTCAAACTCTGCTCTCATGGCTGTCGTGTGAGCTGTTTGAAATTCGTTGATCAGCTTGCGGGCTTCAAACACATCTTCATCGTTATTGACCCAAATAGCCGCAACGGAAATACCCCATCGACCTGAGTCGGTTTCATAGAATTCAATCTGATGATCGGACAATAAAGCTCGAACGGCGTCGGCTTCTGGTTCAGGAGCGTGGTTGAGTCGAAAAACTATTTTTGCCATAAAGAGTTTGTGCCGCATAAAAAAGGCGTATCAGTATAATACGCCTGAGTTTAAACCGAAATGGATGGATTATTCCGATTTAGCGATATGAACATCCATTTGTGGGAATGGAATTGAAATACCGGCTTCGTCGAATGCCAGTTTCACTTTCTCTTGCATATCCCAGTACAAGCCCCAGTAATCGGCCGATTTAACCCAAGGGCGAACGATAAAGTTAACAGAGCTGTCGGCGAGTTCAGAAACTGCAATGACGGGTTCGGGCTCTTCGAGTACGCGTTCATCGTTTTTTACGAGATCTAGTAAGATTTGCTTCGCCAGTTTTAAATCACTTTCATAGCCAATACCGAACACCATATCGACGCGGCGTGTTTCACGGGCAGAAAAGTTAGTGATGTTTCCACCGTAAATGTTGCCATTTGGAATGATGATTTCTTTGTTATCGACCGTGCGCATGAGTGTTGAGAATATGGAGATCTTTTCAATAACACCCATAGCACCGCCAGCTTCCACAAAATCACCGGCTTTAAATGGACGAAATAAGATTAACATGACACCAGAAGCAAAGTTTTGCAGGGAATCTTTCAGAGCCAAACCAACTGCGATACCCGCAGCACCTAACAGAGCAACCAGTGAGGTGGTATCGACGCCTAATTGAGCCAAGGAGGCAATTATGACAAATAGAATTAAAACCGAACGTACTATACCGACCACAAAGTCGACTAAGATAGCCTCGACATGTGCGCGAATCATTAACTTTTGAACAACGGTGGCTAAAATACCTGCGATTATTCGGCCTACGAAGAAAATTGCCAGAGCGAGAGCTAAGCTTAAAATATTAGTTTGCAGCCATGAAACGGCGGTTTGAGCGATGCCGGTCACGAGATTCTGTAAATCCATTGAGAAATCCTTCTTGTGTATGGATGAATGTAACTGAGCTGAAATTGCACTGTAAACCAGCTGTGAGAAGAATCAAGGGGCCGAATGAAATTTGATCACTAAAACAGAGTCGTTCCTAGGTTGGCTGTGCTAAAATAGGGTTTTATTTTGCAATGTAGAGAATATTTTGACCGATCCAGTATCTTTTGCCGATTTAGGCTTAAATGAGCGCTTGTTAAAAGCACTAGATAAACATAATTTTACAACTCCGACAGCGGTGCAAGAGGCGACAATTCCTCCTGCGCTGTATGGCCAAGACTTAATGGTCAGTGCAAAAACAGGCAGTGGCAAAACAGCCGCGTTTGTTCTTCCGATACTTGATAAATTGCTGCAGCGTTCACCTCGTAATACCGGCACACGAGCTCTGATATTGGTTCCTACCCGCGAGTTGGCCAAACAAGTCTTTAAGCAAATTAAAATGCTGTCTTCTTTTACGCGGCTGCAAACTGGGTTGATTATTGGTGGAGAAGATTACAATTTTCAAAAAGTCATTTTGCGAGATAACCCAGAGATAATTGTCGGCACACCAGGCCGTATTGTTGAGCATATGGAAAAAGGCGCGACCGACTTTGAGGATTTAGAAGTTTTAGTGCTTGATGAAGCCGATCGCATGCTCGATATGGGCTTTACCGATGACGTACTGAACATTGTTGCCCAGTGTGATATTGAGCGCCAAACCCTATTTTTCTCGGCTACCTTAAAGCAACGCCAAATCATGAAGGTGGGTGAGCAAGTACTAACTAACCCAGAAAAGATCATTCTTGAAACGGTGCGAGACGAGAATAAAGCCATTCAGCAGCAGTATGTATTGGCCGATGACGAACGCCATAAAGAACGCATTTTATTGTGGCTACTTGCTAATGAGCCTTTCGATAAGGCTTTGGTGTTTACCAATAGCCGCGAATCCACTGCTCGGCTTGGTCAGTTTGTCAGTGGCCATACGGGAAACTCAGCCTTTATACATGGTGAGCTAGATCAACAAGAGCGTACTTCTATCATGGCGTCGTTCCGCTCAGGAAAGACCAAAGTATTGATTGCCACCGATGTAGCCTCTCGCGGGCTAGATATTTCCGGTGTCGATTTAGTGATTAACTTTCATATGGCGCGAAATGGCGACGACTATGTCCATCGTATTGGTCGAACAGGGCGTGCCGGTGCCACGGGAAAGGCTATTTCTTTAATCGCTCATAATGAATGGAATTTAAAAGCGGGTATTTCAAAGTATATAAAAGTTGAGCTTGAACACTTAAAGATAAAAGCCGTTGAAGGTACTTATAAAGGCCCTAAGAAGGTTAAAGCCAGTGGAAAAGCAGCCAGTACTAAAAAGAAAGTTAAGCTGTCTCCTAAGCAGGTGAAGCAAAAAGAAAAAGCCAAACTGAAAGCAAAGCCTAAAGGGAAGGGGCCTAAATCTCCAGCCAAGCAGGATGCTTCCGTGGTAGAGCCTGGAGATGGCTTTGGCACCATTAAGAAGAAAAAGCGCCCATTTGTAGAATAATGCTCGGCGCATGGTGGTAATAGTCTAAAAATATCAAGTCCATAGTAAAACTATGGCTTGATTCTTTTTCAGCAGACGCCATTGTATACAACAATTCAAAAATCAATAAATTCAGAGGTTTTCACATGAGTGATCAACACCATTCGTTAGTTATTTTAGGCTCAGGTCCTGCCGGTTATACCGCGGCAATTTATGCCGCTCGCGCTAATCTCAAACCTGTAGTAATTACGGGTATGGAAATGGGCGGTCAGCTAACGACGACCACAGAAGTGGAAAACTGGCCCGGTGGGCACGCTGAATTGCAAGGTCCAGAGTTGATGGAAGATATGAAGAAGCACGCTGAGCGCTTTGATACCAATATTATCTTTGATCATATTCATACCACCGATTTATCTAAAAAGCCTTATACATTGAAGGGCGATCAAGGGACTTATACCTGTGATGCGCTCATTATTTGCACGGGAGCGAGTGCGCGTTATCTTGGTTTAGAGAGTGAAGAAGCCTTCAAAGGCAAAGGCGTATCCGCCTGCGCAACCTGTGATGGGTTCTTTTACCGAAATAAAGAGGTCTGTGTCGTCGGTGGCGGAAATACTGCGGTAGAAGAAGCGCTTTATTTGGCGAATATTGCCAGTAAAGTTCATGTTATTCACCGCAGAGACAGTTTTAGAAGTGAAAAGATTCTGGCGGATCGACTCATGGCGAAAGCTGCAGAAGGTAAAGTTGAGTTGCATTGGGACAGCACTTTAGATGAAGTCTTAGGTGATGATATGGGTGTAACTGGTGTGCGTATTGCCAGTACCAAAGACGACAGTAAAAAAGAAATAGCCTTACACGGTTGTTTTATTGCCATTGGCCACTCACCTAATACGGGCATTTTTGACGGTCAGCTAGAAATGAAAGATGGCTATATTAAAGTGAAATCAGGGTTGGAAGGAAACGCGACAGCAACCAGTGTTGAAGGTGTTTTTGCTGCTGGCGATGTGATGGATCATATTTACCGTCAGGCCATTACTTCTGCGGGTACGGGTTGTATGGCCGCATTGGATGCTGAAAAGTATTTAGATAATTTGGCCAACAGCTAATCGCAAGCTTTTAAGCGAGCACAAAAAAGCCAGGCAATTGCCTGGCTTTTTAATGCATCAACAGTTAAAAAGCTATTTCGGTAAGTTAACGTTCACTTCCAAAACAGAATAATTGCCGTCATCGTTTAGATCAATTTGAAGTTGATCGTGTTCTATTTCGACATACTTGCGAATGACTTCTAAAATTTCATTCTGTAATGCTGGCAAGTAGTCAGGCGCGTTACGAGCATTTCGTTCGTGCGCCACAATAACTTTAAGCCGCTCTTTAGCGAAGGAGGCGGTGTTTTCCTTTTTATCTCGACTAAAAAAATCTCGTAATGCCACGGTGTTAGCCTCCAAATACTCGCTTTAAAAATCCTTTTCGTTGCGCTTCTAAGAAGCGATGAGGTCGATCTTCACCCAGCAATCTTGCTACGGTGTCTTCATAGGCCTGTCCGGCATCACTCTTGTCATCTAAGATAACAGGAACGCCTTTGTTCGAAGCATTGAGCACCGCTTGGCTTTCTGGGATAACACCGAGCAGTTTAACGGCTAAAATTTCCTCAATATCGGCAATATTGAGCATTTCGCCACGTTCAACACGTTCAGGGTCGAACCGGGTCACTAAAAGATGCTCTTTAACAGGGTCTAAGTTTTGTTCAGCTCTTGAGCTCTTCGATTGCAAGATACCTAAAATACGGTCACTGTCTCTTACCGATGATACTTCTGGGTTTGTCACCACGATCGCTGTGTCGGCATAGTGCATCGCCATTTGCGCGCCGTGTTCAATACCAGCGGGAGAATCACAAATGATGTATTCAAAACTCTCACTTAAGGTATCGAGTACTTTTTTAACGCCTTCTTTAGTGAGCGCGTCTTTATCGCGAGTTTGAGAGGCCGGTAAAATGAACAAGTTTTCACAACGCTTATCTTTAATAAGGGCCTGCTTAAGTGTTGCGTCGCCTTGAATCACGTTGACAAAATCATATACCACACGGCGTTCGCAGTTCATCACAATATCTAAGTTTCTTAACCCGATGTCGAAATCTAAAACAGCGGTTTTATGACCCTTGAGAGCTAAGCCCATACTGATAGCTGCACTGGTGGTTGTTTTGCCAACACCGCCTTTACCTGAGGTGACCACAATTATTTTAGCCAAGAGAATGTCCTTTCTATAGAGTCTATGTATAAGTAGAGCTTAGGTTAAAGCAACTAAGCGGATGGTTCAAACGAGAATTAGAGAAAATCAAACTTGAGGGATTGTTCCTCTAAATAACAACGAGCACCACCTTCACCTGCGGGGAAGTCTTCTTGCACTAAATAGTTACCTGCAATGGCAATGAGCTCCGCATTCATTTGCTGACAAATGATTTCACTAAAGATGTCGCCTTGTGCCCCAGCAATGGCTCGACCGCGCAGCGCACCTAAGATAGTGACGTTGCCGTCGGCTATGACTTCGGCGCCTGCACTCACCTGGCTGGTGATTAAAAGGTGTGCATTCTTTGCGTAAACCTGCTGACCTGAGCGTATCGGTGTAGAGACTACCTTTGTTTGCTGGATTCTCGGTTGGGTTTCTTGAATGCGCTGTGCTTTTTTGCTGGCTTTCGGTTCTACCCAAGCACAACCAATTTCTTTAGCCAGTTTTTGGTGCGCACTGTGAATGCTGGTTAGCGCGAATGGTACCAGGTGGTTTTTTCGGCACATGTCGAAACATTGATTGAGATTGTCTACTGAATAATCGCTATCGCAATCACTGATGTCTAAAACCGTTGGCGCCCATTTAAATAGAGCAGGCGCTTGCGCTAAGGTTTTTTGTAATTGTTCCGCTAGAGCATCAATAGATTGAGCAGGCACTTTTATTTGGTGGCTTGTCACTAGCCTTGAACGTAATTTGAGTGGTTGTGCTGGGGATTCGGCTATTTGATTCACTTATGCTCATCCATAAATTTCACCAATGCAATTTCTCGGCGTTCTTGCATGTTCTTTTCGTTATAGATAGTAGGTTCTTCGGCACGGCTCTCGCAATTTTCGATGGTGCAACGCTCACATGTTTCATTCACTTCTAAAATAGGCACAGATTCATCTGCCCAAAACTTCGCTTTTTCTTTGAAATTTTCGTCGATTAAAAAGCCAAGGGTCATACCTGTATTGGTATTTTCGCCTAATGACTTTTCTCGGACAACAGCTACGTTAAAGAAGGTTTTATTCTGGTGTGTAAAGGTGCTGCGTTGAGCAAGTACATTTACATTGCCTTCGCCAATCGATTCAGAATCGAGCTGTTGTAGGCCAGAAATAGCAGCCCAGCGTCGACAATGGTGCTCGCCAGGGCCAATACCTCGAGGAATAAACACATTAGTTAGGTTGAGCTCTTTATTAATGCGAAACACGTCAGAGCCGACCGGGTGATTGATTCTCATATAGTGCATTTTAGCGACACCAAAATGCGTCGGCATTATTTGTGACATACGGTACAGGAACATTTCGGGGGTCGCGTCGTATTCGCTCATGAGCTTAGTGAGCGCAGACCCGTCAAAGCGAGTGTTCTCTAACCAAAGATTAATGTCTTTAATGAGCCGTTTCTCTGGAATAAGCAGTGCGCCCGCAAAATATGAAACCTTAAAGTGGTTAACAACCTGATCAAAGGTTTCGACTTTAATCCAAGAGGAGGTTTTTGCTCGCTCTTTTAATCGTAAAATGCGATAGCCAATTTCGCGCGCCAGCACAAATTTCTTTTGCTGAGGCAGCAGCTGCGAGTTTATCCATAGCTTTCTTGGGCTTGGATTGATGGAGCGCAGTGACTTTAGATCGGGGTGCTGTGAAAAATCATCATATTCAACTGAGCATTGGAACTCATCTCGCAAGATCGACTCAAGCCAAGATTGGCTCACGCCGCTGGTGAGTGGAATCCTGTTTTGATTGCGAAAATCATTCGCTACAGCTTCAAGTTCTTCAAAGTAATTTAGGTGCATTTTTTGATAAGAACGTAAAGAGGCTAATAAAAAGTGCTCTACGTTCATGTCATAGCCGCGGCTGATCTCTAGCAAGGTGCGAACAAACGCTCCTGCTTTGCTTGGTGAGTCATTCACCAGATCAAAAACATCGGATAAACCAATGCCAAACTGTTGTAGTGGAAAATCTTTTAAGATGGGGGAGTTTAATAAAGCCGATAAAGGATTGAGTTCATCATCTAATTGTAGCGATACCAGCTCATCGAAGGTTCTATTGAGCCCTTGGGCGAGTTGGATGATTTTTTCCGGTTTAGGGTACTTTTTACCTTTTTCAATTTCACTGAGGTAAGACACTGACATATTAGTCCGCTCAGCCAATTGCTTAAGCGAATAGCCTTCTGCAAGCCTGAATTGCTTGAGTTTGATGCCTAGAATAAATCGTAAACTTTCGCTGTTAATTTCCATTAGAACCCTAATTTAAAACCTGATTTCGCCACTAGCGAACCGATTTTAGTGAGCTTCGGTGCTAAAGACAATCTAAATAAGGATTATTTGGTCGTATAAGAGAGTTTCGTTTTTTTCATGAACGCTGCTTGAAAATTTAACTGTGAAATATCGCTTGTAGCGAATTTACGCTGAATAATGAAATACGCAGAAAAAATTGATTTGATTCTAGGCTTAGGGTATCTTACCGCCTGTTCCCCTTGGAACCAGGTGAAAACCTGAAAGCATGGTTGTGCGTTGTATTTTTTTGATAGGAGTAGCGATTCGCTGCTCCTTTTTTTTGCCTTACTACTTTATGGATATTTTTCGGTAAAAGCTGACTGGATGGTAGGGTATAAAAGTTAGACTCAGCTCAAAGTTGAGAGATTCGGTGCTAGTAATCTTTATTGATTTTGCTAACATGGTGGTTCCTATCAGTAGGAGCGTATATCAAGGTAGTTATACGTAATGGCCATTATCAAGGATGAAATTCAATGGACAAAGTCAATCGGTCTCGCCGTATTCATTTTTTAGCTCAATTTGTACCCGAAGAACTTGCGCCTCAAATAGGGGTGTATTTTGGTGAGCACGTCATTCGGGTAAATGGCCAAATGTGCTTAGTAGTAAACTCTGACGGTGAAGTCGGAATACGTGCTTTGCATCCTGCCCTAGTATCAGAATTATCACATTTGTGCGGAGATCGGCATTGGGTTGCACATGGCCGAGTTTACGAGCAATGGTTTTTATTGCCAGAAGCTATTTCATTGAGCGATCGACGCATTGGTAAGTGGATTCATAGTTCCAGCTTAGAGGTTTACCGGCAATCTCAGTTTGGCCCTGTGGCTAATGTTCGTAAAAGTAATGCGAATTAGCTTATTAAGCGATAATTGTAAACGCGACCGTTGTGAGCAGTAGCAATACAGTGATGCCGCCTGGGCTGGGCACATTCAGGCTAATGTGCAGCGCTCGCCAAGCAATTCGCACAACAGAGCTACAGAAAATACCCAAAGATAAACTCGCTATGGCCGCTGAAAGGCTGATTTCGCCGTTCCACAACAAGCTGACGATAACCAATAGTATCATCGTAAAGGCCATTAAATAAATTGGCCAGCGTTTCAGGCCGTGCAAGCTATTGCTGTATAAGTTGGCTATAAAAGCCAGTAAAAACACCAGCGTACTCGTGACATTTAGGTGGTTCATATCTTTGTGAGCGGGCGAGTAAATCTCGATAATGCTGGTGGCACCCCATAAAAAACCCAGAGTCAGTGCAACCGTCAGAGCAAGCGCTATTTTTCGACATAAAATTAACCAAAAACAAGTTAGGGATATGAGCGTGGCCATGAGTGCATCGTTGTTTAGATTGGCAAAATAATGCCAAAGGCTAGAGAGTCGATAGTGTTGCCAGTCTTGTGCCCATAGGTGGAAATCTGCATTTTGTTTCAGTGGAGATAGTAAATAGACTGCGGTAAAGGTGCTAAATGAGACCAGCGCTAAAACGCCTGATTGTATGGGCCACCTATCCGCTTGATCACGCGTGAGCCAGCCTTTAAGCAGTAATTGCTCGGGGTGGGTGTGGTGATAAATCGTAAGCATTACCATGCCAATAAATAGCATGCTCAGGCTGAAGATTATGAGTGATCGATCCGCAATGGGTTGAAGTTGCCATAGATTGGCGAGTTCACCGGTGTAATAGCCCGGAAGTAGATAGGCGGGCGCCCAAAATAAAACAGTTAAAACGCTTAGAGGGATAAAGCGCTGTGGTGGCATCCCCAGTGCGCCAGTTAGCATTGGTACGATAGGCCTTAGTGGCCCTAAGAAACGACCAATGATGACGCTTATCCAGCCCCACTTATCAATAAACCAAGTACCTTGCTCGATCCAATTCTGATGCGATTTAAGCCACTTACTTTCAAAAAGTTTATGTTGAAGTTTATAGCCGATAAAAAAGCTCGCAATATCGCCAATGGCTGCGCCTGCCGCACCGAAAATTAACAGCGTGATGGGAGGAATCTCGGTTGCGTTTGCAATGGCGGCTAACGAAAAAAGCAAGACAATGCCGGGCACAAAAAGGCCGATGAGCGCTAGTGACTCGAGTAAAGATACGAGTAAAACGCTCAATAATACGACCCAAGAAGAGTGAGTTAGCCAGTCCAGCAACATGGTGTACTTTTATCCGTCCAAAATAAGGTAAAAAATGAGTCAAACTTAAAAGAGGCGGTGTTTTACTCCTTTTTATCTCGGATAGCAACGTGGAGTATGCCTAACAGTGCAGGTATACTGGAGATTCTATAAAGAGTGTAGTAGACAATGACCATGAATGTTTCTGAATACATGTCGAAACTCGGACAGCAAGCTCGCGATGCTTCTCGTGTGCTCGCTAACTGTGAAACGGCACAAAAAAATAACGCGTTAGTTGCCATGGCTGATGCTATTAATCAGGGCCGAGCGGTATTAAAGCAAGCCAATCAACAAGATCTAGACGCGGGCGCACTAAAAGGGCTTTCACCTGCAATGTTGGATCGCTTAGAGTTGACCGATGCACGTATCGACACAATGGTAGAGGGGTTACACCAAGTGGCTGGCCTTTCTGATCCCATCGGTGGCATTACAGATATGGACTACCGCCCCAGTGGCATTCAAATAGGAAAAATGCGCGTGCCATTGGGTGTTATTGGCATTATCTACGAATCTCGACCAAACGTTACAATTGAAGCGGCGAGTTTATGTTTAAAATCTGGCAATGCCGTCATTCTGCGTGGAGGCAGTGAGGCCATACACTCTAATACGGCCCTTGCTCAATGTATTAGTGCTGGATTAGAAAAAGCAGGTCTGCCTGCCACTTCAGTGCAAGTAGTTGAAATTACCGACCGCGATGCAGTGCATCAGTTGATCACAATGCCGGAATTTGTTGATGTTATTGTGCCGCGCGGAGGCAAAGGCTTAATAGAGCGCATCAGTGCCGATGCTCGGGTTCCGGTTATTAAACATTTGGATGGCAACTGCCATGTTTATGTAGACGCCGAAGCCGATTTAGCCAAAGCACAGCGTATCGCCTTTAACGCTAAAACCCGTCGCTATGGTGTTTGTAATGCCATGGAGTCGTTATTGGTTCATGAGAGTGTTGCCAAAGCATTTTTACCTGAAATCGCACGAATGTTTGCCGAAAAAGGTGTAGAATTGCGCGGCTGTGAATTAACCCAAGATTTAATCGATTGTGAAACAGCGACCGAGGAAGACTGGTATTTAGAATATGTGGCGCCAATTTTAGCCATAAAGGTGGTGGCTTCATTTGATGAAGCCGTGGCTCACATTAATAAGTATGGCAGTCATCATACTGACGCAATTGTGACTGAAAACTTTACCACAGCACGGAAGTTTTTAAGGGCTGCCGATTCATCTTCGGTCATGGTGAATGCATCTACGGCGTTTGCAGATGGATTTGAATACGGATTAGGGGCTGAAATAGGTATATCCACGGATAAAATTCACGCGCGCGGCCCCGTTGGTTTAATTGGGTTAACCTCGCAGAAATACGTTGTGTTTGGAGACGGACATATTCGTGAATCGTGAGTGCGTTTATGGGGGTACCTTTGACCCATTTCACAATGGCCATGAAGCGGTGTGTCTTCACGTACTGAAGCACACCGCTTTGCAAGAAATACCGCTGAGGGTAATTCCTTGTGCGACACCGGCATTGAAACGCCCAGCACAAGCATCAGATGATGAGCGCTTGGCGATGCTCAAGCTTTGGCGTAAATCGCAAGAAAATGCGTCTAGAATTGTTATTGATGCCATCGAGTTAGAGATGGGGCAGGTAAGCTACACCGCTGATACATTGAGTAAATTAGCTCAACGAGATGCATCGTTAACCACTCGTGTTTGGGTTTTGGGCGTCGATGCCTTTAACTCTATAGCGCAGTGGCATAAAAGTGATGAGTTAATTCGTTGTTTGAATTTTTGGGTGATCAGCCGTTTAGGCGAAGAGTCCATTTCAAATTCACTCAATTTAAAAGAAGCCACTGATTTAGATGCATTGTGGCAAAAAGGACCCGGTTATTTTTGGTATGATGATCGATTAGCGTATCGCGAAGCTTCTTCCGAGATTCGAAAATCAATAAATCAAAAGCCTTGGCCTGTACCTCAACCGATTGCCGACTATATTGAAAGACATGAACTTTATCAGGCTTCGGCCTAAGACACATTACGGACATAAAACATGAAAAATGCACACGACAGTGAGCTATTAAACAGCGTCATTGAAGCGTTAGAAGATATTAAAGCAACCGATATTCAAGTGCTCGATGTAAAAGACAAAACCGACATTATGGATACCTTAGTGATTGCCTCTGGTACATCTTCTCGCCATATCGCCGCAGTTGTAAACTCGGTTTCGGAAGATCTTAAGAAAAAAGGGTATCAATCGCATCACCAAGAAGGTCAAGCGGGTTCAGATTGGGTTCTGCTCGACTTTACCGACTTAGTACTGCACGTAATGCTGCCAGAAGCTCGCGCGCTATATGATTTAGAAGCGCTTTGGTCAGGATTAAGCCCCGATACGGTGTAGCCCATGAAAGTACGAGTGTTGGCGGTAGGCCCTAAAATGCCGAAATGGGTAGAAGAGGGTGCGGGTGACTACTTAAAACGTATGCCCCGCGATATCGCCATCGAATTTGTGCCTCTCAACTTGGGTGCGCGCGGAAAAAGTGCCAGCATGTCTAAAGCCATAGCTCAAGAAGGCGATGCTATGTTGGCGCAAATAAAGCCAGACGACCATGTTGTAGCATTGGATTTATCAGGCAAGGATTGGTCTACAGAGCAATTGTCTGAGCAATTGCAGCAATGGCGAGAGCAGGCTAAAACCTTGGTGTTATTAATAGGCGGCCCTGATGGCTTAGACCCAAGATGCTTAGCCCGAGCTAATCAAAAATGGTGTTTGTCTAAATTAACGCTGCCGCACCCGTTGGTGCGTGTTTTGTTATCTGAGCAGATGTATCGTGCTTGGAGTATTACGCAAAATCATCCATATCATAAATAACCATGTCAGCATTCACTCCTCTCAACAATAAAGCATTCGAGAAACGATTATTTCATCGCAGAATGAGTGTGGCATTTGTCATAGTATCAATTACTTTGTTGTTATTGCTGTCGCGCTTTTTCTTCCTGCAAATACTCGACTATGAAAAGTACGAGTCATTATCCGACCGGAACCGGTTAGAAGTATTGCCTATAGCGCCTATTCGCGGGCTTATTTATGATCGAAATGGTGAGCTGTTGGCAAAAAACTTACCAAGCCATACGCTAAGTATTGTTATAGAACGCACTAAAGATATCGACAGCCTTATTGAGCGACTAAAAGAGTTGGTTGAGTTATCTGACGATCAAGTGGATCGGTTTTATAAGCGCTTAAAGCAAAGTCGACGTCCGTTTGACCCAGTACCGCTTAAAATTAAGCTGACCGAACAAGAAATTGCTGTGCTTGCCGCAGAGCGTTTCTTTTTAGAAGGCGTTCAGGTTGAAGCGGAACTGATACGACAATATCCAGAAGCGGACGCTTTCGCCCATGTCATTGGCTATGTAGGTCGAATCAATGAGGCTGAACTTGAAAACTTAGATCTCGGTGCTTATGCAGGTATCCGATTTATTGGAAAGCAAGGAGTTGAGCGACAGTATGAAAAACAGTTGCTTGGTCAAGCAGGCTACCAACGAGTTGAAACCAACGCACGTGGCCGAATTATTAATGTCATTGAAAAGAAAGCGCCGGTACCTGGCGCAAACATCCATCTGCATTTAGACCGTCAGTTACAATTGTATGCCTATGAACTACTCGAAGGTAAAAAAGGCGCAATTGTTGCCATTGAGCCTGAAACAGGCGGAATTTTGGCCATGGTCAGCCGCCCCAGTTACGATCCGAACCTCTATGTTAGCGGTTTTCCGGCGGTACTTTATAATGCCTTGAGAGACTCCCCCGATAAACCCTTTCTAAACAGAACAATCCGTGGCCAGTACCCGCCAGCGTCCACCATTAAACCGTTTATCGGCCTGGCTGGTATTAACGAAGGTGTAGTTCGATGGGATACCGTTTATAAATCAACTGGGTCTTTTCAATTGCCAAATGACGAACGATTGTATCGAGATTGGAAACGTGGCGGGCACGGCCTCGTTGATATGAAAGACGCTATTGCAGAATCGGTTGATACTTATTTTTACGATATGGCTTATAAGTTAACGCTCGAACCTATTCATGACATGTTGGCTCAATTCGGGTTTGGACAAGACACCAGTTTAGATCTTTATAACCCATTCAACGGCATTAACCCCACGAGAGAATGGAAAAAGAACCGCCATGGCTTTTCTTGGTATGCCGGCGATACGGTTAATTTAGGCATTGGCCAAGGTTATATGCTGGTAACACCGATGCAATTGGCGATCGCAACGGCGGTGTTGGCTGAAAAGGGCCAATGGATGATGCCACGGTTGATATTGCACAGTAATGATGAATCGTTGATGGATTTTCCAGATAAAGCCCTGCCCGATGTGAAGCTCAATAACGATGCTCATTGGGATAAAATGAATGAAGCGTTAATGGAAGTCATGTATGGCGCAAAAGGTACGGCACGAGGAGCGGGCTATCAGTCAGCCTATTCTATCGCCGGAAAATCTGGCACCGCCCAGTTAGCGCATATTCAACGAGATGAAAACGGTGAAGCGTTAGGTGATGTACCTGAGCATCTAATTGATCACGCTTTATTTATGGGCTTTGCTCCTGTTGAAGATCCTAAAATTGCCATTGCCGTTGTTGTAGAAAACGGAGGTGGTGGTAGTTCAGTTGCTGCTCCTATGATGCGTAAGCTGATGGATGATTATTTATTGAGAGAGTCTACCTATGCTGAGTGATTTCGTTAGACACGACACCGAAGGGACGTTTTCACGTAAAACTTCCATGTGGTATCGCTTGCATATCGACCCTTGGTTATTGCTCGGCCTATTTGTGCTCGCAGTGGCGGGTTTAATTGTTTTGTTCAGTGCATCCGGTGGTGATTTTGGCACAGTTATCCGGCAAGGCATTCGATTGCTGGTGGGCTTTGTTGGTATGCTCATCATCGCGCAATTTGATCCGCGCGTGTTTCAACAGTGGGGCGGAGTTGCCTTTGTTTTTGGCCTGGGGTTGTTAGTAGCGGTCCTTGTTATGGGTGCCGGCGCTAAAGGCGCACAACGATGGTTGGAAATTCCAGGGTTATTTCGCTTTCAACCTTCTGAACTTATGAAGTTAGCCTTGCCGATTATGATGTCTTGGTATATTTCTCGCTATGGAGTGCCGCCGCGGTTTAAACATATCGCAGGCTCAGCCATTATATTGTTTTTACCTGTGATTCTTATTTTACAGCAACCCGATTTAGGGACCTCATTATTGATCGCAGCATCGGGCATCTTTGTGATTTTTTTAGCCGGACTCAGCTGGAAAATCATAGCAAGCCTTGCCGTAGTTGCATTGGGCTCATTGCCAGCAATGTGGCTGTTTGTCATGCGAGATTACCAAAAACAACGAGTGCTCACTTTCTTGAATCCAGAATCAGATCCTTTAGGGTCGGGTTGGAATATTATTCAATCTAAAACAGCCATTGGCTCTGGCGGTTTGCAGGGCAAAGGCTTTATGGAGGGTACTCAATCTCAACTGGATTTTTTACCGGAAAGCCATACCGACTTTATCATTGCTGTACTCAGTGAAGAGTTGGGATTTGTGGGCGTCTTAGGCTTAATGTGCGTCTACGCGTTTATTATTTATCGATGTATGGTGATCTCGTTAAATGGGCGAGATAACTTTACTCGATTACTCGCGGGTTCTTTGTCTTTGACGTTTTTTATCTACATCTTTGTAAACATTGGTATGGTAAGTGGCTTGTTGCCCGTGGTTGGAGTGCCACTGCCGCTGGTCAGTTACGGTGGAACATCTATTGTGACGTTGTTAGCCAGTTTTGGGATATTAATGTCGATCAGTACACATCAACATAAGTAAATAATTTACGAACGGTAAAGATGATCGCCATTCGAGAATACAGGGGCTATGGTATGGTCAGTGTTATATTCATTCTATATCAGGGTTTTATTACGATGAAGACAGTTTTTTTGGGTTTAGTTTTTGTCATCAGTGTTGCCTACGCCGATAACTTTACAGGGTTTCCTCGCACTCAGGCGATTGTGAATATATTAGTTGATGAACACGGCTTTGACCGTGAAGAAGTGAATCGTTGGATGAGTGAGGGAAACTATCGACAAGCATCGGTATCAAACTTATCAGCGCCCGCTGAAAAGACAAAAAGCTATACACAATACAAGCCCATGTTCGTCACCAACACCATGATTAAAAATGGCCGTGCTTTTGTATCGACGAACAAGGAATTGCTGCAAAAAGCCGAAGACACTTACGGTGTGCCTATCAGTATTATAACCGCTATTATTGGAATCGAAACTCGTTACGGTTCATCACGCGGTCGCTATCGTACCTTTGACTCGCTAGGCAGTTTAGCCGTAACAGAAGGTCGGCGAGCCGATTACTTTCAGCGTGAATGGATTCGATATTTGCTCATTATGCGTGACCAAAACATGGATCCATTAGAAACAAAAGGATCTTATGCAGGCGCCATGGGTTACCCTCAGTTTATGCCGACAAGTTATGTTGCATATGCTGTTGACCACGATAACGATGGCGATATAGACATCTGGAATGATGTGAACGATTCTATCGGCTCGGTAGCGAATTATTTAAAAGAAAACGGTTGGCAACGAGGCGGACGTATTTATTCGACCGTTGGTAACGCCACTGAAAGCGAGGCGGTAAAACTAAACAGCTTTGACCGAGATCGCACTTTGGCAGAACTCGAAGCCCTGGGCTGGCAAGTTAGCCATAAGGGTGAACCAAATGATGTTGTCTTTCCTGTTCGCTTAGAAGGCGAAAGCGGACCGGAATATTGGTTAGGCTATAAAAATTTCTGGGTGGTTTCGCGTTATAATAGGTCTTTTTCATACACTATGGCGGTGGTGCAATTAGCAGACGCCATTAAGAGCAGTGAGTAAGTTTAAATGCAATTGAATTCATTAAATGGCTGGCCGTGGTTGTTAGTTGGCCTAATACTGGCAGGCTGCTCCAGCCAATATGTTTCACACGATGCGCTGACCCAAACCAGTAACGCTGGCCGTTACAGTTTAAAACAAGATAAAGGGCCGGACCAGCCGCTAGCCGCCAGTGATATCAATACCACCACACCTAGGAAAGAGCCCTTAAGTAAGCATGGCAATAAGAGCCCCTATACGGTTAATGGTAAAAAATACCACATAATGTCGAGTGCGCTTGGCTTCAAAGAAGAAGGGCTTGCTTCTTGGTATGGTCAAAAGTTTCACGGTCATAGCACGTCGAATGGCGAAACTTTCGATATGTATAAGATCAGCGCGGCTCATAAGACCTTACCATTGCCAACCTGGGTTCGGGTGACCAACCTCGATAACGGTAAATCTATCGATGTTCGAGTAAACGACCGAGGACCATTCCATGGCGGCCGAATCATCGATTTATCCTATGCCGGTGCGGTTAAATTAGGGTATGTCGATAAAGGTACAGCGAGAGTGCGCGTTGAAGTGCTAGAAGGTGACTCTTTAGATCAATCGGCTTACTTCGTGCAAGTAGGGGCTTTCAGTTCGAAAGATTCTGCTCAAAACTTACAGAAACGACTAAAAAACGAAGTCGATTATAAAGTGGGCGTCTATAAAGATAACTTTTATCGCGTTCGAATTGGTCCCGTTAAGTACGATCAAGCCATTGCGATTCAGCAGCAATACACCGGAGATGAGTTCGGTAAGCCACTATTGGTTGCGAAACCCTGATCGCTTAGGTGCAAGTTTCGATGCTCGACCAGTGGTAGGGTGTAATATTTAAATACGCTGGTACAATAGCCGCGCTTTATGTTCTGTGGTCTTAATTCTTTTGTGTCATGTCAGGTAATTTTTAAGGAGTTTTTGTGAGTTTTTATTATCGTTTAAAGCGTTTTGGGCTTATTAGCCTATGTTCAGTTTGTTCAATGGTATTCGCTGAACCGCTTATCCCTGCAGCACCGCAATTAGCGGCTACGTCTTATATATTGATGGATGCTGAAACTCAGCAAATTCTAGTTGCTTATAATGAACATGAACAATTGCCTCCGGCCAGTTTAACCAAACTGATGACCAGCTATATTGCTGAGCGAGAGATTATAGAAGGTCGCATGTCGCTGACCGATGAAACGTTAGTCAGTGAAAAAGCATGGCGTATGCCGGGTTCTCGGATGTTTATCCAAGAAGGTAAAATGGTCAGCATTGAAGATTTGTTGCGCGGAATCATTATTCCTTCTGGCAACGATGCCTCAGTGGCCATGGCAGAGCATGTCGCCGGTACCGAAGATTTATTTGTTCAGCTTATGAATAAATATGCTGAGAAAATCGGTATGCAAAATACCGTGTTTGCAAATGCATCGGGCTTACCACCGAAAGATGACCAGCAGCATCTATCAACAGCCTACGATTTGGCTCAGCTATCCAGAGCCATTATTTACGATAACGCCCAGTTCTACCCGTTGTATTCAGAACGCAGTTTTAAGTATGGACCAGTGGCGGCACAACCCAATCGTAACCGCTTATTGGGAACTAACCCCGATGTTGATGGTTTAAAAACCGGCCATACCGACGCCGCTGGCTATTGTTTAGCCGCGTCAGCTAAGCGAGATGGCATGCGACTCATCAGTGTGGTGATGGGAGCGCGGTCAGAAGATGCTAGAGCGCAAGAAACACAAAAGTTGCTGACCTATGGATTCCGTTTTTTCCGAACCGTTGATGTTCATAAGGCCGACGAGACCCTCTACACTTCTCGTATTTGGGGAGGTGCCGAAAAAGAAATGCACGTTGGTTTAGCTGAAGATTTAAAGCTAACTATTGCTCGTGGAGCGGAAGAAACGCTTAAAACCGAAATCAATATTGAATCTGTCATAAAAGCCCCTATTGAGAAAGGGCAGGTCATGGGTGAGCTAATTGTCTCCATCGGAGGTAAAGAGGTCGCACGTCACGATGTAGTAGCTCTTAAAGAGATCAAGCAAGCTGGATTCTTTGCTCGAATCTGGGATTTGATCTTATTATTCATTTCTAATTTATTCTCAGGTTAATGGTATGAAAGTCTCTAATATTGACAGCGATAAAGCTCCTAAGATTGAGTTCCCTTGCCCTAACTACGTCATCAAGATTGTTGGTGATGATAAAGACGGCTATCGCGATTTTGTTGCCAGTGTATTAGCAAAGTACGACAGCAAGGTTTCAACCGCTTCTTTTACAGAGCAGCCGAGTAAAAATGGCCGATTTGTAAGCCTGACCGTTCGTATGCATATCGAAGCTGAGTCTGTTTTAAGTGCTTTGTTTGAAGAACTGAAGAAAAGCCCAATGGTTAAAATGGTTTTATAGGGTGGCTGATTTACCCGTCATTATTCGTGATTTAGGCCAAGTATCTTACGTGGATACTTGGCAGAAAATGCAGGACTTCACGCTTGAGCGAGACGAATCGACAGTTGATGAAGTGTGGTTGTTAGAACACGAGCCAGTGTTCACCCAAGGGCAGGCAGGAAAAGCTGAACATATATTGAACCCGGGTGATATCCCTATCGTGAAAGTAGATCGTGGTGGGCAGGTGACTTACCACGGGCCAGGACAACTGGTGGCTTATGTTTTACTTGATATGACGCGCATAGGATCGGATGTACGAAAGCTGGTCAGTGCCTTAGAAGACAGTGTTGTAAGCACCTTGTCTCGTTACGATATCGATGCGGCACCAAAAGCCGATGCGCCTGGTGTCTATGTAAACGAAAAAAAAATATGCTCATTAGGCTTAAGAATTAAACAAGGTAAGAGCTTTCACGGGCTGGCCTTGAATATCAATATGGATTTAGAGCCATTTCTACGGATAAACCCGTGTGGTTATGCCGGATTAGAAATGACACAGTTAAATGAATTTACAGCAAACCCTGACATGACCTTAATAAAGCAGCAATGGGTCGAAGCATTTTGCCAGGTACTTGCTATGCAACCAAAGTGGGAAACACAATGACTGATACTGCATCAAAACCGGTAAAGCCTAAAAAGCAACAAGGTGTAAAGTTACGCGGCGCGGATAAAACAGATCGTATTCCAATTAAGGTTATTCCAACGGAAACGATGCTTAAGAAACCAGATTGGATTCGCGTACGAATTCCTGCATCGCCTGAAGTGGCAAACATTAAGAAAAAACTTCGCAGTCATAATTTGCATTCGGTTTGTGAAGAGGCGAATTGCCCTAACTTAGGCGAGTGTTTTAGTCATGGCACTGCAACATTCATGATCATGGGCGATATCTGTACTCGTCGTTGCCCGTTTTGCGATGTAGCGCATGGCCGGCCGAATGCATTAAACGAAAAAGAGCCTGAAGAGTTAGCGAAAGCGATTGGGGAAATGGGGCTTAAATACGTTGTAATCACCTCGGTTGACCGTGATGATCTGAGAGACGGTGGCGCGCAACACATTACTGATTGTGTCGCAGCGGTGCGTAAGCATTCCCCAGGCATTCGTATCGAAACTTTAGTACCCGATTTTAGAGGTCGACTGGACGTCGCTGTTGATATTATGGAAACAGATGCACCTGATGTATTCAACCATAACTTAGAGACGGTCCCATCTTTGTACAAAAAAGTACGTCCCGGTGCAGATTACCAACACTCTCTCGATTTACTGAAAGCAATGAAAGAGCGCAAGCCCGATGTAAAAACCAAATCTGGTTTAATGGTCGGCGTGGGCGAAAGCATTGAAGAAGTGAAAGACGTCATGCGTGATCTATACGCACACAAGGTTGATATGGTGACCATTGGACAATATTTACAGCCTTCTAAGCATCACCTCGCCGTTGAGCGCTTTGTGCACCCTGATGAATTTAAAGAGCTTGAAGATTTTGGCATGGAACTCGGCTTTGAAAACGTAGCCTCCGGTCCGTTAGTTCGCTCTAGTTACCATGCAGATTTGCAAGCTAAAGGTGAGCAAGTCGGGTAAGGTTACTATAAATAGCATAAATAAAAAGCGCTTATGAAGGATCACAATGCGCTTTTTTAATGGTTACACCAACACTTATTTGAGTGTTCCTAGTAAAAAAAAACCGCAACAAGTTGCGGTTTTTTTGTGTCGTAAGTTTTTTTCTTTAAGGAGCTGAACGAACGGTGAGCACACTAGGTGTTTCGCTGATTGCAAAATACTCTGGGCGGTACATATCTTCGATCATGCTATTTGGAAAGCTATAGACACCAGGAGTCACTGCTCTGACCAAGTAGAACAATGTAGTGTCAGACCAAGTAGTTAGTGATACCTCGGCGACGTAACGATCGTCTCGATACTCTTCGTAAGAGACTTTATAGGATCGGAAATAATCACCTACGTTTTGCTCTTCAATGTTAATCTCATCGAGATTCACAGAAGCGTTTAACAGATTTTGATTCTCAAGTTCAAAGCCGGCAGGCAGTAAATCAACCAACAAGGCTTCTGGGAACCTCTCATTATTGCTACCCACTGTTACTTTGGCAATGATCAGGTCGCCACTGGTAACCTCTGAACTAAAGTCAATTCGGTTGCCATTTAGATCATAGAAGTGACGGGAAATATGCATGCCATTTGAATTAGCGGTTAAAGGCTGATCTGGTACCCCATTCCAAGCGATGCTGGCGTAAAGTTTTTTATCGCTGGCCTTAATCGAGGTGATTGAAGAAAGCTGCTCACCGTTTATTAAGGTGTTAAACGGTTTAGCCTGATCAATAGATTGATTAAATTCTGACGTATTTAAGGTTGCCATCCATTGTTGGCCCGATAGCGCATAGCTTTTCCCTAGCCTTGCTAACACAATACGTTCTTGCGTACTGAACCAACGCCTTTTTTGCAGCCCTTGTTCAAGTTGAGCTGGTAAATTGCCATAGTCAAAATCGTTCTCCATGGCCAAGGCTAAGGTTAGGGCTGTATCTCGAACACTAGAGCCGTAGTCAGCGTAATAAGAGTTGCCTTGCCGAGTATGGGTCAGGGCATTGTTTGCAGCCAATGTAGCGCGTTGCTCGTCTCCCAATATTTTTAACGCAACGGCAATATGCATCCACGGCAAGCTCGATTGAGTAATCTTCCCTTTTTCTAAAGAGCTGTATAGTCGGCGCACATCACTTAAGCTAGCAAGATTCGCCTTTGCCAACACCATGGCTGCATACGAACGATAAGCCAACTGATAGTAGTTGTTGTTTTCTGTCCAAATATTATCACTGGCCGTGCCTTTCAACATTCGGCTTAAAAAGCGAGTTGATTGGTTTAATAAACCAGTATCTACACTCACGCCAATGTTACGCGCATCAACCATTAAATCGGTGGCATAAACACTGCCCCACATGGAACTATGGGAACTGTTGTTCCAATAACCAAATGAGCCGTCGGACTTTTGCTTAGCGGCTAAACGATCTATGCCTTTTTGAATTTGGTCTAAGCGGAAAGACTCAGTAAAAGGTTGTTTAAAGCGCGCCTCAAAAGCAGACGATAAATTGAGCGCATCAAAAGCTGCTTGATCAATGAGAACCCAAGGGTAAGTTGAACTTGTAGTTTGTTCCAAGCATCCGTAAGGGTACCTTAATAGATAGTCCAAATGACTGCCGAAGTTTATGGCGGGTCGATCCGACAGTGTTAATTGTGCTGATACAGTAGATTGCATCAACCGCGAGGTGTCAATATTCGGCTGCCAAGTTTCTTGGGCATCAATTACTTTACGAACGATATTGGTTTGTATGGGGAAAGGCGCTCGCGTACCCAACGTCCACTCGCGATTCAAATTGATGTCGTCACCATTGCTAATGTTAATACGAATAGTGCCGACTCCAGTGTAATCAACCGCCTGAATGGGTATCCGAAGGCTTTGTTTTTCTTGGTCGTTCAGAGCTTGCGTCTGTGAAAATTGTTTTGCTTCAACCGATCCTGACACCTGAACCTGAATATCGAACGATTGATCGGTACCTGATAAATTATGCAGGTCTAGGGTTAACTCGGAACTGTCTCCCATAGCTAAAAACCGTGGCATCGATAATTGCGTCACTAACTTATCGGCAATTGTCGTTTCTACTTCCTCGCTGCCAACGGCTTGCTCAGACCATACCACGGCCATCCACTTCACTCGTCCATTAAATGAAGGAATGTCAAATTCGAAAGCCGCTGTTCCGTTTACTACTTCTACGGGTTGAGAGAAGTAAGAAATTATTTGTACGTCGCTCTTCGGCTTATCGCCACCTCGACTTAATTGATCATCGGTATCATCGAAACCTCCACCAAAAGATTGAGCATAGGTTTTATAGCCGAGGTTATTAATAATGTTGCCGTACATATCGAAATATTGGCTTTCAAATCGTTTTGCAGAGTAGAAAAATGATTGCGGCTGCGGGCTTTGATAACCAGTAATATTTAAAACGCCAAGATCCACCAGTGCCATCGTTGCCCAAATCTTATTGCCATCTGCAATTTGTGCGTTATTGATTTTAATTTCAGCACGGGCGGTTGTGTTAGGTTCAATTTTCTCTGGCGCATCGATGCTGACGTCAAAAACGGCATCTGATCGTTGCAACGGTAAATGGCTAATGCCTAGGGATCGCTGAGGTGCAACTTCATCGACTTGATCTGAAGCGGCCACTACCATAATCGACAAATAGTAGTCGTGACGGTCCCAGTCTTGAGGTATCGTCAGTTTGTACTCATTCAACCCTTTAATTGAGCTAAACGAATCACTGAACAAGACGCCTTTAGAACTTTCAACTTGTAATACCGTTTGACCCGCGCTTGCACTTTTGAATTGTACGGATGCGGTTTCACCCGGTGCGTAATGATCTTGATCTAAAATGATGTCGATAACTTCAGGACGCATTGAAGTACTGTTCGCGTTGTACCAACTATACTGCGTGCGAAATGGGTGAACCGTTTTCATGCCTGAGCCTGAGGTGATTTCTAGCTCATAGTCACCCCAATGTAATGGCAATTCTATTTCAGTGCCGGCTTCTGTAACCTTCAATTGCTGTGAATAGGCAACATAGACATCTGCGTTGTAGCGCCAGTTCCAACCGTTGTCTTGATCGTAAAACCAATAGTAATCACGAGACTTGCGGATTAATGAAACGGAAACATTATCTGGCATTGCTTTGCCTTGAGCATCAACGCTAATAAGGTGAAACTTCGCTTTTTGATTTGATTTTGGTCGGTCTTTAAACAGTCTCTTAACGCCCACATATTGTGCCGTTGGATTAGGAAGCTGAATCACAGATTGACTGCGAGTAATCGGGCGTCCTCCTTCTTCAAATACACTGGCGGTCACTCGATAATTCAACGGCAAACTTAAATCTTGCCAAAGGTTTGGAATTTCTAGTTCACCATAACCTGAATCGTTTAATGAAATATCGCTCAGTTGCTGAGTACTACGTTGAATAGAGGCCGTTGGGTCGCTGAACTTGTATTCGTCCCATTGCTCAAAGAGGTTAGTCGCCGCTGTGACGGTAACAATACCATTTGCTCTATTGCCGCTTGCCGGAGCACCGTAAAGGTAGTCTGCTTGAATTGGAACTGTTGCGTTGCCTGGGTCAACATACCGATATTTTTGGCGTTCGCCATCGTAAAAAGATAAGGCTAAACGCTCGGGCAAAAATTCTTCGACTTTAAATTTGTAGCTGCCTTGGTAAAGGCTGCTGTTCGGCAAATCTAGCGTCCATTCACCCGTGGGTGCATTTTCATCTAACGTAAATTGATAAAGATAGTGCCCCTGGTTGTTGGCTCGCCAAGTAAAATTTTTAACACGTGAACCACGAGCATCATAAAGTATTGCAGGAACAGGTGGCGTTTTTGTGGTGATTCCGTCGTAATTTTTTAAAATCATATTAATTTTTACAACTTCGCCTGGACGGTATAAATCACGAGGTCCATATAAAAATGGTTGCAGTTCACGATGGCGATCTGGGCTGTTTCCGTAAGAAGACAAATCTAACTGATGGTTGGAGGTACGAATAAAGCTTACTTGATCATTGTATTGCGCAACAATTAAATTCGGCTTCTTATTAGTATTGAATCGGTGTTCACCATCACTATCAGTAAAGCCGTTACTATGGTGTTTGGTGTTGTCTTGGTTACCTCGCCAAAAGTAGGTGACTTCTACTCCCTCAATGGGTTCTCCGGTTGTAAGGTCATTGCTCAGCAACTGAATTTCGTCTTTAAAAAAGCGTGCATGCAAACCAATGTTTGATTGCGTAAACATTTGAGTGTCGTATCGATATTCATACTCACCGGGCTTTCGCAGCACAGCAACATAAATGCCGTCGACAAACTGATTCAGGGCAGGACTTAAATCTAAGTTTAGAGTTGTGCGAGTATGCTTTTTTAAATCGAAATCGTAGTGAGCCGTGTGAATCAAATCTGCCCAGCGTTTTAAGTTGGTTAACGAATCGTAGTACATACGACCGCTGTAAAAGGTATCGGCTAAGAACTTATCACGGTCTTGATCTCTAACTCGAAATATATCCAATTCAACAGAGTCTAGATTTACGGCCGTTATGGGCAGTTCGTTTTGAAGGCTACCCGTAAGGTATTGCCCAGATTGCGCGAACGAAGCGGCCGGCGTTAATTGCTTTGTGGAAACACTCCAGTGAGTTGATTTAAAAGTGCTGTTACCGCGCGTAAGTTGTTTTGCCACTAAAGAGTTAAGTTGAGTGGAAGTTAAGCGAGTATCCAGAGTGACTTTGTAAGTGGTATTGGGTTCTACAAACGGGAGTGTCCAGCTGTAGCCATCATCCAGCGTGAGCCAAGAGCTACCATTGTCTAGTTCTGGTTTCACCGTAACAAAGTTCTCTAACTGGGTAGAGGCATCAATGGCTTCGGTAAATCGAATGACTAATGCTGGGGCATTGTCATAGCTCGATTCAGCGACTTTAGAGGCGTAAAACTCGGCATAACTTAAATTGCTGAGCACCAAGCACGCAAGCGTTGCTAATGTAGTGGCTATCCTTTTAAACATGAGTGTTCCTTTTAACGTGAATAAAAACTTAGTTAAGCAGTAATGAACTATTGAGCGTAGACGTTCAGTGTTTGCCGAGCCATATCGCCATTGCGATCGGTTAAAACAATGTTGTATTGGTATGTCCCTGAGACGGTGAGTGACAATTTATCAGAGCTGCTATCACCGATTTGACCATTTACATACCAATAATAGGGGCTTTGTCCGCCTTGCGCAAAAATGTTGATTGATTTTGTTGAGCCGCTCTCAAGTATGAGGGCATCTCCTTCGTTCACACCAGAAATACGCAACGGCAGCCGCGCAACATCGGCCAGCTCGTTAGGACAGCGAGGATCGACACCTGGCACCTTGGTGGAGGTTAAAAAGGCATTGGGTAGCCATGGTTGAAGCTGCGGCGGCCAAAGTGAGATTTCAGATTCAATAAAATCTAGGTCGCATCCAAAGGGTACGCTCAATTGTGAATCCATTGCGCGGCGCACAAATTGAATGGGATCATTGAAAAGCTGGTCATCATTTTTAGTGCTCATCCAAGTTTTCGGCGTGGTGTTATTAACTGTCCAGGCTGAATGCTGAATATCACAATCGGGTCCATTTGAAGGCTGGCCACTTGGCCAGCAGATAGTCACATTATCGACAGAAGCAGGCTGCTTAGGGGCAATAAACTGTAACGGTAAAAAACTGGCCAGTTGTTTTAACAAAGGCACTGCTGTTTGGCTGCCGTGATGCGCCGCGATAGGTTGTCCGTCGGGCCGGCCGACCCAAACTCCAATGGTATAGTGATCACTGACTCCAATAGCCCATGAATCTCGATTGCCATAGCTGGTCCCCGTTTTTATCGCCAAGCCGCGTGGTGCGTTTTCGGCCGTCAGTAAGATTGTTCGAATAACCCAAGCGGCTCCTGGGCTGAGCAATGAATCGCTCTCGACATCTTCCGTTTCTGTGTTGAAGCGAGCCGTTGTTGCCTTTCCGTCATTTCCCAAAGCAGAGTAGAGCTGAACGAGTGAAACCAAATTCGTTCCAAGCCCTCCTAATCCTATTGAAAGTGTTGGTGGTTCAGCCGATGGTAGCCTTAGTTCGGCACCGGCCTTTTGGAGCTGAAGATAAAGAGCCGCGGGGCCTATTCTCTCGAGTACTTGAATGGCTGGAATATTCAAGCTTTTTTGTAAGGCATCGGCAACCGTAACCGCACCGCTAAAGCCGCCGGTGAAATTAAGAGGCTGATAATCGCCAAACCTAAGCGGGACATCCAGTAATAAACTGTGGCTGTGAACAAGGCCTTCGTCGATCGCCATGCCATAAATAAAAGGTTTAAGTGTGGAGCCGGGTGAGCGAATGGCCGTTACCATATCAACATACCCGTCTCTATTTGGATTAGCAAAATCGGCGCTGCCCACATACACCTTTACTGCGCCTGTTTTGCTGTCCATGACCATCGCAGCTGCAGAGGCTGAATTGTCGATACGCTGGACATAATCTTGTAAACGCTGCTGTGCTGTTTGTTGCCATGCTAAATTGATGGTGGTTTTGATGATGGGTTCGGAGGAAGCATTCGCAAGCCGCCGCGCTAAAATGGGGGCATCTTGGTACCGTTCGATAGTGCTGGCAAATATGGTTTCCATCTTGGCATCTTGTGCCGTAGATTGAGACCAAACGCCTTGGCGAACGAGTCGATTCAGAACTTTGTTGCGTGCGGCGGTGGCTTGCTCAGGGTATCGATCTGGGCGGTAGCGTGAAGGCGCTTGTGGCAATACCGCCAACAATGCAGCTTGTGCGTGAGTTAATTGCTCTGGACCATAACCAAAATAAGTTAATGAGGCCGCATGAACCCCTTCTGCAGTGCCACCAAAGGGGGCATGGTTTAAATAGTATTGGAGAATGTCATCTTTGCTAAAGTGCCACTCCAATTGGATTGCACGAAAAATCTCTTTTAACTTTCCAGTCAATGTTCGAGGTTCAGGGTATTTTAATCGAGCAACCTGCATGGTTAATGTAGAGCCGCCTGATATAATTTTACCGTGCCATAGCCATTGACCAAAGGCGCGCATTAACGCAGCAGGGTTGACACCTGGGTGGTAGTAAAAATATCGATCTTCATACTGAATTAAGGCTTCGATATAGAGCGAAGAGACATCGCTAAGGGAGATAGGGTAACGCCAAACGCCGTTTTCATCCGCAAAAGCTCGGAGAGGGCGCCCATCTTCGGCGAGGACGACCTGACTGATGTGACGCGGCTTAAGGTTGACGGGCCATAACCAGTCTGCAACTGCAAAAACCATCAGTATGGCGAGTAAAGATGCACCAAGCCAGTTGGCTTTTGGGTAGCGTTTTAAAGCGAATTTCATTTGCTTAAACCATCCTTGGCTTAATATAAACGACCTCACCCTATGAGTGATGATTATCGTTAACTGCGTTTATTGCATCGCGCAACTTTTTCGTTTCTATTGCAGCGGCTTGGGCAAAGTCTTCACCCTGAGAGGCGTACAATACTTGACGGGAAGAGTTAATCATTAAGCCTGAGCCTAGCGCGGTTTGGCCATTTTCAACAGTGGCCATCAAATCCCCTCCCTGCGCGCCAATGCCGGGCACTAAGAAAGGTAGATCAGGCGCTACTGAACGAATTTTAGCCATTTCTTCGGCGGCGGTAGCGCCAACAACCAAGCTGATGTTGCCGTGTTCATTCCATAATTGCTGAGCTTTTCGAGCAACATGGATATAAAGTGGCTCACCTTCAATAGTCTGGTTCTGAAATTCTGCCGCCGATGGATTCGAAGTTCGGCACAAAACGATCACGCCTTTATCTTGAAACTGCGCAAACGGAAGCACGGTGTCACTGCCCATATAGGGGTTTACCGTAACCGCGTCGGCTAGATAATGCTCAAACGCTTCTCGGGCATACATTGAGGCTGTAGAACCAATATCGCCTCGTTTGGAATCTAAAATGACCGGAATAGTCGGGTAGTTCGATTTAATGTAGGCGATCGTTTGCTTTAACTGCGACTCGGCTGCTTCGGCAGCATAGTGCGCAAATTGAGGTTTAAAACAACAAACGTACTTGGCGGTCGCATCAATGATGGCTTTATTGAATTCAAAAATAGCATTAGTTTGGGTAGAAAAAGCGGGTGGGAAGCGATCTAAAAATGGGTCAAGGCCAACACAAACCTGAGTTCCTGATTGCCAATGGTGACGAATAGCATCGTTAAAATTCAAACCCTTACTCCCCCATAAAATTCGCCCTGCATGATGCGACTGCAGGGCTTTAAAGTCAACTAACGAGCGATTTTATATAGACCTTTGAATTGCGTTCGATATTGTATAAACGCTGTTTGTTTTCAGGTAAGTCTTGAACCGTCGCCGCTCTAAAACCTCGTTCAACAAACCAGTGTTCGGTTTGTGTAGTGAGAACAAAAATTTCTTTTAATTGCAGCTGGCGAGCTTCGCGCTCGGCGGCATTTAATAATGCATTGCCACGACCCCCTTTTTGGTAATCGGGGTGCACAGCAATGCTGGCAATTTCGGCGATGTGCTCATTTAATGGAAAGACGGCCGCACAACCAATAATCATTCCGTCTCGTTCATTGACTAGGTAGTGATCTATATCATTCTCGAGCGTTTCTTGATCGCGTTTAACTAAAATTTGTTGATCTTCTAAGGGCTTGAGCAGTGCCGCGATACCGGAAATATCGTTCGGGCGTGCTTTTCTAAATGTATCGTACGAATCACGTGCAACTAGGGTGCCTACACCGTCTCGAGTAAACAGCTCGCTTAACAATGCGCCGTCTTCATGGCCATCAATAATATGGCAACGAGGAATACCGGCCATGCTGGCGTTATGAGCTACGTTCAATTCCAGGAGACCTGAGCTGCTTTCATTTAATTGACTGATGGCCTCTTTTAAAGCATCTAGGCTCATCTCTTTTTGACCATCCGTGCTCGGGTGCGGGTTATCCCCGACGATAACAACTTTATCGGCGTTGAGATGTTTCGCGACCTCAACAACTAAATTATCAGGAGATAAATAAAGAATATCACCCGTTATGCTGTAACCCAGTGGCGGAATTAACACTAAATTTTGATTATCGAGCTGCTCTCGAATGGCTAAATGGTTAACGCGTCTCACTCGGCCTTGCGCCATTAGATCAACACCATCTACCACCCCTGCCGGGCGAGCTGAAATGAAATTACCACTTACGACGTTGACGTTCGCTCCATGCATAGGCGAATTGGTAATGCCTTGGCTAAACATGGCTTCCATCGCGTAGCGGCGTTGGCCTATTTCAGCGGTAATATTTAACAGCTGCTCAGCGGTGATTTGTGCGCTCGACGTAGGATTCTCATGGCTGTAGTGAGCATCGAATAAAACCACAAGGCGCAGCCCGAGGCTATTGAGTAACGCCATGTCTCCGACAATAGACATTAACCGCTCGTGATCGAGTACCTTGCTCCGTAACCATAATACTGTCGTTTTTCCACGATAGGCGTGTATGTAGGGTGCGCTGTGTCGAAAATTGGTGACAAAATCCATCAAGGTCTCTTTTCTGATTCATAGGAAGGCTGAATTCATTGAGACTGTATAAAAAGCAGGAAAAAATTGCGAGTAATTTATTTAGTAGAAGCCTGCACCTAAACAATTTTCGGATCAATTTAAAAAATTATCTTAGGTGCAGTGTTTTTTACAATACTTTCGAAAACCGCTGTGCATTTTGTGCGTTAAAGTACACATCAAATGCGAGTAAAATAGGGCGCAAAAGTAAGCGTCCGAGTGGTTTTACGTTAACAACATCGCTCTTGATCTCTACCAGACCATCTTCAGCGAGTTCTTTCATACGTTGCCATTCGGTATCAAAATACTCTACGGCATTGATGTTGAATTTTTCCGATGCTTCCGACAATGAAAGTGTGCCTTGGCAAGCGAGTTGCGAAATTGCCCACTGGCGTATTTTGTCGTCCTGATTTAAAAACAATCCGCGCTTTATCGTTAACTGCTTTTGCTCTATAAGTGCTTCGTAGGGCTCTACTTCATGGTGGTTTTGTAAAAATGCCCCGTTTATTTGGCTAATGCCCGATACGCCCAATGCGAGCATGTCGGTTTGGCTCTGGGTAGAATACCCTTGGAAATTGCGTTGTAACGTGCCTTCTTTTAGTGCTTTGCTGAGCTCGTCGGTTGGTTTTGCAAAGTGATCCATGCCAATGTAAATATAACCATCTTTTTGCAATAGCTCGATGCTGTCTCGCAATATCGTTAATTTTTCATCGGCGACCGGCACCGTTTTAGAGTCAATTCTTCTTTGTGGCTTAAAGCGCTCGGGCAGATGCGCATAGTTATATAGGCTGATACGATCGGGGTTCAGTTGGAGTGTTTTTTTCCACGACTCTGTAAAACTGGCGGTAGTTTGCTTTGGTAGTCCGCAAATGAGGTCAAAGTTAACCGATTCATATCCCAGCTCTCTCACGTTATCTACTTTTTCTTTCACCAGATCAAATGATTGAACTCGGTTAATCGCAACTTGGGTTTCATGATTAAAGTCTTGCACACCAAAACTGACCCGGTTGAAACCGCGCATCCGCAATAGCGTTAGCATTTCGTTGCTGGTTTCTCGAGGGTCAAGTTCTATCGAGAATTCACCTTGGTAAACCTCGGGGTTCCATTCAAAGTAAACGGCAATTAGATCGAGCACTCGAGTCATTTGCTCGGTACTTAAAAATGTTGGCGTACCGCCGCCAAGGTGCAGTTGAGTGATGGGGCGATGTCCAAAATTATGTGCTTGTAAGGCCATCTCTTGTTCGAGCATATCTAAATATCTATCGGGTCTATCTCGATTTTTGGTGGCAATTTTGTTGCAAGCGCAGTAAAAGCAAATATGCTCACAAAAAGGTATATGAATATAAAGTGAGAGTGGCGAGTGGTTGTTAAGCTGCTGACTAAGGTGATCGGCCATTTGAATAGGTTGCAATGAGGTAAATTGAACCGCTGTTGGGTAAGAGGTATAGCGAGGGGCGTTGATGTCGTATTTACGAATCAACTCTTCATCCCAAGGCACATACCATTCATTTTCTCGGTTCATTTACATCTCCATTCAGGCGTTAGCTTTAATGCAAAGCACTGTAACGAAGGTTCATTTCGGAAGCTTGACTTGAATCAATAGGAAGGTCATTTAAACCCTAATTTTTACCCAACCCCAAAACAGTGGCTAAATCTCGCTTCGGCGGCGGGTCCCACTTCCGCGGGTCGCTGTTCGCGCATACATGCGCCGCTAAACTTCGGCATCCATGCCTCAGATGCCCGCTCCAGTGAAACTCAACCCCAAAGCTAATCTTCAATAGCAAGCCCGAGTAAGAGTGCTAGAAGCACAGCAAAGACACGAAGTGTCTAATTGTTTTGACCTTACCCGCAGCCCGCAGCTCAAAACAGTGGTTAAATCTCGCTTCGGTGGCGCGTTCCACTTCCGCGGGCCGCTGTTCGCGCATCCATGCGCCGCTACACTTCGGCATCCATGCCTCAGATGCCCGCTCCAGTGGAACCCACCCCCAAAGCTAACCTTCATTAGCAAGCCCCAAGTAAGTGCGCTAAAAGCAAAATAAAGACGCAAAGTGTCAAAATGTTTTGATCTAGCTTGCAGCTTGAAGCTAAAAACTTGCAGCTTATTTCCCGCTCCAGTGCTAAAGCAACAAACTCATGTAAGAGCGCGCAACGCAAAGATACGAAGTGTCTAATTGTTTTGACCCTACCCGCAGCTCGCAGCCAAAAACCGCACTTCAAAAACAAAAAAAATCGCCAATCACTATTGAATTTCAAAAGTGACGGCGATCTAATTTTGTCTTGCAGCTTGGAGCCTAAAAAGCCCTAACCCCCTTCAGTAAAAAACTCGCGGGATCCATAAACAACCATGGTTTTGCCTTTAACCGAGACTAAGCCCTGTTCTTCTAAGCCTTTGAGGACTCGGCCAACCATTTCGCGTGAACAGCCTACGATGCGGCCGATTTCTTGGCGGGTGATTTTAATCTGCATGCCGTCGGGGTGAGTCATGGCATCGGGTTGTTTGCATAAATCGAGTAGGGTGCGTGCAACGCGCCCTGTGACGTCTAGGAAGGCTAAATCGCCGACTTTACGGGTGGTGTTACGTAACCGAGTGGCCATTTGCTCGCCGATGAAATACAGCATGCGGCCGTCGTTGTGAGTAATTTCGCGGAATTTTGAGTAAGAAATTTCGGCTACTTCGCATTCGGTTTTGGTTTTTACCCATGCCGAGCGAGAGTTCATTGAGTCGAACAAGCCCATTTCACCAAAAAAATCACCGGCGTTTAAGTAAGCCATGATCATCTCGCGACCATCGTCTTCTTCGATGATGACAGAGACGGTGCCTTTTATGATGTAATACAGAGAGTCACTTTTATCGCCAGCGTAGATCAATGTCGTCTTAGATGGATAGCGGCGACGATGACATTGCGATAAGAAATAATCTAAATGTTTATGTTCAAGAGTATTAGTGACCATTCGTAATGAATTCCAATTCTTTTATTAGCAAGCTGTCAAACTCATGTGTTTAAGACTGATTTGTGCTAAAACGGTGATTTTAAATCATTATGAGGCATAATGAACAGTGTGACTATGCCCAATCTCTAGTTGTTTGACGCACTTCCCGTTTTTACGAGAAGATGTTTAGCTTCCAGTTATTTTCGGTTGTAAATATAAGTGTAGTTAGATTTAACATAATTGCCTATGTAAATACAGATAAAATGAAAGACAATGCTGGCAACCCTAGTGACCGGTAGTCTTGAACTTAGTTTTTTCGCTTTTAAGGAGATACGATGAAAGCAGAATTAAAATGGGCGGGCAATAAAGCCTACGCTTATACCACCAATAGTGGCTTTGAAGGCTTTTTAGATGGTGCCGCGAAAGACAGTGATGATGCCAAAGGGCCTAGCCCAATGGAGATGATTCTGTGTGGTCTCGGTGGCTGCACTTCTTATGATGTGGTCAATATTTTGAAGAAGAGCCGTCAAGATATAGTCGACTGTAAAACTGAGCTTGAAGCTGAACGTGCTGATAAGGTTCCGTCTGTTTTTACTAAGATTCACATCCATTTCACGGTGTCTGGTCGTAATCTTAAAGAATCCCAAGTTGAACGTGCCGTGAAGCTTTCTGCAGAGAAGTATTGCAGCGCTTCTTTAATGCTTGAGCGCGGTGGTGTTGAAATAACGCACAGCCATACAATTGTTGAATTGCCATAACAACTGAATTTAGCGTAATCTGAGAAGAATTACGCATTTCTGTGCGTTCTATGGCTTTTTTAAATGGAATTTCCGCGTAAACTGTTGCATAACGAGACACACCTATAGTCCGGCGGTAGTTCGACATCATAGCTTACCGTCAAGACAATAATAAGAAACGTCACTATAAGAGCTGTACGCATGACACAAGAGATTGAGTTAAAACTATCGATCACGTCCGAGGCGGTCGATAAATTCAAAGCGATTCCAATTTTAAATGGGGTAGAGTGCGATGTATCTACCCTAGAAAACACCTATTACGATACACCGGCGCTTACTTTAACAGCCCAAGGTTCGGCGCTTCGCCTGCGAAAGCTGCCAAATGGCTACGTTCAAACCTTAAAATCGCGCGGCCAAAATGTCGGCGGATTGCATTTACGTGAAGAATGGGAATTTCCGGTTTCTAACGCTGAATTAGAGCTGTCTCAGTTTCCGAGTGATGCATTACCACAAGGCATATCTCAAACCGATTTGGTCGCATTGTTCAAAACCGACTTTAACCGCACTCGTTGGTTGGTAAATTTTAGTGAATCTACCGTTGAAATTGTGCTCGATCAAGGCGTCATCGCGGTCGGCGAAGAAACCGACCCAATCAGTGAGCTTGAGTTAGAACTAAAAAGTGGAAACATTGATGATTTACTTAAGCTGTCTCTAAGCATCAGCGAGTCGGTTGCTGTGATGCCTTCAGATATCTCAAAAGCTGAGCGAGGTTATCGATTATTTCAGAAAAATACAGGTGTATCGGTTGATCTGCCTAATATCGTACCTCAGCAAAGTATGGAAAGTGCCTTTTGTGCACTATTTGGTTATGAATTAGAAAAAATTCAGCGTTTTTGGCAGGGCTATTGGAGTACAGGTGAATGGAAGCTGTTGAATCAGGTTCTATTAACCTTAGGCAATTTAGACGCTCAAATCGACTGGTTCCAAGATCTGATTCCTGAATCACAACGATTTTACGTAAAAGCCCAAATTAATTGGCTAGAACAAGCGCTTAAGCCTATTTTATCTTGGTGGCCAGCCTGTTTTGAGTTGTCTCAACACGCCTTAGAAGACCCTGCGAATTTAGCCGTAAGCCTGCAGCAGAGTAAAGCTCAACGTGCGTTAGCTGGGCTAACTCAACTGCAAGAAAACCCATTACTTGGGCATCGCATGCTTTGTTTAACGGCGTGGTTGCATCGTCGACGCTGGCGGGAGGATCAAACTCCGCAGCAGCGCGATAAAGGCGAGTTGGCGATTGTCGATGGGTTAGACCGCTACTTATCGGCTGCAATGAATGCTGTGCAGTTAGAAGGCTTTGCGGGCAGTGTCAGCAATGCGTTGGCGCAGACTCCAGCCGTACACCGGTTATTAATGCTTTGCCGTTACTTTGACCACTTTTATGGTAAGGAGCTAGGCGAGTTACGAGCCCCTTTAGAGGCGTTAGAAGATAACTTGTCTCGATTGTCAGCCATGGAAGTGATGGCGAGATTAAAAGACTGGATTAACGGCCTTCCGCTCGAAGAACAAGCCAGCGTGCACAGCTGGGCGCGCAGCAAGCCTGTTTTATTGCGGGATATAAAACAATTAGCGGGCCGTTTGTTTAAAAATGCAGATCAGTTAGAGGTTCATGCTTGAAGTTATTGTCCGGAAGCTTACGTGTAGATGAGTTACTCGACCAGCTATTAGAGGCGGGTAGAATCACTGAAAAAACGCATGAGCAAGCGCGAACTAAGTCGCGCCAATCCGATCCTTACAGTGTCAATATTCTCGAAAACATGCAGCTAGACGATGCCAATAGCCCTGGAAAGGCTCTGACGGCCGCGGCCATCTATGAGTGGTTGGGTAATTCCTTATCAATGCCTTACGTACATATTGATCCGCTCAAGGTCGATGTTGAGTCTATTGCCTCTATCATGAGTTTCGAATATGCAAAGCGCTATCACCTGCTGCCATTGAAACAAACCGATACAACTGTTCAGATCGCGACTTGCGAGCCAATGATCACCGGCTGGGAAGATACCATTGAGCAAGTTACGCGTCGTAAAATTGAAAAAGTCTTAGCCGTACCGAAAGATATTGAACGTTATGGGCTAGAGTTCTATGCGCTAAATCGCTCGGTCAGTGGTGCGAAAGGTAAAAATCGATCTCAAGGCATAGGTAATTTTGAACAATTGGTTGAGCTGGGCAATTTAAAGTCGCCCGATGCCAACGATGAACATATTATTAATATTGTTGATTGGCTATTCCAATATGCCTTTGATCAGCGCGCTTCAGATATACATATAGAGCCTCGCCGAGATTATTCACATATACGTTTTCGCATCGATGGTATTTTGCACACGGTTTACCAGCTACCCATTCAGGTTGGGCAAGCGGTCGTGAGCCGTTTAAAAATTCTGGGTCGAATGAATATTGCTGAAAAGCGAAAGCCATTAGATGGCCGTGTAAAAACTAAAACGCCAGATGGCCAAGAGATCGAATTACGATTGTCTACCTTACCAACAGCGTTTGGTGAAAAGTTGGTGATGCGAATTTTTGATCCAGAGGTTTTATTAAAAACTTTTGATCAGCTAGGTTTACTCGATGAAGATTTACAGCATTGGCAAAACATGACGTCGCAGCCTAATGGCATCATTTTAGTCACCGGTCCAACCGGCTCAGGTAAAACAACCACGCTTTATTCCACTTTAAAAAACTTAGCCACGACAGAAGTGAATGTCTGCACCATTGAAGACCCAATTGAAATGGTGGAACCTGCGTTTAATCAGATGCAAATTCAGGGCAATATTGATTTAAGCTTTTCATCGGGCATAAAGGCTCTAATGCGGCAAGACCCCGACATTATTATGATTGGTGAAATACGTGATTTAGAAACCGCACAAATGGCGATTCAGGCTGCATTGACAGGCCATTTAGTATTATCAACGGTTCACACAAATGACGCACCCTCAGCCGTGACACGGCTACTTGATTTAGGTGTTCCTGGTTATCTGATTAAATCGACTTTATTAGGGGTCATGGCGCAACGCTTGGTGCGCACTCTGTGCCCTCATTGTAAGGCTGAAGATACCCTTGAAGATAAAACTTGGCAACAATTGGTTAAACCATGGAGTGCTAAGAAGCCGGCGAAGGTTTTTAAGCCTGTAGGTTGCTTAGAGTGTCGCAATACTGGGTTTTTAGGGCGATCGGGTGTTTATGAAAGCTTTGAAATGAGTGAAGCCTTAGCTGATTTAATTTACGACGGCTGTGATCCTCAAACACTCAGAAAGCATGCCATAAAAGAAGGTATGTTGAGTTTGAGACTTTCTGGAGCGCGTAAAATTGCTGCCGGTTTAACGACAGCAGAAGAAATTTTACGGGTAACACCAGATACGCGCTAAATTCGGTAAGTGGTTTTAGTCATCACCTGAGACACGCCCGTCATAAACAGCTTTACCGTTTTCGGGAAGTTTACTCCGCCAGCTTCTAGCGCTGAGTTTGCATGACGGGTTTCATCTTCGAGCATTTGTTCAATGATCAATGTTGAACGCGGGTCTTGCTCTTGTATTTCATGTAAGTGGTCGGCTAAATGTTTGCTAACTTGTTCTTCAGTTGCAGCGACAAAGCCCAGCGACCATTTGTCTCCCGCCAACCCCGCCGCAGCCCCTAATCCATAAGACAGGCCATAAAATACGGGGTTTAAGTAACTGGTGTGAGCGTTCAGTTCATTTAAGCGCGCTTCACACCAAGCAAGATGATCAAGCTCTTCTTCGGCGGCTAGTTCCATTTTTTCACGAATATCAGGCAGTTTAGCCGTTAGCGATTGGCCTTGATAAAGCGCTTGAGCACAAACCTCTCCCGTGTGGTTTATTCGCATTAAGCCCGCAACATGCCGGCTCATGTCATCCGAGAGATCACTGGTTTCTTCATGCCCAGGTCTTGGTGCCTTTGCTTTAACCGCACCAGGTGTGAGCGTTTTTAGGGCGTTATCTAAATGCCCCATAATGCGATCAGAAAAAGTGCGGTTTCTTAACATGTCTTTCCTCTTGGTTTTTGATGATATCGGCATGAGCTTGGTTCAATGTGTCTCGTAATGCACGAGCTGAAACCGGCTTTGACAAAACATATTTAATGCCTAGTTCATTTTCATTGACCTGGCTAGACACTTCGTCGGCACCGGTCATCATAATTACAACAATATTTCGATTTAAACTCGCGTCTTGGCGAATACGTTGCACGAGTTCTACGCCCGACATTGAAGGCATGTTGTGATCTACGATCAACACGTCGACGGGTTCACCTTTATGGAATTCATTGTGTAGGTTCGCCAAAGCCGATTGACCATTACTCATACTTAATACATGCATGCGCCAACTTTGCGCTAAATGTTCAATCACCTTACGACAAGTTAAGTTGTCGTCGACGACCATTAATCGGAATTTTTTCAGCGGTAAGTTGGGTGTTTGCATCGTAGAGCGAGGCGTTGGAACATCTACCAATGGAATATCCAACCAAACGGTGGTGCCCATTCGTAGTTCACTGCTCAAGGTAAGCTGGCCTCCCAAAATACCCATTAGATATTTACTGATAGGTAGACCAATGTGAACATCGGAGGAGTGGTTTGCGTTGTCTTGGTCAGGAAAAGAAAATAACTGAGTGCGAGCTTCTTTTGATATTCCAGGGCCAGTGTCTGTAATGCTAAAACGAATACGGTTTTGCTGCCAAGGTTTCACTTGTATCAAAACTTCGCCTTGCTCAGTATATTGAATGGCATTCTCAATTACGTTGGACAAAACCTGACCAATGATATGCGCGTTGCCCCGGTAGTAAGATGGGATGTCTGGCTGAATATCGAGTACCAGTTCGATGCCTTTATTGTGAGCCACTCGAGAAAACGGCTGTAAGGTATCTTCGATTAAATCGTATAAATCAAATTCACCTTCGTTATCGGGAATCCGATTTAAACCAATGCGAATTAAATTTTGAATTTGGTCGGCTTCTCGCAATAGCGAATGACCTGCCGCTTGAACCGTATTAACGTATTCCTGCTGGTGGGCCGATAGAGTGGTATCTTGCAGTAACTCTGTCATGCCTAATACGCCATTAATGGGGCCGCGAATGTCATGATTTATTTTTCTTAATAATGGCCAGTGCATATTAGGAATCACCATGCCTTCAACGGCCACGCGATCTAGGCGATGGTGCGAAATAACCCAGGTTGCCCATAGCGTTAGGGCGACCGCAGATGCCGATGAAATACGTAGAACAAAGAAGCTGGTATCGCTTAAAAGAAAAATACCAAATGAAATAAGTGAAGTTGTTGCAAAAAACGCAACCAAACTGATAAATGTGAATGACAGTAGTCGCTCTGTTAGGCTTCTAGGTTTATTGATAATCCAGTAAGTGCCGATGATGAGAATTGAAATGGGGACAATGATCATTTGGAATGACAATGCACTGTAAGAAAACAAGGCGAAAATAGTGACAAAAGCCAGTAAGTAAGCCAACCATTTGAGTGCATCTTTTATCCAGCTGACGTGGCGATCATTGTTTGTATCGGCGAGCAGTCGTGCAAAGGATCCAACAATTAAGAATGCCCCTATATTTTCTGAGCGAATGTCGACAAAGGTTAATGTTGGAAACCAAGCTGACATTATTCCCGACCAGCCGGCTATGTTCAAAATAAAACCGACACACATCGACATGGTCCAAAAGGTTAACAAGCTGTGAAATTTGGCCAAATTAAATAGGGCGACAATGCACATGATAAATAGAAACGATAGGGTTGAGATATGGAATAAAAATTCTTTCGAAAGCTGACTCAACGAATTGCTTTCGCTTCTAAGCATTAATTGTAGGTTTGCGGGTTCTGCGCTTTTAACCAGTACTAAGAGTTGGTGCGAACCAGGCCGAAGTTCAATGGGCAAAATGTATCGACCTAAAGGGAACGGCCGATCTTGATAAGCAACACTGGAGCCTGTGGAGATTCGTTTAAATGTATCGAGAGGATCACTCATGTATAGATCGGCTCTGTCTATATGAGGACCGTTTAAAATCAGATGAAGCTTTTGAATGCTGCCCGTATTATTAGCCAGGTTAATACGGATCCACGTTGGCTCGTGAAGAAGACCGCGACGAATAAAATCATTGTGAATGGGCGTAAATTTATTCTCGAAGGCGGGCTGTTGCAGTTGAACAAATGAAAAGGCTTCATTTGGGTCATTAAAATAATCGGCATAGCTTGAGATATTGGTATCAATATTACCGCGCGCTATTTGCAGTGGCTCAGACGATGTGGCCGAAGCGAGAAATATAAGGCTTAGAACGAACAAAAATACTGTGCGGATCATTACATTTAAACCAGTGGAATGAAGCGAACAGTATAACCCGATTTGATGCGTCAAAAATACTCCATTCATGCACAGTTAATTAAGTGGCTGGCATGAATGGAGCCGCGGCCTATCTAACGGTTAATGGCTTTGTGGCCGATATCGGTGCGGAAATAAACGTTGTCCCATTGAATAGTATTAACGCCTTGGTAAGCTTTTGCTTGCGCCTCCGCTACGGTCTCACCCAGCGCTGTTACGCACAACACTCGGCCACCATTGGTGGTTGTTTCACCTTGCTCATTGGTAGCCGTTCCCGCTTGAAACACTTTAACACCCAGCGCTTGTGCCGCATCGATACCTTGAATGATATCGCCCTTAGCGTAGTCAAATGGGTAGCCTCCGGCCGCCATAACGACACCGACAGCGGCTCTTTTATCCCATTGTGCATTCATTGAAGATAGCTTGCCCTTGATAGCGGCTTCGCAAAGTTTTGGAAGGTCAGATTGCAAGCGCATCATAATTGGCTGTGTTTCTGGGTCTCCAAACCGGCAATTGTATTCTAAGACGTATGGCGTACCGTCCTCAGAAACCATAATGCCTGCATACAGAAATCCACGATAGCGGTTCCCTTCTGCGTTCATTCCTTTAACAGTGGGGTAGATCACTTCGTTTAATATGCGATCATGGATCTCTGTCGTAACAACCGGAGCGGGGGAGTAAGCTCCCATACCACCTGTGTTAGGCCCTAGATCTCCGTTGTCTCGTGCTTTGTGATCTTGGGAGGTCGCCAGCGTCAGTACATCTTCGCCATCGACCATCACAATAAAACTGGCTTCTTCGCCTGTTAAAAATTGTTCAATAACGACGCGTGCCCCTGCATCACCAAACTTATTGCCGGCGAGCATGTCATTCACGGCTTCAATTGCCTCTTGGTTGGTTTGCGCCAAGATGACACCTTTGCCTGCGGCTAAACCATCAGCTTTTACGACGATGGGCGCGCCTTTTTCTTCAATATACGCGACTGCAGGCTCAATCTCGGTAAAAACACCATAAAACGCAGTGGGTATATTGTGGCGTGCTAAGAAATCTTTTGTAAATGCCTTAGAACCCTCAAGTTGAGCGGCGGCTTTGGATGGACCAAATATGGCTAAACCGGCCGCTTCAAAGGCATCGACTACCCCTTCAACTAATGGCGCTTCAGGGCCAACAATGGTTAAGTTCACGGAGTTTGCTTTGGCAAATTCGATTAGTGCAGGGAAATCGGTCGTGGCTATATTGACATTGGTAACACCGGCTTCGCTGCTAGTCCCTGTATTACCTGGCGCGACAAATACCTGTTTCACGTTTGGGGATTGAATACACTTCCATGCCAAAGCGTGCTCTCGGCCGCCGTTGCCTAAAATTAAAACATTCATTCATACAGTCCTTTTTAATGTCGGAAATGACGCATGCCGGTGAATACCATGGCAATACCGTGTTCATCTGCCGCATCGATAACTTCTTCATCTCTCATACTCCCGCCGGGCTGAATAACGGCTGAAACACCCATCTCTGCGGCTTGATCTAAGCTGTCTCTGAACGGTAAGAAAGCTTCAGAAGCCATGGCCGACCCAGCAATGTTTATATTTTCATCTTTTGCTTTGATGTTGGCAATAATAGCGCTGTATACACGGCTCATTTGTCCCGCACCGATACCGGTACTAAGGCCATCTTTTGCATAAACAATGGCGTTCGATTTAACAAATTTTGCGACTTTCCATGCAAACATTAAATCTTTAATTTGTTCTGGAGATGGTTGCGCTTTCGTGACAACCTTTAAGTCTGATTCGCTGACCATGCCAAGATCTCTGTCTTGAACCAAAAGACCACCGTTCACACGTTTAAAGTCTAAAGATGGAATGCGTTGACCCCATTGTCCACAGGCTAATAAACGGACATTGGGTTTTTGTGCCACTACGTCTGCGGCCGCTTTACTGACGGAAGGGGCGATAATAACCTCGACAAACTGCTTCCCAATAATTGCTTCGGCAGCCTCGGCATCTAATTCGCGGTTGAAGGCGATAATGCCACCAAATGCCGAGGTGGTATCAACGGATAACGCCCTATGATAAGCATCGGTTAAGTTTTTACCGGTTGCTACACCACAAGGATTAGCGTGTTTGACGATAACACAGGCTGGTTCCTCAAAACTTTTCACACACTCTAAAGCGGCGTCCGTATCAGCAATGTTATTGAAACTCAGCGCTTTGCCCTGCAAGGTAGTAATGGTTGAAATACCGGGTTCAAGCTCGCCTGATTCAATGTAAAAAGCGGCCTTTTGATGCGGGTTTTCACCATAGCGCATTGTGTCTTTTAAAAGAAATTGGCTGTTAAAGGTTTCTGGAAAACTGCGTTTTTCAGTCGGTTGTGAAGGAGCCGTGTCTGCGGGGACTGAGCCTAAGTAATTTGCGATCATGCCATCGTATTTAGCGGTGTGCTCAAAGGCTAAGCGCGCTAAGTTAAAACGAGTCGCATGAGACAAACCGCCATTTGTATCCCATTCGCTCAGAATTTCCTCATAGGAGGAGCTGTTTACAACAATCGCGACATCTTTGTGGTTCTTTGCTGCAGAACGAACCATTGTGGGGCCACCAATATCGATGTTTTCAATTGCATCCGCCAAGATACAATCATCTTTTGCAATGGTTTCGGCAAAGGGGTATAGATTTACAACCACCATATCAATCGGCTTTATGTTGTGTTCTGCCATGACTGACTCGTCTTGGCCGCGTCGACCTAAAATTCCGCCGTGAATCAATGGGTGAAGTGTTTTAACTCGACCGTCCATCATTTCGGGAAAGCCTGTTACTTCGGAAGCTTCGGTGACAGGAATATCGTGCTGTTGCAATAGTTTAAAAGTTCCACCGGTAGAAATAAGGCTTACACCACGGTCGTGCAAGGCTTTTGCAAAATCAACGATACCAGCTTTATCCGAAACACTGATCAGTGCTCGTTTTGGGGTCACTACATTCACAGGTTGTGTCATTTTATCCTCGAGGAATTAATATTTGAGTAGTCGGTCAATTATCTAAGGTGCCAGAAACAACAAAGGCGACCGAAGTCGCCTTTGTGCATATTATAGTAAGCCGTATTGCTTCAGCTTTTTCCGAAGCGTCCCTCGGTTTAAACCGAGTACTTGAGAGGCTTTAGTTTGGTTGTCGCGGCAATAACGCATTACAGCTTCCAACATAGGCGCTTCAACTTCTGTTAATACCATTTGGTGGACGTTAGAAACGTCTTGACCGTCTAAGTGGGCGAAATAATTGCGCATCGCGATTTCAACGCTGTCTCGCAACGTCTGTGGGTTTTCACTGGCAGCGTGTAGCTGAAGTGATTCATGTGTTTCTGTTGTTGGCGCAACAATTTCAATAGTCATGCAGCAGTATCCTTAGATGATTCTAGATGTTCAAAAATTGTGTCTATAGCCAGCAGTTGCTCTGAAGCCGACTCTAGCTGATTTAGGTGTTTCAATACACTTCGGTCGGTTTGTTGAGCTTTTAGATACCAACCAAGGTGCTTTCGGGCAATACGTACGCCCATGTACTCGCCGTAAAACTCATGCAATGCGTTGAGGTGACCACTGAGCAGTGCATGAACCTCATCTGGTGTTGGGTCTGGCTTTATTTCACCAGACGCTAAGTAACGGTTTATTTGATCGAATATCCAAGGGTTACCTTGGGCGGCTCGACCAATCATGACACCATCGACTTGGGTGTAATCCATCACTTGTTTTGCTTTCTGCGGTGAATCAATATCACCATTCGCTAGAACAGGAATTGATAACGCTGATTTTACATCGGCGATGGTTTGATACTCTGCATCGCCCTTGTAACCTTGATCTCTTGTGCGGCCGTGAATGGCCAGCATCTTTATGCCGATATCTTCGGCCATTTTTGCAATGGTGAGGGCATTTTTACTTTGTCCACACCAGCCTGTACGAATCTTTAACGTCACAGGAACATTCACAGCGCCGACGACGGCATTGAGAATTTCTCTAACGAGCGCCTCGTCTTTCATCAACGCTGAGCCTGCGGCTCTGTTGCACACTTTCTTTGCGGGGCACCCCATATTGATGTCGATGATTTGAGCACCAATTTTAACGTTTTGCTCTGCCGCATGGGCTAACATACTCGCTTCACCGCCAGCAATCTGAATACTGATCGGTTCGGCCTCTCCACTGTGATTGAGGCGCCAACGGGACTTGTTAGTGGTCCATAATCGAGTGTCGCTGGTGACCATTTCTGATACCACCAATCCAGCACCTTGAGCTTTGCATAACTTTCGAAACGGCTGATCCGTCACGCCAGCCATAGGCGCTAATACGGTGGGCTGACTGATTCGATATGGGCCAATGCTAAACACGTATGATCGATTAAAATTTGCTCAACTCAAGGGCGCGAAATAATAGCGATTCTTGGCCTCGATTGAAAGCTCGTTGACCAGAAAGTCGTCTTTTTTTTTTAATTATTTATCAACGGTTCAAGATTTCATGAATGAACAGCGTTTTATAATAAATATTTAAAATTCAAAGAGTTAGCTTCGTTTTGCCAAAAAAATTATTGATTGATTGGGTTAAGTATTAATTGGTAGTTAATGGCATTAGGTGCGGGTGCTTTTATTGGAATAGAAACATACACGCGAGTATTGAGAGGCATGTTGACTACGCCGGTCATTTCACCTTTTAAGTAGTCTGCAGGTAGGAAGTTTTGATCGGCCACAATTTTTCCATTCACGTCGGAATATTGCAAAATGAGCTCTGGGAAGGGTTGTTTAAACGGTGCTCGGTTGGTTAGCACTATGTCGACCATCTTTATGTCTTTCAAGGCGGTGTTTTTATGGTCTCTGACAATGACTGACGTGCGAATTTGAGTCACATCAACCTGTTCTGGTAGCTGACATCCTATGATGTCACAGGCTGCAGAATATAATCCACGCCATTGATCCATGCGAGCGTAGGTATCCCGCTGCATCCAGGCCAGCTGTGCCATTAACAACGCCAGTAACAATATGACAAGCAACCACCCTAAAGGGCGTAATCGGCTTAACCGCTCCTCATAGTGAAAATCCAAATCGAGCTCTTGACTGGCTTGATTAACTACTTGAGAAGCGCTTTTAGGTTGTGCAGCCGTTTGGTTCTCTTCGAGATCGACAAATAATGGCGAACGTCGCATCGCCGCATTATGGGTGTCTGTATGGTTTTGTGGCGTTCCAACATTTCTTGATTCAAAGACAGCAGGCTTGCTCAGAGAAACGTCTTCTTTCTCAATTTCTTCGAGCATAGACTCGGCCCAGCTTTCATCATTCTCGTCTTCATCGTCTTTGAACAAATCGGTTTCTAACGATTGAGTCTCAGATTTAAAATGATCAGAACGAGCATTTGGCTGGCTAGAAGCATTTAAATTTAGAAAACTGTCTGACAATTCGCCTAAGCTGTCGTTTTGTTCATCTTCATCGAACAACTCGTCATCGTCTTCACCATCACTGAATAAAAACTCTTCTTCCTCTTCTGCGCCAAATAAAAACTCGGCATCATCATCGTCATCCGCTAAAAATTGACTCGATTCTTCTGCAGGGGATGGTCGTGGTGGAGGCGTAGGCTTCGGTTTCGCGACGGGTTTTGGTTTTGCTGCTGGCTTAGACGCAGATTTTGTCGGGGCTTTTGGCTGTGCCCGTTTTGCAACAGGCGCAGCTTTGCCAGGAGTTTGTGCCGGAATAGAGGTTGTTACGACATGGTTGCGAGCACTGAATACTTGTAAGCAGGCACCACACCGCACAGACCCATTAGCTACCGCTAATTGCTCAGTCCTCACTCGAAAAGAGGTGCCACAATGTGGGCATTGTGTGATGAATGATTCTGCCATTTTAATTCGTATCCTTCGCGTCCGTGACGAACATTATCCTATTAAAATCCGAAGCTTAGCGCATGAACTTTAAGAAAGCTCTAAGATTAACCCATTGTGAGTTTACTTAAAACCTTTAGGCTGGCGTTTTCGCCCACTAAGACGTACCCAGCCTTCTAATTCTTCAACAGGGTCAAAGCTGATCCAGCGTTCATAGGCATCCACTACTGAACTGGCTTGATGCGATAAAATACCTGACAAAACCAAAGGTGCATCGGCTTTAAGGCGCTGACAAATGGCCTCGGCCATGTCGCAAAGCGGACCGGCTAAAATATTGGCCACTACAACATCATATGATTCAGCTAAGGCTTCAACGTCGGTGGTAACACGGAACAAAGAGGGGCTTAAGTTATTGGTGTTAGCATTATTCTCAGTGGCCGTTATCGCCTGTGGATCGATGTCGATGCCATCCATCTGTTCTGCGCCCAACAACAGGGCAGACAGACCTAAAATTCCGGAGCCACAACCGTAGTCTAATACTGTTTCACCGCCTTTGACGTGATCATTCAGCCACTTTAAGCATAAGAATGTGGTCGGGTGGGTGCCTGTACCAAAAGCTAAACCTGGATCAAGCTTTAAGTTTACGGCGTTTTGATCGGGTGCCTCTCGCCACGACGGAACAATCCATAATCGGTCTCCACAAGCGATGGGTTGAAAGTTATCCATCCATTCGCGTTCCCAATCTTTATCTTCTAGAATTTCAGCTGAAACCGTGCCAACGTGCATTTTTTCAGCAGCGATCAGCTGATTTAAAGTGTCGACTAGCTGTTCTGCATCGGTATCTTCATCAAAAAGCCCTTGCAGTGTGGTGTGTTCCCACAAGGGCGTCGTTCCTCGTATCGGTTCGAAAACAGGCTGGTCTTCAGTATCTATCAGTGTTACCGCCTTACAACCGGCCAGCAACATGGCGTCTTCAAGCACTTCGGTATATTTCGGAAGAGTAGGGATTTTGATTTGTAACCAAGGCATAAACTGCAGCTCATTAAAATTTTTACCTATTGTACAAGAAAATTAAAAAAGGGTACGTTTTTTAGTTTCCCATTCCTAAACTCGCAGCTCGCAGCTCGCAACAGCGCCAAGGCCCTGCATTGGTGATGGGTTCCACTTCCGCGGGTCGCTGCGAGCGCATCCATGCGCCGCTAAACTTCGGCATCCATGCCTTACGATGCCCACTCCAGCGAAACCCACCCCCAAAGCTAATTTTCAGCTACATACTCAAGTAGGAGTGCTCGAAGCAAAGCGAAGACGCGAATGTTTTAAATGTTTAGATCTTACCCGCAGCCCGCAGCCTAAAACACTTCTCCAAAACCCGCTTTGGTGGCGGGTTCCACTTCCGCGGGTCGCTGTTCGCGCTTCCCTGCGCCGCTCAACTTCGGCATCCATGCCTTACGATGCTCACTCCAGCGAAACCCACCCCCAAAGCTAATCTTCAGCTACATACTCAAGTAGGAGCGCTCGAAGCAAAGCGAAGACGCGAATGTTTTAAATGTTTTGATCTTACCCGCAGCCCGCAGCCTAAAACAAAAAAATCACCTACCCTCATCACCCAAAAAATTACAAAGCTGCTCTATCAGCAGCTTTTGACCTTCCTTACAGCTTGACGCTATAAACTTGAAGCATAAAAAAAGGCGCCGAAGCGCCTTTTTTAAAACTTAATCGTGAAAGTGGCAGGCCACTTCATGTAGGTCGGCTACATCGATCAGTTCAGGTTTCTTTTGAGCACATAAATCTTGCGCTTTCGGGCAACGTGTACGGAATACACAGCCTGAAGGTGGGTTCATTGGAGAGGGCAAGTCGCCTTCTAAAATGATGACTTTTTTATTGCGTTCAATTTCTGGATCGGGCACGGGCACTGCAGAGATTAATGCCTGTGTATACGGGTGACGTGGTGTTTTATACAGCTGATCGCTGGTGGTAATTTCACAGATATTACCCAGATATAAAACCATCACTCGCGTACTGATGTGCTGAACAATGCTTAGGTCGTGCGCAATGAAGATAAGCGATAAGCCCATCTCTTGTTGCAGTTCCATCAACAAGTTTACGATTTGCGCCTGAATTGATACATCCAATGCCGATACCGGCTCATCGCAGATAATCAGCTTAGGCTTTAAAATCAAAGCACGTGCTATCCCGATACGTTGGCATTGACCGCCAGAGAATTCGTGTGGGTAGCGGTTAATCTGGTTGGGAAGTAAACCAACTTTGATCAACATTTCTTTCACTTTTTCTTTGCGCTCATCGGCTTTCATTTCTGGGTGATGCGTTTTAAGCGGCTCAGAAATAATGTCGCCAATGGTCATTCGCGGGTTTAGCGAGGCCAATGGATCTTGGAATATCATCTGTAAATCGCGGCGCGATTCTTTCATTTCTCGTTTGCTGGCGGTGAGTAGGTCTTTTCCGAGCCACATCACTTTGCCAGCTTCAGCGGGTACCATTTTAATCACGGCACGCGCGAGTGTGCTTTTACCACAACCCGATTCGCCAACAATCCCAAGGGTTTCGCCTGCGTATAAATCAAAGCTGACGCCATCCACAGCTTTTAAAATGCCAGGTTTTGTCCACGGCATCGCATTTGGTGGGAAAATATTGAAGTAAACTTTAAGATCGTCTACGGATAATAATTTTTCTTTTTGAGCGGTCATTAGATTTCCTCCACTGGCTTATGGCAAGCACGTAAGCGTGTGCCATCGTAGTTTACAAGTGCAGCTGGTTCTTTGTGACATTGATCTGTCGCATGTTCGCAGCGTGGAGAAAATGGACAGCCCGCAGGCATGTTCATCATATTCGGTGGGTTGCCAGGTATCGTGTGCAACTCTGAGCCTACATGGTCTAAACGCGGAATGGCTGATAGCAATCCTTTTGTATAAGGATGAGATGGCGTTTTAAATAGGTCTGTCGTTTTTGCGTACTCCATAACCTTACCACCGTACATCACTAGGGTGTCTTCACAGCTGCCTGCAACAACGCCTAAGTCATGCGTAATCAATATGATTGATGTGCCGAAATCCTTCTGGAGATCAGCCAACAGATCCATAATTTGCGCTTGTACAGTTACATCTAGTGCCGTGGTAGGTTCATCGGCAATCAACAGCTCTGGACGGCATAACAATGCCATCGCGATCATTACGCGCTGACGCATACCACCAGAGAATTCATGCGGATAAAGATGAATACGTGATGCCGCCTCTGGAATTCTAACCGCATCCAGCATGCGAACTGATTCAGCTAAGGCTTCCTCACGGTTCATGCCTTTATGCAAGATCAATACTTCCATCAGCTGTTCACTGACCTTGATGTAAGGGTTCAGTGATGTCATTGGGTCTTGGAAAATCATCGCGATTTTTTCGGCGCGGATTTTATTCAGACCCTGCTCAGGCAAATTTAATATTTCAACACCATCAAATTTAACGCTGCCAGTTGCCCAGCCGTTTTGAGCCAATAAGCCCATGATCGAGAATACGGTTTGGCTTTTTCCTGAACCTGATTCACCCACGATACCGAGGGTTTTACCTTTTTCTAAGGTAAAGTTGACGCCGTTGACCGCACTGACGATACCATCGCCTGTTTGGAACTGAACGCCGAGGTCTTTAACTTCTAATAAGCTCATAATTCGCTCCTAGTTACCGGTCTTTAGGGTCTAACGCGTCGCGTAAACCGTCACCAATGAAAAACATGCTGAATAGCGTTACAACAAAGAAGAACAAGGGGAAACCAATTTGCCACAAAGTGCCGTACTGCATGGTTCCTGCACCTGCGCTAATGAGTGCACCCCAAGACGTGCTTGGTTCTTGTACGCCTAAGCCTAGGAATGAAATAAAAGATTCGGTTAAGATTAAGCCCGGAACCAGAAGCGATGCATATACGATTACAATCCCAATTAAGTTAGGAACAATGTGTCGCATGATGATCGTAAAGTTTGACACGCCGGCTGCGATAGCCGCTTCGATGTATTCTTTGTTCTTGATAGTCAATGTTTGCCCTCGGACAATTCGAGACATGTCTAACCAGGAAATGAGACCAATACCGATAAAAAGCATATTGATGGAGCGTCCAAATACGACTAACAGCAAAATCAGAACAAACATGTAAGGTATAGACATTAATATGTCGACTAAGCGCATCATAGCGTTGTCAACTCGTCCACCTACATAGCCCGCTGTTGCACCGTATAGAGTTCCAACAATGACGGCTACCAAAGAACCAATAATCCCTACTTTTAAGGAAATACTAGTACCCTGAATTACACGGGAGTAAAGATCGCGACCAAGGTCATCTGTACCGAAGTAGTGTCCAGTCTCGAACGAAGGTGCACCTAATTGCTTTACTTGGCCTAATACGGCCCAGTCAATTTCTTCATTAGTCCACTGAGCGAAGCTCGGTCCGATAAGGGTAAACAATAGGATAAGCGCAAGAGCGATAACGCCGCCAACCGCAGCTTTATTGTGGGAAAAGCGTCTCGCGGCATCAGCCCAAAGAGATCGACCTTCAATCTCTTCAGCATTGAGCATATTTTCAGCGAGTTCTTCTACTTTTTTAGAATTTACAATCATTTTTTAAGCCTCACTGTCTTAGTAACGAATTTTAGGATCAATCCACGCGTAGAGAATATCTACCAGGATGTTTAGCAAGACAGTTAATGTACCAATTAAAATAGTAATACCCATGATGGTTGAGTAATCACGGTTAAGGGCGCCATTCACGAATAACACGCCAATACCACCTGTACTGAAGTACATATCAATAATGACAGACCCTGTAATCATGCCGACAAATGCTGGACCCATGTAAGATAAAACAGGCAATAAAGCTGGCTTAAGCGCATGCTTCATAATGATTCGGCTATAAGGAACGCCCTTTGCTTTAGCCGTACGAATAAAGTTTGAATTTAAAACTTCGAGCATAGATGAGCGGGTAATGCGTGCAATGGTTGCCATGTAGCTGGTAGACAGTGCGATAACAGGCATGATGATGAACTGAGGTTTACCACCTTCCCAACCACCGCCGGGTAGCCATCCTAAATACAGGGTGAACAGTAATACAAGCAAGGGTGCCATGACGAAGTTGGGTAAAACTTGTGCCGTGAAGGTAAAGCTTAACGCGGCGTAATCTTTCCAATTATTGTGGTTAAGTGCGGCGATAACCCCGAGCGTAACCCCAAACAACACCGCGACTAGGGCTGAAATAGAGCCATAGGTCAAGGTCACTGGAAAACCATCAGAAATTAGGTCGTTAACAGATCGATCTTTATATCGAAATGAAGGACCAAAGTCGAAATCCACGACAATGTCGCGTACGTAATCAAATATCTGATAATACAGCGGCTTATCGAGGCCATATTTGGCGTTGATATTGGCTTCTACCTGAGGCGGAAGAGCACGTTCAGAGGTGAATGGACCTCCTGGGGCGCTGTGCATTAACAAAAATGAAACGATAATTAAAATGAGTAGCGTTGGAATTGCGGTTAGCAAACGCTTTGCTATGAAACTGAACATAGAGGTGTCCTGTTTTTATCTACACGAAAGGGCGGATTTTATCCTGTTCACTGGTGATTAGCGACTTTTACTACACATTAATAAAGCCAACAAAATCAAATGCTTAGGGTGAACTGTAATTATACCTTTACAAATAGAAAAGGCGGCTATTTATAGTTATTGGTTTATATAGCGAACAACAAACTTTCTTGCGTTCAAACAAAAACACCGCCAGCAAAGCCGGCGGTGTTGAATTGTTAAGCGATTAAACTATTACTCTGCAACTTTATACAAGTTACGTGCGTACCAGTTTTGCTCAACGTTCTGTACAGGCCAGCCTTTAACATCAGACTCAAGCATGAATACGCCAGAGTAGTGGTAAACTGGGATTACAGGCATTTCTTCAGCTAAGATTTGCTCAACAGCCGTGTAGTTCGCGCTTGGATCAGCCATTGTTTTAGCTTCGTCCATTAAGCGATCTACTTCTGGGTTGTTGTACTTACCATCGTTGTAGCCAGAGCCAGAACGTACTAAGTCTAAGAAAGTAGACGCTTCGTTGTAGTCACCACACCAAGCACCACGTGCTAGAGCAAAGTTTTGGTTGCCACGTTCTGTTAGGAATGTTTTCCATTCCATGTTGTTTAGCTCAGCTTGTACGCCTAGCTTAGACTTCCACATTTGAGCAATTGCCGTAGCAATTTGCTTGTGACCTTCAGAAGTGTTGTACAACATTTCGAAAGTTAGTGGGTTGTTTTCGCCGTAACCAGCTTCAGCTAGTAGTTCTTTCGCTTTCGCATCACGCTCAGCTTGAGTCATTTCAGCAAATGGTACTGAAGGCACGTTAAAGCCAGCAGTTGAACCAGGAGTGAATGTGTAAGCATCGATCTGACCAGCTTGTAAAATTTGGTCAGTGATTACTGTACGGTCAATTGAGTAAGCTAATGCTTTACGAACGCGTACGTCTTTGAACGCTTCTGGACCAGAGTCGCTTAGGTTGAATGTGTAGTAGTAGTTACATAGACGAGGGAAAGAAATTGCTTCGTCACCGAACTCAGCTTTAAGCGCTTTGAACTGACCAGCAGGTACAGGACCTTTGTCTAGCTCACCAGCTTTCCAACGAATTAAACCTTGGTTTTCATCTGGAATGACTACAGCAACAATTTTCTCAAGGATAGTTGCTTCGTTGTTCCAGTACTTATCGTTACGTACCAATACAGCTCGTTCGTTTACAACGTGCTCAGAAAGAACGTATGCACCGTTAGAAACCATGTTCTCAGGCTTAGTCCAATCTGCACCGTGCTTCTCAATAGTCGCTTGGTGAGTTGGGAAAGTTGTTGTGTGAACAACCATCATTGGGAAGTAAGGAAGAGAGTCGGTTAGTTCAACTTGTAGTGTGTAGTCATCTACAGCTTTCACGCCTAAAGAGTCTACATCAGCTTCGCCAGCAACAATTTCTGCGCCATTTTTGATAGACATGATTTCCATGTACCAAGCATAAGGAGAAGCCGTTTCAGGGTTTACAGCGCGCTTCCAGCCGTATACGAAATCTTTCGCAGTTACAGGGTCGCCGTTGCTCCACTTAGCATCTTTACGCAAGTAGAACGTGTAAGTCATTTTATCTTCAGAAGCTTCGAAACGCTCAGCAACACCAGGAACAAGGTTGCCATCTGCGTCTTGGTTTAATAGACCTTCGAATAGGTTACGTACGTGCTCAGCACCAGATACGTCTTCTACGATTTGTGGGTCAAATGAGCTGTGCTCATCAAGTGCCCAGTATGTGAATGTTTGATCTGCAGCTAAAGTTTCGCCAGTTACAGGGTGTGTTGGACCCGATTTAACTTCTGGTGCCGCATTTGAAGTAGTTGCCGCTTCTTCATCAGATGAACAGCCGACCATGAATACGGCAGAAGAAACTAGCGCAGCAGCCAGCGTTTTTGTAAATGGTTTCATGAGTGATCCTCTTATTATGTTTTTTTTATAACTTCTTTTGGAAGCTTTTGCATTACATTCAAGCTTGCGCAATTGCGCTTCGCAATCAGTCTACCCTGATATCCCGAACGTGACTATCCATTCAAAATATATACCAAAGTGTTTCTGTTTACGCCAGCGAACAATAAATCAACGCATTCTGCTTAAAAATTGTCCAATAGGGCAACTCAAAGCTTAAAAGCTCGTAGCGGTTGTAGTTATTTCGCTAATAGGTGGTGAAACTTGGCATATCTCGCCTAAAACTTCAACGTACTTTTTCTTTTTTTGCATCATTGTTTTAGACTTTTAGTGTATTGACAAAAATAAAATAAAGCAAAGCAAAGTGTTTTAATTGATGATAACGGCTTAATAAGGGGCGTAAACATTAGGATGTACCTAATTTAGTGCGTTTTTTTTATTGGTTGATGAGGTGGTCTAATTCCCTTTGTAGGGCGGCCTCGTCCCCTAAATTTACTTCAATCAATCTGCGCAATAATGAGGCGGAATCGAGTTCAAGTTTTATGATAGATAGGCCGAAGGTGTGTGCACTTTCGTTTACATAAGCAATTTCACCATCGAAGGATATTTTCCAAGAATCGTCACTTGGAGATACGGTTGCTTCGCACTGCGTTTTTAAAGCGGGCAGAGAAGTGCTTTCTGGTAGGCAGACTAGTGCTCCTTTTAGGCTGATATCGTGAAGTTCGCCAGATATTTGAGTCTGATCCGGTAGGGTGATGACAATATTTGAATCAAACGGTATGCGTTGGAATCGGCGTTTTTCTTCAGTCATTTCAGTTTCCATAAGTCAACGTCATTGAAATTACTATAGAGTGGTCTTATAAAGGGTGCAAATGAAAAGGGGAAATCTATGTCAGAGTCGACTATTGAGTTACAAGCGTCCGAAGCACTGCCCGATCGCTCAGAACCAATGCAATTGAATTTTCAGCACCAAGTTTTTCATAGAGATATGAGGGAAGTGCCAGAAGGCGCAGAGGTTATCTGGTTGGCCGCGGGTTGCTTTTGGGGCGTGGAGAGGCTTTTTTGGCAGTTAGACGGTGTGGTAAATACCGCTGTAGGTTATGCTGGCGGATACACCCAAAACCCGACTTATAAAGATGTATGTACTGGCAAAACAGGCCATACAGAAATTGTTCAAGTTGCTTTCATGCCAAGCCAATTGCCTTTAAAGGCTTTGCTTAAGGCTTATTGGGAGGCGCACGACCCAACGCAAGGTATGCGTCAAGGCAATGATAGAGGCACTCAATACCGTTCTGCTATTTACGCTGAATCAGCCATGCTCGAAGAAATTGAGAACTCGAAACAGAGTTATCAAGAACAGTTGAACGCTAAGGGGCTGGGCAACATTACGACTGAAATTAAGGGTAAACAGCCATTCTATTTTGCTGAAGAAGAGCATCAGCAATATTTGTATAAAAACCCAGAAGGCTATTGTGGGCTTAAAGGCACGGGGGCTGTATGTCCAATCTAACCGCTCAAAATTGGTCGGAAAGTGCTATTCGTGTTTTGCGGGCAAAAGAGCAAAACTGTGCTGAGACCGATTTATTTTGTATTGGTTATTTAATACCACAGGTTGAGCTTTTAGAAGTTGAGCTCAGCGGCCAGCAAGCTTCAGCAGATTGGTGGCAACAGCAATTTATAGAGTTTGTGCGCGGTAATATGTCTGCAGATAAGATGCAGGCTGATGATGAGCGAACGATAGAGCAGCTATTGGCCAATTTATAGCGCATTGGGGTCTAAATTATCACAATTTAGACCCAAGGCAGCCAAATAGAACCATGAATTAAATGCTTTATTAGATGTTTAAGTAAATCTTTTCGATTAATAGGCCGTTTAGTTGATGTAATTGCTCACCTAACATCGACTTAAGCGCCTGATAGCCTTCCGTTGCGTGAACCAATGGGAAATAATCTGCATTAGTTATAAACAATCGAAAATCATCGGGACGGGATTGCCAAAAGTCTTTATATACTTGGCCTTTATCGTCGGCAATTTTAAGTTGTTGCTCTAATTCCGTTGCTACTTCCTCCCATAAGCCAGCGACAATTTCCTCTTTATTCTTAAAGTAGTAATAAATGGAAGGCGCGGCGCAGCCAGTTTCTGCTGCTATTTTTCGCAACGATAGTTTATTGATGCCCTGTTCGGTAAGTACCTTTCGAGCGGATTCTAATATGTTCTCTTTCTTAATCATGGACTGCCTGCTTTTGTCTCAAACTTATGTTTCTAATAACACCGTTTTAAAAACCTAGCAGTGGAAATGGCATTGCGCTAATTTCCTGCTGTAAATTTTGTAACCAAGTGTTAATTTAAGCGGTTTAGCAATTGTTGCAGTTGGTTCTTGTTGAAATAGTTGCATGGTTTTACAATGAGACTATAGTTTCGAACATAAATATAAATTCGTAATATCGCAGTTTGAGGAAATTCGCATGGCAACAATTTTAGTGGTAGATGACTCACCAAGCCAGATAGCGCACTTTACAAAGATTTTAGAGGCCAATGGTCATGAGTGTATCGTTGCTGAAGATGGTGCCTCTGGCGTTGCGCTGGCAAAAAGCGCACAGCCCGATTTAATCTTGATGGATGTAGTAATGCCCGAGTTAAACGGCTTTCAAGCCACTCGTAAACTTACGCAGGACCCTTCAACAAAGCAGATCCCTGTTGTTTTAGCAACGACTAAAGACCAAGAGACCGATCGTGTGTGGGGGCAAAGACAAGGTGCTAAAGCCTTTTTAGTTAAACCGGTAGATGAAGCAGAATTGCTAAAAACACTGGCTAAATTCCTCTAATGTTCATTAGCTCATTCGAGCCGCGTCTAACGTACTGAATACACGGTATAATGTGTTGAGCGTCGACTTTTCATGAAAAGAGTCGGTGCTCGGCAGTCTTCCTTCTATGGCCTTCAATATTGAAATAGACTCATTTTGAGCGGAAAGCCCGTTGACGGTTTTTTGCTCTTCAACGCCGATAATGCCGTAATCAAAAAGAGATTGGGTGACCGGTCGAATGCTGGCTGTTGTATCAAGCTGCTGATTAAAGGTATTCGCGATCCATTGATACACCGTACGTTGGTCACTGATGCTCACGCTTAAATCGGCGCTGGATGGGTCATCACTTGCCGCTTCTCTCGGAGTATGGGTCTGCTCAGCTTTCTGAGCTAACGAAGCGGGCTGCTCATGCCGTTGGTATGATTGTACCGCTGTTGTACTTATGTCCATTTCTTTTCCGCTTTTTACTCACCTACGGCTTAATCAGCAAGGACTGTGCCTGTTAATCCTGTGCGCAAAAAAAAACCCTGCATAAGCAGGGTTCTTTTGTGAATAAGCTTGCTTATTCGAGTTTTAGTTATCGCGGAAATTGCGCTCTTTCATCTCTTGGCGCTGCTTCTCTTCTGCGCAAAGTGTGGCCGTTGGGCGTAGCAATAAACGTTTAATGCCAATCTCTTCGCCTGTGACTTCACAATAACCGAAGTCATCTTTATCGATGCGCTTAATGGCTTGCTCGATCTTAGGTAATAATTTGGTTTGCCGGTCTAAAAAACGCAAAGCCATACGACGTTCTTCTTCGATGGCGGCTTTGTCTAGCTCGTCAGGTTCATTTTCAAAACTTGCGAGCTGTGCACGAGCAGCGGCTAATGATTCACGAACTTCTTTAGCTTGTTCTTCTAACAAGCTACGAAAAAACTCACGTTGAGCTTCGTTCATGTATTCATCTTCTGGTGCGGCTAACATTTGTTCACGTGTCAGCATAGCGTCCTTCCCATTTCAGCGATTCGGTAGTTTAACATGTGTAAAATAGACACATCTTAAAGGTAGCGAACACGGTTTATAATATCTATATCTTTTGTGTAGTTTAGCCTAAAAAATGCGGCCAAACAGACCTAAGTCAACTATCAGTCGTCAAAGGATCGCGCATCATATATCATTGATTCTTATGTTAAAACATAAATTCTCATTGATTTGTGTTCATTTTTCCAATCTTGACGATTAATCTACAACGGAGACACTATGGAGCGCGTTTATCGTCTGGTGATGTCTAGCCCAGATCGAGTAGGTATTGTTGCACGGGTAGCCAGCTTTTTGGCCCAATATAATGGCAGTATTTTAGAAGCAAACCACCACGCCGACCTTGAGCAGGGCTGGTTTTTTATGCGAAACGAAATTAAGGCAAGCTCTTTGCCATTCAGTGCGGGTAAGTTAGCTGAGATGTTCGCTCCGATCGCTGCCGATTTAGACATGACCTTTGAAGTCACCGATACCGATGTAAAAAAACGTGTCGTTTTAATGTGCAGCCGAGACAGCCACTGCTTAGCGGATATACTTAATCGCTGGCACAGTGGTGATTTACCCTGCGATATTCCTTGTGTGATTTCAAATCATGAAGATTTACGCAGCCTAGTTGAATGGCATGGAATTCCATTTTTCCACGTCCCGGTAGATCCTTCAAACAAGGCGCCTCACTTTGCTGAAGTCGAGCGCTTAGTTGCTGAGCATAAAGCCGATGCATTAGTGCTGGCTCGCTATATGCAAATTTTACCAGAAGCGTTGTGTTCTTCACTTCCAAATAAAATTATTAACATTCATCATAGTTTTTTACCTTCATTTATCGGTGCTCGACCTTATCATCAGGCACAAGAGCGAGGGGTGAAATTGATCGGGGCAACTTGCCACTACGTAACCAGCGATTTAGATGCAGGTCCAATCATCGATCAAGACGTGGTTCGAATATCTCATCGAGACACAGTTGAAGACATGGTGAGATTAGGCAAAGACTGTGAAAAGACAGTATTGGCAAGAGGATTGCGCTGGCACCTTGAAGATAGAATATTAGTTCACGGTAATAAAACCGTTGTGTTTTCATAAAGTTTGATAGGGTTAACATGTTAAAGAAAGTGTTTAGTATTTCTGCGCTTACCGTTGCATTGCAAATGGCAGCGCCAGCGTTCGCCATTCAGGCACAGCCTTCTGGTCAGGTACAAATTCAAGCCGCTTATGTTTCAGAGGCCATTAATGATCACAATTGGCTGGTGCAAATGCCAAACACCTATATAGGTGTCAGTGCGTTAGAGTCGTTGCCAAGTGGGACATTTCGGGCGCATTGGCGGGCCGGGTTCGAGCCATTTGCCGATGTATTGACCTTAGATCAACAGCAAATGTACGTGCAATGGCAGCAAGGTGCATTTGCGCTCTGGGGCGGTGAATTGCCAACCTTAGAATCCGTTTTAATTGAATCAGAAATGAGCACTTTGGTGTCGGCAGCACGCGGCGGGTTAGCGGTGGCAAATTACATCGTTCCTACCGAGAAAAAAGCCCTTCGAGCCGATTTTCAATCCAATGAAGCGGTTCTGTTTACAGGGCAGTGGGTTTTTGATGAAACGAAAACGGACCAGCAATGGAGTATTGGCGCGGTTGTGCAGTCGCCAGAAGGCTCAATAGCCACCACTTACCGACAAACTGAAGCAGGAAATAACCAGTGGGGTACCAGACTGAGATGGGTCAGTGGTACCACAACCTTCTTTGCCGCTACGTTATACGAAGAGTCTTTATTGGCTTGGGATGTTGGATTGCAGGTTCAAGGTGCTCGCGCTATGAGCTTTGTAAATTATAGTGTTGATGGTGATGAAGACGGTTTATGGCGATTAGGTTTGCACCAAAATTTAACCCAATCGTTAATCAACTTTTCAGAAATAGTATGGGATGCCGACGCTAACCTGCAGTGGTCAACTGGGTTTCAACTTAAGTTTTGATCACAACCCTTGAAATATAGGAACTTCGGCCTCGGGTAATTGATCGAGGCGATCGGGCTGAATGCTATCGCCTTCTTTCGGGAAGGCTTTTTTCATCTTCTCATAATATTGTCGAATATTACCAACATACACAACAGGCTCATTGCCTCGAGCGTAACCATAAGTAGTCCATGGGTAGTAAGACTTTAACGCAAGCTTGGGTAAGCTTTTTCTAACGTCAATCCAAATATTGGGGTTGCCACCCTCAATCTCTGTAATTTTCCTAGCATCTTCAACATGCCCTGCGCCTACGTTATAGGCGGCTAACGCAAACCATGTTCTGTCTGGTTCAGTTATTTGTTCAGGCACTCGATCTATAAGTCGACTTAAATAACGGCTGCCTGCGTCTATGGATTGCTGTGGGTCGGACCTATTGGATATACCCATGTCTTTAGCGGTCGCTTGAGTCACCATCATGATGCCTCGTACGCCAGTGGGTGAAACGGCATTAGCTCGCCAATGACTTTCTTGGTAGGCGACGGCGGCGAGTAAACGCCAATCGAGATTGTTTTGCTCTGCGTATTGTTCAAACCAGGCTCGGTATCTGGGCAGTCTGGACGCCATATGGCGTTCAAATGTTCGATTATCGACAAAATCAAACTCACCCGCATGGCCAAAATAGCGGTCGATCATTTGCACCATCAGCCCCGAGTCTTGAATACTTTTTATCGTATTGTTTACTTTGGAAAGTAGGGTTCCATCATGGTTGGAATGAAATAAAATTCTAATATCGCGAGAAGGGCTTTCGATGGGGAAAAACAAAAGATCTGGGAATACGGTTTGTTGAAGATGAAAATCTCTTTCATCGAGCAAAATTAAATCCAGTGAACCAATGTCGACCAATGTCATTAATTCTGCACTGAGTCGGCCAGGTTCGTATTGAATTTCCAAATTTGGGTATTGAGATATTAACTGTTGCGCGGGGAGAGCGTGGGCTAATGGATCGAGTATACCGGCGACTAATTCATCGCTGGGTTCAAAGTCGGTGTTTTTTTTGCGAACTATCCCCAGTGATGTGACGTAATAGGGCAGGCTTTTTTGAAATAAATCCGAAGGGTTACTTGTTCCGGTTATGGCCATATCAACAGCACCTACTTCGAGGGCTTGGTATAGGTCATCGAGATTACGAACCGCAAAGGTTGAGATGGAAATGCCTAATTGCGTTTCAATTTCTTCTAAAATCCCCCGTTCAAACCCTGATATTTCTTGACCGACAGGCCAGTAAATCCCTTCGCTTTCGCGAACAGCGACGATAATTTCATTGCGATCAACAATCTGATCCCACTGCGTTCGCCACGTAAAGCCTTTGATAATCAAGCTTCCACTGACAACAACAAAGAACACGGCCGCAAAAAGCTGCATTAGTGTTTTAAATGGGTTTACAAAATAAAAACGCATCCGAAGTATTTACTGCCTCATTCACTGCCATTTTAACTCGAAATCTATTACTATACCGCCGATTTTCAGACCCCATCAATCCCAACTGTTTGGACAGGTTTATTTGATGCTGACGCTTCCTGGTAATACCGCACTTTCTCAATTTCGCCGTGAAAAATTAACGGCTCAACTTCAATCCCTCGTGCCTGAGATTGTAGACTGCTATGCGCAGTACGTGCACTTTGCACAACTACTCAAGCCATTAACAGATTATGAGCTTACTGTGCTCGATCAACTGTTGCATTACGGGCCAAGTGCCTCAGGTGAAACGGTTGAAGGCGAAAGCGTTTGGGTTACACCACGACAAGGTACTATTTCACCTTGGTCAACGAAAGCCACCGACATTGCTCATAATAGCGCTTTATCTAATGTTAAGCGACTTGAGCGCGGTGTTCGCTACGTATTGAAATCAGAACAGCCTTTGTCGGAAGAACAAGTTAAAGTGGCATCGGCTGCGTTATTCGATCGAATGACTGAATCTGTTTATTTCAACGAACCAACGGCCAATACCTTGTTTGCAGAACAAGAGCCAGCACCTTTAACGAAAGTAGATATTCTTCAAGGTGGTAAGGCGGCATTAGAAACCGCAAATTCTCAATTAGGGTTGGCGCTAGCAAGCGATGAAATTGAATATTTAGTCGCATCTTACACTGCCTTAAATCGTAACCCAACCGATGTTGAATTGATGATGTTTGCACAGGCAAACTCTGAACATTGTCGTCACAAAATTTTTAATGCGAGTTGGATCATCGATGGCGAAGAATCGCCTTGGTCGTTGTTCAAAATGATCAAAAACACCTACGAAAATAATAGCGAAGGTGTGCTGTCGGCATACAAAGACAATGCCGCCGTGTTTTCAGGCTTTAATGGCAAACGCTTTTATACCAACGATCAGCATCAGTACGGTTACAACGAAGAAAATATTCATATTTTATTTAAAGTTGAAACCCATAACCACCCAACGGCCATTGCACCTTTTGCAGGAGCGGCCACAGGTTCAGGTGGTGAAATTCGTGATGAAGGCGCAACAGGCATGGGCGGTAAGCCGAAAGCCGGTTTAGCTGGCTTCAGTGTGTCCGATCTTCGCATTCCTGGATTCGAGCAACCGTGGGAAAGTTACTACGGCAAACCCGCGCGTATTGTGAGCGCACTCGATATTATGATCGAAGGTCCTTTAGGTGGAGCCGCTTTTAACAATGAATTTGGCCGCCCTAATTTAGTCGGTTACTTCCGCACTTATGAAGCATCGGCTGCAGGTGCAAACGGTACAGAGATTCGCGGTTATCATAAACCGATTATGATTGCTGGTGGATACGGAAACATCAAAGAAGAGCATGTTGAAAAAGCGTGGGATAACATTCCTGTTGGCGCGCAATTGATTGTGCTCGGTGGGCCAGCCATGCAAATTGGTTTAGGCGGAGGCGCGGCCAGTTCAGTTGACAGTGCAGAAGGCAACGAAGATTTAGATTTTGCTTCGGTGCAACGTGGGAATCCAGAAATGGAACGCCGCTGCCAAGAAGTTATTGATCGATGCTGGGAATTGGGAGATAACAATCCTATTGCCTTCATACATGATGTCGGTGCGGGTGGTTTATCAAACGCGATGCCGGAGCTTGTTGCCGATGGCGGTCGTGGCGGTAAATTTGAATTGCGCGATATTCCAAATGATGAACCGGGCATGTCGCCGTTGGCGGTCTGGTCGAACGAATCACAAGAACGTTATGTTTTGGCTGTAACGCCAGAACAAATGCCTGTTTTCGAAGCACTGTGCAAACGCGAGCGTTGCCCGTATGCCGTAATTGGTGAAGCGAATGACAGTGCAAACCTAGTCGTGAGTGATTCGCATTTTAATAACAACGCTGTCGATATGCCACTCGACGTATTGTTAGGCAAGCCACCTAAAATGCAGCGCGCATTCGATCGTGTAGAATTTAAGAAAGATACTTTTACTACGCACAATTTAGATATTAACGACACCATAGAGCGTGTGCTGCGATTACCTGCTGTGGCGAGTAAAAGCTTTTTAATAACCATTGGTGATCGTTCGATAACAGGTATGGTCGCACGCGATCAAATGGTAGGGCCTTGGCAAATTCCAGTAGCGAACGCGGCAGTGACTACCTCTGGTTTTGAGTCTTATACGGGTGAAGCGATGGCAATGGGTGAGCGTACCCCAGTTGCTGTAATCAACCCAGCGGCCTCTGGCCGTTTAGCAGTTGCAGAAACGTTAACGAACATTGCTTCAACTTATATCGGTGAAATGAAAAACGTTCGTCTCTCGGCAAACTGGATGGCTGCCGCCGGCCACCCAGGAGAAGACGAAGCGTTATACGATACCGTAAAAGCGGTTGGCTTAGAGTTATGCCCAGCCTTAGATTTAACGATCCCTGTTGGCAAAGATTCAATGTCTATGCGAACCACTTGGCAAGAAGACGGAAAAGAAAAATCAGTCACTTCGCCGTTGAGTTTAATTGTTACTGGCGGTGCACCGGTGAAAGATGTGCGCTTAACGGTTACACCTGAAATTAAAACGAATAAAGGTGAGACCGATTTAATATTGATAGACTTAGGTAAAGGGCAAAACCGCTTGGCGGGCAGTGCGCTTGCTCAGGTGTATCGAAAAGTAGGTGATGAAGCACCCGATGTTGATGATGCCGAAGATTTGAAAGCTTTCTGGGCTGTCATCCAAGGTTTATTGCAAGATCAAAAACTATTGGCCTACCATGACCGCTCCGATGGCGGCGTGTTTGTCACTTTAGCCGAAATGGCGTTTGCAGGCCGAACCGGTGTCGATATTGCGACTGATCGATTTGCTGGCGACGATGTTATGGCGGCTTTGTTCAGTGAAGAGTTGGGCGCTGTTATTCAAGTGAAGCAGTCTGAATCTGAAGCCGTTTTGGCGCAGTTTAATGCGGCAGGGTTGGCTGAGTGTGTGAGTGTTATTGGCCGACCAAATGATGATGACTTGGTGCGCATTACAGCCGATGACGATGAGCTTTATGTGAAGCCACGTACCGATTTATTGCGTATGTGGAGCGAAACCAGTTTCCGCATTCAATCGCTACGTGATAATGAAAAATGCGCGCAACAAGAATACGATTCGTTACTCGATGCGAATGATCCTGGCTTACATGCTGAGTTAAGTTTTGACCCAGCACAAGACATTGCCGCGCCGTTTATTGCAAAGGGTGTTCGTCCTAAAATGGCCATTTTGAGAGAGCAGGGTGTAAACGGGCAAATTGAAATGGCGGCGGCTTTTGACCGCGCAGGTTTTGATTCGATAGACGTTCACATGAGTGACATTTTATCGGGCTCGGTTACCCTTGATCAATTCAGCGGGTTAGTGGCCTGTGGTGGCTTCTCATACGGTGATGTATTAGGTGCCGGTGAAGGTTGGGCAAAATCGATTTTATTTAACGAGGGTGCCAAGCAGCAGTTCAAAGACTTCTTTGCCGATCAGTCTAAGTTTGCATTGGGCGTTTGTAATGGGTGTCAGATGCTTTCCAATTTACGGTCCATCATTGATGGCACGGATCATTGGCCGCACTTTGTTCGCAATGAATCTGAGCAGTTTGAAGCTCGCGTGGCGATGGTTGAAGTACCAGAGTCTCCGTCAATCTTTTTGACGGGCATGGCGGGCTCTAAAATGGCGATTGCGGTGGCTCATGGTGAAGGTCGTGCGGAATATAAAGACGAGGCGCATCAAAACCTAGCCGCGCAAAGTGGTTTAGTTGCGCTCCAGTATGTTGATAATTACGGTAAGGTGACTGAGCAATACCCGGCGAACCCGAACGGTTCGGCATTGGGTATGAACGGTTTTACCACCCCCGATGGTCGTATCACCATTATGATGCCACACCCAGAGCGTGTGTTCCGTTCCGTGACTAATTCGTGGGCACCAGAAGCCTGGGATGAAGACGGCGCTTGGATGCGTATGTTCCGCAACGCTCGCGCTTGGGTTAAGTAAGTTTCATGGCTGAGTTTATTCTGGTTTTTGTGGTTACGTTTTTGGTCGTGGGCGGTGTCGCCCTAGCCATGGCATTCGGCAAAAAACCAGTTTACCAGCCGGAAATCGAAGACCTTCAAGCCACGTTAACGCGCTTGCTTGAAGGTCAACTCACGCCAAACGAATGGAACTTTTTCATCGACATGCCTATTCGTCACAACGAAGAACTCGATAACATCCGCCTACAATGCCAAAGCATTAACGAACTCTACGCACTAAGAGTCAGAAACAACCAAATTCGCTTCCGCGAAGAAGGCGAAATCAAACTCCGCTTCATTTTATCCAAACTAGAACAAGCCGGCAGCCGAAGCTTTTAATAAAAGCAGGATCGCTCAAAGCAACACGAAGGCGCGATGGCTTTAAGTGTTTAGACCCTGCTTGTAGCTTGAAGCTATTAACTTCCAGCTTAATTCCCGCTTCGGTGGCGCGTTCCACTTCCGCGGGTCGCTGTTCGCGCCTCCGTGCGCCGCTAAACTTCGGCATCCATGCCTCAGATGCCCGCTCCAGTGAAACCCACCACCAAAGCTAGTCTCCAACACCACATTCCCGCTTCGGTGGCGCGTTCCACTTCCGCGGGTCGCTGTTCGCGCCTTCGTGCGCCGTTAAACTTCGGCATCCATGCCTCAGATGCCCGCTCCAGTGAAACCCACCACCAAAGCTAGTCTCCAACACCACTCCCAAGTAGGAGCGCGCGAAATAAAGCGAAACCGAGATGGTTTAAATATTTTGGCCTTACCCGCAGCTCATTGCCTAAAACTGGTTCACTAAAACCCGCTTCGGTGGCGCGTTCCACTTCCGCGGGTCGCTGTTCGCGCCTCCGTGCGCCGCTAAACTTCGGCATCCATGCCTCAGATGCCCGCTCCAGTGAAACCCACCACCAAAGCTAATCACCAACACCACTCCCAAGTAGGAGCGTTCGAAGCAAAGCGAAGACGCGAAATGTGTTGACCTGACCCGCAGCCCGAAACCAAAAGCCGCACTTAATAACCCAAAAAAATTCGCCAATCATCATTGAATTTCAAAAGCGACGGCGATTTGATCTTGTCTTGCAGCTTGCAGCTTGCAGCTTGCAGCTTTTCCCCCTCAACCCAAAACTTCTCAAATCTATAAAATCGTCTCTCCACTACGTTCCGACGACTCCTACAAGTGCAATTATCAGCACAAACCCTCTTTTGACCATACTTGAAACTTGAAGCTATTAACTTGCAGCTCAAAAAAACTGGTACGAATTGCTGACACCCAACCCCTTCTTTTTTCAAAAACAGATCTTGTCATTACCGCTGTGCTCGGTACCCTAACAGCAACAACAATAAACAGAATTTAAGCGCCTATGTCGACAATACTATTCCGTCCGTCTCAGTCTCAAATGGAACAAACCCAGTTGAGTGATTTTGCCAAACGTTTCGATGCTCAAGCTTTTGATTACAATTACAGCGCCCTTCATCACTACAGTATTAATAATCTCAGCGAGTTTTGGCAGGCTGTTTGGGATTTCGGCGATGTCCAAGGGTCTGCGGGTGATGTTGTTTTAGGGCATGCGCAAATGCCTGATGCGAAGTGGTTTCCTAACGCTAAGCTGAATTTCGCCAATAATTTACTGCACCATGGTGAAAACGATAGAAACGCCATTGTTGCGGTGAGTGAATCTCGTGAAGCACAAGAGATTAGCTATAAGCAGCTGCGAGAAAGCGTGATGCAGTTGGCGGCCTATCTTCAGCAAGAGTGTGGTGTACAACCTAAAGACGTTGTGGCCGGTTATATTGGTAATACTCAGGAAGCGCTAATAGGTATGCTGGCGACCACTTACTTGGGCGCTATTTGGACATCAGCCTCGCCTGATTTTGGCTATGAAGGTGTCTTTGATCGGCTTGGTCAGGTTGAGCCGGTGGTGTTGTTGGCGGGTAATGGCTACGGTTATGGCGGAAAACTATTTGATCGTCGCGAGGTTGTCGATCAATTGCGTGCTTCGGTGCCTTCTATACGGCAAACGATCAATGTTTCTGTGGTGCCTAGTATTGCGAGCATTGAACGTGCTACAGAGCTAGAGGATATATTTAAGCAAAACCGTGCTGCGCCAGAGCTTGTTGAGTTTCCGTTTGACCACCCATTGGTTGTGCTTTATTCATCGGGTACCACAGGTAAGCCTAAATGTATTATTCACAGTGCTGGCGGTACTTTGCTTCAGCATATTAAAGAGCTACGTTTACACGGTGATATATCCAAAGAGTCGACTTTTTTCTATTTCACCACGACCGGTTGGATGATGTGGAATTGGCTTGCCTCTGGCTTAGTGACAGGTGCGACTCTTATAATTTTTGATGGCAACCCGATGTACCCAACCGAGTCGGTGCTATGGGAGTTGGCTTCAAAGTACCGGGTGACTCACTTTGGCACCAGTGCTAAGTATCTGAGCGCTTGTCAAAAGTTAGGCGTTGCTCCGAAAGAAAACAATTTAGACGCTTTACGTGTGGTGTTTTCCACTGGCTCGCCTCTGTCACCAGAAGACTTCGATTGGGTATACGATGAAGTTAAATCCGATGTCATGTTGCACTCTATTTCAGGTGGTACAGACATTGTGTCGTGTTTTGTCGGTGGCAACCCCTGGTCACCCGTAGTCAAAGGTAAGATACAAGCCGCTAACTTAGGTATGGCTGTAGAGTCTTGGAGCGATGAAGGTGAATCTATCTTAAACCAACGTGGTGAATTGGTGTGCCGTTTACCCGCCCCATGCATGCCCATAGGGTTCTGGAATGACCCTGATAAGTCGCGCTATAAAAGCGCTTACTTTGAGCGATTCGACAATGTTTGGGCACAAGGTGATTTTTGCGAAATAGATGAGCAGGGCCAAGTCGTTATTCTTGGACGAAGTGATACCACACTAAATCCAGGTGGCGTGAGAATTGGCACCGCTGAAATTTATCGCCAGGTGGAAACTATAGAACAAGTCACTGATTCGCTAGTGGTGGGTCATCAAACCGATAATGATGTAGAAGTCGTTTTATTCGTAAAACTCAACTCACCGACTGAGCTTGATGATACGTTGATTAAAGCCATCAAACAGCGTATCCGCGAAAACACCACTCCGAGACACGTTCCAAAACATATCTTTGCGGTAACAGATATCCCCTATACTCGCTCAGGTAAAAAAGTGGAACTAGCCGTAACTCAAATCTTACGGGGTGATACACCCAAAAATACAACGGCCATGGCAAATGCTGAATGCTTAGAAGAGTACGAAGCGATCAAAGCAAAGTACTTGGCTTAATTATTTTCAAAATAGCAAGCTTAAGCAGTCAAAGGTTAGTCCATCAGTCTAACCTTTGGCCCAGCCTCCGGCTTTTAACTGGCCGCTTTTTCTTCGCTTCGGTGGCGCGTTCCACTTCCGCGGGTCGCTGTTCGTGCATCCTTGCACCGCTTAACTTAGCCATCCATGGCTTACGATGCCCACTCCAGTGAAACCCACACCCAAAGCTAATAATCACTAACAAATTCAAGTAGGAGCGCTCGAAGCAAAGCGAAGACGCGATGGTTTAAATGTTTTGACCTTACTTGCAGCCCGAAGCCTAAAACCAACCACTTTTAAATGCTTTGACCCAGCTTGCAGCTATGAACTGGCCGCTTAATTACCACAGCTCTAAACCGTTCCCCTCTACCAACCACCAAATAGAAGTTATACTCTGAATTCAAACGCCCATTAAAAAGAATAAACCCATAGCGACTGAATAACATGAAGATTAAACCACTCTTAAAAAGTGATCTTGCAGAAGCCATCACTGTAATCAAAGCTTCGTTTGAAACTTATGTGAAAGCTTCTTGGTCGCCAACCGCGATAGAGGTGTTTTACACGAAAGACCTTGCTGTAGATAAGTTAGAGTCGTTGATCGACAACGATAATATTTGTTTGAAATGTACAGTTGATGGCTGTATTTCTGGTGTGATTTTGTTTTCTTCGAAAAGAAAACTCGCTTACTTATTCGTTAGTCCTGAGGAAAACGGTAAGGGAATAGCGAGGAAATTATTTGATGCTGCAAAATTAGAAGTTGATGACTCTGTTGATTACATTGAGCTGACTTCAACGGAATATGCTGTACCAGTATATGAAAAACTAGGATTCAGAAAATCAGCCAATGCCTTTTTGTATAAGGATAGTACCTTTCAGCCGATGGTGTATTGGATGGGCAATCACCGGTTAAGTGCGTCTGTTCAAATTACAGAGTCTTAAATTCTAAACTCATAAAGCTCGGCGTATGGTTTATCCGATCGAGTTCCTAAATTATGCCAACCGAGTTTTTCATAAAATGCTTTTGCTTTCCTATTCTTTTTCCCGACACTGAGTAACAATGAATCTGCCCCCAATGTATGAAAAATATCAATGCTTTTATCATGTAGCATTCGGCCAAAACCAACACCTCTATATTCTGGACGCAAGTAAAATAAATTAACATAGCCAACGTTTGGGCTTTCATGCCATTTCATTTCCAGTTGTCCCGCTAATTGATCGTTGAAATAGCAAAGGCAATTGCCTTGTGGAATTTGACTGATTCTCTTTTCAAGGCGGCTTATATACTCATCACCCTGTTCGCCTCCAATCTGGCTCAGAAATCCATCACTATTTCCGTGGGTACAAATATAGGCATCAAGTCGATGCTCAATACAAATACTCCGATCGAGAGAGGGGTCAATTGTCTTAAATTCAAACATAGTTAAAGTTTAAAATGCGGATGTTATTTTAAAGGTTAACCTAACAGCCTTCCAAATACATGACCTAGATCGAGTTATTAGTAAGAAATATCTAAGAAATGACAAAATCTAAATCAAACAGCATATTCAAAAACATTCGTCTCTCCACTTCGTTCCGAAGACTCCTACAATGAAGAGACCGCGCTAAGTTGCAGGCGCGTTCGAAGTGGAGCGGAGACGCGAATGTTTTGACCTAAGCCGCAACACGATGCCCGCAGCAATAGACAAACACCGCCATTTCTTTGACGAACTTCATAAAAATAGGACCTAAAATTCGCATGATTTGAATCCTTGAGTTAGGATTAAATTCTGACTAGTTGAGGCCGATCATTTGAATAAACTCTTCGCTTTTATTTTATGTTTACCGTTATTTGCATTTGCTGTGGATGATTCGTTCGGTGAACGCGGTATTGCGCCACGTATCATTAATGGTTCGGCTACGGCTGCTAATGAGCATGAATATTTTGTCGCGTTACTTAGGGTTTATAACTGGGCAGATGGCAAGTCATACGCGAGCCCAGGTAACTCTGCTGGATATAGTTGGAATGCTTTTTGTGGTGCTAGCCATATAGGTGGCGGCAAGGTGGTGACTGCGGCCCATTGTGTTGATGGTTATCCCGCTGGCGCTTCGGTACATTTGCTGATCGGTGATTACTCAAATGTAACCACGGGTAAGGGTATGCAATATGAGTTTTGTAAAGATAAGGGCTTAGTTCCTTATGATTGTATTGGAGAAGATTCAAAAGAAGCTGAACCAATAGGGTACCACTTTACGGGTTATACGATTTACACGGGCAGTGAAACACCTATCGAAATACCCTCTGAAAATATAGAAGTTCACCCACTTTATAACAGTGCAACGCTTGAATATGACATTGCTATTTTGCATTTGCCTCAGGTTTCAAATAAGCCGTCTCTGGCGTTACCGACCATGGATTTATTCGATCATTTAGCGAAAAATACTTCTTCTAAAGTACAAGTTATTGGTCATGGTGATACGTTAAGTGATAACAACGATGCGACATTTTCGGCCAGCGCTCAATTGCTCGATGTTGATCTCACACCTCGTACCGTACAAGAATGTAATAACTCGAATATTGGTAACAATTTTGATGCTTTTACGATGATTTGTGCAGGAGACCCAGGATACGACTCTTGTCAGGGTGACAGTGGTGGTCCGTTGATTGATCCTGATACCGATACTTTGTTGGGGGTGGTTAGTTGGGGGCCATCTCAGTGTGGTATTAATAGTGCGAATGCTTATGGTGTTTATTCGAACGTCTATAACTTGCGCGATTGGATTAATGAGGGCAGTTTATCGATGGATCTTAATGCAGACACCACTCGTAATTCTGATGGTCAGGTGAGTCGTTTGGGCGCTGGCTCGTTACCGATGTTCGGCATGATAGCGTTAGCGGGATTGTTATGGGCTGGGCGACGACGTGGCTAAATTCAAGCTTTTTTTATGTTCGCTAATAGTTGTGTTTTCGGCAGGGTGCAGTACCTTGTCGGGTCGCGATTATTCGGTGCCTTTGCTACTAAACCCGGTTGTGTTCAGTGATCGAGTTGAGGTGTCTGTGATGTCTCATGGTTGTACTACGGAAGATGATTTTTATTTGTTGGTGAAGGGCGATAAAGTGACGTTACGCCAAATAAAACCAGATCTTTGCCGCGCAGCGCCGTCGTTAATTCGATTATCGTTTCATTATCGCTTTGGTGATTCATTGATAACCTTCAAAAATGATGTTCGCTACATGAATCGAGTTCAAACTCGATAATCTTATATCGAAAAGTATCGCAACTCTGGTGATGGTTGGCTGTATCGCCAATACTGATCAAAGCTCGATTGCAGGCTCTTTACCGTGGTTTTATCATCTGTATGTGCAAAGCCAATGTAGTTGTCTAATTTTTGTCGTATTACCACGCCTCCTCTGTCTACCAATATAAATTCGCAGTTAATCGGCTCTTTTTCGAGTATTTCTGGTTCGATGATTCTGGCTTCTATTCGGGATAACTTTTTAATAAGTGGCACCATTGGGTGGTCGGTATTTAATGCATGGGTAGTTTGTGCAATGAGTAATTTCATTTGGGCTCGGCGATTAGTCAGTATAAATTGCTTAAGTGCTGAAACTACGGCTTCGTTGCCGAGCCAAGGGCGGTTTAGGTCTTGGCTGATGATATTAATGCTGCGCAAACCTGCATCAATTAACGGTGTTGATTGGTTGATAAAACCTGCGATGGAATCTAATTGAATAACGCCAGTTTGGCTCTCTGCCTCTATTGCTGGCTCTGAAGATTGGCTCATAGTCTCCCTCGGTACAGTTTAGGTTCGCATGGTGACTTCGTCTATCGAATCACGAATGGCTAAGTAGCTGTTTAACCTGCGCTCAAGCAACTCTCCGTTTTCAACGGCTATTTTAACCGCGCATTTGGGTTCGTGTGTATGAGTGCAATTATTAAACTTGCAGTAGTGTGAGTGTTCGGTGACATCTGGGAAGCCTTTGTCTAAGTCTTCTTCGGTAATGTGCCACAAGCCAAATTCGCGTATACCGGGGCTGTCGATGAGCTGTCCGCCGCTGGGAATGTGATAAATTTTAGCCGTGGTGGTGGTGTGTCGGCCTTTGCCGGTGGCTTCTGATATTTCACCGACGCGAATATCTTCCCCTGGCAAGAGTGCGGATATGATTGAAGATTTACCCACACCCGATTGCCCGACAAAGACAGAGTTACCTTCTGCGACTAACGTTTTAATGGCAGCAAGCTCTTCTTCATTGTGAATACTGGCAATTAAGGTGATGCAGCCAAGGTCTTCGTATTGTTTTAACTCTTCAAGCATTTCAGGGGCTTGGTCAATTAAATCGTGTTTGTTGAGCAAGATAACGGGCTGAATGTCGTCGTGTGCCGTGGCTACAAGATAACGGTCTATCAAATTTACTGGCGTGCGGGGTGATGGGCACGCAACGATAATAATGCGATCGACATTGGCGGCCACGGGTCGCAGTTTACCGCGGTAATCTGGGCGAGTAAGAATTGATTGGCGTTCTTGAAGTGCGACTATAACTCCTTGACCTTCGCCTTTCTCATCGGCGTGCCAAATCACTTTATCGCCCGTGACCAACACAGGTAGGTTGCTGCGCACCGAACAGCGTGTTATTTCGCCGTTTTCGCCTTCAATATCTAAAGTTGCGCCGAAGTGAGCAATCACTAACCCTTGACGCGGTTTGCCGAGTTGATCGGTTGCAAAGGCTTGTTCTATTTTTTGGTCTTTCTTTTGCGCTCGCGCAAGGCGTTCTTGCTGGACTTTGTCGATGCGAAATTGCTGTTGTCGAGATAGTTTTCGTTTACTCATGCGCGCTCTGTGTTGAGATCGGTTACAATAACCGACAGTTTACAGTTTCACGCGCTAAAGGTTGAGCTTAATGGACAAAAAAACGAATTTAATCTGGATAGACCTCGAAATGTCAGGGTTGAAGCCAGAAACTGACCATATTTTAGAGATTGCCACGCTAGTCACCGATAAAGACCTTAACATTATCGCCGAAGGGCCAGAGTTAGTCATTCACCAACCCGACAGTGTGTTAAATGCGATGGATGAATGGTGTACAACGCATCATGGTGAGTCTGGCCTAACCGCGAAAGTTCAGCAAAGCAGCATCAGTGTTGAAGTTGCGGCGCAACAAACGCTCAATTTTGTGAAAGAGTGGGTTGATCAAGGTGCGTCGCCATTATGCGGGAACTCAATCTGGCAGGATCGTCGTTTTCTTATTAAGTACATGCCCGATTTAGATGCCTATTTCCATTATCGTAATATCGATGTCAGCACCTTGAAAGAACTGGCCGCACGTTGGAACCCTGAAATTTTGAAAGGCTTTCAGAAAAAGGGCAGCCATAGAGCCTTAGATGACATCATCGAGTCTATCGAAGAGCTCAAATACTATCGTGAGCATTTAATCTCTTTACCTTAGCCGCTTAAATTTGGCTGTATAACCGCCCGAGATGCCCTTGAAAATGCTCTAAAAATAAACGCGTTTTTAGGGGCAAGTGGCGGCTTTTGTAAATAACACTAAGCTCCTCTGCAACAGGTTTTCCTTCTAACGCTACGGCCGCAAGCGCGCCCCTTCTTATATAAGGTTCGGCTAAATAGACAGGTAACCTAACTAAGCCAAGTCCACGAATGGCCGCCTGTAAGCGCATATCTGGGCTATTCAGTGTTAACCTTCCGCTTACTTCTATCGCGTCTAAAGAACGCTCCCTGCGAAACAACCATTGGTACTCGCCTCCTTGAAGAATACACGGGAAGTCAGAGACCTCTGTTAAATGTTTCGGCGCTTTATTGGCGCAATGAGCGGCAATATACAGACCCTGTGGAATACTCATGAGCGATTGTGCAATCCAATCACTGTCCGGTAATGGGTGTTGGTGCAGAACAAAATGTAAATCTATCTGAGGGTTTAGCTTCGGTGCCACGCCATTGTATTGCGTACCGCAGAAAGAAACCTTTGGGTATTCGTTTAAAAATTCTGAAATTAGCTCCGACATGGTTTGAGTGAAAAGCTCTTGCGGCCACAAAATGCTCAGCTGACCTTTTGGTTCGAGCGCAAAGGCGTTGATCTCCTGCCCAATGTCGTTTAACTCTTCAATAAAAGGGGCTGAGCGGGCGTAAAGCGCTTCTCCGGCTTCGGTCAAATGTAGTTTCCGAGTTGTTCGCTCCATTAACTTAACCCCTAAACTTGTTTCTAAGGCAGTGAGTTGCCGCGATACCGTCGACTTAGGTTTGCCGAGCTTTTCTGCTGCCTTGGTAATTGAGCCTTGGTTAATGGTTTCTATAAATAGATTTAAATTATCCAGTTCCACGATTTGCTCGCATTGTTCCATTTATGGAACAGTGTAGCCTTATATCGCCATCTAGTGCAGTGAAAATTGCGGCGATACACTGTGCTCATTCAAATAGAGGAGAGTACAAATGTCGAACGTTGCTATGTTAGATGCCGCACAATTTAATGACCAAGTTGAGCAGGGCTCAGGGTTAACATTGGTCGATTTTTTCGCCGACTGGTGTGGCCCATGTAAAATGATCGCGCCCGTGTTAGATACTTTGAGTAGTGAATACGATGGTAAAGTTTCAATTGTTAAATTAAACGCTGATGATCACCCAGAAGTGTTATCAAAATATGGCGTACGAGGCTTACCTACATTAATGATGTTTAAAGATGGCAAGCCGGTCGATGTCGCCGTAGGTGCACAACCTGGTGCAGCGTTAAAACAGTTTATTGATAAAAGTTTGTAATACTAAACAGGTAAGTAAAAAAGGGCGAAAGCCCTTTTTTATTGATTATGGTTTAACAATCGGCGGTAGTAACGAATGAACAAAACAACCGCAAGCAAGCAAGCTGAACCATCGGCTATCGGAAAGGCATACCAAATGCCGTCGATGCCCAGTTGCCTTGGTAATAAAATCAACAATGGGATCAAGAATATATATACCCTCGCACTTGAGGCAATAAGTGCCATTCGGGCGTGGCCGGTTGCCTGAAAGTAACCCGTTATGATGAAGGTGATGCCCGCAAATGAAAACAACATAAAGATGACTTTGGCAATTTCAATCGCTTTCGCAAGTAATACGGGGTCGTCGGTAAATAGCCCCAGCATTAATTCTGGTCTGAATACCATTAAGGTACTGATCAGTACGCACAGTAGGGTGGAAGACCCTATGCCTATGTTAACAATGCTTCGCACCCGATCAAATTTTTGAGCACCGTAGTTGTAACCGGCTAGCGTTTGAAAAGAAATCATAATGCCTATTAAAGGGAGAATAACAAACATGATGACTCGACCTACTAAACCGTAAGCACTGATGTAGATATCGGCCGCGTCTCCGCCAACGTTTGACAGCGCATTGTTGGCAGTAGCAATCATAAAACTGGCACCTGCATGTGAAATGAAAAACGGTAAGCCAAGCGCAATGATCCCCGCAAGTACCTTTGTATCTATGCGCCAATCTTTGATTGATAAATGCAGCGTAGTTTTACCGCGAAAATAAAAACTAAAAGCCAGTAACATAGAGCTGATTTGAGCAATGACTGTCGCCAGTGCTGCGCCCGTAACGCCCATATCTAAGCCAAAAATAAAGATAGCATCGAAGGTTACATTCAAAAGAGACCCTAACAGCATCACCATCATCATGAATTGCATTTTACCTTCGGCGCGAAGCATGTCATTAAACACGGTTCCAACAATGGCCACGGGCGTTGCAAAGAGTAATGGCTTTAAATAGTCCACTGAGTAATCCCACAGCGCGTCTGTTACTCCGAGCAAACGTAATATGGGCTCCATGGCAAGTAATACGATGCCAGCCAAAACAATCGAAAAAAGTATGCTAAAGGTCAGTGCTGTTTGCGCTGTATGACGAGCATCATCATTTTTCCTGGCACCCAGTTTACGGGATACAATGGAAGCTGAACCGCTGCCGATAATCGCTGCAAACGCAAATATCAACATTTGTACAGGGAACACAATAGATACGCCACCTATGGCTAAACTGCCAACACCGCGTGCGATAAAAATTGCATCGACAATGCTATATAACCCATTGACTAACATGGCCATAATAATCGGCAGAGACATGGTGAAAAATAATTTCCCAATAGGCGCGGTGCCGAGTTTATCGGTTTGATTCGTCATAAGTACCTTCAATAAAAGGGTAGGTACCGGTTTAAACTGAAAGCTTATAACCGGCGCAATATAGTCGCGTTAAGTCGATTGATTTAATCGGGTTTCAACGGCTTGAATTTTATCATCGATGCGTTGGTCTTTATCGGTGCGAGTGCCCACTTTAATGGTAGATGAAATGCGAACTATGCCATGCTCATGCAGTTGCACATGGCAAGCCTTAATGGCCGCGAACACTTCATCCCACTCCCCATAAAGGTTTGTCCCGTAACCATGTAAAGCTATTTCAATATCAAATTGCTTTAGAATAGTATGGCACTTTGCAATTTCGTCAGCGACGGATATTTTTCCGTTAAACGGAATGACACATAAATCAGCCATGCATTTCATAAAATTACTCCACTGAGCTTGAAGAGGAAGGTTCCGATTCTTCTGGTAACGGCCAGCCCCCCAAAGCTTTCCACTTATTCACGATATTACAAAACAATTCAGCCGTTTTTACGGTGTCGTATTCAGCGTTATGCGCTTCTTTGTCAGAAAACTCTATGCCCGATAATTCACAGGCCTTTTTAAGCACCGTTTGGCCATAGGCAAGGCCAGAAAGGGCCGAGGTATCAAACGTTGAAAAGGGGTGGAACGGATTGCGTTTATTATTAACACGAGTGGCGGCCGCCATGACAAAGTTATGATCGAAAGTAGCGTTATGACCAACAAGTATGGCTCGCTTACAGCCAGCGGCTTTCATGCCAGCTCGCACGGTTTTAAAAATTTCTTTGAGCGCCTCGGCTTCATCAACAGCCCCTCTTAACGGGTTATAAGGGTCAATTCCGGTAAATTCGAGCGCCGCTTTTTCTAAATTCGCGCCTTCAAATGGCTCGACGTTAAAGAATTGAGTTTGATCGGGCATAATGATGCCGTTTTCGTCCATTTTTAGCGTAACGGCAGCAATTTCGAGCAAGGCATCGGTTTGTGCATTAAAGCCGGCTGTTTCTACGTCGATAACAACAGGGTAATAACCGCGAAAGCGATGAGAAAGCAGGTTTTCAGGGGCGATGTCGGTCACACGGTCTCCAGATTTGATATGGGGTAGGGACTAAGCCTAGCAAGGCGGCATATGGTAATGCCGCAAGCGCTCGCTGTCCAATCATGAAAAGTTGGCGCACGCTTTGCATTTGAGATACATAAGAATGAATGGAACCCACAAAATGCGGCAAAAACAGGTATCAAATAGGCGAGTCTTTTCCTTTTTAGCGGTGTTGTGCCTTGCCTTCTTATTATCCGGCTTTGCACCTGCCGTCCAGTTTGGGACTGGTTTAACCGATACAGAGTGGCATATGGAAGCCAACCAGTACTATTGCAGCTTTTATCAGCCTATCCCTCAGTATGGGTTGGCGGTGTTTTTTCACCAAGCCGGCGAAACGTTAGAGTTTTACTTAGAATCTACTCGCAATTTAATGGCGGAAGGCAGCGCGGCCATTACCATTGAAGCGCCATCTTGGCGTTCAAGCGCTTTGACTACCGAGCTGGGCTACACGCGAGTTCGAGATAAGCAAATACCCATACGAATTGAAACGGCGCGAGCTGGCCGAATGATGGACGAATTAGGTTTAGGGATGGCGCCGACTCTCACCCGTAAAGCGAAATACGGTGATGACAGAGTTCGTGTGCAAATATCACCCGTTAATTTCAAACAATATTATAACGATTATCTTGCGTGTCAGGCGGGTCTATTGCCGGTGAATTTTAGCCAAATTGAACGAACTACCCTCAGCTTTGCAAATGGGGGTGTTGAACTTGATGAGCGCGCAAAAATTCAACTGGACGACATTGTCACTTACTTAAAAGCGGATGATTTAGTAACCGCGGTTTATGTCGATGCTCACAGTGACAGTACGGGCACCCGCTACGACAACCGCAGACTCACGGAAAAGCGCGCCTATTTAGTGACAGACTACCTTGTTAACAAGGGCATCAATGCCGCAATGATTCTGACCCGTTATCACGGCGAGCGTTATCCTATTGCTAGCAATGAAACAGCCGCGGGTCGCGCTAAAAATAGGCGAGTGACGTTACAGTTTGATCGAATCAAAGATGATCCAAACGACCCCTTGATGGGCTTACCTAAATTCGAGGCGCCGTAACGATGGTTAAATGGTGGTCTTTAGACAAACAGCACCCCAAAGGAGTGTTCATTGAACAAGGTGAATTGCACTGGTATCGACACAATGGCGTGTTAACTCGGCTGGTTATAGACGAGCTACGTAACGTGAGTGTGTTCAGTTATCAAGATCAAGTATTTTGGCACTTGATTGATCAACATAACAATATTGCAGTGATTCCTGAGCAAACCATGGGAATGCCTATTATTCGGCAATACTTATCGAGCTGGCGTGGTTTTAATTACGATGCCTTGCTACGTTACGAGCCAGAACAACAAGCTGTTCAATTGTGGCCCATTGAAGCGAAACAAAAACGTGCCTGATTTATGGGTTGATAAGTAATAACTATGATGTTGATTAATTTCAATCTCATTAGGCATTTGATAGAGTGTTTTCTGTCTTATCCATCAATGAGGAGAACAGCATGGCCAATGAAGGTTATCACGAACCCATTAATGAAATATCAGATGAAACCCGCGATATGCATCGAGCCATTAGCTCACTAATGGAAGAGTTAGAAGCGGTAGATTGGTATAATCAACGCGTAGATGCTTGTAAAGACGAAGAACTAAAAGCCATTCTTATCCATAACCGCGATGAAGAAAAAGAGCACGCGGCTATGGTTTTAGAGTGGATTCGTCGCAAAGATAAAACCTTTGATAAAGAATTAAAAGACTACCTGTTTACCAGTAAAAAAATCTCTCACAGCTAAGTACTTCACCATAAAAAAATGGCATGTTAGTGTCAGTTCTAACATGCCAAAGTGGGGTGAATCATTTCTTAAAGTATTAATATCTAACCGTGTTGAACTACTGCGTGTTCCTCACCGGGTTTCTCTCGTTTAATCATGGCGGTCGCATTTTCTAAACTCACTAACATTGCGGGTACAAAGAAAAGAATAAGTACAATGCCGTACATTAAACCAAACGCAATGACAGCGGCTAGGGGTATTAAAAACTGTGCATCAAAAGAAGACTCAAACAATAATGGGCTTAAGCCACCAACCGTTGTCAAAGTAGTCAATAAAACCGCTCTGAAGCGTTGTACGCTAGCCTCGACAACCGCTTCTTTAATAGCCATGCCTTTAGCACGTAAGTCGCGATAAAAACTGACCAATACGATTGAATCGTTGATGATAATGCCCGATAAACCAAATATTCCATAAATGCTGAGAACACTGAGTTCTAACCCTAAGATCCAATGACCCGCAATTGCGCCTGTGAGGGCAAATGGAATAGCACTCATCACTGCAAACGGCCACACCCAGCTTTCGAATACCCACGCCAGTGCAATGAATATCAGTAGCAAGCCCAGCATACCGCCAATTTTAACGTCTTCGAAAAAATCACCTTGCGATGCCTGGTCGCCTTCTAGCAACAGTTTTACGTTAGGAAACTGTTCACTAAACTTGGCTCTTAACTCGGTATCAATGATCCGATTAACTTCATTGATATTCACTGTGTCGTTGAGTTTATTCGCCGTGATTTCGGCACTTAATTCACCATTGACGCGCCCTAATTGTGCGATAGAACGATTCGCTGTAGGTACCGCTAACGCTGATAAAGGTTTGCTGTCTCCATTACCGAGTGCAATGGGTAACTGAGACAGCAAAAACCAGTTGTCTGTTTGTTCGGCATATACGCGCAATGTGAGTTCAAATTCATCACCATTTAATTGTAGGTTTTGTACTAGGGTTCCATCGACAAGGGTCCGAATATTTCTAGCCAAATCAGCCGTCGTAACACCAAGCGCTTGAGCGTCTGGCGTGAGAGTTAAGCTGATTTGCTCTGCACCCAACGGTAGGTCATCTTTGATTTCTGTTAGGCTGTTTAGCTTAGCTAGTTCATTTCTTATAAATTGACTGGCTCGCAGTAGCTGAGCTGTATCTTCGTTCACCAGCCTTAGGTTAATGCCGTTGTTAGAAGGACCTTGCTCACCTTCTACAAATGCGATCGAGATTAAGTTAGCCGGTTTAGGTACTTCTTTATCTAAAGTGTTGGTTATTACTTTGTTGTTCACTGTTTCACTGCGGTCAGTTTCAAACTGTATAAATAACGCCCCTTGCTCAATGGCGCCCTTATTGGTTTCTAAGACAATGGTATTGATGAACTTGCTTTCTGCTTCTTGCTCAATATTTTGCAGTGCTGTTTTTAAATCCATTAAGTAGTCTTCAACAACGTTGGCTTTAGTGCCTTCAGAAAACTCCACATTTATTTGCAATTCTGGGGCTTGAATGGCTGGGAAAAAAACAAACTTCACGCGGCCGGTGGTTAACAAGGTGATCGATAATACCAGCAAAAGTACTACCAAGCTGAACGTAGTCGCTCTATAGTTCACCGCATGAGTGACCAATTTTCTGATGACGTTTTCTCTAAACCAATTAAATTTTTGTTCAAAGCTTTGGCGAAATTTGTTCGGCTTATTCACGTTACCTTTTTTGAAAGAGTGTGCTAGATGCCCAGGTAATATAATGAAACATTCGATCAGAGAAGCCGCGATCGCCATGATGATTACGATGGGTACACCTTTAGCAAATGCTCCAGCCACACCACCTACTAAAAGCAAAGGTAAAAAGGCGGCGACGGTCGTAACGGAACTCGCAAACACAGCGGGCAGCATTTTCTTTGCTGCTTTTATGGCTGCAGTTTCAGCATCATCGCCGTTTTCCATGTTTGCGTAAGCATTTTCACCTACAACAATGGCATCATCTACGATGACACCTAGCGCGATTAAAAAGCCAAGTAAACTGATCACATTAATTGAGTTGCCGCTTAACTCTAAAAATATGAAGGTTGCTAAAAAACTAACCGGCACTCCGACCGCAACCCACCAGGCTAATCGGTGATTTAAAAATATAAATAACACAATAAGTACGATGAGTAAGCCACCGATGCCATTGTCTAGGATGATTTTTATCCGTGACTTCACAAAGTCGTAGGCTTCATTGTAAACGTGAATGTTTACATCTTTAGGTAAAGTGCTACCAAAACTTGCTTGCCACTGAGTTAAACTTTCGGCTGCTGCAAGAGTATCTTCACCAGCCCCACGGCTTAAAGACAGTTTGATAGCGGGAAGGTCTTGAAAGTAAATCTTGGCCTCAGATTCATCGTATTGGGTTGAAACTGTAGCAATTTGATTCAGCGGCATAGGTTGATTGTTGATGCGCACCACTTGTCTTGCAATGTCTTCAGCGGTAGATTCTTTTTCGTTAAATCTGAGTTGGCTGGCAATATTGCTTTCACCGGCTATGCCGGCTGGAGCGGTTGCATTATTTCGATTGATTTGATCCGCTAATGCGCCAATGCCAACATTCAAACTTAACAGGGTGTCAATGTTAAGCTCGGCAACAACGCGCTCAGTAGGTAAACCTGTAATTTCTATTTGGCTGATACCTGCGCTTTTCAAGCTTTGTTCAGCGCGTTTAGCGATGGATGACAATTCATCGTAACTTAAATCACCATAAATGAGCACGTCTGCAACTGGGTCGGGAATGGATAACGCCTCGACGACTGAATCGCCAACACCGTCAGGCAGTTGAAGCGTCGCTATCGCTTTTTCGATCTCCGAAATCATTTGGCTGACGGATTCAGCAGAGTCTTTTAAAGTGACCGTCATTGATGCTCGACCTTCGATGCTCGTGGTGGAAACTCGATCGACATCCTTTAATGCCAAAATGGCATTTTCGACTGGGATCGCTAAGCCTTTTTGAACGTCTTCTGTGCTTGCACCTTCCCAAGGGGTACTGACGATAATCAAGCTTAAATCAAAATCGGGTAGATATTGAGTGTTGATTCTATTGAGCCCAACTAAGCCTAAGAAAATGACGATAAACATAACGGCATTAGGGGCGATTTTATGTCGAGCAAAAGCTTCAATGATTGAATTCACAGTGTTTTCCCTAAAGCGTGTTTGATGTTGGTTTAACGGCAAGCCCATTGACGGCATCTTGTAAGCGAGTCACTAAAATATTTTTATCTTGAATGCTGCCTTGAACAAGCCGCCATAACTTTCCATCAATCATGCGCTCACCCACTACTTTTATGCTGTGTCGCGTTAATGCATTATTTTCAACGGCGTAAACATATTGATCGCTGTACACTGAGCTCTGTGGAACGGCAGTTGAAGTAACTTTCGGTAAGTTCAGCCATAGTCGATAGTAGCGATTTAGCGTTAGCGCGTTAGAAGAATCGACCAGTTGAAAGAGCAATCGAATGCTACCAGCCTGAGATACTGGGTCTATACTTTGAAGTTGCGCGTCTATTGCACCAAATTGTGTTTCTACAATACCGGTGAGCGAATCTAGTTCATCAGTACTTGGTAAGGTTTCTACGGAAATCCAAGCCTCTAATTGCTGCTGCTGTTCATTAGCTAGGCTAAGCAACACGCTGCCAGAAATCACCGAATCTGCAGGTTGAACTTGTAGACCTGAAACAACACCCGTGAAAGGTGCAAAAATAGAGGCGTTTTCTATATTGCGTTGGGCTTGCGTTATTTGGCTATCAATGTCGTTCAATTGTGCTTGATATTGGCTATCAATGGCTGTAAATCGGCTGATAGCCAACTGTCTGTTTTGAATCGCTAACTGCTGGTTTGCCAACGTACGCTCAGCATTTTCTAAGTCGGCATTTGATGCTAAATTAATGTTTTGCAATCCGATGAGTCTATCTACACTGCGTTGCGCTATGTCGACTAAGTTTTGTTCTATGGGTAATGCCGTTATGTTGGCCTGATGATTTTTCGATTCGAGCGCCAGACGCGCTGAAATTTCCTGTTTTCTGGCTACTAGTTGGTTGAGTTGCCTTTGCAACGCGGCTGTGTCGAGAATAACCAGTTGATCGCCTTCTGAAACGCGCTGTCCTTCTTGAATGTTCACACTAATGACATCTGTTGATATGGGGGCTTTTAACTCAATTTGTTGAGCACTTTTGAATTGACTGTATAAAACGACCTGTGGCGCTATTTCGGCAGAGGTCGCTACTATGGTTTCTACATTGGGCGCATTGAGAAGAGGGTCTATGGCTTGCGAGTCTTCAGCTTCTAAACTTGATTTTGGTTTTGCAACCATCCAGCTAATGATTAAGGCACCTACGGCGATAACGACAATAGGGTAAAAGAATTTTTTTTTGCGGCTGGTCATTGGCCAACGCTCCAGAATTGTGAGAATTACCAAAGAGTACGCACACAATTAGAATCTGGATGACAAGAATGTAAAGTTTAGGGTGGTAAAGAATCAAACCTACCGATCAGCTGATCAATAGGTTTGTAGATGAAAAGCTATGAAAGAGTTTTGGTTAAATCGTAGAGTTCTTGATTAAAGGGGCGGCTCATGTTTTCAATACTTTCAATAATGTCGTGGTGAACCAGTTTGTTAGATTGGATACCGACACATCGGCCTCCTTCGCCTTCGAGCAGCAAATCGACAGCAAAGGCTCCCATTTGGCTGGCCATCACACGGTCAAAGGCACAGGGTGCACCGCCGCGCTGAGTGTGCCCTAAAATTGTGGCCCGTGTTTCTAATCCCGTGCGAGACTCAATACGACGAGCTAAGGCGTTTACATCGGTGACGTGTTCAGTAATGGCTATAATGCCATGATCTTTACCTTGCTCTACATCGTTGCTTATTGCGCTGATGAGTTCTTCTTCATCAAACTCTTTTTCAGGAATGACCGTGAATTCAGCTCCACCGCCAATAGAGGCTTGTATTGTTAAGTCACCGCAGTAACGACCCATTATTTCTACAATGGAGATTCGATGATGTGACGAGCAGGTGTCACGTAAACGGTCGATAGCATCTAATACAGTGTTCAACGCTGAGTGGAAACCAATGGTATAATCGGTTCCAGTGATGTCGTTATCAATCGTACCGGGCAAGCCAATACAAGGGAATCCCATTTCAGTCAGAGCTTTTGCTCCCATATAAGAACCATCGCCCCCAACGACCACGAGGGCTTCAATGCCATGCTCTTTTAGGTTTTCTATGGCTTCTTCTCGAACGGATTTTTCTTTGAATTCAGGGAAACGAGCAGACCCTAAGAAGGTACCGCCTCGGTTTATCATGTTCGACACATCAAATCGCTCAAGCTTTGAAATGCGGTTTTGGTGCAAACCTAGGTAGCCGTCACGAATACCATAAACTTCTAGGCCTTTGCCTAGGGCGGTTCGTACTACGGCACGAAGTGCTGCGTTCATGCCAGGAGCGTCACCGCCACTAGTTAAAACACCGATCTTCTTAATCATGGAAAGCTCACCTTTTGGATAAATTCTCACACCTCCCTCTATATATATCGAGGGAAAGCGCAATTTAATATAGGAAAAATGTAATTAAACTACATTTTGACCCATTTCGTCCATGTTTATAGGTAATTCTCACCAATAATCGGGCGAAATTAAGGAGGATTTTTACAAAAGTGGAATTGTGCATTCAAACACCGCTCTAGAGATACATATTTAGCTATTTATAGTGATTCGCTAGTGTGAGAAATCTTTGGCATTTGCTTTGCAATATGACAGATAGTCGGTGAAAATTTCGTCAGTAAATTGAGAAACTGTCAAATTGTTGTCTGTGAAGGGGTATTTCCCGATCGAAGTTGTGACCTGTGTCGAAAAAAAAAATTTGCGCAGCGTCATTTTTATACTTAGTGGCGAAATCACTTAGTACTCTAAAGATGAAAGTGCCACTTCAACGATAGGTAACTCTATGACTTTTACCGCAAATGCTTTAGCTCAAGATACGCAATCTCAACAAACTGAATCGGAAACGGACAGTCGCATTCAAACCTTTAAATACGCTCGGCTGCAACCAGGGGGTCATTTGGCTCGGTTGGATCGCTTACATCGGATGGCCGCAGCTAATTTATCTATGGAAGGTGATGTTACACCAGAAAAAGCCCTTCAAGCGGTTCAAGACCCTGTCTTCGATGATCACGATCACACGCATATCATCTCCATTGAACACCAAAGCGGTCGTTTGGCGGGCACGTTTTCATTCACGTTAGACGGTGTTGACGGTATGCCGGTAAGTCGACACTTTGAAGATGACATAGCGCGGTTGAGGCAGCAGCACAAATTGTTAAATGCGTGGCGTTTTTCGATGTCCCCTTTATTTCACAGCGCGTTACTGCGGAAACAATCATTCGAGTACTTTTGGGCGCAGGCGGGGACCTTTAATGTTGATACGGTGGTACTTTACTTTAACGAACGGTTGTTGAATTTCTATAAACGAAAGATGGTCGGTGAGGTAGTTGCATCTAAGACTATTTCTTTCGATGGTAAAGCACAATTACCTGTTTTGCTCTATGCCTGCCCGTTAGAAGAAAACTTAGCGAATCAACCTATATACGACGGAGGTATTTCAAATGAATTCTCAGTGGTCATGTGATGCGGCATTTTCGCGTAACGCAGGTTTAATCAATGCTTCGGAACAAAAGCAACTGCTCAATTGTTTAGTCGCAATTCCCGGCTGCGGCGGTATTGGCAGTACCGTTGCTGAAACTCTGGCACGATTGGGGGTGGGGAAGTTTCGATTATGCGATCCAGATACGTTTGATGTCGCCAATATTAATCGGCAATTAGGCGCGACTTCTCACAGTTTGAATCAAAATAAGGCCGAGGCGGTACGTGATCGTATCTTGAGTATTAATCCGTCTGCAGTTGTCGAAATATTTCGTGAGCCTGTAAAAAGAGCAAATGCCGATAAGTTTGTCTTCGGTTGTGACCTTGTACTGGATGGCATCGATTTTTATGCCATAGACGCTCGCCGTGCCCTTTTTGAAGCGGCACGTTACGCGCAGCTGCCGGCTATGACGGCCGCCCCTTTAGGCTTTTCCGCCACCTTGCAAGTATATTTACCGAACAAGGGGATGAGCTTTGATGAGTTCTTTAATTTTAAAAAAACCGATACCTATGCCGAGCAAATATTAAAATTCTTAGTTGGGCTAGCCCCGAAAGGGCTGCAGCGCTCTTATATGGATTTATCATTCGCAGACGGAGAACAGCAAACGGGTCCGAGCTCAATTCTGGGCACGCAACTGGCGGCGGCAATGATTGGCGGCGAAGCCGTTCGTTTGTTGCTTCAGCGAGGTGGAACACTGCCGGCGCCCTGGTATCGCCAGTTTGATGCTTATAAGCAACAATGGGTGAAACGATATTTGTTTGGAGGAAACAAACACCCCATGCAGCGGCTAAAACTGTTGGCAGGTAAGCAGCTAATGCAAAAAATTGGCCTGTGGGATCAATTAGTAAACGCTAAAGTTGGTTAACCTTTTCGACAGCGACAGTTTTTTCCAGTAGAAGGTTAGCCGCAAGGCATTAACATTGATAAAATAGCAGTGCCTCTATCAACGAGCGCTGCTTTTTTTGTGGGTATTATTAAAAGGAATGGTGATGAAAATATATGGAGATAGCCAATCGGGTAATTGTTATAAAGTGCAATTGATTTGCGCGCTTTTATCCGTTGACTATGAATGGGTGCCTGTTGATATTTTATCTGGCGATCAATCTCAACAAGCGTTTTTAGCGAAAAATCCATTGGGCAAAATACCCTTGTTAGAGCTTGAAGATGGGCGTTGCATTTCAGAGTCGAACGCTATCGTTAATTACATAGCTCACGGTACAACGCTATTGCCCGGTGATGGTTTCGAGTTTGCAAAAACACAGCAGTGGCAGTTCTTTGAGCAATACAGTCACGAGCCATATATCGCCGTGGCGCGCTTCATTAAGTTATATTTAGGTTTGCCCGATTCTAAACAGGCTGAATTTGAAGCCAAAAAAGACGGTGGCTATAAGGCCTTAAGTGTTATGGAACAGCAGTTGTCTCAAACGCCATTTTTAACAGGTGCACACCCGACAACCGCCGATATTTCATTGTTTGCTTACACCCATGTAGCGGATCAAGGTGGTTTTGATTTAGAAGCCTACCCGTCTATTTTGGCTTGGCTTGATCGAGTTAGAAAACTCCCCAATTTTATGCCAATGAAGGCAAGAGTCTGATGAATGCTATTAAGGGCGTTTCAATTAAACCCATGGAAGACCCTTTTTCATCACAAGTTTTTTGATCTGACCAAGGCAGGGCTTTTCCCATTCGTTGACGAAGTTTTTGGCTGGGACGATGCTTTTCAGAAGCAACGCATGAAGGATGACTATGAACCACATTGGTTTTATTGGCTGGAGTTTGAAAAAGAGGAAATAGGGTACCTTTGTTTTAAACGCTATGAACAGGCTATCCATGTTCATTTACTTATTTTAAAACCACAATGGCAAAATAGAGGGTACGGGCGCAAAGTAATGGAGTTTGTCCATTCTATGGCAAGTTTAGAGCAGCGAGATATTACGCTTTCTAGTTTTAAAATAAATACCAAAGCAGTGAGTCTTTATCGATCCCTAGGGTATCACTTGAGTGGCGAAGAAGAGCACTTTCTATTGTTTCGAAAACCATTTGAGGGAGGCGATGCCTAAAGTACGTTTAACTGGTCATATAATGATACCGACTCAGAGCCTAGCAGCAGTTTTAGAGCATTTATCGTTACATTTGGCACTTACTCGGTCAGAACCGGGGTGCTTAAAATTTAACGTTAATCAAGATGAAAACGAGCCTTGCAAGCTGTTGGTAGAGGAGGTATTTATTGACAGCGCGGCCTTTGAAGCGCATCAATGCCGTACGCAAAACTCAGCTTGGTATGAAATTACCAAAGACTTTGATCGGCATTACCGTATTATTAATGAAGTTTAATCTGTAAAAATAATAGGATTCACGTGAGATCAGATCTACGAGATAAAATAGTTCAAGTTTGCGATGAAAAAATTGGCAAAAAGGGAGCGTCGGTTGGATTATCCTTTTATGCGTTTTTTAAAAATAAAAATGATCAGCCCGAAGTTTTGATGGAAGCGGCTCGCTGGTGGATTGAGACGCATCAGCTCGATCATTTTGAAAAGGCTGTTAAAATTAAGCAGATGGTGCTTTCTGGTCAATAGCAGAGCAAATGCGTATAGATATAGATAAAGATAAATTAGGAGAGGGTTTATGTTAACGGCTATTGTATTGGTGTTGAATACGCTCTTGTTTACGATCTATCTTTTTATTCGAATTCCTAAACTGAATTTGTCGCAGGACTTGTCTATAGAAGATAAAATGACGGCTATTGATCATTGGCTCACAAACGTCTATAAGGTCGGTAAATTTAACGGGGCTGTTTTGTTAGCGCAAAAAGGAGAGGTGCTGTTTCATAAACCGTTCGGCTATAGCGATGAATCTGAATCCACCTTACTAAACGAACGTTCGTCTTTTAATTTAGCGTCTGTTTCAAAGCAGTTCACGGCTATGGGCATCCTTATTCTAGAGCATCGAGGGCAGTTGTCACTAGAGGACCCATTGGCAAACCATATTCCTGAACTGTCATTTTATTCAGGAATAACCATTCGACATCTGTTGAATCATACATCAGGCTTACCCGATTATATGCGTGTTGTTAGTTCGTTCTATAAAGAGGAAAAACTAATAACAACCGACAAAGTTTTAGCGGCTTTTCAATCCCAAAAGCCCAGCAGCCAGTTTGAGCCCGGTGCAAAGTTTGCCTATAGCAATACGGGCTATGTAGTTTTGGCTGAGATAATTCATCGCGTAAGCGGCCAGTCATTTCCAGACTTTATGAGCGAGGCCGTTTTTCTGCCTCTCAATATGCGAGATAGTCAAATTTTTAACCTGTTGAGTGCACAAGAGCCCGAATTTAGAGTGTTTGGTTATGGGAAAAAACATGGGTTGTTCGGGGGCGCTAAGCAGTCGAAGGACCTAAACGAAATGGACGGGGTGTACGGAGATGGCAGCGTATACTCAAGCGCATCAGATTTAGCATTATGGGATAAAGCCTTGTATCAAGGCACACTTTTGCCATTAGATAAAATTCAACAAGCTTTTGAACCCACCCAACTGAACTCGGGTAAGCTTTCTCGATATGGTTTTGGCTGGGTCATTGACCCTCAAAGACAGAGCGTAGAGCATGCCGGCGGTTGGCAAGGGTTTTCTTCGTTTATCTATCGTGACTTAACCAATGAAAGCCTCATAGTCATTCTAGATAACTCATCAAACGCATTGCGCGTGCCGGCGTTCGGGTTCTTATTTAATTCAATTGCTAAAAACCTAAAAAAAGCGATGACTACCGCTTAGCCGGCAGTCTCATTTCGATTCCACGATCCATCATGTGTTGTTTGGCTTCCTGAATCGAGTATTCCCCGAAGTGGAAAATGCTCGCCGCTAAAACGGCATCAGCATGGCCTTCAAGCACACCCTGCGCTAAGTGATCTAAATTTCCAACGCCACCACTGGCAATGACCGGTATATCTACGGCATCAGCAACGGCGCGTGTTAAAGCCAAATCAAAACCATTTTTTACGCCGTCTTGATCCATGCTGGTCAGAAGTATCTCACCGGCTCCGTAGTCGGCCATTTTTTTGGCCCATTCAACCGCATTTATCCCGGTAGGGTTTCGCCCACCGTGGGTGAATATTTCCCAATGATCACCGACTTGCTTTGCATCTATGGCCACCACAATACACTGAGCGCCAAACCGTTGAGAGGCCTCTTTCACAAACTCAGGGTTATGTATGGCTGCACTGTTTATGCCGACTTTATCGGCACCCGCATTGAGCATTGCGCGGATATCGTCAACTTTGCGGATGCCGCCGCCTACCGTAAGCGGTATAAACACTTGGCCAGCAATAGCCTTTACGGTGTCAATCATTGTGTCGCGACCTTCATGCGTCGCGGTTATGTCGAGCATGGTAATTTCGTCCGCGCCTTGTTCATTGTAACGGCGCGCTACTTCGACTGGATCCCCAGCGTCACGGATATTTAAAAAATTGACGCCTTTTACGACACGGCCTTGATCTACGTCTAAGCAGGGGATAATTCGTTTTGCCAGGGGCATTTATAAGGTTCCGTTCCATTGGGTGAAATTTTTCAACAGTTGCAAGCCTGCTTCAGCACTTTTTTCTGGGTGGAATTGGGTTGCAAACAGGTTATCGCGATAAATCATGGCAGCGAAATCGGTGCCGTAATGACATATACCTGCACTGTAATTCTCGTGCGGTTCTACGAAGTAGCTGTGCACAAAATAAAAGTGGCTATCCGATTCAATGCTATTCCAAATAGGGTGATCATTGGTTTTTGTAACATGATTCCAGCCCATGTGAGGGACCTTCATGGGTAAGCCGTGCGAATCTATTAGCCCTGAAGGAAAGCGATGAACATGGCCGTCAAAGTGATTCAAACAGGCTATGCCTTGATTTTCATCACTGTGGGCCATTAGCGCTTGCATGCCTACGCAGATGCCCAAAAAAGGTTTGCCGCTGGCTAAATTTTCAGCAACTACTTCATCAACTTGTTGCTGGCGTATTTCAGCCATGCAATCACGTATAGCTCCAACGCCCGGCAAAACCACATGATCGGCTTCTAAGATGCGCGCGCGGTCGTTGGTGATTTCTATTTGAAATTGCGGGGCAACAGCTTCTAGCGCTTTAGCGACCGAGTGCAAATTGCCCATGCCGTAATCAATAATGGTGAGAAGTTTTTGACTCACAAGCTGCCCTTTGTGGAAGGAATAACATTGCCCATGCGCTCATCAACCGACAAGGCCATGCGAAGCGCGCGCCCAAATGCTTTAAAAATTGTCTCAGCCTGATGGTGAGAGTTTTTACCTTTGAGGTTATCAATGTGCAACGTAACTAGGGCGTGATTCACGAAGCCTTGGAAAAATTCACCGAATAAATCAACATCGAAAGAACCGATACGTCCGCGTGTAAATTCGCAGTTGAGGTCTAATCCTGGGCGACCAGAAAAATCGATGACAACGCGAGATAAAGCCTCATCAAGCGGAACATAGCTGTGTCCATATCGAGTGAGCCCTTTTTTGTCACCTACGGCTTGAGCGATGGCCATGCCCAGTGTTATGCCGACATCTTCGGCACTGTGGTGATCGTCGATGTGGGTGTCGCCATCGCACACAATATCTAAATCTATGAGTCCGTGGCGTGCGATTTGGTCAAGCATATGATCAAGGAATGGCATGCCAGAATTAAGTTTGGCTTGGCCAGTACCGTCTAAATTCACGGATACTTTGATCTTAGTTTCATTGGTGTTGCGTTCAACCGTCGCTTGGCGACCCATAGTCATCTCTCTTTGATCATTGATTTAAATACGGTGGCAACGTATCTTGCCGTCGCTTTGAATAAAATCCATTATATAAGTATGCATCGAATCAAACCAGTCCGGAGTCCTCGTGCCAGTTACAATTTCCAAAATAAGCTCTATTGAGCCAACGACATTAGCCGCTTGTGAACGTATTGTAGCGTCAATACCTGAATCATCTGCGCTCAACTCGCTTTGGCAACAATACCTAAATAAGCCCGATCAATATACCTTGTGGTTGGGGTGGTTTAATGAACGAGTGGTTGGCATTATATGGTTAGAAGACCAGTGTATTCAGGGGTTTGCGGTGCATTTAGCAACCCAAGGGCGAGGTGTCGGCTCGCGCATGGCTCAGCTCATCAATGCGCATTACCCCTCGATAAAATGGCCAAATTCATTACAGCAGTTTAAGCAAAAATAAAAAAGCACCATCACTGAACAGTGAAAATATTGCATTACAGTAAAACAATAATAGAAATAGGTAAGTAGTAATATGCCGTCTTATACCGTAAATATCGATGCTGAATCTCATTCTCGAATCCGTTTATATGATTTCACCACGGGGCAACAAAATTTTTATCAATGGCTTGCAGGGCTATTGCCATCGTTATCTGATAAGCGAGTGTTAGAGCTGGGAGCCGGAAACGGGCACCTTTGGCATTCGCTTATGGCTCAGTGTCGGAATACCGAACTTCTATTGACTGATATAAACGAAGGCTACTTAAATCAAGCTAAGGTAGAGCTAAGCGAAAGCATAACAAACGATTGCCAGTTGAGTTTCGGCACCATGGATATCAATGCGTTAAATTTAGGAGAGCAGCGCTTCGATGTCGTGATAGCAAACCATAATTTGTTTTACGCAAAGGACATAGAGTTGGTTTTGTCGCAGATTGCAGAGCATATAAAGCCTGGTGGTATGTTGGTGTGCTCTACGGTTGGCTCTCAACACTTGCACGAATTGGTCGCACTTTTACGCCAAATAGATCGCGAACTACCTTGGTCCTCGGAGAAATGGGCAGGCGTCTTTGGTCTTGAAAATGGCTATCAACAATTAATAAAGAATTTTGACCGTGTCGATCAATTTGAATACGACAACAAGCTGCATGTCACTTCAATAGAGCCAATATTGACTTACCTACATAAAACGATGAAGGGAGCATTGTCTCCTTGGGTGACACAGCATGAAGCAGAGTTGTCCCATTCGTTAGAAACGCTCCTGTCTCAGTCAGGAAAGATAAGGCTCACCCCCGCGTCGGGCTTCTTTATCGCTTACCGTTAACGCACAGATTTGGTGCGTTAAAACTACTAATTGTACTATTTTGGTGCTTTAATTCCAGTATTAAGCGCTAAAGCTGTGCGAAATAGCCGATATACCCTAGTTTTATCCTTGGTTTGTTGGCTGGCCTACTTTTTGCGTTTCTCTTTAGCAATTAAAAAGTAGGGTGTGAACATTGTTAGCCCAAGAACAGTCATTCAAACGCATTATTGAACATCAATTTACAGCCGTAGCTGTTTTAGATGCTGACTTTAGAGTTGTGCATGTAAACCCGTCGGCTGAATTGCTTATGGTGCGCTCAGCGAATCAGATCGTTGGTCAGTCATTTTTAGACTCATTTTTAGATTCAACAGAAGTGAGCGAAGTATTACAGGCGGCGGTGAAAGAAGGTGCTTCAGTTTCCGTCCGTTCTAGTACTTGGGCGTTGGTGCATCGAGAGTCGGTGACCTTAGATTTTATCGTCAGTCCGTTTTTAGAAGATCAAAAGCTCAGTGTCATTGTAGAAATGCTGCCGGCGGATCGGGCCATGAAAATTAGCCGAGATGAAGGTCTGATTGATCAAACGGAAACCAGTCGCCACCTTGTTCGAGGGTTGGCGCATGAAATTAAAAACCCCTTAGGTGGCATTCGAGGTGCGGCTCAGCTACTGGCTTTGGAGCTTAATAGCGCGGAGTTGAAAGAATATACTCAAGTGATTATTGAGGAGGCTGATCGGCTTAGAACGTTGGTTGACCGACTGCTCGGTTCTAACCAGTTGCCGAAATTCACGTCCATGAATGTGCATCAAGCGCTCGAGCGAGTGTTTGCTCTCATGAGTGCGGAAGCGGGTGATAAAATTATCATTAAACGTGATTACGACCCCAGCATTCCTGATTTTATCGCTGATGAGGCGCAACTTATTCAAGTGTTCCTGAATATCTGTCGCAATGCTTGGCAATCGTTGAGCGATGGCGAGCCGTCTCATGGTGAAATCATTCTCCGTACCCGAACAGTGAGACAGTTTACGATTCGTCAGCAACGTCACCGCTTAGTTGCTCGCGTCGATGTCATCGATAACGGGCCTGGAGTCGATAAAGACTTGTTAGAAAAAATATTTTATCCAATGATCTCGGGTCGTGCCTCTGGTACAGGGTTAGGGCTTTCATTGGTTCAGCAATTAGTTCATCTACACGGTGGCTTAGTCGAGTGCGATAGCGACTCCGAACAAACTGTGTTTAGTGTTTATTTACCTTTGGAGGGTGCGCATGACTGATCAACCGCTGGTTTGGGTGGTCGATGACGACCGCTCTATTCGTTGGGTGCTCGAACGAGCTATGGGCAAGCAAGGCTATGAATGCTCGGTATTTGAAAACGGTGAATCCTTGTTAGCGAGGCTAGAGAACCGGGCGCCAGATGTGATTATCAGCGATGTAAGAATGGAAGGAATGGATGGATTAGAATTGTTAAATAAAATCCATGAAACGCATCCAGACTTGCCGGTAATCATCATGACCGCGCATTCCGATCTAGACAGTGCCGTGGCTTCTTTTCAAGGCGGAGCTTTTGAGTACTTACCCAAGCCTTTTGATGTAGATGAAGCCACGGCACTTGTGGAAAGAGCGCTTGAGCATAGCGCGCAACAAGGTCCAGCTGCGTTATCGAATAGCCAAAGTGCTGCGATGGAAATTATTGGTGAAGCGCCAGCCATGCAAGAAGTGTTTCGAGCGATTGGACGGTTGGCGCAAAGTAACATCACTGTCTTGATTAACGGCGAATCGGGTACAGGTAAGGAGCTCGTCGCTCAAGCACTGCATCGCCATAGTCCACGAAAAGAAGAGCCATTCATTGCTTTAAACATGGCGGCCATTCCCAAAGATTTGATGGAATCTGAGTTGTTTGGGCATGAAAAAGGTGCTTTTACCGGCGCGCAAAATCAGCGTAGAGGCCGCTTTGAACAGGCCGATGGTGGCACCTTGTTTTTAGATGAAATAGGCGACATGCCGGCAGAAACGCAAACTAGATTATTGCGAGTACTTGCCGACAGTGAGTTTTATCGAGTAGGGGGTCATACTCCCGTAAAAGTGAACGTTAGGATTATTGCCGCGACACATCAAGACTTAGAAAAACTGGTGGAGCAAGGGCGATTTCGCGAAGATTTGTTTCATCGCCTTAATGTTATACGAATTCACATTCCTAAGCTCAGCGATCGACGAGAAGATATTCCAAAGCTTTTGAATTTCTTTCTTCATAAGGCCGCTAAAGAACTCGATGTTGAACCGAAAATCTTGCGCCCTGAAACCGAAGCATTTTTATCGAACTTGCCTTGGCCGGGTAATGTTCGTCAGTTAGAAAATACCTGTCGATGGATCACCGTAATGGCCTCAAGCCATGAGGTATTACTGAATGACCTACCACCAGAATTGCGTGATGAATCTGCCGTTGTTGAAGTGGGTCAGGGCAGTTGGCAGCAAGCCTTGAGAAACTGGGCATCCAGTGAGTTGGCTAATGGCGAAAAGAGAATTTTAGACAGCGCCTTGCCCGCATTTGAGCAGGTGATGATTGAAGCGGCACTCAAACAAACCGCAGGCCGTAAACGTGATGCGGCCGAGTTATTAGGGTGGGGGCGTAATACCTTGACTCGAAAAATAAAGGAGCTAGGGCTTGAGAGCAGTGATGAAGAATGAAAAGAATGAATTGCATCTAATTCACTGGTGATTATTGGCTATTCTACTTAGAATACGAAAGTACCATTCCATTCAATCCAGTGATACAAAACGGGGTATACATGTCCGATATCAAAAAAGTCGTCCTTGCTTATTCAGGCGGGCTAGACACGTCTGTGATCGCAAAATGGATCAGTGAAACATACAACTGTGAAGTAGTGACTTTTACAGCCGACTTAGGCCAAGGTGAAGAAGTAGAGCCTGCTCGTGCAAAAGCACAGGCGTTAGGCATTAAAGAAATTTTTATCGAAGACTTACGCGAAGAGTTTGTGCGCGATTATGTATATCCAATGTTTCGGGCAAACACCATTTATGAAGGTGAATATTTGCTGGGCACCTCTATTGCACGACCGTTAATTGCAAAACGCTTAATCGAAATTGCCAACGAAACTGGCGCTGATGCCATTGCTCATGGCGCGACGGGTAAAGGTAATGATCAAGTGCGTTTTGAACTAGGCGCTTATGCGTTGAAACCAGGTGTGAAAGTTGTAGCGCCTTGGCGCGAGTGGGAGCTAACCTCTCGAGAAACTTTAATGGCCTACTGTGAAGAGCATGATATTCCGGTAGATTTCAACAAAGCCGGTAAGAAATCGCCTTATTCCATGGACGCTAATCTGCTACACATTTCTTACGAGAGTGGCATTCTAGAAGACCCTTGGGTTGAAGCAGAAGAAGATATGTGGCGTTGGTCTGTTAGCCCAGAGGCCGCACCAGATACACCTACCTATATCGAATTAACCTATGAAAAAGGTGATATTGTTGCAATTGATGGCAAAGCAATGTCACCCGCTGAAGTGCTGACTTACTTGAACAAAGTGGGCGGTGACAATGGCATTGGTAGAATAGATATCGTTGAAAACCGATACGTCGGTATGAAGGCGCGTGGATGCTATGAAACGCCGGGCGGCACCATCATGTTACGTGCTCACCGTGCGATAGAGTCTATTACCTTAGATCGTGAAGTAGCGCATTTAAAAGACAGTCTCATGCCGAAGTACGCCGAGTTAATTTATAATGGCTACTGGTGGAGCCCAGAACGTAAAATGATGCAAGAGATGATCGACTCTTCTCAAGAGCATGTAAATGGAGACGTTCGCCTTAAACTTTACAAAGGGAATGTTATCGTTGTGGGTCGCCGCTCAAATGACACATTGTTTGACGAAAATATTGCCACGATGGAAGACGATGCAGGCGCCTATGATCAACAAGATGCCGAAGGCTTCATTAAGCTGAACGCACTGCGATTAAAAATAGCCGCCTCAAAAGGACGCAGCCCTCTTTAAACCAGTCTATACTCCTCTTATTGTGCGAAATACGGTGCAATAAGGGGAAGTATGCGTAGCTTTATCCGACACCCAACAGACATTCCTATCAACTGTGTGTTGCAAGATCACTATTACTGTATACGTAATGCATTGCTAGATGTTAGTGCTGGTGGCCTCAGTTTTAGTACCGATTATTACCTTCCGCCAGGCGAGCTGATTCAAGTAAATATATACGTTCAAGAGCCTAGCTTTGAAGCTACCTGTAAGGTCATGTGGTGTAAAAAGGTGGACCATTACTATCATGTCGGCGTTAAGTTTGAAAACGAAGCAGAGGCTTTCGGCTTTCGAATGGTTGAGCAGGTCTGCCACATAGAGCATTACAAACGATATGTGTTAAACCGAGAAGGGCGCGATTTAGATGGTCAGCAAGCCGCCGAAGAATGGATTGACAAGTATGCTGGCGACTTCCCCAGATAGAAGAATTGAAACTATCTCAACATTTGCGTGTCTTGATCTCTACAAGTAAAAAACGAGACCTCTCATGAAACGCTTTTCCAATATATTATCTCTAATATGTATCATATTGATCGGCACTTCGGTGGCTTATTCTGATACCTTCAGAAATAAAAATGACCAGAACGTAGCTATTAATGGCTATGACACTGTTGCCTATTTTACAAGCTCACGGGCTGTAATGGGTCAATCTGATTACCAAGTGCAACATGCTGGTGCAATTTGGTACTTTTCATCACAAAAAAATAAAAATATTTTTGAACAAAATCCACCCAAATACACCCCCAAATTTGCTGGTCATTGCGCCAATGGACTCAGTGATGGGCACTTAGTATTGGCTGATCCAAGCCTTTTTAGAGTGATCGATGGAAAGCTTTATTTATTCTTTTCTAAGTGGGGGCGGGCACAATGGGCAATGAGGCAATCGTCACAGATTGCACTGGCTGAGCGGAACTGGGACGAATTTAAAACATCGTTAAAAAAATAGCCTGATTAGCCGCGAATCGAGACTTGGCCTAGGTTGTGCATATTGAGGTTTAGGCGCTCAGTTTTGCTTAGTATGTTGATCATTTATTTCCTGAATGGCACTGAACCATAATGGTTGACTCGCTCCGCACCTTTATGTAACTTTTCACACAGAACAGTTGCACTAGGGCGAATTCATTAAAAGGTTCGACTTTACATGGAAGCGTGCTAGGCTGGCTGGGCAAACAAACCGATGCCACATTACCCATGTTGGCTGAAGGAAGTTAATAATAAAAAAATGCAGGAGATTCTTATGTTTAAGAAGGCAGTCCTTACCACCCTTGGCGTTGCAATTTCATCAACTATGATGATGTCTACCGCTCAAGCCGGTGAAGTTCTAGATGGAGTTAAAGAAAAAGGTTTTTTACAGTGTGGTGTGAGCCAAGGTCTACCAGGCTTCTCTAACTCTGACGAAAATGGTAACTGGACAGGTCTAGACGTTGATTTTTGTCGTGCTGTAGCAGCCGCAATTTTCGGCGATGCATCTAAAGTTAAATACACTCCATTATCAGCTAAAGAGCGTTTCACCGCACTTCAGTCTGGTGAAATCGATATGTTATCTCGTAACACTACTTGGACTCAGACTCGTGATACCTCTTTAGGTATTAACTTTGCTGGCGTAACTTACTACGACGGTCAAGGTTTCATGGTTCGTAAAGATCTAGGTGTTACCAGTGCATTGGAATTAGATGGTGCATCTGTATGTACTAACCAAGGTACTACGACAGAATTGAACTTAGCAGACTATTTCCGTGCAAATGGCATGAGCTTTGAGCCAGTTGTATTTGAAAAAGCAGATGAAGTTGTTGCAGCCTACGACAATGGTCGTTGTGATGTATACACCACGGATGCTTCAGGTCTTGCGGCTCAACGTACTAAGTTAGCAGAGCCAGCGGCTCACATGGTATTACCTGAGATTATTTCTAAAGAGCCATTAGGCCCTGCAGTTGCTCACGGTGACGACCAAATGCTAGACATCGTTGCTTGGTCTATCAATGCAACAGTAGAAGCCGAAGAGATGGGTCTAAACTCATCTAACATTGGCAAAGTAAAAGGTGACGCTTCTGCATCACCAGGTGTTAAGCGCTTCATTGGTGCAGACGGTTCTTTAGGTGCAAACCTAGGTCTAGATGCAGAGTGGGCTTACAACATTGTTAGCCAAGTAGGTAACTACGGTGAAATCTGGGATCGTAACGTTAAACCACTTGAACTACCACGCGGTCTAAACACCTTGTGGAAAGACGGTGGCATCATGTACGCACCACCAGTACGCTAAGTTTTATAGCGTAACTAAGTTAAACGCTGAGAGTATTGCTCTCAGCGTTTATTGTTTTAAAGAGGCTTATTGTAGTTTTGTCTCGTTCTAATGAAACCCAAAATAAAAAAGTTATTAAGACTCGGTTTTGTTAGTTAGGTATTCGCTTAGTTTTAGCGAGTCATAATTATAAAAAGTAATTTGATGTATCACCTTTCACTGAGGGAGACTGATTTGTGACTGATCAAATCAAATCGGACGCTCCGGCAAAACCACCTTTTTGGCGCGATCCTGAAAAACGTGCGCTGATTTTCCAAGGTGTGTTTTTAGCCTTAGTCTTGTATGTTATTTATATCCTTGTTCGAAACACTCTAACTAACCTTGATGCTCGAGGTATTTCAACCGGTTTTGACTTTTTAGGCACCACTACGGGCTTTAAAATTTCAGAGACGCTTATTGAGTATACTCAGAGTGCCACTTATTTAGACGTATTCTTTGTTGGCTTACTAAACACTATTCTGGTGTCTGTCGTCGGTATTATTTTTGCGACAATGCTAGGTTTTACTATGGGTGTTGCCCGGTTATCAAATAACTGGCTAATTGCGCGTTTGGCGGCAATTTATGTAGATACGCTTAGAAACATACCACTCTTATTACAGCTGTTCTTCTGGTATTTCGCTGTACTTAGACCTCTGCCGAATCCTAAGCAGGCCTTAGAGTTTGGTGAGAGTTTATTCTTATCCAATCGTGGACTATTTGCACCAAAACCCATTTTTGAAGATGGCTTTGGGCTTGTAGTTGCCGCTGTTATTATCGCAATTATTTCGGTATTTGTGATACGTCGGTGGGCACGAATTCGTCAAGAGAAAACCGGCGAACAATTCCCTGTGTTATATACGGCCCTCGGGTTGCTCATCGGCTTACCATTGGTGGCTTTCCTTGTAACTGGGTTGCCACTTTCTTGGGATGTCCCAGCTCTAAAAGGCTTTAACTTTCAAGGCGGTATGGTACTGACACCTGAGTTTGCGGCACTTGTGTTTGCGTTATCAGTTTATACGTCATCATTTATTGCTGAAATTGTTCGCGCCGGTATTTTATCTGTCGACAATGGTCAAACCGAAGCGGCTTATTCGCTCGGCATTAAGCCAAGCTGGACAACGAAACTGATTATTGTTCCTCAGGCGTTGCGAGTGATCATTCCACCATTAACGTCTCAGTACTTAAACTTAACGAAGAACTCATCGTTAGCAGCCGCTATTGCATACCCAGATTTAGTCGCGGTATTTGCAGGTACGGCGCTTAACCAAGTGGGTCAGGCTGTTGAGATTATGGGCATGACATTAGCGGTTTATTTATTCTTGAGCTTGTTTATTTCTATGCTTATGAACTGGTATAACGCACGCAATGCGTTAATTGAGCGGTAAGGGGCCATATTATGACAACTCAAAAATATCCTGTTGGCCAGCATCCTAACTTACCACCTCCGAGCAGTTCGGTAGGTGTTGTGCATTGGATGCGTGAGAATTTATTTAGTAACTGGATAAATACCTTATTTACGTTTTTTGCACTGTACATCATCATTAAGTTTTTACCGCCCTTGATAGATTGGGTCATTATTTCAGCTGATTGGTCTGGCGATAGCCGAGACTCATGCTCTAAAGAAGGCGCTTGCTGGGTCTTTATTCGAGTATGGTTCGATCAGTTAATGTATGGCCGATTCCCAGATGATCAGGTATGGCGAATTAACTTTTCCTATATTTTAGGCATCGCTGCGGCTATTCCTTTATTCATCAATGCCGTTTCACGCACCATAAAGTTAGCTTTAATAGGCTTCTTGTTGGTCATTTACCCAATCATTTGTTTCTACCTTTATTATGGAGGTGGCTTTGGTTTGGAAATTGTTGAAACATCGGTATGGGGTGGTTTGTTCTTAACCTTAGTGATTGCTGTAACGGGTATTGTCATGTCGCTTCCAATCGGGATATTACTTGCCCTTGGTCGCCGATCTAATATGCCGGTTGTAAAATCATTCTGTGTCGTCTTCATCGAATTTTGGCGTGGTATCCCGTTGATTACCGTATTGTTTATGGCTTCGGTGATGTTTCCTTTATTCGTACCAGAAGACATCAGCCCAGATAAGCTCTTAAGAGTCTTGGTGGGAGTTACCTTGTTCTCTTCAGCCTACATGGCCGAAGTAGTGCGCGGGGGCTTACAAGCTATGCCTAAAGGGCAGTATGAAGCTGCAGCGGCATTAGGGTTAAACTACACCAAGAGCACCATGCTGATTATTCTTCCTCAAGCATTGAAGATGGTGATTCCTGGTATTGTGAATACATTTATTGGCCTGTTTAAAGACACCACGCTGGTATTGATTATTGGTTTATTTGACTTGCTTGGTATGGCTCAAATGGCAGCAACGAACCCTAATTGGTTAGGGTTTACTATTGAAGGCTATGTCTTCGCTGCATTTGGTTTCTTTATATTTTGTTTCAGCATGAGTCGTTACTCTCAACGTTTAGAGCGCATGTTGGATACTGGACACAGCAATTAAGGATTTAGGTCATGACAGAAGCAAATTCTCGTGAACTATCTGATGAGATCGTCATCAAGATTGATAAAATGCACAAATGGTACGGTGACTTTCATGTTTTGAAAGACATCAATTTAAATGTTAAGAAAGGCGAGCGTATTGTAGTGTGTGGTCCTTCTGGTTCTGGTAAGTCAACGATGATTCGTTGTATTAACCGTCTAGAAGAGCACCAACAGGGCAGCATCATCGTAAACGGTACTGAGTTAACGAGCGATGTTAAGCACATTGAAGAAGTTCGTCGCGAAGTCGGAATGTGCTTTCAGCACTTTAACCTATTTCCGCACTTAACCATTCTGGAAAACTTAACTTTAGCGCCAATGTGGGTACGTAAAATACCTAAAGCGGAAGCCGAAGCGACCGCCATGCATTATTTAGAGCGTGTTAAAATACCAGATCAGGCTAATAAATATCCAGGTCAACTTTCTGGTGGCCAGCAGCAACGTGTAGCGATTGCGCGTTCACTGTGCATGAAGCCAGAAGTGATGTTATTTGACGAACCTACGTCTGCACTAGACCCTGAAATGATTGCCGAAGTACTCGATGTAATGGTGACATTAGCAGAAGAAGGCATGACGATGATTTGTGTAACCCACGAAATGGGTTTCGCAAAGAAAGTAGCTGACCGAGTTATCTTTATGGATGCAGGGCAAATTATCGAAGAAAACAACCCTGAAGATTTCTTCGAGCGGCCAGAGAATGATCGTACTAAGTTATTCTTAAGCCAAATTTTAGGGCACTAAGTTACTCAAAGTGCTGTAAAATCAAATTGAAAGCCACGGTTGCGTGGCTTTTTTTGTTATAGATTAAAATAAATCGACTCTTGAGGAATTGTTATGAAAGCTGTCGGATACCAAGCTTCCTTGCCTATAAATGAAGATCAGGCTCTGTTGGATATTGAATTGCCAGTCCCTGTCGCAAGTGGACAAGATATTCTGGTTCGTGTTGAGGCCGTGTCGGTTAACCCTGTTGATACTAAAATTCGTATGCGCGCTGCTGCTGAAGCGGGCCAATATAATGTGCTGGGGTATGATGCTGCCGGTGTGGTTGAAGCCGTTGGGCCGGATGTTCGATTATTTAAGCCTGGGGATAAAGTTTGGTATGCCGGTGCGATGAATCGCCAGGGGTCCAATGCTCAATTTCAGTTAGTCGATGAACGCCTTGTAGCCGATAAGCCACTATCGTTAAGTTTTGAGCAGGCTGCGGCGTTGCCATTAACGGCAATCACCGCCTGGGAATTATTATTTGATCGTTTTGGGCTCAGCAAAGACAGCACAGGAACCCTATTGATTTTGGGTGCGTCTGGAGGGGTCGGCTCTATAATGATTCAGCTGGCAAAAGCTTTGACCGAACTCACCGTTATTGCGTCAGCGTCACGGCAAGAAACGCAAGAGTGGGTTAAAGAGCTTGGCGCCGATTTCGTCGTTGATCACAGTCAAAACCTACAATCACAATTAGAAGCTCTTGAATTAGGACCCATTAATTACATTGCAAGCCTAAATGGAACGGGGCAGCATTTGGCAACTATTGCAGAAGTTATTGCACCACAAGGTAAATTTGGCCTAATTGATGACGCGGATGTGCTCGATATAATGCCGTTTAAGCGTAAGAGTGTGTCAATACATTGGGAGTTTATGTTTACTCGATCGTTGTTCCAAACAAGCGACATGATTCAGCAGCATAAAATACTGAGACGCGTATCCAGCTTAGTCGATTCGAAAAATATAAAGAGTACAGCAAACGAGAGCCTCGGATTGATTAACGCTAGTAACTTAAAAGCCGCTCATGCGTTGCTGGAAAGTAATAAGGCTAAAGGAAAAATCGTACTAGCCGGGTTCGAAGCATAGCTTTTTTTGATCGGCATGAGCTTATATTCAAGCTCATGCCAAATGGATAGCTTACATTAAGTTGCTAACACCGCCCGCATTAGTAACATTTGAAAAGCCTGCCCGCTCGAGAAACTTTTTAGCCACACCAGCCCTACCGCCAGAGAGGCAATAAACGGTAATACCGTCTGTTTTCTCAAAATTCACCCCATTGCTGAGTTGAATGGCAAGTTGATCAACAGGCACATTAATCGCACCTTGGGCATGACCTTGTTGATATTCTGCAGGTGAACGAACGTCGATTAGATATAGCATTGGAGTATTTCCTGGTTAGTAAATTAGATGTTTCTTATATTATATTTTTCTAATATAAAGTCAATGGTTTTTTAAAGCCTCTATTCTTAAGCCTTTGCCGTTTAAAAGACCGCACGACTAAGGTATTCTTACGACTCTTAAATCTGAGCCATTCGCTTGGTCATTCATTCGTTAACGATGTGAGTTTTTAAATCCATGGAAGCTAGTTACTCCCCCGCCTCAATTGAGCGCAAAATCCAGAAAGTCTGGGATGAAAAGCAGGTCTTTAAGGCCGTTGTCGACAGCAACAAAGAAAAGTTTTATTGCCTGTCTATGCTGCCATACCCCAGCGGTGCGCTGCACATGGGGCATGTTCGTAACTACACCATTGGCGATGTCATCAGTCGTTTTCAACGCATGCAAGGCAAAAATGTAATTCAACCCATAGGTTGGGATGCGTTCGGAATGCCAGCTGAAAATGCAGCGATACAAAACAATGTTGCGCCAGCCAAATGGACGTTTGAAAACATTGATTACATGCGAGACCAGTTAAAAACCTTAGGCTTTGCTTACGATTGGAGTCGTGAAGTCACGACCTGTAAACCGGAATATTATAAGTGGGAGCAATGGTTTTTTACTCGGTTAATTGAAAAAGATCTCGCTTACAAAAAGTCTTCCTTTGTAAACTGGTGTCCTCACGATCAAACCGTTTTGGCAAATGAACAGGTTCATGATGGCTGTTGTTGGCGTTGCGATACGCCGGTAGAGCGTAAAGAGATGGACCAATGGTTTGTGCGTACCACTGCCTATGCCGAAGAATTGCTTTCTGAGTTAGATAATTTAACCGGCTGGCCAGAAGAAGTTGTCGCGATGCAACGAAACTGGATCGGTAAATCGAAAGGCGTAAACCTGAGTTTTACCATAAAAGACAGCGATGAATCGTTGGAAGTTTATACGACACGCCCTGATACGCTTTATGGTGTTACTTATGTGGCCGTTGCCGCTGGGCATCCTATTGCAGCGAAAGCCGCTGAACAAAACCCAGAGTTAGCCGCCTTTATTGAAGAGTGTAAAACCTCTACAACCTCCGAGGCCGATATGGCCACCATGGAGAAAAAGGGCTGTGCCACTGGCGTCATGGCGATTCATCCATTAACGGGTGAAGAAGTACCCGTTTGGGCCGCTAATTTTGTATTAATGGATTACGGCACAGGCGCAGTAATGTCTGTTCCAGGTCACGATCAACGAGATTATGAATTCGCTAACAAATACGGCTTAAGTATTAAACAAGTTGTAGAGCCTGCGCAAAGCTCGGAAGTAACATGTGATTTGTCTGAAGCCGCATTCACTGAGAAAGGCGTCTTAGTTAATTCAGGTGAGTTCAATGGCCTTGAATTTGATGCTGCTTTTGAGGCGATTTCAAGCGCATTGGCAAATGCCGGTAAAGGCTCTGTAACAACGAATTATCGTTTGCGAGATTGGGGCGTAAGTCGACAACGTTATTGGGGCACGCCAGTGCCGGTTGTATATGTTGATGGCGAAGCAAAACCCGCAGAAGACTTCCCGATAGAACTCCCATACGATGTAGTGTTTGATGGCTCGAATTCACCGATCAAGAATAACCCTGAGTTTGAGCAAACCACCTGGCGAGGCCGACCAGCGATACGAGAAACCGATACTTTTGATACCTTCATGGAGTCGAGTTGGTATTTTGCGCGTTACTGCACTCCTCATTACGATGAAGGTATGCTTGAACCGAAAGAAGCTAACTACTGGCTACCGGTAGATCAATACATCGGCGGCATTGAACATGCAACAATGCACCTTATGTACGCTCGCTTTTTCCATAAAGCGTTACGTGATGAAGGCTTAGTTGAATCCAATGAGCCGTTCACCAACTTGCTTTGCCAAGGCATGGTTTTAGCGGAAACTTGGTACAAAATGGAAGGTTCAACTCGTGTTTGGGTTTCACCAGATGATGTCGAACCAACCAAAGATGATCAAGGTAAGATAATTGGTGGTGTTCAAAAATCGACAGGTGAAACAGTGACCTTCGGTGGCATTGCTAAGATGTCTAAGTCTAAAATGAATGGAAAAGACCCCCAAGCCGCTATTGATGAATACGGTGCCGACACCGTTCGTTTGTTCTCAATGTTTGCCGCACCTCCAGAGCAAACTTTGGAATGGACTGAATCGGGCGTGCAAGGTTCTAAGAAGTTTTTAGAGCGCTTATGGCGTGCAGTTCATCAGTTTGTAGAACAAGGTGATCATGCTGAGCTCGATGTAGCTTCTTTAAGCGATGCCGAAAAAACATTACGACGTAAAACCCATGAAACCATAGAAGGCGTCACGGCCGACTTTGGTGAGCGCAAAACCTTTAATACAGCCATTGCTAAAGTGATGGAACTGATCAATGCAGTAAATCGTTTTGAAGGTCAATCTCCTGTGATCGGAGAGGCGTTAGAGACAGCGGTGTTAGTTTTATCGCCCATTGCGCCTCATATTTGCCAAGAGCTATGGCAGCAGCTAGGTCATGAAGATCTTGTTATTGATGCCCAATGGCCAGTGGTCGATACTTCAGCATTGGTGAAAGATACTTTGTTGTATGTCGTTCAGGTGAACGGAAAGGTGCGTGCGAAGCTCGAAGTGAGCGCAAACACTGGAAAAGATGAACTCGAAGCTATGGCTTTAGCCGATGAGCGTGTCCAGTCGTTTACCGATGGTAAAACGATTCGCAAAGTCATTGTTGTACCAAACAAGTTGGTAAGTATCGTTGCAAACTAAGTTTCTATGGTCGTCTTTGGTTATCAGTGGGTTGATAGTTATGCTATCAGCCTGCGGTTACCAGCTGAGGCAACAAGCGGTATTAGATGCTGGTCTTAAGACCATTGTTTGGCAGGCAGAAATAGACGCCGATCGTTTTTACCCGGTGTTAAAACAAGCTCTAGCAAACTATCAAGCAGAGTTGTCGAATAAACCAGCGGATGTACTGTTAACCTTGCATGCATTGGACGTGGCAGACAGCGTGTTGGGTAAAGTGCGCAGTTTGCGTGCAACCGCTATTTGGAGCGTTACCAATGCGTGGGGTGAAACGATCGTGTACCGGCATATCAGCACAGCAATAGCGAGTGAGTCAAACGTAGAGTCGGACAGCGCATTGAATCTGTTGCAAACTCAATTATTTGAAAACCTCGCCGACAGTTTTGTTGTTCAGCTCAGTCGAATAACGCCAGATCAGCTTGCACGATCGTCGGAGTCGGCCTCATGAAATTATCGGTGACTCAATTATCGACTCAACTCAATCAAGCCGCATTGCCACCGGTGATATGGCTAAGTGGAGATGAACCTCTGTTAGTGATAGAAGCCAGTGATTTAGTGCGTGCATCGGCTAAGCAAGCTGGCATTACCGAACGTAAAGTGATTGAAGTTGACGCCAAATTTGATGGCGCTGAGCTGATTGCTTCGAACCAATCTATGTCTCTGTTCGGTGATAGAGAGCTGATTGAATTACGCTTAACCAGTAAATTCAATGACAAAGGTCGCAAGGCGTTGATGGAGTACATCGATACGGCGAACCCTGATAATTGTTTATTGATTATTTCTGACCGTGTCGAAGCGGCGCAATCGAAAGCGAAATGGTTTAACAAGGTGGTCGAAGCCGGTTGGTGGGTACCCATTTGGCCTATCGAGCATCATCAATTGGGCGGCTGGTTAAAACAGCGCTTTGCGCAAATGAATTTAACGGCCGATCAAGACGCCATCGCATTGATGGTTGAGCGAATTGATGGGAATTTATTGGCGGCGAAGCAAGAAATAGAAAAGCTAGCGTTGCTGACAGACAACCAGCATATTACCGCAGAGACAGTCTTGGCCAGCGTTTCAGACAGCTCTCGTTATACGGTTTTTGACTTAGCCAGTGCTGTGTTGTCTGGTGATTTAACTCGATCGCTCAAAATCTTATCAGGGTTGCGAGGCGAGGGTGTCGAGCCTCCAATCGTACTCTGGCTGTTAACGCGCGAATTGCGACTGGTTATTGAACTTGCCGAAGCCGGGCCACAGGGCTTAGCCTCTGCATTTAAGCGTCTGCGCGTGTTTGATAAACGGCAAAATGATTATAAGCAGGCTTTGAATCGCGCTAGTCTTGTTCACTATCAACAATGTTTGCTAGCCTGCTCTGAGATTGATGCCATGATAAAAGGCCAGATCAAGGCTGACCCGTGGGATAAGCTCAGTGAGCTCACCGTTGCAGTCAGCGCGCCGCAAATAGCCGCCTACAGTCTCTAACCATCACCTGTCTTGTCTTAACCAACGGTGTGCCGACTTAATGACCGATGCGCGCAGCCGTTTCATGGCTGACCCACCAGATCGCCAAGTATGCCAATAGAGAGGTATATCAATTGGGTTTGTAGGGGCTAGGTCAATCAAACTGCCACTGGCAACCCCTATGGCCGCTTGCATTTCAGGGATCATACCAAAGCCACAGCCGTTGGCGGCCATTTGCACAAACCCTTCGGAAGAAGGGCAGCGAATAGGATTCAATGGGTCGGGCATACCGAGTATGTTTAAAAATTGATGTTGTAACTTGTCGTCTTCATTAAATTGCAAGCAAGGCGCTAGGTGCAATTTATCGGGCTGGTCGAGTATTTTGTACCTTAGTAAAAAATCTGGACTAGCATAGGCACGGTAACGCACAACGCCAAGGCGATCCACTCTGGCGCCATTTATAGCGGTATCTTCAGAGCACAAACAGGCCAGTACCTCGCCACGACGCATGAGTTCGATGCCTTTATCTTGATCAGCGATAACGATATCGACGTCCATTTCGTCAGTGATCTTTCCAATGGCTTCAGGAAACCATGTAGCCATCGAATCGGCGTTAATGGCGATACGCGCATGAACTCGGTCTACTTGAGGGTTGGCAAGGGTTAAGTCTTTTTCTAAATGTTCAACACGATGCAAATGACTGATTAGTTTTTGACCCAGCTCAGTAGCGATAGGCGGAGTCTGTCGAATTAACACCGGTTGACCCAATCGATTTTCCAAGCCTTTTACCCGTTGGCTCACAGCAGATTGGGTTACACACAAGTCTTGTGCGGCGGGTTCAAATCCACCGCAGCGAACAACCGCAGCTAAGGCGTGCAGCGCTTTATAATCCATCATAAGATAATTTAATAACCTTAAAGTAATATTAATTGGATTGTTTGAATATAGCTTATTAAACTGCGAGTTACCATCGCTTAGGAGTTTTATATGTTTGCTCAATATTTATCAGGTTTTGTGGTTGCCATTGGTCTTATCGTCGCCATTGGCGCGCAAAACGCATGGGTGCTTGGCATGAGTATTCGGCGACAATACCCTTATACCATTGCTACCGTGTGTTTCACGATCGATGCCCTGTTAATGGCAGTTGGGGTTGTCGCTCTTGGTCATATCCAGAGACTATTACCGTCTATCATCCCGTATCTGACTTACATCGGAGTGGCGATGTTAATAGGGTTGGGTATACAAGCCTTTTATCGTGTATTCACGACACATCAAGGGCTTAAAGTCAGTAGACCTGAAGCGGCCGTTAAAAGTCGCACTCATGTGATCGTACTGGCGATGACACTGTCTTTGCTAAACCCGCATGTTTATTTAGATACCGTCGTGCTCATTGGCAATATTGCCGCTATTCAAGAACAACCATGGATATTTTGGCTGGGTTCGGCCAGTGCATCGGTGGCTTGGTTTTTAATGTTGGCGGCACTCGGTAAGCCACTGAGTGTCTGGCTGATATCGGCCCGTCGCTGGCAAATATTTGATGCGATCATAGGAGTAATCATGTTTTGGGTGGCTTGGTCTTTGTTAAAATCAACCCACTGAAGAATTAAAACTAGGCGTATTGAGACCAGTCTTTTAATCTTAACTTTTAACCGATTAAAGGATTCGTTATGTCTTGGTGGAAAGAAGGTGTTGTTTATCAAATTTACCCACGCAGTTTTGCGGACAGCACGGGCAATGGCGTGGGCGACTTACAAGGCATAATAAGTAAACTAGATTATCTCCAAGAATTGGGCGTGACTATTGTTTGGCTAAACCCAATTTACGCATCGCCCAATGATGATAATGGTTACGATATTTCCGATTACGAATCCATTATGGCCGAATTTGGGACCATGGAAGACTTTGACGCCTTACTGGCCGGATTACACCAGCGCGGTATCAAGTTAATTATGGATTTGGTTGTGAATCATTGTTCCGACGAACATCCTTGGTTTGTCGAAAGCAAAGAAAACCCCGACAGCCCATACCGAGATTATTTCTTTTGGCGAGATGGTGTGAACCATCAGCCTCCCAATAATTGGGTCAGCGTGTTCTCAGGTTCTGCTTGGCAGTACCATCTTGAAAGTGAGCAATACTATTTGCATCTGTTTTCAAAAAAACAGCCAGATCTGAATTGGGAAAATGAAGCATTACGGAAAGACATATACGCAATGATGCGACGCTGGTTTGAAAAGGGCGTAGACGGCTTCCGAATGGACGTTATTAATATGATTTCGAAAAACCCTGAGCTTCCTTCCGTGGGAGACCCGTCTCACCTCGAGTGGGGCGGTCAACATTTTATGAACGGTCCAAGACAACACGAATTCATGCGGGAAATGCATGAGCAAGTGTTACAGCATTATAACTGTATGACCGTTGGCGAATGTTTTGATGTTGATGTTGAGGAAGGCAAAAAGCTTGTCGGTGCCGACCGAAAAGAATTGCACATGATCTTTCAAATGGAACACATGGCTTTAGATCATGGAGAGACCAAATGGGATGTTCAGCATTCTTGGTCTCGAGTGGCGTTAAAGCAAATACTGAACCGTTGGATTCAAGGTTTGGATGGCGATGGTTGGAACAGTCAGTTCTGGATGAACCATGATCAACCTAGAGCCGTCAGTCGATTTGGTAATGATCAGCACTTTCGAATAGAAAGTGCGCAAGCTTTAGCCGCCGTCACATTAACGCTGCCAGGAACACCCTATATTTACATGGGTGAAGAAATTGGTATGACCAACGTACAATATTCCATTGAAGACTATAAAGATTTAGAGACACTTAATTGGTATAACGAACAGTTGCAAAAAGGTGCTGAGTCAAAAACTCTCTTGCGCAGTATTCACTTAATGGGGAGGGATAATGCTCGAACTCCCATGCAGTGGAATGATCAAGAGCATGCCGGGTTCACGGTTGGTGATCCTTGGCTGAAAGTGAACCCCAATTACCCAGAAATCAACGTAGCGCGAGCGCAACAGCAAGCTGAAGGTATTTGGCCGTGGTATCAATCGTTGATTGCTCTGAGAAAAGAGAACAAAGTGCTTGTGTATGGCCGCTATACGCCCATGATGGAATCTTCCGAACAGGTCTTTGCCTTTCTTCGTGATCAGAACGAAACAAGAATACTGGTGTTGGTGAATTTGTCTGACGAAAAAGCAGTCCTAGATCTTCCAAATCATATCGTCAATACGCCGTGGCAAGTTACACTGAATAACTATGACTCAATGACTATGTCCGAGTTGTTACCTTGGCAAGCTATAATAATGAGGACTGAATGAGCCAAACCTATCTAAGCGATACGTGGGAAAAAATGCGAAGCGGGGAAACCTTTAATCCGTTCGATTCTGAATTGGTTGCGCAACGAGCCTTAATTAGGCAGAGCGTAGCGCAATTTAATCGCGCACCGAGTAAAGGCCATCTAAAGCACATGTTCGGCTTGTTTGAACGAGTAGGAAAGCGGTGTTTTATTGAAGCGGGTGTGCATATAGATTACGGTTGCCATTTATCTTTTGGTGAACAAGTCTACGTAAACGCGCATTGTGTATTCTTGGATGTTGCGCCCATTGTATTGAGCGATCATGTGTTAGTAGGGCCGGGTGTTAAATTTTGTACGGTGCAACACCCCCTTGATGCAGAGCAACGTAAAAGCGGAGTTGAATGGGCCGAGCCAATTCATGTTGGGGAAAATGCTTGGATAGGTGCAGGGGCCATTATATTGCCCGGGGTAACCATTGCAAAAAATGCGGTCGTAGGAGCAGGGAGTGTTGTTACTAAAGATGTAGCAGAAGGTTGTGTCGTAAAAGGCAACCCTGCACGTTAAAGCTTAATGGAACCTCTAGAGTTACCCTAGAGGTTCTTGTGTATCGTACTAAGCCTTTTGCTCTAAAACTCGATTACTGTTGATAGCAATCTTCTTTGGCTTCATGGCTTCAGGCAGCTCTTTGAGTAAATCAATTCTTAACAAACCATTTTGCAAATTCGCACCGGTGACTTCTACATGGTCGGCTAACTGAAATTTGCGTTCGAAAGAACGGAAGGCAATGCCTTGATGTAAATATTTGCGCTCTTCATCGGTTTTTTCTTTTTTGCCTTTTACTACGAGGGTTCCGTTTTCACTGGTGATGTTGAGTTCATCTTCTGTGAAACCAGCAGCGGCAATTGTAATGGCGTAAGTGTTCTCGCCCGTCGACTCAATATCGTAAGGCGGGTAATTTGTACTGTTATTGGATGATTGTGCTGCACTGTCTAGTAACGATGCAAAACGATCAAAGCCAACAGTGTTTCGGTATAAAGGTGAAAAATCAAATGCAGTTCTCATAGCTAATCTCCTGATGAGCATTAGTGCTGAATATTCAGCGGATTTATGCTGCTGCTAACTTAGGTTACACAACAGACTGGTTTAAATTCGCAACCCGAATTCGGCGTCGCTAATCTAAATATGAGATTGCATTATTTTTTTTCAAGGCTTTCGTTTAAAATTTTTAATTGTAATTTATAACGTTGTAATAAAAATTTGGCATAAGATTTTTCAGGATTCAATGCTTGCCCTTGGTAGTAGCCTATGAGCTTTTTAAGGTGTTGTCGATGCGATTCGATCGGTTGCCAGCACCGGCCGATTAGATCTCCATTTTTTTCATTCATAGGTTGAGCATTTTGAGTTGGCTGGGTTGCAACGGTAATAACTTCATAGCTGCGCTTGTTTTCAGTCACGATGGTCTCATTCACACGATAAAACCCGGCTTCAATCATATACTGACGAACCAGTGCAACCTTAGTCGTGGGAGATATTATAAAGGTGCAATGTTTGGCGTGAGCTTGCGTGCGCAGGGCCTCTAAAATGGTAATGGTTTGTTCATCGCCAATCCCAGCGATGACCACAACCTGTCTACTTGTCTCTTCCAGCGAAACGGCTTCTGCTGGGCAAACTGCCAAGCGATATCGTTGGGCGTTGAGTCGAATCAGCTGTTCCTTTAAGCGAGCCATGATGTCTTTGTGAATGTCATTAAATATGACTTGGCATTGTGGGCGAGATTCAATAATAGCTCTTCCCAATGCTCCGTGGTCACAGCACATGTCCCAAACAAGCTCAGTATCGGTCGGAATGGATTCAACCAAATGTCGAAGACGGGAACCTAGCTTAGTTTTTAACGGGAGATGGGTCATTGAGTCGTGCCGAATTCAAAAAATTAAGGTAAAGTGTCGCCTAAACAGAAGTAAGGTAACTTAAAGATGGATCATAGCGATAATTCACCTGCACAGGAAGCAGCAAAGCCAGCAAAAGCTAAGCAGGGCGGCTTTTTTAGCAACCTAATGTTTAATATTGTGCTTCCTGTACTGATCATGTCAAAGCTGAGTGGCGATGATATGTTAGGCCCACTATATAGCATTGCTGTCGCTCTCGCTTTCCCGGTGGGGTACGGTATTTGGGAAATGCGGCTGACTAAAAAGGTGAATGGGTTTTCGGTATTAGGCGTTGTCAGCGTTTTGTTGACGGGTGGTATCAGTTTATTGCAGCTAGACCCAAAATACATTGCCATCAAAGAGGCGGCTATTCCTGGGCTCATAGGCTTGGCGGTGATTATCTCCCAAAAATCTCATAAATCGGTGGTCAAACTTATCTTGTTTAACGACCAAATTTTTCGGTTAGATCGAGTGCACAGCTCGTTAGCTGAACATGATAATGAGAAAGTGTTTGAGCAAAAGATGACGATAGTAACTTATCTTGTTGCAGCGTCATTTTTTGTCTCTTCGGCATTGAATTATATTTTGGCTAAAATAGTTTTAAAAAGCGCACCGGGAACCACTGAGTTCGCAGAAGAGTTGGGTCGAATGACAGCGCTCAGTTACCCTGTCATCGTAATCCCAAGCATGGTCGTTTTAGGGTTTGCCATGTGGTACTTATTCACTCAGCTAAAGAAGCTTACTCACTTGCCTTTAGATGATTTGATGGTGGATCAATCTAAAAAGTAAACAACACGGCACAAGTAGCATATTATGCTAAATTATTATTTATTTTGATGTTTTGAACTAATGTGTGAAGGTAAATTCACTTTATTAGCTACAATTAGTCAATAGAATAGGCGCATACTGAATTTCCCTTATAATTTGGTATGCGCAATGAAAAAAATAATAAACGCCAAAAAACGAATTGGTGAACACGAGCTTCACCCTGAATCGTTAATGATGTCCTACGGTTACGATTCCGACTTATCTGAAGGGGCTGTTAAGCCACCTGTTTTCCTAACGTCAACTTTCAGCTACCCAACCGCCGAAGCCGGCGAAGAATTTTTTCACGTTGCATCGGGTAGAAAATCCGTCCCAGAAGGTGAGTCTGCGGGGCTTATCTATTCTCGATTCAATCAACCTAACGTAGAGATGGTGGAAGACCGTTTAGCGTTGTTAGAGGGCTCTGAGGAAGCCGTTGTTTGCGCCAGTGGCATGGGGTCGATAACGGCCACACTACTTTCGACATTGCGGCCTGGTGATGTGTTGATGCACAGCTCGCCGCTCTACGGCGGCACAGAGGTTATGTTTCGCAATATCATGACAGAGTTTGGTATACAGCTGGTAGAGTTTCATGATGGTTGCAGCGAAGCCTCTATTATGGCCGCTGTTGAAGAGGCTAAGTCGCTTGGACCAATAGCGATGATCTTTGCTGAGTCACCAGGTAATCCAACCAATGCGTTAATCGACATAGATCTCATTGTAAAAACCGCGAACCTGATTGAAGCCGAACAGGGCAAGCGACCGTTGACGGCGATCGATAACACTCTGATGGGGCCTATATTTTCACAGGTTGTTCCTCGTGGAATTGACTTAGCTGTATACTCCTTGACCAAATATGTTGGAGGGCACAGTGACCTCGTTGCTGGCGCAGTGTGTGGTAATGGCGACACGATTAAAGCGGTTAGAACCATCCGTAATTGTATGGGGCTAAATTCAGATCCTCATACTTGTTGGATGATTTCACGGTCGTTGGAGACCTTGTCAATTCGCATGCAAAGAGAAGCAGAAACCGGCCTAAAAATAGCTCAGTGGTTGGCCAACAACCCATACATGAAGGTTAAGGTGTTGCACCCGAATCTGATTGAAGATGAGTTATACCAAACCGTTTACGCTAAACAATGCAGCGGTCCAGGTTCAACTTTTTCATTTGTGTTGGATGCACCAAGAACAAAGGCCTTTAAATTTATCAACGCTCTGGTGTTGTTCAAATCTGCTGTCAGCTTAGGGGGCACCGAATCATTGGTGAGCCACCCAGCCTCTACAACGCACTCCGGTGTTCCCGAAGAAGTGCGTAAAGACGTTGGCATTGAAGAAGGGTTGATTCGATTGTCTATTGGATTAGAACACCCAGAAGATTTGATTGCTGATTTATCCAATGCATTTAAAGTCTTGGTAAGTTAGCGCGAGCTGGCGAAATGGTTTCCAATAAAAAAGCCCAGCAATTGCTGGGCTTTTCTTAACGCAGAGGCTTCGACTATTCGTCGATAAAGCTGCGTAGATGGTCTGAGCGAGAAGGGTGGCGAAGCTTTCGAAGTGCCTTCGCTTCAATCTGACGAATACGCTCACGCGTTACATCGAACTGTTTGCCTACCTCTTCTAAGGTGTGGTCGGTATTCATTTCAATACCAAAGCGCATTCTTAATACCTTTGCTTCACGGGCGGTTAATCCCGCTAAAACTTCTTTGGTTGCATCACGTAGGCCGGTTGATGTGGCTGAGTGAATCGGTGCATCCATTGTGGTATCTTCGATGAAATCTCCTAATGAGCTGTCTTCGTCATCGCCGATTGGCGTTTCTAACGAGATAGGCTCTTTAGAGATTTTTAAAACCTTGCGAATCTTATCTTCAGGCATGTCCATACGCTCAGCCAGTTCTTCTGGCGTTGCTTCACGACCCATTTCTTGCAACATTTGGCGAGAGATACGGTTAAGCTTGTTAATCGTCTCTATCATGTGAACAGGAATACGGATGGTACGAGCTTGGTCGGCAATTGAGCGTGTAATTGCCTGACGAATCCACCAGGTGGCATAAGTAGAGAACTTATAACCACGACGGTATTCAAACTTATCCACGGCTTTCATTAAGCCAATGTTGCCTTCTTGGATTAAATCAAGGAACTGTAAACCACGGTTGGTGTATTTCTTAGCGATAGAAATAACCAAACGTAAGTTCGCTTCAACCATTTCTTTTTTGGCACGACGCGCGCGCGCTTCACCAATAGAAATACGACGGTGGATATCTTTGATTTCGCCAAGCGTGATACCCGTTGCTTTTTGAATGTTGCGCATTTTACGCTGTGCACGACGCAATTCAACTTCGTAGCGGAACGCTTCTTCAGCAAACTGTGGATCTTCTAATACTGTATTCAACCATTCATCTTCGGTTTCGCGGCCTACAAACAATTCAATAAACTGTTTTCTTGGCATTTTTAACGTACGAACACAAATTTGAATGATGCGGCGTTCTTGATCGCGAATTTCAGCAACAGCAGATTTGATCGGCGATATAGATTCTTCAAACGCTTTAGGCGTAAGCTTAAAGCAAGAAAAGTTTTCACCCATGGCAATTAGCGCTTCATTGGCTTCTTTGCAATAGCGACCTTTTTCTTCGATGATGCTTTCTAAGGTTGCTAGCTGCTCTGAAAGCAACGTAAAACGTTCACGGGCTAGTTCAGGGTCTGGACCATTATCAACTTCATCTTCGTCATCGGAATCATCTTCAACTTCTTCCACTGCTTCGTCTTCTTCTTTGACTGCATCGGGAGAGTCGGCCGCCGGTAACGGATCTTCGTCGTCTGGGTCTTGGAAACTGGTCAAGATGTCAGATAGACGGCCTGTGCCTTCTTCTTCACTTTGAGTGGTTTCATAAGCGCCGATGATATCTTTGATAACGCCAGGGTAATACGCCATTGCTTGCATGACTTCGCGCGTACCTTCTTCGATACGCTTAGCGATGACAATTTCACCTTCTCGGGTCAAAAGCTCAACGGTGCCCATTTCACGCATATACATGCGAACAGGGTCTGTTGTGCGGCCGGTATCAGTTTCAACGGCGGCCAATGCAGCTGCAGCTTCTTCGGTTGCGTCGTCATCGGTATCTTTACTGTCAGCTAAGGCAAGTTGATCGGCATCCGGTGCCGTTTCAAATACTTCAATGCCAATATCGTTGATCATTGCAATGATATCTTCTACCTGATCGGGAGAGTTAATCTCCTCGGGTAGGTGATCGTTTACTTCGGCAAAAGTAAGGAAGCCTTGTTCTTTACCTTTGGCGATCAGTTCTTTTAAACGAGACTGTCGCTGAGATTTTTCAGCCATAGGTTACCTGTAAGCAATTAAGTGGTTGTTACGCAAGCAAATAGCCGGATAGTGTATATTAAATCAACAGGTTAGCCAACGAGCGATGCTCAAACTAAAACGTGATTTTCAGGCTTTGCTAACCTATTTACTGCTTTTTTTGTTTTAGCAGCTCGCGGTATCGCTGCTTTTCTTCATCCGTTAAGGATGGATCCGACGCTATTACGCGTTTTTTTAAACTGTCGTATTCATTATCAGGGGCCTTATTGGTTAGGGCGCTGATGATTTTTTCAAGTTCTTGGCGAGCGAAAATCAACTCATTGTCGTGGTTTTCATTCGAAGCTTCTAACCAAAGATAGTCAGAAGACGCGATTGGCGCCAATATTTCACGTAAACCATGCTGACATAAATAGTCAAAGGCAAAGTAAACATCATGTTTTGGGGCTTTTTGTAACAATTCGATTACTTGGGCCAATAAAGCGCCGCCATCTTGCCCTGGTAGCTTGTGTACTTTGGTGACATCTACTTCAACCGCAAGCTGGGGGAAGCGAATAAGCCAAGCTAAGGCTCTGTGGACAAAGCCAATGCGTACTGTGAGTCCTGATTTTCGGGCAAAATTGTTATTTTGTGTGGTGTTCGGCGCATATGATTGAGCGTAATCGTCATAACCACTGGGATCAGTATAGCCATAGTCACCGTAAGGTTCTGGGGCGTGGTTCTCAGGTTCAGCAATAATGGGGGCTTCGGGCTCAAAAGATTGCTGGATCTGCTCTAGCTCTAACCCAACTATTGTGGACAGCTGTTTCATCAAAAGTTGTTTTAAAATACCGTCAGGTGCGGTGTTGATCCATCCCTTGGCAAGGCTCACCAATTTGGCTTTGCCGTCGAGCCGAGAAATGTCGGCCTGAGTTTGCAAATGTTGAAACAGAAAGTCAGGTAAAGTGAGCGATTGCTTGACGCGGCGCATAAAGCCTTCAAAGCCTTCTTCACGTACGATGGTATCTGGGTCTTCACCGTCGGGTAAAAATAAGAATCGTGCCTGTTGGCCATCGGCCAGTTCAGGCAAGGTGTTAGCTAGAGCGCGTTCGGCCGCTCGCTTGCCGGCAGCATCTCCGTCAAAGCAGAACACAATCTCTGGTGTCAGCTTAAAGAGCCGCTTGACGTGGTCGCTGCTGGTGGCGGTACCTAAGGTTGCCACCGCATTGCGCACACCGTGTTGCGCCAAGGCCACTACGTCCATGTAACCTTCTACGATTATGATGTTTTCAAAGTCTTTTAAGGCTTTACGAGCCTCATAAAGGCCATACAGTTCTTGGCCTTTGTGGAAAATGGGCGTTTCTGGGCTGTTTAAGTACTTAGGCTTTTCATCGGCCGACATGACGCGACCACCGAAGGCTATGACTCGGCCGCGAATGTCACGAATCGGGAACATAAGCCGATTTCGGAAGCGGTCATAGGTTCGACCCTTTTCATTTTGCGTGAGCATGCCTGCTGTCAGCAATTTTCCCGTAATTTCATCACTGCGAAAGTGATTAATTAGATTGCTCCAGCCCTGAGGGGCGAAGCCAATTTGGTAGGTTTGTATAATCTCTTCGCTTAAGCCTCGGCCTAATGCGTATTGTTGTACAGGTAAGGCATCTTGATGATTATAAAGCTGATGCACAAAGTATTCTGAGCAACTTGCCATTAGGTCATGCAGTGTTTTACGTTGCTGTTGCTTGTGTTTGGTTTTTTCGCTGACTTCTTCGCGAGGAACTTCAACACCAACCTGTCTCGCGAGCTCTTCAACGGCTTCGACAAAGCCTAAGTTTTCGTATTCTTGAAGAAACTTTAGTGAGGTGCCAGAAGCGCCACAACCAAAACAATAGTAAAAGCCTTTGGCTTGATTTACCGAGAATGAAGGGGAGTTTTCGTTATGAAATGGGCAGCAGGCCCAATGGTCTTTGCCTTTTTTCTTGAGGTCAATTCGGTTGCCAATAATTTCAATAATGTCAGAGCGTTCTTGGAGCTCTTCGATAAAGTCATTGGGAATCAAACCAGCCATGCAGTTTCTCGCTTGAAAAAGGTGACGAATGCGTCAATTCGCGCGGTGTTGTGGTCGATCTGTTTAAGTGAGTGCTTTTTTAATCAGTTTACTCACTTCGCCGATATCGGCTCGACCCTGAGCTTTAGGCTTAATGTAACCCATTACCTTGCCCATATCTGCCATTGAAGTGGCATTTGTTGCTGTCATTGCTTCTTTAACTAAGTCAGCTATTTCGTTTGCTGTCATCGCCGCCGGGAGAAAAGTAGATATCACCTCCTGTTCATTTAGTTCGATCGCGGCAAGATCATCGCGGTCCGCAGCCTTAAATTGGGCTATGGAATCCCGTCGTTGTTTGTTCATTTTATCGAGTACGGCAAGTACTCTGCTATCATCAATTTCAATCTGTTCGTCAACTTCTATGCGTTTGAGCTCGGCTAAAATTAAGCGAATCGTACCTAAACGAGGCTTATCTTTAGCCCGCATGGCGTCTTTCATTGCTTGATTAAGACGCTGCTTGAGCTCAGACATAGTTTGTTAACCCACGAACAAAGAAATTAGTACTGGCGAACTAAACGCTTGTTTTCGCGCTGTAGTTTCTTCAGGTGACGCTTAACTGCAGACGCTTTAGCGCGCTGACGAACCCAAGTTGGCTTCTCATAGTGCTCACGACGACGTACTTCAGAAAGTACACCCGCTTTTTCGCAAGAACGTTTGAAACGACGTAGTGCTACGTCAAATGGCTCGTTATCTTTAACTTTAACGTGTGGCATTCAATATTTCCTAAATGAACCAATTAATGTGGGTTATCTCAAAAAGCGTGGTTCAACCGATTTTCGAGGCGCGTAATTGTACTGATTGGGCAGGGTTGAAGCAAGGGTTTTGTTGGGAAGGGAGCGAAGCCTTTGGCTTCGCGAGCTGCTGGCTTCGGGCGGCGGGTTTAAATACATCCCCACAACCCACCTTGGCGGCAGGATTCACTTCCGCGGGTCGCTGTTCGCGCATCCTGCGCCGCTAAACTTCGCCATCCATGGCTCAGATTAAAGCCACCCACCAAGGCTAGCTATAGCACCTCTCCAAAGTAGGAGCGCGCAAAGCAAAGCGAAGCCGCGATTGTTTTGACCTTCCCCGAAACTCGCAGCCCGCAGCCTAAAACTCAGAAATCAATCTCCGCCTCGGTGGCTGGCTTCACTTCCGCGGGTCGCTTTTCGTGCATCCATGCACCGCTAAACCTCGCCATCCATGGCTCAGATTCCCACTCCAGCAAAGCCACCCACCAAGGCTAACATATAGCACCTCTCCAAAGTAGGAGCGCGCAAAGCAAAGCCGCGAATGTTTAAAATGTTTTGACCCTACCCGCAGCCCGAAGCTCGCAGCCATAAACCGATCCCAACCCTAACCTATACTCTTCTGCCGTTAGCCGCTAAACTACGCGCCTTTTTTGAGACCTTGTGGAACCCTTTATTTATGCGAGTGCTAGGCATTGAAACCTCTTGTGATGAAACCGGTGTTGCTATTTATGATAGTGAACGGGGGCTTGTGTCGCATGTGCTTTATAGTCAGGTAAAAATGCACGCTGAGTTTGGTGGCGTGGTGCCGGAGTTGGCCTCTCGTGATCATATCCGTAAATTACTTCCGCTTATAAAAGAAGCTTTTGCTAAGGCCGGTCTTAAGTTGGGTGAGGTTGATGGCGTTGCATATACTGCGGGTCCTGGGTTGGTTGGTGCTCTGATGGTTGGCGCTGCTACGGCTCGTTCTTTGGCGTTTGGCTGGGGAGTGCCGGCTTTAGGTGTGCATCATATGGAGGGGCATTTGCTTGCTCCAATGCTCGAAGAAGTGCCACCGCCTTACCCGTTTGTGACATTGTTGGTCAGTGGTGGCCACACCATGCTGGTCGATGTCCAAAGCCCGGGCTGCTATAGCATTTTAGGCGAGACCCTCGATGATGCCGCGGGTGAGGCTTTTGATAAAACGGCGAAGATGATGGGGCTTCCTTATCCTGGTGGCCCTATGCTCAGTAAAATTGCGTGTAAGGGTGAAGTAGGTCGATTTAAGTTTCCACGACCAATGGTTGATCGACCAGGTTTAGATTTTAGTTTTTCTGGACTAAAAACAGCGGTCCGATTAGTGATTGCCGACCACGCTGAAAATGAGGTAGTTCCGGAACAAGATATGGCCGATATAGCGTGCGGTTTTCAAGAGGCGGTGGTTGATACGTTAGCGATTAAATGTCGGCGTGCTTTGCAGCAAACTGGGCATAAAAATTTAGTAATTGCTGGTGGAGTAAGCGCTAACTCTCGTTTGCGGGAGCGTTTGGCGGACATTGTAAAAAAAGAACGTTGCCAGTTGTTTTACCCGCGTGCTGAGTTCTGTACCGATAACGGCGCTATGATTGCTTACGCCGGGTGGTTACGTATGCGTGTGGGGCAGCATTCGGGTTATGAATTAAATATAAAACCACGCTGGCCTTTGAATACGCTTGATCCAATTCAGGAGTGAAGTTTTTATGCAAGACCAGGTTTATATTGAAGCACTCAGTGTCGAAACATTGATTGGTGTGTACGATTTCGAACGCGAAGCAAAGCAAACACTTTTACTTGATTTAACGCTAGAGTTTGATTGTCGGCGCGCGGGTGAAACCGATGATTTGCAGTTTGCGCTCGACTACGATGCATTATCCAAGCGCGTTCGGGCTTGGTCTCTGGAGCAAACTTTTGAGTTGTTAGAGTCTTATGCTCAGCAATTATGTGAGCTAATACATAGCGAGTTTGGAATAGGCTGCGTTAATTTAAAAATTAATAAACCTGCTGCAGTTGCAGGTTGTGCTGCCGTTGGGTTGCATATTGAGCGACGGTTTTAATCTTATGAGTAAAGCGATACAAGTTACCTTGAGTTTAGGCAGCAATATTGATCGATACAAGCACTTAAACGCTGGGTTAAACGCACTTGAAGATGCATTTGGTAAGGTGATCAGCTCCCCTATTTATGAAAGCGATGCCGTTGGGTTCGATGGCAGTGCTTTTTTGAATTCCATCGCGATTGTTTACACTCATGAAAGCTTGACCCGAACTATAGAAATTTTAAAGCGTATTGAAGATGACAATGGTCGAGATCGTTCTGGACCTAAGTTCAGCCCTCGTACTTTAGACATCGATGTAGTGACCTATGGGGATATTTCTGGCGAATATGAGGGGATTGAATTACCCAGGGCTGAGCTATTTAAAAATGCTTTTGTGTTACGACCTATGGCCGATCTGCTGCCAAATGAGAAAGTGCCAGGTAAATCTGAAACCTATGCACAATTATGGCAGCAATTTGATCAATCCAAGCAAGCGTTAGCACCCGTTCTATTCGAACGGCGCTAGTCTCTCTAGGTTATTTTATCCAAACTTCCACGCGTTGATTGCGCAACGCATAGCGCTCATCGGAATTATCAGAAACAGGGTTTAATTCACCGTAGCCTGTCATTGCGTTTGTTTCAACACCGGTCAAGCGAAGCTTGTTTTTAACCGATTGAACTCGGGCTTCCGATAAAATTTGCGCGCGAAACTCATTGGATTGTTTGTTAACGAAGCCCACTAAAAACACTTCCCGCGTTTGGTTTTCTGGCCGATTCATATAATTGGATAAGCGCTCAAGATCGTCGAGGGCTTTATTATCAAGCTGCTTTGTACCCGGCACAAACCTGAAATTTGTGGTCAATCGATGGGCTTGGCTCACTAAAAATCGATAACCCTGAGGCATGTGTTCATTTGGGGTGATCTGTACTTCGGATAAATTCTGAGAAACAAACCCCGCTTGTTCTACGCTACGTTGACCTGCTTGAGATTTCACAAAAGAAAGAAAATCTAAAGCGTAGTTATTTTCTGTGTTGGCTTGATACAAGTAGAGTCGGCGTGAAAGGGGGTAGTCTTCTGTGGCGATACTCGTTGTAACTGGAGGCATAGGTAAACTTTCACCATCTACAATGGCAATAACTTTGGCCTGGCCGATACTTGCAAAAGCGGTGAATCCAATAGCGCCTGGCGACATTGCCACTTGGCGAGAAAGCGCCTCATTCGATTCGTAGCGCAGCGCTTCTTCTGTCAAAGAATAACCACGAGAAAGCACCAGCGCTTTAAAGGTATCAAAAGTCCCTGAATTACCATCACGAGAATGCACCGTAACATCTAAATTAGGCCCACCTAAGTCTGCCCAATTGGTTATTTCACCTGAAAATATTTGCCCTAATTGTGTGATGGTGAGATGAGAAATATTTAAAGCTGGATGAGCAATAATTGCTAAACCGTCTATTGCGAGAACAGTTTCGTTTTCATACTGGGCGAGGTTTATACTCGGAAAAAGGGCATTTTCAGAGTGTTTAACGGGTCGTGAGGCGGCTGCGATATCCGCAGTGTTTGATTGCAATTCTAAAAATCCGGTACTTGAGCCATGAGCAGCGATTTTCACCTTGATTGTCATGCCGCTGGCAGGTGTTCGAGCCCATATCTCTACTTCATTAGTGAGTGTCGTTTTTCTCCGTTCGATCGCTTCAAACTGGTGGTGCCTTAGCCATTGCTCAACCAATGTGGGCGCTAAGTGAGCGCCAATGGTATTCGAACCATGTATTTCAAAAAGATAACCTCTAGAGTTTAAAGAAGGCTTATTAAGTTCTAGAGTGGTTGAATATGACAGCGGCGCTAAGAATAAAGTCAGGAGTAAAAAGAGAGCGTTTGCTTTTTTCATCGGGTCACCCGGCAACTAATAATTACCGCTACACTAGCTAAGTTATATGTCATTTTGATGACAAGGTCTTCATACTCTGTTCATATAGTCGGTGAGCATTCTGCTAGATCGGAATTTCTGCTATCCTATGGCGTTCAATATCGTCTTAGTAGATCTACATGTATAAAACTGCGCCTCACCTCTTTAAATACCCCAAATATTGGGCTTCTTGCTTTGATCCTGCACCCTTTTTGCCCATGAGTCGTGACGAAATGGAACAGCTCGGGTGGGACAGTTGTGATGTGATTTTGGTGACAGGCGATGCCTATGTAGATCATCCGAGTTTTGGCATGGCGGTGATGGGGCGATTGTTAGAGGCCCAAGGGTATCGTGTTGGAATCATTAGCCAACCCGACTGGACATCGACCGAACCATTTAAGGCTTTGGGAAAACCGAACCTCTACTTTGGGGTGACTGCGGGGAACATGGATTCACTCATTAACCGCTACACCGCAGACTTAAAAGTTCGCAATGACGATGCCTACACGCCGAATAACGAAGGTGGTAAACGCCCAGAGCGCGCTGTTTTGGTGTATAGCCAGAAATGCAAAGAAGCCTTTTCGGATGTTCCTGTTGTTCTTGGCGGAATAGAAGCAAGTCTGCGTCGCATTGCTCAGTATGATTATTGGAGCAACAAGGTTCGGCATTCAGTGTTGTTTGATGCCAATGCCGATATTTTGTTGTACGGAAATGCTGAGAGAGCATTGGTTGAGGTGACACACAAGCTTGCTAATAATGTGCCTATCGAAAGTATAAAAAACGTTCGTGGCACCACTATTTTACTGAAAGAAACGCCTCGCGATTGGACTGAAATAGATTCCAGCCGTATCGATTGGCCACACAACATCGGTGAAATAACAGAGTTTAATGAACCGAACCCTTATGAAGCTAAGCAGGCTATTACCGATGCGGGTGAGAAGGCGAATTGTGCTTCGAGTCAAGTGGAAGAAGAAGTTCAAACGTTGCGAGTTATACCAATGCCTTTGCAGCGTAAGCAAGAAATTGATCACAGCAAAACTTACATTCGTTTACCGTCGTTCGAAAAGGTGCGAAATGATCCAGCGCTTTATGCGCATGCCAGCCGAGTTTTGCACATTGAAGCTAATCCGCACAACGCTCATGTATTGGTTCAAAAGCACGCTAATATGGATGTCTGGGTTAATCCTCCTCCGATTCCTTTAACCACAGAAGAAATGGATGGCGTATTTGATTTGCCTTATGCACGAGTGCCACATCCTAGTTATGGCAAGGCGAAAATACCTGCTTATGACATGATTAAAACCTCGATCAATATTATGCGAGGTTGTTTTGGGGGGTGTACTTTTTGCTCAATTACAGAACATGAGGGCCGCATAATTCAAAGCCGCTCGCACGAATCAGTATTGCGAGAAGTCGAGGACATGCGCGATAAAGTCCCTAATTTTTCTGGGGCGATATCTGACTTAGGTGGACCCACCGCGAATATGTACCACTTACAATGCAAAGACGACGACATTCAATCTAATTGTCGTCGCTTAAGCTGCGTATATCCTTCTATCTGTAAAAACTTGAAAACAGACCACTCAATGACGACTGCGTTGTATCGGAAAGTTCGCAAAGTGGAGGGGATTCATACGGTCGCCATTGCCTCAGGTTTACGATATGACCTAGCTGTTGAAGACCCTGAGTACGTCGAAGAGTTAGTCACGCATCATGTTGGGGGTTATTTGAAAATAGCGCCTGAGCATACCGAAAACCGTCCTCTGCAGATGATGATGAAACCGGGCATGGGAACCTATGACCGATTCAAAACCATGTTTGATAAATTTTCTAAAAAGGCGGGTAAAAAGCAGTACCTTATCCCTTATTTTATTGCGGCTCACCCAGGTTGCGAAGACGAGGACATGGTGAATCTGGCGTTGTGGCTGAAGCGACAAAATATGAAGGTTGATCAAGTACAAACGTTTTATCCTTCTCCGATGAGTTTGGCGACAGCGATGTATTACTCTGGAAAGAATCCGCTCAAGCGAGTCACTTATAAAAGTAACCCTGTCAATATCGTTAAAAAGATTGAGCAAAGACAACTGCAAAAGATGTTGTTGCGCTATCACGATAAACAAGGCTGGGGAAAAATTCGTGAGACGTTAACGAACTTAGGGTTAAAACATTTGATTGGGGATGGTGAGCATCAGCTAGTACCGGCCGAAGAAAAGCCAGAAGAGCGTAAAAAATATCGCGCACCCAATAAGGCTAAACATTTAAATAAACCAGGTAAGCCCGTTCGTAAGCAATTTAAGAAAAAGCCTAAGTCGGTTAAGAAAATGTAAGGTTTTATAAAAATAGGTGAACAAAAAGCCCTTGCACCATAACAGTGCAAGGGCTTTTTTGTATCTAAAGGACAAGCCCTTAGATTGAGTAGTACATATCAAACTCAACTGGGTGAGTTGTCATGTTCAATCGAGTCACTTCTTCCATCTTTAATTCAATGTAAGCGTCGATCGTATCATCATCAAATACACCGCCAGCTTTTAGGTATTCACGGTCATTGTCTAGCGCTTCTAAAGCTTGCTCTAGGCTTGTTGCAACCGTTGGGTAAGCAGCAGCTTCTTCTGGTGGAAGGTCATACAGGTCTTTGTCAGCAGCGTCGCCAGGGTGGATCTTGTTGATAACACCGTCTAAGCCAGCCATTAGGAAGGCAGAGAACATTAAGTATGGGTTTGCTGTTGGGTCGCCGAAACGTACTTCTACACGCTTGCCTTTTGGCGAATTAACGTAAGGAATGCGGATAGAAGCTGAACGGTTACGAGCAGAGTATGCCAACATAACAGGTGCTTCGAAGCCAGGAACCAAACGCTTGTAAGAGTTAGTCGATGCATTTGCAAATGCATTCAAAGAACGCGCGTGCTTAATAATACCGCCTGTGTAGAAAAGAGCCGCTTCAGAAAGACCGGCATACTCATCACCTGCAAACTGGTTCACACCATCTTTAACGTAAGACATGTGAACGTGCATGCCAGAACCGTTGTCGCCAACGATAGGCTTAGGCATAAAGGTTGCTGTTTTGCCATAAGCGTGTGCAACGTTATGTACACAGTACTTCAGAATTTGCACTTCATCGGCTTTCTTGACCAGGGTGTTTAAGCCAACGCCAATTTCACACTGACCTGCCGTACCCACTTCGTGGTGATGTACTTCGATCGTTAAGCCCATTGCTTCCATGGCATCGCACATTTGAGCGCGGATTTCATGAAGGCTATCGACTGGAGGAACTGGGAAATAACCACCTTTAACGCCAGGACGGTGACCAAAGTTGCCATCTTCGAAAGTACGCTCAGAAGACCAAGCCGCTTCGTCAGATTCGATTTTATAGAAACAACCCGACATGTCCGCACCCCATTTAATGTCATCAAAGACAAAAAATTCTGGTTCAGGACCGAAGTAGGCTTCATCACCTAAACCAGTAGAGCGTAGGTAATTTTCAGCACGTTGTGCAATAGAGCGTGGATCACGGTTATAACCTTCGCCTGTAGAAGGTTCAACGATGCCGCAACGCACAATAACGGTCGCATCTTCAGTGAATGGGTCTAAAACAGAAGCAGTATCATCCGGCATTAAAATCATGTCAGATTCGTTAATACCTTTCCAGCCCTCAATAGAAGAGCCATCGAACATTTTACCGTCTTCAAAGAAACTGTCATCAACCTCTGATGAAGGGATGGTAACGTGCTGCTCTTTACCTTTGGTATCTGTAAAGCGTAAATCGACCCAACGAGCTTCCGATTCTTGAATTAGCGTAAGCGTTTTAGACATTGTTTGTCTCCATTACTGTTTCTATTTATTAAGAGGCTCATTGCCGTCTCTTGCGAATTGATTGTGCTGGTGCTGTTAAATAAACCTAATATTTCGCAGAAGCACCAACAGTGATCATGAATAAGCAATCGCTATGCCAGAGAGCCAAATGGCATAGTAATGGGCGTTAGCGCTCAGTATAGAGCAGAAAATAGAGAAATGATGCATCAAAGTGGTGCTTTGCGTGTTGTTATGCATTGTTTTGGTGCATAAGTGTGGTGCGTGGTTGTAAGTTGATGCAGCCACTTTACCTACGCTTTTTCTGCGCCCAATAGCTGACTCATTACGCTTAGGTGCTATAATCGCCTTTTAATTTGAATGCGCCCAACTAACATGAAATTCGTAGTAAAGTTCTTCCCTGAAATCACCATCAAAACTAAACCTGTCCGTAAACTTCTTATTAAGCAGTTGGGTCAAAACATTCGCAATGTGTTACTTAAAGTCAGTGCCGATGCAAAAATGCGCAATCTTTGGGATTCCATTGAAGTTTGGACACCTGAAGACGCCAGTGACGCGGTCAATGACAGCGTTTATGGGGCATTGGTGTGCATTCCGGGCATTGCACACATTAATAAGGTGGTTGAGTTTCCATTAGTCGATCTAGATCAGGTGATTACAGATACGCTGAGTGTTTGGGGGGACGCGCTCAATAATAAAACCTTTGTTGTTCGGGCTAAACGAGCCGGCAAACACGACTTCACTTCTGTCGATTTAGAGCGTTATGTGGGCGGAGGCATTAATCAACGATCAAATGCTAAAGGCGTTGACCTACATAACCCTGAAATAACCATCAATCTAGAAGTTCGTGATCAACGCGTGTTTGTCATTGATCAACGACGAGAAGGGCTTGGAGGGTTTCCGTTAGGGACGGCCGGCACAACTGTTACGCTGGTCAGCGGTGGCTTTGACTCAACAGTGGCTACCTATCAGATTATGCGTCGAGGGATAAAAACTCACTTTTTGTTTTTTAACTTAGGCGGTGCTGCGCATGAAAACAGTGTTAAGGAAGTTATCTATTATCTATGGAAAAAGTATGGCAGTTCGCACCGTGTGAAATTTATCTCTGTACCATTTGAAGGAGTTGTCGAGGGGATATTAGATCAGGTTGAAGATCGCTATATGGGTGTTGTGTTAAAGCGAATGATGATGCGGGCCGCCAATAAAGTGAGCGATAAAGTTGGCACCGATGCTTACGTTACTGGTGAAGCCATAGCGCAAGTATCTAGCCAAACCATGATGAATCAGCGCTTGATCGATGATGTCACGGATCGCATGGTTATTCGACCCCTAGCCGTGACAGACAAGCAAACCATAGTTGATGCTGCGCGTTCAATTGGGGCCGCGAGCTTTGTAGAGCGAATTCCAGAATATTGTGGCGTGATTTCAAGAAAGCCAAATGCCGCCTGTAAAAAAGCGGATGTAGAAGCTGCAGAATCGACCTTCGATTTTAACTTGCTAGAACAAGCCTTAGAGTCGGCTAATGTTGAATCGATCGAAACCATGAAGTGGCAACCCACCTCTGAAATAGATCATGCGGTGTCAGCTAAGATTGATCGAGAAACGGCGGTTATTATCGATGTTCGACATCCAAATGATATTGAGCAGCAGGCGTTTAAGTTGGAAAACCATGAAGTAATTAATATTCCGTTTTACAGTATTAATAAGCGCTTTAAAGAGTTGGACTCAAGTAAAGAGTATTTATTGTATTGCGATAAAGGCGTGATGAGTAAGATGCACGCACTGCATTTGAGTGATGCCGGTTTTAAAAATGTCGGGGTGTATCACGACGATTCGCTTTGATCGGCTAGGGTGTAACCATTTTTCTCATGATGTTTACGCCAATAGAGCGCTTTGTCGGCACGGTTGTAGAGGGTGTCAAAATCTTCACCGTGCTTAGGGTAAAGCGCTACGCCCATCGAAGCACTAGAGTTAAACGAATGATCCTGCCATTTAACCGGTTCAGATAAGCCCAAAAGAATCTTTTGAGCAAAGGCGTCGATATCGTTCGGGTTGTCTAAACGAGCAATGATGATAAATTCATCTCCCCCTAAACGGGATACTGTATCGTTTTTACGAACATTGCTCACAAATCGCTGAGCCAACTCTTTAAGTAACGCATCACCGGCAGGGTGCCCGTATTCATCGTTAATTTGTTTAAAGTTATCAAGATCAATAACAATGAGTGCCACCACCTTTTTATCTCGCATGGCCTGGCTGGTGGTCTGTTCGAATCGATCGGATAATAATAGCCGATTAGGCAGTTTTGTCAGTGGGTCGTGAAAAGCCAATTGCTGATAAATATTTTTATCGAATTCGAGTGTTTTCTCTTTCTGTTTAAAATCGGTAATGTCTTGGACAGCGCCGTATAGATATTTTTTATTGTTGCCAGTTTCATAGCCTGTTTGTGCACTGACGCGAATCCAGCGCTCTGGTTCAAATCCAGAAAGCTTCAACTCAACTTCTTGGTGCGTGTCACTGATGAACGCTTCTTTAACCTTTTGAACAATCATTGATTCAGAGTGCGGATCAAGGACTTTAGAAATACTTTTCACGGTTAAACTGTAAGAGCTTGGTATCGATAAAATTCGATAGGTTTCTTCCGTAAAAGTGAATTCTTGTTTTTCTATATTGAGTTCCCAGCCACCGACACGCGACATTCGACTGGTTTGTCGTAATAGATTTTGTGAATGTTCGAGTTCTTTAAAAGTATTCCGATAATCTGAAATATCTCGAATGATCACCCAGCTTCCGATAATGTTACCGGCCGAGTCTTTCATGCCGCTGGCACGAATACTGATTGGAATGCGTCGGCCGTTTTTACTCAAGACTTCTTTTTCGACAATATCACTATAGCCACGTTCGGCAACTTGCTTAGCCATTAAGGCATCTACCTCTTCCCAGCCTGCCGGTGTAAATTTGCGGTAGTCGAGATCTCTAAGCTCTTCCTGGCTATAGCCAATAAGCTCTAAATAGGCACGGTTCGCGTATTGGATTTCGTCTTTCGGCGACCATAATGCGATAGCGTCAAAGCTGTTCGAAAATAATGAGCGAAATCTACGTTCGCTTTCTGCAAGGCTATCAACTAGCCTGTCGCGTTGTTCGTTGCTACGTGAAATAGACCAAACACCCTCGGGGTGGCCGCTTTCAGAGCGGATCAATACAGTTCGAATCGAAACAGGAACCAGGCGGCCATCGGGCAGTTCAAAATCTTTTGAATAAACATCAGAGTAGCCACGGGCTAACAGTTGGTCTCTAAAAATTGATTCTTCACGCTGTATATCGTGGGCAGGCGTGATCTCTTTATACGACATGCCGACAAGCTCTGCAGAAGTCCTTTGAACCATATCGCAAAAGGCTTGATTGGCAACTTCTATAATGCCCTCGAAGCTAGAGTAGGCGATCGCATCAATGGATTTTTCGAGCAACATCTCAAAGCGTTTTTTCTGGCGACGATACTTTTCTTCTTCGGCTGAAATTGGGTGGTAGATACACCATGCGCCACTGTATGTGTCTTCGTCATCGTAATGAGGAAATAATTGCACGGATACATTTGTAATAGAGCCGTCGGCGCGCTGAAGTTGCTTTTCAAAAGGTTCGATAAATCCAGAATCAACAAATTGCTGCATTTCTTTCGCGGTTAGTTCAAAGCTGTGTTTTGCATTGAAATAGGCAAAATGCCGACCGATGATGTAATCCCTATCAAAGCCCAGCATGGTTGCGAACTGCTGGTTTGCTTCAATGTAGTTGCCTTGGACATTGGTTAAGGCAATTCCGTCTCTGTTATTTTCAAATAGAGTCTTAAAGTGAGATAGGGTGGCATTCAGCTTTTGTTGTAATTTAGTGGCGTGTGATAAGTCGGCTATAAAGCACCAAAAATACATATGGTTGCCAATATCGAACGGGGTCACACGAATTGAAATCGAGGTTTGTACGCCTAAGTTTCCCTTTAAAGTTCCTTGAACGGCCAGTGTCTCGGCACTTGAAAGCCAGTCAGAAAAAGACCCGGCAATCGTAACCACATCGTCAATAGCCACTGTAGCAATGGCGGTGTCGTGCAAGCCAGTTAGCTTTTTAAAAGCTGAATTCGTGGATATTATTTTGAGTGATTCATCAAACAGTGCAATACCATCAGGAGAATCATCAAAAAGCTGAAGCCAGGCGTTCTGAGGTAAGGTAGTTTGAAGCGCATTGGCTTTTTCGAGCTTTAATTGATAACCGACAATTTCGTTGTCAACGGTGAGCTTTTTTACAAAAAAGGAACTGACTTTTTCGAAACCACTGAAGTTTCCAAGTACGGAAATACGTCCTGTTATGAGCCATTGCTTTTGGTGTTGCGTTGCTTCAGTGAGCCACTCTAAATTAGGGGCTTCTGATGTTTGGGAAACTAGTAGTTGTTGTCCAATAATAGCGCTGCTTTCAACCCTAAGGAATTCAGCAAGGGTCTGGCTAATAGCTTGAATTGTCCCTTCTTTGGAACAAAGGATTGCCAAACTGTCACTGTTTGTGAAAGCTCCAAGGTAGAGTGACTGAAGATGAGTTTCAGGCATTCGGCAATCCTATTGCATGAGGGTCTGTCGCTTAATTAGTGGTAGCGTTTTCCACTTCCGCTTTATTCTGTGCAAACAGCGCATCAAAATTTACTGGCGCTAGCATTAAGGCTGGGAAGCTGCCTTTGATCACTTGTGCATCAATAGCTTCACGAGCATAAGGGAATAAAATGTTTGGGCAGTATGCGCCAAGCATTTGATCACGTGTTTCTTCTGGGAAGCCAGATAGGGTAAAGATGCCCGCTTGTTGAACTTCACATAAAAATGCGGTTTCTTCTTCTAGCTTTGCGGAGACTGTTAAGGTTAAGACAACTTCAAACACACCTTCATCTAAAACACTGGTGCTGGTGTTTAAATCTAACTTGACCTGTGGCTTCCATTCTTTGCGGAAAATGGCTGGCGAGTTGGGGCTTTCAAATGATACGTCTTTTAAATACAAACGCTGGATGCCAAATTGAGGTTGTTGCTGTTCAGTCATGGGACTTCCTAATATCTTATTATAGTTTCAATTGCGTAGCAGGCAATTTGGGTATTTCGGGTGCTCATTGAGCGACCTAGTTCAAAAAAGGGTGTTGAGCATAAGATTAACGAAATATTGTCATCGTTGTCGAACTTAAGTGACATATTACCTAAGTTTTCAACGCATGCCTTTATTGTGGATATTTCGTTATTAATAATGGTATTTTGCCGCGTATTATGCCTCTTCTAGCAGTGTATTAAGCTTGCCAGATCGTTCTAGTGCATAAAGTTCATCGCATCCGCCCACATGGGTTGAACCAATCCAAATTTGTGGAACACTGGTCCGGCCACTTTCAGTTGTCATTTTTTGACGCAGCGCGGGTTGGCCATCGACCTTTAACTCTTCATAGCGTACTTTTTTTGAATCGAGCAATTGTTTAGCTCGAATACAAAAAGGGCACCAATCTGAAGAGTACATTTTTACGGTTGCAGTCATTTTAAGGCTACCTTTTTACTTTTTAACCAATGGCAAGTTGCTGTTTTGCCACTCTAAAATGCCACCGCGCAGTTTAAATAACTTAGAGAAACCTTCTTTTGCCAAAATGGCACCGGTTGCACCAGCTGTTGTGCCTGTTTTGCAAATCAAAATAACAGGCTGGTCTTTAAAGGGTTCTAATTCACCAAGGCGTTTTTGAACATCTCGGGCTGGAATATTAGTCGCATTAGGTAGGTGACCTTTATTAAATTCGTCTTTTGCGCGAATATCGATCACTTTAGCGTCTTCATTATTAATTTTTTGGGTTACCTGCTGGGGTGATAAAGCGAGGCCACCGCGGGCACCTTCTGTCTTCATAAGCAAAATAGCTAAGGCAATCCAAAGTGATGTAAGAATCCAGTGGTTTACGGCAAATTCCAAAAGCTGTTCTAACATGGGTCAATCTCTAGACAATAAAAAAGAGGCCGCAGTATACACAAGCTGTCCACTTCTAACACCTGTCTTCATGCCGAAAATTACCTATTATCATGCTCGGTTAATTTAAATATTCGTAATTTTTAACAATAACAACTCGCAGTTTGTCGCTATTTTAGTACACTATTATGTAATTTTCCTACATTTTGGTTTGAGAGGCTTTGGATCATGGCAACAGGTAAAACCGCGGTATTACTGATTTTAGATGGGTTTGGCTACAGCGAAACATCTAAATCAAACGCAATTGAACAAGCGAATACACCCAACTGGGACCGTTTATGGTCTGATTACCCTCATAGCTTGATTCAAACGTCTGGCATGGCCGTAGGACTTCCCGATGGACAAATGGGGAATTCAGAAGTCGGTCATATGAATCTAGGGGCTGGCCGTACGGTTTATCAGCAACTAACAAGAGTCACTAAAGCCATTAAAGACGGTGATTTCTTTGAAAGCCCTGTGTTAACTGGGGCGGTCGATGCCGCGCTAGATGCGGGTGGCGCGGTACATATTATGGGGCTGCTTTCGCCAGGCGGCGTGCATTCTCATGAAGACCATATACATGCCATGGTTGATCTAGCGGTACAACGTGGTGCGAAAAAAGTTTTTGTTCATGCCTTCTTAGACGGACGAGATACTCCACCTCGCAGTGCTTTAAAGTCTATTGAGGCTTTAGAAACTAAGCTAGAAAAGCTGGGCGTTGGCGGTATTGTTTCGCTAATTGGTCGTTACTACGCAATGGATCGAGATAATCGCTGGGAACGTGTTCAGGCTGCTTATAATTTATTGTTTAAAGGTGAAGCGGATATCGTAGCCAGTACGCCTATGGATGCGCTGCACGCAGCCTATGAACAAGATAAAGACGATGAGTTCATGCCGGCTGCTTCTGTTCGTGCTGATTCAACAAACCCAATCACCATTAATGACGGTGATGCGGTTGTATTTATGAATTTTAGACCCGATAGAGCGCGTGAATTGGCCCGCGCAATTATAGACGATGGTTTAGAATCGGATCTAGATCGCAGTGTTCGTCCTAAGCTATCGAGCTTTGTTACCTTAACAGAGTACGCCGGTGACATCCCGTGCGAAGTTGCATACCCGCCAGAGAATTTAGTGAACACCATTGGCGAAGTTGTCGCTAATAGTGGCGGCAAGCAATTACGCATCGCTGAAACTGAAAAATACGCACATGTAACCTTTTTCTTCAGTGGCGGCCAAGAAACTGAATTTGAAGGAGAGAAGCGGATTCTTATTCCTTCACCTAAAGTGGCCACTTACGATTTGCAGCCGGAAATGAGCGCGCCAGAGGTGACTGAGAAGTTAGTCGATGCGATTGCTTCAAAAGAGTTCGATTTAATTGTTTGTAACTACGCAAATGGTGACATGGTTGGCCATACGGGTAAGCTCGATGCTGCAATAAAAGCCGTAGAAGCGCTTGATGCAGCGGTGGATGCTGTGACAAAAGCGGCCTTGGCCGCCGATGCAGAAGTGCTTATTACCGCCGATCACGGTAATGTTGAATTGATGGTCGACCCCAAAACGGGCGGCGCTGTGACAAGTCATACACTGTGCCCTGTGCCTTTAGTGTATGTCTCTAACGACAATGTAAATGCCGCTCTAAAAGACGGTGCATTGTGTGATATTGCACCGACATTGCTGAAAATTATGGGCAAAGAACGTCCCGAGCAAATGACGGGGCGCAGTTTACTGGGGTAGCACCCTTTCCGGCAGAATAAGTGTTGCGCACTTATTCTGCCAAATGTGATCGATGCCTTTAGACAATAGGGGATTTCTTGTTACTATGCAGTCCCCTTATTTTGCTGTTGAATTGTGAATACTTTACTAAAGAGCTTGGTCGTTACTGTTATTGCGCTCATCGCATCGCTTACTTTTGCCGATGATGTTGCCGAACAAAAAAAGAAGCTGGAAGCACTGAATAAAGAGTTGCTGTCGCTGCAATCAGACCTGAGCAGCAAGCAAAAAGATTTAACTTCGCAACAAAAAGCCTTAAAGCAGGTCGAAGTTGAAATAGGCGTCGTTCAAAAAAAAGCACTTCAGATCAACGAAAGAATCGAACAATTAAACGCCGAAGTTCAAGCCAATGAGCTAGCAATCATCGAATTAAGCGAAGCACTTGATAGTAAACAAGACGTCATTGCTTCTATTTTACGTCTTGCTTACACGCAAAATAATCAACCCCTAATCAAGCTGTTATTATCCGGGCAGCGCCCAGAGGATTATGCGCGGCAATTGTATTATTTTTCGATTCTCACCGATTACCAACAGCAAACTTTGAATCAGTGGGTACAGGAAAAGCGTAAACTCGCGGCTTTGAAGTCAAAAATAGAACAGCAACGTGATGATCTCGTCTCGCAAAGTCAGTTGCTCTTAGAACAAGAAAAGCAATTAAAGTCTCAAAAGAATAAGCGTGCTCAAGTGCTGGCTAACTTATCGAAAGAAGTCGTCAGCACAGAAAAGCAAATTCAACGTAAAGTTACAGAGCGCGAGGAACTATCGACCCTCATTAGCGACTTGCAAGAAAAGCTCGATGCCTTTAGCTTAGAGTTCCCAGACGCTGAAGATATTCGTAAATTAAAAGGTAAATTAGCATGGCCGGTCACTGGCAGGTTGCTCAACAGCTACAATGGTGTAATAGATGGTAGCCAATTAAAGTGGCAAGGTGTCACCATTGCAGCGCCGGCCGGTGATCCGGTACGAGCGATTCAAGCAGGGCAAGTTGTGTTTGCTGATTTCTTCAGAACTCATGGCTTATTGATTATTATTGATCACGGAAACGGCGTTATGACGCTTTATGGGCGAAATCAATCACTGCTTAAAGAAGTTGGCAGCTGGGTCGAGACAGGTGAAGTAATCGCCTCAGTTGGACAGTCAGGCGGGCACAGTCGGTCTGGTCTTTATTTTGAATTAAGAAACAATGGCCGCCCCGAAAATCCATCGTCGTGGCTGAAAAAGAGGTAAATTACCTTGAGTGAACAAAATCAAACATCAGATGTTAAAGGAACCATTATGAGACTCATTCGAAATCCATGGCTTACGGCAACGACCGCTTTGGTTATTGGTATTGCAGTGGGGTTTACCTCACAGGTTCATGCCGAAAATGAAGCACGTTTGCCAATCGATGAAGTTCGTTTAATGTCGCAAATACTTGAGCGCATCAAACAATCTTATGTAGAAGAGGTGACTGATGAAGAGTTATTTGAATCGGCCATCGAGGGTATGTTGTCTGGTCTAGATCCTCACTCAGATTACTTGACGCCCGATGATTTCAAATCTTTACGAGAAAGCACCAGCGGTGAGTTTGGTGGCTTAGGCATCGAAATTATTTTAGATGAGACGGGGTTTGTTCGTGTAGTCGCGCCAATTGATGATACGCCGGCGTTCCGAGCGGGCATGCAAAGTGGTGACTTGATTACTAAAATTGACGAAACGCCCGTAAAAGGTATGACGATTAATGATGCTGTCTCTCTCATGCGCGGTAAGCCAGGAACGGACATCGTATTGACCATTGCACGTGAAGGCGAGAACGGTCCTTTAGAAGTCGAAATTACGCGCGATATTATTAAAATCACTTCCGTTCGTTCACGCATGCTTGAAACCGGATATGGCTATATCCGTATCTCTCAATTTCAGGAGCGTACTGGCCCAGACTTCGTCAATGCGATAGAAAGCTTGCGCGATGAAGCTAATGGTGAGTTGAACGGTTTGGTTCTAGATCTACGTAACAACCCGGGTGGTGTTTTACAGGCGTCTGTTGAAGTAGTTGATGCATTAATCAGTGAAGGGTTAATAGTGTACACCGAAGGCCGAACAGCGAACTCCGATAGCCGTTTCACAGCCCGCAGCGCGAACCCAAGTGAAAATGTTAACTTGGTTGTGTTAATTAACGGTGGTTCAGCCAGTGCTTCGGAAATTGTTGCCGGTGCCGTTCAAGATCATAAACGTGGCTTAATCATGGGCACGCAATCGTTCGGGAAAGGCAGTGTACAAACCATTTTGCCACTCGATAAAGACCATGCCATTAAACTAACAACAGCGCGATACTACACACCAAGCGGACGCTCAATTCAAGCCCAAGGTATTGTGCCTGATGTTATAGTCAAACCTGGCAAACTCACTCAACAAGATGGCGAACCTTATTATAAAGAAGCCGATCTCGCCGGCGCGTTGAATAATGATCAAGAAGGTGGCACAGAAGCTGACAGTGAAACAGAGCAAACCGAAGCGGATTTAGCAGAGCGAGATTATCAGCTGTATCAAGCATTGACCTTGTTGAAAGGTATATCGTTTTTTAAATGAAGCTAAGTATTACCATCGTTAAACTCATTGCGGTGCTGTTGTTCAGCACCGCAAATGCGAGTGCCAGTGGCAGTATCACATTAGTACTAGATGATTTAGGCAATCAACTCTCGGCTGGTAAGGCCGCCATCGACGCAAACTTTGTCACAACGGTTGCTGTGATGCCTGGCCGACCTTACAGTGAAGAACTAGCACGATATGCACACCGTAATAAATTAGAAGTCATCGTGCATGCCCCGATGTCTAATACCACTGATTTCCCGTTAGGACCATTTGGTTTAGATAAACGAGATGGTCGTGCAGCCTTGGAGCAAAATTTACACGATGCCATTGCCAGTGTTCCTTATGCGGTAGGATTATCTAATCACATGGGCAGTCGCCTTACGCAAGACCGAGAAGCCATGGATTGGGTCATGGCGGCACTAAAACCGTATCAGTTTTATTTTTTCGACAGCCACACGGTTGCAAATTCGGTGGCTTGGCAAGCCGCCGATGACCATCAAATACCCTGGGCAAAACGGCAGGTCTTCTTGGATCATCATAAAGACAAAGCATTTTTAAACAAGCAATGGCAATTAGCCTTGAAAAAAGCACGGCAAGGGCACGATGTGCGGGTAATTTGTCACCCTTATCCAGAAACGGTGGCATTTTTGAATCAATTGCCTATCGACGATTTACAGGGCATTCGATTGCTCCCTCTGTCTGCAACTTTAAACCATCCAGTAGCTATAAGAGCCGATCGGAATATACCCCAGGGAATATAAAGTTGCCTGAAAAGCGTTTTTTTTGATTAAAAGACACCAATTAAGTTGCGGTTCAGCTAAAATCTGCGAAACTTTTACCTAATCTATAAATAACTAAAATACTTTGGAGAAGTAAATGAACCGCATTGGAATCGCTTTTATTGCCACCATGCTTGTATTATCAGGGTGTGCTACCTTAAGTGAAGATGAGTGTTTAACAGCCGATTGGTATCAAATTGGCTACGAAGATGGTGCCAGAGGGTATCCAGATACTCGCATTGCTTCTCATCGCGAGGCCTGTGCAAAGCACGGTGTAGCACCTCAATTTCGCGATTACTTAGATGGCCATAGTGAAGGCGTTCTCTCTTTCTGTACGCCACGTAATGGTTTTGTACAGGGCCAAAAAGGGTATCAGTATGCGGGTATTTGCCCACCATCTATTGAAGGTGAATTTTTAGACTCGTACCAAGCAGGACGCGAAATTTACTCCGTTCGCAGTGTCGTGAGTAGTTTGCAATCTGAACAGCGTAGCAATGAGAATAGAATCAGTTCTCTAAAACAGGCCTTAATCGACGCTGAAGCCGCAATGTTTGCTGCAACAACACCAGAAGAAGAGCGCCGTAATATCTACAACAGCATAGGTCAAATGCAAGAAGAGCTAGGCGGTTTAGAAGAACGCAATAAGCAACTTATTGTTGAAATTGCGCAAGCACAAGCACAGCTTCGAATCCTCGAAGAAAAGTATGCCTACTACTGAGTTTAAAGTCGGCGGTGGCTGGATAGACAGTCACTGCCATCTCAATGACCTATCAAACTTAGATCAAAACCTAGAAGAGGCTGCCCAGCATCAGATTGAATCGTTTGTCATTCCAGGAACGATGCCCGCGCAATGGAAAGACGCATCCACCATCCGCTCTCCACAAGTATTCTATGCCGCTGGCACACACCCTTGGTATGTTACTAATCCAACTCAAGACATTGAGGCTTTAGAGCAATGGCTAAAAAATCAACCCGCAGTAGCCGTTGGTGAAATAGGGTTAGATTACTATCAAGGTAAGACGCCTCGACCAGAGAAATTACTTCAGTTAGAAGCCTTTGAAGGCCAGCTTGAACTCGCAAAACATAACGAGCTTCCCGTCATTCTGCATTGCGTAAAAGCGCATAACGACATGCTTCAATTGTTGAAAAAGCATGGCATTCATCGTGGCGTTGTTCACGCGTTTACGGGTAACGCCGAACTCGCGCAAAGTTATATCGCGTTAGGGTTGCACATAGGCGTTGGCCCCATGATATTGAAATCACCTAAAACGCTCCAAGCCGTCAGTAGACTGCCGGCTGAAAAAATATTGCTAGAAACTGACGCACCCTTCATGACTTCGCAACCTTTAACCGAAGCCAACCCTCTTTTAGATTTGTTGCGGGTGGCTGAAACATTGGCCGAGCAGAAATCGATCACCTTGGACGAACTTCAGAACCAAACCAGGTTAAATACTCAAAAATTGTTTGGAATTGTTTCTCAATTAAAATAATTCGAGTAATGCCTGATAATCTTATTAAATTTGATTTCAAAAATACGATAGCACTAAGCATTGAAACTGAGGTGTAGCTAAAAATAGGACCATTATTGGCATAGATGCCAATAACGACCCTCATGCATGGTTTTTCAGCGCCACTCTTTTCACGGTAACTCAGCCAAGTCAGCTTGCTGAATAACCTCTCCCAGTAGAGCCGTTCACTCAGGCAACTTCTCGCCACAATATCGACAGAAATCTGATTCAACTTCATGGCCGTTTTTACCGCAACCGATACACCCTCGAACATCGCGTTTTCGTACAATGGCCTTAGATAACTCAGCGGTGTAGATGCCCGTAGGTACTGCAATGACAGCGTAGCCAATAATCATCATCATAGAGGCGATGAGCTGCCCAAAAGCCGTTGTCGGTGTTAGATCCCCATAACCGACGGTGGTCATGGTTACAATTGCCCAATAAATACTGCGTGGGATGGAGGTAAAACCATTGACGGAGCCTTCCACCAAATACATGACGCAGCCGAACACAACCACGAGAGTGCAGATAAAATATAAGAACACCATGATCTTGCGACGACCCGCGACCATGGCTTCGGCTAAAGTTTCTGCTTCGCGAATATAGTGGAACAATTTTAAAATTCGAAAGACTCGTAAAATTCGGAATATTCGAATAACCAGCAACGAATTCGCGCCCGGAACCAACAGTGATAAGTAGGTTGGAATAATAGACAGCAAATCGATGAGGCCATAAAAGCTCAACGCATATTTCAACGGATGTCGAACGCAAACTAATCGCAAACCGTATTCAACGGTAAAGGCAATGGTAAACACCCACTCGACAATATATAAGTTTTTACCAAGCGGGGTGTTGATAGAGACAATGCTCTCAAGGATGACGGCCGACACACTTAATAAAATGGCAATGATTAGAATAATGTCGAAAGTTTTACCTGGCTTTGATTCAGCACCAAAAATAATGTCATTTAATGTGATACGCCACTGAGCCATTGGCTCAGTATCGGATTTCAATACATGAAATTTACTGGTACGCAGTTCATCCATCAAAACGCTTCACCCACAGTAATGGCAAAATTAAATGACTCAAGATCTACAAAACCGACATCCAGACGGACATTGAAACGGTCTGGAGTTGTCGCAAATCGAATGCCGCCCCCCATACTGTAATGAAAGTCAGACACTGCAAACTGGTCTAAACCTGAAGCAACTTGGAACGTGTCGGTAAAGACAACCGCGGCCCAACGGTTTGAAATTGCTTTTCGAAATTCGGCCTGTGCCCCCACGCTAGCGTTATCAATCCAGCGTTGGCCATTTGCACCGCGTAGGGTTCCATCTCCGCTAGGTCTTGGTAAATGCGTGAAAGGGGTACCTTCGGAGGCCAGTGATAATTGCGCGCTAAAGGCTAACACATCATCGGCAATCGAGACATAATGTGCTGAACGAGCATTCAATAAAGAGAAATTTGCCTCACTGCCCAAGCTAGAAGGATACAAATCCCAAGTTGCTTTGCTCAAATTACCCTGGGTTGGCCAATCTATGTTGTCTCGTTTGTCATAAATCAATTCGGCACCGACACCAGAATAAAGCCCTCCATTTGCACCAATAACGCCTGTGTCAATTAAACTACTCTCGCTGCCATCCGGGTCGGCTATGTCTTCTATTTCATGGTTTTCAACTCTTAAACTCGCGCCAATGCGAATTTCAGGTGTAATGAGATAATTAGCGGTAATACTGCCTTCTAGTGTTGTATTAGCATACTGGTCGGCCTCTTCTTCAGTCTCATTCCCTTGGCCAAAGTAACCACTTGGCCAGTATCGACCGCCCAATTTTCCTTTTAGGTTCCATAGGCCTCCGTCTAAATACATATTAGGCCAAATGTAAGCCTGATATTGGCCTTGGGTGGTGCCTTGCAACAGCAGCTCTAAGCGATTTTGTGGTTGTTCGGCTGATGTTTGCTCAAAAATACGCATAACATAAGCACCGTATTGAAAGCCTGTTTCCGGGCTTGAGCCTACGGCAGGTAAGGGTACCCAAGCAGCAGGCTTAAGTGAATCTGCGCTGCTCAGTGCAGCCATACAAATTATTGGTGCGAGAAATAACTTTTTCATAAACGAGCCTGTTTTCTTATTTTATGGGGATTACTATGTTAAGTACGCAATCTCTTGTCAATGCTGGTGTATTAATGACTCAATCAAGGCTACAATTTTTACACTTATGACGAAATGTGATCATTCATGGATAAAGAAACAGAGATTAATATTTGCGCCTTGGGCGATGGCTTCGTAAAAGGCGTCGGGGACTCTAAAAACCTCGGTTGGACGGGACGCTTAATCGCCGATGTGACGCAAGAGCATGGTCTTGTTAATTATTATAATTTGGGCATCCCTAAAGAAACTTCAATCGATGTTGCTAAACGAGTGAAAGAGCTTGTACCTAGAATGAAAAAGGGAGCCGACAATCGTTTAATACTCAGCTTTGGTGTTGAAGATACATTGCAGGTCGATCATAAAAGTATTGTGTCGAACCAAGACTCTGTAAAAGCGCTGGAGCATCTCATTGCTCAAACTAGGCGGCATGTGAAGTTAATTATGGTCGGGCTCCCGCCAGTTTATGATCCTCAACGAAACAGTAAAGTACGCCGCCTTAACGGTCTATATCGTGATTTGTGCTCTAAAAACCATGTGGCGTTTATTGATTTATTTCACGCGCTGACCGATAACGTAGAATACAAGCGAGATTTAGCCACCGGTGATAAAGTTCACCCACACGATGTTGGCTACGATAAAATTTTCGATCTAGTCTCAAACGATCGCTCGTGGTGGTTTGGTTAATGCCTTCAACACTGGCTGAGCCTGTTTACTGTGAGATTGAGATAAAAAAAAGCCGGTTTTTAACCTGGTTAGAGCCTGTAGCGAGTTCAGAAGATGCTAAAGCTCGTCTAGATAGCATTCGCAAACAATACCCTGATGCCCGTCATGTGTGTTTCGCATTTTATGTGAATGGGTCAAGCGGTTTAAGTGACGATGGCGAACCTTCTGGAACGGCCGCAAAACCTATGTTTAACGTAATTGCACATAACGATTTAATCAATGTGATGGCAATTGTGGTTCGATATTTTGGCGGCATTAAACTGGGTGCAGGGGGGTTGGCAAGGGCTTACGGTGGCGCTGTTGCGCAGGCGATGACCTTGGCCAATGTTGTGAAGGTTGAGCGTAAATTTACGCTAAAATTGACATTCGACTTCGCGCTCGAAAGCCAGGTTCGGCGTGTATTAGCACCTTTTTCTATAGAGCTTGAAAATATTCAATATACCAGCACTGTATCGGCAGTCGTAACGGTATCTGAATCGACACGTGCTGAGGTGCTTTCACAGTTACAAAGCATTGCCCCTGGCAGTTCCGCACTTGTTATCGACTGTGACGATCCGGAAGCGGGGCTTTAAAGCCCACCCCTCTATGGGTGTGCGGAATATTAATGGCATCGGCAATGCTGTGCATACAGGTGTAGGCTAAACTCTTGCGCTCTAAATCACTGGTCTGGACGACAGGTAACAGCTGGACGGTTGCATCGGTTCTCCATCGGCCCAAGACTCGCCAAATATTAGAAGCCATGGTTTCATCTCCGAATCCGATTTCGATCGATGATTGGCGGTGAAGTTGATAAGAAATTGCGACAGGCATTACAGGTACGTCACTGTCTATGGCCGCTGCAAAAAGCCGAGGGTGAAACTGCCTAATTGAGAAACCATCGCCTGTCGTCGCTTCTGGGAAAAAGCTCAAACAATGATCACGATCCAAATAGACCTTCATGAGAGATCGAACTTGTTCAATTTGTCCGCTGCCGCGCTTAATAAAGAGGGTTCCGCCACGGTGTGCAAGCCATCCAACAATGGGAATGTTTTTCACCTCGGCTTTCGATAAAAAATAACAAGGCAACACGCTCCCCAAAACGGGAATGTCTAACCAGCTTATATGATTGCTGGCCACTAAGGTTCCGCCTGCTTGAACCTCGCCAATACGGGTTACATGTACATTCATTACCGCTAACAATGAGCGGAACCACAGTTTAGACACCCAAAGTTGAGCCCATTTCTTGCTCACTAAAGTATCTATGGTGGTCGCGATAATAATAAGAAAGACACCAAACAACAGTACGAACACCAGTAACAATATCCGAATAAACTTAAGAACTAACATTAACACCTGTACAAAGCCTGTGAGAAAGGTCGCAATGTACCATTTTGATCGAAAGTTGGCATTTAAAATGGGTTTATTGACGTGATTCAATATAAGAGATCCTAAATATAAGGCTATTCTAATATTGAGTATTTTGGATACAATGTTATGACTCATAAAATTTTAAAAGTTGGTGGGGTTGCAGGTGGTGATTCTGCAGCGGTACGTGCTCGTCGTTTAAGTGAAGATGCCCAAATAAATTATTTTGAAAGAGACAGCTTTATTTCATTCGCTAACTGCGGTTTACCTTATCATATTGGTGGTGAAATCGAAGAAAGAACAGCGCTGTTGGTACAAACACCAGTATTTATGAAGGCACGATTTAATATAGACATTCGTATTAAATTTGAGGTGTTGAGCTCTGCTACGCTCCGCCATTTGGCTCAGCAAAAGATATTATTAATCAAGCGGGTTTCGTAGCGAGTAACTTAACCCCTACAAGGCATTGTTGTTTACTAGGAAACGACTTAAACTGGTCCAATTCCTATCAACAAAGCCTTAGTGGGCTGTCAAAATAAAAAGGAGGCTCCATGCAAGCAATTGCAAACACATGCGTATTAGATTACGCATTTTTCTTCGGAGACCGTTCTGCAGCATTGTCGTCGTTTATTTTATAAACGCACAGATGTGCTGCACCTTACAATCGGGTTCATGAAACCGCATCTGTGCTGTCGTAATTTGTCAGTATAGGTTTTATATGTCTCTTATTTCAGTTTTAAGTATTTCGTATCAAGCGGGCACTAAACGTCTGTTTAATGATTTGTCATGCCACATCGATTCGGGTGATCGCATTGGCGTGGTTGGTCATAATGGCTGTGGAAAGTCGACGCTGTTGAATTTATTGTTAGATCGGCACAGTGTGGATGATGGCCGAATATTGCGCCAGCGTGGTCTAACAGTCGGTGTTGTTGAGCAGTTTTTACCAGACGAAATCAGTTCCTTGTCTGTCTTAGCTTGCGTATGTGATGCGCTACCTAATGAAGAAAGAGCCACTTCGCAATATGTAGTGGAAGCTCTTTTACTCAGGCTTGGGTTTGATGAAAGCTTATGGCAAAACACAATAGACCAGCTCAGTGGCGGACAAAAAAACTTAATCTTATTTGCCCGTGCCATTATAAAAGATCCAGAAGTATTGTTGCTCGATGAACCCGGAAACCATATGGACTCTAGTGCCATGCATTACTTAAAAGGCTATTTATCTTCAAGTGATGCTCCCAGTTTTTTAATGATCTCACACGATCGTGATCTGCTAGATAGCGTTACGACAAAGACTTTTTGGTTACGAGATGAACGGCTGTATCAGTTTAAATTGCCCTACAGTGAAGCAAAACTAGCCCTACAAAAACAGGATGAAGATGCACAAAAGCAACGCATAGCCGAAGAGCGTGAAGTCACTAAATTAAAAAAGAGTGCGAAGCGATTAGCGCAATGGGGCAAAGACTATGACAATGAAGACTTGGCTCGGAAAGCCAAAACCATTGAGCGTCGAGCTGAAAAACTAGAGCAAGATTACACCTTTGTTTCGGCGGGCTCAGGATTATCTCTGCAAGTCGATGCGGAATTGTTACGCAGTAAGCAGGTGTTAATTCTAGAGAACCAAGACATTTGTAACCCGATTGGTGATCCGCTGTTTCACGTTGAGGAGCTGGTCATGAGACCGGGAGATCGAATCGCTTTATTAGGCGTAAATGGCGCCGGTAAATCAAGTTGTATTGAGCATCTCATGAACGTGTTTCGATTACCTGTTGGAGAACAAAGCTGTACTCGTTTTAATCCTAATGTACGCATTGGTTATTTCGATCAAGAGCTCGAACAATTTAATCAAACTATTGGGATTATGGATTGGTGTCGTGAACAGTCGCAGGCCAGTGAAGAAGATATTAAGCAGACCTTAATTCAATGGGGCTTTCCTTATCAAGACCACAATCGTGCCGTTAATGTGCTTAGCGGGGGAGAGCGAGCCAGATTATTATTGCTTACCTTTCAGTTGGATCAACCGAATGTGCTCATTATGGATGAGCCTACCAACCACATTGACTTACAAGGAAAAGAAGAGCTTGAAGCTAACTTAGTGGAACAGTCGATGACGTTGCTATTCACCAGCCATGATCAACGGTTCATTGAAACGGTGGCTACGCGATTCTGGTGGATTCGCAATGGGCAACTTATTGAAACGCATAACCCTGAAGATTATTTTGCAAGTTTAGATGTAATGGAACATGCCTCGAGTTCTAAATTGGAGAAACACAGCGAGCCGCTCAACGTTGAAAAACCAGCCCTTTCCGATGATGAAATGTTATTAGAGCGCATTCTCGAACTCGAGTCACTTTTAGAGGAAGATAAGCAGCGCAAGGCTAAATTCCAAAAACCTAAGTTGCAACAGCAGTGGCAGCAGGAGTTAGATGAATTGAACCATAGGTTAGACAGTTGAAATATTTGGCACATTATTCTGAACCATTAAAAGCTCGCATTAGCGAGCTTTTATCGCGAGATAAACTTGGGGATTATTTGCTGGAAAAATATCCGGAAGTCCACGAGTACTCAACCGATAAAGCGCTTCGCCAATATGTATTTGAACTGAAGAACCGATACTTAAAAAAATCCAATCCAATTAGTAAAGTTGTTTATGACCCAAAGTTGCACGTGATTAAAAATGCGCTCGGAACTCATAGCTTTGTTTCGAGAGTTCAAGGGCAAAAGTTAAAAGCCAAAAATGAAATTAGAATCAGTACGCTTTTTAAACGGGTTCCTGAACCGTTTTTAGCCATGATTAGTGTGCATGAATTAGCGCATATCAAAGAAAAGGAGCATAACAAAGCTTTTTACAGTTTATGTGAGTACATGCTGCCTAATTATCATCAATTGGAATTTGATGTGCGGGTATACTTAACCCAAGTAGAAGAGCGCCAAGATATATACAGTCGTTAGCGGTTTTGCAATTGGGTTACAGCCCAGTCAATGTGTTCGTCAACTAAGTCTGATACGTTTCCTTTTTGGCTGAGCAGAATTTGCACGGCTTCAGGGTAAGGTTTACCGTTGCCAATGGCGATTGCGATGTTTCTTTGCCACTGCTCAAACCCGATACGGCGAATCGCACTGCCTTCAGTGTTTGATAGAAACGTTTCCTCATCCCATGAAAAGGCCACTAATAAATCTAAATTGTCTAAATTGTGACGAACATTATAATCAGACTCTTCAGTCTTTGGAGCCTTGTTATTGTGCGGGCATACCAATTGGCAATCATCACACCCATAAATGCGGTTACCCATTTTACTTCTTAAATCGGTCGGTATTGAGCCTGAGTATTCAATGGTTAAGTAGCTGATACATTTACGAGCATCTAACACGCCGTCTGCGACAAAAGCATCGGTCGGGCAGTCTACTATACACTGATTGCAACTGCCGCAGTGGCTTTTGGGCAGCGGTGGGTCTTTGGGCAAGTCTAGATCGGTCATCAGTTCACCTAAGAAGAACCAGCTTCCAACGCCAGGAACCAGCAGCAAACTGTTTTTACCAATCCACCCCAAACCCGATTGTTCGGCTAATTGGCGCTCCATAATGGGGGCGCTGTCTACGAAAGCACGATAACCATGATGCCCAGCTAAAGCTTCTATCGCTTTGCCAAAAGAAGTGAGACGCTTGCGCATAACTTTGTGGTAATCGCGCCCGAGAGCATATCGCGCAATATAGGCTTTGCGATCATCCTTAAGAACATCGAAGTCATTTTCACAGTTGGGGTGGTAATCCATACGCACGGTTATCACCGTTTTTGTGCCGGGGTGTAGCTCGCTGGCATCAAAGCGTTTATCTATATTGCGCTCCATCCACTGCATGGTGCCATTGTAGCCTGCCGCTACCCAATTTTGGTATTGCTCCAAATGTTGGGATGCAGAAACAGGACTGAAGCGGATATCTGCAAAACCGAAGCTTTCTGACAGTGATCGAATTTGTTCAGGCAGGGTTAAGTCACTGTCTGTTGAAATAAGGTCTGTGTTTTGTGAGTCTGACATCGGTAAATTTACGGTGGATTCATCAAATTTTGAATCTCTAATGATACACTGTTGTGCGTTTGACTGTTAAAAAGAGTTTAGAGTGAAAGCAACGATTACAGAAATGGACATGCCAGCTTTTGGTAAATCAATAGGAGAGGCGTGCCGTACGGGCAGTATTCTCTACCTGAATGGTACCTTAGGGATGGGAAAGACCACTTTAAGCCGCAGTGTTATTCAAGGGCTGGGTTGGTCGGAGTCGGTTAAAAGTCCAACCTATACGCTTGTAGAGCCGTATGAACTCGACAATTTAATCGCCTATCACTTCGATTTGTACCGTTTAGCAGACCCAGAAGAACTAGAGTTTATGGGGATTCGAGATTACGATGCGACAAACGCTATTTGGTTAGTAGAATGGCCAGAGAAAGGGACTGGCATGTTGCCTTGCCCAGATATCGTGGTGCAGTTTACCGATGCTTCAGACGCTAGACAAATTGAATTGCAAGGGCATTCTGATCGTGGTGAAGCTCAAATTGAAACTATTCGTAACGCCTGGGAGGCTTAATGTTTAGAGGTGTTATCTGTGCGTGTTTGCTGAGTTTGTGTAGTGTATTTGCACAAGCAACCACAATGGAAGGCGCGCGTATTTGGCCATCTCCAGACGTCACTCGATTGGTGCTCGATTTATCTGGTCCGGTAGAGCACTCCATTTTGGTACTCAAAAACCCAGATCGTGTGGTTCTAGATGTAAAAAACACCTCCTTGAAGGGTTCATTAGACCATCTTGATTTAGCCGATACGGGGGTTCGGCTTATACGATCCGCAAAGCGCAATAACAATGATTTAAGAATTGTCCTAGATATGACTGAGTCAATGTCTCCGCGGAGCTTTAACCTGCCCCCAAATGAACAATATGGGCATCGCTTAGTTGTCGATTTAGAGAGGCCCGTACTTTCTAATACCGGTGAAAAAGTGGTGCCTACGCCTACGGTAAATTTATCGGTCGATCAGGTTAGTAATCAGCGGCGCGACATTTTGGTCGTAATCGATGCAGGGCATGGTGGTGAAGATCCCGGTGCGGTTGGACCTAATAAAACATTAGAAAAGCACGTAGTGCTTGCCATCGCTAAACAGGTGTATCAGCAACTAGAAGCACGCCAAGGTTATAAGCCGTTATTGGTGCGAAATGGAGATTATATCGTCGCTTTAAAAAATCGACGGAATTTCGCACGTGAAAAAAATGCCGATATATTTGTTTCAATTCATGCCGATGCGTTTAGCAGTGCTTCAGCTCGTGGTGCTTCCGTTTATGCATTGTCTAATGGTGGCGCGACTTCATCCATGGCGCAATATTTAGCCGACCAAGAAAACGCGGCGGATGTGATTGGCGGCTTAAATGGCGTTAGCCTCGAAGATAAGGATGATGTGCTCAAACAAGTATTGGTCGACTTATCGATGACAGCGACCATGCAAAGCAGCTTAAACGTGGGGGCATTGGTATTAGAAGAAATTGGGCGCTTCACTAAACTTCATGGCAACAGACGCGTGCCAGGCCAGGCTAATTTTGTTGTATTACGTGCGCCTGATGTGCCTTCCATATTGGTTGAAACTGGCTATATCAGCAACCCCATTGAAGAAGCCAATTTAGGCTCTCCTGCTTATCGTAAAAAAATGGCGACCGCCATCACCAATGGCATTGTACGGTACTTTGAATCACAGCCTCCGGAAGGCAGCTGGGTCGCTTGGAAAAAACAGCAAAGCCAAAGCGTTAAAAAATATGTCGTGGCAAAAGGTGACACCCTGTCGGGTATTGCGGTTAAAAATGGCGTGTCATTGCAGGCATTAAAGTCGATCAATAACATCAGTGGATCAACGATTAAAATCGGGCAAGTGCTTATCTTGCCCCAAAGCTAACAGGGTATTCATGTCTCAGCGCGCAATTCAAATATTATCTCCTCGCCTGGCCAACCAGATTGCTGCAGGTGAGGTTGTTGAACGTCCAGCCTCTGTCGTTAAGGAATTAATTGAGAACTGTTTAGATGCAGGTGCTACTCGAATTGATGTCGAAATAGAGCAGGGTGGTATTAAACTCATCCGAGTGCGCGATAATGGTTCGGGCATTCGTAAAGACGATTTGCCGTTGTCTTTATCTCGCCATGCAACGTCTAAAGTTTATTCTTTAGATGAATTAGAAGCATTAGGTTCTCTAGGGTTTCGTGGTGAGGCGTTGGCCTCAGTAGCATCGGTCTCCAGATTAACTTTGACCAGTAAGCCCGCCGATCAAGAAAACGCTTGGCAAGTGCAGAGTCAAGGCCGTGACATGGAAAGTGAGGTCAGCCCTGCCGCACATACCGATGGCACGACAGTAGAAGTTCGTGATTTATTTTTTAATACCCCCGCACGGCGAAAGTTTTTACGGACAGAAAAAACTGAATTCAATCATCTAGAAGAAGTGATAAAAAGACAGGCGCTGTCACGATTCGATGTGGCCTTTTCTTTGCGTCACAATAACAAAACCATACATTCGTTGCGCCCCGCGCATTCAACGGCAGAGCAGCAACGCCGTATTGCACAACTGTTAAAACCTGAGTTTATGCAAAACTCACTGATCATTGATGTTGAGAGAGCCGGCTTAAAAATGCAGGGTTGGGTCGGTTTACCGACATTTTCTCGGTCAATGGCCGATATGCAGTATTTTTTCGTAAATGGGCGAGTTGTTCGCGATAAAGTGATCGCGCATGCCGTAAAGCAAGCTTACCGAGATGTGCTTTATCATGGTCGCCAACCTTGTTTTGTTCTCTATTTAGAACTCGATTCTTCCGGAGTCGATGTTAACGTGCACCCGACGAAGCACGAAGTACGATTTAGAGATCAGCGTCTTGTGCACGATTTTTTATTTTCTCAATTGCATCATGCCTTGGCGCAAGTTCGACCCGGCGGCGAATTAAACCCGATTCAAGAATCACACAATGCAACCGAACCTGCGCTAACCATTAGTGGCCCGCAAGCCGGAGAGTTTGGTGGTCAGCACAGTTTGATGATGTCCTCTCCAGCGACCAGTTATCGTGCGCCTTCAGAGGCTAATGCCAATGTTCCGGTGAGTGATCAGGTTGCGTTTTATCAAACCTTGCAACAGCAGAATTCAGTGAGCAGTAGCGAGCAGCAGCAACCCTCATCGCTCAATGAATTTGGTTCGGTGCCTCGTGTGACATTACCCGAAACGGAAAATAAAGATATTCCACCCTTAGGGTTTGCCATGGCCCAATTGCATGGCGTGTTTATTTTGTCTCAAAGTGAGCAAGGGTTAATTGTGGTCGACATGCATGCCGCCCATGAACGAATCACCTACGAACGTTTAAAGCGCCAATACGATGAGCAAGGCGTGCAAACGCAACCCATGTTGGTTCCCGTAAAGGTGCAGGTGAGTGAGCGCGAAGCCGATGCCGCCGAAGAGTTCAGTGAGCTGCTGCGTCAATTTGGAATCGATGTTGCGCGCTTATCACCAGAAACAATTATGGTTCGGCAAGTGCCTGTGTTTTTAGAGCAGGCCGATGTAGACCCTTTGGTTCGGAGTCTTTTAGCCGATTTTATGGCGCATGAAACATCCGATGGCGTAGTCGCTCATCGAAATGAAATATTATCAAGTATGGCTTGCCACGGCTCTGTTAGGGCGAATCGTAAGTTAACGACTCCGGAAATGAACGGCTTGTTGCGAGATATGGAAAGAACCGAACGCAGCGGCCAATGCAATCATGGCCGACCGACCTGGACGCAGCTCACAATGAGTGAGCTGGACAAACTCTTTATGAGAGGGCGTTAAAATGAGTAAGCCTAACGCTATTTTCTTAATGGGACCTACCGCAGCCGGTAAAACTGACCTAGCTATCTCCTTGGTAGAGCAAGGTGCTTGCGAAATTATTTCGGTGGATTCGGCGCAAGTATTTAAAGGGATGGACATTGGCGCAGCTAAGCCCGATGCACAAATTTTAGCGCGCGCACCGCATCACCTTATTGATATTAAAGACCCGGCTGAAAGCTACTCCGCTGTTGAATTTCGCAAAGATGCCTTGGCGGTGATGGCGCAAATTGCAGAGCGCGGCAAAATACCGCTACTTACCGGCGGCACGATGCTTTATTTTAAAACTTTAGTAGAGCCAATGGCTGATTTACCGCCCGGAGATGCCGCGATTCGGGTTCAGCTTCAACAAACGTTTGAGCAACATGGGTTAGACCCTTTACTCAATGAACTAAAAGAGTGTGACCTAGCCGCATACGAAAAAATTGACCAGCAAAACCCCCAGCGTGTACAAAGAGCGCTAGAAGTGTTTCGAATTACTGGTAAGCCTATTTCTAGCTTTTGGGATAAAGGCGTTCACGATGGCAAAGGGTCTTTAGCGGAGGCCGCCATAGCAGATTTTCCATATCAATTGCATCAGTATGCCGTGATGCCTGAAGACCGAAAAGTATTGCATGAGCGTATTGCGCGCCGGTTTCATCAAATGATCGATCTAGGGTTCGAGCAGGAAGTACGTGTGTTGTATGAACGAGGAGATTTGCATCTAGATTTGCCGTCTATGCGGTGTGTGGGATACCGCCAAATGTGGCAATATTTTGAAGGCGAATTAAGTTTTGATGAGATGATTGAACGAGGCATCATTGCGACTCGCCAATTGGCTAAGCGCCAGTTAACTTGGCTTCGTGGTTGGCCAGATGTGACGGTTTTTGATACGACTCAGGCACCTTCGCAACAATATTGCCAAGAAATTCTAGCGCATATTTCATCAAGTTAGAGGGCGAGAGATCGGGCATATGTGTGGTTTTTGAACGTCTAAACCGCCATTAGTCACCATCTTTCCTAAAAATCATTAAATAAACTGTATATAACTACCACCCTTACGTAAAAATCAACTAGAATTCACCTAATATAGTTTTAGAGTGCGGCTAATCCAGACTTTTACTTGTTCGATGTGATGAATATTCACCAATGAACGGGCTGGAGCATTCAAATGCATCATTATGATTTAGATGTAGCCGATAATTACATCCTTCCAATTAAAAGGAGCACACCATGTCTAAAGGGCAGTCTTTACAAGACCCTTTTTTAAATGCACTTCGCAAAGAGCGAATTCCCGTTTCTATCTTTTTGGTTAATGGGATTAAGCTGCAAGGTCAAATCGAAAGTTTTGATCAATTTGTGATTCTATTGCGCAATACTGTCAGTCAGATGGTATACAAACATGCGATTTCAACCGTCGTGCCTGCGCGTAATGTCAAAGTATCAGTAGATGGTGAAGAAGCTACCGTCGAATAAAGTCGACTGTGCTTATTTCCCTCTTAGCCCGGCATGACCGGGCATCGGAGTTTGTGATTGTTTTTTGAACGCGTAGAAGGCGGCAATCGTGCCGTGTTAGTCCACGTGGATTTTCCCGAGTCAGAACATCGAGAAGATCCAGTGGAATTTGAAGAATTAGTTGTATCGGCCGGAGTTGAGCCTGCCACCTATATCCGTGCGGTTCGCACGACCCCTGACCCTAAATATTTCGTTGGTACCGGTAAACTTGAAGAAATTCGTGAAGCCGTGATTGCCTTAGAGGCTGATGTGGTTTTATTTAACCATGCATTATCGCCTTCACAAGAGCGAAATATTGAAGAAGTCATTGAAGCGCGCGTTGTAGATCGCACAGGGTTGATTCTTGATATATTTGCTCAGCGAGCTCGAACCCACGAAGGTAAGCTCCAGGTTGAGTTGGCCCAAATTCAACATCAAAGCACTCGGTTAGTGCGAGGTTGGACGCACTTAGACCGCCAAAAAGGCGGGATTGGTTTGCGAGGAACCGGCGAAACTCAGCTTGAAGCCGATAGGCGCTTATTGAGTGTCCGAATCTCGACCATCAATAAAAAATTAGAAAAAGTGCAGCGGCAACGTAATCAAAGCCGACGTGCTAGATCACGCTCTGATATCTCCACGGTTTCATTGGTGGGGTATACCAATGCGGGTAAATCGACTCTTTTCAATCAATTGACAGATGCCGAGGTCTACGCCGCAAATCAGCTGTTTGCAACGCTTGATCCAACTTTGAGGCGATTGGACATTCCTGATATGGGTGAAATTGTTTTAGCCGATACGGTTGGATTTATCCGACACCTACCCCATAAACTAGTAGAAGCCTTTAAATCGACCTTGCAAGAAACCGCTGAAGCCGACCTTTTGCTGCACGTGGTAGATTGTGCCGATGAAGATCGTCTGGCGAATATGGAGCAAGTTGAGCACGTATTGGGCGAAATTGGCTCTTCTGATGTGCCACGCTTGGAAGTCTTCAATAAGATTGATATGTTGGACAACTTTGAACCGGCCGTTGAACGTAATGATGAAGGTAAGCCTGTTCGAGTGTGGTGCTCAGCGAAAACAGGACAAGGCACTTCGTTAGTATTAGCGGCCATTGGCGAGCTGTTGGGGGATGATGTTATTGCGCAAACCATTACCCTTGAGCCACACGAACTTGCCTTACGAGCGGCATTACATGATTACAATGCTGTTCTGGCTGAGAACTATGATGAACAGGGTAATGCGGTGATAGATATCCGCATGCAAAAGAAAGACTTCAAGCAATTGCTAAAACGTAATAACTTATCGGAAGAGCGTTTTGGTGTTGCGAGAGAAAAAGAATTTTTTGAAAAATAAGTGTGCCTGTTAATAGGGTGGCTTAGATGAGTCATCTAAGTCATAAGGGCAGACGTATACTATAAAACTTACTATTAACTAATGGAGTTAACCATGGCGTGGAACGAACCACCAGGTGGCAATAACGATCAGGACCCTTGGGGCAACCGCGATCGGAACAAAAAAAACGATGGGCCGCCTGAACTAGACGATATCATCAAAGACTTAAATAAAAAGCTAAACAGTTGGTTTGGTGGTGGCAACAATAAGGGTAATGGTAGCGGAAACGATAGCAGCAATGGCGGTGGTGTTGGCCCGTTGATCGCTGTGGTTGTGATTGCTTTGTTGGTTTTTACGGGTTTCAACTCGGTTTATACCGTAGATGAATCTGAGCGTGCGGTAGTATTGCGTTTGGGTGAGTTTTCGCGAGTAGAAACGCCAGGTCTTCAATTTAAGATTCCTTATGTGGATCAAATAGCTGGCAAAGTAAACGTGACTCAAATTCGTGAGCACAGTTTGCAAAACTCAATGTTAACGGCCGATGAAAACATCGTAACCGTTTCTATGACAGTGGAATACTTAGCCGCAGATGCAAAGAAATTTGCATTGAACGTACGTGATCCTGAATCAACCATGGCACACGCAGCAGAATCTGCCCTGCGTCACGTTGTGGGTTCTGCTCGTTTAGAGCAGATTTTGACAACGGGTCGTGACCAAGTTCAGGCACTTGTTAAAGAGCGTCTACAGAATTACTTAGATGGCTATGATGTCGGTATTACATTAGCGCAGCTTAAAATTACCGATGCATCGCCTCCAAGTGCGGTTCAAGATGCGTTCGATGACGTCATCAAAGCACGAGAAGATCAGCAGCGTTTAGTTAACGAAGCACAAGCCTATGCCAACGGCATTATCCCAGTTGCACAAGGTCAGGCGGCTCGTCAAATCGCTGAAGCAGAAGCCTATCGTCAAGAAGTCGTTGCTCGTGCAAAGGGTGAAGCTAACCGTTTCTCGGCACTGTATACCGAATACAGTAAAGCACCTGAAATTACTCGTCAGCGCCTGTACTTAGACACCATTGAAAGTATTTATTCAACCAGCAGCAAAGTGCTAGTTGATGTAGAAGGTGGGAATAACATGATGTATTTGCCGTTGGATCAACTGTTGAAAGGTCAAACTGGCTCTGCTGCAAGCAGCTTAACAGGTGGCACATCGAGCAGTTTGAACAACATGAGCCAGTCTGATGTAAGTAATTTAACGGATCAAATTTTGCGCGAAATTAATCGCCGAAATAACCAATAAGGAGACAGAACATGAATGGTAAAAGTTCATTAGCAATCATTGTTTTAGCCTTGGTTATTTTAGCTGGCTTAAGCAGTTTATATATCGTCGATGAGCGTGAAAGTGCGATTCGATTACGATTCAGCGAAGTGGTGGAGTCAGGAATCCAACCTGGTCTACATTTCAAAATGCCATTAATTGATGAAATTAAGCGCTTTGATATTCGATTGATTACGTTAGATTCTCAATCTGAGCGATTCATTACCAGTGAGCAGAAAAGCTTAGAAGTTGATTCTTATGTGCAATGGCGCATTAACGACACTTCTATGTTTTATACTGCGAACAGTGGCGGTGACTATTTCCGAGCAAACCAAGTATTGGGTTCTCGTGTAAATGCAGCACTGCGTGATGCTTTTGGTGATAAGTCGCTACGTGAAGTTGTAACAGGCTTAAGAAACGATGAAGAATTGCCAGATGCGAACAATATTGATTCTGACTATGGTCAGCGCGATATCTTAATGGCAAACGTACTTAAAAAGGTGAACGATGTGGCCAAAACTGAATTGGGTATCGAAGTAATCGATATTCGAGTTAAGGCGATTGATTTACCTCAAGAAGTATCGGCTGATGTATTCCGTCGAATGCGTTCTGATCGTGAGCAAGAAGCACGAAAGTTCCGTTCTGAAGGTCAGCGTCAGGCTGAAATTATTCAGGCCAATGCGGACCAAACTCGTACCATTGAGTTAGCGAATGCTTTCCGTGAGTCTGAGCAAATTAAAGGCTCTGGTGATGCAGAGGCTGCAGCGATATATGCTGAAGCGTACAATCAAGATGAAGAGTTTTATGCGTTTTATCGAAGCCTAAGAGCTTACCGTAATTCCTTTAACGGTGGTCAAGACATCTTAGTCTTAGAGCCAGAAAGCGACTTCTTCCGTTACTTGAATAATCAAAACGGAAACTAAGTAAAATTCGCTGGTTTCGTAAGCAACCACGTGTATAATCTTGCAACCGGGTTAGTCGCCCGGTTTTTTTGTGCCTTAATTTTATTAACAATGGGACATTGCTAAGCATGACCATCGCCGAACGCTGGTTACTACCAGACGGTATAGAAGAGATTTTGCCCCCCGAAGCCGCCAGAATAGAGGCTTTACGAAGAACCCTACTCGATGAATATAGAGTTTGGGGCTATGACCTCCTACAACCTCCATTAGCTGAATATCTAGAATCACTCTTAACCGGTGTCGGACACGACCTCGATTTGCTGACGTTTAAGATTACTGATCAGTTAAGTGGCCGATTAATGGGGATAAGCACCGACAGAACGCAGCAAGTTGCGCGTATGGATGCCCATTCAATGCCAAAAGAAGGTGTGGCCCGCTACTGTTATTGCGGTGAAGTTTTGCACACCAAACCCATTCATTTACTGTCTAGCCGCAGTCCAATGCAAATTGGTGCCGAGCTGTATGGTTACGCCGGTTTAGACAGCGAAATTGAAATAGCATCGTTGATGCTTACCTCGCTCGATAAAGCAGGGCTGAAAGAGATTACTCTTGATCTAGGGCATGTAGGCATCTACCAAGCCTTGGTGGAAGAAACGCAATTAACCCTCGATGAGAAAGGCGAGCTGTTTTCACTGTTGCGCACTCGTGCGTTGCCTGAGTTGAACCAATGGTTAAGTGCGTCTGCGTTACCTGAGCATCAACGCAATTGGTTTGCGCAGCTACCTAAAATGGCCGGAAATGTTTCTCAGTTAGCACATTGGAAAACATTATTCGAGCAAGCGCCAGCCGCGCTAGACGAAGCCTTCAATTCGCTGATCACCGTAGCCGATGCGCTCAATGAACGGTTCCCAAGTGTGAACGTCCATTCTGATTTAGCCGAATTGAGAGACTATAATTATCATACGGGCTTGGTGTTTTCCGCTTTTGTACCAGGTTTCGGTCAAGCCATTGCGCGTGGCGGGCGGTACGATGCCACCGGTAGCGTGTTTGGGCGCTCACGCCCAGCAACTGGTTTTTCTAGCGATTTAAAAGTATTAGCACAGCTCACTGGGTCGGATTGGTCAGAGAAAAAAGCCATTCTTGCCCCTGTTGGATCGAGCGCAGACCTCTTCCAATCAATCGCACAACTGCGATCGCAAGGGGAGCGAGTGATTCAACAATTACCAGAGCAAGCTCAAGTAGAAGAGCTTGGTTGTGATCGGGCATTGGTTGAAGTTGATGGCCAATGGACAGTTCAATTGATTTCTCAAAACAGGCATAACTAAGATGGGTAAAAACGTCGTTGTATTGGGCACCCAATGGGGTGATGAAGGTAAAGGCAAGATTGTTGATCTACTAACGGAAAACGCCGATGCCGTAGTGCGCTTTCAAGGTGGCCACAATGCCGGTCACACACTTGTAATTGATGGGGTTAAAACAGCCTTACATCTGATACCTTCGGGTGTCTTGCGAGATGGCGTAAAGTGCATTATCGGTAATGGAGTCGTACTGTCAATTACCGCATTGCTTAAAGAAATGGCCATGTTAGAAGAGAAAGGTGTTCCAGTTCGTGAACGTCTTCGTGTCTCTAACGGTTGCCCGCTTATTTTACCAATTCACGTTGCGCTAGACCAAGCTCGTGAAGCCAAGCGTGGCGAAAATAAAATCGGCACAACCGGTCGAGGTATTGGTCCTGCGTACGAAGATAAAGTAAGCCGACGTGGCGTTCGTTTAGGCGATGTTTTCTCTCCTGGCTTTAAAGAAAAAGTCACCGAAGTTCTGGAATACCACAATTTCATTCTTGAAAACTACTACAATGCGCCTACGGTAGACGTTGACGCATGCATAGCCGAAGTGATCGCCGAAGCAGAATCCATTAAAGACATAACCGTGAATTCGGTGGCCGAAGTTCACGCTATTCGTGAAGCATCTGGCAATATTATGTTTGAGGGCGCACAAGGCTCTCTACTAGATATCGATCACGGTACCTACCCATTTGTAACCTCTTCTAACACCACCGCTGGTGGCGTAGCGACAGGTTCTGGTGTGGGCCCGTTGTACTTAGATCAAATTATGGGTATTACCAAGGCGTACACGACTCGTGTGGGTGCGGGGCCATTCCCTACAGAATTGTTCGATGACACTGGCGCCTATTTAGCCGAAAAGGGTGGCGAAGTTGGCACAACAACCGGTCGAGCACGTCGATGTGGTTGGTTTGATGCCGTACTAGTTAAGCACAGCATCCGTATCAACTCTATCAATGCAATCTGTTTAACCAAACTGGACGTTTTAGATGGCTTAGACGTAGTTAAGGTTTGTGTTGGCTACGAAGATGCAGAAGGGAACAAGGTTGAATGGCCTGAATCCGCGGAAGCTTTCGAAAGCGTGAAGCCTGTTTACGAAGAGTTGCCTGGCTGGAAAGACACGACGTTTGGTGCTAAATCTCTGGCAGATCTACCTGAAAACGCGCGTGCTTATATCGAGTACATTGAAAAAGCAATCGGTGCTCGCATCGATATCGTTTCAACCGGTCCAGATCGCGTTGAAACCATTGTCCTAAAGCACTCCTTCGAAATGTAATGAGTGATCGCCCCAGTAATATCTTACTGGGGCAAATTCCCTATCAGAAAACTACAGTTATTATGAATCACCCGCTATACTCAGTGGCATAATGATAATAACAAACGAAGGATCCCGTGAAAAAACCACAACCTAGTGCTGACCCTCATCTAAAAAGGGAAGCAGAGAAGTATCAAAATCCCATTCCTAGTCGTGAGTTCATAACCACGCACCTTGAAAAACGTAATGGTCCAGCCTCACATGCCGAATTATGTGAAGAACTAAAGCTTACAACAGACGATGATATAGAAGCGCTTCGCCGCCGTTTAATAGCGATGGTTCGCGATGGGCAATTATTATGTTCACGTCGTGGTGCGTTTGGGCTCATTGATAAAATGGATTTAGTGCGTGGCAAAGTGATTGGCCATGCCGATGGGTTTGGTTTTTTGAAGCCCGATTCTGGCGGTGATGACCTTGTCTTGAATCATCGGCAAATGCGTTGCTGCTTTGACGGCGATATCGTATTAGCTCGAAAAGGCCGAAAAGACCATCGCGGTCGTACCGAAGGCACAATTACAGAAGTGCTAGAGCGGAACACTCAAGAGCTTGTAGGGCGTTTTCACTGGGAAGGCGGTTTTGGCGTAGTTCGTCCAGAGAATCGGCGAATTTCTCAAGATATTCTCATTCCTCAAAAAGATTCTATAGAAGCCAACGACGGTGATATTGTCGTTGTTGACATAATTGAACAGCCTCAGTTTCGTAAGCAACCGATAGGGCGAGTATCAAAAGTGTTGGGCGAGCATATGGCGCCAGGCATGGAAATAGATATCGCTATGCAAACCTATGACATTCCACACGAATGGTCATATGAAGTCGAAGAGCAAATAGTAGATTTTACGTATCAAGTAGAAGAAAAGGACAAAGCAGGACGAGTAGACTTACGACAAAAAGCCTTTGTCACTATTGATGGCGAAGACGCTCGAGATTTTGATGATGCCGTCTATGCCGAAGATGCCGGCAAAGGAAAAGCCTACCTTTATGTTGCTATTGCCGATGTCTCCCACTATGTCGGCGTTCATACACCTCTAGACCATGAAGCACGCAGTCGAGGTACATCGGTTTATTTCCCAGAGCGTGTTATTCCAATGTTACCTGAGGTTTTGTCTAATGGGCTTTGTTCGTTGATGCCCAAAACCGATCGACTATCACTAGTCTGCAAAATGCTTGTGAATGGGCAAGGCGTGGTTGAAAACTTCCAGTTCATGGAAGGAGTTATACATTCGCATGCTCGTTTAACTTATACGCAGGTGAGTGAGGTTATTGAAGACAAAGAGGGCGCTGTACGGACAGAATTTGAGCAAGCGCACGGTTCCTCGGTTTTAAATAATATTGATGCTATCTATGCTTTGTATCAAAAGTTTAAATTGGCACGTGCCGATCGTGGCAGCATTGAGTTTGAGACCAAAGAGCCTCGAATTATCTTTAATGATGATCGCAAAATTGATCGCATTGTTGCGACTGAGCGAAATGAAGCGCACAAACTTATTGAAGAGTGTATGTTGGCGGCGAATGTATCGGCCGCGACCTTTTTAGAAACTCTAGAAATTCCTTGTTTGTATCGAGTACATGATACGCCGAGTTTTGAGCGCTTGGAAAACTTGCGCCAATACATGGGAGAACAAGGGTTAGAAGTGGGCGGTGGCTTAAAGCCTCATGCGAAAGATTACCAGCGTCTACTGGAACAAATAAAAAGTCGAGACGATTTCTTATTGTTGCAAACGGTTATGCTGCGGTCTATGGCACAGGCTGTATACCAGCCCGATAACCTTGGCCATTTCGGCCTGGCGTTTGAAAAATACGCCCACTTTACTTCTCCTATCCGTCGCTATCCTGATTTACTCGTGCACCGTGCCATTCGCTCTGTAATTCGAAGCGAAAGAAAAACAGACCTCGTGCAACGAGTCTCTGGCGTTAAAAATATTCCCGCCAAACATATTTATCCTTACGATGTTAAAGATATGTTTGAGTTAGGCGAACATTGCTCGATGACTGAGCGCCGCGCAGACGAGGCCACTTGGGATGTTATAGCTTGGCTCAAATGTGAATACATGAGTGATCACATAGGTGACGAATTTGAAGGTGCCATTTCTTCTGTAGCAAACTTCGGGCTCTTTGTTCAATTAGACGATGTATTTGTGGATGGCTTAGTTCATATTTCCAGTTTACGCAGTGATTACTATCAATACCAAGCTGCAACACATCGCTTAGTCGGGGAGCGCACGCGAACCGTGTACGCTTTAGGCGACCGAATAAAGATTAGAGTTGCTCGAGTAGATTTAGATGACCGTAAAATAGATTTTGAACTTGCCGATGCCGAAGCTCATACCAGTAATCGGAAAAACAGAAGCAAACAATCAAAGCCTGGCGCTAAAGCTGGAAAACCCAGTGCAGGAAAAAAATCATCTACCAACAAACCAAAAGTGAATTCGGCAAAAAGCAAAAAGCCGAAAAAGCCAAAAGTTAAAAAGGCGGGTAAGAAGAAGCGCTAAATTTGCGGAATGAAACGCAAACTAGCAAAGTTAATCGATGCTCTAATGATGGCGGCTTTGATCACAGGAGCATCGGTAACGTCTTGGATCTGCAGATCAACAATTTGCCCTGCATGAAATAAGTCATTCATGTGGGTCAGGTTAAGTTGGATCGGCTCTAAATCGATGCCATCATTCGAAAACTCCAAGCAACGACACATGGCTTCTTTACCTTGGTTATTAATGACCAAAATATTCGCATCCAGCGAAATACGACGAAATTTACGTGCAAGCATGACAAGCTCCGGCGGTGATGGTTGTACTCATTTATAAGTTTAGCAGTGAATTGGAGTCTGTCATGTCTCAATCTATGTGGGTGTTTGGATTACACGCCGCACACAGCGCGTTAGAGCAAAATCCTGATCGAATTAAAGAGGTTGTTTTACTCAAAGGTCGGCAAGACGCTCGAGTCGGAAAAATATTAGACGCCTGCAAAGAGCAGGGTGTAAAGTTCAGGTTAGCCAGCAAAGAAGACTTTGACCGAATTATTCAAAAAAATGAACTTAGAGAAGCTCGGCATCAAGGCGTTTTAGTACAAACCTTAGCGGCCCCCGTTCTGAAAGAAAATGATCTCGAAGCCATGCTCGATACCCTAGAAGAAGATGCGTTATTGCTTATTCTCGATGGCGTTACCGACCCACATAATATTGGTGCCTGTTTGCGTACCTGTGATGCCGCGGGCGCACATGGACTTATCGTTCCTAAAGATAAATCAGCCACTTTAACGCCCACCGCAGTTAATATTGCCAGCGGCGCCGCAGACACGGTCCCATTCTTCGCAGTAACCAATCTAGCTCGCACGATCGAGCAGCTAAAAGCACGCGGTATATGGGTTTATGGTACGGCTGGCGAAGCAACAGGATCAATCTATCAAACTAAGCTTACAGGTCCAGTTGCCTTGGTAATGGGAGCTGAAGGTAAAGGTATGCGACGTTTAACCCGAGACTTGTGTGATGGTTTAGTCAATCTCCCTATGGCGGGCACTGTCAGCAGCTTAAATGTTTCAGTTGCCGCCGGAGTTTCCTTATTTGAAATCGGACGCCAGCGCAGATTGGCTTAGGAAAGAAACCAGTGGAACAAATTGCAGAACTGGTATTAGAGCTAGATAAACTAAAATCGGTTTATCGAAAATCTTATATTTCGAATAGCTCTAGAAGGGAAAATTCAGCTGAGCATAGCTGGCACTTAGCGCTCACTATTATGGGCTTCGCTAAGTTTCTGCCTAATACGGTGGATATAAATAGAATTATCCGTATGGCGTTGTGCCATGATATTTGTGAAATTGGGGCAGGCGATGTAAGCGCCTACTTTGTGACCGATGCTCAGAATGAGAAAGAGCTGCTGTATATGTCGGAGTTTGAATCTCGCTTTCCAGGCATAGGCACAGATGCAAAAGCTTTATGGCAAGAGTATGAAGATGGGCAAACCGAAGAGAGTCGTTGGCTTAAAGTATTCGATAAACTACTACCATTTATTCTGAATATTCAAAGTCGCGGACTAACCTGGCAAGAGCAAGGTGTGACTAAAAACATGGTACTCAAACACAATGAATTTATCGCTGATTTAGCACCAGATATTCATAAGTGGATGTTGGCACAAATTGACAAGGCTGTTGAAGCCGGTTGGTTAGGGTAAGAGAGCTAAAAGTTATAAACTGCAAGTATTTTTGAACAAAGGTCTACATATGTCTTGGACAGGTATTTTATTAAATATTATTTTGACGATGGTACTTATGTGGCTAATAGCTTGGACGCTGTTGCCATGGGGTTTTGGTATTACTAATTTTAAAGAAAGTCATGGTCCACTTTTAGGGTTTATAGGGTCTGCCAGCTGGATTGCACTGGTGATGGCCCATATATCAGCCATCGTGTGTGTTTGGAAACCATTTGCTTCTATGAAATGGGTTTTTCTTGCGCTAATAGCCGCACACGTTGTTTTTGGATTACTATTTGGTCGAAATCTCAGTACGGCTTAATAGGTTAAAGCTCTTGTATTTATGCCTCCGGGTATACGTTGAGAATCGATCGGCGATTTTGCGGAGTTCGTTTATAAAATTCATGTACTTCTCGTAGTGCTTTATTCGCTTGAGCTAGTGAACAAGGCCGCTTATCTGATTCGCCATAATAATTTGATTCTAGTTTTTGAATTGTCTCTAAGGAATCGCTCGAGAGATTCTGCTTTAGTTTATTAAGTGTGTCATTGTGTTCTCGTATAATACTGAGCAAAGTTGAGTAAGTCTCACTTAGGTTGTCTACTGGGTGAAAAGGTTCCTTTGCTTCAAGTCTTGATTCAGTAAGCTCTTTTCGGTTTAGTTTTCGGTAGAGCCAAAAATTTAGCATCAAACTGGTTAGCAGCATTAATGCTAATGTACCGGATACCCAAAGGTTTAAGGTTTTTTTCTGACTAATTTCAGAAGGTTGGGATGCCGGAATTGTATTTGAATCCGGATAGAGTGGTTGAGCCGACTTTAAAGTGACAATACGTTTTGGCAGCACCGCATACTCTAACTGGTCGGTGTTGATATTCCACCAAGGTACTCGCACTTCAGGTAGTGTAATGGTGGTATTTGTTTGATTCTTAAATGACAAGGCTGCTATGTCTTTTCTAAACCCAGATTTATTGTCAGCATCTTTAAATATTGGGTTATCTCGATACAATTGAATCTCAGGCTGTTGTTCGATTGACGTCAGTGGATCTGGCAACAGATTAGCGCTGATTCCAGTCACATTTTGTGTGATGCTCCAGTTTAAATGTTCATCGGCTTCCAGAGTAATATCGGTGTCTAAATTATCTGAAATGGACAGGCTTGAAACGGGTAGCCAGTAGGCTCCAGCAGGGTAATTTGAGGGTATAGACTTAACTGTGATTTTTTCAGGCTTAGCTGAGAGCGAAATCCTTTTTGCGGGTCGAGTACTGGATACTTGGTACTGACCATTAAATTCAATTTCGGGTAAATTAAACGCCCCAGCGCTCCTAGGAGTGAGCGGAATAGTTAAAGTATAAACGTTATAGCTTTTCCCTTCTCGGGTTTCGACACGTTGTTGTTCTTGTTGCTCACCCGTCTCAAAATTGGGAAAGCTGAGCTTAGTAAACTGACCATTCAATGCTACCCGATAGGCCACTTCTATAGTTAAATAGAGTGTTTGATCTATATAGGGGGTTGTATCGCTGACTGAAACATCATAAATAATGGCGTCGTCTTCAAGTGTGTTTGAGCGAGTTGTTGCGTCTTTGACATTGATAAAAAATGTGTCGCTTTGTTCGCCATTGACTGTAAATACAGGTAATCCTAATAGCCCTTTTTCTTTGGGAGCTAAACGAAATTGGTATTCGGTAACCGAAGTTCGTTGTCCATTTACAGAAGTGGATTGAGTGGATTGACCTCGTGAGACAATCGTAAAGATGCTTTCTAGTGCGTTAATATCGGTACGATTTAAATTTGCTGATGGCGACACGGTGACCGTAAGTAAAAAGCTTTCATCTTCATATATTTCTAAGCGATCAGCTTTAACCGTGACGTCAGCAATAACGCCGCTAGTCAGTGTAAAAGTCGCAATAATACAAAATAATATTCTAACCATTACCAAAGCGTTCCTTCATCGGAGGTTGGGTTTTGTTGATATTGATACTTGAATTTTTGCTGTGTCACATACCCAGGTGTAGTTTCTAATTGGTTGAGTATGGCATCAATTTGTTGTTGCGCTCTCAGCTCTTCAGCGCTTTTTGGTGATTCTGAATTGAGACCTTCAGCGGCGTTTTTGGGCGGTTTATTTGATGATTCTGAGCTTGCGCTTGCATCTTCGCGAGATTCTTCTTCAGTTTCGTCGTTACTCGATTCGGGAGGTTCGACTTGATTGCTATTTTCTGATGGCTGAGCGTTTTCACCGGACTTTGCGCTATCCTGTTGATTTTCAGATGGGTCTTTAGACTTATCGTCTTTCGTCGATTGTTCAGTGTTTTCTTGTTCAACTTTCTGCTGGGCTATAAATTCTTCAATGGTCTCTTTATTTTTAAGAGCACCGGCGTGGTCTTCTATAGTTAAAGCATTCTCATAAGCTGAAATAGCTTCTTCTAGTTTTCCTAGGTGGGCTAAACTATTGCCCAAGTTAAAGTAGCCAGAAGCCGTAGAAATTGATTCGAATTCAACCACGGCCTGTTCGTAATTGTTCATTTCAAATGCCGCTTGGCCTTTTATTTCTGGGGAATTCGCCACGTCGAGTGCTTTTTCGAATTGCTCAGTCTGCAAATACTTAATTGCTTGTTGATCTTTATTTAAAAATAAACTTTCGTATTCAAACGCTTCACTGTTTGAAGGTAGTGCGATGAAAAATAAAACACCCATAGCCGAAGCAAAATTAGGGAAGGCACGCAGCATCAATGCGAACAGAATCATGATAGGAATAATGAGCCAATAACCCACTTCTTGTGCATTGGAGATCTCGCTCTTTTGATCGTACTTGCTTTGTAGTAAATCGATTGCTGGATCTTGCCCTAGAGTTATAGTTTGAAACCCAAGTTCTTGGCCAAGCGTCGCTATTTCATTCGAATTGGCTTTCGCTATCACCATGTTATCGCCATCAGTTAAAAAGCCGTTGTCGTTGGGCAAAGGTATAGCACTGCCTTGTTCCGTACCGACAACGGTAAGAAACTTATTAGACGTTTCAGGCAATGAATTGGTAATTTTCTTTATGTGATGTTTTTGAATGTCGTCCGTTAACCAAAGTAAGGTGAGAGGTTGGTTTGGAAGTGACGCTAAGCGAGATTCTAATGCTTCAAAGGCCAGCTCGGGTCTGTTTCCTAGTGAAGGCATCATAAATGGAGTAACAGGCGATAATTGAACTTCTAGCGTTTTAGAATCTTGGGTAAAGGGTGTTAACCAATGTGCTGAGCCAGAATACAATATAACGGCAGTTTGATGGAAAAGGCCGCTTTGTGTCCAATCTAGCAGCATTCGCTTTGCCCGTGTTAGCCTATCGGGTGTGATATCGGTTCCAGCCATCGATAAACTGTTGTCTAAGATGACAACTAAGTTTCCTAAACTCGACACCTTTACATCACCATTTTTAATGGCAGGACCGGCAAGTGCAACTATAGAAAGTGCCAACAAAATGGGCAAAAAACCATTATGCCTTTTGCTTCTTTTAATTTGGTCTCCAGCAATGGCTGTAAAAAGTTCTGGTGAGATGATGTCGTGCCAGCTCGACTTTGGCTGATTATTCCGAAACCAATACCAAGTTGCAGGAACTAGTACGACCATTAGCCATAGCCATTCAGGTCTAACGAAGGTCATATGGGCGGTTCCTCCGTACATTTAATGTGCTTAAACTTAGTATTAAAATTAAAATGACAGAAAATAGCATAGGCCAGTAATAAAGCTCTTTAATGGTGCGTTGTTCAATACCCTCTGATTCAGAAGGCTCCAATGCATCAATGGTTTCAAAGATTGCTTTAAGTTCTGCGCTATTGGTTGCTCTAAAGAATTGGCCTTGGGTCGTTTGAGCGATGGCGGTTAGTGTTCTTGTATCGACTGGGTCTCCAAAGAAAGCAGACCCTTGGCGTCCAAAGCCTATCGTATGAACGCGAATATCGCTTTGTTTAGCAATATTGGCCGCGTCTTGGGGAGAAACGCTGCCAGCCTTATTTTCACCGTCGGTTAGCAGCACAATGACTTTATCGTCAGTATCAATTTCGCGTAAGCGCTGAACCGCGAGTGCCAAGCCATCCCCTATGGCTGTACTTTCACCGGCCATCCCAGGCAGTAAGTCGCTTAATATGTTTTCTACAGCCTTCACATCGGGCGTTAAAGGCGCTTGTATATCGGCAAATGATCCAAAAACGACCAGCCCTAAAAAATCGCCTTTTCTGTTTGCTGCGAAATTGCCGACAACCGATTGAACGGCTTGATATCGAGCAATTCGTTGGCCATTCCAAACCATATCGCGCTCTCCCATACTGCCGGAAATATCAACCGTTAGCATAATACTGCGCCCCACGAGCGGCTGAGCAATAGGCTCCCCTATCCATTGTGGTCTTGCCAGTGCCAGCACTAAAAAACTCCAAGCTAGGATGGCGGCTGCATTTCGCCAATTAAGGAGAAGGTGTTGATGGGTTTGAGAGGGTACCTCCCCAAGACTGGCTAAATAAGGGTGCGCAATAGCCTCGGAGCTTCGTTTTGGTTGAAAGTTAACCTTGAGCGCGGCTAGCGGTGCGAGCAGTAAAATAAGGAGCCATGGCCATGCAAAAGTCATACACGCTGCTCCTGTGACCACTGCTTAATCAATTGCTTAACCTGTATCCAATCTACCGATACTTTGGGGTCTTGCGTGTAGTGAGCATTCACCCAATTCGGTGCTGTATCGAGACCCAACGTGCTTTTAATTTTATCAGCAAAAACCCGATTGCTGACACTGGCGTCGGCTGCAGAATTATCTTGCAAGACTTTTCGAAGCAATAGATGTACTTGGCTAAGTTGTTGAGCTTTAGGGTCGGCTTTTGTTTTATTTAGGTGTTTTATAAAGCGTCGATACTTCGCTTTTTTAATCCAAGCTCTCGCAATAATGGTTAGTACGATACAAAGTACCAACAGTAACAGCCAATAGCCTATCGCAAGTGGCCACCAAGGTGCGGTATTGACTGGATCATTTGGAACCAGTTGAGCTAACAGCTCTGGTGGTGCTGTTGCTGCTGAATTCATAATCGTTAAATGGACCATTGGCTTACATCCTGCCATTGAAACTGTTGGCTGATCGAATGAATAAACTGACCATTAAACCCAAACGCGATTTCGCTTAGTTTATTTTGAAGCTCTAATGCCTGTACTTCGTGCTGTGAGCGCGCCTGTTGATTGCTAGCATTGATAAATGAGGTTTTGTTGTTGTGAGAGACGGCTAGCTGACCAGCTTTCGGATATTTTAAGTCAAACTGATCAGTAACTTGCAACAAGTTAACTCGATTGACGCGCTCATGGGGTATAGACGTTTGAAGCTCATCTAAGTCATCTTGTAAAAAGTCTGATAGAACCCAAAGGTTCGGGCGGCTGTGCCAGTGAGTTGGCCAATTAAAAGTTGGCGCTGAGTCGAAAATTTTGAATTGGCTGGCTAACAGGTCGTGGCACTCTATTAAGGTTTGGCAAGCAAATGCAGCTTGCGCTTTATTCGATACGGTTAATTCTTTCGACGTATTTCCAACTTGAATTATAATTCGAATAGGGTGCTTTAGATGTAAAAAGCGCCAAATTAAAAATGCTGCCCAATGCACCAGCATTACTGATTTTAAGCAGCGTTGCGTGCCAAAGAAACTGCTGCTCGACAAGTTTAACCAAATGGCTTGTTCGGCATGTCTGTCTTCTTCCATTACACGAACGAAGGGTTGTTGCTTGCGTGCGGTTAGCTTCCAATCTATGCGCCTAACATCATCGCCCATTTGATAATGTTTCATTTCAATAAACTCTCGACCTTGGCCTCGAAACATTGATCGTTGATCTCCCGCTTTTCGAGAGCGGGTTCGGTCATTGAACAGGCGTGCCGTATCTTGAGCCAATAATTGCAGTTGCAACAACGAAGCCACATCGACATCAGCGCCTTTTATTGCAAAGGGTTCTATGGCAGCAGAAGCATTCATTAGATTACGGCAACCGAATCTAGTAATGAACGTATTATTGATGGCGCAGTATGGCCTTTAGCCTGCGCATTTAACGAAACCACTATGCGATGAGCTAATACGCGTACGGCGACACGCTGTACATGATCTGGCGTGACAAAGTCGGATTGCTCTAGCCATGCTAATGCTCTTGCCAGCCTTTCAAGAGCGATTGTGGCACGCGGTGATGCTCCGTAATCAATGGCATCGCTTAATTCAGGGTTGTATAGTTCTGGTTGTCGAGTCGCCTGTATCAACCTTAGTATATAGTGTTCAACGGCGTCACTGACGTGAATGTTATTTAACGCTTCTCTCGCATCGAGTAGCAGCTGTAAATTCAAGGAGGTCAGTTCCGGCAGTTGGTGAGCTTGTTCCGCACGCGCCAGTTTTAAAATTTTCTGTTCATCCTCGATGCTTGGGTAATCAAGGTTAACCTTCATAATGAAACGATCAAGCTGTGCTTCGGGCAGCGGATAAGTGCCTTCGTTTTCGACTGGGTTTTGCGTTGCCATGACAAGAAAAGGATTCGGCAGATTGTGCGTGGTGCCGTTCACAGAAACCTGTTTTTCAGACATGGCTTCTAAAAGTGCTGATTGAACTTTCGCTGGGGCACGGTTGATTTCATCGGCTAATACTAGGTTAGCGAAAATAGGACCCTTCTGAAATTCAAACAGATGCTCTTCAACTCGATAAACTTCAGAGCCCGTAACATCAGCTGGCATTAGGTCTGGCGTAAATTGAATACGTTGAAATTCGCCGTGAATTGAATCAGCTAGGGCTTTAACCGCGGTGGTTTTTGCCAGCCCCGGAGCGCCTTCTACTAGCAAATGTCCATCAGCAAGTAGACTGAGCAACAAAGACTCTATTAACTCATCTTGCCCGATAATACGGCCATCGAGAGAGTGTCTTAATTGATTTATAGCGTGTTGAGCATCCATAGTTAAGGTTCTTTATGATTCAAAAGAGTGTATTGACGCTAAATTATGAGCCTAATGCTCACTTTTCAAGGATGTTTACCGGTTAATTTCAAAAATTTAGCAATTTTTTTAAACTTTTTCATAGCTGAGTAAAATTCACTTATACAGGCGACATGGTTGAGAATTTAACCCTCATACACTGTTTTCATGCCGCGAAACTAAAGTGAAGGCTACGACAGGTGAGGAATAGTTAATTACTAGGCTCAACCTAAATAGGGTGGAGCTAAGGCAAGGGCAGGGTTCTGCTATATTCAAACTTCAACTTTATCAATGACTGAGTATTATGCGTTGATCAAAATTCAAACCATAATAAAAATCGCGAGATTTTAACCGATTCACAAGTAGATGGATGATCCTACAATGCCAAGTAAAAAGTCTGTAGCGCCAACGCCTGCTCTGACCGCTGAACAGTTTAAAACGTCAGTCGTTAAGCATTTACGTACCACTTTAGGTACTTATGAAGAGAAAGCCTCAAAGCAAGCTTGGAATAAGGCTCTCGCAGCAGCGATCAATGAATTTGTTTTTGAAGGCGTAAGCCGCACACGTAAAACCCATGCCAATGTCGGTGCTAGAGCTGTACATTATTTATCGCTCGAGTTTCTTATGGGTCGCCTAATGTCGAATAACCTACAGAACTTGGGTTTATACTCAGTGGCGGAAGAAGCATTGAAGAGCCTAGGGCTTGAAATTGCCGATGTCCTCGAAGAAGAGCCTGATATGGCATTGGGCAATGGTGGCTTAGGCCGTTTAGCGGCATGTTTTATTGATTCAATGGCCACGCTTAACATTCCTGCCGTAGGTTATGGCATCCATTATGAGCATGGACTATTTCGCCAAGAGTTCCATAAAGGTCGCCAAGTTGAACGGCCTGATCAATGGCGTGAATTTGGTAATCCTTGGGAGATTTGTCGCCCAGAGTCTGCTCAAGTCATCAAACTATATGGCTATGTTGAAACGGTTTATGAACAAGGCAAGCTCTCAAAAGTTTGGCATCCAGGTCGTACTATTCGTGCCATTCCATGGGATATTCCTGTAGTGGGCTATGGTGGTCAGAATGTCAACGTTTTGCGCCTATGGGAATCAAGAGCCGATAAATTTTTTGATTGGGATGTCTTTAATTCTGGTGGTTATGTCGATGCTTACTCAGAATCTGTAGAAGCCGAAACCATATCAAAAGTTCTTTACCCCAACGATGAAACGGATGCAGGTAAAGAGCTTCGCCTTATTCAGCAATATTTCTTCAGTGCGGCATCAATTGCTGATGTTATGCGACGCTATAAAGCGGCAAACGGTGAAGACTTGGCTAATTTCGCAAAACTAAATGCGATGCAGCTTAACGACACTCACCCTGCCATTGCGATTCCTGAACTGATGCGTGTGCTCGTTGATGAAGAAAATTTTGCTTGGGATGAAGCTTGGGCAATGACACGCGAAACTTTCTCCTATACAAACCATACTTTACTCCCTGAAGCATTAGAGAAGTGGTCTTTAAAGCTCATCGAAAAAGTATTACCGCGTCATATGGAAATTATTCTGGAAATAAATAGCCGATTCTTGACTCAAGAAGTAGAGACTATGTGGCCAGGCAACAATGACATAAAACGGAAGCTTTCGATTGTCGAAGAAGGCGCAGAACAAATGATTCGCATGGGTAATTTGTCGGTTATTGGCTCTCACACCGTAAACGGTGTGGCCCAGATACATTCCGATTTAGTAAAGAAAGATTTGTTTCCTGAATTCGACGCGCTGTGGCCCAATAAGTTTGTAAACGTCACCAACGGTATTACTCCTCGACGCTGGATGAAAGCTTGTAACCCAAGGCTGTCTGCTTTAATTGAGCAACATATCGATACCGATTGGCCACGGTATTTAGAAAAGCTAACGGGCTTAAAGCCTTTGGCCGATGATCAAGCATTTCAAGATAGCTTTATGGCCGTTAAACATGAAAACAAAGTTGATTTTGTTAAAGAAATAAAAACGCTGACCGGTGTAGATGTGAGCGCCGATGCCATCTTTGATGTGCAAATTAAGCGTTTGCATGAATATAAACGCCAGCATTTAAATTTATTGCACATTATGGCGTTGTATCGTCGAGTGTTAATTGATCCAAATTACGATATGCATCCAAGAGTATTTATCTTCGGTGCTAAAGCGGCTCCAGGCTACAAAATTGCGAAAGAAATTATTTTTGCGATTAATAAAGTGGCCGAAAAAATTAACAATGATCGCCGCATCAATGACAAGATAAAAGTTGTATTTTTGCCGAACTATCGTGTATCGCTCGCTGAAAAGTTAATTCCAGCGGCCGATGTTTCCGAGCAAATATCATTGGCAGGTAAAGAAGCTTCAGGTACCGGAAACATGAAGCTTGCATTAAATGGTGCCATAACCATTGGTACTATGGACGGCGCAAATATTGAGATTGCTGAAGAAGCTGGTTCCGATAATGTAGTTATTTTTGGAATGGAAGTTGACGATGTCGTCGCGCTAAAAAATAAAGGGTATCACCCTGCAGATTATTATCGTAGTAACGAAGAGCTAAAAGCGGTGCTGGATTGGTTAGAAGGAGACTTCTTTACCCCTGGTGAACCTGGGTTGTTGGCAGAGGTGAAACGTAACTTGGTCGAGAGTGATCCATTTATGGTGTTACCAGATTTTGAATCTTATTGTGAAGCTCACCAAAAAATTGATGCGCTTTATCGCGATAAAAAAGCTTGGGCAAAGGCCGCTATTTTAAATACAGCCAGCTTGGCTAAGTTCAACTCAGATCGTTCTATTCAAGATTACGCGCAAAATATTTGGCACGTTAAAGGTGTTGAAGCGAAGTCTTAGTAGTTGCTCTTAAAAGCTATACCCTCAAAGGCGCTAAGGCGCCTTTTTTATTTTCAGGCTAGCAATACGAGAATTAAGGCTGTGTAGTTTTAACAGTTGTAAGGTCAAGGCCGTACCTGAAAGTGTTACTACCATGCCTAAAATGAGCCTTAACGTGAGTGATTCGTCGAGTAGAAATATCCCCCAGCTCACAGCAAACAAAGGCACGAGTAGCGTCACATTTGAAGCAATGAACGCACCGGCTTCCTTCATGATCTTAAAGAAAATGATAAAAGCGACGCCAGTCGAAGCGACGGCTAATAGCAACGCACTGGCCCAGGCTTGAGGACTTGGGTTGGTCGTTGGCCAGAAATAAAGGCCAGGTACTAATAATATAAGGGAGGAGGCAAGCATACTCCCAACCGTTATTTCGATGGCACTTAAATGGCTTAACGCATGCTTGGTGTAGTTTCCTGCAAAACCATAAGACAGTGCCGCCATTAACCCCGCCGCTATGGCCCAACCTGTGCCTAAGCTGCCAAAGCTCATTTTATCAGACGACAAAATGCCAACACCCAGAACGGCTACAATTAAACCTAGAATTTGGCTAGGTTTAATGGCGGTGGCGAAAAACAGCGCGGCGACTAAAGCCGTGAAAATTGGCGTTGTAGCATTTATGAGCGAGGTAAAGCCAGATTCGAGTGAAAGTGCTGCGTAGGAAAGGGCGACAAAAGGTATTACATGGTTAATCAAGCCCAGTAATAGCAGTGCTTTGGCGTTTTTAAGTATGGTTTTTAGCAAAGAAACTTTGAAGAAAAAGGGCAGAATAGCCAAAACGCCGACAGACATGCGAATAAATATTAGGCTAACGGGGCCAAACTCTGGAGCACCCACACGCATAAATAGGAACGAAGCGCCCCAAAGGGCAGAAAGAACCAACAGTAAACTCAATGACTTTGGTGACATAAGGGCTTTTATTTCCTATTGACGATTCACAATAAAACGTGGGCTCTGGTATGCTGGAGCCATTACAAAAAAGACTAGGATAAACGACTCATGAAACAAGCGCTATTCGATATTCGATGTGAATGGGGTGAACAAGGAATGTTATCGTTACACGATGCTTGTGATGTGATCATTGTTGTCGATGTTCTTTCTTTTTCTTCTTGTATCAGCATCGCTGTAAATCAAGGTGCAATCGTTTATCCGACAAAAATGGATTCGGAAAAGGCCAGTGCTTATGCTGCGCAGCTTAACGCAGATTGTGCGGTAAAGCGCGACACAGCGGTTAAGCAGGGAAAACTTAGTCTATCTCCTAAGTCATTCCAGTCGATTAAACCCGAACAAAAAGTGGTTTTGCCTTCTCCAAATGGCGCGACATTGAGTTTAATGGCCAATGAGACCCCCGTATTGTGTGGCAGTCTTAGAAATGCTCGAGCAACGGCGGCGGCAGCCATGCACCTAGGCTCACGTATTGGTATTGTGCCAGCGGGCGAGCGATGGCCTGACAATTCTTTGCGACCAGCTTGGGAAGACCTCATTGGCGCGGGAGCGATCATCAATGAGCTTGATGGTCAGCGATCACCCGAGGCTGCGGTGGCTGAAATGGCGTACTTAAGTGTGACCGGTGAGTTAGACGCAAGAATGTTTGAATCTGTGTCGGGGCGGGAGTTAATAGATCGAGGTTTTAAAGAAGACGTGCAACTGGCTTGTGAAGAAAACTCCGATGCCTATGCTGCACGCCTTGTTGATAACGCTTTTGTGCAATTTTAACTTACTGTATTGGCGCCATTTCATTTAAGAAACTGGTGCCATAGTCCATCGCGTCGAGACCGAAGTGATCTGCTAGCGTTTGTCCGATATCTGCAAAAGAGGTACGTAACCCTAAGTTCACGGCTTGTCTGTTTTTGCAGTAAACAATCACAGGAATGTGCTCACGGGTGTGGTCTGATCCTGGCCATGTTGGGTCGCAACCATGATCCGCGGTGAAGATAACCAAATCATCATCGGCGACGGATTCTAATAGCTCAGGGATACGAGTATCAAAATACTCAAGAGCTGCCGCGTAGCCAGCCACATCTCTTCGATGTCCGTAGCTAGAATCAAAATCTACAAAGTTGGTGAAAACAAGGGTGTTGTCTCCAGCGGCTTTGATCTGCTCTAAAGTCTTATCAAATAAAGCTTCAAGACCTGTTGCTTTATGGCCTTCGCTGATGCCGGTATGGGCATAAATATCCGATATTTTACCAATAGAGATTACTTTGCCGTTGGCATCAGTGAGCTTTTCTAATACCGTTTTTGAAGGTGGCTGTACGGCTAAATCTTTACGGTTTCCGGTGCGCTCAAAGCTCTCTGAATCGGCACCAACGAACGGGCGCGCGATCACTCGACCAATGTTGTATTCGTTGACCAATTCACGAGCAATAGTGCATAGCTCATATAAACGCTCTAGGCCGAAGCTTTCTTCGTGGCACGCGATCTGAAATACGCTATCGGCGCTGGTGTAAACAATCGGTTTACCCGTGGCCATGTGCTCTTCGCCTAAGCGTTGGATGATTTCAGTACCCGAAGCATGGCAATTGCCTAAAATACCCGGCACGTCTGCACGTTTGATGAATTCTTCAAGCAATGATTCTGGAAATGAGTTTTCTAATTCAGAAAAATAGCCCCATTCAAATAAAACGGGAACGCCAGCAATTTCCCAGTGACCGCTAGGCGTATCTTTACCGCTGGAAAGCTCTTTAGCAAAACCATAGCTCGCTATGGGTGCGTCTGTTTGCTCTAAACCAGCAGGTACCTTGCCTTTACTGCTCTGAGTCGCTGCATTGACCAACCCAAGCTGGGTTAGGTTAGGTAATTTAATAGGACCTTGACGGTTAATGTCAGCTCGACCTTCAAAGCAAGCTTGTGCAATGTGGCCAAAGGTATTTGCCCCCACATCACCAAATTTATCGGCATCAGCGGTTTCGCCTAGGCCAAAGCTATCTAAAACTAAAATGTGAGCTCGTTTCATGTGGTTCACCTTTTTGTATGACTGTGAGGGGAAAAGCGCAATACCCCAAAAAGAGCTTTGCGCCTAAAAATGACGAGGTTAACCCGTCACAGTTTCATATACAGACTGTAATGCGTCTGGTTTTTGGTCAGAGACGGTAAATGACGACAATAATCGTTCTTTTACACTGTCGTATTGGGCTTGATCACGAACGTGCACCTCTAATAACGGGTCACCTTGTGCTACTTGCTCACCAATTTTAACAATATTGTCTAATCCAACAGCATGATCAACTTTTTGATCCGCACGAGAACGACCGCCGCCTAATTGAACAACCGCTAACCCTAGTTCACGCGTTTTAATGGAGCTAATGTAGCCTGCTTGCGGAGCTGTTAAGGTTAGCTTGAGTGGTGCATGTGGCAAGTAAGATTCCATTTTTTCAACAAAATCGTTTGGACCACCTAAAGCACCGACCATTTTTGAAAATACTTCTAAAGCTTTGCCGCTATCGAGCGCTGCCTGTAGCTTTTCATGCGCTTGCTCTAGATTAGTCGCTAATTTTGCACTGACGACCATTTCTGCACATAAAGCCATGGTGACTTCATGTAATGCCTGATCGCGATAGTCACCTGATAAGTAACGTACAGCTTCGCGCACTTCCACAGCATTGCCCGCTGAACGTGCTAACACTTGGTTCATGTCCGTTAATAAGGCGGTCGTTTGTGTGCCAGCGCCGTTGGCGACTTTTACAATGCTCTGCGCTAAGGCTTTACTGTCTTCGTAGCTAGGCATAAAGGCACCGTCGCCTACTTTCACATCCATCACCAGTGCGTCTAAGCCTGCTGCGAGTTTTTTCGAAAGGATAGACGCCGTGATTAAATCGATACTCTCTACCGTAGCGGTCACATCTCGAATTCCGTAGAAGCGCTTGTCGGCTGGGGCGAGATTGCCGGTTTGACCAATAATGGCTACACCTACATCACGAACGATGTCTCTAAAACGATCGTTGTTAGGGTAGGGGTCGTATCCTGGAATACTTTCAAACTTGTCTAATGTACCGCCTGTATGCCCTAAACCTCGGCCTGAAATCATTGGAACGTACCCGCCAACGGCAGCAACCATCGGGCCAAGCATTAAACTCACCACATCACCAACACCGCCAGTACTGTGCTTATCGACGATAGGTCCATTAAAATCTGACCAATCTAGAACGTGACCAGAATCACGCATGGCTAGAGTTAGCGCAATACGCTCTTCAATGTTCATGCCTTTAAAGTAAACGGCCATTGCAAACGCACCAATCTGGCCTTCGGTCACGCTTTCGTCGTGAATACCTTTTACAAACCACTGGATTTCTTCTGTGGTTAGAATTTCATTGTTGCGTTTCCGACGAATAATTTCTTGGGGTAAATACATGCCTTGCCTCATATATAATTTATTAGTAGCCGCTTTTGCTAGATGATGATTGATGGCCGAGAGTTTCTAAAAGGCTGCCCAGTAGGCTGCTGGCACCAAAACGGAATGTTTGAGTGGTAACCCAAGCATCTCCCATGATTGAAGCCGCTAATTTTAGGTACTCAGCAGCGTCTTCAGCGCTTCGTACACCGCCAGCGGCTTTAAATCCGACCGGCTTTTGGCTGTCTTTGATGGCTTGAATCATAATGCTAGCCGCTTCTAAGGTGGCATTAACGGCTACTTTACCAGTACTGGTTTTAATGAAGTCTGCACCGGCATTAATTGAAATTTCAGATGCACTCTTAATCAATGCATCTGTTTTAAGTTCACCTGATTCAATGATGACTTTTAACTGAACAGCGTCGCCACAGGCGGCTTTACATTGCTTAACTAACTCATAGCCTACTTCGGTGTTCCCTGCCATTAATGCTCGGTAAGGGAAAACAACATCGACTTCATCGGTACCATCTTTAACGGCTTGAATTGTTTCATTTACGGCGCGCTCGATATTGTCGCTACCATCCGGAAAGTTGGTAACAGTCGCAATTTTAACTTGATCTAACTCTAAGGCCGTTAGCTGTGATTTAGCCGTTTTTATAAATTTCGGATAAACGCAGACTGCAGCTGGGTGCCCTTCGGGTGTTTTCGCTTGTTGGCATAAAGCTTCAATAACGGCATCGGTATCGTTGTCGTTAAGCGAAGTAAGATCCATTAGGGATAAGGCTTTGCGGGCAGATTCTTGAAGCTGAGTCATTATTGTTGTCCGTTTGGTCAAATAAATAAGGCTTATTCTAGGCTTAAATGACCCTGAACTCAACGGTTCAAGCAGACTTCGATGAAAATTTCACCCTTTTCAAATGTAAACGGTAAAACAACAACGGGTTTATTGTCTAAATGCTCTACTTTATGCCCTTCGCCTTTTATAATACTGGGTGTGGCTAAGTCGAAATCAAGCCCTTGCTCACTGAGTCGGCGTTTTGCACCGCCACATACCATGTTGGTGATTTCTCCGACTAAGTCGTAAGCCGAATCATCTAATTGCTCTAATGGTTCCCCGAGCATTTTTTGGTAGATATCCAAAAGAACGTCTTCAGTAAAGGTGATCGATAATGACCCATTGTTACTCGAACTATTTAATAAAATATAGCCGCTAACAACCCCTTGAGCATCGTCTCCGACCTTAATTGATGGCTTACCTATTTCCCCCGTCAGCTGAGCCATACTTTCAGTCACTTCTAAAAGGGCTTCTACAAATGGGTTAATTAATTTAACGTCCATAATACTCACGAATTTATATACTACTGCTAAAGTTAGTAGATATCTGGCAGAATGCAGCTTTATATTTATATTTTTTTTGATTGAGCAATTATTGCTCTTTTTTCTGGAGAGTGTACGAGTGACAAAAGCATCTCGTTTGAAGCAATTTTTAGTAATTATGTTGGTGGCTTGGCTGGCTTTAGGTTTAAGCTCAATCTGGCTGCTTTATAACCAAGTTGAGGTGTGGAAGCTAGTCACGATACTGTCCCTATTAGTTGTATCTGTTGGCGCGAGCTTGGCAACGTTGAATCAGTCCCAAATTGAGTTAGCTGAAACAAATAAAGCCCATAGTGCGACTAAGCGGCAAGTGCAAGAAGCTCGATTAAAAATTGATCGTTACGAGTATGATTCCAAGAAATCAGGTGAATTGAGACGCATTGTTTTAAATTCAACCCAAGAAAAGGATCACGCCTTGCAAAACATGGCGAATGCCTTGGATCATGCCATGGATGAGTTGATAGAAATTTCTCATCAGTCAAGTGATGATTTAAACCAACAAGTAGAGTTTCGAGCGAAAGGCATGAAGCAGTATGCTTTTGATTTAAAGTCTTTAGCGAAATTAGAATTGAAATCTGAAATTCCACAGCTCCATGAAATGAATTTTATTGAACAAATAGGTCCATTGGTTGACGACTGGAATGCATTTGGCAAAGGCCATAAAGTTTCCGTGAAGTTAGATAACCCAGAAGATCATATGCCTATAATGGCCGATGAACTCTGGTTAGAAAATTTATTGTCGCGGGTAGCACGCGCACTGATCAGAATGAACCACGATACAAAACTTACGGTGCATTTAATTGGCTATTTAGATGCAGATATTGGCGATGCTTTACGGATAACATTTGCAATAGATGGGCGCGTACTTTCTGAAGAGCAATTAAAGCGAGTATTAACGGAATATGTGGCTATTCTAGAAAATGGACAAGATGTGGGTCCTGGTCTTACGTTTGTGGTTGCTCGGCGCATGGCGCAGCTACTTAATGGGCAATTAGATATTAACGCATCTGATCAAGGTACAGAGGTGTTAATAATTATTCCTAGAAATCCTTTTGAACAAAATTATGAGTAATAAAAAACGGCGCATAATGCGCCGTTTTTTATTGTTGTCTATTATTGATTGTTAAAGGTCGGTGAAACCCAAGAAACATCTTCTGGCCACTGCTTAGGTTCTTCTAAAGGATACAAGCCGACAATACTTTCCATATGGTCTTTGTAATCTGCTTTCATATCTTTTCCTATTTGGTGCAGTGATAAACTACGAACGTTGTCCGCCAATACACGATTCTCATAGAATCGTTTAAATCCATCTAAGCTGATCTGATCAACTTCGTGGGCTATGCGACGGTAGCTGTTAAAGTTGTAGTTTTCATCTTGAATGTTATTCCAATAACGACTGCTCAACTGATATAAGTTCTTATCGTCTTCGAGTAAATTAGTTTTTAAACCTTCTTTAAAAATATTAAATTCTTCATCACTCAACGATTGCAGTGTTTGCCGGTAACGGTTTAAGAAACGGTCTGAGTAAAGCTGCAACAGAGCAGGGTCTGTACTTGGTGATTGGATATATAACACCATGCCAGGATGACCATCAAGCGGATAGGGTCGTGCCATAACAATATAACCAAGCTGCTCTTTTGTTCTTAGTTCGGTAAAATAGGGCGCGCTGATCATATCAGCCAATAGAGCATATAGTGCTCGCTCTCTAAGAGAGGCGTTTTCACCTTGGTAATATTGTAAAAAAGCTGAGTCAGAGTGATCTATAAATATAGAATCGACAAAGGTACGGGTAGGTATCTTCGCTAACTGCCGGCTGACGTCGGCCGAACTCTGTTGTGGGATGATAGAATTAATTCGATTCGCCCAACGAATAGCATCGCCTTTAACTAAATTGCCGTGAATGAGCACATTGAGTTTGCTTGATGTTAACCATTGACCGCGTGATTCTTCCAGCTGAGCTTTAGTAAGTTGTTGCACGGCTTCGAGCTTTGCCTCAACAGAGAATGTATTGCTGATTAGCCATTCGTTAAATCGCCGCACCACTTGGCGAATCACGGGTTCTTCATCTGCATTTCTTAAATTACGTAAAAACTCTTCGCGTTTTACTGCCAAACGATCTGCATTAATTTCATGCTCCGCAAGTTCTAATAAAAGGGTGTCGAGCAGCAGTTGAAGTTTATCTTGATAACCATACAGGCGAATAAGGAGGCCATTATCCACTAAGCTAATGCCATAACCGGAACCTGCCAAACTCGCTTCATAGCGAACTTCATTAAGCGCATCATTGATGAGCATTAAGTATAGTGAAGTTGCTGAACTATTTAACGCTGACTGGTTAGCGAAATCGGTTTCTAGCAAAATGTGAACATCCACCTTGGGTGTTTTAAACTTATCATCTTGTTCAAACCAAACGGTAATATTCTCTTCTATAATTATTCGCTGCGGGTTGGCTGAAAACAAACCAGATTCTTCATGCTCTAACGGATAAACCGTTAATTGAGATGGTATAAATGGGTTAGGTGTAGGTAACGCTAAGTTGGTGTCTAGCGTGGGTGAGCGCCAATTAGCGAGTAAATTACCCGGCAGGTCACTAACGCCATAGGGAGTTTGGTAGTATTGACTCAACTTTGTAGTCTTCGCGCTAGGATGCGTCAGCACAATCAATGCATTATCAGGTTTGAGCTTTTTTAATACGGCTTTAATTTGATCGGGATTAAAGCTTTCCATGCGAAATGGACCTGAAAGTAAATTTTCCATTGGGTAATAACGTAAACGCTCCGCAAGCACGGTTGCTGTTTGGCTAGCGGATACTTTTTCAGAAAACTGGAACCCAATTTCATTGATTTGTTGCTGTTCATCAAATATCCATTGCTGAATACCCTGGTTAGATATTAGCTCTATTTGAGCAAATAATAACTCACCAATAGCCTCCCAGTTTTCAACACCTTCGGGAGTGAGATCAATGGTTACATTAAAGGTAGTATTTGATTCTGTTAATCCGTAAGAGCCGGCGGAAAGTTGTTCTGCCCATCCCTTGCTCTTCAACTCAGATAATAAAGACCCAGTTGATTCATGCCCAAGCAGGTGGGCAACGTAGTTTTCTGGTCGGTTTGCTATCGATTTAGCGGTGCCTTCTATTGGAAATCTAAAGTTTAGTTGGCGAAGTTCACTGCGGGGTTCAACCTCTAGTAACAACGGCAATTGGCTGGGAGAAAGAAGGGCTTGATCATAAATCGGGGCATTACTTTCTATGTCTCGAATGCCGCTAAAATTTTCCGTTACCCAGGTTTCAAGTTGATCCATCGATTGTGGCGCGTAAATCGCTAAAGCCATACGCGAGGAAACATAATGCTCTTTGTAAAATTGTTTCAGCCTGTCACTCATGTTATCGGTTGCTAATGTATCTAATGTACCAACGCTGAGCATGGCAGCAGGATGATTCGGATTGACTACTTCGCGGATAGCATCTTCAATGCGTCGGCCGTCATTTTGCAGGCTCGCGCTATATTCTGAGTGAACAGCATTTCTTTCTCTGTCGGAGTAAACAGGGTCAAATAATGGTGCAATAAAAAATTGTGCAAAGCGGTCGAGTGCTTCAGGTAGTGCCGGCGCGTTAATATCAAAATGGTACAGAGTGTTTTCCGAACTGGTATAGGCATTGTCGCTGCCACCGTTCTTTTCAATAAATTGTTGGTAGGCATCGGCTTCGGGGTATTTTTCGGTACCGAGAAATAACATGTGTTCTAAAAAGTGAGCTAGGCCCTGCTTGTCTTTAGGGTTTGCCCATGAGCCGACAAATACGTTCATCGCAGCGGCCGCTTTTTCGGCGCTGGGGTCTGATACTAAAACAACTTTAAGGCCATTTTTTAACGTCAATGCTTTAAAGTGGCGAGTTTCAGCATCGCTAACAATGATGTTTGAGGGGTTTTCCCCTGTTTCTTTCGGCTTAAGCCACCAAATACCGGTGACGACTAACACAACCACTATCAGCACGCTGAGGGCGATAAGAACGCCTTTTTTCATTAGAAACCCCTTAAAAATAATCCAGACTGAATCGTCGGAGAATAAAAGAGTCATTTTAACGAGGCCAGCTCTAGAGCGCTAGTCGGAATAATTGGAGATTTACCGATTTAGCCGCATAATAGGGTCTTTTGAATTTAAATGAGGGTGAGGTCACATGCAGAGTCATGTTGTAGACGTAACGCAGGAAAATTTCCAACACATTATGTTTGAAGAATCTAAGCAGAGACTTGTGTTGCTTGATTTCTGGGCAGACTGGTGTGCACCTTGCAAAGCTTTAGGACCCATTCTTGAAAAATTGGTGGCAGAATACGATGGCCAGCTGCTGTTAGCTAAAGTAAATGCCGATGAACAACAGGCAATAACAGCAAATTTTGGCGTTCAAAGCTTACCAACCGTAGCACTCATTAAAGATGGTCAGCCCGTTGATGCGTTTCAAGGTGCCGAGCCAGAAAGTGTTATTCGTGAAAAGATAGCGCCTTTTTTACCCAGTGAATGGCAATTAAAAGCGCAAGCAGCCCAGCGGCTGATGGAACAGCAGGATTTCCAGCAGGCTCTGCCTCTGTTGTTAGAAGCTTATACATTAAGTGAGGAAGTCTTCGAGGTCGCCATTCTGATTGCGGAATGTTATGTATCTTTGAAACGCTGGTCAGAAGCTGAAGCTGTTTTATCAGAAGCTAGTTTAGAGCAAAAACTTCATCCAAGTTATGAGCCAATTATGGCCAAAATTGAATTGATGAAAGAGGCCGCTGACACCCCTGAATTACGCGAATTACAAGCTAAGCTGGAAACAGACCCAGAAAACACCGAGCTCAAATATGAGCTGGGCGTTCAATACAGTCAGGTCGAACGGGTTGAAGACGCGTTAGAGTTGTTGTTAGACGTATTAAAGGCGGATATAAACTACCTTGACGGCGGCGCTAAGAAGATATTCTTAGATGTGATCAGTGGATTGCCAGCGGGAGATGCATTAGCCGCACGTTACCAGCGAAAATTATTTACTTTGCTATACTGAGTTTATTCATCTTTTATTGTTCAAATACCAAGCAGCCGCTTTGAGGTTCTACACGTATGAAGCACCTTCAATATCATGATGTTCCAATCTCAGTCTCAGATTTAGAAATTGGAATGAATATTGTTAGCCTGGATCGTCCTTGGAAAGAAACAAACTTCTTACTTCAAGGGTTTATCATTAAATCCCAAGAAGAAATCTATCAGCTGCAAGCCCAATGTGAACAAGTATTTGTGCAAGTAAAGATGGAAGAAGTAGAAGCCTTTAAACGTATGTTGGCGGCGAAACCCAAAAACAGAAACGGAAAAACACGGAGACCAGGTGTTGATGGGCCAGTAACCGATATTCCTGTTGCCTATAAAGATCAGGTGCCATTCGAAAAGGCCGTTGACTCTGCTCGAGTTACCTTTGATTCGGCAAGGTCTATGGCCAACACCGTGATAGATGGCCTGCGATTCAGCCGAAACATTAACATGGACGAATGCCGTCAGGCTGTCGAAGAGATTGTTGACAGCGTGTTATCCAATAAAGACGCGTTGCGGTTTTTAAGCCAAATAAAAAGTAAAGATAACTACACGGCTGAGCACAGTATGAATGTGTGTATATTGTGTGCAACCTTTGCTAGGCATTTAGGGTTACTCGATTTCGAGATTAAAACAGTGGCATTGTGTGGATTGTTGCACGACGTAGGCAAATCAAAGATTCCTATTGAAGTGCTGAATAAGCCCGATCGATTCAATGCTGGTGAAGCCAGGATTATGGCTCAGCACACAACTTTTGGGCGTAACATATTAATGTCGATGGGAGGTAACCATCGGCATGCAGTAGAAGTAGCGCACTCTCATCATGAACGTATCGATGGAAAAGGTTATCCAAGAGGTTTAGACGGAGATAGCATTCCATATTACGCAAAGTTGGTTTCCATCGTAGATGCGTACGATGCGATGACCAGTGACCGTGTGTACGGAACCCCTAAATCATCTGAGTTTGCGCTCGATATTTTATTAAAAAATATGGGTACTCAGTTTGACGAAGCACTGACAAAAGAGTTTGTAAAGTGCATCGGCGTATACCCAGTGGGTTGTTTAGTAGAGCTTAAATCTGGTGAGGTAGCCGTGGTGATTGGGGCAAATGAACTTGACCCTTCTAGCAGTAAAATTCTAATAGTCAGTGATGAGAAAAAACAGCCGACACCATTTGAACGAGTAGTAAATTTGGCGAGCAAAAACCCTGAAGGGTTTACAATTTTAAAAGAATTGGCGAACGGTTCTTTTGGATTTGATGTGAAGTCTTACATTAAAAAGGAATTCGCACTTTACAATCGGTAAGCGTAACCGCTCACCGATTTTTAAAGCTACTTAGCCTTTTTCGAGTAGCGGCTTTAAGTACTTACCTGTAGCCGATGCCTTATCTTTTGCAACATGCTCTGGCGTTCCAGCCGCTACAATGTTACCGCCTTTTACGCCACCTTCTGGCCCTAAATCGACAACCCAGTCTGCCGTTTTAACGACATCTAAGTTGTGCTCAATAACGACCACGGTATTTCCGTTATCACGAAGTCGATGTAATACATCGAGCAGTAACTTAATGTCTTGGAAGTGCAAACCAGTGGTAGGTTCATCTAAAATATATAAAGTACTGCCAGTGTCTCGTTTCGATAGCTCGCGGGCTAGTTTGACTCGCTGAGCCTCACCACCAGAAAGCGTAGTGGCGCTTTGGCCCAGTTTTACATAAGACAAGCCAACGTCCATCAATGTTTGTAATTTACGAGATAACGCCGGAATAGCTTCAAAAAATTCAGAGGCGTCTTCAATCGTCATATCGAGCACTTCATGAATGTTTTTGCCTTTATAACGTACCTCTAGAGTTTCGCGGTTATAACGTTTACTTTGGCAAACATCACATGCCACGTATATATCGGCTAGAAAGTGCATTTCAACTTTAATTAAGCCATCGCCTTGGCAAGCTTCACAACGGCCACCTTTGACATTAAAACTAAAGCGCCCAGCTGCATAGCCGCGTGAGCGTGCTTCTTGTGTTGCGGCAAATAAATCACGTACTGCGGTAAAAATTCCCGTATAGGTTGCTGGGTTGGAGCGGGGAGTACGTCCAATCGGGCTTTGATCAATATCTACGACTTTGTCGAAGTGGTCTAACCCTTGAACCGATTTATACGGTGCAGCCGTTAAGGTGGTTGCGTTATTCAATTCGGTCGCGGCTAGCGGGTAAAGTGTGCGGTTTATTAGAGTTGATTTCCCAGACCCTGAAACACCTGTAATACAAGTGAATAAGCCAACCGGTATTTCTAATGTCACATCGTTCAGGTTGTTGCCCGAAGCCCCTTTAATAACCAATTGCTTATCTGGATCTATCGGTAATCGTTGCTTTGGAACATCAATTTTTTTCTTGCCGCAAAGGTATTGCCCGGTGATGGAATTTTTGTTTTTCATGACCTGCTTCGGTGTGCCAGCGGCAATGACTTGGCCACCATGAACACCTGCGCCTGGGCCAATGTCTAATACGTAATCGGCTGTCATAATGGCGTCTTCATCGTGTTCAACCACAATGACGGTGTTGCCCATGTCGCGTAAATTGGTCAGTGTTTTTAAGAGACGATCATTATCACGCTGATGCAAACCGATAGACGGCTCATCTAAAATGTACATAACGCCAACTAAGCCTGCACCAATCTGGCTGGCTAAGCGAATTCGTTGAGTTTCACCACCCGATAAAGTATCGGCGCTTCGATCGAGTGATAAATAGTCTAAACCGACGTTTTCTAAAAAGGTGAGCCGTTGAATAATTTCTTTTAAAATTTTATCGGCAATTTGTGCACGTGCGCCCTGTAGCTTTAACTTATTGTAGTAGGCGACGGCATCGGCTATCGACATACGGGTAACCTCCGGTAACGTAATGCCTTCAATAAAGACATTGCGCGAGCTTTCCTTCAGGCGGCTACCATGGCAACTCGGGCAGGCTTGCTCGGCCATTAGTTTAGAGAACTCTTCACGTACCGCGTTACTGTCTGTTTCGCGGTAGCGCCGCTCTATATTTGGTACTACGCCTTCAAAAGGATGGCGACGGTTATACACCGACCCTCGGCTGTTCACATAGTTAAATTCAATTTCAACATCACCGCTGCCTTCGAGCACGGCCTTTTGAAATTTTTTCGGCAGCTTGCCAAAGGGTTTTTCAATATCGACTTTATAATGTTTCGCGAGGGAAGTGAGCTGACTAAAATAATAAACGGACCGGCGATCCCAGCCCATAATGGCACCTTCGGCTAGGGTCAGCTTTGGGTCTCTGATTACTTTGTCTAAATCAAAAAATTGCTTTAACCCTAAACCATCGCATTCGCCACAAGCACCGGCTGGGTTGTTGAATGAAAACATTCTTGGCTCTAACTCGGTAATAGAGTAACCACAGACAGGGCAAGCGAATTTGCTTGAAAACACCATGTCTTCACCATCGCCATCCATCCAAGTAATCTGGGCAATGCCTCCAGTTAATGCAAGGCAAGTTTCAAACGATTCGGCTAAGCGTAGGTTTATGTCATCTCGCACTTTGAAGCGATCGACAACGGCTTCAATGGTGTGCTTTTTACGTTTATCGAGCTCAGGAACTTCATCTAGGTCCATTACTGTGCCATCAAGACGTACACGTACAAAACCTTGCGCTTTTAACTCGTTAAATACATGTAAATGCTCACCTTTGCGATCACGGATCAACGGTGCTAGCAGCATCAATTTGCTGCCTTCAGGGAGCGCGACGACTTGATCGACCATTTGGCTAACCGTTTGTGCTTCTAATGCTTCGCCATGTTCTGGGCAGCGCGGAACGCCCACTCTGGCAAATAAAAGGCGTAAGTAATCGTAAATTTCAGTCGTAGTACCAACGGTAGAGCGAGGGTTGTGGCTGGTTGTCTTTTGCTCAATTGAAATGGCAGGTGATAGACCTTCGATGTGGTCAACATCTGGCTTTTCCATCATGGATAAGAATTGGCGAGCATAGGTAGATAAAGATTCTACATAGCGACGCTGCCCTTCGGCATATAGTGTATCGAACGCAAGTGAAGACTTTCCGGAACCTGATAAGCCGGTAATAACCACGAGTTTATCGCGAGGAATGTCAATGGTGATGTCTTTTAAGTTATGAGTGCGTGCGCCTTGGACGGAAATTGTGCCCATTAGAACCTCGATAATGAATGATGCAAGGGAGCAAAGAAAACATAATTTTCTAAGAAGATCCAGCGGAGGTTTTACCCTCCGCATCAGAATAGACCAATACGGCTGGGGAGTCGGATTGGATTACTCTGTTGGATCTGCATTTCGAGTGCGTGAAATTCGAAAGGCAATGCAAATATACTGTATGAACAACCAGTTATCTAGTGTTTTTTATTACTTTATCGCAAGTCTCTGATAGAATTCGCGACCGAAATAAACAGTAATTGAGGAAGCCCCAAAGCTCATGGCGCTGAATAGTCTAGAACGCAAAGCCCTATCGGGTTTGGCAATGTTGTACGCCTCTCGTATGTTGGGTTTGTTCATGGTGTTGCCGGTATTAACGCTCTATGGGCAAGAATTGTCGGAAGCGACACCTTTATTGTTAGGAGTGGCATTAGGTATTTACGGGGTTACGCAAGCCTTATTGCAAATTCCCTTTGGTAGCCTGTCTGACCGTTATGGTCGTAAGCCGCTGATTTATTTTGGTTTGGTGTTATTTTTAATCGGCAGTTTATTATGTGCCTTTAGCGATAATGTGTTCGGCATGATCGTTGGTCGGGCGCTGCAAGGCTCTGGAGCTATCTCAAGTGTCGTGCTAGCAATGTTGGCTGATTACACGCGAGAAGAAGAGCGCTCAAAGTCGATGGCCATTATAGGGGCTGTGATTGGCGCAAGCTTTGTGGTTGCGGTGGTTTTAGGCCCCATTATCAGTGGGTTTTCAGGGTTATCCGGCCTATTTTGGTTTACCGCTGGGTTAGCGCTAGTCAGTATGCTCATAGTTGCAAAGTTACCAGCAGTGCCAGACGCTCGTGTTCATGAAGAGCGGCAGGTAAAAACCAGTTTAATCGGCACCGTCATTAAAAACCCATTTGTCGGAGTGCTGAGCACTGGGATATTTCTTTTGCATGTCACGATGACGTCGGTCTTTGTTGGGTTGCCACTAATATTAGTCGAGCGTGGCTTAGCCTCGGAACAACTGGGTTGGGTGTATGGACCCGTAATGGTATTGGCGTTTATAGGCATGGCGCCCATGATGATGTTTGCTGAGAAAAGGCAAGCCCAGCTGCCTTATTTGAAAATGGCTGCCGCATTCATGGTTGTCGCGCTTGGGTCTTTAGCCAGTTATAGCGGGCTATGGTTCAGCGCTTTCGCACTTTGGTTGTTTTTTGTGGGGTTTAACTTTGTAGAGGCTACACTGCCTTCATTGTTGAGCCGGCGAGTAGAGCCCGGTGTGCGAGGCACCGCCATGGGCGTGTTTGCAACCTCACAATTTTTAGGTGCGGCAATAGGTGGCATCGCAGGTGGTTATGTTTATACATTGGCTGGTTTTTTAGGCATTGCAATACTGGGTGTAGTAGCGAATATTCTATGGAGTGTTATGCTACTCGTTCTTAAGAGTTCGCCACAATCAAAGCCGGCTTAACACTCATTTTAGAAAGAATTGATATCGATAGGAATTCGTTATGGCGAAAGGTACAGTAAATAAAGTAATTATTTTGGGCCGCTTAGGCCAAGACCCAGAAGTGCGTACAACCGCTTCAGGCACGCAAATTGTGAATTTAAACGTGGCCACTAACGAGTTAGGCCGCGCCGATGACCAAGGGAATCGTACCGATGTAACCGAATGGCACCGCATCGTATTATTTGGTCGTACTGCTGAAGTAGCTTCTCAGTACCTATCAAAAGGTTCTCAAGTTTATATCGAAGGTCGTTTACAAACGCGTAAGTGGCAAGATCAAAATGGCCAAGACCGTTATTCAACTGAAATCGTTGGTAACGAAATGCAGTTCATTGGTGGTCGAAGCGACAACCAACAACAAGGGGGTGGCTTCGGTCAAGCAGCACCTCAACAAGGGGGTTACCAGCAACCACAACAGCAAGGCGGTTACTCTCAGCCTAAGCCACAACAAGCCGCACCTGCGCAGCAAGGCGGTTTTGGTGCACCTCAACAAGGTGGCGGCTACCAGCAACCACAGCAAGCCCCAGCGCCAAGCCAGCCAGCACCGCCAGCGGGTGGGTTTGATGATTTTGATGATGATATTCCGTTCTAGCTCATACTTAAGAGTAGTATTTGTAAAGCATACCTTTAAAGCCCTTAAATAAAGGGCTTTTTTAATTACGCCAACTTTTGGCTAGCCAGTTACCTCAAAATACGTAATCATCCCCGCGACTTGATGTTCCAGCATATGACAATGCAGTAGCCATTTACCCTCTGTTTCAGCGACGAAGCGAATTATTTTAGATTGACCTGGCATTACCAGTGTTGTGTCTTGCCAGATGGTACTCCCAGTAACTTCGTTTTGTGCTAAAAAATGATGGCCGTGCATGTGCATGGCATGTGGCCAGCGGGTTTCATTGCGTAGTTCTATCTCTACGCCATCGCCCGGTTTAACGGTGACTAAGGGTTGTTCTGGCATATTTGCAATGCCATTGAATGTCCACGTTTGCTTGTTTTTTACCAGTTCCCGAACGGTGAGTTTTTCACCTTTATAGAGTGCGGCCTGTAGGTTGCCCATAGCGCCACCTTGCATATCCAGCTTAATGTTATGCTGCACCGCAAAGTCTTGATTCGGTAATGGATTAGCGGGCAGGGCAGGTACTGCACCGTACTCAGAGTTTGATGTAGTGCGGGTAATGTTCCATCGAGCGGCTAAAAATGGCTTTTTTCCACTGCTTTCAATAATGTCTATTTGCTTTTTACTGGTAAGGGGGATGTCGATGATGACATCGTAGCGTTCGGCCGGAGCGATCAATATAGATTCATTGTGGGGTATGGGTGTCTTTAATGGCTGGCCGTCTTTGGCGATCAAGGTGACCTCTACGTCGGGGAAGGTAAACTCCATAACACGGCTATTGGCGGTGTTCATTAGGCGCAGTCGAACTCTTTCTCCGGCGGTTACTTCAAAGGTGGGTGTTTTTTCTTTGTTTATCGTTAAAAAGTTACCCATACGGCCACCGTGTGACCAAGCATGGGTATCTTCGAATGAATCTTTGTCTATTTGTTCTTTTCGGTTTAACAACCAATCATCGGCAACAAACAGTAAGTCTTGATCCACCTGATAGGGCTGTGCTTCTTTCACGATAATCGGTGTGTATAACCCTAAGGCAAGTTGCCGATAGGTATCGTGATGCGCATGCGCCCAGAAAGTCCCTGCGTCTTTGGGGGTGAACTGATAAGTAAACGACTCACCTGCTTGAACAGGAGGTTGAGTTAATCCACTAACCCCATCCATTGCGTTAGGTACTCGCACTCCATGCCAGTGCACTGTGGTGGGTTCGCTCAGTTGATTCACCAGTTTAACGCTGACAGGGATGTGTTGTTGAAACTCTAGGCGATTGTGGGAGTAACCCCAAACATCGGTCGCTTTGTTGGCGAACCAATATAAGCTTTGTGGTTGAGCGTGTAGTTGAAATGTATCTTCAGTTGCATCAGCAACACTAAAAGGTGCTGTGTAGCTTAATGCCGCACTCGCGCCCGTGGTTTTTAATAGCTGTCGTCGAGTCAGTTTCATTACATTTTGTGCTCTTGAGATGTGATGCCATTGTTTGCTTGCACTTCTCGCACAAAAGCAATGATGTTCGTTATTTCTGAAAAGCCAATGTGGGGCTGGGGCGGCATGTTGCCGTATTGCCAATGGTGTTGCTGTACGCCTTTCAGTACCGCTCGAGTGAACGATTCGTTGGGGTGGTGGCCTGGGTTGTAGATATTGTGGATTAACGGTGGCCCTATAAGAGTGCCTTGGCCGTTAGTGCCATGACAGGCGGCGCAGTTTTCGTTAAAGGTGAGTTGCCCTGCTGCGGCTCGTGGCGAAAGTTTGCCGACAGATACATCGACATGACCTTGGTTGTGGTCGCCAAAAACGACGGTTGCTGCAAAAAATAAAGTTAGGGTGTAAAAAAATTTCATTGTGCCTCCTAAGGCATGCATTTTCCTGTAAATTTTAAACTTGTTTTGTAAAAAGGTTGTTACTAGGAGGCTTTTGGAGGGTGTTCAGCGCGATTGTTGAAACCTGGTAAAGGGGTTCGGTTATAGGGGGTTGAGCTTATTATAAAGCGAGGTAATAGGTTTGAATGCGCTATTGGGGCGATAGGGCAGGCGGATTGAAACTGGGAGCAATGCGAATCTGCTAAACCGCAGCTGGTTTGATCTTGGCAATTTAATTGAAGGTGATGTGCGTATTCTGTCATTTGATGCGCATTGGGGCTGCTTGTTGCAGGCATGCTAAAGCTCAACGCGGTTGCGTTGAATGAGAGCAAAGCTATTAACATGAACAAACCGGCTTTTCGCATAAATATTCTAACCTTTCAGTCTCCATGATATTAACGGAAGTTGGTGTTTGGTTGAAGGGGTTCTCTGTAATCTAGATGCAGTGAATTGTAAAGTGCTTGTTTGATTTCCCAGTTAAAATATGTACAGCAATGTAGGTCGAAAAGATTGTTTTTAAAGGCATTTTTATGCCTATTTAGGTGCCAATTGTTTAAAAACCTACTGTACAATGTGGCGCAATTGTCTTGTTATGTTTGGAGCGTTCATGATTGATCTGACCGGTTCTACGGTAGAATATTTTTCTGAAACCTTCGTCGATGAGGCGCTCAGTGGAGAAACGTTAAGCCATATTGAGTTTGATGGCTGTACCTTTAAAGAGTGTGACTTTAGCAGTGCGGTTTTTGATCACTGTAAGTTCATCGAGTGCGAGTTTGTTCGTTGTAATTTAAGTGTTGTGCAGCTTAAAGCTAGTCGATTTATGGACGTTGTCTTTAAAGAAAGTAAAGTCATTGGCGTTGATTGGACGAGAGCCGCTTGGTCTAACGTTCAACTTGCTTCACCCGTTGCATTTGAACATTCTGTACTCAATGATTCCTCATTTTTTGGGCTGTATTTAGCTGAGCTGAGTGTAGAGCACTGTAAAGCGAATGATGTTGATTTTCGTGAAGGCGATTTCAATGAAGCTAATTTTAGTGGTTCCGATTTGTCTCGCTGTTTGTTCGATGGTGCGAATTTAAATGGTGCAAACTTTACCGATGCCGATCACTATTATATTGATATAAACAATTGCAAACTAAAAAAAGCCATCTTCAGCCGTACAGAAGCGGTGAACTTATTAGAAAGTCTTGATATTGTGTTAGTAGATTAGTGACTACCTAAGGTTTGATATGTATTTAATGATAAAACACTTGCACATGTTGAGTGCCATGATCAGCATTAGCTTTTTTATCGTCCGAGCATTTTGGTCGGTTCGAGAGTCGCCGTTGTTGCAGCAAAAATGGGTGAAAATAAGTCCGCACATTATTGATACCGTCTTACTCGTTTGTGCGCTCTATTTAGCCAGTTTTTGGCCACTTTCGACGGGATGGATATGGGTTAAAGTAGTCGCTTTAGTCGCGTATATTGTTGTCGGTACTTTCGCGATTAAACGTGGTAAAACACCTAAATCACGCGGTCTGTTTGCCATAGCAGCCATATTGTTATTCGGATATATCGTTGGCGTGGCGGTCACACAAAACCCTAGCGCTTGGTTGGCACTTTAAAACAAATAGAGGAGTTGAATGTGATAAAGCATTCGCCCAGTTTACAGTTTTGCATTTTAGGCCCCGAGTCTCAGGTCGGCCAAGCGCTTGTAACGTATTTTACAGAACGAGAAGTTCCTTTTTCTGTTATCAATAGCGATGATCTGGCTGGTACATTAGATTCAAGTGATCGCTTCAACGAGACCTATTTTGTGAATGCGTTGCCTGTTGAATGCCCTTCTGGTCGCCCGTTAAACGAATCTTTATTGCTTTCCGTTACTGAAAAGTTGGCGGCATTTTGCCAGGCAAACGATAGAGTTTTGTTTCAGTTGTCTAGTGCAAGTGTATTTGATGGGCAGAAAAAGTCTGCCTATAAAGAATCCGACGCGACTCATCCGGTCACAGAAATCGGTCAGTTGCTGTTAAGTTGCGAGCATAAGGCGGTGCAGCGGTGTGCATCTACGGTGATATTGCGCACCAGTTGGCTGTTCGACAGCGAAGGCGATAATTACCTGACACGGCTGTGTAATGCGGCTGTCAGCGAAACTGAGTTGCGGGTTTCAGGTGTCATGAAAGCTTGCCCAACGGGTGCTTCAAGTGTAGCTAAGGCCATTGTTGCAATGGCTGAGCAAATCGATTGTGGTTCTGAGCCCGATTTATGGGGTGTGTATCATTATGTCGACAGCGATGTTTGCAGTATGTATACCTTTTCTAAAGCGGCCATTAACGGCATTAAGGCGTTAACGGATGTGAAAGTAGAGACGGTTATAGAAGTCAGCGCAGAAGAGGGTGGTGTTGAGGAGTCTTATGAGCTGAGTTGCTTAAAGATACTGTCGACATTTGGCATTAAACAACACCCTTGGCGTCGTGGCTTATCAGAGTGTATTAAGAAAAAATTCACCAGTGATCCTGCTTTAAATGAACCTATGGGTGATTAAAGCTAAAGATTTTAAGAAATAACCCGATCTATAGTAGATCATCCACTGTTTTATAGGAAAGCGAGCTTAATGGCGACCCATGATTTATCGAAGCTGCGCCTTGCTGCTGGCTTAAATATTAATATCGAGCTGCCCGACGTAGACGAGAAACGTTATTTAGGTACCCTTATCGGCTATGTGTCTGATCGTTCGGTGCTGGTGACCACACCCATGCTGGGAGAAAACCGTCCACTCTTGCTGCGGAAAGATCAAACGGTGGTGTGTCGATTCTTTTCTCATAAGGTTGCTTGTGCGTTCAGTGCGCAAGTTGTGCATTTATGTACTACCCCAATTCACTATATTCACTTGGGCTGGCCTCGTCAGGTTGAAGTGGGTACCGTTCGAAAATCTGAGCGTGTTGTAGCAAATTTGAAGGTTTCGGTGGTCAATCAAACCGATTCAGACTGGCAGCGCGGAGCTGGAGCCGTGGTGGATTTATCGACTACTGGGGCAAAGCTAGAATGCCTTGAGCCAGTTGGTGCTATTGGTGATGTGATTTTAATTAGCGGAAAAGTAGTGGTGGGGCATGTGACGCGATTAATTTCTATCGAAGCGACTATACGAGCGGAGCTGAATAAATTTGAAGTAGCTAATTCAACAGCCGCTTATGGAATAGAGTTTAAGTATGTTTCCGATATTGATTTTTTAGCCCTGCAAGCTTTTGTGAACAGTCAAATAGCCAATGGAGCAGGGCGATAATTAACCGCTGCTTAAAATTCTCGCTTAACCGATAACCCTGCCAATGCCATCATAGCCAGCTTATAATCTGACTCCGGAAAAGCATCTAAAGCCAGCTTAGCTTGCTCTGCATGGTGTTCGGCTTTGGCAATTGTATATTCGAGCGAGCCGCAGCGTTTCATAATGGACATGACCTCCTTCAGTTGGTCTAAACTGCCTTTACGAATACAGCTGCGGATGAGTTGGCGTTCATCTTCACTGCAGTGCGCCATCGCATGAATTGTTGGCAGGGTAGGTTTGCCTTCAGCCAGGTCGTCGCCTACGTTTTTCCCGAGCTTTTCGGCTTCACCAGAATAATCCAGAACATCATCGATAAGCTGAAAAGCTAATCCTAAATGCATTCCGTAATTGGCTAAGGCTGTGGTTTGGTCTTTCGGTGCGTAGGCAATGAGTCCAGCGCATTCACCGCATGCCTGAAACAAGATAGCCGTTTTACCCTTTATCACTTCGAGATACTGAGCTTCACTGGTATCTGGATTGCGCACATTGGTCAGCTGCAGTACTTCACCTTCGGCAATTTTACGGGTAGTCGCGGCTAACGTATCCATCACGCCCAGTTGGCCAATTTTAACTAACAGTTCAAATGCGCGGGCATAAAGAAAATCACCCACCAAAACACTGGCTGCATTGCCCCATTGGGCATTAGCGGTAGGTTTGCCTCGACGCATATCAGAGGTGTCCACTACATCATCATGTAACAAGGTAGCGGTATGTAGAAATTCAATTACGGTGGCTAATTGGTGTTGCTGAGTGCCTTGGCTATTAGTTAAGCCCGCCGCCAGCAGCACAATTGTCGGCCGTAAGCGCTTGCCGCCACTGGATATAATGTGGTCTGCAATCTTCTCAACCATGGGAACATTAGAAACTAACTGTTGGTGTATGGTGTCGTTTACTGCACTAAAGTCGCCGGCAATGACAGCGTGAATTTCTTTATGATCCATGTGAGTTTAAATTCTATTTAAAGGCTAATAATGCGCGATGCTAGGGAGGCGCGCGCGTGCTGTCAAGCATGCTAAAAAACGGCTTGCAAGTAGTGGGATAACTCCGTATTATACGCCGCCCAATCAGTTTGACTCATTCCCTGCCATAGGGTGCCCAACAGCGTGGCGTCGCCTTTAGACACAGGTAGTAATGACAGAGTGAGATTGGGGTAATTAAAATCTTTGGAGAATAAAGATGTACGCTGTAATCGTATCTGGCGGTAAGCAATACCGCGTAGCAGAAGGCCAAACGGTCAAGCTAGAAAAAATTGAAGCGGAAACGGGCTCAACGTTCGATTTCGAAAAAGTGCTATTAGTTGCAGATGGCGACAAGGTAAGCTTAGGCCAGCCTGTTGTTAAAGGCGCTAAAGTGACTGCTGAAATTATCGCTCAAGGTCGTCACAAGAAAGTGAAGATCATGAAGTTCAAGCGTCGTAAGCACCACATGAAGCAAATGGGCCACCGTCAGTGGTTCACTGAAGTTAAAATTACTGGTATCAAGGCATAACGGAGATTTCTCATGGCTCATAAGAAAGCTGGTGGTAGTACTAGAAACGGTCGTGACTCGGTCAGTAAACGACTTGGTGTTAAGGCCTTTGGTGGCGAATCTGTAAGTGCAGGTTCAATTATCGTTCGTCAACGTGGTACTCGTTTCCACGCAGGTGACAACGTAGGTTGTGGTAAAGACCACACCTTGTTTGCGAAAGCAGACGGTAAGGTAGAATTTGTTGTTAAAGGTTCAAGCAATCGTAAGTTTGTAAACATCGTCGCTTAATTAGCGAAACAACATTGAAAGCCTCGCCGCGTGCGGGGCTTTTTGCGTTTTAACCTTTGTTTTTGACTGTGGTTAAACTAAAGCACGATAACCTTTGAATTTAGAGACGCCGTGAACCCATCCATGGGGGCTCAGCTGCTGCATCCATGCAGCAGATGCTCGAAATTCAAAGGTTATCGTACTTTTTAAGCAGCAAGTTGCGTTGAATAGTATAAAATGACACCACTGTATAAAAAGTGTTGTGGGTTAAAAAATTAGGGTGTATGCGACATGGATGTCGCATCCAAGCCCCCATGGAAGGGTTCACGGCGTCCCTCATTTTTTGAGCCACAATGCTTGGCTATCCCACAGGCCCAGCTGTCAAACCAAACCGTAAAAGAGATAAAGATCATGAAATTTGTAGATGAAGCCACCATTGCAGTTGAAGCCGGTAAAGGCGGTAAGGGCTGCGTTAGTTTCCGTCGCGAAAAATACATCGCGAAAGGCGGGCCAGATGGTGGAGATGGCGGTTTTGGTGGCAATGTTTGGGTTGTGGCCGATGAGAACGTAAATACCTTAATCGATTATCGATTTGTGCGTCGCTATAAAGCCGAAAATGGCCAGCAGGGCATGGGTTCTGATATGACCGGCCGAAAAGGCGAAGACGTTACCTTAGTTGTACCCGTAGGTACAACCGTGATTGATGTCGATACTGACGAAGTGTTGGTCGATTTAAAAACAGCCGGCGAAAAGTTTATGGTGGCCGAAGGCGGCGCTCGCGGTATTGGTAATACGCGTTTTAAATCGAGTACTAACCGGGCTCCTCGTCAATCAACGCCAGGCAAAGAAGGCGAGAGTCGAAACATTAAATTCGAATTGAAAGTATTGGCCGATGTTGGTTTGTTAGGTTTACCGAATGCCGGTAAATCGACTTTAATTCGTAGCGTCAGCTCAGCGAAACCTAAAGTCGCTGACTACCCATTTACCACCATGATTCCAAACCTTGGGGTAGTGCGTGTTGATGCATTGCGCTCATTCGTCATGGCCGATATTCCTGGGCTTATCGAAGGGGCTTCTGAAGGTGCTGGCTTAGGTATACGGTTCTTAAAGCACTTAGTAAGAACTCGCGTGCTTTTGCATGTTGTTGATATGTTCCCGTTCGATGAATCTACACCCGCCAACAACGCCTTAGCCATTGCTAATGAGCTAGAAGCCTTTAGCCCAACGCTTGCGCAGCGTGAACGATGGTTAGTGCTGAACAAAATGGACATGGTGCCGGCCGATGAACAAAAAGCTCGCGTTGATTCAGTCATCGAAGCACTAAACTGGGAAGGCCCTGTGTATCAAATCTCGGCAATATCGGGTGAAGGTACTAAGCAGCTTGCCAGCGATTTAATGGTTTGGCTTGAAGAGCGTCGTGAGCAACTGGCTAATGATCCTGAGCTTGCAGAAGAAGACGAAGAGCAGCGAGCGCAAGTTGAAGAAGAAGCACGAGAACGAATTGAAATGCTGTCTAATAAGCGTCGTAAAGATAAGCTAGCTAAAGCCGAAGACGACGATGATGAAGATGACGACGACCACGATGTTGAGTTAGTCTATACCCCATAAATTTATAAAAAGGAAAGACAGTAGTGGCGGGAAACGCTAAAGCCAGACTGACAAAAGGAACGCGCTGGGTTGTTAAAATTGGCTCAGCACTGCTTACCAACGATGGTAAAGGGCTCGATTTAGCGCGAATTGCGCAATGGACCGAGCAGATGGCTGCACTCAAGCAGCAAGGCATCGAAATAGTACTGGTGTCTTCTGGAGCAGTTGCGGCCGGTATGTCGAGATTAGGGTGGCAAGAACGCCCTAATTCAATGGAGCAATTACAAGCGGCTGCCGCAGTCGGGCAAACGAAGTTAGTGCAAACTTACGAGAATGCTTTTGCGCGCCACGACCTGCACACAGCGCAAATTCTGTTAACCCATGAAGACCTCTCCGACCGAAAACGGTATTTAAATGCTCGAAATACCTTGCGAGCATTACTTGATTTGCCTGTCATTCCTATTGTGAATGAGAACGACACCGTCGTGACCGATGAAATAAAGTTCGGTGATAACGATACACTCGGTGCGCTCGTAACAAACTTAGTGGAAGCCGATGCACTCATATTATTGACCGATCAAGACGGCCTTTACGATGCCGACCCACGAAGCAACCCCGAAGCTAAATTAATAGAGCAAGCCACAGCAACCGACGCCAAGTTAGTCGCCGTCGCTGGCGATGGTGGCAAGTTAGGCCGCGGTGGCATGGCCACTAAAGTAAGAGCGGCTCAACTGGCCGCGCGCTCAGGTGCTGTCACTGTAATTGCGGGTGGCCGTATCGAGAATGTCTTAACAAGATTAAGATTGGGCGAGCAAGTAGGTACTCACTTATCACCTGAACTAGAACCTATAGCCGCGCGTAAACAATGGTTAGCCGGCCACTTGCAAACTAAAGGTGAAATAACCCTCGATGATGGCGCTGTAAACGCCTTGCTTGAAAAAGGTAAAAGTTTACTGGCCGTGGGTGTTAACAATATCAAAGGTCAATTTCACCGTGGTGAATGCGTTGCCATTCTCGACAGCAAGGGTAATACCTTAGCTCGTGGTTTGGTTAATTACGATGTCGATGAAGCTTTTAAAATCATGGGTAAACCAACGTCTGAAATAGACAGCATTTTGGGTTATTTGAACGAGCCTGAATTGATTCATCGAGATAACCTCGTATTGCTTTAGGAGCAAAAAAAATGAAACGGTGTGCATGGTGTGGCGAAGACGAACAGTATCAAAACTATCATGACACCGTATGGGGTCGAGCAGAATACGACAGCCAAGAACTGTTTAAAAAGCTATGCCTCGATGGTCAGCAAGCTGGACTCAGCTGGATAACTATTTTACGCAAGCAAGCGAATTACGAAGCGGCATTTTTTAATTTTGAACCCGTAAAAATGGCCGCGATGACCGATGAAGACCTTGCCGAACAAATGCACAACGCTGGCATTGTTCGCAATAAACTCAAAATAGAATCGTTGCGCCGTAACGCCCGCGCTTACTTAGCAATGGAAGCAGCAGGGCAGCCATTTAACGAGTTTATCTGGAGTTTTACCGGTGGAAAAACAATCGATAACGCGCTCAAAGATATGAGTGACTACCCAACAGAATCGAAAGAAAGCCAAGCTATGTCGAAAGCGTTGAAAAAGCACGGGTTTAATTTTGTCGGCCCAACTATTTGTTATGCATTTATGCAGGCCGTTGGCATTATTAACGACCATCTAACGGATTGCCATGTTTACCAAGAATGCAAAGCCCTGGCGAGAGCATAATGGCGGCCGAGTTCCGCTATGTGGTGCCGCATAAATATTCCGGTATAACCGTTCAGCAAAGTATTTTAGATTGCTTTCCTTTTCGAGAAACAGAATCCTTACTGGCTATGCTTGATTATTCAAGCGTTGAAGTAAATTCACAGCCTGCTCAGCTAAAAGATACGCTTTCTGTGAGTGATGAGCTTTGCTATCGATTGAATAACTACCATGAGCCGGAAGTAAATACTGATTGGCATTTATTGTGGGAAGGCGATGAAATTATTGCCGTTCACAAACCCGCAAACCTCCCCGTTAGCCGCACCACCCGCAACATTTACAATACCTTAGTGCAATTAGTGCGGCGTGAAAGTGATTGGCCAGATGCCCATTTATTGCATCGGTTAGATTTGGAAACATCTGGCATCGTGCTGTTGGCTAAAACAAAGGAGTGGGCTTCTAAATGGCAGCCAAAGCTCAGCAGTTTGATGGCAGAAAAGACCTACCACGCGATTGTCTATGGAAACCCGAAATGGGATTCAACCGTGCTTGAATGTGAACTAAGCACTCGCGCTGATAGCCCAATTCGTTGCCAAATGCACGTTTGCGGCTCTGGCCAGAAAGGCAAAGCTAGTAAAACTTCATTTAAGGTGTTGCAGACATTCAAAGGCTATAGCTTGATTGAATGCCAGCTGCACACTGGCCGAAAACATCAGATTCGCGCGCAACTAGCTCATTTAGGCCATCCTATTGTGGGCGATAAAATATACGCTCATGATGGCCAATACTACCTCAAACGTATTGAAAACCAGTTGACTGAGCAAGATGAAAACATGATACAAACAAACCATCATTTACTCAGTGCTTATAAAGTCCAGTTGCAGTTGGAAGAAGGTGTCGAACCCATTAGGGTGATGGATGAAAATTTCTCGGCTACTTGGCAAACCTTTGTCTCCAAGTGTCGATTGTAATAGAAAAGAATAAACACTCTGTAACATCGAGGAGTGAAAGTGATAATGTTAAAGGACATAAACCATGAATAGCGTTTCTTTTAATGGGCAATCTATCCAACCGTCTAAAATCATCTGTATCGGTCGTAATTATGTTGAGCACATTCAAGAGCTCGGCAACGAAATGCCCGATGATATGGTGGTATTTTTAAAGCCTAATTCTGCGATCAGCGCCGATCTGCATTCTGAAGGTGATCAGGTTCATTACGAGACAGAGCTGTGTTTTTTAATTGAAAATAATCAACTAAAAGGCGTTGGTATAGGATTCGATTTAACGAAGCGAGAACTTCAGAGCAAGCTAAAAAGTAAAGGTTTACCTTGGGAGCGGGCAAAAGCGTTCGATCGCTCTGTGGTTTTTAGTCAGTTTGTTGAATTGCCCAGCGGTGTTGAGAGCATGAGCTTTCACTTAAAAATTAATGATCAGATCATTCAGGTCGGCGATGTCGATTTAATGATGTACAAGCCTAGCCAAATATTAAGTGAGATTAGCCAGTTTATGAGTTTGATTGATGGCGATATCATCATGACAGGTACACCAAAGGGCGTAGGTGTGGTAAAGCAGGGTGATCACTTTAGCGCCGATGTATTGCACCAGGGTCAAAAGCTGCTTTCACAAGAATGGCTGGTTAAATAACGCGTGAATAACATTTGATGCAGCTTTTTAAATTTAGTGCCGAACATGCTCCAACGCTTGTTTCTTGGTTTCGCTCCAAAGAATCTTCTTTGTTGTGGGGTGGTCGTGTTTTCGGTTGGCCTCTGGCAGTAGATGCAATTTTAGAGCGGTCAAATCAGCCTGATTTAAACTTCTACGTAATGGCAGACTCAAGCCGAATGCTCGGCTTTATCGAAATTAAGCAGATATCTGCAACAGAAGCGCGACTGTGTCGGGTAGCAATAGCGCCCGAGGCGCAAGGCCTAGGATATGGTAAGCAACTGGTGCGTTTAGCGCTTGAGCGTATTCGGTTCAATAGAAATATTAAAACGGTTTCTTTGGCGGTGTTTCAATCGAATGTAAAAGCGTTTCAATGCTATCGCGGATTGGGCTTTTGTATTGTCGATCGAGACCCTAAATTCAAGCTATTTGATGGGGCAAAATGGCCACTGCATCAAATGGAAATCTCACTCATTTGAATTAATGGCCATTAAGTCAGGCTCACTTTCTTGGCTCCCATACAGGGTTTTCTAATTTAGCCTGAATATCTTCACGCGTAATGCCAATATCTTTCAAAATGTAATCTGGCAGTGTTGACATGTTTTTATAGGTGCGTTTGTCATTATAGGCTTTCTTTAGTTGAAAAAAGCCCTGCTTAATTGAATTTAAAAAGCTTAAGTCCAAACGGTAGCCGGCGTGCTTAGCTGTGATAAATCTAACTTGGTCTTGAGTAGTCATGGTTATGTCCTTGCGGTTGTTAATGTTACTCTGCTAATCTAAGCGCAATGCGCAATTTTGACAAACGATGAAAATTGACAATTGGTTAAGGATTTCTTAAGTGAACCACTTACCCCTTCAAGGGCTGTTTTATTTTTACACAGCGGCCGAAGCTGGCAGCTTCAAATTGGCGGCTGAACGACTGTTCATTACACCCGCAGCCATGAGCCAGCAAATACGAATTCTTGAAGACAAGCTCGACGTGAAGCTTTTTGAGCGAAATCACAGGCAAGTTAGTTTAACGGAGGCCGGCCGTCAGTTACTGCCTTATGTACAGACAAGCTTTAACGCTATTCAAGACGGTTTGAATCAATTAGGGCAAGATCCTGACCCTAGTAAACTGGCTATTTCCACATTACCTTCCTTTGCGCAACAATGGTTAGTGCCTAGGCTAGGTAAGTTTTCAAAAGTAGCACCCGATTTATCCATTCTAACGATGCCGCTCGATGGTTTGGTTGATTTTAGGAGTGAGCCGATTGATTTATGCATTCGCTTCGGTTTAGGTAACTACCAAGGATTACACAGTGAACTCTTGTTAAGAGATCGTCTGTATCCTGTGTGCCACCCGTTATATTTGGAATCGCACCCAATTGAAACCTTGAGCGATGTGGCTAAGTACGACCTAATTGAAGATGCTCGACCAGATATGAATTGGCACTATTGGCTAGAGTTGGCCGGAGTCTCTTCCAGTCGAGTAAAGCCGTCACTCTCTTACAGCGGTGTTCATCTAGTGTTAGAAGGTGCGTTAGCTGTGCAAGGCGTAGCACTGGTACGCCACAGTGTGGCAGCAAAATATATAAAACAGGGCTTATTGGTACAACTTGGTGATGTTGAAGTTGAGTCGGCATTTCATTACTTTTTGTGCGCACCAGAGCCTTACTTTAAGCGTGACAAAGTACAACGGTTCGTTAAATGGATTAAAGATGAAGCCGAGCAATTTCTTGAAGACCACCCAATGCCCGAAGGAAATAAGCTGGTGTACTCAGAAATTAAACCGACAACGAGCAGTTGTTAACTGAGTTTTTTAGCAATGACAGAGTAGGTGTGCCAGTGCTTTTGTATACCCGCAACGGTTTGGCCTGTTTCGTCTCTTTCGCTAAATTCTAGAACCTCAAATTGTTTGAATAAGGCTAAGACTTCGGCTTTTGTTAAAGGGCATGTGAGCGCAAACTTACCATCAGCCCAACTATCATTGGGCCCCATAAAATCACCTGAAAACACCCCGCCAGGGAGCAAGCAATTCTCTATTTTCTGCCAAGTTTGGTCAAAATTCATTGGGTCAGCAAAAAATAAACTGGCATTTGCGACAACTAGGTCAGATGATGGAAAACTGAATGTTTCGAAACTAGATTGTGTCAGCTTTACATTTGGAGTATCTGCGAAACGTTCTCGGCAAAGCTCTATTGATTCTTCCATGTAATCAAACGCTATTACTTCCAAACCTTGGTTCGCCAAAAAGTAAGCGTCTGCTCCAGTGCCACATCCACAATCGATCGCGAGCCCAGCCTGATTCTCTAGAAAGCCCAGTGCTTTTTCAGTTCGAGGGTGATGTGGCTTTTTTTTGGTTTTTTGATAGTAAGGTGTCCAGCTGTCATTTTGTTGATTCATGAGCTTTTATCACTAATGTTCAGGTGGGAATGAATATTTAAGAAGTTGAACTAATTTAAAAGTTTTAACGCTCGAGTGCAACTGGCATATTATTTCAAAAAGCCGTAACTTGGCTCCTTACTGGCAAAACGGCAGAATGTTGCTTTTATAAATCTTTGGAGTGTGTGCGTAGTTATGTTGGAATTAATTGCTTGGATGGAAAGTACCTTTGGTGCTCATATTGATTGGAAGCAGGTGATTCTGGTTGGTTTATCACCCATATTCGCATTGTCGTTTATGTTGGAATGGCATTTCATGCGTAAACGAAAATCTCCTGAATACATGAAACGGCAATTTGCCTGGATGGATACTTTTACTAATGTTTCCCTCGGTGGTGCTTACCAAGTGTTTGAACTTATTGTGCACGTGGTATTTGTCGGTACGGCTATCTTCTGGTTTTGGGATCAGCGCTTTTTTACCATTCCTATCAACGCATGGACGATTATTCCGATATTTATTGCTGTTGAGTTCTGCTACTACTGGTTTCACCGCACCAGCCATCGAGTTCGCTGGTTTTGGACCGCGCACGTGGTTCACCATACAGGCGAACAAATGAATATGTCGACGGCCATGCGACAGTCGATGTTGTACCCCATTACTGGCTGGTGGTTGTTCTTTATGCCATTAGTGTTATTGGGTGTGCACCCTGCAGTGGTATTTATTCTTTATGCTGTCGATTTAGGGTATCAATTCTTTATTCACACAGAATCGGTTGGCAAGCTGCATCCTTGGGTAGAATATGTTTTCGATACGCCCAGTAATCATCGTGCTCATCATGGCAGAAACCCGCAATATATCGATAAAAACTACGGCGGCGTTATTATTGTTTTTGATCGCTGGTTTGGAACCTATGAAGAAGAGCAGGAGCAGGTAGATTACGGTGTGGCGACGCGCCAAATAAAGTCCCATAACCCCATAAAGTTAAACTTTCAAGAATTCATCGATATGTGGAAAGATGTATTGCGACCAGGTCCAATTGGGCAGAGAATAAAGCACCTATGGGCACCACCAGAATACGTTCGGCCATCAGACGAGGTTAATATAGAGAAGTAAAGGCTCCTCAAATCATGACTTTCGACGCCTGTGAATCGTATTGTTATCGGCTACTATTATATTAGTTAATTTTACATAGAGCCTATATGTCTGCTAGACCTCCTATCTTACCGCCCAGTATCGGAATGCTCGCTATGTTGGGCGTTTTTGTACTGCATTTCATTAAGCCTATCGCTATGTTGTTCCCGTATCCGATCAATTACATGGGTTTGGTACTCATTGCCGCCGGCGCATTAATAAATATTATTGCAGAGCGTGATTTACAGCGATTTGGCGCACCTTTTGATGCCAATGGGCAGGCCAGTCAGCTTGTAGAAGGTGGGCTTTATCGTTTTAGCCGTAACCCAGCCTATTTAGGTATGATACTGATCGCGGCTGGCATAACGGTCTGGGTGGGTAGTTTATCGCCATGGCTTGTCGTACTCTTTTTGCCTCCAATAATGGGTAAGTTATACGTTTGCCAAGAAGAATGTGCATTAAAAGATCGTTTCGGTTCAGAATATGATCAATACTGCACAAAAGTTCCAAGATGGATTCGATTTTCTAAAGCCGATTCCTGAAAATACCGTTACACTGACAGGTACAGTTACCGGCTTTTAAGGGTTGTCAGGGATGTTTCAGCGGCTACAAGCTCAATACGAAAGACTCATTCAAGAAAAATCACATTGGCTACTCATGTGGCTCATCATAGGTCTGGTGTTTCTTGCCTTCCAGGCCAGGCATTTTACGTTAGATGCATCGGCCGAAAGCCTGCTTTTAGAAGATGATCCATCGTTAGAGTATTTCCGTAAAATGTCCGATCGCTACGGAGCTGGCGAATTTCTTGTGCTCACGTTTACACCTGAAGCACCTCTTTTCAGCTCTAGCTCGCTAGATGTCCTCACAAAACTACGCGATGAAATACGTGCTTTAAAGCGGGTCGAGTCTGTCGTTAGCGTGATGGATGTCCCGCTATTGTCGAACCCACCGGTTCCTATGTCTCAATTAGTGTCTAATATTAAAACGCTTGAAGACCCAAATGCCGATTTAGAGCAAGCGCAATATGAGTTAGCCAATAGCCCATTGTATGTAAACCTGCTGTTAAATTTAGATGAAAACACCACCGCGCTGCAGATTAACTTTCCAATTGATGATACGAAAAATAACCTGTTGAATATGCGCAAAGAGTTGCGCGAACAGTATCGCTTAAGCTCAAACGACATTGACAAACAACAGCTCAAGCTAGTGAATGAGCTGATTTATGAACACAACACTAATCAAGGTGCATTGCTGCACAAAGACATTGAAGCCATTCGCGATATTATTAAACAGTATGAACCTCATGGCGAGTTGCACTTAGGCGGCGTGCCGATGATAGCCGATGATATCGTGCGGTTTGTTAAGAATGATCTAACCACCTTTGGCGTAGGTGTATTTCTACTGATCATCATTACATTGACGATCATATTTAGACAGCCGCGATGGGTTATATTGCCTTTGCTGTGTGCCAGTGCAGTCGTGTTGGCTATGCTAGGGCTGTTGGGCTGGTGGCGTTGGCCAATTACCGTTATCAGTAGTAATTTTATTTCATTGCTGCTGATTTTAACCTTATCAATGAACATTCATTTGGTGGTTCGGTACCGCGAGCTGTTGCGAAAACACCCAGACTGGGATCACCGCAAACTCATTACAGTAACCTTACGACGTATCGCAATACCCTGTTTGTATATGGCACTCACAACAGGCGTGGCATTTGTTTCATTAATATCCAGTGGGATTCGCCCTGTCATCAATTTTGGTTGGATGATGACGGTAGGCATATCTGTAGCCTTTGTGATGACCTTTATTCTTTTTCCCGTCATGTTAATGATGTTAGGTAAAGATAAAGCCTCTGGTGAGCGTAAACAAAGCAATGCATTAACTCGGTTGATTGCGAAAATTACGCTACGCAATGGTCGATTAATTATTACGTGTACTGTCATACTCATTGCCTTCACGATAGTTGGTGCGTCGCGGCTAATTGTAGAAAATAGCTTTATTGATTATTTTGATGAAGGGACGGAAATTTACCGAGGCATGACCGTTATTGATCAACGGCTTGGTGGAACGACGCCACTCGACATTATTCTAGACTTTAATGGCGATAAACCGACTGTTACAGTTGAATCGCAAGATGAAGTATCGACAGAACTTCCTGGATTACAAGATTCGATCAACACGACAAACGATGATGACTTTTTTGTCGATGAATCGGATCCATTTTTAGACGACAGCGGCAGTGATTTTATCGAAGAAGATTTCTTGTCGATGGACGGCGACGTCGGCTCTTTTGAAGACGACTTTGTAGGCGAAGACGATCCAGACAAATATTGGTTCACCACCGATAAAATTATTGCGATTAAAAAAATACACGAGTATTTAGATGCTCGACCAGAAACAGGGAAGGTGCTTAGCTTAGCGACTATGATGGAAATTGCTGAGGACTTTAACGACGGTAAGCCTTTAACGAATATCCAGTTAGCTCTGCTTTATGGGGTGATTCCGCAAGAGTTTAGAGCCATAGTAGTATCACCTTATGTTTCGGTAGAGCACAATCAAGCACGAATTAATGTACGAATTATAGATTCATTGGAAGGGCTGCAGCGGGATACGTTGTTATCAGAGATTGAGCAAGACATAGTCGCAGAACTTGGTTTTGAGCCTGGTCAAGTTAAGCTGACGGGTATGATGGTGTTGTATAACAATATGCTGCAAAGCTTATTCTCTTCCCAAATTATGACACTCAGTGCGGTTTTTGCCGGTATTATGCTTATGTTTTTAATTTTATTCCGAAATCTTAAATTATCGTTAATTGCCATGGTGCCCAATCTTATTGCAGCAACATTAGTATTAGGTGTCATGGGTTGGGTGGGTATTCCGCTCGATATCATGACGATCACAGTTGCCAGTATTACTATTGGCATTGCAGTCGATAATACGATTCATTATATCGTACGTTACAAACTTGAATTAGCGCGAGACGGAAATTATGTTGCAGCGATTCGGCGCAGTCATCAATCTATTGGGAAAGCTATTTTTTATACGTCGATAACCATCATCATGGGGTTCTCCATTTTAATGCTTTCTAATTTTAAACCGACGATTTACTTTGGTGTGTTAACGGCATTAGCCATGGCTGTTGCCTTGTTGGGCTCGCTCACTTTGTTGCCAAGATTGATCTTGATTGTTCGCCCATTTAATGTCAAAAAATTGCAGCAAGAGGTATTTGAGGCAGACCGCAGCGATGGAAACTAATGATGAAGATCTCGGTTTTAGTTGTCAGATCACAAAAGATGGACGAATATTTTTTGTTCACTCAAACCGATCTGCTGGTGTTTTAAGTGGCAAAGTAGCCAGTCGGTTTATGGCTAAATTCAGTCAAAGTAACTTTCAACAACAACAGCTTATGATGGCAAAAGCCACAGGGCACTATAAACATGGTAATGAAAAACAGAATAAGAAACGTTTAAGAATGAACGAATAACACGAGCAGCATTGCGCTGCTCGTTATTCACCGTTTAATCGGTCGTTTCGGTTTTAATTTCAAACGCTTTGACTCGACGGTTATCCGCAGTCGTTACTCGAATCAAAAGATCATCAAGCTCAATCGTATCATCACGCTTCGGAACTCGACCAAAGTTATGCATGATAACGCCGCCAATGGTGTCGAATTCTTCGTCACTGAATTGTGTATTAAAGTGATCGTTAAAATCATCAATGGGTGTTAGCGCCTGAACAATAAAGCCACCATTGCCATTAGAGGCAATGTTATCGATGGTTTCATCATCGTGTTCGTCTTCAATTTCACCAACAATCTCTTCGAGAACGTCTTCAATGGTGACTAAGCCTGATATTCCGCGATATTCATCGACCACAATCGCCATGTGATTTCTATTTTGTCTGAAATCTCGTAACAACACATTTACGCGTTTCGCTTCAGGTACAAAAGTTACATCACGTACGATCGAGCCGACCGCTTTTTGCATTTCTTCTTCATTGAAATCAGCGGTTAAGCCAAGCGAAAGAAGATCTTTTGCTAACAATACACCTATAACTTCATCGTTACTTTCACCTAAAACTGGAAAGCGCGAATGGCCAGAGCTGACGACTTTTGCGGTCCATTCTTTGATGCTTTCATCGTGCTCTAAACTAACCATTTGGGAGCGTGGAATCATAATGTCGCGAACGTGCAAATCGGAGACATTGATTGCGCCTTGCATAATTCGGAGTGAGTCGTCATCGACAATCTCGTTTTGATGCGCTTCCTGAACAATCGCTAGCAATTCATCTTTGTCTCTTGGTTCCCCGGTAAAGGCATCGCCTAAACGTTCTAGGAAAGATTTCTTTCCGGGGTTTCGACTCGTGGGTCGGTCGTCACTCATGACTGCGTTAATCCTCATTGGTTTCTAAGTACGGATCTGAGATGTTTAGCTTGGCTAAAATATCCCTTTCCAGTTGTTCCATTGTATTGGCTTCATCATCTTTTATATGGTCATAGCCTATAAGATGCAAGGTACCATGCACTAACATATGACACCAATGGTCATTTACGGCTTTGCCTTGCTGTTTGGCTTCCGCAATCACCACAGGTGCGCAGACCACTAGATCGCCCAGCATATAGTCAAAGGCTTTCTCTGGCACACCAACCGGTGCATCAAATGGAAAAGAAAGCACGTTGGTGGGTTTGTCTTTGCCACGATAGTCGTTGTTAAGTTGCTGACTTTCTAGGTTGTTTACTATTCTAATCGCAACGGTGGCGTTCGCCTTTCGGCCTTCCAAGGCCGTACTTAACCAAAGATGACATTGTGCTTCACTGGGCGCTTGGCAGTCTGAAACGTTTTCAAAATCTATTTGAATTGGCATTAAGTGTCATTGGCCTCATAGGCATCAACAATTCTTTGTACTAATGGGTGTCTGACCACATCACCAGAAGCAAAATGCGTAAAACTAATGCCTGGTACATCGGTTAATACTTCAATTGCGTGTTTTAACCCAGATTGTTGACCTTTTTGGAGGTCAATCTGAGTTGGGTCACCTGTAATCACCGCAGTTGACCCAAAGCCAATACGCGTTAGAAACATTTTCATCTGTTCGCGAGTGGTGTTTTGGCTTTCATCGAGAATAATAAAAGAGTGGCTGAGTGTTCGGCCACGCATATACGCCAATGGAGCGACTTCGATGACATTTCGTTCTATTAATCGATCAACCTTTTCGAAGCCTAGCATATCGTAAAGGGCATCATATAAGGGGCGTAGATAAGGGTCGACCTTCTGGCTTAAATCACCTGGTAAAAAGCCCAGTTTTTCGCCAGCCTCAACGGCCGGGCGAACCAGTAAAATACGTCGGACTTCGTCCTTCATCAGGGCTTGAACGGCGCACGCAACGGCTAGGTAAGTTTTACCCGTACCCGCAGGACCAATGCCAAAATTAATGTCATGATTCAGAACAGAGTGCACATAGCGCTTTTGATTACCTCCGCGCGGTCTGACCACGAGCTTTGGCGTGTGTACAACATACAACTTATCGTCGTGTAAACTGCCTTCGGCTTGCTTTTGTGCGAGCATGGCGACTTCATTAGGCTGCAAAAATAAGTGAATAGCATCGGGCGCTAAGTCTTTACCGCCTTTGGTTTCCCGGTAGAGTCGGCGCAGCACGTCAATAGAGGTCGTTAACCGCGCTTCTTCGCCAGTTAATTCAAATAAGTTTCCACGATTGCGTATCCGAATATCTAAGCGATCTTCAATTTGCTTAAGGTTATCGTTCGCGAGGCCACAAAGAGACGCAAGGCGCTGAGGATTGTCTGGTTCGAGTGTGATTTGTCGTGTAATGACACTGTCGCTAGACAGGCCGTCAGTCGGAGTACTCAAAGTAGGGCATTTCCTAATCATAAACGTAGAATTTAAGAATACCCAGCTGACTCGGTTTGTCAAAAAGACTTTGTTGTAACCAGCTGGGATCTAAGACGATTTGGTTATAGCAGTGCCTTAATAGGCCAGCTCTGGATTAATGAGTTCACCTTTTAGGCTGCTGGTAAATGCCTCGGTGATCTTCACTTGAACAAATTTGCCGATTAAGCTGTGGTCGTCACACTTGAAGAAGGTGTTGCGGTTGTTCTCGCTTCGCCCGTATAACTCAGTGCTGTCGCGTTCTGAAACACCTGTCACTAAGATCGTTTGAGTGGTGCCCACCATGCGGCGGCCAATCTGGATGGCCTGAGCTGTAATTCTGTCTTGTAGAATCTTTAACCGCTGCTTTTTAACGCTCTCTTCGGTGGTGTCTTCTAGATCTGAAGCTGGGGTGCCCGGACGTGCACTGTAAACAAAGCTAAACGAATGGTCGAAGCCGATTTTTTGAATTAAATCCATGGTTTCGAGGAAATTTTCTTCGGTTTCCCCAGGGAAGCCGATAATAAAGTCTGAAGAAAAGCTAATATCGGGTCGGTTGGCTCGAATACGTTCCATTTTCTCAATATATTCTGCCGCGGTATGGCCACGTTTCATCGCCGATAAAATGGCATCAGAGCCGCTTTGTACGGGTAGATGCAGGTGGCTAACTAGCTCTGGAACATCGTTAAAGACATCAACCAAGCTATCACTGAACTCAACCGGGTGGCTGGTGGTAAATCGAATTCGATCAATGCCTTCGACTTGTGCGGCCAAGGTAATGAGCTCGGCTAAGTCGGCTTCGCCACCATCATGACGAGGACCTCGATAAGCGTTCACATTTTGACCTAAAAAGTTAATTTCACGCACACCTTGGCTCGCTAAATGCGCTACTTCGGCTATGACGTCGTCGTAAGGCCGGCTTACTTCTTCTCCGCGTGTATAAGGCACTACGCAGAATGTACAGTATTTGGAGCAACCTTCCATGATAGAGACAAACGCACTCACACCATCGCTCTTAGGAGCGGGTAAGTGGTCAAACTTTTCAATTTCTGGGAAAGTGATGTCGACCATTGCAATGTGATTGCCATCGGGCTTTTTCGCCGCCGCGTCGGTCGCATCAATCATGGTTGGCAAGCGGTGTAATGTTTGCGGACCAAAGATCATATCGACATGGGGTGCACGTTTAGCAATGGTTTCGCCTTCTTGTGATGCCACACAACCACCCACGCCAATCTTTAAATCTGGATTTTTATCCTTCAAGTGCTTCCAGCGACCCAACTGGTGGAATACACGCTCTTGCGCCTTTTCACGAATAGAGCAGGTGTTGAGCAGAATAACGTCAGCGTCAGCTTCATCATTTGTCAATGTATAGCCGTGGCTCTCGCCCAATAGGTCTACCATACGATCAGAATCGTATTCATTCATTTGGCAACCGTGGGTTTTAATAAACAGTTTTTTGGTCATTAGCTCTTATCAGGGATTGAAAATTCAAGGCGCGGAATTATACCTGTGGTCTGAGTAAATCCCAACAACAGTCTGTAAAAAACTCCGGTAATGTGTAGACTTGCCGATTTTTTACTGTAATTGAAGGTTTAAGGCATGCAAAAGTCTATTTATCGCGTGGCATTTTTGAATCAAGACAAAGTATATGAAGTGTATTGCCGTCATGTTTATCAAAGTGACATGTACGGCTTTATTGAAATAGAAGAACTGATATTTGGTGAAAAAAGCCAACTTCTGGTTGACCCAAGCGAAGAAAAACTGCAAAACGAATTTTCCGGTGTGAAGCGCAGCTTTATTCCAATGCATTCCATTATTCGAGTCGATGAAGTTGATAAAGGCGGCGCATCGAAAATCAGCGATTCGAAAGTGAGCTCGATAGCACCATTCCCAGTAGCACCACCCAATGGAAACTAAAAACTATTCACTTGAAAACTGGCTTCTTGGCCCAATATCTGCAATAGGAAGTTGTAAGCTAAGTAAAGAATCTGGTGGTTAAATTTGGCTAGGCTATACTTAATCTTAAGTAAGTGACTAGGCGACAGGAGAGACGCAGTATGACAGCTCTAATCATGGTTTTATTATTAGCCGCGTGGTTTTATTTGCCGGGTAATAAGCAAGAAAGTAAGCTGGTTCCTATCCGCATTAAGAAAGATGATGATCACCGCATTCGTTAATGTGGTTGATAATTGATCAGTATCTTATATAATCCCGCGCCTAATTTTAAAGAGGTGTGGGTTTGTTCTTAAGAGATTATTCTACCTACCTATTATTCTGTTTTACGAGTCTGTTAAGTGTCTATACCTTTTCAGAGAGCTCCTCTATACAAGAATTCTCCGGCCTGCCTGATATGGCGGCTATTCAAGACGTTAGTGAAAAAAAATCGACTTTTTTTAATTATTTAGAACCGATGATTGCTCAGGTGAATCAGCGCATAGAAGGTGAGCGGGCCTGGTTGCATGTGGTCGAACGGCAGATTCAGCTAGGAACGGAGCTGAAGCGTTGGCAAACTCTCTATTTAGAAGAACTTGGTCAATATTATAAAGTTGATGAAGAAGTGGGTTCTAAAGCCTTTTTCAACCAAATGTATAACCGGGTTGATGTGCTGCCAGCTTCTCTTGTCTTAGCTCAAGCCGCCAATGAAAGTGCATGGGGCACGAGCCGTTTCGCCGTAGATGGCCGAAACCTATTCGGTCAATGGTGCTTTACCAAGGGCTGTGGGCTGGTGCCTCAAGGTCGAGATGACTCTGAAAGCCATGAAGTACGTGTATTTGACAGTGTTTATGATTCAATAAATGCCTATTTTCGAAACATTAATACCCATTGGCAGTATGTACAGCTGCGCACAATTCGGGAAGAGTTACGCTTTCTAAACCAACGTCTAGACAGTCACTACCTTGCTTGGGGTTTAGAGGGATACAGTATTCGTGGCGTACATTACATTCGTGAACTCATTGATATGATGCAATACAATAAATTGGCCCGTTACGATGAGCCCGCTTTTTATGCTCAATTAAATATCCGAGTAAACGATGATGCGTTAAAATAGCTTTTTTAAGTGTATTCGGCATAACATTGCTACAAATGACAAAAATTTGCCGAATACGACGTAACGGAGCACTTGATGTTTTCTGGAATTGTTCAAAATAAAACGCCGCTGTGCGTTGAATCTGAAAAAACACAACTTAAAACCCTGTCTATATCGCTTACCCCAAAACAACTTGATGGCCTTGAGATTGGAGCCAGCATTGCATTAAACGGCGTATGTTTAACAGTCACTAAAATACACGCCGAAAAAGCCTACTTCGATGTAATGATGGAAACGTTAAGGGTCACAAACTTAGGTGCGATCCCAACAGGTGGCTTAGTAAATACAGAGCGTGCGGCAAAATTTGGTGACGACATAGGCGGCCATGCGATGTCGGGTCATGTTGCCAGCACTGTTGAAGTTGTCGCTATTGAGCGCCCTGAAAACAACTGCATTTTATGGTTTAGTTTGCTACCAGAACAACGTAAGTATATTTTCAAAAAAGGCTTTGTCGGTTTAAACGGTTGCAGTTTAACGATAGGCGATGTGCTGGAAGATCGGTTTAATGTCTATTTAATTCCTGAAACACTCGAGGTGACAACCTTCGGTGACATAGAAGTCGGCGATAAAGTAAATTTAGAATATGACGCCCAAACCCAGGCCATTGTAGATACTCTCGAAAGAATGAGACAAGCGGGGCAGCTGTAGTGGAATTCCATTCTCCTAGCCAAGACATTATTTGGCAATGTGTGCCATTTTCGGCTTTATCGGCCCAAACGCTTTACGATGTGCTTGCCCTGAGGATTAAAGTCTTTTGTGTCGAGCAGAACTGCCCTTACCAAGATCCCGATGGCCAAGACAACCAATGCTGGCATGTTTTAGCTCACATGAATGGCGAACTTGTTGCAACGGCGCGAATTTTGCCACCTGAGCTTTCGTACCCCGATGCTTGCTCAATCGGTCGAGTGGCCTGCAGTGAAACCGTGCGTGGTCAAAAGGTTGGGCAGCAACTTATGAGGCGTGCTGTTGATGCCTGCGAAGCGTATTTCCCAAACCACCCCATTCGAATCGGTGCCCAGCGTTACTTGGAGCGATTTTACAGTCAATTTGGCTTTGTCACCCAGGGCGAACCTTATCTAGAAGACGGCATAGTCCATGTCACCATGGAAAAATTGGCCAACTCTGGTCGTTAGCCGAAATAAGATTTTGGTTGGGTATTGAAAGTTTCGGCATCGAAGACATAGGTGTCTGCGTTGAGCCTACATGGAACTACTTGCATGTAGGCCAAACTTACAATACCCAGCCTGTATCGTAGGAGTGGCTGCCCGCGGCATTTTGGCGCATTACTAGTCTTTTAGAAATGCCTTTCCTGGGCATTTTCGTTAAGAATTCGATCCACAAAATCCATGTGCTCTTGGGCAATTTGCCGAGCTTTGTCAGGTTTTTTGTTATAAATGGCTTCGAATAATGCTGTATGTTGTCGCATCAGTCTTAAGCGGGTTTCGGGGCGCTTTTCCATGGTGCCAATATTAGCGGACACATTCGCACGCAGCAGTGAAAATAAACTTTGCAAGCTGTGCGCTAAAATGCGGTTACCACTGGCCTCTGCGATTGCTAGGTGGAAACGGGCATCAGCTAAGCCTTCAGCGGTTAAATCTTTACGTTGATGAGCCATTCGTAAGCGCTGATGCGCCTTTTCTAACGTTCTAAGCTGTTCTTTGGTGGCTCGATTGGCGGCTAAAAACGCGCTTTGCGCCTCGATAGCGTATCTGTATTCACGTAAATCTTGATGGGCGATGTCCGATTCTACGTCAAACATCATAGGCACTCTTACGGGCTCCTGTTGTTGATTGACACAATGACCACTGCCTTGTTTACTGCTTATGATGTTCTGTGATTTAAGCGTTGAAAGGGCCTCTCGCACCGTAGCTCTACTTACTTCGAGTTGCTCACTCAACTGTCGCTCTGAAGGTAGAGCGGTGTCAGCAGGCCAATGACCAATGTCAATTTGCAGAAGAATGTAATCAAGTACATACTGAGTTTTAGTCATAATTGGTCAGGCCAGTTTGGGTAAGTGCTCAAGTAAACGTGCTGTACAGCGAGACTGCAAGCGGCTATCGCAAAAAATAACACTAAAGTATGAAGTGGTCGGTAAGCTGAGTTGTTAACAGTAGCCGTTACACTGAAAACTCATTAAAGATAAAGAGCGTTACATGTCTATTTCACTGTTTTTAACCGATATCAAAAAGCACCTCCCATCTGACTGTGTTGTCAGTGATCCAATGCGGTTGTTTGCGCTTGGAACCGATGCCAGCTTTTATCGTTTAGTGCCTAAAGTCGTCGTATACGCCCGAAATGAAACTGATGTTAAGCAAATTCTAAAACTGGGTCATAAGCACCAAGTTTCTGTAACGTTTAGAGCGGCCGGTACTTCCTTATCTGGCCAAGCCGTCACCGACTCTGTACTGGTGATGCTTTCCGATGCTTGGCGTTCACATCGAGTAGAACCCTTAGGCGATGTTATTCACTTGCAGCCTGGTGTCATTGGCGCGCAAGCTAACCGAGCATTAAAGCCTTATGATCGTAAAATTGGCCCAGATCCAGCCTCTATTAACGCCTGTAAAATTGGTGGCATTGTGGCTAATAATGCCAGTGGCATGTGCTGTGGCACTGCACATAATTCATACCATACGTTGCATGGTATACGGATTATTTTATTTGATGGGACGTTGGTTGATACGCGCGAACCAAGCTCAGTTGAAGCCTTTAGGCAAAGTCATTCTGCTTTATTAGAGCAATTAATTAAAATTAGAACGCAGTTATTAGCACAACCTAAACTTGTTGAAAAAGTAAGACATAAATATCGTCTTAAAAATACAACGGGGTACGGCTTAAACGCCGTTCTAGATTTTGAAGACCCCGTACAGATGTTGGCGCATTTGATGGTGGGCTCCGAAGGAACGTTGGGATTTATATCGGAAGTGGCGTTTAAAACCGTACCTGATTATCCATTTCGCGCATCGGCCATGATAGGTTTTAACGATTTAAGTTTGTGTGCTCAAACGGTGGAGCGTTTAAAAGAACTCAATGTAGATGCCGTTGAGCTGCTGGACAAACGTGCCGTTAATTCGGTTAAGCACATGCAAGGCTTACCCGCTTTTAGCCTTCAATTACCGGATGCAGGCGGTATGTTACTTATTGATGTACGCGGGGAATCAACCCAGCACCTTGATGAAAATATCCAATCGGTTAATGCCTTGTTAGAGTCAATACCGAGTGTGCAATCGACAGGTTTTACTCAAAGTACTCACGAAATAGAGCAATACTGGAAAATTCGCAAAGGCACCTTCCCAGCCGTAGGCGCTGTGAGAGAAGTGGGTACTACGGTGATAATTGAGGACGTGGCATTTCCATTAAATTACTTAGCCGAAGGTGTTGGTCGGCTTCAGGCTCTGTTTGATAAGTACAATTACCATGAAGCCATTATTTTTGGTCACGCTTTAGAAGGCAATTTACATTTTGTATTTACTCAATCATTCGAAAATGAACAAGAAATAGAACGTTACGATCATTTTATGAAAGAAGTCTCGAACATGGTGGCTATAGAATTCGGGGGTTCATTAAAAGCCGAACATGGCACCGGCCGAAACATGGCACCCTTTGTTGCATTAGAATGGGGCAACGAAGCTTACGATTTAATGAAGCAAATTAAAGCCATTTTAGATCCGCATCAGTTGCTAAACCCAGGCGTGGTTATAAATGAGAATGATCAGGTTCATATAGAAAATTTAAAAGCCATGCCAGCAGCCGATGCCATAGTGGATCGATGTATAGAATGTGGTTTCTGTGAACCTATTTGTCCAAGTAAAGATTTTACATTGACACCAAGACAACGCATCACCACCTTTAGAGAACTCACTCGGCTGCAATTGGCGGGCGAGCCAGTAAACGCGCAATGGCGAAAATCGTTTGAGTTTCAGGCAATAGACAGTTGTGCCGCGACGGGGTTGTGCGCCAGCCAGTGTCCGGTTGATATCAATACTGGCGAGTTGGTTCTAAAATTAAGAGCCCAGCAAAATCATCGCAGTAGAGCGTTAGCTAAAAGTTTATCTCGACACTTTGCAACCGTCGCCAGCTTTACGCGCGGCGCACTTAAAATTCAGAGTATATTGCAGCGACTATTGGGTGCTCAGCGATTAGAAATTGCCACAATGGCGGTACGCCGATGGACGGGGGGGCGAACACCCCTTTGGTTAGCCACTACACCTAAAGCTGCTAAACCCATTTACGCAAGAAACGTCAGTGCGGAACCGACCGATTTAAACACAGTGGTGTATTGGTCATCGTGCGTGGCACAATCGATGGCGGGCAGTGTCAATGATGATCGCAGCGACATACCCAGTGCCGCGCAAAGCGTGCTTAAGAAGGCGGGGCTTAATATTGTTTATCCGCAACCCACACGCGGATTGTGTTGTGGGCAACCATTCTTCTCGAAAGGTCATGCTCAGCAAGGCACTCAAATGATGGAGGAAGTACTAGATGCCTTGTGGGAAGTGAGCAGCGGTGGTCGCTACCCAGTGCTATCCGATACTAGCCCTTGTTCATTGCAACTAAAAGAATCAGCTTTAAAACGCGGTATCCAACTTTACGACAGCAGCGCTTTTATTGATCGATTCTTATTAAACCGATTAACTATTTCACCAGAGCGTCAACCCGTGGCTGTGCACCTAACCTGCAGTGCGCAAAAACAAGGCTTAGAGCAAAGTTTTAAGCGAGTATTAGATGCGGTGACGCCAAATTGGGTGCAGCCCACCGACATTGCCTGTTGTGGGTTTGCCGGTGATAAAGGCTTTCAGTTGCCGGAGTTAAATGCAGCCGCCTTAAAAACCTTAGGTGTGCAAACAACTTCTTGCGCCTTTGGGATATCAACCAGCCGAACCTGTGAAATTGGTTTGAGTAAACACAGCGGGTTAACCTATTATTCTCTGTTTGAAGTGCTCGATAAGGTCTCGACCAAATCGGATTAAATCGCAGCCCTTAGTTTTTGATGACCGTTAAAGGAATAAACCGTGCCAAAATCAACAAAAGTAAATATTAACGAAGCGTTTAAAGGTGTTACTAAGCTGCAGGGAAGGACACCCCACACATCCAATGAGGCCTTTAAAAGTGCTTATTCTGTGTTGTCTGACTACCGAGACGGTGGTGTTTTTATTACTCACTATGACGGCTTTAGTGAATGGGAACAGCACCCTGTGGGTGATGAGTTTGTTCAAGTAATTGCCGGCAAAACAACCATCATTTTGCTAGAAAATGACACTGAACAACGTAATACACTAGCGGCAGGTGAGATGATCGTGGTTCCACAAGGCATCTGGCACCGATTTGAATCGCCTGACGGCGTTAAGGTGTTAACCATAACGCCGCAGCCGACAGAGCACAGCATTGAAAAACCAACCCTTGGTTAAAACTGTGTAACTTTTAGGGCGCTGAACTTACAAGTATCGGCGCTGTGCATCTAACAATAACCCTTTGCCCACGCTGTTAAATAAATCGCCACTGATCCATTTTGCCTGACTGAATTTTTCTGAAATCAGCTTTTTAACGGAAGGCAACGCGGTTGAACCACCCGTGGTAAACAGCGTATCAATTTGTGATGCCTGTAACCCAGCTTGAGTTAGGGTGTCGTCAATGGCGGCGAATACTTTGTTTACATCGGCTTCGATGGCGTTTGCTAAATCGAGTTGGCTGGCTTTGTTTAGAAGTAACTCTTCGCTGTTATCATGCCCTTTTAAGTTGACTAAATAACTTAAATCTATATTGGTAGTTTCTTGATGTGACAAGTCAATTTTGGCTTGTTCAACACTGGCGGCCAATTTATGGCCTTGCTTGTTTTTTAGCAGTTGAGCCAAACGAAGCATGGCCTGTTTATCTTGGCTCTCGCGTGCGAGTTCGGCAATATCTCGCAGAACGTTGGCATCATAAAGTAAGTGAATGCGGTGCCATGTCGCTAAGTCTACATAGTAGTGGCGTGGCATCTTTAAGGTAGGTTTGTCTATGTAATAACTGTTTAATCCGAAGTGTGGCATCACCGTAGCCATGCTCAAATGACGATCAAAATCGGTACCACCAATGTGTATACCGTGATTTGCCAATAAGTCATCGTCTCGCTGTGCTTTTAAACGATTTTGTTTAGACAGTTTAATAAGTGTGAAATCGGATGTACCCCCGCCAATATCAATAATGAGCGCGAGCTCTTCTTTATCTACCTGTTGTTCATAATCATAAGCCGCGGCAATAGGCTCATATTGGAACGACACCTGTTTAAAGCCTACCGAATGGGCTATATCGGCCATTCTATTTTGTGCAGCCAAGTCTAATTCAGGGTGGTGGTCGTTAAAGTGAACAGGGCGTCCCAATACGACCGATTCTAAAGACTGTTGATTAAAGGCTTCGGCACGTTGTTTTAAGCTCGCCATAAAAAAGCCAATAATGTCATTAAAGGCGTAACGCTTATGTTTTATTTGCGTGCCTTCATCCATGTTTTTTGAACCTAAGATACTTTTCATGGAACGCATTAAACGGCCAAACTCGCCTCGACTGTAAAGCTCAATTGCTTCACGGCCAAAGTGAATTTCATCGGTTTCAAAATCAAAAAACAGTGCGCTGGGTAGAGTTGTTTCAAAATCACCTGATTGGGAATTTAGCTCCAAAGGCACCATTAACGGTTGCTGCTGATGCACGACGCCAACCGTTGAGTTAGAGGTGCCAAAGTCGAGGCCACAAATAGACATAATTCACCAGAGCGTAAAAAAGGGCGGGAGAGTCTAAAAGGTTGGCAGCAAAATGCAAGATATCCTCACAAGTTGCTGCCTCTTATATTGTTATGGCTTTAAGAATGGATTGATTATCCAGCCAAAGGGGCCTGTTAACTTAACAGGCGCTTCTACAATGGTGAGTAACCAGCAGTCGCCATCGGCGTGCGCCAGAGGAGAGTGATTGTGCTTTCCGTCTAAATGAATAAAATCGCCCGCATCGTAGGTACCCAATTCATCAGAGAAGCCGCCTTCAATGACCACGCTGATCTCGTTGCCTCTGTGTGTATGGGCTGGAACACGGCCTCCAGCCTGCATGTGGTGCAACCCTACAATGAACCCATTTTCGTCTTTCATTAATGACGTGGTATGTAGGTTTTTCATCGGTGAAGACCAATTGAGCGCATTCACTTCACCATCGATGAGTTTTTCAACGACAGCAGGGAAGCGACGAGCTTTAACTTTAGCCGGCTTTACTATTTGTGGTGGTTCGCTGTTGTCAATTTTAGACATCAACGAATCAAAATCTAAGCCCACAGCTTGCTCTGGTGCTTGCGTTTCAAATAGCGCGCTGGCGGCAACCTCTGCCGTTTTTACCTGTGCTTGACACGCCTTGCAATAGTGAAGGTGCGTCGCGACAGCAATACTCATGGCGCTTGAAATACTGCCTGAGGCAAACTCGATGAGTTGATCCTGAGATGGGTGCCATTGTGTCATAATTCAGTTGCCCCCAAATTAAGTTTAAGTTTTTGCATTGCTAATCTAACTCGGCTTTTTACAGTACCTAAGGGTAAGCCGAGTTCATCGGATACCTGCTGGTGGCTCTTGTCTTCTAAGAAAACTTTAGAAATAATTTGCTTTTGATCTACCGATAAACTGCTCATGTGCTCTTGCACTTGCTTTTGAATACGGGCTTCTCGAACATCACTGAAGAGGTCATCATCGGCTTCTAGATCCCAAACGTCGTCGGCATCTAAGTCGTTTCTATACTTATTGAGCTTTCGCAGAATGTTAATACGTTGGTTACGAGCAATGGTGAAAATCCATGTTGATGGCGCTGCTTTTTTCGCATCGTATAAGGCCGCTTTCCGCCATATGGTCATCATTACTTCTTGCACAAGTTCATCGGGTAAATGATCACCTTGAAAATGCAGGTTTGACGATACCGCGAATGATTTAATCAGAGGACCAAAATGGCTGAAAATAGCTTCGAATGCTGCTCGATCTTGGCTCTCCGCTACCTTTTCTAACAACTGCGCGTAATGCTGCCGTTCATCTTCTTGATTCATCGGCTTGTTACCCGGCATCTCATTACGCAAGTTAAATTGAAGGAGTGCTCCCATTTTGGTACCCAGTGCTGCTTAATATTGTTACTTATACATACAATTTTTAGCACTGGATCACCTATACGAAAAGTTTTTTACGAATAATCTGCAAAAGTTTCTTGCTGCTTTTACCGGCCACGATCGGGGCTTTTGGGTCTTCGGGTTGTTCTTTACGGGCGGCACGGACTAAAGAGCGGAAGGCTTGTATGTCTATGCCATCATTTTCTTTTATCCACTGAGCTTCAGCCTCTTTGGTTTTAATAAGCCGCTCACGCCAGCGCTCGGCCTGGTTTTGCAGGCGTAGAAACAGTTCTGATGAAGTGTCGAGTTTATCTAGCTCACGCTGAATGCCTTCGACATCTTCATTGCGCATAACCTTGCCTACATACTGCATATGGCGGCGCATGGCTTCATGACCTTTAACGCGTCGACTTTCGTCAATCGCGTCTTGCATGGTCGATGAAATCGGGAATTTTGCTAGTTCAGAGGCTTTTAAGTTAATCAGCTGCTCGCCAAGCTCTTGCAAAGCGATCATTTCTCGCTTTACCTGGGATTTAGACACCCAATCTTCATCGTCTTCGTAATGGTTGTCGTTAAAATCGCTCATGTCTAAACCTTTTCTTTAGAGTAAATAAACCGTGGCTAACCCTAAAAAGGTTAAAAAGCCGAATACATCGGTTAGGGTGGTAAGAATAACACTTCCGGACAAGGCCGGGTCAATGCGGGCGGATTTTAGAATAAATGGCAGTAAGGTGCCAGACAATACTGCAATACAGATATTAACCAAAATAGCCGCCGCTATGACCAGCGCTAACGACCATTGGCCATACCAAGCGACCGTAATACCCGCGATAACACTCGCCCATAAAGCGCCGTTAATTACGGCGACGCCCATTTCTCGTAAGACAATCCAAGATAAGTTTGCCCTTGAAATGTGCCCCGTTGCCATTCCTCTTATCATTAAAGTAAGCGTTTGGCTGCCTGCAATACCCCCCATACTGGCGACAACAGGGCTTAGCACGGCCAGGGCAACGATTTGCGCAATGGAGGCTTCGAAACGGCTCATCACCGCAGCGGCTACAAATGCCGTGGCCATATTAATGCCTAGCCAGACGGCACGTTGTTGGCTGCTTTTTAAAATAGGAGCGAAGGTATCAGATTCTTCATCTAACCCGGCAAGTCTCATCATGTTGTGGTCAGCTGAATCTCGAATTACATCGACAACATCATCAATAGTAATGCGTCCAATAAGTATATTGTCAGCATCGACAACAGGAGCCGATACTAAATCGTCTCGTTCAAAAATTTGGGCAACCTTATCCTCATGTAAGGTGCACTCAATGGCTTTAATAGAGGTATCCATTATTTCAGAAATAATGGCCTCCGGTGGGCTTTGCAGTAACTCAGTGAGGGCTAGAGAGCCTTGATAATGCTGAGTTCTGTCGACCACCCACAATACATCGAGTGATTTAGGGAGCTTTTTTTTACGCAAATATCGAAGTACCGCTTCAATGGTGACGTCTCCACGAATATTGACCATTCGATTGGTCATTAATCCGCCCGCAGTATCTTCTGGGAACGCCAATAAGCCTTCTACTTGCGAACGTTCCTCGCTAGGCATGAGCTGCAGTACTCTGTGCGAGGCTTCGGTGGGCATTTGCTGTAAAATATCGGCGAGATCGTCATTATCGATCTCTTGAGTGGTTTCAACGATTTCTTCAGCCGACATTTCTTCTAAAAACTGTTGCTGAATATCCTCATTGAGGTGCGTCAGTACTTCACCTTGGTCTTCTTCGTTAACTAAGCCCCACAGTAAATGGCGTACCTTTTGCGGGCAAGATTCTAATATATGCGCCGCTTCGGGCGGAGACAGATCTTGTTGAATGATGTTTGCCGCATCACTGATATTACTCGACTCTAGTGCAAGTATGATGCGTTCTTGTAGTGTGTCTAAGTGATTTTGTTCTTGAAGGTTAGCCATTCAACATCCTTGAGTTAATGGGGTTATTCGCCTTCATCAAACCGGTTGTTGATGAGCGTTTTAATGGCCTCCCAAGCCGCTTGTTCATCACTGCCTTCAATTTGAAAAGAAACTTCAGTTCCTTTGGCGGCCGCTAACATCATAACGGCCATGATGCTTTTTGCGTCCGCATCTCTGGCGTCTTTCTGTATTTTTACGGAACTGCCATAGGCCGATGCAGTGGCAACTAATTTTGCGGCTGCACGTGCATGTAACCCTAATTTATTAATGATGGTTATTTTTTCATTGATCACTAGTGGTCGTTTCCTAAATCACGGTGACGTATTTGTGTAGAAGGGTGCTCAGCTTTAAAGGTTGCAGTGAGTTGCTCTACTAAGTACACACTTCGATGTTGCCCGCCGGTACAGCCGATGGCAACGGTTAAGTAACTGCGTTGATTATTTTCATACTCGGGTAACCAGCGAGCAACAAAGCGGACGATGTCGTCAAACATTTCATTAACGCTGGTTTCTTTTTGCAAAAACTCTTGGATAGGTTTGTCTCTACCCGTAAACTGCCGCAAGCTTTTCTCCCAGAAAGGGTTTGGTAAGCAACGCACATCAAATACTAAGTCGGCATCTTTTGGAATGCCATGTTTAAACCCAAAGCTTAAGAACTGTAATGAAAGACCTTTGGGTTTTTCGATGAGTTTTTCTTTTATTTGCTCACGAAACTCTTGTAACGATAGCAAGCTAGTGTCTATCTTCAGATCGGCACGATTCGAAATTGGGGCGAGCAATTCTGCCTCGCGCTCAATGGCTTCGGCTAGTGACCGGTCTTCGTTTGTGAGTGGGTGTTTTCTTCGTGTCGCTGAAAAGCGTTGAAGCAAAATAGATTCATCGGCATCTAAAAATAAAACTTCGGCTTTTATCGCATTCGGCAAATTCCGTAATATTTCAGGTAAGTCGGTAATGCCTTCTGAAGACACTCGAACATCGACACACACAGCAACTTGGCGGTTTCCCGATGAAGCCGACATCCAACCGACAAGCTCAGGTAGCATAGGGGGCGGTAAATTATCGATGCAAGTAAAGCCAGCATCTTCTAATGTATTTAAAACCGTAGATTTACCAGACCCTGAGCGTCCGCTGATAATAACCAGTCGAAACGGTTGTGCCGTCATGGGTTGCCTCATTAAAAATTATTTTAGATTTAGCTAACAAACGTATTGAATAATGCTTCAACCGTGTCGCAGTCGCGTATGTTATCTAGTGTAGCAGAATTATTAACTCTTTCGACGACATTTGCTAATAACTGTAAATGCTCATCGGTGGCTTCAGGTGGAACGATTAAAACAAAAATAATATCGACGGGTTTGTGATCAATGGCTTCGAAATCGACCGCTTTATCGAGTTTAACTAAAGCAGCGATGGGTGAGTGAATGCCATCTAAGCGACAATGGGGAACAGCGACACCTAAACCAATGCCAGTACTTCCTAATCGTTCGCGTGCAACCAGTGCATCAAATAGGGCGTGTTCTGAGAGTCCGCTGAGCGACGGAGATAGTCGCTCAGCAAGCGTTTGAAGTACTTTCTTTTTACTCGCGCCGAAGTGGCCAATAAAGGTTCGATCAACGCTCAGTACTTGTTGTAATGATGTCATAAGTGACTTTAGTTTCCGTGTGCGCGTGCGACCGCTTTTTCTTTATGTTTTAAAAGTTGGCGATCGAGTTTGTCTGTCATTTGATCAATAGAAGTGTATAAATCTTCATCGACGGCTTCAGCGTGCAGTTGCGCGCCTTTAATGTTAATCGAAGCCTCCGCTTTTTGTCTTAGCTTTTCGACGGTAAGCGTCACTTGAACATTTCCTATTTGATCATAGTGTCGCTGTAGCTTTTCTAAACGTGCATTTACAAATTCGTGGAGGGCTTCTGTGACTTCAACATGGTGACCGCTGATATTGACTTGCATGGGCTGCTCCTCTTGCAGTTATAAAAGATCCACTCCCTTGAGTAGATCGGGGTTGAACAACGAAGTTGTTGTTCATCAAGCTAATTTATTCTTCTTACTATTAAATATTGCTCTTGTCGGTCAAAACTTCAAGTCGAATTTGAAATATTTATGCGTTAAGTCAAACTCTTACGTTCATTTGACGGAGGAATGTTGAGTGCTTCTCTATATTTGGCAATGGTTCGTCGCGCTACTTTGATTCCTTGCTCGCCTAAAAGGGTTGCGATTTTAGAGTCGCTGAGCGGTTTACGTGTGTTTTCAGCCGCAATGAGCTTTTTTATCAATGCACGAATTGCGGTACTTGAGCATTCACCACCTGAGTCTGTACTAACGTGGCTGCTAAAGAAATACTTCAATTCATAGATACCACGGGGCGTATGCATGTATTTTTGAGTGGTAACTCGCGAAATAGTGGATTCGTGCATGTCTACTGCTTGGGCTATATCGTGCAACACTAAGGGTTTCATGGCTTCATCACCATAGTCGAAAAACCCGCGTTGAAACTCGACAATCGTAGTGGCGACTTTGAGCAGCGTTTCATTTCGGCTTTGCAAACTTTTAATAAACCAGCGCGCCTCGGCCAAGTGATCTTTTAGGTAATTGTTATCGGAAGAGTTATCGGCACGCTTAACCATAGAGGCATATGAGGAATTTACTCGAAGTTTGGGTGCAATATCGGGGTTTAATTCAACGCGCCATCGATTGTTTTTGATGTCTTTGCTTACAATGACATCAGGAACAACGTATTCCGAGTTTCCGGTATCTACCGAGCTTCCTGGCTTAGGGTTTAGAGTCTGAATGAGCAATATAGCCGCACGTAATTCATCCTCTTTGATTTTAAGCTTGCGCATAATGCCCGTGAAATCTTTTGTGCCGAGAAGGGCAATATGGTCTTCCACTAATTTGATGGCAATATCTCTATGATCGGTATCGCTGGGAAGTTGTTTTAACTGAATGGATAAACAATCGGATAAATCTGTGGCACAGACGCCAGGAGGGTCAAACTGCTGTAAACGGTGCAGAACCGCTTCGACTTCATCGAGTTCAAGCGGATTATCTTCAACAGAAAGGTCTTCAACCAAGCCTTCAAAAATATCGTTAACTTGGCTCGATAAATAGCCATCATCGTCAGTGCTTTCTAAGATCGCTTCGGCGATTATTCGGTCTTTGTCAGACATCGGCGTAAGATTGAGTTGCCATTGTAAATGGCTAAGTAATGAATCTGTAGTGCCATGTACATTTTCTAAGTTGTAATCGTCGTCTGCACTTGCTGTGCTGTGGCTGGTAGGCGTGTGAGTATAGATGTCATCCCAAGAACTATCGACGCCCAGGTCATCGGGAATATTTTCGGCTATTTCAATTTCTTTAGTTGGCTCGTTGGCAGTATCGGGTGTTTCAACGATGTCTTCTTTGGCTGTATTTTTTGCCGAATGATCAGCATCGGCAGAGGCCATGTCTTCACTGACTTCTAACATTGGATTAGAGTCTAAAGCTTCTTGAATTTCTTGCTGTAAATCGAGAGTGGATAGTTGTAATAACTTAATCGCCTGCTGCAACTGCGGCGTCATCGTCAGAGACTGACTCATTTTAAGTTGTAGAGATGTCTTCATACTTTTTTACTACTCACTTACACGTGATTTAACAATAATAACTGAATACCTATATCTCATCATAACCGATTTAATTAGATTAGCCCGTTATAACGTAAAAATAGTTTACTCGTTTTAAAGGCGAAATTGTTCTCCGAGGTAAATATCTCGCACGGTCTGATTGCTTAATACATCTTCGGCACTGCCTTCGGCAATAATGTGACCATTGCCGACAATGTAGGCTTTTTCGCAGATGTCGAGCGTTTCACGAACATTGTGATCGGTAATGAGCACAGCAATGCCTCGTTTTTGTAAATGGTAAATAATTTCTTTGATGTCCCCAACAGAAATGGGATCAACACCGGCGAAGGGCTCATCGAGCAATATAACCTTAGGTTCCATTGCTAGTGCTCGTGCTATCTCAACTCGACGTCGTTCTCCGCCTGAAAGCGCCATTCCCAGACTGTCTCGAATATGCGTAACGCTAAATTCCTCTAGTAACCCTTCTAAGCGTTCTTTTTGTTGGGCCTTATTTAGGTCTTTGCGCATTTGTAATATAGCTAAAATATTATCTTGTACGCTCAGTTTACGGAAAATCGATGCTTCTTGAGGCAAATACCCCAGTCCTTTCGCGGCACGTGCGTGCATAGGTAGGTGCGTAACTTCCTCACCATTGATGGTTACTTTTCCTTTATCGGCGGCAACTAAGCCAACCATCATGTAAAAACAGGTGGTTTTACCCGCGCCATTTGGACCGAGTAACCCAACAATTTGGGATTCTTCGACATCGATGCTGACATCGATAACCACCGGGCGCTTTTTGTAGCTTTTCGCTAAATGCTGAGCGCTTAGAATGGCCATCAGTCAATTGCTCCAGGAATAATGACGAGTTCAGCTTGCTCATCTTCAGGGTTGCCCGTGAGCGCGCGTTGCGACTGAATGTTCATTAGGCCGGTTACAGTGTTGTATTCGATACGCTCACCATTAACGGTGTTTCCGTTTTGGCTAATCTGAGCGTTTCCAATAGTGATGATGAGGTTTTTGGCTGGGTAAAACTCAATTGAATTGCCTGAGACCTCAACGGAATTTCCATCTTCGTTGGGTAAGTCGATAAATCGCGCTGGGCTCCCCGTTGCTATGAGTTGCTGGAGCTGCTTTGTTTCTTGGTTCGTCTCTAAGCTGGTTTGTTGTGCGTAGATTTCTAAATGGCCTTGGCGAATAAAGACATTGCCCGTTAAGGTCACTAGCCCTGTCGCGGTTTCAAAGGTTTTTTCATCTGATTGTCCGGTGATCGGCAGTTCACGGTCTGCTGGTAGTGCGAGTGCGGTCGCGGCTAAGCAACTTAAGCTGCAAACTCGCCAAATGTTTCGTATTTTATGGTTCATAAACGAATGAGACCTCAGATAAAAAGTGAATATTTGTACCCATTGTATCTAATTCTGCCGTCATTCCTATGGCTTTAATGCGTTGCTGACCTTGAGTAACTTGCACGTCCAGATCGCTTTTTAATGCATTTTTAGCGGGATCTACCAAGAGTTGTTCGGTTCTAAGTATCAAGGGCGGGGAGCTTATGAGTTGTGTTGCCACTACATTCTCTTGGAAATCTATGTTGTCGTTTTCATCAATGAACGCGATGCTAGACGTGATACGCCATGTGCGTTGCCCTTGGTCAATCAAATGAATAATGGGCTGTGCGAATACTGTGCGCTTTGGGTCATTAAATACCGTCAGTGACTCACCTTTGGCGTGCAACGTTGCCTGACCTTGCTCGTCGTATCGTGTGATGTCTACGCCCGTCATATAGATATCGGGTGAACCCTCGGGCAACACAATGGATTGCTCCTCAGGGGGTTGAATATCATCTTCTTGTAACAGATAAAGCAAACTCGCGGCCGCTATCGCGATTAATATCGGGATAATAGGACGCGATTGGACCATTAAGCCACGCCCGCTCTCAAAATATCGTGCATATGTACTACACCTACGACTGCAGATTCTTCAACCACAATTAGGGATGTAATCTTCAATGTTTCCATCTGATACAGCGCTTGAGCGGCCAAAACATCCGCTGAAATTGTCACCGGTGATTTATGCATGATGGTTTCTATTGTCGTATTCTTGAAGTCTGTTTCGTTATCAATGGCTCTACGCAAGTCGCCGTCGGTAAACAATCCAATGAGCTGATTGTTTTCTTGGATAGTGACTAATCCTAGGCTTTTTCGAGTCATCTCTACCAATGATTCGCTGGCCATCGTCGATGGCGACACTACAGGAATGGATTCACCTGTATGCATTATATCGCCCACTTTGAGTAATAACTTTCGTCCTAAACTGCCACCAGGGTGCGAAAAGGCGAATTCTTCGGCGGTAAAGCCTCGAGCCTCAAGCAGTGCAACGGTTAGTGCATCACCCATTACTAGCGCCGCTGTGGTAGAAGCCGTAGGGGCTAAATTTAAAGGGCAAGCTTCTTGTTCCACGCCACAATATAGGTGGGCATCGGAGGCTAAGGCTAAGCTGCTGCTGTTATTGCCTGACATACCAATTAACTTAGCGCCCAGGCGCTTAATGAGTGGTAATAGAGAGACAACTTCAGTCACCTCCCCTGAGTTAGACAAAGCAATAACGATGTCATCTTTGGTGATCATCCCCATATCGCCATGACTGGCTTCTCCAGGATGCACAAAAAAGGCAGGTGTGCCGGTACTGGCCAAAGATGCCGCAATTTTATTGCCTATATGGCCAGATTTTCCCATACCTGTTACTACAACGCGGCCTGTGCAATTAAGAACAAGCTCGCAGGCGCGGTCAAATTGGTCATCTAATGTATTCGATAAGGCTTGCAGGGCTTTGATTTCAATATCAAAGGTGCGTTTAGCATTGTTGATGTTTTGAGAATTGCTCATTAATTAAATCGCCTGAAACGCTATGTAACCATAAGTGACGTACATTAGCACAAATAGCGCCCCTAAATAACGACCCATCTTCGCACCTTGTAAACCTCGAATGATCAACATAATAAATAATGCCAAAGTGAGAATCGCCATGACCAAGTAGTCTCTTTGAAACAACTGGCTGGAAAAAGCACCTGCTGCAATTAAACCAGGCACCGGCAATACCGTCAGTAGGTTGAAAATATTCGAGCCAACAACGTTGCCAATTGCAATATCATGGTGCTTTTTCAAAGCAGAAGAAACAGAAGCCGCCAGTTCAGGTAGGCTCGTACCTACGGCAATAATGGTTGCACCTATAATGGCATCGCTGATATTGAACTCTTTAGCAATGCCGGTAGCGCCCCACACTAACAAGCGCGCACTGGCTAGCAACACAGCTAACCCAATAGCAAACCATAAGAAGGCGGCTAAATTACTCATATCATTTGGGATTTCATCATCAAAGTCAGAGTCATCTGATTGATCTTTGTTTTGTAGGTAAATCCAAACTAAAAATGCCACCATTGCGGCAATCAGAAATAACGACTCTAAGCGACCTAAATATAAATTATATAAAATGACACCCACAGCGGCCGTAATCACGGCTAACACTAAATTTTCATTCATAATTAAGCGTTTGCTGATAGGAATAGGTGCAACTAGGGCAGTAATACCGAGTACTAAACCGATATTGGCAATATTAGAGCCCAGTGCATTTCCCATAGCCATTTCAGGTTTTCCTTCTAAGGCTGCGAATATTGCGACAATAATTTCCGGTGCAGAGGTACCTAAGGAGACAATGGTTACGCCAATAATAATATGTGGTACACCGAAATTGTTAGCGATGGCTGCACTACCAGCCACGAAGCGATCGGCGCTCCACACCAAAAAGGCAAGGCCGATGACGATGGATAGAGAAAATAGAAGCATGTCGCTTTGGGATCCTTTAGGTAATCGAGGGCGCATTTAACGGATTTTATCAGTATATTGCAATGGTCTTTAAGAAAAGTCGGATAAAAGTCACTGTTTTCAACCTAGGTTAAGGTTTAATCTAGTAGGCTTAGGGCTAGTTATAATTGTTAATGGTAGGGAGAGAGAAATGATAATAAAACCAATGTTGAGTGCGCTCGTTTTAATGATGTTGTTGATAAGCCAAGCAACCGCCTTTACGCCCTCTCGTAGCGCTCAAGAAAGCGTTGAGGCCGGGGTTAAGGCTATTTTATCAGTGGTTCGCAAGTACGAGGGCGATCAAAGTGAAGAGAAGAGGCTGGCCTATTTAGATGAGGTTTCTGAGGTCCTAGAGCCCGTTATTGGCTATACAATCATCGCTCGCAGAGTGATGGGGGATGCTTTTAATGATGCGACTCGAGAGCAAAAGATTCGTTTTTTAGATGTATTTAAGCGTTCAATGATAAATACCTATGCAGGGGGCATATACACGTTTGGCGCTTATGAGGTCGAAGTGTTACCCAGCCAAGACGATAAAAAGGATACTTATAAAAACACCCGCGTTTACATGGATGTTATCTCGCCTGAAGGTCCTAAGTACTCTTTAGTTCAGAGTGTCTATTACAGTAAAGAGGAAGAAGACTGGAAGATGCAAAATGCGATTTTCAATGGGATAAATTTAGGCGTTACTTTTCGAACGCAGTTTCAGCAAATTTATAAAGAAAAAGAAGGCGACTTAGACGCCACGATTGCTGAATGGGAAAGAATTACGGAAGAGGCTTACAGCTCAACTAAGTTTCGTTAATTAACCTGTTTTAAGTTGTAATGCTGGGGCTAACCCACATAGATATGAGAAATATGGCGCATTTTTAAGGGCAAAGTAGCAGATTACTTAGCTTTTGATTTAGATTTTTAATCGCATTGCGTATAATTGCCGCGTTTTTTAACACAACCCTATTTTAGAGAGATAAAATGACAGCAGATCAAGTTAAAGCCTTACTTGTTGATACCTTTACCGAAAGTGAAATTCACGTAGAAGGAGAGGGTGCTAAGTTTTTGGTCTCTATCGTTTCTGCTTTGTTTGAAGGCAAAAGAGCCGTTCCGCGTCAGCAAATGGTGTATGCCTTGTTAAATGATCAAATTTCAAGCGGCGAAATTCACGCTGTATCGATGGACCTCAAAACGCCTAGCGAAGCCGAATAAGGACACTGTCTTGGATAAACTATTAATCACCGGCGGCGCTACATTAAATGGCGAAGTGCGCATTTCAGGTGCTAAAAACGCAGCATTGCCTATTTTGGCTGCAACGCTTTTAACCAAAGAGACGGTTAGTTTAAGTAACTTACCGCATTTAAATGACATAACCACTTTAATTGGTCTGTTGGGTTGCATGGGCGTCAGCGTTGTTCTAAACGAAGATATGAGTGTAGAAGTTACCGCAGGAACCATAACCGAGTACACCGCGCCATACGAATTGGTGAAAACCATGCGTGCTTCTATTTTGGTGCTGGGCCCGTTGTTGGCACACTTTGGTGAAGCCAACGTCTCTTTGCCCGGCGGTTGTGCCATTGGTAGCCGTCCAGTTGATTTGCACTTACGTGGTTTAGAAGCCATGGGAGCGGAGATTGAAGTGACCGATGGCTATATTCGTGCACGCACAAATGGTCGCTTGAAAGGTGCTCGTATCTTTTTTGACATCGTAACCGTAGGTGGAACAGAAAACCTCATGATGGCCGCAGCGCTCGCCGATGGCACGACTGTGCTTGAAAATGCCGCTAAAGAGCCAGAAATTATTGATCTAGCCGATTGCTTGATAGCGATGGGCGCTAAAATTACCGGTGCTGGTACAGATACCATCACTATTGAAGGGGTTGAAGCCCTGCACGCGGCACACCACCGTGTATTACCCGACCGCATTGAAGCGGGTACTTACTTAATTGCCGGAGCGATTGCTGGTGGTCAAGTTAAGTTAAGAGATGTGGTTCCTGAGCACTTAGATGCTGTGGTTTCAAAACTGGAAGAGGCTGGCGCGTTAATCACTCAGGGAGAAGATTGGGTCGCTATTGATATGAATGGCCGACAAGTAAAGGCGGTTGATATCACTACCGCGCCTTACCCAGCTATTGCTACTGATATGCAAGCTCAGTTCACTGTGTTAAATGCTGTAGCGCAAGGCACCGGCACTGTAGAAGAAACTGTTTTTGAAAATCGTTTCATGCACATCTGCGAATTAGAGCGCATGGGAACTCAAGCAAAAATTAAAGGCAATACCGTTATTATCACCGGTCAGGACCAGAAAAGGCTAACCGGAGCGCCCGTTATGGCCACAGACTTAAGAGCATCAGCTTCTTTAGTTCTTGCTGGACTTGTAGCCGAAGGTGAAACGCTGGTCGATCGAATTTACCATTTAGATCGTGGTTACGAATGTATCGAAGAAAAACTCGCCGGTTTAGGTGCCACCATTAAGCGAATATCTGGCAACTAGCCCAATGATGCCCTTAGCCTTTTTGCTAAGGGCCAATTAAATAAAAGAATTTGAGAACTCATGCAACAAAGTGCCGACAGTATTACCATTGCGCTTTCAAAAGGGCGTATTTTAAAAGAGACCTTGCCATTATTTGCCGCAGCCGGCATTGAGCCTTTAGAAGATGTGCATACCTCTCGCAAATTAATCTTTGAAACAACGCAGCCAAATGTCCGTTTCATTATCATTCGAGCGGTCGATGTACCGACTTATGTAGAATATGGTGCGGCCGATTTAGGCGTTGCGGGTAAAGATGTTTTGATGGAACACGGCGCTCAAGAAATGTATGAGTTACTTGATCTCAATATTGCTCGCTGCAAACTGATGACCGGTAAAATGAAAGGTGCAGAAGTGGCGCATGGTCGATTAAAAGTGGCGACCAAATTTATCAACATCGCGCGTCAATATTATGCAGCACAAGGCCGACAAGTAGATTTAATTAAATTATACGGCGGAATGGAGCTTGCTCCCATTATGAATCTAGCCGATGTCATCGTTGATATTGTAGATACCGGCAATACGTTGGTGGCGAACGGGCTGGAAGCGGATGAGTTTATTGCCGATGTGAGTAGCCGTTTAATTGCCAGCCGATTAGCGTTGAAAATGAAAGACGAAAAAATTCGACCCATTGTCGATATGCTTGAGGCCGCTGTTGCTAACAATGGAGCAAATAGCTGATGGCTTTCTCTATTAAAAGATTATCTAAATCTGATACGGGCTTTACAGCTGAACTTGAAAAGATGTTGGCATGGGAGTCAGTTTCCGATGGCAACATGCAAAAGTTAGTTGCCGATGTCATCGCCGACATTCGCCTTAACGGTGATAAAGCTCTATTAAAGTATTCAGAAAAGTTTGATCGCTTTAGTGTATCCAGTGGCAATGAACTAGTTCTAGATGCCGAGGCGATTAAAGCTGCGTTCAATCGGCTGCCTGAAGAACAGCAAGCGGCGCTTCGTGTTTCTGCTCAGCGAGTAACAGCCTACCACGAAAAACAACTAGCGAAGAGTTGGCGCTATACCGATGAAACCGGTGTGGTTTTAGGCCAGCAAGTAACGGCTATGGACAAAGTTGGCATTTATGTACCGGGTGGCGTAGCACCGCTGGCCTCCTCGGTTATTATGAATGCGATGCCTGCAAAGGTGGCCGGTGTACAAGAAGTGGTTATGGCGACACCGGCACCCGATGGCAAAGTCAGTGACTTCACCTTAGGTGCGGCTTACGTTGTGGGTATCGACAAGGTATTTTTAATCGGCGGAGCGCAGGCCATTGCGGCGTTAGCCTTCGGAACGGAAACGGTACCGGCCGTTGATAAAATAGTCGGCCCTGGAAACGCATTTGTTGCCACTGCTAAGCAGCAGGTTTTTGGCAAGGTTGGCATTGATATGATCGCGGGTCCAAGCGAAATATTAATTGTGTGCGATGGCCAGACACATCCTGATTGGATTGCGATGGATTTATTCTCCCAAGCCGAACACTCACACGATGCACAATCTATTTTAATATCTCAAGATGCGCAGTTTTTAGATCAGGTGCTGGCTTCAATAGAAAAGCTATTACCTACAATGGAACGAAAAGAGACAATTGAGCAATCGTTGAACGATCGTGGCTTATTGATTCATGTGGATCAAATAGAAGATGCGAAAGAGCTCATCAATATTATTGCGCCAGAGCACTTAGAGTTGTCTATAGAAGACCCAGAGTCTTGGCTTCAAGATATACGTCATGCTGGCGCAATATTTATGGGGCGGCACACATCCGAGCCATTGGGTGATTATTGTGCAGGACCAAACCATGTATTGCCGACCAGTGGTACGGCTCGATTTTTTAGCCCATTAGGCGTGTACGATTTTCAGAAGCGCAGCTCCATTATTGGCGCGAGTGCGCTCGCCGCCAGTGAACTGGGCAAAGTCGTTTCTGTGCTGGCGCGTGGTGAAGAGCTTACGGCTCACGCACGTAGTGCCGAAATGCGCATTATTAAGCCTTAAGAGAGGAGCACCAATCTATGGCAAAACTGTGGAGCCCTCTCGTTGAGAACCTAGAACCGTACGCTCCGGGCGAACAACCGAAGGTTAAAAATTTAATAAAATTAAACACCAATGAAAATCCATATCCGCCTTCACCTAAGGTGAATGAAGTTGTGTCAGAAGATGAGATCGCTGCTCTTCGATTATACCCAGACCCTGATTCGAGCCGGCTAAAGCAAACCATTGCAAGCTATCACGGCATACAAAAAGAGCAGGTATTTGTGGGTAATGGATCAGACGAAGTATTAGCGCACAGCTTTGTGGCCTTTTTTAAACAAGGATCAGCGATTCAATTTCCTAAAGTTAGTTATAGCTTTTACCCTGTGTATGCGAACTTGTTTGAAATTGAAACCAATACTAAAGGTCTTAAGAAAGACTTTTCGGTAGATGTGGATGCCTTCACTCAGCCGAACGGAGGCGTTATTTTTCCCAACCCAAACGCTCCTACTGGAATTTGCCTGCCGTTGTCAGATATTCGCCGATTGTTAGTGGAAAACACCGAGTCGGTTGTGATTATTGATGAAGCCTATATCGACTTTGGCGGTGAAAGTGCCGTCAGTTTAATTGATGAGTTTGAAAATCTTTTGGTTATCCAGACTCTTTCGAAGTCGCGCTCTCTTGCTGGGCTTCGAATTGGTTTTGCGATGGGTAATGCAAATTTAATTGAAGCACTGGATCGTGTGAAGAATTCTTTTAATTCATACCCACTTGATCGTTTAGCGGAAGTGGCTGCGGTTGCCTCTTTTGAAGATGAAACATACTTTAAGTCATGTTGCGATAGTATTATTGAAACACGTGATTGGACTGTAGAGCAGCTTTTAAACAAAGGGTTTGATGTGTTGCCGAGTAAAACGAATTTTGTTTTTGCCAAGCCCAACCACGATAGCGCTAAAAATGTTTTTAATCGGCTTAGAAGCAATGATGTGCTCGTTCGATACTTTGATAAACCTGGATTAAATGATTATCTGCGTATCAGCATAGGCACACCGAAGGAAATGGAAACCTTTATTCAAGTACTAAACGCACTGTAAATCCTAAGAGATGGGTATTATTTAGTACCCATTTTTTTGCTACACCCCCGCCCTAAATCAACTCGTCTTCTTTTAATCCTTTGACTAAATTAGCACTCTAATATTGGTATGTGTCTGAATAGACGAACCATGATTCATTTTATTATGTTGCGCTTTATTGGCTAAGAGGTATCGATTGAATAACATTGCATTTCATGAAGCCATTCCGGGCTATTTTGAAGATTTAGGCTCTGAGCTTTGGCTTAAATTAGCCATTTTTGGTGATCAACCAGCAAAAGTCTCCGTTCGAATTGAGCCCGATAATGAAGAATTCTTAATCCCAATGAACCGTGTATCAGAAAAGGCAGGCTGGGTTCATTACGAAGCCAAGGTAGTAAAAAGTGAGCATGTTGATTTAACGCTCTATTTGTTTAAATTGGTCTGGGAAAAAGACAGCCAATGGTTGAGTGCGACTGGCTTAGAGCCGCACATGCCCATCAATGCGCATATGTTCCGCTATACACACGATAGACGCTTACCGACTTGGTCCTGTTCACAGGTTTTTTATCAAATTTTTCCTGATCGTTTTGCCAACGGTGACCCATCAATCACTCCTACGTCAGGGGAGTATAAGTACCTTGGCGAACAGGATATTGTTGTTAAACAATGGGATGATCTTCCGAGTTCAGAAACGGGCGGCTTTGAGTTCTTCGGCGGTGATTTGCCTGGCATAGAGTCAAAGTTAAGCTATCTTAACGATACCTTAGGCGTCACGGCATTATATTTAAACCCTGTTTTCAGTTCACAAAGTAATCATAAGTACGATACGACCGATTACTACAATGTCGACAAACAGTTCGGTGGCAATGACGCCCTTGAATCGTTGATAAACTCGATGAAATCAAGAGATATGCCCATCGTATTAGATGCTGTCATTAACCACACCAGCCTGGCGCACCCTTGGGTTGAGTCCGCAAAAAGTGGCCATGAAGTTGATAAAACACGGTTTGTCTGGAGTGATGAAGGCTATATTTGGAGCTGGAAAGGCCATCACTCATTGCCTGTTCTCGATTTCGGTTGTGAGCAAAACGTTACAGATTTTATCACGGGTGAAGATTCTGTTATTCGTAAGTGGATGCAACCTCCATTTGCAATCGATGGTTGGCGTATGGATGTAGTGCACATGCTCGGAGAAGGAAAAGGCGCTAGAAATAACGATAAGCACCTTAGAACTTTGAGAGAAACCGTAAAACATGAAAATGAACAAGCGATGCTTTTAGGCGAGCACTTTTTTGAAGCAACCGATTGGCTTCAAGGTGACCAAGAAGATTGCGCGATGAATTATTTTGGTTTCGCTCATCCAATTCGTGCCTTTTTAGCGAATCTTGATATCTCTGGTGATCCGGTGAGTATTACGGCACTGGAAACCACTAAATGGATGAAGCAAGCTCGTGCACGAGTATCGTTTTCGCACCAGTTAATGCAATTTAACCAGCTTGATAGTCATGACACGCCCCGATTTTTGACCATGTTGAATGGCAATAAAGCACGAATGAAAATGGCTATATCGATATTGATGAGTTATATCGGCGTACCGTGTTTATATTATGCTACAGAAATTGGCATGGAAGGCGGAGCCGATCCTGATTGTCGACGAACCTTTCCATGGGATGAAAGCCAATGGGATGAAAACATTTTTACCCATACGCAACGTTGGATAAACATAAGAAAAACGTATCCCGCCTTGCAAACCGGGGCACTTGTTGATGTGTACGCAGACCAAGATTGTTTTGTTTACGCTCGTGTATTAGGCGAACAGACTGTTTTAGTGGCAGTCAATCGTGGTGAAGCAAAGGATCAACCTATGCACTTAAACTTTCCAAATCAAAAAGGAAGTTGGAAGGCATTAGACGCAATTACAAACCCGAGTGTAACCCATGGTGAGGCTATTGTTTCAATGCCAGCGGAATCTGTTCAAGCATGGGTGTTAGAAAAATAGCGCCGTGAAACAACTAACGGTTTGGGGCAATGAGCACACCGATACGTGTTTGTTGCCCTTGACGCTTTATGTTAAAACTCAATTCTTGAGATACAGGTAGTGAGCGAACATAGTCTATCAGTTGCTGCCGTGAACGAAAATCAATGCCATCTATCTTATTTATTAGGTCATCTACCTGTAATCCAGCTTGCTGAGCAGGGCTGCCGCTTTTAACCGATATAATCCGCAGTTGGTTTAGCTGGTTATCTTCAGTGACATCGATGCCGATGAAGCCTGCTATTTTGGGTTGCATGGGCGGTTGATTTTGCAACGATGCCACTTTGTTTTTGACAGTGTTTATTGGGATTGCAAAGCCAATTCCTTGTGCGCCTATTGAGGCTGAAAGCACAGCCGAATTCATTCCTATTATCTCGCCATTAGTATTCACCAGTGCACCACCACTGTTACCAGGGTTTATCGCGGCATCGGTTTGAATGAAATCTGTTAAGCTCGTTAATGTAGACTGTTCTCGACTTGTTGCCGAAATAATACCCATTGAAACGCTTTGACCAAACCCAAAAGGGTTTCCAATTGTAAACGCTATGTCACCTACTTGAGTTTGAGTCTTGGCTGAAATAGGCAGTGCTCGATCAATGGAAAGCTTGGTTTTTATGAGTGCAATGTCGGATTCTTCATCTAGCCAGTAATGCTCAGCAGGGACACGTTGGCCATCGTAGGTTTGTATAATAATGTTGCTTGCATCGCGGATGACATGTGCATTGGTTACCACTAAACCATTTTCTCCTAACAGAATTCCGGAGCCTAAGCTGCTTTTTGGCAGTGTGGTAATGTACTTATTTAATAAAGGATCATTAAGCAGAGAATGATTATCGGATGCTAGTTGTGATTGAGTGTAAATGCTCACAACAAAGGGGCGAACCTGTTTTAAGCTAGATGCATAACCCTGCAAAGGCTTAGAAGGCTGACGAATATCACTGGTGATAAGCAGAATGGCTGCCAGTCCTCCAGCGATAAAGGTTAGAATCCATTCTTTATGATTTTTTAAAAATTGCATACACTGATTTAAATATAAATGTATTTGGAGTGTAGCATGGCTATCTCACGAAGTGACCTAGACACCTATCTTGCGGATTTGTTGAAGGTAGAGAAATTTAAAGACTATTGCCCAAATGGATTGCAAGTAGAAGGCAGTAATGTCATCGAGAAAATTGTCACTGGCGTTACAGCAAGCCAGCGGCTTATCGATGAAGCCATTGCTCATAATGCCCAAGCAATTCTCGTGCATCACGGCTATTTTTGGAAAGGCGAAAACCAAGCAATCGCTGGAATCAAAAAGAGTCGCATAGCAGCCCTGCTTGAGCATGATATTAATTTATACGCCTACCACTTGCCGCTAGACGCTCATGAGACGTTAGGGAATAACGTTCAGTTGGCGAGTCAACTCGGTTGGCAAGTTCAAGGTTCGCTAGGGCAATCTTTATCGCTTTTCGGAAAAGTTGACGGGTTAGAAACGGGTGCTACCTTGCAACGGAAATTAACAGAAGTCTTAGATTTCGATGTCATTCATATAGGAGAAGAGAATGACGAAATTGAAACCGTCGCTTGGTGTACGGGTGCCGCACAAGATGAATTGGAGAGGGCAATAGAGGCCGGTGTAGATGCCTTTGTGAGCGGTGAAATATCAGAAAGAACGGTTCACTTGGCCTTGGAAAGTGGGGTTCATTATTTTGCGGCAGGCCATCATGCCACCGAACGCGGAGGCGTCAAAGCTTTAGGCGAACATCTAGAGCAGCGGTTCGACATTGAAGTGCAATTCATCGATCTGCCCATTCCTGTTTAAAAGAGATGTTCAGCGAGTGCCTAAGTTGAAGCCTAAGTAGTGCTAGGCACTTCGCTGAGATTTTGAATATTAAAGTGGTAGGAGAATGCCTTTTTCGGTTAGGTCATCTACTATCGTTGCTGTAACTGCCTTGCTGTAAAGTAGTCCAAATGGTAAGTCTATGTTGCCCGCGACAATTGCGATTAACCCAGCGGCTTCGATATAAGGGCATACCGTTAGGGCGTCTTCAGGCCGAACAATGACAGCCGCATGGCCCAAAGAGAACAGAGTTTGCTCTAGGGAAACCGCTTTTTCCGCAGCATCGTTGTCGTCTATGACGACGGTGACAAATTTTTGGTGATATCGAAGCTCTCTATCGACCTCAGTTATCATGTTTAGGTCGCTAATCTCAGTAGCCGACTCAATCATCCCAGCCGCAACCGTTCCGTTGGTTAACCGATCAATAACGATAAATGCACCTGTGTGTCGATTATTTTGATACGGGTCGACAACAACAGGCTTGCTTAAATGAATGGTCACGTTGGCTATGGAGTTGAGGTGTAATGTGTTCGCAGGCGCTGTTTCTAGCGTGTTGACATCAATGGCTTCGTTTACCTGTGCGATAGTACCGGCGACGAGCTGATGACCCACTTTGAAATAGTATTGGCGCCCACTGATCATATCTTCATCGGCCATCCAAACTAACTTTGTCGTAAATGCATCGGCTATGACTGGAGCGGGCTCGTCTGATTTGACTAAGGTATCGCCTCGGCTCACATCAATTTCATCTTCCAAGGTTAAGGTAATGGCTTGGCCGACGTGGGCAGATTCTAAATTCCCATCGAACGTTACGATTTCTTTTACCGAAGAGGACTGACCACTTGGCAATACTGACAGTTTATCACCCACCGAAACTTGCCCGCCGGCAATGGTGCCTGCGAACCCTCTAAAGTCTAAGTTTGGTCGATTAACATACTGTACTGGTAGTCGAAAATGCGTCTGATCGCTGTCAGTGGCTATCTCAATGGTTTCTAAGAGCTCCATCAATGGTGATTCATTAAACCATGGCATGTTCGTACTTTGAGTGACGACGTTGTCGCCTTCCAGTGCCGAGATTGGAACAAACCGGATGTCTGGAATTGATAGTTGCTTTGAAAACTCAAGATAATCTTTTTTGATTTCTTGATAGCGAGCTTCACTGAACTCGACTAAATCCATTTTGTTAACAGCCACAATGACGTGTTTTATTCCTAATAAATGTGCAATAAAACTGTGTCGACGAGTTTGAGTCATAACGCCATGGCGTGCGTCAACTAGAATAATTGCTAAATCACAAGTCGATGCTCCGGTGGCCATGTTACGTGTATATTGTTCATGACCTGGGGTATCACCAATAATAAATTTACGGCGACTGGTCGAGAAATATCGATAAGCAACATCAATGGTAATGCCTTGTTCTCGCTCGGCGGCCAAACCATCTACCAATAAAGCGAGATCGACTTTTTCACCTGTTGTGCCCGATTTTTGACTGTCTTTTTCGATTGCCGCCAGTTGATCTTCATAGATCATTTTAGAATCGTGCAGTAAGCGCCCAATTAATGTTGATTTTCCATCGTCTACGGAACCGCAGGTTAAGAAGCGTAAAAGCTCCTTTTGCTGATGCTGTTCTAAGTAGGCGTTAATATCGGTTGAAATTAATTCTGATTGATGTGACATAGTCTTTGCTCCGTATTCCTAGAAATAGCCTTCTTGTTTCTTCTTTTCCATTGACCCAGATGAATCGTGGTCAATGGCTCGGCCTTGCCGCTCACTGGTGGTAGTGAGCAGCATTTCTTGGATAATCTCAGGAAGCGTTGTTGCGTTTGATTCAACCGCGCCTGTTAATGGATAGCAACCTAACGTTCTGAAGCGAACATTTCGGTATTCAATTTTCTCGCCGTCTTGCAATTTCATGCGATCGTCATTGACGTTAATGAGCATGCCATCACGTTCAACCACAGGACGTTTGTCGGCAAAATAGAGTGGAACAATATCAATGCTTTCTAGGTGAATGTATTGCCAAATATCAAGCTCAGTCCAGTTTGAAAGCGGAAATACACGAATCGACTCGCCTCGATTTATTCGCGCATTATAGATATTCCAAAGTTCCGGACGTTGATTTTTAGGGTCCCAGCGGTGGTTTCGGTCTCTAAAAGAATAAACACGCTCTTTTGCGCGTGATTTCTCTTCATCTCGGCGAGCACCACCGAAAGCAGCATCGAAACCGTATTTATCAAGTGCCTGCTTGAGGGCCTGTGTTTTCATGACATCAGTGTGCTTTGAACTTCCGTCATCAAACGGGTTTATATTTTGGGCTAAACCTTCAGGGTTCTTATGAACTAATATGTCGAGATCGTATTTTTCGGCCATTTTGCTGCGGAATTCGATCATTTCCTTAAACTTCCAATTTGTATCGACATGCAGAAGCTTAAAAGGCAGTTTGCCTGGGAAGAATGCTTTACGGGCTAGATGAAGCATAACGGCCGAATCTTTACCGATGGAATAAAGCATGACCGGGTTGTCGAACTCAGCAACAACCTCACGAATGATATGAATACTTTCAGCTTCAAGCTGCTTCAAGTGCGTAAAATTTGGGCTAGTCATGGTTTGGCTCGTTTAATGGATCAATACCGACACTATACCAAAGCTTGTTGCAGAATTAATTATAGTTATAAGAGCATTTTGTTATATCTCTATTTCGAATAAGAGATAAGGCTATTTGGGGGAGGGTACGTAGGCCGCTGTGTTACGGCTGACCTACGTGTATAAAAAATTAACGGCTAGATGATTCGGTAGGGTCTTCTTGGAAATCACTGCGTTTTAGGCCGTATGTCTCAGAAAGTGTGCCTTCTTGATTCGGCTGCTTAGGTGCATAATCTTTAGGGCCAGCAGGCTCTTCCGATTCGTTACCGGAGTGTGGTGTTAACTCTTCTAGAGAGGTTTCACCAGTACGAGCTGATTCTAAACGGTATTCTGGGTTTATGAATTTTTCAGCGCCCAAGTTCAAGTGTTCTTCTATTTGAGTATAGTTTTGACTAAGCTGTTCGATGAGCTCTGTTGTGCGACCAAAATGCTCGGTAACGCTGACCTCATAGTTTTGGTGTTGCTGCTTCAGTTCATCGAGTTGTTTGCGAAGACTTGACCGGTCTTGACCATCCCTTTTAAGGAATATTCGCCCTAGTAACGAACCGATGATCAGCGCAGCAATGATAATTGCAATCAATGTTGACCATTGTAATTCCAGCATGGTAGCTCCCTAATTTATGTAGTTTTGACTAGTATAGCGGCTGAAGCTAAGTTTCTCATGCTTATTGCCATCGAAACAATTATTCCTTTTGGTCATTGATTGTCCTTAGCTTGCGAGTACAATCCGCCTGTCAAATATTTGGAGTCTTGAATGAATACCCCCTGGACGCGCTATCAATCCGATTTACAAAAAGAAGGATTCAGTCATGACCCTTCGCAAGAAATGGCCGTTAAAGCATTGCAAGTGGTTTATGAAGGTTTAGTTGAGCGACACAATAAAGAGCAAACTTTACTAGGGCGCTTAGCTTTAAAAAGCGGTAAGCCAAGAAAAAAAGTTCAGGGTCTCTATTTTTGGGGGGGCGTTGGTCGCGGTAAAACCTACTTAATGGATACCTTTTTTGATGCCATTCCATTTGAAAATAAGCAGCGATTACATTTTCATCACTTTATGCGCCGAGTTCACAAGGGGTTGGAAAGCCATAAAGGTAAAAAGAACCCTTTGATTTTAGTGGCCAAAGAAATCGCTCAAGAAGCGCATGTTCTATGTTTTGACGAGTTTTTCGTCAGCGATATTGGCGACGCAATGATATTGGCAACGTTGTTAACGACCTTGTTTGATGAGGGGGTAACCCTGATAGCGACGTCAAATATTGAGCCGAAATACCTGTATAAAGATGGTCTACAGCGTTCTCAGTTCATTCCGGCAATACAGTTGCTTGAAAAATATACCGATATTCTTAACGTCGATGGTGGAATAGACTATCGATTGCGCACGTTAAAGCAGGTAGAAATCTTTCATTCGCCCATAGATGACTCAGCCGAAGAGAACTTAAATGAAAGTTTTGAGCGCTTAGCGCCTGATTTGGATCAGTCGACCGTGAATGAGCCTCTTGATGTGTTAGGGCGCATGATTGTAACTCGCAGAATGAACGACGACGTTGCTTGGTTTGATTTTAAAGAACTTTGTGAAGGACCGAGATCGCAAAACGACTACATTGAAATAGCGCAATGCTTCCACGCCGTGCTGCTTAGTAATGTTCCTGCATTTAATGGTAAAAATGATGATTCTGCGCGGCGTTTTATTTATATGGTTGATGAGTTTTACGACCGAAACGTTAAGTTGCTGATGACTGCTGAAAAGCCGATTCACGATATTTACACCACAGGTAAATTGAGTTTTGAATTTCAGCGTACGGTCAGCCGATTACTAGAAATGCAGTCAGAAGAGTATTTGAAAGCGGAGCATAAGGCGTGAGTTCAAAAAAGCCTCAAAACATTGGCGTCGTCATTACGACCTATAACTCTCCAGAGTGGCTAAAGAAAGTCTTGGTCGGCTATGAATGTCAGCGAGATTTAGATTTTACAGTGCTGATTGCTGATGATGGCTCTACCTCTGAAACTCAGGAGGTGGTTGAATCCTTTAAGTGTCGCGGTGTTTTAAAGATAGAGCACTATTGGCATGAGGATCAAGGTTTCCGGAAAACCATTATATTGAATAAAGTCATTGCAAAAACTCATTGTGATTATTTGTTATTCACCGATGGCGATTGTGTGCCGCGACGTGATTTTATTCAGGTTCACCGACAGTATGCAGAACCAGAATTTTTCTTATCCGGTGGTTATATAAAGCTAACGACGCCTGTCTCTGAAGCGATTACGCCTGAAGCGATTAAAAACCAGGACATTTTTGAGTCATCCAAGCTTATAGCCTTGGGTCAACCAAAAAGTCACAAGTTGATGAAGCTTGTAACGAACTCACTGCTAGTAAGGTTTTTAAATGCATTGACACCAACGAAGGCTTCGTGGAATGGCATGAACAGTTCTGGTTGGACTCAAGACATAAAAGCTGTGAATGGATTTGATGAGCGGATGCAATATGGCGGGCTAGATCGAGAGCTTGGCGAAAGGCTGATTAATCACGGAATAAAATCAAAGCAAATTCGGTACAGTGCCGTTTGTTTGCATCTAGACCACCCCAGGGGTTATTCAAAGCCTGAAATTTGGAAAAAAAATGCGGCCATTCGAAAAGCTGTAGCAGATCATCATTTAAGCTGGACAGACTTTGGTATTGAAAAATCAAACAAGAATGAGCACTTGAATGACTAACTCTACTTCAGCGGAAAAAGAGATCACTATCCTTCTTGGTAATTCAAACCGGCGGTTTTCTGGTGTTACCAGTACCATGCTCCAGGTACTTGAAGTGATGTCTAAAACTGAAGGTATTGCTGTTTTTGGAAAGCATCATGTTCCGAAGGGCACTCCGGTATGGGGTTGGTTTAAAACGATCATTGAGTGTCGATCATTGACTCAGTCTGGGCTTCCTCGGGTATTTCATGCTCGACGCAATGATGAAATGATTCAGGCCTTAGTCTTAAAATATCTGTTTAGGTGCAGGCTTAAAATTGTTTTTACGTCCACTGCGCAGCGTAAAAAGACTTGGATTACCAGGTACTTAATGTCGAAGATGGATGGCCTTATTACAACCTGCAGCGCAGCCGCCGCTTATATGCCAACACCGCCAGATGTGGTAGTGGCTCATGGTATTAATTTGAACCTATTTAAGAGTACTGCCCATAACGTCGATCTACCCAGTAAATACAATATAGGTATCTTTGGGCGAGTTCGCGAACAAAAGGGGGTCGATATACTCGTTGAGGCTGCCGCCAAATTACTCCCCAACTTTAAAGAATGGGGCTTGGTGGTTGTTGGGGAGGTAACGCCTGAGCAAGCGGGTTTTAAACGCCAGTTAGATGAAAGAATTCAAAGTGCTGGTATTCAGTCTCAAGTGTTATTCACCGATAAGGTGCCATTCGAAGTTTTACCGGCTTACTTTCATTCTGTGGATATCGCTACGGCCTTAAGTCGTAATGAAGGGTTTGGGTTAACGGTATTAGAGGCCATGGCCTGTGGAAAACCTGTTGTGGCGACTAAAGCAGGCGCGTGGCCTGATATTATAGAAAATGAAAGTTTGGGTCGATTAATAGACGTTGGTGATATCAATGCTTTAGCAGCTGCTTTAGAAGAGCTTATGTCGAGTAGTCAGTTACGAGAACGGTTGGGCCGTGAATCGCAAGAAATGGTGGTTAAACATTATACGGTTGAGCAAGAGGCAGGCCGTTTATTAAACTATTATCGAGAAATTCAGCAATCATAATAGAAAACAGTTGACCTAATCGAAAACCTCCCTATAATGCGCCCCCGCTGCTTAGGGAAGACATC
>NZ_JAHKPH010000006.1 GCF_018860385.1 Reinekea forsetii | reverse complement strand
GGGTGGCTTCATTCTATAAAGATGGCTATTTCCCTGGAAACCCAACGAAACAATCTGAGTATCAGACTTTGTGTGAAAAAGAAGGCGAAGATTTTTGATCGCTATACCTAACAATCACAGGCAGTCGACGCGAAAAAGCCCGCGCAACTGCTGCAAGCGTTAAATGCAAAGGAGTTTCGATGAGAAATCTGGCAATGGCCGTCGTTGTTCGAGATTCAAAAGTATTGCTTCAACATCGATATCGGCACTCAGTTGGGTTCGTTTACGAGTTTCCTGGAGGCTCAATTGATGGTGATGAGCATCCCGAAGAAGCTGCGCTACGTGAATTAGAGGAAGAAACTGGATTACGGTTAACCAACGTGCTTGGATTACATAGTTATACTAATGACTTTGGTGGGTTGATACATTTTGTCGTTGTCAAAGAAAATAATCTTAGCGAACCAAAAGCCTTAGTACCTGAAAGACAGCAAACGTTTTACTGGTTGAGTCACACTGATATTCCTTTAGATGACTTTTATAAGTCCGACTTAGAGTTTATCGACGCAGCACTAGGCAAGTACATTTAACAAACAATTGTTGTTCAAGCCCGAATAAAACTTGCTTCGCAAGCGGGCTTCGGACTCGTTAACACTCGCCGCAAAATGAAGGCGTTAAGTGTCACAACTATGTATAGCTTCGAAGACATAAAAGAGCGGTCGGAATCAGAAGATGAGCTTGTAGTCGGCTACACCGATGCTATGGAGCTGCTGTACTTTTTCGAACAAAGCGATACTCAAGTTCTCGGATGGGAGGGCTGGCTCAAGCATGAAAATGGTACGCTTGGTCACTCTCAAAAGTATCAGGGTATAGTTGACCTTACTGACATGCCAAAAACATCGGCAATTGCGCTTGTAAAAAGCTCTATTATGCAGGCTCATACAGAGTGGAAAGAGAACCCGGAGGTAAATAATGCAAATTTACTATTCTGCATTACGACCAACACTTAACAAGCAAAGGCAGCATCGCCCTGCGGGCTGGACGCGCTAACGCGCGCCGCTGCTTTGGGCGTTATGTGTTTAGAGGGCTAAGTAAATGAATGATCTGGGAATGGCAGTCGTAGTTCGCAAAGATAAGATCCTTATTCAGGAGCGATTTCGCCAATCTAAAGGAATGATTCAAGAGTTCCCCGGTGGTTCAGTCGATGATAATGAAACTGGCATCCAGGCTGCTGTTCGAGAGCTTGAAGAGGAAACCGGTTTAGTTGAACTGGAGGTTTTAGGCGACTACTCATATCCAAATGAGTATGGTGGTAAGATTTATTTTGTTATTTTGGCTGGTACAGATAAAGAGCCGGAAGCAATAGATGCTGATCGGCAGCAAACCTTCAAGTGGCTTAAGCCGGCAGATATAAGAAGAACCGATTTTTATAGGGCTGACTTAGAATTTATCGATACGAAGCTCCATGCCTACACATAACAAATTTAGGCTGTCGGACAAATTCACCGCTGCGCGGCAATTTTCCCGCAGCTAAAGGCGTTAGGCATCTCTTTTGGAGGTAGCTCATGGATCAAGTAAGTGTAATAAATACTATTATTGTCCCGAGAGGGATGGAAGTAACCGCTGAACAAATTCGTGATGAATATGTATCTTACTTTAGCGAACAAGAAGGTTTCGTGAGTTCAACCTTTTACAGGTCACTTAATCGAGAAGTTGATGACTCTATAAAATATGTCAATACAGTAGTATGGGCATCATATGCTCACTTTGAAAAAGTAGTAAATATTGGTTTCAATAACCAGTCTGGTGAAAACAACGACGGAAGAAGAGTTTTAGGCAAGGGCTTCCCTGAACCAATAATCGTTTCTCCGGGCCAATACGTTATTGTGAGTCATGTAAATGCCTAACAAAAAGTTCAACGCGGACACAGTAACCTCCGTTTCGTTTATGTGCATACGCTACGCGTATTGTTGCACAACACTACACTCCGGATACTGTGCCGGTTAACTTGGCGTTAAGTACTTAGGATGTAAGATTGAAAAAATTTGCAATGTTTGTGTTTATTCTTGTCGCATGCTCATTCGGAAGTGCGGATGAAAGGGATGCTGTAGAAATTGCTAAATCAGTAGTTTCGGGAGGTACACTTCTTGATATTGACGAAAATATTAAGAGTATCGCGTCTGTAATTTTGGAGAGAAATCCTGGCTATGATTCAAAGAGAGATATATTGATGGCTTCTTTGAAATCAGCCATGACGTCAGAAGAAATGCTAATGGACATGAGTGCAATATACGTAGAACATTTCACTAGAGAAGAGTTACTTGAATTAGAGAAGCTAATGGAGAGTCCAGCTATGGTTAAGTGGCTGAAAAATATGCCAACTATAATGCCTCAGTTGGTTGACGCTCAACGAAAGTACATACAACCGGCAATAGTCAGTGCACTGGAAAACTAAGTACTTAACAAACCAAAGCTGCACAGCCCAAATACGTTTGCTACGCAAACTGGGCTTGGACTCAAACACGCTGCGCGCGTTTTCGCCGCAGTTTAGGAACGTTATTGTGCAGAATGAGAGTGTCTTTTTAAGCTGGTTTAACTGATACTTTATTTTACATTTCAGTAGCAATAATTTTTAAAAAAAAAGAAAAACTATTGCTAGCCACTAAGTTTTGGGGCTGGCATATTAAAGGCAATGAAATCGTCATAAAAGCTTTGGTTGATTGAGCTTTTACAAATTATAAAAAGTGGCAGTGGTGGTCTATGCACATTAACAAAGTGCAGCAGTATCGNNGATTTTTAGCGAATCTACTTAATGGGGCGCTGGGCTCACCATCAGCGTTGGAGTTCGATCCCATACCTCCAGAGGATGAAGTTTATCCAAAAAATGGCATTATCTCTGCGCCAGACATTATGAATGAAAATCCAGCCCCAAGCGGTGGCTTATACCTCGGGCCTGAGTTTACCTGCCTTGTTCATTTGGGTTCAAAGGTGGTCGGAGGGCAACCTATCGCCGAAATTGAAACAAGCATGATGGTATTAGAAGTCATAACTCCGTGTACTGGCATAGTTGAAGAAGTGTTGGTTCCAAATGGTAGTGTTGTCGACAGCGGGCAGCCACTTATTAAGCTAGCACCGCCATAACAATCAGTTCAACCCGACCTCCACTGCGTTGCTCGTTTTGTGCTTTTCCGCTACGCTCGCACAAAACAAGCAACTCCGTTTCGGCGGGTTAACTGGGCGTTAGTTGTTCAAGGAGGCACCGTGTCAATTAAACTTATTTATGATCATCCAGAATTTCAAAGTCTTTGCGTTAAACATTGGATGAACGAAAGTGAACCCATGTTTAGTGTTAGTTGCGGTTCTTCTTTTTCAGAATTTTATAGCGAATTTAATGCCAAAAATTTCTTTAAATCTGAAGATAAACTGGAAATTGAAAAGTTTATGTCGAGAGTAAATTGCAATTGGTTTATCTTGCTATTAAAGGATTTAGCTTCTGGTAAACCAATGAGTTCTGATCAAATAATAGAAGTATCTACTCGAGAGCAGAACAACTAACAAGGCATTTAAACGGAACAAAAACAGTGGGTTACGTTTCGCTTCGCTACACATTTTAACCCACAATTTTTGTCCGCTTAATGCGGCGTTATTGTGCAGAATTCGAACGCCTTTTTAAGATGGCATAACTGGTTCATTATATTTATTTGAGTCGCAGTATTGCCTGAGGAATAGTGTAAGTTTT
>NZ_JAHKPH010000017.1 GCF_018860385.1 Reinekea forsetii | reverse complement strand
TTTTTCGTCGACTTCACGTTGCGTTTCTTTGACAAGCCTACTCGCCTTTTTCCATCACCTTGAAGAAGACCTTCCCGATATTCTTTTCGCCAACGTGACAGCATAAGTGGATGGATACCCAGGCCTTCAGCTACCTGAATACTTTTAATATCGGTTTGATAACTCATTTTAACAGCTCGAACTTTAAATTCTGTCGAGTACTGCCATGTTTTACGTGGATTATTATACTTTGGCACAAATACCTCCAGATGCGTTATCTAGAGGTGTCCACTAAAACGGGGGAAGTTCACGGGCGGGTGCTGCTACTTGTTAGGCTTTGCGTGCAGCTACCATTAAATACTCGCAAGAATACCCTGCACCAGAAGTGTAACCAACCGCGCTTTCCTGTTGAAATACTTCAAATCCGGAATTAGTAATGAAATCATTGATTTCCGATTCTGTGTAAGCAGTGTGAACTACTTCTCCACTGTAGGTATTTCTAGGAAGCTTTTTATTATTTGGGTCATGTATCTGAAAGCTGATAACGGCTATACCACCTGGTTTTGTTATTGCTGCTACTTCGTCCATGAAAACCTGTATATTGATGAGGAATTCAGAAAACCCAAGAGCAACTATAAGATCATTAGGCTGATCAAACAGTTGAGAAAATGACTTATTCAAATCCATTTGAATTGTCTTGTTGTAACAGGCTTTAGACTCAGCGTATCGAATCATATTCTCTGAGATGTCGATCCCTGCAATATATGCGTTTGCAAAGGAGTTTCTCAACACTTCACCGAGTACACCGTTGGCACAGCCCAAATCTACAATAGAAGAGCAAGTAAACCTGTTGGCTTCTAGGAATCGAGATAACCAATCAGGGCCAATATACTTACTACGTTCTACAAGATCCGAATATCTATGAGCAGTTTCGTTATACAGTTCTTCTACGTTCATGTATTTATCTGTGAGCCTAACGCTTATAGCACGCGCGAGTTTACGAGTCGCTGTGCCTATGATTGTTAAATGGTCCTCTCAGACCAATCAAGTTGCCAAATGGATCTGTCACTTGGCACATCCATAAATCTGATTCTATCTTCATTGGTCCACGATAAACTACGGAGCCAAGTTCTTTAAATCTTTCAATTTCGTGCTCTAAGCTAACTACTTCCCAGTAGGTCACAGACCCGTATTTTCCCGAACCAACCTTTTCATCAGCAGGCACAATCTCCAAGGCAAAACCATTCACCTCAAGGAAAGTAAAATCATCAATGTTTTTTACAATTGCCATAGGAAAGGCTTTCCTATACCAATCAAGACCATTACTAACATCACCCACATGTATTAAGTTTGCTATTGGTTTCATAGGCCTTTTAACGCAAAGCACAACGGCGAGCGTGAGCGAGTCCAGTGCCGTAGGCACAATGTTGCTGCGCTTTGTTACAACTAGTGGCCTGTGGCTCTTAACTATCACGTGCCTACGTGCTTTTTTATTTTTAGTTTTCCATCAAGCATCGCCATTGGAGCGATATTTTAGCTTGATGGCCTTTAAACTTGCTTGCCAGCTCAACTAGGCTGGCTTATCACTCTATTCTAGTTGGGCACAATGCCTATTGTGAACAATCTAGCCTGTGCATGTTGTGAACCATTGCTCTCAAAGCCAAAAAATAATACGAGCAAAATTTGATTCTGGTGCGGGATTAAATTATCCGTTTTAAATGCCCTACCACCTGTAACGTTTCCGTTTGCGGTTAGTTGGCGCGTAGCAGAAACTAATCCGCAACACGGATTTGTTAACTCGGCCTCGAAACAGCATAGATTTCACTTAACTTTCCATTTACTTCAATAGTTTCTTTATACTTCTCGCCGATTCTAATTGCTACTTTTTTAGATGGCTCATTCTCAGGGTGTATCACGCTTATAAGTTCATCGATTTCTAAATTATCGAAAGCCCATGTCATAGAAGCTTCAGCTGCTTCTGTTGCATAACCCTTACCCCAATGAGATTTTGATATACCCCAACCGATTTCTGTACCAGGCCAACCATCAGGCTTCCAAATTCCGACGCGCCCAACAAATGCTCCTGTGTTCTTTTCTTCAACGATCCAAAAGCCAAAACCACGTAGCATCCAGTGACCCGCAAGCATGGTTAATACATTCCAACTATCCCAGCGAGACAATGGTTGGCCTGTGCCAAAATACAAAACGAATTCTGGATCAGAATTCATCTGAGCAAAAGCATCTAAGTCAGAAGCCTTATAACCTCTTAAACGTAACCTTTCTGTTTCGATAACAGGGATATTCATTGGCAATTCCAGGAGTTAACGCCGCAATAAAAGGCGAGCGGCAGCGAGTCCAGACCACGTTTTTTGTGGGCGATTTTTAATTGCCTTGTTAGAGGTTTTTAGATGATCCAAGGGTCGCCTCCTTCAATTGAAATTTGCATTTTTTCGAACTGTTCGGAACTATCACAAAGATAAAAAGATAGCCCGTTCTCAAGAGTTATAATAATAGTCTTTTTACCCTGAATTCTTACAGATTCGACCGGTACATTCATAATTTCATAGAAAGAACAATCTGGCCATTTCCCTTCTTCCCACACTCCAATCTCTACTTCATTTTTAAACAAGCTAATTTTGGATTGAATAGCGAAGTCAACTTCGCCAAAGGAAAACTGGATGTCATATTGCCCGACTCTGATTTGAGTGCACTCAGAGCCTACCAATACTTCGAGGTTCAACTCCTTTGGTATTCCGTACATACGACCTCTAACGCCCCGCTAAACGGTGAGCGTTAGCGAGTCCAGTGGAGGCCGCGCTTTTTGCGGCCGGAACGATGTTTGAGCGGCTTGTTAAATTGCTGCTACGGAGCACTTGCACCACAACCTTCAAATTCACAGCCCGCGTCATGACCGACTTGAATAAGGTAGTCAACCCACTTCAACAGTTGCTCTTCAGACCAAGAAATAGGGCCAGAATTACCTGAAATCAGATACGACTTTTTAAAAATACCTTCGGTGCTTATTTTAAGAGGGTAATCGGCCAACTCAGATTTTATTGATTCAACTGAATCTTTACTCTTAGCACTAAACTGGAAATCAAAATCGAGTTTAGACTCTTCAGTTGCACCAAGTTCTACGAGTTGCTTCCAGACTTCGGCAGTTCTAACCAAATGCCCCATCCTATAATCTTCGAATTCAGTACCCACTCGATATTCCCTTGCAATTTAACGCCAATATTTTGCGGCGAGTGTTTACGAGTCCGAAGCCCGCTTGCGAAGCAAGTTATTTGCGGGCTTGAACAACAATGGATTGTTAGTTGCTACGGTACTCATAGTAAATATCAAACTCATCCTCATGGGTTTTAACAAAACCATTCTGTTTGTAGAAGTCATTCGACTTACTTCCTCTTAATGCTCCTAGCCGCACAGGCAAGTCACGTTGAGTTGCATCTTTCTTCACTAAATTAACAACATCCTTACCAATTTTCATATTCTGAAAGCGCGGCTCTACATAAAGGTGATCCAAAAAAACATGGTCACCTTTATCTCGCACCACAAAGAATCCTAAAATCTCATCGTCCGATACAATTTTAAAGGTCTCATCTGGTACAAAGGATTCTAGAAACCTACTTCTAACCCGCTGTTCATCAAATCGACCTAAAGCCTCTAAGCTTGGCTTCATTGCAGCTGCTCTTATATCAGCTAATTTATTCCCGTCAGATTGTGTTGATTTAACGTATTTCATTTAACCTCTTTCCTGCAACTAACGCCGGTAGCAAAGGCGAGCGTTAGCGAGTCCAGCCCACGCTTTTTTTGGGCGTTTTTGCCTACCTTTGTTAGTTGACATACTCACCACAGTAATCACATTAACCATTTACAACGGTCAGGACAAATTTTTTCTTAGCTTCTGTATATCCATCAACGTCATCTTGATATTCGCTAGCTAAACAGCGTTTTAGATTTAAATACTCATGTTTAAGCGATTCACTTTCAATGAGCTTATCCCTGAAAATGACCATTTCCTGCCACCTTTTAGAGCCTTCAACTACAATATGAGCAAAATGAGATTTTGTCTTATAACAATCGTCCGTGTACTTCGCTAAGACCACTTCATCTGCGAAAGTTCTTTGAATACGAAACCATCTTCGTTTTGCAAGTAACTTGAAATCAACCTTTAAAACTGATTCCAATTTAACTAAGCCAATTGCGATATCTACTATTGGTTTTGCATCAATTTCTAAACTGGTACTGCCAATATGTTCTATACGAGGACTGCAGAACTCAAACACACTAGCTAGGTATTCACTTTCGCTTTGATATGAATCCAACCAACAAGACCTAAACTTTTCAATAATCACTGAATCCAATTCTTTATTCCCCAGTACTTAGAGATGCATCTAAAACTCACAACTAACGTTGTGCACAGTGGCGAGCGTATGCGAGTCCAGTGCCGTAGGCACGATACTGCTGCACTTTGTTAATGTGCATAGACCACCATTGCCATTCTTTATAGTTTGTAAAAGCTCAAATAACCAAATCTTTTACGTCGATTTCAATTGCCTATAATATGCCAGCCCAGAAACTTAGTGACCAGTAAAACTTACACTATTCCTCAGACAATACTGCGACTCAAATAAATATAATGAACCAGTTATGCCATCTTAAAAAGGCATTCGAATTCTGCACAATAACGCTTACGCCAGTGGTTGGTGGAGCGCAGCGTAACCAATCCACTGCGCGTACTTGTTAGTAGTCACCCTTTTAATCAAAGAGTATAGCTTGAGCGATCTCATCCCAGTCCATACTATCAGTATTGATTTTAGTATAACTACAAGAAGACAACGCTGCCATTTCAAACAATTTGTCTCTTTCTGTAACGTGTTCACCGATTAACGATTGAAACTCGGGTTCTGAGCTGCTTTCAAATTCATTATGCCTACGAGCCAGACGACTTTTGACCTCAGAATCTGAAATCGAAAGAACAACCGTTTTCGCTTCGAGCATTTTCAACCGCTTCTCTATACTGAGAAATTCAGGGGAAAGGTGATCCTCGAATGCATGGATATGATTGAGGTGAAACCTTTCGAGAATAAAGAATAAACCTCTTGCTCTTCTTGAGTGGGGTCCCAGAGAATTTGAAAAGTCGTTTAGGCGTTCTAACATAGAGAGCCTTTCACCTAAAATTTTCAAATGCTCTTCTCTCGAATACCTTACAGCTTCACCGTTAAAGTTCTGTAAAATCTGCGTATAGTGTTCACCAAGAGCCACAATACTTCTTTCGTTTTCTGAACCCTTTGACAATTCCGACTTAAGTGATTTCAAAACTGACGTTTTACCCGAACAAGAAACACCTTCTAACACTATCCCTCGTATCATTTAGACTGAGCCCTCGACATGACTACTAACGCCCGCAGTTGCGGCTGGTTTGGAGCGCAGCGGAAAACCAGTCCGCCAACCTGCGCTTGTTAAATGGTTTGTTCATTGCTGCATGTAACCTTTAAATTCTTTCAGGCTATTTGCAATTTTAATTGCCGTATCTGGTGCCATACCAACACACGGCATATAAAACACCTCTTCGGATTCATTCACGACCAAAAGCTCACCGCCACCATTGCCACCGAATGTTAAAAAGCCAGGAGCAAATTCGGCGATCTGGTAGTCGCGATTAAATTCTTCTAGTTCTTCTGGCCGCCACAATACATACCATTCTGGCTCTACTGCGAGCTCACCTTCGAGGTAGCCTTCTTCTAACCACGACTTCAGAACTTGTTTGATAGCTTCGATATTCATGATTGCCATTTAACGTTTACGGCTGGGGCGAGGAACGAGTCCCAAGCCCGTGATTGTTAGAGCCTAGTCGCCGATTTAAATATTCGACCTTTACATGCTCACTCAGCTCTACTAATGAAAGAGCGCAGTTCTCTTGAGGGAACCTAACTGTATTGGGTAAATCAAGAAACAAGTTAATCAACTCTCTTATCATATGCCCATGAGTAACCACGAGAAGGCTACGACATTTCTGGCCTTTCATTAGTTCAACTGCCAAAATCGCTCGATTCAGGAAACTATCAGCGGCATCACTAAGATCGCTTTGTCGGTCACTAGTAGTAACCAATGGTCGCTTGCCTAGTACGAGCTCTCCTTCAGTTAGCAGGTCGCTGTACTCTATCTCGATTGCTACTTCATCAATAAACGGTTTTACGGTCTGCCTAGCTCTCAAATATGTAGAACAAAGAACTTTAGTTACACCCAATTCTTTAAGTTCTGGAACAATACTTTCTGCTTGAATCATTCCAACACTTGTAAGTGACTCATCACTACTAGATGCTAGTCGGCCTAAAGCATTGCTTTCTGATTCTGCATGTCGGAGTAGATATATCTTCATAGGGCTCTAACGTTGTGCACAGTGGCGAGTGTAAACGAGTCCAGTGCCGAAGGCACGATACTGCTGCACTTTGTTAATGTGCACTGACCACCATTGCCATTTTTTATAGTTTGTAAAAGCTCAACTTACCAAAGCTATTACGTCGATTTCATTGCCTTTAATATGCCAGCCCCGAAACTTGGTGGCCAGTCATAGATTCTCCTTTCCTCGGAAAATACTGCGATTTAAATATAATAAAAAGAACCAGTTATACCATCTTAAAAAGGCATTCGAATTCTGCACAATAACGCAAAGCTTAGCAGCGAGCGTGAGCGAGTCCACAGCCCACCGCGAAGCGGTATATTTGGGGCTGTATTGCTACAGCGTTTTGTTATGAGGCTAAGTTACCACCACTATTTTTCCCTTTGTACGAATATAAACCCTTAATACGCGCCAACAGATAAAAACACCAATACCAACAAATAAGTTACCAAAGTAGAAAGCCGATAGTCCCATCAATGCTACTAATACTAGGTTCACTGTACCTTCAACAAGCAGGTTGTCCTCAGGGTCAAGCATTAGCAATGAACTGCATTCTGAGCATATCACTGAGGCTCCTGGACTGTGCATTCCACAAGCAAAAAGCTTCATCCTAGAAATCGTTCTAGCTTTGCAATTCGGGCACACTCTCACTTAATTTGCCTCATAACGTTCGTAACAGGGGCAAAAAACGAACCCCCGGTGAGTTTTTTGTCCAAAGCCCGCAGGGCTGAATCTGCTTACGCTTGTTAGGAAAAGGGTATTGGCAAGACTAAATATAGAAATATAAAATCGAAAACCAATCCTACCCAACGACCTAAAGAATAGCTAATCTTTGCCGGCAAAGGGAATCGGACTCCATTTAGATATGTAGTTTTTCCAGCAAAGAAGTTCTTAATTTCAAAAGCAAAGAAAATATTTACAAGAACGTAGCTCCCTATCCCCAGTAAATTTTTCTCGAATCTTTCTATTTCATATAGAGCCAATAATCCTACTCTAGCTATTACCGTTAGAGTAATAGCCACCCATAGGGCATTGCCCAGTTTTCTTGTAAAGAGATTTCGACCTAATGCGATGTCATTTGAAACTTTCTGAATTCTTCCCTGAACCGTGACCGGCTTTGGAGGTATACCTTCTTCGTCGTTAAAATACCGGTCGTCCCTAAAAGCGATTCGTCGTTCTGCAATATCAATTTCACTTAATTCTGAATTAGAGTTACATGAACTACAGAATATCTGTCCTTTAGAGTTAGTAGCTTCGCAAACCCTACATTTCCATTCGTAGTCCAAATCTAATTCCTAACGCCAAGTTAACCGGCACAGTATCCGGAGTGTAGTGTTGTGCAACAATACGCGTAGCGTATGCACATAAACGAAACGGAGGTTACTGTGTCCGCGTTGAACTTTTTGTTAGGCATTTACATGACTCACAATAACGTATTGGCCCGGAGAAACGATTATTGGTTCAGGGAAGCCCTTGCCTAAAACTCTTCTTCCGTCGTTGTTTTCAACAGACTGGTTATTGAAACCAATATTTACTACTTTTTCAAAGTGAGCATATGATGCCCATACTACTGTATTGACATATTTTATAGAGTCATCAACTTCTCGATTAAGTGACCTGTAAAAGGTTGAACTCACGAAACCTTCTTGTTCGCTAAAGTAAGATACATATTCATCACGAATTTGTTCAGCGGTTACTTCCATCCCACTCGGGACAATAATAGTATTTATTACACTTACTTGATCCATGAGCTACCTCCAAAAGAGATGCCTAACGCCAAGCTCACCTGCAAATATTGCGGAGAGCGTTTTTGGGTAAAATGGAGCTGCGCGACATACACAAAAACGAGTGTAGCAATATTTGTCCGGTGCAGCGCATTGTTAGTTTTAGGCTAACAGACTTAATTCATTGTGATGCTAAGCGAGCTCATGAAGGTATCGATCACACCTTTATCACTAGATCCGACTTCATAATCTATTTGAGTAACTATAAATAATCCTGCATCCTTAATTCCGTAGGTGTAGAAGGTTCTCTTAATGTCTGATCCTTTATATTTGGAAGTTACAACTTTTCCGCTAAGCACGGACCCATCAGACAATGTAGTAGACGATGGCGTGGCATTGATTTTATACCCATATTCCCGCTCTTCTTTAGTCATCTCATTAATCATTAAATCCAGCAAGGCGGTTGGATCCATACGTGTGTATTCCTGAACTAATACGACTACGCCAAGCGGAGTCATCATGACGTTCTGAAATATACCTTCGCCCAGATCGGATTTAGAAGGCGAATATTGATTTGGATATTCAAATGAAAAACTATCTGTTGTATATGTAAGATAGTCTTTTTGTGTAAATTTTGCCAAAACGGAGCGGCCACCCACCTCAACCTTTGTTTCTTCATTCAATGATACTTCATAGGACTCACCGTCAATAGTTAAAATATAATCTCCCGCAAACGACATATTCACAATTAAAGACAAAATAATACCTACATATATTTTAATTTTCATACAATCCTGTTCCCTTTCTATATTTTCGGTATGAGTTAAAAACTAACGCCCCTATTCAACGGCGAGGGGCTTTTTCCGAGTCCGTTGCAATGGATTGTTACTTTCGTGGCTTTCGGTGATGAAAAGACTGTAGACTCTTCTCAAAACCAAGCTTCTCGTAAAATCCTACTTTGTCAGGCTGTGCACCAAAAAACAATGAAGTTGGTGCTTTTTCTATAGCCAGCTCGAACAGCTTCGACCCTATCCCTTCACATTGCCGCTCAGGCAATACAAAAGCTTCTGGGATAGTTGAGAAAAAATAGCCGTCAGATAGGATTCGAAGGCACCCTATCAACTTACCTTCTTCTCTTGCGCATAGGTTGATCGTTTTTTCCAATGCAAATTTAGTTTTCTGGCGGTCGTATTCTCCTGGCCAATTGCTATTAGCTAGGGAAAGAAACTCATCTACATCTAAATCCGGTTCAACCTGGTATTCCACATTATCTTCCGAAAGTAACGACCAACTTTGGGGCGAGCGACGAAGGAGCGAGTCCCTTGGCCCGCCGCGATAGCGGTTTTTGGCGGGGCAACGTGCAACAGTGTCTTGTTACTATTCAATGGATTTGCCCTTTGAAGTTGAGGAGACCTGTTTTTCAATTACCTCAATCTTGCGACCTAGTTCTTCAATAGAAGCTTGGATTTCCATCAGTACTGGATTGGAACGGGAATGATTTCTTATTTCTTCTTCTCGCAAACCAAGCCTAGAATCGAAGTAACCTAATACTAGTGAACCGAATACAAATAAAACTAGTATGAGTGGCACCGACAAAGCAGGAGCACTAAAAACAAAGTCAGTTAACGCGTTATCACCAAGTGAGCGTATGAAAACGAAGATAATCAGAAGAAACTGAATATATCCAATATACATCTTGGATCGATCAATATAGACCTTCCAACGTATCAATGTCCTTTTATCCAACTTTCCCAATTTCTCTCCTTGAATAGTAACGCCCCATTAAGAGGCAAATAATAGTTGGCTAAAATAAGCGACGAAGGAGCAAATAGCCAACTGTTATTTGTCCTGCTTGAATGGCTTGTTATACGTGAACTATCGCTCCCAGAGTTTTTCTGGTTTTTGGTCTAGTTGCCATTTAATATATTCATCAGGTGGTCTATCAATATCAATTACATGCTCAGCTGTAAATGCAATTTCAACACCAAATCCTAAATAGAAATCATCCTCAGGTTCTACATATGCTGGTTGTGAATCAAGGATACCAATGTAGTATTCGTTTATTACCTCAGAGACAATTACAAATATTCTTTCACCAACTACTTCGATTGATCCATCTTCGTTTTCACCCTCCATATCAAAGATTAGCTTCGCAGCATCTCCAACTTTTAGGCTTTTACGATGCTTTTCTTCTGGAATCCAAAATTTATCGGGGTTAGCTTTATGAGCCTTTTCACCTGAACGGAGTTGCCAATAATCAAGTTCATAGGATGCTAATCTCATACTTTCGACTCACGTATAACAGTTTATTCTACCGCACTTGCGGCTTTTACTTGGGGCGGTTAAATTTTGCTTTAAAATACCTAAATACTCCCCAACCCCACTCATAATGTCTCTAAACGACTTACCTGTCAATTTGATCATCAGTAACATTGCATCTAGTGCAGATGTATTCCTGTATCTACCGCTCTTGCAAGCCAACAAAATTAACTTTTTTAAAATTCAACTAAAAATCACCTGCTTTCAAAAACATGTACTTTACCGCGCATGCAGCATATACAGGATAAACACCTGAATAAACTGCACAGAATTTCAAATTGAGATGCTTGTCACAAAATTATAGATTTACTGCTTCAAAAATACTTATTGCTATTTGGTGTGTATTTTAGTGATTACAAATAACTTGATTTTGAATAATCGCTTATAACGTGAATATAGTCTTACTATTCATTCAAAGTCGGCACACCTGTTTGTCCGACTCCAACTTGTTCTGAAATTATTTCAGCTTCTTTTTTATCACTCTTATCGGGTTGCAAGCCTTCTTGTTCTTTGCCTTTTTTTGGCTCAAAGCTTAATACGGTAAATAATGAGAAGTGATCAGAGCCTATGTGCGGTAGTCGCTCTATATGTTTTAAACAAAAATGCTCGCTATGAAATAGATGGTCTAGTGGCCAGCGTAAAAATGGGTAATCGGCGTGGAAGGTGTTGTACATGCCTCGGCCTACTCTTGGGTCCAGTAAGCCGCTTATTTTACGAAACAGTCTTGTGGTGTAAGACCATGCAACATCGTTTAAATCGCCGGTGACTATTACCGGCTCTTTTGTTTTGGCAACACTTTTGGCAATGGTAATTAGTTCGGCGTCACGTTCTGTCGATTCTTCGTTTTCTGTTGGGCTGGGCGGTGCTGGATGCACAAAGTGCATATTCACGGTGGCTCCGTTACGTAATTCAACGGTGCAGTGCATTGACGGCACGTCTTTTTCTACCAAAAAAGAAATTTGCTCTTGTGCTAATGGCAGCCTCGAATACACATGCATTCCGTAAAGGTTTTCTAGCGGGCACTTAATGGTGTGCGGCATGTCTAATGTGATTGGCGCTAGCTGGTCTTGCCACCATTTATTGGTTTCTAAGGTTACTAATATATCGGGTTTTCGGGTGCGCACTAACTGAATCAACGCCTCGGTATTATGGTTCGTTTGCAATACGTTGGCGGTCATTATACTGAGCTGATTTTGACTGTTGCTCTCTTTAGTGCTCTTGACTTCGGCTGGCCACAAAGCGGTGTAAGGTATAATCCACCACAGTTGAACACACAAGCTTATAAGTGTGGCAAATAGATTCAATTGGCCAAGCCATTGGTTTAAATCTGTAAAAATCAAATGAAATAATGTTACAGCACAGGCGAGAGCAGCAATTTGAAAACGAGGAAAGTCGAGCCCGCGAATAATCCAATGGTTAATTTTTAAAAGGGGTAAGGCCGTGGTTAAAACAATGAACATTGTTATGACACTTGCGGCTATCATGGTCAGCTACTCAAATTAGTTTTTATGTTACTGAACATAACCTAAGCCTGCAAAGGCTACAAGTGTTAAACATAAGCGTACGGCAGTGGTAGTTATTGGGAGCCTATATTTTAGCCTGGGCTTAGGCCGCGTAAGCGCTCGGTTCTTCGTCTTAATAACTCAACCACCGTCAACAACAATATAGACAAGGCGACGAGTATGGTGGCTACGGCTAAAATGGTAGGGCTGATTTGTTCACGCAAGCCAATAAACATTTGCCATGGCAATGTTTTTTGAGCCGAAGAGCCTACAAATAACACCACCACAACTTCATCAAAAGACGTAATAAAAGCAAACAACCCGCCCGACACTACTCCAGGTAAAATCAACGGCATTTGCACTTTCCAAAAGGTTACCACTGGGTTAGCGCCTAAATTCGCGGCGGCTCGTGTCAGTGAATGATCAAACCCCACCAAAGTGGCGGTTACGGTAATAATAACAAACGGAATGCCCAACACGGCGTGCGCTAACACCACACCCCAGTAGGTGCCTTGCAACCCTATTCGGCTGAAAAAGAAATACATGCCAGCGGCTGATATCACCAAAGGAACAATCATGGGCGATATGAGTATGGCCATTATGAAGCGCTTAAAAGGCACGTGCGGCTGGCTTAAGCCAATGGCGGCTAAGGTGCCTAAACTTACCGATAAAAACGTGGCCATGGGCGCAATACGAATGGAGTTCCAGATGGCATTTGTCCAATCGCTGTTGGTAAAAAAATCTTCGTAGTGTTTTAAAGAATATCCAGCTGGATCAAACGCCAGCATTTCTTTAGTAAAGGTAAAGAAGTCTTGAGCGTTAAAAGACAACGGAATGATTACAACAATTGGCGCGATTAAAAAGAACAGTATCAGCCCACAGATAACTCTAAAACTATAAAACCAGAGTTTTTCGCCGGTTGAGGCATAAGATGGAAGTTGCAACATAACTGATTACCCTAGTTTTAAATTATCAATGCCGACGTATTTGTCATACAGCCAATACAGCACCAGCACTACAATCAACAAAATAGCACCTAAGGCTGAAGCTAAGCCCCAATTAAGCGAGCTGGATATATGGTAAGCAATGCGGTTAGAAATAAAGATGCCCGTTGTGCCACCCACAATAGCCGGGGTGATGTAATAACCAATGGCCATAATAAATACTAAAATTGAGCCTGCACCAATACCGGGAACCGATTGCGGAAAGTACACTTTCCAAAACGCAGTCCAGTTGGTTGCACCTAACGATTTAGCGGCGCGAACGTAGCTAACTGGAATGGTTCGCATGACCGAATACATGGGCAGAATCATAAAGGGTAATAAAATATGCGTCATGGCTATCATGGTGCCGACAGCATTATTCATCATAATCAGACGGTTAGCATCATCGACTAAGCCAACCCAGACCAATAAATCGTTGATCACCCCTTGTTGTTGCAGCAACACTTTCCAAGCCGAAGTACGAACTAACAACGATGTCCAAAATGGAAGTAAGACTAAAATTAATATCAGATTTGCCTTGCGCATTGGTAGGTGCGACAGCAAATAGGCAATCGGGTAAGATAACAAAATACAAGAAGCCATAATTGCCAACGATAACACCAGTGTGCGAACAAACAGTAACTTATATACTTGCAAGTTTTCGGGTTGGGCTTCTACGCCGCCGGCTGTTTTATGCATATCTAGTGCATTTAAAAAGTAGCCATCGGTGACGGTAGGTGCATAACGTTTTAGTACGCCCCAAGTATTTGTTGCAAGCCAATCTTCATCGGCCGATTCAAACTGCCCAACAATATTGATAGGCTGAAAGCTTTCTACCGCGTTTTTTGTATTGGACCACCAGCTGTAGCTAGACACAGTGTTCGGAGCGCTAGGCTGAATTAAATCTAAATAAAGGGCATAAAATAATACATCTTCAGGTGTTTCTTCTTTTATGTCTTTTTCGTCTTCAATTAATAACGCTTGCCAGCTTGCCCAAACAGAGGCGGTTGTCGGTAGAGCATCAGAAAAATCGGGTTGCTTTGTAAGCTCTAGCCAAAATTCGGGCGATTCCCATTGTGGGTTGAGTGCAACAAATTGATCCGTAATTTCATCGGTTTCAAAACGGCCTACTCTTCGGCCTGTTTTTCGGAATAAAGATGAGATACCCGATTCTTGGTAATTTAAACGAGACCCAAGCCGAGTATGAATTTTTAATTCAGAGGCAAAAAACAAATCAAAATACAACGCATTAAATACCGCTTCACTAGGCGGTTTTCCGCTGCTTTCTTGCCAACTGGGCAAAAGCTCGACAGTTCTGGGTAAAGTTTCCGATACAATACGGTTATCAACAGAGCGATACAGCATATCGGCAATGGGCGCGATAAAAGTTAACAACACAAATAACAACAAGGGTGCTATAAGCATTAAGGCGCGTAACTTTTGTCTTCGCAGCGCCCGTTGTAAGCTTTGCTCTAACGGGCGTCCGTCCGCCGCTAATGGTACCGTTGCCGTGTCTTGTCCAGTCATCTTTTATTACTTCGCACTGTTGTATTTTTTAAATTTAAAGGGCACATAGGTGCCCCACTTCAAGTTAAGCGCTTTACTTAGTTACGCACCAACCATGCTTGGAATTTTGCGTCGATGTCATCGCGGTAATCGGCCCAAAACTCGTAGTTATATAGGAAGGTGTTTTTCGCGTTTTTAGGGTCGGTTGGCATGTGCGGTGCCATATCAATACCCAATTCTGCGTGCTTACTAACAAGCGGAGCCGAACTTTCACGCGCAGGTCCGTAAGAAATGTATTTTGCTTGGTCCGCTAAACGCTGTGTATCGGTAGCAAAATAAAGATAATCTTTAACGGCCTGAAGTCTTTCGGCTGGTAAACCTGCAGGTATGATCCAACCGTCTAAGTCGAATACTTGCGCATCCCATAGCATTTCTACCGGTTGGTTTTGCTCAACAATGACAGAAAATAAACGGCCATTGTAAGTAGAGCCCATGACAACTTCGCCATCGGCTAATAACTGAGGCGTATCAGCACCGGCCGACCACCAAATAACATCGTCTTTAATGGTGCTGAGCTTAGCTAACGCTCGCTCTTGCCCTGCATCGGTTTCTAAAACATCGTACACGTCGTCTTTATCTACACCATCACACAACAAAGCCCATTCCATGTTGTTGATTGGGCGCTTTTCTAACGCGCGTTTACCTGGGTAAGCTTTGGTATCGAATAACGCACAAATATCCGTCGGCGGAGTACTGCCCACTAAATCTTTTCGATAGCCCACTGTGGTTGAATACACAATTTGCGGAATAAAACATTCCGACACAATTAAGTCTCCAAAGTCATCAGAGGCATCGGTGCCATCTGGCGCGGGTGCCAACACTTCATCGTGATCAATTTCCATCGCCAAGCCTTCATCGCATAGGCGCAGAGCATCCGATGCAACAACATCGACTAAATCCCAAGTAACATTGCCAGCTTCATTCATGGCGCGCAGTTTTGCTACAGCTTCTGCAGAGCTTTCATCGTTAATAATATTAATGTTCGGGTTTTTCGCCATGTATGGGTCGTGGTAGGCCTTTTGTTGCGAATTCGAATAGGCGCCGCCCCATGATACAATGGTTAAGTCTTGTGCGATTGAAGAAGTAGCCGTTATCAGAGATAACGCTCCGACTACCCAAAATGATTTTGACATATCCATATTTTCCTCACTTAATTTTTGCCCCATCTTATTATTGGCTCCGCTTAAACTGGGGTATAAAAAAGCGGATAAGCGTTTATTAATCGGCGTCTAAGGCGCGACAATCAGCGGCGGCCCAACCAATATTAACCTCTTGCCCAACCATGACGCGTGGACTTTCAGGCGAATTAGGAATTTTGGCAATAAATTGGTCGTCTCCATGCACACGCATACGGCACCGAATGTGATCCCCTAAATAGATAAGCTCCAACACTTTGGCTTGTGTGACATTTTCGGTAGCCTGCTCGCCAATACGAATGCGCTCTGGCCGAATAGATAACAAAGTACGCGAACCGGCTGCGCCGCAGTTTACGGCTAATGCACTGCTTTGCTCACCACTGTCTAAAACGACGACACTGTTTTCGCCATCAAGCCGGTCTACTCGGCCCATTAAGCGATTATTTTCACCAATAAATTGCGCCACAAATGAGTTTTGAGGGCGTTCGTAGAGTTCTTCAGGGGTCGCCAGTTGTTGAATGCGACCATCATTAAACACCGCAACACGATCAGACATGGTGAGTGCTTCAGATTGGTCATGCGTTACATAAACCACGGTAACGCCTAATTGTTCATGCAGGTGTTTAATTTCAAATTGCATGTGCTCTCGCAACTGCTTATCGAGTGCGCCAAGCGGTTCATCCATCAACACCAATTCAGGTTCAAACACCAATGCTCGCGCTAACGCTATGCGTTGCTGCTGCCCGCCCGATAATTGCGCTGGACGACGATTCGCAAACTCTCCCATTTGCACCATTTCTAACGCTTGGATTACTTTGGCTTCGCGTTCGGCTTTTGGCATTTTGCGAACGGCTAGCGGAAAGGCGAGGTTTTCAGCGACGGTCATATGTGGAAACAAGGCATAATTTTGAAACACCATGCCAATTCCGCGCTTATAGGGTGGAATATTATTAATGGGCTGCCCATTGAGAAGTATGTCGCCATGCGTGGCGGTTTCAAACCCGGCCAGCATCATTAAACAAGTGGTTTTACCCGAGCCAGAAGGACCGAGCATGGTTAGGAATTCGCCTTTGGCAATGTCGAGATTCAGGTCTTTTACCACTAAATTGCGACCATCGTAGCTCTTTTGTACGCGGTCAAATACCACAAACCGATCATCGTTTGCTTGGGTCACTAACGCACTCCTTGGTCGTGTTTTTATTATGTACGGTTTTATGCAAATAACCCTACCGCTAACAAATTATGCTTTCAAGTCTAAATATTATTTTTTTATAAATCTCACCAAAATAGCGCATAACTGAATCAGACACCCTAAATCAGTGACCAATCCTGCAAAAAACTTTATAAAAACTGATTTTTAACAATAAAAATTCATTAGAACTCAATACTTATACCGATCCTAACTTTTGTAATTAAACAGTGATCATAAGGTCCAAATACAAAAGCTCATGCTTAACAGCCATAAGATATGGTAACGTCGACGCTTAAATCATCGTGTTAATTTGGGTATTTATGGACATTCTAAATTCGCTTCAGGCTATTGTTGGGCATGGCAACGTTCTAACAGGGAAAGATGTAACCTCTCGCAGCGTTGGCTGGTTTGATAGCAACGCTCGTCAGGCGTTAGCCCTAGTTCGACCGAAATGCACAGAAGAAGTCAGCCAAGTTGTAGGGCTTTGCTATCAGCAAAGCATATCCATCGTTGTGCTCGGAGGCGGCACAGGCTTTGTGGAAGGTTCGATCAGCCAAGAGCATCAGGTGGTTTTGTCGTTTGAGCGCATGAATGCAATAGAATCCATCGATGAAGATAACCGCAGCGTTTTGGTACAGGCAGGCGTTCCATTGCAAGCATTGCATGAATTTGCTCAAGATCACCAACTGCACTTTCCCGTAGATTTAGGAGCGCGCGGAAGTTGCACACTGGGCGGAATGGCTGCGACCAATGCTGGCGGTAATGAAGTATTACGCTACGGCATGTTTCGAGAGCAAGTGCTTGGGCTAGAAGTAGTGATGCCTAACGGCGAGATCATCACTAATTTACGGGCGCTGTTAAAAAACAACACCGGCTACGATTTAAAACAACTCTTTATAGGCAGTGAAGGCACATTGGGCATAGTTACGCGACTGACGCTCCGGTTGCGGCCGCTACACAACAGCGTATCTACAGCCTTGGTCGCGGTTAGCCAGTTTGAACATCTTGTTACGGCATTGCGGAATCTCGATAGACAGCTAGGTGGGCGCTTATCGGCATTTGAAGTCATGTGGCAAGACCACTATCAATTTATTATCGACGATGGCCATAAACACCAAGCGCCACTTTCTACCGAACACCCCTATTATGTCTTAATACAAGCGGCAAATTATCACGATTTAGAAGCCGACATTTTTATGTCTGCACTGGAAGCTTGCATGAATGATGGCATCATTGTCGATGCAGCGATTGCATCATCTAAAGCGCAACAACAAGCTATGTGGGCCATACGAGATGACATTGAGCGTTTAACCACCGGCCTAGCGCCCTATATTGGCTACGACATCAGTTTGCCCATCAATAAAATGGCGGGCTACATAGATCAATTGCAAACTGCCATTAAAAGCCAGTGGTCCGATGCGAAAATCATTGTGTTTGGGCACTTAGGTGATGGCAATTTACATCTATTCATTCACGTTGGTCCTACTTTAACGGCGAAAACTAAAGATGCGATCAATCATTTAGTTTACCAACCGTTAGCCAACCTAAATGGCAGTATTTCTGCTGAGCACGGAATTGGCTTACAGAAAAAATCCTATTTAAAATACAGCCGAACTCAAGAAGAAATTGCGCTCATGCAGTTACTCAAAAAACAATTAGACCCGAAGGCCATTTTAAACCCTGGCCTAATTTTCGACTACACGGAGCGTTGAATTGGCACATATAGATCGTGAATCCATTAAAAATGGTTTCTTTCAAAAAATGGCACAAGCCGCGCACGATAAAGGGTTAATCACCTTAACATCGGCCGAAGAACGTGAACGCAGTTGGCGACAAACGCTATCAACAAACCCCAACCACGACGGCAGTGTTTGGGTATTTGCTTATGGCTCATTATTGTGGAATCCAGCCATGCATATTAGCGAAAAAACGGACGCTTATTTAGAAGGCTACCACCGAGATTTTTGCCTACAAACATACGTTGGCCGGGGCTCGGAAACACATCCCGGATTAGTGTTAGGTTTAGAGCAAGGAGGTAGTTGCCACGGTCAGGCTCTTAAAGTGGATCCCAGCTGTATCGAAGAAGAACTCAGTGTTTTATGGTCTCGCGAGATGGTCGCAAGTGCCTACCAGCCGCTCTGGTTACCCTTAAAAACAGATAAAGAAGCGACTCTATATGCCGTGGCGTTTGTTATGGATAAAAACAGCCCACAATACGCCGGCAGCTTAAATTTTGAACAACGCTGTATTCATTTAGCCCAAGGTGAAGGCGCTCTTGGCAGCGCGGCCGATTATTTATTTGAAACCGTAAATGCGTTGCATGGCTTGGGTATTAACGATGAACGATTAGACAAGTATGTTAAAAAGGTAGAAAACCTTTTAAATGAAAGCCGCACCGAGTGAGCGGCTTTTTAACGATATATTCACTCGTTGTCATTGATTTCTTTTAAAGCACGCGCAACCTGTGTTCGCCCTTCGGCTTCTATCATTAAAATTTTAGGGATCTGCCCATTTAAGGCTTCTTGCGGTTTGCTTAGCCAAGCGTGCGCTAAATCGGCATCACCAAATTTTGAGCAGGCTTTCACAACAAGTTTGGTTATATCGTCTACCACTCCCAACATGGGGGGCTCTTCTGACATATCCATAGACACCAACTCGGCACCGGGTACTGCAGAAATGACCTGTTGCTTGGCAAACTCGAGTAAGTCGGTAGCGTGCTGGCCTTCTCGAACAAAGTGCACACTGAACTCTTCACCGTTATAAGCTTGCGATTCTACATGAAAGTCGCTGCCTTCTATCTGGCTAGCTACTTCGTTTACATCAACTGGTTGACGCTCTGCCATCTTAAATGTCAAGGTGAAATGATGTCGCATAAGGTCCCTATTAAAAAATGAAACTACCCTAAGAATATAACCAAAGAGTCGCCAATTAGCCAATTAACTTATCGACCACAAGGGCAATTTTTTTGCTAAACTGCAAACAAACCTAATAAGGCAACCAAACATGTCACAATTCCAATTTCCTCAAATCACCATTAGTGGCACAGGCCTATGGCACCCAGAGCACAGCATTTCTAACGAAGAATTAGTGCAGGTACTGAATGAAAACGCCGACCGTTACAACACGCAGCACGCCGCCGAAATAGAAGCCGGCGAGTTGCAGCCATTGGCAAAATCGGATGCCGACTTTATCACCAAAGCCAGTGGCATTAAGCAGCGTTACGTTTATGAAAAAGAGGGCATTCTCGATTTAAACCGCATGCGCCCCAACCTGCCCGCACGTGCAGAAGATGAGTTATCGTACCAAGCCGAAATGGCCGTTAAAGCCGCGCAGGCCGCGTTAGATAACGCTCAGAAAAAAGCGGCCGACATCGACGCCGTCATAGTGAGCTGCGCTTACACCGAGCGCGCTTATCCTGCCATTGCTATTGAAGTGCAGGAGCAATTAGGAATCACGGGGTTTGGCTTTGATATGCTAGTGGCTTGTTCGGCGGCAACATTTGGGTTGCATCGCGCTTACGAGATGATTCGCTCTGGTAGTGCAAAAGCCGTGTTAGTGGTAAACCCAGAATTAGTGACGCCTCAGTTAAACTATGCCGATAGAGACAGCCATTTTATATTTGGTGATGTAGCCACAGCGGTCATTGTCGAAGCGGAAGAAACAGTAACGACTGACACTTATTTTAAAGTGCTCAGCACAAAAGCGGTGACCCAATACTCCAACAACATTCGCTCTAACTTCGGGCATTTATCACGCGCACACGACAGCGATGTTTTTGCTTCACCTAACTTGTTCCACCAAGAAGGGCGCAAAGTATTTAAAGAAGTGTGTCCAATGGCGGCAAAGCACATGACTGAACATCTCAGTGCTCACAACATTGAAAATGCTCAAGTAAAACGCTGGTTTTTACATCAAGCTAACTTAAATATGAACCAACTGATTGCTAAAAAACTGTTAGGCCGACCTGCAACTAACGATGAAGCGCCAACCATTTTAGATGAGTTTGGTAATACCGCATCGGCTGGTTCAATTATTGCCTTTAACCGCCACAATAGTGATTTTAAACACGGCGACATTGGCATGATCTGTTCTTTTGGCGCTGGTTATTCTATTGGTTCATTAGCGGTGGAATGCGTAAAAAAATAGCTATTGGTGAGTTTTAGCTTGTTGCCAATAGGCTTCAAGCTCTTCCAGGCTGTATTCAGACCAAGCTCGATCACTTAAGTTGACTTGGTCTTCTATATACCCAAAACGATATTCAAACTTAGCGTTTGTTTTGCGAACAGCACGCTCAGGATCAACCTTTAAATGATTGGTTAGATGCGAAAGCGCAAACAAAACATCACCGAGTTCAGATTCAATTTCTTCTTTATCCTTGCTTTGAATCGCCTCTTCTAGCTCGTCTAATTCTTCGCGGATCTTGGCTAGCACGCCTTGGCTATCGGGCCAATCAAACCCCACTTTTGCGGCACGTTTTTGAATTTTTTTTGCTCGCAATAAACCTGGTAACGCCTTTGGAATATCATCGAGTATACGCTCGGCTTGGTTTTTCGATTTTTTTTCTTTTTGCTTTATCGCATCCCACTGCCCACTGACGCTTTCGGCGTTAATGGTTTGATCGTCTCTATGGCTGGTTAACGTACCTTCTGGGAAAACATGTGGGTGCCGATGAACCAGTTTTGCCACCAAGCTATGAATCACATCATCGAGTTCAAAGCGAGCTTCATCTTTGGCGATTTGAGCATAAAACACTACCTGAAAAAGCAAGTCACCTAGCTCTTCTTTTAAGTGTTTGTAATCGGCTCGTTCTATGGTGTCGATCACTTCATACACCTCTTCGAGCGTATGCGGAACGATCGATTCGTAGGTTTGCTCGATATCCCAAGGACAGCCACTTTGAGGGTGACGCAAGCGCGCCATTAAATACTTTAGGTCTTGGTAATTGTATTTTTTTGTCATGGCATTCAGCTGCTATACACTCGGCGAACGTCGGCAATATTTGGGACTTTGGTAAGCAACGACATTATTCGCCCGAGCGAATCGATGCTTTCCACTTCAACGGTAACTCGCATATCGCATGAGTTATGTGACTTGTCGGTAATGGTTTGCATGCCCACCACGTTAATACCAATGTTGGCCAATACCGTCATAATATCGGCTAACAACCCGGTGCGGTCGTAAGCGGCAATATGTAATTCTACTGGGTAAGTGGTCGACACGTCATTACCCCAAGAAACATCAATGATGCGTTCTTGCTCTTTGTTTCGCAGCTGCAACAAATTAACGCAATCGTCTTTGTGTATAGAGACACCGCGCCCCAAGGTTATATAACCGGCTACGGCATCGCCAGGTACTGGCTTACAGCAGTTTGCAATAGTGGTCATCATGTTACCCACACCGCGTATCATTAAATCGCCACTGTGGTTTTGCTCTTTACTTTCACGCAGCTGAATTTCTTTTGGTTTGGGCGGGTTAATAATTTCCTCAGCGTGATGAACTGCGTGCATTAAACGAATATCGTTGGCACCAATGGCCGCGTATAAATCATCTTCTGCGTGTAAATTCAAAGCTTCGGCCAGCTGGACCATGTTGATCTTATTAATATTAAATCGGCGTAACTCTTTAGTGAGCATTTCTTTGCCATCTTTGATATTAACTTCGCGATCTTGTGATTTAAACCAATGCTTAATTTTTGCTCGGGCACGCGCAGAGCGAACAAAGCCTAAATCGGAGTTCAACCAATCTCGGCTTGGGCTGGCTTCTGATCCAGTTAAAATTTCAACTTGATCACCGACAACGAGCCGAGTATTTAATGGCGCAATACGGCCATTGACCTTTGCACCTCGGCAACGGTGGCCAACATCGGTATGCACTTTATAGGCAAAATCAATTGGCGTGGCATCGGAAGATAAATCGACCACGTGGCCTTCTGGTGTTAATACATAAATACGATCAACGGTGACATCGGTTCCAAGTTCATCGACCATTTCATCGATGCCGCCGAGTTCATCATGCCATTCTAATACCTGGCGTAACCAAGCCACTTTTTCTTCATAACCGCGAGATTGCGCCGCTTTTTTCGCATCGGTGCCTTTATAAAGCCAGTGTGCGCAAACGCCCAATTCGGCATCATCGTGCATATCGTGTGTGCGTATTTGAATTTCTACCACTTTACCTTCTGGCCCTATCACCGCCGTATGAAGAGAGCGGTATCCGTTAGGTTTTGGCGAGGCAATGTAATCATCAAATTCACGTGGAATATGTCGCCAAAGTGAGTGCACAATGCCCAGAACGGTATAACAATCACGTACTTCTGGCACTAAAATGCGAAACGCACGAATATCATAGACTTGGCTGAAACTGATGTTTTTACGTTTCATTTTGCGCCAAATGGAATAAATGTGTTTTGCGCGGCCTTGGATTTGCGCAGAAATGTCGGCTTGTTGAATCTCATTAGAGATCAGCTGCTCAACCTTTTCGATATACTCTTGGCGGTCTAGACGTTTTTCATCTAACAGCTTGGCAATTTTTTTGTAGTCTTGAGGTTCAATATAACGAAACGCTAGATCTTCTAGCTCCCATTTTAAATGCCCCACCCCTAGGCGGTGTGCTAACGGGGCATAAATATCAAAGACTTCTCGCGCTACTTTGTATCGACGCGCCGCTGGCGAGCTTTTAACAGCTCGGATGGCACAGGTACGCTCAGCTAGTTTTATTAAAGCGACGCGAACATCGTCGATCATCGAGACCAACATTTTACGGATGGCTTCGCCTTGTGTTTCGTTTTGACCAAACACACTGGCTTTGGTTGATCGATATTTGGTATGTATCGCGGCCATTTGCAATACGCCGCGAATTAAGTTCGCAACCTTTGGTCCGAATTGATCTTTTACGGTGTCGAGTTCAAGTTCTTCTTCTCGCACAGCTCGATAAAGCACAGCGGCTATCAATGCATCTTGGTCCAGCCCTAAATCGGACAGAATCTCGACCATTTCCAAGCCCGTTAAAAAGGAGGAATCACCCTCTCCCCACTGATTCGCACGGTGATCAGTTTCTTGCTCGGCGGTTCGTGCAATGCGGCAGGCTCGAATCAGCTCTTCCGGATCTACAATTGGGGTTTTGCTTTCTAACCGTTCTAACCAGGCTTCTAAATCGACGGTTCCGTCTCGAAACACTGGTTGATCTTCACGTACTTTCACAACTCAAGTTGTCCTATTTTTTCTTTTTTTCTAGCAATGCCATACTTTCAATATGACGAGTATGCGGAAACATATCCATAACGCCGACCTTTCTCAAGTGCCATTTATCATGAATTAGCTCAGCAATGTCCCTTGCTAATGTCGCTGGATCACATGAAATGTACAGGATTTTTTGCACCGTAGGCAGCGTATTCATATTCTTTACCACGGCTTCGGCTCCAGCTCGCGGCGGGTCGAGTATAACGGCTGTAGGGTTAAACTGCGCTATTTCTGGAATATCTTTTAGCGGTGAAGTGAATAAGTTTGCAACGCAGTAGCGGGTTTGCTGATTGGCTTGCTCACTGTTCATGGCCATATCGATTGCTTCTTGGTTGGCTTCTAAACCAAGAATGGCCTCAACGTTTTTGGCAAATGGTAGGCTTACGTTGCCATTTCCGCAAAACAAATCCAATACTCTGTCACTAGCGTCTAAATCGAGCCAGGCCTTGGCTTGTTCAATCATGGCGGTATTCACGCGCCGATTCACTTGCGTAAAGCTGCCAGGTTTCGCCCAAGTTTGAGCGCCAGCACTGCGATACTGTAAAGGTGCTTGAGACACCCAGCCTTGTTTCTCACCCCACTGCGCAAGCGCACTTTTAGAAGCACCCGACCCTTCTACAACAGAAATGCCTAATTGATCGGTATCGTCGATAACCAGTTCAAGCTGCTTTACGCCTTCTAACGGCGCTTCACGCTTTACTATGTTTAAAGCGTCGTTGATGGAAGGTACGACCACGGCACACTGGCTAATAGGCACGATGCGATTGCCTTTAACATTGAAAAAACCAACCTCTCCTTTTTTAGAGACTTGGAACCGTGCTCTGTGCCGATAGGCAACTTTCTCGATCGAAATAGGTTCAGCCAATGCATCGTGAGGAACTTTGTTTCGACGCAAATGATCTTCCAGTGCGCTTTGTTTTAAGGCAACTTGATCGGATACTGGCACATGCTGTAAAACACAGCCTCCGCATTCACCATAATATTGGCAAGTTGGCTGTTGGCGACGATCGCTTTGTGTGAAGTGCTTAACGGCCTTGCCTTGCCATAACTTAGTATTGGCTTGTTCAAGCTTTACTTGCACCTGCTCACCCGGCATAGCGTTAGACACCATCACTACGCGGCCTTGATGAATACCTATGCCTCGGCCATCATGACTGTATCGGTCTATTTCAAGCTCGAATGGAGCGGGCAAATTGGCTTTTTTAGGGCTTCTACGGCTATTTCTCACTAACGGTATACCCCGGTCGATAAATATCGATCTCCGCGATCACAAATTATCGCGACAATAACGGCATTATTAACCTGTTCAGACAATAATAACGCTCCAGCCACGGCCCCCCCAGAGCTAACACCTGCAAAGATACCTTCTTCGGCGGCTAATCGTCTCATGGTCGTTTCAGCGGTCACTTGATCCATATCGATCACCGAATCCACTCGCGCTTTTTGATATATTTCAGGCATATAATCGGCTGGCCAACGACGAATACCGGGGATTTGAGAACCATCGGTGGGTTGCAGCCCAATAATTTGAATATCTGGGTTTTTCGATTTTAAGTACTCAGAACAACCCATTATTGTCCCTGTGGTGCCCATCGCCGAAATGAAGTGCGTTATTTGACCATGACTGTCTTGCCAAATTTCTGGACCCGTTGATTCAAAGTGCGCGGCCGGGTTATCGGGATTACTGAATTGGTTCAGAACTTTGCCTTCGCCTTTTTGCTCCATGGCGATGGCTAAATCACGCGCATATTCCATGCCCTGCTCTGGCGTAACCGAAATAATATCGGCCCCATAGGCCCGCATACTGGCACGGCGTTCTTCCGACAAGTTAGACGGCATGATCAAAATCATTTTGTAGCCTTTTATGGCCGCCGCCATGGCAAGAGCGATGCCGGTATTGCCACTGGTCGCCTCAATTAGGGTATCGCCTGGTGTTATGTCACCACGTTGCTCGGCTTTTACGATCATATTCATGGCAGGTCGGTCTTTAACCGAGCCAGCGGGGTTGTTGCCTTCTAACTTAACCAAAATTGTGTTGGTTGGGTTAGGGTTTATGCGTTGCAATCGAACCAAAGGGGTTTTACCTATAAAAGCTTCGATTGTAGGAAACTGACTCATTAATTCTCCTGACCATGAAAAATTTGGCTAAATATCAATATTGGGCGTGATTATAGCGGTTTATGGGTCCAATCAATAATAATCTTCTCATCTAATGTCGTTCTCTTTTGACATGAAACCTATACACTGTGATCTTGACAGTTTTTTCGTCATAATGATTAAAAACAACACAAAATACGACGGGTCACCTATGAATTCATCCGGATTACAAAATAGACTGCTTTTTATATCGCTGATTCCAGTCTTTATTCTGGGTGCGCTGGCTTTTTCATGGTTCACTTACAATGATCTCAACCAGCAGCAATTATCTTTTAGCCAACGCACAGAAAGTATGTCTAAACAGTTGGCCGATACTTTGGCAGGCCCTATTGCTCGAAACAATACCGAACTGATTGACGCGCTCATGCGTCGTTCGTTAAACGAAAAGGATGCTCGCTCGGTTCGGGTGTACGATAACTTTGCATCCATGATTATGTCTTCAGGGCCTAACCCAATTGGCCCGAGATACCCTGCATCGATCACCGATACAACGGAGCTGACGCTTTATCAAAGTGGTGAAACCTTCCGTTATTTAGTGCCTATTTTTCATCCAGACGATCTCATTTTGAATGCGGTGTTATCTCGTCCAGTTGCATGGGTTGAACTTGAATTCGACAACGCCAACATTCGCGTAGCTCAGTACCAAACCATTCTAATAAATTTACTCATACTACTGTTTATTCTGATCATCATTACTGGCATTGCGTTATACCTAAACCAAACCGTCATTGTTCCGGTTCACAACATGATCAGGGCTGTCTCTGAAATACGTGATGGCAACTTAGAAGTTCGAGTACCGACGCAATCGAAAGGTGAATTACGCGAGCTCGAAGAAGGCATAAATGCAATGGCTGAGACCATCAAAGATGCCTACAACGAAATGCAAACCAGTGTTGACCAAGCCACCTTTGATTTACGAGAAACGCTCGAAACCATTGAAATTCAGAACATTGAATTAGACATGGCACGTCGAGATGCGCAGCAAGCTAACCAAGTTAAAACCGAATTTTTAGCCAACATGAGCCACGAAATTCGCACCCCGCTTAACGGTATTATTGGCTTTGCTCGGTTGCTAACTCGATCAAATTTAACCAAGAAACAAGAAGACTACGTGGGCACTATTTTGTCGTCGTCTCAAGTACTGTTAACCATCATTAACGATGTACTGGATTTTTGTAAAATTGAGGCCGGCAAGTTAATGCTCGACCAGCGCAGCACAAACCTAAAAGTAGCTATCGAAGAAGTGTGCATGATGCTTGCGCCTACGTCTCAATCTAAAGGGTTAGAAGTCGTTTCGTTGTTTTATGAAGATGTACCAGAGCAACTGGTGTTTGACCCGCTGCGAGTAAAGCAAGTACTCACCAACCTGATCAGCAACGCCATTAAGTTTACGGCCGATGGTAGCGTCGTAATACGCACCATGATTGAGCAGCAACAGGGCAACAAAGTTTTGGTCCGTATCAGTGTCTCTGATACCGGGATCGGGCTGACCAAAAAACAACAAAAGGCACTCTTTCAAGCCTTCGCACAGGCCGACTCTTCGACCGCCCGTGAATTTGGTGGTACCGGTCTCGGCTTAGTTATTTCCAAGCGGCTCGTAGAAGAAATGGGCGGTGACATTGGCCTAGAAAGCGAAAAAGATAAGGGTTCGACATTTTGGTTTAACATTAAATCCGAAGTAGCTCCAGCGGCACAACAACCTCCTAAGCATCGAGGGCTAGAAGGCCATACTGTTGCTTTAATTGAACCACGAGAAATGAGCCGTATTGCGTTGAATCATCAACTGTCTAGTTGGGGTGGTGAAGTAGACGATTACGAGTCGACTAAACAGATGCTCATTAAGTGGACCAAAAATCAAGCGACACCAGCCGAATTAGTCGTGATAGATATTCAAGGGTTAGGGGCGACAGAAGACGTTTACAAGCACATTGCCCACATGAAATCTAAGTTTAAAGCCAAAGTTTTGGTCATTACATCTTCTACCGATGAAGACGATCTCGATACTAAATTGTTAGAAAAAGGCGCCGATTTTTCTATCGCGAAGCCTTTACGCAGCTCGGTAATTTATCAGGCTGTAATGCAGGTGCTGAACCCAGAAACCCCCAAAACAAAAGAAGCGCGCGATTTGAAACTCGGTTCAAGCCAAACCGAAGTACGAGTTTTGGCTGTTGATGATAACTCCGCCAACCTAAAGCTCATTGCCGTTTTGCTTGAAACGTTAGGCATCATGGTTACGTCTGTGAGCAGTGGCGAAGAAGCGGTAGAAAAAGCCATTGTAAATGATTACGACCTGATTTTTATGGATATTCAAATGCCAAATATGGACGGTTTAGAAGCGACTCGCCATATTCGACGCCAAGAAGCGACGGACCGACACGTGCCCATTATTGCACTGACGGCTCATGCCTTAGCCGAAGAGCAAGAAGCCATGTTAGCGGCCGGCATGGACGATTACCTTGCCAAGCCCATTGACGAAGACCAGCTTCAGCGGACGCTGTTTAAATGGACCGGCGCGATGCTAGGTAACAGCATCAACCCCAATGTCATTGAACACTCTGAAGACTCGGTCGAAACTTTCCCAACGGTCGATACGGACGCGCTCGCAGAATATGAAACCGTCGACCTAGTCTTTAGCTTAGAAAAAGCCAATGGCAAACTCAGCCTTGCTAAAGATATGTTTGCCATGCTGCTCGACTCGTTAGAAAAAGACCAAGAACAAATAAACAACCAATATCAACAAGGCGACTACAAAGCATTGTTAGAGTTAGTACATCGCTTACATGGAGCGTGCGCTTATTGTGGAGTGCCTAGATTAAAACTAGCGTCCTACAGTACCGAATCATTACTGAAGCAAGGTTTTTATGCGCAGCTCGAAGATGCGTTATTTGTGCTAAATGAAGAGATTAATCATTTGGTGCGTTGGGCAAAAGAAAGCGAGATAGATGAAGCCTTTGATCGTGCTTTAAAAGTATACGCTTTGTCTAAACAGCAAAAGAAAACCTCACTCACTCTGCAATAGATTTGTGCGTGAGGTTACTAATTGAGAACGACAAACGCGACCGCGTAATCTTGCTCATCTGATAAGCTGATAGAAACTTGTTGACCGCCCTTTTCTTTAAATAACGATAGCGCATAGCCGTGCAACGTAACGATGGGGGCCCCTAATTCATTAGGCAATATTTCGAGATCGTTAAAGTTTACTCCTTTAGCGATTCCAGTGCCTAACGCTTTCGCAATCGCCTCTTTTGCGGCGTACCGGTTTGCTAAAAAAGCCATAGATTGCTTTCGAGCATCAAAGACTTCTCGCTCCTTTGCGGTAAGCAATCGCTTTAAAAAACGTTCACCTTGCTTTAAGTAAACCTTTTCTATTCGCTCTATTTGCACAATATCGGTGCCTAGCCCAATCATTTGTTAGCCTCGCTTGGAACGGGTAATGTTTTTAACCACTCTCGACTTAAAATAGGCTCATTATCGAGCGCCATCAATAATTGTTGGTGCTGGCATTCTCGTGCCGTTGCTAATGCGCCTTTTACTTCATATTCGCTTCGTGCGTTGGCAAGAATGGCCTCACCTTTGAATGCGCCAGTAGCCTGTTCACTGAAGCCTTGCCCGGCTTCAAAGTGGTAACGATGTTGCGCATGAATAGGAGCACCGTTAACACTCATCAAATAATCAATGCCCATGCCTATATGCACCAACAACTGCTTTTCAAAAAAACGTAAATTGGCTAGGCGGTGGTTATCGGCCTGCAATTGAATCAGTGTGCTGATATAGGTGCCAAAAAAACTCTCCATGTCCACTTGCGTGGGTACCAACCGATACACCAGTTCATTCAAATATAAGCCGTACAACCGAGCGGGTGATGAATCAATGAGTAACGCTTGCGTGTAGCGAAAATCATGGCACGAATAAAATTGATTGGTTTCTTTGAGTTTTATTTCAAACTGGCGGAAAAATTCAGGGTGCTGGCGATGAAACTTACAGCGAATGAGCCCAAGAGTTGGGCTCAGTAAGGCGCACATAAAGTGCTGCTCTTCTATGGCTTGCGCATGCACTAGAAAACCTTGAATAACCGAAGCACGCACAGCCATAATTTGGATTACTCGTCGAAATAGCCCAGACTTTTTAGCGCGCGCTCATCATCGGCCCAGCCACCTTTTACCTTCACCCAAAGGTTCAGCATAACCTTGGTTTCAAATAATGACTCCATGTCGATTCGTGCTTCTTGGCCAACTTGTTTGAGTCGAGCACCCTTATCGCCAATTACAATACGTTTTTGACCCGAACGCTCGACTAAAATAAGCCCATGTATATGCAAGACACGGTCTTCAAAGGTAAATTGTTCAATTTCTACGGCCGTCGAATAAGGTAACTCGGCCCCTAACTGACGCATTAACTTTTCACGGATAATTTCAGACGCCATAAAACGCTGACTGCGGTCTGTAATTTGATCTTCGGGGAAGTAATACAAACTTCTCGGCATCTGAGCAGTTATCAGCTCCATTAAACGATCTAAGTTATGACCGCGCAATGCCGAAATAGGCAGCACTTCTTTAAAGTCGAATTTTTCTGATACTTTATCTATATGCGGTAGCAGTGTTTCTTTATTTTCAAGGTGATCCACCTTGTTAATCACTAAATAAACGGGTGCTTTTACATGTTTAAGTTTATCGAGCACCCATTGATCTTCATCCGCCCAAACGGTTCTATCGACCACCATCAAAATGGCATCAACATCGGCTAACGCAGAATCCGCAGCGCGGTTCATGACTTTGTTTATGGCTTTTTCTTGGCCTCGGTGCATCCCTGGGGTATCCACGAAGATCACTTGAGTTTTATCTTCGGTATAAATACCGACAATTTGGTGCCTTGTGGTTTGCGGCTTACGCGAGGTAATGGATATCTTTTGGCCTAAAATATGGTTCATCAACGTCGACTTGCCGACATTTGGACGACCAACAATGGCGACATAGCCGCAATGAGTATCGAGTGTCTGGTTTTCTGTCATGATTTTTCTACCTCACCTAACAAGGTTAATGCGTGTCGGGCCGCCTCTTGCTCGGCAATTCTGCGGCTATTGCCTACCCCTTCGATGACTTCTGATTGGCCTTCAATGGTGCAATGAACGGTAAACTCTTGTTGGTGTGCTTCACCGGTAATATTGACAACTTCATACACAGGCAAAGCCAGGCGACGAGCTTGTAAATATTCTTGTAACCGTGTTTTCGAATCTTTAATGTTTTCTTTTAAATCTAAATTCGCTAAGCGGTCTTCGAACCAACTCAGTAAAACCTTTTGCGAGGTCGCTAAATCGGCATCTATGCTTATCGCGCCAATGATTGCCTCTACAGCATCGGCTAAAATACTGTCACGACGAAATCCGCCACTTTTCAGCTCACCACTGCCCAGTTTTAGAAAATCGCCAAGCGCAAATTCACGGCCAATTTCAGCCAAGGTTTCACCCTTAACTAAATGCGCACGCAGGCGCGACATCTGGCCTTCTTTGGCTTTTGGAAATTGCTCGTAAAGCGCTTGTGCAATGGTGCAATTTAAAATTGCATCGCCTAAAAACTCCAAGCGTTCATTGTTGGTTCGCGAAAAGCTTCTATGCGACAAAGCCTGCTCTAGCAGGCTTTGATTTGTAAATTGGTATTGAATGGATTTCGTTAATCGAAAGTATTTATCAGCCAAGGCTATAACTCATATGTTTCTGAAAAGGACAAAACGGCGTCGACATTACCCATCAGGTGTACGCGTTTTTCGTAATTTAATTCAATGATGATAGGCTGAGAACGCTTATTAATTTTTAGATCCTTCTTTAAATCTAGTCGAATATTGTTAATTTGCATGTTCTTTTGAAGCCTATCTTTAAACTCAGTTTCTTCGAAACGACCTGCGCTAAAATCACTTAAGCTGGTCGAAATCATCTTATCTAACGTCATGTGATCGTAATAATGGCCACTCAATTTAACGAACAAAAGCCCGAAAAAGATAACCAAAAATAATAGAAAGGCCGCACCATACAGGCTTAACCCTTGTTGTTTGCTTAATCCAGCCATGGTTTTAGCTCCTAATTAAATTATTGAATGGCGCCTGTACGAGAAAAGCTAGGATAAAAGCCCTTCCAGTGCATCCATACCACGAAAGCCTTACCTAAAATGGCGTCTTCGTCAACAAAGCCCCAAGCATTATTGCCTTTATTGCTGGCATCACCTTCGTATAAACGGCGCGTTCCTTCCCAATAGCGAGCATCGTGACTGTTATCTCTGTTATCACCCATCACAAAATATTTGCCTTCTGGCACTACAACACCTTGAATTGGCAGCCATTCATCACGTCGGCGACTGGCAGGCGATTGATTGGTATAAATGGAGTGATCTTGATCAAACAGATGCTCGGTATACAAATTAAATCGCTCACCGTTTACATCAACTCGCTCTTCTAGTGTTTTTTCTATCAACACCCCATTGACGCGCAATTGTTTCGTGGCGTAGTCGTATTGAACACGATCACCCGGTACTGCAATGACACGCTTAATGAAGTTTTTATCCGGCTCGTGAGGTGGCTTAAATACAATCACTTCCCCGCGTTCGGGCTGATCGACCGGAATTAATACCTTATTGCTGATTGGCACACGAATACCGTATGCAAAGCGATTCACTAATATAAAATCTTTAATTTCGAGCGTAGGCCGCATAGAACCCGAAGGAATTTGAAATGGCTCTACCAAAAAACTACGCAATACAAACACAAACACTAGAATAGGAAAAAAGGCTTTACTGTTCTCAATGAGCCCAGGCTCTAAAGCACTGCGATCCACTTGATCATCAAAGTTTGGAATGGTCTCTTCGGCTTTGACCAGCAAGCTATCGCGCGCTTTTTTGGTCAGAACCTTGTCGACTCCCCAAACCACACCCGAAAATACCGTTGCACCGAGCATCAGTACCGCAAAATCAAAACCTTGCTTTATGGTTTGCAATATGAGGTAACCCAATACCGCAATCAGTGCGTAACCTAAAATTCTTTCCAACCAGGTCGATTTAAATATGGACTCTAATTGCTCGACACTGAGCGATTGACCCGATTCAATGCTTTGAAGGCGATTTCGGTAACTCCAAAAGACAAGTCCAGTTTGCGCTAATGCAAACACTAAAATCGCCAAAGACAGCGCATACAAGCTCATTTAATTTCCCTTGATATTAATCTCTCGGCTCCATTAGGGGCTAATTTGAGCACTCTGAAAAGAGCCGAGGGTCATTCCGACACGATATTTACGTTTAGTTGTCTACTTTCAATACGGCTAAAAACGCTTCTTGAGGAATCGATACAGATCCCACCTGTTTCATTCGCTTTTTGCCTTCTTTTTGCTTTTGCAGCAGCTTCTTCTTACGCGAAACGTCACCACCATAGCATTTTGCGGTTACATTTTTACGCAATGCCTTTACCGTGGTACGCGCAACAACATTAGAGCCATGAGCGGCTTGAATGGCTACATCAAACATTTGACGAGGGATCAGCTCTTTCATTTTTTCACACAGTGAACGGCCACGGCGCTGAATAGAATCAGCATGCATAATAATAGCTAATGCATCCACACGCTCGCCATTCACTAAAACGTCTAAGCGCGTCAGGCGTGCGGCTTCAAAACGATCAAAGCTGAAATCGAGCGATGCAAAACCACGACTGACCGACTTTAATCGATCAAAGAAGTCTAAGACGACTTCAGCCATAGGAATATCGTAGGTTAACGACACTTGCCCTCCCAAAAACTGCATATCGGTTTGTACGCCACGCTTTTCAACACACAGTGTTATAACGTTTCCGACGTGCTCCTGTGGCACCAAGATATTCGCTTTAACAATAGGTTCACGGAACTCTTCGATGTTATTGACCGCTGGCAACTTTGAAGGGTTATCTACATAGATCACTTCGCCATCGGATTTTAAAATTTCATACACCACGGTTGGCGCTGTGGTAATTAAATCGAGGTCATATTCTCGCTCTAAACGCTCTTGGATGATCTCCATGTGCAGCATACCCAAGAAGCCACAACGGAAACCAAAACCCAGTGCGTCTGAGCTTTCTGGCTCATAAAACAACGAGGCATCGTTTAAGCTTAACTTACCGAGTGCTTCACGAAACGCTTCGTAATCGTCAGAGCTGACGGGGAATAAGCCGGCATAAACCTGTGGTTTAACCTTTTTGAATCCGGGTAACTGAGCGACATCTGGTGTTGAAGCATGGGTTATTGTATCACCCACTGGTGCGCCTTGAATTTCTTTAATAGAGGCACAGATAAAGCCCACTTCACCGGCTTTTATCTCTTTTAATTCGTTCATTTTAGGTGTGAAAAAGCCTAGGCGATCAACAACATGGGTTCGGCCCGTACTTTTAACACTGATTTTATCACCCTTTTTCAGCACGCCATTCTTAACACGTACTAGGGAGACAACGCCTAAGTAGTTATCGAACCAAGAATCGATAATCAAGGCTTGCAAATCGGCTTCTAAATCACCTTCTGGAGGCGGTACCGCGCGAACAATCTCTTCAAGGGTTTCTTCAATACCAATACCACTTTTTGCAGACGCTTGAACCGCACCATGAGCTTCGATACCAATAATTTCTTCAATTTCAGCCGCTACACGCTCAGGCTCGGCTTGAGGTAAATCCATTTTATTCAGGATAGGCACTACTTCTAGCCCCTGCTCAATAGCCGTATAGCAGTTCGCAACCGATTGCGCTTCTACGCCTTGAGCAGCATCTACCACCAGCAATGCACCCTCACAAGCCGATAAAGAACGTGATACTTCATACGAAAAATCAACATGGCCGGGGGTATCAATGAAGTTCAATTGGTAGGTTTTGCCGTCTTTCGCTTTATAGTCGAGCGTGACACTTTGGGCCTTAATTGTAATACCGCGCTCTCGCTCAATATCCATTGAATCGAGTACTTGCGCGGCCATTTCACGGTCTTCTAGACCACCGCAGAATTGAATAAAACGGTCAGCCAATGTCGACTTGCCGTGGTCGATATGGGCAATAATGGAAAAGTTGCGGATATGAGATAAATCGCTGCTCACAAATGTCTTCACTTGGCTGAAAAATGGGGCGTGGAGTTTATACCATTTAGCCCCTGAACTCTATGGTTTTGCCCACGAAGTGCGGGCAAAACCTGATTTTGAGGTTACTTAATTGGGATTGCCAGATAGACGATACTGTTGCCTCGGATAATTCGCACCGCAACAGCCCCATTAGCGGGCAGTTCTGACATAATTCGATCGAAATCATCTTTGGTACGAACAAACTCATTACGCATCATGGTTATGATGTCATTAGCTCGCATTCCGGCGCGTTTCGCAGGGCCTTCCAACACTTGCTCAACCAAGACCCCATTTTTGCCACCCGCATCTCTAACAACAATGTTTAATGGGTTATCGGCTTCAGGGTTGACCGCAGACGAAGAGGCCAAACTGCTTTCATTCAACACCCCTATTGTCACGCTTACTTTACGCTTTTTACCATCGCGCAAAATAGTGGCTTCAACCGTTTCACCCGGCTTAATAGCGCCCACCAGTGGAGGTAAATCACTGTATCGCTGCACGGCATTTCCATTAAGCTCAATAATGACATCGTTGGCTTGCAAACCTGCTTTATCGGCAGGGCTGTTATTGAAAACTCGGGCAACTAATGCACCTTCTGCCCGTTCAAGCCCGAGTGATTTAGCCAACTCCAAATCATCGTTAAAGGCGGCGTACATTTCTACGCCTAACCATCCGCGCTGTACTTCTCCGGTTTCAACCAACTGTTCGGCAACACTCATGGCAATATTAATTGGGATCGCGAACGAAACCCCCATAAAACCGCCCGAACGAGTGTAGATTTGTGAGTTAATACCCACTACGTCGCCATCTAAGTTAAACAGCGGACCACCAGAGTTACCTGGGTTAATAGCCACATCGGTTTGAATAAAGGGCACATAGCGATCGTTTCCGCCTAATGCCCGGCCTTTAGCGCTCACTATTCCCGCGGTGACACTGTACTCAAAATTAAAGGGTGAACCGATAGCAAGTACCCACTCACCTACTCTTAGCGCGTCGCTGTCACCTAAAGTGACCGCCGGAAGATCATCGCCGTCAACCTTTAAAACGGCCACATCGCTGGCTGAGTCTGCACCAATAAGCTCGGCTTCATACTCATCGCCATTAGTCAGGCGTACGGTAATTTTATCGGCCCCCTCAACCACGTGATTATTCGTTAAAATATAACCATCTTCGCTGTAAATAAAACCAGACCCTAAACCTTGGCTCGGCTGAGGTTGGTTGTAGTTGAAATCATCGGGCAGTTGATCACCAAAGAAGTACCTGAATAATTCAGGAACATCTTCGCGCCCTTGGGTAACCGCTTTACGAGTTGACTGGGTGCTTATTTTCACCACCGAAGGTGATTGGTCTTCAACCAGCTGAGTAAAATCGGGCAAGCCGGATGACAAGGCGTATGTCATCGACGCTGAAATAAATAGTAGATTGATCAGTAGTATAAGCCGCTTGGCCATAATGCCTACTCCTGTGATACAGCACTTAGTTAGCGCTTAGAGTAAGGGCTCTACAGGAGGTTAGAAGTCGCTTTACGTCTGTTTTACAAGGTTTGTGCTAATTTGACGAAGCAATCACATTAGGCTGACGCTTACCATACACTCGCACAATCTCTGGGGTAAGTCGCGGCGTTTTTATAAACGACATACGCTGCAAAAACACGTAGCTGGCAAGGATACCGCCAACGAACCCAATCAATTGAATGGCCTCATTTAGATTTAACTTAGTGGCCAAAAACATCAAAACAAAGCCCACCATTAACGGTGCGATATAGACGATCATCGCAACGTGAGAGACAACATCGGGGTGCATGCCTAAGGTGACAGTATCGCCCACCTGCAACGATTGCTCAGTTGGTATACTGAAATGATTCTTGGCCTGCTGCTTGGTTTCATCGCCCCATTCGCTCAAAACAGCTTGCCCGCATCCCTGTTTGGCCTTACAGCTTTGACAGGCGCTTGTACGCAGTACCTCAACGATTACTTCATTGGGCTTAACGGCAACCACAGAGCCCTGTTCTTCAATCATCATGCGGGTTAAAAATCCTTAATTAGGGTCACACTTTGTGCGAGTTTCATCGCTGTTTGTTCAGGTATTTCACCAACGACAGTGACCCCCAGTTTATCACGACTGACCATAATTGCAGTGGTCGCGCCCATTTTTGCCATGGTTGATTGTGAACTGGCCAAGCCTTGGCTATCAACAAAGACAGAGAAACTCGTTAACCCATCGCTGTAACTGATTTTTTCAGTCCAGCCATTGGCGCTGGCCATTGTTTGAGAGTGGTTCACTAAGAAGCCGCTGGGCACCCAAGTTAGCGTAACTTTGTCGCTCTTGACTTGGTTCGACTGATGATTGACCTGGCTCGATTGCACTAGAGCTGGCTGTTCAATTTTAGGCCGCAACTCTTGGTTCGATAAAGTGACATTCAACTCTAAGCGGGTAAACCTAAATTGCTCTAAAACTTTACCACGGCTGTCGATGATTTCAGACTGCAAAAGCATGTGCGTTTCTTTTTCTAACCAAAATCGATACTCGTAACGCCACTGATCGGAAGTTAGCTTGATAATATTTGCCATATATCCCGCCACACGATCCTCACCCACCTCGCTAGCGGTATAGGCTAGGCTAATTTGCTCCAATCCCATCTCACTAAGCTGACTAAACGGCGCTGCAGGGACAGGGTGCTCAGCCGCACTTTCAGTGCCTTCAGGAAAATAGCAGGTCAGCTTCTCACCTTGCCGTAACACTTCAATCATATGGCCATCGAGCTGACGCAATAATTCAGTAGCCGTTCCTTCGGTAAAGCGATGCACTATGCTGAACACCTGCGTATCGTCTCCTCGCCGATGCATAAACTCGCCTCGGTAATTGAGCTGCTGAACCGAAAGACGCATTTTTTCTAACCACATCCATTCCATGGCATGCAACGGGCTACACACCACAAGCAACAGGAATATTGCGCTAATTACACGCTTATTCATCGGCTGTTTTTACCTCTGTCCAAATAAGTTCACTGGGAATCACCCCATGCCCGGTCGAAAAAGATGCCTGTTCAATATGCTGTTTTAAAAAGTATTCCAGCCGCTGCTGCGCTTGGAATTGTGACGCCGCTATGGCTGCGTCGGTTGGTTCTGCGTTGTTTACGCTGATTTGCGGTATATCGTCGTTAAGTGAAGGCGTTTGCATCACCCAATAGCCACTGCTAATGGCTACAGCAAACAAAGCGGCCACCGATACTTTTGGCATCCAGCTTATTTTTTGAGTCTCTGGCTTGGGCACAGCAGCGCTAGTCTCTGAGTTTAGCCCCGCCTGACTGATTTCATCACCTTGCAAAACAGCTTGCGTACAAGATAACTGATGCCATTTCTCGATGACACCGGGGTCTTCTTCCATCGCATTTAACATGCGCTGAACGTCTAATTCACTGGCTTCGCCATCTAAGAAGGCTGAAAAACTCTCATGTACTTTTGTCATTTAAAAACGACCTCAAATTTGCGCGTGTAAACGGTTACGACCGGCCATAACCGACTGCATATTAGTTTCTATAAACTCTCTTGCCCTAAAGATTCTAGAGCGCACCGTACCAATGGGTGTGCCCATAATGTGCGAGATATCTTCATAGCTCTTTCCTTCAAACTCACGCAGCGTAATCGCAACTCGCAATTCTTCCGGCAATGTATTTAATAATTGATTCAATTCAGCTTCTAATTGGCCTCGAGCGAGTAAATTATCGGGGGACTCTTCACTTTTCAAAGGCTCCGGTGTTTCTATCACCATCATGGCATCTAAGTCTTGCGCTCGATAACTGGGCTTCCGACCAGCCGATTCTAGGTGATTCTTCGCCGTATTCGTGGCAATTCTATGCAGCCAAGTAAAAAAAGCACTGTCTCCACGAAACCCAGACAAAGCACGATAAGCTTTCACAAAGCTTTCTTGGACAATATCTTCAACAATATCGCGCTCAGAAACGAGCTGTATAACAACCGTGGCGAGTTTGTGTTGATATTTCAACACCAGCAAATCAAACGCCCGCTTATCACCGGCCTGCGCTTTTTTAACTAGGATTAAATCAACATCGGTGGCTTCTGCCATTCCGTCTGCTCCAATTTATGAATACTTCATAGACGATGATCACTGCGAAAAGTTCCTCAAGGGTTGAAATTACCTGAGTTCGAAGAGATAAATGCAATTTCTGAGATGCACTGACCTTGCAAACTCCGTACAATCTTCGCCGATTCATGTCTTGAGTATAGAATTATGTCCGCTCGTCTTGCTACTGATGTTTTAATTGTAGGCTCTGGTGCCGCCGGTTTAACCATGGCTTTAAGCCTGCCCAGCCATATGAATATATTGGTACTCAGTAAAGGCGAATTGGGCGGCGGCTCTACAGCGTGGGCTCAAGGCGGTGTTGCTGGCGTGCTCGATGAAGTAGATTCTGTAGATCAACATGTAGAAGATACGTTAAATGCCGGTGCCGGCCTGTGTGACCCAAAAGCCGTGCGTTATACCATTGAACGCTCGGCCAGTGCGATCCATTGGCTGGTCGATCAAGGTGTGCCTTTTACCATGGCCGATGGCTCAGACGCACAATTTCATTTAACCCGTGAAGGCGGCCATAGCCAACGACGAATTATCCACGCGGCCGATGCGACCGGCATGGCGATATCAACTACCTTGATTGATCGTGTCAACCAAGCCCCGAATATTCTCGTGCTCGAAAATCACGTCGCTATAGATCTAATCACCTTAGAAAAGCTTGGCGTTACCAACGAACCTAACCGTTGCGTGGGCGCGTATGTACTCGACACCACAAAAGATGAAACCATCACCATTGGCGCTAGTTTCACCTTGTTAGCCACCGGCGGCGCCAGTAAAGCTTATTTGTTTACATCGAACCCCGATGGGGCTACCGGCGATGGCATTGCGATGGCTTGGCGCGCGGGCTGCCAAGTCGTTAATATGGAGTTTAATCAGTTTCACCCTACCTGTTTGTATCATCCTAAAGCGAAATCGTTTTTAGTGTCTGAAGCGGTTCGCGGTGAAGGCGGCTTGCTTAGATTGCCTAACGGCCAACGATTTATGCATAAATTTGATGAGCGTGCCGAATTAGCACCACGAGACATTGTTGCACGTGCCATCGACCATGAGATGAAACGCTTGGGTGCCGACAATTTATTTCTAGACATTTCTCATAAGCCAGCCAGCTTTATTAAGTCGCACTTCCCCACCATCTACAAGCGGTGCCTTGAATACGGTTATGACATGACCAAAGAGCCACTACCAATTGTACCTGCGGCACACTATACCTGTGGCGGTATTCGCACAAATGAGCACGGCGCAACCGATTTAGAAGGGCTTTATGCCGCGGGCGAATCTGCCTATACGGGTTTACACGGCGCTAACCGTTTAGCCTCTAACTCATTACTTGAATGCATCGTTTATGCACGAGCGGCCGCTGAACACATGGTAAGTTCGAGCTTAAAACCGTTCAACGCCGAACAGCTGCCATTGTGGGATGAATCTCGCGTCAGTGATTCCGATGAACTCGTTGTAATTACTCATAACTGGGACGAACTGCGACGTTTTATGTGGGATTACGTAGGTATTGTACGAACCGACAAGCGCTTAGAACGAGCGCAGCGCAGAGTAAAACTGTTGAAACAAGAAATAATGGATTACTACTCTAATTATCGAGTGAATGCGGATTTACTGGAATTACGAAACTTAGTGGTGGTGGCCGAGTTGATTATTGAATCGGCATTATCTCGCAAAGAAAGCCGTGGTTTGCATTACACAAGAAGCCACCCACAAACGAATGATAATGCTGAAATTACGGTGTTGTCTTCATCAGAGCGTTAGCTTGTATTGCTTGAGATTGCCAGACCGTAAACGCCATGTTTAAAGCGCGCCAGCTGCTGTCACTGACTTGGTCTTTCCAGACAACAAGCCGCTTTTTGCCTTGTTCGCTTTTAAGGTGCCAAAGTATGAATTGCGATGATCGCCGACCACGCCCTGTCCATTGCCATTCACTTTCTTCGTGCCCAAAGCCAAACGTCAAGCTATGCATTTGCCATGATAAACGAGAAATAGGCATGGGTTTAAAAAACCAATAACTGACCAAAGCCATAAACCAAACCACGAAGGCAAGTAAGCCAATAAATTGAGCCAATGCCATTGAAAAAAGCAACCAGCCAATACCATGCACGCCCATTGGCCAGCGGCTTTTAGTTAAAGATACGTTAACCGTTGCGGGCATAGTCTAAAATTATCTCGACCATACGTTGTAGCTCGGCATCTTCACTTTTAGATTTCTGCATAAACCAATCGAACAAATCTTGATCTTCACTATCGATTAACCGGCGATATAAGAACTTATCGGACTCATTTAGGCTGCGAAACTTATTTTCGGTAAATGGGACTAGCAAACCATCGAGTTCTAGCATGCCTCGCCGACTGTGCCACCAAAGACGTCGAATTTCTTGCTCTTCTTTTTCCTTTTGATCCACTTTCGATTACTCTACACCATTGAATATTGTCGATAGTTTACCATTTTCTAGAGTCAAACCGAGCCTTATGAACAAAATAACTCAACATCCGTTAAAACATTTAGCATCATTGTCTGTACAAGGTCACGATGCATTCACTTTTTTACAAGGCCAATGCACCCAAGATTTATCGAAGATCCCAGACTTTGGTGCGCTTCCTGGCGCATTTTGCACACCAAAAGGCCGAGTGGTTGCAAACGTATGGATTCACAAAGTCGGAAATAATAATGAGGCTTTTGAGTTAGTGTGCCATGAAAGCATTGCTGAAGTGCTTTATAAACATCTCAAGAAATACGTTCCGTTTTTCCGTGGTACAACCATGACGGCGTCTCCCACCGATGAGTTGCAAGCCAGTGGGCACTTAGGTTTAGGTGAAAAACCTGGGTTTATGCTTAACGAGCACATGTCTATCGAGCTTCATTCTCAACTTCCAGAGGATTCATCAGCGACGCCTTGGCAGATCGCTGAAATAGAAAACGGTGTGCTTTGGTTGAGTGACTCTCAATCTGAACAATGGATTCCGCAAAACGTTAATTTAGACAGCCTAAACGCCGTGTCATTTAGCAAGGGCTGCTATACCGGGCAAGAGGTAGTTGCTCGGTTACACTACAAAGGCAGCAGTAAAAAAAGACTCTTTGCGGTAAAATCAACGATAGGCTTTGCAAGCAAAAGCTTAATTAACCAAGAAGGTAAGGCCGTAGGCGATGTCATCCAGCATATCGATGCAATACCTTTTAGTTTTGCTTTGGTTGTTATGAAAACAGAGGCCGCAGAGTCGCCAATTTTTGTCACAGAAAACGAGCAGGTTTCAGTAGAACTGCTACACTCATTTTAAATAGCTTCGAACGGGCATAGAAAACAGATGAGCAACATTGTAGAAACGGTCACGCAAGATATTATAGATGCGCTAAATAATGACCAGTTAACACTACCTAGCCTTCCAGAAATAGCCTTAAAGGTCAGAGATATCGCAGAGTTAGAAGACACTACGATCAATGATTTAACCGATATCATCATCCAAGATTCAGCTCTTACGGCCCGCATCATTCGGGTCGTGAACAGCCCTTTACTGCGTGCGCCTCAAGAAGTGAAAAACCTTCCTATGGCGGTGAGTCGCTTAGGCATGAACTACACCTCAAATTTAGCCATTGGTTTAGCCATGGAACAAATGTTTCAAGCCACCAGTGAAATGATCGAAAAACGCATGCGTGCCTTATGGCAGCTCACCGGTACAATTTCCACTTGGGCTTCGGTATTAGCGACCCACACCAAGATCTTACCACCCGATGAGGCCATGCTTGCGGGGTTAGTCCATCGACTGGGCGCACTGCCAATTTTAGCCTATGCCGAAGAACGGGATGACATTATTCAAGACAACATCACGTTGGGTAAAATCATTGATCGCTTGCATGGCCCACTAGGCGAAGCTATTTTAAAAAAATGGGAGTTTTCTGAAGATATCTCGCAAATTCCAAAACTGTACCGAAAAACGGATCGTGTTTCAGATGAGCCCGACTTTGTCGGCCTGATCACGTTAGCGAACCTAATTCACAACCGTGAAATCCATGCGGGGTGGGGTTTAAAAGAATGGAAAGACATTAAGCTGTTCGACCAATTTCACCTGCCAGCCGATAAAGAACACGTTATCTACAATGAACTAGAAGAAAAGGTAAAGGCTTCGCGCGCTGCACTTATGTAACGTTGATAGCCGTAATCACTTCCAGATTATTCAGAATAGAGAGCGCCTGCTCTCTATTTATTCCACAAATAGCCAGTTCAGCCTTAAAATTTGCACACACCGCTGGCCGCTCTGGTCGATCAAAAATTTTGCAATTAAAGTTTTGGTCCAAATGGACACAGGCCACTCCGGCTGGCTTTCCACTGGGCATACCATAAAAAGGTTCATTAATGCTGGGCGCAATGCAACAGGCACCACACCCTAATCTACATTCCATTGAACTTGCCTATAGCGGGAGAATCGATAAACTGCTTCACAACGATGAGAAGGAAACAGCATGCTAACAACAGAAACACTCGGCAGTGGACCCGATTTAATCTTTTTACACGGTCTTTTTGGTGCCGGTGATAACTGGAAAAGTATCGCACGATCTTTGAGCGAGCACTACCGCATTCATTTAATTGACCTACCAAACCATGGTCGATCTGGCTGGACAGATGACCCTTCTTACCCGGCTATTGCCTCTATCATAGAGCAGTGGATAGAGTCTAAAGGCATAGACAGCTATTTATTGCTCGGTCATTCAATGGGCGGTAAAGTGGCCATGCAAATGGCGCTGAACGAACACAGTTCTCGTATCAAGAAGTTGATCGTTGTTGATATTGCCCCCAAGTTTTACCCGCCGCACCACCAAAGTATTTTTAACGCGCTGAACACAATAGACTTAACTCAGCATAATAATCGTCAGGCTGTTGAAACCGAACTACGACCTTATGTAGAAGACCCAGGTATTCGCCAGTTTCTGTTAAAAAGCCTGTATAAAAAGGACGGCGTGTTAACCTGGCGTTTTAATTACACGGTATTGGAATCTAATTACGAAGAAATTGCTAAAGCGCCTACGGCATCGCAACCATTCACATTCCCGACACTTTTTATAAAGGGTATGAACAGCCAATACATCACCAAAGAAGATCAACCAGAAATAAATCGATTATTCCCAAATGCGCAAGCCAAATTGATCGAAGGCGCTGGCCACTGGCCTCATGCAGAAAAGCCAACGGCTTTTCAAAAAATCATAGAAACGTTTTTAAAATAAGGACACACCGATGGCCGGAACAAGCCTACTGACCCTGATAGACGATATAGCCACACTACTTGACGATGTTGCCGTAATGACCAAGGTTGCCGCTAAAAAAACCGCTGGCGTATTAGGCGATGATTTAGCTTTGAATGCACAGCAAGTGACTGGCGTAAAAGCCAATAGAGAGATTCCCGTCGTCTGGGCTGTTGCAAAAGGCTCATTTTTCAATAAGTTGATTCTGGTGCCATTGGCTTTAATTATCAGCGTGTTCTTACCTTGGGCGATCACGCCGTTGTTAATGCTAGGAGGTGCTTACCTGTGCTTCGAAGGCGCTGAAAAAATATTGCACAAATTTTTGCACTCTAAAGAAGAAGCCGATCATCAACACAAAGCCAAGTTACAAGCCGTTGCAGACCCCAATGTGAATATGGTTACCTTCGAACGCGAGAAAGTAAAAGGCGCCATTCGAACTGATTTTATTTTGTCGGCCGAGATTATTGCCATTACCTTAGGCACCGTAGCTACGGTTAACCTCACCACTCAATTTCTAGTGTTGGCTACCATCGCAACCGTAATGACCGTGGGTGTTTATGGATTAGTTGCGGGCTTGGTCAAAGTAGATGACTTAGGTTTGTATTTAACTAAAAGGCCTGATGCTTCCGCGTTCACTCAATCGATTGGGGCTTTATTGTTAAGTTTAGCGCCTAAAATGATGAAGTTTTTATCAATCGCTGGCACGATCGCCATGTTTTTAGTGGGCGGCGGTATTATTGCACATGGTATTCCCGCGCTTTATCACTTATTTGAAACTTGGGCCGTAGAATTCGGTCTCTTACTAACACTGCTTAACGGTGTAACCGGTTTGATCGCAGGGTTAGTATTGGTAGGTTTGTTCACAGTATTCGAGAAAATTAAAGCGCGCCTCAGCGCATAGCCTTTTTTAATGCAAATGAATGGCGGCGAAACATAGGTTCAGCCGCCTATTACTTTTTCACTATCAACCATAAACGCATAAGTAAGCCGTACTTACAGGCACTTGCAATTGAAACTTACTGTTAGCGGGTACATGAAACTGGGTGCCGCTTAAATAAGTGACCCAATCTTCAGATCCTGGCAATTTCACAATTAACTCACCCTCAATGACCTTCATTAGCTCAGCAGCTTCCGTACCAAACTCATACCGGCCTTTCGACATAACTCCGATTGTGGCTGGCTTATCGTGATCGTCCAGCGATAAAGATTGAACCGCTCCGGCAAAGTACTCGTTATGTTTAATCATTTAATTTAATCCTTTTAATAATGTCTATCGCGCTTTTTAAACTCTAGGCCACCAGTCTTGAATTGAGGTTATTCCTCGCCTAAAAAGCCACCTGTTTGATGCTGCCACAACGCGCTATAAATTCCGCCTTGTGCAATGAGTTCTTGATGCGTTCCTTGCTCTACTATTCGGCCTTCATCCATCACGACTAATCGATCCATCGCGGCAATTGTCGACAATCTGTGTGCGATAGCAATAACAGATTTACCTTCCATTAGTTTATAGAGGTTTTCTTGGATGGCCGCTTCTACTTCGGAATCGAGTGCTGAAGTTGCCTCATCTAACACTAAAATGGGGGCGTCTTTCAACAGGGCTCTTGCTATGGCGATACGTTGGCGCTGACCACCAGAAAGCTTTATCCCGCGTTCACCCACTTGTGCGTCGAATCCTTTTAACCCATTTGGATCGGTCAGATCGGCGATGAAATCGAGTGCCTCGGCTTTTTTACATGCGGCTAACAACTCATCTTCAGTTGCGTCGGGTTTGCCATATAAGATGTTTTCTCGTACCGAGCGATGTAACAGCATAGTATCCTGAGTCACCATGCCTATTTGTGCCCGTAATGACTCTTGTTGCACTGATGATATTTCTTGGCCATCAATTCGTATAGCGCCAGTTTCAACATCATAAAACCGCAGCAACAAATTAACCAACGTAGATTTACCGGCACCAGAACGACCAACCAGACCCACCTTTTCACCAGGTTTAATTTGTAAATTGAGCGATTCAATAACACCAGCACCTTTGCCATAGTGGAACCCTACTTGATCAAATTCAATGGCACCTTGATGTACATTTAACGCTGGAGCATTAGGTTTATCTTCAATTGTAATAGGCTTACTTAATGTAGACATGCCATCGATGACGGTACCGATGTTTTCAAACAATGCCGTTACTTCCCACATGATCCAATGGCTCATGCCGTTTAAGCGCAGCGCTAAAGCCAACGCTACGGCTATTGCGCCTACCGTTATGCTGCCTTGTAACCATAAATAAACCGACAATGCGCCAATTGAAAACACCAAGGTGTAATTAAGCCATTCAATGCACAAGTTTAAACCCGTCACTAAACGCATTTGTTTATGAACCGTTTTTAAAAAACCATCCATTCCTTCTTTGGCGTAATCGGCTTCGCGTTCGGTATGAGCAAATAATTTAACGGTTTGAATATTGGTATAGCTGTCTACTATGCGGCCTGTCATCAGTGATCGAGCATCGGCTTGTTCCGCAGCGACATTTCTTAACTTTGGCACGTAATAGCGCTGAATGGTTATATAGCCTACCAACCATACCAGCATTGGAATCACCAAAATCTTCTCAGCATTCCCCACTAAAAAAACCATGGTGATAAAATAAATTACCACATAAACCAATACATCCAACAGTTTCATGACTGACTCACGTACCGACAGTGAGGTTTGCATGAGCTTGGTGGCTACTCGACCTGCGAAATCATTCTGATAAAATGATAAGCTTTGCTTAATCAAATACCGGTGTGCTTGCCACCGGATGGCCATTGGGTAGTTTCCAAGCAGCGTTTGGTGTACCAACATAGAATGCAACAAGACGGTACCTGGAATTACGACTAACAGCAAAACGCTGATAGCTATGAGTTCGAATTGATAATCAATTAAAAACGTTTCTGGATTACTGGTGCTAAGCCAATCGATCACGACACCGATCATGCCAAACATAGACGCTTCAGCAATGGCTACGAGCGACGTCAGTAAAGAAATTAACAGAATAGGCCCCCACATTCCGCGGGTGTAGTGCAAACAAAACTGAATCAGTGTTGATGGAGGCTGTTCGGGCTGTTGAGAAGGGAACGGATTTAAAATCCGTTCGAAAAAAGAGAGCATGGAACCCCTTAAAAATTTTAATCTATAAAGTTAACAACCCCAGTTTCAAGCGAATACTCTGCCCCGACTACGGTTACTTTTTCTTGCTGTACCAATTTTTCTAAAATAGGCGAGGAATATCGAATGTGACCCACTGAGGCTCTAACATTGGCGCGAATGGAATATTTCTTCAATTCTTCTTCGTCTTCGCTGATATTCGATTCGCAAAGCGTCTCAATAACAGGACGAATACGGGAAACGATGGAATTGAGATTGTGTGATGAAGAATCAACATTTCCGCGTATGACTTCGATAGTCGACTTTATCGCGCCGCAATTACTGTGCCCTAACACCACAACTAAAGGTGTACCAAACTGCTCTACCGCAAACTCAATTGAGCCTACCTGAGAAGGCGCAACAATGTTGCCCGCGACACGAATCACAAACAAATCACCTAAGCCTTGGTCAAAAACGATTTCCGCTGGAACGCGTGAATCAGAACACCCTAAAATTACCGCAAAAGGCTTTTGCTCAGCAACCACAAGCTGCCTACGCTTCTCTGATGACATTTCTTCATGCTGGCTGTTTCCAGCAACGAATCGTTCATTTCCTACTTTCAAACGCTCTAGAGCTTCGGTCGCCGAGATCATAGTAACTCCAACTTAATTCATTTTCTCTAAGATAACGCAATAAGCGAACACCGCAAGACTAGAATGGTCAGAGCAATAGTGAATTTTTGGAAAAAACGATCACATACGCAGTTACAGGCTCGCAATTGGACGCCAACCTGATCTGCAACCTAATGTAACTATCTATTAAGCCGGCACGTGCACTTGCCCACTCATAATAATGCGTGCACTTCGGCTCATGGTGGCTTTTGTGACTTGCCACTGACCACTCACTTCTTTAGCTTCGGCACCTACTTTTAACGTACCCGATGGGTGCCCAAAGTTTACCGAAGCAGTTGCACCGCCGGCGGCGTTGCTGACAGTGGTGCCAGGAATTGCGGCCGCAGCGCCAATGGCTACCGCGGCGGTACCCATCATAGCGTGGTGCAATTTACCCATAGACAGTGCTCGCACATTGAGCTGAATATCGTGGTCATTCACGGGCGCGCCGCTGGAGCTTTTATAGCTTTGGGGTGGTGCAACAAAAGCGACCTTTGGCGTATGTTGCCGTGCAGCCGCTTCTTCAACACTGGCGATCAATCCCATTTTTACCGCGCCCAATGCTCGAATTGTTTCGAATCGACTCAGGGCTTTCTCATCGCCATTAATGGCTTCCTGTAATTCGGCTCCTGTGTAGCCAAGCTCAGCGGCATTGAGGAAGATGGTCGGAATGCCTGCGTTTATGAAGGTGGCATTTAACACGCCACTTTCAACAATCGCTTCAGGTACTTCTAATTGATCGATGACATTGCCCGTAGGAAACATAGACCCTTCGCCATCGGCTGGGTCTATAAATTCCACCACGATTTCAGCGGCGGGAAAGGTAACACCATCTAATAGAAAATCACCCGTTTCTTGAACCTGACCATCACGCATTGGCACGTTAACAACAATGGTTTTTTGAATGTTAGCCTGCCAAATTCTTACCGCCGCCAAGCCATCTTTTGGGATTCGATCGTGGTCGATCAAGCCTTTGTGGATAGCGAATGCTCCCACCGCGGCTGTAAGGTTGCCGCAGTTTCCGCTCCAATCAATAAAAGGTTTATCAATCGCTACCTGACCAAATAAATAATCAACATCATGGTTTGCTTGGCTGCTTTTAGACACGATGACCGTTTTACTGGTGCTGGACGTGGCAGCGCCTAAACCATCGGTATGCTTTCCGTATGGGTCAGGGCTACCGATGACTCGCATGAGCAATGCATCCCGCGCCGCGCCGGCTTGTTGAGCATTTAGCGGTAAATCATCAAGGCTAAAGAAAACACCTTTACTGGTACCACCGCGCATATAAGTCGCCGGTACCGTCATTTGAGGCGTGTGCTTCATAACTGTTTCCCTTTTTAATTTAACCGACTGTAGATTCTAAGAAATCTTCTGCAAAGCGCTGCAGAACACCACCGGCTTTATAAACCAGCACTTCATCTTTAGTATCGAGTCGACATATAACCGGTACTTTTACGGTGTCACCGTTACTGCGATGTATCACTAAGGTCAGTTCCGCTCTGGGTGCGGCTTCGCCTTCAACATCGAAAGTTTCAGTGCCATCAATGCCATAGGTTGCTCGGTTTTCACCCGGTTTAAACTCTAACGGCATAACACCCATACCCACTAGATTGGTACGGTGAATGCGCTCAAAGCCTTCAGCGACAATCGCTTCAACACCGGCTAGCCTCACACCTTTAGCCGCCCAATCTCGCGAAGAACCTTGGCCGTAATCGGCACCGGCAATGATGATCAGCGATTGCTTGCGCGCCATGTAAGTTTCTATCGCCTCCCACATACGCATTTCTTTGCCCTCAGGTTCAACGCGTGCGTAGGAACCTTGCTTAACCTTACCCGCTTCTTGCACCATTTCGTTTAACAGTTTTGGATTGGCAAAGGTGGCGCGTTGAGCCGTTAGGTGATCGCCTCGGTGGGTTGCGTAAGAATTAAAGTCTTCTTCGGGTAACCCCATTTTATGCAAGTATTCACCAGCGGCACTGTCTCTTAAAATCGCATTAGACGGTGATAAATGGTCTGTCGTGATGTTGTCACCCAACACGGCTAACGGGCGCATACCTTTTAAGGCACGTTCACCGGCGAGCGCACCTTCCCAGTAAGGTGGACGACGAATGTATGTGGATTGCGGCCGCCAATCGTATAAAGGACTGATTGATTCGCTTAAGGCAGGCGTTGCGTCAAACATGGGAATATACACTTCTTGAAATTGCGCTGGCTTCACGTGTGCATTCACAATGGCATCAATCTCTTCATCGCTTGGCCAAATGTCTTTCAGGCGAATTTCGTTTCCTGCGTCATCTGTTCCGAGTACATCTTTTTCAATATCAAAACGAATCGTACCGGCAATGGCGTAAGCAACCACCAGCGGAGGTGAGGCTAAAAAGGCTTGCTTAGCATAAGGATGAATGCGCCCATCAAAGTTACGGTTACCCGAAAGTACCGCCGTAGCGTAGAGATCACGATCAACAATTTCTTGCTGAATGGTTGGGTCTAATGCGCCACTCATACCGTTACAGGTGGTGCAGGCAAAACCGACAATGCCAAAGCCAAGCTGCTCTAATTCTGGCAACAGTTGGGCATCGTTTAAATAAAGTTCAGCAACTTTCGAGCCTGGTGCAAAGGAAGTTTTCACCCAAGGTTTGCGTTCAAGACCCAGCTCATTGGCTTTTTTAGCCAACAGTGCAGCGGCCACAACGTTGCGAGGGTTACTGGTGTTAGTACAACTGGTAATGGCGGCAATAATAACGGCACCGTCTGGCATGTTGTCACTTTGCGGCTCCATTGCGCCTGAAATACCTTGCTGTGCTAAATCGGCCGTAGACACACGACGATGCGGATTTGACGGACCTGCAATATTCCGACCGACTGTCGATAAATCAAACTGCAGCACACGTTGGTATTTAGCTTTGCTCATGCCATCAGCCCATAAGCCGGTGTGCTTAGCGTAATCTTCAACTAACTGCACTTGCTCTGGCTCACGCCCGGTAATTTTTAAATAGTCGATGGTTTGTTCATCGATATAAAAAATACCCGCACTGGCACCATATTCCGGTGTCATATTTGAAATGGTGGCCCTATCGCCAATGGTCAATTTAGCTGCGCCTTCGCCAAAGAATTCTAAGTAAGACGACACAACTTTTTCAATTCGTAAAAACTCAGTAATGGCTAATACGATATCGGTTGCGGTAATACCGGGTTGACGTTCACCAGTAAGCTCAACCCCAATAATTTCAGGCAAACGCATATAGGAAGGTCGACCCAACATGACGTTCTCTGCTTCTAAACCACCTACACCAATGGCAATGACGCCTAAGGCATCTACATGAGGGGTATGGCTGTCGGTACCGACTAACGTATCGGGAAACGCCACGCCATCAACATTGTGAATCACCGGCGACATTTTTTCTAAATTAATTTGATGCATAATGCCGTTGCCTGGCTGAATCACATCGACATTTTTAAAGGCTTTTTTTGTCCAGTTAATAAAATGGAAACGATCTTCATTACGGCGGTTTTCGATGGCACGGTTTTTATCAAAGGCATCTTTTTCAAAACCTGCGTGTTCAACAGCCAAAGAATGGTCAACAATAAGTTGCGTAGGTACCACAGGGTTGACCAAGGCTGGGTCACCACCGCGCTCGGCAATGGCATCCCGTAGGCCAGCTAAATCGACTAACGCGGTTTGGCCTAAAATGTCATGGCACACAACGCGTGCTGGGTACCACGGAAAATCTAAGTCTTGTTTGTTTTCTATAATTTGCTTAAGCGAATCGGTTAAGGCTTCTGGCGGACACTTACGTACTAGGTTTTCAGCTAACAGTTTTGAAGTATAAGGCAAGGTGTCGTATGCGCCCGGTTTTATTGATTCTACGGCTTCACGAGTATCGTAAAAATCGACACTCGCGCCCGGTAATTGCTTTCGAAATTCAGTATTCATAATGTGTCCAAAATAAATGAGTGAACCTAAACAACAAAGCCACCGATAACGGCAGCTTTGTATTTTGGTTTAGCGTTCAGAAATGGGTTGATATTTGCGAGGCTCTTCACCAATGTAATCGGCATTCGGACGAATGATTCGATTATTTGCACGCTGCTCTTTAATATGAGCAGTCCAACCTGCAACACGCGACATGACAAAAATAGGCGTGAACAAATCGGTCGGGATACCCATGTGGTGGTAGGCCGAGGCATGGTAAAAATCGGCGTTTGGAAACAATTCTTTTTCACGCCACATCACTTTTTCACAACGCTCAGAGATATCGTATAAGCGCGTATCGCCCACCTCTTCGCTGATCTTCTTCGCCCATTCTTGAATGACGACACTGCGTGGATCACTGGTGCGATACACGGCGTGGCCAAAGCCCATGATTTTATCTTTGGCGGCCAACATCGCCATTAACCCTTTCTCGGCATCATCAGGATCTGTAAATGAACTGATTAACGCCATAGCCGCTTCATTCGCACCACCATGCAATGGGCCTCTGAGCGTTCCAATTGCCCCGGTAACGGCACTGTATATATCCGTTAAGGTACTCGCGGCAACTCGGGAGGCAAACGTCGAAGCATTAAATTCATGCTCGGCATATAAAATGAGCGACACTTGCATAGCATTAATATGCAGCTCACTTGGCTTAGCTTGGGTGAGTAACGTTAAGAAATGCTCAGCAATAGAGTCGGCGTTTGAGTCGGTATCAATTTTTTGGTTGCTGAAATGAAAGTGGTACCAGTAATTCATAATGCCAGGGAATTTTGCCAGCATATTCACAATGTGCTCATCTTGCTCGGCAAAACTTTGCTCGGGTTGTAGCACCCCTAAAGCTGAACAACCGGTACGCATTACATCCATTGGGTGCGCCGTTTTAGGAATGCGCTCTAAAATTTCTCGCAGTGCCACCGGCAATTCACGTTGCTGTTTCAAATTTTGCTTAAAAACATCGAGTTCGGCTTGTGAAGGCAGCTCACCATGTTGCAGCAAAAATGCGACTTCTTCAAAGGTAGCGTTGGCGGCTAAATCGGCCACATCATATCCGCAATAGGTTAAACCACTGCCACTGACTCCCACGGTACACAGTGCTGTTTCGCCGGCGACTTGACCGCGCAAGCCTGCCGTTGAAGTTGATTTTTGAACCATGATGTTCTCCTTATTTTTGTATGAGTATTAGATCAATACGGATCGTTATTTTTTAGTGAACAGCGCGTCTAGCTTTTGTTCGAAATCGTGATAGTTCAGCACATCGTATAAATCCATACGCGTTTGCATGGTATCGACAACCGCTTTTTGATCGCCATTTTCGTGAATGCTGCTATATACATTCAGCGCCGCTAAGCTCATGGCACGGAAGGCACTTAATGGGTAAAGCACCATGGCACAACCCACTTCGCCTAATTCTTTTTGATTGTACAAAGGCGTTTGACCGAACTCGGTAATGTTCGCTAGCACAGGTACATCTAGTGCATCGGTAAAGGCTTTATAATCTTCTAAGGTGTGAACCGCTTCAGCGAAAATGCCATCCGCTCCAGCATCAACACAGGCTTTAGCACGATCCAGTGCGGCTTCTAAACCTTCTTGAGCAAAGGCATCGGTACGCGCCATGATAAAAAAGTTTTCATCTACACGAGCATCAACACAGGCTTTTATGCGATCGACCATTTCTTCTTTACTGACAATCTCTTTATTCGGGCGGTGACCACAACGTTTTTGTGCAACCTGATCTTCAATGTGAACCGCAGCAACGCCTGCACGTTCCATCTCTTGAATGGTACGAGCAATGTTAAACGCTCCGCCCCAACCGGTATCGATATCAACCAACAAGGGTAAATCACACGCCGCCGTTATACGGCGTGCATCTTCAACAACATCGTTCATAGAAGTAACGCCTAAGTCGGGTAGCCCAAAAGAAGCGTTAGCCACACCACCACCCGATAGATAAATTGCGCTGTGCCCTGCTCGCTTAGCTAACATTGCTGAGTAGGCATTAACCGCACCAACGATAGGGAGTGGCGAGTGGGCTGCGAGAGCTTGACGAAATTTTAAACCTGCGCTCATGGGGAATCCTCTTAATGTTGTATGTCATTCGACGAAAGCAAAAGTTGTTTTGCCGCTTGAATGTGTCGCTTCATCAATAAGGCGGCCAATTCACCGTCTCGATTTGATAAAGCCTGAAAAATTCGCTGATGTTCTTCTAACGCCTTCGACGGACGACTGCGTTGGTGTGCTGATTGATAACGGTACATTCTTACGCGGTGATACAATTCATCGCACAGTAAACGAATTAGCCATTGGTTTTCTGAACACTGAATGATAAAAAAATGAAAATCTAAATCAGGATCTTGGTCAATATAGGTTTGACCATCATTACTGTCTAAATAGGCCTTATGGCGCTCCAGTATAGACTGTAATTCCGTCAACTTAGCGTCACTCATATTCTTCGCGGCCAACTCACAGGCCAACGCTTCCAAGTTTTCACGCAGCTGGTAAATCTCAAGGATTTCGCGTTCATCAAAGGCAATGACTTGCGCGCCAACATTTGGCACTTTAGTGATCATATTACGGGCTTCTAACTTGTGGATAGCCTCTCGCAACGGCCCACGCCCTACCCCGAGCTCAACGGCCAATTCAGTTTCCCGAAGACGAGCATTGGGGGCTAAATCACCCTTCACAATTGCTTCTAACAGATACTGATAAACTTTCTCTACACTGGATAAATCAGCCATATTGTTAACAATCACCAATAATTTCAGGCAAAAATACGCTTTTAACCCTGAAATTACAACGTTTTTGTTAACAATATACAAAAAAGAGGTGAGAGAAGAGCAATTAAACGGTTCAGTTAAAAAATGCAGCCCACGCAAATACCTAAGCTGATTTGTGGCTTGAAAGCCCATTGAGGCGCAATAAGGTAACTAAAGGTTACTTAAGCGTTTTGGCTTTGAGATTCAGGCTGTAGAGTAAGACTCATTACCAGTGGAGCACCCTCGGCGCTTTCATTAGATATTTGGGTAAACCCCATCTGCCGATATAAATGAATGGCCTGACTATTTTGCGGCATCACTTCGAGAAACAAAGCACTTATACTGGCCGATTTACAGGTGCTGAGTAAGGCATTCATTAGCTCAGCACCAAAGCCTTGATTCTGATATTCAGGCTTAACGTACATTTGAATTATTTCGCCTGAGTTTAGTTGACGCTCTGTTTCAAAGGTAACACCACAAATACCCACCAGCTGCTCAACTTCAAACGCGCCAAACATGACCCCTTGATTTGATTGCTCTTCGATGATTCGTTCAAAATACAATTTATCCAGACTTAACTGCTGTTCATAGCCAGCGCCAAAATGCTCAGGGTAGCGTTTTAATGCTTCGAGCCGAAGTGAGCGATAAATAAGAGCCTGATCAGGCAACAAAATTTGTATCATTTGAAACTTCCCCTTCTGCACGGAAATAGGATAATTGATTCATTTTAATATTTTGTAAACAACCACATTCATTGCACATTTTAAGTCTACACTCACCTTAACTTAAAATTACATGGACCCAATGGCAAACCCAATGAGACTATCGATTAAAATATTTATCCTTTTAACACTAATAGCAACATCAATAAGCTCCGTAGCAATGGCCGGCGACAGTAAAAGCCAGACGATAAGCCACGGCCATACCTCCGGCTTAAATATTGATTTGTTTTTTGAAGGCGCTGTCACAAATTTAAAGACTGTTGACTGTACTCTAACCGATGGTTCCGAAACCCAATGCTTTGAAGTGACGATTGCAGGCTACCCAGTCAATCACGACATTGGTCCATTTTGCCCAACCTCACTCAACACCACCGCAGAAGATGCGGGCATTTGGTTAGATGGTGAAAACCTCTATGATGCCGATGGTGAGTTTATCGCTTCATTGGCCGAAATTTATGAAGATCCAAATTGGAAAATGTTCGATGAAAAAGGCAATGTTTATACGACAGATACCGTAGAAGCATTCGAAGCCGCAGCGCGCCCCGACGTAGACCCTGAATATCAAAACCATTGCGTAGAAGGGAAAATGGAATGGCTCGAAGGAGGAGAACCCGTGCAAACCACAGTGTTGATCCCAACCAACCCAAAAGCAGCCGAAAAAACTACATCCGGCGGAAATTGGGGAATAACGTTGAATGGCGTTGTTATTGCTGCATCTGCGCCAGTTAAAGATATTTTAAGTGCCTATACCATTGCAACCTTTGATGATTGTGGCGGCCATATCAATCCATTTGATGGATATCATATGCATGGCGCTCTAGGTTGCGGTGAAGTAGGCAGTGCCGATGAAGGTGAAACACCCATCTTCGCTTATGCACTAGATGGGTACCCAATCCACAGTGCGCTGCCCAATGAAGAAGCTAAAAAAGTTAACCTTGATGAATGCAATGGCCATGAAACTCATGATGAAGGTTACCACTATCATGCGAACTCAGCAGAAAAAAACAGCGTATTAACCTGCTTTACTGGTTTAACCGTCGCAAGCGACCAAGATAATCAACCAGGTCCAGGCGATGGACAAAGAGCGGCACCCGATTTCTCTGAAGCCTCAGCAAAACTAGGGGTAACCGAGCACGCATTGCAAGATGCATTGGGCATGCCCCCTAACTTTGCTAACGCAGCACAAACATTAGGCGTGAGTGAAGCGGAACTCATGGACGCATTAGGTGAAGGTGCAGCACCACCGCCACAGTAAAAATCAATTGTTTGAGTGTAGGTAAAATAAGCAACCTACACTCAAACATTTCGCCCAAGTTTAACCTTATAATAAAACTGAAACGGGTATAAAAAATAACACTGACGATTAACGAAACGATACTTTCTGGACATGAGGGTTATTAATGGTTACTTCTAACGACTTTATCAATTCGATCTCCTGTAAAATAACAAAATCGTTTAAGGTCAATTTTACGCATTCCGCATTCGCATCATTTCGTACAGTATCCAAGGCCGTACCCAAAACAATTTCACCCGTCACCAATGTCAATTTCACTGGGTACTGAAACATGCAAACAATCTCAATGTAATCGTGGTACTCACAACTCAACATAACCACCCCTTCTTTAAATTAAATGCTGATGAATAAAGCCTTCATTGTTTTTTAACCCAATTTCAGCGTAACTGCCATTAATCAAGGTTAAATTTGGAGGGGCATGCCCAATATCGACATCGTACAGAACAGGTATTCCCTTGTTCGCTAAGTGCTCTTGCAACACATCGAGGTAACTTAGTTCATCTTCTGGCCTATCAACTCGGAAATTACGCCCTAAAATTAGCCCATTAATCGAAGAAAAAACGCCTCTAAATAACATACTGTGAATGGCTCGAATTAAATCACAAGGCGACAATTCAACATTTTCCAAATAAAGCAAGACACCTTCAGAGTGCTTCTCTTTTAATTCTGACAAAGGCAAAAAAGGTGTTTCGATCAAATGCGTTAGAATATCCCAACAACCACCAACGAGCCTTCCAGACATTAACTCTCCATTTTTAGGAGGAACCAACCACTGCCACTGCGTTACCGTATCTCCGACAATAAATGCACTTGGACTTTTCTCTATATCTGGCCACTGCCGAGTGTGTTTCTCAGAATTTTTCTGTGTAAAATTCGCTCCCGCAGGAAATGATAAACAATCTAATGTTTGGCTAGTGAGAGGGTCTTTATTGGTACTTATTAAATCCATAAAATTAGAACAATGAGCACTCGCCCAACCTAACTTAGAATGAAGCGCCACCGTCAAAGTACTTACGTCGGAAAAGCCAAAAATCCATTTAGGCTTTGCATTTTTTAATTGTTCAAAATTTAACAATGGCAAAAGCTCCATAGCCAATTCACCGCCCCAAGGCGGCGCAATAGCATCAATACTATCGTCCATTAAAAACTGCATTAATTCACCCGCTCGCTCCTCCTTTGTTGCACTGACATGCCTTTCATTACCAAAGAGACACTGGCCAAAAACCACATTAAAGCCCTGCTTCCGAAAGCCATCAACCACCGCCTCTAATCTAGGTTTTTGAGACTCAGTCACGCCTGAAGAGAACGCAGTAACGGCAATGGTAGAGCCTTGTTTCAAAGGTGCGGGATAGATCATAGATTACTCCTGCTTGATAGTGGCGGGTGGATTCCAGCTTCTCTTAAAGTGATTTTAAATGCAATGGGTTTGGTTGCGGGTTTTTGGCTGCGGGCTGCGGGCTGCGGGCTGCGGGCTGCGGGCAAAATCAAAACACATGAGTCGAGTCTGTGGTGGAAAAAGTTAGCTTGGGTGGGCGGTTTTATTTTTGTGGGCATCTGAGCCAGGAAGGCGAAGTTGAGCGGTGTATGGATGCACGAAAAGCGACCCACGAAAATGAAACTGGCCGCACAAGCGGAGATTGGCAACTGGCTGCAGGCTGCAGGCTGCGGGCTGCGGGCTGCGGGAAAAATAAATACACATGGCGCTAGTCTGTGGTAGAAAAAGTTAGCTTGGGTGGGCGGTTTTATTTTTGTGGGCATCTGAGCCAGGAAGGCGAAGTTGAGCGGTGCATGGATGCACGAAAAGCGACCCACGAAAATGAAACTGGCTGCACAAGCGGAGATTGGCAACTGGCTGCGGGTAAAATCGAAACACTGAAAAAATCGCGTCTTCGCTTTGCTTCGAGCGCTCCTACTTTACTTGGTTAGTTTTTTAGCCAAAGCACGAAATACTTTGCAATTTTATTTATTTCTTTCGAATGACTTGGGAATTCCTTGTCTAGCAATACCAGAGCATCGGCTAAGGTTACCTGATGAAGGTTAATGCATTCATCAAAAACTAACGCATTAACATTTTTCTTGAAGGTTGCTGAACTGCTTTCAAGGCTTTTAAGAATGCTTTCGTCTAAATTATCTTCAGGGTCTACTAGAGGCAATGTTGCTTGGTTGTATAAATGCAGATACATCTGCGTCAACTGTGTTGGCGTAAATATTTCTTTGCTCCGGATTAACCAAGCTAATGATATTAGATTATGACCAAAAAAATGAGGCTGCTTTAAACAGGCATCTAGCAAAGTTGATAGACTAATCTCTTTTGAATTCTCACTGATCGGAAGGCTATTGTTATCGTAAAAAGTTGAAGTGACGAACTCAGTCATTCTATTTAAAAAGACTGGAATTTGACCCGATTTTAACAGAGGGTACATACATTTAAACGCAAGCAGAATAGTTATGTTATGTGACAAGGTATCGCTTTGCTTTGAAGCAAGATCAGCATAAAATTCGAAAATACTCTCAAAGCCCTTTTGCTCATGCCACTGCCACATTGCTTGATAAGCCGCAGGGTAAATTCCGCCTTGTAATATTCGTGCAATACGCACTTGTGAAAACTTTGGCACATCGACTTGAACTGAGAACTCCCCTGTAACGGTTAACTCACTCTTAGAGATTAATTTACTAACTTGAGACCAAATTGCATCGTTTTGCTCAAATGCCGTTTGAAGGAAACTAGCCGCCAAAAACGCCTTAAGTGCATGTGGCTGGTGAATACTAGCACTGCTATAGAGTGCACATTCAAGTAAACCTTCTTTAGTCATTTAAACTCCAAAACAATCCATCGCAATTATGTTCACACTAAACACACCTTGATTACACCACGTTATTTTAAAATGTGTGGCAGTACAAGCTCATTATCGGTGATTACGAAAGGAACAATCTACTTGACTCCTAAATGAGAATGACTATCATTTGAATTCGAGGAATAATAATTAAAGGAACACCTATGAGCTATCACATCAATGCCTGGTTAGAAAATGGCGTACCTCAGCTGCAAGTTATTGATGCTCAGACAAAACGTGTTTGTATGAATTGGAGTTACCAATCTGAGTCCGAGCCAAGCGAGCAGCAAAAACACGAGATTCAGCGACTTTTTAGAGAGTTACTGCTGCTTACTTGTAAGCAAGATATTGCGAATTGTCGAGTGTTTAGGGTTGGGGTTTAGGGATTTTTTTAAGCTGCAAGTTATTAGCTGCAAGCTGCAAGTAAGGTCAAAACATTTAAACCATCGCGGCTTTGCTTTGGTGATGTGTTTTAGGCTGCGGGCTTCGGGCTGCGTGTAAAGTCAAAACACTCGCGGCTTCGCTTTGCTTTGCACACTCCTACTTGAGAGTGGTG
>NZ_JAHKPH010000010.1:5772-205390 GCF_018860385.1 Reinekea forsetii | reverse complement strand
AACACGGTGAGGTTACACTCAAGTATTGGGTATATGTCGCCAATTAATTATGAACAAATGGCAGCGTGAATCCCGAGGTGTCCATTTTATCGGGGGAAGATCAAACAACTGTTTGAAGCGTTATGAGTAGTCAAAAAATGGAAGACATACGAATCTCTACGGAGAAGAGTGAGCTAGATACTGAGATGATATTTAATTTTCTCCACAATCAAGCACGCTGGTGTAAGGGAATTCCGAGGTCTGTAGTAGAAAAGGCTATAGAGCATAGCTTGTGCTTCGGTGCCTATATTGGTACACGACAAGTCGGATTCGCACGTATGGTTACAGACTATGCAACTTTTGGAAATTTGGTGGACGTATTTGTAGTCGAGGAACTGCGAGGCAAAGGAATATCAAGAGTCATCCTAGATGCAGTTAGTAATCACCCTGAGCTTCAAGGTCTAAGACGAATCACTTTAGCTACATCAGATAAACAAGAGCTTTATGCCAAATTCGGTTACACCGAGTTGGCGCGCCCTGAAATATTTATGGAAAAATTTGATCCTATGGTTTACTCATAACAAACCAAGGTTGTTCTTGCCCGTCAAAACCGCTCTGCGGCGGGCAACGGACTCACTACCGTTCGCCGCAACCTAGGAGCGTTATGCAAAACTGAGAACAATCTATGATAGATAGATCTTTAATCGGAAAGCAGTTTGAATTTAATGCAATATTAGAGAATTGGGCTGAGGGTATGGATTACTGTGCTGTTAGCGTACCTTCAAGCGTAACCAAATCACTTGGAACTAAAGGACCTGTATTGGTTCGTGCTAGTGTTAATAATTCAGAGCCATTTCAAGTAAGCCTATTTCCTGTTGGCGGTGGAAAGCATTATATTCGTATTAAATCAAAGATACGTAAGCTCACGAATACTAAAATGGGCGACAATATTAAACTTGATTTCGTTGTAATTGATCCAGAAGACGTAGATATACCAGATGATTTACTAGCTTCACTTGAAAAAAGTGGCATGATAGATGGATTCGTAGATCTCCCACCTGGAAAAAGAAACTTTTTAATCCGAAGGATAGGTGAGGCTGCAAAGCCCGCCACGAGGGAAAAGCGAATTCAGGAAGCACTAGAAGCAGCTATTGAAAGAAATTCAAAGAAATAAAGTCAATTAGAAAGTAAAGCGAGAGATTACAACAATGCATAACAAACACATGTTGTCGGACTAGTTTTCCGCTGCGCTTCAAACCAGCCGCAAATATGGGCGTTATGTAACTCTAGAGTTTGCTTAAAGGAGTCAAATTTGGATTCTAATGAAAAGAAACAAAAGTTAATTACATTTTTTGAAGTTTCAGGCTCTCTATTAGCAATGATATACGCACTCCTTATCGCTTCTAATACAGGTAATGAAATTTTAGGTTTTAGCTTGCTATTAATATCAGCAATTCTATTTGCAGCTTGGGGGTTTATTGATAAGCGATGGGCATTTTTTGCATTGCAGTTTTTCTATGCAACTTCTGCAATTATAGGTTTAGTTAGGTGGGGATAACTCATTTAATAGTTACATAACAAGGCAATTAAGACGCGTAAAAGAACGCGTAACTGCTGCAAGCGTTATGTGCTTGGAGGCATCTATGCGCAACAAGTTTAGTTATTTTGCTTTTGTTTTATTTGTTTTATCTGCATTATTTCAAACCACAGCACACGGCAAGGAAAAGCACATGTCAGGGCCAGCGCAAAATGGTGTTCTTATCTACTCTGGCGATTTGAGCCGCTTATCAGAGTTTTATGAAAAACTTTTCGGGATGCGAGTTGTTCGTAAGACCAATGATTTTATTAGTTTGGAAACGAATGGTCTCAATTTAATCATTCATGTTCCACCATTCGATATGCCGACCAAAGCGTTCAGTCCTATGAAGCTTTTCCTTACGGTAGAAGATATGGCCATGTCGAGAGAAGAAGCTGTTAAATTAGGTGGCCAATCATTCGAGGGTGAGTGGAGTAATCCAATATTTAAAGTGTCAAACATCGCTGATCGTGATGGTAACCATATCCAACTCCGTCAATTCAGAAAGTAAAGACATTACTGAATGTAGTAACTAAAATTTAAAGTACTCTGAAGAGTCAAAATTATGACTACCAAACTATCCTATAGGCTTGGTAATTTGTGTATAAATACAATTAATAGCCTTTTATTTCGAATAAATTCATTAAAGGAATAATAATGAAAAAAATTGAAAATATTTTCGTTGCAGTTGCCCTCACTTTATCTTTAGGATATTTCGTTAGCCAAGCACAAGGAACGCCCATGTATTCTGCCTTTATGCTATTTATAGTGTTAATTGGCGCTCTCAGCTTTCAAGAGAGAAGGATAGTAAAATTAGAGGCAAAACTTGCCAAACTCGTTGAGCAATAGTTGAAAGTGACGGATGTTTTTAATATTGAAAGGGCACGCTTGAAAGTTCGAAACATTAACGGTGTCTACAATCTATGTTTTCGGAAACATGAACAATGACTATTCATAAAGCTTGCCCCATTGTCGTAAGAAAAAGAGATGGTGCCTTTGAATTGCTCGCCTTCGAACATCCATTGGCAGGCAATCAATTGGTAAAAGGCACTATTGAGAAGAATGAATCCTTAGAATCTGCCTGTAATAGAGAGCTATTCGAAGAGTCCGGTCTCAATGGCGTGGTTGAATCTTATTTAGGTACTTGGGCTTCTAACTTAGAAGGCCAAATATGGGGCTTTTGCTTTATGAAACTGCAAAAAGAACCCAGCGATACTTTTGTACACTTCTGTCTCGATGATAATGGTCACAACTTTCGGTTTTTTTGGCTACCATTAAACAGCGATCTAGATGATAACTGGCATCCAGTTTTTAAAGGCGCTATCCGATTCATTAAGAGTCATTTGTTGAAATCATCTTAAACGCCATATTTTTTGGCCTATTTCATGCTTCCTGTTCGATTGCGAGCGCTGCTAAAACAGCCTATGGTGTGACTATAAATACGAGGAGATTTTCAAATGGCAAATCACATTCGCCATGGCATTGGCAACCTTAGACCTTATATTCATAGACCACTTTCGTTAATTGAATTTATAACCAAAGTATTTAATGCAACAGAATTAGAGCGACATGTTTTTGGTTCCGAAAGTTGCCATGTTGAGCTTAATATTGATGGATCGGTGCTTGTCATCGAAGCAGGTAAGTTACCTGAAGGAACGAACGGGTGGCTTAATTCTTTATATATTTATGTTCCAGATGTTAATGCTACTTATCAAACAGCGATTAAGTTTGGTGCAAAACCTATCGCTGAGCCAGAAGACAAACCATATCAAGAGAGACAAGCCGCATTTAAAGACCTAGGCGGGAATACATGGTGGATAAGCACCTACATTGGCAGCGAAAACCCTTAAATGGTTATAAGAGAAGCCACAAATAGTGATTGGGATGCACTTTGGCCTATATTCCATCAGGTCGTATCACGTGGTGATACTTATGAGTTCGATAGTGATCTTTCGAAGTGTCAAGCTCAACAAATATGGCTGGATACCCCCGTAAAAACCTTTTTTATTGAAGAAAATAACCAAATACATGGCACGTATTACTTAAAAACTAATCAGGCCGGTCCTGGCAGCCATGTATGTAATTGTGGTTATATGGTTTCTGAATTGGCTAGAGGGAAGGGGGTCGCTGCAAAGTTATGTGAACATTCTCAGGCAGTGGCATTAAGTTTAGGCTACAAAGCTATGCAGTTTAATTTTGTAGCATCCAGTAATGAACCTGCCTTGCACCATTGGACCAAGTTAGGGTTTGGAGCAGTGGGCCGTTTGCCTAAAGCAAATCACCCTTTAAAAGGATACATCGATGCTCTGGTTATGTATAAGTGGCTGTAGAATGCAGAAAAACAAATAAGGGGCGCCCAAGTGAATCCAGATACCAAAGCATATAATGATTCACAAGAAGAGATTAATAAAGATATTTGTGTCTTGCTTGCGAATGAAATTAACAAAGGTCTCCCTGAGGCGGAAAACAAGATTTGGCATGCTCATCCAGTCTGGTTTTTAGACGGTAACCCTATCGTCGGCTACGGCAATTTGAAACACTGTATCCGTCTTATGTTTTGGAGTGGACAATCTTTTAAAGGCGATAGTTTAACTAAAACTGGGAGCTTTCAGGCGGGTGAGGTTCGCTATACATCATTGAATCAGATAAATACAAAATTACTACAAAACTGGTTATCTCAGTCTCGTGATATACAATGGGACTACAAGAATATAGTGAAGCGTAAAGGGAAATTAGAACGGCTAAAGTGATGTTTAGTCAGCAATCAAGATATAAAAATTAGAGCTTATTTATGAAAGAATACAAAGGAAGTTGTTTATGTAGCGAAGTGACTTTCACTGCTTTCGGAGAACCTCTTCGGGTAGGTATTTGCCACTGTTTTGACTGCAGAAAACATCATGGAGCCTTGTTTCATTCATCGGCTATTTATTCAGAAAGTCAGGTTAATGTTCAAGGTTTAGTTCAACAATATAATGGTAGGCACTTTTGCCCTAAGTGCGGATCATCGGTATATTCAGTAAGTGGTTCTGAAATTGAATTAAATTTAGGTTCTTTTGACGAGATAAATCTGTTTCAACCAACCTATGAACTCTGGACTGTTCGCAAAGAAGCTTCGCTGCCAAACTTTCAAGGGTTAGCGCAATTTAAATTTAATCGTAAACAGTAAAACGCCTATGACTTACGAAGAGTTTAATCATTTTTGCGGTTCATTTAAGGCTACAACCCATGTTGTGCAGTGGGGTGGCTCTCATGTTTGGAAAGTAGGTGGTAAGGTATTCGCAATAGGCGGCTGGGAAAATAACGATAGTAAACCTGCATTTACCTTTAAAACTTCAGAGCAAGACTTCTATTTTCTAAGCGACCACGAATGTTATCGGCCGGCACCTTATTTGGCTTCACGTGGTATGAAGTGGATTCAATTGTTTCAATATACGCCAGATGAGCGAGATAATCTTGAGTATTATATTTCCGAGTCTTATCGTATTGTGGGTTTGGGCCTGTCAAAGAAAAAACAGAAAGAATTAGACCTGAATTTATTAAAATAGGTTTAAGTAATTTGGTTTTATAATGATAATGTGGACATTTAATTTTTACCTATCTATGGAGAATAGATGCACGAACAATATATGAAAATTGCGTTAGAAGAGGCCAAAAAGGCATTCGAGCTGGGGAATTTACCAATTGGGTGCTGCATTGTACTCAATGGAGAAGTCATTGCTAGAGCCCATAATTTAGTAGACACCAACCAATCTGATTTACTTCATGCGGAGCTTACAGCTATACGCAGTTGTGAAAAATTACTGTTTAAAAATAAAAGGCAAGCTACCTTGTATTCAACTTTAGAGCCTTGCAGTATGTGTGCAGGTGCATTTGTGAGTGCCAGTATTGGTCAATTGGTGTATGCCGCCGACGATAATTTTGTAGGCTCTATCGCTCTACTTAAACAAAATCGATATTATGATGAACGACTGAATGTAGTGACCGGTATTTGTAAGGAAGAATCGCAACAGTTGCTCAATGAATATGTTGAATTACATAAAGGTAGAGCTCATTTAAGTTCTAAGGCAACTTGATTTAATTGGCATAGTTATTTTTTAAATACTGCATAAAGGACGTTATTTGACATATTTTTCTTTAGAAGAAGCATCGAATCGTTACGAACAATACCGGCCGAAAGTGCATGGTGTGATTAAGCATTAGCTTAAAAATGCTGGTATTACTAAACGCTTCAATACAGCCATAGATATTGCTTGCGGAACAGGTGATTCGACTATTCCGTTATTTGATATATCTAATTCAGTGCAAGGTATTGATTTAAGCGAAGTTATGCTTACTAAAGCACGCGCTAAAGGTTTAGAAGTAAACCAGTTGGGTTACAAAGTGGCTCATACACTCGGGCAATTTGATTTAATTACCACTTGCATGGCGTTTCATTGGTTCGACTTTGAACAGGCCGTGCAAGCATATAAACAAGCTTCTAGTGATACGTCAATTTGGCTAATATACAATTTTTCATTTGGCGGCAGTGTTCACTCAAAAGAATTTAACGATTGGTTTTTCGATACTTACTTAACTTTATTTCCGACACCACCGAGAAACAGCCAAACGGCAAATTTTGAGGGGGTTTCTAACCTTGAAAGGCTAGACAGTTCAAAGGGAACAATTCCGCTTAGCTTCGATAAAGCAGCACTCATCAAGTACTTAATGACCCAGTCTAATATAGAAGCCGCAGTTCATCAGGGGTCAAGCTATGAAGAAGTAGAGTCTGTTCTTCAGGATTCTTTACAATCCATCGTTTTTGATGAGGCTTTCCTATATAACTATAGCTACAGTATTTATAGATATACCAGAGATTCTTAACATGGTTACGTTCGAGCGCCGTTAATGTTATAGATAAGGGGGCAGGATGCAGGTTAAAGAAATAGAGCTTCATGATGACCTTAGTAGTTTAGTTTCCTTAATAAATAATGCGAAGTGGGATAATGCAAATGATATTGCAGTGTTCGATGTTGAAAGCTTAACGGCCTATTTATCACGCCAAGATACTGTATTCTTAGCCTGCTATTTAAAAGGGCAAATTGCTGGCATAGCCTCGGCTCGTATTGAAATAAAGCCTTACGGTAAAGAGCAATGGCTCTATATTGATGAAGTGGATATTTGTGTTAATTATAGAAAGCTAGGCGTAGGCAAGCACATGATGAAATCACTCCTGACCATAGCGAAAGCGCATAATTGCACGGAAGCATGGTTAGGAACAGAAACGGATAATAAGGCGGCTAATGCATTGTATTCATCGCTAAAGCCAACAGAAATTGAAAAGTTTATTGGATTTAACTTTGATCTTGAAAATTAAATATTTCAAAATTTAGAGTAGGGTGACGATATTGAAAGTCATAAGGTCAAGAGAGTTTAAATCGCAAAAAGCCTGGGGCTCGCTTGATATTTGTAATATGAATGGCATTACTACTCGCCTTCATTGGACAGACGAACCCTATAAATGGCACATCAATGACGGTGAAGAAGTGTTTGTTGTACTAGATGGTGCTGTAGAAATGAAATACAGGGCTAATGGTTTAGAGCAGTCTGTAATACTAAATTCAGGCGATATTTTTTATGCCAAAATTGGTACAGAGCATGTTGCTCACCCTCAGGGTGAAGCCCGAATACTGGTCATTGAGAAGGAAGGCAGTATTTAGTAAGCTAAACGGCCTAACAATAATTAAAATTGCGGTGGTTATATGATATCTGGCGCTCATTCTATCATTTACAGCAACGATGCCGATGCAGATCGAAACTTCTTTCGAGATGTATTAAAGTTCCCTCATGTCGATGTAGGGGGTGGATGGTTGATCTTTAAATTACCGCCTTCTGAATTAGCCTTTCATCCTATTCAGGGCAGCAGTAAGCAAGAATTTTACCTAACGAGTGATGATATACATTCATTTATAGAATCAATGTCGGTAAATAAAATACCTTGTACCGATATCCAAGATGAACCTTGGGGGCTGCTTGTACATATTACACTGCCGGGTGGCAGTAATTTAGGTGTGTATCAACCTCTTCACGACAGCCCACATGAATGATTTTAGCGAAAACGGTTTTACCGTTTTCCGTAATTATTATGATGCAAGCGAGCTCGATGTTTTAACTACCATTGCTCAACGCTTTCATCAGCAGTGGCTTTTAGACAATAAGATTTGGTACCAAAAGAGGGCTGTCAATTCGGCTGGGCTAACGCTTGAAGGATCTTTGTCAGAAGACAAAAGGTGGGCTTTATTTAATTTTATCAGTAGTCACAAATTAGTCGATTGTGTTAAAAAATATGTGGGGCAGGACGCAGTTTTTATGAACACTCAGCTGTTTTTTGATCCTTTTAATAAAGATCAGAATAACTACTGGCACAGAGATCCACAGTATCATTTATCAGAATCTGAACAAAAAAAGGCTTTAAATGGACCTAAGGTTGTTCATTTTCGTATTCCTTTGCTTAATGAGCATGGTTTAGAGTTTATTCCTGGTAGCCATCACCAGTGGGATAACGAGGAAGAGCTTAATGTAAGGTTAGAAAAAAATGGCCGTAAACACCATGAAGACTTGCCTAATGGTGTTGCAGTACCTTTGCAAAAAGGTGATTTGCTAGCTTTTGATGCAAATATGATTCATCGAGGGTTGTATGGGCATGATCGTTTAGCGTTGGATATTTTATTTTGTGAGCCCAGCCCTGAACTCGTTAAATTCATAAATCGTAATTGTTATCCTGTTCAATCTAAAATACATTTGCTAGACAATGCGGGTGTTTTCAAACTTACTCCTACTTCAATATAAGGAAAATTAGTATGCTAAATGTGTATCTTTCAGGTGAAATCCATACGGATTGGCGAGAACAAATTATTGATGGCTGTGGCGAAGGTGCTTTCAAATTTACTTCAGCTATAACAGACCATGAGGCTAGCGATGCCGCTGGAGATGTACTGGGCAAAGAGAATAATGGATTTTGGCGCGATCATAAATCAGCCAAAGTTAATGCTATGCGAACTAAGAACCTTATCGAACAATGTGATATTGCAATTATTCGTTTCGGAGATAAATATAAACAGTGGAATGCGGCATTTGATGCCGGATATTGCGCTGCATTAGGAACATCTTATATAACTTTGCACAGTGAAGACATTATTCACCCACTAAAAGAAGTAGATGCAGCGGCTCATGCTTGGGCGACGAGTCCGCAACAGGTGGTTGAACTGCTCAACTATATTGCAGGAGATCTTTAAGCTTCAATCCGACCAAAAAGGGGGTTGAACCTCAATTTTCAACTATGCTCTTTAAGAGTTAAAGTCTAAGGGCAGCTAACGTTGAAACCTAAGTTTATAAGGAGGCTGGCATGAGAAATTACATTCGGTCTTTGGCATTTATAATGGCGACAGGGCTTTTAGCGGTACCCATTGCAACTTCAGAGACCCAAACTAACCAAGGCAGCTTGCCTATTTTAGAGTTAAGCGTTGGCGAGTGGCCTCCATTCCTGGGTGAAAACTTACCTAACCAGGGCCTAATTGCCAATTTACTAGCAGACGTTTTTATTGAAGCTGGGTATCAAGTGGAATTCAACTTTTTACCCTGGATTAGAGCTTATCAGGTTACCGCAAAAGGCGATTATGCCGCGACAGCTGTATGGATGTTTAAAGCAGAACGCGCTGAAGACTTTTACTACAGTGACCCTGTATTAAATGAAAGGTTTGTATTTATCTATCGTAAAAATGATTCATTTGATTGGACTACTATGGAAGACCTGCAAGGGAAGCTAATAGGCGGTGGTCTAGGGTACAGTTATGGCGCCGAATTCGACGCAGCCTTGGAACAGGGTGTTTTTAAACAAATCCGTTTGCCAACGGTAGAGCAAAATTTAAGGATGTTGGCGGCAGGGCGGACAGATGTTTATGCCGAAGAAATAAGCGTGGCAAAATATACGTTAAATAATTTTGCGCCTGATTTAAAAAATGAGCTGGTTTTTCATACTAAGCCAATTCTTGAAAATCAAAGTTTTGTGTTGTTTCCGAAGAGTGACCCTAATAGCTTAGTCTTACTAGAAAAATTTAATGAAGCCCTGGCAAGTTTTAGACAATCTGGGCGTTACGATAACTATTTAGACTAAAATCAAAGCAAAAAAAAACCGGCCTAGGCCGGTTTTTTTATTGGCAGGTAATTTTACTCACCGGCTTTTTCTTCTTCCATCTTACGACGCTTAACTTCACGAGGATCGTTGGCTGCACGTTGTTTAGGTGCTTTCTCGTCAGTCTCAATCGCTATTGATGCTTCTTGCTTTACTTCTTCTGCAGCTGGATCTTCTGTTTGCTCAGTAGGAGTTTCTGCAATAGGTTCATGTGCAACCTTAGGTTCAGGTGAATCGGCTAAAGTTACCGCACTCACGGCTTCGACAGTAGGCGTTGCTTCAACTGCTTTTTCAACTTCAACCGCTTTTGGGGCTTCAACCGCTTCAGCTTTAATTGCAACCTCAGTTGCCTCTTCTACTTTAACATTGGTAGTGGCCGGAGTAAGGTTTTCTGTGGTTTCTAAAACGGTTTCTTTTGGTTCTACAACCACATCTTTACTTGCCTCTGCTTTTGCCTTTGCTTCGGCTTTAGCCACGGCTGCAGGAGCTTTACCCAGCATTTCGAAATCTATGTCATTCACAATGCCTTCCGGCTTAGCTGGCTTAACACGCTTGCTTGCATTTTTACTGTCGCCACGAGATTTACGGTTTGCGCCGATTTCATCGCTTGTAACGCGTCCTGTAGAAGTATCACGACTTGGGCGGCGTTTCGTGTTTTTACGAGGTGCAGGAGCTTTATCGGCTGCTGGCTTAATCGTAACATTACTTGGCGCTTCAGAAGTGACAGCAGGCTTCTCTTTCGCTTCAGGCTTGTTACGATTGTTTTGGCGCTTATCGTTGTTGCGGTTGTTATTGTTTCTACCGCGGTTATTGTTTCGGTTTCGATTTTGTGGGCGATCCGAATGAGTGCGCTTGTTGGGAGTTGAAGCAGGTTTTTTGACCGGAGCTTCTTCTTCATCGCTGCTGAAAATACCGCTGATCGCTGCAGCTATTTTTGCGAATAAACCAGGTCCTTTCGCTGTTGCTTTTTTCACCGGTTTTGCAGGCGCTGCTTTAGCAACGGGTGCCGCTTCTGGTACAGGAGCATGAGTGGGCGTTAACGCACTGATTGCTGCTTCTTCAACCTTAGGTTGAACTTCTAATACCGTTTCAGTTTCTAAAGGTGTAGATTCAAATTTAATGGCAAAACTTGCTTCACCTGAAACCAAAGATTCATCATCATCTCGCATGCGAATCACTTCATAGTGAGGTGTTTCCATTTGAGGATTCGGAACAACCAACACATGAACTTTATTACGCTTTTCTATCTCTGAGATAGCATCGCGTTTTTCATTTAATAAGAAGGTAGCCACGGCAAGTGGAACAATTGTTCGGATTTGGGCTGTACGTTCTTTAAGTGACTCTTCTTCGATTAAACGTAAAATAGCCAAAGATAGAGATTTAACATCACGAATTGTGCCATGGCCATTACAGCGAGGGCAGACAATGCCACTGGTTTCGCCTAAAGAAGGGCGCAAACGCTGACGAGACATTTCAAGTAAGCCAAATTTTGACAAACGTCCAATTTGTACACGCGCTCTGTCTGTGTTGGTTGATTCTTTAATCTTGTTTTCAATTTCACGCTGATGCTTTGCTTGGTGCATATCGATAAAGTCGATAACTACTAAGCCGCCCATGTCGCGCAATCGAAGTTGACGTGCAATTTCTTCTGCGGCTTCCATGTTGGTGTTGAAAGCAGTATCTTCGATATCACTGCCTTTAGTTGCTCGGCTAGAGTTAATATCAATAGAAACCAGTGCTTCTGTTGGATCAATAACAATTGAGCCGCCGCTTGGAAGCTTCACTTCACGCTGGAAGGCCGTTTCAATTTGAGATTCAATTTGGTAACGGTTAAAAAGCGGAACAGAATCATCATACAATTTGATTTTGTTCTGATAACCAGGCATTACCTTTTGTACAAAGTCTAACGCGTAGTTATAAGCTTCTTTGGTATCGATCATTACGGCATCGATATCTTGGCGCAAGTAATCGCGAATGGCGCGCAGAATTACGTTGCTCTCTTGTAAGATCAAGAATGGAGCAGGGCGAGTTTCAGAAGCTTCTTTGATAGAAGCCCATAATTGAATGAGGTAGTCTAAATCCCATTGCAATTCTTGAGTGGTACGACCAATACCTGCCGTACGAACAATCATGCCCATGCCGTTTGGAACATTAACGCCTTGAAGCGCATCGCGAATCTGAGCACGTTCGTCGCCTTCAATTCGACGAGATATTCCGCCAGCGCGTGCATTGTTCGGCATTAAAACAAGGTAACGACCGGCTAAGCTGATCATTGTAGTGAGTGCCGCACCTTTATTGCCACGTTCTTCTTTATCTACCTGAACAATAACTTCAGTGCCTTCTTTTACTAACTCTTTAATGCTTGAGCGAGAAGACATGGAGGGATCGATAAAATATTCGCGGGCAATTTCTTTAAGGGGGAGGAAACCGTGTCGGTCGGCGCCGAATTCAACAAATGCGGCTTCTAAACTGGGTTCTATTCGGGTGATTCTTCCTTTGTAAATGTTGGCTTTCTTTTGTTCTCTAAAGCCAGTTTCAATATCTAAATCGTATAGTTTTTGACCATCTACAAGGGCAACACGCAGCTCTTCGGCTTGTGTTGCGTTTATTAACATTCTCTTCATTGAGGATTATTACTCTATTCGTAAGTTTCAGAGCAACAAGACAGGTGCCTCAGCCGGCTAACACCGATAGAAATCGATTAATACTAAAAACTTCGCACTTATGGTGCGTAAGCTAACGATATTTAACCTTAAAATATTTTCGCCCTTGGACAGAGTCTTACGGAGATACCGGCTCTCTTTAGTCGCTTTCTCGCCTTTGTAATGGAAAGCGTGCTTCCGGTGGCGCAAAAATATTAAAACTGTACATTCTGTTCTTGCTGCCCAACCAATTAATTAAGTGTTGGGCATATAGCCTATCCGCCTGTGTCATCGCTGGACGGTAGCCTAAATATACCAAGCAAGTTGAATATAGCAGTAAATACCCGCTGCTTCAATCTTGTATAACCTGTTATCATCATGTTTTTACACTGTTGTTTATAAGGTTGCTACGTGTCTGGAGTTCGTTTTATAGAAGTTGAAGAAGATCGCTCAGGTCAGCGGTTAGATAACTTCTTGATGTATTATTTGAATAATGTCCCTAAAAGCCGAATTTATCGCATTATCCGTAAGGGAGAGGTGCGAATTAATAAAAAACGAGCTAAGCCAGAAACAAAACTTTGTACAGGCGATTCTGTGCGAATACCGCCTGTATCAGATTCAGAAAAAGTCGTAGAAATTGCACAGCCTAGCCAGGGGTTAAGGTCAGCACTCGAAAAATCAGTCGTTTACGAAGATGACGTAATGATGGCTGTAAATAAACCCAGTGGGCTGGCTGTACACGGGGGCTCCGGGTTAAAACTTGGCCTTATAGAAGCATTGAGAGCTGATAGAACAGAGGATAAGTTTTTAGAGTTAGTGCATCGATTAGACCGCGATACCTCGGGCATTGTTTTGGTGGCAAAAAAAAGAAAAGCATTAACGTTGATGCAAGATGAGTTTCGTTTAAAAAGAGACGTTCAAAAAACCTATTGGTGCTTAGTGAAAGGCCAGTGGCCTGAGTCGGTGAAAAAAATTGACGCCCCCTTGTTACGCCACGATGAAAGCCAATCGGGTGAGCGGAGAGTGTCCGTGCACCCCGATGGAAAGCCCTCTCTAACAAAATTTAGACTGCTCAAGCAATTTGAAGACTGTGCTTGGATAGAGGCGCAACCGGTGACGGGGCGTACACATCAAATTCGTGTCCATTGTGTGGAAGCCGGATGTCCAATTCTTGGGGATGATAAATATCAAGATTCGCAAAGTGAGCTAATTGCTAAAAAAATAGGGCTGAAACGGCTTTTTCTACACGCGGCTCGGTTAACGATTCCGCACCCTATAGAGCGTAAAGAAATGGCTTTTATTGCTGACTTAGAGCCAAAGCTTAAGGCACTATTAGCATCATTGAGTTAAATAGAGGTTGATTATGTTAGGCATTGGTCAAAGTAAAGATTCAACACCCAGTTCAAAAGAGCCTTCCGCAAAGGAATGGAAGCTAATCGAACGTGTTGTTATGGCAAATACGGACGAATTAAAACGAAGCCGTCGTTGGGGCATATTTTTTAAGATTCTTACGTTCGTCTATTTATTTGGCTTACTGTTTCTATTTCTAGATGCCAGCAATGCGCGCAAAGAAGCGACTGCTACCGGTGGCCATACGGCGGTCATTGATGTACAGGGTGTCATTGCCGACGGCAAGCCAGCTGGCGCAGATGCTGTCGTGAGTAGTTTGCGAGCTGCGCTTAAAAACGAAGATACTAAAGTGGTTATTTTACGAATAAATAGCCCCGGTGGTAGCCCAGTGCAATCTTCATACATTTACAATGAAATTATACGGTTAAGAGTTCTGCACCCCGAAGTGCCTATTCATTCAGTCATATCAGACTCGGGCGCGAGTGGTGCCTATTATATTGCCGCGGCGACCGAAAACATTTATGCAAACGGAGCCAGTATTGTGGGCTCTATAGGTGTTACATCGGCACAGTTTGGGTTTCAAGAATTACTCGATAAAGTTGGTGTGGAACGTCGGCAGTTCACTTCTGGCGAGCATAAAGCCTTTTTAGACCCATTTGTGGAATTAAAAGAAGAAGAAAAAGCCCTCTTTGAAACACTGTTGAATGATGTTCATCAGCAATTTATAGATGATGTGAAAGCAGGCCGAGGAGACCGCCTGAAACCGACGGAAAAGACTTTTTCAGGGTTATTCTGGACCGGACGACAAGCGCTTGAAATGGGTTTAGTTGATGGTTTGAAGTCAACGTCAGAGCTTGCGCGCGAGCTAGGTTATGAGCAAATCGTTGATTATACTTATCGGCCTTCACCGCTACAGTCATTTGCCGATTCACTAGGGGTCAGCATTGCTAAAGCCTTGTTAAGTTTATCTTCAGAGCAAGGGTTTTCGCTTCGCTAAAGGGCCAGACAGGCAGGCTGGTTAAATCAGCCCGCCTGTAACTGTGTTTTTAAGGCAGGCTGAAACCGGCTTTTCGCAACATATTACAGGTTGCTATTAAGGGCAGTCCGATTAAAGCGCTGGGGTCTTCCGAGATGACTTTTTCAAACAAGCTAATGCCCAAAGATTCTGCTTTGAAGCTGCCTGCGCAATTTAACGGCTGGTCTTTTGCTATATATCGTTCTATTTCGGACTGAGTAAGCTTCCTGAAGCTAACCGTTGTTGTTATGCAACTGTTGTAGCTCTTAGTTCCATTGATTAAGCAAATAGCGCTGTAGAAGGTTGCAGTTTTGCCGCTGCACATAGAAAGCTGCTTAATGGCGTTTTCAGCGGTGTTAGGTTTCGTTAACAGTGTGTTGTCTGGCGAAACGGCTACCTGGTCTGAACCAAGCACCCAGCATTGTGAAAAATGATCCATTACGCTCTCTGCTTTTTGTTGAGCTAACGCTAAGGCAAGCGTACTGGGCTTTAAAGCCGGGTCATGAAATTCTTCAATCTGTGAGTTAACGGCTTGATATTTAAGGCCTAATGTCGATAATTGCTGCTGTTTATACGTTGATGTGCTGGCGAAAATTAAGGGGTTCAATGTTTTATGATCCTTTTATTTAGCATTAGTGGCGTAAAACCTTGTTTTTGAGCGGTTTTTTGTGAAAAAGGCTTTGACTTACTCTAACTCATACGTATCATACCGCGCCTATGTCAAATTTCGAGTTACCGGAACATGTAAACCCTTATCAGTTAGCCGATAGAGAGACTAACCTGGAAGGAGTGATAAGTGGCAGCCGGTTGGAACGCCTTGCAGATGCTACTGCTGGAGAACCCTCTGAAGCGCACGCTACATTGCGATTTTTCAGAGATGAATCTAACAGACGCGTGATAGCAGGGCAGGTAAACGGCGTTGCGAAAGTGCAATGCCAACGATGCCTTAATGCATTTGGTTATAAGTTATCAGGTGAGTTTCAGCTTGCTTTGGTCTATAACGAAGAAATGTCTAAGGGATTGCCGGCACATTTGGATGCACTTTTATTGCTACCAGATGAAGCCATGGATGTAGCGGATGTGATCGAGGAAGAGCTATTATTGTGCTTGCCGATTCACGCAAAGCATCCAGCAGGTGAATGCCGGATTGAAACCCAATTTGGAGAGGTTGGTGAAGAACAGGAAACTGAGAAAACACCCAACCCATTCGATGTATTAAAAGATTTGAAGTAAATCTTCAAAAAAATATCAATTAGGAGGCTTTGGGCCATGGCAGTTCAAAAAAGTAAAGTGACTCGTTCACGTCGCGGAATGCGTCGCTCACACGATGCGTTAACAGCACCAGAATTAACAGTAGATGCTACGACTGGCGAAACTCATCGTCGTCATCACGTATCTCCTGATGGCTTTTACAAAGGCCGTAAAGTTGTTGCAGGTAGCGACGACTAATTCTTGAGATGGCAAAACTTGCCGTCGATATACACGGAGGGGACTTTGGCCCCTTCGTTGTAATCCCTTCTTGTTTAGACTTCTTTCGTTCTAACCCCCAGCATTTCGGCTATTTATTTGGCAATGCCCAAAGTTATCGTGCGTATGTTTCTGAAAGCCTAGCGAATGTTGAGTGGATAGACACCGATGAATTATCCGATATCGAGCGAGCTACACCCTCTAAGCTGTTAAGAAAATCGGGCACCAGCTCCATAGAAATAGCTTATAAAGCGCTGTCTAATAAAGATGTCGATGCGATTGTATCGGCCGAGCATACGGGCGTATTACTCGCTTTATCTACAAAATATGGTCAGCTGCACAGTCAATTGAATCGCCCAGTACTCGCTTCTTGGTTACCTACGACATCTTCTGAAACCGTGATGCTCGATTTAGGTGCTTCTTTCTCGGCAACCTCCGACCAACTGGTGGCCTATGCCGCTGTTGGCATTGGATTGATGCGTAGCCGTTACTCAACACCTAAAGTCAGCCTGTTAAACCTAGGGACTGAAGCCTTTAAAGGGCCTCTCGAATTGCGTACCGCCTACCAGGTATTGTCTCAATGGGAGGGAATAGATTTTCAAGGCTTTATTGAAGCGAATGATCTTTATTGCGGGCGAACCCACATTGTTGCTACGGATGGCTTTACCGGTAATACCGCCATTAAGTCAGCGGAAGGCGCATTAAAGCTCACCCTCAGTTCCGTTTCGGATCAATTTACCGCCTCTATTTGGCATAAATTGCTTGGATTGGTTTTAAAATATCGATTAAAAAGCGTCGTTTCACAACTTCATCCAGACAATGCAAACGGAGCATTGGTCGCAGGGTCGGATTTAATTGTCATAAAAAGCCATGGCAATGCTCGACGAAGAGCACTTACCGCGGCTCTGAATCGTGCTGTTGATGCAATAGAAAGCCAATCGGCTGAGCGAATATGGGAAGAACTCGACAAAGTTCGCTAAATTAGCGTCTGTTTCGATGCTGAATTCGGTTTGGTCGATGCCTAGAATTCATAAATGTTTTAACAGGGTTCGCCTTTTAAAAACAACCAATCTCGTCATAATCGCCTGCAAATTACAGTTAATGGTAGAGAAGTATGTCAAAAGTCGCCTTTGTTTTTCCTGGTCAAGGTTCTCAACAGATTGGTATGCTGGCTGATATAGCTCAGTCTTACCCTGTCATTTCTGAGACGTTCAGTGAAGCAAGTGATGTTCTAGGCTACGACATGAGCGCTCTAATTAATGATGGGCCGATAGAGTTATTAAACAGTACTGAAAAAACACAGCCGGCATTGCTTTGCGCAAGTGTAGCCTTGTTTAGAGCGTTTACAGCCAATACAGACATGCAGCCTAGCTATATGGCGGGTCATAGTCTTGGTGAGTACAGTGCGTTGGTTGCTTCTGGCGTCATTTCATTTGCCGATGCAGTTAAGTTAGTTGAAATGCGCGGTCAATTTATGCAAAAAGCAGTACCCGCAGGTGAAGGCTTAATGGCCGCTATATTAGGCTTAGATGATGATAAAGTTGTCGAGGTTTGCCAGCAAGCTGCACAAGGCGAAGTGGTCTCTGCTGTTAACTTTAATACAACCGGCCAGGTCGTCATTGCTGGTCAAAAAAGCGCCGTAGAACGCGCAATGGCGGCATTAAAAGAAGCAGGTGCCAAACGAGCAATGCCATTGAATGTGAGTGTACCTTCTCATTGCGCTCTGATGAAACCAGCCGCGGATCAACTTGCCGAGCAATTGACCGCTATAAATTTTAAAGCACCTAACTGCCCAATTATTCAAAACCGTGTTGCAAAAGCCGTTACTAACCTTGATGAAATTCGAGCCAACTTATTAGAGCAGCTCTATATGCCTGTTTTATGGACTAACTCAGTATCTTATATGGCCGATCAAGGAGTAGAAGAAATTATTGAATGTGGACCAGGCAAAGTTTTATCTGGGTTAAATAAGCGAATTGCAAAAGACACTACACACACGGCTATCGGAAGTTTAAGCGCGTTTGAAGAACGAGTAGGGAAATAACATGACAGATTCAAAAAAAGTAGTACTGGTCACTGGGGCAAGTCGAGGAATTGGCGCAGCGGTTGCCGATAACTTAGGTGAACAAGGCTTTATCGTTGTTGGTACAGCCACCTCTGAAAATGGCGCAAATGCTATTACTGAGCGCTTACATAGCAATGGCATTGAAGGTAAAGGTTACTGCTTAAATGTAACGGATGCTGAATCAATAAAAGCGACTTTAGCGGCCATTAAAGCAGATTATTCTGATCCGGCTGTGCTTGTAAATAATGCTGGCATTACAAAAGACAATCTATTTTTACGCATGAAAGATGAAGAGTGGCAGTCTGTGTTAGACACCAACTTAACGTCGGTTTTTGCTATGAGCAAAGCGGTTATCAAATCTATGACTCGCGCTCGTTATGGTCGCATTATTAATATCTCTTCAGTAGTTGGGTCTATGGGGAACGCAGGCCAGGCTAACTACTGCGCCGCGAAGGCTGGGGTTGAAGGATTTACACGTTCTCTAGCTCGTGAAATTGGGTCTCGCTCAATAACAGTTAACTCAGTTGCACCTGGTTTTATTCAAACCGATATGACACACGAGTTACCCGAAAACGTTAAAGAAACACTTTTAAAACAAATTCCATTGGCACGCTTAGGCTTGCCAGATGAAATCGCCCATGCGGTTGCATTCTTAGCCAGTGATAACGCTTCGTATATCACAGGTGAAACTTTGCATGTTAATGGCGGCATGTATATGGGATAATTCCTGCAAGTTGAAAGTCTTTTGACTTGCTCAAAGGTTTACTATTTATATAAACTAACCGGCACATTAGCAGTGCCAAATACATATTAGGGAGTGTTCATAATGAGCAACATTGAAGATCGCGTTAAAAAAATCGTTTGCGAACAGTTAGGTGCTAAAGAAGAAGACGTTACAAATCAAGCTTCTTTCATCGATGACTTAGGCGCTGACTCTTTAGACACAGTAAACTTAGTAATGGCTCTTGAAGAAGAGTTCGAAACTGAAATTGCTGATGAAGATTCAGAGAAGCTAACTTCTGTTCAAGACGCGATTGATTACATCAACAATCACTTGTCTTAAGACGTACAGAATTAATTAGTATCGAAAGCCGTAAGCTTTAAAGGATTACGGCTTTTTTTATGCAAAAAATCGGAGTGTTACATGACTAAAAGACGCGTAGTGGTGACCGGAATGGGGTGCATTAGCCCGCTCGGTAACACCGTGAAAGATACTTGGGATGGTATTCTTGCAGGTAAAAGTGGTGTTAATTTAATTGAGAATTTTGATACCGAGAAATTCACAACTAAGTTTGCTGCGCAGGTCAAAAACTTTGACCCTTCCGATTACATGAATTCTAAAGATACCAAGAAAATGGATGGCTTTATTCAGTACGGCATTGCTGCTGCTGTGGAAGCTATTGCCGATTCTGGTATTGAAGTTACCGATTCTAATGCAAGCCGAATGGGTGTTGCTATTGGATCGGGTATTGGTGGTTTAGATACCATTGAAACCAATTTCTTGGCGATGCAAAAATCGGGTCCAAGAAGAATGTCGCCATTTTTTGTTCCAGCGGCCATCATCAATATGATCTCGGGTAACTTGTCTATTCAATACGGATTTAAAGGCCCTAATATCGCAATCACCACAGCCTGCACCACAGGCACCCATAACATTGGCTATTCAGCGCGAACAATTGCGTATGGTGATGCCGATGTGATGATCGCGGGCGGTGCTGAAATGGCTTCAGGGCGTTTAGGTATGGGTGGTTTCGGTGCGGCTCGTGCACTGTCTACTCGCAATGATGATCCTATAAGCGCAAGTCGCCCGTGGGACGTTGATCGTGATGGTTTTGTGTTAGGCGATGGCGCAGCTGTATTGGTGCTAGAAGAATACGAACACGCCAAGGCTCGCGGCGCTCAAATTTATGCAGAAATGACTGGCTTTGGCATGAGCGGCGATGCATACCACATGACATCACCACCTGAAGATGGCTCTGGCGCTGCAGCATCTATGCAAAACGCTCTAAATGATGCCAAGCTTAATGCTGTCGACATTAACTACATTAATGCACACGGTACATCGACTCCTGCAGGCGATGTGGCTGAATCTCAGGCGGCTAAATCTATTTATGGTGCAGATTCCGATAAAATTGTGGTTAGCTCTACTAAATCTATGGTTGGTCATTTGTTAGGGGCTGCCGGTGCAATCGAGGCTGTTTTTAGTGTTTTGGCAATACGTGATCAAGTAGCACCGCCAACAATTAACCTAGACAACCCAGATCCACGTTGTGACCTGGATTACGTACCTCACACGGCTAGGAATATGGAAATAAACCATGCTTTAAGCAATTCGTTTGGTTTTGGTGGTACAAACGGATCTCTCATATTTAGTAAAATCTGATAACATTAAGGGCTCACTTAGAGCCCTTTTTTATTATGGAAATATTATTGGTTAATGGCCAAAATGCGTTAATAGAAGCGAACCATCGTGCGCTCGCGTATGGAGATGGATTGTTTGAAACTTGTTTGGTCAGCCATCGAACGATTCACTTTTTGGCCGCCCATTTACAAAGGCTTATGGACGGCGCTAATAAACTGCTACTACCGTTTGATGATGCGCAAAAGCTTAGCCTTAAGCAAGATGTCGTTCATCTTACAAGTCATATCAACGAGCCTCATGTTTTAAAAATCATGCTGTTACGTAAGGCACCGGGTCGCGGCTATGACTTTAACCCTAAAGTGCAAGACTTAGACGTTGTTATTCAACTAAATCCTTATCAAAAGCCCGATTGGTGCCAGGGCGCAAAGGTTGTTGAATCCAGCATTCCCGTTTCAGAAAATGCCTATTTAGCCGGTATCAAACACCTAAACAGATTAGACTCCGTGTTAGCTCGGCAGGAAGCTCGAGGTGAAGGTGCGCACGACGCGCTCATGCTAACGAGCAAACGACGCGTCATTGAATCGAGCATGGCTAATGTTTTTTTAAAAGTTCAAGGGCAATGGTTTACGCCCATTCTAGATACGGCTGGCGTGAATGGCATTATTAGACAACACTTACTGAGTGCCTTTAGTTCTCAAATTTTAGAACAGCATATAGACCAAGCGACATTAGCGCAGGTAGAATCCGCATTCTTAACGAATAGTTTGATGGGAATTATCCCTATAATCGAATTAAACCAACGCAAGCTCGAGTTGTGCTCAAATCTTACTCAATTTACTGATTCACTAAGGCTACTTTGTGATTAAAAAGCTTTTCTTAATTTTACCTTTAATCGTATTAATCGCGATTTTAGGTTACGGCAATTATGTTTATAACCAATTCACTTTACCGCTAAAAATACAAGAGCCTACCTTGTATACCGTGGAAAACGGATCCAGCGTTCGCAAGGTTTTGTCCGATTTTGAGCAAAAAGGTTGGATGACACAATCTAGGGCGGCTGAGTTGTATTTACGGTATTTAGCAAAAACCGCCATACAACGGGGCGACTATGAGTTAACCTCTGGTTTAACCCCTATGGCTGCCATAGAGAAAATGATTGAAGGTAAAAAAGTGCTCAGCACTATTTCGTTCATCGAAGGCCACCGCTTTAGCGAGTTACTTAAAACACTCGCCTCCCATAGCGATATAAAGCAAACTCTGACAGGTTTAGCTGTCGAAGAGATTGTTGCAAAGGTAAGCTCCGAGATTAAACACCCTGAAGGCTGGTTTTTCCCAGACACCTACCATTTCGAGAAAGGGACTACCGATTTACACATTCTAAAAACAGCCTATCAACGCACTAAAAATGTTCTAGCGCAAGAATGGGAAAATCGATCAGATAAAGCTGCAGTAAAAACGCCTTACGACGCGCTAATATTAGCCTCGATCATTGAAAAAGAGACAGGTGCCGCGTTTGAGCGACCCATGATTTCCGGGGTATTCACTCGTCGGTTGAAAAGGGGTATGCGATTGCAAACCGACCCAACGGTTATATACGGTTTAGGCGATAACTTCAGTGGCAATCTTACGCGTACTCATTTACGCACAGACACGCCTTATAACACCTATACACGGAAGGGCTTGCCACCTACGCCTATTGCCAGTGCGGGTCGAGAGGCTATTTTTGCAGCTCTAAACCCCAGTGACGGTACAACTTTGTTTTTTGTAGCCAAAGGTGACGGCACTCACTACTTTTCGACTACATTAGAAGAACACAATAGCGCCGTTCGTCAGTATCAGCGCTTTGGGCGCCGAGAAGATTATCAATCTGCCCCAAGCACCGAGGATTCAAAATAATGACCGGTCGTTTTATCTCAATTGAAGGCCTTGAAGGCGTCGGAAAATCGACCCAGGCTAAGCACTTAAACGATTGGATTGCCAGTAAGGGGCACACCATTGTTCGTACTCGAGAACCTGGCGGTACACCTATTGCTGAAGCTGTACGAGACCTTGTTTTAGAGCATCACAGCGAAAAGATGATGCCCTCAACAGAGCTACTGCTTGTATTTGCATCGAGAGCACAACATACAGAAGCGCTCATTCGGCCCAATTTAAATGATGGGCATTGGGTGCTTTCTGACAGATACACCGACGCAACCTATGCCTACCAGGGCGGTGGCAGGGGGTTAGATTTAGACCTGATCAGTAATCTTGAGCGTATAGTGCTAAACGGCTTTAAACCCGACCTCACGCTTTGGCTAGATTGCGATGCTGAAATTGGCTTAGCAAGAGCCAAGCAACGCGGCGCTCTAGATAGAATTGAGCAAGAAGAGTTAGGTTTCTTTAATCGCTGTAGAGCAGCTTACCAACAGCGATTTGACGCTGATCCCAGCCGCTTCATACGACTCGATGCTAACCAAACCGAGGCTCAGGTGAAAAAAGACTTAATTAATGCTTTGGAGGGATGGTATGAGCAACTTTCCTAACTGGTTAGAAGCCGACTACCAAAACTTAGCCAAACAATACACTCACAGTACCTTGCCGCATGGTTTAATGATGGTAGGGCGCATAGGAAACGGTAGCCGAGAGGCCAGCTTACGGTTAATTGCCGCCTTAATGTGTATTGCGCCAATCCATGGTGATGCTTGCTCAACGTGCAAGTCTTGCCAATTGCTCGCGAGCGGCTCTCACCCGGATTATTTAAAGGTAGAGCCGGAAGGAAAAAGCCAAACCATCAAAGTGGACGCAATTCGTCAATTAACGCACTTAGTATCAGAAACGGCACAACAATCTGGCAATAAGGTTGTGTTTATTCAAAACGCAGAAAAAATGAACCTGAATGCTGCAAATGCGTTATTAAAAGTTCTAGAAGAACCGACACAAAATACGTTTTTATTAATGGAAGTAGAAGAATTAAGCCGAATACTTCCAACGGTTCGATCTCGCAGCCGAATCGTTAGATTGAACGGACCGCAACCCCAGGAATCACTAGACTGGATGGCGCTTCAAGGTGTTACCAAAGAAGACGCCAGCCGAAAGCTAGCCATGTGCTTTGGGCTTCCTTTTTCGGCGTTAACACTATCTAATGAGGCTGAAGCTGCCTGGTTAGAGCGTGAAACGACCTTTTTGCGACCCTCTTCATTTACGACGCTGGGCAAATTTATTAACAGCCAATCGTTGCCAGAGCTATTGGAGCAAGTGTTATATTGGGTAGATGAGAGCTTGAGGCAAAGGCAAACCACAAAGAGCGACAACACAGGCGTTTCTGAATCAATGCTGCAGGAACTCAATAAAGTGCCTTCAATTTTGCTTTTTAAATTTCGCGACTATATTGTAGGCATGCTAACATCAGTTAAAAATCAGGCGAATTTGAATACTCAGTTGATGAGCGAACAAATTGCGGCACGATGGTTAAAAATGAGAGGATTAATATGAACCCTAAGTTGGGTGGAGCACGTAGCGGTATTTTATCGGTCACCATGAAAGATAAAGCCGTGTTATATGCTGCGTTTATGCCATTTGTACAAAATGGTGGGTTATTTATTGCTACAAACAAGCGATTTAATATTGGCGACGATGTCTTTTTACTACTCACATTGATGGATGAACCCGAGAAAATACCAGTAGCGGGTAAAGTTATCTGGTTAACACCAAGAGGTGCGCAGGGTAACCGAGCCACTGGCATCGGCGTGCAGTTTTCTAAAAAGAATGAAATGGCAAAAGATAAAATAGAAAAATACTTAGCCGGCGCGTTAAATTCGGATAAGCCAACACACACAATGTAAGACTTGGCATGAGTCTTTAATTTCAGTACTGTTAAGGCTCATTTGATCAGTACTGAAATTGCTATGCCCATTCAGATAATCCTTTCAGACCTTCATGATCAAGAGCCCGTTGAAAGTGCGCTTATTGCCACGGCCTTCAATTTGTTAGTTAAGCACCCAGAAAAACCGCTGTCTGTTACGCAAGTTATCAAAGCCGCTGGTGTAAGCCGCGCTAGTTTTTATAAATACTTTTCGAATAAAGAAGATTTATTTGCCGCCATATTACTTTCAGAAGAACTTGCAATTCACGGCCTCATTAAACAAATGAGTCACGAACACTCAGCAGGCGAGCTATTAAAGAACTATTTAAATTACTGCATTCAAAATATTAAAAAGTATAAACTTTTAGGTCAGCTCGAAACCATTTTACAGAAGAATAACGAGACTATTGAACGATTTACTCGCTGGAAACTGTTAAGGGCTAGCCACGTGGATGAATTTTCAGCCGCCATACAATCTACATTACCGGCCGAACATAAGTTGGATGAAGAGAATATTCGCTTTTACTATGGACTGATATGGTCGATTGCTTCAGGCGTTTCACATTTAACCGATTCTGATTATTTTCACGAATTAATCGCCGACAAGCGAGGTTTTTCAAAGTTTTTATTAGAATCGGTGTACACAATAGGGGAGAAAACCTAATGGGATTATCCGATATACTCAGCCAAGTTGATGGATTGTCTGATCCGCCTGTGGAGCAATGGAACCCTGAATTTTGTGGTGAAATTGATATTGAAATTAAACGAAATGGCGACTGGTTCCATGAAGGAAGTAAGATAGGTCGAATAAAACTTGTGAAACTATTTGCTTCCATTCTGAAGCGTGAAGGAGAGCATTTTTTCTTAGTGACGCCCGTCGAAAAAGTACAAATAAAGGTAGAGTCTACTCCCTTAGTCGCTGTTCGCTTTGAATGTGTCGACAATGCTTTAGTGTTTTACAATAACTTGGACCAACAGATCATCTTAGATGCAAACCATCCCATTGACGTTTCGAACGGCGAGCCAGCCATTATTTGGAAACGTAAAATACCAGCAAGACTCACAACAAAACTGATGTATCAACTGCAACTATTTGCCATTGAGCAAGGTGGGTTAAAAGATGACGGTTTATACATTAGCAGCAATGACCATTCATTCTTGCTAGAAAAAACGTCATAAACAAAAAAGGCTTCTAAACAGAAGCCCTTGATTTTATTGCATTTATTACATATTTGGATAGTTTGGCCCACCAGCGCCTTCTGGGGTTACCCAAGTAATATTCTGGGCTGGGTCTTTAATGTCGCAAGTTTTACAATGCACGCAGTTTTGAGAGTTTATCTGGAAGTTTTTCGTACCAGATTCATCCTCAACAATTTCGTACACGCCAGCAGGGCAGTACCGTTGTGCAGGCTCTGCAAACTTAGGTAAGTTTTGAGCAAGAGGAATCGTTGCATCTTTTAACTTCAAATGAACGGGCTGGTCTTCCTCATGGTTTGTATTCGATAAAAAGACTGAACTCAGCTTATCGAACGACAATACGCCATCGGGTTTCGGGTAGTGAATTTCTTTGCATTCGCTCGCAGGCTTTAAAGTCGCATGATCTGGAACAGGATCCGTCATGGTCCAGGGTAGCTTTCCTTTAAAGATATTAATATCAATAAAGACATAAGCAGACCCTAAAATGTTACCCCATTTGTGTTGAGCAGGGCTGAAGTTCCGCTGTAAGTGCAACTCTTTTTGTAATGAGCTTGCAGCAAAGGCTTCTGAAAATTGTGTTAAATCTTTTCCGTAGTCAGCTTCATCTATTTGGTTGAAAATAGTATCTGCCGCTAAAATACCTGATTTCATTGCCGTGTGAGAACCTTTAATTTTAGCACCATTCATGGTGCCGGCATCACAACCTATAAGCAGTCCACCGGGGAAGTGCATTTTAGGAAGGCATTGTGGCCCGCCTTTGTTTAGTGCACGAGCGCCATAGGAAATTCGCTTGCCACCTTTCAATACTTTTGCAAAAACTGGGTGGCTCTTTAATCGTTGGAACTCATCAAATGGCGATAAGTATGGATTGTCATAACCTAAATCGGTTATTAAACCAACGACCACTTGATTATCTTCAAGATGATACATAAAACTACCACCTGCGGCACCGTGTTCTTGCAGTGGCCAGCCGGCTGTATGAACGACTAACCCTTGCTCATGAACTTCATCGCTCACTTGCCACAATTCTTTGATACCCAAACCGAAATGTTGAGTGTCTTTACCTTCATCAAGCTTAAACTTGGCAATTAGCTGTTTACCTAGGTGGCCACGAGCGCCTTCGGCGAAAACAGTTGTTTTGGCGTGAAGCTCCATGCCAGGCATGTACGAATCTTTCTCAGATCCGTCTTCTGCTACGCCCATATCACCGGTAATGATGCCTTTTACGGCTCCGTTTTCATCATAAAGAACGTCAGCAGCCGTAAAACCAGGGAAGATCTCTACGCCCATGCCTTCGGCTTGTTCAGCCAACCAGCGACACAGGTTTCCTAGACTAATAATATAGTTGCCTTCGTTATGCATTGTACTCGGTGCAAACACGCCTGGTACTTTAATGGTGCTCGATTCAGATCTTAAAACATGAATCTCATCTCGAACCACCTTGGTGTTTAGAGGTGCGCCCATTTCTGACCAATCTGGGAACAAATCGGATAAAACTTCAGGCTCAAAAACCGCACCTGACATAATATGAGCACCGACTTCAGAGCCTTTTTCAACGACACAGACTGTTATTTCTTTTGATTCTTTCTGTGCATTTTGCATCAGACGTATGGCTGTTGATAAGCCTGCAGGACCGGCTCCCACAACAACAACATCAAATTCCATAGATTCGCGTTCCATAGAGACCCCTTTTTTATCGAAATGGCTCAAATTTTAAAAATTCGTTTTATTATTGGGTTAAAAATCACGGTGATTATTAACTAATTACCCTCAGTTTACCTGTAATATACAAAAAATTAAAACAACTGTTTGAATTTTCTCCGTAAACCAGCTTAAATAGGCTCAACTATGTCAGTGTTTATGGTCATTTAGTTAACAGTAATGATTTTAAACGCCGTATATTTCGTACGAAGGCAACAATTGCCCGTTTAAATCGTCAAAACCTACATTGAGGACGCTATGAAAATTCTGGTTCCTGTAAAGCGCGTTGTAGACTACAACGTCAAAGTACGCGTCAAGCCCGATAATACTGGGGTTGATCTCGCCAACGTTAAAATGGACATCAACCCGTTTTGTGATATTGCGGTAGAAGAAGCCGTTCGGTTAAAAGAAGCCGGCGTCGCTGAAGAAATCATCGTTGTTTCCATAGGCGAAGCCAAAGCGGAAGAACAAATTCGTCGTGCAATGGCCATTGGCGCTGATCGCGGCATTCTTATTACGACCGAAGAAGCCCCAAGCTCTTTAGGCGTCGCTAAGTTGTTAAACGCTATTGTTGAGCAAGAACAACCAGGTTTAGTTATTCTTGGTAAGCAGGCTATCGATACAGACAATAACCAAACAGGTCAGATGTTGGCAGCATTAAGCAACTTGCCTCAGGGCACTTTTGCAAACAAAGTTGAAATTAATGGTGACAAAGTGAACGTCACTCGTGAAATCGACGGTGGTTTGCAAACTGTTGGCTTGAAACTTCCCGCCATTGTAACCACAGATTTACGTCTAAACGAACCTCGTTACGTGAAACTTCCAGACATTATGAAGGCTAAGCGTAAGCCTTTGGATAAAAAGACGGCAGCTGATTTTGGCGTAGAGCTAAAAAATTCAGTAACGACTTTAAAAGTAGAAGCGCCAGCACAACGTGAAGCGGGCATTAAAGTTGGCTCTGTAGCAGAACTTGTCGATAAATTGAAAAATGAAGCGAAGGTGTTGTCATGAGTATTCTTGTCATTGCAGAGCATAACAACGAAGCATTATCAGCTGTCACTAAAAACGTGGTTACTGCAGCTACGGCTATTGGTGGTGATGTAGACGTTCTGGTTGCAGGTTCTAATGTAAGTGGTGCAGCAGAAGCTGCAGCTAAGCTTGCAGGCGTAGCCAAAGTTTTAACGGCCGATGCAGAACAATACGCTCACCAACTAGCAGAGCCAATGGGTGAGCTTGTTAGTGCGTTAGGCGCTAACTATAGCCACATTTTAGCGGCAGCAACTACCACGGGTAAAAACTTTTTACCTCGTGTAGCGGCTAAATTAGATGTTGAGCAAATCTCTGAAATTGTCTCCGTAGAAAGCGCTGACACTTTCCGTCGCCCAATATACGCTGGCAACGCCATTGCTACGGTTCAATCGGCTAACGCCATTAAGGTAATTACGGTTCGTGGCACGGCATTTGATGCCTGTGCAGAGGGCGGCAGTGCTTCAATCGAGGCGGTTGAAGCCGTGGCTGATCTTGGTGTTAGTGAATTTGTTGGTGAAGAACTTGCCGAATCTGACCGCCCTGAGTTAACTTCAGCAGGCGTGGTTATTTCGGGTGGCCGTGGTATGCAAAACGGTGAAAACTTTGACCTACTTTATAAAGTTGCCGACAAGTTAGGAGCGGCCGTTGGCGCATCTCGCGCAGCGGTTGATGCAGGGTTTGTTCCTAACGACATGCAAGTTGGGCAGACTGGTAAGATTGTTGCTCCTGAATTGTACATCGCCGTTGGTATTTCTGGTCAGATTCAACATTTGGCTGGTATGAAAGACAGTAAAGTCATTGTTGCGATCAATAAAGACGAAGAAGCGCCTATCTTCCAAGTGGCCGATTACGGCTTAGTCGCAGACTTATTTGATGCCTTGCCGGAACTTGAGCAAAGCATCTAATCTCGCTTAAAAATATCATTAAATAAGCCAGCACATGCTGGCTTTTTTATGCCCAATTTAAAAACCATACAGCGTTAACATCGCAAAGGCGACCACAGTTTTAAAATAACTGTATTTTTTGTTAATCAAGTAGTCGTTAGCTCAGATTGTACGCTGACAGGGCTTGGGATTAGTGTGATACAGGCGTATAGTAGCCGTTTTTCTGTCAACGATTCGCGTTATGAGTTTATTTTTTAACCCAAAGCATAAAGCCCAAAAAGATCGAGCCACTTTAAAAAAGATTGATCAGACGTTAAGTCGCCAAGGGCTGCCCAGTGCCATTCTTCATTTTGGCTTGTTCATTATTTTAGAAGCCTACTTAAGCGGCAAAACGGGCTATACCATACCTGATACCGTTTATTTCTTTGGTTTTGCGCTCATAATTATGGCGGCTTGGCGTTTTGTCATGATTGCCCAGTTTGAAAGCTGGTATGCTCGCGGGCCTAAAAAGTGGCGTGAACGCTTTATTCTTTCAGGCATCTTACATGCGGGTATTTGGTCAAGTTATTTAGCTTATCGCCTTTACACCGAACCTGATCACCCAATTTTGTTATTAGGCATTCTCTATACCTCTGCAATAGCCGCGGGCGGAACCTTTGTGTATTCGCTCTATGGGTACACGGTTAAAGTGTATTTAGCTGTTTTGCTTTTGCCTTTGGTGGTGTTTTATTTAGCTGTTGGTGCAAAGCCACACGATTTTGTAATCGGAATCGCCATTTTAGCGCTTTATGCCTACTTGGTTATGACAGCCTCTCGTATTTCAGAGCTTATTTGGAGCTTCTTGAAAATGAATACCGAGTATAAGCTGAGACTTACGGCATTAGAGCAGGCGAGAGAAGCAACCACCGTCGAAAAATCATCGAATCGACGCTTCGTTCAACAAATACTCTTACGTTTAAAAACACCACTCAGTGGGCTGTTAGGCGTTTTAGGCATGCTCAGCTCCGAAGACCAAGAAAGCGCCAACAACAGCATGCTGACCATTGCTCGGCGATCTGGGTTTTCTATTTTAGATTTAATGAGTGATTTGGAAGCTTTTATTGAACAACGAGACCAAACCCGCGTTCCTAATCCAATTGTTTTTAATTTACGCAAAACCTTAGAACATACGCTCGCCGATATGGGACCCAAAGCCCACGAACATGGCCGTGAGTTGTCTTATTTGTACCACCCTGATGTACCAGAACGCATAGAAGCCGATCCTACTTGGTTATCGAACGCGTTTCGTCGAATGCTCGATTTTGCGTTGGAGTCGGCTGAACAAGGCGAAATTACCGTAAAGATTGGCTTAGACCCAGAGCATGAAGACGATTTGTTAGTGTTGTCATTCTATTTTATGAACAACGAAATAGAAAAATCAGATTTATCCGCCGCGGTAGAACGCCAGATGTCCATCCTGCCAGAAGATGAGGACATTACAGATCAATTAACGCTCATGGTTTCTACGGCTCAGTTTAAAGCGATGGGCGCCAAGATATATATTCGCGCCAAGGGTGATTTAAAAACCATTGAAGTACGTTTACCGATAAAAGCAACGACTCAGCAAGCTAGTTCCTTTAGGCCAACCAAGCATATGGCCGGGCGCTCAATCATATTATCCGATTTAAGCCCATTATCTGAAAGGGCATTAGCAGCTGAATTCCTCAGCTGGAACATGACGGTTCAAAAGCTTGATTTAGAAAAGTTAATAGACGGCGATAATGCCATTGATACTGATTTTGTGTTGGTTAACCTTTCAGTTGAAGACCAAAAAGCGTTAACTCAGATTCAGCTAGTTAACCAGTTGGCTTCTCGCTTCGATGAAAATACTCATCTGATCATATATGCATCAGAATTACAGCGAAACATTGTTAAGAATTTGACTGTAGACCCAATATTCATTGAAAAACCAGTCCCCCGAGACCAATTGCTGTACACATTAAGGCAAGCCATAGAGGTGTTAGATGATACCGCTGAAAATAAATACCAGTGCGAAAAGCAAGTCAAAGTACTAATTGCAGAAGATAATTTACTGAATCAGCGTGTATTGTCTGCCATGCTCGAACAGATGGGTGCCGAAGTAGATGCCGTGGTTAACGGTCATGAAGCCATTAAAAAGGTAAGTGAAAATGACTACGCCCTGGTACTAATGGATTGTTACATGCCACGTTTAGACGGATTGTTAGCCACACGCGAAATAAGGCAAATTGAATCACAAACGGGTAGCCACATACCCATTATTGCGATGTCTTCTGAACAATCGGCTGAACAAGAGCGCGAATATTTAGCCGCCGGTATGGATGATTTCTTGTCTAAACCCCTCCAATACGATGAATTAGTCAGTGTTATGCAACGCTGGAGCAGCTATTGATGTAAAGGGCACGTGAAAATAATAGAGAATCAATACCTTAGAGGTTATCTTTAAAGTCGTTTCATCCAACTAATAAAAATAGAAGGATCTCTCCATTTGGAAAGACAATTACCTTTTTCGTTTGCTAAGCGCCATGGCGTAATTATTGATTATCGCCACGGTGATGGCGCACGTCTGTTGTATACCGAATTAGCAAACTTAGTGGCTATCCAAGAAGCGCAACGAGTAGCTCAAGCTTTATTGCCGTTGGAGTTAGTAAACGATGCGGCATTTTCAGAGGCATTGAACTTGGCTTACCAAACCGATTCGGATGAAACCATGCAAATGGTTGAGGGTTTGGGTGAGTCTATGGATTTAAGCTCGTTAGCCGATTCTGTCCCTGAAACTGAAGACTTAATGGACCAAGTGGATGATGCGCCCATTATTCGTCTTATAAACGCCATTTTGACCGAAGCTGTTCGTGAGAATGCCTCAGATATTCATGTCGAAACATTTGAAACACGCCTGTCTATTCGCTTCCGTGTAGACGGAGTGCTAAGAGAAGTTGTTCAACCTAAGCGTGCGTTAGCGTCATTATTAGTTTCACGTATTAAAGTAATGGCCAAATTAGACATTGCCGAAAAACGTTTGCCTCAAGACGGCCGAATATCATTACGAGTGGCGGGTCGAGAGGTAGATTTACGAGTATCGACTATACCTTCCAGTCATGGTGAGCGAGTCGTTCTGCGATTGTTAGACAAGCAGGCAGGCCGACTGGATTTAAGTCATTTAGGGTTGGTGGATCGTGATTTAACGCTAATGCAGGAACTGATCGCCCGTCCTCATGGCATTATTTTAGTCACGGGTCCAACAGGTTCAGGTAAAACCACATCGCTGTATGCCGCATTGCAATCGCTTAATAGCCATGCGCGCAATATTATGACCGTAGAAGACCCGATTGAATATGGCTTACCAGGAATAGGTCAAACCCAGGTTAACACCAAAGTTGATATGACATTTGCCCGCGGCTTACGAGCCATTTTACGACAAGACCCTGATGTCGTCATGATTGGTGAGATACGTGACTTAGAAACAGCCGAAATTGCGGTACAAGCCAGTTTAACCGGGCACCTAGTATTAAGTACTCTACACACAAACTCCGCCGTTGGTGCCATTACACGATTACAAGACATGGGCGTTGAGCCATTTTTGCTTTCTTCCAGTGTCATTGGCTTAGTATCGCAACGCCTCGTGCGCACCCTTTGCCCCGAATGCAAAGAGCCATATCAGCCTGATGCTAAAGAGCGTGAATTTTTAGGTGTTGGCCTAGCAGAGCCACTTAATGTATTTCAACCCAAAGGCTGCAATGCCTGTAAAAGTAGTGGCTATAAAGGCCGTTTAGGGCTTTACGAGCTGGTCAAAGTAGATGAAGGCATGCGCCAACTGATACATGACAACGCTGGTGATATAGAACTTGAAAAGCATGCTCGTAAAACCACACCCGCATTAATGGATGATGGTAAAGAGAAGGTACTGGCCGGCTTAACCACTATTGAAGAAATACTTCGAGTGAATAGGAGCTATTAACGGTGGCGGCCTATGAATACCTAGCTTTAGATGCCCAAGGAAAAAAGAAAAAGGGCGCTCTAGAAGCCGACAGCGCTCGTCAGGTGCGGCAACAATTGAGAGACAAAGGTTGGTATCCTGAATCGGTAGAGTTATCGACCAAATCTCGCAAACAAGGCGGCGGCTTTTCTACTCTTATTGGTCCTAAACTCTCAGTGTCTGATTTATCACTGGTGACCCGACAGTTGTCGACCTTGGTTGGCTCTGGGATGCCGTTAGAAGAGTGCTTACGTGCTGCAGCAGAGCAATCTGAAAAGATCAAAGTACGCAATATTATGCTCAGTGTGCGTTCGAAAGTGCTAGAAGGTTATAGCTTAGCCAAAGCGCTAGAAGAGTATCCAAGAGCTTTCCCTGTATTATACCGAGCCACTGTGCAAGCCGGTGAACACAGTGGCCATTTAGACGAAGTTATGGATCGCCTTGCAGATTATATGGAAGAGCAAAGAGCCATCAATGCTCAAGTATTAAACGCCAGTATTTATCCGGGGATATTAAGCTGCATTGCCATTGGCATTGTTATTTTGCTTTTAAACACGGTAGTCCCAGAAATCGTGGGCGTATTTGTTAATTCTGGAGCCGAACTGCCAAAGCCGACTCAAGTATTATTACAAGTGAGCGAGGCCATCCAAAATCACTGGGGAAAGGGATTGATTGGTATCGCGTTGTTCATTATTGCGATAGTGATGTTTAATAAAAAGCCTCAGCGCAGAATTCGAACACACAGATTGTATTTAAAGCTACCGTTGATAGCGCGAATCTCGAAAGGCTTTAATACGTCTCGTTTTATTGGCACCATTGCTATGTTGTCAAGCAGCGGCGTACCCTTGGTGGAAGCCATGAAAATAGCCACTCAAGTTGTGACCAATTTGGAAATTCAACAACGTGTATCAAGGGCAGCGGTTAAGGTCAGTGAAGGCGGCTCATTGTATCAAGCTCTAAAAGAAGCAGGTTACTTTAGACCAATGATGTTGCATATGATTGGCAGCGGTGAGACCAGTGGTGAGCTCGACATCATGTTGCAAAAAACAGCCGATGCTGAAACCAAATCAATTCAAATTCTGATATCCAGTATTTTAAGTTTATTTGAGCCGCTCATGATTTTAGTGATGGGCGTCATCGTATTAATTATTGTGTTAGCCATTGTATTGCCTATGTTAACAATGAATACATTGGCAGGTTAAACACACACCGTTTTTAGTTGTGGAGAAGATTGAAATGAAAAAACAAACGGGTTTTACCCTAATTGAACTGATGGTCGTATTGGTTATTTTAGGGATCATCATTGGTTTGGTGGTACCAAATGTAACCGGTCGCGGAGACGAAGCACGTGCCACGGCCGCCGCAACGGATATAAAGACCATTGGCAATGCGTTAGAAATGTATCGGTTACACAACTCACATTACCCAGGAACAGACCAAGGTTTAGAAGCGTTAGTAAGCAAGCCAAGTGGATCACCTGAGCCTAAAAATTGGCGGGGGCCTTACCTGAAGCAACAGCCAAAAGATCCTTGGGGCAACGATTACGGCTATATCAATGATGGCAGTGTGCCAGAAATAATTTCTTATGGAGCCGACGGAGCAGAAGGTGGGGAAGGCGTGAATGCCGATATCAGTTCGGCGGCTCAATAAAATCAAATGACAAAGTTACCACGCCAAACAATTAATGGATTCACGCTGATCGAAGTATTAGTGGTGATTCTCATTATGGGTGTGGTAATGAGTATGATTTCTCTAGCCAGCCAAACTAAAGATCCGCTCGAAGATACCGTAAAAAAAGCTTATGGCTTTCAGCATTGGTTTTCAAAATCAATTGACCAATCACTCTTATCCGGCAAGGACATTGGTCTGTACTTTACTGAATCTAATGTGCAGGCCATGAAATGGCGAGAAGGCGACCCGATGGAGGCCGAGCCCGACATTGTTTGGGAAGCTCACGGTCAGTTGAGTGCCTTTACCATTCCAGAAGATTTAGGCATTGAGTTGTTTTTAGATATCGATCTCAGCGATTGGGTAGAATTAGAGTCAGATTTGCAAGAAGAACCGGAAGGCAAGTTTTTAACCCCACACGTTGTTGTTACGCCTTCTGAAGAATATTTTCCTTCCTATTATATTCATTTTTATGATGACGGTTACAGCGATGAGCAAATGAAAATAATTGCTGATGGCTTTAATCGCGCAAGGGTAAATCGTGAAGCGCGTTAACGGTGGTTTTACATTAGTTGAAGTCATGGTAGCGCTTGTCGTATTTGCTGTTATGGCATCGGCTATTTCAATCGCCAACACGCAAAGCATTGCTGCCGCGAGGCAAATAGAAGAGCAGCAAAATGCTCGTTGGCTAACACAAAATGCTTTGACCGAACTACGGTTATCTGAAGTGTTACCAAAACCGGGCCTCAGTAAAGACAAGGTGACGTTAAACAACAATGAATGGACGGTAGAAATAGAAACCTTCAACGTAGAGGTAGAGATTATCGGTCCGTTTTTACGTCGCGTTGAAGTTCGGGCTTATTTAGAAAACGACGAATCAGCTGTAGATAGATTGCATGCTGTAATAGGGCATGTGCAGGTGACTCAATGAAAAGGCAACAGGGGTTAACTTTAGTCGAATTGTTAATCGCGTTAGCTATTTCAGCGATCATTGCGGTGGTATCGTTTCGGTTGTTTAGCATCAGTGTCGAAACCAAAAAAAGCATTGAACAACAAAGTGATGTTTTTTTAGAATTGACACGGGCAATGGCAATTTTAGAACGTGATTTTTCTCAAATAGCCCCGTTTCGCCCCATTCGTAATCCATACGGTGAGTACAATGATTTTTTAGCAGTTACCTACGAAGGCTTACAATTGACCAGAAATGGTTGGGCCGTGAGCCCTTATCAAACCTATCAGCGCTCTACCTTACAGCGCGTTCAATATCGCTTAGCACCGCGCGGCAGTGAGCTATGCGAATACTCAGCAGAGTCAGAGTCAGATTCTGTTACAGACACACCTTGCTTTGTACGCAGCTTCACGGTTCACCTTGATGATGATGGTTCGTTTGAGTGGAAACACCAGGTGATCAGTGAGCACGTGACAGAGCTCGATTGGGAATTTTTGTTGGTTGATGAGGCTACGGGCGAACAAAATCTTGTCTCAATATTGCCAGAAAACTTTGACCGCACACAGCCACAATCGTTAGTAATACACGCACTTTCTGTTACGCTCACGCTGGACGATGATCGGCGCTTTAAACGTATTATTGCAACACCGAGCCGCCCTTATGAGAAATCTAGCGGAGCGGCATCATGATAGCGCAAAGAGGCATCGCCTTACTTCAAGTACTACTAATCTTTGCATTACTCAGCATCGTGGCGGTCAATTTACAACTAGGGCAGCGCTTAAACATTGAGCGGGCGCAGCAATCGCTTTTTTATTCGCAAGCCACTACATTACTCGACAGCGCCGAAGCCATTGCGAAAGTTGGCTTAACCCTTGATGCACAAAACTCTAAAACCGATCACCTATATGAACTTTGGAATGTCTCTGAAGGAATATTCCCTTTAACAGAACCCAAGGGCATATTAGAAACAGAGTTGAATGATCTACAAGGTCGATTCAACCTAAACTGGATGTCGATGCAAAGCGCAAACCGGGAAGGGGCATTAATAGCCTTTAAGAGACTACTCTCTCTCGTTGGTGCGAATGCTGAAATAGCCGATGAGTTAAATATGTGGTTCGATCAAGACAGCGGTGCAGATTATTTTTATCTCGATAAAATACCAACCTATGCACCCTCGTATTACCCACTAGCAGACATTTCAGAGTTGAGGTTACTGAATGCGATAGATGTTGAACAGTACGATAAGTTGGCCCCTTACATCAGTGCTCTGCCACCAGAAAGTGCGTTAAATGTGAATACGGCACCCATAGAAGTATTGCAAAGCATAGCAACGTTTATCGATCAAGATACCGCTAATCAGATGGTGACTGACCGAGGTGAATCTGGGTTTAAAAATGTTGATGATTTTAAAAAATACCCAGTCTTTACCATTAATCAGGATAAATCACTTAATATTTCTGAGTTGAGCGTTTCTTCGCAGTGGTTCGAACTTTATACTTCAGTCACTATAGAAGATCGAACTCTGACTCAGCAAAGCTTGCTATCAAGAAATAATCAGCAGGTAATTGTGGTAGCACGTAATAGGTCGGCTCAAGCGGCCAATCGTGCACCAGGAGATCCGATCAAAAGCGGATCATCCAACCAAGGCAATGTAAAAGTAGAATAATAGGCATTTTATGAGCATACAATTAAGCCTTTACTGGCAAGATGCACAAAATATAAGTTGGTATTGGGCTGAAGAAAATTCTCAGTTTAATGGCACGCTTGAAGAGCTGGAAGATCAGGTGCAGCAGCGAAATTTAGCCCAAGTTGTAACTCGGCTATTCTTGCCAGCGGGTTGGTTTACTACTTTCCCTGTACAATTGCCAAAAGGTGCAAAGCGAGTGTCGAGCCAAATGCTCAGTTTCGCTGCAGAAGAATTTATTGCTCAAAACATCGAAGATGTGCATCTAGTAATGTTAGGAAAGCCACAACAAGGAGAAGCGTCTGTTTGTGCAACGGCTAAAGAGCCTTTTCTACAGGTAATAAGCACCCTCAAAACCCGAAATATGAACGTGTTTGAAGCCTATGACGCGGGCCAATTTTTGCTTCCACATCAAAGTACCCATGACGTTGATATTCATGTAAACAACGAACAGGTCTCCATAAGATCTGGGCTTAATTTTTCACAGGCACATTACCGTGGATTTCCACAATGGTTTGAGCATTGGCTCAGTCAAAATGGCTTCGAAGAAAATTTGTCTATTATGGTCTACAGCGCTCAAACAGATGGTGCCGCTAGAAACCTAGTGACTTCGCTAGAAACTAACGGTCACAAAGTAGAGTGGGTTATTCAAGAAGACAGTTCGATTGCACAATGGGCCGAAACAGCATCCTCCAGTAAATCGGTCCATAATTTACTGACAGCAAACCTTAGACCGGGGACGTCCAATAAACATGCTCGATTCTGGGTGCCAACGAGTATTGCGGCTGTATTCTCGTTAGTGATTTGGTCTGCCTATACCGGAATATCAACTATGCGATTACAAGAGCAAGCTGATCAAACTTGGCAAGCCAGTGAAGCTGTCTTTAAACAGGTTTTTGGCGATCAAAAACGAATTCAAAGACCGCTCATGGTCCGTGAAATGCGTAATAAAGCCGCATCTATTGGTTCTAGCGACTCTAAACAGCCCAATGCGAATGCCTTAACCGTTTTGAATGATTTACGTAGTGCAAACGCTACTCTTCAGTTAGAAGACTTGCGATACAACCAAGATCGCAATGAAACAACCTTTACCCTGGTCAGCGATGCGTCAAGCGATGCATTTAACCACTTTGAAGCACTTAAAACTGAGTTAAGTCGTAAAGGGTACAGTGTGGAATATTCGGCCAGCCAAGATCGTGATGCGGTTCGAGCTAAATTTAAAAGCGTATTAGGAGGTTAGACCATGTTTGCCGATGTAAAAACTAAACTTTCTGAACGCTGGGCGCTCCTTTCTGAGCGTGATCAGAAGTCAGTTATTGTTTTAAGTGTTTCTCTGTTAGTGGCTATTATTATTTTTGGCATTGTAATGCCTCTTGTAAATGCTCATAACAATGCCAAAAACTCACTCGCTAATGCAGAAACAACATATCAAGAGCTGCTCGCCATTGCGCCACAAGCTCTGGCAAATGGTCAATCGACACCGGCATTTTCGATCAGTTCTTTAAATTCTGAAATTCGCCGACAGGCCGTTCGCCATGGATTGTCGATTCAACGCTTTGAACCTCAAGGTGATAATTTGCGAGTGTGGCTAGAAGGCGCACGTTACCCATCTGTCGTAAAGTGGTTAGCTGGTTTAGAATCGATGGGTATTACTCAAGCAGAATTGACGTTAGATGATGAGAACAAACCTGGTTTTGTATCGGTTCGTGTAACTTTTGCATTACCTAAAAATTGACCTAATTTCGCTTGAATTCGGGTTTAGCAAACATTACGCTAAAAAAGATAATAATAAAAAAGGGAACCTCAATGCCGCTAATCGACCTTGAAGATGTGGAAGTTGTACGCTTAGATGACCGTTTTTCACGACAAGCTCGCTCACTTCTTTATCATTCGTATAAAGACGAACCAACGTTTAAGTATTTGTTAGATGCCCATCGTACTGGCTATAAGCAACGAATTCGAGCCACCATTAGAGAACTTATAAAGCTTCATTTCAGCCGAGGTGAGTTTGTTTTGGGCGTAATTCACAAAAAAGAAGAGCGGCTAATTGGCATCGCATTTTTTAGTGACTTAGAGTTGAAAATGGATATCTCCAACCAATTTTTATGGCGTTGCAAAATGCTTTTGACGGCTGGGTTTGAGGGAACTCGTCGGTATGTTGAATACTTTAATGATGTACAAGACAGTTTACCGGTCAAAAATCATCGAATGGTCAGTTTAATCGGTATTCATCCAGATTTTCAAAAACAAGGCCTTGGAAAAAAATTATTAGACAGCATTCATGAGTTAACTGATAAAGATAACAACTCTATTGGGCTATTTTTAGATACCGGTAATAACAAGTATCTAAATTTCTACCAGTCATTAGGGTATGAGGTATTTGCTGAGTTACCGCTCGGCCCTCAGAAAGAATACATACTGTATCGGCCAAACCCAAATTACAAGGAAGCGGCAGCCTAACCGCATTGGTCGTACACTAAACATATGTCGTAAAAAGGCCGTTTTCGGCCTTTTTTTATTGATTGCCACAGGAGCAAAAAGTGATGGAATTTGATTATGATCTACTGGTTATAGGGGCAGGGTCTGGCGGTGTACGAGCCGCACGAATGTCTGCATCTATGGGTGCAAAAGTTGCCGTGGTGGAATCAAGATACTTAGGCGGCACCTGTGTTAATGTAGGTTGCGTACCGAAAAAACTCTTCGTATATGCTTCAGAGTACCAAGAACACTTTGAAGATTCGGCGGGTTACGGCTACACGGTAGATAGTAAGCCTCAATTTAATTGGGCGACCTTGCGAGATAACAAAACAGCTGAAATTGAGCGCTTGAACGGTGTGTATCAACGCATGCTCGAAAACGCAGGCGTTGAAATTATCGACGGTCATGCTGAATTTGAATCGGAACATTCGGTAAAAGTTGGCGATAAAATCTTCTCCGCAAAAAATATCCTCATAGCAACTGGCAGTTGGCCATTCAAACCGGCAATTCCAGGAAGCGAACATGTTTTAACGTCGAATGAATTCTTCTATATGGAAAATTTCCCTAAACACGCAATTGTCATTGGCGGTGGTTACATTGCGGTTGAGTTTGCGGGCATTCTTAACGGGTTAGGCTGTGATACTCATATTGTGTATCGAGGAGAGCCTGTCTTAAGAGGATTTGACGAGCAAGTACGAAACTTTGTTTCTGAAGAGCTGAGCAACGCTGGTATTAATTTGCATTACCATACAACGATTGAGAAAGTGGAAAAGCTTGAAAATGGTCAGTTTGAAGCCACTTTTAATGACGGAACCACGATCGTTACTGATGCATTAATTTGCGCGCTTGGCCGAAAACCACTTGTAGAGCCCCTGAAGATAGAAAAGGCTGGTTTATCCGTTGGACATGGTGGAGAGATTGTCGTCAATGACCAATATCAAACCTCTAAAGCTCATATTTTTGCCGTCGGCGATGTTATTGGCAAAGTTCAATTAACTCCGGTTGCATTGGCCGAAGGTATGCATGTTGCCCATCAACTGTTTTCAGATAAAGCACCTCGTAAAGTGAATTATGACCTGATTCCAACCGCTGTATTTTGCCAGCCAAACCTCGGCACGGTAGGTATATCTGAAGAAGAAGCCGCCAAGCAGTATGATCGAGTCGCCGTTTTCGACAGTGCGTTCAAGCCAATGAAAAATACGCTTTCAGGCAATCCTCAGCGAATGTTAATGAAGTTATTGGTAGACACTGAAACTGATAAAGTTATTGGTTGCCACATGGCGGGCCATGATGCAGGTGAAATTATTCAAGGCATTGGCGTAGCACTTCAAGCCGGAGCTACTAAAAATGACTTTGACAGCACCATTGGCATTCATCCTACCGCAGCCGAAGAGTTTGTGACTATGCGAGAACCTTCTCGGTTTGTAGGCAAAAAAGTGAACAATTGAAACGCTTTATGAATAGTCGCTTGCCCATTGATGAAGGTTAATCAGTGAAATAGGGTGTTCTAGGTAAGTACCCCGTTCAATAAAGACACTGTTGCCCAGCGTTGTAATATCAGGCACCACCGTGTGGCCATTAAACACCCAGTCTATATCATTAATAGGCTGGGTATCATTATTCTTTAGTCGGCTTCGCCCCCACAACCAATCGGCTTGACTATGCTCGCTGGCCGTTTTTCGTTCTAACCAAGAAGATTCTGAATATTGGGCGTGACAAACGCCCATCAACTGTCCGCCAACGGGAATCGTAATAGTCAATGGTAAAAATTTAAGGGAGCTTGCGTAATTAGCCACTACGGCATCATCACACTTCAGGATCCAACTACCGCCATTTAATAACCATCGACTCCAAAGTGCGTCTGTTTGGTGTTCAACAGCATCAATCAGTAGTTGCTCGTGATTACCCATTACACTCCAAAACCAAGGTTCTTCTAATAAATCTAAGCAGGCCTGACTATTAGGGCCGCGATCGATTAAATCGCCTACAGAAATGAGTCGATCTTTATTTGGGTTAAAGGAAACTTCTAATAATGCTTTGTCGAGTTGATCACGATATCCGTGTAGATCGGACACCACAAAGTCTCTTCCGATGCGATTTTCATCTAAGAAGATATGAGGCTGATACGCTTTTTTGATGATTGAACTAGTCATTTCCTAATATCACCATGCTTGCATCGGAATAGCAACCGTGACCTTAGTCACTGTGCGCAGGGTCACAATTCAATATACACTAGCCGAATTGCACTGTTAGCTCAGAAAGGAAGCTCCACTTTGTATAAAAATTCATTTGCTCAAAACCTTGAAGGTATTATCGGCTACTTGTCTTGGGCAATGGTGTGCTATTTAACGCTAAATGACCAACCCACGGATACTTTCTCTGGGCAAATTCTACTGTTTGCTATTGTGGCGGGGTTATTGTTGTTTATCGTGGGCTTCTATTTTGCGACCCGACCTCAGGTATCACCTAAAAACGACATTGTTATTCGCTTAAGCGCAATTTTCATTCAATTTATAGCCATTATACTTATTCGAGTATTAAGTGATTCAGGTGTCGTAGTTATTCTCAGCGTGGCATTGGCGGCGCTGCTTCCGATGTATTTAAATCAGCTTTCAGCGTTGCTGGGCGTTTTAGCGCTGATCTTAGTCGACTTTTGGTTTAATCAATGGCACTGGCATCTCCAGGATGCGCTCATTTGGACCATGTTAGCGGCTGCGTTCCATCTTTTTGCTTTTAGAATGACGCAAAGAGTGATTCAAGAGCAAGAAGCCCGAGATGAAATTGCAACTCTAAACCGCGAACTTATTGCCACGCAGGCCTTGCTAGAAGAGTCCTCTAAACACAGCGAGCGCATGAGAATATCAAGAGATTTACACGATGGACTAGGGCACCATTTGACGGCATTAATTTTAAAACTTCAGTATTTAACCTATACCACTGAAGGTGACACTAAAAATGACATCACAGAAGCCTATGATTTAGCCCGTGAACTATTGCAAGATGTAAGATCAACCGTTCACCAAATGCGTGAACAGTCTACTGTTAGCTTTAATGATGCTCTCGATGCATTAATTGCCCAGGTACCTGATATCGACATCAAATTAAATTTAGATGAGGAAATCAAAATTACCGATGTCGCTGTTACTGAAGCACTGTTCAGAAGCATTCAAGAAGCCATAACCAATACATTGAAACATTCGAAAGCAACAGAAATATCTATTTCATTGTCTAAAGTGGATCAAAACTTAAGGCTGATCATCAAAGACAACGGTAAGGCAAAACACACCATCATTGAAGGAAATGGCCTGTTAGGAATGCAAGAACGTGTGCAAAATGTTCAAGGGCAGGTACAAATTGACTCAACTGATGGCTTTTCGATCACCATCAACATCCCATATAAGGAAGAACTATGAGCGACGCAGGAAAACAAACCATTAATGTGATGCTGGTAGATGACCAGAACCTTGTAAGACAAGGCATAAAATCCCTTTTAAAATTGGCCGGACACATAAATATTGTCGGCGAAGCATCCGACGGGCAAGAAGCCATTGAAACAGTTGAACAACTAGCACCCGATGTCATTCTTATGGATATAAGAATGCCTCGAATGGATGGCATTGAAGCGTTGAAAGCTCTTAAAGAGCAGGGTAATGAAACCCCTGTAATTATATTAACAACCTTTGATGATCATGAATTAGTGTTGAACGGTATTAGAGCCGGTGCACGAGGTTTCTTACTTAAAGATGTTTCACTTGAAAGCCTTGTTGAAGCAATAGACGCGGTAAGCCGAGGCGAAACGTTAATTCAACCGGCCGTGACTGAACGCGTTATTAAAGGTTTTACTGAGCTTCAAAGTAATGGCGAAAGCAAAGTTGAAAAAGAGCCCGTACAAGACCCGCTGACTTCTCGGGAAATTGAAATTTTAAGGCTCATGGCGGGAGGGTATTCAAACAAAGAAATATCTAGAGCCATTTTTAAATCTGAAGGCACCATTAAGAACCATGTTTCTAATATTTTAGCGAAACTGGGCGTCAGAGATCGTACTCGCGCGGTACTTAAAGCTTTAGAATTAGGGGTAATTTAATTTTGAATCCATTGATGAAAGCGCTGGCATTTATCAGGATATGAGTTTAAATTAAAGGCTACTATTAGCTACCGTGTAGATATATGGCTCGACCTAAGTACAAAATTAATCGCAAAGATTGGCACGACAGCCTAGATTGGTTGTCTTACCAATTAACTTTACCCAAATGGTTAGAGCAACCTAAACACTCTATTCACGATATGGGTATACCCGCCCTCAAAGAGTGTGTTGTTCAATGGCGAGAGGTTTCAAGCCCTTCTGATGAGCTTTGCGAGGCTGCACAAAAAATACTCGACAATGCACTAGAGGCCGAAGATTGGGCTCGACTAAGAAAAGCGCTTTCCGCTAAGAAACGGCGACGTAAAGACAAACGCTTAGATTCGGCACCGATTAATATCACGCTTACACCAGAAGCACACAAAATGTTGCTCGAATTTAAAGAGCTGACAGGCGAAGAAACAATCAGTAGCGCTATCATCGAAGGCTTACGTGCACCTATCCAATCATTAACTCATAGCAGTGCTGAAGCACGGTCAAAACAATTACGCGCGGTTTTAAAATCTTACCGTGCGTCTGAACTGGTGCGCATAGTCGGTGCTTATCTAGGTCGCAGTGATGAGCGTAAAAGCTTAGCGAATTCATGTAAGATTGCGTTTCAGCTGTTTCAGAAAAGACCCGATAAAACGAGCTTTCATATGATTCTTGATCGGTTTATCGAAGATATAGTTTGGAATGAAACGCACTTAAAGGCTTCGCTTTCTGAAATGAATTTAGGCGAATTGGAAGAAAGAATCGCCACTTTATGAATTAAAAGCCGCCGCACGCGGCTATTGAGCTAGATACCTGCTAAAATCCCTCAAATTACCGCAATATTTATCTAACTAAAGGTTTCTATGACAAATAACGATGTGCTCCGCAAAATCCGCTTTATTTATGATTTAAAAGACGACGCTATGATCAAAATATTTTCGCTAGGGGGGCTGAATGTCACCAGAGCTGAAGTGAGTGATTGGTTGAAAAGTGATAAAGATGAAGCTTATAAGGCACTAAAAGACCCAGCTTTAGCGCAGTTTTTAAACGGTTTTATTGTGAAGCATCGTGGCAAAAAAGAGGGCGCTGAGCCTGTTGTTGAAACTAAGTTAAACAATAACATTGTGCTTAGAAAGCTTAAAATTGCACTTAATCTGCAAGCTGAAGATATACTCGCCACATTGCAATTAGCTGATTTTCGCTTGAGCAAATCTGAGTTAAGCGCATTCTTCCGCAAACCAGACCACCAACATTTTCGCCCGTGTAAAGATCAGGTGCTCAGGAATTTCCTTCAAGGCTTACAAAATAAGCATCGCCCTAAATAGGCGATGCAAGTTGAGGCAGGCTTATTCTTGATCTAATGAAGCATCACCTTCTTTGTAGAGTCTTAAATTGTGTGCGGCGTAGGCTACATTAAAAGCTTGTTGTTGAAACTTTTTTAGCCCTAGAGATGCAAAGTCTGTTTGTAATGGGTTGCGCTTCATCTGGTCTTTAATGACCGAAGGGCTAAATACCTCGACGGGCATATCGAGCAGCTGCAATGCGGCTTCCAGCTTAAAACTGGTGGCACTTCCTGCAAACTTACCTTTTTGCTCGCGCTTTATAATGGCGACGCGTTCAACTTTGTAATCTTCAAATAGTTTTTTGATCGAAAACTGAAAGTCTCGAATACTTTGAGTGTCTTCAGAGTTGGACACGGCGATTTGCCGCTGTCGACTGTCGGGCAGTTCAAAGGCCCCCATGTTATAACCCAAAATACACAAAACAGCTTCGCCGCCTTTCAGTTCAATACCACAAATTCTCATAATAACTCTATACAAGGTTTAAAAGGCTCATTATAGCCAGCCTTTTGGTTTATGTATCGAATCTTGTTAGTATTTTTCTTGTTTAACAAATTGGATATTTTGAATGATGAATAAAGTAGCCTTAGTTACTGGTGGTGGTCGTGGCATTGGCGCTGCAACGGCTTTGAGGTTAGCTAAAGATGGCTACAATATCGTAGTTAACTATGTTTCCAATCTAGAAGCAGCACAGAAAGTCGCCCAACAGGTCTTGGCAATGGGCAATCAAGCTTGGGTAGTGCAAGCCGATGTTGGTGTAGAATCTGATGTTAAACGCATGTATCAAGAAATAGACATAAACTGCGGCCGATTAGACGTGCTAGTAAACAATGCAGGCATTCTATTTACTCAGAGCCCGGTGGTGTCACTCAGCGCGGAAAGAATCAATAAGGTATTACAAACCAACGTTACCGGTCCTTTTTTGTGTTGCATTGAAGCAATTAAGCGAATGTCGACCGAGTATGGCCATGAAGGCGGGGTCATTGTGAACGTTTCTTCAGCGGCCTCAAGAATAGGGGCACCTAATGAATATGTGGATTACGCCGCATCCAAAGGGGCTTTAGATACCTTAACCATTGGGTTGTCACTGGAAGTAGCAAACCAAGGTATTCGTGTTAATTGCGTACGGCCAGGCTTGATCTACACCGAAATGCACGCCAGTGGTGGGGAGCCGGCACGAGTAGACCGTTTAAAGCAAAATCTACCGTTACAACGAGGTGGCCAGCCAGAAGAGGTTGCTGCAGCCATTGCATTTTTGGTCTCAGACGAATCAGCTTATACCACGGGTGCCTTTTTAGAAGTTTCTGGAGGCCGTTAATACCATTAAGACGCTTCTCTTAGCTGGGCAAAACATTCCGCGAAGCTACTAGCAACTGTCGATCGCGGTAAATTGCGATGCCTAACCAAATCAATAGGGCGGTACCAATTATCAAGGGGTTATCGGTTGCTGCAATAATTTGCTCACCAAACGAAACTGTGATGAACATTATGAGTAGGTAGTAAGGTAAATTCAGTAACGCCGAGGCAATAATCAGTTTTGCAGTGCCTTTTTGTAACCCCCAGTTAAAGGTAAAAATGGCTAAACCACTGGAATGAATCATCGCTGGTAATAGCGTTTTAAAAGACATAGGCTTGGTGATGCGTTCATTAGAATAATAACGGCCTATTGCATAGTTAACGCTAGAGCCAAGAGTTACTGCAATGACCATGGCGGCCGTCAGCAATATAATATCGGTAAACGTTGGACCTGAAAGTATCACTAAGATAGCCGCGATATACTGACCAGGAAAGTAGAGACTTATAACAATAAGTGCTTCTAAGAATATACAAAACACAACTAACCAAAACCATTGATCACCTATACCGTCTCTTAACGATTGCAAGAGCTCGAGCCCGGTGGGAATCCAGCCTTGTGATATCGCCAATGTCATAAACAGAAAAATAGAAAGGATAGCGGTTGGTAATTTAGTGTATTTCATAGTGTGAACATTCTAAGTAGTAGTGACCATTGTACGCGCCTGCTGTAAAAATGGATGTGCAGAAACACTCTTATTTTTGTAAATCAAAAGCCGAAACAAGTTAAAAACCATGGCTCGTTCCAAACCAAAGGCCAGTCAAAGTCCGTTTATTCGGTTTTTAGTAGGGCAGAAGTGGCGTGGCTAGTTGAACAGTTTACACGCTTAATCTTAGCGTACGTTCAATTTAACGAAATGGTCATCCCGTTTGAAACAAAAGCATCTGAGATGGGCGCGGAATAAACAATTACCCCCTTATCTTTATTTGTTCACTACAATTTAGAGCGCTAAATATTAAAAAATAAAAAATCCCCTAGAGCGCCTATAATTAGGGCATTAAAGACCTTTTTAAGGTTAGATATCTAAGTATAAGCCATCAAAATCACGCCGTTTATTCCAAAACAAACTTGTGTACTCTATAAAATATCCGTTATCATTCTTTTTATATTGAACGTTCAATTAATAAAAAAAGAACTTTGACGGAGCACTGATGCCTAAAGTTGGAATGAAACCACTGCGAGAAATCCAGCTAATAGAAGCCACGCTTTTATCGGTAGAGCAGTATGGTTTTAATAAGACCACCATTATTTCTATTGCTAAAATCGCAGGCGTCTCAACAGGCATCATTAATCATTATTTCGGCGGTAAACAGGGGTTATTAGAAGCCACAGTTCGCTTTTTATTGCAGTCACTTCACGATGAACTCATGAAAGAGCTTCGCAAAATAGATAATAAAGACCCTGTAAAGCGCTTAGAAGCCATCGTCAAAGCAAATTTCGCTCAGGTTCAAACGGCCGATAAAAGCTCAAAAACTTGGCTGGCTTTCTGGACTCAAGCGATGCATGACGAACAGTTCTCGGCTTTACAGCAAGTTAACGAACGACGCTTATTATCGAACTTACGTTACTCGTTTAAACAGTTACTGCCCAGTGAACAGGTTGAACAGGCGGCACAAACGACCGCTGCATTGATTGATGGGCTTTGGTTGAGAAGAGCACTGAGTAAACAGCCTATCTCTATCGAAGCCTCCGCAGAATATTGTATTAAATATATTCATTCTCTTATTAATCCCCAGCTATTACAGACCGATGAGGTTGCACACGCATGAGCACTACCACTTACCAATCCTTTATTGCTGGCCAATATGTAAGCAGTAACAGTAACGAAACCTTTGACGTGATTAACCCTGCTACTGGGGGCGTTGAATATTCTGTTGAACTGGCGAGCCCTGAGCTAGTAGAAGAAGCGGTTCGAAGCGCTCAAGAAGGTTTTAAAGTTTGGTCAGCCATGACAGGCATGGAGCGATCGAGAATTTTATTAAAAGCGGTGGCGTTATTACGCGAGCGCAATGATGAACTAGCCAAAATAGAAGTCATTGATACGGGTAAACCATGGCAAGAAGCCAGCGTCGTAGACGTAGTGACAGGCGCAGATTCAATTGAGTTTTTTGCTGGTTTAGCACCGGCTATTGAAGGAAATCAGCAAGATTTAGGCGGTGATTTTTATTATACCCGTCGCGAGCCTCTAGGCGTTTGTGCGGGTATTGGCGCATGGAACTATCCACTACAAATTGCATGCTGGAAAGCCGCACCTGCATTAGCAGCCGGTAACGCTATGGTGTTTAAGCCATCAGAAGAAACACCCTTAGGTGCCTTAAAGCTAGCCGAAATATTCTATGAAGCTGGCTTACCGGCAGGGGTGTTTAATGTGGTTCAAGGTGATCACCGTGTAGGTGAGTTACTTACGCATCATCAACACATTGCCAAGGTGTCGTTTACAGGTGAAGTAGGTACGGGTAAGAAAGTAATGGCCGCCGCGTCTAGCACACTAAAAGACGTGACCATGGAGTTAGGTGGTAAATCGCCTTTGATTGTTTTTGAAGATGCCGATATAGACGAAGCGGTTTCTGCTGCAATGCTTGGTAACTTTTATACCCAAGGTGAAATTTGCACCAACGGTACCCGTGTATTTGTACACGAATCTATTCAAGAAAAATTCTTAAAGGTACTCGTTGGGCGCATCGAAAAGAACATTGTTGCCGGCAACCCGATGAATGCCGATGTTAACTTTGGCGCACTTATTTCTAAAAAGCATCAAGCGCTTGTGTTGGAATACATCGAAAAAGGTAAAGCAGAAGGCGCTCAATTAGCCTGCGGCGGAAGTGCTCTAGCGCCAGAGGATGCCCCTAATGGTTACTTTGTAGCCCCCACCGTATTTACCCAATGCACCGATGACATGACGATCGTTCGTGAAGAGATATTTGGTCCGGTTATGTCGGTCTTAAGTTTTAGCACTGAAGAAGAAGTGATTAATCGTGCAAATGATACCCAGTTTGGGTTAGCCGCCGGTGTATTCACGCAAAATATTCAGCGTGCTCACCGAGTCATTCATCAAATTCAAGCGGGCATTTGTTGGATTAATGCCTACGGTAATAGCCCAGCTGAAATGCCGGTTGGCGGATATAAGCAATCGGGCATTGGGCGAGAAAATGGCCTGTCAACGCTGAATCATTACACGCAGCAAAAAGCGGTATATGTCGGCATGAACAAAATTGACAGCCCATTTTGAAGGAGCCAACACAATGACAAATGAATTTGATTACATCATCGTTGGTGCTGGGTCTGCTGGTTGCGTACTGGCAAACCGACTTTCGGAAGACCCAAATAATAAGGTACTGGTGGTAGAAACCGGTGGCAGTGATAAAAGTATTTTTATCCAAATGCCTACAGCATTGTCTATACCGATGAATACTGAAAAATACGCATGGCAATTTAAAACCGATGCCGAGCCGTACCTAGATAACCGAAAAATGCATTGCCCTCGTGGCAAGGTTTTGGGTGGCTCATCCTCTATTAACGGCATGGTCTATGTGCGCGGTCACGCGAAAGACTTTGACGAATGGGCGGAGCAGGGCGCGCATAACTGGGATTATCAACATTGCCTGCCTTACTTTAAAAAGGCTGAAACTTGGTCTTTTGGAGGTGATGACTACCGTGGAGACACAGGGCCTTTAGGCGTAAATAATGGCAACGAGATGAAAAACCCATTGTATAGCGCCTTTATTAAAGCCGGAGAACAGGCCGGTTATGAATTCACTAAAGACTATAATGGCGCGCAGCAAGAAGGCTTTGGTGCCATGCACATGACCGTTAAAAATGGTCGTCGTTGGTCTACGGCCAATGCCTATTTACGCCCTGCAAAGCAACGTAAGAATTTAACCGTGGTAACACATGCTTTAGTAAAAAAGGTAATTCTTGAAGGCAAAAAAGCCACTGGGATCGAATACGAACACAAGGGTACGACCAAAACAGCGCTGGCTGCAAAAGAAACCATACTCAGTGCAGGTTCAATTGGGTCTCCGCATATTTTGCAGTTATCAGGTATTGGCAATGCCGATGTTTTAAATAAAGCGGGTATTGAAGTAAAACATGAACTTAACGGCGTTGGTGAAAACTTACAAGATCATCTTGAGTTCTATTTTCAGTTTAAGTGCAAACAGCCTATTACATTAAATGGAAAATTAGACCTCTTAAATAAGGGACTTATTGGCGCGCAATGGTTTTTCACTAAAACTGGTTTAGGCGCAACTAACCACTTTGAAAGTTGTGGCTTTATTCGCTCTAAAGCTGGTGTCGAATGGCCCGATTTGCAGTACCACTTTTTACCAGCCGCCATGCGCTATGATGGCCGCGCCGCCTTTGATGGTCATGGTTTTCAAGTACACATAGGGCACAACAAACCCAAAAGCCGCGGTCATGTGCGTGTAAAAAGTGCCGATCCTAAACAGGCGCCCAGTATTCAGTTCAACTATTTGCAGCATGAAGATGATCGTGCGGGTTTTAGAGAATGTGTTCGTAAAACACGTGAAATTATTGCGCAACCTGCGTTTGATGAGTATCGCGATGGCGAGATTCAACCAGGTGAGCACATAAAAACCGATGAACAAATTGATGCCTTTGTACGTGAACATGTAGAAAGCGCTTACCATCCATCGTGCTCATGCAAAATGGGTGTTGATGACCTGGCCGTAGTAGACCCAACAACCAAAGTACACGGTATTGAAGGGCTGCGTGTAGTCGATTCTTCTATTTTCCCGACTATCCCGAATGGTAATTTGAATGCGCCCACCATCATGGTTGCTGAGCGTGCCGCTGACCTAATATTAAATGGGGAAGCTCTTCCCGCTGCACAAGTTACTGTAAAAATTGACGAGAAATGGCAAACCCGTCAAAGGCCCAAATTTGCCAAAAATAACTAATTTCCACCTTAATAGCCTGAGGTGAACTTGTCTGGGCTATTCGTATCGATTTGCATCTATATGTTTTCAAATCGGATAAAAATTAAGTAACCAAAAAGTAAGGATTAATCATGAAAGCAAAAATGATACTACCCATATTAGCGGCCAGTGCGGCTATGACGGTACAAGCCAACCAATGTGAAACTGTACGCTTTTCAGATGTAGGCTGGACAGACATCACCGCAACAACCGCCATTGCTTCGACTGTTTTAGAAGGCATGGGTTACAAAACAGACACGCAATTGTTATCGGTACCTGTTACCTATAAATCGTTAGAAAATGGCGATATTGATGTGTTTTTAGGCAACTGGATGCCAACGATGGAAGGTGACATTAAGCCTTACCGTGAAGCGGGCACAGTAGAAACTATCCACAAAAACTTATCGGGCGCTAAATATACACTAGCCGTACCGCAATATGTTTACGACGCTGGCGTTAAAGACTTCAGTGATATTGCTAAATATGCCGATAAATTCGACAGTGAAATTTTTGGTATTGAACCGGGCAACGATGGTAACCGTTTAATTCAATCTATGATTGATCAAAACGCATTTGGCCTAGAAGATTTTGAAGTGGTTGAATCGAGCGAAGCCGGTATGTTATCTCAAGTTAAACGTGCAACCAAACGAAACAACTGGGTTGTATTCTTAGGTTGGGAGCCACACCCAATGAACGCAAACTTTGACCTTGCGTACCTAAGCGGCGGTGATGATTTCTTTGGTCCTGATTTTGGCGGTGCCAGTGTTTATACCAACGTTCGTAAAGGCTACACCCAAGAGTGCGCTAACGTTGGCAAACTACTGACTAACTTAACCTTCACGCTTTCAGCTGAAAACGAAGTTATGGCGAGTATTTTGAATGATGGTCAAAAGCCAAACGTAGCCGCTAAAAACTGGTTACAAGCAAATGAAGCCGTTCTTTCCGACTGGCTTGAAGGCGTTAAAACTCTTGATGGCAAGCCTGCGTTAGCCGCCGTAAAAGCACACCTAGCACAGTAAGCTGGGTTGTTCATTTAGGTTGGCCCTTGGCCAACCTAAAATTGTTTCACCAAAATAGATTATTTAATGATGAGTTTTATTACAGAAAACAAACTGCCGATTGGCGAATGGGCCGAAAATTTGATGGACGGCGTGATTGATGTCAGCGGTTCATTTTTTGACGCAATTTCTTTAGTGTTAGATACGATGATAGAAGGCCTAGTTGATGGATTATCCATGGTACCGCCTTGGCTATTTATTGGCATTGTTGCGGGGTTAGTATACTGGCGGCAGCGCAATAAAGGCGTCACGTTATTTTTTATTTTATCTCTACTTCTAATCTGGAACTTGGGGTATTGGGAAGAATCGATAGAAACCTTTTCATTGATCGTATACGCCACCACCTTATGTGTATTAATAGGCGTACCTATAGGTATTGCTGCCGCGCACCGGCCTTGGTTGTTTAAGTTACTGCGCCCCATACTCGATTTAATGCAAACCATACCGCCATTTGTTTATTTAATTCCTGCGTTAACCCTATTTGGTTTAGGTGTAGTGCCGGGTTTAATTTCGACCATTGTTTTTGCCATAGCTGCGCCAATACGGCTTACGTACTTAGGTATTTCTGAAGTACCTAAAGAGCTGCTAGAAGCCGGCCGCGCCTTTGGCTGTACCAACCGAAACTTGTTGCTAAAAGTAGAGATACCCGCGGCCATATCGAGCATTAGAGCCGGCATTACACAATGCATTATGTTGAGTTTATCTATGGTGGTTATTTCGGCATTAGTGGGTGCAGATGGTTTAGGTAAACCCGTGGTACGAGCGCTAAACACAGTAGATATTGCTACCGGTTTCGAAGCAGGGCTAGCCATTGTTTTGGTGGCAATTATGTTAGACCGAATTTTTAAATCCAACTAAAGGCAGAACACTATGATCGAATTTAATAATGTTGATGTTGTCTTTGGCAAGCAACCCGAACGCGCTCTACCGTTAATGGACAGTGGCCAATCTATTCAGCAAATACAAGAATCGACCGGCCTTACCGCAGCGGTTCGTAACGTCAGCTTAAGCGTTGGTAAGGGTGAAATTTGTGTGTTAATGGGGTTATCTGGCTCGGGTAAATCGAGCTTACTGAGAACAGCCAATGGCTTAAATTCTGTTTCCCGCGGTGAAGTGTTTATTGAAACAGAAAATGGCAAACAAAACTTCCACGAGCTCAATGAAGAAGATAAACGAAACGCTCGCATGAACAAAATTACTATGGTGTTTCAAAAGTTTGCACTTATGCCTTGGCTAACCGTTGCAGAAAATGTTGGCTTTGGTTTGGAGCAAAAAGGGCTAGACAAAGCTACGGTTAAAGCCAAAGCTTTAGAACAGCTAGATCTAGTAGGGCTAGCAGAGTGGGCTGATAGCAAGCCGCATCAGCTTTCTGGCGGTATGCAGCAACGCGTAGGGTTGGCTCGTGCCTTTGCAATGGAAACCGACATTATATTAATGGACGAACCATTTTCAGCATTAGACCCGCTTATTCGAACTCAACTGCAAGATGAATTGCTTCGATTACAAGAAAAACTCAATAAGACGGTTATTTTTGTGAGCCACGATTTAGACGAAGCCCTAAAACTGGGTAACCACATTGCGATCATGAAAGACGGTGAAGTAGTACAACACGATACACCAGAAAACATTGTGATGAAGCCGGCTACCGATTATGTGCGTGATTTTGTAGCTCATATAAACCCGGTAAACGTGGTAAATGCCCAGTCTTTAATGCGACCCATTGCCGACATAAAACAAGAAAATGGTGAATACTGCCTAAGCCAGCGTGATGACGTTTGGCTATCCATGGCTGATAATCTTGCGGAATCCTTTATTCGTTATGGTGATCAAAAAACACCGGTTAAACACTGGCAAGTTAGCGATGAGCAAAGCATAGAACAGCTGGATAAATCAGCCGTGTTAATCGTGCCGCTCGATACGAAAATGCAAGACGTAATGGCATTGAGATACCAGAGTGGACACGCCGTACTAGTTGAATCGCAAGGAGAGCTAGTGGGCTATATTGGAGATCGTGAAATTTACCATGCCATGCTCGGAAAATTAATGGACGCCAACGACTAACTGCTATATTCACATTAAAAGCCACCGATTCAGGTGGCTTTTTGGTTTAAGTGACTGTAAAACCGGAAAAGACCTAAAAAACAACTAACAAATACTCAGTCATATTCAAATAAGTACGAAGCAACACCGCCAACTGATCGACAAGTTCCGCCCAATCAGAATTTTCTTGAATTTACTCCTCTAAAAAGCTGGCTTGCGCAGAAGTCCAAAAGGACGCTTTTTCGATAGGAGTGCCAAGCTCTTAACGATGACTGTTAACAAACTACTCTATAGCATCATTAGGCGAAGCAAGCCCAAGTTGCTCAAACAACGATTTCTTGTGGCCGTGATTGGCAGTGCCCATATTAACTCTTTTTAAAGGTTTAATTTAGGTTAGCTTGTTTAGATAGTAGTGGTAATTTTTTAGTTACATCTCGCCAAAAGGGCGAAGGAAAAAGATTAGTTACTTATAAATGGTCCGACATTCACGATAACTATGTAGTAGCCACTCAAACTGATGAAAGAGGTAATATTTGGAGTTATGATTACTCTCAAAAATCAACTACTTTGACTAATCGAGACCGTCAATCATATATACGCTATGAGTATAATGATAAGCGTTTGTTAGTCGCTAAAGTTGTGGGCGACATTGTGAGTGGAACTGAGCAAAAAGTGTCAATGAGCTATAATGATGACGGTCTACAAACCAGCTTTACTGATGAACTAGGTAACATTACAGAAACAAGTTATGACGATAATAGTAAAGTTAGTTCGAAGAAACAGGGTGAGCTTGATGCACTAGAAACTAGCTATGTTGATAATTTATTAACTAACCTTACAAATGGTTTAGGTGAAACAACCAATCACATATATGAGAACGGCCTACTAAAACACACCAACCTTCCAAGTGACGGTGCTGTAGACGGTGCAACAATCGAATACATATATAAGCCGGGAACAAACTTAGTTGCACAGAAAATTCAACGCAGCAGCGCTGGCGACTATGTTCAGGCCTATAGCTATGATGCCAATGGCTATGTAAATTCAATTACCCAATCAACCCCTTATGGGAATGCCGAGCCAGTCTCTACCTTTATCGTAAACGACGCCATTGGCCGAAAACGATCGGTCACCGATGCCGCAGGCCGAACAACCCAATATTTTTATTGTGAAGCCCATCGCGAGGGTGCAGCTCTAAATGCAACTTGCCCAAGCAGCTCGCGCGATTACAACCAGCCAACACGCATTGAACTCCCACCAGTTCAAACTGACTTAGGCAATGGTACGGTTGTTGAAGATAATTTCGCCATTCGCTTCTGGTATGACGATTATAATAGATTAATTAAGAAAGAAGATTACACCGGCGTTGTTACCGAATACAGCTACTACGCAAATGACGATGTTAAAACCAAAACTGAAACCGTGCCGCACCCAGAAGGGGCTATTACGCGTACCTGGCAATACACCTACACGCCAGAACGTAAATTGGAAACCGTATTTGAAAAACTTTCCGAAGACGATATAGGGCGATTAACCCAATATGAATACGACTTCCGCCAGCGATTAACACGCAAAGTACAATTGCAAGCGCCATTTTTTGCAACCGAAACAGATATTGAAGAAAAATACAGCTACTACGCCAATGGTTGGTTAAAAACCAAATCAGTACATGTCGCTAATGGCCAATACGATACTTGGGCATACACCTACTACCCATCGGGTCTTTTAGAATCGGTTGTAAACCCAGATGGCGGTGTGCAGCGTAATTATTACGATGGTGCCGGGCGGTTAATTGAAACAGAAGAAGTCATCGTTCATGCCGATGGCTCTACATCGGTCGCCACTAAATCAATTGAACCCACAGCCCGCGGCTGGACGGCAAGCACCACCAATGCCGATGGTGATACTTGGTCATTTGAATACGCCATTACCGGCGCGGAGTTATCGCGCACAATCAATAACACACACGGCTCTACTTGGACCAATACCCAAGTGAACCACCTAGGCCAAGCGCTCGAAACCGTGTTGCCCAATGGTGAGGTTGTGACTCGTGAGTTCAGTGGTGTCGGCGAACTGATTTATGAAAAAAATGCCGAGGGTGATGCAACCCACTTACGCTACGATGCCATGGGCCGAGTCATTTATCGGTTAGACGCCAATGGGTTAGAAACCACTTGGCTATACGAGCAATTGGCTGACCAACTCGTGGTCACCCGTACCCAAACCGACACACTTATGTCTGTGGTTGCCACAGGACGAGTGCGGGTAGAGCGCAATGCCTATGATCTATTAGGTCGCTTAATTCGCACCGAGCAAGATGTATCGGCTACCTCATTACAGCCAGCGCAAACCTTAGCTTGGCATTACCTTTACAACCCACAAGGCTTGCTAGCGACCATTGTTTACCCAGAACCTAACCCAGAAAATGAAGCCTCTTGCCAAGGGCGAGCTTTTTACACAGGAGCTGAAAAAGCCAGCAGTGGTTGTTATTTAGTAACGGCCTACGAATACAACGACGTGGGTTACCTGGTAAAAACCATCAACCCAGGCGGGCAAGTGACTCAATACCAGTCATTGGATGCTTTAGGCCGTGCTCAGCGTTTAGTGATGCCTGATAACCGAGTGCAAAGCTACGATTACAACTTCCGTGGTCAAACCACCGCCGTCACCTTACCCGATGGTTATAGCCAAACGCGCATCGGCTACAACAGCCGAGGTGAAAAAGAACACACAGTAGACCCAACCGGGTTGGAACAAGCTTGGGCATATTCTGGAGAAGGGCGGCTGGTACGTATTCAAAACCTAGGCAACCCATTGCAAGGCATTCCGAGCTTAAATGCCACTGAATACCAATATACCCCACTGGGAGCACTGGCATCAGTGACCAATGCCGAATTTGAAACAACGGAATACCGCTTCAACGCCAACGGCAACGCCGATGGCTACTACGATGCGGCTAACACCTTCTTTGATATCAACACCGACAGTTTAGGCCGCACTACATTGCAGGCCGATGCCTACAACCAAGCCACCACCACAGAATATGAACAAGGTGGACGCGTGGTTAAAATGACCGATGCATTAGGCAACGTTACAACAGTGCAGTACAACGCCTTTGGTGAATTGATTTCTGTCATCGATGCCGAAAACAATGAACGGCATTACGCCTACAACGAACGCGGTGAGCAAATAGCCCAGTGGGACCAACTCAGCAATCCACAATATTTTGCTTATAACACCCGTGGCCAAATTACCGCGATTGTTGATGCACAAAACCGAACCACCAGTATGGATTACAGCGCCGCAGGTAACCTTACGGCAGTAACCCAACCAAACAACGGCACCACGCATTACAATTACGATGCCGCAAACCGTTTAACAAGTGTGACCAGTGCCAAAGGCTTTGCCGCAAATGATCCTCGTTACACGCAAACCTACACCTTCGATGCCAACGGCTATTTAGATACCGCCACCAATGAGCTTGGTCTGACAACCGATTACGATATAGACCCCGCAGGGCGATTGAATGCCATCACTCAACCAAGCTACGACCGCATTGATTACCAATACAATGCACTCGGGCAAAAAACCCAACGCATGGCCAATGGCGATGCAACCACACAAGAATCCTGGGCGTTTGATCAAGTCGGCCGACTCAGCCAAATAACCAATGCGCAATACAATGAAAGCTACCAATACACCAAACGAGGCACGCTGGATAAGGTAACCAACCACACCTTAAACCAAATCATCGATTACACCGATGACCTCAATGGCCGTCGTATAGGGTTAGCCACCGATCTCACCCAAGTGAATTACAAACGCGATGCGTTAGGCCGCATACACACCTTAACCACGCAAGAAGATCGCTTTGAATTTGGTTACGACACCCTAAACCGCATGGTGACCAAAACCAGCACCAACGGCACCCGCGATGTTAAACTGTACAACGAACGCGGTGACATCATCGCCGTTGCCTTCCAACGCCCGCAAACCAGCAAAGAGCTGAAAAAAGGCTACCAATACGGTTTTGATACGCAGCTGTTTGATGACTACAAACGCGAACACAAAGCGCCAAACTATGCCGACCTATACCAGTTTGAAACTCAACTATACCAAGTAGAACAGCAGTTAAAAACCGCCTACCCAGAAAACGGCTATGTGTTAACCGACCTCATCGTGTATCAATGGAACGAAGTCGGTAACTTAATGGCCAAATATGACGCCAGTGAAAAAACTCAAAACAGCTTCTTCTACGATTACGACGCCGCCGACCGTTTAACGCAGGCGTTTGAAGGTAAATACACCACCCTGTATAACTGGGATGCCAACGGCAACTTAGAAAGTAAAACCCAGCAAGGCAAAACGTTTGTTTATACCTACAACGAAGCCAACCAACTCACTCATGCGCGTGAGTGGGAACGTGATGATGAAGATGACGACGACCATGACGAAGATGAGTTTGAATGGGACGACCGCGTCGATACCCAGTATCAATACAGCCGCAATGGTGAACTCACACAAACCATCGCCACAGATGATGATAACGACCAATACACCACACAATACAACAGCGATGCCTATGGCCGCCTCATTGCCATCATCGGCGACAACCAAGATACGTTAACGTTTGCCTACGACAGCCGTGACCGCCGCATCCTCAGCGCCTTCCAAGGTTGGGTAAGAGAAGACGATGATGACGATTGGGACGAAGATGACGATGACGACCACCACAATGAAGATTGGGATGACAACGATCGCGAAGATGATGACGATGACAACAAAAAAGGCAAAAACAACACCAAGCTGCCCACAGGCCACAACGCCAAAAACAGCAACTATGTATTAACCAGCCTGTTCGATGGCCGCCAAGAGCTCGCGCAATACGCAACCAGCGCCATCAACCAAACCGATTACCAAGCGTACCGTCAGCTCACCTATTTGCCGAACCAAGTCGCCGGTTTATACGGCCAACTATTGGCGCAAAACCTCTACCAAGCCGGTAATAAAGAAACCAAAGTCAGCGGGCACCTAAAAGGCTTACAAGCAAAACTGTACTTCCACAGCGACTACCAAAACAGCATACTGCGAGTGAGCGGCGTTGATAGCCAAAACAACTACGGGTTCCGTTATAACGCCTTTGGGGTTGTCTCAAGCCATTACCAGAACGACGACGATGATTGGGATGATGATAAAAACGAAGGTTACAGCGCCAGCAGCATCCACACAAGAACCAACAACTTAATACCGTACCAATACACCGGTAAATACCGTGAAAGCATCAGTGGCTTGAACCACATGGACGCGCGTTGGTACAACCCGAAAGTAGGGCGGTTCATCCAACCCGATCAATACAATCACGTGAATTTAATGCTACCAAAAGGCGCACATAGTGAATTGATGCGGTATATTGGGCGTAGCCAAAGTGACTTGTTGAAAGACCCAGCTCAGCAGATGCGTTATGGGTATGTGAGTGGGAATGCGTTGCGTTGGGTGGATCCGTTGGGGTTGATTGAAAATAATGAGAAATTAGAAGTAAATATTAGTGTGGATAGAGGAGCTATATCGAGTGGAGATATTCAATATTTGTTACCATTTATAAATTCTAAGCCTGAGTACCAAGCAAGTTTTTTAGGAAGCTTAGATGAAAATCACGATAATATTACTGGTAATGAAAATCCATTTACTGAGAGCGTAAATGATTTGTACGATCCAACTAACCCTTCAGTAAGTAACTTAAGTTTGTTACAGAGTTTATTTGGAGACCAGTCGCCAGAACAAAAATCTGGTGAATACGACACTAGAAAAAATGATTGGACTGGAACGCTAACGACGTGGGAGCAATCTACAGGAGATTTCAAAGTATTTGATCGAAATGGGAATACAGTTGCTTCAGGAAGCTCTTTTTCTGGCTACCAAGGATTTCATAATAGTAGTGCTTTTGAACATCGAGATAACCTAGGTGCAGCTCCTAGGGGTTTGTATATGCAGGGACCTATTGTGGACTTACCAGGGACTACTGTTGAAGGAATGCAGCTATTCCCTTCACCATATAATGATATGCATGCAGATGGAGATGGGTATAGAGACAGCTTATATTTTCATGGGGCAAACAGTACTGCCACCCAAACCCGTTCAAAGGGCTGCCCGATATTGAATTTAACTGATAGGAATAAAACAGAGGAGAATGGTCTTGTTGTCATATACTAGATTTACAATTGCTATTATTGTTGCCATATTTAACGGTTGCTCATATGGTGCGGCGGCGCCTTTGAATATAGAGGGCATAAAAGTTGTAGGTCCAAATATAATAATATTTAAATCAACTGTAGAAGAAATATTTGGTGTGAAATCTCAGGCTAATGAATTGAATTGCGTATCTACAAAAAGTGGCATTCTGGGATTCGTTAAAGTATTTCCAGAGATGGAAAGAAATGTTATTAAATCAGTTGAATTCAGGAATGACCTTGAAAAGGCGTATTGCACTAGGACGATTAACTTTGAAGGGGCTGGGATTCATGATTTATTAGGAAAAAAGTATAGCAATGCAATTGAAAAAGTATTAACAGAGTTGGCTCCAAGTGAACTTAGTTTTAGAAAGCGAAGTTATTTTAATGAGTCTAACCAAGTTGTACATAAGTTCACTTATTCTGAATACATATCGCCTAGCACTAAGGTCAAAAAATACAATATTGAATATTCAAAAATTATAGAGGGCTTTGTGGGTATTGATCTCCCTTTTAATGATGTAATTTCTGTAGAATTGACATTGCTTAGTAACAATGAAATAGACAGTGTTTTAATAATTAGAGGCTTCTCTTGGTAAATTTTCGAACTAATATGGACGCGCACTCTAGCAGGGTTTTAGTGCCAATCTAAATGTTATTGAACTCTTTAGCAATAACTTAATAAGACAGGCACTTTAAACCCCCAAAACCAGCACCAACGGCACCCGCGATGTTAAACTGTACAATGAACGCGGTGGAATAATCGCCATTGCCTTCCAACGCCCGCAAACCAGCAAAGAACTGAAAAAAGGCCAACAGTACGGTTTTGATACGCAATTGTTCGATGACTACAAACGCGAACACAAAGCGCCAAACTATGCTGACCTATACAGTTTTGAAAACCACCTGTACCAAGTAGAACAGAAACTCATTGCCGCCTACCCAGAAAACGGCTACGTGTTAACCGACCTCATTGTGTACCAATGGAACGAAGTCGGTAACTTAATGGCCAAATATGACGCCAGCGAAAAAACTCAAAACAGCTACTTCTACGATTACGACGCCGCCGACCGTTTATCGCAAGCGTTTGAAGGTAAATACACCACCGTGTATAACTGGGATGCCAACGGCAACTTAGAAAGTAAAACCCAGCAAGGCAAAACGTTCGTCTACAGCTACAACGAAGCCAACCAACTGACGCATGCGCGTGAGTGGGAACGTGATGATGAAGATGACGATGACCATGACGAAGATGAGTTTGAATGGGACGACCGCGTTGATACCCAGTATCAATACAGCCGCAACGGTGAGCTCACACAAACAATCGCCACAGATGATGATAACGACCCGCGCACCACTCAATATAACAGCGATGCCTATGGCCGCCTCATTGCCATCATCGGAGACAACCAAGATACGTTAACGTTTGCCTACGACAGCCGTGACCGTCGTATCCTCAGCTCCTTCCAAGGTTGGGTAAGAGAAGATGATGACGATGACAACAAAAAAGGCAAAAACAACACCAAGCTGCCCACAGGCCACAACGCCAAGAACAGCAACTATGTGTTAACCAGCCTGTTCGATGGCCGCCAAGAGCTTGCGCAATACGCAACCAGCGCCATCAACCAAGCCGATTACCAAGCGTACCGTCAGCTAACGTACTTGCCGAACCAAGTCGCCGGTTTATACGGCCAACTATTGGCGCAAAACCTTTACCAAGCCGGCAATAAAGAAACCTAAGTCAGCGGGCACCTAAAAGGCTTACAAGCAAAACTGTACTTCCACAACGATTACCAAAACAGCACACTGCGAGTAAGTGGCGTTGATAGCCAAAGCAACTACGGCTTCCGTTATAACGCCTTTGGGGTTGTCTCAAGCCATTACCAGAACGACGATGATGATTGGGATGATGACGACTACAGTGGTAGCAGCATCCACACAAGAACCAACAATTTAATACCGTACCAATACACAGGTAAGTAACGTGAAAGCATCAGTGGGTTCAACCATATGGACGCTCGTTGGTACAACCCTAAAGTAGGGCGGTTCATTCAACCCGATCAATACAATCACGTGAATTTAATGCTGCCAAAAGGCGCGCAAAGTGAATTGATGCGGTATATTGGGCGTAGCCAAAGTGATTTGTTGAAAGACCCAGCCCAGCAGATGCGTTATGGGTATGTGAGTGGGAATGCGTTGCGTTGGGTTGATCCGTTGGGGTTGTGTTACCCAGAAGATGCTGGATATGTGGGGTTGGTTGGTAATGGGGTTCAAGTTGTTGATCCCAGTAATATGTATGCTAACCCCGGTAGTTATGTTCAACCTTCATATTTTAGTGATGATAGTAATTTGATTTTTGGGTATAGCCCCGAAAGCGATACTCAAATAATTATTCCAGTTGTCGGGACTCTTATTGATATCCTAGCGATAGTTGCAACTGAGCTAACGGATAATAAATTACCAAGTGGGACAACTTTGGGTGGTTACGTTGATATTGGTGCTGAAATAACGAAGCAGGCTTACTATGAAGAGTATGATAGCGCCGCTACATTTGGAACTGCTACAGGTTTTGCAGCAGGCGCATTAACCCTCGGAATTGGAGCTGCAGTGGTTGGTCCTTCGGTTGGTGTTACTGCGGTTTCAATTGGGGTTGGTTATGCTGCCAACTGGGCTGGAAGTAAAGCCTATAATTACTTAACTGCAGATTACTAAATACAGGTAGATTCTATGAAGTGTACAAAATGCAAATCAAAGATTCATAAGAAAGAGTTTATCTTAGCTATTTACAACGGAAAACATCGATGTAAAAAATGTGGGGATGTTTACAGTTTAAGTTTTCCTCAATTTATGGCCATATATTTACCAATAATATTTTTATCGAGCTACACTTTTTCTTTTTATCGGGAATATATCTTGATAGTAACAGGGCTATATCTATGCTGTGCATTCTTGTTAACTGCAATAATTATAAGGAAAAAGCTTGAACAGGATAAGTGAGCCAAAATGAAAATTGATGTGTATTCTATCGCTATAAAAAATAACCGATCGCCTATGTTAGTCTAATCATGCAATCGTTAAAATATAGCTGTGTTAATTAACAAATAGGACAATCAATAAAATTATATGCAGGGTAATTGTGTATATTTTGTCTAGTTCACAATACTTATACGGACAGGCACTTTAAATAGCCCACAGGCCACAACGCCAAAAACAGCAACTATGTATTAATCAGCCTGCTTGACGGCCGCCAAGAGCTTGCGCAATACGCAACCAGCGCCATCAACCAAGCCGATTACCAAGCGTACCGTCAGCTAACCTACTTACCGAACCAAGTAGCCGGTTTATACGGCCAACTATTGGCGCAAAACCTCTACCAAGCCGGCAATAAAGAGACCAAAGTCAGCGGGCACCTAAAAGGCTTGCAAACCAAACTGTTCTTCCACAGTGATTATCAAAACAGCACACTGCGCGTGAGCGGCATTGATAGCCAAAACAACTACGGCTTTCGCTACAACGCCTTTGGAGTAGTCTCAAGCCAATACCAGAACGGGAATGATGAAGGCGGCTACAGCGCCAGCAGCATCCACACCCGCACCAACAACTTAATACCGTACCAATACACCGGTAAATACCGTGAAAGCATCAGTGGGTTTAACCACATGGATGCTCGCTGGTACAACCCAACAGTAGGGCGGTTCATCCAACCCGATCAATACAATCATGTGAATTTAATGCTGCCAAAAGACGCACAAAGTGAATTGATGCGTTATATTGGGCGCACGCAAAGTGATTTATTAAAAGACCCTGCACAGCAGATGCGGTATGGGTATGTGAGTGGGAATGCGTTGCGTTGGGTGGATCCGTTGGGGTTGTGTGAGCCAGAAGATGCTGGATATGTGGGGTTGGTTGGTAATGGAGTTCAAGTTGTTGACCCCAGTAATATGTATGCTAACCCCGGTAATTATGTTCAACCTTTATATTTTAGTGATGATAGTAATTTGATTTATGGGTATAGCCCTGAGACCGATGTTAATTTTATTTCAATAGAACTAGAAGGAAATGCTGGATTCGCTGGGGATTTATTCGGCGGTTTTTTTGGGACCACAGCGACAATCGGTCAGTCGATCACCGATAGTGGGCAAAGTTGTACGGTTAGTTCAGCTTGTGTTCAAATTGGATTAGGCGCCCATATTGGCGGAGGTGGTTACGGATCTGGAAGTCTGAGTACTTCTGAATTGGAGGAAGGTGAGTCTGAGAGTTGGGGGCCATTCTTAAATGTGGGAACTCAAGGAGGTGCGATTTCACTCTCTGATAACGCAATTGGTTTGGCGTCCTCTTGGAAAGGGCCTGGTTATGGTATATCAGTTGGGTTACAGTTCTGTGAAAGCGCGGTAACTAACTGCAGTGGTGCTAAATAGGAGTTAAAATTGAATATTTTTAACAATAGGTCTTTCCCAGCAGTTTTGTTTGTACTATCAGTAGTTTTAGTTTTAGCTACATATACTTCAGAATGTCGATTGCTTTTTAAAGGAAGTTTAGTAGCTTCTGTAACTTTTTCGAATTTATATTTCCTATGGCCAGTCAAAAGAGATTTTAAAAACAGTAAATATATGAATATGAAGCCTCTCGAAAAAACTCACTTTATGGTTCTTTCGGGCTTCATTTATTTTATTTTAATAACCTCGCTATTTCTCTAAGCGCACTAAAATATGTCCTATTAAGTTTGTTAGCCCAGCAAACTTAATAGGACAGATACTTTAAAACTAGTAGCAAGCAGTTGAATTGCAACCACCAGTGATAACTAATATGGACACGCACTCTAACAAGGGTTGAAAGCTAGTTTATATGTTAGTGTACTCGTTAGGATTGAAGATGTTCCGCGCAGACTAAATAAGGTGGTGTTTAAACAGTATTGCTATTTTTAACGCACCATAAACCCTTCAGCCACCTGATTTTTTTTGATGTGAATATAAAGTTGGTAATAGGTAAGAATAGGGCTAATAGTAGGCGCTCTCTGAAAACCCAAATGCGTACATTTAAACTTCACGGAGCTTAATGAACCGGCCATAACTTTAAAAATAGTTTCAAAATATTTCACATTCTGAAGCCAGTTTTTAGAATCTATTTTTAACCGTGCAAGAATGGGTGGTAGCAATTGATCATTTAATGTTATTTTTCTTATTTTCCTGTTCGTAAAACTTTAAAAATGCCTGCGCCGCTTTTGATAAATAATGATTCATTTTCCAACCCCAAGAAAGCTCTAACGGAATAGGGGGGTTAAAGGGAACAGTACACAGGTCGGGTTCGTTTTCTACGATCATGCTTAAACAGGTTGCAATACCCACTTGCTCCCGAACTAACTTTTTTAATAGTTCTATTAAATTGGTTTCAAACTGTATGTTTAATTTCTTCTTCTCTTGCTGCGCACTTAATTCAATTGAGTCTCGCAGGTAATAATCTTCACGAAACATTACTAACGGATAATCTGAAAACTGATCAACACTGATCGCTTTCTTATTCGCTAAATGATGATCAATTGGTAAACAGGCAACTACCTGCTCGCTTAAAGTTGCTGTGTATCGTATATCGGCGTTCTCTGGGCTCGATTGTAGCAAGGCAATGTCTAATTCACCTGAAATCACCTTATTTTCCAGTGTTTTTGTTCCGGCTTCATAAAGCCTTACACGGATACCAGGGTAAGCCTGTTTAAATTTAATGAGAACACCTGGCAAGAAATAGGTAGAGAGCATAGAAGATGCACCTATATTGATCTCCCCTTTTTCCAAACCTCGTAGTTCTGATAATTCATGGCTGGCTTCGCTCAGGTTTTTTAGAATATTTTGAGCATGCTTCAGTAGTACATTGCCATCGGAGGTAAGTGACATTGTACGATTACTTCGGTTGATCAGTTTAAGGCCGGTTTCTTCTTCTAAAGTTTTAATCGCAATACTCAGGGCAGGTTGGGCAATCCCTAGGTTTCTAGCCGATTTCGAAAAGCTGCCAGATTGGGCGATATCTACAAAGTATTTCAACCGACTGATACTGTTAAGGTTCAAAGGTACACCTATATAATTATTATATGGAAAATATAAGATATATATAATATACCTATCTTAAAGTTTTTAGTATGGTGGTGTTATCAAATAATTAAAAACTATAGGAAATAAACATGTCTCGTACCTCCTTCGATTGGAAAGACCCATTTTTAATTAGTGCTCAAGTGTCAGATGATGAACGCATGATCATGGAAGCCGCACGCGATTATTGCCAGGGCGAGCTATTGCCTAGAGCGCAAATGGCCAATCGTGAAGAGCATTTTGATGCCAACATAATGAAAGAGTTAGGCGCATTAGGCATGTTAGGGGCAACCTTGCCGGCACAATATGGTGGTGCAGATGCCACTTACGTTGCCTATGGCTTGATTGCCCGAGAAGTAGAGCGGGTAGACAGTGGTTACCGATCCGCCATGAGTGTTCAATCATCCCTTGTAATGCACCCCATTTATGCCTACGGCAGTGAAGAGCAGCGCATGAAGTATCTCCCTAAATTAGCGAGCGGGGAATTTGTAGGTTGTTTTGGCTTAACCGAGCCCGATGCTGGGTCTGATCCAGCCAGTATGCGATCTAAAGCCGTTAAGACCAACAATGGCTACATCTTAAACGGTGCAAAGATGTGGATCACGAATTCGCCCATTGCTGATGTATTTGTCGTATGGGCTAAATTAGACGGTGAAATTCGCGGATTTATTCTTGAGCGCGACATGAATGGTTTAAGCACACCTAAAATTGAGGGTAAATTTAGCCTGAGAGCCTCAACAACCGGTGAAATTGTCATGGAAGATGTATTTGTTCCGGAAGCCAATATATTTCCTACCGTTGCTGGTTTAAAAGGTCCGTTTGGCTGTTTAAATAAAGCCCGTTACGGTATTGCTTGGGGTTCAATGGGTGCCGCTGAAGCCTGCTGGCATGCGGCACAATCTTATGTGATGGAACGTGTTCAGTTTGGAAAACCATTAGCCGCTACACAGCTGATTCAAAAGAAATTGGCCGACATGCAAACTGAGATTAGCTTAGGATTGCAAGGTGCATTACGCATGGGTCAATTAATGGACAAAGGTGCTTGCCCAGTCGAACTCATTTCACTCATGAAACGCAACAACACAGGTAAAGCACTCGATATCGCACGTGTCGCTCGTGATATGCACGGCGGAAACGGTATCAGCGATGAATATGGCGTTATCCGCCATGTCATGAACTTAGAGGCCGTGAACACTTATGAAGGAACTCATGATGTACATGCGCTCATTCTTGGTCGTGCACAAACGGGTCTTCAGGCGTTTTTCTAATGGTTGAGTCTATCCAAAGTCGGGCGTTAGCTGGCATTAAAGTATTGGATCTAAATTACTGGTTGACTATGCTCTTAGCAATACCGCCAACTGATCGACTAGCTCGGCCCAATCAGAATCTTCACTAATCGACTCTTCTAAAAAGCTGGCTTGCGCGGTTGTCCAAAAAGGCGCTTTTTCTATTGAAACTCCAGCATCGAGGCTATGACTAGAAACAAAACGTTCAATATCTTCATTTGAAGCTGAAAGCCCCAATTGCTCAAACAGTGATGCCATATGGCTGTGATCAGTGGTATCCATTTTAGCTCCTCTTTAATAAATCAGCAGGTCGACATAGTGTAGTAGCGTAGTAGCAATAATGCAGAACCTATTTAAATAGGCCGGTTATTTTGAAGCCTATACTTTTCGTTCCTTACCACTCTCTGCTCTCTTTTTGTTTTCAGACTGCACGTATACCGTATCGGTTGTAGCCATACTGGAATGGCCTAAATCATCTGATAAATCTTTCATATCACGGCCACGCTCAATCTCCATACTGGCGCCAGTATGCCTTAGCCAATGCGTAGAGGATTCTTTTAGTTGTTGCGATTCCTCCACACCTTTTTCTTTGACCATTTTGTCATAAGCGATATCGAACAGTTCTTGTATTAACCGTGTTAACTGACGAGAAGTTGGGCTGCCAGGGCCGCGTAGTTTAAATATAATAGGCGAGGGCTCATTGGGTGAGGGCAGTGATGGTAAACTTTGACTGGCACGATAACGACGTAAATAGTCTAAATAGCTAGCAGGTACCGAAACATCGCGTATTTTGCGCCCTTTTCCATACACTTTTAGCCACCAATGACCATCGTGATCTTTCCAAAAATCGCCCATGGTTGGGCTCCATTCATCCCGGTCAGACAACTCTGAAATACGTAAAAACAGTGTTTTCAAGGTAATTATCAAGAATAAACTGCGCTCGTAAATGGCATCATTATCGGCTAAATCTATCGCCGTAGTCAGTACATAGGCCCATTGAGCTTCAGATAAGCGCTTAATTTTCTTAACCTGAGCATCTTTGATGAAGTATCGACAATCTTTCTTAGCCAGCGGTATTGGGTTACCGATGAGGTATTCTTCATCAATTAGGTGCTTAAAAAAGGCATTGTTTGCAGTAAATAAAGACGCGAGCGATTGTTGTGACGGACGGTATTTAGACTTATCGGCCTTTATTTTAGAAGCTTTCGGCGTAGAAACCTTATAAGGCATCCATTTCTCGTTAACTAGAAATCTACCTTCAGATAACACGAATCGATCGTAATTGTTAAATGCCATCCAATGTTTTGGAGGGCTCCAGAAAAAATCAATGTACTCAAGAATATCGGATTTCCGCAAAGATTCTAAGGGCGACTGCTTAACCAAGAAGCACCAAAGCAACAGCTTTTCAATTTCACTGCGAAAGCGCGTAAAGGTATTTTTTGATTTATTGCGGTTGATGTAGGCTAAAAAATCAAAAGCTTGCTGCCAATCTTTGAGTTTCCAAGATTCATTTAAAACGGGTTCAATGCTCGGATAGTCGCGCATATCGAAATGTTTGAAATCATCCTGTTTAGGAAACAACGGCGTTGGGTTATCGATTTTCATATGGTTTTAGGTTGGCTTATGAGTATATAAGCTATTCTATCTGGCTTATTACATTATGTCGAGTACTGAACAGTATCGGAAATAAATACTATGGTTAGATACCCCGCTCAGTTAATGGCTAAGTATGCCTAAGGTGCTTATGCTTCTCCGACAATATCGGCAATGCCAGATAATGACAAAGAACTTCGCGTGGCCGCTTCATTATGATTGCGAACTAAAATTGCAGGTATACCGCATAGCTCAGCGCCTTCAACATCGGCTTTATAATTATCGCCAATCATCCACATTTTTAATTGCCTATTCACTCTTGCTTTTGCAGCTTCATAAACTGCTTTGTAAGGTTTCTCAAAACCTACGTTGGCTGAGCTTATTATTTCATCAAAATATTGAGATAAACCTAAGGCTTTTACTAATGTAGGCAATTCTGGAACATGGTTGCTTAGTATTATTTGCTTCCAACCCAACTCAGTCAGTTTCAAAAGGCATTCTTCTACATCATCATAAATTGTCCAGTATTGTGGATTCAGAAATTCGCCTTTAACTAACCTAGATAGCTTTCTTGCATCATTCGAAGCTAACCCTGCATTTCTATAAGCACGGCTAAATACTTGCTGCATTTCAGCCCACCAATCATCAGAGCTTCGAATACCGTAATTTTTTAGCGGTTCATGCCAAGGAAATCCAGTTTTTAGATGCGGCCGAATATCGTCTATTGTTATTTCAGAATCAGGGAAATGTTGTTGTGCTAAGTTAGCTAATGCGCCCGACCACATGCCTTGTCGGCTTGCTAAAGTGCCGTCGAAAACCCAAAATATCACACTCATTAATTTGCCCTTTTGCAACGAATAGCTTTAATTTCACGGGTTAAAGAATAAACATAATTAACATTTTCAGACTGCATTATTGCGTCTTACAAAATCCTCCACTTTCTTACAGTTTTTCCCTAAACGACATTGTTTTCAAACATCAAAGTGAATAGCATTTCGGCGGTTTAATTTAGACAACAACAATAAGGGAAAACAATGGAAGCATTTATTTCTACGCTCAATGGGTTTATTTGGAGCGAAGCTCTAATATACCTTTGCCTCGGCGCAGGTTTATTCTATTCAATTTTAACTCGTTTTGGTCAGGTTCGGCATTTTAAAGAAATGTGGAAGCTGCTTTTAAATGGCAATACTTCTGAAAAAGGCATTTCTTCTTTTCAGGCGTTAGCCGTTTCGCTTTCTGGTCGTGTGGGTGTGGGCAACATTGCCGGTGTTGCTGCGGCTATTGGTTTTGGTGGTCCTGGCGCCATTTTCTGGATGTGGGTTGTTGCCTTTTTAGGAGCCAGTACCGCTTATGTTGAATCGACTTTAGGTCAGCTTTATAAAGTTGAAGAAGAAGGTGAATACCGCGGTGGCCCTGCTTATTACTTTGAGCGCTGCTTAGGTTGGCGTTGGCTGGGAGTTGTGTTTGCGATCTCTGCCATTGTTGCTTGCGGTATCTTCCTACCAGGCGTACAAGCAAATGCAGTAGGCAATGCTGTCACACAAATATTTGGTGATGGCAATATTGTTTCTACCGCTTTTGGTGATGTTGGAACGCATAAGTTAGTCGCGTTAGCCATTATTTTAGTTGTATTGGGTTTCATTATTTTTGGCGGTATTAAGCGTATTGCCTCATTTACGCAAGTAGTCGTTCCATTCATGGCACTTGGCTACATCATCATGGCTTTAATCATTGTTTTCTTAAACTTCGATAAGGTACCTGGTATTTTCGCGCTTATCTTTAGCGATGCATTTACCGCTCAGGCTGGTTTTGGTGCAGCCATTGGATGGGGTGTGAAGCGTGGCATATACTCTAATGAGGCAGGTCAAGGTACAGGGCCACATGCAGCCGCTGCAGCAGAGGTTGACCACCCTTCTCAGCAAGGTTTAGTTCAGGCATTTTCTGTGTACGTCGATACTCTTTTCGTATGTACTGCAACGGCATTTATGATTTTAATCACTCAGCAATACAACGTAGTTGGTACATTAACCGATGGCTCGTTCATAATTCAAAATATCGATGCGTCTACTGAAATTGGATCAGCTGCCTTTACGCAAATGGCTTTATTCAGTGTATTCGGACAATTTGGTCAAGTGTTCGTTGGCATCGCCTTATTCTTCTTTGCGTTTACGACTATCTTGGCTTACTACTACATTACCGAAACCAACGTTGTGTATTTGAATCGATTACTCAACAATCGTTTGCCTTCTACGGTTTTCAAATTCCTACTTATGTTTATGGTCGCTTACGGCACCGTTAACAGTGCCGGCTACATATGGAACTTAGGAGATGTTGGCGTTGGCTTAATGGCTTGGGTAAACATCGTCGGCATCTTAGTTATTTTCATGATGTATAAGCCAACTATGCGTTGCCTGAAAGATTACGAAGACCAGAAAAAAGCAGGCGGACCAATTACGTTTGACCCAGTAAAACTAGGCATTAAAAATGCAACTTTTTGGGAAAATCGATTAAAGCAAAAAGAAAAAGCTTAGTAGAAAACTATTCAGCCCACGGCCAACAAACGGAAGTGGGCATGTTTTTTTCGCTCAACCTCATCATTTTTAACCTCCTCCTATCTTACGATTTCTGTTTGTTATTTGAACAGCCATAGTATCAGAACCATGTTGAGCAGTCGTGGCCGTAGAGTGAGCCACTCTGATGACGACTAGCGAAAATTGGGGTCTCATGTCTACGTTATTAAAATAAAAATAACGAGGAGAGACAAATGAACTACCGACTCATGGGCTATTTAATGATCGCCCTATTTTCACTTTCCAGTGCAACCGTTGTTGCTGGAACCTTTTATTCAAGAACACTAAATCAACAATCTTATACCGCATCGCAAACAAGACAATATGAAGTGTATGTACCTACAGGAGCAACCAGCTCCGCTCCAATGGTTATGGCTTTGCATGGCTGCAAACAAACAAATACCGACGTGAAAAACGATTGGGGGCTAGTCGACGCCGCCGACCAATATGGTTTTGTTTTAGTTATGCCATTTATTACAAGCTACGATGGGTTACGTAATGAAAATTGCTGGGGATTTTGGTTTGAAAATCACCGCCACGAAGGCTCTGGGGAAGCTGAAGACTTACATCAAATTGGGCTTTTAGTTGAACAAGAATTTAGTATTGACCCTAATCGCCGCTACATCACAGGGCTATCTTCAGGTGGAGCAATGGCCGAAGTAGCGGCCATTACTCATAACGAATATTGGGCGGCTTCAGCCTCGGTAGCAGGGTTACCTTATGGAGAGGATGCAGCGTCTGTTTCTTTAAGTGGTCAATGCCCTGGTAACGCGACATTCCATTCAGTTGGTAGAGTTGCCAATGATATCAATCTAGAGCTAGATGACGACTACCCTATTCCTATGATGGTTATTCAAAGTGAAAATGATTGCACCGTGGTTCAGCCCGCTGGGCGAAATATTCGCGACAGCCATTTATTAGTTTTTGGTTCCGAAAACTTTAATTCCCCGAGTGAAACTCGAGCAAAAATAGAAAACTGTTCGCCGGTTAATGGCAGCAATGATTACGGTTGTGAGCACGAGTACTTTACACAAGATGGCAATATTGGCTCACGCTCCATTGTAGAAACTGTTTTTTATAATGGTCCATTGAGTACACCAAACACACAAGACACAAACCATGGTCACTATTGGATTGGCGGCCAAAACGGAAACAACGGCAAATGGTCAATTAAACTAGGGCCAAGCATGCCTGATATTATTTGGGATTTCTTTAATCGCCACCCTAAACAGGCCGGTACGCCTGTGAACAAACCCATCATTACAATGAATGGCGCAAACCCAATGTTAGTCGCTATTGGCAATAACTTTAATGACCCAGGTGCAACAGCTTATGATGCCGAAGATGGCAGTTTAGCGGTGCAATCTAGTTGCAACGTGAACACGGCCGTGGTTGGCGATTACTACTGTAGTTACAGCGCAACTGATTCCGATAACTATACGGGTACAGCAACTCGTACTGTTGAGGTTTACGACCCTAACGCTCCCACAGAAACATGTGCGGTGAGCAATGCATCACCCAGCGACCATATTCAAGCTGGGCGTGCTAATGCTGGGGGTTCATACAACTTAAGAGCTATCTCTACTGGCGACCAAAGCGACATTGGCTTTGCATGGGATAGCTGGAGTTCTGTGGCGCTAACCGAAGGTGAACCTGGCCTATGGTACTTATTAGAGCCTGCGGCTTGTCATAGTACCCCACCACCACCAAGTTCTTTCGAATGCCAACAATGGTATGGATCGAACTTACAGCACTCTAATAATTCTCGGGCGTATTATTCCATGGGTTACTACACTGTTGGAGGCAATGATTATTTAGGTGGCGTGTCGGGATCTTATAGTTGGGTGGCAGAAACTTCTGATGGCATTTTTGAAGTGGGTCAATGCCCATAATATGGACTGACTGAAAGTAATAGCGGGCTTTAAGCAGCCCGCTTTTTTTATTAAACTTTATTAAATTTAAAATCTTCTAAAGATTTCAACAGATTCTTGCTTAAGCTGCTTAATGTCTCAGTAATAACACTCGAAGAATTAGCTTGCTTAGCGTTATCGGTCGCTACTTCTGCAATATCATTAATAATTTCTGAGAGCGATTGTAATGATTGAATTTGCTCTTGTGCCGAAACGGTTGTCTCGCTAGACATAGCTTTAATATCACTGACTGTTGTTCCAATACTGCTCATAACTTCGGCCGCTTCAGTTGCTTTTGTCACACTTTGCTCTGAAACGTCTTTGCTTTCGTTAATAGCCTTTACGGCCTTGCCAGTACTTACCGTCAAGGTATCGAGCGTAGATTCTATTTCTTGGGTAGACTGCTGTGTGCGCATGGCAAGTGTTCGAACTTCATCGGCAACAACGGCAAAGCCTCGGCCTTGCTCTCCAGCTCTTGCCGCTTCGATGGCAGCATTTAATGCAAGTAAATTAGTCTGATCGGCGATACCTTTAATTACACCCAAGATATTTTGAATGTTCTCAGTTTGAGCATTCAAGTTAGAAATAATATTAACCGCATCTTCGATTTTCTCAGCCAAGGCTTTAATCACCGTCGCCGTTGCGTGAATGATATGTTCACTTTTTTCTACTAACTCTGAAGCACTGTCACTTTGATCAATCGCGCGCGTTGCGTTGTGTTCAACCTGCTGAGATGCATACTCTACCTTTTGAAAGGTGGCTAGCACCGCTTCAATTTTCTCCGTTTGCTTCTCAGCACCTCTACGGCGATTGTCACCGTCGGCTTCCAGTAAGTTAGTGCTCTTGCCCAGCTCACTTGACAGCTCATTTATGTTAGAAAACATCTCTTTAAGCTTATTTTGCATTGTATTGATCGAGCGATTCACATCACTGATCTCATTTTTACCTTCAGACACAATTATGGGGCGCGTTAAATCACCCTGCGCCACATAATTGGTTTCTGTCACAATTTTTGCGAGGTCTTTTTTCATATTGCGTAGTATAAAAATAGACAATGCAATGGAAGATACAATAGTCGCCAAAGCCACGAGCAATACCCAGTTCATACGGGCTTTTTGAGTCTGAATGATATTCTCGGCTGAAACAGACGTATACCGTTGGTAATGATCACCAATGCTTTGCATGCGTAAATCCATTAAGGATAACGAGGCATCAATTTCTTTCTGTGCACTTTTACGTGCACTAAAGCCCGCTTGATTGGCCCAACTGCTGTAAATACCTTCGTAAGCCGCTACAAGCCGTGCGTAATCTTCTGAAAATAGACCTAGCTCACCACTAATTGAGGGTTCACCAACATCTGCCATGGTTTCGTCCCAATGCGCTATTTGCTGATCATTGAGCGATAACACAGTTGATTCAAGCTCTGCGAGTGCATTCCTCATTTGCAGTGCGGCTTCGTCTACTTCTTCAATCGTTGCAGCTCTAGCCGTGAATTGATTACCTACCGTTGCACTGACATCGTAGCTTTCCTCTACTAAACGCCAAGATTTACTGCTATTTACCTCATATTGGCGGTAGATATTGTCCGCTGAGATATTAGTAATAATTTGCTGAATACCCGCGACCATCAAAACGGATAAAAACCCCAAGGCACACACTAATAAAACTACAAGTAACGATATTCTAAATGTTAAGGTCAAATTCCGCATGCAATACTCCGTTGTAGCACAATATTTGCTGTTTAATTGATTATAGACATTTTTCAAATATGTGGAGTTTTCTTTCAAACGCCAACATAGTTGATTACCGCCCTTATCTTATCGGCAGTTATTCTCAAAATGGACCGTACTCACACACTGCTATTTGTATTGATGTTTGGCGTATTTTTGTCGACCAACATCATTGTGCTTGTTCACCAATTAAGCCATATAGAAGATCTTCATGAAGTCGAGATTATTGACTGTGAATCTTTTCATGCCGATACCACTTTGGCACTGTTACCGTCTTCAAATGACACTCATTACCCTGAATTTAAAATGTCTTTTCGTCGCTTATCTACTCTCAAGGTGCACTTTTAAAGGGCAAATATTATTCCCTAATCAGGGGCCTTTCTGTTTATTCCTAGTTCGATCTACTTAAATTAAACAATTATGCACAAGCTATACCAATAAATCGTAATTAGGGAGGCAAACTAACATACCCGTGATATGGTAATACGATAACGGAAATTTGGAGCACGGCTCGCCTGCAGCAACAGAGCTTATTGAAGCATTAAAAGCACTTCAATACGATGCACCTATGACCCTGCCCACGTCAGTAAGCTTTTCAAGGTGGAGTATCAAGAATCTGATTTGGGGGCAGCGGATACACGCTCTACGGTGATAAAGTTGAACCCTATTACCAATAGGATACTATGACCCTACACTACACTTTTAAAGGTTTTAAAGAGTAATGCCTATGCCGGATATGATTGTTCCACTTAAAAACTTACCACCTATTCCAGCACTGCCAGATGGTTATACATTAGACATCGCGAAACCTTGGGATAGCCAAACCATTGTTGAATGGGTCGATGCGAATTTTTTACCTGAATGGTCAAATGAAGTATTGTGCGGACTGTCCGGCCACCCGGCTAAAGTTTCTCTTATTACTAAGAATAATTCTATAGTCGGATTTGCCGGTTTCGATTTAACATTCCCAAGCTTTTTCGGGCCCACTGGTGTGTTAGAGAGCGAGCGTGGCTTAGGTTTAGGTAAAATATTGCTAGTAGATGCGATGCATCGTTTAATGCAACGAGGCTATGTATATGCGTTTATCGGTTCGCCTGGACCGGTAGATTTTTACCAAAAAATATTAGGTGGAATGCTTTTACCCGAATCATTTCCAGATGGCTACTCTACGCCTATCACTCCAAATCAATCAATGTAAAGCAAAATAATATATGACGCCAATAAGTAATTTAGGGTTTCAAAGTGAGTTTGTAATCAGCCAACTCGAAGCGGATATCCTCGTAAAACCAGAGTATATAGTTTTAAAAACGGCCAGCAACCCGAGTTATTATTTTGGAAATTTATTAGCGTTAAGTGTTCCAATTAGCACTCATTCAAAAGAAGAATGGCTGAAAATATTCACTCATGAATTTAAAGACATGCCTAAAGTAGAACACTTTACTTTTAGCTGGGTTAGAAATAATGAGAATGAGTCGGCTATTATAGAGTCTTTTACGAGTGCAGGTTTTGAATTTGAAGAAATGCACATTCTTGCGCTGAACAAATCCGCCTTTAAAGAGCCTATACAACTAAATCAAACCCCTGTTTATCGCGCATTAACTTCGCAGGAAGATTGGGAGCAATGGATTCAGTTATCAATAGCAGATCAACAAGGTGATTATTCTGAAGAAGGCTTGAAAACCTACTTAACACGAAAAGCAAAAAATTATAAACAACTAGAAAAAGCACAGCTGGGAAACTATTTAGGAGCCTTTGTTAACAACAAATTAATTGGTTATGCCGGTTTATACCATAAAGATGCACTAGGTCGTTTCCAAAATGTACACGTGATACCTGAGTATCAGAACCAAAAAATCGCCTCTACTTTATTAACATTACTTATACAAAAAGCCCCTAGCTCTCTACAAACATTGGTTATTGTGGCCGATGAGCATTACCACGCAACGGCGTTGTATCAAAGCTTAGGGTTTTCCATTGTCGAACGTGAATGTTCATTGTGCTGGTGGCCAGAGTCCCACCGCAAAACGGCGGGTTAAAAGTAAAAACTAGGCTATCGCTAATGCTTCATGATAATGACGCCGGCACATAGATACGTATTTTTCATTGCCGCCAATTTGTACTTGCGCACCATGAGCCAATGCTTTGCCTTGTTCATCCATTCTTACAACCATGATGGCTTTTCGGCCACAGTGGCAAACGGTTTTCAATTCAGTAAGCTTATCTGCAATTGCCAGAAGCCGTGCACTGCCGGAAAACAACTCACCTTGAAAATCAGTACGAATGCCGTAGCACAAAACAGGCGTGTTGTATTTGTCTACAATAACCGCCAGCTGATTTACCTGCTCTTTGGTTAAAAACTGTGCTTCATCGATGAATATACAATTAACTTTGGGTCCGTCTAAGTACCAAGTAACTAAATCAGTGCTTTCATTGAAGGTGTCGGCAGGCTTAGAAAGCCCTATTCTTGAAGAAATGGTAGCTTCACCAAAGCGATTATCTAATTGGGCCGTCAGTAACCGTGTGGTCATTCCACGCTCAAGATAATTATAGTCAGATTGCAAAAGTGCAGTTGATTTACCGGCATTCATCGCCGAATAATAAAAATAGAGTTGCGCCATAGAATGCCTAACATTGGTAATTTGCTTAAGGTCTGGTAATAATAGCCGCCAAACCCTTCAAGCCACAATGCCTAAGGACCCAAATGAAGATTATTTCTTTTAATATCAATGGCGTACGAGCCCGTTATCATCAATTAGCGGCCTTAAAAGCGCAACACGACCCCGACATTCTGTGCTTGCAAGAAATTAAGGTTCATAGCGACTTATACCCACATGAAGATGTGCAAGCAGCCAGTGGATTGGTTTCGCAAACTTGGGGGCAAAAGGCACACCATGGCGTTGCAACGCTTACTCGGACCCCAGTGGAGTATACTTGCGGCTACCCTACCGACTCCGAAGATGACCAGCGCAGGCTTATTATCACCCAGCACCCATTAGTTAATGGCCAATTACTAACTGTTATTAACGGATATTTCCCACAAGGCGAAAGCAATAAACACGAAACCAAATGGCCAGCAAAGCGCAAATTTTACGCCGATTTACTTGCGTGGCTAAATACGAATGTTACTCCAGATGATTTAGTCATTATTTTAGGTGATTTTAATATTGCACCAGTCGATAACGATATTGGCATTGGCGAAAAAAACGCCAAACGTTGGTTGCGTGAAGGTAAGTCAGCTTTTCTACCAGAAGAACGTGAATGGTTTGAACGCATTCGAGATTGGGGCTTTATCGATTCCTACCGTCACTTGTATCCCGAAGTTAACGATCGATTCAGTTGGTTTGATTACCGGTCTAAAGGTTTTGATGACAACCCAAAACGCGGACTTCGCATTGATCAAATCATGATCACCAAACCATTAGTACCATTAATTAAAGAAGCCGGGATAGATTACGATACTCGCGGTTTAGAAAAACCCAGCGACCATGCGCCCATTTGGCTGACGTTAGATATTGAACTTGCCTAAACATAAAAGGCTGCCCTTTTGGCAGCCCTTTTTAACCGCACAACTTAGCGCTAAATTTTTTGCCAATTAAAGCCCTTATCTGCCAATACTTCAGCTTGTTCTCCATTAGTAATGACCGCATGAGAAGCATTATCGCTTGTTAAGTATTTTCCGGCTAAGTCAACGAGTTGTTGCTTATTAACATTCAACAATTGCTCACGATATACACGTCTAAAGTCATCAGTACGAGCAAAAAGTCTGTTTTGGTAAGCAATTTTAGCCTCTCCGGCCGGTGAACCAGGCTTATCCATCGAGCTTACTACGCCTAAAATAGATTCTTCTACTTTTTCAGACGTAAAATCTCCTTGGGCTAACCACTCAATACTCGCATTAAAGTCTTTTAGCGTTTCCTCTAAACGAGGGTCTCGATACGAATAAAATCTGAAAACGCCATTGCTGTTATCGTGTGATGCTCCTCCCCCGTATGCACCTCCTTGTTCACGGATAGTTCGATGCAAATAGTTGTTTCTTAGCACACCAGCTAACACCGTTAAAGGCGCGGAATCTTCGTGAGTCGGCGCAACTGTTTTAAAAGCGGCCGCACAAAAGTTAACTTGTGTAGAAGTACTCCAAACTATTTTTGAGTGGTTATTTACCTCTGCAGGCTGAACAGAATTACTGGGTTCTGCCGTTAATTTGAATTTACTTTGCAATAAATGCGCTTCAAGAACGGGTAATTCATCTTTTTCAGCAACTAACAGTGCATGTGGTGTTAAAGAAGAAAGCTTTTTATGCAGCGCATATAAACCTTGCAACCACTGTGTTAATTGCTCTGGAGATTGTTTCCATTGTTCAACCCATTGTTTTAGTCTAGCAATCGCAGGAAGACCCGAGCTGTTGTAAACAAAAGCACTGCCAACACTTTGTGCGCTCGATGCCGCTTGCATGGCTAAGCTATGCCCGCTGCCAGTAATACCCTGCGATCGGCGCGAACTCATAAGGGTTAGGTAGTCTAATATTCGATCTACTTCATCAAAGCGAGGCTCTAGCCAGTGACTTGCCATGATGTCTGTTAATTCATCCGCGTGTCGAACTAAACTTTTTCCTGAGAAAATTAAATAACCATTAATGCTGTCTAAATCGGTCAGGCTCGGTTTATACATGCTGTAAAGATGAACACTGCCGGTCCGTGCAGCCTGCCAATTTTGCATATCTAAATACGACTTATCACCCGAGCCTAGTTCGGTTAAAAGCGATGTATAAATAGGCAACAAAATTTGTTCTTCTTTGCTTAAAACAGGTAATGCCCAATAAAGTTGCTGGTAAGCAATGCCGTTCGTGCCTGCACCGTATTGAACAATAGGCATCTCTTTAATGGGTGCTAAAGTTTTCACATCAGGTTTTACATCGGCCAAGGTGACCTTGGGTAATATGTCACCATCATCGGGTTGTTCTTGACGTACTTTCAATGCACTAGCTTGTTCAACAATCGCTTTCTTTTCTGCTTCCGTAAGACTATCTTCAATGGCTTCTAAACGCAGTCGTTCATTGTTTGTTTGTCGCTCAACGAGTTTAGCATCAGGGCGCATTGTTAACGTTACGCGATGCACATTCTGCAATAGCAACTTATTGACCAGTTCAGGAATGTAATCAGGGCTCTTACTTTTAATTCTTAACTTTTCAAGTGCAGCATCTATATCTAATGCATCCATAACACTGCCACCGTGAGTAGCGGCACCAGTCAATGATAAAATAAGTTGCAAACCATAGGGATAGCCATCACCAGTAATTTCACGTTGCGACAACTCAAGTTGGTGCAACATCGCATCAATGCTTTCTTGTGGCACACCTTTTTGCGCTACTTCTTTTAAGGTATTTAAAACAAGCTGTTCAAAATCTTGCTGGTGCTTTGGTTCGCTACCTTCTAGACCACATAAAAAGACCATTTCACGATTCGAATCATCTAAGCCACATAGAGGGCTTGGGTTCGTACCGAATTCACACGTTTCTAACGCTTTTCTAAGCGGTGATGCGCTGTTATCGAATAATAAGTCGCTTAATAAATGCGCTTCGAGTTGTGCGAATAGATCTGTGCTTTCTCCTAATAACCATCCCATCGATAAATAAGTTTTGTTGTCAACACTGTCACCTTCAAAGGCATAGGCATCTTCAACTCTTAGCTCACGATTGAAACGTTTCTCTAAAGGTACAGATAGCTTTTCATTTAAAGCATCAAATCTATTTAAAGCTTTTTCATCAATGCGCTGCTGTATATCTTCAGCTGAACGGTTTCCAAATGTAAAAAAGCTAGCATTAGATGGGTGATAATGAGTTTTATAGAAAGAGAGTAAATCATCGTATGTTAAATCTGGGATACACTCAGGATCACCACCACTGTTAAAGTGATAAGTATTGTTTGGAAACAAATAATGTTTTAAAGATTGGTATATCTGACTAACCGGTGAGCTCATGGCTCCTTTCATTTCGTTATACACAACACCTTTATACACTAGTGGTGACTCTGTGTTTGTGGGTTCTTCGAATTCTAAACGATGCCCTTCTTGTAAAAAGTCTAGCTCATCTAGCCTAGAAAAAAATACAGCGTCCAAATACACATCTAAAAGGTTTTCGTAATCTTTTTTGTTTTCGCTGGCAAATGGATATGCTGTCCAGTCGCTACTGGTCATTGCATTCATAAAGGTATTTAGAGAACGGCGTGTCATCATAAAAAATGGATCACGAACTGGGTACTTTTCTGAACCGCATAATGCCGTATGCTCTAAAATATGGGCTACACCGGAAGAGTCTTTTGGCATAGTGCGCAATGTCACCATAAATACATTTTCTTCGTGGTCACTGGCTAGGTGAAAGTGATCTGCGCCTGTTTTTTTATGACGGTAATGTTCTAGGCGAACATTAAGTGATTCAACATAGTGAGATTTAATCGCCTCAAATGATGAATGGGGAGACATTGTTGCTGTCTTAACTTCAGATTTGGTCATTTATTATGCCTGTGCCTAAGATTTGGTCTATTTTTAATAGAGATCGCTATAGCTTATGGCGCTAAAGGGGTTGAAAGCAAATTAAGTTTGGATATAACCCTTTAATATTATGGTTAAATCCGTAGAATACCGCCCCTTTCTCAGTTTCAGAGGTATATATGACGGAGTTTGTTCAAGGGCAACGTTGGCTTGTCGACAGTGAACCAGAACTTGGCTTAGGCATGGTGCAAAGCATCGAAGCCAGAGCCGTAACCCTCTTTTTCCCAGAACAAGAGTGTGAACGTCATTACTCACTGCAAGAAGCACCATTAACACGGTTGGTGTTAGAAGCAGGAGATACCTTAGAGCACCGAGATGATGGCCAAATGACCATTACAGAGGTTCATGAGCTAAATGGCATTGTCATATATGAAGTAGAAGGCGAACGCATGGTGCCAGAAACAGATCTGGCCGACACCGTTAAACGCAACAACCCGATTATGCGGCTAATTACCGGCCAAACCGATCATCCTAATTGGTTTTCTTTTCGCTCAACGTTAGATAAAGGTATCTCCACCATTTGGAACCAAAATTTAAATGGGTTACTGGGTACTCGATCAGACCTCTTACCTCACCAGCTTTATGTAGCCAAAAAAGCAACAGAACATACACACGTTCGAGCTCTCTTGGCAGATGAAGTAGGATTGGGGAAAACCATTGAAGCTGGCTTAATCATTAATCGCTTGTATCATCAGGGTCGCGCAAAAAGAATTTTAATTGCTGTGCCTGAAGCTCTTCAGGCGCAATGGCTTGTTGAACTGATTCGCCGATTTTCAATTCATTGTGAACTTTACCAAGACATCGCTCACGATTTTGCCATGGGCCAAGTACACCTAGTAACTCATAAAGAGCTCCGCAATGAATTCACCATGGCACTTATCACCGAATTAGACTGGGACATGCTGGTGGTTGATGAGGCCCACCACTTAGAGAGCGAAAACGCAGACAATTCCAGCCTGCATTGGACTGAACTGGCGCACACCACCCCTCACCTATTATTAATGACGGCGACTCCAGAGCAATTAGGGCAACAAGCACACTTTGGTCGCTTACAATTATTAGATGCTGGTCGTTTTACTAGCTTTGAAAAGTATCAAAGTGAAGAAGCCAACTTTTCAGCATTAACTAATATTGCTCGTGACCTCAATGCGGACCAAATTACAGATCAAACCATTAATGAGCTAAATGCACTGGGCGTTTCTTGGAACGATGACCCGCAAGAAGCGCTGTCAGCGTTGTTAGACAGACATGGTACTGGCCGAGTTGTTTATCGTAATACACGAAAAGGCGTCAAGGGGTTCCATGAGCGAGTTGCAGACTTTCAAGAATTTGAAAGCGAGACGGAACGTGAAAAAGCACTGTTTCAATTCCTTAAAGATCATCGTGGCGAAAAAGTGTTGCTTATTACTCAAACGATGGAAACAGCAAAAGAGCTCGCCCAGACGCTGTGGCATGTTCATGGCGTAGAAGCGACGGCCTTTCATGAAGGCTTAGACCTAATTGAACGAGACAGAGCCGCAGCACATTTTGCCGACGATGAAGATGGCGCACAAATTTTAGTGTGCTCTGAAATCGGTGGTGAAGGCCGAAACTTTCAATTTTGCCACCATTTAGTACTGTGGGATTTACCCGACCACCCGGATGTTTTAGAACAACGAATTGGCCGTTTAGATCGTATTGGCCAAAAACAAACCATCGAAATTCATATCATGGCCAATGCACAAAGCGATGATGCGATGAAGTACCGCTGGTACCATGATGCCCTGAATTGTTTAGAAGGCATGCAACCCGCCGCTGGTGCAGTGCATGATAAATACGCTCAAGAATGGTTTAGTAACCCGAGTGATGAGTTACTAAAAGAAGTTGTCGTTGAAATTGAACAGCTTTCTCAAGAGCTTGAAAACGGTCGAGATATACTTCTTGAATTAAACTCATGTCGCCAGCCAGAAGCGAATGAGATTCGCCACGCAATCGAAGATTTAGAGTTTGAACACCCGCTTGATGTAGTTGAAATGGCCGCAAATCTATTGAATCTACATTTTGAAGCGTTAGGTACGGGCATTTATGAGCTTATTCCGTCGAGTAACATGCTCATACCTACCCTTCCTGGTATTCCAGAAGGCGGTGCTACAATCACTTTCCGACGTGATAAGGCGTTAGAGCGTGAAGATATTTTATTCATTTCTTGGGAACACCCTTTCATTCAAGGGTTACAAGATATCTTGTCTGGAACCGATATTGGCCAGGCGAGTATTGCCCTTTTAGAATCAGAGCAGGTTCCAGCTGGACAACTCCTTTTAGAAACACAATGGTCGGTTGTTTTACCAGAAAAGCACATACATGCGATGAAACCGCACTTAGATGAAGCTCTATATCGAACGCTAGTACTAGAAGGCGGCGACAAAGACTTAGCCTCTATTTTAACGGAAGACAGCTTGCAAGAGCAGGTTAAAACCTTACCGGTCAAGCTTGCTCGCAAAATGGTGCGTCAGGCGAAAGACCGTATTAACCCTCTTTATGACGCCAGTCAAAAGCACGCTAGGTTACGTTTTAACAACATATTGGAAAAGGCCAAGCAGTCATCATTTGAGTTTAATCGTGCACGATTAGAACGCATTGTATACCTAGCGAGTGTCAATCCGTTGGTAACAGCCGATGATGTTGAAAAACTGAAACAGCAAATCGCGATTGAAGCTGACGCTTGGGAGCATTGTGAATTTGCGACCAGCGGCGTACGAATGATTTTGTGCGCACCACCAGGGTCGCTCTAGAGCCTTACCACTTCTTTACGCCAAAAACTGGCGTTCTGTAACAATCTGGTTTAACTTAAATGTATCCCTTCTAAATATAAGAAGAAAATACATGAAGGAAACGATCGTTATAGAACGCCCAATGGATGGCGTCGCAAAAATTATATTTAATCGGCCAGAAATCGGAAACGCATATGATCATGAGTTTGTTTGCACTCTGATTACGGCATTGGATGAAATTTCTTTAGACAGCAACGTTAAAATCTTATGGTTAACCGCCAATGGTCCCCACTTTTGCAGTGGACCCGATTCACGCTGGCTTCAGCATCGCCAGGAATCGGGGCGAGCTGAACATCAGCTCGATGCGGAGCACCTTTCACGCTTATTTCATACTTTATATGATTTACCAATCCCAGTAATTGCAACGGTTCGTGGCAAAGCCAACGCCGATGCAATCGGCATATTGTGCTGCTGCGATATTGTGTTTGCGAGTGAAAAAAGCAGCTTCACCCTAAATGAAGTACATTTAGGGTTAGCGCCAGTACTGCAAAGCCCTTACCTAATAAGAACGCTCGGAGAACACGCAGCCCGCTACTACGCCTTAACAGGAGAAACTCTCGATGCCTACACGGCTACGCGTTTAGGTTTAGTCAATAAGCTGATGCCAGAGCAAGAGTTGGATTCTTATGCCGATATGATCATTAGAAATATGGTGAGGCTGGATGAAACCGTTTTAATTCAAACAAAATCGATGTTAACAGTCAGCTCAATTGAGCCTTTAGATGAGTCGTTGTTAGATACACTCATAGAAAGCTCAATAGACGTTCGTGAATCTGCTTTAAAACAGACTAAGATTGAGCATTCACATTAAATGTTTGCTCTTGCTCTAAAGCCGCCGCTAAAAAAGGAATCAACTGGTTCATAATTTCTTCGATAGAAGACTTTGCGCCAGTATCGTTCTGCTCCATGCTTCTCAGCACTTCAATGCTAGACATTGTGAAAACTGAGGCACCAATGGCAAAGTGAATACGCCAAAATATTTCTCGACCACTTAATTCAGGGTGGGCCATTTTCAAGTAGCCGATAAACGCTGAATAAGATTGAGAATAATTTTCGAGTAAAAATTTACGCAAATGGCCTTGAGCTTGCGTATAAGCTAAGCCGAGTAAGCGCATAAATACAGACAATTTATTATAATTTTCGTTATTCTCGATGCCTGTTAACATCGTTTTTGCCAACACACCTAAAACATCGTGAAAAGAAGGCGATGGATTGTCTTTTACGACCATCTGTAACTCTTTGTTAAGCTTCTCGGTAAACGGCGTTAGAAAACGAGCAAAAACGGCCTGAATTAAATCCTTCTTTGATCCAAAATGATAATTAACAGCGGCTAAATTCACTTTGGCACGAGTAGTGATCATACGCAAAGAAGTCTCTGCAAAACCCTTTTCAGCAAACAATTGCTCGGCTGAGTCTAAAATTCGGGTGATGGTATCGGCTTGGGTCATAATTACTGCTCTTTCAATTCAAACGATCGTTTTAAACGACTAGAATAGGCTTTTTTAAAATGATTTGCAGCTATTTTCTTTGATTTGTGTAATTTTTACCCATCCTCCAACTATTTAAGTTAAATCAAACGTAAAAAGCATTGAAGTTAACAGCTGTTTAGACTAAAACTAGCCTAAGCTATTGAAATTAGAGGCATCAGCCCTCATAACAATAAACAAACATCCACACTGGAGGCTAGAAATGGCTCATATAGAACACAATGCAACGGTTCAACAAGAATCCGTTTTAGCAACAAACAAAGTTCTCAAAAACACCTACATGCTGTTATCTATGACACTGTTATTCAGTGCCGTAGCAGCGATGGCAGCGATGGCGCTAAATGTTCCTCGCGGAGCAGCACTTATCATGAGTTTAGCCGCAATTGGCATCGTATGGTTTGTATTGCCACGCACCTATAACAAGGCTTCAGGAATTGTTTGGGCATTTGCTTTCACAGGGCTATTAGGCGCATCTTTGGGCCCTATGCTCTCAATGTACCTAGCTTTGCCAAACGGAGCTTCTTATGTTGCTCAAGCATTAGGCGGTACTGCAATTATTACTTTTGGCTTATCATTTTATGCTTTAACCACAAAGAAAGACTTTAGCTTTTTAGGTGGTTTTATTATGGTTGGCGTACTGGTTTTAATTGTCGGCATGATCGCTAACCTGTTCTTTGGCAGTGCGTTAGGCAGCGTAATGATCTCTGGTGGCGTTGTTTTAGTCATGTCATTAGCCATTTTGTTTGATACCAGCCGAATCATTAACGGTGGCGAAACAAACTATATTCGCGCTACCGTTTCATTGTACTTAGATATTTATAATATTTTTGTCCATTTATTACACTTGATTGCCGTATTCTCTGGTAACGACTAGTAATATTGCTTCAATAAAAAGGCTGCAATCGCGGCCTTTTTTTGTACCTAAAATACGCCAACTCTACCCTCTTTAACTGCGAATTTGCTACCATAGAGCTATTACTAAAATAGTAGATATTATGCGAATTCAAATAAATGTTTATTCAGCGCCTTGGAGCCATCAATCATCGATAGATGCTTTGACGTTTGCTCGACAATGCCTCCAACAAGGCCATGAGCTTGCGCGTGTTTTCTTCTTTTTTGATGGCGTTTACCATGGTCTATCAAATCAAAGCCCGGCCAGTGACGAATTCAACTTTTTGACACAATGGCAAGACATTCATAACCAAGGAGTTGAGCTACTTCTTTGCATTGCTGCGTCTGCGAATCGAGGCGTTTTAAATGCGAAAGAAGCACAGCGTTATAGGCAATCTCACCCTTCATCGGCTGATTTTTTTCAGCTGACCGGCCTTGGCCAATGGGCCACAGGGTTTCATGATTGCGAAAAGCTAATCGCCTTTAAATAGCGGGTATCGAATGAGTTTTAATTTAATATTAGTAACTAATCCACCCTACAACAGCCGTACCGGGCATGAAACGCTGGAAGCCGTTATGAGTTTAGCTCTGTTTGAAGTTGACCATAAAATTGTGTTTTTCGAGCAAGGGTTAACTTGGTTGACTAAGAATCAAAGCCCGAGCCATGCAAAATCAATAGAAAAGCAACTCAATGCGTTACCCATGTATGACAGCGAAGAGCTGTATTTTGTTGAAGAACATAAGGAAGCCATTTTAGGCAACAATGAAACACACTCATTAGTGGCTCCAATTTCATTGCAGCAATTGACGACTTGGTTTCAAAACGCTAACCATGTTGAGGTGTTTTAATGACAATCGTTACACTTTCATCTCATATAAGCTCTTTGCAATTGGAATTTTTAGCGAATTCACTATTACAAACCGATGCCATCATTGCTACCAGTAACTCTTTTTCACTGGTGTACACAGAAAAGCCCTTGAATACTCAGGCTTTTGTGCGAGAGAGTGAACTACTACAAAGTGGAGGCAAAGCACATGACAGCTGGACGGTCATTACCGATGAGCAATGGGCAAACCATCTTATAACCGCAACCAAACATATCGCGTGGTAGACATGGCTTTAGAAGTAACTGAGCAAGGCTTTTTATTAGATGCGTCCGAGTGGACCGAAAGCTGGGCAGAATCAATGGCGCAAAAGCAAGGCTTACCATTGGAAGAAATTGATTTTAAAATTATAAATGCCTTACGAGAGTTCTATTTTGATTTTGATTTATCTCCTCCGATGCGTCCACTAGTAAAACTAGTAAAGAATAACGTAGCAGCCGAATACGGAAGCAGTATGTGGTTAATGAGACGTTATGGCGAAAGCCCTGCTCGCGTCTTAGCCTTATTGGCTGGTTTACCTAAGCCGAAGAATTGCTTATGAGTGATTCTGCTATGACACTTCCCGGTATCATAAGAATATTAGGGCGAGGAAAAACTGGCTCTCGCGATTTAACGTTTGAAGAAGCGCATTTCGCAATGTCCGCGATTCTTGATAACCGAATGGACGATCTTCAATTGGGTGCATTTTTAATGTTACTTCGAGTCAAAGAAGAGACACCTAACGAAATTGCGGGCATGGTTAAAGCGTGCCATGAACACATGTCTACGCATCCGCCCTATAAGGTAGACGTTTGCTGGCCGGCATATGCGGGTAAAAAGCGTCAACCTTCTTGGTATTTACTTGCGGCTAAGTTACTGGCAAAAAACAATGTTTCTATTCTGATGCACGGCGGTGGGCAACATACGGCCAATCGACAATATGCTCAGCAAGTATGCGAATTTTTGCAAATGCCGACTGCTGAAAGCTTAGAAAGTGCGGTTTCGAACATCGAAAACCAAGGCTTCTGTTATCTTCCCCTAGAAGCAATCAACATCAACCTTTCAAGACTTATCGACCTTAAGCACAACTTAGGGCTTCGAAGTTGTGCAAATACGCTGGTGAGGCATTTAACACCCTTTGATTCCAAGCTTACTGTGCAAGGCATGTTTCATCCAGCCTACCAAATACTTCATCATGAAGTGGCCGACAAATTACTTCAAAAAAATAACATAGTGTTAAAGGGTGATGCCGGTGAGTTTGAAGTGCGCCCTGATTCTGACTGCAAAGTTTTGTTTCAAGGGTTTAACCCAATAAATTCAGATACATTGGCGAAAACAATGAATCAAAGAGCGGTTCGCCCTTCTGAACCCAACTTGGAGCCATTAATAAGCCTTTGGTTGGGAACAGAGCCTAACGCCTATGGCCAACAGGCCGTCATTGAAACAGCCGCACTCATCATTGCTAAATTGCGAGAAATTACCCTTAACGAGGCTCGCTCAATTGTCTTGCAATGGTGGAAGGACCGAAGCTCTTAAACTCTAAGGTTGGTGTGTTTCAATAACAATGATAGATAGAGAGTCCCGATGACAATTCCAGGAAGCATTGATGCAAAGATATTGGGCGTTTGTGCTACTCGGTGCAGAATAAAAGGGATTGCACACAGACAGGTCATTGTGATTAACAAAGAAGCGGCATACTTTAACGGTTTAAATGGAAGCTTTTGGAAAATATAAATCGCTACTAGCCCAGAGAACAGCGTTGAAACAAACGCAAACGACCCTTGAATAGAAAAGGCTAACAAGCTCACTTTTAAACCGTAGTTGGAGTTTGCAAGTGCAGCCCAAGAGCCATAGCCAAGCAATGCAATGCAGGCCGCCCAATGCGGATGAAGTAAATTTAGTTTCATTTTATTTAAACAGTAGCAACATTCATGAACTTAGAGCACTCAATGAGCTGAAAGTTCCAAACGTCACTGCCACTTTAATTTTTCATGCAGTGATACCACTTGGCCTACGATGATTAATGTGGGCGCTTCCGGTTTTTCTCTAAGTACAATATCAGGCATTGAAGACAGATCTCCAACAAACACTTTTTGGTTTGGGGTTGTTCCTTTTTGGATCAATGCAATAGGCGTTGTTTTACTTAAACCATGCTGAATTAACTCTCTGCATATCGTCGCAATACCATTTAACCCCATGTAAAACACTAGAGTTTGATGTTCCACTGCCAACTCGTTCCAAGGTAAATCAGCACTGCCGTCTTTTAAATGCCCGGTGACGAATCTTACAGATTGCGCAAAGTCTCTGTGCGTTAACGGTATACCTGAATAGGTTGAGCACCCCGAAGCGGCTGTGATTCCCGGAACGACTTGAAAAGGAATGTTTTGTTCTGCCAATAGATCAATTTCTTCACCACCTCGGCCAAAAATGAAAGGATCTCCGCCTTTTAAGCGCAAAACTCTTTTACCTTCTAAAGCTAAATCGACTAGCTTTTGATTCAAAGCTTCTTGAGGTAACGCGTGTTTTGAACGTCTTTTTCCTACGTAAATCCGGTCTGCGTCTCTACGCACTAATTCCATAATTGCATCGGAAACTAACGCATCGTACAAAACAACATCGGCCTGTTGCATAAGTCTTAACGCTTTGAAGGTGAGTAAATCTGGATCACCTGGACCAGCGCCGACCAAATAGACCTCACCTTGAGCCCTTACTTCAGGGTTTGACAGTTGTTTTTGTAAACTTAATTCTGCTTCTTCTAAGCGTCCGGCGTAAACATGCTCTGCTGTTACACCTTGTAAGATCTTTTCCCAAAAATTGCGCCTATCATCGAGCTTAGTAAAGGAATCCTTTACTTTCTGACGATACTTTGCGGCAAGCTGAGCTAAATGACCAAAACTTGCGGGGATGGTGCTTTCTAGCTTTGCGCGCACTGATCGAGCTAAGACCGGCGCCTGTCCACTTGAAGTAATAGCAATAACCAATGGACTGCGATCAACAATAGATGGAAAGATTACATTGCACAGATCAGGCGAATCGACCACATTTACGAGTAACCCATTAGCCTGAGCCAACTCACTTACTTGCTTGTTTAGGTCGGCAATTTCTGTCGCCGCGATGACCAAAGCAACGCCGTTGATATCTTCTGGCTCAAATGCCTTAAAGTAACAATCACATTGTGGGTTATCTTGAATATCCTGCCTAATATTCGGAGCAACAACCTTAATAGAGGCGCCACTTTTAGAAAGAAGTGTGATTTTACGCAAGGCAATTGCTCCACCACCTACGACTAAAATAGATTGGTTTTTGAATCGATGATAAAGCGGAAAATAGTCCATGCGGTTAAAGTCATCCAATTAAATGCATTTTACAGGGTGTTAGGCATAAAAAAGGCTGAGTAAAACTCAGCCTTTTTAAAACATTAGGCGTTCGGGATAAATACTTTTCCGCCCATATAATTGCGTAAGGCTTCAGGAACATTCAAGCCATCTGCGGTTTGATAGTTCTCTAAAATCGCCACTAAGGTGCGCCCTACGGCTAATCCTGAGCCGTTTAATGTATGAACGAGTTCTGTTTTCTTCGTTTCTGGATTACGGTATCTCGCTTGCATGCGTCGAGCCTGATAATCGGTCATATTAGAACAAGAAGATATTTCTCGATAAGTATTTTGAGCCGGCAACCAAACCTCTAAATCGTAAGTTTTCGCCGCGCCTATACTGGTATCGCCACCACAAAGTACCACTTTGCGGTATGGCAGATCTAACTTTTGCAAAATAGCTTCAGCGTGGCCTGTTAGCTCTTCTAAAGCTTCAAAAGACTTAGAAGGCTCAACAATTTGAACTAGCTCTACTTTTTCAAATTGATGCTGACGAATCATTCCACGAACATCTCGACCATAAGAACCCGCTTCTGATCGAAAACATGGCGTATGTGCCACCATTTTAATGGGCAGCTCTTTAGGCTCTAATATGTCGCCACGCACAGTGTTTGTTAAAGGCACTTCGGCCGTTGGTATAAGATAATATTCTTGCTCAAAATCAAGCTTAAACAAGTCTTCACCAAATTTTGGAAGCTGCCCAGTGCCAAACAAGGAATCCTTATTCACCATAAATGGCACTGCTGTTTCAGCATAACCATGCTCTTCTGTTTGAACATCCAGCATAAACTGTGTCAACGCTCGATGCAGTTTAGCGACAGGTCCGCGCATGACCGCAAAACGACTTCCGGTTAGTTTAGCGGCAGTTTCAAAATCTAACCCACCTAAAGATGCACCCACATCTACGTGATCTTTAACCTCAAAGTCGAATTGCTTAGGTTCGCCCCACTTTGCGACTTCTACATTGTCATCTTCATCTTTACCTTCTGGCACAGATGCGTCAGGAATGTTTGGAATACTGTATAAAATGTCATCAATTTTGCTTTGAATGTCTTTTAACTCAGCTTCTTTAGAGCTTAATGTAGCGGCAATTCCATCTAATGTTTCTTGCACTTTAGCCTTAGCTTCATCAGCGCTCATGCCTTGACGTACGTATTCACCAATAGCTTTAGAGGCTTTTTTACGCTCGGCTTGTAACTGCTCTGTTTCAATCTGTAGGGATTTACGACTCGATTCAAGCGACTGAAAAGCTTCAACTGGCAAGGTATAACCTTTTACTTTTAATTGGGTCGCTATAGTGTCTATATCGAGTCTGAGCTGCTTTATATCCAGCATTTAGTACTTATCCTTACAGTTAAAAAATTAATTTCCCGGCGCCAAACCCAATGGCCACCGCAATGATACAAATAATGACCGAAGCGACCATGTAGAGCAACGCTAAGGTATATTGATGTTGCTGAAGCAACGTTAAGCCTTCAAGCGCGAAACTTGAAAACGTCGTAAAAGCCCCTAACAAGCCGACTAATACAAACCCTCGCCATCCAATAGGAAGGTGCGGGTATTTTAATGTGAAGAACACAAAAGCCAAGCCCATTATAAAACAACCTAGCGCATTCACAATAAAGGTTCCCCACGGATATAAGCTACCGTGTAGACGATTAATGTAAGTAGTTAGGGCAAATCGCCCCATTGCACCTACGCCACCTCCTAGCCCTATGATGAGCCAATGCCAAATATTCATATTGGTCATTTAGAGTCCTTTCGTGAAGCTGCATCTTCATCTAGCTTCTGCAGATGCTCTAGTTTTTGGGCAATTTTTATTTCTAAACCTCTTGAAACCGGTTGATACAAATTTAATCGGCCTAACTCCGAAGGTAAATAGGTTTCCCCTGCTGCATAGGCATCAGGTTCGTCATGAGCATAGCGATACTCAGTGCCATAATCGAGATCTTTCATTAAGGCTGTGGGTGCGTTTCGAAGATGCAAAGGAACATCAAAACTTGGTTGTGACTTGATTAATGCATTCATTTCATTAAACGCCTTATAAACGGCATTCGACTTAGGTGCACTGGCCAAGTATATCGCACATTGAGCCAAGGTTAACTCACCTTCTGGTGAGCCTAAGCGTGTTTGAGTATCCCAAGCATTGAGAGCCAGTGTAAGCGCTCTGGGATCGGCGTTACCGATGTCTTCAGAAGCAATTCGAACCATTCTCCTGGCTAGGTAAATAGGATCAATACCACCATCGAGCATTCTACATAGCCAATAGAGTGCACCATCTGTTGAAGAGCCACGAACACTTTTATGAAAGGCTGAAATTTGATCGTAGAATTGCTCGCCACCTTTATCAAACTTTCTAGGTTGTGCTTGCAGGAGCTCTGCAATGTTGGTTTCGTTAACCGATTGGCCTTCGGTAAAGAAATCTAGCGCTATTTCAATCATATTCAAAAACCGACGTGCGTCGCCATCGGCATAATGAATAAGCTGAGCTAATGCCTCATCGTTTAAATCTAATTGACTAACCCTTGAATCTTGCGCCTTAGCCTTTTGCCATAATTCAATAAAATTCTCATTAGACAATGCATTTAATACATACACTCTGGCTCTTGAGAGAAGCGCTGAATTTAATTCAAAGCTTGGATTTTCGGTGGTGGCACCGACAAAAATAAAAGTACCATCTTCTACATAAGGTAATAAAGCATCCTGCTGAGACTTATTAAAACGATGAATCTCATCTATAAATAAAATGCTGTTATCGCCGCGAAGCTTGGCTTGTTTGGCCTTTTCGGCGGCAATCTTGATATCCTTTACGCCCGCTTGTACGGCCGATAAGGTTTCAAAATGAGCGTCGACTGCAGACGATAGTATTCGAGCAAGAGTGGTTTTCCCTACGCCAGGTGGCCCCCAAAAAATCATCGAGTGGATGTTTTTTTGATCCAGCGCTTTTCGTAACGGCTTGCCGTTCGCTAATATATGCTCTTGACCGACATAACCTGAAATATCACTTGGACGTAAAATTTCAGCTAGTGGACGGTAACCTTCAGTTTGCTCACCAAATAAATCTTGCATTACATTTGCTCAAACAAGTCCGTGCCTTCTGGGGCTTTAAACTCGAAGAAATCATCGTGTACCGCAACATTGGCGTCTACATCGCTAAAAATGATCAATGTTTGTTGATCGAGTTCATCTAAGATCCGAATCTCTGCAATTACACCGTCTTTATAAAGAATGGTCAGTTCTGAAACCAAAGCGGACTCTTCCAATGGGTAAAGCTTATAGGCTATAAACTTATCATCACCGGCCTCTAACACTTCATACTGCTCAGTTAGCGTTGCTTTGGGTTGTGCCAAAATCATGGCTGGTGATTGCATAAGCTGTTCATTTACAGCTTGATAAGTAGCCTGCTCTAAATCAGGGTCGTAAACCCACAAAGTTTCACCATTAGAAATGATTTGTTGGGGGGCTGGCTCTAGTACCTCCCAAAAAAACTTCATAGGTCTGGAAACAGTTAATAAGCCAGTCGATTCTTCAATGACTTGTTTATTTGCTTTTAAGGTCCGTTGAATAAAGTTGGCCTGCAAAGTATCCGTCTGCTGTAGCCGTGAAATTAAATTATCTTTAGCTAAACTGTCGGCGAAACTATATTGAATCGTGATTAAACAAGTGAACATTACTGATAAAAGTCTCATTTGAATCCTTTACATAGGTGGCGGAGGTGGCGCGAGAACTTCACGTGCACCGTTATGACCAGGAGCACTGACTACACCGGCATTTTCCATTGCTTCTACAAGCCTTGCTGCTCGGTTATAACCAATTCTTAGCTTTCGCTGAACAGAAGATATCGACGCTTTTCGTGTTTGAGTTACGAAAGCAATAGCCTCATCAAACAAGGCATCCGATTCAGGGTTGTCACTGTCTTCAAAATTAGGAACGCCAGGTATTTCGGTATCGCCTGCTTGGGTAATCTCTTCCAAATAATTTGGCTCACCTCGACGCTTCCACTCAGCAACAATGGCGTGAACCTCATCATCATCAACAAACGCACCATGAATACGTTCGGGTAAGCTAGTGCCAGGTGGCATATACAACATATCACCATGACCAAGCAGCTGCTCTGCTCCACCCTGATCTAGAATGGTTCGAGAATCGATTCGGCTCGATACCTGAAAGGCTATTCGGGTTGGTATGTTTGCTTTAATTAATCCGGTAATTACATCAACCGAAGGACGTTGCGTTGCCAAGATTAAATGAACGCCCGCGGCACGCGCTTTTTGGGCTAATCGTGCGATTAATTCCTCAACTTTTTTACCAACAATCATCATCATGTCGGCAAACTCATCTATCACGACGACAATATAAGGCAACGCCTCAAGCTCTGGTGCTGGCGCACCCGGCTCTAATGACTGTAGAGGATCGTAAAGCGGATCAACGATAGGTTCACCGTTTCTTGCCGCCTCAGTTACCTTTTTATTAAAGCCTCCAATATTTCGAACACCCACAGCGGCCATAAGCTGATATCGGCGCTCCATTTCAGCAACACACCAACGCAACCCGGCTGCGGCTTCTTTCATATCAGTAATAACGGGCGTCAGTAGGTGTGGAATGCCTTCATAGACTGACAATTCCAACATTTTGGGATCGACTAAAATTAACCGTACTTCTTCAGGTGTTGCTTTGAATAGCAAGCTGCAAAGCATCGAGTTAACACCGACGGATTTACCCGAACCCGTGGTACCTGCAACCAATAAATGCGGCATTTTGCCCAAATCAGCCACTACGGGAGAACCTGAAATATCATGCCCCAGCCCTAATGTGAGCGGGCTTTTAGCTTTGTCGTACAAATCTGATGCGAGAACATCATTTAAGCGCACAATGGCGCGCTGTTCGTTCGGAATTTCGATACCAACGGTTGTTTTGCCTGGGATAATCTCTACAACACGCACACTGACAATGGCCATTGACCGAGCCAAGTCTTTGGCTAGGTTGGTTATTTTTGAGACTTTAATACCAGGTGCTGGTTGAATTTCGAATCGGGTAATTACGGGGCCTGGCGCTACTTCAGTTACTTCAGCTGATACGCCAAAGTCTTTTAATTTTATTTCAAGTAAACGCGACATCGCCTCCAGCGCTTCGGCACTGTAGCCGTGCGTCGGATCTCCTTCAGAGCTGGTGAGCAGATTTAACTCTGGAAGACTTCCAGATGGGATCGAATCGTCGAACAATGATTTTTGTTGCTCTTTTACACTGCGCTCACTTTTTTGCGCCGCCTTTTTCTTTAGGGGCTTAATTTGCGGAGGCTTACGCTTAGATTGCTTCTCTAATTGAACTTCTAAATTTTGTTTTCTTTGAGTGACGACTCGCTTAACTTCTGCCTGCTCTGAGGCTAATTTTTGTCGTTTCTGCCATCTTTCTTTTAACCATAAACCTGCATCAAATACCCGCTTACCAATACCATCGACTACTAGCAACCATGAGATGTGTGCCGCAAGGGTTAGCGATAAAAAACCAATCAATAGCAATATTAAAGTACTGCCGGTTAAACCAAACAATGGGAAAAACCATTCTGAAAACGTAATGCCTAAATAACCGCCGGCACTGCCTTCTGTAGTGCTACCTACATGCACCGTTAACAAGGCACAACTGACAATTACGAAAACAACCCAACCTACCGCTCTTAAACATAATATGAGCGGGTTCCATGGTTCTGGATTTTTACGATCGCGAAACACACACCATGCCCGATAAAATGCAATGGCAGGCAAACCATAACTGAAGGCTCCAAACAGGGTAATCAGAAAAGACGACACCCAAGCACCAGCTTCACCGGCCAAATTTGTAGTTTGAGCTTGAGAGGACGCATAAGCCCAACCATTGTCAGAAGGATTATGGCTTAATAAAGCAAGCAGCGAAAACAACCCGAATGCTAATGAAAGTATCCACATAGCATCGTGTATAAAGCGAGTTTTCATTTCGCCTAAGCGGCCATCTGATTTATAAGAATTAAAACGTTCGGACAAAAGGTCCCCTTTCTAATGTTGTAACTGTGAAATTAGACTATAAGATACCACTAACTCTTTGAATTAGTGACCTTTTTATGCCACAGCTAAGCTGGCTACAAGCTGAACAAGCGCCTAATTTTCCTGACACCTCGCACGCTCTCACAGAGCCGGATGGACTTTTAGCAGCTGGCGGGCAATTGTCCGTTGATTGGCTATTAAGTGCCTATTCTAAGGGAATTTTCCCATGGTATTGTGACGGAGAGCCGATTTTATGGTGGTCCCCTGCCCCACGTATGGTTTTAACCCCCGGACAAGCTCATATTTCTCGTTCGCTAAGAAAGCATTTTCGCACTCAGTCGCTTGAAATTAAAGTCAACCAGTGCTTTGCTGATGTAATAAACCAATGTTCCAAGCCACGCTCTCAGTCAGATAGTACTTGGATCATCGAGGAAATGAGAAACGCTTACTTAGATTTACATAAAGAAGGCTGGGCGCATTCTATTGAAGTTTACCAGCAAGATAAGCTCGTAGGCGGCTTGTATGGCGTTGCGATTGAATCTGTTTTTTATGGTGAAAGCATGTTTTCATTATCCTCAAACGCTTCAAAATACGCGTTTATTGCACTCAGTGAATGGGGCAAGGAACACGGTTTAACTATGATTGATTGTCAACTTTACAACCCGTATTTAGCCAGCATGGGCGCAAACTTAATTGAACGTGAAGTGTTTGAGCGGCAATTGCCCAGTGCTCGAGTAAAACTGCCGTTCAACAACGATGTCAACTTAACCGATTACCTAAATAGAGCCTTTACAACGCCATGAGCAATTCAACACAATCAACGGGCGATACAATTGCCCTGTATCGTACTGGCGAACATAAATGCAGCTACTTGCCCGACCAACTGTCACGAACCATTTTTGTTGACCCGGCACATGACTTTTCTGAGCAACTGTATGAAGAATTAACTCATTCAGGCTTTCGTCGCAGTGGTCAGCACCTATACCGCCCCGATTGCGGCACATGTTCGGCTTGTATCGCAACGAGAATTCCTGTGGCTCAATTCTCTATGAGCAAACAGCAACGACGTATATTTAATAAGAATAGAGATTTAAACGTAAAAATCGCCCCTTCGGAATTTAGGCAAGAAGACTACGATCTTTTTGAAAAATACATCAATATCCGCCATAAAGACGGAGACATGTACCCTACCAATCCAGAAAGCTACACTGACTTTTTAACTTGTCGACCTGATATTTCCTTTCAAATTAGGCTGTTCGAGGGAGAAAAGCTGATCTCTGTTGCCGTGACCGATAAAATTCCCAGTGGACTTTCCGCTCTCTACACCTTCTTCGACCCAGACTACGATAAGCGTTCGCTTGGTACGTTCAGTATCTTGGCTCAAATAGAAGTGACTAAAATGAATAATCTACCCTATTTGTACCTTGGCTATTGGGTAGAGGGTTGCCAAAAAATGGAATACAAAACAAAGTACCAACCCATTGAGCTTTTAAAAGACAAAAAGTGGCAATCTATTGATTCAATTAGCCTTTAACCTAGTTTATTTGCAATAAATTTTTGCTAATTGGAGGTTTTTCAGGCAGAATTCGCGCCGTTCCTAAATTATCAAAGGTCTGCAAAGGGCAATATGGCAAAAGAAGATGTAATTGAAATGGAAGGTGAAATCTTAGACACCCTTCCAAATACTATGTTCCGCGTTAAATTAGAGAATGGGCACGTTGTTACGGCTCATATATCCGGTAAAATGCGTAAAAACTATATTCGTATTTTAACTGGAGACAAAGTTAAGGTTGAATTAACACCTTACGACCTAACAAAAGGCCGCATTGTTTACCGCGCTCGCTAGTCTCTTCTGCAAACCCAAAAAAAAGCACCGAAAAGGTGCTTTTTTTGTGTTTAAACGAAAGCCGTTAAGCTTCCGTTAGTTCGTCTTCGCAAATCAAGCTGAGCTCACCATCTACAATGGTAATCTTAGCTGTTCCACCTTGTGCCAATGAGCCAAACAAAATGAGATCTGCCAAAGGTCGCTTAATTTTCTCTTGAATCAATCGAGCCATCGGACGCGCGCCCATTGCAGGGTCGTACCCTTCAACGGCCAACCAATCGCGGGCACTCTGATCAATATCAAGCTGCACACGCTTATCGTCTAACTGAGCCTGCAACTCAACCAAGAACTTATCAACCACACTGAGCACCACATCTTGTGTAAGCGGTTTAAACTGCACAATGCCGTCTAAACGGTTTCTAAACTCAGGTGTGAACGTTCGATTAATAACTTCCATTCCATCGGTGCTGTTATCTTGAGTTGTAAAACCTACCGAGCGACGACCCATTTCTTGAGCGCCCGCGTTACTGGTTAGGATTAAAATCACATTCCTAAAATCAGTCTTACGACCGTTGCTATCGGTTAACGTGCCGTGATCCATAATTTGAAGCAGCAAGTTAAAAACATCTGGATGCGCTTTTTCGATCTCATCGAGCAACAGCACACAGTGTGGATGCCTATTTACACCGTCGGTTAATAGTCCACCCTGGTCGAATCCAACATACCCTGGAGGCGCTCCAATCAAACGAGACGCAGTGTGGCGCTCCATATACTCAGACATATCAAAACGGATCAGTTCAATTCCAAGAGATTCAGCCAATTGCTTCGTCACTTCTGTTTTACCTACACCGGTTGGGCCAGAAAACAAGAAAGAGCCAATAGGTTTATCGACCGATTTTAACCCAGCTCTGGAAAGTTTTATCGCCGCTGATATGTTTTCAATAGCATCATCTTGGCCGAATACTGTCATTTTTAAATTGCGCTCTAAATTCGACAGCATTGTTTTATCGTCTTTATTCACTGATTTTGCTGGTATGCGAGCTATAGAAGCAACGACCTTTTCAACGTCGACGACGCCAATCGATTTTTTACGCTTACTAACAGACTTTAATCGCTCCGCTGCGCCGGCTTCATCAATGACATCAATCGCTTTATCAGGCAAGTGACGATCAGTTATGTACCTATCGGCTAATTCAGCGGCCGCTCTCAATGCTCCATCGGTGTAACGTAAGTGATGGTGATCTTCAAAACGAGATTTCAAACCCTTTAAAATTTTATAGGTTTCAACGACAGAAGGTTCATTAACGTCTATTTTTTGAAAGCGACGAGCTAATGCCGAATCTTTCTCAAAAACACCTCTAAATTCTTGGTAAGTTGTAGAGCCCATACAACGGAGCTCTCCGGAACTTAACATGGGCTTTAATAAATTGGAGGCATCCATAACCCCACCGGAGGCAGCGCCAGCTCCAATAATGGTGTGAATTTCATCGATAAACAGAATCGACTTTTCTCGTTTTTTCAATTCGGCCAATAACGCTTTTAATCGCTTTTCGAAATCTCCACGGTATTTAGTGCCTGCAAGCAGAGCGCCTAAATCGAGAGAGTAAACTTGCGCATCGAGCATTATGTCGGGCACATCTTTATCAATAATTCGTTTGGCCAACCCTTCCGCAATGGCCGTTTTACCTACACCGGTTTCACCAACCAACAATGGGTTGTTTTTACGGCGGCGCGACAAAATTTGAACGACACGATCTACTTCATAGTCGCGGCCGACAAGAGGATCGATACGCCCGCTGGCGGCCACTTCATTCAGGTTCGAGGCAAAACTATCCAGAGGGTTAGCTGAGCCTTCAGCGCCGCCCTCTTCGCCTTGCTGCTCGGCATTAAAGTCTTGGCTGCCCATTTCATCTGATTGAACTTTGCTAATACCATGAGCAATGTAATTAACGACATCAATGCGAGACACGCTTTGCTGCTTCAAAAAGTAAACCGCTTGACTCTCTTGCTCGCTAAAAATAGCCACTAATACATTGGCCCCGGTTACTTCTTTTTTGCCCGATGACTGCACATGAAAAACAGCACGCTGTAAAACACGTTGAAAGCCCAGGGTTGGCTGAGTTTCCCGCTCTTCATCTTCTTTAGGAATCAGCGGAGTGGTTGAATCTATAAATTCAACTAAATCACGCCTTAATTGCGGTATATCCGCAGCACAAGCACTTAACACATCTGCTGCTGCATGATTATCTAACAGCGCAAGCAGCAGGTGCTCAACCGTCATAAATTCATGACGTTTTGCACGTGCCTCTTTAAAGGCACTGTTGAGGGTCAACTCTAAATCTTTACTTAACATGGTAATCACCTTTCCTCAACGATTGCTTAGTCGTCTAAGCGTTCAACCTCACACAGCAGCGGGTGCTGGCTTTCACGCGCAAAATCATTAACAAGAGCTGCTTTTGTTTCGGCAATGTCTTTAGTATAGACCCCACATACACCTTTGCCTTGAGTATGCACGGCTAACATAACTTGAGTGGCCTTTTCTCGATTCATTTGGAAGAACTGCTCGAGAATTAATACCACAAACTCCATTGGAGTATAGTCGTCATTTAGTAAAACAACCCGATAAAGTGACGGTTGTTTGGTTTCAGGCTCAGAATGCTGCACTGCGATTGAGCCTTCATCATCAAATGATGGATTATTGTCACCTGATAACTTTGTTACAAATTCTAGGCCAGAAGGCTGTACCTTTGCTGAATTCATTGTCTTTCTATTTTTGAACATTGTTTAGTAAACCTAGCTAAAGAAACCGAGCCATTCAATTAAAACAGCATTATTTTGATCCAATCTACAATTGTAACGTGTACTCCGTCATAAGTCGTTAAATTGGGGTTGACTTCAAACTTTCAACGGTATTGTATAAGGTTTCTTAAATTAATCGCTCACTAACTGAACGGGCGTTCAGTTAAATCGCGGTTAACTAACGAAGTTTGTTGACGATTCGGTTGTAGTTGTACGATGTCGGCAGTGACTTTTACATTCAGTATCGTAAGGGGTCCGCTATGCCAGTAGGGAAAGTAAAATGGTTCAATAATGCCAAAGGGTTTGGTTTCATCGTCTGCGATGAGCATAAAGAAGATCTATTTGCTCATTTTTCGACTATCCAAATGGAAGGTTATAAAACGCTTAAAGCTGGACAAGATGTCGAGTTTGAAACAGTGAAATCAGACCGAGGAATACACGCTGTAAATATTCAGCTAATCGGCGCTGAGCAAAACACTGAAACAGCGCATGCACCTGCCGAGGAAGTTAAAGAGCCTTCTTGACCAAATTACATAAAAAAGCCCGGCAATAGCCGGGCTTTTTTTAAACTATAAACTCTACTTAATTAACTCTAATGCAGAGTTTAGGGTTTTGCTCGGCCGCATAGCTTTTGAGACTAACTCAGCATTTGGTTGGTAATATCCATCCATATCAACTGGCAAGCCCTGAACACTGTTAAGCTCTTCCATGATCTCATCTTCTTGAGACACTAACGTTTCGGCAACCACTGCAAATTGCTTCGCAAGTTCAGCATCTTCAGTTTGCGCAGCTAACTGCTGCGCCCAGTAAGTTGCTAAATAGAAGTGACTGCCTCGGTTATCAATTTCTTTCACTTTACGTGAAGGGCTCTTATTTTCTTCTAGGAACTTAGCCGTGGCTGCATCCAGCGTTTTGCCTAAAATAAGCGCTTTTTCATTGCTGAAGGTTTTACCTAAATGTTCCAGAGAAACCGCTAAGGCCAAAAACTCGCCTAAAGAATCCCAACGAAGGTGGTTTTCTTTTGCAAATTGCTGAACGTGCTTAGGAGCAGACCCGCCGGCGCCTGTTTCAAATAAGCCACCGCCATTCATCAAAGGTACAATCGAGAGCATCTTCGCAGACGTACCCAACTCTAAAATTGGGAACAAGTCTGTAAGGTAATCACGCAATACGTTACCCGTTACAGAAATAGTGTTTTCACCAGCCTTCATGCGCTTAAGGGTAAACTCAGTTGCCGCAACAGGCGCCATGATCTGGATATCCAAGCCTTGGGTATCATGATCTTTTAAGTAGGCCTCAACTTTCGCAATAAGTTCTGCATCGTGCGCTCGGTTAGCGTCTAACCAGAAAATTGCTGGCCATCCAGTGTCTCTTGCGCGCGAAACGGCTAGCTTCACCCAATCTTGAATTGGAGCATCCTTCACCTGGCACATACGGAAAATATCGCCTGCTTCTACAGATTGCTCTAGTAAAACTGAGCCATCTGCGTCTACAACCTTAACGGTTCCGGCGGCTTCCATTTCGAACGTTTTATCATGAGAACCGTATTCTTCAGCTTTTTGAGCCATAAGACCGACGTTCGGGACAGTACCCATGGTACGAGGATCAAAAGCGCCGTTTTCTTTACAGAAGTCTATAGTTGCTTGATAAACACCTGCATAAGAACGGTCAGGAATAACAGCTTTAGTATCTTTTGGCTGACCATCTGGCCCCCACATACGGCCCGACGTACGAATCATCGCTGGCATTGAAGCATCGATAATTACATCACTCGGTACGTGTAAGTTGGTAATACCATTGTCTGAATCAACCATGGCCATTTCTGGCGAATTTGCATAAACAGCTTCAATATCGGCTTTAATTTCAGCCTGCTTTGCTTCTGGCAAAGTTTCGATCTTTTTATAAAGATCGCCAATACCGTTGTTAACATCAACACCTAATTCATTAATGGTGTCTGCGTGCTTCTCAAAAACATCTTTATAGAATACAGAAACTGCATGACCAAATATAATTGGGTCGCTGACTTTCATCATGGTGGCTTTCATATGCAATGAGAACAGCACATCTTTCGCTTTTGCGTCTGCAATTTGCTCAGCAATAAAAGACTGTAAAGCGCCTGCTTTCATCACTGAACAATCAATGACTTCTTTAGCTATGAGGCTTAAACCTCCTTTTAGCGTTTTAACGCTGTTGTCTGCACCATGAAACTCAATGTTCACTTGAGTATCAGAGGCTAACGTTGTGGCTTTTTCGTTGCTGTAAAAATCACCATCCGACATGCTAGAAACGTGAGTTTTAGAGTTTTTATCCCATGCACCCATGCTGTGCGGGTTATTACGAGCATATTGCTTCACAGAACCTGGCGCACGACGATCTGAGTTACCTTCACGTAAAACTGGGTTTACTGCACTGCCCTTAATTTTGTCGTAACGAGCCTGGATGTCTTTTTCTTCATCCGTTTGAGGGTCGCTCGGGTAATCCGGTAATGCGTAACCTTTAGCTTGAAGCTCTTTTATACAAGCAATTAACTGTGGCATCGACGCGCTGATGTTAGGCAACTTGATAATGTTAGCATCGGGCTCTTTAGCTAATGCGCCCAACTCTGTAAGAGCATCGCCTATTCGCTGTGATTCTGTAAGGAACTCTGGAAAATTAGCAATAACTCGACCCGCTAATGAAATATCGCGCGTCTCTACTTCTACCCCGGCCGCTTTAGTGAACGCTTCAACGATAGGCAATAACGAATAAGTCGCTAGCGCTGGCGCTTCATCGGTTTGGGTATAAATAATTTTGGCTTTATTATCAGTCATAAAACTTCCTGTGGTTGTATTTTTCGCTCCAGAGTAGGTGTCATCTGGATGCTTACGCTAAGAACGCTTATAATTTTCGCGACGCATTATATCAGTTGTTCAATTGAAAGTAATTCAACTGAAGTATGATATTTGCATTACTTTTCCGTAAACGTTCATGATTTCCCATAAAAAGAGACCGGCGTGCCGACATATTTACTGCTTAACAAACCTTTCCAAGTGCTGACCCAATTTACCGACCCTGATGGCCGAGAGACGCTAGCAAAATACATCTCAACGCCCGACATCTACAGCGCTGGTAGACTCGATTATGATTCTGAAGGCTTACTGTTGCTGACTGACGACGGTGCACTAACGCACGCCATGATGGATCCAAAATATAAAGTCCCTAAAACCTACTATGCGCAAGTAGAAGGACTACCCTCAGATGAGAGTCTCCTTCAACTACAAAGCGGTTTAGAGCTTAAAGATGGCATAACAAAGCCTTGCGAAGCTATGATTGTAGATGAGCCAGTTTGGCTTTGGGAGCGTAATCCCCCGATTCGTGAGCGAAAGAATATACCCACCTCTTGGATCAAACTTACCATTACAGAAGGTAAAAACAGGCAAGTAAGAAGAATGACTGCAGCAGTTGGGCACCCAACGCTCAGGTTAGTTCGCTTTTCGATAGGTAAATTGAGATTGGATGACCTAAAGCCCGGCGAAAGTCGAATAATCGACAAACAATTATTAGCAGATAACGGTATAAAGTGGAAAGCTAAAAAAAGCAGCCCTAAGACTGCTTTCACTTCTAAAAAGTCACCTAAACGACCGGATCAACGTCGGCATCGTAGTCGACCGAATCAAAACCAAAGCCGAACAAACGGAAAAACTCAGCCTGATAACCCGAAAAATCGGTAATTTCGTCAAGATTCTCCGTATTTACTTGAGCCCAAATTTCAGCAACTTTTTGTTGAACATCATCTTTCAGCTCGTTGTCTTCCATACGAATACGACCAACATCGTCTAAGTTCAAATCACCTTGCCCGTAGAGCTGATCATCCAGCAACCCGAAAATCTGCTCAATACAGCCTTCGTGGGTGCCATTCTCCTTCATAACCTTATAAAGCGCTGAAATATACAACGGCATAACAGGAATGGCCGAGCTAGACTGAGTAACAAGCGCCTTCAAAACAGAAACATAGGCTTTACCGCCCTTTTCTGCTTCTAGTTTTTTAGAGATGGCTTTAGCCGCTCGATCTAAATCTTCTTTTGCTTTACCAATGGTTGCTCCGCCATAAATTGGCCAAGTTAGCTCGCGACCAATATAGGTATAGGAAGTTGTGATCACGCCAGGTGCAAGAACATCGGCCTGCGCCAGAGCGTCCATCCACATCTCCCAGTCTTCACCACCCATCACTTTAACGGTATTGGCAATTTCTTCTTCGGAAGCAGGTTCTAGAGTGAGGTCAGATACGACTCGTGTATCGGTATTGAGATTCTTACGAGTTACGGCTTCTCCGATCGGCTTTAAGGTAGAAGAGTAAACTTCGCCCGAGTTAGGGTCTTTACGTCGAGGAGCGCCCAAAGAATAAACAACAAGATCTACTTGACCCATATTTTCTTTAATTTCAGCGATCACGCTTTCTTTTGCTTCATTCGAAAAGGCGTCAGTGTTAAGTGACTTAGCAAACAACCCTTTTTCTTGTGCGGCTTTTTCAAACGCTCGGGTATTGTACCAACCGGCTGAGGCAGCGCGCCGTTCAGTTGGCTCTTTTTCGAACATAACCCCTAAGGTATTTGCACCGAACCCAAACGCACTGGTAATTCGAGATGCTAGGCCATAACCATTTGAGCAACCAATGACCAACACGTTTTTCGGCCCTTCTTTGCCAGATTTATGTTGCTCTACGTAAGCGATTTGCTCTTTAACATTTTCAGCACAACCCTGCGGGTGAGCTGTCGTGCAGATAAATCCGCGAACTTTAGGCTTAATGATCATATGGAAATCCTGTTTTCTATGGGTCAATATTTCTTAATGCTTAAGAAATGAGTTTACTGTGTTCTGAACACTAGTTTAAAGGAGTTAAATTCAAATATTCACTCATCAATTGCAAAAGACTTGTGAATGCTGTGATAAAATCGCTTGAAGTCTGACGTTCTAGACCCATTTAACCCAACTCAATCCTATATTTCATCTCACTTGGAGCCTTATTGTATGAGCTTAAACGCATCCACCAAAGTTATTGTCGGTATGTCTGGCGGAGTCGACTCGTCCGTTACTGCGGCACTATTGCTGGAAGCTGGTTATCAAGTGGAAGGTTTATTCATGAAAAACTGGGATGAAGACGATGGCACCGAGTATTGTACGGCTAAAGAAGACTTAGCCGATGCCCAAGCAGTATCGGATAAACTCGGCATTCACTTGCATACGGCAAACTTCGCTTCCGAATATTGGGATAATGTTTTTGAACACTTTCTAGAAGAGTACAAAGCGGGCCGAACTCCGAACCCCGATATCCTGTGCAATCGTGAAATTAAATTTAAAGCGTTCTTAGACTACGCGATGGCGTTGGGCGCAGATAAAATTGCAACTGGGCACTATACAAGAACCCACACGGTAGACGGTAGAGCACAGCTTTTACGAGGTCTAGACAACAACAAAGATCAATCGTATTTTCTCCATGCCGTCGGCCATTCCCAACTAGAGAAAACGCTGTTCCCGGTTGGTGAGCTCGAAAAACCTGCGGTCAGAGCCATCGCAGAGAAATATCAATTGGCGACTGCAAAAAAGAAAGACAGCACCGGGATATGCTTCATTGGTGAGCGCCGATTCAGTGATTTTTTGAAACAATATATTCCGGCACAACCTGGTGACATTCAAACTGAGTCGGGCGATGTTATTGGGCAGCACCAAGGGCTTATGTACTACACCATTGGTCAGAGACAAGGCTTAGGCATCGGCGGTACAAAATACGGCGAAGCGCCTTGGTTTGTCAGCGCCAAAGATTTAGAGAATAACCGCCTCATTGTTGTTCAAGGAACTGACAATGAAAGCCTCTTTACTAACCATTTAAGCCTTTCTAATATCTACTGGGTAGACGAAAAAGAACCTGAATTGCCTATAACTGTTTTTTGTAAACATCGCTACAGACAACCCGATCAGACCTGTACTCTGACTAAGTTAGAAAATGGTCAATTTCAAGTCGACTTTGAAGTACCGCAAAGAGCGATTACAGCGGGTCAATCGGCCGTTTTTTACGACGGCGAAGTATGCTTGGGTGGCGGTGTTATAGAAACCACCTGGAAGTAATGTCATTTATCGTTGCTCATCGCTGTAAAATAAAAACTGAGGATTGTTAATTAGATGTCTACAAACGACAAACACCAAGCGCTTGCATTGTCAGGTGTCTTTCAAGCCGCTTATTTAGTCGACAAAATCGCAAAAGACGGTCAAATCAATAAAGACCTTCTCGAACATGCCGTTAAAACAATTTTGACTTTAAACCCAGGCTCTTATGAAGAACTGTTTCCTGACTATGCCCTATTTCAAAATGGGTCTGAGCAATTGAACAATGCTCTGTCTAAAAACGGCCAAGGCATTAACAAAGAAGTACTTCAATACGCCATGTCTATTGTGACCGTTCAAGGAAAGCTCTCTAAACGTAAAGACCTTATGTCTGAATTAGCCAATGGTTTAGACAGAGCGGTAGACCAGCAAGCTTACTTTAATGATTATTTGCATGAGTCTATTCTTGCATCGACGGCCTCTTGCTACCAAAACAGTGTGAGTAAGTTGAATTTTCGTATCCGTGTTACTGGCAATCCAAACCACCTAAGAGACTCTAAAGTAGCGGACCAAGTGCGTACCATATTGCTTTATGGCGTTCGATGCGCACTTTTATGGCGGCACTCAGGCGGGCGAAGATGGCATTTCTTAACCAGCCGAACAAGATTACAACGTGCTGTAAACACCCTTTCTCAACTGGCCTAATTCATAATTTTCGGTATAATCGCCGCGCTTTAAAAGTCTACATTTACCTTCGCAAGGCAAACTAAATGATGGAACTCTCTGCACTAACGGCAATATCTCCAATTGATGGGCGATATGGCAACAAAACGGCTTCTCTTAGACAATATTTCAGTGAATTCGGTTTAATTCGATACCGAGTAGAAGTTGAAGTACGTTGGCTACAGCAGCTTTCAAACCACCCTAGTATTACCGAACTCCCAGCCTTTAGCGCAGAGGCTAATCAATATTTAGACTCAATCATCGAAAACTTTTCAGAAATTGATGCTCAAGCGATAAAAGACATCGAGAGTACAACCAATCATGATGTAAAAGCCGTAGAGTATTTTTTAAAAGATAAACTTACCGCGCACGATGAGCTGAAAAAACATCAAGAGTTCGTTCATTTTGCATGCACTTCGGAAGACATCAATAATTTATCTCATGCACTTATGCTTGCAAATGGCATGAAAACAGTGGTTTTACCGCAGTTACGCGAAGTATCTTCAGCAATTAAAACTGTCGCTAAGGAGCTTGCTCACATTCCAATGCTCTCGCGAACGCATGGGCAAACCGCCTCTCCGACAACTGTCGGTAAAGAGTTCGCTAACGTTGCGTATCGATTAGATCGACAAATTAGGCACATTGAAGCTATTGAGTATCTTGGCAAAATAAATGGTGCCGTCGGAAACTATAATGCGCACTTAGCCACCTACCCTGAAATTGATTGGGAAGCTAATGCCAACGAATTTATTGAATCTTTAGGCCTACAGTGGAATCCGTATACAACCCAAATTGAGCCACACGATTACATTGCTGAGCTTTATGACGCAATCGCTCGATTCAATACCATCGTTATTGATTTCGATCGGGACATTTGGGGTTATATCTCTCAAGGTTACTTTAAGCAAAAAACCATCGCGGGTGAAGTTGGCAGCTCAACAATGCCACATAAGGTTAACCCGATCGACTTTGAAAACTCAGAAGGTAACCTAGGCATTGCTAATGCCGTTATGCAACATTTAGGTGCTAAACTGCCCATCTCTAGATGGCAGCGAGACCTTACCGACTCCACAGTTTTGCGAACAATGGGCGTTGGCTTAGCACACAGCTTAATAGCTTACCAAGCCACCCTTAAGGGCATTAGCAAGCTACAGGTGAACGAACAGCGCCTTGCTCAAGACTTGGATAACGCTTGGGAAGTGATGGCTGAGGCCATTCAAACCGTAATGCGACGCTACAATATTGAAGAACCCTATGAGAAACTTAAAGCATTTACGCGCGGCAAAGCTATTACAAAAGACATGATGATAGATTTTGTTAATCAATTAGATCTTCCTGAGCACGCTAAAAAAGAACTTTTAGCTATGACTCCTGCGTCATACATCGGCAACGCCATCGATCAAGCGAAACGCATTTAGCCGCTCAACCTCTGCGCAGGCATTTAGCCGAGCGCAGAGGTAATTCACTTCTTTTCGCACTATCCGCACAAGTACTCAAAGACTGCTAATATTAACTTACTCTATTCAATAGGCATTCATCGTGACATTGCAAAATTTCGATATTGACGACTTTCTAAAAAACTATTGGCAACAGTGCCCTGTGCTTATACGTGGGGCGCTACCAGAAGCCGAAGCTTTATTGACGGGTGATGATTTAGCAGGTTTAGCGACAGAGCCTAAGGTTGAGTCTCGAATCATCAGCTTGGATCGTACCAGTGAAAAGTGGTCACTGAAAAATGGTCCTTTTGATGATGATATATGGTCCAATTTAGGAGAAGAAGACTGGACGCTGTTGGTTCAAGCGGTAGATCACTGGGATGATGATTTGGAGTCACTGCGCAACGCTTTTTCTTTTTTACCTTCATGGCGTATTGACGACATTATGGTGAGCTTTGCAACGAAAGGTGGTGGTGTTGGACCTCACTTTGATCAATACGATGTCTTTCTAATTCAAGGTGAAGGCCGACGTGAATGGAAGATCGGACAATTGTGTAACGATGAAAGTGAATTAATTGAAAACTTACCTGTGAAAGTTCTATCTACATTTGAAGAACAGGAGTCTTGGGTATTAGAGCCAGGCGATATGCTTTATCTACCGCCAGCCCTGGCACATTGGGGCACATCGGTAGAGAACAGTATTACTTACTCTGTCGGATTCAGAGCGCCTTCAAAAGCCGAAGTCATGATAGATTTTGGCCATTTTTTATCCGACCACCTAAATGATTTTCAACGTTACAGTGATGCTGGAATCGAGAACAGACAAAGTGCCTCGAGTGAAATTAAAGAAACGGATATACAAAGAATCCAATCAATTATTAGAGGAATCAGTGACGATAAATCACTGATCTCAAACTGGCTCGGTCAATACATGACCGAACCTAAATACGATGATACGGCGGTAAACAGCGGTGATTGGAGTTTTGATCGATTTATGGAGCACTGGCAATCACATGCGCTCATAAAAAACTCAGCCAGCCGTTTTGCATACTACGAAAACCGCTTACTGGTCGATGGCAATGAGCTTGAACCTTGCCCTGCACTGGTGAGTCAAATAATTGATAGCAGCCAAGCATTTGAATACAGCACAGTATTGGCCAACAAAGATAAGCATTTACCGAGTGTTTTTTGCGCTCTCGTTAATTTGGGAGCTTTTTACTTTGAAGAAGATATTTGAATTTAGTATCGCATTAGCCGTTGCTCTTGCGGCTCCTAGCTTATTTGCCAATAATTTATTCATTTATATATCGCCCACTGGCGAACGCATAGTGACCGATCGCCCGATAAATCTAAAAGGCTACGAACTTGAAAATAACCGGTTGAATGCGAATACAGCGGGTACCGCATTACGCTATCAAGATAACGAAAAAAATAGAGCTCTTATTGAAAAGCACATAAACAATGCAGCCTACTTATACGGTATAGACTCAGAGCTTATTAAGGCGGTCATCAAACAAGAATCGGCTTTTAACATTCAGGCTAAATCTCACAAAGGGGCTATTGGGTTAATGCAATTAATGCCCTCTACCGCTGCGATTTACAATGTTAAAAATATCTATGACCCAAAAGAAAATATCTATGCTGGAACGAAGCACCTTCGCTACTTGCTTCGAAAGTATAACAATACTCGACTGGCTTTAGCGGCCTACAACGCAGGAGAAGGCGCAGTCAGACGGTATAACGGTATTCCGCCCTTCCCAGAAACTCAAAATTACGTTGCGAAAGTGGTGGGATACTATGATCAGTATCAAAAACTAGCGACGCGATAGCGGCACTGTAAATCTTAATGGATAATGTGCCGCTCTTCTTCTACTTCTTCGGCTTCAAAAGAGCCAGTTGCCATCTCTACACCAGCCCCAATCATTGCCTTGGCCACATCGTGAATTAGCTCTCCTAAATTTTCTTTTGCGTCGGCTGAAAATTGAATTTTCACCAACGGCGCACTGTCTTCATCTGAGCTACGTAATACGTAAGAACCATCAGCTAACTGCGCTATTTCCCAAACTTTTTCCATATCCACTACTTTATATTTAGCAATATTCGTTTTGGATTCGTAAGCTTTCTACCAACCCATTGAATTGTTCAAACCAGCCATCTAAATCTAGTAACAACTGTCCATGCGACTCTTTTACGATCATGGCTGGAATATTCGCTCGCGCACTTTGAGCGTTATAAGCCAAGAGTTTCCATGCCTTATACCAACTGTTTATCCAATGATTGGAGTCTTGCATTGCACTGCTTAACTCAGCTTGCAATGGCGATAAACTAGCCATGGAAGTGACGTTTTTTACGAAAGATGTAAAATCCGAAAACTCTATTTCTACACTTGGATTTAGATACGACTTTTCCTCTTCCAATAACTGTGCAAGCGCCCTATTTAGCATTAAAACGAAGGCTAACTCTAAGGTGCTTTTTACGTCAGCCTCTGTTGTTTCATGCCATTGCTTCAGCAGCACCTTAAGGTGCTTTTGAAGCAAGTTTGTAGAAGCCGTTGCACTGAGCATCAGTAAGTCATTCTGAAGCCAAGGTGGACCGTTGAATCTACCAGTCCAGTTTCGGCTTCTCCTGATATGTCGTATTCGCCGCGTAAATCGTGATAGCCTAAAAACACTCTTGCTTGAGGCAGAACTTTGTAAGTCACACGTGCCACAAGCTCATTTGCCGACGTTAAATCACCAAAGCTTAAAATACTGGGTGAAAAGTAAGCCTGTCCTTCAAAGCCTAAACCATTCATAAAATCAGGTTGCCAGCGAACAAAACCACCCACCCCTAGGCCAACGGCGAAGTCTGCAACGGTGTTACTTAGCCCCATCGCTTTAAAACCAATTCCGCCAATCATTTCTTTGTTGGCCATTGTTGCATCTACGGCGTTAAACCCCGCCAAAATAGCCGAACTTTGGTTTGTTTCATTGTAAACACCGCCCACAGTGAAGTGTGCACCGGTTCCTACCATGGCTGCATCGTGCTCAATACGTACCGAAGTATTTGATAGCCCGAAGTCAATTGCGCCGCCAGCGAATGCCGAACCGGCCATTAGTAGAGCCGCGGTGCCTGTAGCAATTTTATAAAACATGGTTACTTCTCCAAAAAACATGCCGCTATTGTAACGAAACAATAGCGGCATGAGTAGGCTTGCGAAAAGACAATCTATGCAGACATCTCAAGCAATAGTTTATTTAATCTTGAAACAAAACCAGCCGCGTCACTCAATTGTGTACCTTCGGCTAAACGGGCTTGCTCAAGTAAAATACTGGCTAAATCTGAAAAACGCTCTTCGTTTTGTTCAGATTCTAACCGTACTACTAATGGGTGTTCAGGGTTTAATTCCAGAATAGGCTTTGAATCTGGCACCTGCTGGCCTGCTGCCTCCATAATACGGCGCATTTGAGCACCCATGTCGTTATCGCCAACCACAATACACGCTGGGCTTTCGACTAAGCGATGCGTCATGCGAACATCTTCAACTTCGTCTTTAAACTCAGTTTTAATACGCTCTAAGAGTTCTTTGTGCTCATCATTGGCCTTTTCCTGAGCTTTCTTCTCTTCTTCTGTTTCAATATCACCAAGATCCAACCCGCCTCGAGCCACATCGACGATTTGCTTGCCATCAAAATCTTGTAAGTAGCCCATTAACCACTCATCAATTCGATCAGACAATAACAACACTTCAATGCCCTTCTTGCGGAAAACCTCTAAATGCGGACTGTTTTTCGCAGTTTGGTGATTATCGGCGCAAACATAGTAGATTTTCTCTTGACCTTCTTTCATGCGCTCAATATAAGCCGATAGAGATTGATCTTGTTTACTCTCTCCAGTATGAGTGGTTGCAAAACGCAATAACTTGGCTATTTTTTCTTTATTAGCCATGTCTTCCGACGGACCTTCTTTTAATACTTGGCCAAACTCATCCCAAAACGCCTGGTATTTCTCTGGCTGTTTTTTAGCCAACTTATCCAGCATATCTAGAACGCGCTTTACTAAGGCCGTTTTAATGGACTCAATAGTACTGTCGCTTTGCAAAATTTCTCGAGAAACGTTCAACGGTAGGTCATTTGAGTCAACCACACCTTTAATAAAGCGCAAGTACAGCGGTAAGAATTGCTCTACATCGTCCATAATAAAGACGCGATTCACATATAGCTTCAGACCACGAACTCGTTCACGATTCCACATATCAAAGGGTGCTTTTTCAGGCACATATAACAAGCTTGTGTAATCTAGCTTACCTTCTACTTTGTTATGGCTCCATGTCACTGCATCGCCGTAATCGCTGGAAATATGATGATATAACTCTTGATATTCTTCATCTTTTATTTCACTTCGTGCACGAGTCCACAACGCTTGAGCACTGTTAACATTTTCCCACTGAGGCGCTTCTACCGTTTTATCATCTTCTTGATCGGCTGGCTTATCTTCCAACATTTGGACCGGTACAGAAATGTGGTCCGAATATTTTTTAACCAAGCTGCGTAGGCGCCACGAATCCGCAAATTCAGTTTGATCGGCTTTTAAATGAAGGACTAACTTGGTGCCACGGCTAGGAAGTTCGATATCGGCTAGAGTAAACTCGCCTTCTCCTTCACTGCTCCAATGCACACCTTCTTCTGCAGAAACGCCTGCTTTACGGGAATACACATCGACTTTATCGGCAACAATGAAAGAAGAATAAAAACCTACTCCAAATTGGCCAATTAACTGAGAATCTTTCTTTTCATCACCCGATAGATTTTTTAAGAAATCTGCCGTACCCGATTTAGCAATGGTACCTAGGTTATTGATGACATCTTCGCGAGTCATACCAATACCATTATCTTCAATGGTTAAGGTATTGGCCTCTTTATCCGAGCTGATGCGAACCCGAAAATCGGCTCCATCCGCTAATAAAGAGTCATCTTTTAATGCTTGAAAGCGCAATTTATCGCAGGCATCCGAAGCGTTGGACACCAGCTCTCTAAGAAAAATCTCCTTATTCGAGTAAAGAGAGTGAATCATGAGATGCAGCAATTGCTTTACTTCTGTTTGAAAGCTGAGCGATTCTTGATTTGTTTCAGACATTTTTCCATCCTAATTAATACTGAACATTATACTAGGCTCCAGATTTGGGGCTCTCAGCGAATATTTCAAGGGTATATTTGTTTTTTAAATGGAATTGAGGCCCATTTTCTTTTGTTTTTTTCTCCATTCGGGCACACTCAACCCTCTAAAAAAATAATTATTTGCTAGGAAGCATTGAATGAACAACCAAGCTGCTACTCAACCCGTTAAAAAACGCGAAATATTTGGCTGGGCCATGTACGACTTTGCCAACAGCAGTTACACCACTGTTGTTGTCACCTTTATCTACAGCGCCTTTTTTGTCTCTTATATTGTGCCGCCAGAACTCGCCCACATGAAAAACACCTTTTGGTCACTCGCCGTCGCTATTTCAACCACGTTAGCTATATTTCTTGCGCCGTTGGTCGGGGTATTGTGCGACTACAGCGGTAAAAAGAAAAAATATTTGGCGGTTTGTACCTTTATTTCAATCTTTTCAACGGCAGCGCTATTTTTTGTGGGTCCAGGCAGCCTTTGGTTTGGTTTAACTTTATTAGTATTGAGCAATACCGCTTGGATGCTTTCTGAATCATTCATTGCAAGCTTTTTACCGGAATTAGCGTCCGATAAGAACATGGGAAAAGTCAGCGGAATAGGCTGGGGGATTGGATACGTCGGCGGCCTTTTAAGCTTACTGCTAATGGCGAGTTTTATCACGGCCGATAAAATCACCGATTACGATCTCTTTGTAAGTCAAAATCAAATGGCGATGGTCTTTATCGCCCTGTTTTACTTTCTTGGCGCTCTTCCTACCTTTTTGTTTGTAAAAGAAAGAGCAACTCCGAAGCCAGGCTTTGAACAAGCTAATTTTAGTGTTTTGTTTCGGGCCGCCGTTGCTAGAATTTTAGACATGAAAAACATCATTAAAGACTACCCTGTCCTGTTTAAATTCTTCCTAGCTTTTATGATGTACAGCGCCGGAATAGCGGTTGTTGTAAAGTTTTTTGGCATTTATGCTCAAGAAGAAATTGGTATTAACGGCACCGCACTATTACTCATTGGTGCAACCTTGCAAGTAAGTTCCATGCTTGGCGCAGTAGGGTTTGGCTTTATCGAAGACAAGATTGGCTCAAAGCAAACCATTTTTCTAAGCCTAGGATGGTGGATAGCTGGAATTTTGGGCATTTACTTCCTAGACCCACTTGTGACCTTAACTGGCATGGAAATCAACAACCTCTTCGTTGTTGTGGCTTTTATTGCAGGCAGCGCAATGGGCGCTACTCAATCTGCCAGTCGCGCTGTTGTAGGGTTACTGGCCATGCCTAAAGACTCTGCTTTATTGTTTGGACTGTGGGGAACCTTTGGTCGCTTTGCCATTATTATCGGTATGACCTTTGGACCAATCAGCGACGCCATTGGACGACACAGTGGCCTGTTATTTATTCTCGTCTATTTTGTGATTGGTGGCATAATGCTGGCATTAGTCCCATTAAATCAGGCTTTGCACAAGAGACACGGATAAAGTGACTTTCGGCTTGGGAGATTCACTTGAAATACCCAAGCCTTGCACGCATCATTTGAGTACATCAAGTATTTATAGGTCTTATTTTGCTACATATTCAAATTAAACAACGCCCACCTTGGCAACGAGCTATTTTTTTAGTGATTTCACTCGTTGTTGTCGCAGCTTTATTATGGATTGGTCTCATTGTTGTAATAGGCCTAGCGTTGCTTGCCGTTATTGTCGCTATTGCCAATAAAATAAAATTAGCGATTACCGGCAAACCACTGTTCAAAACACCCTCTCATTTTCATCGCTACCAATCACAGTTTAAAAGTGGAGATGTTATTGAAGGGGAAGTTATTTCTCCTAAAGATCCTAAAGACGATTAAGGGCATTTCGTTAACCAGCCCATAAATACGCATCAATGGCGTGATGCGTTATTTTCTTCTTCAATGGTGATATGCTTCAATTAAAAAAGAAGTAATGCACCTTGAAACTCTCAACTACGACTAAGACAAAGTCTCATTATTGGTCTCGGCATAGTAAATCGTGGCTCATGGCGGTGGCTTTGTGTGTGTTATCTATTCTTATAATCTTGCAATTTGGCTATGCTCGCGCTTTAGCACGCCTTACCATTGCCACCGAACAAGACGTCAATCATCAACTTGAGCTTCAAGTTCAAATTTTGGAAAGTCATCTAGAAAAGTTTCGCCTTTTACCCGTTCTTATGGGGCAGCACGGCGATAAAACTAAATGGATACCTTCAAGCAGCAATCTGACTCAAACTGAATCTTGGTTAAGGCAACTGAACTATATTTCTGGCGCTTTTGATACGTTGATTCTAAATGAACAAGGACACATTCTGGCTTCGGCGCAATCACTCAGTAGGTCAATGTATAGTGAAAACGTCCTAAAGCAGCTTGCCAGCGCGCCACTTGAGGCTAAATTGGGTCGCCAACATTTAACCATTGAAGATAACCAATCGCTGTATGGATTCTCTTCTCTGTATCGACTCAATAATTACCCAGAAAGCATTCTGGTCTTTATGGTTAACTTAGAGCCAGTGGCACAATCATGGGCAATAGCTACGGCCAATTTGATAGCAACCGACCGCAACAACCAAATCGTGATGGCCAGCGACCAACAACTCATAGGCAAAAAGCTCCTTAAAACTGAACAACTCAAAGAAACAAACCATCACGTTATCAGCCATATCGATCTCCACACGCTAGGCTGGACGGTTTCAGCACAATCCTATATTGATAAACAATCAATCATTCGGCTCACCCTTCTCAGCTCGCTGCTTATCTGTTTTATTATTATTAGCATCTTCACACTGATCACAAAGCGACGAGAGAAATTATTATTAATTCAACAAAAAGAAATACAACATGCGCAAGAACTCGAACACGAAATTGATGTGAGAACGGCTGAGTTAAGAAATACTAACGAGCGCTTAAGAAAGGAAGTATCTGAACGAATCTTAACCGAACAACAATTAAAAACCACGCAACAAGAGCTCATTCATTCCGCTAAGCTGGCGGCTATAGGCCAAATGAGTACTAATTTAAGCCATGAATACAATCAACCATTGGCAACAATGCGTACTTATGCTGAAAATGGATTAAAGTTTTTAAGGCTCAATAAGTTTGAACAAGCGATGGATAATTTTGAACGAATAATACAACAAACCGCACGTCTTGGTGATCTTTCAAAAACATTAATGTCTTTTGCACGTAAACCTTCTGAAAAACAAAGCATTGTAAATATGTACGCCTGTGTAGAAGAAGCATTTATGCTGGTACAACCTCGAGTTAAGTCAAAAAAAATTATTTTAAAGCACCAAGTACCGAAAACCGCGAAGGTTTATGGCAATGCGATTCAACTGAGCCAAGTGATGCTTAATTTACTCAGTAACGCTATAGATGCGGTAACCGATGCGCAGCATCATCTAGGTTCACCTCAGGTTTTAGTGAGTTTTCAAATAACTGAAGAGTATATAGACATTTCAGTAGAAGATTCAGGAGACGGCATAGACTCAGCTAACCGAGACTCTATATTCGAACCATTTTTTACATCAAAGAAATCTGGAGCCGGCCTAGGATTAGGGTTATCCATCGTTAAAGACATCATTAAATCTCATGGTGGCAAAATAGTTACCCGTCAATCACAATTAGGTGGGGCTTGCTTTACTATTTCCCTTCCAAACAATAATCACAATTAAGTGAAGAGCACTGAATAACAATGACAAGAACAACAGAATTATCGGTTCAAGCGACTATCTGGCTTACGGATGATGACAATGATTTGATCCATGCGCTTCAACAGGGGTTGGAGCTAGAAGGGTTTAACGTTCGAACAGATCTTGCTGCGCGAGAAATTCTTTCACACCTATCAAGTGATTCATTCAGTGTGGTGATCAGCGATATTATGATGCCAGATTTAACCGGAATGGATTTTTTATCGAAAGCCATTGAAATAGATTCCGCCATTCCTGTTATTCTAATGACCGGTCATGGCGATGTACCGTTAGCGGTTGAGGCGATTCAAAAAGGAGCTTATGATTTTCTCGAAAAACCCTTCCCTATTTTAAGCTTAGTCGAAGTTGTTAAGCGCGCAATTGAGAAAAGACGTTTAGTATTAGAAAACCGAAGCTTACGAGAAACAATTGATGATCATAATCCTATCAGTCAGCGCCTAGTTGGCAGATCACCAAAGATGGCTTTACTGCGCGAACAAATTTTAGCCCTATCTACGACCAATGTAGACAGCCTAATTATCGGAGAAACAGGGTCAGGAAAAGAAGTTGTGGCTCGAGCCATTCACGATTTCTCACAAAGAAAAGAAAAGCCCTTTGTAGCCATTAATTGCGCAGCCATACCCGCAGATATCATTGAAAGTGAATTATTCGGTCATGAACAAGGAGCGTTTACGGGAGCGACCAAAAAGCGGATTGGTAAACTTGAGTATGCCGCGGGCGGTACAGTATTTTTAGATGAAATCGATTCAATGCCATTGGATTTACAAGCAAAAATTTTACGTGCGATTGAACAAAGAACTATTGAACCGTTAGGTTCTAATAAATCGGTCAATCTAGATGTAACCTTTATAGCCGCCACCAAAGAAGACCTAGAAACCCTTTCCAACAACCAAGAGTTTCGAATGGATTTGTATTACCGTTTAAACGTAATACGTTTCAATATTCCGCCTTTACGCGAGCGGACAGAGGATATTCCCTTGCTATTTTTTCACTTATCAAGGATTGCAAGAAGCAAATACCGCAGAGATATACCAGAAATATCACCTAACTTAGTAGATCAATTATGTAGATACCCTTGGCCGGGTAACGTGCGCGAGTTAAGAAACTACGCAGATCGGTTCGTTTTGGGCATGTGGAACGGTTTTATTGAAACTATAGAAGAGTCGCAATCGGGTGACTTAGCCACACGCCTTCAGCAATATGAGAAAACAGTCATTGAACACGAATTGATAAAAAATGGCGGCTCTCTAAAAGAAACCTATTTATCCTTAGGGTTATCTCGCAAAGGTCTCTACGACAAGATAAAACGACTGGCCATTCAAACAGATCAATTGATTGATCCACAAGACATGATGGGTAGCTAGCTACCCACTAGCTATGATCCGTCTGCTGTTCATGTGTCATTTCCTACACATGCAAAGGGTCTTTAATCATGAGTATCCCTCCTTCTTCGTATGTATTAGCTGTTTGGCACACCTATTGCTATTTTACTTTCCAATTCCGCGCTTCGAACCAGTTGCACGGTTTTGTTAAACAAAAACAATAAATCAATAAGGGCAATTCAATGACTATTAAAAAACTAGCACAAGTTTTGGCTACCGTTACCTTAGGTGCTACCGCTTCTTTAGCTGCTGCGAACTGCGACCCAGGTGAAACTGTTGTAAAGCTGAGCCACGTAACGGGTGGCACAACGCACCCTAAGGTAGTTGCGTCAAACAACTTCGCTGAGCGTGTAAACAAAGAACTCAACGGTAAAATGTGTGTAGAAGTATACCCAAGCAGCACCTTGTTTGGTGACAGTAAAGAATTAGAAGCACTTTTATTAGGTGATGTTCAACTTCTAGCGCCTTCGCTCTCCAAATTTGGTTCTTATACTGAAAAATTCGGTGTGTTTGACCTGCCGTTTATCTTTAAAGACATTGATGCTGCCATTCGTTTTACACAATCGAAAGAAGGCATGGGCTTACTCAATGAAATGGAAGATGTAGGCTTTGTAGGTTTAGGTTATTGGATGTCGGGCATGAAGTACTTCTCAGCCAACAAACCATTAATAGAACCAACGGATGCGAAAGGGTTAAAATTCCGAGTACAAACATCCGATGTTGCTAAGGCTATGATTAAAGCAATGGGCGCGTCACCACAACCTATGGCGTTCTCAGAAGTTTATGGCGCGCTTCAAACTGGCGTTGTAGATGGTCAGGAAAATACTTGGTCGAATATTTATACTAAAAAATTCTTCGAAGTTCAGGACAGTGTCACGGAAACCAACCATCAATTATTGGCTTATTTGTTCATGACCTCTCGTGAGTTTTTAGATAGCCTAGATGATGATGTTCGCGAGCAGTTTATCGCCATTGCTAATGATGTCACGCTTCAAGCTAACCTAGAAGTGAAAGAAAAAGAAGCCAATAACCGTCAGAATATTTTAAACGGCGGTGGTGTTATCAACGTATTAAACGCAGCCCAACGCGAAAAATGGGTGAATGCAATGAAACCTGTTTGGAAACAATTTGAAAAAGCCATCGGTAAAGACTTAATTAACGCCGCGGCAGGCTCTTAAGTAATACTATGACTATAGGCTGCGATTCTTAATGCAGCCTATTCCCACCTGTTACAACTAAAAATTTAAACCGTCATTACTTTTTGCAATCCAACCGCTAACGAGGAGCAGCCATGTCGAGTTATTGGCCTCACATAACGCTACTTTGCCTCATAGCCACTTTATGGCTACTTGAGCTTAGATTTTACAAAATCATGCATCGACTAGAAGAAAACTTCTTGGTGTTAATTATTGTTTCAATAATGGCCGTATCATTTGGTCAGGTTATAGCACGATACGGTTTTAATACCGGTTGGTCAGCCGCACTAGAATTTAATACGCTGATGTTTTCATGGTTAATTTTGTTTGGAATGAGCTATGGCATTAAAACAAACCTACATTTGGGAGTAGACATTGTACTCAAAGCACTTCCTAAACCAGCGGAAAAAACACTCAGTTTATTTGGTGCCATTTGCGTAATAGCCTACGGCTTAATTTTACTCGACAGCACCTGGGTTGCTATGCTGGGTGTTGATGTCAGAGGTGGCGCAATCGAGTATTGGGCAAAGATGTACAAAATAGGCATCGGTGCTGAAGAACTTCGTTACCCGGTTTGGGCGCAAGAACTTTTTGGTCTTCAAAACCGTGTTCACCGCTGGATCGTTTTGCTGGCACTCCCTCTTGGTTTAGCTCTGCTCGTGTTGAGAGGCACGCAAGCGTTTGTCGATATTCTGTCTGGTAAACGTGCGGCATTAATCAGTGCGCACGAAGCGGAAGACTTAGTAGAAGACAATAAAAATATATTGGCAGGAGACTAATGTGGAAGCATTAATTTTATTCTCTATGGTGTTAGGCTTGCTCTTTGCGGGTGTTCCCGTTGGCATTTCGTTAGGCTTGTCTTCGATTTTGTTCGTTACATTTATTTCTCATGATTCCCTTTCTTCAGTGGCTATTTCGCTATTTGGCGTTGGTAACCATTACACGCTTTTGGCAATTCCTTTCTTTGTACTCGCTTCAGCATTTATGTCGACAGGCGGCGTTGCCAAGCGGCTCATCGATTTTGCCATAGCTTCAGTCGGGCATTTTCGCGGCGGTCTCGCCATGGCGTCTGTATTAGCTTGTATGATGTTTGCAGCCTTGTCGGGCTCATCACCAGCAACCGTCGTTGCAATTGGCTCTATTGCGATTGTAGGCATGCGCCAAGTGGGATACAGCAAGGAGTTTGCCTCGGGCATTATTGCGAACGCAGGCACATTAGGCATATTGATCCCCCCTTCCATTGTCATGGTTGTTTATGCCGCAGCTACCGATGTGTCAGTTGGTCGTATGTTTTTAGCCGGTGTTATACCTGGCATCATTGCCGGCCTTATGTTGATGATTGCAATTTATGTCGTTGCACGACGTAAAAATTTGCCGGCTGAAGAATGGAAAGGGATGCTACATTGGTTGCACGCAGGAAAGAAAGCAGGCTGGGGTCTGTTTTTGGTCGTTATAATTATGGGCGGGATTTACGGCGGAGTGTTCACCCCGACTGAAGCCGCGATTGTTGCTGCCATTTATGCGATGCTGGTCGCGCTGTTTGTATATCGAGATATGGGACCATTGTCTGGTGTTCCGTGGGTTGAAGAATCAGATTCTGATATCGCTAAACTAGGATTTCAAGCCACCACTTACGCCCTTTCATTTTTTATCGTTACAGCGATTCTAACGTTCTTTTCCGTAGGTAACTCTGAACTGGGGTTTCAATCTAAGCATAGCATCACCATTTTCTTGATCAGCTTAATTTTAGCCATGGCTTATTACCAATGGCGTAAATTTGATGAGGCTAACTTAAAGCAAGCTCTGAGCGGAGCGCTATCCATTTGGTTGCGTAATTTAAGCCTATTAGTAAGAAATTTTCTGCCCGGTATTTTTGGAGGGCAGTCGCGTGATGTCATTTTGGAGGGCACTAAAACAACGGTGATGTTGATGTTTATCATCGCAAACGCCTTGTTATTTGCTCACACATTGTCAGCGGAGAGAATTCCTCAACTTATCACTGAGTGGATGCTTGGCATTGGTTTCAATTGGTTTACCTTCTTGATAGCCGTCAACATATTGTTGTTGATTGGTGGCCAATTCATGGAGCCTTCGGGTCTGCTAGTCATCGTCGCACCGGTTGTCTTCCCAATTGCCATGGAGCTCGGAATAGACCCTATCCATTTGGGTATCATGATGGTGGTTAACATGGAGATAGGGATGATTACGCCTCCTATTGGTCTGAACCTCTTTGTAACCTCCGGTATAACCGGTATGAGCTTGTCTCAAGTAGTTAAAGCGGCGCTTCCGTTTGTCGGCGTATTAATGATTTTCTTAATACTGGTGACTTATATCCCAGTGATTTCTACCTGGCTCCCCTACCTTATAATGGGTCCAGAGCTTATCGTTCAATAATCCAAAACCAAAAAGGGAGCTCAAAATGAGCTCCCTTTTTATTTCCCTTAAACTGAGTTGCCTAAGGTTTAATCAAATGGCTCACTTTTGGACCTTTTAGCCGCATAGCATGTGCCATTACCTGTTGATAGCGTTCAGCGTCATCGTCTGAGATACAACGATAATCTTCACACCCTTTTAACAGAGCCAAAATAAGCCACGGTAGTTGATGATGATTAAATTCATCGCCCACTCGTATAGGTTGTCCGCGATCCCAAAGATAAAACACATTGCTATAAATTGTTGGGTAGCCAAGGGCTTCATAGGTTTTTTTAGCACCGGGTAAAGGCGGTAAATGATCGCTAACGACTAAAATAATTGCGTTCGGATCGCTGAGCTGTATTTCTTTAACAGCCTTCTCTACCGCTCTAGTACGGTAATAGTATTGATTAGCGATGGCATGGACATCGTCAAATTCTGTGTTTCTTAAATCTACTACGGTTGGGAACCGTTCAGCGTCTATTTTAAAGTTAAAATGACCATAAATACCCAGCATATAATTTAGAGTTGGGCTAGTTGCAGAGTTATTGCCTAAAACAAATGGTAAGGCTTGATCTAAAAAATCGCCATCAAACGTATAAGGACCACTTTTATCGGTAATCGCAGCACTTAAATGTGTGTTAGCCCCATTGGTATATTCTTTTGGAAAGTACATTTCATTAAAACCAACACCTTGATAACTTTTAACTTGATTAAAGTAGGATGGCTTATAAGCATTTTGTGCGATCGTTCGATAACCAATGGTATTGAGCCAATTTGGTAAACAGGAGGTGACAGAGCCTGAAAAACTATTAAATTCAATACTTCCCATAAGCGCTTTAGCTGGAGCACCGCATAATATTTCAAACTCAGCTTGCGCTGTAGACCCACCATAGGCCGGTGATTTCGAAACATTTTTAAATTCCTGCAATGATTGCATCCATGGGGTCAGATAATCATCAGGTAAATCAAGTTCTGGGAATAATGTTGGGTCTAAGAATGACTCTAAAACTAAAATATGAATGTTCCGTAATTCTAGATTACTAAGATTCTGTTGCGCTTCTAGCAAATCGTTCTCAAGCCAGCCTACCTTTTGCGAAACATTAACTAACGCCCTCTTTCGCGTTGCTTCGGCGTAAAAGAGCGTCATGATACGACCATTATCTTTTACATTTTTATCTAAGCTCCAATGCTGCACTCGATAAGCGTTTTGTTCATAAAAGCTGGCAAAAGAGGCAGGAAAGCCCAAGCTAAAAACGACAACGATTGCAATTGGTGCCATTGCGGATATCAAATTGAGCACTGGGATTTTCTTTAATACAGTAAACAACAAGTATCCGAAGAGACCAAATACCCCGAGAATGACCAATACATAGTAGCCAGGTAATACATCAACCAATTCAAACACTTCTCCCACTTCTATCCATTGAAACACCCGACCCATTGACCAAAAAAAATAATCAATGAAAGCGTAGAAGGTAATAATGGGTAATAACGCGACCAGAGAAGGGATTTTAACTTTGCCCAGTAAACCAAAGTACAGTGGTAACGCAGTTAAAACGACAAAAGGTAATTCAAAATAAAATTGACCTTTATCGGTATTTAGCCCGCCTAACCCACTAGCAACACCGCCATAAAGTGCGATCCAACCTATGAACTTCACAATCGTGAGCATAAGCGCAGGCGCCTTCAACTTTTTGTTATTCACCATTGTTAAACCTAAAAATAAACAAACATAAAAAAGGCGGCTAACAGCCGCCTTTATTTAAAAGAGCAAGCTTACCAGCCTGCTTTCTCTTTTAGTGCATCGCCAATATCAGCTAGAGAGCGGACAGTTTTAACACCGGCGTCTTCTAATGCTGCAAACTTCTCATCAGCAGTGCCTTTACCACCAGAAATAATGGCACCGGCATGACCCATGCGCTTACCTGGAGGAGCCGTAACACCCGCAATGTAAGATACTACCGGCTTAGTTACATTATCTTTAATGTAAGCAGCCGCTTCTTCTTCAGCTGTACCACCGATTTCACCGATCATTACGATCGCTTCAGTCTTAGGATCTTCTTCGAACATTTTTAAAATGTCGATGAAGTTAGCACCAGGAATTGGGTCACCACCAATACCTACGCAGGTTGATTGACCAAAACCATGGTCTGTTGTTTGTTTAACAGCTTCATAGGTTAAAGTACCCGAGCGAGAAACAATACCCACTTTACCTGGCAAGTGAATGTGACCTGGCATAATACCAATTTTACATTCGCCTGGAGTGATCACACCTGGGCAGTTAGGACCGATCATCTTAACGCCTTTACGATCAACATATTCTTTAGCTTCTAACATGTCGATTGTAGGAATACCTTCAGTAATACAAACGATCAGCTCTACACCACTTTCTGCGGCTTCAATGATTGCATCTTTACAGAAAGGTGCAGGTACGTAGATAACAGAAGCATGAGCGCCTGTAGCTTCTACTGCTTCACGCGCAGTATTGAATACTGGCAGACCAAGATGAGTTGTACCGCCCTTACCTGGTGATACACCACCCACCATTTGCGTTCCGTACTCAATGGCTTGTTCACTGTGGAACGTACCTTGAGAACCCGTGAAACCTTGGCAAATTACTTTAGTGTCTTTATTAATTAAAACGCTCATGCTGCACCTCCGGCTGCGGCGACGACTTTTTCAGCGCCTTCTTTTAAAGAACCAGCTGCAACAATATTTAAGCCGCTTTCTGCTAATTTCTTAGAACCTAATTCTGCGTTGTTACCTTCTAGGCGCACAACAACAGGAACCTTAACGCCAACTTCTTCAACTGCGCCGATAATACCTTCTGCGATCATGTCACAACGAACAATGCCACCGAAAATGTTAACAAATACGGCTGCTACGTTTTCATCAGACAAAATAATCTTAAATGCTTCAGCAACGCGCTCTTTCGTTGCACCGCCGCCAACATCTAAGAAGTTGGCTGGCTTACCACCGTGTAGGTTAACGATGTCCATTGTGCCCATTGCAAGGCCAGCACCGTTTACCATGCAGCCGATGTTTCCATCTAACGCTACATAGTTTAACTCCCACTCAGCTGCATCGGCTTCACGTTGATCTTCTTGTGAAGGATCACGCATAGCTGCGATGTCTTTCTGACGGTAAAGAGCGTTGCTATCAACAACCATTTTTGCGTCTAAGCAATGTAGGTTGCCTTCATCTGTAATAACTAGTGGGTTTATTTCTAAAAGCGCTAAATCTTTTTCTTCAAATAATTTAGCCAGACCCAAGAAGATATGAGTAAATTGCTTGATTTGCTGACCTTTAAGGCCAAGTTGGAAAGCGATATCTCGAGCTTGGAATGGCTGTGCACCAACCATTGGATCGATTTCAGCTTTAAGAATTTTCTCTGGTGTTTCTTCAGCAACGGTTTCAATTTCAACACCGCCTTCTGTAGAAGCCATGAATACAATGCGACGAGTTGCACGATCTACCACGGCACCCAAATACAATTCGTTAGCGATGTCTGTGCAAGACTCAACTAAAATTTTGCTTACTGGCTGACCATTTTCATCAGTTTGGAAAGTTACTAAGTTTTTTCCTAACCAATGCGCTGCAAACTCTTTAGCTTCTTGAGCCGATTTGACCAGTTTTACACCGCCAGCCTTACCGCGACCGCCAGCATGAACCTGTGCCTTAACAACCCACATATCGCCTGGGATTTTACCTACCGCTGCTTCCACTTCTTCTGGAGTGTCACAAGCGAAGCCATCAGAAACCGGAAGACCGTATTCTCTGAAAAGCTGTTTACCTTGATATTCATGAAGGTTCATTATCTTTTCCGTTTTTTAATTGGAGCAATTGAGGAATTTGTTATAGCTATAAGTTTCTTCGAAATTAGCTCGGTCATTGAAACAAAGAACGGAGACAATTCTCCGTTCTTAATTAAATTTACTTACGCTTTTTACGATTAACTTTATGAATCGCCATATTATCTACCGCAAGCGCGGCTTCATGTACCGCCTCAGATAATGTTGGGTGCGCAAAACAAGTTAACTGTAAATCTTCTGCACTAGAGGCAAACTCTAACGCAATTACACCCTGAGCAACCATTTCAGAAGCATTCAAACCAAAAATGTGCATACCAAGCACGCGATCAGTTTTAGCATCGGCTAAAATTTTAACCTGCCCTTCTGTCGCATTGGCAGCTTGCGCTCGGCCAATTGCCGCAAATGGGAAAGCACCGGCTTTATAATCGACACCTTCGGCTTTTAGCTCGTCTTCAGTTTTACCTACCCAAGCAATTTCTGGGTGGGTATAAATAACACTTGGAATTGCATCGTAGTTCATTTGAGCGTTATGGCCAGCGATAATTTCAGCAACCATGATGCCCTCTTCAGAGCCTTTATGCGCCAGCATAGGACCACGAACAACGTCACCTATCGCATAAACGCCAGGAACTGTTGTACGACATTGGTCATCAACAAAAATAAAGCCGCGCTCATCTAGCTTCACACCACAATCAGTTGATAAACAACCTTCAGTGTATGGTCGGCGACCTACAGCAACGACTAGCTTGTCGAAAGTTTCAGTTTTTTCGCCTTCCGAATCTTGGAAAGTAACTTCAACTTTTTTACCTTTCTTCTTAGAGCCTGTTACACGAGCGCCAAGACGAATATCTAACCCTTGTTTAACAAAAGTTTTGAGCGCATCTTTAGCAATTGCACGGTCGGCCGTTGCTAAAAAAGTATCCATAGCTTCAAGTACTACCACTTCAGAACCTAAACGTGACCATACTGAGCCAAGCTCTAATCCAATAACACCCGCACCAATCACACCTAAACGTTTTGGCACTTCTGGGAATTCAAGCGCACCCGTAGAATCTACAATAGTAGCCCCATCTAAAGGTGTTGGTGGGATATCAACCGGCACTGAGCCCATAGCTAAAATAACGTTCTCCGCTTCAATAGACTCAACAGAACCGTCTTTTTTAGTTACTTCTACAACTTTGTTGGCTTTTAATTCGCCCTTGCCTTCTATAGTGGTAACTCCGTTACCTTTTAGAAGACCAGCAATACCTGTCGTTAGCTGATTAACAATGCCATCTTTACGCTCTAGCATTTTTGCTACGTCCATTTTCACAGACTTAACATCAATACCATGAACATCTAAACCGTGGTTTGCTTCAGCATACATTTCAGAAGACTGTAGCAATGCTTTAGATGGTATACAGCCAACATTAAGACAAGTACCGCCCCATGTAGTCTCACCATCTTTCTTAACCCACTTTTCAATAATAGCGGTTTTCTTGCCTAATTGAGCTGCTTTGATCGCGGCTACATAACCTGCCGGTCCTGATCCAATCACAACCACTTCAAATTGATTTGCCATGGCAATTGTTACCCTTTTTTCGTGAATTAACTTGGGTGAGTTTATCACCCAAGTTTTGTTAATTTAAAGTCTTACAGCTCTAGTAAAATGCGAGCTGGATCTTCTAACATGTCTTTAATGGCTACCAAAAATGTAACGGCTTCTTTACCATCAATTAAACGATGATCATAAGAAAGGGCTAAGTACATCATTGGTAAAATTTCAACTTTGCCATTCACAGCCATTGGGCGCTCTTGAATTTTATGCATGCCTAAAATTGCGGCTTGCGGCAAGTTTAAAATTGGAGTCGACATTAATGAACCAAACACACCACCGTTTGAAATCGTAAAAGTACCACCCTGCATTTCATCAATACCTAACTGGCCTGCTTGGGCGCGTTCACCGAAATCACGAATGGTGCTTTCAATACCAGCTAAGCTCATACGACCGGTATCGCGTAACACAGGTACGACCAAACCACGGTTGCTGGATACGGCGACACCAATATCCTGATACCCGTGGTACACAATGTCATCACCATCAATAGAGGCGTTCACTTCTGGTTGACGCTTCAACGCTTCAGTTGCAGCTTTTACAAAGAACGACATAAAGCCTAAACGAGTACCGTTATGAGTTTTTTCAAACTGATCTTTATAGCGCTTACGCAGATCCATAATCGGTTTCATGTTAACTTCGTTAAACGTCGTTAACATCGCTGTTTCGTTTGTTGCTTCTAATAAACGCTCTGCGATACGCTTACGCAAGCGAGTCATAGGAACACGTTTTTCTGTTCGCGCACCCGCCGCAACAGGTGCAGCTGCGGCACTAGATTCTGCAGGAATCATGCCTGGGGCACTTTGTGCTGGCGCTGCTGTAGAGGCTGCTTTTACCACATCTTCTTTGGTAATACGGCCACCCTTTCCTGTGCCTTGAATCGCAGCGGCGGTTAAATTCGCTTCTTCGGCTAACCTTCTTGCTGCTGGGCTCATTGGCGCATCTTCAGAAGGGCTTTGCTCAGCACTTTCAGCCGCTGGAGCTTGAGGTGCTGCTTCAGCCGGAGTGGCCTGCTCTACGGCGCCTGCTTCGAACTGAGCAATAACTTCAAGGCTCAATACTGTGTCGCCTTCATTTTTAACCAACGAAGTCAGTGTTCCATCAGCTGGAGCAACGACTTCTAAAACTACTTTATCGGTTTCAATATCTACCAAAAGCTCGTCACGAGAAACTGGCTCGCCAGGCTGTTTGTGCCATGTTGCAATTGAACCATCTGCAACAGACTCTGGGAATTGTGGTGCTTTAATTTCAATAGCCATTTAAGAATCCTTTAAGTCTTTACCTGGCGATTACTGAACATTCAGAATCGCATCGTTTAAGAATTTTTCAAGTTGCTCTAAGTGCAACGCCATATAACCTGCAGCAGGAGAGGCAGAAGCTTCTCGACCTGCGTATCGAAGATATAAACTGTTATTTACTTCATTGATTACTTTACGCATATGATGCTGACTGGAATACCAAGCGCCTTGGTTCATCGGCTCTTCTTGGCACCACACCACATCTTCAACGCGTTTGAATGTTTTAACCACATCGAGTAATCGTTGCTCAGGGAATGGGTAAAGTTGTTCAATTCGTACAATGGCGACGTCGTAAGCTTGCTCTTTTTCGCGTTTATCGACTAAATCGTAATAAACTTTTCCGGAACAAAGCACGAGTCGTTTAGCTTTTTTAGGATCAACTTTATCATTTACTTCGCTGATAACAGTTTCAAACTTGCCATTAGCCAGTTCTTCTAAGCTCGAAGTTGCGTCTTTATGACGTAACAAGCTCTTTGGTGACATAACGACGAGCGGTTTACGCAAATTACGTATCGCTTGTCTGCGCAGCATATGGAAAACTTGCGCTGGTGTCGTTGGCATAATTACTTGAATATTTTGCTCAGCACACAACTGAAGGAATCGTTCAAGTCGAGCAGAAGAATGCTCAGGTCCTTGACCTTCATAACCATGAGGCAACAGCATCGTCAAGCCGCATAATCGGCCCCACTTATGCTCACCTGACGTTATAAACTGATCTATCACTACTTGAGCGCCATTAGCAAAATCACCAAATTGAGCTTCCCAAACAACCATTGCGTTAGGCATCGTCGTTGCATAGCCATATTCAAACGCTAAAACGGCTTCTTCTGATAAGAAAGAATCGTAAATTTGGAATTTAGGCTGATCTTCAGACAAATGGGCCAACGGAACGTAGGTACTACCGTCTTTTTGGTTATGCCAAACAGCATGTCGATGCACAAAAGTACCACGACCAACATCTTGTCCTGTAATACGAACTGGCTGGCCATTTTCGATGACCGTTGCATAAGCAAGTGTCTCAGCGAACCCCCAGTTGACTGGCAAAGCACCGTTAGCCATTTTAATTCGATCTTCAATGATCTTATTAACCTGACGTTGCATGCTAAAGCCTTCAGGCGTGGTGTTAATTTTCTTTGCCAGCGCTTGAAGTTCTTTTAAATCCATACCTGAATCAAAATCATCAACAACAGGCTGATTTAGATACGGTGTCCAGTCTACAAACAACTCAGAATTAGGTTCTTTGACTAGAGCCTTAGCAACGTGCTCGCCACTTTCTAATGCATCTCGGTAATCGTTAGCAACTTGCTTAACATAGTCTTGTGTAACTACACCTGTTTCAACTAATTTAGACGCATACAGTTCAAAGGTAGATTTATGTTTGCGAATAATGCTGTACATTATCGGCTGTGTCATCGCCGGCTCGTCAGCTTCGTTATGACCGCGTCGACGATAGCAAACTAAATCAATAACAACATCGCGTTTAAACTGTTGACGGTAATCAATGGCCATTTGCGTAACAAAAACCACGGCTTCTGGGTCGTCACCGTTTACATGAAAAATAGGCGCCTGAACCATTTTAGCAATATCAGTGCAGTACTCAGTCGAGCGTGCATCTTCTTGCTTAGAAGTGGTAAAACCAACTTGGTTATTGATGACAATATGTACGGTACCGCCCGTGCCATAAGCGCGTGTTTGAGACATTTGGAATGTCTCCATTACAACGCCTTGACCCGCAAACGCGGCATCACCATGGATGTTAACAGGCACAACTAATTCGCCAGTTGCATCATTGCGGCGATCTTGACGAGCTCTAACCGAACCTTCAACTACAGGTGCGGCAATCTCTAAGTGAGACGGGTTGAAGGCTAAGGCTAAATGTAGCTCGCCACCGGAAGTCATGACATTAGACGAGAAACCTTGATGGTATTTCACATCGCCAGAGCCTTGGCTTTCGGATAAGAATGACTTACCTTCGAATTCTTCGAACAAATCACTTGGGTTCTTACCTAGAATATTTACTAACATATTCAAGCGGCCGCGGTGAGCCATACCAATGACAACTTCTTTCGCACCGTAAGAACCACTGCGCTGAATTAACTCATCCATTAACGGGATTAGTGCTTCACCACCTTCTAAACCAAAGCGTTTGGTGCCTGGGTATTTGGAGCCCAAAAACTTCTCCATACCTTCAGCGGCGCCGAGACGTTCAAGAATATGCTTCTTGGCTTCTACACTGTATTCTGGCTTAGAACGAACTGATTCCATTCGCTGCTCTATCCAGCGTCGCTCAGCTGTGTTTACAATGTGAGTAAACTCAGCCCCTACAGAAGAACAGTAAGTACTTTCTAAGTCAGCTAATATTTCTTTAAGCGGAGCTTCCGTTTTACCAAAATAGAAATTACCGCATTGATAAACCGTGTCCGAATCGGCATCCGATAAACCATGAAAGCTCAGGTCTAAATCGGGTACCTTTGGCCGCTCAACTAAATTTAAAGGATCAAGTTTAGATTGCTGATGGCCACGAAAACGATAAGCGGTGGCTAATTGATGCACTCTGACTTGTTTGCGCTCATGCTCAGTAACGATCGCAGGAGCTAATGTATCGGCGGCTAAATTAGGCGCTTTACCCATCAACAAAAAGTGATCACGTACCGGCTGATGTGGCGTATCAGTTGTCACTTCATCATTGATATTTGGGAGTTTATCGAATACAGAGCGCCATTGCTCCGGTACAGAGTTAGGATCGGCCAGGTAGGCTTCAAACAATTCATCTAAATAGGTTTGGTTGCCACCCGAAAAATGAGAAGACAACCAGAGTTCTTCCATTGAGGCGTTTTGCATTAGTGAACCCTATATGTTCAAACTTAATAAAGTGTTGGTGATTTACAGCAACCACCAACCCAAAACAATAAAAGAGCAGCGAAAAGGCAGTCGAAACTGCCTAAATGCTATTTTATGTCGCGCTACTGAGTAGCATAGACCGAATATGACCAATTGCTCGTGTTGGGTTTAATCCTTTTGGACAAACCGACACACAGTTCATGATGCCACGGCAACGGAATACGCTAAATGGATCATCCAGCTGAGACAAGCGCTCTTCTGTCGCGGTGTCACGGCTATCCACTAAAAAGCGGTAAGCTTGCAACAAACCAGATGGACCAATGAATTTATCTGGATTCCACCAGAATGATGGGCATGCGGTTGAGCAGCAAGCACACAAAATACACTCATATAGGCCATCCAACTTTTCTCGCTCTTCTGGTGATTGTAGACGTTCAATCGCAGGAGCGGGTGTATCATTGATCAAAAATGGCTGTACTTTTTCGTATTGCTTATAAAAAGTACTCATGTCGATGACCAAATCACGAATAACAGGCAAACCTGGAAGCGGACGCAGCACTAATGTTTTGCTCTCGCCGCCTACGTCGGATAAAGACGTAATACAGGCTAATCCATTGGTGCCGTTAATGTTCATACCGTCAGAGCCACATACACCTTCACGACACGAGCGACGGTAAGATAAGGTAGGGTCTTGCTCTTTCACTAAGTGCAAAACATCCAAAACCATTAGATCTTTACCGGCTGGGATTTCGACATCAAAATCCTGCATATACGGCCGTTTGTCCGTTTCGGGGTTAAATCGATAGATACTTACTTTCATCTCATAAACTCCTAGTAGGTACGGACTTTCGGTTGGAATGTTTCAACCGTTTTAGGGCTAAAGTTAACATCGCGCTTACCAACAGACTTATCTATTGGGTTAAACAGCGAATGGCACAACCAATTTTCATCATCACGCTCTTCGTAGTCGTAACGCGCATGAGCACCACGGCTTTCTGTTCGTGTATCAGCAGAAATAGCGGTTGCTTCTGCAACTTCCATCAAGTTTGACAACTCCAACGCTTCAATACGTGCCGTGTTGAATGCATTTGACCGATCAGCCAATACGACATTTTCAACGCGCTCGCGAATTTCGATAAGCTTCTTACGGCCTTCAGCCATTTTGTCGCCTTCCCGGAATACGCCGAAATGCAGTTGCATTGTGTTTTGTAGGTCTTTTTTAACTTGGTCGACACTTTCACCTGTTTTACGAGAGTCTAATGCAGTTAAACGAGACATAGCTTGGTCAACATCAGATTCTGAAGCCGCATCAGTCTGGAAACCCTGACGTAACGACTCTTCAATTTGTATACCAGCCGCTCGACCAAATACCACTAGATCAAGTAATGAGTTGCCACCTAAACGGTTTGCACCATGTACAGACACACAAGCAGCCTCGCCACACGCATAGAGACCTTCTACGATTGTGTCTTGACCTTGACTGTCTTTCATAATGGCCTGACCGCCAACATTCGTCGGAATACCGCCCATCATATAGTGACAGGTTGGTACAACTGGAATCGGGTCTTTTGCCGGATCAACATGAGCAAAGGTTTTTGATAACTCCATAATTCCTGGCAAGCGAGACTGTAGAAGCTCTTCACCTAAGTGATCTAGCTTTAGGAATACATGATCGCCATCGGCACCGCCCCCACGTCCTTCTAAAATTTCCATCACCATAGAACGAGCCACAACGTCACGACCCGCAAGGTCTTTTGCGTTTGGAGCATAACGCTCCATGAAGCGCTCGCCATCTTTGTTGATTAAATAGCCACCCTCACCTCGGCAACCTTCTGTTACCAATGTACCGGCACCATAAATTCCGGTTGGATGGAACTGCCACATTTCCATATCTTGAACAGGGAAACCAGCACGCAATGCCATACCAATACCGTCACCGGTATTAATTAAAGCGTTGGTTGTAGAAGCATAAATTCGGCCTGCACCACCAGTGGCTAATACCGTCGCTTTCGCTTGAATGTGAACGATATCGCCCGTTTCAATTTCGATAGCGATCACACCTACTACGGCACCTTTAGCATTCTTGACTAGGTCGACGGCATACCATTCATTTAAGAAGCTGGTACCGGCTTTGAGGTTACCTTGATATAGCGTGTGCAATAATGCATGACCCGTACGGTCTGCCGCGGCACAGGTACGAGAAGCTTGAGTTGGGTTATCAGGCCCTTTAGATTGACCACCAAATGGACGCTGATAAATACGACCCTTTTCAGTACGAGAAAATGGCAGACCCATATGATCTAATTCAAAAACAGCTTGAGGACCCACTGAACACATATATTCAATGGCATCTTGGTCACCAATATAGTCCGACCCTTTTACGGTGTCGTACATATGCCAGCGCCAATCATCATTCGGATCTTCACTTGCAATGGCACAAGTAATTCCGCCTTGAGCAGATACCGTATGCGATCGCGTCGGGAATACTTTTGATACTACTGCGGTGTTTAATCCAGATTCTGCTAATTGAAGTGCAGCCCGCATACCTGCACCACCACCACCAATTACGATGGCGTCATAAGTCATTGTTTTAATAGTTGCCATTCTTAAACACCCCAAACCGCAGAAAAACCGACGACAAAATAAATAAAGTTAGTTAACGCAATTACTGAGATTACTAAAAAGCGAGTCCACGCATTTTTTACGTAATCCGTTGCGATTGTCCACATACCTACCCAGATGTGACCCACTAATGACAGCAGGGTTGCCAGGGTAAAAATCTTAACCCAGAAGTTAGCAAACAAGGCCTGCCAAACTTCAAAAGTTACTTCGGATGTGGTTACAAAAAAACCAAAAAGAAAAACAGTGTAGGCGGCCAATACAACTGCAGAGACACGCTGCATTAACCAATCTAACAACCCGCTTCGAGATAAACTCGTAATACTAGTTACCATACCCAAACCCCCAACGATAAGATTGCAATAGCCGCTAAGACAAAAACGACTTTAGACGCTACAGGACCCGTCTCCAAGGTTTCGAAGAATCCAGCATCCATTAATAAATGTTTTATACCAGCTATAAAGTGGTAAGCGATTGCAGACAATATTCCCCAAGTTACAAATTTTGCGAGCGGATGCGTCATGACTTGAGACACCTGCTCAAATCCGTCTTTAGATTCAAGACTCTTCGTGAGTGCCCAAAGCACAAATGCGATTGCAACAAATAGAATAACTCCAGCTACACGATGCGTAATAGACGCTAACGCGGTCACCGGAAATCGGAACTTCGATAAATCGAGGTTTACGGGACGAGTATTTTTCACGGCAGTAGTCTCATGTTTTTTCTTATGCGGCCCCACGAATGGGGAGTTGGTAGACCAGAATTTGAAACATGTTCCAAATTCAAAAGCGCGATGATTATAGATATGCAAGTCACGAATTACAAACGTTTACAGCCATTTCTTAGTATTAGTTTTTAAGAAATTTATCATCACAAGCTTGAATAATCGGGCATTGTTCAATTACTAGTCATTTAAGACACTTTAGACCAATTTTAAGCGTTCGTTGATAGTCTTTTAGTATTAATTTGAACTTTATGAACTTTATGGTACTAAAGACCAAATTGACTTTCGAAAGTAAAACTCTATAGTTATGCGCAATTTCGTGCTGCTCAAATTTCTATTTTCTATCTGACAGCACCTTGTAACACCTATTATTTCAACGCTTCTTAAGCCTATAAACTACCTAAGAGAGGAGACCTCATGGCTAATAAAACTGCCAAGCTGGTCATTGAAGGACAAGACCCTATTGAACTGCCAGTATACTCTGGAACGCAAGGACCTGACGTCATTGACGTTCGATCTTTAGCGGCAAGCGGCCTTTTTACCTACGACCCAGGCTTTATGTCTACCGCATCTTGTGAGTCTGAAATTACATTTATTGATGGCGAAAAAGGAATTTTAACGCACCGCGGCTACCCGATTGATCAGCTCGCTGAAAAGACTGATTACTTAGATGTATGCTACTTATTGCTGCACGGTGAGCTTCCTAAAGAAGCCGAAAAAGCAAAATTTCAAGATATGATCATGCACCATACAATGGTTCATGAGCAACTTCATGATTTCTTTACCGGCTTCCGTCGAGATTCACACCCAATGGCGGTAATGGTCGGGGTTGTTGGTGCTTTAGCCTCCTTCTATCACGACTCTTTAGACATCACGAATGAGAAACACCGAGAGGTAGCCGCTCATCGCTTGATTTCGAAAATGCCAACGCTGGCAGCAATGGCCTATAAGTACTCTATTGGTCAGCCATTTGCGTACCCACGTAATGATCTAAGCTACGGCGGCAACTTCTTACACATGATGTTCAGCAACCCATGTGAAAACTATGAAGTTAACCCTGTTTTAGCTCGCGCAATGGACAAAATCTTTATTTTGCATGCCGATCATGAGCAGAACGCTTCAACGTCAACAGTACGTTTAGCAGGCTCTTCTGGTGCCAATCCTTTCGCATGTATTGCATCGGGTATTGCGGCACTATGGGGCCCTGCACATGGTGGCGCGAACGAAGCCGTCTTGAATATGCTGGCCGAAATTGGGGATGAATCAAACATTGATGAATTCATCGCTCGCGCTAAAGACAAAAACGACCCATTCCGATTGATGGGCTTTGGTCATCGCGTTTATAAAAACTTTGACCCACGCGCACGCGTTATGAAAAAGGCTTGCGATGAGGTATTAAGCGAACTTGGCATCGAAAACGATCCATTGCTAAGAATTGCTAAGCGCCTAGAAGCCATTGCACTTGAAGATCCGTACTTTGTAGAGAAAAAGCTATACCCTAATGTAGACTTTTACTCTGGTATTATTTTTAAAGCTTTGGGTATTCCAACAGAAATGTTTACCGTTATATTTGCGGTTGGCCGCACGCCAGGCTGGATTGCTCACTGGAAAGAAATGATCTCTGGTCCATACCGCATTGGTCGACCTCGCCAGCTTTATACAGGCGAAAAGATCCGCGATTTAGATTAATCTAGAGCAATCGCTATTTAAAAAAACCGGCCACTAGCCGGTTTTTTTTGCTTTAGATCTACTGATATCTAGGCAAAAAAAAGCCGCGACACATCAAAGTATCGCGGCAATTTTTGATTTTTACGTCAGAACAATTAAGTTATTCGTCTTTCTTTGCTGCTTTAGGTTTAGGTTTAGCCTTCGCTTTGGCCTTTGGCTTGGCCTTAGCTTTCGGTTTAGCCTTTGGCTTTGCTTTAGCTTTTTCCTGAACCACCCACTTTCCATTGTCATAGTATGCGGCCCAGCCTGTCGCTTTTCCATCAACTTCGCTCATCACATATTGCTCTTTAGTTTTGCGACTAAAACGAATAACCGAAGGATTTCCATCTCCATCGGCAACAGGCGCATCACATAAATAGAAATATTTTTCAGGCAATTCTGATTTATGCGGAATAAGCTCAGCCACTAACGGGGGCCGCGTTTCACGATTTTTAGGGAACTGACTGGCCGCTAAAAACATGCCTGCAGCTCCATCGCGCAATACATAGGTATCTTCAACCTTAATGCACTTAAGCTCTGGCATGGGCACTGGATCCATCTTTGGAGGCGCTGCTTCGCCATTTCGAAGCAGTTTACGAGTATTTTTACATTCCTCGTTCGTACACCCGAAATACTTACCAAAACGCCCGCTTTTCAGCTGCATTTCACTGCCGCATTTATCACACTCTAAGCTTGGACCTTCATAACCTTTAATTTTAAACTCACCAGCCTCGACCTTAAAGCCTGAGCAACTTGGGTTATTACCGCAAATATGCAGCTTTCGCTTTTCATCAATTAAGTAGCTATCCATAGCGGTGCCACATAGGCCGCAACGCTCTTTTTGACGCAGCTGATTTACTTCCGCTTCATCATCGTCATCGGCTGAAATAGCCTCCTCACCTGGAACCAAGTTTAAAGTTCCTTTGCAACGCTCTTTTGGTGGCAAACTATAGCCCGAACACCCCAAAAACACGCCAGTGGTGCCGTTACGAACCATCATCGGTCGCGAACATTTTGGGCATTCGATGTCGGTCAATGTAGGCTCGTTAGAGACCATGCCACCTTCACTTTCATCGGCTTCAGCTTTGGCTAATTGCTCGGTAAAACGCTCGTAAAACTCATTAAGTACCGTTTTCCAATTTTTGGTTCCGGTGGCAATTTCATCCAAATATTCTTCGAATTGTGCCGTAAATTCATATTGCATTAATTCGGAAAATGAATGAGTCAGACGCTCGGTAACGATATCACCCATTTTTTCGGCATAAAAACGACGACTTTCTAGGCGAGCGTAACCGCGATCTTGAATAGTCGAAATAATAGAAGCGTAAGTAGAAGGACGTCCAATGCCTAGCTTTTCTAACTCTTTGACTAATGAAGCTTCTGTATAACGAGCAACCGGCTTGGTAAAATGCTGCTTCGGTTCTAGTTGCTCTAAAGTCAGCGTTTCGTTTTCTTTTAGATCTGGCAGCTCAATAACATCATCTCGATTCTGCCCACCCTTCATGACACGCGTAAAACCATCAAAAACCAACACTCGACCTTTGGCTTTTAATTCGTAGCCACCCGTCTCAACAAACAGATTTGTACTTTTATATTTGGCCGGTGTCATTTGGCAAGCGACAAACCTCTGCCATATTAACTCGTAAAGTCTCTGAGCGTCTCGCTCCATCTCAGTAAGCGAAGAGCTCTTTCGGGTTACACTAGAAGGTCTAATAGCCTCATGAGCTTCCTGGGCGCCTTCTTTGCTGCCATAAACAATAGGAGCCTTAGGCAAATAATCCTGGCCAAATTCTTTTTGTATGTATTCTCGGGCCGACTCAACAGCTTCAGCACTCAAATTAGTTGAGTCTGTACGCATATAAGTAATGTGACCTGCCTCATAAAGGCGTTGTGCCATCATCATGGTCTTCTTAACACTGAAGCCTAAGCGCGTACTGGCGGCCTGTTGCAGCGTCGACGTTATGAATGGCGCTGTAGGTTTAGAGCTGGTCGGCTTATCTTCACGCTTGGTGATAGTGAAAGCTTGCTGCTCTAATCGACTTACGTGTTCATTTGATTGATCTTCGTTGACTGGACGGTATTTTTCGCCCAAGTATTTTGTGACTTCAAACTTAACCCGACCTAAAGAAGTACCTAGGTTGGCGTGTAAATCCCAGAACTCTTCCGGAATAAACTTACGAATTTCATTTTCACGCGCTACGATTAAACGCACGGCTACCGACTGAACACGCCCTGCACTTAAACCACGAGCCACTTTGGCCCAAAGCAGCGGCGACACCATAAAACCAACAACGCGATCCAAAAATCGTCGCGCTTGTTGAGCATTAACTCGATCGATATCAAGTTCACCAGGCTTTTCAAAGGCTTCATTAATAGCCTTCTTCGTAATTTCATTAAAAACAACGCGCTTATATCGCTCTGGTTCGTGGCCAATGGCCTCTTGAAGATGCCAAGCGATGGCCTCCCCTTCTCTATCCAAATCCGTCGCGAGGTAGATGCAATCGGCATCTTTGGCAATTCTTCGTAGCTCATCGACTACTTTTTCTTTGCCAGGTAAAATTTGATAATTGGCAGACCAATCTTCTTTTGGATTGATGCCCATACGATTAATAAGCTGCTCCTGAGCTTTCGTCTTTTTATAAACGGCTTTTTCTTCAGGAGACATTTTACGTGTCTTTGCGGCTTGCGCAGCACGAGCTTTTGGATCTACCGGCTTACTTTGACCACTGGTCGGCAGATCGCGTATGTGACCCACTGATGACTTCACAATGAAGTCTGAGCCAAGATATTTATTTATGGTCTTTGCCTTCGCAGGCGATTCCACAATGACCAGAGATTTTCCCATGCGCTATAATTCCGCTAATGTGTTCTTTTTATATAAGTAACTCAGGTTTACACTTTCCGCAAGCGGCGAAGGTTATAACCGATTAAATTTCCACGTCAAGTAACATCGTTAAATCAAGGAAAATCTATGTCTTTTTGGGGATTTATTACACTATTATTGCTCATTGGCATTATTATTGGCGCTCTTTACATTGCCAAAAAAGCCACGAATAAAGAGCTAGAACTGCAGCGAAGGCGCATGCGGATAAGAGAAATACGCGGCGAATTGGCCGACATTGATGAACTATTGCAATCGCTTTTACTCTACGATCGGGATGTAAATTTACTTTACAAACTAGTAGAACGCATTGAAAACGATATAGCGGAAGGCCTGGATTTAATTCCTAACTCGACCGATTTACTGGATGAAAAAGCAGCCATCGAACAAACGCGCGCTAAAATTGCTGCGCTTGAAGAGAACCCTCAAGAACCTGATATACCTGCTTCAGATCGACAAATATTCTTAATGAAACGGCATTTTTCACAGACATTAAAATTGTTGCGTGAATTCTATCAGAAGGGGGATATTTCGGAAGAGTCGTTCCGTAACCACCGAGGAAGACTGGTCATCAACACTGTTTTATTAGAATATAAAGCGTTTGTTCGCCAAGGGAATGATGCTAGAGATCATAATGATTTGGCCATGGCGGCTAATTTTTACAAGTGCGCTAAAGACATTTTGCTAAAAACCGATGTCAATGTACCCGATAAAAATGCAGAAGTTAAAAAGGTTTCCAATGCTATTTCAGGCCTCTACACAAGCCAATCTGCAGACGATTAAACGGCTTCGTAAACATTTATAGCCAGCACAAAAAACCACTCCTAAGAGTGGTTTTGATAAGAACAGAACGATTAAACTCGTTCGATCACAGTACTGATACCTTGGCCTAAACCAATACACATCGTAGACAAACCGAATTGAGCATCTTTTTGCTCTAATACATTCAACAATGTGCCGGTAATTCGCGCACCAGAACACCCAAATGGATGACCCAATGCAATCGCACCACCATGGATGTTTACGCTATCATCCATTCTGTCCATCAACTTAAGATCCTTAAGCACTGGCAACGCTTGCGCGGCAAAGGCTTCATTTAACTCAATATAGTCAATGTCGTTAATGGTCATGCCTAACTTCTTTAGAGCCTTCTGAGTAGCTGGTACAGGACCGTAACCCATAATGGAAGGGTCTACCCCAGCCAAGCCCATAGAACGAACTACAGCGCGCGGTTTAAGACCTAGCTCTTTCGCCTTCTTGGCCGACATCACTAACATTGCCGAAGCGCCGTCGGTTATTTGGCTAGAAGTACCCGCTGTTACTGTTCCAGCTTTTGGATCAAAGGCCGGACGCAACGAAGCTAAACCTTCAACCGTGGTCTCAGGGCGAATAGTTTCATCGTGCTTCATGATGTAAGGGTTTCCAGCCGCATCGTGCCCTTTCATGGCAATAATTTCGTTATCGAAATTCCCATTCAAAGTGGCTTGATGGGCACGCTGGTGCGACCGGAATCCAAATTCGTCTTGTGCTTGGCGAGAAATGCCATGCATTTTCGACAATAATTCCGCCGTCAAACCCATCATGCCAGCAGCTTTCGCAGCTTTGTGAGACAAGCTTGGGTTAGGATCTACACCGTGCATCATGTCAACATGACCCATGTGCTCCACACCACCAATCAAATAAACATCACCGTTATCGGATTGAATGTTAGCCGTGGCGATATGCAAAGCCGACATAGACGAACCACACAAACGAGAAACCGTTTGAGCCGAGGTCGTATGAGGCACTACTGTTAATAGCTGCATCATACGAGCAATGTTCCAGCCCTGCTCTTTTGTTTGGTTGACGCAACCCCAAATAATATCTTCAATTTCTGCTGGGTTTAAGTTGCTGTTACGCGCCAACAATCCATTTACTAAATCGGCACTTAAATTTTCTGCACGAGTGTTTCGGTAGCTACCGCCTTTAGAACGACCCATAGGTGTTCGAGCGAAATCTACAATTACAGCATCATTATCTTTTAAGCTCATTATTTCACTCTCCTATTAAGCGTAGAATTTTTCGTTATTGGCCGCCATTTCACGTAGCTTCGCCGTTGGCTCATAAAGCTTACCTAAAGATGCATACTGATCGCATAGCTCGACGAATTTCGCCGCGCCCATATCATCAATATACTTCAATGCACCACCTCTGAATGGAGGGAAACCAATGCCATACACTAAGCCCATATCGGCTTCAGCAGGAGTATTAACGATATTGTCTTCTAGGCATCGTACAGTTTCTAAACACATTGGAACCATTAAGCGATTAATGATGTCTTCATCGGACATCTCTTGCTTACTTTCAACAACGCTGTCGACAAGTTTATGAGCAACTTCGTCCGAAACTTTCTTTTGCTTACCTTTTTTGTCTAGCTCGTACTTATAAAAGCCTTGGCTGTTTTTCTGACCGTAGCGATTTTCTTCAAACATAACCGCCATCGCTGAACGGAAATCTTGCGCCATACGATCAGGGAAGCCTTCCGCCATTACAGCCTGAGCGTGAACACCGGTATCTATCCCGACAACATCAAGAAGGTAAGCTGGACCCATTGGCCAGCCAAACTTTTCCATCACCTTGTCTACGTGCTCAAAGTCAGCTCCATCGCGCAACATCATGGCGAAACCACCGAAGTAAGGAAATAAAACTCGGTTAACCAAGAAGCCTGGGCAGTCATTCACTACGATAGGCGTTTTGCCCATTTTCTGAGCGTATTTAACTACGGTTGCAATAGTTTTGTCAGACGTTTTCTCGCCACGAATGACCTCAACCAAAGGCATTCTGTGTACTGGGTTGAAAAAATGCATTCCACAGAAATCTTCCGGCTTTTTCAACGCCGTCGCTAAATCGGTAATTGAAATAGTAGAGGTGTTAGAAGCTAAAACAGCACCGTCTTTCAAGTGAGATTCCGCTTCGGCCAGCACGGCTTTTTTAACTTTTGGGTTTTCAACAACCGCTTCAACTACAACATCTACGTTGCCGAAATCGCCGTATGACAAAGTTGGGCGAATGCGCGTTAAGGTTTGCGCCATTTTGCCTACATCCATTCGCTTACGCTGAACGGCTTTCGTTAACAAACTCGTTGCTTCATCAAGGCCCAATTGAATACCTTGTTCGTTGATATCTTTCATCAAAATTGGTGTGCCTTTATAAGCACTTTGATAAGCAATACCACCGCCCATAATGCCTGCACCTAATACGGCAGCTTGGGATACATCACCGGCCAGAGCCGTGTGGTCTTTAGCAATTTTCTTAATTGACTGATCATTTAAGAACAATCCAATTAGATTCCGAGCAACAGGAGTTTTAGCAAGTTTTGCGAAACCTTTAGCTTCTATAGCAATCGCTTGATCACGTTCAAAATTCGCATGTTTTTGAATGGTTTTAATCGCATCTACTGGCGCAGGGTAATGCTTACCCGCTTTACCAGCGACAAAACCTTTTGCAGTTTCAAAAACCATCATTGATTCAATGGCATTTAAACCTAACTTACCTTTCTTCGCTGTTTTACGGTTTTCAAAGTCTAACTCGCCAGCAACAATTCGCTGCAGCAACTTCAACGCTTCCTCTTGCAATTGCTCAGGGGCAAACACGGCATCAACTGCACCGTCTTTTAACGCGGCGTCAGGGCGTTTTTCAGCACCACCAGAAATCCATTCAATCGCATTGTCTGCACCAATTACGCGAGACAAACGAACCGTACCACCAAAGCCAGGGTACAAGCCTAACTTAACTTCTGGTAAGCCAACTTTAGCGGCTGAAGACATCACTCGATAATCACAAGCCAGACACATTTCCATGCCACCGCCAAGTGCTATGCCGTTGATTGCAGCAACGGTTGGAATTGAAAGATCTTCAAAGCGACTGAATATTTCATTGGCTTGAAGTACCGAAGCAACCACTTCTTCTTCGCTTTGCTCAAACCATTGTAAAAACTCGGTGATATCAGCGCCAACAATGAAACTGTCTTTAGCACTGCTAACAAGAACACCTTTAGCGGATGAGTTTTCTATTGCTTGAGTGGCATCGTTCAGCTCACTTAATGTGGCTTTATCGAATTTATTGACCGATTCGTTTTTCAAGTCAAATACCAACTCAGCAAGCCCACCGTCAAGCTCTTTAACGGAAATACTATTGCCTTGGTAGATCATGAACTGTCTCCATATTATCTTTGTTTGGCTGCGAATAAGGTTATCGCTATTTTCAACTTTATTGCATTAATCTATACAGTTATAGACGAATAATTCATTGTCTGCGACAAAATCAAACGCAAGTTTCAAACGACTGTTTGATTTGATTAACACAATACTCCAACAAAGCTTTAAGTCAACAGTTTGAGAGGCTAAGTTAGGGCGTTTATTCGCCCTGTATTTTTCGGTTCACCAGCGAAGCGGCGTGGGATAGGATTTGGCTTAACACGTCAAAGGTCACTTGTGGGTCTTTTTCATCCCACGAGAGCGCTGATTGAGAATCACTGACGGTAATCAATGTTATGGACAAGGGTAACGGCTTAACTAACAAAGCCACTTGCTCCATGAGAGCTTGAGGCATGTCTTCTCGCTCGTGCCACTGCCAACCATCAGGGAGATAAATACCCGACTCACCAGAAGTGCGGATAACGGTATAACTTACAGAGCGGCCTTTAATAACCTCAAGGTTTTTTGCATAGATGGTGACAATACAATTAACCTCACCAATACGCCCCTCTTCACTAGTATCGGGCACTTTCATGCTACCGATGCGAAACCCAGTCATCAAAGCCTCTGAGCGAATTTTCGAAAGGTATTGATCTCGTGGTGAAGGTCGCATCCACATAAATGAACCGACCACCACCAGCATAGAAACGATGATTACGACGATACCCATGGGCTATTTTGCACCCTGCTGCAGCTCAAACTCTTTAAAAGGGTCTGTCTCATCTAAAAACTTACCTTTAAGCTTTAAGAGCTGAGACTCTAAAGAGTAAGAAACGCTTGAAGACAAGGTGAAAAAACTGAGCAATGCTTTTAAGTTTGAATCTCCTTCACAGGCAGAATGCACACGCTGCCAGACAGCCTGGTTAACAAGCTGCAACTCTTTGTTTAAGGACACCAGCCCATCTAAATTCCAATCAGGCTCTTCATGATCTTTCATATTATAATATTGACGCAACAAATAGGTTCCGACACTGCGAATAATAAATTCATCTTGATTTGAAAACGGCAGATGCGTAAAGGCCATCGGTTTTAAGTTTTTCAAAATTGGGCACTCACTGTTCGCCATGACAAGCCCCATTAATGAACGCAAACCTTCTTCTAAGCCAGTTATTTTATGGTACTCACGATTACTGGTGACAACGGTGACATCGACTTTAGTAAACCCGGGCAATTCTCTAAAACCTTCCACTATGGGCTGAATATCAAGCGCTGCTGGGCAATGCTCAGTTTCAGAGGCCTTTAGTGGGCAGTTTGTGCACTGGCAATAGTCTAACTTTGTCCACTCAGCGGGTTCTGTTGGGATACGCTCAACACGCTCTTCGTTGACCCCTGCCGTTTCGAATTTAAGTTCAGAGTCGTTTTCCAAAAATTTAAAAATGTAGGTAATACTCATTTACGGCTCCAATATAAGTTTGAGCATTTTAATTAATCATGCCTTCTAATTCTGCCCAACGATCATAAGCCTCGTTCAACTCACTCTGAACGGACTCAAGTTGACCTAACCGGGTCGCTGTAACATCTGGTGACTGATTGTAGAACCCTGGCTCAGCGACTTCTGCTTCCAATGTCTCAATTTGTAACTCCAATGCTTCAATCTTGGCTGGCATTTGATCAAATTCTCGCTGCTCCTTATAGCTTAGCTTCTTTTTAGTCGTTTTAGGTTGAGCTTTCGTTTTTTCAGCTTGGCCGGAGCTTTCTACTTTTGCCTGCGCCTTTTTTGCAGCATCTTTATCTTCTAGGTCGGGCCACTTACCGCCTTGCACTTTCCAATCGCCATAGCCACCAGCATACTCCCGAACCACGCCATTACCTTCAAATGCCCAACTTTTAGTTGCCAATTGGTCAATAAAGTATCGGTCATGGCTCACAAGCAATACCGTTCCTTCAAAATCACTGAGTCGATCGATCAATAAATCTAATGTATCCATGTCAAGGTCGTTGGTTGGCTCATCGAGCACCAATACATTCGCGGCCTGCGAAAACATTTTTGCCAGCAACAAACGGTTTATTTCTCCGCCACTTAATTGCCTAACTTTCATACGCAATCGCTCTGGCGCGAACAAGAAGTCTTCTAAGTAGCTAATAACATGCCTTCGTTTACCTTGTATCTCAAGAAAATCTCGCCCTTCAGATACCACATCTACAATTTGTTTTTCTGGATCTAACGCTTCTCGAGCTTGGTCAAAATACGCGACTTGCAAGCGAGTCCCGGCTTTAACTTCTCCTGAGCTTGGGGTTAAATCTCCAAGCAACAGCTTTAACGCGGTGGTCTTGCCAATGCCATTAGGGCCTAACAAGGCTATTTTGTCACCACGCAACACAGTCGAGCTAAACCCATTGATGATCGGGTACTCATCAAACCCAAAGACGACATCTTTTAGCTCCACCACTCGTTTGCCAGAACTATCGTCCATCTCAATTTTAAAGTTGGCCGACCCTTGTTGAAAGCGCCGCTGGGATAACTCTGCACGCATCGCTTTTAGGGCTCGCACTCGACCTTCGTTGCGAGTTCTTCGGGCTTTTATTCCTTGCCTGATCCACGCCTCTTCTTGAGCAAGTACTTTATCTTCCTGGGCTCTTTGCTTGGCTTCATCTTCCAGCGCTTTTTCCTTAAACTCTAGATAAGTATCATAGGGCGCGGGAAAAGAGCTTACCTTGCCACGATCTAAATCAATAACGCGAGTTGCAACGCGATCTATAAAGGCTCGGTCATGCGATACAAATAACACTGTACCTTTGAATGAAAGCAACAAATCTTCGAGCCATTCCACCATTTTTATATCTAAATGGTTGGTAGGTTCATCTAAAATAAGAACATCGGGCTCTACAACCAAGGCGGCCGCTAGCAAGACACGACGACGCCACCCTCCTGACATCGCATTAAATTTTTTAGCAGGATCTAACTTTAGCTTGGTACAAATGGCCAAAACTTGGTTTTGAAGATTCCAACCATCATGTTCTTCTATGAAATGCTGTAAGCGTTCCAACTCCGTTAAATTAGGTTGATCTGAATTGGCTATTGCATTGTATTGTAAAATGGCCTCACCGATGGGACCTACGCGCGTTAAAATGACATTGCCCACTGGCTCATCATCGCCAACGGGCAAGTCTTGTTGCAAATAACTGAGCTTTAAGCCTTTGGAATACTTAATTATGCCGCTATCGGGGCTAAATTGTTCTAAGGTTAATTTCAGTAGTGTTGATTTACCGGCACCATTGCGGCCTACCAATGATACACGCTCATTTTTCTCTATTGAAAATGAACATTGATTGAGCAAAGGCGCTGCACCTAATGCAAATGAAACTTGATCAAATATTATAAGACTCATATTAGACTGACTTTCGGCACTTTTTTGAGGGAGCATTCCCTATTACTGTGTCGCCGATTTTAAACTGAGGAAATTATTCGTGTCTAAAACCCGTTATACCGGCCCTATTATAGCTATTACTATCTTAGTGGTATTAATCATTTGGATGATGACAGGCTCATCAAACGATTCTGATGTTAACCCGCCTAAAGATAATGCTCAGCAAAGTACGGATTTAACGCCCAAAGTTCAAGTGATAAATAGCCAATCACAGAGGGTTGAACAAACTTTAACCATAAATGGTGTAACTCAGGCAAAACGTTGGGTTACTGTGAGCAGTGAGACCTCTGGAAAAGTATCTCAATTGTTAAAAACAAAGGGTGACCGAGTTAAAAAAGGTGACATTATCGCCAAGATTGACATGGGTGATTTAAACGCCAAATTAATTCAAGCCAACGCATCGGTCGAAAAAGAGCGCCTCGAATACGAAGGCGCCCAAAAATTGAAAAAGCAGGGCTTACAAAATGGCGCTCAACTGGCCGCAGCGTTGGCCAGCTATGAACAAGCAAAAGCCAATTTATCGAGTTTAAACCTTCAAATTGCGCATAAAAACATACGAGCCCCATTTGATGGGCAGCTGGAGTCATTACATGTTGAGATTGGCGCATACCTTCGCCAAGGCGAACCTGTAGCAGACATCTACGACTTCTCAGAAATGGTATTTGTAGGCTCAGTTTCCGAAAAGGACATTTTAAGCCTAGCATTAGGCCAAAAAGGCAAAGTAGATCTGATCAATGGTGACATCGCTGATGCTGAAGTTACTTACATTGGTACAACGACAAACCCTTCTACTCGTACCTTTACGGTTGAACTCAAGGTTTTGAATGTAACCCGTTCGGTATCTGGCGTAACTTCAAAAGCCACCATCGCCATAGATCAAGCCCAAGGACATTACATCAGCCCTGCTTTGTTATTCATTAACGAAAGTGGCGACCTAGGGTTGAAAACAGTTAACGACAATAACCAAGTACAGTTCAATAAAGTAGACATTATTCGATCGGCCACCGATGGCGTTTGGGTCACAGGGTTGCCTGAGCAGGCTGCCATCATTGTTGTAGGCCAAGGGTTCGTTAATATTGATGAAACGGTCAATCCGACCATCAAACCATTTGTTCCATCTAAAGCTGTTGGACTATAAGGGGTTTTCGTGGTCAGTTTAATTAACGCATCATTGAACCGTACTCGTACCGTTCTGTTATTTTTTACACTTATCCTCATTGTTGGGGCCTTTGCGCTGGTATCCATCCCTAAAGAAGCGCAACCCGACGTCACAGTGCCCTTTGTTTATGTGAGTACCGGCCTGGAAGGCATTTCACCGGAAGACTCCGATAGATTGTTAGTGCGCCCTTTAGAGCAAGAGCTAAACTCTTTGGAGGGCTTAAAGGAAATATCCAGCACCGCCAGTGAAGGCCATGCTTCTGTCATGCTTGAATTTGAAATCGGCGTCGACATTGATGAAGCTTTAGTGGATGTGCGAGACGGTGTTGATAAAGTAAAGTCCAAACTACCGGCCGATGCAGATGAGCCAACCGTCAGTGAGGTCAACCTAGCCTTATTTCCGGTCATTAATATATCTCTGTCTGGTGATATTGATGAGCGCGTCCTATTTAAAGTCGCCACTGATTTACAAGATAGATTAGAAGCCACTTCAGGGATATTAGAAGCGACCATCGCCGGAAAGCGCGATGAAGTTGCCGAAATAATTATTGATCCGGCACTGATGGCCAGTTACAACATTTCACATGCTGAACTGTTCACACTAGTATCTAAGAACAACCAACTGGTCACGGCCGGTAACTTGGATACCGGTGCGGGCCGGTTTTCATTTAAAGTTCCGGGTTTAATCGAAACCGAAGAAGACATTTTAAATTTGCCCGTTAAAGTAGACGGCGATGTTGTCGTGCGGTTCCGTGATATTGCTCATGGCCAACGTACTTATAAAGACGCAAACAGCATTTCGCGAGTAAATGGTCAGTCTGCGGTTACGTTAGAAGTTAAAAAGCGAGTCGGTGAAAACATCATCGCAACCATTGATGAAGCTAAAAGAATAGTTGAAGAAGTATCTCCGCTTTGGCCCGAAGGTATTCGTGTAACTTATACCCAAGACAACTCGGTGATGATTGAGCAGCAATTAAACGATCTCTTTAACTCCGTTCTCACCGCGACAATCCTTGTTTTTGTCATCATTGTTTGGTTCTTAGGCGTACGCAGTGCGACATTAGTAGGGATTGCAATCCCTGCTTCTTTCTTAGCCACCATGATGATTTTGCAGATGCTCGGCATAACGCTCAATATCGTTGTGTTATTTGCACTGATTCTTTCGGTCGGTATGCTCGTCGATGGCGCCATTGTTGTAACAGAATACGCCGACCGCCGAATGACAGAAGGCTCTAATCGCAAAGAAGCCTATCGAGAAGCAGCCACTCGTATGGCATGGCCGATTATTGCATCGACTGCGACAACCCTTGCCGTCTTTATGCCGTTATTATTTATGCCAGGCATCGCTGGTGAATTTATGGGCTTTTTACCCAAAACAGTCATCATCACTCTGACGGCGTCTTTGGTCATGGCTCTAATAGCCGTGCCGGCCATTGGCTTTGTTATAGGTAAGCCTTTACCAATTACTAAAAAACAGCAGCAAACGGTAGATGCCATTGATCATGGTAACTTTGAGAATATTCCTGGGTTCCTAGGTAAATACGTTAGATTCATTCGGTTTTTATTGCCTCGCCCTGGCCTTGCAATAGGGCTGGTAGCGTTACTCATTGCGATCATTGTTGGTGCATTTGTTGTTCGAAGCCCCGACGTTGAATTCTTCCCTGAAATAGACGCCGATTTTGGCTCTATTGTCGTGCGAGCTCGCGGCAACTTATCTTTGGCAGAACGAGACAAGCTGGTCAAACAAGTAGAAAGAAACTTGCTTGAACTCGATACGATTAAAACCGTCACCACCAAAGTGAACGCAACCCCACTTAGAGACTACACAGAAGATACCATTGGTGTAATGCAGCTGGAGTTCATTGATTGGTCGCCTACAAGGCCACGTACAGCGGTCATCATAGAACAAGCTTTAGATGCGGCATCGCTTATACCTGGTGTTGTAGCAGAATCTAAAGCTGCCGCCATGGGGCCTACCACCGGCATTGACATACAACTGCAATTTTTCTCAAACGACATAAAAGCCTTAAATGAAGCCGTCGACTTAGTAGTCAATCGAATGCAAGCGAATGAGAAGATTAAAGAAGTCTCTGATAACCGCCCATTGGATGGTTTAGAATGGCGAATAGATGTTGATCGTGAAGCCGCTAGCCGCTTTGGTACCGATTTACAAACCGTAGGTTCGTCTATTCAGATGATAACCAACGGCTTAAAAATTGGCTCTTACCGACCGAGTGATGCCGATGATGAAGTGGAAATTAGAGCTCGCTACCCTTTCAACGGACGAGATTTAGATAAGATTGATGACCTAACCATTACTGTACGCGGCGAGCAATTACCGATAAGTAATTTTATTGAGCGTAAAGCACAAAATAAACAAGGTGATCTTTTCCGAACTGAAGGAAAACTCACTTTAGATGTAGAAGCTAACGTAAAGGCCGACTATCAAGTGGCTTCGGTCATTAGCGAGTTAGCCGTTGAGCTTGAATCACTCTACGATTCTGGAGCCTTCCCGGAAAATGTAGCGTTTAGATTTATTGGCGATCAGCAAGAACAAGAGGAAATGGGCGCCTTTATGGGCAAAGCATTTGGTGTAGCGTTCTTTATGATGATTATCATTCTAGTTACACAATTTAATAGCTTTTTCCAAACGGCACTGATTTTATCTTCTGTTGCTCTTTCTACCGTTGGAGTTTTGGTCGGTATCGTTTTAACCGGCAGTAACTTCGGTATTATGATGAGCGGTATAGGCATCATTGCATTGGCTGGGATTGTTGTTAACAACAACATTGTGTTGATCGATACCTTTAACGTTATTCGTAAACAAGGTATAGAACCAACACAAGCCGCTTTAATGACCTGTGCTCAACGCTTACGTCCGGTTCTACTCACAACGGCTACCACCATTTTAGGCCTAGTTCCGATGGTATTTCAGCTTACCATTGATATTTTAGGTAAAGAAATTTCAGTTGGAGCGCCTTCAGCGCAGTGGTGGACTCAACTTTCAACCGCCATTGCCGGAGGTTTGTTGTTCGCAACCGTTCTAACCTTAGTATTAACACCCTGCCTATTAGTTTTAGGTGAACGATTCCGCAACAGTAGCAAATAATCAACGCTACAATTTTTTAGCCTAACTTGAGATAGCTCTTCAAGTTAGGCTAAATTTATTAAGCGCTTGTATTTTCCCTTAAACCGATTAGCCTTAACCTATATTATGGTTAAGTTTGCTGTGTCATCATGTTAAATGCTATTCGTTTGTTTGTTTTTTGTTCAACAGTCCTTTTCAGTGCCTTTTCAAACGCCTCGTATGAAGAGTTAAAATCTAAAATATTCTCTGGCGAATTGAATAAAGCTGAATTAGCACGCTTAAAAAACGACCCTTTATATCCGCACTTATTAGGCCTTTGGTTTGAAAAAAACATTGAAAACGTAAGTTACAAACAAATTAAGAGTTTTCGCAGTGACCCAAATAATCAGGCCGCCTATTGGCTGTTAAAACCCATTTGGCAAAAAGAAATTATTCGCAGAAATGATGCACGCCTCACGTTTTCTGAATTTGCGAGCGCTACGTCGGCCGAACAAAAATGCCACTATTTTGCAGCTCAACAAACTCTTGGCAAAAAAGTGTCTCAAGAAGAAATTGCTAACTTATGGATGAGCGGAACATCACGGCCAGACCATTGCGACCCTTTTTTATTGTCTTGGCTTGCACTGCAACCTAATCAGGAAAACTTAATTTGGCAAAGGCAGTTATTGGCTTTTTACCAACGAAATGGAAGCCTGTTGCGCTATCTTAATAAATTATATCCAACCGCTGAAAGCTTTGAACAAGGCACCTTCTTAGCAAAGGTGTATCAAGACCCTAAAAGCATAATCAGCAAAAATTATAATCCTAATAGCGAAGCCATGCGTGAGCTTGCCCTCGCCTCCGTTAATCGTATGGCTTTTAAAGACCCGAAATCTGCTTCCAACCTTTGGCTTACGCTGGTCAAATCAACACCTAAATTTTCACCCGAGCAAATTAAAAAGGCCTCTAAATACTTAGGGGTAGCGATGGCAAAACAAGGCTTGCCTGAGGCCCACTATTGGTTAACGATTGCAGACCCTAGCCGATCAGATGAAACGGTCCAACATTGGCGATTGCAAATTGCGTTGAGCAAAAAGCAATTTTCTTCGGTCATTCAAATGTATTCTGAACTCTCAGATACCCTTAAACATTCAGATCAATGGGAGTATTGGTTAGGTTATGCCATGTTGCACAGTGGCGTTGCTGATGAAACGACCAACCCACTGCATCAGTTAAGTAAGAAGCGCAGCTACTATGGCTACCTAGCTGCAGGGGTATTAAACCAGCCGACCCAACTGGCTAACCATACGCCTTACCCAAACGCCAACGCCGATAGAGTCAGAAATGAGCCAGCGATGGTGAGAGCCTTAGCGTTATTCAAGTTAGGTGAAATAGAACGAGCACAAGTTGAATGGAACCTGTGGCTTAGAAATAAAGATGACCAGACTCAACATGATGCCGCTGAACTCGCGCTAGAATCGGGTTGGTACAGTAAGGCATCGCAAGCGGCTGGCTGGAGCAGACGATACGACTTAATCCATTTACGCTACCCCTTAGCATTCGATCCGATTATTGATTACCACGCTCAATTACTCGACATTCCTAGCTTCTGGATCTACGGTGTCATTCGTCAAGAAAGTCGCTATATGCAAGCCGCTAGAAGTCCAGTCGGTGCACGTGGCCTAATGCAGCTAATGCCAGCGACAGCTAAAGTTACCGCAAAAAAATACGATGTAGACTATACCAGCACAGAAGACCTAGATGACCCGTTAACCAACATTGCATTGGGAAGCCACTATTTAAGTGAGTTGCTTTCTCGCTTTGACCACCCTGTTTACGCCACCGCGGCATACAATGCCGGACCAAGCCGAGTGATCGCATGGAAAAAAAGTTATACTGGGGATATTTCTATTTGGATAGAGTCCATTCCTTTCGATGAAACTCGGAATTATGTGAAGTCTGTTTTGGTTTACAGCCAAGTGTATGCTTTGCGTACGGGAAATGTCTGGCAAATGAATCAGTGGACTCAACCAAACTCAGGTATAGCCTCTTTGCAATAGCTCGGTTAACTGAATGCCCGCATTATTCAATGGTGCATTGTTCGCCTTTTCGTATTGTTCGCAGTTGATGAATGATGGCATTCATTCCAAACACGGGCTTTCCCTCGCGATTAATTGCAGCCTTCAAATACTCATGAATAGGCTTTTCAAAGACGGTCGTTTCTGGGTTTATCGCAGGAACATTACAACGTACACAAGGTTCAACTAATTTCAGTTCACCACCCTGTTCGAAAGAAAGCGTACGAGCCTTATATTCTTCATTTTCAGGCATCGCCAACACGATATTGGGGCGAAAACGTTGCATCGATAAAACACTAGGGGCGTTTTGATTTATTTCGCTTAAAGAGTTCGAGTTACAAACCAGCAACGGAAACCCATCAGCGAATGCAAAATGCCCCTGAAAGCCTCCCTTCTCAACTTTGCGGCTGCCTAACTCATCAAAGCGAACCAGGTGAACCTTTTCATCTAACTGCTCACTAAACCATCGAGAAATCAAAGGATCAACCTCATAAGCCGTGGCTTGATCCTTCCAAACGGATATAGCCATGGCTTTATCGGTATAGGAATGTTTTGGAATTTCAACACAGTTCTTATTTAATGAGCAAACCTGCCAAGTACTGTGATTATCGGACAAATGAAAAGCCGCTAGAGCTGGGTGGGAACGTTGTGATATAAACCGACCTTGGGCATTGACTAAAACAAACTCGCGGTCGTTTTTAACGCCTAAAGACCCAAAATGTAATTCATCTACCGACAGGCCAGGTAAAGATTTAATAGGATAAATATAGAGTTCATCTATTACGCTTGTGACCATGGCTGTTACCTTTTGTAAACGACGACAGCCATACTACCTAAATTAGTCTAATTCGTTAACTCGATTTTTAACCGCGTTGGCTAACTCTTCCGCTTTAAACTTAGACAGAAAAGCATTGCAGCCGACTTTTTCGACCATCGCCTCATTGAATGCACCACTTAAGGACGTATGCAAAATGACATATAAGTCTTTTAAGCTAGGATCTGAACGTATCTCTGTAGTCAGCCGATAGCCATCCATTCGAGGCATTTCAGCATCTGTTACGACCATTAATAACCGCTCATGAAGCGGACCATTCGTTTCTGAGTCAAGCTTCCTAAGAATGTCTAAGCCTTCGATACCATCCATCGCTTGATATACTTTCAAACCCAAGCTCTCAAACGTTGCCCGAGCTTGTGCGTGAGCCGTTAAGGAATCATCAACCATCAAGATCTCTCGCCCTTGCGTCTTGGCGACAAAGTCTTCGCCCATAATATGCTCAGGCAGCTCTGTTTTAAGCGGTGATATTTCAGAAAGCACTTTTTCTACATCAATAATCTCGATAATGGCCTTATCGAGTTGTGTAATGGCCGTAAGGTAATGGTATTTTCCTGCACCAGAAGGCGGTGGCTGAATTTCATCCCAATTCATATTCACAATTCTATCGACTTCGCCAACTAAAAACGCCTGAACGGTCGAGTTATATTCGGACACAATAATGGTGGATTCTTCGCCATGACGCACAGGGCTTAAGCCAATCGCTGCACTTAAATCAATCACAGGGATTGACCGACCTCTTAGATACACGACACCAATAACAGCAGGGTGACGCTGCGGCAAAAGCGTTAGCTTAGGAAGCGTAAGCACTTCTTGCACTTTAAATACGTTGATTGCATACACTTGACGCCCGTTTAAGCGAAACATCAATAACTCTAGCCTATTTTGGCCGACTAAATTCGTCCGGCTATCGACGTTTTTTAGCATATCTGACATGGTGAGACTCCGTGTAAAAAAACCATATAACTGCAACAGCAATCCATGTTCTTCAGTGTAGTCAATATATTTCAATATGCCTTAAGGATTCAGCTGGCAACGACAAACTTTTACATCTAAGCCTACTATCGTGGCGCTTGGAAGGTGTGAAACGCCCTCCAAGAATGTATCGACCATACTGTTTGCATTGGTACATCGGACACCCTCGCTGTAGGCACCTAGATATTTAATTTGACCATTTGCATCGGTAATGGCAATTGTTGGGGATAGCTTTGGGCTCTCCAGTTCAACAGATTTCCCTAGACCTTTATGATGTGTGCCGACCTGCACGATATTAAATCCATTTTGTTCAGCCATTCGAGAAATGTTTGTAGCATGACCCATTGTTAATAAAGTGCATAAACAATGATCCGGCAAGAGGTGAATAACGGCGGGATGTTGAATGGTTTCATTCCGATCAATAGTCGTTTGCCAAGAATGCAAGTAAGAGTTCGGCTCTGGTACCGATTCTATTAACCATCCAACATAGGTTCTTTGGAACCAAATTGCTGTTGCCGTCAGTAGTACAAACACAAAAATGGCAACAGCGATCCATCGATAAGTAAGGCTATTTGTTAAACTTACCGATGACTTAGCGTTTAATTTCACACCGTCCCCAATCGCACTGAACCAATAGATATTCCGATTGGTTGCAGGTTGCATCAAAGACCTCAATAGGCCATGCGTTACGAATTAAAGAAATGGTCGGTTTACTGCAACCCGCCTCTCGGAGCGTTTTTTCAACGACGAATAATGAGCGACCGTATTTTCGATAACGATTATTTATAGACTGTGCAACTTGAGCCTGGCCTTCTACATTGACTCGATCATCATTCAAGGCTTTTAGGATGGTTTCATCGGCCTTGCTTTGAGCCAAATCGAGTTTTCCTTTGCTCATTTTTTCAGCAAGTTTTTGGCACTGTTTTGTCGTGACAGGGACTTTTATTAAACGAGTATTCTCGAGCTTAGACTCCTCTTGAATATTCTCCAAAAGCGCCATACTCATCAATGCACGTTGGCTTTGTGCATTTGCATGAGCGTCATCCCAATTGAGCTTGAGCAAGCCCCAATCAGCGGCCATTACATGGCTCGCATTTCTTTGCCACCAAGAATTTCGTGCCTCTACAATCATTTTCTTTTCTTCAGAACCTAAAGCAGCACACTGATTTACCACGCTACGTAAGCTGGTATCGACCACTAAGGCTTCATATATGGTTTCCGTTTTCTTTGGCATCGAAGTGCACCCGACCAAAAATGCCATGAAAAACGCACCCAAACAGACTGATTTATAAGACATCTAAACTACCCTTTACTACAGTTCGATTTTATTTTGTGCAAGATAATGAACCACATCTTCACATGAAAATGGCCAGCCTAAATCGCTATCGACTGACTCAAGCTTTATTACTGGAATTCTAACATCATACTGCTTCATCAACGGTTCGGAATCGGCAATATCAACTAAAACAAGTGCGACTGTATCTTTAAGAGGTAACTTGGAGAGCTCTTGCTCTGCCAATTCACAAAGGTGACAGCCCGCAGTATGGTACAAGAAGAGATTCACAAAAAAAGCACCTATCAAATGATGAGGTGCTTAGTTTATAGGAATTTGTGTAAAATTCAGAGTTTTTAAGACAGTAATGAAGAAAGCGTATCGAATAACTCTCCACGGTTCATCGGATGATTTTCAATGACCTTCATAAAGGCATCTCGGCTGTTAAACTGCTCAAACCATTGCTCCTGACTAGCGAGTAGCTTCTCGGCATACTCTTTCAATGGAGATAAACCAGCCGGAATTTTAGCGGGTTGTTCGGCCACTTCTGCGTAAACGCCAACACCCTTAGCTTCAACTTCTTTCATATTCAAGTCCATGGAGCGTAAGCTACTGCCGTCAATGTTTAGCTCTGTCGCCATATCGAAAGCTTTTTGATAATCGCCTTCATAAAATTCATTCGCCACTTCATTTACCTGAGCTAACAAGGCATCAAGATCTGCCGCTTCCTGTTCGTTTAGGTCACCTTTTATCATCAATTGAAAGCCCGAAGACTGCTGGCTGCCCCATACCGTTGAAGATTCACGCCCAAATCGCTTATCTTCTAATGTACTCGAAGATTCAGCAACCGACCGGATCATTATTTTATCACCTTCATTGGTGGTTAAATTTAATGAAAAAGTTTGGCGCTCGTATTGATACATATTGATTTGGCGATCAACATTAGAACTGGCCGCTGAACGTTGAATAGGTGCTTGGATTGGTTCGGATCGATTACTGGGAACGCTCAAGTCTTGTTCATCTAAACGGTCCATTATTTGACCAAAGGCTGAATCTATTTTCATAGTCAACGGTTCATCTAATTGACCGAGTTCATCTAAGATCTCTTTAGCTTCGCCAAAGCCTTGCTTTACACCTTGCTCGGCGGCTTCAAACATACTTTCAATCTGATCTTCTGATGCTCCATTGGCTTTCGCATCTGAAATTCGTTGTTGGGCAAACCCCCAAATCTGGTCAACTAAAGCATCCACATCAAAATTGATCGCTTTTGATGGTGCTTCAACGGTTTCGGCTTCTTGAGCTTGATTTACAGAAATCGGGTTTTTATCGAGCATACGGTTCGCTGCTTCTGCGCGTTGATCTCGATTTGGACGGTCGTAATTCACCGTAGTACCGGAATAGCCTGATATTGGGTGGTGCATAGGGAATCCCTCTAACCAATGTTATACCTAGTACAGGTATAACCTTACCTTCGAGGTATCGGCCAATCTCATAATAACTTTAAAAACACTTGGTAACTGTTTGTAAGTTTCAAAAGTTAAAGCGGTCATGAATTACTCTATAAATTCAATAGAATTCGAATATTTACTGATTCTTCTGTCGATTCACCCGCCTTAAACGTATAAATTTTGGCCGATATTCTATTAATATGGAGCTAAATACAGCTAAATATGCTCAAATCAGCACTCTAAATCACTTTCAAATTATTTTCATAGATAAATATGGATTATTCATTTAAGTGCCTATAAGATTGTGCGATCTTCATCAAATCACTGGATGTTTCTATGGCTCGATTGGACTCACTCATTATTTTTACCACTGTGGTTAAAGCAAATAACTTTACCAACGCAGCTCACCAGCTAGGCCTCACCCCTTCCGCCGTCAGTAAACAAATCAGTTTACTGGAAGATCGTTTAGGCGTTCGCTTACTTAATCGAACAACGCGGTCTGTCAGCCCAACTGAAGCCGGACAATTGTTTTTTAATCGTTGTAGCCGGTTATTGGAAGACCTAGAAGAAGCTGAGCACATGGTAAAAGATTTAGAAACCAGTCCTCGGGGTACCTTAAAGATATCTGCAACGCCGACGTTCGGCCGCGCTATGTTGATGAAAATTTTCGCTAAGTTTCTAGAACAATACCCGGATGTAAATTTCGACTTAACCTTGGCCGATAAAGGCATGGATCTGGTTCGTGAAGGTATAGACTTAGCCATTCACCTTGGCTCATTACAAGACAGCCGGCTCGTTGCGCGCCCTGTTGCACGCCAAAAGGTAATCATTGTTGCTTCTAAAGAATATTTAGACAAACATGGTCGTCCAGAAACCCTTCAAGAGCTGACCAACCACTACATACTGATGGTCTCTGGCATTGATTTCGCCGAACCCCGTTGGATCAAGCGCTTTTTGAAAGAAGCCGCCCTGATCAACAAAGATCGACGATTCACCGTAAATGATTTAGACGCGTTGTGCGAAGCGACATTGAATGACATGGGTATATCGGCTTTGCCTTACTACATGATCAGAGAACACATTGAATCTGGTAAATTAGTAAACTTGCTGCCAGAAGTGAATATTCCGACCAGAACTATTCATGTTGTATACCCTGAAAACCGATACCTATCAGCGAAAAGTCGCGCCTTTGTAGATTTTATGGCCAATTATTTTATTGAACATAATTTAGACGATGTATAAGTAGATTTTGATGGGCGCACTCCTCACGAGTGCACCCTGCTACACTATGCAATATTCAAAACTAGGTTAATCCACATCGCCAAAGCCGCTAATGCAGACATCCAAAAAACACTGAATCGATGCATTAAATGATTATACGTTAAGTGTATTCCAGCATGGACAACTCTTAATCCAAAAAACACCCAAGCCATCACCAATGCAAACTCAGAGTTAATATCGAGCGCCAAAAACGCTAAGCAAACCACATAGAACAACATCGGAATTTCAAACTGGTTATTAAAACTGCGACCTGCTTTTTGAACCTGTTCAGGGAACTGCTCAGATTTCATAAGCAAATAAGCCCGGTAGTTAACTTCTCGTCGACGCACACTTTGTACTCGCACATAAAAAGTATAAAGACCAATAAAAAAAGTCAGCATAATCATGGCGAACATTGGGTATATCATAGGGTTTCCTTATTTGGCTAATTGACCACACTTAATTTCCCAGTGCAGGTTTTTGGTTGTTATTGTAAAAAAGATTCTAACTTTGGATCACGAAACATACGTTCTAACACAGAATCAAATACATCATTCAATAGAGCCTCATTTTCCGCTTCACTTGGGTACCCAAGGGTTTCGATATATTGAGTCGTCTTGTAGTTATTCTTGTAGGTAACACTGCCTTTCTCAACCACCACAGATATCGCTGCTACCGCTGTATTGCGCTTTATACTGGCTTTTTGATCGGTCGTTTCAAAACTAAGCTCTTTTATTTGAATTTCAAGGGCTTGATCCGGCAATGAGTCTGTCAGCATAAAACCACCACGCTCTAATATTTGTCGTGCAATTGATTCCACTACCGTCGTCAATGGCGTTTTCGGTGTTATCGTACTTGTTGAAGTATATGCGCCTCCTCGGACGCCGATAACGTTCGATGGACGTATATCCGTCGCCTTTAAACTCAACGTACCAGTACCACTGATTAAGCCTTCAGCTTCAATTGCTGGTGTAAATGCAACCTGTTGAGGAGATAATTGTGCGCAGCCTACCGTTATCAATGTTGCGCAAACGAACAGAAAGTTTTTTAAAAACAGGTGGTTATTTTTTTTCATAATGTTGCCTTATTATTGTTCATCGCGAATAAAAACCCATTCGTCATTGGCGGAACGTTCTTCACAGTAACGATAGCCATCGTAGTTAAATGACTTCACATCATTTATAGACTTAATGGGGCGATCAAGTATATACCTGACCATAGAACCTCTCGCTTTTTTTGCGAAAAAGGAAATAATCTTATACTCACCGTTCTTTTTATCTTTAAAAATAGGTGTCACCACTCGGGCATTAATATTTTGTTTTTGTATGGCACCAAAATATTCTTGAGAAGCTAAATTCAATACTAAGTCGGCTTCAGTCTCACTAATGTCCTCATTCAATTTTTGAGTCAATTGTGAGCCCCAAAACCCATATAAGTTTTTAGCTTCACCCACTTTCAACCGAGTGCCCATTTCTAGGCGGTAAGGTTGTATTCTATCTAAAGGGCGAAGTAGCCCATAAAGACCAGAAAGTATTCTAACACTTTGTTGTGCTTTCAGTATTTGCGGTTCTTCTAACGATTGTGCACTCAACCCAGTGTAGACATCTCCTGTAAATGCAAACAATGCCTGCTTACTGTTTGATTTAGTCATCTTCGCAGACCAATCTTGATAGCGCTGAACATTTAAATGCGCCAGATTATCACTGAGTTTCATCAGTTTTTTAATATCTTCAGGTGTGCGGTTTTTTAATTCTTCGATCAATGTTTGTGCTTGTTTTGAAAAACGGTACTGAGTGGAGTGATCAATAGGACTCTCTTGCTCAAAATCCAGCTTTTTTGACGGCGATATTACCGCCAATACCTTCAACATCTCGCCTTTCTCCCCTACACTATCTAATAAATCAATAAATAACTGAGCCACAGCCATGATTGCTGATGTTGTTAGACTCTTTATCCCAAACTCTGCGTTAAATTATAACCATTTGGTGGTGTGTCCCGATAGTCGTAAAGCCGCCATCGTTGATCCATTTAATGCCGATTTGCTATTTAATTTCGCAAATGAGCAAAATCTAGAGGTTGAGCAAATTTGGATTACCCACGAACATCCAGATCACATCAAAGACTTGGCGCCGCTTCAAACGCTCACCAACGCCCATGTTTATGCCCCTGAAACCTGCAGAGGCAAGTTTGATGCTGATACATGGCTAAAAGACAATCAAACGATAACTTTAGGAAATTGCGCCATTTCACATTTACTTACGCCTGGCCATACGCCTGGGCACGGCATTTATTGGCAGCGAGACCATTGGGCCATATTTGGTGACACTGTGTTCAACGCGGGTATTGGTAATACTAAATCGGGCGATGCAACTGAACTTTACCATACGGTACAACGCTTAAAGCACCTTATGACAGACACTGTTAAGGTATATACTGGGCACGACTACATTGAAACAAATTTAAAATTTACCTTACAGCAAAAGCCAAACTTAGAATCGGCCGCACGCCTTTTAGAACAAGTTTCTCAGCAAACACCGGATACTCGTCTAATATCTAATTGGGCACAGGAAAAAGAAATTAACCTCTTTTTAAACGCTCCTGACCGCGAAGCGTTTATTGAATTAAGAGCCTTAAGGGATAAGTGGTAACCCATGAGTCAAGAAAAGCGCTACCATCCGAGAACGTCGGTAAAAATGACCATCAAACTTACTTTAGAATCAGGAGACCAAATCATTGGTGAAACTTGGGATATTTCCGACGGCGGAATCGCTTTCAGCAATGACCAATTTGACAGTGAATTTTGGCGCAAAGGCATGTTGGTGACCGGCCAACTGCAAGACTTACCGATAGAAGCCCCTATTTTAGAGCTACACGTTGCCTGGGTAGGACAAAACTCCATGGGGCTAGCCATAGTACCGCGTTAAAACTACTCGTTACCCTTTGCCTAATTGGCTGAGCCATTGAGTTAAACGAAGTTTACGACCCAGCCTCAAAAATTGTTGATATTTTATACAATAAAACCGTTATATTTCGATAAATTCAGGCTATAATGCCGCCAGTTTTCACACACATACAGGTTTAACATGTCTCGCAGTAAAGGTTCCCGTACCATGAAGGGAAAGCTCGGTATAAAAACTGGGTCAAAGAAAGACTTTATCAAACAGGGTGAGAAGGGAAAAATCCCTACGCACAATCGTCTTGAAAAGCACAAAAAGTCCCGTCAAAAATCGGCCTACCAAAAGTTTTTAGATGAAACAGGTCAAAAAGACACGACGAATGGTAAGCAAAGCGCTCAAAAACGTATAGAGCAAGCTCAAAAGATTCAGGCGAAAAAGGTTTCACCTAAGCCTGTGGTTAAGAAAGAAAAGAAAGATTTCAATGAAATGACGGGTGATGAACTCCTCAATCTCTTCAAATAACAGTATCAAACGAAACCTACTTATCGATCAGTGCCGCGGCTTGGCACTGATCTTAATGGCAATTTTCCATTTCAGCTATAATCTAAGCCTTTATGGCCTCGTTTCCTTCGATTCAGAAAGTGGTTTTTTTCCGATCTTTCGTTACCTAATTGTCACGCTATTCTTTATATCGGTGGGCTACGGCTTATTTGCGGCCAATCATCCTTCTATTTGCTGGCCTGCGTTTTGGAAGCGTGAACTAAAAATAGTCGGGGGTGCTGGAATCATCAGTCTAGTGACTTGGTTTATGTACCCAACCAGTTGGGTATGGTTTGGCGTTCTGCACTTTATTGCCTTAGCCAGCCTATTATCGCTACCATTGCTTCGGTGGCCAAAAGCGGCGTTGGTATTCGGTATTGCTACTTTTATACTTTACAACACTACCGATTGGTTTAACTTGCAACCCTTGTGGGAACACCTCAACGAGCCTCTGAATTTACCGAAAGCTACGCAAGATTTAACCCGCCTTGTTCCTTGGATCGGTATGATTTGGATAGGGATATATGTAGGCTACCGGCGCGGATTTAACCTTCCACATTTAAAAAACCCATATTTATCTAGACCATTATTATTTTTGAGCAAGCACAGTTTGGTGTTTTATTTAGTACACCAAGGGCCGTTATTTATTCTGGCCTGGTTGATTGCTCAATGGATTTAGTCATCTCGCCTTAAGTCTTCAGGCACTGGCGTTGTCGGTTTTCTAGGCGGCTCTGCGGCCTGACCTTTTTTCCACATATCAATTTGATAAATGTAAGCCAGCACCTGAGCAACAGCAATGTATAAGCCTTCGGGGATTTCGCCGCCAATTTTTGTATGATGAAAAATTGACCGCGCTAATGCCGGCATTTCGACAATAGGAATTTTATATTCTGAGCCAATTTCGCGAATTTTCAAGGCCACTTCATCAACACCTTTGGCTAATAAAATCGGTGCTGGCATAGCATTGGGTTCATACTTGAGTGCAACTGCATAGTGCGTTGGGTTGGTAATGATGACATCGGCATCTGGAACATCACTCATCATTCGTCGATTAGCCATCTCACGCTGAAGTTGACGAACTTTTGCTTTTACTTCGGGTTTACCTTCAGTGTTTTTAAATTCCTCTTTTACTTCTTGCATGGTCATACGCAATTTTTTTGCGTGACTGTGTATTTGAAAAGGAACATCTACTAAAACAATGAGAATAGTACTGGCACAAATAAACAAAAAGGACCAAGCGAGTACCTTCGCTGAATGCCCAATAGCTTGATGCGTGGGTTGAAAAACCATGGATAGAAACTCATTTTTCAAACCAATTAAAACAATAACGGCGGCAGCGCCTACGACTAAAACCTTGCCCCAACCTTTTCCTAGTTCTACCAATGAGTTCATTGAAAACATTCGCTTTAACCCAGATAAAGGGTTCATTCGCGAAAATTTAGGTGCCATCGCTTTAGTCGAGAAATTCCATCCGCCTAAACTGATTGGGGCAACAATCGAGGCTAATAACAAGAAAGCAAACATTGGAGACACTGCCCAAGCCATTTCATAAATCACCACCTGCAAGTAATCGGAGGCAATGGCGATGTCCCAGCTTGCTCTAGGGTCAAAACTAAAGCAAAACGCCATGACTTTAAGGAACGACGAAGCGATCAAAGGACCAAAAACAAGCAGGCATAAGGCAGCCGTCAACAAAATACCACTGGTATTAAGCTCTTTCGACCGAGTTACGTCGCCTTCTTCCCGCGCCTTTTCCTTTTTCTTGGGCGTGGGTTCTTCGGTCTTCTCCTGGGAAGGATCTTCTTCTGCCATCTGTTGTTCCTTAAAATCTTATGAGCGCACGCATAAGTGAAACATGTGTTTCCAAAAATTGCTCAACCAGAGGTGCCGCGGCGGCATAGCTGACCCAAACAATTACCAAACCTGTCATCATTGTGACAGGAAAACCCAATGCAAAAACGTTAAGCTGAGGTGCTGCACGGGTCATCACACCAAACGCCAAATTTACTAACAGTAATGCTGTAATTGCTGGTAACGCCAACGTTAACGAAGCTTTGTAGAGCCAAGAACCAAATTCGGCGAGCACTCGCCATTGATCAGCGCCAAACAAACCTTCACCGATTGGCAAGGTATAGAATGAATCTATGACAACTTCGAGTACCAAAAGATGACCATTGATCGCTAAGAACACTAAGGTTACTAGCACCTGATACCATTGCGATAATACCGCAACAGAAATGCCGTTACTTGGGTCTACCATCGACGCAAACCCCAAGCCCATTTGCATTGAGATCGTTTGACCGGCCAGTACAAAGACTTGCATCATCATTAATACAATAAAGCCTAATGTCGTTCCGATAATGATTTGCTCAGCTATCATGATGAAGTTTTGTAGATTGACGGCCTCTATAACTGGCATAGCGGGCATCAGTGGATAGATGATCAATGTCATCAAAAAAGCTAAACTGATTCGAACACGCGCGGGCACTAATCTCGATCCCATAATCGGAACGATGACTAAAAACCCACTGAGTCGAAAAAACGGCCATAAAAAATGGCTTACCCAACTCGCTATCACTTCATCGGTGACATATAACATCGCTTAACCAATCAAGGTTGGAATGTTTAAGAAAATTGCATTCGCGTAATCAGTCACCTTACCCACTAAGTAAGGACCGGCGAAAATTAGCATCATTAACGTGACCACCAAACGAGGTAAAAAGCTCAATGTTTGCTCGTTAATCTGCGTTGCCGCTTGAAAGGTTGCTACCACTAAACCAATAATTAAACTTGGCAATATTACGATCACTACAATTAAAACAACTATAAATAGCGCTTCGGAGAAGAGATCACCTATATTCATTGCATCCATAAATTTCTCCTTACATATTAAAAGAAGCGGCCACAGAGCCCATCACCATGGCCCAACCGTCAACTAACACAAACAACATAATTTTAAAGGGTAACGATATAATAATGGGCGAAAGCATCATCATACCCATGGCCATAAGAATTGAGGCCACGACAAGATCTATAATTAAAAATGGGATGAACAACAAAAATCCAATTTGAAAGGCCGTTTTTAATTCGCTGGTTACAAAAGAAGGTAATAAGATATTGAGCGGTACCTCTTCTGGGCTTGCATAAGACCCTTCCTCTCCTGCTATACGTACAAACATGTTTAAATCTGTTTCACGAGTTTGCGCTAACATAAAAGTCCTAAATGGTACGATCGCACGATCAATGGCTTCTAACGGTAAAATTTCTTCAGCAATATAAGGTTGAATGGCTTCTTCGTTTACCTGATAGAAAACCGGAGACATTATGAAGAACGTCAGAAACAAGGCTAAGCCAATGAGCATTTGATTCGAAGGCGTTTGCTGCAAACCGATGGCTTGGCGCAAAATAGCAAACACGACAACGATGCGAGTAAAGCTCGTCATCATCATCAGAATGGCCGGAATAAAAGTTAAGGCCGTCATGATGGCCAAAATTTGGATGGTCACTGAGTATTGCGTACCGCCTTCCTCGTTTGTTTCGAGGGTTACGGCCGGAATACCAGCAGCGTTTGCGATTTGGGAGAGAAAAAACAGTACGCCAGTAATGAGCAGCGGAGAAGCTAAAAAGCCTTTAAGTACTTTGAGAAGAGTTATCCTGATTGGTAGAACTTGAGTCACGCTCATCACCTTTTAACAAACCTTTTAATCGATCTGCAAACGGACTGCGTTGTATCGCATCGTTCAAGTCTATCGGTTCGTCGTAACGATGAAGAGTGTTTATGCCATTAGGCGTTACTCCAATGAGTAAGGTTTCATGAGCCGCTTTTATTATCATAAGCTTTTCACGTGTACCTAACGGCATAACCGATAGCACTTGAATGTGGCGCTGGTTTACACTCAAACCGCCAGACATCCGTCGCACTAACCATGCACACGCAAAGATAAGGCCAACTATTAATATCAGCATTAAAAATACTTTCACATAATCTTGGCTACTCGTATAGTTGAGCGGCGCGGCTATGCTTTGAGCCGACGCCAAAACACCCATGATTAAAACGATAAATAATTTCATTGCAATCGCTGTACTCGTTCTTGCTGACTGACAACATCGGTTAAACGAATACCGAATTTTTCATTGACCATGACCACTTCTCCATGGGCGATTAATCGACCATTGACTAATACATCGAGCGGTTCGCCCGCAAGTCGGTCAAGTTCAATAACACTGCCTTGGTTCAATTGTAAAAGGTTTCGGATCGGTATTTGTGTCGCCCCAACTTCCATCGAAATAGTCACAGGGATATCTAAGATGACATCAAGGTTAGGGTTTGATTCGCTAAAATCACCGGCCGGCGTGCTATCAAACTGCTCTAAGGGCGCTGGTTGCGCATCGTCTGAATCTGTTTCTGAATCACCCGACTCTTCCATTGCAGCGGCCCATTCATCGGCCAGCGCACTATCTTCTGCACCACCAGCAACTTCATCGACAAGCGCATCAACATCTATATCAGAGCCAGTTTTGTTTGTTTCTTGGTCTTTATTGTCTTCTTCACTCATTGCTCTCGTCCTCTTCCTTTACGGCATCGGCCATAACTTCTACTGCATGTTCATCGCGTTTTTTGCGGCGCATTCCCAGTAATCTTGATTTCATATCACCAATGTCTCGGCTGGGTCCACTCACGTTACGTTCAACTTTTAACGCTAAATTTTCACCGCACTGCCCTAGCTTTGTTTCAAACAATGGAATGCTGTTTGCTTTAAAGGTAATAGTCGGAGGCATATCTATCGGTATGATGTCTCCTGGCTGTAAATCGACTAATTCACCCAGTTTTATCTCACGTTCAACTATGGTTGCATTAGTCGGTACTTTAGCGCCTAAAATATCATGCCTTAACGATTCTACCCATCGATCATCTATTTCATCAATGTCCGATTGAACACCAGCATCCAATACTTCTCGTACCGGCTCAATCATCGAATAAGGCAAGGTCATGTGTAAATCACCCCCGCCACCATCGAGTTCAATATGAAAGGTGCTGACCACTACCACTTCACTTGGCGAAACAATATTGGCCATTGATGGGTTTACTTCACTGGAAACATACTCAAACTCAACATCGAGTACGGCGCCCCAAGCCTCTTTCATATCTTGGAAAACTTGAGATAACACCATTTGTACAACACGTATTTCTGTTGGCGTAAATTCCCGCCCTTCAATTTTTGCGTGCCGTCCATCGCCACCAAAAAAGTTATCAACCAATTTAAACACCAACTTGGCGTCTAAAATAAACAAAGCGGTTCCGCGTAAAGGGCGAACCTTAACCAAGTTCAAACTAGTCGGTACATAGAGCGTGTGGATATACTCGCCAAACTTCAATATTTGTATGCCGCCAGTTGCGACATCAGCACTGCGTCGCAAAAAGTTGAACATACTGATACGTGTGTAACGCGCAAACCGCTCGTTTATCATTTCGAGCGTTGGCATTCGACCACGAACAATGCGATCTTGACTGGTTAAATCATAAGATTTAACGCCTTCAACATCACTTCCGTCGTCGTCGTCCACAGCACCATCGTCGATACCGTGTAAGAGCGCGTCAATTTCGTCTTGCGAGAGTAAATCTTGCACACTGTTTCCTATTGCATTACAAAGCTGCGAAATAAAATGGATTCAATACCAGGTCGTCCCATTTCTTTTACTAATATATCTTGTATGGTTTTGGTTAAATCTTCAGCTAAAGCCATTTTGCCTTCAGCTGTCATTAATTCATCAAAATTGTGCAACGTAAAAACATCTAACATATTGTTGCGAATTAATGGATTATGCAAAATCATTACTTCAATGCTTTCAGGGTCTCGGGTTAACACCGTCAACTCTGTCTGTAAAAATCGAGATTTGCCATTTGTGTTAAAGTTAATGATGAAAGCGGGTTGCAACGCATGATAAATTGCTTCACCGTTTTCGGGTGTTGTGATGGGTTCTTCCATCGGTATTTCATCTATAGCAGCGGCTTCAGGTTCGGCTAGTTTATCTTTTAGAAAAAACCACATGCCACCAGCTGAAAGCCCTGAAACTAATAAAAAGCCCACCACAATCATGATGATCTTCTTTAGTCCACCACCTTTTTTCTCACCCTCTTCTTCGACTTCTTCAATTGGCTCTTCATCTGCCATCGAACTACCTCATACCCATAAATGTGGTTCATTGGATTCTTTCTAGCAAGCTGCGCGCCAGAAACACTCATGTTGCATAGTGTAGCGTTAAACGGCTGTATATCCAGCTTTCAAGCCTATACGTAATGATCAACTAAGCCATTTGTCGACTGACTTGAAACTTCTGAGTCAATATTTTGGCTGTCATGCTCGCCATCGTCCGCGTTAGCGTGATTATCTTGACCATCTTCAGATGAATTTTCAGCACCCTGATAAGTCTGATCACTGACATCCAGATCAGCTAACGTTAATCCTTGTTCAGCCAACGATTCCCGCAACCTTATACTTTGGGATTCTAGTGCTTCTCTCACCTGTGGCGATTGACTCACAATTTGTATCTGAGTGGTTTCTTGTGTGACCTGAATTCGGACTTCCAACGCTCCCAGCTCCGGTGGGTCTAATCTTATAAAACCATGTTGAATATCTTTTTTAATCATGGTGTGAATACGATCACTCAATGTCGGTATAACTTCAGGCAATTTGATTGCTTTTTGTAACATTACTTGCGCCTGAGGTAACTCTTGCGGAACTCGCTCTATTTTAGCTGACTCGATAGGATTCATGGGTCTAACCTGCAACGTAGAATCAGGCTCCTGCTCTTTGTTACCCGCCAAATTCATCATTACGTCCGATATTTTGGTCTCAGGTGGTTTCTCGGTAGACTTCGCTGTTGAACTTTCTATAAAAGGCGACTTCAGCTCTTCGGTTGTTTTTGGCTCACTTGAACTAACCAAAATACTCAAGGGCTTTATTTCTGCATCAGGTTTCGCTTTTGACTCCACTACAGCCGATGTATCGATTTTTGTGGATTCCTTCAAGCTTTCACTTTGAAAACCTAAGGGCTCTTTGACGGTTTGTTTATTCTCCATGTTTTGACTGCTGGATGGAATCACCGTCTCACCGCCGGTAATGTTGGTGACTTTACTATGGTCAGCCTCATCTACTTCACCAAATTTTGTTGGAGTTTTAGAAGATTCTACATCTAGCTTTTCATCGCTTATTAGGAGATTTATTCCGTCCTCATCACTCAAAAGTGTGCTTTGCATAGGCTGTGAAATACCTGTTTCGGGTTCGACACTTTCACCGACGACATCGGCGCTTTCTCCCGTCATCAAAACGGAAGGATCACCTAGCTTGCCCTCCAAGGCCGGCTCTTTAACCGCGGACCTGCCTTCCTTGCTCAACGCTTCACTTGACGCGACTGTACTCACCACTGATTCTGGTTCTAAAGGCAAAGCTGTGTCGGCTGAGTCATCGACTCTTTCGCCTTCAGCCTCAATACTTACACGAAGGTTGTTCGTTTTTAGAGAGTCAATCGTTTGATTAGCGCCCGATTCGGCCGCTATCCACTCTTGGAGCGACTCCGGTATCTCAGTAGGCTCAGTAGAGATAGAAGATTCAGATTGAGTCATTAATAATTGCATCAACTCTTCCGAGGATAAAGTAGACAGCAATGTCTTTGCAGGCACATCTGAAGGAACCGATTCGTTAGCTTGCAGTACGGCAACGGCAAGTTTTTTCACATTGGGCGGCGAAAGTTGTTCGCTTTTGGAAATCTGAAAGGCCGCTTCAAACGTTGTCGGCCCTTGTGGTTTCAGATTACCCGAAAGTTGCGCGCCCCCGCTTATAATGGGGTTACCAGAAGAGTTTGGTTCGCTCAGTGCGACACCATTTTGTAGGTTTATCATGTAGGTTACAGCCTTACAGATGTTATTACTTAAGTGTAATTTGCAATAACAAGGCCACTTTGAATTTTTTAGCTTAAATATAACTCCGACAATTTATCGGATAACTCTAACGCTTGCTGTTGAGCTAATGGAATAAGGTTTTTCAACTCATCTACCTCAGATTGTTTAGCCAGTTGCTCTATGGCACTGCAAGATTCAGCAAACTTTCGCACACCAATATTTTTACTGGCCCCTTTTAAACTATGAGAAAGGCTTTGTACCTCAGCAATATCACCCGTTTCGAAACTTTCTATCATTTTAGGCACTTTTAGTTTTAAATCTCGAACATAAGCATTTATTAACTGGCTAAAGTCTTCCTCTAATAAATCCTTTAAATCATTGAGTACTTTTTCATCGAACATGGAATTTATCCTTTTTGATTCCAGGTCAACGTTGCTGTGACCTTGTTACCCGAACCATTGTAATTAAATTCGCGACAAATTCCTCTAATTAATGGAATGCCTCGGCCTGTATAGCCTTCTAATGGCGTATCTTTTTGCATAAAAGCTTGATGATTAAACCCGGGACCACTGTCTTCTATCTGCAAGACCAGCTCGCCTCCTCCTTCTACAGATATATGTTTGATCGAAATTCTAACGAACCCTTCTTTAAGCGCTTCCAGTTTTGATTCGCGCTCTAAATAATACTTTTGAAACCCATCAGATGAAGCTTTCACCTTTGAATCTAGCCCCAGTACACCGTGTTCAAGTGCATTAGAATATAATTCAGCCATCAAGGTATACAGCTGCCCACTTAAGCTTCGAAGGCCTTCAACTTCCGTCAAGATATTTAGAATCATGGGCAACGGGTTAAAAGTTTTTAGTGATTGACCACGCAAGTAGTAATCAAAGTCCCACTCTTGTGGACCCACCAACGAGCCTCGGGTACTTTCAAAATCAGGCAACCCAATTGAATCCATATCAATCATTTTTATAGTCGCCAAGGTAAGATCATCTTCCACGCTGGCGGTCGATACGAACTGATCCACTTGGTCTAAAATTGTATCAAACAAAGTAGATTGGTCTTTCGAGCGTTTAAATATCTCGAGTAATCGCTCCTCCCCAAACATTTCATTGTCTGAGTTACGCGACTCAATAATTCCGTCGGACCAAACAAAAAGCTCATCGTCGTTATCCATAGTAACTTCAACGATAACAGGAGCAAATTTACTGGAAGACAACACCCCTAATGGCAAATTATTTGAGGACAATGTTTCAAAGCTCCGTGATTTATTGCGGTACATGACTATATCGGGTAGCCCACCTAGCCATATCCGAGCTTTCTTTTCGAAGAGATCTAATTCAACAAAGCAACCACAGCAAAAAACACCCACGGGCAATATGCTTTGTAATCGGCTGTTAATCTCACGCAATATGTCGTCTACTGAAAAGCCTTTTGCGGTCATGCCATAAAATATTTCAGCTAATGGCATAGCGCCTATCGCGGCCGGTAAACCATGACCGGTAAAATCGCCTAAAAAGAGGTGAATACCACCGTCAGGTTTACGTTCGGCCAATACCGTATCTCCATTAAAAACAGAGAGCGGTGATAGGCTGTAGCGGATATTGTCTAAATTTAAACAGCCCGAATGGGCCACATTGTCAAATATGGTTTTGGCTACTTGCTGCTCGATTAGCATTTGCCGATTATGGACTTGGAGCTTTTCATGCATCACGCGCATTCGCCCAAATGCCATAATCTTTGCCTTCAAGATAATACGGTTGTAAGGCTTGCTCAGGAAGTCATCGCCACCTGCTTCCAAACATTCCGCCAAAGACGAAGCATCTTGAAGCGATGTAAGGAAAATTATAGGGACTAAATCATCTACAAGTAATGATTTTATGCGTCTTGCAGCTTCGAGACCATCGAGAACGGGCATCATGACATCAAGCAAAATCAAGTCGGGCTTATGTTCGACAAATCGATCAATAGCTTCTTGGCCATTTTGAGCTAAAACAACCTGATGACCTTCTTTTTCGACAATTTTTTGCAATATAAGACGGTCGGTTTCATTATCGTCCGCAATAAGTATATTCAGTGCGTTAGACATAAAACCGGCCCGCTTTTAGAAGGGATTGGGTGATTAACTGATATTAAACAGCTGACCAAAATTACTAATTGTAAGAATTTTTTTAACGTCGTCGTTACAATTAATGATATCAATTTGAGAGTTGTCCCCACCTGCGTGATCACGCATAAGCAGCAACATACCTAAAGCAGAGCTATCTAAATAGGTCGCTTCAGCCATATCGACCGTGTAAGACTTAATATCATCAGAGACGGTTTCATAAATTTGGCGGAATTCCTGATGCGAGCTAAAATCGAATCGCCCAGATACTTTAATTGTAATTGTACTGTCGGTAGTTGTCGCTGTGACGGCCATACCTTTTCCTTATTGATAAACAACTAATTTTTATTAGTGTAGATGCTTTCATTAAAGTTGCCATATTCTTGGCACATATTAATAAATTCCTAATCTAGCACAATATTACCTGCATTTAACTGTGTTTCAAGTTTCTAGGCTTCATTTACACAAGTCTCTTACATCTACGGCCCTTCCTGACCATATCTCATCGATACTAACTCATCTATTGCCTGTTGTTCTTGCTTATCGGCCGCTATCACTTCTTCAATTGAGATACCTTCAATAAACTTCGCGATATTTTTGCGTTTTTGATAAAGCGCTTGCCACTTTTGCAAGACTTGGTCTTCTCGCTCTTTCCACTGAGCCACGGCATTTTGTTGGCGTACCATTAAATCACCCAACTGATCAATGAAACCTTGCGTTCGTCGCCACTGTTCAATACTGATGCCCTCGCCACCTTGGCCATCTAAATAACCGAGATATTCTGCTCGATACGATTCAAGCTCTTTGTAGCGCCCTTCTTCGGCTTCTACTTGTGCTCTTATTTGCCCCAGAGCGGCGGCGGCCTGGTCTTCTCTTTGTTTAGCAAGGGTTTCTATCACCTTTAACCGTTCTGAGCGCTTCATTGTGGGTTACCACGGGCGGTCGGTTTCGCACCTCGTAGCGGACGACCACCTTTTAATCCTGTTTGCTGGGCAGTGGCAGGCGCACCACCTTGCAACATCCCTTTCAGCAGTGCTGAAGATTGCTCATAAGTAACCTGCTCTTTTAATCCTTGCCGTAAAAAGTCTCTAATGATCGGCTGCATTTTCACCGCTTGGTCTATTTCTTGGTTGGAGCCTGCTTGATAGGCACCAATAGAAATTAAATCTTTATTTTGAGCATAGGTGGCCCACAATTGCTTCGCCTTTTGGGCTACCTGTAAGTGCTCTGCGCTAACCACTTGTGGCATCACACGTGAAATGCTTTGTTCGATATCGATCGCAGGGTAATGACCTTCTTCGGCGAGCTTTCGATTCAGCACAAAGTGTCCATCTAATATGGCACGAGACGCATCGGCTACGGGGTCTTGTTGATCATCCCCTTCTGTTAAAACTGTATAAAAGGCCGTGATAGAACCTCCGCCTTCTTCGGCATTGCCTGCCCGTTCAACTAACTGAGGAATCCGTGCAAATACCGAAGGTGGGTAACCTTTGGTGGCCGGAGGTTCTCCAACCGCTAGCGCTATTTCTCGTTGTGCTTGGGCATACCGAGTGAGAGAATCCATTAGCAAGAGAACCGACTTACCTTGGGCACGAAAGTATTCCGCAATGGCTGTCGTGTATTGAGCGGCTCTCAACCTTAACAGTGGCGCATCGTCGGCAGGCGACGCGACAATAATGCTTCTCGCTAGACCCTCTTCTCCAAGTATTTCTTCAATAAACTCTTTTACTTCTCGGCCACGCTCACCGATCAACCCAACGATTGTGATGTCTGCCGTTGTAAATCGAGTCATCATGCCTAATAACACCGATTTACCCACACCTGAACCCGCGAATAACCCCAAGCGTTGACCTCGGCCTACCGTTAACATGGCATTAATAGACCGTATACCTACATCCAGAGGCTCTCGAATGGGTTGACGATGAAGCGGGTTAATATACGATCCGTTTAAACTTTGATTTTCTCGACATCGTAATGGGCCTTTGCCATCAATGGGCTCACCAAAGCCATTCACTACCCGACCGAGCATTTCTTCGCCGATTACCAGATCGTTTGCCGACTCCAATGGAATAACTTTAGAGCCCGCTCTTAAATTATGAGCAGCCTGCACCGGCATTAAGAATGTTTTGTCATCTTGAAAGCCAACAACTTCTGCTTCTACCGTTTGATGATGATCAATAACCTGGCAACGCTGACCAATCGCGACGCTTAACCCCACGGCTTCGAGCGTTAGACCGACCATTCGGGTTAAGCGGCCTTGGCAAACTGGCTCTACTGCGTGCGCCACAAAATGCTCACAATCCGCTAAGTAATCTGAAAACCTATGGCTCATGATCATCACTTTCTTGAGGCGATAAACCTGTTTCAACAGGCCCTTCAGCCGTGGCATCAAGCTTTTTATCTGTACTGGTTTCAACCGGCGCAGTGGTTTCCGAATCTGTGTTTATATCGGGCGATGGTGAATCTTGCTCATTCTCAGTTTCAACACTTTGGTCACTGGACTCTGGTGCATTGGCTTCATTTTTTGGTTCCATTTCAGTGTCACTCGAGTAGTCGAGTTGTTCGTCGCCAATCTCGAAATCTTGAGTTTCAGCCTCATCAACGGCTGCCACTTCAGGTAAGGTGTTATCAAGGAGATAATCGTCCGATATTGGTTGAGAGATTTTTTGTTCAGGCACATCGACTTCAATATGATTAATGAGCTGTTTTACAGCCGTTTCAAATCGATGTTCTAACGTGTAGTCAACATAGCTAAATCCGCTTTTTACCGTACAGCCACCTGAACGAATGGCTTCATCTGATTGCAGCTGCCAATTTGTTTCGGCGGTCGATTTCACAAACTCTAAATCGACTGGGTTAATGCGTAATGTGAGTTTCTCGTCTGGGTTTGGCAATGCTTGAACTGCAGCATGTACGACCTGCTTAATGTGGCTAGGTTTGGTTCGCAGCTCATCTTGCACTACCTGCCGAGCAATTTTGACGGCTAACACCCCGAGAGCTTTCTCTATTTCAAGCTCATCCTCGGTGCGATATTCTTGCAGAGCGCTCGAAATGCTTTTAAAAACCTCCAATGCCTTTGCCGTTTCAGCCTTTCCTTCGGCTAGAGCTTGTGCATGCCCAGTTTCACGGCCTTCCGCTAAACCTTTCTCTTTACCCTCTTCTAAGCCTTTTTCTAGCCCTTGAGTATGCCCTTCAGTGTTGCCTTGTTTAAGCCCTTGCTCGTAACCCTGCTCAAACCCTTCGTTGTAGGCATCTTCACGAATTTTTTCAAGCTCCTTCACTGTTGGTGCACTGATAGACTCTTCTTCGATATCAGGCGTAACGGTGGGAATAACCTTAGCCGTAGGTTTTTTGGGCTCGGGTGATTGAACCGCATTGCCATTTTTGTCCCACTTGGGCAGATTTAATTCACTGACCCCTGAGGCATCTCGCATCACCCTTTTTTTTGTAGTGCTCATTTAGTTAAACCCTTCACTACAACATGTCTTCGCCACCCGCTCCGCCAAGTGCAATTTCACCTGCATCTGACATACGGCGAGCGATACCAAGAATTTCTTTCTGTGCCACTTCAACTTCAGATACTTTAACAGGCCCCATGGCTTCCATATCGTCTCGTAAAATTTCAGCCGCACGTTTCGACATATTGCCCAAGATTTTCTCGGCCAAACTGGAGTCGGCGCCACGAAGCGCAATTTTGAGAGAATCGGTTGAGACTTCTCGAAGTAAACCTTGAATACCTCGATCATCCACATCGATCAGGTTATCAAACACGAACATTAGGTCTGATATTTCAGTGGCCAGGTCTTCATCTACTTCTTTAATACCATCCATAATTTCGGCTTCTACGCCAGATTCTAGGAAGTTCATAATTTCTGCAGCGGTTTTCACGCCACCTAAGCTTTGCGCTTGTGTTCCTGCACTGGCTGAGAACTGTTTTTCTAAAATTGCGTTAAGCTCTTGCAAGGCAGAAGGTTGAACTGATTCTAAGGCGGCTACGCGCATGATAATGTCTAGTCGAACTTTTTCGGGGAATTGCGCAAGAATTTCCGATGATTGATCGGGCTCTAAATAAGCAATAACAATGGTTTGAATCTGAGGGTGCTCATTTCGAATGATGTCGGCAACCGCTCTAGGTTCCATCCATTTTAATGTATCCAACCCTGTGGTATTGCCGCCTAATAAGATGCGATCTATAAGGCCAGCCGCTTTGTCTTCACCCAGTGCTTGAGTCAACATATTCTTAATATAATCATTAGCGCCCATACCCAAACTGGTTTGGCCACCTACTTCTTCTAAGAACAATCGAACCACGCCTTCAATTTGGTCTTGCTTTACTTCTGGCATGGTCGACATAGCCGTACCCACGCGCTGAACCTCTTTGGGGCCCATATGTTTTAGCACTTCGGCGGCATCTTGCTCACCGACACTCATTAACAACATAGCCGCACGCGTTTGCATAGTGACGCCATCAAGTATCTTCGACAGGTCTTCGCCATCTTGGGTAGCTGGTAAGTTTCTATTCTCAGTCATTAGACATTACCCACCTTTTCAATACTAATGCGACTCTCGCAGGGTCTTCAGCGATGAGCCCCCTTAGTGCATCGAGTTGACGTTCAAAACTTTCAGACGGCCCTGGCAGTGTAAACTCATCTACACTACTTAAACTGACTCGATCATCAGAAATTAAATCTTCATCGACGTCTAAATCGGCCAAGGCTGCGTCTTCCTCCGTGCCAGAAATTTCATCTTCACCTCGTGAAAGAATATTTTTCACGGCAGGTCTGAGCACTCCAAATACCATCGCTAAAACGAAGATGCCTGCAAATAACTGTTTGGCAATATCCCAGAACCAAGGTTGAGTATAGAAGGCTGGCTCTTCAATATCACCATCGGTAGATAAAAAGGCCGAATTGATAACATTAATACTGTCACCACGGGCAGGATCATAGCCCACGGCGTCTTGAACCAGTGTTCGCAAGCGAAGAATTGACTCTTCATCCCATGATTGCGCAATCTCTTCTCCGGTTTCAGGGTCTGTTGCAGTAATGTCATCCACCACAACGGCGACCGTTAAGCGACGAACGCGACCTTGCTGAAACTGTGTGAAGCTTAACGTTCTATCTACTTCATAATTACGCGTGGCTTCGTTTCGTGTCGAAGTAGGCGGTGCCGTTGCGCCTGCGCCTTCGCCCGTAACTTCAGGACCTTCAGCATCGGTTGGCGGCTGGTTAGATAGCGCACCTGGAATGCCGCCTGGGTCTTCACCGACGCGCTCTTCAGCAATGGTTTGTTCACTGCGCAAGGCAATGAGATCGGGATTATAAAATTCTTCAGCTTGTTCTACTTTGGTAAAATCGATATCAGCGGAAACTTCTGCCTGAAATTTATTAGTGCCAATGATTGGCGCTAAAATCGAATTGACTCGCGCCAACAAGCTTTCTTCCACCTTACGCTGATATTCAAATTGCCGATTAGTCATTTCCTCTTCGAGGTTTTTCTCATCATCACTGAGCAGTCTGCCCCGTTGATCTACTATCGACACATCGTTCGCATCCATTTCAGGAATGGAAGTGGCCACTAAGTTTCTAATGGCTTTGACAGAGTTTGAATCCAGTTCGGCCCCAGCGTAGAGCTCAGCGAAAACTGACGCGGTGGGAACACGTTGATCACGAACAAATACAGAACGTTTAGGAATGGCTAAATGAACACGAGCCGACTTTACTTGGTTAATAGCAGTAATAGTACGAGCAAGCTCACCTTCTAGGCTTCTTAGGTAACGTGCATTTTCCATAAACTGAGACTGGCCTAACGGCTGGTCTTGATCGAGTAACTCGTAACCGACCGTTTGATCATCCGATAAACCAGCACCTGCAACTAGCAGGCGAGCTTGATGTAAATCATCTTGCCGAACAAGTAAAACACCGCTGGCTGGGTCGATGTCAAAATCAATTTTATTCGATTGCAATACTTCGATAAGCTCTCGAGCGTCGTAGCTGTTGTTGCTATTCATCAATGGTCGATAAGATTCTTTTTGAGACCACAGCACAATACCTAAACCCAGTGCAATACTGGCGGCTAATCCGATTAATAAGCCAAATTGCCGCATCATAGTGAGCTTGTTGAAGCCCACGACTATTGGATGCATCGCCGAAATACTGGATTCATCTTTATCGATTAATTCAGTTCGCTCAGTCGCCATGCCTTGAGCATTTGAAGAAGTTTGCGGAACCTGTTGGCTCGCTGAGTCTTCAGACATTTGATTCGCATTAGCTACGGGCACATTCTCAGTCATAATATTTCCTTTCCTTTATAACGCCGAGTTTATAAAGGCATATTGATGATTTCTTTATAGGCCTCAATCATCTTATTTCTAACTTGGGTCATGGCTTGAAATGACACACTGGATTTTTGAAGGGCAATCATCACTTCGGGTAAATCAACTTTGGGATCACCCATTTCATACCGTGTGGCCAAATCGCCCGCTACTTTTTGATTGTCATTAACCGTATCAACGGCATCTTTAAACATTTCGCCAAAAGAAGGCACGTTTCCTTTTGGCGTTACAGAATCTTGTACCGAATTGTCTGTTAATGAAGAAGGTTGTTCAGCTGAAGAAATTTGCTTTCGCATTTGTTCAACAGTATTTGCAAATTGAGTATTTGTTGGATTAGCGCTCTCAGGAACCTGCATCTGACTGCGCAAGTTTTGCATTTGATTTAATACACTCTGAATATCCACTCGATCTACCATGACCCACCAGCCCATTGTCAAAATTTAGTCTAAATACAGAATGATCCCTTCGAATTCACTCCAAAACTGCCAACAAATTGTCGATTCATTCACATTTGTCCGCTTCTGTATTAGATTTTGCAATAGGCAGGCCAACTTTAGCCGCTTTTAATAATTTCATGTCATTCAAAGACAAGGTGATAAGAATTTTTAGAGCATTAGAACCAAAAAAAGAACGCTAAGCGTTCTTTTTATTACAGAATACAATTTAGCGGATGGCCGCGATGGCAGAATCTACGTCCATACCCATTTCCCGCATTTTGGCTAGTTTATAGCGCAGCGTTCTAGAAGAAATACCAAGATGATCTGCGGCCTTATTCTTTCGTCCATTATGAATTCGTAACGCATCTAATATCATTTCAAACTCTTTTTGCTTAAGATCCACATGAATGCCTTCAGATTTATTTCCCAGCGCTTCATGGCTGATATTGGCGGATTCAAAATCCTCAAGAGTCGCCTCATTGTCTAAGCATTGCTTATCAGCCCCCGCTATTGTTTGATTACGGTGCGGTTCAAAATCAATAAGGTGTTCACCACTTAACCCTAGATCGGTTTGAGTTATTTTTGAGCCTGATTGTAATATCAATGCACGTTGAATCGCGTTATCAAGCTCACGCACATTTCCTGGCCATGCATGGCTCAATAATACCTGCTTGGCAGATTCATCCAGTAAAATATTTTGTTTTTGCATTTTACGGCTGTGTTTTTTTAGCAAGCGTTCGGCCAACGGAATAATATCGGCTTTACGTTGACGCAATGGTTGCCATTGCAGCGGAAAAACACTCAAGCGATAATACAAATCTTCACGGAAACGCCCTGCTTTCACTTCATCGATTAGCGATCGATTCGTTGTGGCCAATACTCGTACGTCGAGCTTTATAATGTTACGCCCACCGATTCTTTCGACTTCTTTTTCTTGTAACACTCTGAGCAACTTTGCCTGAAGACCTAAATCCATTTCTGAAATTTCATCAAGTAGTATTGTACCGCCGTTGGCTTGCTCAAACTTACCCGGAGCACTGGCGACCGCGCCAGTAAATGAGCCCTTTTCATGCCCAAACAATGTGGCTTCCAGCATATTTTCGGGAATTGCTGCGCAGTTTATAGCCACAAAAGGCATTTGTTCTCGGCTGGAGTACTGGTGTAGGTAGCGCGCCAAGACTTCCTTACCAGTGCCACTTTCACCACTGATAAGAATGGTGCTTTCTGTATTCGCCACTTTTCTTGCCAAGGCTAATACATGCTGACTGCCGGTATCGACAGCGATTGGCTCATCGTGGTTAACCGGCGCTTTGCACGTATGAGTTTCTATTAATTCAATAAGTTGATTAGGCTCAAATGGTTTAACTAAATAATCAATCGCACCATTTTGCATTGCATCAACGGCCTTATCGACAGACGCATATGCGGTAACCAACAACATTGGAATATGAGGAAAGTGCTCTTTAACATAATTCAATAGTTCATGCCCACTGATACCAGGCATACTGACATCGGACACAATAAAATCGAATTCATGTTGTTTTAATTGCACTATGGCATCTTCACCACTTTGCGCAGCAATTACGTTATAGTCTTGAAGCAAAAGCGTATCTTGTACGGCCTCTCGTAAAGTGGCGTCATCTTCAACTATTAAAATTTTCATTGCTCGTTGCTCTCCTGATAAATAGGCAGCGTGATGATAAATTCCGTGCCTTTTCCTACTTCACTTTGTATAGATAATTGCCCTTTATGTGCTTTGACCGTAGCTATAACCACCGGTATACCTAAGCCGGTGCCATAACTTTTCGTAGTCACAAAGGGTTCTTGCGCTTTTTCTAATTCATCTTTGCTCATTCCAGGACCATTATCTTTGAATGAAATAACCAAAGATTGGCCGCCCTTCAACGCCGATATATTTAATGACAGGCCATTGCCACCGGCTTCAAATGCATTGTTGATAATATTCATAAACGCACTGACCAGCGCGTCGGCCTGACATTGAATTTTTACACCTGGAGCGGCATTGGCCCAATTGATTGCACTGATATTTTGATTGGAAACACCGACGGCCGCGTCTGACATCAGCTCAAACAACTTTTCGGTAGTCACTAAATTTAGCAACTGGCAATCGCCCTTAACAAACAAAAGCATGTCTTGAACTTGTTTTTCTAGGTGATGTAAACGACCGACAAGCTTGTCTACAAATTTATGATGCGTAGGTTGGTCTAACTTAGGATTTTTTAAATTCGATGCATAAAGCATGGCGGCCGATAGTGGTGTTCTAACCTGATGCGCCAATGATGCGACCATTTGCCCCATGGCCGTTAAGCGCTCTTGACGAGACACTTGTGCTTGTAACATGCGTGTTTCAGTCTGGTCCGTCATTACAATCAGCTGACCGGCATTGTCTAATGCACTGGTCTCTAAGCTGACTAAACGCCCATCATTTAAACTAACTTCATGGTAATCGGTTTGCTTTGGGTTAAACGCCTCTTTAACAATTTTGCCCCAAGGCAATCCAACGAATGTAGCTGTCTCAGAGCCTGCACATGCCTGACTTAACCATTGCTCGGCTGCAGGGTTTATACGTTGTACAAAGCCTCTGTTATCGACAACGATGACTCCCGCAGGCATTAGGTGCAAAAGGCTTTCTAATTGCTCAGCAAGTGCTTCCTTTTCATTTAATTCGTTTAAGCGCTGCTCAGATAATGAGGCCAACTCTCCGCTCAGCTCTACAACTCTGTTTTCTAGCAAATGATAACTATCGGAGAGCTGTTCCGACATTGATGTAAATGCACTGAATGCCTGCTGCAATTCGTTTAACGACGCTTTATTCAGCGCGGCTGGCTTTGCCAGTGGCATCGAATTCGCTATTTTATTGGCATTCTGTGTTTGCATATGCATTTTGTTCAATAATTTGACTGTAATAGCCTTACTGCAATTGCAATGCCAACCTAAAATAAAAAAGGCCGCTTAAAGCGGCCTTCTCATTTTTAACTAACAGAACTAATTCACGGTATCTCTTCGATTAATTTCATACTTTCGCATTTTTTCAACCAAAGTGGTTCGCCGAATATGTAACTTTTCAGCCGCACGCGCGACCACACCTTGCGCATCATCTAATGCTTGCTGTATCAGGTTTTTCTCCAGTTCCGTTAAATATTCTTTTAGATCAATGCCGTTCATTGGCAATAACGCAGATTGATCTAAATTAATTTGTGGCTTAACCGATTCTTCCATTGCATTAACAACAGAATTTGGAAGCATATTTTCAGTTTCGGCTTCCACATGACGATACTTCGCAGGCAGTTCCTGCACGCCTACTACGCCGTAGGGGTGCATGATGGCTAATCGCTCTATCAAATTTGCCATTTCACGCACGTTACCAGGCCAGTCATGTTGAACCAAAGACATAATAGCGCTGGAGTTGAATCGAATGGAGCCACGTTTTTCGTTTTCGAGTCGCGAGACTAATTCATTTAGAAGCAACGGGATATCTTCATGCCTATCTCGAAGCGCTGGCATTTCAATCGGAAAAACATTCAATCGATAGAACAAATCTTCGCGGAATTCGGCTTGATCAATCATTTCTTCCAAGTTACGGTGAGTAGCCGCAACAACTCGCACATCAGAAGTATAAGTCTTAGTTCCCCCGACCCGTTCAAACGTTCGCTCTTGTAAAACACGCAGTAGCTTTACTTGCATATTGAGCGGCAAATCACCAATTTCATCTAAAAATAGAGTTCCACCTTCGGCCATTTCAAAGCGTCCAGCTCGAGAGGTAATGGCCCCAGTAAAAGCGCCTTTTTCGTGGCCAAATAATTCACTCTCGATTAATTCATGAGGAATAGCGCCACAGTTTACCGGTACAAATGGCTTGTGACGGCGATGTGAGTTGTAGTGTAAGTTACGCGCAACAACTTCCTTCCCGGTGCCACTTTCACCTTGTATCAACACAGTCACTTCTTTATCGGCAACTTGCGCCATCATCTCTCTAACCGATTGCACGGCTCGACTGCTGCCAATGAGGCTACGAAATAAATTAATTTCTCGGCGCTGATCTCGACCACGGGTTAGGTCATATTGTTCGCGATACATTTGCGCCCGGTGAAGATTGTCGAGCAACTTATTATAAGATAACGGTGTTCTAAGCTTTGCTATAATTCTAGAACGAAGCTCATCTTCTAACAGTTCGCTTTCAGGGTGGTCGCCCAACAGTAGCAATGGTAATCCTGCATCCCATTCAACTAAACTGTTGATTGCTTTTTCTAACGATTGATTCAACTCACCAAATACAACACCCACTAACATAGTAGGATCTTCAAAGGCTTGCTGAGCTTTAGTTATCCAATCATCACTAGATAAAACAACACTGTCTTCATCTAGAAAGTCTAGGATAACTTTCATATCGTGACGACGCTGCTCGTTATCATCTACGACCAATAAATTTATTTCTCTCCACATCTCAACAACCCTATACATCCATTAAATATTGAGAATTTTTACCAAGGTTCTAGAAGCATCAGTCAATCGATTGTCACTTCACCTTGTGCCATATATGGGGAGTTAAGACGTAAAGTTACATTTTGTCAAATTTATGACTGTAATATTTTGTATGAGTGTCAGAACTAAAAACGAAAGTAATTTTTTGTCAAAAATAAATTGGACGAAAAAACACCTAACCCAATCTAATTTTTAATCAATTGGGTTAATTAATGTAATAAATTTAATAAGTTAGCCGATTTTTTACTTAGGAACCTTGCAGGGCTTGCTCTCTAATTTCATCCCACGCTGTTTTAATTTGAGTGAGCAAATTATTGACTTCTTCTAGCATTTCTACGCTGTTGCGGACGTTAGCTTCAAATAATCGTCTAATCATATAGTCGTAGAGACGCTCTAAATTCAGTGCCAATTCACCCGCATCTAAATTAAGAGATTCCTGTAATCCGCCGATAATATTTATAGCTGAATTTATTTGATTGCTTTTTTTGTCGTACTCTTTACGAGCAATGTGGCCTTTAGCGGCTGAAATGCGAGCCAACGCTCCTTCGAATAATAGTTGAACAAGTCGGTGTGGGTCAGCATCAACGATCGACGTCTGCGTGCCTACAGATTGATACTCTTTAATACCCTGTGCGTACATAGTCTTACCTCATAACGAATAGAACGGTTTCGTATTGCCTTAACTGGCTTACAAAGGTTATCGGCCAAAGACCAAATAATATTAGCTCTTTTTTAAGACTCTACTGTTTCTTTTGGTAGCCGAAGTTGGCACACCACCTGCAATACCTCTAGCAAACGCCCGAATTCACACCATTTCGGAGATCCATTGCCGCTATTACATAAAAAAGCGGCAACCTCTGAAAGTAAATGGCGACAAGCTAAGAGTTAGGACAGAGATCATGACGCAGGCACTCAAAAAACAACAAGGCACCGTTAAAGAGTCTAATCGCAGCCAATTAAAGCGCTGGAAAGAGCTCGAAAAACGTGCGCTTTTTCACTATGAAAAAAGTTTAAGTGCACAGTCGGCCAGCGAACAAACCGTGGCCCACCGTGGCAAAGCAAAACAAATTGCACTGCAACTTCGTGAATCGGAAAAATATTGCGATACCGCCAATAACTTATTGGCACGAATAGCTCTAGATGAAGGTTTTTATAAACTTGCAGAGCACCATATCTCTGAAGCACTCGAGCAGCAGACAAGTTCTGCAGGGCATTGGTTTACCTTTGGCCACATAAAATTAGCACAAAAACTGTTCACAGATGCATTGAGTGCTTTTTCTAAAGCATTAGATTATGACCCAAGCATGACCCGTGCCGCGACCTCGATGGCGTTTACTCTTACTAAGCTCGGTCGCATCGTTGAGGCATTTCAAGCCTATAGACACTTGTATAGGCTGCACCCGAATGATGCCCATGTGAAAGAAAAACTATTTGAAGTAGTGGCTTCGATCAGTGCAGATTATTACGAAGAAGATTTAGAGCAAGATGCCATAAAATGGTTAAAACTAAAGCAAGTAGATCACCAATCGCTTTCAACACTCGTGATGTCCTTGCTAAATCATAAATACCATCTCTCTGACCCAAATGCGGTTATCGACATCCAAGATTTAGTAAAGGACGAGCTATTATTACTTGCACTCGAAAAGCTCTACTTTACCAACAATGAGTTAGAACTGTTTATCATTCTGCTACGAAAGCAAACCTTACTAATGAGTATTTCTTCTCACTATAGCGATGAGGCTTTACTCACTCTAGCGACGCACATAGCACTGAACGCTGAACATAACGAACATGTGTTTATGTATGATAAAGAAGAAGGCGAAATCTTAGAAACTCTGCAAGATTTAATAGAGGCGACCTTGCAATCCCCTACCAAAGGAATTGATTTTGCGCATCTGCTGAGCTTATACGCCATGTATGAACCTCTTTCTAGCTTAAAAAGCATCCAAAAAACAGTGGATGTTCCTCTACTAAATTGGCCCAAGTACAGCCGTACGCTTATTCAAAACGCCATATTAAATCGGCATATCGAATCTAAAATCGCACAGAGTATTGATCAAATTAGTCCAATTGCCGACGAAGTATCTAAAAATGTTAAGCAACAATATGAAGAAAACCCTTACCCTAGATGGCTTCATTTAGGCTACAACACGCCGACTAATTACGGACGTGCATTAGAATCAGAATTAGCTGGATTTAGAGCACCCGATTTTTTTAACATGGGCACGGTTAAAGTGCTGGTTGCAGGTGCCGGAACCGGAAGGCATGCACTTAGGGTTGCGCGGTATTTTAGAAATGTAGAGGTAGTTGCAATTGACCTAAGCCGTCAAAGCCTAGCTTACGCTAAACGAATGGCTGAGAAATACGATATTAAAAACATACGCTTTTTATGCGCAGACATTCTCAATCTCGACGGACTCGATGAAGAATTCCATGTCATTGAGTGCTCAGGGGTTCTACATCACATGGATAAACCCGAAGCGGGTTTAGAAAAACTGTTAACTATTTTAAAACCTAATGGCTTAATTAAATTAGGGCTTTACAGCTTTGAAGCACGTGAAATTGTGCGTCAAATGCGCGATTTAATTCAGCGATATGATTTACCTATCAGCGCTTCTGGCATAAGAACCATGCGCCAGGCTATTTTAGAAGGCAACATGCCTTATGATTTTAAAGGAATCCTGAACAGCCAAGATTTTTACTCGCTCAGCGGCTGCCGTGACTTATTGTTTCATGTACAAGAACACCAATATGAGCCGCAGGAACTAAAACAAATGATCAATAAAGCGCACCTTAGCTTTCTTGGTTTTATACTGCCAGAGCAAGTAAAAAGAGACTACTTAGCCGACTACCCCGAAGATAAACGGTTAGTTGACCTAGACTGCTGGCAACAATATGAAAAGAAACATCCCGACACATTTGCTGGAATGTTTCAGTTTTACGCCCAAAAGCCCAAAGCAAAGCTTTTAAGATAAGGTCGAATTAAGACTTAGCACGAGACATAAATTTTTGTGTCTCTGTGTTTACTTTGATTACTTCGCCTACGTCGATGTATTCCGGAACTTGAACAACGACTCCCCCTTCAAGGGTAGCCGGTTTGGTTCTCGCACTAGCCGAGGCTCCCTTGATACCAGGCGAACACTCCACTATTTTCAACTCGATAGATTGTGGCAAAACAATGGCAACCATGACTTCATTGACCATCATCCCCATAATTCCGCCAAGCCCTTCACTTAACCAAGGCAATTGATCTCCCAGCTCATCAGCTGAAAGCGTATGCTGACTATAGTCTTCGGTGTCCATAAAGGTATGCATGTCACCATCGGCATAAAGATAAGAAACAGTACAGTTACGGTAGTCGGCCAGGTTAATAACATCGTCACCTTTAAACGTCATATCTCGCTTACGGCCGGATTTAATTTCATTTACGATCATTTTGTACAAGGTCGCTGCACCACGTGCCGAAGGACTACTGACCGTAATAGACTTTACGACGTATTGGTTACTGTCAACTTCAATCACTTGACCACTTTTTATTTCCGGCGCTCTTGGCATTTTTCTTTTCCTTTAACTAAAAACTCCCGTAAAAACGGGAGTTGAATTTTTCTAATAGTGAAGCGCTAAACTGTGCCTATGCGTTTAGCAACAAATGCACCCAAATAGACGCAAAGTAGCCTAGCATAATCACTGGCGACCATTTTAAGTGACCAAAGAAGGTGTACTTACCACGAGCTTGCCCCATCAAGGCAACACCCGCAGCTGAACCAATAGACAACATACTGCCACCGACACCCGCAGTTAATGTCACTAATAACCACTGAGTTAGATCCATATCTGGCTGCATAGTCAGTACCGCAAACATTACCGGAATGTTATCGATAATGGCCGAGGCAAAACCTACTAAAATGTTGGCTGTAGTTGGGCCTAAATCTATATAAACCAACTCTGAAGCCATGGCCAAATAACCGATAAAGCCTAAACCACCCACCGACAGAATAACCCCGTAGAAGAAGAACAAAGTATCCCACTCTGACTGAGCAATTTTAGAGAAAACGTCGAATTCATAAGGGTCTACCGCATTACCTGGAGGGTTTTCGGCACGGCGCTGCCATGAACGAGAACGACGGCTTAAGTAGTAACCTAACAATTTCAAATAACCCAAACCAAGCATCATGCCGTAAACAGGTGGCAAACCTAAGAAATTGTGGAAGCTCACAGCAGTAGCAATGGTTAGAATGAATGAAACAATAATGAGCAAGCCACCGGGTTTCATAATTCGACCCGATGCATATTTCAAAGTAGCCGCTTTACCTGGCGTGCCTGCAGGCAAAGCAAAATGCATAATAGCCGCAGGGATAACAAAGTTAACCACTGAAGGAACAAATAACGCGAAGAACTGGATAAACTGAACGTTACCCTTTTGCCATACCATTAATGTTGTAATGTCGCCAAATGGGCTGAACGCACCTCCCGCATTTGAAGCTACCACGATATTGATACAAGCCATTGATACAAATTTCGCGTTATTTTTACCCACCGTTAACACCACAGCACACATAATTAAGGCTGTGGTTAAGTTATCGGCTACCGGTGAAATAAAGAATGCCAAAATACCGGTGATCCAAAACAGCTGACGATAGCTGAAGCCTTTTTCAATGAGCCAGTTACGCAAAGCTTCGAAAACACCACGCTCCATCATCGCGTTAATGTAAGTCATAGCCACTAACAAAAAGAAAAATAATTCAGCATACTCTAGAAAGTTGTGTCGTATTCCTTCTTCAACGGCATGCGGAATATTGTTGGTTGCATAAGCAATCGCAATGAGAACCCAAATAGCTCCGGCCGATACGATAACAGGCTTTGATTTAGGTAGGTGCAGCTGTTCTTCAAAAATGACGAATATATAAGCAACAACAAATATAGCTATTGCTGCGTATCCATAAAAAGAATGGGTTAAATCTAAACTTTCACCACCACTTGAGCCACTGGCTGCGGCTATGGAAGGTAAAAGAACACTAGCGATGAGCATCAAAAATGCTTTCATTGGGTTTCTCACTCATTATCTATTTTCCTAAGTATTCTTAATTTGTTAGAAAACTTAGGAAAACCAGATAGGATCAATAAACAGGGGGCGCATTATCCTACCTTATTTCAATAATGCAATGCTCTAAATCACTGTTCATGCGTAATTTAGAAGCAAAAAGGCAAATTTTGTAAAATTAAGGAACCTGACCACCTGCATCAACTAATGCAGCAAGCCTAGCTAACGATGTCTCATCACCTAAATTGGTGTTTTTGACGCCCTTTTGATATTGAAAGCTAAAGACATCAAACCAAGCATCAAGCACGTGAGAGCAACGGTGTTCACCAACCCAATTAAGAGCCATCGCCGCGACTTCCGCTGTAGCTAAGTGATGCTCATGAATGGCTTTGCGAACCAAATAGCGTGAACGCTGATCGGAGTTAAACGACAAAACAGGGAAATTCTGTAAATAAGGGCTATTACGAAACATCTTTTTAGCTTCTCGCCAACTGCCATCAAGCAATATAAACAAAGGTCGCTTAGAAGGGTCTAATTGAAGCGCAGACTCAACAATTGCTCGCCCTTCTTGCGCATATTCCGACGGGAACACCACCAGCGGCTGCCATTGTGGTTCGTTCAAAACCGCTAACAACCCCTCTTCAACCTGCGTGCGCTGCCATATAAAAGCGAATGTATCGCTCACAATATCAGCAATCAAACGTCCGGTATTACTAGGCTTGAGCACTTCATCATCATAATAAAGCAATAAAAACCCAGCGTTTGCAGGCACTTTAGGCTTCAAAGCACAAATACAAAACTGCTCATCTATTCGGCAAAATAAACAACGGCGCACGCCCGCACCGCGGGCTTTAAATGGCCGAGTGGATCGCGAAATGCGTTGATCATACAAAAGGTGAACAGCATGTTTTTTCATGGCGGGCATTATAGTCATTCACAACCATACGGCTACGATTGTTTACTATTTATCTGACCGTCAGCGTTAATAAATCAAATTAAGGTTAAGTTAAGTAAAAGCCGTTTATAACTGGTGCTAATACTGAAATGGCAATTTTAAGGTTTATTAAGATGCAGAATGTCGCACCACTCATTTCTATTCAAAACAAAGATCATGTGGAAAATGCTCATTGGACTCAGAGGGATATAAACATTTTAAAAACCTCAATCGATCTCTACAGAAAGAAAGCCAGCGATTACGAAAAAGAGAACGCCGCCCTGCGAATGCTACTAACTCATTATAAAGAAATGGCTATTGGACCAATAATTTCAACTTCGATCCCGTCTTCCCAAGAACAAACGTCTCCATTACTAGATGGAGACAAGACCACTAACAGAGGGATCGCAGATTCCAACAATCCATCGGAAACAGCGATACTTAAGAATATAATCAACAAACTTCAAAATCGGCTTCAAATTTTAGAAAGTACTGCATAAAAAGCGGTGCTGAAAGTAGTTTGAGCGAGAGTCAGAGCTATGGATGGCGAAGTTTAGCGGCGCTTGGATGCGCGAATTGCGAACATTCAAATTACTATCACCACACAGGCTGAACAATAATACACAGGTTACCTCAACAGGAGAGTTGTACTTCTAGTCTTTAACACTATATAAAAAGCCACTACAGAAGTAAGGGTGGTGATAGAAATTTGAATGGGAATCTGAGCCATGGATGGCGAAGTTTAGCGGCGCCTGGATGCGCGAACAGCAACCATTCAAATTACTATCACCGCACTGACGTCAAGTAGACGCTGAACAAAAATTAACAGATTGCCTTAACAGAAGAGATGCGCTTCGCGGCCCTTCGGGTCGAACTCTTATCGTTCGTACTCAAACTGCGTTTGCTAGATTTGCTTTGCAAAACAATCTCACCGGGCGATCTTGGTTGAGTTCGTTAATTTGCATTAAGAGGCAGAAATCAGAAAAGAGATGTATCGTAAAATGGCGCGCCCGGAGAGATGCGCTTCGCGGCCCTTCGGGTCGAACTCTTATCGTTCGTACGCAAACTGCGTTTGCTAGATTTGCTTTGCAAAACAATCTCACCGGGCGATCTTGGTTGAGTTCGTTAATTTGCATTAAGAGGCAGAAATCAGAAAAGAGATGCATTGTAAAATGGCGCGCCCGGAGAGATGCGCTTCGCGGCCCTTCGGGTCGAACTCTTATCGTTCGTACGCAAACTGCGTTTGCTAGATTTGCTTTGCAAAACAATCTCACCGGGCGATCTTGGTTGAGTTCGTTAATTTGCATTAAGAGGCAGAAATCAGAAAAGAGATGCATCGTAAAATGGCGCGCCCGGAGAGATTCGAACTCCCGACCAAGTGGTTCGAAGCCACCTACTCTATCCAGCTGAGCTACGGGCGCGCAGAGATGTTCTGAGTTAGAACGAGGTGCATTGTAATAGGGCTTGCTTTGATAGTCTATAATCTTTCTAAATTATTTCACGCAAGCCACTGATATTTAATGCTTTTCTCTAATTTTTAAGCACTGATGCGATTAAAGCTTTGAGCTGCATTGGTCTTACAGGCTTCTTAAGCAGCTGGTATCCTCGAGCTTTGGTGGCTTGACGCACTTCTTCTGTGTAGTCGGCAGTTATTACAATTGCCGGAATATTCCTAAACCAACTTTGATTCCAGCGATCGAGTACATTTAAGCCGGTTTCGCCATGGTCGAGATGATAATCAATCACCACCAAGTCTGGCTTATTCATAGCAATCAGCTTATTTGCTTCTGCTTCATTCATCGCAGCGTCTACATCGTAGCCCCACTCGCTGACCAAACTTTTCATGCCCTCAACAATGAGTTGTTCATTATCTAAGCACAATATCCTAGCTTCTTTGACCGTAGACTCCTCAACGCTAGGCTGGGAAACGGCCACTGATACCGCTTGAGTGACAGGCACAACAACGCTAAAGCGACTGCCTTTGCCAGGAACTGATTCCAATTCAATTCTATGCCCCAATAAATCAGCCATTCGCTTAACAATCGCTAACCCTAGCCCTAAACCTTTTTCATCTGAGGCAATTTCAGCCACCCTATAAAATTCATCAAAGATAGCTCGGGTCTGATATTCATTCAAACCAGGACCCGTATCAATAATATCAATTCTACATTCGTCCTTTTTGCGACGAACCCCCATGACAACTCGGCCACCATGGCTGTAGTTAATGGCATTACTGAGTAGGTTCTGCAAAATACGTCTGAGTAATCGGACATCTGATTTTATAAACAAAGAGCTGGGCACAATCGTCAATTCAACTTTCTTCGACTTTGCGATCAAGCTAAAATCAGCCACCAGTGAGTGCTGAAGATCCGATAACGGAATAGTAGTGATGCTGGGTTTGATAACATCCGAGTCTAGCTTTGAAATTTCTAACAATTCATTCAACAGATTTTCAGCCGAATGTAATGACTGCTCGATTTGTTCTGACAAGGCCACCAGCTGGCCCGAAGAATCCACCCGCTGCAACTTAGATTGTAAGCTGGCCGCAAATAATGCGGCCGAATTCAAGGGTTGAACCAAATCGTGTCCGGCTGCAGCTAAGAACCGAGTTTTATTGCGGTTTGCCTTTTCCAGCTCTTTATTAGAAGCCTGCAAAGCTTCAGTTCTTCGATTCACTGTTTCTTCTAAGTATTCATTACTGCGCCTTAACTGATCTTCGATAAGCCGACGAGCGGTAACATCTGTATAAACTGTGATGTAGCCACCTTCATCCATTGGCCGGCCTTCAATTTCTAGATAAGACCCGTCTAATCTTTTTCGCTCATATTTATATGGAGTACCAGACATAAGATGGTTGAGTCGCTTTTGCACCAGCAAATCTGGGTCACCTTCACCGCACTCCCCTATAAAAGCATTGTGATTTAATAAATCTTGCACTGGCCGACCGACCGCCAAAATATCATCTGGGTAAGTGAACATACGCTGGTAAGTTTGGTTCCACGCCACAATATTTAGATCGCGATCTACAATGCTAATCCCTTGGTTTATTGACTGCAGCGCTGAGTTCAATAAGTCTCTATTAAATTTTAAAACCTGGGAGGCTTCATCAACAATACTGGTGACATCACGCCAGTTCTGCCCTTCCTTTTGCTCAATTTTTTCGAAGAGTAATCGAGAAGCTGGAGCACCTAATACTGAAGTCAGCATACGTTCCGCTGAATGTAAAAATTCAGGATCTGCGACATCATCTGATAGCAGTCGACCGTTTAAAGGGTTCACATAACTTTCGAATAAGCTGTGTTGTTTTTCTTTGGTTACAAATTTCCCTATCAACAAATGCAAATCACCAATGGTGATGTGCCGATCAGAAAAGTTACTGGTTTTGGTGTGGGTAGAGTGAACAAAGCGAGACGCTTGTATACGGTCTTTTAACGATTCCTTGCCATAGGCTGAACCTAAAAGTAGTGCGATGGTATTGAGCGCTAAGCTCCATGCTAATCCATGAACAACCGGATCTAAACCAGTTAGCCCAAACAAAGCATGAGGGTTTAATAAATTTAAACTAAAAAACCACTCACTGAATTCAAACGATAATATCCCCGCGCGCGCAAACAAGGGTAACAGCATCGTATAGAACCAAGTTAAAAACCCGATGCTCAAGCCCCAGATAGCACCATTACGGTTCACACCCGACCAGAACAACCCTAAAACGAGTGCAGGTACAAATTGCGAAGCAGCAGCGAATGAGATAAGCCCAATTGACACTAAACCTTCAAAGGCAACTATCAGGCGGTAATAAAAAAACGCCGCAACAACAATGATCATAATACCAATGCGTCGTAACTGTAAAACACGCCAACCAATATTTTTTGAATCGGCGTTCCACCAGCCCATACGGATCAAAAGTGGTAACAGGATTTCATTCGATAACATTGTGCTCAACGCAACCGTGGCAACAATAACCATGGAAGTAGCCGCGGATAAACCACCAATAAAAGCGAGTACAGCCATATCACTGCGACCCAGCGAAAGCGGTAATTTTAGAATTAAATATTCTAAGTCTATGGCATTAGAGGAAAAATGCTTTAAGCCGACAATAGTCAAAGGGGCAATCAAAAAGTTGATAGCAAGTAGATATACAGGAAACAACCACCGGGCGCGTTTAATGTCTTGATCGTTTCGGTATTCAACGACGGCTACATGAAATTGTCTAGGTAAGACAAAAATACCAAAAACGCCCAATAACACTTGAGTCATGTAAACATAAGACTGATCGAAACTGCTGCGCATAATGGCGGTTTCTGGCGCGTTTTGCCAATCGTCCCATACTTGACCAAAACCTCCACCTACTTGGCTAACGGCCCAATAGGCCACAACGATAAAGGCAACCAGTTTCACAATCGATTCGAATGCGATGGCGAGCATCATGCCGGGATGATGTTCAGACGTATCTAAATGCCGAGTACCAAATAGAATGGCAAAACCACCCATGGCAATAGAAACGATGATGGCAGAATCACTTAACCAAGAGTCGGTTTGAAAATCGATTCCGGTTACTAAATTAAAACTCGTTGATACCGCTTTTAACTGCAACGAAACATAAGGAATGATTCCGATTAAACAAATGGTGGCAGCTAACATCGACACCATACGGCTATGGCCATATCGACTGGCGATAAAATCTGAAATTGTTGTAACGTTTTCTTGTTTGGCTACTCGAATTAATTTGCGCCAAAAGGCCATGCCAAACGCAAACAATAAAATTGTGCCAATATGAGAGGGGGAAAAAAACCAACCGGCTTCTGAAAACTGCAAAGTTGCACCGTAGAAAGTCCAACTGGTACAAAAAATAGTTAAAGAAAGACCGTACACCCAAGAGTGCCAACGATCTGCAATCGGGTATTTGTCGCCTAGCAATGCGATCCCAAAAAGAATCGCAATGTAAAGCAAGGAAATGAACGTAATAAACGCTAAATTAAACATAAATACTAAGTAGGCTCGAAAGAACCTACTAGATTGTTGTTTTTAGCTGTAGTTTTCAAGCAAATATTGACGATATTCCTTTCTAATATCGACTTTCTTAAGCTTACCTGTACCGGTATGCGGTAATTCATCCACCACAATGATCGCATCGGGCAGCCACCATTTTGCAACTTTTTCCGTCAATACGCGTTTCAGATCATCTTCATTATAATCTTCACCCTCGCGTAGCGTGACCAACATAATGGGCCGTTCATCCCACTTTTCATGTGCCGCACCAATGACACACGCCTCGTTTACGGCTGGGTAGTTTAATGCGGCGTTTTCGAGTTCAACGGAGCTAATCCATTCGCCGCCCGATTTAATGACGTCTTTACTTCGGTCGACGACACGTAGATAACCTTCTGGGTTAATAACCGCGACATCGCCTGTTTCAAACCAACCATCTACGAAGCTATTACTGCCTTCACTCTTGTAATACGAGCTAAGTACCCAAGGGCCACGTACACGTAAATCACCACGAGTAACCCCATCGTGTGGTAATGGATTACCATCGGCATCAAATATTTCTATTTCAACACCGAAAATGGGTTTCCCTGCCGAAGATTGCAATTCATAGCACTCCTCTGCAGATAGATCGGACATCTCAGGTGTTAAAATAGCTCCAGTTGCCAGTGGGCTTGTTTCTGTCATTCCCCAAATACCCATCCAATACACATCGTATTTTTCAGCAAAGGTTTTAACCAACGCTTTTGGAGATGCCGCACCACCAACGCCAACAAGCTTTAAACTTTCAATCGTTTTACCTGTAGCTTGCAAATAGTTATGCAGTGTCAACCAAACGGTGGGCACAGCATAAGATTTATTCACCTGCTCTTCTTCAATTAAACGATGAATATTTTCGCCCGACAATGCACAACCTGGTAACACTAGTTTTGCACCATAAAGCGGCGCAGAAAATGGAATCCCCCAGGCTACTACGTGATACATAGGCACGATAGGCATGGCCACAGTCCACTCATCGAAATTCAAAAAGTGACTGCCGCCACCCATCATAGCGTGTAAAACAGTTGAACCCTGCTCATACATGACGCCTTTCGGGTTGCCTGTTGTTCCACTGGTATAGCAAAGCCCACATGGGTGCTTACTGTCTAAACGAGGCCAATCATAGGTTTCAGATTGAGCTTTGATTAGGGTTTCATAATTTTGAAGTTTAAAGACGGAAGACTCAGGCATTTTATCTTCATCACATAAGATAATTACACCTCGAACCGTCGGAATCTTCCCCGCCAGCGCTTCAATCTGAGGTAAAAACTCAGGATCAATAAAGAGATAAGAGTCTTCTGCGTGATTAATGATGTATTCCAGTTGCTCTACAAACAAACGAGCGTTAAGCGTATGAACCACACCGCCCATGCCCGAAATGCCATAATATAGTTCGAAATGACGGTAGTGATTGACGGCTAAAGTGGCAACATGATCACCCTTTTTAACGTTCAGAGATTTTAGACAGTTCGCCACCTGAGCTGCTCGTTTGTAAGAATCAGCGTAGGTATAGCGGTGCATGCTCCCGTCTGGCAGGGCCGATACCACTTCTTTTTCAGGGTACCGCAACGCTGCACTTTTAAGAATATCAATTGTATTTAACGGAAAATCCATCATATGGTTAGCCACACCGCTCTCCTGTTATCATTTTTGTATATTAGCAATAGTACAGCGTGGCTTAAAAAGAGCTATCGGACAATTGTATGAGAGGGGTTAGTTTTTTTTCGGGCTGCGGGCTGCGGG
>NZ_JAHKPH010000010.1:0-5557 GCF_018860385.1 Reinekea forsetii | reverse complement strand
CGGGCTGCGGGCTGCGGGTAAAATAAAAGCCTTGGAATAAATCACAAGGCTTAATGCATAAGGCCATATCATTCTTTTGACTTAAAACTTGCAACTTGAAGCTTTTAGCCTAAAGGTTGAAAAAAATCTAAAAGACTTTTATACCCATTACCTTTTTAGCTACGCTCTAAACAAATAGCCGTACCTTCACCGCCGCCAATACATAAAGCCGCCATGCCTTTGTTCTTACCTAGGCGGATCATATTGTGCAGTAATGTCACCATGATTCGTGCTCCAGAACACCCTAGAGGGTGACCTAAGGCCGTCGCGCCACCATTGATATTGGTAATTGCGTGATCTAAGCCTACATCTTGCATTCCCAGCATGGTTACCATGGCGAAAGCTTCATTAATTTCCGCTAATTCAACATCTGAAGCATTCCAACTCGCTTTTTCAAGTGCCTTTTTCATTGCACCAATAGGTGCGCAGGTGAATTCGCTTGGCGCCTGAGCGTGGCTTGCATAGCTACGGATAGTAGCCAGTGGCTTTAAGCCAAGTTCAGCAGCTTTTTCAGCAGACACTAACACAAGCGCAGCTGCACCATCACTGATTGAACTGGCATTTGCCGCGGTAATAGTGCCTTCTTTTGCAAATGCTGGCCGTAAATTAGGGATTTTTTCTGGCTTAGCTTGCCCTGGCTGCTCATCAACACTAACTACGACATCGCCACGTCGGTTTTTAACTGTGACCGGTGTAATTTCTGCTTCAAAATAGCCTTCTTTGATAGCGTTATTTGCGCGATTTAAACTTTCAACCGCAAAATCATCCATTTGCTCACGACTAATACTTCGCTCATCAGCGGTACGCTGTGCGTGGCTGCCCATGGCTTTTCCGTCGTAGGCATCTTCAAGACCATCTAAAAACATGTGGTCATAAACAGATTGATGACCCATACGCATGCCGGCACGAGCTTTGTCCATCAAATAAGGCGCATTCGACATAGACTCCATACCGCCAGCAATACCAGCCTGAACAGAGCCTGCTTTAATTTGGTCTGCCAACATCATGACAGTTTTCATGCCTGAGCCACATACCTTGTTTACGGTTGAGCATGGCACGCCCTTATCTAAGCCCGCCCCTAAGGCAGCTTGACGCGCTGGAGCCTGCTTAAGACCAGCCGGTAATACGCAACCCATATAGACTTCTTCTATAGCGTCTTTAGCTTGCTCTACTTCAGATAAACAACCTTGAATGGCAGCTGCGCCTAAATCGGTCGCGGCGACATCTTTAAATACGCCTTGAAAACCGCCCATTGCAGTTCGTTTTGCTGCAACAATCACCACGTCAGTCATAAATTATCCTTACTTTTGTTTTAGTTCGTTTATCGGCTACAAGCGTAAAGCGGCATCTATTTCTAAGGTCCGGCCAGAGTAGTAGTCGTTTTCGAGAATAAATACAGCGCCTTGTGCAATATGGACAGGTTGACCCCAATCGCCCAACGGAACCATTTTACCAACACGTTCTTTGGCTTCAGGTTTCATAGCGTTGGTCATTTCGGTTGCAATAAATCCTGGAGCAATATCTGCAACGCGAATACCATAACGAGCTAATTCTTTTGCCCAGGTGACACTCATTGCAGTTACACCGGCCTTGGCAGCACTATAATTGGTTTGACCAATATTGCCGGCTTTGGCGATTGAGCTGATATTTATGATCACACCTTTAGTTTCGGTTTCTAGCATCCAAGCGGCAGCTTCACGACCACACAAGAAAACACCGGTCAGGTTTACATCGATTACCGATTGCCACTGAGACAGAGGCATTTTTGTCAGCTGCCCATCTCGTTGTTTAACGAGTAACCCGTCTCTTAAAATGCCGGCGTTGTTAATTAGACCATTAATTTCTTTATGATCGCGCTTCATTGATTCAAACATAGACTCAACTGACGCTTCATCGGCAACATTGGCAACATAACCATAAGCTTTGCCACTTTCTGACAACTTTGAAACGGCCTGTTCAACCGCTTCCGGATCAATATCGACAATCGATACGACTGCGCCTTTCGCCATGATGTGCTCAGCCATTGTAAAGCCTAACCCACGTGCAGCACCGGTAATCACTATATGTTTATTTGCTATATCCATTTTTGCCTCAATCGAATTTTTATAATCAGCAAACAGCCTATCACAACAAAGTTTAGGTTCTATCGTGCTTTTGAATGGCCATTAATTGCGCCAAAGAGTGCATGAAACAATTTACCGATTCAATAAGTGCCGCTAAATAGAGACTATTAATCAGTGGAATCTTAAATGAACATCACTGCCAGCCCAATCTGTCAAACCACTGGGTCCACTGGCTGTTTTTATTGGCCTCAAGTGATAAAGGTAACCCTGTGCTAGGGTGCATGAACTCTATCCTTACGGCTCGTAATGCCAATGAATTCATACTTAGGTGCTCAGACGCAGCTTGGTTATTGTGCCGACAACCATACTTAGAATCGCCGATAATTGGGAACCGTTCATGCTTGAGATGGCGGCGAATTTGGTGCTTTCGCCCGGTTATAGGTGAACATTCCACCAATGAATAGCGCCCTTGAGGGTAACGACCAACATTTATGTTTACGTTTGAAATGCCAATACGTTTAAAATCGGTTATTGCAGTTTGCGCTTCTCGCTCTTTAGAGGCGTGTTTATCGGCGATTTTATCGAGTTCTTCGGTAAGCTCGTGATTAACAATAAAATGTTCCGGTGTGAAACCTCTGGTGATTGCCCAATAGGTTTTTTTAACGCCTCGTTCAGCGAATTGTGCAGCGAGTGATTTCGCGACATTGTCTTTTTTAGCAATAACGACCAAGCCACTTGTAGGCCTATCTAACCGATGTATCGTGTGTACTTTCGCACCTTTTAGATAAGCTTTCACTCGGCTGGCCAATGTGTCTTTTTCTCGTTTATCGAGCCAAGACGGATGCATAAGCAACCCTGCCGGTTTATCAACCACCAAGAGATCTTCGTCTTCAAAGACTATGTCTAAATTATTCATTCCCTAGATCATTCTCGTCTTCATAGACGATTTCGGTGGTCGTCACTTCTCCACACTTTGCACACTCGCCATCAATGAAGATACGCTCCATGAATTCATATTCAACCGGATTAACCATACCTAAGTCGACTTCTTGGCACTTATTGCACCACGTGTTTTGAAGTAAATCTTGTTGCTCTTCAGGGTCTCTAGAGAAAAAATCGCGCGCGATGCGTTCATTGGAATCAGACATTCGAATTCTCGTTGCAATTGAAATATACCGCTAATTTTATCATGCATAAACGAGTAAAGCCCAGTTAACTATCCTTAGTTAACCGGGCTTTTGTGGCATCCTTGCCAGTGTCATTCCTTTGACTAACCTTGATCCTTCAAGGTTGCTTTCCTTGGCGATACTGTCCTTCTGTTTTCTAAAACTGATTCACCCTGATTAGCTGACCTTGATCGCCGCTCGATTTTTTTCTAACGTGGCCGGACCAATACCCTTAACGTTTAAAAGATCATCAATGGTTTCAAACGGACCATTAGCTTCTCGATACTCAACAATAGCCTGCGCCTTTTTAAGCCCAATACCCTTTAAAAGGTCTGAGATCTTTTCGGCGCTGTCGATATTAATATCAACAAACAATACAACCTCTTCCGCAGCACTGGATGCTGTTGTAGTTTCCGCAAACACCATACTAGGTGCGATAGCAGAGAGAACAATAACAAACATTAACGCTAGCTTTTTCATATCAACTTTCCTTTTGATTAAATTTAACTTTAGCCGCCTTCCTGGCAAGCCATCCTTTCGGCGAGAAACAGATTAGTAAACAAGCAATCACCGTTCAATATAAATAGTTAAAGCATAGTTATACGCTACCTAAGGTATTATCAGAATGTACCTTTACCCTAAATTCGACACTTTGCCGCTGGATATCAATCCCTATTTTTGCGACCATACGCTTTTATTTTTAGAGTATCGCCTGAATGAATTTCCCTTCTTTTGTATCTTTCGAAGTGACCGATGTTGAACACGGCTACCCTTATGCGATTGCGTGGTCTCTACCCGATGGCCAATACAAAAGCGTGCTAGTAAAGCCAGAACCTGAGTGGCTAATAGATTGGGAAGCCGGAAACCTACCGATAGACGCGCCTTCAATGCAGGACGTCATAGACAAAGGCGAAACCGTTGTCGACATTCTAAAAGAATGGGACTTAGACTTCGAAGATGGCGAAATTTACTGTCATGACCCTATTTTAGCCCAGTATTGCTTCGACCTTTTGTTCGAAGCCTACGACAAAGAGTGCGATTACGACATAATCAGCGAATACGACCTCTACAAGCACCTAGACTCTTTTGACGTAGACGATCAACGCCGCTGGATAATGGACACTGAAGGCCTAAGCGCAAACCTGTGCGAAGACGTAGTTAGAACCATGCTGTTCCTTAACGCTCGCTTAGAAGGCAGCCACCAAGAAGAGGATGAGCACGAGTAAATTATGTCTCACCCGCGGCAATTGCCATGAATTTGGCATTCAAGGTCGCTGTCGCCTTTTTGGTTACTGAGGCTTGGAGCTTTCGGTGGCTGTGGTCGTCTTTTGAGTACTGCGGCTTGGTGCTTTCAGTGCCAGTGGTCGTCTTTTGGGTACTGCGGCTTGGTGCTTTCAGTGCCAGTGGTCGCCTTGAGGGTGTGGATGGCTTGAGCGGTCGCTGTTCGCGCATCCCTGCGCCGCTTAACTTCGCCATCCATGGCTCAGATATCCGCTCAACCCACCCACACCCTCAAAGCTCTATAAGCTGCCACTTTCGTATTCTTTATTACGTTGGAGCGATCGGAGCCTGCGGAGACGCGATGTTTTAAGACGATGCGAATTAACAATTTTGCCAACGGTTTTTCATTCACTTGCAGCTTGCAGCTATAAACTTGCAGCTCAAAGATCATCTCTCCGCTGCGCTCCGAAGATTCCTACAGGTTATTCAATAGATATACCCTATTCCTCGGCTGACCCAAGCCGTGGTGGCAGTGTGGTTGACCTCGGGTATGTGAGCCATGGATGGCGAACTTAAGCGTACAGGGACGTATTCACCGCGACCGAGGGCAACCATACAGCCACCACAGCACAGCATGCCACTGAACTCAATCTTTTGAACTTACCCGCAGCCCGAAGCCAGCAGCCCCAAACTTTTCTGCAGGTTTTCCCATGTGAACGGGCATAAAAAACCCCCAGTAAATTGCTCTACCGGAGCTCTTAGGTTTGGTCGGGCTGCGGGCAGACTTGACGATGGCCCGGCCTTGAGCGTAGCTCAGTGCGTTCTTCACTAGCGCCCTACCGTTAAGGTAGCCCGCTTTGGCTTCGCCAACCGCTCATCACCCTACTCTCATATGGGGCGGTCCGGCGTTCCGGAACCCCTATAAAAAGTGGGTTTTCCCATGTGAACGGGCATAAAAAAACCCCAGTAGATTGCTCTACCGGGGCTCTTAGGTTTGGCGCTTGACGATGACCTACTCTCACATGGGGAAACCCCACACTACCATCGGCGATACGTCGTTTCACTGCT
>NZ_JAHKPH010000008.1:386079-525009 GCF_018860385.1 Reinekea forsetii | reverse complement strand
ATTTACTGGATTTTTCTATACTGTATGTTCACTTGTGATCGATATTTTTTCGACTCACAAGCGCCCACACGAATTACTTCTAGCTATTTTAAAGATCGGAACAGAGGCGCTATGGGCTTGTTCATTTGATGGTGCGTATCTTAATGATTCCGCTCATCGTGTCAACCGTTATTTTATGTTTTTTCTTTTAAAATCAACTACTTACGAACCTTAAAAGAATCAACCAAACTGCGTTGATCACCTGCCGCCTCAGCAGCAGGGAGGCGTATATTAAGGGTTTCCGACTGAAGGTCAAGGGGTTTTTCGCAAAAAGGTTAAAAAGATAGAACGGTGCCCTTTGGGCAGCCGCGAGTGGTGAGCTGCGGGCTTCGGGTAGGGTCAAAAGATGGGGGAAATCATTGCCTATAATAGTAGGAGTCTTCGGAGCACAGCGGAGAGACGATGAGTATATATGTATCAATAATCAAAACCCGCAGCTGAAAGGCCATCAATTATTCTAAAAAATACCCTAATTAAACCACCCTACCCCTACCTAAACGCCCCTATTACGATCTACTTCTACAAATCTGTTTAAAAGCATCAACCCATCACAAAAAGATTCAACCTCAACACAGGTTGCGAATTATCATGCTGCCAACGTCTTCAAATTCAAATAACCAAAACCCTTCAAACCGACACGGCTACTTCTGTTCCCTTTCAAACGGAATACCCTGCGCACGCCCAAGCTCGATGAGTTCACGTTTTTTAATATTTGGTCCGCCACCTGCGTTTGCAAGCCAAGTAATGACCCAGTTATCACTGGTTACACTGGTGATAAGGTTAATATAGGCTTCTACAGGCTCCTCTTGAGAATGCAACCAAACTTTCTTTGGCATACTAGCTGCCATCTCCTGGACATTATCTGGGTATTGTACTTTAGCACTGTAAAACTGCTTGTACTTCATGTCGTACCACGTAAATTCTCCATAACTCGGGTAGTAGCTCACACTTAAACTTGAAGATGAACCACCTGTCGCCAGACAACACCCTACTCCTCCAGCGGGTGCACCAAATGATCTGTCAAAAATAGCGTCCGTTATAAAAAAGCGTTCATCCTCTTCCGCACTAAAGTTAAATATATACTTTTCAAACTTCGGATTGGCTGAGCACCCTGTTACTGAAAAACAAAACAGTAGAGTTAACAACAAAGTCTTTTTCATAATGCTTTCTCGCTGTAATTGTAAAATAACTCACGTACGCCCATTGGAGTTGTATGCACTGCATTTCGTTCAGGTTTATCAACATGCAAAATATCTCCCTTAGGAGCATCAGGTTGGTGCGACAATTCTATGTGGTTGGTTTTCAGCCAATCCATAGACTGAATATTACCTTTCTTTGCATTGTTAACATGCTCAACCAGTTCAACCGGCACATCATGCCGAAGCCTATGCAAATCTAAAATATTGAGTTCATGAAGGGGTAAGTAGTGATTTTGTGCTTGCTGATACATTTTTGCCAATGATAAATGCTCGAGTTTTGAATAAATGGCACGCACTAAGGTTATTTCAACATTAATTTTAAATGCACTCCCGCTATCATTAAGTTTCTCGTTACGCTTTACGTTAATATTACCGCCCCAAGAAGCATAAGCTGCTTTCACCTTAGCAATTTTGGCTTCTATTTTTTGCTCAGCTTTAAGCTTTGATTTTTGATTGCCGTTTAAATAGATAACAGTAAACCTAGACAAGGTGGCTGTTTTTGGGTGCTCTGCTAGCGCCTGACCACCCCCAATATCGGCATGTGCACCGGGTAAGTATTCTTCTTTAAAGTTATGGGGTGTCAATTGACCAGGTTTCGATTTTATACTGCTTAAGGGGAAGTAAGCCCGCTGCTCATGCATAGCACACAAATGAAACACAGCATTGGCACTGCCAACATCTAAATTTAAATTATACGGGCAGTTGAATTCATCTCCAGGCATACCTACTGAACCAACGGTTTCAAACAATCCTAAAAATCGGAAGTTAATACTTTCTAATTTTTGAAATTCACTGGGTAACTCACCTTCAGTTTTTCTTTTATTAAAATCATTAATGAATGCTCGAGCACTAGCTGCTCCTCGGCTATAACCAAATATATCAATGATTAATATATTTTTATCTCCCGCCTTAACCTCACCTAAAAATTGAGAGATACGATCGTACGCCCCTTCCATTCGAGCTTTCATCCCCAACCCAAATGCCTGAGCCAGTTTCTCCCTCCAACCTGGAGCTATGTCTTGACAGATCATAACTTCGTTTTCAACATCGACCGTTCCTATTCCATCAATGTAATGCCGCCCTACCCCAGAAGACATACTAGGTTTATAACACTCATAAAGCTTCGCAATATTCGAAGGCTCAAATTCATCTGTTTCACAATGCTTATCGGCGTTGTAGTTCTTCCCTGTTCCATCAAAAAACAACCCGAACTGTAGCGTTTTAACGCCCATTACTTTTATTTTTTGGGTAGTAACGGTTTCGCCTGCTTGAGCGGTTAGGGTGTAATCACCTGGTAATAGCGCCACATCTAACTGCCAACTAACTAAATCTTCTTTATTGGTGCCTTCAAACACAAAACTATGGTTCCCAGAGCTCGGGCCTTGCCATGATAGCTTTACGAACTTGGTGTTTTGAGCATGACCGTGCAAGTTTATTTTCCAGCCATGCTGAATGCGCACAGAATTACCCGCCTTGGGTAGATTTTTATCTGAATAATAAGTATCGAAGCCAAATAACCCACGAGCATCTTGGTGGCCGCGAGTTTCCATAGCTACAGAACTTGGGGTATCACCTTCTTGCCAAGAGTAATCTTTAATATTGGCACTGACGTGCATTCCACCTTTGGCTAACACTGAAGTGCCACGATTAGCTATCGAAATTTGAGGTACGGTGCATGATTGAGTGAAAGCATGAATATCGGTACTGCGAACTTTTTCACGACCCCAGTTTTGGGCAATTTTATTAGCAAAGCTATTAGTTCTTTCGGAAGACACATAAGCATCCAGAGCCTCATCTTTAGTCTGCTGAATAGCATACAAAGGAATAAGAGCAATTGATTCCGATGCAAGCCTATGTGGAAAATTTGTCTCTATAACCCATACTCGACCCGATTTGACCCAAACATCTAATAAAGGGTTACTACGAAATGCATCCAATTGGTGCTTTTCAACTTTACACAGCGGCAAACTATCGGCTCTATAATGCTGTTGAATGTTATGAGGTAATTGCCGGTAAGCAATGAAAGACAAAGGAAATAACGCGGGTTTTTTAGGATTCTTAGCAGCGGCTTCGTTGCCAAACTTTGGCTGCAAATCGAACGACATATCACTGTCCATTTAATTACCTATCCTTGGTAACCTATAAGTAGCGGTCATTCTGACAGTGTGAGGCTGCGCGTCAACGGTGCAACCTTATTACTGCGAATGCGCTCACAAAAAAAAAGCCGCTCATGAGCGGCTTTAATCTTCTTTTTACATAACAAAGCAATTTATTGGCGAATGAGTGCCAACAGTTCTTGCGTTTTCTCATCCATTAAATCGCGATCACCGCGGGTTTCTACGTTTAACCGAATGACGGGTTCGGTATTTGATTTACGTAAATTAAAGCGCCAATCGGCAAATTCAACAGAAAGCCCGTCTACCTTTTCAACGCTAATAGCACCTTCTTTATATTCGCTTTCTACTCGGCTCATTGCTTCATCGGCATCGGCTACTTTGCTATTAATTTCACCAGGGCTTGGGAATTTGGCCATGCGCTCTTCGACTAAAGCCTTTAAGGTAGTTTGCTTGCGACTGAGTAAATCAATAATAAGCAACCAAGGAATCATACCGCTATCGGCGTAGGCGAAATCTTTAAAGTAATGGTGCGCGCTCATTTCGCCGCCGTATACAGCATCTTCTTTGCGCATACGTTCTTTAATAAAGGCATGACCCGAAACCGATTGAATGGCTTCACCGCCGGCCCCTTCTACAATCTCTACCGTATTCCAGGTTAACCGAGGGTCGTAGACGATTTTAGCACCAGGCTTTTGCACTAAGAAGGCTTCAGCCAACAGCCCTACAATATAATAGCCTTCGATAAAGTTGGCCTCTTCATCCCAAAAGAAGCAACGATCAAAATCGCCATCCCAGGCTATTCCCATGTCGGCATTGTGCTCTTTAACCGCTTTACCAGTAACTGGCTGCTGCTCATGCAATAACGGGTTAGGAATGCCATTTGGAAAGGCCGCGTTAGGCTCGTGATTTACCTTAACAAACTCTATCGGAGCGCCTTTAGCCTTCAATGCCGCTTCTATCGCATCTAACGTGGGGCCAGCGGCACCATTACCAGCGTTTACCACCAATTTCATAGGCTTTAGGCCTGATACATCAAGATAGGTCATTAAATGATCTACATAAGCCGCTCGGTTATCGATAACTGTTAGCTCGCCCGGCTGCTCAGCTTTTTCGGAATAGGTCTCGCTCTCAGCCATGGCTTTAATATCGGCCAAGCCAGTATCGGCCGAAATGGGCTTCGCATCTTCGCGCACCATTTTCATGCCATTGTAATTAATAGGGTTATGGCTGGCCGTGACCATACAACCGCCTTCGGCATTCAGGAATTTAGTGCCAAAGTAGACCTCTTCTGTACCACACATGCCTAAATCGACTACATTTGCACCGAAATCGAGTACACCTTGCGCGAACGCATCTTTAAGCTCGGGCGATGTTTCACGAACATCCCACCCTACTACTACCTTTTTCGGCTTTAAGAAAGTCGCAAATGCACGACCAATGCGGTAAGCAATGTCGGTGTTTAACTCAGTACCAAGCTGGCCGCGAATGTCGTACGCTTTAAAGCAAGTCAGTTCCATTTAGGAGTCCTTTAGGGTTTTCTTCTAAATTAAGGTGCGTCAATAATATAGTTGAGTTTACACAATCGTCGCAAGCTCTAACACTGAATGAGGCAAATTTCGTGCATTTCAAGTACCCCCTTTTTGCTATGTTTCAATTTTGAAGAGAGTCCTTTTCTTAAAAACTTACATTATGTTATCTTACGCCTTTTAAATTACAGTGAAGTATATTAAATGTCTCAGCAAGATTTAGCCCACTTACGCCCAGAATCGCACTCAGATGAAATAGATTTAGGCGAACTAATCCGCAACTTATTAGCACAATGGAAGCTCATATGCGGAATAACCTTTTTAGGGGCTGTATTAGGCGTTGTTTTCGCACTAATGCAACCAAAACAATATCGGATTGAAGTTGTTTTTGAAAAACCTAGTACTAAGCATATTCAACCTTTATTAGCTCAAAATTTAATCACCTTAAGTCGCCAAGCTGTTCTTGGTGAATTTTTAAAAAATCTTCAATCACGAGAGTTAGTTGAACAGGCATTAGAATCAATTGGTGCTTTAGAAAACGATTTAGGTGAGTCAATTTCAGCTGAACAACGATTTACCAAAGTTTCTAACATTGCAAACAGTATTCGTATTGCTCCTGCCACTTATAACTTTATTGAGGAAGTTGAAGGCTTAGAAGCCGAATTTGATGAAATTTCATTCAGTATATTGTCAAGCCAGCCTGCGCAGACTGAAAAATGGATGAACGAGCTATTAAAACTGGCCAGCAATAAAACAACCAGCGATTTCGCCAACGACATAAACGGCCAGCGCGATATTAATATTGCATTGCTAGAAAATACTCTGAATGAATTAACCGGCACAGCTGAAGCTACGCGTGAGCAAGAAATAGAACGACTAAAAGCCGCTTTGGCTATTGCGACTGAATTAAATATTCAAGAACCAACATCGTGGAGCGCTTTAGTCCACGGTAATGGCAATGTTCAACTTTTAAATGAACAGCCAGAAAAAGAAGAAGACTTTTTAAAAGGCACTAGAGTACTCAAAGCTGAGTTAGCAGTATTGCAAGCAAGCCCAATTGTTTTGGCTGACTTACATAAAGAGTCTAAAGAAGATGGATCAAACATGGTAACGACCATTAGCCCTAGCAGCATTAAAGGTCAGATTTCAACCTTGAAGGCTTTTTCTTTAGATACAGCCAATATTAGCTACGTGCAACCTAGCGTTAAAGCACTTACACCTGCTTCTGCTGAAAAGCCAAACCGTAAACTCATCGCTATTGCGGCAACCGTTTTAGCCGGGTTCTTTGCCTTATTTATTGCTTTAATTCGCTTAGCTATTAAAAAAGACTAAGCCAAAAAGCCAACTTAGCGCTAAACAAGCAAAGAGTTGGCTTTTAATTTACTGTTTAGCTAAATCGAATTTATCTGAAAAGTGCTATGCTAATCCTAACTTGTTCTTGAAGAGCCTTCTTCGTGATATTCCGCTATATATTCACCGAAACACTTAAGCCATTCTTATTTATAACACTAGTGCTGGTTGCGCTGCTAACAACCGCTGAACTTTCAGATACGGTTCAACAAGTTATAGCTGGTTTATTTGAACAGCAGGCCATATATAAAGTTATAGGCTTAACCATACCTGTTTTACTGCCCGAGCTACTTCCGCCTGCTTATTTATTGGCGTTGTTAATATCGCAAAATAGGTTTTCGCAAGATTCTGAACGAACTGTTTTTAATGCCGCAGGCATTTCAGATAGTAAGTTGGCACAAAGGCTGCTCATTACAACAGCCCTGCCGCTCACATTGGTCATGTGGGTGCTAACCTTATATATTACTCCTACATTTGCTTTGAAGTTTGAACAATACGCCATTGATCAAAAAAACCGCCCTATTACCGATTTAGTAGAGCCTGGCGATTTTTTCAGCTTGCCGAACAACATGGGCACTTTATATGCCAGTGGCAGCTTCCCCGAGCTTGGTAAACTACTCGACATTTACTTAATTCAACACGAAGAAAACAACACCACTATTATTAATGCAAAAACACTCAAAATTAGCCAAGCCGAAGCTGGCAACACACAATATTTGCAATTTGAAAATGGGCAGCTTTACCAAAAAAACAACAGCGGTGGCTCGGACTACAGCTTTGATTCGTACAGTATAGGCATACCCCTAGCTATAGATACCTACACCAACAATAAACTCTCTACCATGAGCACCGCTAACCTGTCCAAGAAGACTAGCCAATGGCATTTAAGTGAAGTGCTCTGGCGTATTTTTTACCCATTAACGATTCCAGTGTTATGCATATGGGGGGTAGGCTTAACAAAAGTTAAGCCCCGGCAAGCCAAAATAGGCGCTATTGCTTTAGGAATAGCCTTGTATGTGCTTTACAGCTATGTATTTAAAACCATAAACGCGAGCGTTGCTTACTCTAAAATACCTCTATGGGCTCACGGTTGGTGGCTACATTGCATAGCTATTGCAAGTGGTTGGTTTTTATTTTTAAGGCAAAAAAAACAATGACCCAGCACCTTTTATTTAGATTTCTATTTCGCAAAGCCTTAGTAACCACCCTTATTGTGTTTGGGTCTTTAGCAGGCTTATTACTTATTTTAGGTATAGCCGATGAAACCAGCCGACGAGTAACTGGCAATTATACCGCTGTAGATGCATTGCAATACAAGCTATTCACCTTACCATTAGAATTGTATGAGTTTGCACCGCTACTCATTGCATTAGCGGCACTCATTACTTTCGCTTCACTGAACAAAAACTCTGAACTGGTCATTTTTAAACAGATGACATCGAGTGCAGCCAAACTCATTCTAAAGCTGTATTTACCAATAATAGCGATCAGCGCGCCATTATTTTGGTTGGGGGAATGGATTGCCCCTACTTGGAGTAACAACGCCACAGTAACCAGAGCAGAGCTCCGCGGTAGGGCTTTACCCACACAAGAACAACAGTGGTTTAAATCGGGCGACTATATTATTGCGACAAACCTTATAGACCATAAAAATGGCTCGCTAATTTCACCTAGCATTTTCTCATTTAGCAACCAAGGCATTGCTTCTGTTACCCAAGCTACACGTGCGAACGCAGATAACAATGCATGGCAGTTAACAGATGCTACTATAGACTTAGTTAATTTTGGTGCACAAAGAAACACCTATTTTAAAGAGCAAATACCTTTTGAAACCCCAAACTTAACACCCGAAGTTGTTAAACAAATTGGTGGGAATACAGATGCATTGTCTTTACCGCAACTCAGCAAACGAGTTTATTTTTCGCAACAAGAAGATACCTTAAACAATAGCGATGCGCTTGAATGGTGGCAAAGAGTTTTATTCCCGTTAGAAATTTTACTCATGCTTAACCTAGCGTTAATATTTAGCTTTACTTCATTTAGGCAAAAAACAGTGGGTGATGTTGTATTTAAAGGCCTAGCCACCGCGTTAGCCTTAACCACCTTGCTCGATGTTTTAATGGGGGTATTAGCAATTGCAGGGTTACCTATTTTTGTAGCAGCATCCTTGCCTTTAGCACTAGGCTTGGTAGTTACTCAATTTATTTCAGTTAAAAGGCTTTAAATGACTACAATTTCTTTTATTGGCCGCAAACAAAACTCCAGCATTTGGCACAAGCGCAAATATCGCTCATGTGATGCTTTAGAAAAACCCAGGGTAAAAGAGCAAGAAGGCTTAATAAATAGTAACTTAAAAACGGTGAGCGATATTGCAACGGCCGACGTGATTTACGTTAGACTTAACCCTGAACGAGCGAACAAACGCCACCTTAGAAATATAGCAAAGGCAGAACAACAAGCTAACAAAAATGCGGTTATTCTAAACAGCGTAAAACATTTCCAAAACTACGCCAGCAAAGTAGCCACGTTTAATCTTTGGAAACAGAATAACATTGCATGCCCAGAATTTGATACCTGGAGTCCGTGGCTAAGAAAATCCAAGCAGATTGAAAATATTCAAAACCTATTACAAAACAACAATGGTTTATATTTACGTACCCACAATGAAGATTCTGGCAAAGGCATTATATTTTTAAAGCCTAATGCACCAAAAAAAGAAATATCAAAAGCCATTACCAGGTTGCGTTTACGCGCCCTTTCTAACAAAGTAAATGGCTCACAAATATTAGCAGTAGCGCCTGTTGCAAACAAAGATAAAAATGGCATCTACCATGTATACAGAGCACATATAGCTTGCGATAAAATACTAGGTGGCTACGCCCTTGTTGGCACTCAAAAGGTAATACATGCTAGTGATCAAAGCACTGAACATTGGGAAGCCTTTTGCGACTATAACGCTAACTTACAAAATATATTAAAAGACTCGAATTACAAACGCCAAATAATAACGGCCTTCCAAACTTTAGAAGCAGACATTGGGGCTATAGAGTTCTTTGAAGTTGAAGGAAAACTAATATTCTTAGAAATGAACCCACAATGGGGCGGTACACACCGCTATGGTGATAAAAGCTTCATGGAAAAGCTAAGAACAAACATTAATGAACCATTCTTATACCATGTTAAATATTGGCTAGAAGCCGACAACTACTACTGCGAACTCTATAACCATTTAGCATCCTCATTTATAAGTAAAAACTCACAATGAAAACTATTTTTAAAACGCTGTTTAGCACACCACACAATGATTGGTTGGGCAGAACGCTTTATCAAATAAACAATATTTTAGTATTACTGTTTTTCGTACTGACATTTTTGGTATGGGGAGGTACAGGTTATTCTGCTGGTGTCATGCTGTTGTTAAGCCCGTTAGCCTTATTCATTAAAAATCGCCCTCTTCAGCTCACGAAAGAACATTACTTACTAATGCTAGCGCTTATACTCATGTTTGCTTCCCATAGCTTTGCAGTATTTAGAGGTAACCCAAACTTTGAATTTTCTGATCTAGACCACCCAATGCGCTTTATTCTAATTATTCCCGTAATGCTTTATTTGATGAAAGTTGGGTTTAATCAAACTTGGTTTTGGATTGGCGTATATGCTGCTGGGCTTATTTGTGGTTGGCAGAGTATTACTTTTAGTAGTGGCGAGTTTGGTACTAGAGTTTCAGGACCATTCAACCCTATTATTTGGGGCGATGTTGCGTTAGTTTTTTGTTTAACGCTAGCTGTGAAAGCCTACTACATAGTGATTGATGCTAATAAAGCCAAAGTACCTAAACTGATGGAGTTTACATTGGTGTTAATTGCCATCATTGGTGCAGGCGCTGGGGTTATCTTATCTGGCTCTAGAGGAGCCTGGCTAGCAACACTATTTCTTATTTCACTAGCGATAGCATACTCACTAACCAAACTACCTTTAAAACGAAACATACTTCTAATTAGTTTAGCCATCATTCTGAGTTTAACGGCTTATTCATTTACACCTACAATAAAACTAAGAGTGAATCAGGTAATAAACGAACTGAATGCCTTTGAGCTAAATTCGAGCAATCGAACTTCAACTGGCTTACGCCTACAAATGTGGTATACCTCTATTAAAGCTCTACAACTGAACCCCATTGTTGGTGTAGGTAAATTCGGTTTAACAAAACTTGAAGAGCAACTAGTAAGTGAAGGAAAAGTAAACAGATGGGTAGCAACAAAAACCGGCCAACAACACAGTGACTTTTTTGATAGTATGGCAAAAAATGGCCTTATTGGCATATCAATTTTGTTATTATTCTATTTTTCCAACATTAAAGCTGGTTTAACACTAACAGCTTTGTACTCTAAAATAATTATTTTAACCACTGTCGCTTATATAGGTTTTGGTCTAACTAATACAATATTTGTTGGAATGAACGGGACCATGTTCTATCTAGTATTTATAATTTACAATTTAATAATAGGTAAAACACCATTAACGAGTAGTTAATAAGAAACCTTAAATGACTGCCTATTACTGCAAAAAATCTACTATTGGAGAGTTCGGTTTGAAACCATTTACAACTTTCTCCAGTTCGGCTCTTGCTTTCTCTGCATCCAAAGTCTTTTCCGCTTGATGAAATTGAACAAGGCTTTGCTCTATTTCATCAAAACTTACATAGCTTTCATTGGCTCTCAGTATCTTAGGGTGCTCGGTGCCAATAACAGAATCACCAATAAGTAACTCTTCATATAGTTTTTCACCTGGCCGCAAACCAGAAAACTCAATGGCAATTTCGCCCTCAGGGTTTTTGTCACTTAGTACCTCAAAACCACTGAGTTCTATCATTCTTTGAGCCAGGTCTACTATTTTTACTGGCTCACCCATATCGAGAACAAATACATCGCCACCTTTTGCCATTGCACCAGCCTGTATCACTAACTGTGAGGCTTCAGGAATGGTCATAAAAAACCGGGTAATTTCAGGGTGTGTAACTGTAACGGGTCCGGCCGCCGCTATTTGCTTTCGAAATAGAGGCACTACTGAACCAGACGAACCTAAGACATTGCCGAAGCGAACCATGCTAAATACAGTTGACGACTGCTGTGCTAAATTTTGAACTATCTGCTCCGCTAAGCGCTTTGTTGCACCCATCACATTTGTGGGGCGAACAGCCTTATCAGTAGATATTAAAACAAAATGCCTAACACCAAGTTTATGAGCAGCCTCTGCTACTGTTTTAGTGCCTATTACGTTATTACGAATACCTTCAAAAATATTTTGCTCTACTAACGGCACATGTTTAAACGCGGCTGCGTGGTAAATGGTATCTACCCCATACTTTTTGATAACGGCCTCTACTCTTTCTGCATTGCAGACAGAGCCTAATAGCGGAACAACCTGACAATCCACTGGCGACTTTTCAGTTTGCTTGCACAATTCACCTTCAATGGCGTATAACGAAAACTCATTGCGTTCATACAGTATAAGCAACTTTGGCTGTGCATTTAGAACTTGCCGACAAATTTCAGAGCCTATAGACCCCCCAGCCCCCGTTACCATAACCACCTTATTTTTAATGCAGGCTTCAAACAGTTCTTTTTTAGGCGGCACTGGGTCTCGCCCAAGTAAATCTTCCAGTTCAACTTCTTGGAGCTGATCTACCGTAGCTAGACCAGCGACGATATCGGGCATTGAAGGAATGGTTTGAACATGTACCGGGAAAGGTTCTAATTTATCTAAAATAACCTTACGTTCTTTTTTAGTTGCCCGAGGAACTGCCAGCAATACCCTTTTAATATTTAGACTTTTAAATACTTCTTCCATAGATTCAGGGCAATAAACGGAAATACCTTGAACTGAATGCCCCCAAAGCTGAGGGTTATCATCAAAGAAGGCGACCGGTAGATATTCTTTACCTTTTTGTAAAGAAGATACCAGTTGCAAACCAGAATCGCCTGCACCATAAATAGCCACTGGCTCTCGGCTAGCAAAGTTTACGTTAACCCAATTATATAACCAACGAACTACTAAACGGCTGCCACCCACTAAAGCCATGAGTACTAAAGCAAAAATAATAGGTATAGACCGAGGAAACCCCGGCTCACGCGAGATAAACACCAAAGACCAGACTACAAAAGCCATTAACACCGAGCCATTTAATACGGCATAAAGTGCCTTACTGCCAATGTACCGAATAATGGCTCTATATAAGCCCAACCTAGTGAAAATTAGGATAGCAATAGGAATAACCGCAACGAAAAGCCACCAAAACTGATCTAGATAAGATGCAGGCCAAAACGTACCAATACGCAGGGCAAATGCCGCCAAAAGGGAAAAAGGCACAATAGCTACATCAGCCAATACCATAATCCATTTTTTATGGATGCGTTTTAGTTGTGTGTATTTAGCGGTCAGCTTCGCTTTCACTTAACTGCCTTAGCCATTACTTCTGTGATAGCGTGGCAAGTTAAAGCAATTTCTTTCTCGGTTAATGTTGGATGAACTAAAAACATTAGGCTCACTTCCCCTAAACGTTTAGCATTAGGTAGCGATTTCGCTGGCCTGCAATCGAGCCCATCAAATGCTTTTTCTAAATAGACTTCAGAGCAAGAGCCACTGAAGCAGGGTACACCCAGTGCATTAATTTCAGCCATTATTTGGTCACGTGTCCAGCCTTCTCCCAACTGTTCGGGCTCTACAAATAGATAGCATTTATAAGCTGCATGTTCGATATGTTCAGGAAATACTGGGGCTATTAAACCCAATGTGTTTCTAGCTGTTTCCCAAATTTTATTGGCATTGTTAATTCTACTTTCATGCCATTTAATCATACGCTTTAACTGAATACGACCAATGGTCGCTTGCATTTCAGTCATGCGCCAGTTTGTACCAATAGACTCGTGTAACCATCTAAAACCAGGCGCATGTTCACGCTCGTACACGGCTTCCCAGCTTTTGCCGTGGTCTTTGTAAGACCACATTTTAGACCACAATTCTTCACTGTTAGTCGTAACCATGCCACCTTCGCCACCAGTCGTCATGATTTTATCTTGGCAGAAGCTCCATGCACCAATGTGGCCAATACTACCCACTGAACGCCCTTTATAGGAAGCGCCATGCGCTTGAGCGCAGTCTTCTATAACATAAAACCCGTGCTTTTCACTTAATGCCATAATTGCGTCCATTTCGGCAGGCATGCCCGCAAGATGAACTACAATAACGGCTTTCGTATTTTCTGTGACAACTGCTGCAATGCTATCTGCGGTAATATTCTGGCTTTGTAGATCCACTTCTGCGAAAACAGGTTTAGCGCCAGCAGTTACAATACTAGATGCAGAGGCTAAAAAGGTACGCGGCGTTGTAATAACTTCATCGCCAATACCTACATCTAAGGCCTTCAAAGCGATATCTAGGGCTAAGGTTCCGTTCCCTAATGCAACAGCATATTTACTATTAGTATAGGCAGCGAACTCTTTTTCAAACTCGCGCCCTTCTGTTCCAGTCCAATAGTTAACTTTGTTTGATAATAATACGTTGGTTACTGCACTGGCCTCTTCTTGGGTAAAGCTTGGCCAAGGGGAAAATGGTGTATTTAACATACTAATCCTTCAATTCTTTAGCGGGCGCCCCGACCACGGTGACCCCTTCTGCAATATTTTTTACCACGACACTGCCAGCTCCCACTATAACATCTGGTCCAATTTTTACCATTTGCCTAACGCTAGAGCCTATACCAATCCAACTACGGTCACCAATAACTACCCCCCCAGCTAATGCAGTGTTTGGGCATAAGTGAACGAAGCGTCCCAAATGGCAATCATGTTCGATAATTGCGTTTGTATTGACAATACAACCTAGCCCTATATTAGAGAATGAATTTATAACCGCGCCAGGTAAAACTACACAACCGTCACTTAACTTTGCGTATTTGCTTATAATAGCTGCTGGGTGTATTAAGGTGGGCGTATCAATATCGTGCTTCTGTAGTTCACAGAGTATGCCTTGCCTAACCACCGCATTGCCAATTGCCGCAAAAGCTCCATCATAATACGATTTTGATGCAATTAAATCAGACAAAGTGCCAGCAACTCGCCAATGTTCATGCGTTTTCTTTTGCGGGAAAGCATCGTCAAAAAAAACAACTTCAAATCCGAGTATTTCGGCTATATCTGCGACTACTTTTCCGTGACCACTTGCACCAATTATGGCTAAAATTTTAGTCATCTTTCGAACCTTTAAAGGGTTCAGTTGTTACGTGGCCATCCGCACTCACACCTTCTCGACCCAGAACCTTTTTAACAGTTAAAAATAAAATTGTAATATCTAGCCAAAAGCTTTGATTTTCGACATACCATACATCTAGTTCAAACTTTTCTTCCCAACTAATGGCATTGCGGCCATTAACTTGTGCCCAACCTGTGATACCAGGGCGAACATCGTGGCGTTTTTTCTGGCGTTCATTGTAGAGCGGCAAATATTCCATTAGCAGTGGTCGAGGACCAACAAGACTCATGTCGCCTTTTAGCACATTCCAGAGGCCAGGTACCTCATCCAAACTTGTAGATCTTAAATATTTCCCAAAGGCTGTTAATCGCTTTTCATCGGAAAGTAATTGTCCATGGGAATCTACTGATTCTAACATTGTCCTAAACTTTAGCATAATGAAAGGCACACCATCTCGTCCAGGGCGTAACTGCTTAAAAAGAATAGGTCGACCTAGCTTTACCACTACAAAGAAAGAAAGAAATAGAATCAAAGGCGAAAGAACAATCAAAACTGATACAGCAACACATATGTCGAAAGTACGTTTTATCATTTTAAGGAACCAAACAAAATATCATCATACTGTCTAGCTAGAAGTTTGTATTCTCTGTTTTCTAGCAACCACTCTTTGCCACTGTTTCCTATAATTTTTAAGTCTTCCTTACTCTTAGTGCTATAAGACTTGAGAGCAGCTACCAATGCATGTAGGTCACCAGAAGGTATAAAGTGTCCGCATTCAGCCTCATTAACCATAGAAGGGTACCCTGAATAAGAAGCAAGAACTGGCTTACCCGAAAGCATATAATCTATTAATTTATTTAATGACTGACCATATTCCCAAACCTTTGAAGGAAAAGTAGAAAAATACACAATGTCACTTAATTCCAACACAGATCCAACTTGACTTTTATCTACTTTTGGCGCAAAAACTAAATTATGAAGATGTCCATATTGAGCTTGATATTTAGATTTAAGTGCTCCGTCGCCAACTAAAATAAACTTAATTCTTTTGTTATCTTTTAGTGCTTCAGCAGCTTGAAAAAATATATCCAGGGCATTTGTTATTCCCACTGTACCTGCGTGTACTACTTTCATCTCACTTCCTGAAAGGTATCGTTTTCGGTAATCGTCTGAAACAGTGGATGAATGCACTAATTGCTCGGAAGCAACCCCCATTGGGATACAAAACACAGGGGTATTTCTACAACCTACCTTTCGGACGTGCTGCTCTAGATTTGGCATAGTACCAACTATTGCATCCGAATACTTGTAACCTAGTCGCTCGATCCATCCTAAGAACTTAACAAATGGGTTATTAGCAGACACGCCACCTTCTTCAACAATAGTCAAAGGCCATATATCCCTTACCTCAAATACAAGTCGACAGTTATACTTTTTCTTCAGTAACAAACCATTTAGTACAGTAAGCAACGACAAGCTTGAAACAACAACTACATCTGGTCGCGGCAAGTTCGTTTTCTTTATCCAAAACAACTTCCATTCGAAATGAAACCAACTTAGCACTCTTAATTTTGATCTCGCTACTCCATATTTTATAGTACTCAACCAAATTTGCCTTACACCTTCAACTACCTCGTCCTTAACTGGAGCATCAAGTTTAACGTCTTCTATAAGGTTATTAGAATTAGATGTAATTACCACTGGCTGGCGATCTAAATCAACTAATTCTCGCATTAACAACCAACCCCTGCCACCAATGGAATTTTTTGTTTTAGGGGCGTAATATTTCGAGATATACCAAACAGTTTTCTGCATTAACGAATTACCTAATAAAGCCGTGGTATTTTATTTACTATATTTATTACTGAAGTAAAATCCATACCTAAGGCGTCTAAATACCATCTTATATTTTCATATCTAGGTTGATTTTCATCTTTCACTAATACTAGTGCTTCTTCTCTTGTAATTTCGCCTTCACGAATCTGATTACTTCTGAAGGTATCATGCTCTGTAAAGCCTGCCACCAAATAATAAATGTAGTTATAAAGAGCTGCTGTTCCGTCACCTATACGCCAAGTGGTGTTTGTATCTACTGCAGTTTCCCACCCGTAATCATTAATTAATGTATTGTCAATAATCTTTTCATCCCAATGCCAGTAGTCAAAAATATGAAAGTAATCTCTCTTTTCTGTAAAGCTACGATAGTACTCTCCGGAAAGAGTATCCCATAAAGAAGAGTTAAAATAGCCGGGACTTTTTAACATTGCCTTGAATCGAAGCTTTTGATACTCCAATTGTTTTTGCCAACCATGCGAATAAACCCTTTTTTCTTCAAAGTCGGGCGGAACTCCTAAAAAACCAGATTTAAAATGTGTTACTTCGAGAGGATTGACGCCCCACAAATTCAAATCAATTCCAGTTTGCTTCTTTACTGACTCAACATGTCGGAAAAAGTGTTTATCTCCGGCTGTAAGTATACTTATCATCCCTAAGTTAGGATTTTTTAACCATGCTTTTAAGTTTTTTGCAATATTATTTCTCTTTTTAGAAATATTGTCTGCGACAATAATATTTTCAACTCCTAACTCGGCACACATTCTGCTAATGTTACGCCGACCTAAATCGGTAACCATTCCCCAATCATAAGTATACGTAACTGGTTTCATTTTTAATTCATTTACTATCAGGTGCAAACCGTAACAGCTATCTCTTCCTCCTGAGAAAGGGACTATACAATCATGACCGCTTTTTCTACGATAAGGCTTTACTAACTCAAATATCTCTTCTACGGGTTTAGGTTTGTTCCGAATTTCATAGCTTTCACAATAATTACATACGCCATTTTCATTAAAAGTTATATAAGGCATAGTCTCAGGAAGGATACATTTAGAACAACGATTTACATTTACCTCTGGGGTTATCAATAGCTTTCTTTCAGATTCTATTGACATAAACTTAGGTACTAAGTCTCGATTTTTTGAAGGGTAGTTCTTTACTTCCATTAAAGGCTCAGACCTAACTGAAATCAATTTCTCAACTTCCCGAATTTGGACAATAGAATGGCAACCTATCTGATTTAATGGATACTCTTCAGATGAGAAATATGTGTTATTATTTTTCTCACCAGTATACAAGCTTCCATTGTTTGAAAATAATGCTATTTGCCCTAGTTTAGGGGCGTAAATCGCTGTAGCGATTACTCCTTTACACTGATCTAAAATAGAAGTTGAAACTCCTGCTAACGACCCTGTTTGATTTACATGGTGCTCCGCTATAGCAGCAATAATCTCCGTATCGATCTCTAACCTTCTTGTTCCATCAAAATCCTCCCAAACCTTTTCCGAATTCACGACGATGCCATTATGTATGACACAGATATCTCCTCTTACAACTGGTTGATTATCTTGTAGTCCATTTGTAACAAGCCGACTATGTCCTAAAACGGCCGTTGCATTCGACAAGTTACTCCGACTTAAAAGCTTTGCTATGTCAAAGTCAGCTTTAAACAAGTTAACTTTATCTTCATTTAATAAAATTAACCCACTCGAATCCCTGCCTCGCTGCCTAGCATGGCTAGCCAGCTGCTTTATGTCACTTATACTTACTTTCCCAGATGAAAGCACACCAAATATACCGCACATTTTAATTACCCTTTCAAAAATTCACTTTTGTGTTAGGTGGAAACTAATACACCTAACTTATTTTTCTGACTACTTAACCACAATAATTCATTAATTATGAAGTTAAATCTGAATACAAAAGAATTAGCTTTTTTTCCTCTATATTCCAATTATACTTCTCAACTACTGCTCTTTGACCATTTTCACCCATTCTTTTTGCTAAATCAGGACTCCTGGCCAAAGAATCAATTTTACTAGCAATTTCATCAACATCGAATGGGTCAACACAATAACCACACTCATTCGAATCTATTATTTCCTTCCAAAGTGGAAAGTTGGACGCAATAACTGGTATACCTGCGGCCATATATTCAAACATTTTTACTGGCAACGCATCTAGATAGTTTGGTATTGGATGTAATGTAACCAATCCAGCTATAGAAGAATGCAACACTTCATTTACACCTTTTCTATCTAGCCATCCTTTATATTTAGTTTTAGAATCTTTAACCAGAGACAGAATTTCAGTTTTAAATTCATCTTCTGAAAAATCGCCACCAATAACTAAATCAATATCATTCCGAGCCTTTTCAACTGCAAGTACAATCTCTTTAATGCCACGCACTCGAGTTAAGCCACCTACATAGCAAACTTGTGTTTTTTTGCTACTCCAACTTGAGTCTGTAATTACAAACTCATTTAATAATGGGTAATTGTTTATATCGACTGAATCAATCCCCATTCTATAGAATTTTCTTCGAATATAAGGAGTTGCAGCAACAACAAAGTCAATATTTTTACATATCACTTTTTCGAAAACTGCATATAAACTTGAGACTATCAGGCGCGATACTTTTGAAAGATATGGTTTAGACAAAATCTGCTTAGTAACGTCTTCATGCGCATCAAAAATTACTATTTTTCCTTTTTTCTTAAGTCTATACCCTACCAGCAACAATTCAGGATCGTGAATATGATATATAGCTGCATCTTCAGACAATGCTACCTTATATATAAGGTTTGTCACTCTTAAGACCCTATCTAACCTTCCTTTCGGCTTACCTACATCGGTTACTTTGATCCCTGAATCGCTATCATTACCCATACCATCCGCTACTATAAGTGACACAGAAAAACCATAACTAGACAACGAGCAACACTCTTTCCGGAATATTCTAGTATCATTCCGAGCATGAACAGATGTTAGATGAACAACCTTAATTCCATTCACTGCAGACCCTCCAAACGAAAAAATTTGTAAAAGCAAACAACTATTTTAACAACTTTGCTTCACGATAGCTTTTTAAAAATAATGTGGCATAACTAAATGTTATGCCCACCAAAAGTATACTTAACACTAAATTCAGGCTATCAATGAAGATCGATAGACTTAGTGCTAAAGTAGTCGTTATTAACAATCCAATTTGCCAATAAAAATTGAAAGATAGCTTATTTGCCGCAAGCAAAATATAGGAAAACGGAGATACAGCATATCTAACTAGCAACATAGTCATCACCAAGGCTAAGATTTCTGACACTGCAGCCCACTCCTTACCAAGTAACACTGGAATTACGAAAGGCAAGACAACTGAAACACCAATTGCTATGAAAGAGTATACGATAAATGTAATGGAAGACATCAACTTGAAACTATCAAAGATACTCATATGATTTTCTCTATTTTTTATTTTAGATTTAAATAAATCTTGAACATAATTACCAAGAGCATCAAATGGAAATTGGCCAAGCTTAAACGCCATAGCCAATACACCAGCTTGATAACCACCGAAAAATCTCTCAACGAAAAAAATAGGAGCATGAATAGCCATTGAGTTTACAGCGCCGGAAATCGTAATAGACGAAGAAAATCTAATACTCTTTCGAATTGCAAGGAGAGAATAACTTAATTTGAAAATTCTTTTAAAATTCCTAGGATTTGACTTTAATGCATATATAGCCCCATGAATAGACAACACCATGAAGCTTAATAAATTAGCTAGAATCAACCCAAGATGACTATTTAGTAAAAACGAAAACATTATTTGAAGCACCGGTACAGAAATAGCTAAAATTACGTTTCTTGTCCCTATCATTTGAAACTCTTCATTCCTGAGCATCAGATTGTATGTAACAAAGTATGATGCTGAGAACAAACTTGTTAATGTAGCTAGAAAATAAGGTACTAAATCATTAATTTGAAAAATAATGTTAATAACAATCAAAATTGAGCAAGTTATTAGGAAAAAGATACCTGCCGAGAGATGAGATGCTACTATTAGAGATGGGATAACTGAGCTTCGTTCAAGGCACACTCTCTGATGGGCTTGCATAGCAAATAGCGGGCCACCTATAGCTATTGCGCCATAATAAACAGCATACAAACCAAAATCGCTAGGAGAATATAATCGAGATATAATAGGCAATGTCAGAAATGGCACTAATCTTAAAGTTAAAGAAATAATTAGAAACCTTCGTTGGCCCCCGCTGCCAATAAAATAATTCAATCCTTTTAGAAGAGAGTGCATTATTGCAGCCCTCTAACAAAGCCTTGAATATAGAAAAAAAAAGCTCCAACACAAAGAACATTTAAGCTCAATGAGCTAAAAGGAACCTTAATAGTCCTATTTCTACTTAAAACCCTGGCAACACCAACAATTGAAATTGAGGCCCCGAACAAATATAGTACAGAAAACAACCAAGCACTTATGTGCATAAAAGAATCCGTAATTGTGGAGTTAACTATCGAGACCAAAATCCAAGCATTTATAGCAACTACATACCTTTGATCTACTAAGTCTATGTCAGCAATAATTTTTACAATAAAATAAAATAGGTACAGGAAAAAGGTTGCTAAAAACGCAAAGGCTATTCCATCAGTAAAATACTTAACAAAAAAGATATGAGCAGGCTTACTTCCAACTAGCCCATCAGCTTCAATCAGGTCGTACACGAACATAGATATTGGCTTTCCGGTAGGTTTATTCTCTATCCCGATTTCGATAGTGTCAGTTAAATAAATATATTCAGAGGCCAATTTTGTTCCAGTTAAAGTTACTCTTTCAAGTATTCCTTTAGATGATAAATATAAATTTGTTCCGAAACTACCAGTTAACGAATCCTGATTCCAAATCATTACAATAGTTACGAGTGCTACAACAACAACAAAAAATGGTATAGCTATAAGCTTTAGAGCTCTAAGAAAACCAAATTTTATCAAAAAATAAAAAAATACGGTTAGAAGGACTAAGGCTAAGGACGATTTCTGCCCAGTGATTGCTATGGCCCCAGCACTAAGTATAAGCAAAAAAAATGCAATCCATTTTCTACCAAACTCGATAAAAATTATCGATACCAGTGGAATAATAAAAAAGACAGCATATGATACGTAGGTGTATAAACGATTTTCATAAACTAAAGCAGTTCGAGCACTAACATTCTCTTGAATTCCTCCAGAACTACCAAATATTCCAAAACCACTTTCAAGTATAAATCCTATAATCAATATGGAGTAAAAAATAGCTAAACCATAAAAACCTAATAAGGATTGTCTCCTTATGCTCTTAATTCTTTGTATCCTAGGTTTAAAAGGTATCGAAAGAATAGCTATATTCCCAACTATCGATGCAAGAAATAGAGCACTAACAATTACCGGGAATATAACCGCATATACGTAAACTTTCTCTTTAAGCATTGGAAAGTAAACATCTGAAAACAGCCAACCGCCAATGATGTAATAAATAAATAAAAAACTTAGCGACACTATTGTAATATATTCAGGCTTGTACCGCCTAAATGAACAGTAAACCGCCCATAAAAGAGTCAAACATAAGAGGATTATTAACATTCTAATCTCGGCTAAATAAATAATATGCCCACAACGAATCTCTTAGGCCGATCCAATCTTTACTTCGTAAAAGGCGATAGAAGCGGGATTTGTTTGGCGAGCCTACTTTCAGGTATTTTAAATTTATAGGTAAAGGGTAATTAGAAAATTTTTGATCAAAAGATAACTCAATTAGCTTTATATGTTGACTTTTGGCTTGAGGGTACTCATGTAAATTAAAGTCGAAAGGAACAACACGTTCAAACCGCCAAAACAGACCACTTCCAGAGATTGATGCTGCAATAGAAAATTGTGATATAGCAAATACGACCAATTTTTTAAACAATTTATTCATTTTAAAAACTCAATTGCATATCTGAATATATTTTTCGAATTTTTTCTTCTTGTACACACCAGGTCAAATTAGAGAGAATTTTAAAATCTGCACTATTCCTTTTTACTATATCTTCTCTAGTGATTTTAGATAAATTCTCTCGTGCATTTTCAAGATCATCTGGTAAACACATACCTAAGTTATAACTTTCGACTACTTGCTTCATGTCTGGGAAGTCAGTTGCTATTACATATAAACCGGAAAATGCATACTCTAGTAACTTGTTTGGTATTGCGTAGTAGTCACTTAATGATACATTTTCAAGCATACAAAGCCCAATGTCAGCTCCCTTTAACAAATCAACTACACGGCTGTGCTCTACAAATGAATGAATACTAATATTATTGCTATTAGAAGCCTCATCTTCTATTAACCCTTGTAGCGGACCCTCTCCCAAAAATACAAAATGGAAATTTTCCATACCTGCAGCAAGCTTCAATATCTTCTCTATACCTCGACCTTTTACAAATAAACCAACATACACAGCTATTAATTTATCTTCGTCAATTGCGAATAAATCTCTAAATGACTCCGTTACGACAAGCTCCCCACTATTTTCGAAGTCAGGAGAATTCAATACGACTTCACTTCTTTTATTGCCATACTCTTTAAAATACCATTTTTGAATCGAGTCACTTACTGTTATAAAAGCGTCTACATGCTTCCACGCAAGCTTTTCAAATAGAAAAACAATTCTCGAAGATACTCTGCCAGACCCATTCTTATTACTTTCTAGCTCATGTGCATCATAAATTACTTTTGCTCCGCTAAATTTCGCATAGACTAAACATGGGAAAAGGGCTAAATAGTCATGTGCATGAACCACATTTGGCTTAACCTTAAATAGAGCTGACACCAAAACAAATGTAAATTCGAAAAAAATAAATACAGGAGAAAGTAACAATAGCCTAAAAAGCCTAGGCATAAATTTAAATAAGCTTCTAGTTTTTATGCTATAATTATGAATACTTACATCCTTCCTTTTTTCACAACTTCCATCTTGAATACCAAAACCATATACCTTAGTTCCCTGCAATTTGTTAACTGCATCTATAGATTTCAACACTCTTGAATCATGTAGAATATCGGTATGAGTAACATGTACTACTTTCATTGTATCCAAAAAAGCCACCTCTTAATTTAACTGAGCTCAACTCCACTCAATATTTCAATCGTTTTATGTATAGCTCCATTACCTATATATGGGTGCATTGGCACGCTAAATACCGCATTTGCTAAAACATTAGAAACCTGAAAGCTATCAGCATTGACACATTCGCTTTTAAATGCAGTTTGCTGATGCATGCAAGTACCATAGTAAATCACACTGGGGATACCTGCTTCTTGTAACTGAGCCATCACTTCCGCCCGGTGTTTGGCACCATCGACCACAAGTGTATATTGCGCCCATGAGCTTTTATACCCTACTGATACTTTAGGAGTATTAAATTTTGCACTTAGCCCTTCTTCGTATTTAGCTGCTGCAATATTCCGGTTGATTAGCTCTTGCGGAAATTCTGCTAATTTCTCTAATAAAATTGCCGCTTGAATAGTATCTAACCGGCTATTCATGCCAATGCGCACGTTGTCGTACTTATCCGCGCCTTTACCATGCACTCTCAATGATTTAATTAACTCTGCGTATTCATCGTTATCGGTAAAAATGGCGCCGCCATCGCCATAGCACCCTAAGGGTTTGGCAGGGAAGAAACTGGTTGTTGCAATGTCGCCAAAGCTGCCGGCTCGTTTACCATTAATTTCACCACCAAAGCCTTGGGCGGCATCTTCAATAATTTTTAAATTATATTTATCGGCAATCTTTTGAATTTCTGGGTAGTTCGCGGGTAAGCCGAACAAATCTACCGGCATTATGGCTTTTAAATTAAGTTTACCTTCTGCTAGTACGGCTTTAATGCGTTTTTCTAAATCTATTGGGCACATGTTGAAGGTGCTTGGGTCTGAATCTACAAACACGGGGGTTGCGTTGGCGTAGGCGACTGTTTCAGCCGAGGCAAAAAATGTGAATGTTGGCACCATTACGGCATCGCCTTCACCTATGTTTAATGCCATTAGTGCTAATGTTAAGGCGTCTGTGCCATTAGCACAGGTGATTGCGTGTTTTACCCCTACATAGTCTGCAAGCTTTTCTTCTAGCTCTTGAACTTCTGGCCCCATTATATATTGGCCATGGTCCAGCACATTTTGAATACGCTTATCTATTCGCGTTTTTAAGTGTTGGTATTGGGCGGCTAAATCAATAAATTGCATGTTAATTAACCTTAGTTACGACGTTATTTTCTAACACATATTTGTCTTGAGTATTTGGGCATTGGGCTTCAGCGTTGCCAGTTACGGGTAGGTCTAACTTTTCGCCGTATTCGCTCATCCACCCAATTTGTTTGCCGGGTACGCCTACTACCATAGCGTAGGCTGGCACATCTTTGTTTATTACGGCGCCAGCGCCTACAAAGGCATGTTCGCCAATGGTTACCCCACAAACAACGGTGCAGTTAGCGCCAAGTGTAGCACCGCGTTTTACTATGGTATCTCGGTATTCATCTTTACGTTCAATGAGTGAGCGAGGGTTATACACGTTGGTAAACACCATGCTTGGGCCACAGAACACGCCTTCTTCTAGGTGCACGTTGTCGTACACTGATACATTGTTTTGTATTTTGCACTTATCGCCTACAGTGACTTTATTGCCCACAAACACGTTTTGGCCAAGTGAAACGCCCTTGCCTATTTTCGCGCCACCACACACATGCACAAAATGCCAAACACGAGAATCCTCTCCTATTTGGGCGCCATCATCAACAATGGCGCTTTCATGCTGATAAAAGCTCATGCTACTTTACCTTTGCTAAAAGTGGATGCGGGTTTGCGGGGTTTTCTACAATTGGAGCTTTACGCATAACATCAACCGTTTGAATGGCGGCGCGGTTGTCTTCTACGCCATAGCCTTTTCCGGCTAGAATGCGTTCGTAACTTTGGGTGTGAAGGTCTGTAAAGCCGCCAGAAAACTCTAGCTCTTCGCCTTCAACATCTATGCTGCGGTAGGTTAACTTTTCACCTTTTACGGCGTTTTCGGGTAAATGCTTTGCATCTATAGATAAAAACCAGCGAACGTTTGCGCGCTCATACTGTAAAAACCCTGAAGATGTTTTTTCATCGCGGTAATGCACTTCGTTGTGTTTAATTTCACCGAATATAAAATGCAACATATCGTAAAAATGCACGCCAATATTAGTGGCTACACCGCCTGATTTTTCATCAAAGCCCTTCCAAGATTTTAAATACCATTTACCGCGAGATGTTAAATAGGTTAGATCAACATCGAACACTTTATCGGCTGGTGCTGCTTGTACTTTTTCACGCAATGCAATTATTGATGGGTGTAAACGCAGTTGTAGAATTGAGTTAACTTTTGCACCGTATTCTTTTTCGTATTGGTTTAGTACATCTAAGTCGGCCGTATTCAAAACGAGTGGTTTTTCGCAAATCACATCAATACCGTTTTTGAGTGCAAACTTCATGTGCGGTAAATGCAAATAATTGGGGGAAGCCACTGCTATGTAGTCGAGCTTTTCACCTTTTAATTTTTGGTCTTCAACAAAGCCCGCAAACTCTTCAAATTCGGTAAAAAACTCGGCCTCTGGAAAGTGGCTATCCATAATGCCTACGGAATCGTTAACATCCATGGCAACCACTAAGTCATTGCCTGTTTCTTTAATGGCTTTTAAGTGTCTTGGTGCGATATAGCCAGACGTTCCAATTAATGCGAATCTCTTCATTTTTAACCTTATTCATTTGCCGCTTAAACGGTGCTTAATTCAAATTCAATAACTAGACATTAACTGCTGTTACATTGCTTCTACAATCGGATGTCTGCTTGCTCTGGCTTGAGTACATATTTTACATCGTAAAGTACATGCTTTTCTTTACCGAAAGATCTCAGCTTTTCTTCACCCCAGTCTTTGAACTCAGTGTGATCCACAGCCAATACTATGGCATCATAGCTGTCTTCTTTTAGCTCGGTAATTAAATCAAGGTCGTACTCATGCTTAACTTCGGCAACATCGGCCCAATCATCGTAAACATCAACATTCATATTAAAGCTTTGCAGCTCTTTAACAATGTCTATAATTTTGGTGTTTCGCACATCTGGGCAATCGCCTTTGAAGGTAAACCCTAAAACCAGCACACGCGCTTCATCTATGTGTATCTTTTTCTTACTGACGGCTTTTACTAGCTCGGTGGCGACGTATTGACCCATTCCATCGTTAATACGACGGCCTGCTAAAATAACTTCGGGTTGGTAACCCACTTCTTTTGCCTTATAGGTAAGGTAGTAAGGGTCTACACTAATGCAGTGCCCGCCTACCAGGCCTGGTTTAAAGGGTAAGAAATTCCACTTTGTGCCTGCTGCATCTAATACTTCTTGGGTATCGATATCTAGCTTATTAAAGATTTTCGCGAATTCGTTAATAATGGCAATATTCAAGTCACGCTGGGTGTTTTCAATAATTTTTGCGGCTTCGGCTACTTTAATTGAACTGGCTTTATGAGTGCCGGCGGTTACGATTGATCGGTATAATTCATCTACCGCAGTGGCTACTTCTGGTGTTGACCCGGAAGTAATTTTCATAATTTTCGTTAGGGTATTCACTTTGTCGCCAGGATTAATACGCTCAGGGCTGTAGCCGGCAAAAAAGTCTTGATTAAAGGTTAAACCAGAACCCTTTTCAATTAACGGAATGCATACTTCTTCGGTGGCACCCGGGTAAACTGTAGATTCATAAATAACCAGCGCGCCTTTTGGCACAACTCTTCCTAGCATTTCACTGGCTTTTTGCAAAGGAAGTAGATCTGGTGCGTTATTTTCATCTATTGGCGTTGGCACCGTAACAATGAATATACCGCAACTTTTTAGATCTTCTTCATTTGAACTAAAACTTAACTTGGTAGCCGTAGCAAATTTTTCATCTTCCACTTCTAAGGTGCTGTCATGCCCTGCTTCTAATTCACCAATGCGATCTTTATTAATATCAAAGCCGAGTACACTTCGGTGAATACCAAACTCTACAGCCAGGGGAAGGCCTACATAACCAAGCCCGATAATTGCAATTTTTTTATCGTTAAAGTCCATTCAATGTTCTCTTAGTTAAATTTTAGTCAATCTTTTACAAGTAGGCATTTACAAACGCGGTTAACGCCTACACTTCATTTGCGCCCATGATTAATTCAGCTTTAATTGTTTCTATCTCTCGCTCTATCTCGGCATATTCCTTCAACTTTCGATGCAAAAACCGAGTAGTAACTTCGGCTTTCTCCTCTAGGCCTTTAGGTGTTAAAACATAGGCATAGGCTAGCTTGTTTTGGCTGCTTTTAAAGTTTTGGGCTTTTAGAACACCGACATCTAATAGCGCGTTGATACAGTAATTTACTTTACCCAAGCTTATACCCAGCTCTTTTGAAAGCTGTCTTTGGCTTAAATTGGGGTTCTGCTCTAGTGCTTTTAGCAGCTTGTAGCGCAGTTCGTCGGTGAGCATTAGTTTACTGTAAAGCCTTTAAATTAGGGGTGTTCATTAATTGAACGGGGATTATATAGGGGGTTTTGGGGTACTGCAAGTTTTGAGCTGCTATCTACAATTAGTTGCAAGTTGTAAGTTAGTTTAAATGCGATAAATCGATTTGAGTGGGGCTTCTATGGATGTTCGGGAGGCTGTGGAGGTGCGACTGTTGGTTGCTTTTTGTCGTCTCTCCACTTTGTTTCGAGAACTCCTACAGGGGCAGTTTGATGCTAGCCCGCTGCTAAGGGGGTTATTAGCCCCCGCATTAGATTGTGCATATCTGGTCTCTTAGCCAGGTAAATATTTGTTCTCTCGATCTCGGTGTGGCTTTATCTATGTTTTGGATGCATGCAAATGCAGTCTTTGGGTTCGCTTTAGCTTTTTTTAGTCGCCACTTTATGCGTTTTCGGCTAAGTTTTTCTGGGGTTATTTGTACTACGTTGTATGTGTTATCTATCACTGCGTTATTGGCGGCTAACTCTAAATGTGCAGCTAAACTCTCTACTATAGTCTGGTTAGGTGAACGAAAGCGATGCGATATTTGCTGGTCAAACTCGGCTAAATCACTATTTGCAAAGGCTTCTAGCGTGCTTTTACGCATGGGGTGCGGGTTATGCTCCAATCGGAAACATTTATTTTTAAAACCCGCCTTTTTGGCTGATAAGTTTTGAGCGTCTAAAAAGCCTGGGCGCGGTGGCAGTGAACCATTGTTTGCTTTGATTTTTTTAGCTTTATAGCCTTTTCGAAGCTTACTAATTATACCTTGCTTGTGCCATTTGCCTCGCAGCACTGTTTTATTTTCAATAAAGAAATCGGTTGGCTGCACAGACTTCACAATGAAAAAATCATCATTTAAGTATATGAACTGCTCGGCCAAACCAGGTATGCGCCAAAGTGCTGCGCTAATTGAGCGTGTATTGAAGGTAGGTAAGTGGTTCTCGTGGCCTTGAAATACCTGCTGATGGTCTATCAGCTTAATTTTGTCAGCAAAGGGCGTGTTTTTGATCCAATGAAAAATCGGGGGCTGTTGTGCGTCTGTTACTATATAAATGTGTCTAACCCAAGGAGCAAACTTTAATATTGAAGCTACACAGTAGCCTAGCTCGCCACAATCATTGTACCGTGTTGGGTGTGCTGATTTTGGTCTTTCTATGCCCTGTTCTGCTAAATAGGCTTTCATTTTGTTAGCGTGTACTGGATCTTCACCATTAACCCAGGTAATTACAGCATCTATTGCATCTGTGCTTTGTTTGCTTGCATCGGGCAGTCTATTTTTATTTATTGCAAAGGGTAAAAACGCTTTTAAATTATAGTGGTTTGCTAATGCCACCCATTGGGTACGATTGCCATCTTGGTTAATATTTAAGTCTCGTAAATTCACAGTTTGAGAATTTAAAGTTTTTGCAGGCGTTTTAACAGGGTTTGATGTTAATCGAGATTGCGTTCCTTTTAGATGTGACATCATCTTAAACCATAAGTCATCGGCTTTGGGTGTTAAACTCAAATATAAGTCTTGATTAAGAACATCATCATGAAAGCAGTTTGGTGGATACAATACACCGCCAAAACCCAATGGCATTAAACCATCGTAGGTTGCTTGGCCTAAGTGCTCGCGATACCAATAACTATAGGGCTGCGGGCTACCATTTTCATCGTAACTTACGCAGCGACATTCGTGGGCAAGAATGTCGCCTGGGAACTTTTTGTGGTCTTTGTATAATCGCTGCAACCATTCTGGTTCGTACAGTAAATCATCATCACAAGTTACTATAACGCTGCTGGGGTACAACCTTAACGTTTCTACAAGCTTTAGATGCGGGCTATCTAATTTAGAATACCTAATTTCAAACTTACTCCCTTGCAGTTGCTCTAAGCTTGGCGGTAATTTACCTCTGTGCGATTCGTGCAACCACAACAAAACTTTTTCTGGCTTCACAGTTCCGCTAAGCACACTTCGGACGGTTAAATGAATCACATCAAAGCGGCTGGGTATAGAGGTTAAAGAGACTATTACCGGGCAACTGGGCGATTCATTATTATGCAACTCATCAACATTGAGCTTTGCTAACTGTTTTGAAAGTAAGTAAGATTTTTTTAATTCTTTAAGTTTCATTTAAGGCTCAACATTGATGACATGTTACAAAATTTTCAATTTTTTTAACGCTAATTTAATCACTGCCAAATAAATCACGGGTGTATATTTTTTCAGCCACGTCGCTTAAGTCTTCTGATCGCCTGTTGGCTACTATCACATCAGAGTGCTTTTTAAATTCAGCTAAATCTGTAAGCACTTTTGAATTATAAAATTCTGCCTCTTTAAAAGCCGGCTCAAAAATAATAACTTCAATGCCTTTGGCTTTTAAACGCTTCATTACTCCTTGAATGGCGGATGCGCGGAAGTTATCTGATCCAGTTTTCATCACTAAGCGGTATATTCCCACTACTTTAGGGTTGCGCTTTAAAATGGCGTTAGCGATGAAATCTTTACGAGTTGTGTTGGCGTCTACTATGCCACCAATAATGTTGTTAGGTACATCTTGGAAATTGGCAAGAAGTTGCTTAGTATCTTTCGGAAGGCAATAACCGCCATAGCCAAAGCTTGGGTTGTTGTAATGGTTACCTATACGTGGGTCTAAACCGACACCCTCTATAATTTGTTTGGAATCTAACCCATGAGTTTCAGCGTAAGAATCTAGCTCGTTAAAGTAAGCAACGCGCATGGCTAAATAGGTGTTTGAAAATAGCTTTACGGCTTCGGCTTCTGTACTGTTTGTAAACAGTACCGATATATCTTTTTTAATTGCGCCCTGCTTTAGTAGCGATGCAAATTTTTCAGCACGCTCACTTTGTTCGCCAACAATAATTCGGCTAGGGTGTAGGTTATCGTGTAATGCTTTTCCTTCGCGCAGAAACTCTGGTGAAAATACAATATTTTTACTGCCTGTCTTTTCAATAAGTTGCTGAGTATAACCCACCGGCACAGTCGATTTTATAACCATCACCGCAGATGGGTTAATAGACATTACATCAGCTACAACAGACTCAACGCTCTTGGTATTAAAGTAATTGGTTTCAGGGTCGTAATCGGTCGGGGTTGCGATAACCACGTAGTCAGCATTGCTGTAGGCTTCTTGCTTACTCATGGTTGCGCTGAAGTTGAGCGCTTTGTTTTGTAGAAAATCAGTAATGTCGGTATCTTCTATAGGCGATTGCTTTTTATTCAGCATCGCAACCTTCTCTTCGATAATATCGACCGCCACTACTTCATTGTGTTGCGCTAACAACATGGCATTAGAAAGCCCTACATAGCCTGTCCCTGCTATCGCTATTTTCATTGTTACTCCTTAAATTTGTAATGTTTCTATGGCGGCATAATAACACTCTGTAGCTAGAGCTGATATTATGACTTTGCTGAATTTAATGGTTTTTTAACGATTTTAACCGTGAGTTTCACCAGCTTGGTGGCAAGCAATGCCAAGTAGCTTATCAACAGTAGTTCGCCAACCAGGGCATCCCATAAGTTAATGTAACTTTGGTAAAACACCAACCATACCCCTACCTGCCCAATTATAAGTACGGTTATTGCGATATGTGCCGTTACTATTGCATAAATCATCATGGGTAATATGAATATCAATGCTAAATAGCTGTACCCCAACTCATACAGTTTGGTTACGCCCAGCAAATAGCTGGTAATTACTATTAAGCTCAGCAACCCGAAATAATGCCACACTATCAATTTAGTGTGACCTGCTATACCTAATCGTATTTGCAGGGCATTGGGCAAGCATTTTATGGCAATAAGGGCTAGTAATGTAACCGAGGGTAAATCGAATACCGCATATAAATAAGAAAGCATTAGTTTGCGCCCTCAAGAAGGGCATTCAACGAGGCTCGAATATACTGAATGTGTTTGCGTTTATAGGTATAACAAATGTGCAGCAAGCCATCGCGGCCTACTATCATCGACGGGTATGCAAAGCGCTCACCGGGCTGATCTTCTAAAGTAGCTTTGCGCACCCAGGTGTTACCGCTATCTTCTGATAGGCTTAAATACAGCTGGCCACGGCCTTGGCCGCCGTTATGAATCATCAGTAATGTATTTTCGCTCAGTCTCACTACGGCTGAATCGGCTGAATCGTTTGGCAAACTATGTATGCTTGCAACCTGCCAGCTATTCGAATCTGGCACCCAAACTCCGCGCTGAATACTTTCTTGTTTTATAGGGCGAGCATAAACTTGAGCGCTTTCGCCATTTAGGCTTGGCACTACAATCGGCTGAATAGCTTGCATGGGCAGTGTTTGAGCGCTTTGCATTCGCATATTTTTATCTAATTGGATAAAAAGCGGGTCTAGCCGGTTAAGCTCAAAATAGGCGGGCATTAAAAAACCACTTTCGGTTGCTATTGGCGGGTTGCGTACCAGCGTACTTATATTAAAAAACGGAGAGGTATTTAGCTTTTCTCCGTACACAAATGTTTTGCCTTCGTCTTCTGAAATAAGCATATCTACTTTTGCCGTTGCCCAACCGCCTACACTCACGCTTACCACCCACAAGTAAAGCTTGCCATTGTGATATTTAGCTACGGGGTTGCCTAGTTTTTTAATATAGCGACCAGAAAGTTCGCTCAGCATTGGAGCCGATAAAACAGCGGTAACGGGCTCTACTAATTCACCGCTTTGGACAACGGTTCGATATACTTGCACATCTTTATGGCCTTCGCGGCTGCCACCAAACCAAAACAACACTTGCCGGTTATTTGGCAGCTGTTCGATATAAGAAGCATGAACCATTTTGGTGTCTGAGCTTAATTCTAAGCGACTAAATACTTTTTCTTGAGACAACACCGGTATGTTTGCCGTTTGAAACTTATCTACCGCGGGCAACGGCTTGTTAAGCACTCCCAAGCTTAGGAGCGCAAAAAACATCAACGCTATAAATGCCTTAACTAACTTAGAGCTTTGCAACGGATCAGCCATATTTATTTAAAAACTCGTTTACTCGATCTTTCAATGGGCTATCTGGATAAACTTCTAGATAGTACTCATAGTAGGGTACGGCTTCGCTATGTTGGTTAAGTGCCACGAGCGTATCAGCAATATTAAGGTAAACGGGAATGCGCTTGGCATCTAATTCTATGGTTTTCTCTAGCCAAAAAAGAGCTTGCTTATATTGCTCATCTTTAAATAGTACGAACCCATAGTCATTGGTAATTCCAGGATTACTCGGGTTATAAATTAACGCGGTATGCAATGCACTTAATGCAGCAGGGTAATCTTTATCTCTATAGGCTGATAGCCCAACACCGTGATATTCATTAGCCTTTAACTTACGTTGCACCACCGATAACTGATTTAAACCTTCAACATTTCCTCGAACAAAATTATGCGTAACGCTACTATTCGACAGCTCAGCAATTTTTTGCTTAAGGCTAATATTTTCTTTTTCTAGCTTAAGTATTTCAGCTTTCAAACGCTCCTCTTCACTTAAGGTGTCATCCGAAATATTTACTGGTGCTAATTCGAATAAAAACTCCCCTCCTTCACTCCCCACCAAGTTGCCAAAAGCTGGAGTCTGATTTGAGTGCTCTGAAACACGGGGCGACACGTAAGCGCCCAACTCAGATGCTGTTATTATGTTATTTTGATCTAAATCTGCGGCGCCCTCTAAGCCTTGCAACAACATGCCAGTAAACACTGAATGTCCATTTGCACCACCATCTGCCACTTCTTGGTCTGCACCACCTGCAGTCAAAATCTGTCGGGCTTGCCGTGATGAAATTTCCTCTAAGTACTTAGAGCGTGCAGCCCGCCCACCGCTTCGAGTTAATGCAATTCCGCTATAGCATGAATCCATTACAAAATAGACATGTTTAGCGGGAATCATGTCTGAAAAATCTTGCAAATGGGTCATCGAAATAGCCTTGCTGTGAAACTTATCTAATTCAGCATCAAAAGGAATGATATATCCTAGGTTACGCCCAGAGGGTAATACACGGGTCATGCCATGACCTGCATAAAATATAAATACTCTATCGTTCGGTTTAACTCTACCTGGGTCTGATAAAATATTGGCTAAATGCTCTGATATATTTTCTCTGCTGGCGTTTTCATCAAGTAAAGTAAAAATCCGCTCTTCTTCAAAGCCATACTTATTTTGAAGCACCTCTTTTACACCTTTCGCATCGTTAACGGCATAACTTAATTGAGGCCAATAACGGTACTTATTTACCCCAATGACCAACGCCCAACTGTTACCGTATAGTTGGCTGACAACAGGCGCTGCAGTGGGCTGTTCGGCTGGCTTTGCTTTTGCAGCAGCTTCGAATGGCTTACCGTCTATATCGACTACTTTATAGCCCTCTTCATTTAAAGCTTTTAATAAATCAGGCAATGCTTGAACGGTTTGTTTGTGTATATCGTGAAATAGCAAGATGCCTTTCTTTTTATTGGATAAATCAGCCATTACTCTTTTGACGATAGATTCTGGCATAGGGTCAGCCCAGTCTTTCGAATCTATATTCCACATGATTGAGCGCATACCTGTATCACGTGAAAGCTGAACAAGCTGATCGTTTTTGGCACCATATGGAGGTCGGAAACTTGTTACATCTATACCAGAGACAGTTTTAAGCAACGTATTGGTGTCTTCTAATTCTTTCTTTTGACTATCGCCTGGTAACTTTGTAAGCACAGGATGACTGAAGCTGTGGTTCGCTAGAATATGGCCTTCACTTAAAGCGCGTTGTAATTGCGATGCACTTTTACTCAGCTTAACAGAATCGCCGTTAACGGAGCCCACGTTCTTACCCACTGCAAAAAAATAAGCTTTTACATTAAACTCTTTTAAAGTATCTAAAATAGCCGCCGTATTTCGATTATGTGGACCATCATCAAAGGTTAAAACAACAGTCTTATCTGGAATTCCATAACCCCATACCAAATCAGATTTACTATGATCTTCAGCACCGCGAACAGCAGGTTGCTCTAAGGCTGGGGCTTTCTGATTAAACTCCTCATAAATATCATTTCGAGTATATTGCGCTTGTATAAAATCTAAATAGCTTTGCCATGGCTCTAATTCCAAACCTCTTGTAACCAGTGCACTGGTTAGCTCAGAAATATCCGATTGATAAGTATCTTGAATTACTAAAATTTGTTGTTCTAATTGCCGAAGTTGGCGCAGTTCTGTTCGACTTAAATAGGGTGCTTCGCTGTGCTCAAGCAATAAGTTATCTATAAGGTCTATAAAGCTAATAGCATCGGCAGCTCTTACTTTATCGCTGTGTAGGAAGCTATAAAATTGATTCACCTTACTTACTCGTTCATTAGCTGGCAATGTCAAAAACTCTTCTAAAACGTCTTCAAGCAACTGCTGTTTATAGTAGTAATAATTGCGAGAAATAAAGGTGTCTCTTTGTGTTGCTACCGCGTTATCAGCGCCTGAAGACAATAAAAACAATACCTTACGGTTAAGCTCTACTATTTTTTCATAGCGCACTAATTCACTGCTCATAACCGGAAACGCTAAACTGAGCAGAAGCGAGGCAAGCACAATTCTGCCAACCGTTCTTTTAATTTTACTTACAAACATCTATTGTCCTTATTAATTAAATGAGGCAAATGGTTCCTTCACCTGTTAAATCCCAAGTTTGAATTTTTGCTAAATTACCTTCACCGGTATAAATATCGACATGCTTATTTCTGATTTTCTGCCCAACATCACTTGCTCTAAAGTGTTGTTCTTGTAGCACCTTGGTTTTCTGTCGTACGTAAAACTGTCTGCCACTACTGATGTATTTTGGATCGGTTGCGGCAGTTCCAATTTCAAGCGCTTGCCCAAATGCATCCAATGGGGCCAAACTTTTGTGCCACCGCTGGCCATAGTAGCCTAAGTACCAACCATAATGGGTTTTACCCCAGCCTTCCATTTTCACATCTTCAAGGAAGCTTTGATTAAATGATAAAGGGCCTAGGCTAGTTACTGTTATAGTAGTTGTTTCTCCAGAATATTCCTTTTCTACAGGAGTATAGTAACCGGTAATTTTCCAGTTACTCGAGCAAGCACCGTGTCGTTGCGCGGTACTCGCACACGACTGTGTGGTTACAAGCATTAACGCCACTAAACAGAACAAATGAATTTTCATAACTTTTTTTTGCTACTCGCAACTATCTAAAATATTGATAAATTTTTTGAACGCCTTTAATTGCAGCGGCCGGTGTTTCTACTTTTTCATCCACACTTTCAAGGCTGTAACTTTTTACGAACCCGGGCAACAACTCATTAACAGAGCTCTCTACAATAATGGCTTGGTTTACATAGCTAGCTACAATGTTTACTCGGGGCGCATTGCTAAACAGTGGTTCACCAGTTGATATACTCTCAAACGCAACATCACAGTTTAGAGCTTCTGTCACCAAAGTTGCGGCTATATCTTCATGAGAGGTTCGATAATTTACCTGTTGGTGCTTGCCTGGCCAGTGAATAATAAGCGGTACTTGCGTTTGGTATTGCGTAAAATTGCTGCCGTGCCCCCAATAAGGCTCGTTTTGATCTTTAAATTCTTCACCATGATCACCGGTAATCACTACTATGGTGTTCTCCCATTGGTTATTTGCTTTGAGTGCTGTTTTTAGCTCCCCAATCAAAGTGTCTAGGTAGTGAATAGAGTTAGAGTACTGATTTAGATAGGGCTTAGGCTCTGTATCATCATTCACTTTTGAAATACGTAGTTGCTTGGCCGGGGTAAACGGGCTTGGGTAATTGGGTGGCGTCCAATAAGGGAAATGCGAGCCATTAAATAATATAAAACTAAAAAACGGCTGCTCAGTTGAATTGTTTTCGAGCTGTTGTTTAAACTGCTGAATTAAATTGGCATCACCTTCATTAACTGCACCTTTCCCTTGGCTCTGCAACGGTTGAATGCCGTTAAACAACAACGTATCGAGTTTGTTTACTTCGATATCTTGATTCGCTAACACCCAATGCTGATAGCCCAATTGTTGCGTGCTTTCTATTAAAGCGGGCTGTTTACCTGCACCCATTGCACTGTTAAAAAATACCGGCGACAGGCTGTAAATTAATCCAAATACGCCCCTATCAGTAACAGTACCGGTACTTAAATGATTACTAAAATAAAGTGATTCACGGCCTATTTCGGTAATGTTGGGCATAATTTCGGGGGTGAATCTGTCAAAGCGCAGGCTTTCAATTGATACGATGATGATGTTTGGCGTGTTTTCTTCAGCGCACTGAATAGGCTCAGCTGGGTAATTAAAGCCACCCACCTTTCCTTCTTTTAAAACTAAATTATCTTCTACGAGAGATTCATTAAACCAGCCTAATTGCTTTAACTTGGTGGTGGCGGTTAACGGCGTATACCAAGGTATCACATGGGTTAGGCTGATAATTGCGCCCATGTTATGCGCATAACCCCACGCGTGAATGCCCTGCCCTATAACCAACAAAACAGCTAAAAAGCTATAAACTAACCCGGTTCGTATACGGTTAAATAGCACGCATGATTTATTGGCAAGCCAATAAGTGAACCCCATAAACGCCAACCAAGCCATAAAGCCCACCAGCAAAATACCATTGCCCACACCCATACCAGCACGGTCTACAAACAACATCTTGATAAAAAAAGCATTAATGTGGAAACGATAAACGCTGAACACCCAAGCATCTACGGCTAATAGAAGCCAGGTTGTACCCGCGAGAATGGCATAGAGCGTGATAACAAAAGAAGTTGGTAAGAGTAAGAATGGCAGTAAAATCACAGCCAATAGCAGAGAAAAGGCAAATGCTTGGCTAATAAACGCTAAGGGAACATATGTTTTGGCAAACCACCCCTCTGCTGCAGAGCTGGTAGCCAAATTCACAGCCATAATGGCACTACAGACAAATACAAATAAAACAAGCAACCCAAAATAGGCTTTAAATTTACGCGCCATACTACCCTTTACGATTAGAAGGAGTTAAAGGCGGGTATTATCCTTGCTTATGGGAGGGATGTCGATAAGGGGATTGTTTTAGTTAGGCTGCGGGCTGCGGGCTGCGGGCTGCGGGCTGCGGGCTGCGGGCTGCGGGCAAACATTAGAGATTGCTTGCTTTTATAAGCAAGCTTTACCTTTTTCGTCTCTCCGCAAGCTCCGAAGACTCCTACATTAAAAAGTGGCTTTGTTTTCGCTTTTGAACTTACTCGCAGCTCGCAGCTCAAAACTCGCGGACGCCCGAAGGGCGCCGTTCTGCCCTTTCACTTCCTCCCATATCGATCGGTGAACCTAACTATGTCGTCTTCACCTAAATAGGAGCCGGTTTGAACTTCTATGAGTTCTAACGGAATTTTTCCTGGGTTTTCTAGGGCGTGTGTGGCGCCGATGGGGATATACACTGATTCGTTTTCGCTCACCAACTGAGTGTTTTCACCTATGGTGACGTTTGCGGTGCCTTTTACAACTATCCAATGCTCTGCTCGGTGGTGGTGCATTTGTACCGAGAGTTTTTCACCAGGTTTTACGGTGATATTTTTTACTTGATGTCGCTCGCCGCTGTCGACGCCTTGGTAGCTGCCCCACGGGCGATAAACCTTTACATGGGTTTGGTGTTCGGTTCGACCAGAGGCTTTTAATTGGTTGACGATATGTTTTATGTCTTGTGCTTTTTCTCTTGGCATGACGGCCACAGCATCGGCTGTTTCGATAATCACTAAATCATCAACACCCACCGCCGCTACTAAACGGCTTTCGGCTCGAATTAAATTTCCCTTGGCTTCGTGCGTGAGTACATCGCCAGCCAGAACATTGTTATTTGCATCTTTCTCGCCTAAATCATATAGAGCCGCCCACGCGCCAATGTCATTCCAATCGCCGGTGTATGGCACAACAACCGCTTTATCGGTTTTTTCCATGACGGCGTAATCAATAGAATCGGCTGGCGATTCAGCAAAAGCTTCTGCATTGACTCGAATAAAATCTAAATCGTGTTGTTTACCGGTAAATGCAGCTTTTACGGCATTGAAGATGCTCGGCTGCAATGTTTTAAGCTCGTCTAAGTACATTTGAGCTGAAAACACAAACATGCCACTGTTCCAGTAGTAGCCGCCTTCCTCTAGATATGATTCTGCGGTGGCTAAATCGGGCTTTTCTTTGAAGGATTGAACTTCACTCACATCGGTTTTAGAAGCGGCTTGAATATATCCATAGCCTGTTTCGGGGTAAGTTGGCTGCACACCAAAAGTGACAATTTTACCGGCTTTCGCCTGTTCAACCGCTTTTTCGATGGCGTCACCAAATAACTGTTCATTTTTAATGACATGATCGGCCGGCAATACCAACATAATAGCATTGGCATCGCGCTCTAAGGCCTGAAAAGCCGCCAAAGCAATTGCTGGTGCGGTATTTTTGCCCTCTGGCTCAAGAATCAAATCAGCTTGCGTTCCGCACTCGGCCATTTGCTGAGCAATCATAAAGCGGTGCTCATCATTACACACCACAATAGGGTTTTCCGACAAGCCAACATGTTGTGTTCGCAATGCCGTTTGTTGAATTAAACTTTCGTTTACATCAACTAGATTAATGCATTGCTTTGGGAACAGCTCTCGAGACAGTGGCCATAAACGGCTACCTACTCCTCCAGCTAATAATACAGGGATGATCAAGGTGTTTTTCCTTAAACGAAGTAATTACCGCTATTGTAACAGTGAGCTTGGTAAGGAAAAAGAAGTTTTAAGCTGCAAGCTGCAAGCTGCAAGCTGCAAGCTGCAAGCTGCAAGCTGCAAGAAAAAATTTTAGACTCAACTTGTTGTTGTCAAGTTGGTTAAGCGCACATTTTGTATAACTTACTTCTGTGCGCCTTGCGACTTCTTATCTCTACTTCAAAACGGGTGCCCTTTGTTCAATTAGCTAAAGGTAATAACCGGGCCATCATCATTGTCGATATTAGCTAACTCGGATATTACGTTGTCGGCCATGCTTAGATAGTGGTCTCGGTTCTTCGAGTTGGTACTTGCGGCCACGGTGGGTATGCCATTATCGGTTTCTGTGCGAATATTTATGTCGAGCGGAAGTTGACCCAAAATAGTCGCTTCATATTTATCCGCTAATTTTTGTCCACCTTGCTCTCCGAAGATATGCTCTTCATGACCGCAGTTATTGCAAATATGCACGGCCATGTTTTCAACGATTCCCAATACCGGCACTTTAACTTTTTGAAACATTTCAATACCCTTCATGGCATCGAGCAACGCTAAATCTTGCGGAGTCGTTACGATGACGGCACCGTCTACTTTGGCTTTTTGTGCCAACGTGAGCTGAATATCACCCGTGCCAGGCGGCATATCGATAACTAAGTAATCTAGGTTATCCCAACGGGTTTGAGTCAATATTTGCTGCAGTGCGCCAGAAGCCATTGGCCCGCGCCATACCATGGGCGTTTTATCGGTTACTAAGTAGGCCATAGACATCGTTTGCAAACCATGCGCAATTATAGGTTCAAAATTATTGCCTTCATGGACATTCGGCTTAGTACCTTCTGCTACACCCAGCATTAGCCCAACTGAAGGACCATATATATCAGCATCGAGCAAGCCTACAGAATGGCCTTTAGCTTTTAAGGCTAAAGCTAAGTTAACAGCGGTTGTACTTTTACCAACACCACCCTTGCCAGATGCGACCGCAATAATGCGTTTAACGTTTTCCATGAAGCGAACCTTTTAAAATGCCAATTAGCCCTTTATATGAGGCTAAGTTACGGCTTTACAAGGATTATTTGCTCTAAGGTCAATTGCCGTTGTCATTAACGCGAATTTCAGTAGAATCAGCAATTCGGCTTTAAAAACCCATCATTTCGGATTTTTACCCACAACTAACAGGACAGCACATACTCATGAGCGAACCACGCAACATTCTTGTCACCAGCGCCCTTCCTTATGCCAATGGTCAATTGCACCTTGGGCATATGATGGAACAAATTCAAACCGATATCTGGGTGCGGTTCCAAAAGAGTATGGGACATAACTGCTACTATGTTTGTGCAGATGATACGCATGGCACAGCCGTTATGCTGCGCGCTGAAAAAGAAGGCATGACTGCAGAGCAATGGATTGAAAAAATGCATGCAGATCACCTGGCCGACGCCCAAGGCTTTTTGATTGGTCACGATAACTACTACAGTACGCACTCACCAGAAAACAAAGCGTTATCTGAACTAATTTATGGACGCTTAAAAGAAAACGGCCATATTCAAGTTAAAACCATTCGCCAATTGTACGACCCTGTTAAAGAAATGTTCTTGGCCGATCGATTCGTTAAAGGCACCTGCCCTAAATGCAAGGCAGAAGACCAGTATGGCGATGCTTGCGAAGTGTGCAGCGCCACTTACGAGCCCAATGAACTCATCGACCCTAAATCGGCTTATTCAGGTGCTACACCTATTGAAAAAGATTCCGAGCACTACTTTTTTGATTTGCCACAATTCCAAGACTTTTTACAAGAGTGGACACGCTCAGGCACTTTACAAGACAGCGTCGCCAATAAACTTTCAGAGTGGTTAGATTCTGGTCTAAAAGCTTGGGATATCAGCCGAGACGCACCTTACTTTGGCTTCGAAATTCCTGGTACTACGGGCAAGTATTTTTACGTTTGGCTAGATGCACCTATCGGCTATATGGCCAGTTTTAAAAACCTGTGTGACCGCACTGAAGGTTTAGAGTTCGATGACTACTGGGCTAAAGACAGCAAAGCTGAGCTTTATCACTTTATTGGTAAAGACATTATCAATTTCCACGCGTTGTTCTGGCCGGCAACGCTTTCTAGCGCCAATTTCAAAACACCAGATGGCGTGTTCGCTCACGGCTATATCACCGTTAATGGTGAAAAAATGTCGAAGTCGCGCGGCACCTTCATTCAAGCTAGCAGCTATTTAAAGCATTTAAACCCAGAATACCTTCGTTATTATTACGCTGCGAAATTAGGCTCTGGGGTGGAAGATATTGATTTAAACCTTGAAGACTTTGCCCAGCGGGTAAATACCGATCTAGTAAACAAAGTCGTCAACATTGCCAGCCGCTGTGCCGGCTTTGTAAAAAAAGCAGGCGGACAGTTATCGGCCAATGTCGCCGAACCCGAAATGCTAAAAGAATTTATCGCCGCTGGCAGCACCATTTCGAATTTATTCGAAAAACGTGAATACAGTAAAGCGGTGCGTGAGACTATCGCTTTAGCTGATAAAGCCAATGAATATATTCAAGCCAAAGCACCATGGGCCATGGCTAAAGAAGAAGGCAAAGCACAAGAAGTACTTGATGTTTGTTCAATGGGCATTCATCTATTCCGCTTAATTGCGATCTACTTAGGTCCTATTTTGCCGGAACTGAATGGCAAGGTTTGTTCATTCTTAAACGTAAACAGCCTAAACTTTACCGATCGAGAAACGGTGTTAACCGAACACAGCATCAACAAGTTCAAACCACTATTGACCCGTATTGAAATGTCGCAAATAGAGCAACTTATTGATGCCAGCAAAGCTGATGCCGCTATAGAATCAGGCAAAAAGCCAGAAGCTAAAGCGGAGAAAAAACCAGAGCCTAAAGCTAAAAAAGCAGATAAGCCAGCCACTAATGACGGCACAATTGAATTCGATGATTTTGCCAAAGTAGATCTGCGCGTTGCTAAAGTGACCGCGGCTGATCATGTTGAAGGCGCTGATAAACTGCTGCAATTACAGCTCGATGTTGGCAATGGTGAAACCCGACAGGTGTTCAGTGGCATTAAAAGTCACTACCAACCTGAAGACCTAGTCGGCAAAAACCTAGTTCTCGTGTACAACCTAAAACCAAGAAAAATGCGCTTTGGCATGAGTGAAGGCATGGTTCTAGCGGCAGGCGAAGGCAAGGACTTGTGGGTGCTAGAAGGAGACGTAGAGATACCGCCGGGAACGAAGGTTACTTAATAAAGTTAGAAGTTAGTAGCTGCAAGCTGCAAGCTGCAAGCTGCAAGCTAAATCAGTATTAGGAGCTTTCTCCATGGGTCACTACTGAAAGCTTAGGCTTAAACTCCTTCTGTTCACTTGTAGCTTGCAGCTTGAAGCTCAAAACTAGAAGTTAACGGACTGCCCTTTCGGGCAGCCGTTCTTTTAACCTGTCCTTATTCCAAAAAACCATATAAACATTTGACTTAACCCCTTGTTTGACATATCAAAACTCACGATAATAGCGCCGTCTTTTTATACGTAGCCTGTCTTGATGAGCGATTACATTCTGTTATTAGTGGGTACCGTACTGGTCAATAACTTTGTACTAGTGCAATTTTTGGGTTTATGCCCTTTTATGGGTGTCTCAAATAAACTTGAAACGGCGGTTGGTATGTCTGCGGCCACTACCTTTGTTTTAACCTTGTCGAGTGTTGCGAGCTACGTGGTCTACACCTACCTGCTGCTACCCCTTGAATTAACCTATCTAAAAACCATCAGTTTTATTTTGGTCATAGCGTTTATGGTGCAGTTCACCGAAATGCTGGTACGAAAAACCAGCCCGTTGCTGTACCGAGTATTGGGAATTTTCCTACCTTTAATTACTACAAACTGCGCGGTTCTAGGCGTTGCTCTGTTGAACATCAGCAAACAAAATTCGTTAATCGAGAGCTTTTTATATGGCTTTGGTGCTGCATTAGGCTTTTCGCTGGTATTAGTTTTATTTGCGGCCATGAGAGAACGAATCAATCTTGCGGATGTACCCACCCCGTTTAAAGGTGCCGCCATAGGTTTGATTTCGGCTGGCATTATGTCACTCGCATTTATGGGCTTTGCCGGGTTGGTGGCTAGCTAATGATGATTACTGCTGTTTTAACGCTACTTATTTTGGCGGCCATATTTGGCGCATTGTTAGGCTTTGCCGCGGTTAAATTTAAGCCAGAAGGCAATCCAATTGTTGACGAAATAGACAACATATTACCGCAAACTCAGTGTGGCCAATGTGGACACCCCGGGTGCCGACCCTATGCAGAAGGCATAGCCAACGGAGAAGACATCAACAAATGTCCGCCGGGAGGTGAAGCCACCATCCACGCATTAGCCGATTTACTCGATGTTGAGCCCATGCCATTAGATGCGGAGCATGGTGAAGAAAAAACGAAAATGGTCGCCGTTATTCGCGAGCCGGAATGTATTGGCTGCACAAAATGCATACAAGCCTGCCCCGTTGATGCCATTTTGGGCGCGGCCAAGCAAATGCATTCGGTCATTGAAAGTGAATGCACCGGCTGTGATCTTTGTGTTGAGCCTTGTCCAGTCGACTGTATTGATATGGTTCCGGTCGCTGTTACGCCTAATAACTGGCATATTGAAAAACCGTTCAGCTCACTGGAAATTATTGCCACCGATAAAACATCGCCATCCGCACAACAAACCAACACAGGTGAAGCAGCATGACCCAGTCGGCAATCATTGCGCGCAGCAGCGTTTGGGCTATTCCGGGCGGCATTCACCCAGAACAGCACAAAAATGAATCGAATCAGACACCTATAGAGGTCATGCCGGTTCCATCACAACTGTGGGTTCCGGTAAGTATGCACATTGGTGCAGAAGCTGAACCCATTGTGAAACTAGGCGATACCGTGCGCAAAGGCCAACTGATCGCCAAGGCACAATCCGGCGTTTCTGCCAATGTACACGCCCCAACTTCTGGACGAATTACCTCTATTCAAGACCATGATTTTGCCCATGAATCCGGTTTACCAAGGTTGACCATTCAAATAGAGGCCGATGGTTTAGACGCTTGGCGAGACCAAGACCCATGGCCTAACTGGCAAGAGAGATCCATTGATGAAGTTCTGGTTCGGGTTCGTGAGGCCGGTTTGGCGGGCATGGGTGGCGCAGGTTTCCCTACGGATATCAAATACCGTAATAAACATACGCCTATCCATACGCTCTTAGTGAACGCGGCTGAATGTGAGCCCTATATCACTTCCGATGATCGCTTAATGCAAGAAAGAGCCATCGACATTCTAAGGGGTGCACAAATTTCAGCATGGCTACTCGAAGCCGACAACATCATTGTTGGAATCGAAGACAACAAGCCCGAGGCCATTAAAGCACTGGAACAAGCCGCTAACGACTTAAACTTAACTATAGCTATTGCCGTCGTCCCTACTAAATACCCCTCAGGTGGTGAAAAACAACTGATTCAGTTAACAACAGGTCAAGAAGTCCCTCACGGCGGCCTGCCCAGTGACCTTGGTCTTTTGTGTCAAAACGTGGGAACACTTTATCAGCTCTATAAAGCCGTTGTTTTAGACGAACCTCTGATTTCTCGCATCACGACAGTGACAGGGCAAGCTGCAAAACAACCAGGCAATTATGAAGTACTCATCGGCACCTCTATTGACGACGTATTATCTTATGCCGGTGTAAACCTAGAACAGGCTGATCGCATTATCATGGGTGGTCCTATGATGGGCTTTGCCTTACCAAGCACGAAAGCTCCGGTGATTAAAACGACTAACTGTTTGCTCGCACCAACTGCCAAAGAATTGCCTGCGCCGATGCCAGATAACCCCTGTATTCGATGCGGAATGTGTGAACAAGCCTGTCCTGCAGGGTTATTACCGCAGCAACTTTTATGGGCGGCTAAGAATCGAGAATTAGAATCCGCCGAGCTTCACAATATTAATGATTGCATAGAATGTGGAGCCTGCGCTTATGTTTGCCCAAGCCGGATCCCTTTGGTGCAATATTACCGTTATGCCAAAGGCGAGATTCGCCAAGAAGCTGCAGATCATGCTCAAAGTGAACGTGCTCGCATGCGCTTTGAAGCACGACAAGCTCGTCTAGAACGCGAGAAGCTTGAAAAAGAAGTGCGCCGTAAAGCACGTGCTGAAGCCGCGGCAAAAGCACTGGCTGCAAAGAAAGCGGCACAAGAAAAAGCACCCGAAGTAGCGGACGCTAGCGCCAATACAGCACAAGACGACCCAATTAAGGCCGCGCTTGAGCGTGCGGCCGCTAAACGCAAAGCAAAAGAAGCGGCGCAAGCAAAGGATAATGAATCATGATGTCACTATCTTCACCACACACTGTAGGCCAAAACAGCGTCAGCAAAGTTATGCTCTCTGTTTTTATCGCTATTATTCCGGGCCTTGCGTGTTTGGTTTATTACTTCAGCGCTGGCTACGCCATTAACCTGCTACTTCTACTTATCACGTCTTTGAGTGTTGAAGCAGTCATTTTAACGTTGCGCAAACGACCGGTACTTTTCTTTCTTAAAGATGGTTCGATCATTGTCACCGCCGCTTTATTGGCAGTTGCACTGCCACCGTTAGCCCCTTGGTGGGTGACAGTCATTGCCGGTGCGGTAGCAGCCATTTTTGGTAAACACCTGTTTGGCGGGCTGGGTCAGAATCCATTTAACCCTGCAATGGTTGCATACGCCATGGTGTTAATCTCTCTTCCAGTATTTATGACTACGCGCTGGGCTAGCATTGAAAGCCCGAGCGGGCTCCTTGAAAGTATGTCGATTATTTTTGGAATTAATTTAGAGTCAGTCGATGGGTTTACCGGCGCGACGCCTCTGGATTACTACAAACTCAACATTGAAAGACTGACCGCCAGCGAAGTTTTATCAAGCCCATTATTATCAAGCTTTGGTGCTCCAGGCTGGACACCCGTCAATATCGTTTTTTTACTGGGGGGCGTTTGGCTTTGGTACCGAAAAATTATCACTTGGCATATCCCCCTCGGTGTTTTAGGTGCGCTCGCGCTAATGGCCGTTTTATTTAGCACCGACGCCGATTTAAGAGTGCCTTTCCACTTACATTTGTTGGCCGGCTCAACAATGTTAGCGGCATTCTTTATTGCCACAGACCCAGTCAGCGCGGCTACCAGCAACAAAGGGAAGCTAATATATGGCGCGGGCATTGGCGTTCTCATTTACACGATTCGAACTTGGGGTAACTACCCTGATGCCACCGCCTTTGCGATATTAATTATGAATTTTGCAGCCCCGTTGATTGATCACTACACTCGACCACGCGTTTACGGCCATACCGATGCTGTAAAAGGATACAAAAAATGAGCGACACCGAATTAGAAACTAAAATTACGCTTTCTCAATCGATTCGAAAGGCGGCCATTGGCTTAGCAATTTTTGCACTTTTCACCGCGGGTATAATTGCCGTAACGCAAACGTTGACTAAAACCACTATTGTAGAAAACGAAAAGGCTTTCGAAGCTCGCTTACTGTTATCGCTACTCCCTTATGGAATTGATGCTGACAATCTTTTGGAGAGCGCTCAGTCATTTCAACAAGCAGGCATTAGCGATACTTTATTATTAAATGTTGAAAACGAGCAGTCGTTTTATCAAGTGAAGGCCAATAACGAAGTTCAAAGCATTATTATTCCTGTTATCGCCCCTGACGGGTACACCGAAGGTATCCGTCTTATTGTAGGAATCGATAAAAAAGGCGTTATTACAGGTGTTCGAGTAACCAAACACAAAGAAACGCCCGGCCTAGGCGATCAAATTGAGATTGAAAAATCGCAGTGGATTCTCAACTTCGAGCAAACCAGTTTAATGAACCCGATGGAAACTGGTTGGAAAGTTAAAAAAGATGGTGGCGCGTTTGATCAAATGACGGGAGCTACAATAACACCGCGAGCGATTGTTAAAGCTGTTTATAAAGCCCTTTTATTTTTTGAACAAAACAAAGGCTCATTGCTCGCCATGCAACCCGATTCATCGGAGTCTAAATAATGACAGTCTCTGTAAAAACCATTGCCGAAAATGGGCTTTGGTCCAATAACGCTGCGTTAGTACAAATTCTTGGCTTATGCCCACTGCTGGCCGTAACGGGTACGGTTGTGAATGCCCTTGGCTTAGGCCTAGCGACAATGGTGGTTTTAATAGGTTCTAATATCGCGGTTTCGCTCATTCGCAACTACGTTTCTGACGCCATTCGGTTGCCCGCATTCGTAATGATCATTGCCTCGTTTACCACCTGCGCAGAGCTACTAATGCAGGCTTATACTTACGAGCTCTACCAGGTTTTGGGCATATTTATTCCGCTGATTGTGACAAATTGCACTATTTTGGGCCGAGCTGAAGCCTTTGCAAGAAAAAACCCTCTGCTACCCTCGTTCCTAGATGGGTTGTTTATGTCACTCGGTTTTTTAGCCGTGTTACTTGTATTGGGCGCCATGCGAGAAATTATCGGCCAGGGAACTTTGTTCACTAATATGCACCTCATATTTGGTGAAACCGCTCGAAGCTGGCAGATTGAATTATTTCCAGGTTACACCGATTTCTTATTTGCGGTGCTTCCGCCTGGCGCTTTTGTTGGCTTAGGGCTCATAATCGCGGTCAAAAATTACATTGATGATAGGCGAGAAAAGAAACGTGCTGCGCTAGCCGATGCCATTGTTGCGGGCAGTAAACGAGTTAGAGTGACAGGTACTATTGCCTAGTTATGAATAAGTTAAAACGCACCGAGATATTTACTCGGTTAAAAGCACAAAACCCGAACCCTGAAACTGAGCTTAATTACAGTAATCCATTTGAATTGCTTGTTGCTGTTGTATTGTCGGCTCAATCAACGGACAAAGGCGTGAACAAAGCCACGGATAAACTTTTCCCTGTCGCCAATACCCCTGAAGCTATTTATGCGCTGGGTGTCGATGGGTTGAAAGAGTACATAAAAACCATTGGTCTTTATAATGCAAAAGCGGAAAACGTACATAAGCTGTGCAAAATGCTGATTGAGCAGCACAACAGTGAGGTACCGCAAACAAGAGAGGCTTTAGAAGCACTGCCTGGTGTTGGTCGAAAAACGGCCAATGTGGTTCTCAATACCGCCTTTGGTCAACTTACCATGGCCGTAGACACCCATATTTTTAGAGTCAGTAACCGAACAAAAATAGCGCCGGGAAAAAACGTTGTTGAAGTTGAAAAACGACTTATACGGCTAATACCGAAAGAATTTTTACTAGATGCCCACCATTGGCTCATTCTACATGGGCGCTATACCTGTGTTGCCCGCAAACCTAAATGCGGAAGCTGCATCATTGAAGACTTATGTGAATACTCCCAAAAGACTACCGATTAGCCCCCTGCTTCGCTCATTCACACTTTTCTTAACTTAGTGGTATGATTCTCTCATCATCATTTATACCCATATTTAGAGAGCTTTATGAAAAACGTTGGCTTCGTAGTAACGGCCAGTTGCGATCTACCGGCTTCCATGCTGGAAAACTATAAAGTAACCATTTTACCGGTAGAGGTTTCAGACTCTAGCGGTGTGAAACTTGTTAATCGCTCAATCTTAGAGCTTTCTCATTTTTATACGGAACAACAGCCTTTTTACTGTGAGAAAATTGGTATCTCTCGACAAAATTTTATCGACGTCGTCTGCAACAAGCTTATTTACGAGTTTGACCATTTAATAATCATTGCTCCAGATGAAAGCTTTAGCGATAGCTTACACATCATTAGAGAATCGCTTTTCGAGTTTCACCATGAAATTAAACAGCGTCGAGAAAAGGCCAGCATTTATACGCCTTTTAAAGTTAGGGTTGTAGAATCAAAGCAGGTACTCACGGGCTATGGAGTGAGCTTATATGAAGCATTAAGATTAAGGCATGAAAAAGCTCAAAGTGCAGACCAAGTTAAACAACATCTAGATGAATTCAAAACAAATATTAAAACCTTTATGCTGCCTGGGAAGAAACACCCAGAGCTTGTGCGAGCCCCTTTCCGCCTCAGCTGGTTAGAACTCAAGAAACTGAAAATATCGGGTAAGCACCCCGTGTTATATTTCCACCCCGAAGAAGTCACCATTGGACGAATGGTCGATATAAAAGATCGCCACCATGATTACTTCGATTTTCTATTTGAGCAACTGAGCCACACGAAGCTAACCAATCATATCGTGAACATCAGCTATGCGGGCTCTTTATCGCAATTAAGAATATTACAAGGGTTTGATAACTTTCATCAGGAAGTGAAAGATCGTGGGGGGAAGCTAGTGCATTCAATGATGAGCCAAATGGCGGCCTTCAACCTTGGAAAAGGTGCAGTGAGCGTCAGTTTTGCCTGTGAACCAAAGCGTACTATCTATTAGAATTCTTGCCCGTTATCGGCTTTCAGATTGCATCAATGCATAGGTTTCGGCGGCTTGGGTTAAGCGCCAACGACCATTATCATCGAACACTACAATACCCATTAGCCGTAACCGTTTCTTTAATTTATCTACGCAAACTTGGTCTACTTTCACATCGGAAACTGCATGACAGCCTCGCCAAGTGCTTTTCGCCTCGTTTAATACATCCGAGTGAATGTTGCGCGCCAGTAAAGCTTGAACACGAACCTCGGAAATAGGCGATAACAGAGCAGCCGATAGCCAATCAAACACTTCGGTAATATCGTATCTTAAGGTACCGTTAAATTGTTTTAATCGCCCTTCGCGAAAGGCATTACAGCTGTATTCGGCAAGCCAAGGCGTACGATCAACATCGAAATCTAGGGCTTTGTGTTGAAACGGGCTGGTCGCTTTTTCTATTTTATGCTTTAAATGATCTATTTGCGCTTTAAGCTTACCAATAATATCTTGATCGACTTTTCTATTGGGTTCGGTTTGAGCCACATCCGCTGCTTTAGACCAACCTGGAGATGGGTGGTTTTCTTGCACGAGCTCGAGCCCTCGCTCTATAGCATCACGAAGTTCATCGTTATTGGACCAGTAAAATACATCGCCTTTTTGTAAGGAAGCAATAAACCCTTCACGACGCTTTTGATCAAATGGTTCAAGACCCATGATATGTTCGCCTTGATAAACAAAGCTGATGATTGGCTTACGAGCGGCCTGAGCAGCGGCATAGATTTGATGTAAATGGCTGGTACCTTTTTCAGTGACTGGACCGTATTCTTTCCCTAAAAGGAGAAATAAGTAGTCAGCATCGGCAAGGCATTGTGCGTTCAGCTTTAATAAGTAATTAGCGGGCATAGAAGGAAAAGACAAACCAACAGGAAGCCCTCTTTGGCCTACTATAGCTTCGTATATAACTTTTCTTTCCGCTTCGAGATGTCGCTCAAATGAAGCGACCATGACCATTACGCGATTCGTTTGCATAAACTCTCTATTGCCATTGCCAAAATCCTTTCGTCAATAAATCTTAACATAGGGTCAATTCAACCTCTAGCGACTATACACTTTTGACCGATGAAAAGGCGGTAGTGGCCACTGCGTTCCTTCTACGATATTAATAAATTCCAATAAAATCATCGCTGTTAAGCCCCAAATGTGATGCCCTTCATAATAAAAGTGAGGCACTTGAATTTCTATTCCGTGACGATTAAAAGGCGTCAACTCAGGCGTCGTTTCAGCAAAAAACTGCCAGGGTACCTCAAATATTTCTGCAATTTCATCAGGGCTCGCTAAATAGCTGCTGGCATCTTTAATAGTGCCCACCACAGGGTGAACGACCACGCCATTTTTTGACAACGCTGATGAAAGCCGGCCATGAATTTGAAAATCGTCCGGCTTTAAGTTTATTTCTTCGTGAGTTTCTCGTAAGGCAGCCGCCTCGATACTGCCATCATACGATTCGACCATACCACCAGGAAAAGAAACATCGCCAGGGTGGCTTTTTAAATGCGCTGCTCGAATCGTTAAAATAATGGAAGGCTCACCACTTAATGACACGGGCAATAACACTGCGGCATGCTTTTTTTCAGTTTCTAGGAGCTTTGGCCTATGGCCGGCCATTTGTACTTTAACTTTTTGATCAAAATCGTCGCTTGTCATGATTTATGGCTTGGTTACTTCGGTGAATAAAATGATGTTAGTAAGTTGAACCGGTTAACAATGTCTCTACTATTATTTGATGACACTCAGAGTCTATAGCCGCAAATAAATGCCCTTTGCCCTCTTCTTCATCTTTTGAAAGCCCATAATCTGCTAACTTCGCCGGCATCACAATCGTGTCATGCTTTGACCATAGTACATTAAAGGGGTAGCCTCGCGCTGCATCTTTACTTTCTAACTGCGTTAGCCATTTTGCCCCCGGTACCATTTGCTGAGCATTTTTTGCGCCTAACAGGGCGAAAAACCAGGCTAAATGAGTCCCTTTGTGGGGGGAATGAACCGTAATTAGCCTGAATGGGATACGCTCAAACCGTGACAGACAAGCTCGAGCGGCAAGCCCACCCATACTGAAAGCAACGACGGAAACTTCAGTATTTGGATGGTTATCTTTTAAACGCTTAACTTCAACTTGTAACTCATCGGCCAGCATTTCAAGGGAGCCTGTTAACTGTGTCATTTCGACAAACGAAGTTGAGAATTGGAGTTGTTCACATTTTCTTGCCAATGGAGCCCACATGCCTGCATTGCAAAAAAAACCGTGCACAAAAATAACGTGCCGATGCGCCACTTCGTTAGACTTTATATGACATCTTTTTGGCAGTAATTGTAACCCACGAAACAGCACCATAAAGCTCAGCCATTCGCCAAACCACAACTTCAGAAACGATTTAAGATTAAGTTTTATCGGGTTAATGATAAAGCCAGAAACAATAGACAAAGCGCCAATCGCTATTAGCGGTCCAATGAAAAAAACAATCACAACCCAAACAATTTGATTTGTTATTAAGTAAATAATGGATATTTCGGCGAGAAGCCATAGCCATAAAGACATTCGAACTGAAAGACTGGGGGCCTTTAATTGGCTTAATCGCATAAATTTACCACCCAGAAGACAAAAAAATATTAGCGCTTGCGAAATTAACTGTATGAATATACAGTATAATTTACCACTCAATAACGCGAGAGATGACAATGAATTATAAAGCACTAGGAGAGCAAATGGCTAACGCATCCAAAGATATGCTCAAGCTCAATTCAAAATTAGATGCCGTACTCGATAAACTGGTTGAAACTGAATCTTTAGAAGACCTTAAAAGTTCAGTCATTGAATTATTAGAGCAAGACAATTGGGAGGAAGCTAAGCTTAAGGTTACGGAAGGTTCCAAGCTCTCTGAAAAACACCAAAAGCTCACATTAGAGGAATTGTCATTACGTGAAGCACTCGATGCATTACGTCAAACTATGATCGACCTAACTCAAAATGGTCCTCAATCTGAAGATAATACGGAGGCTACGCCGCATTTAAACGTGGTGAATGAATAAATTTCGAGCATTTTAAACGGTTATTTTCTTTTTTTTGCCTTTCACTGTTCACTTTACGTAGTATCAGCCGCTAAACTCTTATGTATTAACATAAAGAGCAATGTAAACGCATGGACAGTACAACAACCATCATTGCCGTAGGCATTATTGCCGTATTTTCAATGATCATTATCGCAATGATGGTATCTCAAGCACGTCATCGTGCCTTGGAATCTAAAAATAATCGGGCTCGCTCTTTGGTGCTTCAAAAGAAGCGCCTGAACAACCTATTGCGAACATTGCCAGGCAACTACCTTTCAGCTGAATTACGCGATTTCCTCTACCAAGCCATTATTCAGAATTTAAAAACCCAACTGACAATTTCAACTTATAAAACTGAAGAATTGCAGCTTGAAATTGATGAGCTTACGACTGAACGACAACAAGTAAAAAGCCGACCGGTAAAGGCACCCAGTGTGTTATTGACGCCGGATCAAACCAGTATTTATCGAGGTTTATTAAAATCTTTATATCAATTTGTAAAGGGCAATTACCAAACCGGCCGATTAAATAAAGCCCACGCTGAAAAAATGCTTCAGCAAGTTGAAATTAAACTGGATGAAACGGCGGTTGAGTTTTTTGAACTCAGCGCCAAAGCGTTTCTTAAAGAAAAAAGGTATCGCGAAGCAAAGAACGCTTATCAAAAGGCCCTTTCAACTATTGATGAATCTAAACATAAAGACCAATTTAAGCAGCAACAGGTAGTCATTCAAAGCAGCCAAAATAAATTAATAGAAGATTGGCGAGAATCCAGAGAAGAGTCCTCTAAACAAAGTACGGCAAAATTGGCCGATCAAATGGAACATATGGTGGATGATCAAGACAGTTGGAAAAAGAAGCAATCTTACGATTAACAAGCACTTAAGAGAGACTCGAAGTGCTTGTTAGTAAACAGGAAACTATTTACGTTCGTTTCTGGGTTGGAGTGATAAGCCTAAAGGCGCGCTAAAGGTTAACCTGACCGCGGTATTTTCAGCAACTTCAAACTGACTGCATGAATCCATAAGGCATTGGCCTTCCATTTCAACGATTCCTTGAGGAATGGCTTCTAAAACCTCTTGCTTGGGACCAATACAGATCATTTTTCCGGGGCTAAACACTGGCTTTTCAGCTTCGAGATTAACATTAACAGACCATAAACACTGTTTGAGCGCATCGACATCGCCCGATGCCTGCGTAAATGAGTCAGGCTTGACCGTTACCAGACCAGAACCTTCGAGAGTTTGATCAAATAATACGTGTGCGTTTAATTGTTTAACCGTTGCTGAATAGACGATATTCTCTGCTGCAACCACCGAACACAACCCTAAACCCAGTACAACAGCCGTTAAACCTCTGCTAGACATTACAAACCCTCTACCCTAATAAAAACAGTCTATATAATACCAGACACCCATTAATGGGTTATAGAATTTATTACCGATTTAACCATCGTTTTTAAGTAAATTCGCACTTTGAGTGCCCATTTATGTATAAAAATTACTGCTTTGATTTAATGCCTGAGTTGCGTATCCTTTCAAGTTCATTAATTATTTTAAAAAGAGTTATGAAGTTAAAACTTTTTCTATTTCTGACCATTGTAATTTTATTAGTCATCATGGCGGTAATGTATGACATGAATCGTGACCAGCCATGGGATTCTGGCGTATTCTTTAGTGCCGTAGACCCAAACGCTCTAACAAGCATTACTGTTTCACACACCGACACCATTACTTTATAAATTTTCACTTACCTATTGCAGCTCGACACTAGGAGTTACCGTGATTAAATCTAGCCAACCGTTAAAGATTTTATTTATTGCTTCTGAAGTTGAAGGTTTAATTAAAACCGGTGGGTTAGCCGATGTTGCCTATGCGTTGCCAAAAACGCTCTTATCTTTAGGTCACGATGTCCGCATTGTTATGCCGGCCTATGAAACAACTAAAACGCAATGGGAATCTTGGCCAAGTTCTGAACTCTATTTAGAACTCAGCGCCTTTTACGGCTGTGATATAAATTTCCGAGCGGGTCAGCACGACTCAATACCGACCATTGCCATTGAGCACCCTTCTTTTAGACGCCCAGGCATCTATGACGATGGCCAACATGGCTATGAAGACAACATTTTAAGGTTTTCAATCTTATCAAAGGCCGCGTTACATTATGCTAAATCAGAACAATGGCAACCCGATATTGTTCATGGCAATGATTGGCAATCTGCCATGGCTATGTTTTATCTCGCGGAGCACTTCAAAGGAGACGACTTCTTTAAAGACACTCGCTCAGTGTTATCTCTGCACAATGCGGCTTACCAGGGCCATGCTCAAGCACATTGGCATCAAACGGTGGGCATTCATGAGCGCTTTTACCAACAAGAAGATTTTGAAGATCACGGCCAAATTAACCTGTTGAAAGGCGCGTTAAGCTTTGCCGACACAGTGAGCACTGTCAGTCCTGGCTATGCAACTGAGCTAATAACTCCCGAAGGCGGCCATGGGCTTCATTTCAAGTTTTCCGAGTTACCTCAGTTAATAGGCATTTTAAACGGGTGCGATTACAGCCAATGGGATCCAGAACAAGACTCTCATTTGAATCATCATTACGCCACCCCTACCGACTCAGGCAAAAGCGCCAACAAAGCGAATTTGCAAAAGGAATTGGGGCTAGAAGAAAGTTCTGAAACGCCACTATTGGTCGCTATATGCCGTTTAACCGACCAAAAAGGTATTCACCTTCTTATACCCATGCTTTGGAATTTACTTCAATTCTCCAAATGCCAAGTCGCAATTCTTGGGTCAGGTGATAAAAAATTGGCCGATGAGCTCGACCGTCTCCAGCATCGATATCCCGATCAAGTTCGATTTATAAACGGCTATAACGTGGGTCTTTCGCATCGAATGGAAGCTGGCGGTGATGCTTTTTTGATGCCTTCTATTTTTGAACCGTGCGGACTGAATCAAATTTATAGCCTGCGATATGGCACATTGCCATTAGTACGAAGCACTGGCGGTCTAAAAGACTCGGTAACACCGTTGTCGGCTGCACAACGCAATGTTAAATCGGCAACAGGCTTTTGCTTTGAAGAACCCACTGAGCAAGCCTTACTGAAAGAAACGATGAGGCTTTTGAATGTATATCAAGAGAAGCCTATGTTATGGCAGCAAATGCAAACAAATGCCATGGCTCAACGTTTTCTTTGGAGTAAATCTGTAAAACACTATATAAAAATGTATCGTGATACTTTGGCGAAACCTAAGCGAAGCCATCCATTGATTTAAACAAAAAAGCGCGACTTATTTGGCGCGCTCATTGTCTTTAAACCCAAACCAAGTCAACAATGTAGCCAGTACCGCCCATATCGCGCCTTGAATAAAGACAACCCCACTGCCTGTCCAAATGAGCCCAGCTAAGACATTACCAACCGATAACCCAAAACCTGTACCAATGGCAACATATAGCCCCTGCCCTAGACCAGCCTTACTATCAGGAAACAAATGCCCTATTCGATGAATCGCAACAGAATGAACCACGCCAAAAGTGGCCGCGTGCAACGTCTGGGCGAACACTAATGCGATAAAAGATTCAGGCAACGCATAGGTCATTAGCCATCTGATAACCGTTAATGCCAAAGCGACTGTCATTAGGCTGCGTTCACTGAAACGCCTAAAGAAAGACGCAATAAAAAAGAAAACGGCAATTTCACATAAGGCACCAAAACTCATCAGAAACCCGATTGTACTGGCAGGATAACCAAACTGCTGTAAATAAATATCGAAAAACGTATTGTATGGCGCCATGCCAAACTGCCAAAAAATCAGCACCAACAATAATACGACCACTTGCCACCAATCGACTTTGAAAGCGCTGTTAGAAGTAGCATCTTCGGCCTGCTGCTCTTTGGTTTTACGAGGCTTTTCTTTGATAAAAAAGGTGGAGGCAAACATCAACACCGTTAAGCTGCACCCAATGATCGGTAAGATACGCACAGAATAGGTGGTTAACAGAATTCCCAGTAACCAAACAATGATGACAAATCCCGCACTCCCCCATAACCTAACTTGACCATAACGGCTTTTCTCAGAGCCTAAAACATCTAAAGCAATGGCCTCCATTTGAGGTAATACGGCACTTAAGAATGTCGCTAACAAGCCAAATACCGTTAAAAAATACCAAAAACCTTCGCCATAAAGCGTTGCGGCATACATAACACCGGAAATAACATAACCTGCCCGGATAAAAATCATACGCCGGCCTAGCATGTCAGAAAAGTAACTGAACATGAACGGGGCAAACATGTTCACGCCCGTCACGACGGCGGCGATAATGCTTACTTCTTGTTCTGATAGACCTTGGGCCAACAAAAATCGACCCAAGTAAGGTAAAAATACCCCCCACAATGTAAAAAAGAACAAATACATAGGAGAAAGGCGCAACGATTTTTGCTTAAACGTCAGTGTATGCGTGCTCAAGAAAACCTCATTTCATCATAAAGATCGTTAAATTGGCTCGCCCAACAAGAAATGCGCTTAAAGTGTGCCCTTTTGTTTTAAGGCCTTTTGCTGTTGACGTCGGGCTTTAAAAAAGCTCGACATAACTTGAGCGCAATCTTGAGCGAGAACACCTTCGATCACTTGAAAATTGTGATTGAAGTGAGTCTGGTCGTTAACATTCATCGCAGAACAAACGGCACCAGCCTTAGGTTCTCTCGCCCCAAAAACTAGCTGTTCAATTCGACTATGAACCAACAATCCGGCGCACATTGTACAGGGTTCAATGGTGACATACAGCGTAGAATTGACTAATCGGTGATTATTTATATGTTTCGCCGCAGCACGAATAGCGACCATCTCAGCATGAGCACTTGGGTCACTGCGTTGAATGGTTTGATTATAGCCTTCGCCGACGATACGATCTTCAATAACAACAACGGCACCAATAGGAATTTCGCCTTCGCTGGCGGCTTGTTGCGCCAATGCCAACGCGCGTTGCATGTAAAGTTCGTGTGTACTGATCACAAGGGCTCAACTTAGGGTTTAGAGTTAAAAATGGACCTACAAGTCTCTATGTAGGCCCTGGGCATTAATCAATGAAGATCGTTATTCCCATTCAATGGTTGCAGGCGGCTTTCCGGAGATATCATAAACCACGCGCGACACGCCTTTAATCTCGTTGATGATTCGATTACTGACTCGGCCTAATAATTCATAAGGAAGGTGCGCCCAATGTGCCGTCATAAAGTCGACTGTCTCAACCGCTCTAATTCCAATCACCCACTCATAACGACGTGCATCTCCGACAACCCCGACCGATTTCACTGGCATAAATACAGCAAAGGCCTGAGAAGTTTTATGGTACCAATCGGCTTTATGCAACTCTTCCATGAAAATAGCATCCGCCAATCGAAGAATATCGGCGTACTCTTCTTTTACCTCGCCTAAAATACGAACCCCTAGGCCAGGCCCTGGGAACGGATGACGATAAACCATATCGTAAGGTAAGCCCAACTCTAACCCAATTTTGCGAACTTCGTCTTTGAATAACTCACGCAAGGGTTCAACCAAATCCATTTTCATATCATCGGGTAAACCGCCCACATTATGATGCGACTTAATAACATGCGCTTTTCCGGTTTTAGAGGCAGCCGATTCAATAACATCAGGGTAAATAGTACCTTGTGCCAAAAAGTCTACATCTTTAATTTTGCTGGCTTCTTCATCAAATACACTGATAAATTCACGCCCAATGATTTTACGTTTTGCTTCTGGATCAGATTCACCTTTTAACGCATTTAAAAAACGCGATTGAGCATTGGCTCTTATAACCTTCACGCCCATGTTATCGGCAAAAAGCTTCATGACTTGGTCGCCTTCATTGAGTCGAAGCAAACCATTATCTACAAACACACAGGTTAATTGATCGCCAATGGCCTTGTGCAACAAAGCCGCTACCACTGAAGAATCGACGCCACCAGAAAGACCCAGCAATACCTTTCGGTCGCCCACTTGCTGTCGAACTGTTTCTATTTGATCTTCAATAATATTCGCTGGAGTCCACAATGCATCGCAATCGGCCAAGGTACGTACAAAACGCTCAAGAATTTCTAATCCTTGCAACGTATGCGTAACTTCTGGATGAAATTGAACGCCATAAAATTGCTTTTCATCATTTGCCATCGCGGCTATCGGGCAACTAGGCGTCGATGCCATTAATTCAAATCCTTCAGGCATCACAGAAACTTTATCTCCGTGACTCATCCAAACATCTAAGAACGAATCACCCAAGGTTTCGCGATCTTTAAGATCGGCTAACAATTTTCCAGCAGGCTCTACCTTAACTTCAGCGTATCCAAATTCTTGCTCGTTAGAAGTGCTTACTGCACCACCAAGTTGCTCAGCCATGGTTTGCATGCCGTAGCATATCCCCAATACCGGCAACCCTAAGTTAAAAACAATTTCTGGAGCGCGTGGGCTGTCAGCCGCGCCTACAGACTCTGGTCCACCTGATAAGATAATACCTTTAGGCGCGAACGCTTTGATGTCTTCATCGGACATATCATAAGCACGAATTTCACAAAATACGCCTAGTTCACGTACACGGCGCGCTATCAGCTGCGTGTATTGCGAACCGAAATCCAAAATCAGTATTTTGTGCTGATGAATATTAACCTGGCTCATAACCTAACCTTTTAATAGAGGGCTAAATAATTAACCGCGCCATTTCAGCGCGGTATTTATTGATAAGAATAACTATAGATGATGCACTTAACCCATGCGGTAGTTAGGTGCTTCTTTTGTAACCTGAATATCGTGAACATGCGATTCCGTCATGCCAGCACCTGTAATTTGAACAAACTCAGGCTTCGTTCTCATCTCTTCGATTGTTTTACAGCCCGTGTAGCCCATCGATGCTCGCAAACCACCCATCATTTGGTGTATCACTGATGAGATAGGCCCTTTAACGGCTATACGTCCTTCTACACCTTCTGGTACCAGTTTTTCTACGCCGCTTTCGACTGTCTGAAAGTATCGATCGCTTGAACCTTGAGATTGAGACATCGCTCCCATTGAACCCATTCCACGATAACTCTTATAAGCTCGCCCTTGGAACAATTCGACTTCACCGGGTGATTCATCGGTACCTGCAAACATACCACCCGCCATAATTGACGATGCACCGGCAACGATCGCCTTTGAAATATCGCCTGAGTAACGGATGCCGCCATCGGCTATAAGAGGCACATCATAAGATTCTAGTGCCGCCGATACATTTGCAATGGCGCTGATTTGAGGAACCCCTACGCCAGCAACGATTCGAGTGGTGCAGATTGAGCCAGGACCAATCCCTACTTTTACGCCATCGGCGCCTGCCTCGACAAGTGCAATGGCGGCATCAGCCGTGGCGATGTTTCCACCAATAACGTCTACCTGTGGGAAGTTCTCTTTAACCCAACGTACGCGATCAATAACGCCTTTACTGTGTCCATGGGCTGTATCAACAATAACGACATCAACGCCAGCATTCACGAGAGCTTCAACCCGGTCGGCTGTGTCTGCACCCGTGCCAACGGCAGCGCCGCAACGCAGTCGGCCAAATTCATCTTTACTGGCAAGTGGGTATGATTTAGCTTTATTTATATCTTTAACGGTCATCATACCCGTTAATTTAAAGGCATCATCTACCACCAAAACTTTTTCGATTCGATGCTCATGCAACAGCTCACGAACTTTTTCTTGGCTCTCACCTTCTTTTACAGTCACCAGCTTATCTTTGCCCGTCATAATACTGGAAACTACAGCATCCAAATTCTTCTCGAATCGCACGTCACGGCTCGTAACGATACCAACAAGATCATCACCAGACGTTACCGGCACACCCGAGAAGCTGTGTTCAGATATCAATGCAAGCAATTCTCGAATGGTTGCATTTGGCGAAATAGTAACTGGATCGCGGACAACACCTGATTCAAATTTTTTCACTAAGCGCACTTGGTGTGCTTGTTGTTCAGGCGTCATATTCTTATGAATAATACCGATACCGCCTTCTTGCGCCATGGCTATGGCCAGACGAGCTTCGGTAACCGTATCCATCGCGGCCGAAACCAATGGCATATTCAACGAAATGTTGCGGCTTAAACGTGTTTTTAGTGAGACTTCTTTTGGTAGGACTTCTGAATAGCCAGGGACAAGTAATACATCATCGTAGGTTAAAGCGGTTTGGGCAATGCGCAACATCTTTAGTTTCCCTCAAAGGTGGAGTGGAACAGTTGGGATTCAGAAAGATCTCTGAATCAAGTTGGCGGCGCATTATAACTATTTTTGGCAAAACGCAAAGTTTTATGGCACTATTATGTACTTCTATACCGTGCCTTTTCGCGGGTCAAATAAAACCAACACCTACAAACCTGACATCTTGCTATGAGCCAGTACCAACCTAGCGCACCACTCACGGTTTTTGCCCTCAACCGTCAAGTTAAACAATTGCTCGAAAGCCAATACCCAATGGTTCCTGTCCAAGGTGAAATATCGACACTGAGCAAGCCAGCATCGGGTCATATTTATTTCACACTAAAAGACAGCCAGGCCCAAATTCGCTGCGCTATGTTTAAAGGTTCGTTGGCGAAAAACACTTACAAGCCGAAAGTTGGTGATGAAGTGCTGGTCTACGGGCGCTTAAGCCTCTATGAAGGCCGAGGTGATTACCAGCTCATCGTAAGCTCTATGCAACCCCGTGGTGAAGGGGCTTTGCAGGCCGCATTTTTCCAATTAAAGGAAAAGCTCAGCCAAGAAGGCTTATTTGATGAAGCAAATAAACAGCCATTACCTAAGGCCATCAAAACTGTAGGCTTAGTGACTTCGTCTACGGGTGCCGCCCTTCATGATGTTATTAGTGTTTTAAAGCGCAGATACCCCCTCATTGAGCTAGTGCTTTACCCTTCTCAGGTACAAGGTAAAGAAGCCACGGCGACGATCGTTGAAGCCATTGCAACGGCGAATCGACGCAATGAGGTCGATGTTCTAATTGTTGGCCGAGGCGGGGGTTCATTAGAAGACTTATGGTGCTTTAATACTGAAGCCGTTGCTCGTGCCATCTACCAATCGTCGTTACCGATAATATCCGCGGTTGGGCATGAAGTGGACACCTCGATTTCAGATTTTGTGGCCGATGTTCGTGCCGCAACGCCCTCCCAGGCTGCTGAACTAGTGAGCCCTGACCAGTACGAACTGATTCAACGATTTGATGCGATCGATGTTCGTTTAAAACAATTAATGCCAATGATCATTAACCACCACAAATCTTCTTTGGATCATATAAAGAAGCGGCTACGCAGCCCTCTAAACATAGTGTTAGAGTGGCGCAAATCATTGGTCAAGCTTTCGAGTCAGAATACCAAAGCAGCTGTTTATGTTATTACTCAAAAGTCTGAGCGTTTATCGGCATTAGAAAAACGTTTGCACCGTGCCAGCCCAATGGTGCAAATCGCCTCAGATCAAAAGCAATTAAAGCAGACCACCTTAAGACTTAACAAAGCCATTCAAGCCAGTCTTCAACCAAAACAAGCCCGTTTTGCCGAAGCCATCGCTAAACTCAATGTACTTTCACCTCTCTCAACATTGGAACGCGGCTACTCTATTACCCTCGCAAACAACCACGTAGTGACCGATGCCAAGCAATTAAACATAGGCGATACGCTGGAAACTCGATTACAAAATGGCATTGTTCATTCTACCGTATCTAACACAACCGACCGCTCTTAATCTGATAGGCATAAAAAAAGCACCTAATTAGAGGTGCTTTTTTAATACGCTTATTTGCTGTAACGGCCTTTTTTCTTGCGCTCTTTATCGGTCCGTTTAATTGCGCGTCGACCTTTCGCTTCGTCATCGTAAGGGTTATCCCCTACTTTGAATTCGAATCGTATTGGTGTGCCTCTAACTTTAAGCGCTTTTCGGAAAGCATTTTCTAAGTAGCGCTTATAACTGCCAGGTAACTTATCGAGCTTATTGCCGTGAATAACAACAACAGGTGGGTTTGAACCGCCTTGGTGGGCATAGCGCAGTTTAATACGGCGTCCGCCAATCATCGGCGGCTGATGCATTTCTACAACACCTTGCATAATGTTGGTGAGCTGGTTAGTACTCCATTTTGATCGCGCACCACTGTAAGCCGTATCAATAGATTCGTACAGATGACCAACGTTGGTGCCATGCTTTGCCGAAATAAAGTGCATATCGGCCCAGTCCATAAATGGCATTTTACGATCAATGGCTTCTTTTACTTGGTCTTTCATGTATGGATCTAAGCCATCCCATTTGTTGATCGCTATAACCATGGCACGACCAGAATCAAGGGCAAAACCTAACATATGCATATCTTGATCGACTAACCCAGTTTGTGCATCTACCACTAGCACTACCACGTTAGCGTCTTGAATTGCCTGCAAGGTCTTCACAATCGAAAATTTCTCAACGGCCTCTTTAATGTTTTTCCGGCGACGCACACCCGCTGTATCGATGATGGTGTACTTCTTTTCAAAGCGCTCAAATGGAATATAAATAGAATCCATGGTGGTGCCTGGCTGATCGTACACTACGACTCTATCTTCCCCGAGCATTCTGTTCACTAACGTAGATTTGCCTACATTAGGTCGACCGATGATCGCCATTCGGATGGAGTCATCTGTCATTGGGTCAATGCGTTCTTCGTCATCAGGGAACGCTTCTAAAACGCTCTCCAGCAGCGATAACACGCCTCTATTGTGCGTGGCCGCGATAGGAATCGGTTCGCCTAACCCCATTTCGTGGAAGTCTGCCATGGCAACATCGGGGTCACGTCCATCGGTTTTATTAACAACCAACCAAATTTTCTTATTTTGCTTACGCAAATGTTCCGCTAAAAAGGCATCTGCCCCGGTTAAGCCAGTAACACCATCTACTAGAAACAAAACCGCATCGGCTTCGTCAATAGCCGCAAAGCTTTGTTCGGCCATTGCCGCATCTAAGCCTTCTTCAAAGCCACTGACGCCACCGGTGTCAATTACTATAAATGGGCGGTCTTCTAACTTTCCATCACCGTATTTGCGGTCACGGGTCAATCCGGAAAAGTCGGCGACTAATGCGTCTCTTGAACGAGTGAAACGATTAAACAGTGTCGATTTTCCAACGTTGGGGCGACCAACTAATGCAATTACAGGTGTCATCTTTTTGAACAGTCTCAGTGGAAGTAAATATAGGCTAACTTTAGTTGAAGATTTGAATCAAGCAATAAATGACGGAGAGAACCCTCCGTCATGAACTAGGGGATTGTAACGTATTTTATGCGGCTACTGTAGCCCTGCAAGAGAACTCCATCGTTAAAACGTACAGGAAAACTATTTGAACCTTGCCAATCGATGTGACGAGAACCCAGCCATTGACCCGTTTTCTTATCAAGCACGTGTAAGTAGCCTTCAATATCGGACATAACCAGATACTGACCAAGCACTACAACCTCACTTACTTGTCGATATTCAAAATCATGGTTCACCCAAGCCTCAGCCAAGGTGTTTGTCTCTAAGGCAACGATGTGGCTGTTATCTAGCACTCCGAATACTAATGGGCCATCAATGGCGACACCACGGTAAGAAGAAAAAGGCTTATTAGCAATCATTTGTCCATTTTCTGGGTTTATGATGACGAGCCCACCTTGATACCCAGTCACGACTATCAAGCCATCGATTATAGCGACGGTCGAATCCACATCGACCAAACGGCTCATTTCTGTCTTTCCGCTGGCTTTTGCAATTCTATATTCCCAAGCAAGATTACCGGTGAGCGTTTCTATCGCAATAAACTTACCGTTTGCCAACCCTGTTGCTAATATTTCACCTTGAGCTGTGGGTACTAAAATCGGCTGAGCCGTTCCTGTCAAAGTTAGCGACGGTTCAGCGTCTTGATAACTCCAAAGTAAGCGCCCAGTTAAACGCTCTAATGCGGTAACACGGCCATCAATTGTTTGGATAAATACTCGATCGCCTGATAACACCGCCGAGCGAGTTGCAATGGCTTTTAAGGGTGTTTTCCAAAGCAAACTGAATTCTTTATCAAAGGCGCTTACATTGCCTTTTAAATCTAAGGCAATGCTAAAGCCTTCACTCATAGCAATGGGTGCGCTAATAGGCACACCTACATTAATGCGCTTAAGCTCTTTACCTTGCTCATTCAGCTCAACGATTTCACCACTAGCTAACGGTACGAACACATGGTTATTAAAAACCGTTGGTGCTAATTTACCAAAGCGATCATCTGCCGTCTCATCACCTAAAACCTGCCACCACTGCACCTCAACATCTACTTCGCTGGGTAATGTTTCTGGCAAGACTGCGGCTTGCTCTTTAATATAACTCGAAGAGCAAGAAGCAAATAACGCGACAAAGCCGACCGCGATAAAAAGTTGAATGACTTTCATTACTCAGCAACAGCCAAATCATTTAATTTTACGGCTAAGTAAGGGTTGTTAATGCCTTGATCTGAGCTCAAATCGACAGCTGATTGATAAGCATCGCGAGCGGCACTTTCATTGCCTTGAGCTAGGTATATATCGCCTTTAAGCTCAAAGGTAAGTGCTTGGTGCCCTTCCCCAGTTATAGCATCTAATGTAGCCAATGCCGCGTCGAGTTCACCCATACCAAATTGCACCAATGCTTTACGATACAAAATAACACCATGAAGAGACTCGTCAGCGTGATCGTAGGCAAACTCTAAACTACTAAGCGCCGCGCTATATTCTTTGGCTTCGACTGAATCTTTAGCTTCGAACAGCGCTGCCATAACAGCATAACCTAAATCGGCATAGTCTGTTTTAAGCGCACTGATCATACTGGCGCGCTCGTCTAAGTCTGCCTCAGTTGCTGAGACATTCACCAATAAGCGGTCATATAAACGAGATGCTTCTTCTTTATGGTTTAGCTGATCCACTTGGTACCAATTCCAGCCTGCGAATGCAAAAATAAACACTAATACACTGGCAATAACCCAATTCGCATTGGCGCTCCACCAGGCTTTAATCGCTTCTATTTGTTCTTGATCGGTATCGTACACGCTTCTACTCCATTTCACCGAGTTTATCGGTTATTAGCTATCTTTATGCGTAAGCCAGCCATGCTGACTTACATTATTATGTTTGATCTTGTGGTAAAAATTCAAAGACCGCGATTATATACTGAACTTAGCGAAGATTTCAGCTAAATCCGACCAAGCGGCTGTCTCTTGCTGCATATCGCCACGCAAATCTTTTACTTGAACAATTTTTTGATTGGCTTCGTCATCACCGAGAATCAGAGCGATTTGTGCGCCCGATTTATCGGCTTTTTTCATTTGACTTTTAAAGCTGCCACCACCGCAATTCATTTGTAACCGTGGTTTACTTGGCAATGAACGGACCGACTCAGCCAATTCAAATGCCGATAATTGCGCTTGTTCACCTGCAACCACCATATAAACATCCACAGTATTGTAAATAGAGTCTGGTACAACGTTTAAGGTTTCAAGCAACAATAATAAACGCTCAACGCCCATAGCAAAACCAGAACCAGGCGTTGGCTTACCGCCGAGCAAAGGAATTAAGCCATCGTAACGACCACCGCCGCAAACGGTTCCTTGCGCACCAAGAGCATCGGTCATCCACTCAAACACTGTCTTTGTGTAATAGTCTAACCCTCGAACCAAGCGTGGATTCACAATGTAATCAACGCCAGCGGCATCGAGAAGTTTCCGCAATTGATCGAAATGTTCAACCGATTCTTCATCGATGTAATCTTTAAATTGCGGTGCACCATCGAGCAAGGCTTGGGTTGATTTAGACTTACTGTCTAAAATTCGCATCGGGTTTACATACAAACGACGCTGACTGTCTTCATCGAGCTTATCTTTTACGCCTTCTAAATAATCAACCAAGGCTTTGCGATAGCGTGCTCTGGCTTCGCTACTGCCCAACGTATTTAGGTGAAGCGTTAACGAATCAGAAATTCCGAGCTTTTTGAATAATCGATGCGTCATGACAATCAATTCTGCATCAATGTCAGGGCTGGCTATGCCAAAAGTTTCTGCACCTATTTGAAAGAACTGACGGTAGCGGCCTTTCTGAGGTCGTTCATACCGAAACATAGGTCCTTGGTACCAAAGACGCTGAATTTGATTGTGCGTAAGCCCATGTTGCAATGCTGCACGCACGCAACCGGCGGTTCCTTCTGGACGCAAAGTTAAACTGTCTTCGTTACGATCTAAAAAGGTATACATTTCCTTTTCGACCACATCGGTGTGCTCACCCACACCACGAGCAAACAGCTCTGTGCTTTCTACGATCGGCATTCGCATTTCGCGATAGCTGTATTGATCTAAAACAGACTTTACTTGAGATTCTAAATACTGCCAAAGTGGACTTTCACTTGGCAAAACATCATTCATGCCTCGCAACGATTGCAAACCAGACAATGGAGACTCCTTACTATTTTTTGGCAATTATACTGTCTTCGAGCGCTTGTTTTTCAGCAACTTTTTGACGAATTAATGATTCGAAATGATCAACTAAGGAGTCATTCGTGATTTTGTGATCGGGCTTACCATTTAAATAAATTAGGTTTGGCGTACCACCGGTAACACCGACATCGACTTCTTTGGCTTCTCCAGGACCATTGACTACACAACCAATAACGGCCACGTCTACAGGCGTCAAGACATCTTCTAAGCGAGATTCCAGCTCATTCATCGTACCAATCACATCAAAATTTTGACGTGAACAGCTAGGGCATGCAATGAAATTAATGCCTTTATTACGTAAACGTAAGCTGCGTAAAATATCGAAACCTACTTTAATCTCTTCGACTGGATCCGCTGCGAGTGAAACTCTTAAGGTATCACCGATTCCATCCATCAGTAGCATGCCTAAACCGACCGCTGATTTCACGGTTCCGCTTCTGAGTCCACCGGCTTCGGTAATGCCTAAATGTAAAGGCTGCTCAATTTGATTGGCGATTTGCCTATAAGCCGCAACCGTCATAAACACATCGGACGCTTTAAGGCTGAGTTTAAAATCAGGAAAGTTTAATCGATCCAAAATATCGATGTGTCGCATGGCCGATTCAACCAATGCTTCTGGCGTAGGTTCGCCGTATTTTTTCTGTAGATCTTTTTCTAACGATCCAGCATTTACACCAATACGGATTGGGATATTTTTATCTCGGGCTGCGGCTATCACCTCTCGAACACGATCTTCACGACCAATATTCCCAGGGTTAATGCGCAAACAATCGACACCTAACTCAGCAACACGCAACGCAATTTTATGATCGAAATGGATATCAGAAATTAACGGTACCGACACTTGTTGGCGTATTTTGCCAAAAGCTTCGGCTGCATCCATCGTGGGTACAGATACTCGAACGATATCAGCACCCGCATCTTCGAGCGCCTTAATTTGGGCGACAGTTGCAGCAACATCGGTCGTTTCTGTATTGGTCATAGATTGCACAGCGATAGGCGCATCACCGCCAACAGGAACATCGCCTACCCAAATTTTCCGAGAAACTCGTCGTTTAATGGGACTCTCGTGTTGTTTATTCATGCCTATCCTTGTTTATTTCCAAGCGATGTATTCTTGATATTCTGGTGAATCCGCAAATTGATTTTTCATTTGCAATTCTAGAGAAGCGAAGCTGTCTTGATCATTCGTTGCACGCGCAAGCTGCAAGCCCAACCAAACCGTCGATGCGTTTTGGCGAGTAACTTTCGCACGCACAAGATCAACGAAACCTTTGTACTGAATAGCCCCTGTTACATAATCTTCGCGCTCAAAATAAATTCGAGCCAAGGCGACATAGCTGCTCGCCAACATTGGGTTTACCGCAATCGCACGGTGAAACATATTCAGCGCAACATCTTCTTTTTCTAACTGTTGAGCAACGAAGCCTTGTAACTCAAAAGTTTGCGCTCTGCGAACATAAACGGTGTTTTCTAGCACTTCATTAAACTGCTTGTAGGCACCTTTGTATTCACCTCGATTATATAAGTAAGCACCGTACTGGAAGTGATACTCCGACTCTGGGTTATAACGAATGGCTTTTTTGAAGTGGCTTTCGGCCAGGTCAAATTCTAGTTCACGTTCATAAACACGAGCTAACCCTAGGTGCGCACCCGCTGATCTTGGGTTGATTTCAAGCGCCGTAATTAACGATTTCTTAGCGTTTTGGAAATCTTCTTTTTCAAAAAACCTATACCCAATTTGTACATGCGTCGCTTCGGCCTTCGCAAGGTCTTTCTTACCTTCAAAGGGTCCGGTTGAGGTGGTGACACAAGCCGACAAACCAATCACGGTGATTAATACTAGAATTTTTGTGATAGACGTTAGATTCATTTTGCAGTCCGATTAGTACGATTATTAGCAACGGTTGCAGCCGTGTGCCCAAGCTCAACGGCATCAATGAACCGTTCGGAACGCTTAGTTTTATCGGCTACTTGACCAATTAATTGCCCGCAGGCTGCATCAATATCGTCGCCACGGGTTTTACGTATCGTTACATTGTATCCAGCTTTGTGCAATATGTCCCTAAAGCGATGAATTCGATTATTGCTAGGGCGCTGATAGCCAGAATTTGGAAACGGATTAAACGGAATAAGGTTAATTTTATTCGGCGTATCTTTTAATACTTCGGCCAGCTCTTGTGCATGTTCAGGGTGATCATTAACCTGATCAATTAACGTATATTCAATGGTGCATACGCGCTTATCGGGTAGGCGATCAAAGTAGGTATTCACTGCATTCAAAGTTTCTTTGATACCATACTTCTTATTAATTGGGACCAGCTCGTTTCGAAGCGCATCGTTAGGGGCATGCAGTGACAATGCGAGAGAGACATCGGTTACTTTGGCTAGCTCATATATAGCGGGCACTACACCAGAAGTACTTAGGGTAACCCGACGTTTAGATAAACCGTAGGCGTTGTCCTCCATCATAAGATTCATGGATTCTACGACGTTATCATAATTGAGTAATGGCTCACCCATACCCATCATGACTACATTTGTAACGTGTCGATCACGTTTTTTACCAGGCTCATCCCAAGAGCGAGCCGCGACCCACAATTGGCCAATAATTTCAGCGGAGCTTAGGTCACGATTAAAGCCTTGCTTGCCCGTTGAACAAAACGAACAATCTAATGCACAACCAATTTGTGAGGAAACACATAAGGTTCCACGATCGCCCTCTGGAATATAAACGGTTTCAACGGCACTGCCACCAGGCATTTGCATTACCCACTTACGAGTTCCGTCTTTAGAGTACTTTTTGAAGGTAACTTCAGGAGGAACAATTTCAGCGACTTCTTTAAGCTTATCGCGAAGCGCCTTACTGACATCCGTCATATCATCGAAATTGTCTACCCCACGGTGATGGATCCATTTCAAGACTTGGACAGCACGAAAACGTTTTTCGCCCAATGTTTCCGTAAAAAAGGCTTGCATGGACTCTAACCCCATACCAAGCAAATTTACCTTTTTAACTGCATCTGTCATGAACTACCCTTTTTATCACTGTAAGACTTATATACCTGAAAACTTAAAAGGGAGACCAGTACTCTGGGCTCCCTTTTAACGGGCCGTCTATTCTATCGAAAAGTCGGCCAAACAACTGCGATTTTGTCGCTATTTTTTCAAATTAACGAGAAAAGATTTCGCTATCTTCGAAGAAATATGCAATTTCACGCGCTGCAGAAGCCGGAGCATCTGAACCATGAACAGCGTTAGCATCGATGCTTTCTGCGAAGTCATGACGCAAAGTGCCTGCAGCCGCTTCAGCTGGGTTAGTCGCACCCATGATTTCACGGTTTTTAACGATCGCGTTTTCGCCTTCTAAAACCTGAACAGTAACAGGACCAGACGTCATGAACTCAACAAGCGCAGCAAAGAAAGGACGCTCTTTATGCTCAGCATAAAAACCTTCTGCTTGCTCTTTAGACATATGAATCATTTTAGAAGCAACAATTTTTAAGTTTGCAGCTTCAAAACGAGCGTAAATTGCACCAATTGCATTTTTAGCAACGGCATCTGGCTTGATAATAGAAAAAGTACGTTCGATCGCCATTAGGCACTCTCCGAAAGTTAATAGTGTGTGGACGGCGGCGGATTATACGGGGTTAATGATTTGAATGAAAGGTTAAAAAGCGGTTTTGAGCTACAGGCTGCGGGCTGCATACAAAAGAAACAGGAATGGTTTTATCGGATTAGTTTGAGCAATTAGTTTACCGAGTTAGACGGTGTATTAATGAGGGTCATTGATAGAAGTTGTTGGTAGTTTTTCAAACTCGTCGCCAGAAGCTCGAAGCCTAAAACACCCTCAAAGAGTATCCCAGATTGACTCATCCAGCGAGGTGATTGAGTCTTTTGCTAAAAAGCGCATTTCCGCTTCTTTTGCGGAGAGCGGCTTCGAATAATAGAAGCCTTGAATGGAGTCAGCGCCTAATTCACGTAGCATATGGGCTTGCTGGGCGGTTTCTACGCCTTCTACAACAGTGACCATTTTAAGACCATGGGCAATTGAAATAATAGACTTGATCATATTGAGATCGGATTCACTGGTATGCATGCCATCAACAAAACATTTGTCAATTTTAAGTACATCAAAAGGCAAAGTATTTAGATAAGACAATGATGAATAGCCTGTACCAAAATCATCCAACGCTAATTTTACGCCGGCCGATTTTAATGCTTCGACTGTAGACATCACGTTATCTGAAGCCGACAAGAACAGCCCTTCTGTCACTTCTATTTGCAAGGCACTGGATGCAATACCCGCCTGCTTGAGAATGGTTTTTACGGCGGGCAAAATAGATTCATCTTGGAATTGCCTTGGCGACACATTGACCGACATCAACAGAGCTTTACCGTACCGGCCTTGCCACTGCTGCAACTGCAATAAAGACTCTCGCATCACCCAAGTGCCTATTTCTGTTATTAGGCCAATCTGCTCAGCCACAGGAATAAACTCAGCCGGCGAAACCTCTCCCAATTCAGCATTATGCCAACGAATGAGAGCCTCAAACCCTTTAACGCTGCGGCTTTTTTCATCAACAATGACTTGATAAACAATCCGAAACTCACCGCGTTGTAGGGCTCCACGAAGATTTTGGTCGATTTTTAAACGCTCTTTCGCGACAAGATTCAGCGCCTGACTATAAAATGTATAACTTTTGCGCCCATTGGCCTTGCTTTGAATAACGGCACGCTCAGCTTTTTGAATTAAATCATCGCCCTCAACCCCATCGTTCAAGCCGATAGATATACCAATACTGGTAGAAACGGTGAGTGAATGATCGACTATTTCAAAGGGTTGCGACATGCTATTTTGAATGCGCCTGGCCACCAACTCTGCAGCCATCGGGTCGGCAATTTCTTGCAAAATAACGATAAACTCATCACCACGGATGTAGCCGAGTAAGTCATCTTTCTTTACAAGGCCTTTTAATCGGTGCCCAACAGAAACCAAAAGCTGATTCCCTAGCTCATGCCCTAGTGCATCATTAATTTCTTTAAAGAAATCTAGATCTATATAAAGCACAGCGCATTTACTGTGGCGGGACTTTGAAACAGCCAATCGCTTAGTCAGGCGCTCTTTTATAAACGACAAGCTGTGCAGGCCTGTTAGCGCGTCTTGGTTTACCGATTGTTGAATAGAGGTTACTTCAGATCGAGTTTGAATTAATTCACTTTGAAGGGCGTTGTATTTGCGTTGATTCGCTTTATTCCACTGCCGAGCAAGCTCACCTACAACAAGGACAGGCAGTAGCATTAGCAATAACGTTATATCCTCAATGCCACTTAAATAGAAAACTGTAGCAACACCAAGCATTACGACTAAGTTTATGATGGTCAGTTTAAGGGGCGTTAACGTCACATATAACCTTTTTCAATAATTCAATATCTCAACAATTTTCAGCACAATCTCGTATACGCTGGACCATCGCTCGAAGCCCGTTACCACGGGTGGGGCTTAAATGCCGCTCTAGATCTAGCTGCCCGAAATAGCTGTCTACATCGAAGTTTAGGATTGATTCGGCTGTTTTTCCATTAAAAGCAGCTAAAACAACGGCTAAGAGCCCTTTTACTATATGGGCGTCTGAATCTACTTCAAAGAAAAAGCGGTCACCTTGCTTATTAGGAACTAGCCAAACTTGGCTTTGACAGCCTTTCACAATATAGTCTTCTACCTTATTCGCTTCATCTAATTTAGGCAACTCTTTACCTAAATCAATAATATATTTGTAGCGATCTTCCCAGCTATCAAAAAATGATAATGTCTCAATGATATCGTCAGCAGTGGTATCTACACCCAAAATCTGGCTCATTTAGCACCTTAAAAATTAATTTTTAAAAAAACATTCCCGTTTCGAGTTGAGCTTCTTCGCTCATCCGATCTCGAGACCACGGTGGATCAAACACCAACTCAACAGATATTTCATTCACATTAGGCACTTTTGCCACTCGATATTTAACATCATCCACTAAAACGGGTCCCATACCACAGCCAGGCGCTGTTAAGGTCATAGTGATACTGACCTTTTGATCTGAAACTGTGACATCGTACACCAACCCCAACGCCACAATACTGACCGGTATTTCAGGGTCAAACACCGTATCTAACACTTCCCAAATTTGGTCGGTTGATACCTCACCGTTTGCAGGTGCTTCAAATTCAAAAGTTTGAGGCTCAAACCCTAGCGCGTCTGCGTCTGTACCATCAATCCTGGCCATATTACCATTATGCACCACTGTATAGTTGCCACCCAACGATTGAGTTAAGGTTACAAAGGTATCTGAAGGGATGGTAATAGGCGTTCCAACCGGTACTAGCCGAGCGTTGACTTCGCGCTGCGTTACAACCATGCGGCGTTCCATTAACTCTGACCCTCCACGACAAAACTCTCACCGCAACCGCATTCTGCTGTTACATTTGGGTTATTAAACTTCACCATTTCATTTAAACCGTCTCGTTTAAAATCTATTTCGGTACCTTGTAAAATGGCAATTGCGTCTTGTGCAATATAAAGCGGCCAAGGCGTATTTATTTCTACCTTAACATCGGTTTCATTTGCATCTTGCACCAAATCGACTCGGTACATATACCCAGAGCATCCACTCTCTTCGATAAATAGCCGAACGCCTTGTGCCTCTGAATTCGCTAATTGTCGATCAAAGTGCGCCTTCGCCTTATCTGTCAAGGTGATTTTAGGGGCCGCTGTACTATTGGGATCAAAAGATTGAACAGTCATATTGAATCCTCCTTCCATTCAGAGCTGACCATACTCAGCCCTGAAATATAAAATGGTGAATGCAAATTAAAAAAACATTCGAATTTTTTCAATAGCATTAAACAATGCATCAACATCGTCTTTACTATTATACATAGCAAAACTCGCCCGAACCGTACCTTGAACACCCATACGCTCCATAATTGGCATGGCGCAATGGCTGCCTGTACGAACAGCGACTCCTTGTTGATCTAACAAAGTACCGATATCGTTTGGGTGCGTACCTTCAATGACAAAGCTTAAAACACCTGCTCGATGACTAGCATCTCCAACAAGTTTTAATCCATCAGTTTGCTTTGCTTTGCTGACGGCATAATTCAACACGGCTTCTTCATGTTTTAAAACGGCATCTCGATCAAGGTTATTTAGGTATTCAATCGCTGCACTTAAACCGATGGCTCCTGCTATGTTTGGGGTGCCCGGTTCAAATTTAAATGGCAGCGTGTTGTATGTTGTCTTTTCAAAAGTGACCGACTCGATCATTTCACCGCCACCCATAAAAGGTGTCATGCTATTGAGCAAATCTGCTTTCCCATACAAAACACCAATACCCGTCGGACCATAAAGTTTATGTCCAGAAAAGGCATAAAAATCACAATCAAGCGCTTGAACATCGATAGGCCAATGAGCAACCGCCTGAGCACCGTCTATTAGTACCTTTGCGCCAATTTTATGTGCTTTTTGAATAATATCAGCAACGGGGTTAACTGTTCCTAGCGCATTCGATACATGCCCCACTGAAACAAACTTAACTTTTTCCGTTAGGAGTGCGTCTAATTGATTTAAGTCTATGTCGCCTAAATCGGTTACCGGCATCGCTACCAGCTCCGCCCCTGTTTTTTCACACACCATTTGCCAAGGAACAATATTAGCGTGGTGTTCCATGTAAGAAACCAACACTTGATCGCCCTGCTTCAGGTTTTGCAACCCCCAGCTAAATGCAACTAAGTTTAAGGCTTCTGTTGTTCCTTTAGTCCAAATGATTTCACACGGCTGCTCAGCATTTAGAAAAGTCTGAACGGTAGAACGGGCTTTTTCAAAACTTAACGTAGATCGATCACTCAGCGTATGAGCACCTCGATGAACGTTACTGTTATCAGTTTTATAAAAATGCGTGATCGCGTCGATTACTGCATTAGGCTTTTGAGTCGTAGCGCCATTATCTAAATAAACCAAAGGCTTACCATTTACTTCTTGCGCTAAAATTGGAAAGTCAGCTTTTATCGCATCGACATCAAAACTCATACCAAGTGCCTCGTGAGCTCCGCTGACTTGCTTGCAAATACTTGCGCTAACAATGGGCGCAATAATAATTGCACTGGCTCATGAGGTAACGCATCTAAAAGCTCATTGATAAAACCGAAACTCAACATAACTTCAGCTTCTGCCTTAGAAATACCACGAGCTTGAAAGTAAAAAAGCTCCTTGTCATCTAACTGGGCAATCGTAGCACCGTGAGCGCACTTTACATCGTCTGCATAAATTTCAAGCTCAGGCTTTGTATAGATGGTTGCTTTATCATTCAATAACAGGTTTCGGTTGTTTAATTCTGCCAACGACTTTTGCGCGTCTTTATGAATATGAATTCGACCATTAAAAACGGCCGTTGCAGAATCACCGATGATGCCACGAAAGACCTCTTGGCTCGTACAATGGGCAACTTCATGCTCTAAGATGGTGTGATAATCAATGTGCTCTTTACCTTTAGGCAAGTACACACCATTTAACGTGAGCTCACCGCCTTCGCCACAATGCCGAACAACGATGTCCTTTCGTTTCAACACACCGCCAACGGCCATATGAAATGAATACAGCTTGGCGCTGCGTTCTAAAACAGCCGCTACTCGCCCTATGTGCCGAATATCACCTTCTTCAAGCAATAAATGGTAATGCGTTACTTGCGCATTTTCATTTACATACAAGGTAGTGTTTGGATTCACAAATGCCGAACCTGAATCATGTGTAAATGTTTCAACAACTACTGCGTTAGAGGAGCGTTTGGCTTCAACCAGTACTTGGGTATTCACCATAACTTGCTCGCCATGGCTCACAAAGTTTAAATGGATAGGCGAAGCAACCTGAGCATTTTCTGCAACAACAATCCAGTAACCTTCATCTAACTTTGCGGCATTAAGATCATCAAAGATAAAGTCGGTCTGTTGAGACTGAACTTTCTCGATAAATTCCGCCGTTTGTGCTTCATCGCATTGCGATAATTTTTTAAGCACTATTCCTTCCGGCAAAGTTGACGTATCGACTAGCTGTCCATTTTCAATAGTCAGAGTCACTTCGTTAAAATCATCAAATGCTACACCGCTTGCTTTAGTGCTGCTGACAGCATTTGACCATGAAGCATCAAGTAACGATTTTAACGGCGTGTACTTCCAATGTTCGGTTTTTCGCGTTGGCCAAGGCTGCAGCGCAAATCGTTCACCGGCCGATTGCGACCAGCTTTTCGCATAGCTGTTGTCATTGGCAACTTGCGCGGCTGCGGCAGCGACGTTAAGTTGATTGCTCACTTATACAGTCTCCTTCTCGATCCAACCGTAGCCTTCTTTTTCGAGTTCAAGTGCTAGCTCTTTACCGCCGGACTTAACAATCTTTCCATCGGCCAATACATGAACAAAATCAGGAACAATGTAATCAAGTAAACGCTGATAATGCGTCACTACTATAAAAGAACGATTAGGATCGCGCAGTTTATTGACACCATCAGCGACAACCTGCAGGGCATCAATATCTAAACCAGAATCGGTTTCATCTAAAATACATAAGGTTGGTTCAAGCAACATCATTTGCATTAATTCGTTACGCTTTTTCTCACCGCCAGAAAAGCCTTCATTCACGCCACGTTTTAAAAAGTCGGCTGGAAGGTCAACGGCCTTGCTCTTTTCACGCGCCAACTTAATAAATTCAACCGAGCTATAAGGTTCTAACCCACGAGATTCACGCACGGCATCTACCGATGCTTTTAAAAATTCCATGTTTGAAACGCCGGGAATTTCAACTGGGTATTGAAATGCTAAGAATACGCCTTTGCAAGCACGCTCATGTGCTTCGAAATCTAGAATATTTTCGCCTAAAAACTCAATACTTCCGCCGGTCACTTCATAACCTTCACGACCCGCCAACACATTACCTAAGGTACTTTTACCGGCACCGTTAGGCCCCATAATGGCATGCACTTCGCCTGGCTTAACTTCAATAGACAAGCCTTTAAGAATGTCTTTTTCTTCAACTTTGGCGGCTAAATTCTTAATACTTAACATCGACTATCAACCTTTTCACAATTCGTTTTAAATTCTTCGTTTCAACAAGGGTCGGGTTTAGCCGACTGCGCCTTCGAGCGATACTTCCAATAATTTGCCAGCTTCAACGGCAAACTCCATGGGCAGCTCTTTAAAAACTTCTTTACAAAAACCATTTACGATCATTGAAACTGCTTTTTCAGGGTCAATGCCGCGTTGTTGGCACAAAAACATTTGATCATCGCTCACTTTGGAGGTGGTGGCTTCGTGCTCAACAATGGCACTTGGGTTTTTGCTTTCTATATAAGGAAACGTATGAGCACCACACTGATCACCAATGAGTAAAGAGTCACACTGAGTAAAGTTACGAGCACCGACGGCACCAGGATTCATTTTAACTAAACCGCGATAAGTGTTTTCACTTTTCATCGCGCTGATGCCTTTAGATATAATCGTCGAGCGCGTATTTTTTCCGATGTGAATCATCTTCGTGCCGGTATCTGCTTGCTGCATGTTACTGGTTAATGCAACCGAGTAAAATTCACCAACGCTGTCGTCGCCTTTTAAGACACAGGATGGATACTTCCAAGTTACGGCCGAACCAGTTTCAACTTGTGTCCAAGAAATTTTAGCGCGCTCGTGTGCAATTCCACGTTTGGTAACAAAGTTATAAATGCCGCCTTTACCTTCAGCATCACCGGGGTACCAGTTTTGCACGGTTGAATACTTAACTTCTGCATCATCTAAAACCACTAACTCTACAACGGCAGCGTGTAGTTGGTTCTCATCGCGCATTGGTGCCGTGCATCCTTCTAAGTAGCTAACATGGCTACCTTCATCGGCAATAATTAAGGTACGTTCAAACTGCCCCGTGTTGGCTTCGTTAATTCTGAAATAGGTCGATAATTCCATAGGACTACGAACGCCTTTAGGAATATAAACAAATGATCCATCAGAGAATACAGCCGAATTTAGCGCCGCGTAGTAATTGTCTTTTTGCGGTACCACAGAGCCTAAATATTTTTTCACTAACTCTGGGTATTCATGAACAGCCTCAGAAATTGGACAGAAAATTATTCCGGCTTCTTCCAACTTTTTACGGAAAGTGGTTCCTACAGACACGGAATCGAATACCATATCTACCGCGACACCGGCTAATGCAGCGTGTTCGTGAACCGGAATGCCTAGCTTTTCGTATGTCGCCAATAGCTCAGGATCAACATCGTCTAACGATTTTGGTCGAGCATCTTCAATACTTTTTGGTGAAGAATAATAAGAAAGCGATTGAAAATCAGGCTTAGGATAACTTACATGCGCCCAGTCAGGCTCTTCCATTTCTTCCCAAGCACGAAACGCTTTTAAGCGCCATTCAGTCATCCACTCTGGCTCATTTTTCTTTGCAGAGATTAGCCGAATAACATCTTCGTTTAATCCTGGTGGAATCGTAGCCGATTCAACATCAGTGATAAACCCAGCCTCGTACTCAGTTTTAATATACTTCTCAACTTCCTGACTCATAATGATACCCTAATAGGTTGCGCGCAAAATACGTACGCTAAACTAAATTTAATTGGCAGATCGCAAGGCGTTAACCGCTTGCGAGAAACTTGCAATCGCCTGATCGACATCACTCTCGGTAGTGAAACGACCCAAACTAATTCTCAATGAGCTGTGAGCATCTTTATCGCTACAGCCCATTGCTTTTAATACAAACGAAGGCTCTACCGTTGCTGATGTACAGGCGGATCCAGATGAAATAGCCAAGTTTCGTACACCCATCATCAGAGCTTCCCCATCTAAGCCTTTAAAACAGACATTCAGATGCCCTGCAGTAATAGGTGAACCTTTGCCATTAATGAATACATCGCCGAGCGTTTCAATACCGCTCCATAGACGCTCTTTTAATGCTTCTATACGATCGTGCTCATCGCTAAACCCTTCATTTAAAATTGCGGCAGCTGTTCCAATGCCGACTATCTGATGGGTCGCTAAAGTGCCCGAACGCATACCACGTTCGTGACCGCCACCGTGTATTTGTGCAGACAATTCAAGTGGACTTCGGCGACGCACGTATAAAGCACCAATACCTTTTGGCCCATAGAATTTATGCGCCGATAAAGACAATAACGTGACTTTCCACTCATCAACGTTTACGGCTATTTTGCCGACAGCTTGTGCTGCATCAACATGAAAAAATATGCCTTTTTGTTCGCACAGTTTACCAATTTCAGCGATAGGGTTTATGACACCCGTTTCATTATTTACTGCCATTACCGAGATCAACCGAGTTTTGTCAGTGATTTCGGCTGCAATACTCTCGACAGAGACTTGTCCGTTTGAGCCTGGTGCGACAAAGGTGGTTTGATACCCTTTACAGTGCAAATGCTTAACAGGGTCTATAACCGCCTTATGCTCGATACTGGTGGTAATTATATGACACGCTTCCGGTGCATAATTATCGGCAACACCTTTTATGGCCAAATTATTACTTTCCGTTGCGCCACTGGTCCAAACAATCTCTCGTGAATCGGCTCCAAGAAGATCTGCAACATCATTACGAGCTTCTTCAACAGCCTCTTCGGCTAACCACCCTAGCGCATGTGAACGTGAAGCCGGGTTCGCAAAGTTACCTTTAAAGGTTAAACAATCGGTCATTGCCTTGGCGACACGGTCATCAACCGGTGTTGTGGCAGCATAATCAAAATAAAGCGGTCGCATTAATTAACCTGTGCTGTTGGAATCGTTTTTTCAGGGTGTGCTTGCAGCATTTTTTCATTTTGACGGGCACTGACGGCTTTAATTTCGCCACGCTCGACTAATGTCTGCAACGTTATATCATCTAGAAAATCGTGGATTTGATTGCTCAAGTCTTGCCAAAGGTGATGCGTTAAGCATATTTCACCTTGCTGACACCCCGTTTTACCTTGGCATTTTGTGGCATCAATAGACTCAGAAACAGCGTCTACAACAGAAGCGATGCTGATGTCGGATTTTTCACGGCCCAGCAAATAACCTCCACCAGGTCCACGTACCGATGCAACCAGCGACTTTTTTCTCAATTTAGAGAACAGCTGTTCTAAGTAAGACAACGATATACCCTGTCTTTCAGAAATATCCGCTAGATTGATAGGGCCTTTATGTTCATTGAGCGCTAAATCTAGCAATGCTGTCACCGCGTAGCGGCCTTTGGTAGTTAATCTCATACATTAAGCCTGAGGATGACTTGAAAGTGAGTACATTATAAATACCTGACTAAAACAGTCAAGTATTGAGCCATTCCGTGCAAATTGCCTACAGTTACAAGACAATAAAAAGGCCGCTTACACGCGGCCAATGTGGCTATTTGATATTATCGCAACAATAACAGTGGCTGCTCTGTATTCAGCAGCATTTTCGCTGTAAAACTGCCAAATACCATGTCGCGTAACCGGTTGTGACTAAACGAGCCCATCACGGTTAAACCAATATTATGATCCTTTTGATACTGGCATAAAGCTTGCGCTGGATCGCCAGTTAATACCGCTGAAGAAACAGATCTTCCGGCTGTTTCCAATTTTACTTGAGCCGGTGCAATTAATGCTTCACCTGCGCTGACAGACTTAGAAACGTTCACAATATGTACGGGTAAATCATTAAATAAAGGACTATTGACGACCATATCTAATGCTTTGAGACTGCAATCACTGCCATCAAACGCCAACATGGCGGCTTTTGGCGCTTCAAAAGCTCTGTTAACGACGAATATAGGGCGTTGTACGGATCGGACAATGGTCTCAAGGTGACCCCCTAAATTTTCCGTATTACCAACGTTGGCTTCACCTCGAATTCCGAGCACGATTACTCTTGTTTCATGCTCTAAATCGATTAACGCCTCGACTAACGGCCCGTGGCGTTGCGTACTAAAGGCATTTTCGACACCGGCTTTATTAGCTCGTGATTTAACCGTATCGAGAATATCTTTGCCTTTCTGGATTTCCAGTTTATTTCTTTGCTGCTCTACTTCGGTTAGCTCACTGAGTAAGTGCTCCTGAGCGCCAATGCCAATGGCACCAGAAAAATCAGACACCGCAGCGATGGCATTGTGTTCAATGGCATGCAGCGCCTTTAATGGAGCATCAATGGTTTTCGTGAGCCAAATTGCGTAGTCACTCACGGCTTCATTAAACTTAGAGCCATCAATACATGCGATTGTCCAGGTACGTTCTTTGTTATTATTATCAGCCATTAGTGGCCTCCTAGTACTTTATCGATTTCTTCCGGTTTGCCTAGCTTACCAAATCGATCCACAATGGTCTCACTGGCTTCATTTAAACCCACAACATTTACATCGGTGCCTTCGCGCTTAAATTTCACCACAACCTTGTCTAACGATTCAACGGCCGTAATATCCCAAAAATGCGCCCTTGATAAATCGATTTCGACAGTGCTGATGGCTTCTTTGAAATCAAAAGCCGCAATGAACTTGTCGGCAGAGTTAAAAAACACCTGACCAACAACTTTATAACTGCGCTTATCTTCGTCTTCACTCAAATCTGAGTCAACATACATGAAGTGGCTGATTTTATTAGCAAAGAACAAGGCCGCTAGTAACACACCCGCAAACACACCATATGCAAGGTTGTGCGTCCAGACAACCACTACGACTGTCACTATCATGACTAAATTTGTCGATAATGGGAACTGACGGAGATCACGAATAGACCCCCAATTAAACGTTCCGATGGAGACCATGATCATTACAGAGACCAACGCCGCCATAGGGATTTTAGCTACCCACTCACTGCTAAACACCACCATGATCAACAAAACAGTACCCGCCACAAACGCCGATAATCGGCCACGGCCGCCGGACTTCACGTTAATTACCGACTGACCAATCATTGCACAACCGGCCATCCCGCCCATTAAACCCGCACCAATATTGGCAATGCCTTGGCCTTTGCACTCGCGGTTTTTATCGCTACTTGTATCGGTAAGGTCATCAACTATGGTTGCCGTCATTAACGATTCCAACAGCCCTACTACGGCTAAAGGCGCAGCGTACGGTAAAATAATCGCGAGCGTTGCAAAGTTAAGAGGTACATCCGGAAATAAGAAGTTAGGCAATGTATCGGGCAAATCGCCCATGTCACCGACGGTGCGTATATCAAAATCAAAAATTATCGAAATCGCCGACAACACCACAATAGTCACCAAAGGCGATGGAATGGTCTTATTGATATAAGGAAACAAGTAGATGATGCCTAAGCCAGCTGCTGTCATGGCATATACGACCCAAGTGACGTTGGTCAGCTCGGGCAACTGGGCCATGAAAATTAGAATAGCCAAAGCGTTTACAAAGCCTGTGACCACTGAGCGAGAGACAAACCGCATGAGTTCGCCTAATTTGAAGTAACCCGCCACTATTTGAATCACACCCGTTAAAAGCGTGGCCGCCCATAAATACTGAATGCCGTGTTCGGCCACTAAATCGACCATTAACAATGCCATTGCACCCGTAGCAGCGGAGATCATACCAGGACGACCGCCCACTACTGAAATAATCACGGCAATACAAAATGAAGCATACAAACCGACCTTCGGGTCTACACCTGCAATAATAGAAAAGGCAATGGCTTCAGGGATCAACGCAAGCGCAACAACGAGACCGGCTAAAACATCACCGCGTATATTTCCAAACCAATCTTCTTTTTTCTGAGCCAACAACATTCAACAATAACCTTTTATTTAGAGGGAATAGCCTATGAAAGCTACCTATTTAGACCGCGCGCGATGGTACACAGCTGTATCGCGCAATGCAATGTTAACCCTATACAGTCAGCGCTCAATTTATTTCAATTATCATAGTGTAGTTCGTTTGATCTCATGTAAAAATAGTGTCATATTCGCATGATAAGTTGTCCACCTAAACAACTTTTTGGTGTTGTCGGCTTCGGCCAGACCAAGAATAATAAATATAAATAACACTAGGATTACCACTATGACCTTACGCACCCCGTTAATGGTCGGCATACTGCTTGCAAACGCAGCCTATGCCGATGTGTTGCTGACTGAGTACATCGAGGGCTCAAGTTATAATAAAGCACTCGAGCTCACTAATTTCGATTCTAATCCGGCAGATCTAAGCCCGTATTCAATAGAGCTATATTCCAATGGCGCAACGACAGCCACTAATATTCTCACGCTTTCGGGCGCATTAGCGCCTAACTCGGCCTATGTGGTTGCCAATAGCCGTGCCGTGTCTCAAATTTTAAACGTTGCTGATATTACCGATGGCGTTGCAAACTTTAATGGCAATGATGTTGTTTTACTAAAGAAAAATGGCATTGTCGTTGACAGCATTGGGCAACTCGGCAATAGCACTACCTTTGCAGCCAATGTGACGTTAACTCGCAAAAGCGACACCCTAGGTGATGCCAACCCAAGCGATTCTTTTGACTATTCGACTTCTTGGAATGAGCATCCCAGTGATACATTTACTTATTTAGGCAATGGGGCACCGGGTGAAGACCCTGTAGAGCCACCGAGTGCGTTTAATTGCGCCGACCCAGCGACTAAAATTTCTGAAGTACAAGGCAATGGCTCTGCTTCGCCAATTTTAGGCCAGGTAGTTGATATTGAAGCGATTGTCGTGGCTGACTTACAAGCCAGTAATCAAGCCAAAGGCTTCTTCGTACAATCTTTAGATACGGATGTTGATGCCGACCCTCAAACCTCTGAAGGCTTGTTTATTTACCACTACAGTACCGATGTCGCTGTTGGCGATAAAGTACGCGTGCGGGGCGAAGCCGATGAATTTTATGGCTTAACGCAATTAACCAGTGTTTCTGATATTACTATTTGCAGCAGCGGCAACAGCTTGCCCAAGGCGGCTACTCTCAACCTGCCGTTTAGCTCAGAGGATGATTTAGAAGCACTTGAAGGCATGAGAGTGACAGCTAGCTCGCCTTTAATGGTGAATGAAGTATATGCATTGGGTCGCTATGGCGAATTTATGGTTGCCAATGGCCGTCGCCGCATCCCAACCGACGTGGCCCTACCTGGCCCCGATGCCGATGCGATACACGCCGCCAACGACCTTAACATGCTCATTGTGGATGATGGTTTTAAAACGCAAAACCCTGACCCGGTTATCTTCCCGGCTCCGGCTTTAGATGCCAACAACACGCTGCGCATTGGCAACACGGTAACTAACCTCACCGGTGTTATTAATTTTAATTTCGGTAAGTTTAAATTAATACCAACCACCGCTCCGGTATTTAATGGCGACAACCCTCGTACGTTAGAGCCTACGCAAGTGGCGGAAAGCGATTTGCGCATTGCTAGCTTTAACGTTTTAAACTACTTCAATGGTGATGGCCTAGGTGGTGGTTTCCCTACTCCTCGTGGCGCCGATAACGCCTACGAATTAGAGCGACAAACCGCCAAACTCGTTGCCGCCATGACAGCCATTGATGCTGATGTCATTGGTTTAATGGAAATTGAAAACGATGGTTTTGCCGATACCAGCGCCATTGCCGATTTAGTTCGCGCCATTAATGCACAGCAAAGCGCAGAAAACCAATATCAATACATAAACCCGGGTGTGGCACAGATTGGCGACGATGCCATTGCCGTTGGCATTATTTACCGACCTTCTGTTGTGCAACCAGCCGGTGTGACCGCCATACTGGATTCATCTAACTCACCATTAAATGAATTGGGTGAGCCATTATTTGATGACTCTCGAAATCGCCCGGCATTAACACAAACATTTAAATCGCTAGACGGTGCGGAAGCAATCACCATGGTTGTGAATCACTTTAAGTCAAAAGGTAGCCGAAACTGTGGCGACATTGCCGATTGCGACGAAGGCCAAGGTGCATACAACCAAACGCGTACGAATGCCGCACTAGCCTTAACTCAGTGGTTAGAAAGCAACCCTACTGGTGTTGAGACCGATAAAGTGTTGATCATGGGTGATTTAAACGCTTACAGCAAAGAAGACCCTATTCGCGCAATTGAGTCAGCAGGCTTTAACCAACTGAAACAAGATGGCGATTATTCTTATGTGTTCGATGGAGAAACCGGCAGCCTTGATCAAGCGTTGGCTTCAAATGCATTGGCCGAAAAAGTAATTCACACTCAAGATTGGCACATAAATACCGATGAGCCACTCATTCTGGATTACAACACAGAGTATAAATCGGATGCTCAAGTACTCAGCCTCTATGCTCCTGATGCTTATCGCTCATCAGATCACGACCCTGTGATTATTGATGTCACCCTAAACGAAGCGCCTACCGCAAACATAAGAGCCTACCGATTTCTATTTTGGTATATCTTTGTTAGCGATAGCCATGATAACGATGGCTACATTGCATCGCATACGTGGACACTCGGTAACTTAGAAATCACCAAACCGTGGTTCTTCATAGCAAAACGCTACGTCCATAAAAACCACCTAGATTCAATCTCTCTAACTGTAGAAGATGATGAAGGCGCCCAAGTAAGCGTGACGGAGAGTTTTAGGTAACGAAACTGAACGGTTGCCCGTTGGGCAACCGCGGGCTGCAAGTTAATAGCTGCAAGTAAGTTCCAATAAAAAAACCGAAGCAACCTTATACTTAAAGTACTTGGGTTTTCTTCGGTTTTTACTAGCAGCTTGCAGCTAAATACTTGCAGCTTCTTTTATTCTTTCGAAGCATTCATCGCTTCAAATTGGCTCTTCAAGAAATCTTCTGTCACTTTAAGTGAGCTGATTAATTTATCGTTAAATAAAAACTTTGCTCTTAACCTGGCTTCAAACACTGATGTTTTTTCATCAATCTCTTTGCGTTCGGCTTCTATTGCTTCTTGGTCATCGACTAGGTTACTTTCTTTTTCAGTTAATAATCCTTTTGATGACAACATGCTGTCAAACAATTCATCTAACTTTGACATGACCCCTTGCACATAGGTTACGGTGCCTCTGTCGCCTGTTCGTGTGCCGCCGATTTTAAGCATGAGTCCCGCGGCCTCATCTACTGAGCCTTGGGTGTCTTTACCTTTGACACCTTGTGTCGTTGTTGTGAAACCAAAAATATCAATTGCACCCGAAGCGATTTCACTTACTTTTACGGTCGACTCGGAACCCTTAGATACTGAAAAAATACCAAAGGTATTGGTGTCAGCATCGTATTGCACATCTACAGCTTTATTTGCGCCTTTAAGCGTTGCATCGGCGTTAATTTGTGCTTTAAGCTCAGCGGCTAATTCATTACCTGAGGCATAAGCACCTGAGGCCAATGTAATAGTGCCCGATTCTGTTCCATCAATCACAACCTTTAAGGTGTTATTAGTACCGTCTATAATTTCAGCGCTTGAAAAATCGGAACCTGTTCCACCCAGCAAATAGCCGTTTGTTGCAGCCGAGTTGCCTTCAGAGGCGGTTAAGTATTGGCCGCGACCAGTGGCTGCTACGCCGTTAATTGTACCTTCAACATCAACTCCGGTTGCTGTGTCGGCCGTGCTTTGGTTGGTAGCAGAAAGGCCTAATTGAGCAATAGCAGAAACCGATGGGTTGCTGATAGTGATATTAGTGCTGTTATCGAATGCAATAACAAAACGGCCTTTGCCGTCTTCATCTTTTTCGTAGCTGACGGTACTTTGCGAATCAAAACCGTTATACACACCTTTATCTAAACCAAAGCCGTCTAAGCCATTAATATTGAGTGCGCCGTTAGTAATACCCAATGTTGAGTTAGCGTTGGCATCTGCCGCCGTGATTTGGATAGTCGCATCCGCGCCAAATGTCGCTTCAGTTTGCACACCGTTTTTTGACACGGTTTCGAAGTACACTTGATTACTGGCATTGAGCTTAGCCACTACATCGCCAGCTTGGAATTCACCGCCTCCGCCAGCCGCTGTTAAGGCGGTATCTAAGGCACTTTGTATCACCGCAAGGTTAGATTCACCATCGTTGCTGTTAGCGGTACCATCACCATCAACGGTTACTTCTATATCGATGCCATCAACAGCCAAGGTAAAGGCCGCAGGTGTCAATGAAAAATCGACACCTGTAGATAAATCGGCCGTACCCGCATTGGTGGTTGCTCCAATGCCATCTCGTTTAATTTCGAGCGTTTGTGCAGATCCAGTTGCATTGGTTGTGAGTACCAGCCCATTGCTGTCTAAACTCGCAACAACATCACCTGCACTCGCTCCACCGGCGGCCAATGCGGTATCCAGTGCACTTTGAATGCTGGCAAGGTTATTGGCGCCGTTTGCGTTAACATCTACAACGAAGTTAGTCCCGTTTAGATCAAATTCAAACTGGGCAGGATCGCTGGTAAAATCTACAGCGCTGGCTAAGCTTCTAGACCCTGCTTCTGTAGCCGCACCTTTTGCTCCAGCGCTAATGTTTGCATCGGCATTAATAGCGGTTTCTATTGCCGTAGCTAATTCTTCTGCGGTTTCATAGGTACCTGCAGGTACACTAATCGGCGCTGCGCCACTGACACTGCCCTGACGATTGGAATAAGCCAATTCAAAGTCGGCGCCAGACATGGCAAACCCTGAGCTGTTTGCACCATCGGTGATGCCTAAATAATCAAAACCGGTCACATTGGTATTCGCTACGGTGATGGTTTGGCTAGTACCAGCGGTTGGCTCCGTACGCATGACCAGCCGATCACTGCTATTAAATTCAGCCGTCACGACTCCCGCTAAACCAGCATTGTTAAGTTCGCTTTGAATGTAAGTTAACACATCAGAACGATCTCTATCGGTAGTAATGTTTCCATCGGTATCGACTACGTCGGCCCAGTTCTCATCCAATGATATTGCATAGGTTCCATCAGCCGTTGTACCCGCCAGTGTTAAATCAAACGTTACAGGACTAGCCGAAAAATCGGCTCCCGATTCACCGGTAAAGGCTTGCGTACCTGGGTTGGTAGACGCTGCAAAAGCCGCATCATTTAAGGTATTAAAAAAGCTACCTGCAAATTGGCCGGTGCCGGAACTGGCAAAGCCAAAAGTATTTGCTACAAGCGCATCACCCGAGCCAATGGTAACTTCTGAACTGCTGCCAAACTTGCTTGAAGTTATATCAAAGCGATCGTTAGCATCATCAAAAGTAACCGTCACGCTTTGACCACTAAATGCACTGTTAATACTGTTTTGCAGCATCAAGGCTAAATCTTCACCGGTGCTGTAAGTTCCCTGCTCTAACGTTACGGATTGCGTTTTTCCGTCTACCGTCATAGAGAACTCATCGTTTACATCCGATACCACAACATCGCTTGCAAAACTTAACGCCGGTGTTGTTAGACCTTTAAAAGTGCCCTGTGTGGCAACTTGAGTAACATTAACATCATAGGTGCCAGGCTTGGTATTTGGACCCACGTTGACTACTTTAACTTGAGCATCCGATGTTTGGTTATCGGTAGCGAGTAACCCAACCAAACTTTGAGCGTCGGTTTCCATCGCTTTTTTGAATTCAGCTCGATCAAATTTTAAATTAAAATTATCGTTTTGGTCGGTACTGATGCCAATTTCAATAAGTGATTTATAGGTAGAGCCTGTAACACCAGAAATAATTTCAGTGATACCCGCACGCAATTGTGATTGCACGGTACGCAATACGTTATCACCTAACAAAATACCGCCAATTTCATCATCTGGATTGTATTTGGTTAGTTCATCGTAAATGGTTTTGTACTCATTATACTTTTCGACGAACCCTTCAAGCTTATCGGCAATTTCATCGGTATCACGGGTTACGTTTAGCATGACACCCGTTAAACTGCTTTCATTGAGGTTAATGGTCACGCCGCGCACAACCTGATCCAATTTATTCGTTGCACTTGTAACGGTTAGCCCGTTGATTCGTATCAGTGCATCCGAACCCGATTGTGTTTCGGTCATGTTACTGGCAGGATCATGCTGAGCACTGTTATACGCTAAAGATTGCAAGCCAGCATCACCCGAGACTTGAATTTCCATACTGGTTTCTTCACCCGTCTCTTCACTGGTTAACAACAACCGGTAACCCGTACCGTCGTACACCACTGAAGCCGACACACCAAAGTCTTCATTATTGATGGCATCACGTATGCCGCCTAAGGTGTTATTTTCAGATGTAATATCAATAGAGGTTACTGCACTGTCGGCATCTTGCTCAAACGCTAAATATTCATCAGAACCGTCATAGGTGGTGGTACCAAACTTAAAGGTTAACGTGCCCGTACCCACCGTGTCATCCACGGAACTGAATTGCATACTCGCCAATGAGTGCGCTTTAGCGATTTCATCTACCTCGATACGGTAAGAACCTGGTTCGGCAAGGCTAGAGGTGGTTGCAGTAAGCACAGATTCATCGGAAGAACTGGCTGAACTACTCTGAATAGTACTGGCTTGGGCAAGGCTTCCAATACTAGATTGCAAGCCATCCATCACTGTTCGAACTTCAGCATAAGCGGAAATTTTCGCCTCAACACGGGCCGTTTTTGAATCCAAACGGAGATCACTTGCCGCCCTTTCCGCAGCCACTAATTGATCGACTAAGTCTGAAGTTAGCAACCCAGAACCGATACCCAGTGATTGTATGCCCGCCATAACCGATAACCTTTAAACGTTGAACAGTGTCTTAATGCAAAAACCAAACCATGATTTTAGGATAGACCATGGGTTGATTATTGTATCGGCCGATTTGGTTAAAACTTTAGGGGTTTTGGAGAGCAGTTTTTGGCTGCGGGCTGCGAGCTTCTGGTTTAAAGATTGATACCCGCAGCCCATAGCCCGCCGCTCAAAACTATCCCCACCCTGTGACTCAGTTTACGTTCAAGGTTTCAAAACTCCTGTAACGTTTAGATTCTGAAAAACTAATCAAGGATGATTATATGAATTTTGAAAAGCTAGACGTTTGGAAAGCTTCTGCTCAATTGAGTGCCGAATTATACATAGAATTAAAGGATTTAAGGGACTGGGGCTTTAAAGACCAAGCAACCCGATCCGGCCTGTCTATCCCTTCGAATATCGCCGAAGGCATGTCCCGAACGAGTTCTTCAGAAAAGAAACGATTTTTAAACATTGCCTATAGTTCAGCAGCTGAACTTAAAACACAAATATGGATTGGTCAGAAGGTAAATTATTTAGACAAAGAATTAGGTACGAAATGGATCAATCAATTAGATATTATATCAAGAATGTTAACAGGCCTTTCAAGATCGCTCACCGAGAGCACATAATTAGCTTGTAGGTTTTAAGTTTTAGGTTCAAACCCGAAGCTCGAAGCCCGAAGCCCAAAACAAAAAAAACCGCCAAAGGCGGTTTTTTTATCAGACCTGCGCACTAAACAACATCAGCGGCTCTTCTTGACTTAAGCGTTGAGCCAGTTCTAAGGCTTCTTCATTCGGCATCTGACGAATCAACTCATCTGATACTTTATCGTAAACTCTTATCACCGTTTTGCCAGAATCTTCATCTAGCTGAAACTCAAGCTTGCGCTCTGTGTTTTGAACATAATCGTTAAGTTTCGCTACAGCTTGCTCAACGTTTTCTTCTTTAGGTTTCTCGGTGGCTTCTTTTTGCTGTGATGCATATGAAGTTACTGAGTCACTTTTCTCGGCCTGGCGTGCTTCCGCTTGCTCTACCGTGGGCTCTATTCCATTAAACCCCGACTTTCCAGTGTCGCGCGTTGGTGCGGAAGGCTTAGCATTTAGCGTTGGCTGCATACTAATTTCATTCATACTTTAACACCTCCGTTCACCTTTCGATTGCTTTTAAACATTAAAACTTAAAAGCGTTAGCGTTGGGTTAGGCCGCTAAGCGGCCCTTCCCGTTTTTACGCTATTAACCGAGTAGTGATAATACCTGCTGTGGACGCTGGTTAGCCTGAGCCAAGATCGAAATACCGGCCTGCTGTAGTACCTGGGTACGAGACAGTTCGGCCGTTTCGGCTGCGAAGTCCGCATCACGGATTCGAGAGTTTGCAGCGGACAAGTTTTCAGAAGTAATCTGAAGGTTTGAGCTGGTAGACTCGAAACGGTTTTGCAATGCACCGAGCTCTGCACGCTGGCTAGTTACTGTGCTTAGCGCATTATCAATTGCTGTAATAGCATCCTGAGCGCCCTGGAAAGTAGAGATATCAACATCTTTTAAGAATGTTCCATCTTGACCACCACCAAAAGTGCCAGCTGTTAAACCAGAGTCTTCTAGAGCTTGAGCACCAGCAGTACCGAAACTCACATCAAAAGACTTAGCAGATGAAAGGGTCACTGTACCATATGTTGTTTCCGCACCACTTGCATATGTAAATGCTTTAACGCCTGTAGTACCTGTATTTTGGCCAACATTATCTGCGCTTAAACCAAAGTTGTTGATATGAGTATTTAGATCTATCAACGACTCACCTGCATCGGCCGAATCAGCAAACAACGATATATTTCGACCATCCGCTGCAGTTAATGTCAATGTTTCACCATTGTCAGTGGCTATCACGCCAGTTTGGCCTGATACTTCGTTAATAGCTGTAATAGCTCCCGCTTTATTTTTTTCATAGTCTTCTGTTTCCACTAACGAGACATTCACCCCGTTAACTGTCAACTGAATACTAGCTCCGGCAACAACATCAGTCCCAAGAACACCTGCGGTGCCGTCTGATTCAACAAGACCTAATGCATTTTTAGCGCCACCAACCACTTCAGTAGCGTTTACCTCTGCAGTAACACCTGTATCACCTGAAGCCTTATTAATTGTTGCTGCAATTGCGATAGCAGAGGCAGCACCATCTGAAGAGCCTGCAGTAGTATCAGAGGCCGTATCGTCTAAACTTGAAGATGCCTTGATCGCTACACCATTGATAACTAAATCACCATCACCAATTCTTTTTTCTGAAGCTTTTGCTTCGTTCACGGCAACGGCTATACCTTCCTGTGTATCTGCAGCAACCGTTACGTCAAACCCAGCGTCATCGAATGCAGCTTGAAGATCAGCTAACGTATCTCCTGCTGCTGTACCAATTGTTAAACTACCCGCGGTAGCAGCAGCAGTCAATAATGCGGCTGTACCATTAGTTGTATTAACCGTTACCCAAGCACCATCTACACCATTTACTTCTTGCTTGGTGCTCGAAGTAGCGGCAGTTTGCGCGGTATAAGTACCTGCAGTTAAACCAGAGTTAGTAATATCACCATTACCAGTTCCGTTACCGCCTGAAATCTCGATATCAATACTTGAGTTTTTAGACGTCAACGTAAAGCCTGCTTGAGATTGAACTGCAGCTGTACCAGCCGTATCTGAATCTGCCAAACCATAAACACTCAGGTTATTCGTTGCTGCACTAGTCACAGTAATATTTCGGCCATCTGAAGCAGTTAAGATTACGCCGCCGTCATTACCGCCATCGCTAGCAACAACACCTGTTTGCTCGGATTTAGCGTTTATTGATTCAATTACAGATCCTCGAGTTGCTGCCTTTGCCGAATCATCAGCATTATCAGTACCTTCGATATCAATTGAGACTCCGTTCAACGATATAGTTGCAGCAGCAGCCGCTGAACCTGTTGCGGTTGAAGTTGCCATATCTGAACCAAGAACAATGTTCTCATCTACCGTGGCAACAACACCAGTTTGATCAGAGACAGAATTGATCGCTGCGGCTTTTGATATACCTGAATACTCTTTACCTTCAAAGGAAAGCGTATCATCACCAGAAACAGAGGCCCTAATTGACTCTCCATTTATGACTAAATCACCATTTCCTAACTGCGAAGAGTTGCCAGAAGCACTAACACCAGCTTGAGCACTTGAGCCTAATTTGTCTGCAGTTAACTCACTGATTTTCACTTCAACAGTGTTACCGGCGTTAGAACCAATCTGGAATGTTCCTTCAAAAGAACCATCTAACAGGTTACGGCCGTTGAAGTTAGTCTCTTCAGCTGTACGCGTCACTTCAGCCATTAACTGCTGAACTTCTTGCTGAAGTGCAACTCGGTCATCGTCTGAGTTAGTTGCGTTAGAAGACTGAACCGCAAGCTCACGAATACGTTGTAGGTTTTCAGTCATTGCGCCTAGGGCACCTTCAGCGGTTTGCGCTAGAGAGATACCATCACCCGCGTTACGGATGGCGACGTTCAAGCCTTTAACCTGAGATTCGAATTTAGTAGAAATTGCCAAGCCCGCCGCATCGTCTTTCGCACTGTTAATACGAAGACCAGATGACAAACGCTCTAAGGCAGTAGAGTTAGCGCTCTGCGAACTGTTTAGGTTACGCTGAGCCGTTAACGAAGCGATGTTACTATTAATAATTTGAGGCATATGTAATTCTCCTTCGCTTTCTTCCGTACCGCCCTATTGCGACATGGTTTAGCGACGTTGCTCATTCACAATTACTATAGCGGCCGAGTTTTGAGAATCTTTTATAGTTTTTTGGAATAATCGGGTTGTTTTTTATTACTATAAAAACAGCTGCAAGTTTTGAGCTGCAAGCTGCAAGTTGGGTCAACGGTTTTGATTGGGTACGGGTTTTATGCTTCGTGCAAGGTAAAAAGGCAAACAGCGGGTTAGATGTAATGGTTTAAGTGTAAACCTTTGAATTGGGTTTGTTTTACTCCTTTTTCTTGCAACTTGCTGCTAAAACCTCCTTTAAACTTTTCTTGCAGCTTAAAACTTGCAGCTATCTTCTCACCTGTCGCCTCTCCACTACGTTCCGAAGACTCCTACAAAAAGAGTTACGAAACAAGATATTTTGGTTTTTGAACTTTCTTGCAGCTTGCAGCTTAAAACATGCAGCTATCTTCTCTCTTGTCGCCTCTCCACTGCGTTCAGATGACTCCAACAAAAAGAGTTACGAAACAAGATATTTTGGTTTTTGAACTTACTTGCAGCATGCAGCTCAAAACTTGCAGCTACCTTCTCTCTTGTCGCTTCTCCACTGCGTTCCGATGACTCCTACAAAAAGAGTTACGAAACAGGATATTTTTATTTTTGATCTTACTTGCAGCTTGCAGCTCAAAACTTGCAGCTTTCTTTAATTCTTCCTATAAGCCCGCGTCTGCTCATCTTTCTTAGGGCTTGGCTCACCCGTTTTGATGGTTTCTTTCAACGTGGCTTGATGGGCTTGGATTAGGCTGCGGTTTTCTTCTAGTACAGAGTGCCAAAAATTCATGCGTTCTTCGAAAGCGTCTAAGTCTTCTTTAGTGTCGCCCAGGGTTGAAAGGTGTTCGCTGACCATTTCTTGCCATTTATCTAATAATGTTGGAAGTTGTTCAGTGTGGAGCCATAGGTCGTTGAAGGCGGTATCGAGTTGTTTGAGGGTGGGCATTGGAACCTCGTTTTGAGCTGCAAGTTTATAGCTGCAAGTATGTAAAAAGTTATTGAGACAAAGTATAGCAAGGTATTGGGGATTTGACCTTACTTGCAGCTTGCAGCCAGCTGTTGCCCTTCGGGCAACAGTTCTATCCACTAACCTTCGGTTAGCGGATGAAGTCAAACAAACTCTGCGAGGTGACTTTGGCGAAGGTTTGTTGTGAGGCTTGTAATACAAATTCTTCCAGCTGTAGTCGGCTGATGGCTTCTGCGTAATCTAAATCTCGAATGCTTGAACGAATATCTTGCGCGGCCAATTTGTTATCGGCGTGCTGGTTCATGGTGGTTTCGGTGGTATTCAGCCTTGAACCAATTCTTGCGCGCACAAGCGCTACTTTTTCTAAGGCGGCGTCTAAATTTTCGAGTGTGTTGAATATAGCCTCGTCATAGGCGTCACTGAATTCTGGTGCATCACTGAAGTTATTCAGTGCGTATTCTAATTTTTCAGTGGTGACTAACAAACCTTGTTTCGGTGACGTTTCAATTACGAATTTATCACCAGGGTAAGGCTTTCCAGTTACATTGACATTAATACCTTTAAATTGAATGGACGCACCGGGCGTATAGGGGACATTTTCGAAAGTATCGACTGGCCGACCATCCGATTTTTGCCGAATGGTGTAATTAGGGCCAGGTGGATCTACGTCGAGTTCATTGTTAAAAGTAATGACCGCGTTTTCTGGGAAGAAGTCGTTCAAGGCTTCTTGATCTACGGTGATACCGGCAGAAATAACCGCAGGCGGGTTGCCCCGGTTTTCAGAACTGGCCGACGTAAAAAAAGAAGGCACATTGGCATCGACGTCTAAAAAAGCGTCTTTACCGCTGTCGCTCGATGCTATGGTAATAGACCGGCTGATTTGTAAAAACCGAACGCCTTCATCGCCCTGATAGCTGTATCCGCCACCAGGATTTTTCACAAACGGCTGTTGATCACCCGCAAAGCCAGAGAAAATGTATTCGCCACCGCCATCTTTACTGTTCATGAGATCGTACATCTCTTTGACGCGCTGACTAATTTCTTCGCCAATGGCGATACGCTCAGAGGTACTATAAACAGCAGCGTTACCAGCTTGCACGGTTAACTCGCGTACTCGTTGAATGGTACTGGTAATGCCGTTTAACACACTTTCTTCGGCTTCTAAACGAGAATCGAGCAGGGTAATGTTGCGTTCATATTGGTCGAGCAAAGCAATTTCTTGATCGAGCTGCAACACACGAGCAGCACCTACTGGATCATCCGAAGGTGATAAAAGTTTTTTGCCCGTGCTCAACTGTTCCTGTGTACGGTTCAGATTCGCTTGCAGCGTCATCATATCGTTTACAGGGCGTTGGTAGATCCAGTAACTGGAAACTCTATCGGCCATTTTATGTCACCCCTTAAGTTTTGATTGGTTTTGAGCTGCGGGCTTCGAGCTGCGAGTTTAAATAATGTAAAGCCGCGCTGATTGCCTTTTTGCTAAAAACATTTTTTCAATTTTGTACATTACATTAAACATTCTTGTAGGAGCGCTCGGAGCTTGCGGAGACGCGAACCTTTGTTGCCACCCTTTTCGCGTCTCCACTTCGTTTCGAACGCTCCTACAAATACTATTCGGCCGCCGCACTTTGGCCTTTAATCTCTTAACCCGAAGCCCGCAGCCTAAAACCCAAAACCGCCCCACCTAAAACGCCGCTAACAATGAATCAAACAATTCCTGCGCTATCGAAATTACTTTCGCATTAGCGTTATACGCGGCTTGAAACTCAATTAATCTTGCGGCTTCTTCATCTAGGTTTACGCCTTTAATATCGGTAAGCTCTTCGGTGGTTTTGTCTAATACGGCTTTTGCTGAATCGCTTCGAATTTGCGCTTGGCTGGTCAGCGTCCCTATTTGCTCTACGGTTTGACTGTAACTTTCAGTCAGTGTCATTCCGCCATCTTCTACATTAACGGTATCAGTTGTTTCAATAGCAACAAGGTCTAGGGCATTTCGGTTATCAGACACGCCGTTTTCATTCCAGCCTATGGCGAATTCATCTCCAGCGACGGGTCGTCCACTGATTTCAAATTGAAACCCCATGTAGGTTGATTTAGCTTCTGGAGTTCCATTAAAAATGCCGCCTACGGTTGGGTCGGTTTTTAATCGAATGCCATCGGCCATGGTGATATCAACTTGCCCACCAACATTCACCCGAGATACATCGTTATTACCAGTACCTTCAACACTCATAAAAATTTGATAACTAAAATTTCCACGCTCATCAATTTCGGCTTTAACGTAACCCGGGCTATCTAACTGCGCTTGAATTTTTGCGGCTAATTCAGCTTTTACATCTTCACCCGTTGCGTGATTACCGGTTAGCTCGACATAGCCTGTACGGCCATCGGGTAAGTACATTTTAAATTCATAAGGACCATCACTCGAAAAATCATAACCCGTTAAATTACTTATTTTCCCTTGAGTGTCTCCTTGAACAACATCCACGGACCATTGCTCACCCGTAGACAACATGAAGGTATCACCAGGGTCTATGTAGGCATTTACATTGGCTGGAATGCCTGGCGGCAATATCGGCGCACCGGTGATCACCGGCTGAGGTTTGTCACCACGCATCTCAACTAAAATATCGTTTCCGCTTTCATCAATAATGGTCAGCGTTTCACCATCACTTTTTGCACGAATACCCATTTGCTGCAGCTCGTAATGATGATTAATACGGTCGGCTAAAAAGTTAGGACCCATTTCTTCAGGCACTTCTTCAGGGTAGCCTTCCATATATGTTGTTTGATTCAAACTAGTGAGCGTTTGTGTGATCTCTTTGCCGTTGACCCAAATTTCAAAAGGGTTGTCGGGGTCGTAGGGTGTACCTGAATTGGTGAAATTAGCCAACTGCACTTCGGTATAGGCGCGCGCCTCTACCCCCTCAACCAAATTTAATTCCTGCACAATATCTTTTGCGCTCGCACTGCCGGGTGTCGATATGGTTGGTAAAGCCGTTTCTTTGCCGGTCACAGGGTCTGTTTGATAAAAAGTAAAACGCTCTGGGTTAATACCATTATTAAGTGATGCTGTTGATGGGCCACCATAACCAATGGTTGGCTGGTAAGGTAGCCTTGCGCGCCAGCTATTTACCATGGTTTGGCCAGGGTCATCAGTAAAAATCGTATTGACAGCGCCAGGAACGAACATCAGATTTTCCATTGGCGGTCTAAGTGGTCTTGGGTTACCTGGGTCAGAATTATCTAAAACAGAATATCGATTTTCACTTTCAAACTGCACTAATAATGGCGGGCTTAACTTGCCATCTACTGCGAATGCATTGGAATCTCGGCTCAACATTGCGCCTTGATTAATTAATCCACTGCCTTGATTGCTAAGGCTTGTATTGGCTTTAATTGGGTAAGCTAATGCCAGTTCCGAAGGTTGACGAATGAGCAGCTCCATTTGCTGCGCAACATCACGTAGAGGCGCGATGGTAAAGCTGTCTCCTTCTGAAAAGGTTCCGGCTTCTAATACAAGTTCTAGTCCATCAAACTCAAACGATTGTGGATACTCATTGCTTAAACCGCCTTCCTTTATAACCTCTCCGGTATCGTTTCGGGTAATTTCATAGCGGCTGTTTTCAGGGCCCGGCACATGAAAAGTGTAGTCGGAAGTCGTTAGCTGTTCGCTGTCTTTAAAGTAAACGTTAAATAGGTTGTCGTTGGGTAAGGCATTATCACCAAACGCAAATACTCGACGCGTTGTTAAAGAAGGGTCATTAAGGTCTTGGAAAAAATCATTTCCAAATCGCCCTTCTAAATCAACACCCAATTTATGGGTTTTATTGGTTTCTTGAGTAAAGGCAACGGCAAGCCTGCCCAAGCTGTTAATGGCCGTTGATAACCCCTCTTCTCTAAAGTCTAAGAAGCCAGCGATAGAGCCCTTATTTAAAGAATCCGTAATTTCAACGTTTTCCACTTTACTGACAAATTTAATACCCACGCGAAAAGGGTCTTGTAACCCAGGCGCTGCTTCTAATTTCGCCGCCTCATACTTCATGACCAAAGGGTTGCCATTGCCGATGGCGATGTTAACGGTTGCACCCACGTCGATTACATCTATGTCTACAAATTCGGCCAACTGTCGAACTAACTCTTCTCGCTTATCGTACAAATCATTTGGCGGTGCCGATGTAGCTGAGCCCTGCGCGGTAACTATTTTTTCATTCAACTGAGCAATACCATTCGCTATAGCGTTTACTTGCGCGACGGCGGCTTCAATTTGACTGTTAACGACACTTTCTTGATCGGCTAAATAGCGGCTAATGGTTTCGAATCTATCAACTAATCCTTGCGCTTCCCCTAATACAACATCACGCGAAGGCACATACGCAGGGTTATCGGCAGCGCCTTGTAAGGCGGCAAAGTATCTATCTAACTGGGGCTGTAGGCCGGTTCTATCGTCGGCAAGAATTCGGTCAACCTGTTCTATCTGCTCACGGTAAGTTTGTAGGTGATTAAAAGCAGAAGTATCGGAGTTCAATTGCCCTTGTAAAAACTGGTTTTCAATGCGGCGAACGGTGTCCACATTAACGCCTTGGCCAACGTAACCAAAACCTCTATATAAAGGTGTTGCACTGCTCATCACCACTTCTTGGCGTGAATAACCAGGAGTATTGGCATTACTGATGTTATGCCCTGTCGTTTTCAAAGCTTCTTGATGCGCTTTTAAACCTGTAATCGCTGTGCCTAGTATGCTCATAATATTGCTGCCTTACGCCTGTTTAAACCAATCGCTGTTAACGATTCGAATAATTTTTTCTGCATACTGCGGGTCGGTTGCGTAACCGGCCGTTTGCAATTCATTGAGGTAGACTTCTGGGTCTTTCGCCTGTTCTAAAGCAGTCTGATAGCGAGAAGAGCTTTTTAAAAACTGTGCGTAATCGTTAAATGATTCTTCAATGCTTCCATACGCTCTAAATGGTGCTTTAACGGTTAGTTTGTTGCCATCAATATATTCATGGGTAGTCGTCATAGCCACTTGCCCATTCCAGCGTTGATCGGCTTTTATGCCAAAGAAATTATTAGCGACTTCACCGCTTTCGTTTGTAATTAACTTTTTACCCCAGCCTGTTTCTAGCGCGGCCTGAGCAACTAATACCTGAGGCTGAACGCCCAAGAGTTTTGCAGTTTGTTCAGCAATGGGCATAATCTGTTTAATAAAACTTTCAGGTGACGAAAAGGAATTTTTATCAAGTGATTTGTATGAAGGCGAGCTATAAACCTCTTCAATGTCGCCTTCTGTACTTTTAAGATTTTCTGGGTTTGATTCTGGCACTGATTGAATTGAAGCTTCACCAAATGACCAAGGCGAGGCATTTAAAATTGGGCGAATAGATTCGTTTAATGGCTTTATGTTGTTGTCAAAATAATTTTCACGCTGTGGGTTTTTATCACTTAACAATTGCTCGTAAAGCACTTCCGCTAAGCCAAAGCCACCATCACGCGACATAGACAACGCCATTTGTTGATCACTCATGTCTCGGTAAAATTTGGTTTGATAGCTACTTTCTAGATCGGAAGCTAACACATCCGTCGCATCGCGCATGCTTTTCATAATGAGGTTCATAAACATAGATTCAAACTGCTGCGCAACCGCCTTTAACGCTTCAGGATCATCCTTCTGCGCACCACGTTTCAAGGTGTTTAAACCTTGTAAATCGTTGTAGTTAAACGCTGCATCAAGTTGCGCTGTCATAATCGCCTCATCGGCAAGGAATTGCCGCTTTAATCAATTTGTTGTCATTGTTAAAGTTAATGCGAGAAGTGTGCCAGAATGGTGGGTTTTGGGCTGCAAGCTGCAAGCTGCAAGCTGCAAGCTGCAAGCTGCAAGCTGCAAGCTGCAAGCTGCAAGCTGCAAGCTGCAAGCTGCAAGCTGCAAGCTGCAAGCTGCAAGCTGCAAGCTGCAAGCTGCAAGCAAAAAAAATTTGCGTGGGCTAATGGCAGGCGTCAAGTCTTTTCTTTTGTACTTGCTTGAAGCTTGCAGCTCAAAACTTGTAGCTTTTCTAAATAACTATCAATTCCGCTTTTAACGCGCCGGCACTTTTCAGTGCTTCTAAAATCGCCATTAAGTCGCCTGGGGCTGCGCCTACTTCGTTTACGGCATTGACCAGATCGTTCAATGTTACGGTTGGTCCGAATAGGAACATGGGTCCTTTTTCTTCTTCTACATTTAAGTTGGCGTCCGGTACCACTACGGTTTCACCTGCCGATAATCCTTCTGGCTGATCGATCACCATATCATTTTGTACGGTTACGGTTAGGTCACCATGCGTGATGGCTACGGATTCAATTTTTACATGCTTTCCAACCACGATAGTACCAGTGCGGCTGTTGATGATTACTTTTGCAGCACCTTCACCTGGATCAACTTCTAAGTTTTCGAGCACGCTTAAAAAACTCACTCGCTGGTTTGCATCGCGCGGTGCGGTAACTCTAACCGAGGCCGCATCTACCGCATAAGCCGCGTCTGGGCCAAGCAAGGTATTAATTGTTTCAGACATTCTTTTAGCGGTGGTGAAATCGGGGCGGTGCAAGTTAAAGGTTAGATAATCACCTTGTGAAAAAGTATTTGGCACCGCTCTTTCGACGATAGCTCCATTAGGAATGCGCCCAGCCGATTGGATGTTCACTTTAATGGAAGAGCCATCTTCACCTTCGGCACCAAAGCCGCCAACCACCAAATTACCTTGGGCTACCGCATACACATTACCGTCTGCCCCTCTTAATGGGGCAAGCAATAAGCTACCCCCGCGTAAGCTTTTAGCGTTACCCAAACTCGACACTGTAATGTCAATTTCTTGCCCTGGCTTAGCAAAGGCAGGCAAGGTTGCATGAATACTCACGGCGGCTACGTTCTTTAATTTTGGGTCTTCGCCTTCTGGAATGGTAATGCCAAATTGCTCCATCATGTTAGTGAACGTTTGATTGGTAAACGGCGCTTTATCGCCGGTACCATCCAGCCCCACAACAAGACCATAACCCACCAACTGGTTATTTCGAACGCCTTGAACAGCCGATAAATCTTTAATTCGGTCAGCCCAAACACTGCTGGTAAACAGTATTAATGCAAGTGCAATGATTGGTTTCATATGTGTCATCTCGTTGACGATAATTAAATTAATACTTCTGTTCTGCAAACTTTATGCCGCACAACTGCCGTTGTAAAAACCTCAATGGTAGGAGCGCCCGAAGCAACGCGGATACGCGATAGCATGGTGCCGGTCAATCGCCTCTCCACTTTGTTCCGAAGGCTCCTACGAATTAATACATACAGCCCCTGGCCTAAAATGGAAACCAAGATGAATTAACAAAGGCCGTTAGCCAACCTTGTTTGGCTGCACTGGCGACAGCGCCTGCGCCACTGTAAGTAATGCGAGCGTCGGCTAACTTTTGGCTTTCTACGGTGTTGTCTAAGTTAATGTCATCAGGGCGCAACATGCCTTGAATACGAATAAACTCAGCACCGGTATTTAGGGTGATCCACTTCTCGCCCCTAACTCGCAAGACGCCGTTGGGTAACACTTCTGATACGGTCACAGTGATATTACCGCTTAAAGAGTTCGATTGATCGGCATCGCCTTTACCTGAAAAACTACGATCGCCTCCAATGGTGCCACTGAGCGCCTCTATTGGATCGCCTCCACCTAATACAGGCGCTGTCAAAGTAGCGTTTGATGACTTACTGGTTTTAGATTGCGATGACTTTTTACCTTGCGTACTTTCAGATAAAACAACCGTAATAATGTCACCGACTCGGCGAGCTTTTTTATCGCCATATAGGCTTATGCCATAATTATCGACAAATAAAGAACCGCCAGAATTAGGGGGTGGTCGTAAAGATTCAGACGGTACCGGCGCGAATTCTGGATCACCCGGCTTTGGCGCTTGCGGCAGTGAAGAAATTTGCATCCCGCCACAAGCCGATACCAACAAAGCGGCGATCACTACCATTACAATTTTAAGATGCGTCATCACGATTGCCTCTTCTAACTTTAATTTATTACAAATTCGACGTAATGAAACCGAGCATTTGGTCGGCGGTACTCACTACTTTCGAGTTCATTTCGTAGGCGCGCTGCGTTGCGATCATATCAACCATCTCTTCTACAATGGTCACGTTCGAATTTTCCAATGCGCCTTGAACAATAGAACCAAAGCCATCCAAACTAGGTACACCAACCGCTGGCGCACCGCTGGCAGCCGTTTCTAAATAAAGGTTATTACCAATAGCCTGCAAACCAGCCGAGTTTACAAAATCGACCACTTCTACGTTGCCAATTTCTACGGGTAAGTTATCGCCTTCTGATACTGCGGATACGATGCCATCGGTACCTACAGTGATGGTTTTGGTTTGCTCGGGTACTTGAATGTTTGGCTCTAGTGGGTAGCCATTTGCCGTCACCACATTGCCTTCAGAATCTAAATGAAAAGTGCCATCTCGGGTGTAGCTGATGGTGCCATCTGGCATTAATATTTGAAAGAATCCCCGCCCATTTATTGCCATATCAAGTGGTTGCTCGGTCATATTTAAATCACCTTGCATGAATACCTTTTGCGTACCTACGGTACGAACACCGGTACCTAATTGTAAGCCCGACGGCAGTTGCGTATTTTGTGAACTTTGCGCGCCTGGCTGACGTTGAACTTGATAAATTAAATCTTCAAAAACAGCGCGTTCTTTTTTAAAGCCGGTCGTTGAAGCGTTCGCCATATTATTTGAAATAGTAGCGAGTGAAATATCTTGTGCTTCTAAGCCGGTTTTACCAACCCAAAGTGCCTTATGCATACTGTTATCCTCTTAATTGGTTGGTGATTAACTCATTTGCAACACACGTTCAGATGAACGTGACATGTCGTCGGCGGTTTTCATCATCTTCACTTGTGTTTCGTATTGACGATTGAGCGATAATAAATTGGTCAGCTCAGCAACGGAGTTCACGTTACTGCCTTCAACAAACCCCGTGATCACGGTCATCAATGGATCGGCTGGTAAAACGGCAGGCCCTTGCACGGGGCGGAATAAACCATCTGTGCCTTTTTCAAAATTTTGAAAATCAGGGTTTACTATTTTTAAGGTATCAACCGCAATCATGCCTTGAGGCCCTGCACCTGGCGGGCGAATAGAAATAACACCATCGGTCCCAATTTCTACTTTTTGATAAGGAGGTAAAACAATAGGACCGCCCTCGCCTAAAATAGGCTGACCACTGCCATTGATCAGTTCACCCAATGGTGTGACGGAAAAATCACCTCGACGCGAATAAGCTTCTTGCCCGTTGGCATCGAGAGTGGCGAAGAAACCATCGCCAGTGATAGCGGTATCTAGCTCGTTGCCGGTTTCTATCAATGCGCCGTCGTTAAAATCGGAAGCAGGACGTTCGGTTAAAGCAAAGGCGCGTGAAGGATGATGCTCACCCCAAACAGGAATAGCACGCGCTTGCGCCCAGTCGGCTTTAAAACCATAGGTACGAGCATTCGCCATGTTGTTCGAATGAGAGGTTTGCGAAAGCATGTTGTTCTTCGCACCGGTCATCGCAATATATATCGCACGATCCATTTTCTTTATCCTAATAGTGTTGCTTTAGGTTTGGTAATGCGAAAGGTGTGCCAACAACCTCTGAAGGAGGTTTTTTGAGCGGCTAGCTGCAAGCTATAAGCTGCAAGCTACTGATTTATATGAAGTTTTATGACAATCATTGGGTAAGTGACTGTTTTTATTTAATTTCAAATATAAGAACGCAGACGGTTTTGGCGGTAAGGATTAGCAGTAAAAAGCGGTGAACGGTTGCCATAAAGCAACCGCATCACCACCCGATTTCAGGTGCATGGAGGAGGCTAAGTTCGGTTTTGGGCTGCGAGCTGCGTGCTGCGAGTAAGTTCAATATCATAAACCCGTCACACAACCGCCTTTCTTGTAGGGGTGTTCGAAGCTTGCGAAGACGCGATTGCTTTGTACTACACCATCGCCTCTCCACTGCGTTCCGAAGGCTCCTACAAGTATGGCTAAACCACCAACAGTAGCGGTTTGGTTTTTGGGTTTTTCTAATAACCCGCAGCCCAAAGCCCGCAGCCAAAATCTATGTTTTAACCTTGCCCTTACTAGCAGCTTACAGCTAAAAACTTTCAGCTATCTTTTTACTACCTCAAATTAATGATCGTCTGAGTCACGGCATTCGCTGTCTCAATGGTCTTCGCACTGGCTTGGTAGTTCCGTTGTGCGATGATCAAATGAACCAGTTGTTCCGATAAGTCGACGGTCGAGTCTTCGAGTGCGGCCGATCGTAATGTGCCAAGCAAGCCTGTTCCGGCTTCACCAATGGTGGCATCGCCCGATTCAAAGCTTTCTTGCCACTCCGTTTGGCCAACAGGTGTTAACCCTTCCATGTTGGCAAAAGAGGCCAACGCGACTTGCCCAAGTACCTGTGCTTCACCATTGGTGTAACGTGCGAATATGGTTCCGTCGTCATTGATCTCTAAGTCTTTGAGTCGGCCACTTGAATAGCCATCTTGCTGGAAATCGTAACGAGCAAAAGGACCACCGTATTGTGTCGTTCCACCAAACGAAATCGAAAAGTTCGAGTTCGTGTTCGGATCGGGTACGGGTGAAACACCCCCTTCTGCCACATTCAGTGATGTGTAAGCACCGTTTCCATTTCCTTCAGAATCCACAGGGTCCCAATTCGAGATTAAGAACTCACCCGTGTTTTCTTCATCGATGGTGCCATCGGCATTAAAGTGCAGTTTAAATGACGCATGCGTTGGCTCAATGTTTTGAGGGAACGGCAATGACGCATCCGGATCACCAATTGGCTCACCATCAATTAACGCATATACCGTCCAGCTGTTTAACGCTTGTGGACGCACCGGGTCATCAGGGTCTTTCACGTAGTACATTTGTAATTGATGCTGGTTACCTAACGAATCGTAAACCGTTAACGATGCAGTTTCGTTGTAGGATTCAGGATCGTCAGGATCAAACTCATTAATCACAAACGGTTCAAAGCTGGCATCGTTTAAACCATTGAACAAGCCTGCCACACGTGGGTCTGGCTCGATCATGGTAATGCCTTCGTTCAATACGATATCAACATAGCCGCCCACGCGTGCGTTGGTTTCTGCGTCCACGCCTCGCCCTAGAGTCACCGGCGCCGTGCTGGTGTAGCCTTGAATTGTCAAACCATCTAAATCGTTGGTTGTTTCAATAGAAACTGAGATATCAATACCGATACTTGAGGTGATTTCAATATTTCCAGTATCTGCATTTAGATCGGCCTTGATACTATTGAGCGAAGTTCCAGAGTATGAATTAATCTCATCCACTATGCCCTGGAAATCGTTTGCAGTAATCACTTGCCCATTTATGTATAAATTCATATCGCCACCGTTAACGTAATCTTCGGCGCGTAGGGTAAGGTTAGTTTCAGCGGTTGCGGTCACTCCTGCATAGGAACTTAATTGACTGGCAATCTCGGATGCTTGCGTTCCTTCTGGGATAGTAACATTTGTACGCTCGTCATTTTCTTCATCATAAATGACAAAACTCTGCTCCGGATAACCGTTGGTTATAGCCGGCTCACCTATAGTCAACAACTCAGCTTCATATTGGTCGGCTTGCAGCAAAGCATGCAGCGCGTTGACATCTAAATCATCGCCCGGCGCTTGCACATTGGTAATGGAAATTTGTGACGCTTCGCCGCCTTCTGTTGCCATAAACTGCAGGACTTCGTTGTCGTCTGCATCACGCCCAACGACCGCCCTAACGCCAATGTATTCGTCTTCTGGTACCGCCGCTAATTCACGGTTAATGGCCGCGGCAAGTTGATCGACAGAGTATATTTTTTCTTCTAACGAAATGGCCACTGAACCCGAGCGCCCTTCTTCATCCGGCAATGGAACGGCTAAGTTCACACGGAATGAATGGGTGCGATCAATTGGCTCTTCACCTAAGGTTTTAGTTGTACTGGTTAAACCAAAGTTAGCCTGAGAAGCCGTTGTACCCGATACATCAATGTCTAATGGGAAGGCACCTGTATCGGCACGTTCAAAAATAAGGCGTCCGTTAACATGCGAAACATTGACTTCACCCGAAAGCGTTGGATTTGAGGCAATCAGGCTATTGATCTGGTCGACCAACTCGTTATTCGTTGTATAGGTACCTTGCGGGATAGTAATGCGTTGTGCAGTACCGCCATCTATAGAAATTTCAATTTGATTATCAAACGGAACGTCTGGACTACCTAACACCGTGGTTGGTGCAGGCACCGATGTTGTAGCAATACCGAAGTTTACCACTGAAGTAGATGCCGTAGAGGTCGATGGTGTAAACGAAATTGTTTGTGGACCAATGCCCATATCATTGGACGTTATTACCAAACGGCTTGCATTGGTGGTAATCGTTACCGCATTAGGTCCATAAGTACCCACATATTGTGCGTTAATTTCATTTTCAAGATCGGTCGCAAGCGCAGCTATGTTGGCCCATCCGCCGACAGGAACAATGAGCGTTCCGGGTTGCGAATCACCTCCAAGGTTTACAGTAAAGTTGATCGACAATCCATCATCGCCATTTGCAATTGCGCCTGCTGGTATTGGAGCACCTGTAAGCTCGGTTGCTGTTCCTGGGACAAAATCAGTAAAGGTGAGTCCAGAGGTATTATTACCTTGTACGGTTGCATTACTGCCTGGATCGCTTGATAAATCTATAAAGCCATTATTTGCGAATAAGTCAGTACCGGCTATCGGAGAGAAAGGCTCAGGTGTAATCAAGGACGTAGTCGAGCTGATTCCTAGGTAAGTATCCGATGTGGCAGAATTCGACGTTACACTTAAAGTATCACCAGCCGCTGTAGTATCGATTCTTGCAAAATGTAGGACTCCACCGACATGATAGGCCGTTACCGCGGCGTCAAGCGCTGCCGAAGTGGCAGCAATCTGAGCATTAATATCGGCAACGAGCGAATCCGCATCTAAGTGATTAGTCCCTGTCAAAGTTACGGTCACTGCAGGAGCACCATCAACCGAGAAATCTAGTTGGTTGTTTTGCACTTGACCTAAGGTTTGAATCGGCGCGAATGAAGAGTTAGCTGTCATACCTAGTTCATTCATGCCAACTGAGCTGGTGGTGGTTGAACTGACGCTCGTAAATGAGACATTGGTAGGGCCTAAACTGCCCCCAGCCGTTACTACAAACTCCAATCGGTTAGCGTTCAACTGGAATGAACCTTCAGTCCCTATACCACCCGCTACTTGTGCGTTTAAATCTGCAACAAACGCCGCTTGTGAAGCATAACCTGCAGGGTTATATGTAAAAGATTGATTCGAGTATACGGTGCCACCGACATTGGCATTAAACACCATATTAGAGCCGGCAACTGTTGGATCATCGTAAAATGGGCTTGTGGAATCGAGAGAATCTAAATCAATGCGACTTGTAAGCGTGGTTCCTGTATTGACTGCTGTAATGTTTAATCCCGAAGCAGCATCACCCGCCAAAGTAATACCATGGGAACCGAAGTTTAAATAGTTACGATCAGATAAACTATTCACGTTATTCACAATGCCAATGATCGCAGTGCCATCTGTAGCATAAGGGCCTGCAGTTTCAAAGGTGATACCACCGAAGCTATTCGCTACCGCTTGAACTTTGCCCGCTAAATCAGGGTCGCCATTGATATTCGCATTGATCGATGAGACTAAATCATCGACATCGTCATATATTACGGTATCGGTGAATGGCTGAATGGTAACGGTTAAAGGATTTAACCCACCATTTATGTTGGGCCCTTGCAGTGTAAAATCTAACGTAGATGACGCTTCTGAAGCATTGGGCTGCCAAGGAAAGTTTATACCCGGTGTTGTTCCTGTAAAGCCAATGGCACCACCCACGATTTGCGCAGGCGTACCGGCAGTGGTTGGGTAACTGATTGAATCTAGTGTGGTGGTCACATCATCCGAAGGCCCAACTTGAGCAACCCCTACAGCTAAACCATTGGTGCGAGTGGTAGAGCCAATTTGTTGCAACACTTGAGCACCCGCGGGTACATTTAAACGCGCATCAATAGTATGGGTACCACGGGGTGGTTGGTTACCAGCATCTACACGTAAGTCTTGCAAAATACCCGTTACAATTCCATTTTGATCTACACCATAGCCCTGCAACACTGCGCCTTGATTACTTTCAATAAAGCCTTGCTTATTAACGTGAAAGATACCTGATCGTGTATAAGTCACTGAATTATTAGGGTACTCGGTCACAAAAAAACCGTTTCCGTCGATCGCTAAATCGAGCACAGAGTTGGTTTGCGAAATATTACCTTGCTCAAATTTTTGCCCGACATTGGTTACATTAACACCGGAACCAATAGGGTCTTGACCCATGCCCATGATGGAAGTGGTATAGGCATCGCCAAATTCGGCTCGACTGGCTTTAAAGCCGGTCGTGCTTGCGTTGGCGATGTTATTACCGGTGATATTTAAGTCTTTGTTGGCTGCGGCTACACCGCTTAATCCTGAACCGAAACTCATAAACTGACCCTCTTCTATGTCATTCCCGCTGTGCGGGGTTTAATTCCCAGTCATTGGGAATGACGATACTGTCACTTAATAAACTGCATTAATTTGCTTAACTTGCGCCATGGTTGCAGAGCCACCACCGGCTAAATTCAATTGAATATCGTTGTTATCACCAATCGTGACCGAATCGACACGCTGCGATAAACTGGTATCAAATACTTGCTGTTGTCCAAGCACGCTTCCGCTCACTTGGAAATCATAGTTACCGGCGGGATGCGGAATAATGTTGCCGTTTTCATCGGTCTGGAATTTATCGTAATCGATGTCTGCAATTTCACCGTTCACTTCTAAATTCGCACCATCCCATTTAAACGTTAACTGACCATTTGGCTGATAACCTAACGCTACGCTTTCTACTATTTGCCCAGTCTCGTTGGTAATTTGTAACGTTAAACCTTCTGATGCCGCAGGGATCTCAGCCATACCAAACACCAATTCACCGTGGCGCAAGGTACTGGATTGATTTCCATCAATGGTTACAGCACCTCCCACAAGGGCGCTTGCTTGCAAAGCTTGCGATGACTTATAGGACACCGCTAAATCTTCAAAACCAGAGGACATATTTTGAATGCCTTCCACGGTTGAAAACTGAGCGAGCTCGGCAATAAACTGGCCGTTATCTTGAGGCTCTAGCGGGTTTTGATTATTGAGCTGAGCAATCATCAATTCTAAGAATTCACTTTTACCTAACTCGCCGTTGTCTGGCGTTTCTGTGGCATTACGATCTTTACTGTAATTACTGCCCAACACATTGGTAACGTTGTTGTTAATGTCGGTCATGGTCGCCTACTCCTATTTGCCCAACGTTAAGGTTTTTTGCATCAAGGTTTTAGCCGTATTAAACACTTCAACGTTGACAGTGAAAGAGCGTGAGGCAGACATCATATCGGCCATTTCCTCAACTACGTTGACGTTTGGGTAATACACATAACCGTCTTCATCGGCCATTGGGTGCGTTGGATCAAATCGAATATCCAGTGGATCTTGTTTTTCCACAATGGCTTGCACTTTGACTCCGCTGCCAACATCGTGAGCTAAATCTACCGGCACTAGATCACGATCGACATAGGAAGCGTGAAGTTGCTGAAATACGGGCTTACGTGCGCGGTACGTGTCTTCAATACTTGAGCTCACCGATTGAGCGTTTGCAAGGTTACTGGCCGTCGTATTTAAGCGAATCGACTGGGCATTCATGCCCGACCCTGAAATGTCGAAAATATTTCCTAAGCTCATAATTATTCGCCTCTAATTGCACCGGTTAAGCCAGTGAACTTACGATTCAAAAACTCAAAACTGGAGTTGTATTGCATGGCATTGCCAGTAAATTCTGTATTTTCAACATGCTCTTCAACTGTATTGCCATCGATGGAAGGCTGAAGCGGATTGCGGTAAAGTTTTTCCCACCCATCCGATTCGCGCCCCTGAATGTGCGCCGAATCTGTTTTAGCCACTTTTAAACTAGAGGTTTGTTTTACCTCACCGGCTAAAATTGCTTTAAAATCAATATCGCGGGCCTTGTATCCAGGGGTATCGGCATTCGCAAGGTTATTCGCCAGAATTGACGACCGCTCAGAACGAATCAGCAACGCATTATCGTGAATACCTAGTGAATTATTAAAACCTAATGCCGACATACCTTTCCCCTATTTCCGCTTTTTGCGTATTTACATGGAATATTGCAAACACAATGCCAAGTTTATTTTTTGTTTAGAATCAATGGGTTACGGTATTTTTGGTTTAACAAAGGCGGAATTTGGCGGCAAAGCGGTTAGTGAAGGAATGCATTGGGCTACGGGCGGCTAGCTTAGGGTAAATTTAAAAACTTCGCTTAAAGCGCTCCAGCAGGGAGGAAACCTGCCAGTGACTTTAGAACTGAGCATCTTGGTTTAGGTAGATCGAAAAAAACTGAGGTATCAGTTAGAAAATCGTTCGGCAAGTGTTGCACATTGCTGTAAAGAAATTGCTTTCGCCCACTGAGTAGATTCAGTTATTTTTTGAACTTCTAGTGCTGATTGATTGTTTGTTTTTTTAAGCATTTGAGGTGAAATGGACATCTGTTCGATGTCCATTTTTATGGCTATGAACGGCAAAAAATCTGGGTCGTTTTCGTAGGCACCCACCTCATGCCGCAACTGTTCCAATTCAAGAGCACCCAACAAATAATGTAGGGTACCGTTCAGCATCGCGCGGGCTACTATGCCCACGCGTTGAGCGGGTAAGGTGGGTTCACTGCTCATTACAGTTTAAGGCGCCAGGCAACGGTTTCATTAGCAAAGAAAGGTACAATTGGTTCGCCATTTGGCAATTCAATTTCACTGGGGATTTGCCATGGTTGCTTGACCAACGTGATCGTTGATGTATTTACGGGTAGCCCATAAAAATCAGCACCAAAGACACTGGCAAAATTCTCAAGTTTATCTAAACAACCGAGTTCCTCGAACACTTGCGCGTACAATTCAATGGCACTCCAGGCCGAATAACACCCTGCACAACCGCAGGCGCTTTCTTTATTGCGCTTTTCATGCGGTGCCGAATCGGTTCCTAAAAATATTTTAGGCGTTCCTGAGGCTACGGCCTCCCTTAATGCCTGCTGGTGTGTATTACGCTTTAGAACGGGCAAACAAAAATTATGAGGCCGAACACCACCAACGAGTAGGTCGTTGCGATTAAGCATAAGGTGCTGTGGCGTTACCGTCGCGGCAACATTGCTTGAAGCTTGAAGAACGAAATCAACGGCGTCTTTTGTTGTAATGTGCTCAAGTACGACTTTTAAATTAGGGTTATTGGCCACGATGGGCTTAAGATGTTGATCAATAAAGACTTTTTCTCGATCAAATATATCAATATGCGATTCAGTCACTTCACCATGAATCAAAAGCAACATGCCCTGCTCTGCCATGACTTCAAAAACTGGCCGTAAACTGTTCAAAGAGCTTACGGCTGCACTAGAATTTGTTGTCGCGCCGGCTGGGTATAGCTTTGCGGCTAACACTCCGGCCTCTTTCGCTTCTTTAATATCTTCAGCGGTTGTCTGATTTGTTAGATAGATCGTCATAATGGGGGTGAAGTCAACGCTCGCAGGGGTTGCGTTGCTTATACGGTCTCGGTACTCCATTGCCAACTTGGCGTTGGTAACGGGTGGCACTAAGTTGGGCATTACAACAGCTCGTTTAAAGCAGCGAGCCGTGGCGGGCACCGTTTCCTTAAGCATATCGCCATCTCGGAAATGCAAATGCCAATCATCGGGTGCAATGAGAGTTAGCTGTTCAGTCATGTTATCGGGCCCTTAGTATGTCTTTTAATTCCATTAGCTGATCTCGCAGCGCTGCAGCTTGTTCAAACTTCATATCTTTCGCCGCCTTGTGCATGTTGTCTTCTATTTTGATCATTTCTTTCGACAGTTCAGCAACACTCATTTGCAAGTAACTGGTTGTTTTGGCTTCTTCGCCAATTTTTTCTACTTTTTGGCGCTTCTTAGCCATAGCCCCTGAACGACCAGGAGCTTTTTGCGCACCGTCGATTATATCGTTAATGGTTTTATTCAATGCTTGAGGCGTAATGCCCATTTTTTCATTGTGCGCAACCTGGGTTTTACGTCGACGTTCCGTCTCTGCAATGGCACGCTCCATAGAGCCCGTCATTCTGTCGGCGTATAAAATGGCTTTACCGTTTAAGTTACGCGCGGCACGACCAATGGTCTGAATTAAGGATCGATCACTGCGTAAAAAGCCTTCTTTATCTGCATCTAAAATGGCGACTAACGATACCTCAGGCATATCTAACCCTTCTCTCAATAGGTTAATACCCACCAGCACGTCAAATTCGCCCTTTCGCAAATCACGAATAATTTCAACCCGTTCTACGGTGTCGATATCGGAATGCAAATAACGCACTCTCACGCCATTGTCTTGCAGGTAATCGGTTAAATCTTCGGCCATACGTTTTGTCAGCGTCGTTATCAACACTCGTTCGTTTACAGCCGTACGTAAACGAATTTCTTCTAAGACATCGTCTACTTGAGATTGGGCAGGACGAATTTCTATTACTGGATCAATTAAGCCTGTCGGCCTAACGACCTGCTCAACTATTTGTTGAGCATTAGCGGCTTCGTATTTGCTTGGGGTTGCTGAAACATAAATGGCTTGAGGTGCAAACCGCTCCCATTCTTCAAACTTAAGAGGCCGATTATCAAGCGCTGATGGTAACCGGAAGCCATACTCCACTAAGGTTTCTTTACGAGATCGGTCACCTTTGTACATGGCACCAATTTGTGGAATGGTCACATGCGATTCATCGATCAGCATTAGGGTTTCTTTAGGAAAGTACTGGAACAAGGTTGGCGGTGGTGCTCCCGGTGCTGAGCCTGATAAAAATCGGGAATAGTTTTCAATACCGTTGCAGTAGCCAAGCTCTCGCATCATTTCTAAATCGTATTTAGTGCGCTGCTCTAAGCGTTGCGCCTCAACTAAGCGATTATTCTGCTCTAAAATGGTTAGCCGTTCTTTTAATTCTACTTCTATTTGATCAACGGCTTCTAAAATAGTCTCTCGTGGCGTGACGTAGTGCGTTTTCGGGTAAATGGTGAATCGGTTCAGCTTTTGCAATACTTCACCCGTTAATGGGTCAAACAAACTGAGTTTTTCGACTTCTTCATCAAACAATTCTAAGCGAACTGCTTCTAGTTCTGATTCGGCGGGAAATATATCTATGATATCACCGCGCACCCGATAACTGCCTCGTGCAAAGTCTATATCGTTGCGGGTGTATTGCAGCTCGGCTAATCGTCTGAGCACTTCACGTTGATTAATGGTGTCGCCTTTTCGCAAATGCAAAACCATTTTTAAATAACCTTCGGGTGAGCCTAAACCGTAAATAGCCGACACCGTTGCAACAATTAAAACATCTTTTCGCTCTAACAATGCCTTAGTGGCCGACAGACGCATTTGTTCAATGTGTTCGTTTACCGATGAGTCTTTATCAATAAAAGTATCAGAGGAAGGTACATAAGCTTCAGGCTGGTAGTAGTCGTAATACGATACAAAGTACTCTACTGCGTTGTTAGGGAAAAACTCTCTGAACTCAGAGTAAAGCTGTGCGGCTAAGGTTTTATTGTGCACCATGACTATGGTGGGTCTGTTTACGGCTTCCACCACTTTGGCCATGGTAAAGGTTTTACCGGAGCCCGTGACGCCCAATAAAGTTTGGGCGGCAAGCCCAGAGTTTAAGCCATCGACTAATGCTTTAATGGCCGCGGGTTGATCACCAGCTGGTTCATAATCAGATACAACCTTGAACGGCTTCATGCCCTCTCCTATTACTTACAAATTGCAGCATGCGAATAGCATAAAGGCCAGCAAGCTGACCTTTAATGGTGTGTAAATTCGGTTTATAAAACCTTGGCGATTGATTCGCACACATACTCAATATTTTTATCGGACAACCCAGCAACGTTAATGCGCCCGCTGCTGACAATGTAAATGCCATAGTCAGTTTTAAGCGTTTCGACTTGCTCCGGTGTTAGCCCTGAAAACGAAAACATGCCGTTTTGTTGCTCAATAAAACTGAAATCTTGCGCGACACCCAGCTTGGCCAGTGCGGTTACAAACTTACCACGCAACTGATGAATGTGCTGACGCATATAAGCCACTTCTTCTATCCACTGTGCTTTAAGTGAAGCGTCTCCCAATACGGTCGCCACAACTTTTGCACCATGGGCAGGCGGGTTTGAGTAATTAGAGCGAATAATGGTTTTTACTTGGCTGAATGCGTTATCGGCAACTTCACCATTACTGCCAACCAATGTAAAGGCACCGACACGTTCATTATACAAACCAAAGTTTTTACTGAAAGAACTTGCCACTAATAATTCAGGAACCACTTCTGTAAATGCACGCAAGCCTGCAGCATCTTCTTCGATACCTTGGGCAAAACCTTGATAGGCAAAATCGAACAGTACAATTAGGCCAAGATCTTTGGCGATAGTCGCTAATTCTTTCCATTGCTCAAGTGTTGGGTCAATTCCCGTTGGGTTATGGCAACAACCGTGCAATAAAACAGCATCGCCTGCTTCGGCGCGGTTTAAATCGGCTTTCATGCCATCGAAATCTAGACCATGTGTCTGAGGATCATAGTAACTGTATGCGGCTGTTTGTAAGCCTGCGCTTTTGAACACGCTGTTGTGGTTAGCCCAGGTTGGATTACTGATCCAAATTTTATCTACGTTAAGTTGGCTCGCCATAAAATCGGCCGCTATGCGCAATGCTCCCGTTCCGCCAGGTGTTTGAGCCGTTCGGGCTAATTGGTTAGTCACAATGGTGTGATCGTTTCCAAAAAGTAATGCCTGTACTTGCTTGCCATATTCGAGGTCTCCGCCAATGGCTAAATAACTTTTAGACGTTTCTTGCTCAACCAATCTGCGTTCAGCTTCTTTAACGGTAGCCAAAATGGGTGTGTTTCCATTTTCATCTTTAAATACGCCCACCCCTAAATTTACTTTAGTAGCTCGGTCGTCTTTATTAAATGAATCATTCAGCCCAAGAATTGGATCTGCGGGCGCGGCAACAACACGTTCGAACATGGAGGAGTCCTTCTGACTGTCTAGAATGAGAATAGTAAGTATACATGGCCTAGTTTGCCTTTGGCAGTGGCAAATTTGGCAATTAACTTATGCATTTGCGCCAATAGTTGAATAAGATTTCAAAACTTTGGTCACGGGGCAAAGAAACGTCAACTCCACTAACTTTAGCCTGACTGGATCGGGTCGAACGGTATCGTCTATTTCACGGCTCGGATCAATATCACCAATGATCGGGTGCCCTATGGCTCTGAAATGTGTTCTAACTTGGTTTAGTCGACCTGTTTGGGGCCATACATCGACAACCGATCTATTTGGACGTTCGTCGTATTTCACTTTTTCAATGTTGGTGATGGCCTTCTCGCCTTCGATGTCAACTTCAATACTGTCTAACTGACCGATATCACCTTCCACATCCACTCGGTAATGCACGGCCGAGTCTTCAATATAATCAACACCAATAGATTCACTGATCGCTGCAGCGGCTTTTCGAGTATGAGGCACGAGCACTAATCCTGAAGCGCTGTAATCTAAGCTCGAAAGCAGCACAGTATCGCGTGGTTCGTCGAAAGCGAATGAAAGGTTACGCAAAAAAGAGTTGTAATCGCCCCAATCGTCTCCCTGAAATGGCATGCCGAATGGTTTTTGCCATACACTGTATTGGCCGTAATCCTCGATCAACCCTGGGCGAATAGGTTTGGCAGACATCAGCGCTTCATCGTAAAAAATTTCAATTTGTTCACCCACGAAGATGTCAGTCATGGCGCGTCGCACGCGGTTACGCTCGCCATTGTTATCAACACGCCAAATACCGCCTTTACTCATGACATCTTTTAAGCGCGACTTTGACAAATTGACATTACTTAACAGGAAGTCGATTAAAATCTGGGGATCACCCGCTTCTACTTCTAATACGGCATCAATCTTCATTTTGGTTAAACCCTTAAAATTTTAATTTGCCTTTGAGCTTTTCTAACTCTTCTTTGGCTTTTTCTTCTGCTGCTTTTTTAGCCGCGGCTTCGGCGGCTTTGCGCTCAGCTTCTAAACGCGCTTTTTCGGCGGCAATTTTTTCTTGCGCGGCTTTTAACTCGGCAGCGACAGCGGCACTGGCTTGCTCTTCTAACCGCTTCATCTCAGCTGAGAGTTTATCTTCAAGCTCTTTTAATTGAGCAACAACTTTTTGTTCAAACTCATCAGCCTTCTGTTTAGCCTGCTGTTGCAAATCGAACACAGAACCAAGCGTTTCATCTACAGGTGCGCGAAGCTTGGCCACTTCGGCTTCTAATTGAGCTCGTACACTGTCGAGCCATTTTTCATATTCAGCTTTTGCAATAGCACTGAATGCCTCGCCGACTTGGTTATCGAGCGTAGAACTGACGGCAATGCTGGGTTTTAAGGCTTTGCCAGTTACATCGATAAATACTTTAAATTCTGCCACTTGAGCTAAAGCCTTTTTTATAAACCCGTCGGCTTTGCTGGACCCTGAATAGTCAAACGTATTTTTATCAAAACTTAATGTGATTTGGCCATTTAACTCACCATCGGTCACCACAATTTTGCCATCTAAATTCGCCGGGGCAGGCGACCAAGTTAAATCGGCACCCGATACAGATGCGGTTTGTTCTGAAAATGCAATACCGCGACCTATCATGTTGATGGTATCAACCGCGGTAGACTCGCGGCGGTCAATCGTAATACCAACTTGCATGGCCGTGTTATCACCTTCTCCACGCTTTATTGAAAACTCAGCAGGTTTACCGGTAATAGTTTGCTCTCCCGTCACGCTAGTCATTTCAACTTGCCAAGGCCAACCATCGGCTTCGAAACTGATGCCGCCACGATCAATTAGAAAGTTAGGCGTTGGATCTGGGTGTTCGAAGCGAATATAGGTCCCATCTAGCCGAGCTTTGCTAGGGTCTTCTGCTTCTTTTTCTCCGCGCAGTTTTGATAATCGCTTTAGCCAAGGCTGCGCTGTTTCGTAATACCCCTGATACTGTTCAAACTTATTAACTAACTCTTCCCCTAGTAATATTTTAGAAACTTCAATAGCCGTTTCAGCATTAATAGGGTTATTAGATAACAAGGTTTGCCAATCTTTAGCGGGTGCATCTTTAATGTTACTCACAGCCTCTTTAGCTTGTTTAACCGAAAGATCTATCGATAACTTTAACTTTTCTATGGCCAACTTATCGGTTGCAACCTGCTTTGTTAAACCTTGTATGTCTGTTTGCATTTGCTTAACAGACTCCAAAGAATCTATTTTTTGAGCTTTCAACGCAGCAATTTTACGCTGATATTCGGCTAAATCGTCTTCGCCTGGTAACTTAGCGGCCGATGCTTCTACGGTAGATTTAGCATTGCTTATAACAAGTTGGGCATTGGCAATGGCGGCCTTTGTTTCAGCTGTAGAATCCGCTACAACTTCGCTCGGCGAGGGAAATGCACTCCCTAGTGATTCTTTTCGATCTTCCACTAAAGCTTCGCTTGCTGCACTGAATGCCGAAGATTCCTCTACCGGTTTTTCTACTAACTTACCAGGTTGGCTTCTTTCTACATTGGTAGCTAGGCCGACTACATGCATATCATTTATGCGTACTCGCCCTAGAAATAGCTGGGCTAAATTAATGTCTAAAACTGCCTGCTCAATAACCAACCGATTATGGCTTGGCTTGGCTTTATCGGTAACTTGAATCTTCTCAATTCTAAAACCGATGGGTGATAAGGTTAGGTCAACGTCATCGACATTCACTTCGGCACCGTTGATGTTGGTTGCCGACAATTCGATGCCCTTTTTAGCCCAGACATCGATAAACAAAAATCCAACGACCAATAGCAACGCTGAAAAAACGACAAAACCAATTAAGCCACTTATTCGAAATAATTTCATTTTACCCTCTTACCCTGCGCGACTATAAAGTTCGTACAATTTACTGCCTTTGAGTACCTGGACTACCTTCAACTTGTTCACCCAAGGCATCATGGATGCTCGATATTTGACCACGCTTAGGCGAAACAGTACCGCTACCGGGAAAAACGCAGCTAAAGAAACCGCTAGGCTACCGAGCGTAATGGTGTGATTAAAGTGAGCCACTTGCCACCACTGTGATTGATACAGTTGAGTCCACATTGGCGTTAAATTGGGTGCGGTTAACCAAGCGAACCCTAATTGGTGGAACCAAGGGTCGAGTAAATAGGCTAAGCCAGAAAATACGGCCCAAAACACAAAAAAGGTAGATATATGAACGCGTAAAATAAAAGCCAAGAGTAATACAATAATATTATGAACAGACCAAAGTGGCGTTAAGCCAATAACCAAACCTAATGCGACAGCAAATGAAAGCTGCCAAGGGCCAACATCTGAATTCAGTGCTTTAAAAACCTTTAAAATGGGGTCAATCACATTAAGCCTCCTTGTTACGTTGTTGCTTTGCTATATATTTATCAATCACACGTGCGGCGGCTGTCATGCCGAATGTGGCTGTCACCATCATAGATGCGCCAAATCCGGTAGCGCAATCTAACCGAGTGCTGTTACCTGCACCTGGCTTTGCAGCACACACAGTACCATTAGCCTGAGGATAAACGAGTGCTTCGGTAGAATACACACAATCGACCCCGAATTTACCTTTGTCTGCTTTTGGAAAGCCGTAATTTCTTCTCAAATAGTTACGCGTTTTGGCCGCTAATGGGTCTTGATAGGTGCGGCTTAAATCATCGACCTGAATGCGGGTCGGGTCTGTTTGCCCACCGGCTCCGCCGGTCATGACTAAATTAATTTTTTGACGCCGACAATGCGCAATTAATGCCGCTTTTGGCTTTAAACTGTCGATGGCATCAATGACGCCATTTACATCACTTGTAATCAACTCGGAAATATTCTCTGGCGTAATAAAGCTGTGTATAGCATCGACTTGGCACTCAGGGTTTATTAACCGAATACGGTCGGCCATGGCATCGACTTTCATTTTGCCGACATTACCAGAAAGCGCGTGAATTTGGCGATTCGTATTGCTCACACAGATATCATCGAGATCGATCAAAACAATATGCCCTACAGCCGTACGAGCAAGCGCTTCTGCAGCCCAACTGCCAACACCACCAATACCGACTACCACAAATTTACCTTGGGTAAGCCATAAGGTCGGCTCTATGCCAAACAAACGTTGCGTTCCACCGAAACGTTCTGCCACACTGTCCATTTTTATAATCCGCACAATTTAAAAACGACATATTATAACAGCCTAAGCCGCTGAATAGAGAGGTGATTCATGTTTTCTAAGGTAAATCGCGAAAATACTCACGCGATAAAATGGGAAAAGTACAAACAACAAAGCTTATTCCCCATGTGGGTGGCCGACATGGACCTTGCTTCCCCAGAGCCGATACAAAATGCCTTAGTAGAACGGATGAATCATCCAGTTTATGGTTATGCTCATCCTTGGGCTTCGCTCAACGAATCGGTAGTGAACTGGTGTGCAAAGCAGTACAACTGGAGCATAGACCCAGAGTGGATCGTTTGGATGCCTGGCGTAGTGCCAAGCTTTAATTTAGCCTGCGAGGTATATGGCAAAAAAGGACGCGTCATTGTACAAACACCAAATTATCCACCAATGTTGCAAGCCGCTAAGCTACAGGGCTGCGAATCGGTAGAACTCCCTGTTACCTGGCAAAACGCGCAATGGCAATGGGATTGGCAAACACTCGAAACAGAACTCAGCCACCCTGATTGTCATTTGTTTTTGCTGTGCAACCCAATGAACCCCCATGGAGCTGTATTAAGCGCTGAAGACATTCATAAATTGGCGCAACTGTGTCAGCAATACGAGGTAGTTTTGTGTAGCGATGAGATTCATTGCGATCTAATTCTAGATGGCACACCTCATGTACCGGTCAGTTCTATAGAGGCCATTAAAGACCAAAGCGTTACACTGATGGCGGCCAGCAAAACATTTAATGTTGCTGGATTTGGTTGCTCATTTGCTATTATTCCGAATGCCAGTATGCGCCGCGCATGGCAAGCACGAGCTAACGGAATCATGCCTGATCCTAATTTTGCCGGCATGCTAGCGGCCGAAGTGGCTTTTACTGAGTGCCACGATTGGCATAAAGCCCTATTAACGCATTTAAAAAACAATCAGAAACGAGTCGCAGACGTTATCAACAACCTTGAGGGGCTGTCATTTAAGCCTCAAGCAGCAACCTTTTTAGCTTGGATTGAAAGCACAGATCTAAAAACACCGTTAGCGCCTCATTTTATTAAAGCCGGTGTAATGCCAAGCGAAGGTGTGTTTTTTGGCAACCCATTAAATGTGCGGTTAAATTTTGGAACCGATGTGGAATCACTAGACCACGGCTTAGCCATGATACGTTCGTATTGGCAGCAAAAAGCTTAACGTTAAAACACCCCAAACGCGTCTACCCGTATCTGCTCAAGCTTTTCTTCAATATGAGCACTGGGTAGATCGCCTGGCATTAACTGCCACTGGCCGCTATTGCCTCGAAACAATAACTGCCACCCCTGATCGGTGTAATCTAATAGTGCATAAGGCAGGTTTAATGGCTTGGCATTCTTAGGGTGTGGCACCTGTTCTTGAATAAGCACAAGCGCACCTTTAAAAGTGGCTATGAATACCTTACCCTTTGGCGCTTGATCCACAAATTTAGCGAGTGATTGCTCTGCCTGCTTTTTTAGAAGCGGCGGTATTTCATTACCTTTAGACATAAGACTACGATTTCATGAACCTCGAACCTAACGATTTAATTGAACTGGCCCACACCTCAATGCCCTTTGGCAAATATCAAGGGCGCAAGTTAATCAAACTGCCTGAAGAGTACTTGCTGTGGTTCCAAACCAAGGGTTTCCCTAATGGTCGATTAGGCGAACTGCTTGCCTTAGCTTTATTGTTAAGAAGCGAAGGGCTTGAACACCTACTCGACCCGATCACCAAACAGACTATGCCACCCAGCTCGCTTATTCAATGACCGCTTTAAACTGGCAACAGCACCCAATTAAACTGGTTCGCTCTAAACGCAAAACCATTGGCTTGTACGTTAAAGAGCAGAGTATTGAGCTAAGAGCGCCCAAGCATGTATCTATTAACGAATTAACGGATTTTGTTCAATCCAAACAGGCTTGGCTGACAAAAACTCTCAACGAACAAGCCCAACTTAAGCTTGAGCAGCCAGATTTCAGTCAACTGAACTATTTACCCTTTATGGGCGTTCAAAAACCCCTGCATATCATTCAAAGTACGAAAACGGGCTGGCGTGACACCCCCGAAGCGATTCAGATTTTCACCCAGAACTCAGATAAAGCTTCAACCCACGCCGTTTTAGCCGATTTTTATCTCACCAAGGCTAAGTCTGTTTTACACAATAAAACCATCGATCTTGTCACCCAGCAAGGTTGGCAACATAAGCTCACTGACATTCGATTTCGGCGAACCAAAACCAAATGGGGGCATTGTACAGCACAAGGCCGTATCCAATATAACTGGTTAATTCTCATGGCACCTGAGTCAGTAATCGATTATCTTATTGCTCATGAGGTGAGTCATTTAAAGCATTTAAACCACTCGGCTTTATTTTGGCAGCAAGTAGAAGCCATTCACCCAACTTATAAAAAAGATAAACAATGGCTCTCAGATAATGGCCATAACTTAATATTGTAAGCGAGATATTTTTTGAAAGAACGGCGGTACCATCAAGACAAACTGGTTTTAACCATCCGAGTATTGGCTTCTTTAGCGTGGCTCAGCTTAATTGCATGGCAAGTCATAATTTGGCTCGCCGCTCCGGAACAAAGCACCATTATTGCCCGCTATCATGAATTAGAATTGCGTGAATACTGGCTAGAAAAATGGGTAAATCGATTACCTTGGGCTTTGGGCGTTTGTACGTTATTTACATTAGCGGCGTTGTTTTGCTCGCCGTTCCGATCTCGTCGTAAAAGCGACCCTAAACGCATTCACTTGTTATTTTTATTGGCTATCACACTCTTTGGTTTTTGGTTTTACTGGGCAAAAATCGCCACTAATTTAGCGGTTTAATGATGCGCCTTTGGCAACTGCACTGAAAACCGAGCACCACCAAACGGGCTAGTGGTTATTTCAATGGCTGCGTTGTAGCTTTGCAGAATGTCCAGAGTCATGGCTAAACCTATGCCTTGCCCAGGCTGTAAGGTATCTAAACGTTTTCCCCGTTGCATGATATGGGCTGTGGCTTCAGGCGCGACGCCTTTACCATCGTCATCGATATGCACCCACACTTGCTCTGATTTTTCATCGTCGTCAATGTCGACACTTATTACCGAACGGCCATATTTAAAGGCATTTTCAATCAAGTTCCCCAAAATTTCTAAGACATCATTATTGTCCATTGACAAGAGCAATGGTCGATCTGTTTGCGGTAAATCGAGCACTTTATCTTCTTCTAAAAAGGCTTTATCAAGTGCACGGCCTAAGCGTTCTAATGCGGCCATTAAATCACACGTTTGCCCTAACACTGGGCCTTGCCGCGCGTCGGTCACAGAGCGTTGTAATTGGTAACGCACTATTTGACTCATTCGATCTACTTGCTCGTTCAAGGTTGTTTGATCATCGCATTGCAATGTTTTCATCACGGCCAAGGGTGTTTTTAAACTGTGCGCTAAATCGCCCATGGCTTTGCGATATCGTTCACGCTGGCCTTGCTCGGCGCTCAGCAACTGATTCAAGCTATCGGTTAGCGGGGTCAATTCACTTGGATACCGACCAGTTAATTCATCCGCATCGCCTTGTCTTATTTTGGTTAGCTGCGCAGCCAACAAATGCAGCGGCGCTAAGCCCCATTTTGTTATTAGCGACAGCACCAAAAGTAAAGCAACAGAAGCAGCCACTAATCCACCCCATAATTGTTGGCGATATGTTGCGATTGATTCGTTTAAAGGCGTGGCATCTTCTAATACCCAAAACTCAAAATAACGATCTTGATTATTAGAGTCTTCCCATACAAAGCCGTTGCGCTGATAAACAAACCCTCGGTGTTGCCCAAACTGCTCATCACCAGGGTTAAGGTTGGGTTGGCTACGCACCCAATCGCCCTCGGTAAACCATTCGCTAGAAAGGCTTTCCCATACTGATTGGCGCTGTGCATTTAATACCAAACCGATTAACCCTGATTCTGGGCTGTTAAAACGCTCTTCGCGGAGCATTCTTGGTAATCTGAGTGTTTGATCTTCTAATTCAGCCAAAGACAACAGGCTAAACGTTCTAATAAACAAACGCTCGGCTTGTGCTGCAGTTTGGCTCTGCACAAAAGCACGATCGAGCGCAAAGCCGGTTATACCTAGAAAAAAGAGGATAAAAAACGCCGCCGAGCCGATCAGGCGCTTTGTTAACGATAACGGTTGTTTTGCAGACATAGGCGCTAAGCGTTTTCGCCTTGATTAAAACGATAACCTTGCCCACGCTGAGTAACAATAGGGTTACGATCACCAGTAGGATCGAGCTTTTTACGCAACCTTCTTACAAACACTTCAATGACATTGCTGTCTCGATCATAATCTTGTTCATATAAATGTGCAGTTAGCTCAGTTTTAGACACCACCTTGTCTTTGTGGGTCATCAAGTACTCAAGTGTATTGTATTCATAGCTCGTTAACTCTACTTGCTGCCCAGCTACCGACACGGCTTTTGCAGAAGTATCTAACTGATAATCACCTAATTGTAATGTCGCGCTCGACATACCGACGCTGCGGCGAACTAGAGCTTTTACTCGGGCCAATAACTCATCAAAAACAAAGGGTTTGGCCAAGTAATCATCGGCTCCAGACTCTAAGCCTTCTACTTTATCTTTCCAGTGCCCTCGCGCGGTGAGCACAATTACTGGGTAATTTTTATCATTTTCACGAAGTTGTTTAATCAGCTCTAAACCATCTAAACTGGGCAAACCAATGTCTATGATTGCTGCGTCGTAATCAGTTTCTAAACCAAAGAACAACCCTTCTTTGCCATCGCCGCTGGCATCTACGGCAAAGCCTTCTTTTTTAAATCCTGCGTGCAAATGCTCGCGTAAGCCTGCTTCATCCTCGACGATTAAGAGCCTCATACACGGCCTCCCTTTCTGCTTTATTTATAGGTAACCCTGTTTGGGGATGAATATCTACTTCCTTGATACGCCCACCGGAATCTAACACCCGCAACTGGTAATACCAGCTTGGGTTAGACCCTGTTTTTTTAGTCACTTTAGCCACACGCCCCTGATAAATACATTCAACCGCAGCCACCACTTGGTTTTCTGAGGTGAGCGGTATGGGTTCGTGGGTACAGGGGTGTGTATCGGGCCAGTCGTCGCTCGCCGCGACCCAAGACACCCACATCGATAAAAACACCCCTAGAATCATTTTTTTCATTGCAGCCCCTAAATACGAAAACTAACGCGCAGTAGGCTGCACCTCCACTTTCAATTGAACGTATCGGCCAGGATGCTGCTGCGTTTGCATGGTAAATTCACGACCATTATATCGGTAGCGAACGTCATAGCCTATTAGTTCACGATACTCTTGTCGATAGCGAGTATCGCAATCGCGTTCTACTCGGTAGTGAACCGTTGTTTCTCGACCTCGGCTGGCCTCACTGCCAATGACGCTGCCAATAACCCCACCGGCAATTGCACCAATTACGGCAGAGTCTCGGCTATGTCCAGCGGAATTACCCACGTGTGCGCCAATAGCGCCACCTATAATGGCCCCCGCGGCTGGGTTGCCACCGGTACTTCGTGATTCTCGATACACTTCTACATCGCGAATACGACACACTTCATCGTAACGATCGGAGCGATGACTGTCACCACGTGAGCGGTAGTACCAGTAGGTATCATATATTGGGGTTGCACTGATCACTCGCCCTTCTACATAAATAGTATGGCTGTTGTTATAGCGTAGCTTTTTAGCCTTTTTATAATCATCGTCATAGCGATCAGAATCGGCAATAGTTGCAGCGGCTATTGCGCTCATCGCAATCGCTGCAAGGGTATGTTTGACACTCATGGCTGGTCTCCTTCGTAACATTGCAGAAAGATTAACCCTAGTAGCATGAACTCTAGCTGAATCAAATGCCACCAATTGAGTGCCAAACGGTGTTTATAAGGTTTACGCGCTTGCGCCAGTTAGCTGATGTTTAATTTCCTCAAGAATGGCAGGATCATCAATGGTAGAGGGCACTGAATAAGCTTCATTATTGGCCACTTTTCTCAACGTTGCGCGCAGTATTTTCCCTGAACGTGTTTTGGGAAGCCGGTCAACAATATGGGCTTGTTTTAAACAAGCAATGGCGCCTATTTCGGCCCGAACTTGGGCAATGAGCTCATGCTCTAGCGTTTCAGCGCTGGTATAGACGCCGTCTTTTAACACCACCAGCGCTAATGGTACTTGCCCTTTGAGTTCATCTTGAACCCCTATCACAGCACACTCAGCCACTGAAGGATGCTCACTTAAAACGGCTTCCATTTCACCAGTCGACAATCGATGCCCAGCCACATTTATCACATCATCTATGCGACCCATTACAAACAAATAGCCTTCTTCATCTAAATAACCCCCATCGCCCGAGGCATAGTAGCCTGGAAATTGGGTTAAATAAGAAGATTCAAAACGTGCGGAGTTTTTCCAGATTGTTTGCAAGCAACCTGGCGGTAATGGGCGCTTTAAGGCAATAAAACCTTGCTCCATGGCCTGGCATGGCTGCCCGACATGATTGAGTATCTCTACTTTATAGCCAGGCAAAGGCAAGCTTGAACTGCCAGGCTTTACCGGAAACGGCTCTATCCCTAATGGATTGCCAGCAATTGCCCAACCGGTTTCTGTTTGCCACCAATGATCAACCACAAGCTTGTTCGTATGTTGTTGAGTCCAGGCTAAGGTGGCCGGGTCTAACCGTTCGCCCGCCATAAAAATGGTATTTAGAGATGCTAAGTTAAATTTCGATACCAACTGGCCTTCTGGATCGGCTTTTTTAATAGCTCTAAAGGCGGTTGGTGCGGCAAACAGCAGCTTAACGTTATACTCTTCACACACACGCCAGAACGCGCCAGCATCGGGCGTGCCAACAGGTTTGCCTTCATACAAAACCGTAGTACACCCTTTAATTAACGGCGCGTACACAATATACGAATGACCTACCACCCAACCAACATCTGAAGCGGCCCAATAAACATCACCTACATGGCAGTTATACAAAGCGCTCATTGAATATGCCATTGCAACGGCATGCCCGCCGTTATCTCTCACTACGCCTTTAGGAGTACCGGTCGTACCTGATGTATAAAGTATATAAAGTGGATCCGTTGATTGTAGCCTGACAAAACTTGCCGGTGAGGCTTGCTGCAAGGCATCTTGCCAAAGATCAAATGCAGCGGTGAGTGGGATTTCTGGTCGCGACCAAATAAGTACCGCGCTTGGCTGATGCTGAGCAAGATCAAGTGCTTCTCGAATAAGTGGCTGATAATCGATTGTTTTATTCGGCTCAAGGCCCCCGGTGGCGGTTAACAATAACTTCGGCGTTGCGTCATCTAACCGCACCGCCAACTCTTTAGCCGCAAAACCACCAAATACGACTGAGTGTATAGCCCCTATGCGAGCACAAGCCAACATGGCAATCACCGCTTCTGGAATCATAGGCAGGTACACCACCACCCGATCGCCTTTTTGCACACCGTAGTTTGTTAGCATACCGGCACACAGTGCCACTTCATCTAAAAGCTGTTGGTAACTGTATTGTTTCTTTGTTTTCGTTAAGGGTGAATCATAAATCAATGCCGTTTGTTGACCGCGTCCGGCTTCAACGTGAGCATCTAAAGCTAAATAGGCCGTATTCAGCTCACCATCGGCAAACCAACTGTCACTACCATCGCTGTTTTGTTGATAACCAAGACTGGGCTTCTTAAACCAAGCAATTTGCTTGGCTTGTTCTAACCAAAACTGATCAGGGTTTGATGTCGCGGCCAAATGCACATTTTTATAACTCATGCGTTCGCTCCTAATTGTTGCTTTTATTGTTTCGGGCGTTTTAAACAATGATTTAAAAGCGAAACATCGGCTTAAGCTATAGGCATTTAGTCTTTAAGACTAAGGTCGAAAGTGACTGTATTTTGATCAACTCAAGGGGGTTTAGAGGTTTTTTTCCGTGCCAAAACCTACGCAGAAGCGACAATTTTTATAATTATTTTTACGCCGATAAATTGTCACTTTAGGTCAATAGGTTTGCAAACCGCACGGCGCTTGACTTTGCAAACAGTGTCCACAATTTCTGTGGATAAGTCTGTTAGTAATCAATTAGAATTGTCATCTAGGGTGCATAATAGACGCAACGTTACAAACTGATCAATTTTTAACCAGCAAATAAAAACCCTATGAATTCAATAACTTAAAGGATTTTTATAGTGCTTTTTGACACGCCTTCAGAAAATCCTATCAAATCGACCTACTATTTGACTTAGAATTATCGCTGGGGATATTTCGCCTACAGTGTTTAATTTTTCTAGGCAATATTTTCTAATAACAATATTGTTACAGTTTGTAATTTCTTGACCAAATTTGGAAAATTACTGCACAGTCTGAGTGCTTTTCAGCTTCTGAACGTTCAAAATTGTGCAAAAACAAAAACATCTGCTACGCCATACCTTCGCGGCATTTTTGAACACCCATAAAAAAAGCCAAGCAATCGCTTGGCTAATATAAAACCTTACGCCTAATTAATCGGCTTTTGGTTTCATGTGCGGGAACAAAATGACATCTTTAATCGAAGGTGAGTCGGTTAAGAACATAACTAAACGGTCAATACCGATACCTTCACCGGCCGTAGGCGGCATACCGTACTCTAATGCGTTAATGTAATCGGCATCGTAGAACATGGCTTCATCATCGCCCGACTCTTTTTCGGCCACTTGCGCTTGGAAACGCTCAGCTTGGTCGATTGGGTCGTTCAACTCCGAGAAACCATTAGCGATTTCACGGCCACCTAAGAAGAACTCAAATCGATCGGTGATTTCTGGGTTTTCATCGTTACGACGCGCCAATGGAGAGATTTCGGCTGGGTAATCAGTAATGAACACAGGGTCAAACAACTTCTCTTCTACTGTTTCTTCAAAGATTTCAGTTTGAACCTTACCTAAGCCCCAAGAATCTTTAACATGAATGCCTAGCTTTTGAGCGGTCGCTGTTGCAGCTTCTAGGGTATTAATGTTGTCTGCGGTTAAATCGCTGTTGTACTTCAATATTGAATCAAACATCGATAAACGCTCAAACGGCTTAGCAAAATCGTAATCGCGGCCCTGGTAATGTATTTCAGTAGTGCCCAGTACATTAGTGGCTACTTCACGTAACATTTCTTCGGTGGTGTCCATTAAGTCGTGGTAGTTAGCGTAAGCTTGGTACCACTCAAGCATAGTGAACTCTGGGTTATGACGCGTAGAAACACCTTCATTACGGTAAGAACGGTTAATTTCGAATACGCGCTCAAAGCCACCCACAACCAAACGCTTTAAGTAAAGCTCAGGTGCAATTCGCAAATATAAGTCACGATCCATCGCATTGTGGTGAGTAATGAATGGACGTGCCGTTGCACCGCCCGGAATCACCTGCAACATGGGCGTTTCTACTTCCATGAACGAACGTTCTGTGAGGTAGTTACGAATACCACTGATCACTTTAGAACGCACTTCAAACACGTTACGCGTTTCTTGGCTGACGATTAGATCAACGTAGCGCTGACGGTATTTTGCTTCTTGATCGGCCAAGCCATGGAACTTATCAGGCAATGGGCGCAATGATTTAGTCAGAATGCGCACATCGTCAAGGCTTTCAACGTTAACGTACAACTCGCCTTTACCCGATTTACACAACTTACCTTTAACACCAACAACATCGCCTATGTCTAACAACTTCCAGTCGTCACTTTCTTTTTGCAGTGGCTTACCTAAATAAAACTGAATGCTGCCAGTAACATCACGAATGCCTACAAATGGCCCACCGCGACGCATGACTCTGCCCGCAATTGCAATATTAAGCTCTTTGCTCTCTATTTCTTCTTTTTCCAACTCGCCATAAGCGGCTTGTAAGTCACCCGCTTTGTGCTCAACTCGGAAGTCATTAGGAAACGCAATACCCCGTTTTTCCTGCAATTCTGCCAACTTCTGTTTTCGTTCAGTAATAATATGATTATCTTCTGAAGCATTTGGCAAATTGTTGTCTACTGGGTTATCGCTCATAGTTCATTTCCACGTTATTGGTTGGTTTGTTTCTTTGGTTGTTCGGTTATTCGGTTGTTCTGTTCGAAGGGTGGTGGATTGTTTTAAAAAGAACGCTGTAAACCCATCCATGGGCGCTCGAAGATCACATCCATGTGATCTCACGTCTTTTTAAAACAACCCACCACCCTTCTTAATTCAGTATTACTTTTAAAACTTACTTAACTGCTTTAATTTTTCTATAACACAGTCAATTGTGCCACATTCTGAAACGGATTGGGTGCTTGAGTTAGAAGGCATGAGACGACATGGATGTCGTCTTTGAGCGCCCACGGACGGGTTTACAGCGTCCTTCTTACTCAAGTAGCCAGTTCGTTAAACTCTGCCACCGTATTAAAAACGGATTGGATGCTTGAGTTAGAAGGCATTTGACGACATGGATGTCGTCTTTGAGTGCCCACGGATGGGTTCACAGCGTCCTTCTTAGTCAAGTAGCCAGTTCGTTAAACTCTGCCACCGCGCTAAAAATAATTTAGCTTTATAGCCCTTTTTTCAATGAGGCTTCGATAAAAGCGTCTAAGTTACCGTCTAATACACTTTGGGTATTGCGGTTCTCTACACCGGTTCTTAAATCTTTAATGCGCGAATCATCTAGCACGTAAGAACGAATTTGGCTGCCCCAACCAATATCAGACTTATTGTCTTCTACTAGTTGAGCGGCTTCGTTACGAATGCTCATTTCATGCTCATACAGCTTGGCTTTAAGCTGTTTCATGGCCTGGTCTTTGTTTTTGTGCTGAGATCGATCATTTTGACACTGCGTCACAATACCCGTTGGGTTATGGGTAATACGCACCGCCGACTCTGTTCGGTTAACGTGCTGACCACCTGCCCCTGAGGCACGGTAAACATCTATGCGTAAATCGGCCGGGTTGATCTCAATTTCAACGTTATCGTCTATCTCAGGAGAAACGAACACTGAGCTGAATGAAGTATGACGACGGTTACCTGAATCGAATGGAGACTTGCGCACCAAACGGTGAACCCCGGTTTCAGTACGTAACCAACCAAAGGCGTATTCGCCTTCAAAGCGAATCGTAGCCGACTTAATACCCGCTACATCACCGGCCGATGCTTCCATCAACTCGGTTTTAAAGCCCTTTTCTTCACCCCAACGCAAATACATACGAAGCAGCATTTCAGCCCAATCTTGCGCCTCTGTTCCGCCCGAGCCTGCCTGAATATCTAGGTAAGCGTTGTTTTCGTCCATTTCGCCACTGAACATACGGCGGAACTCAAGCACTTCAAGCTGCTGCTTTAAATCGGCTAATTCAGCTTCAACCTCAGCAACAGAATCGACATCTTCTTCTTCAACCGCCATTTCCAATAAATCGGAAGCATCGGCTAAGCCAGAATCTAGGTTATCAATGGTCTGCACAACATGCTCTAATGAAGATCGCTCTTGCCCCAGTGCTTGCGCACGTTCAGGCTTGTTCCACACTTCAGGTTGGGCGAGTTCGCGCTCTACTTCGTCTAGGCGCTCTTTCTTAATGGCGTAGTCAAAGGTACCCCCGAAGCACATCGGTACGTGCGTCTAGGTCTTTAATCAGCTCTCGAATTGGGTTTACTTCCACGTTAGCTCCCGCTACAGGCTAAACCGCTCACATCAAACATCGGTTTAGCGAAAAAATCAAAGGGAGCGCATTTTACAGGAAATCAGAGAGCGAAGGTAGAGCTATCAAAGACTAATGTATTGGGCAACCTACGAAAATAACACGCCAAATACGACCGAGTTGATAAAACCAAAGCCTAAGTAGGTCATAAACACCTTTGATTTAACTAAACTCCTATGGCAAAGAATATTTCTCAGTCAACTTTAAGTTTACTCTCAATTCAATAATTTATTGCACTCGTTCTCATTTTCAGCCACACAACATTGCTAGTTACGAAAAATAGAGGCAGGATTCTTCGATATAAATGGACTTTTGATGCACCTAAAGGAAATTATGAAAACTTCTAATTTAATCTGTCTTTGCGCACTGCTTTTCACTCACGTTTGCTATGCAGCAGAATGGGATGCAAAACAGACGTTCGTGACTGCTGGAGTTGGTTACGCTTCGATCAGTACAGACTCATTTGAAACAGGCCCTTTATTATCTCTTGCTGGCGGCTTCAGTGTGCCACTTCTGGTCGAACAACATTTACGCGCAACGACTGCCTTGCAACTTAATTATATTCCAACGGTACCAACCGCAGAAGAAGGTATGTTTGGTGGCAACTTCATGTCTGCTGGTGTTTCTGGTGTTTTAGAGCACGATTTAATCATGGGTGACAAAAAAATATGGCTTGGGGCAGGCATTCAAGGGTCTATGAGTTTTGTATCGAACCAGTTTCAATGGCAAAAAAATGGCTCTGTCCTCAAAGCGATAGCGACTCCGAGTACACTAGCCCTTTCAGCAGAATTCTTAGCAAAGATAGAAGTTCCAATAAACCAACGTATGTCATTTGTGGTGGCCGGCCAACTTGCGCCACTTTCTGATTCTTTTTCGGCTATATCGGGCCAACTTTCCATTCAATATTAATTCAAGTTAAAAGATATAAATCTACTACATCCAAGGAGATTAGGATGAATAAACTGCTATGGAGTGCGGTTGCTGCACTTACTTTATCGGCATGCGTAAAGCTGCCAGATCAGAGTGCTGATAAAAACGCACCGAGCCTACAACTGCAAACACCTGCAATTACGGCATTCCCAGGATCAACTTTCCGAGTAAACTCTATTATTGATGATGACATTAGCCAGTTAGATGATTTAGAAGTCACTTGGAAGAGTGATATGGCTGGCGTAACACTATCTGAAAGCAGCAATGAGCATGCCCTATTTAACTTTAACCTAGACATTGCACCCAACCAAACAACGAAGCTAACCTCTACAGTCACTGATGAAGTTGGCAACACTACAACAAAGTCTATTACCGTCGAGATTAAAGCCGAGCCTTTTGTAATTATTGATGGTGGAACCGCTGAAATACAAACGCCGAATACGAGCCCCCTCTATTTAACCGGAACTTATAGTGCAAAGCAGATTAACCTAAAAAGTGCGGACTCTCGTGCAAGTTCTAACCACATAATCGACATTTCGCCTAATGGTCGTTTTGTATTCTATACACAACAATTTAATAACTCAGTCTGGCAAGCAAACTTATATGATTCTGAAACGGGCATCAATCATAAGGTTAAGATGGGTTTTGAAAACAGAGATCAAAATGCCGTGGCGAGTTACTGGAGTAACGATAGTACAGTATTGGCCATTGAAGCGCCTCATAGTAGCGATACTTCGCAAGATAAGCTGTATTGGGTTGATACAAACAGTTTAACGAACGTTGATATTACCCCAAACGAAACATCAGTATTTTTTGACACATTGACTTGGAGTGACAACAATACATTTTTAGAGGAGAAACCATTTGCGTCACTTTTAACAACCACATCTGCCTCTATTTTTGACCCGACTGCAGACTCGGCTATTTCAACATTAGTGGACAATAGCTCCGCAGACAATGCGCTCACTTCTATAAAAGTAGGAAGTGCGAAATGGGCCACTAACCAATTGTTTTTTATCGGCTCTACAACAGTCACATCAGACCCATCTTCAACCCCCTACACTTATGACCTATTTAACTGGCGCCCGAGTTCTGATACTACTCAAAAAATAAACAGCCCGATTGCAGCCCCCGGCATAACCTCCTTTTCACCCTATGTTGCCACTCAGATAGTTTTTACAGACTCTTCTGCTATGTATTACTTTAATGGCGTTGATCAATCTATATTGGATTTACCGATTGATACAGCTAGTACATCAACGTCTAAATATGAATGGTCACCTGATGGTCGGTTACTGGGACTAAGCTCTACTCATTCGAACGTTCCTGACAACGCTTCATCAGGTTATTGGCGATTTGCAACATGGTCGCCCAATGACGTTGTAACCACTAATATTGAATGGTTAGAAGGCACTGTAAATTATGACATCGACAATTGGAACTGGAATACAAACAACAGTTCCATATCGGTGTTAAGCTCTGACTCCGCAGCCGATTTGAAAGATAATTTACTTCATGTAAATACTGCAAATACAAACCAAGCGAACGAAGAAGCAATCGCCGCGTCTGTAGTCCAAAACATCGTAAATAGAGACACGACCGGGACGAACATTCCAACCAACCTTGAAACAAATATAGAGCGTTCTCCAACAGGGCAATGGCAGTTGTACTGGGCAGTTGATATAGAAAATAGTGATCACACAGACTTGTGGGCATACAACATTGAAACAGCAGATAATCACAACTTAAGTAAACTTTATGATTCGTACGATGCTCCAATAAGTGAAGGAGTTTTCTCTGCTCAACCTGGGTTTGATAATTCCGCTTTAAAATGGGTAAGTACGGATATCATTTGGACGGCTGACGATGAATTGATATTCAAGGTTATGGAACAAGGTGGGGCGACTTCGACGCCCGTTACGGCTGATGTAAGATCTGTTTCACTGAAAACATTAGCTACCGCAAAGTCATTGATACTAGAGCCTGCAATACTTACGCAAATCACGCGAGTGGTTGGTAAATAATAAGAACAGCTGAACTAACCCATTAGCGCAGACCCTGAAAAAAAATCGGGGTCAAAAAATTCAGTAAAGCCAACATGGGGCAGCCACTTAAGAATTGTCCCGTTAATTGGCTGAAATGCATACAATATAGAGAAAGTAGCTTTTCGAACATAAACAACGAACACCGTCATGGCTAGGCAAAATCAGCTGGTTCATGAAGGTGCTGAATGAACATATTGCTCGTGAGGCGAATCGTGAAAATGCTTATACTGGTATGTTCTGGGAACTGGATGCTAACCAGGGATTCAAATCCCAAGCTTTATTAGACGATTAAGCCCTAGCGGCCAATTTAGCTAGGGCGGTTTAACCGCATGTTCATCATAATACTCAACGACTTTGGAGAATGTTCTAATTCAAAGAGGAAATAGGCCTGTAAATTTTCTCGGGCTACAAAAAATGCCAAGCTAGGCGTTTTTTACATTCAAGTTGAAAGTCTATTTGGGGTTGATTTTAACAACCCCCTTCATTCATTTGAAAAATATTGCTTTTGAAGTAGCCTTTATTTCAGACCAAGATGGGTTGTAGCTGTCGCCTATGTTTCCTGTATCGTATGTCATTACAAACATATAGTTTGATCTAAGGACCAATTCAGCCGGCGATAAATCGGTATCTATATTTCCAAAATTAATGACATAATTCTTTTGCCCATCATTTTTTATATTTAATGCATCATCTGTGAAGTACTCAGCGATTAGATATCCATCAGAGTCACGGATATTAATTGCGTATTCCGTCGTTCGACTGTCGTTAATAGTCATCGAAAAAGTTAACTCAGTTTCCGTTATACTCGCTGAGCTTAGACTTGGAAGTGCCAATCCACGAGTATAATCGCCACCAGAAGTAATTGAATCGAAATCATCAAAATGCACAAGCTTTTCACCGATAATTGGAGTAGATCCATCTGGACGTTCAAGGTCAAACTTTTTAGCAAAAGTAATACCATTAGTCAGCACTATTTGAACACAATATCCAGTCATTGGGGCTATACGAAGACCGTTAGTTTTAGAATATGATTCGAAGAATGCGTTATAGAAATGAATTTGAGTTCCGTAAGAATGAGAAGTAACTAAATAAGGAGCAGAAGATTCTAAATTGTTTGGATAGTATAATTTTGCTGTTTCAATTTCACTTTCCTCAAAACCCTGAAATGAAACTCCAACATATAAACCCATATCAAGTGGATGACTGGCGTTTAGACCAGCTGAGTGGCTATTAATAATGGTATCTACGCCTAACACATAGCCATTTGTATCAGAAGGATTTGTGCAATCAATCGAGGTATTTTTATTTGACTTGTCTGTTTCGGGTGCACAACCTATAAGTACGATTAAACCAACAACTAATAATATTCTTTTCACGGACTTCATTACTCCTAATAGAGAGGTAATATCGTTTTGTTTTAGCGCTTATTACTGTTTAATTATTTTTTTCAACAATTTTTTGACCATATCACCAAAAAGGAACTTGTTCAATTCAATGCATTACTGAAACCTTAGCCATCTCGGTTATATTGAATACAACGAGCAGTGAAAGCCGAGTAATATCTACCTACAAAATTCACTTTTAGGGGAAAAGCCATTTCAACTTAAAAAACAAAAATTCGCCAAGAAAAGTAGGCGAACAGATTCGTCTCTACATCACAATTCTAAGCACTCTCAAACTCATAACCTGCCAACCCAGCCAAACAACCCTCCCAACCTTGGGTGTGCTGCTCCAACAAAGCTTGTGTGGCGATTTTTTCATGAATAACGGTAACTTCTGTGGTTTCGCCCATTGGCTTAAACTTCACGGTTACCCGCTCTGAGTCTGAGTTTTCAGCGTCAGTTCCCCAGGTATAAACGAGCTTTTTGTTGGTTTCGATCGCCACGAATTGCCCACGTATCCATACAACATTCCCATCTGGCAGTGTATTACCTATTTGGTATTTCCCACCTACGCGTAAGTCTATATCGGCATCATGGCATGTCACCCCTTTAGGACCCCACCACTTTTTCAGCGCTTCTTTATGAGTCCAGGCATTAAAAACCCGCTCTGGTGATGCCGCCAAGGTTTTCTTAACGACTAATGCTAAACTGGTGTTTGTCATGTGGCCTCATTAGTGTTTGATTCAAGAAAATCCGAAAGCGCGTCTAAGCGATCATTCCAAGCCTCTCTATTCTGCTCAAGCCATTCATTTGCCGTCAGCATGGCTTCTGGCTGGAAATGGCAACGATATACTCGGCCAACCTTAGTTTTAGAGACCAGCCCTGCTGCCGTTAATACACTAATGTGCTTTGAGGCTGCCGGAAGTGACATAGCCAAAGGCTCGGCTAGCTCGCCAACGGTTGCGTCTGCTTGCTTCAGCACTTCAATAAAGTGCCTACGTGTTGGGTCTGCCAACGCTTTGAACACTAGATCGAGTTCATCATTTTTGGGTAATACGGTATTTTTTTGCATTCCTCAATGATTAACCATTTAGTTTAGTATTGCAAATTCTGATTGCATCGACTATCCTGACAACACTTAACCATTTGGTTAACTGTATTAATCACTAGGAGCCCCACATGACAACAGCATTCACTCAAGAAGTCACTTTTAAAGCATCGCTAAGCGAAGTATTTGATGCCTACATAAACCCAGAAAAACATGCAGCCTTTACCAATGACGGCGCAAAGATAACGCCTAAAGCCGGAGAACCCTTCAGTGTGCATGGCGGCAAAATTGAAGGACGATTTATCGACATACAGCCTAACGCACTCATCGTACAAGCATGGCGCCCAGCAAATTGGCCTGAAAATACATATTCAATTGTTAAGCTAGAGTTTTCTGAAGCTAACGGCGAATGCACCATTACATTGAATCATACAGGGTGCCCAGAAGGTTCAGCTGAACACCTAAACGGAGGCTGGCATAAAATGTACTGGGAGCCATTAGCAAGTTGGTTAGAGCAGCAATAGAATTAACGAGCGTTAACTATTGAATCTCATCAATGCCTAAAACATGAACTGAAAGGGGCACACACTGAAACTCCACCAAATTAGAGTATGCCCTAATTAGTTTTTTATAAGTATTGCCCTGAAATCGTTCAAATTCAGCGGCGTAATCATTAATAAATTTGTATTTCAGGTTCACTTTTTTTTGCTCAAGCTTAATTCTCTTTACTATTGCAGTTAAAGTGCGTTCATATTAGTTAGGCTACTTGGTTCGGCAAATAGGTTAGCTGACGGTACGTTTGATGGAGCTGGTTGCGTATTGTGCGAGCTCTTGTCGGCCATCGAACAGGCTGGTTTACACTTAGTTGCTATTTTGGGCGTTGTGGACAGCGTATTATTTTTAAAGTGACTGTCCGTATAATTACACCTTCGGTAAACTAGACAAAATATACACAATTACCCTACATATAATTTAATTGCTTGTCCTATTTGTTAATTAACGCTGCTACATTTTAACGATTGCGTGATTAAACCAACAAAGGCGATCGGTTATTTTTGATAACGTTAGAATACACATCAATTTTCAATTTGGCTCACTTATCCTGTTCAAGCTTTTTCCTTATAATTATTGCAGTTAACAAGAATGCACAGCATAGATATAGCCCTGTTACTATCAAGGTATATTCCCGATAAAAAGAAAAAGTGTAGCTCGATAAAAATATTATTGGTAAATATATGGCCATAAATTGAGAAAAACTTAAACTGTAAACATCCCCACATTTTTTACATCGATGTTTTCCGTTGTAAATAGCCAAGATAAACTCTTTCTTATGAATCTTTGATTTGCAATTTATACACTTCATAGAATCTACCTGTATTTAGTAATCTGCAGTTAAGTAATTATAGGCTTTACTTCCAGCCCAGTTGGCAGCATAACCAACCCCAATCAACTTAACAGGACACACACT
>NZ_JAHKPH010000008.1:383037-385866 GCF_018860385.1 Reinekea forsetii | reverse complement strand
TGAGCAGAAGATATTAGCGCTTGGCCAAGTGTTTTGCATTGATGTGTGTGCTTATGCAGTTATGTCTAATCATTATCATGTGGTTTTGTTCATCAACAGTTCTGAGCAAGCGCAACTAACTGATTTTGAGGTGCTTGAGCGTTGGTCTCAGTTGTTTAGGGGCAATCTCATAGTTAATCGCTATGTTCGCGGTGACGATCTTTGTGAGGCGGAGCTTTACGTGGTGAACCAAGTGGCTGAGTTATGGCGTGAACGATTGGGGAACATCAGCTGGTTCATGAAAGTGCTGAATGAACACATTGCCCGTGAAGCCAACCGCGAAGATGTTTGTACTGGCAAATTCTGGGAAGGACGATTCAAATCGCAAGCGCTATTGGACGACAAAGCCCTAGCAGCCTGTTTGGCTTACGTTGATCTTAACCCTATGCGAGCGAAAATGGCTGAAAGCCCAGAAACCTCTGAACACACCTCAGCTAAAAAACGGATCGACGCAGCGAAACGTACCAAACCAGACGCCTTAAATCTAACCCAGCCTAACGTTTTATTGATGTTCATCGGGAACCCGCGTGAACCCATGCCTACCGGCCTTCCTTTTAAACTCACCGACTATTTAGAGTTATTAGATTGGACGGGTCGCATTTTAAGAAACGACAAGCGCGGCGCTATTGACCAATCACTTCCGCCTATTCTTGAGCGGTTAAAAATAGACCCTAAAAACTGGCTTCAGAATGTGAAGTATTTTGAAACCAGTTTTAAAGTCATGGCAGGCTCATTAAGTTCCGTGAAGTTTAAGTGTACGCATCTGGGGTACCAGAGAGTGCCTGCTACTAGCCCTATTCTTAGCTAATACCAACTTCATATTCAGATCCCAATAATTCAGGGAGCTGAAGGCTTTGTGCATCCTGAATTTCGCGCTTTTAACGCCTGCGTCAATCAAGAATAACAAAAGATACAGGATCACTTCATAGTACTAGTGATTACAGTTAACTTGCTGACTATTAATATTAAAGTGTCTGTCCTATTAAGTTTATAACATCTAAATTGGCATTCAAATCTTGCTAGAGTGCGTGTCCATATTAGTTGTTCGCGTTTGTAATCTGTGTCGAACCCGTATTGGTAGCCTTTCTTCAGCCCTTTGCTGGTTTGCGGGCGTTGGAAGGCGATGGCGATGACTTCACCGCGCTCATTGTACAGTTTTACATCGCGGGTGCGGTTGGTGCTGGTTTTGGAATTTTAAAGTGCCTGTCCGTTAGGATATGTCCGTTAGGATATTTGCCAACAAACTAGTTAGTATTTTGCAATAAATTAGATAGTTCTTCGAATCCTTTTGAAGCAGGTAATATTGAAAATCTCAAATTACCTCTAGCCTCAATAACCCATTCTCTAGAACCTAATTTATTCAGTTTGTCTTTGGCATCCAACTCCCTAATGCTATATATATCAGAAATACTCACTTCAAATCTTTGGAAGACTGCATTTATAACCAATAATTCTTTGACGGTTTGATCAAAATATATCTTGTTGACTATATTTCGTTCACTCCAATAAGCAGCAACGAAATAAACAGCTAGGACAAAACATAATCCCAGATATCCAACCAGCGAACTCAAACTATCTATTTGTCCTCGAAAATAGCTTGCAGAAACAAATAAAACTAGTGTTAAGAGTAGATACCAAATTAAATACCTATGCTGCCAGAATTTACTAGTTTCATAAATAATTATAGAGTTCATCTTTTTTGCCTATATATCTTACTGTCCAAACATTGTGCTCCTGTGTCTATAGAGTGTGTGTCCATATTAATTATTGAGTTGCAGATAAGGAGGTAGATTGACCTAAGTGTTCAGAGCGGTTTGATCATCAATGACTCTAATTCCTTTGATTGCGATCACTTAGCTTCCTGAAGTAAAAGTTATCAATCGTTATAGCTATGATTACCCAAACTATTCTCTGCTCATTATCAAGATAAAACATACAGGCAACAGCGAGAACAAACTGAACAACGGTAATAACCACATTTAAGAAAATCTTTTTCTTATTCGTTTTCCGAATGATGAACCAACGCAGCCCAGTTAAGCTTAAGATAAACAGAAGAAAAACATATACAATCATTTTTGACATTCCTCATCATTATTATTCAAAGCAGACTTTACTGTGTTAACAAGAGTTGATCCTAATTGATAAATATCATTTGCAATAACCCACCCGGCTGCATCTGTTATCATGGTTTTTTCAATATGCGCTTCCAATTTTAGAGGATTAGGACCAGATTTTATAACAGCACTCCCACTTTTAGGTACTTGAGTACTTGCTACTGCTAGTCCGAGCCCTAAGTCAACTAAGTTAAAAGTTAATTCTCCAGCTTTTTCATTACCCGTTATCGCTTCAGAAACAGCTTTATATCCCTCTTTAACGATATTATTTTCTTCACTTGTACCATAAATTACATTACTTAGGTTTGTTACACTTCCCATATAGTTCCCTACCCCATGGGAAAGAGTGCCAGCTCGCACAAATTTATTTACTGGAGTCCCCATCACCCCAATAGCAAGTTGACCAGAAGCACCTAAAATGCCCAATTCAGCGACAGCAGCACTAGATGCTCTGTTAAAAGCTGTTCCATCTACAAAGCTTTCTGTTACGCCTTTTTGAACTCCAGCCGCGGCATCAATGTCACCAGTCGCAAGCAATGTAATTAGTCCTGAAATTCCAGCAACCGGTGCTGAAAGAATTTCCAATGTTGTCGACCTTCCATCCAACCCCAACGGATCCACCCAACGCAACGCATTCCCACTCACATACCCATAAAACTTAACAGGACACACACTC
>NZ_JAHKPH010000008.1:267423-382781 GCF_018860385.1 Reinekea forsetii | reverse complement strand
TGAGCAGAAGATATTAGCGCTCGGCCAAGTGTTTTGCATTGATGTGTGTGCTTATGCGGTTATGTCTAATCATTATCATGTGGTTTTGTTCATCAACAGTTCTGAGCAAGCGCAACTAACTGATTTTGAGGTGCTTGAGCGTTGGTCTCAGTTGTTTAGGGGCAATCTCATAGTTAATCGCTATGTTCGCGGTGACGATCTTTGTGAGGCGGAGCTTTACGTGGTGAACCAATTGGCTGAGTTATGGCGTGAACGATTGGGGAGCATCAGCTGGTTCATGAAAGTGCTGAATGAACACATTGCCCGTGAAGCCAACCGCGAAGATGTTTGTACTGGCAATTTCTGGGAAGGACGATTCAAATCGCAAGCGCTATTGGACGACAAAGCCCTAGCGGCCTGCTTGGCTTATGTTGATCTTAACCCTATTCGAGCGAAAATGGCTGAAAGCCCAGAAACCTCTGAACACACCTCAGCTAAAAAACGGATCGACGCAGCGAAACGTACCAAACCAGACGCCTTAAATCTTACCCAGCCTAACGTTTTATTGATGTTCATCGGGAACCCGCGTGAACCCATGCCTACCGGCCTTCCTTTTAAACTCACCGACTATTTAGAGTTATTAGATTGGACGGGTCGCATTTTAAGAAACGACAAGCGCGGCGCTATTGATCAATCACTTCCGCCCATTCTTAAGCGGTTAAAAATAGATTCTAAAAGCTGGCTTCAGAATGTGAAATATTTTGAAACTAATTTTAAGGTAATGGCCGGTTCATTAAGTTCCGTGAAGTTTAAGTGTACTCATTTGGGTTATCAGAGAGTGCCTGCTACTAGTCCTATACTTACCTAATACCAACTTCATATTTAAATCACGACAATTCAGATGGCTGAAGATTTTATAGTGCGCCAAACAAAGTAATACTATTCAAACGTCACTAATTTATGTCCGCGCTGAATATCATCAATTCTAAAGTGTTCACTAATATTTAAATTGGCACTCAAACCCTGCTTGAGTGCGTGTCCATATTAGTCCATATTAGTCCTGCTTGAGTGCGTGTCCATATTAGTCGTATTAGTCCTGCTTGAGTGCGTGTCCATATTAGTCGTACGCTTGGTAATCGGCTTGGTTGATGGTGCTGGTTGAGTATTGCGTAAGCACTTGGCGGCCATCAAACGGCTGGTTAACACATAGTTGCTGTTTTTGGCGTTGTGGCCTGTGGGCTATTTATAGCGTCTGTCCGTGAAAGTATTCAAAATTTCCCTACTACAATTTCCGACACAATAACTTCTTCAATGTTACTAATATTCATTACTGCTATCTCTTCACGAATCAACTTTAATGAATCAATAAAGTTGGTATCTAATACAATGCGAGCTTTCACATCCCCTCTTAATGGTAGGTCGAAGAACAACATATTGAATTTATTGTTTAAAACTTTGGGAAAAACGTCGCCCAGTTGAGCCGTTGTTGTAACTCCTCTTGTAATCTTAATCTCATTTAGTTTTAATTCAGAAACAGTAAATGAATAAATCGAACTTCCGACGATATTAAATGTCAAGCAAATATCACCATTCGGACTAACAATAGCTTTTCTTCTCTCTGGTCCTTCATTGGAAAAATAGTTAACCTCATCAATTTTAAACCCATCAATCGGTATAATGCCCTTAGTGGTATTTGCACCTAAATAATGAGTCCAAATAGATAGCGGCCTGTCACATAGAGTCACAGAAGCCACATCAGCAATTGCGTTGCATCCATTTAAAAGAAACATTGTAATTAATAAAATTAATCTCATTTCTTTTGAAACTCCCAATTATAATATAGACCCGGACCGGAGCCATCTTCTCCAGAGTCAACATGAGCGGTATTTGAGGAATTGTAAGATGATACACGGCTGAATTCACCTGTTTCATATAATGAATCAGCAGTTGTTTTAGATAAATCTGACTTGCTCATTCCATCTTCTCGAAGATCGGGAATGTATAGGTCTAATGCTTCTTCAGTCGTATGCTTACTTACTGTTGCAGCTCTAGCATTATGCTGTCTTAAAGCATCCTGCTCATCTTGCGACCTATAACTACTCATTATATAAATCGTTACTCCCAGTTTATTGGAAGCACTTATTGTTTTTCCTAGTAGCCTAGCCATAATTTCTTCACTTTCAAATTTGGTCTCCGGTGATATTAATACAGAGTTTTGTCCATCAGCGGGTATATAGATAAATCCATTAGAGTCTTCCCATACTTTTTTCTCTGAAAAAACATCAATCTCTTTTAGCTTCTCAACGGTAGGTATACATACTTCTGCCAACCCCAACGGATCCACCCATCTCAACGCATTCCCGCTCACATACCCATAACGCATCTGCTGAGAAGGGTCTTTTAACAAATCACTTTGCGTGCGCCCAATATACCGCATCAATTCACTTTGTGCGCCTTTTGGCAACATTAAATTAACGAGGTTGTATTGATCGGGCTGAATGAACCGCCCTACTTTAGGGTTGTACCAACGCGCGTCCATGTGGTTGAACCCACTGATGCTTTCACGGTATTTACCGGTGTATTGGTACGGTATTAAGTTGTTGGTGCGGGTGTGAATACTGCTGGCGCTGTAACCTTCGTTTTTATCATCATCCCAATCATCGTCGTCGTTCTGGTATTGGCTTGAGACTACGCCAAAGGCGTTATAGCGGAACCCGTAGTTGTTTTGGCTATCAATGCCGCTCACGCGCAAGGTGCTGTTTTGGTAATCGCTGTGGAAGTACAGTTTGGCTTGTAAGCCTTTTAGGTGCCCGCTTACTTTGGTTTCTTTATTGCCTGCTTGATAGAGGTTTTGAGCCAATAGTTGACCATACAAACCGGCTACTTGGTTTGGCAAATAGGTTAGCTGACGGTACGCTTGGTAATCGGCTTGGTTGATGCCGTCAGTAGTGTATTACACAAGTTCTTGGCGTTGTATCTTGCTGCCTTTATAAAAGTGCTTGCCCAATTAACTCATGTTTATGCACTCAATTTGTTAAAACTATTAAGTAAATAGAAGCTAGGAGCACACAATATGAAAAAAAACCAACAAGTTGTGTAACTCTCAATCTTTTCACAAGACACAACAATTTAACGTCAACTTCGTTTTTTCGGTCCTTAGAAAATAACCACCTGAAAAGTACGAAATTAGTGTGTACTGAAGACTTTGACAAGGTAGTGAAATAGGCTATCTCATCTAGCCGATGGTTATAGTTTAGTGCGAAATATTTTTGGAAGCTTCGTAAACAGTAAAATCCCGCTATCGTGCCAAAAACCGTAAATGAAGTTGATACTAAAAATAAAATTGCTGCAAATTCTTTCAAAATATTACTCCTAAAAATCTAATTCTGAATCAATATTAATTGTATTACCAATACTAAGCCCTAAAGCAGATCCAAGCCCTATTTGAACTTGTGCAATTGACCCATTAGATAATGTATTAACAGTTACAGAAGCACCTATTAATCCGATTCCTCCCTGAACAGTAGTTGAGGTCGATACTGGTGAATCGGAAGCTAATCCTTCACCAATATCCCAGTTGACTAGATTAACAATTGCTCCGGCGGAAGCACCGATTACCTCACCAACACCGGCAGAAACCGACACTTGATCTTGATTGAGTACTTGCTCAGGAGAGGCACTTAAAGCTCCTGATACACCAATTCCATATCCTGCCTCTACGGTCAACTCTCCCTCAACTTCGGTCATTACATAATTCACAACAGTATCAATTACAGATTCGAAAAACCCTTTTTCCTCTGGTGGGATCTCAATATCTTTTGGTTCACACAACCCCAACGGATCCACCCATCGCAACGCATTCCCACTCACATACCCATAACGCATCTGCTGTGAGGGGTCTTTCAACAAGTCACTTTGAGTGCGACCAATATACCGCATCAATTCACTTTGTGCGCCTTTTGGCAGCATTAAATTCACGTGATTGTATTGATCTGGTTGGATGAACCGCCCTACTTTTGGGTTGTACCAACGCGCGTCCATGTGGTTGAACCCACTGATGCTTTCTCGGTATTTACCGGTGTATTGGTACGGTATTAAGTTGTTGGTTCGGGTGTGGATGCTGCTGGCGCTATAGTCGTCATCATCCCAATCATCGTCATCGTTCTGATATTGGTTTGAGACTACGCCAAAGGCGTTGTAACGGAACCCCTAGTTGTTTTGGCTATCAATGCCGCTCACGCGCAGCGTGCTGTTTTGATAATCGCTGTGGAAGTACAGTTTTGCTTGTAAGCCTTTTAGGTGCCCGTTGACTTTGGTTTCTTTATTGCCGGCTTGGTAGAGGTTTTGCGCCAACAGTTGGCCATACAAACCGGCTACTTGGTTCGGCAAGTAGGTTAGCTGACGGTACGCTTGGTAATCAGCTTGGTTGATGGTGCTAGTAGCGTATTGCGCAAGCTCTTGGCGGCCATCGAATAGGCTGGTTAATATATGGTTACAGTTTTAAAGTGCCTATCCTGTTAAGTTGCGAATCGGTTTGGTTGATGGCGCTGGATGCGTATTGCGCGAGCTCTTAGCATTGTAGCCGATTCGCGTTTCTGTTAATGACTATCCAATTAAGTATTAGCGCAATTTAATTTAGTTTGGATAACGCTAAAAATCGACTATACCAAGAAAGGCTAGCCAAACTAGGAATAACATATTCGAAAATACTGGTGATTCTATCTTTAAATTGATCAACATTATTAAAGCTAAATAAGATACTTGGGCTTCTATGTAACTTAAATGGTGTCACTGAATTCAGGTGGACTGCTAGAGGGTAATTTCTACGAATATTAACTAAACCCTTATGAAGAGGTTCATTTAATAAATATACATCAAATGTCGAAATCCCGTTTTTTATCGTGCTAAGGCCTTCAAGAGAAATTACCACAATCAGGTCTATTGAAATCATTATAGACATATAATGCCCTTTTTTAAGACCGATTTGATATCCCTTCTCAGTTACATATGTTTCAATCATTGATTTTAAACTAAAAAGTTTGATTTCACTTTGAATATCAAGGTTAACAACTTTATTTGGTTGTACTAAATTTGAGTTTCCTAACTTTTCAATTACCTCTTTACTATTAACTTGCTCCTGCCAATCGGGATCAAATTCCCCTGCAGCTTTCCCACCAAAAATTCGGTTTAAAAAAGGAACTATCCGAGGTGCAAAAAAATAGGTTATATACTGCTCTGTAGATATGCCTATTGTATCACTTTCAAGTAGTGTTTTTAATTTAAACCAAGGATCAGATTGAATCTCTGATGCTTGGATAATATCTATATACTGCTTGATTGTATCCCTATATATTATGGACAAATTAGTTTCCCACCTGGTATTGGCAACAGGATTGGTAAATTACCATAAAACGGATTTTCTACAACTGCTTTTGCCGCGGCTTCTAATTCTTCTACTAAACTATCATCATCTTTATCCAACTCAACAGCGCTATAATAGAATACTCCGGAGCTATCATTTGGATCGGAGGAAAGTGTAATTTTATATTTACTACCTTGAGATTCCATTACTCCTGGCAATTCAAGCTCTTTATTTGGAACAAGCTCACTACTTTTACCTGCTTGCCAATTTCCTTCTGGGTCATTCTCGTTTGCATTTTTAACATAATTATTTACTTGCTCTTGCGCTTTTAGTGACTTATTACCCTCCTTCCAAGATTCAGGTTTCATTTCCCAGATCTTTTTGTTCTCGTTGTCGTATACATCTGCTTTTAGAACACCTTCTTTATCACCAAGACCAAAAAGTCCTCCCGCTGATGTATTCGCATCATAACCTTGATTTTTAAAATGCTCACCGACGAATGTATGTGCATGTGTTCCAAGAATCCAAGGTTTAACCCAACCATCAGTGTCTGCTTTTTCAACTTCCAACCCCAACGGATCCACCCAACGCAACGCATTCCCACTCACATACCCATAACGCATTTGTTGAGCAGGGTCTTTCAGTAAATCACTTTGCGTCCGGCCAATATACCGCATCAATTCACTTTGTGCGCCTTTTGGTAGCATTAGGTTAGCGTGGTTGTATTGATCGGGTTGGATGAACCGCCCTACTTTAGGGTTGTACCAACGTGCGTCCATGTGGTTAAAGCCACTGATGCTTTCACGGTATTTACCGGTGTATTGGTACGGAACTAGATTATTGGTTCTTGTGTGTATGCTGCTGGCGCTGTGGTCGTCATCATCCCAATCATCGTCGTTCCGGTATTGGCTGGAGACTACGCCAAACGCGTTGTAGCGGAAGCCGTAGTTATTGCTGCTATCTGCACCGCTCACTCTAAGCGTGCTGTTTTGATAGTCGCTATGAAAATAGAGTTTGGCTTGTATGCCTTTTAGGTGCCCGCTGACTTTGATTTCTTTATTGCCGGCTTGGTAGAGGTTTTGAGCCAACAGTTGACCATACAAACCGGCTACTTGGTTCGGTAAGTAGGTTAGCTGACGGTACGCTTGGTAATCGGCTTGGTTGATGGCGCTGGTTGCGTATTGCGCTAGCTCTTGGCGGCCATCGAACAGGCTGGTTAACACATAGTTGCTGTTCTTGGCGTTGTGGCCTGTGGGCAGTTTGGTGTTGTTTTTGCCTTTTTTGTTATCATCGTCATCATCTTCTCTTACCCAACCTTGGAAGGCGCTGAGGATACGGCGGTCACGGCTGTCGTAGGCAAAGGTTAAGGTATCTTGGTTGTCACCGATGATGGCAATTAAGCGGCCAAAATTATCGCTGTTGTAGTGTGTGGTGTGCTGGTCGTTGTCGTCACCTGTTGCGATGGTTTGCGTGAGCTCACCGTTGCGGCTGTATTGGTACTGGGTGTCGACGCGGTCGTCCCATTCATACTCATCTTCGTCATCGTCACGGTCGTCGTCATCTTCATCATCACGTTCCCACTCACGCGCATGAGTGAGTTGGTTGGCTACGTTGTAGGTGTAGACGAACGTTTTGCCTTGCTGGGTTTTACTTTCTAGGTTGCCGTTGGCATCCCAGTTGTACACGGTGGTGTATTTACCTTCAAACGCCTGCGTTAAACGGTCGGCGGCGTCGTAATCGTAGAAGTAGCTGTTTTGAGTTTTTTCGCTGGCGTCATATTTGGCCATTAAGTTACCGACCTCGTTCCATTGGTAAACAATGAGGTCGGTTAACACGTAGCCGTTTTCTGGGTAGGCGGTTTTTAGCTGCTGTTCTACTTGGTATAGGTGGTTTTCAAAACTGTATACATCGGCATAGTTAGGTGCTTTGCGTTCGCGTTGGTAGTCATCGAACAGTTGCGTATCAAAACCGTATTGGTGGCCTTTTTTCAGCTCTTTGCTGGTTTGCGGGCGTTGGAAAGCAATGGCAATGATGTCACCGCGTTCGTTGTACAGTTTTACATCGCGGGTGCCGTTGGTGCTGGTTTTGGTCACCATGCGGTTCAGGGTGTCGTAGCCAAACTCGAAGCGGTCTTCTTGTGTGGTTAGGGTGTGTATGCGGCCCGAGGCATCGCGTTCGTAACTCACTTGGGTAAGATCGGTGGCTAACCCTATGCGACGGCCGTTGAGGTCATCGGTGTAATCGATGGTTTGGTTTAAGGTGTGGTTGGTTACCTTATCCAGTGTGCCTCGCTTGGTGTATTGATAGCTTTCATTGTATTGCGCATTGGTTATGTGGCTGAGTCGGCCGACTTGATCAAACGCCCAAGTTTCTTGTGTGCCGACATCGCCATTGGCCATGCGTTGGGTCATTTGCCCGAGTGCGTTGTATCGGTAATCAATGCGGTCGTAGCTTGGTTGAGTGATGGCATTCAATCGCCCTGCAGGGTCAATATCGTAATCGGTCGTTAGCCCAAGCTCATTGGTGGCGGTATCTAAATAGCCGTTGGCATCAAAGGTATAGTTTTGGGTAAAGCGCGGGTCGTTGGCGGCAAAGCCTTTAGCACTGGTGACGCCGGTTAAGCGGTTTGCGGCATCGTAATCGTAATAGGTGGTACTGGCATTGGGCTGAGTAATTTCCGCTAAGTTGCCTGCGGCGCTGTAGTCCATACGGGTAGTACGATTGTGCGCATCAACGATGGCCGTTATTTGGCCGCGTGTGTTGTAAGCAAAGTATTGTGGGTTGTTGAGTTGGTCCCACTGGGCAATCTGCTCGCCGCGTTCGTTGTAGGCAAAATGCCGTTCATTGTTTTCGGCATCGATGACTGAAGTCAGCTCACCAAAGGCGTTGTACTGCACTGTTGTAACGTTGCCTAATGCGTCGGTCATTTTTACCACGCGCCCACCTTGTTCGTATTCTGTGGTGGTGGCTTGGTTGTAGGCATCGGCCTGCAATGTAGTACGGCCTAAACTGTCGGTGTTGATATCAAAAAAGGTATTGGCCGCATCGTAATAGCCATCGGCGGTGCCGTTAGCATTAAAAAGGTATTCCGTTGTTTCAAACTCGGCATTGGTGACTGCTTCCAATGCTCCCAGCGGCGTATATTGGTATTCGGTCGCATTTAAGCCCGGAATGCCTTGCAATGGATTGCCCAGGTTTTGAGTACGTACCAGCCGCCCTTCACCAGAATAACTCCAAGCTTGTTCCAACCCGGTTGGGTCTACGGTGTGCTCTTTTTCACCTCGGCTGTTGTAGCCGATACGTGTTTGGCTGTAGCCATCGGGTAAGGTGACGGCGGTGGTTTGACCCCGGAAGTTATAATCGTAGCTTTGCACCCGGTTATCAGGCATCACTAAACGTTGCGCACGGCCTAAAGCATCTAGCGCTTGGTACTGGGTGAATTGCCCGCCTGGATTGGTGGTTTTTACCAAATAACCCACTTGGTTATATTCGTAGTTGGTGACTAAAAAGCAACCGCTGCTGGCTTTTTCAGCCCCTGTGTAAAAAGCCCGCCCCTGGCAAGAGGCTTCATTTTCTGGGTTAGGCTCTGGGTAAACAATGGTGGCCAGCAACCCTTGTGGGTTATACAAGTAATGCCAAGCTAATGTTTGCGCTGGCTGTAACGAGGTAGCCGATACATCTTGCTCGGTGCGAATTAAACGCCCTAATAGGTCGTAGGCATTGCGCTCTACCCGCACTCGCCCTGTCGCAACCACAGACATAAGTGTGTCGGTTTGGGTACGGGTGACCACGAGTTGGTCGGCCAATTGCTCGTATTGCCAAGTGGTTTCTAAACCGTTGGCGTCTAACCGATAAATAACTCGGCCCATGGCATCGTAGCGTAAGTGGGTTGCATCACCCTCGGCATTTTTTTCATAAACCAGTTCGCCTACACCACTGTATTCTCGGGTTACAACGTCACCATTGGGCAACACGGTTTCGAGCGCTTGGCCTAGGTGGTTCACTTGGGTATTGGTCCAAGTAGAGCCGTGCGTGTTATTGATTGAGCGCGATAACTCTGCGCCAGTAATGGCGTATTCAAATGACCAAGTATCACCATCGGCATTGGTGGTGCTTGCCGCCCAGCCGTAGGCTGTGGGTTCAATTGATTTAGTGGCGACCGATGTATAGCCATCGGCATGAACGATGGTTTCTTCTGTTTTAATTAACCGCCCAGCGCCATCGTAATAATTACGCTGCTCACCACCGTCTGGGTTTACAACCGACTCTAAAAGGCCCGATGGGTAATAGGTGTATGCCCAAGTATCGTATTGGCCTTGCGCTACATGAACTGACTTAGTTTTTAACCAACCATTGGCGTAATAGCTGAATTTTTCTTCAATATCCGATTCTGTCGCAAAGAATGGTGCCTGCAATTGCACTTTGCGCGTTAAGCGTTGACGGAAATCGTATTCGTATTTTGTAATACGCCCAATATCGTTTTCATCAAGCTTTTCAAAAACAGTTTCCAGTTTACGTTCTGGCGTATAGGTGTATTGCCAGGTACGTGTAATAGCCCCTTCTGGGTGTGGAACCGTTTCAGTTTTGGCTTTAACGTCGTCATTCGCGTAGTAGCTGTATTCGGTCACAACGCCGGTGTAATCTTCTTTCTTAGTTAAGCGGTTGTATTCGTCATACCAGAAGCGAATGGCGAAATTTTCTTCGATTACCGTGCTATTGCCTAAGTCGGTTTGAACCGGCGGCAATTCAATGCGTGTAGGTTGGTTGTAATTGCGTGAGCCACTTGGGCAAGGCGCATTTAGTGTAGCTCCATAACGGTGGGCTTCGCAGTAGAAGTACTGGGTAGTTCGCCCTGCGGCATCGGTGACCGATCGTTTACGGCCGATGGCATCGTTTACGATAAACGTAGTGGCTGGCTCGGCATTCCCATAAGGGGTTGTTTGGGTTATTGAATTTACATAGCCATTGGCATCATAGGTAAATGCCTGAACATAATCGCCAGCGCTGCTGCGTTGAATTTTCTGTGTAATTAAGTTTGTACCCGGCTTATAAATGTATTCGATTGTTGCACCGTCTACAGCACCGTCATTTGGAAGGTAGGTGTATTTTAGTAGGCCGTTTTGGTATATGCTTTCGGTTGTTTCGAGCGCTCCATTTGTTGAGCTTATTACATTTCCATTGTCATAAATTGCGCTTTCTATTGCTACTAAATCACCAAATTTTTCAAATACTGTCAAACTGTCTGAATAGACTCTTTGAGTGATAAATCCACTTTCGTCGGTAATATGATTTTGTAAGCCGTCGCTGTCATACCTCAACTTTTTACTATGTAATTCGCCTGTTTTACTAGAACCAAAGTCTTTTCTTACTAGTTTTCGGTCGGCATCATATACAAAACGTGTAAATGACTCACCGTTGCGATTAAAAATAGTAGTTTGGTTTTCATCATAGGTATAACGCCAAATATTACCAAGTTCGTCATTTTGTTGTGTAACAACATATTTCCCTAACACACTGGAATATTTATAATTTACTTTACGCTCGCCCTCCCCCTTTCTACGAGAAGAAACTAACCAGTCATTACCATATTTTTGATAATTAAATTCAGTTACCAAACCATCGAAATCAGTGATTTTATATAATAGTTTTAAATCACCGTAGTTTTTATACTCATATTGTAACGTTCGACCTTCCGAATCAGATATAAAATCTAAGTGATGATCTTGACCATAACTTAAAGCTAATGCTCGCCCATTCTGATCGACAATGCGATTAATCTGCAATGGATTATTACTCGACCGATAAATGAAGGTTTTATTACCTTTAGCATCTTCGACTTCATTCAATAAACCCCAACTATCATAAGAAAATGATGTTCCATTTTTATCGGTAACTATATATCCACCTTGATGCGCTTTAAGCTCATAAAAATGTCCCTCCGCTACAAAGTTTCCATTACTTTCTACAAAAGAATACTGCCCACCTTCTGGGGAGATCCACTTAACCCTAGTATTTCCAACGTTTAACGTATCAGGGTCTGCATTTAAACCAGAGTAAATATTATTCTCAGCTCTTTCAATTGTTTGATCTATTTTTACTTGTATTTTGTTTTTCAGAACTTCATATCTATCGATTTCTTCTTCCGCAGGCGTAATGTATTGCTGAATCCACCCTGAATTACCTTGCTTACCTGTTATTCCATCAATTTTATTCTTTGTTCTCTGGTTAGAGCTGTATGAGCCACTACCTGTAGGTGTGTATTCTAACTCGCTAATGCTGTTATAAACTTTGTCAATTAGTTGCTGTTGCTCATCTATATATACATCTACCTTTTGCAATTCATCGACTAATTTATCTACATTATCCAAGCCCAAAATAATTCGACTATCAAAGGAGAAAGCCCACAATCGCCCTAAACTAAAGTCGTTTGTATGATAGATATTATAGTTCCTAGAAATTGGCATTTTAATGCTTGTAAGAATGCTCGAATCAACATTTGACCATAACTTGCATCCAGTAGATGGTTTTACAGGGTCGCTAGTGTTATCCGAAACATTACTTTTAAAACATGTGGTAGGACTTACCTTAGTATTTTCTTGATTTACTTTTGCAGTTTCTTCTGACTCTTTTTCAAATACAGATAAAACATTATTCCAAGCTGTAGAAGCCATATTTGATGTCGTTTCAACAACTTCTGACGCAGTATCAGCAATTTCGCCAACAAGCTTTAAAGCGGCCTCCTTAATTTTTTCTAAAACCTTTTCAAATTCATGTTGTGCTTTGGACTTACATTGACCATTATTCTTTTCACCATACTTACATTCTTTAGGCTTAGGCTTACAAGTCCCTTCTTCAGTCTCTCCATATTTGCAATATGGCGGGTCATCTGGACAGTCCACACTGATTCCACAACCAACATTGCGAGCAACTATAGCTCTTTGCGATAAGTTACTGGTACGACGCTCCAATTTGGCGATCTCTGAATTGAGGTAATCATCGAAAGTTTTGAGCCATCCTATTGGCGCTGAGGACTGCTGAAACTCAGTCCCATAAAATTCGGTGATTGCTACATGTTGTTCATGCACAGAAACCTCCGACCACTGATACCCCGACTTATTTAGAGTAGAAACAATTAAGTACCATTGTTCATAATTTAGGGAAAGAGAATCTTTGTCGGAAAAGCTGTTTGGTTTGAGAGTATATTGGTAATGTCGGTGCAGCTCTTCAATCAAACCATCTGTACCCATTACTGAAAAGTCTTTGCTTTCATCCGCCTCATTTGCTGGCTGGCACGAAACTATAAAAACAGTAACTAATAAGATCAAAAATGTACGAATATTCTCAAAAACCATCCCAAAGCCCCAAAACTGTTAAAAATCTAAACCAAATACATCACTACACAATCCCTTTACATTAAACAGGCTTTATGTGATCAAGTCGATTGTCAAAATGAGACTCAACTCTCAAAAATGAAATATATATATAGTCATTTTGATTAGAATTATCATTTTTATGGAACAACCTCATAGAAAAATTACTTACCAATCGGTTAAGAATTTTGTCTTAGAAGACTGACTCATTTTTGTCATCTGAAATTGGATGAAGATCTAGTTGTTTACGTATTGAACTTGGTGATTACTAACAATTAAAATTTAAGCCTTACCCTGAGAACATTAAAAAAACAGGCACGCTTCTCTAGCCACCAATCCAACCAAACCATTTACAACCTTTAAAAAAAAGACGATATTAACCTTACTAATAACAATAACTATTCCGAAGTTGTGCTGTCTCGGTCTGACGATTAAGGCTGATCTTATGGGCATGACAGCGGCTGATTTGCGCGCCATTGCAGATTTAAAAGCGCACTTACGTGATAGTTTTTCTGCTTCAGATAAAAACGTTTTAAAACAATCCAACCTTCCTTTTGCTCCGCAAGATTGGTTTTTAGGGCCAAAAGCCTCGGCTTTTAAGCCGTTAGAGCTGGCCATTAATACGGCGTTAGAGTCGCATTGCCAGGCTCGTGCCGATTATTTCCCGGAAGACCCGCCCTTGCCCCGCAATAGCAGTGCTTTTAACGATGGCGCAGCCGATCACCTTCAGGGGAAAATAAAGCACTTGTGTTCGGTACTCACGGCCTCTATCCCTTTAGCCAGTTATCGTAACCAATCGCATATGTACTGGGATATTAGTACGCCGGCCATGGCGGGTTATTTTGCCGGAATGCTCTATAACCAAAACAATGTTGCAGTTGAAGCTTCTCCAGTCACCTCGGCTATTGAGATGTTGGTCGGGCAAGATCTTTGCAATGTTCTCGGTTTTGGGCAGCAATTAAGTGAAGGTATTGAGCCCTGGGGTCACATTACCTGTGATGGCAGTGTGGCGAATATGGAAAGCCTGTGGGCGGCGCAGCAACTGCGTTATTTACCGCTCATGGTAAAGCATGCCCTTTTGAATGACCCATCGTTAGCCTCGGCTCAAAACCTAACCGTACAAATCAGTGATGGTTGTTTAAAAATTTTATGCACCTTATCAGATTGGGCACTACTGAACATTCCGGTAGACAACGCCATCGCTTTGCCACAACGAATGACCGATGAATTTGGCCTACCCAAGCCATGCATAGATGCGGCCTTAAGTGCATGCAGTTTAAGGCAGCTGGGTCTATTAGAATTTAACGAACAACTGTTAAGTGATACCCACCATCGCCAACCTTGGTTATTGGTACCCCAAACCGCCCACTACTCATGGCAAAAAGGTGCATCGTTGCTGGGTTTAGGGTTAAACGCAATACAACCAATTAATGTAGATGCCGATGGCCGCATGTGCATGGTGGCCTTGCGCCAAAAACTTAATGAAGCACGAGAACAACAGCACCCAATTATTGCTGTGGTAGCTGTGCTGGGCTCTACCGAAGAAAGTGCGGTAGACCCATTAGACAAAATCTTTGCGCTTCGAACTGAAATGCAAGCTTTGGGCTTAAGCTTTTACGTACATGCCGATGCCGCTTGGGGTGGGTATTTCACAACCATGCTTCGCAACCCTAGCGTTGATCCAGGGCAAGAAAATGCCAAAGATTTTATGTGCTTTGCCTCGCCCTACACCCAGCGACAGTTAAACACGATTCAACATTGCGACAGCGTAACGCTAGACCCTCATAAGTCGGGCTTTGTTCCATATGCTGCGGGTAGCTTATGTTACCGCAATGGTCGCGTGCGAACGCTAAACGCTTTAAAGGCACCGGTTGTTTTTCACGACAGCGAAGATGCCAATGTTGGCCTGTACGGGATAGAAGGGTCTAAACCAGGCGCTTCGGCATGCAGTGTTTTTTTGGCTCACGATGTTATCGGCTTGCACAATCAAGGTTATGGCCTGTTGTTAAACCAATGTGTCTACAACAATAAACTGTTTTACTTAGGTTTAATTGCCTTATTTTCCGACGAAGATGAATTAACACTCACAACATTCCAACGCTTACCAAGCGAAAAGAGCCCTGCGGCGACTGAAGCCGATATCGAAGCCGAAAAGCAATATGCCATCACTACTTTTAACGAAATTAATTGCGACGAAATGGCACAGTTGTTAGCTAAACCCAATAAAACTTCAGAAGAGAAACGGCGATGCGAATTATTCACTCAAATTGGCGGTGACTTAAGCATTATAAATTACTCGTTCAACTTTAAAATTAATGGGGTGGTGAATCGCAATGTTGAATTGTTTAATGAATTGAATAACCGAATCTTTAATCGCCTCAGTTTGCGTCTAACTGATATAAACACTGAATCGGTGCCAAGTACGCCAATGTTCATTACGGCATCAGAATTTTCAACAGAAACTTATTCGAAAGAACTAATCGCTAATTACGCTCAGCGTTGTGGCGTCTTAGTCACACACGAACAGCGGCTAACGTTTTTAATTTCAACCACTCAAAACCCTTGGCTTAGCCAAACTTCAGAAGGGAATTTTATTCCAACACTGATGAACGTATTAAAAACTACGGCCTGCGAAGAACGAGAAAACCTTATCCATCATCATTCACTTTCGAATCAATAAACGCTAAGGAGAAAACATGGTTACTTTAAATGCATTAGAGAGTGAATTAGAAACAGATCGACTAATAGACAATGTAACTCACCAACATGCATTCACTCTGGTAGGCAATGGGCTACAGAAAATGATGGGTGCCGATTCAAAAGAAGACGAACCCAAGCTAGATTTTGCCTTTGGCATCCACATGACACAATATCATTGCGAGCTGCACAAGTATCAAGTCATTATGAAATTTCAGTTCGATTTTAGCGAAGCAACATGCGATGGTGAACAATTAGACCTTTCAGACATCAGCTCACAAAAGTTACCCATTGATGCTTACGCGCAACTTAGAAAGAAGCATAAAAATGCTACATTTTTTTTGTGCAATGCTAATGACCATGAAGATAAAGATGCATTGAGTCAACTTGTCAAAGAGTTTTCTATACCTCAGTTAGGTAGCCAAACGGTTCAAGAATTTCATGGCCATTTATTTTTTGGTATTCGCGTTCCATTCACGAAAGAAGAGGAAGAAAAGCCACACTTTTTTCCATGGGAGGCTAAACGTTGTAAACCGGTGATAAAAAATATTCGCGTTGTTTGCGAACGCGTTGTTCTCTACCGTCCTTTTGATCACGTCAACGTTTTACCGCGATACGCTCTGTATTATTTATTTGGTGAAGGCAATGAAGCGTTTATGACGCACTTGCAAACGGCGCAGGTGAGCACTAGCCCATTCGAGCCTAAGCGTTTTGGCCCAGATTACGACGATGTCATTGAACTTAAAGAAGCCCCAAAACGATTAGAAGGGGGCGATTATGTCCCTGTGATAGGGTCTGCGCTTTTGAAAGCCGGCATTGTGGTTTCGGTACCCTGTTTGCCGTTAGAACATACGCCAACAACCGACAAATCTCCTTGCTACCCTGCCCCAGATTGCTGGCAAAAGCCCGAGCCTATTACGGTTATGTATCGTGGTATTGGTCCGGCCTTCGAAGTACAGCCGAGGCATTTGTATTTATCGGTATCGGTGGTTTGTAACAGCCCTGGCTGCAACCCGTACCCTCTTGAGCGCAATATATGGACAGTCATGCCACAACGCTACTGGGTAAACTAAAACAACTATAAAAAAGAGTCTAAAGATGAGCGATTCCTTTTTGCAAGACAACGGCAACGAAGAACTCTGGCGAACGATATTCCAAGATGGTCACCCAGATTTAACTAAACAGCAGTGGATCCATCGTTTAATGCCCACTAAACCCAGATGCCGATTATGCTTTTCCCCATTTGCAGGCTTTGGGGGGTGGTGGCAAAAAACCTTTCGGCACCGTGCCCCTAGCAGTCGTAATCCAAATTATTGTGCAGCCTGCGATGAATTTTTAAATAAGTTTCCCGGCGGTGCTGATGTTGATTTATCGCTTTTGTTTATTGACATTCGTCATTCAACCGAATTTGCCACTCACGCCAGTCCCGCTGAAGTCAATAATCGCGTCAACGCATTTTTAGATCAAGCAACACAGGCCATAACCGATCACGATGGTTTCATTATGGCCTTTTATGGTGATTGCATTGTGGCGGTTTGGCCGCCCGGGTTTTGCGGCCAGAATCATGCAGCAAAGGCTGTAGAGTGCGCGGCCGAACTTACTAAACACTTTTCAAAGCACCATGATATTCCCGTGGGTGTAGGCGTACATACCGGAAGCGTATTTATGGCAACAGTTCAAGCGGCAAAGGGCTTGTTTAGAGATGTCTCTATTTTTGGTTCTGAAGTTATACTTGCTGCAAGGTTAGCGGCGGAGGCAAACGCCTATCAAGCTCTCATCAGTGAGCCTTGTTTACAACGAAGTAATCAACACCATATTGCCGAAGACAATGGCGCTTTAACTTTGAAGGGGTTCGATGCTCCGATTCAAACTTTTCGGATAGGTACTTAAACGTTGAATTGCTTTTATTCTTGATTCGCTATGCGCGTTAGCCTGTCGATGTTTAGCAACGAAAACTGCCCTTTGTTGTAATGAACATAGTCTTCTTGAATAAGCTTACGCAGATGGCGGTTCACATTTTCTCGCGCGAGTCCTGATAAATCGCCTAAATCTCCTTGAGTAAGGTGCTGTTGAATAACGACGGTATCGCCTTCATTTTTACCCCATAAATCGGCCATTTTTAATAAACAACGCGCAATACGGGTATCCGCGCTAGTTAAAGCCCGTGTTTCAAACATGGTCGATGCATTGCGTACTCGGCCACACAATACTTTTACTAGCTGCCACAGTGCTTCAGGAGAATCTGAAAACACTTGGTGTATGCGCGACCTTGATATTTCTAAAGACACCACATCGGTTTTTGCATAAGCATCGGCACTTCTAGGCTCACCATCAAACACGGCTATTTCACCAAGCACGTCTCCTTGGGTGACGTGATTTAAAATAGATTTTCGGCCGGTTTGAGACATTAAACTTATTTCGATGATCCCTGCTTCGATAATCAATAAGCGGTCGCCCGGATCGCCGCGTTGAAATATCAACGACCCGGCTTTGTATTTTCGTTGTTGGCTAGCTTGTTCCATTGCCAGATGCAGCTCTTCAGATAGAGGCTTAAATAGATCGTGCTGTCTAAGAATTGACATGCTGCTTTCCCAACTTTAAATACCGGTTAAAGTATGGCTTAAGCAACTTTTTTTTCCAAGTAGTCGCCGAGTGAAGCTCAATTGCTGCACTCGGCTTGCACTAAATTACCAATTTGTTGCAGCGGCTTTACCTTTATTGCCTGGTTCACCTACCGTGCCGGTGCTGTTGCCACCTAACCCAGGCTCCCCGAACGATAATGTATTATCAGAGAGAACAGGCACAATACCATCGTTCAGATTAGTGTCATAAATGGCATAGCTGTAACCCCCTTCGCCGCCATGGCCGTTTACCCCTCCAAAGCCGCCATTGCCGCCATTGCCACTACGGATATCATTCCCTGTCAATAATGGCGACATTTGTGAGCCGACGAGCACACCATAAGAAGGACCACCGCCGCCGGCACCGCCGCGCCCACCATTACCGCCTGCTTGACCAGCACCGCCATTCTTTCCATTTTTGGCACACCAACCTGTACAGTTACCTTTTGCACCGGCACCGCCTTTGCCACCGTCTCCGCCTAACTGCCCTCTAGAGCCAGAACCACCGTAACCACCATTCGAACTAATAATGGTGTTGTCAGTCAGCTGTACGTCTTCAATTCTATTGAGTAAAACCCCGATAGAAGCACATCCACCTACGCCCCAACGACCACCCGCGCCTCCTTGGCCGCCGCCGCCGCCGCCGCCGCCACCGCCACCATTATTAGGCCAAGCATTGTCTCCACCGTCCCCCCCATTACCGCCGTAACCATCATAACCATAACTCCCCCAAAACCCATTACCACATCTAAATACTACCGCTGGTCGCGTACTCAAGGGGGTAATTAATTCAGCAATATAGCCGGATCCGTTTCCGCTCCTACCAGGAGCACCGCTTTTGCCCGCATTCTTATTGGTTCGTCCTTCGCCTGATTTGCCTGAGCTATTGTTGTCACCACCTTTTCCACCGTCGTAATCTAAAGTCCCGCGCCCATCTCCGCCAGAGCCACCACTCGTTCCGCTGGCATTCTTACCATTTGCACCGTCTGGTGCCGGTGAAGAAAATACAACCTCGTATGAAAGTGCATTACCGCCCGCACCCGAAGAAATTTCATTACGCTCCAGCCGTAACTTGCTTAAGTAACCCACACGAACGCCATAACTGGATTGTGGGTTGCTTGTGATTTTCGCTGCAACATCGCCGGCAATTAACTGGTTATCGGCAATGGTTAGCATCGAGTTGCCTCCTGTCACACTGATAACCGACACCGCAACTCCTGGTTCTTTTGCATCTTGTGCAAGTACATTAAAGCCACTAAACCAAGCAGGTTGATCAACGTCGGTAAAAGTAAAGCCATCCTCTACGGTATCAACCAACGTGGAATTTGTTACATCCCGATGCCAATATTCATCGTAGCCACCGTAAAGGCTGGTGCCTGTTGGCACTGTTAGCCATTCTGTTTGTGATCGCTCATCAACTGGGGAGCAAGTGTCACTTTTTTCCACATAAATGCCATTGTCTGCTTTGTTTTTAACATAGATATCTTGCTGCGCTTTGGTAACGGAACAAAGCGCTTTGGTGATGGATGCAAAAGGCGCTTCGCGCGTACCTACGCCTTCTGTATCGGAACCTAAATCACCGTCCACATAGTAAGCGGCGGCCGTGTTTTCCAGTACATTGACAGCGATGCTTTCAGGCTGGCTATCATCTTCCCCATCGTTAACAATTAAGTTCAGCTTTAAGGTACTCACTTCACTAGGTGCCGCAAAACTCACTGTTTCACCGGTTAGAAAACCCGCCCCATTAGTGACGTCTGGCCCGCTTAATTGCTCCCAACGATAAGTTAACTCATCTTCATCCGCATCGTGGCTTTCCTCTGCATTTAACGTCACCTTAAAATTAGCGTTCACAACTTCAGGCGCTTGCACTACTGCAATCGGTGGCGAATTTTTAACTACGGGCGGCTCCACTTTTTCATCTGGATTACAACCCGCTAGTAGGGTCAGCCAAATGGGAATGGCCATTATTGTTACATGTGTTTTTTTCATGTCAGTTCTCCTATTTTTATTTTTAATAACTATTCGACCCAATAATTAATGACTTCAAATTGTTGACCCGAAATGTGGTCATCGACTAAATACGTCATTAACCCCCATCGATAATCCTTATCGGCAAATCCTTCACTGGGTAGGTTGGCAACCGCGCCAACATAACTAGATTCTTCGCCATGAGTTACTTGCAATGATGATTCAACAGAGGAGCCTACTGAGAAGCCTGCCAATACCACACCAAATGTGGCTTGTGCTTCAAATTCCACTTGTGCTCCGACACTCGTGCCGGTTCCATTTTCTTCGACGATGTTTATTTCTAAACTGGTGCTACCTCCTCCTTCACCTACGGCGGCCGGACCTGTTGCGTATGCCCAGCGAGTTATTTCTTGTTCATCGCTTTTGATTAAGCTGTAACGGTTGAGCAAGCTGTCTTTGAGGGAGGCCGTGGGATAACTGCTCGGGTCACCTGCTTTATGATTAAACACATCGGTGCCAATCTTAGGACCGCCATGTTCAACATTGGCATTATAAAAATCGCGTGATACTTGTAAGGTTACGGGTGCTCGTGGCATAGACACTACAATCTTTTCACCCATTAGGTTTTCATCTGGGTGCGAGGTAATGGTGTAGGTATAAATATCGAATGGAATCGTAGAAAACACGACCGTGTCTTCAATGCTACCGGTGGTGTACTCCACCGTTTCGCTGTAAGTGTACGATGAAGAATGTTTAAGACTGGCGGTAGCAGTTACCTTAACTTTGGATTCAACTTCTGATAATCGTAATGCGGTAATGGGGTCACTGAATTCAACATTTACCCCGATAAACACCCCTGCACTGATCGACAGTGAATCTTCAAATTCCACTTGCTGGCTTTGGGTTGATCCATAGCTGGTTCTACAGGCATCTAGGTTTTGCCCTTGGCTTGAATAGCAGGGAGCGGCAGCAAGTGCTGCTAAAATAACGGGCTCGGTAAAGACAACCTTATGTTCACCGGCATCGAATGCAATTGAAAGCCCATCATGGTTTACATTAATCGCAAGTAAATCGGGTCGGTAGGGGGTTTCGTCTGTTACGGGTGTGATTGGAATATTTTTAAGCAATCGCCACTCGCCGTCTATGGCTCCAATATTTGGTTTTGGATCACCCATGCCCCAAATTTGCATTTCATTTGTACTGTGTGAAATAAACACAACGTCTTGGCGTTTATTGGCGGTCATGTCGGCTACAATAATATCACTCGTTTCGTAGGCAAACTCCCCCGTAAAGCCTTCGTTATTACCATACAATTGCGCTAAAGGCAGTTTGGCAATGTCGCTATTAACGTCTCTTAAATAACTGAACGCTGGCGCGTTGGAAAAATCATCATATAAATATTCATTGGCTTGAATTTCTGATATTCCGTCACCGTCAATATCTCCCGCATTTAAATGCACATACCTCAAATTGCCTTTAACGCTTTTATTACAACCACCGTGAATGGTTTCGGTTTCTTCTAGTGCGCCTAACTCTGAAAAATCATTTGCTGCATCATCGTATGCCAACAGTAATGTGGAGTATTCACAGGAATTATCGGGGTCAAAATGCGTGAGACCGGCCAATACAATCTCATCAATATTATCGTTGTCGATATCGGCTAAAACTATATTACCCACCACCGCCGTTCGGTTGAGTGTTGTTGAATGCAGTAATCCGCTGTTTACTATTTCAAAATTATGTTGCTGGTCATCAAACAAATAGAAGTTACTGATGCCACTATCACCTGAGAGCTGAAAAGACTCATTCACAATAACCCCCAGTTCAATTGAGGCATCGTAGTCTATATTGCCGCTTGATAACGTCACTTGAATTTCGCTACCTGGAAAGTCTGCCTCTATGTCTAATTGCGTGGTTGATAACGAAAGCAGACCTTGAGTATTGTCTAACAATTGCAGTTTAACTTGTGATCCACTGATCAAAGCGACCCAAACTTCACTGTAGCCATCGCCGTTAATATCCGAAGCACCTGCCGATAAATAGCTGTGCGTTTGGGCACTGACCGTTACCGTTTGGTTTTGAATAAAGCCTGAAGGTTTATCTTCATAAACCATTAATTGCACTGCTTGATTTTCTTGCTGGTGTACAACAATAAGCTCTTGTAAACCGTCGGCATCGATATCGGCGGCAACGGAATGGCGTTTAGATTCGGGCGTGTCTCCTACTGAAGATGCCCAAGGGGTTTGTGCTTGTGAAGGGGCAAATAAAACATCCGTGGTAAAGCTTGCATCGTTGTTGCGATCAAACTCCATCAAAGTTAACTGACTATCAAACCCACTGCTTGCAGCAAGTGGCCAGCCAATTAATACAAGTTCATCGAACTTCTCGAGGGATTCGTTCGCGCCTAAAGGAAGGTAATTTTCAGGGAGCGGGTTACCTTCATCGTCTTGCCTGTCCGTTACCGTGGTATCTACGCCTAAGTTTGTTAACGTTTGGTCAACGCTGTCTTCAACGGCGGCTTCTTGATCGCTGGGCGGCTCTGCACAAGCCAGCATAATAAAGACCAAAATGGCCAACAATAGAAATGAAATATAACGATTGCTCGGATAAATAGGCATGATAAGTCCCCTGTGTTTGTTGTTGGTTTACAGTGGGATCAATACAGCCGCAAAGCATTGCGCTTGATCTAGGTTTAATAGACATCATCAAGAACAAGCTGCGGTGACGCAGTGACGATCGTCACTTAGGCGTTAAAAAAGTACATATTTAACCATTTGAATGGTATTTTTGAGTACGATGCACAAGCAGATACTGTTAAAGTATTAAAAAACAATAAAAGCCAAACTATGTTTATTTTATACAAATACCTCATTACCGCGGCACTGGTGGTTCTTATTTCTGAAGTTGCAAAACGCAGTGCAAATTTGGGCGCGTTGATTGCATCGTTGCCGATTGTTACTTTACTTGTGCTTATTTGGTTGCATGTGGAAGGTGCAGCGGCCGACAAAATTACTAAGCATGCGTTTTATACCTTTTGGTACGTTATCCCCACCTTGCCTATGTTTTTGGTGTTTCCGTTGGCGTATCGCAAATTTGGGTTTTGGTTAAGTTTAGTCTTCGTATGTACATTAACTGTGGTGTTGGTTGCGCTATGGTCAAAATTGGTTAGTTATTTTGGCATTAAATTATTTTAATGCGGCGTTAATCACATAAACGGCGGCAATATTTGCTCAGGGCTTATTAATACGCCTATTCTAAGGCTTCACAATAACAACACAGGGGTTTTCCATGTCTAAAACTATTGTTATTTGCTCAGACGGTACCTGGAATAAACCAGAAGAAGACCTCGAAAAAGATATTCCAACCAACGTACTAAAACTGTCTCGGGCTATTGCCCCTAAAAATAAAAACAATGAGAAGCAAGTAGTCTTTTACGATTGGGGTATAGGCACCTACCACGATAAAGCCAGCGGCGGTGCTTTTGGTGCGGGCTTAGAAAAGAACGTGATGGATTGCTATCGCTTTATTGTTCAAAACTATGAGAAAAACGATAAAATTTTTCTGTTTGGGTTTAGCCGTGGTGCATATACGGTGCGTAGCCTGTGCGGGCTTATCAATACCTGCCATATTCTAAAAAGCGAGCACGGTAACCAAGTCAATGCGGCGTTTGATCTTTATAAAAACCCTAAGCACTCTCCAAACAGCGCTAAAGCTAAAAAATTTCGCTCAAGCTTTGCCGTTGCGGGTAAACCTAAAATAGATTTTATTGGCGCATGGGATACCGTCGGCGCTATGGGCATTCCTTTCACTTTGTTTGGCTTACTTAAAAAGAAGCATGTTTTTTACGATAATAAAATGGGCAGCAATATAAAGGTGGCACGCCATGCATTGGCGTTAGATGAGCAGCGAGATGATTTTGCCCCAACGCTTTGGCAACCCCGCCCTAGTGTCGATTTAAAACAAGTTTGGTTTTGCGGTTCACATTCTGATATTGGCGGCGGTAATCCACCCAGCAAGGGGAGTTTGCAGTCTGATTTCGCACTGATGTGGATGGTAAGCGAAGCTGAAAAATTTGGTTTAACGGTAAAGCCACATATAAAAGTGCCTAAGAAATCCCTCAATGTTACCACTAAGCTTAATAACTCTTTTAAAGGGTTAATTGTCATGCTGGGGAAAAAAGTTAGGGACATACCCGACCCTAAAGAGATCCCTACTTTTGTACATCAAAGTGTGCTCGATAGAATGGCAAAGTCGAAATACCATGCCAAACCTTTAAAGGCATTTTCGGCGAATAGTGAAAAGCCATTACCGGTTGAGCCTTATTAACTGGTAAAAAAAAGCCCGCAACATGCGGGCGTTGACATTGCAAAACTTACGAGCCTGAAACGGCTAAATCTGCAAAGCGGATGCTGGCCATTAGACTGGATCGCTGCCAGTTCCAATGTTGTGTGTCTCCTATGCAGGTAATGCGTTTAAGCATGTCATAGAAGTTACCCGCAATGGTGATCCCTCTTACAGGCTGTAATCGTTCACCGTCGTTGCAAAGGTAACCCGACGCACCAAAACTAAAATCACCAGAAATGGCATTCGCACCACTGTGAGTACCCGAGAGCTCGGTGATATATAGGTATTCACCTTGCTCAAGCTCGCTTTTGTTGGCATCACCCGCGCCAACCACCAACTGGTGCGCACCCACCGATAAGGCCGATTTAGGGCTTCGGCTAGCATGCCCAGTGCTTTCTATTCCAAAGTAATGCGCCGTAGCACTGTTGTGCAGTAGTGTCGATAAAGACCCTTGGGAAATAATGGAAACATCGCGGCAAGCGACCCCTTCAACATCAAATAACTGGTATCCAAACCCGTCAGTGTTGGTTGGACTATCTATTAAACTTAACCGTTCATCGGCCACCGTTTTTCCCAATTTTTCTCGCCAAGGGTTCAAGCCATCTTTAGCCGATTTACCAGACAGCGCCATCGTAAACACGTCAAAAATATCGGCCTGTTGGTTAGGGTCAAAGATCACATCGTAGTGCTTTGTCGGTACAGGGGTGCCTTTCAACAGCGCCATGCAGTCTTCCCAGGTTGGCTCTACAATGCTTTCAACATTGAGCTCAGTAAACTGCCTGCTTGCTTGCCCAATACCCGACATGGCGTTTTTGTCACCGTCAGCCGCTAGTGCATAGGCGTAAGCAACGGCTGAACTGGCTTTACTTTGCGCGCTTAAACCCGCGGTTGAATAAACTGAACGTGTACTGGTGCTGTGCGTTACGCCATTGTATGGCACGCTTTGAATTTTATCTTTTTTCAATAGCTGAGCTTCTAAGGCTAATGCAAATTCAATTTTTTCTTCAATACTGGTGGTATCTTTTGGCGCTAATACGGCATCGTCTGTAACCAATTGCGCTTGATTGCCTAACAAAGATTCATCGGCATTAATTTCGCTGTAGCTGGCATTCGTCAATGCCTGGTTAACTAGCTGAGTTATAGCCTCTTCATCGGTGGCTTCACTGTAGGCAATGCCCACCTTTTGATCTTTTATCACTCTTAAGCCTAATATTTGGCTAGAGCGAACGGCATGTTCTTCTAGTGCACCGGCATTTGCTTTTAACGACACCGATTCTCCACCATCAACAATAAGATCACCCGATGCACCGGCTGCACTCACTTGATCGAGCACTTTTTGAATATCTGAATGTTGCATTAGGCGTTCCCTCCTACCAAAATATCATCCACTTTTAATGCCGGTTGCCCTACGGTAGTTGGTACAGCACCACTAATTGATCCACACATGCCACAAGCCAGCTTAAAATCATCCGATACCATCGATATCTCTTTTAATACCTGTGGTCCAGTACTAATTAATGTGGCCGCTTTTACAGGGTACTGAATTTTTCCATCTTCTACGTAGTAACCTTCGGTTACTGCAAAATTAAACTCCCCTGTGCCCGGTTGAACAGAGCCACCGCCCATGCGTTTTGCGTAAATACCCTTTTCGATACTGCTAATCATGTCATCGAAAGAATCGGTACCCGGCTCAATAAACGTGTTACGCATGCGTGAAGTGGGTGCAAATTTATAAGATTCGCGACGCCCAGAGCCAGAGCGTGCAAGCCCTGTTTTTAAGCTGCCTTGACGATCGGCTAAAAAGTTTACCAGCTGACCATCTTTGATCAGCTGTGTTTTTTGCGTAGCCATACCTTCGTCATCAATATTAATGCTGCCCCATTCATTGGCCATGGTGCCATCGTCTACTGCGTTTACGACTGGGTTCGCGATCATTTCACCTAACTGATCATGAAAAACAGATGCCTTTTTCGCAACCGACGTGGTTTCTAATAAATGTCCACAGGCCTCATGAAAAATTACGCCGCCAAAACCATTACCAATCACAACGGGCATGCGCCCTGAAGGGCAGGCTTTTGCACCTAAGTTAACCATGGCCATACGAGCGGCTTCTTCGCCCATGGCTTTAGCATTTAATCGGTTTTCGAGCTCCCAGCCCAATAAACCGCCATCGTCGTCGTAGCCAGTGGCTTGTTCGTCACCGTTAGTCGCTACAGCCGTCGTTCTTGCGCGAATGTAGTGGCGAGTATCTTGTGCGTGTAGACCTTCGCTGTTAAATATTTCAATGGCCTGTTCGCGTTGCCCTACCGAGCCTGACACTTGCTCAATGGCGCTGTTTGCTTTCCGAGCTGCATCATCAGCGGCTAACAAGTACTCTATTTTGCTGGCCACTTGGTGATCGTGTGAGAGTACTTTTGTGGCTGGGTGAATGTTTGCGTATTGAGCGTATTTGAAGGCTTTTAAAGTAAGGGTTGGGTCTCGGCGATCTTTGGCCGCTAAGTCACTTACAATACGCTTTAATTCATTTACATCGGCTTTGTTGGTGTACCCATAAAGCACTTTAAAACCAAAAACCAACCGAACACCAATGCCGAAGTCGATGCCGGAATTAATGTCTTTTACCTTACCGGTAAGCGTTTCTACGGTGCTTCTAATTTGGCGCTCTATAAATAACTCGGCAAAATCAGCGCCCATGGCCAGCGCGTGATCAATAACCGATTGAGCATGTGAGGGGTTAAACATACAGCCGTATCCTTATACTTATTCTAAAGCATTAACATAAGGCCGCTACTACTAAAACACAAGCTGACGAAAGTCCTTTTGTTTTTTACTAACTAAATATCTGTTTAGTGTGATTTGAATTAAATTGAATGTTTCAATCTTTCATTTAAGAAATGCGCAGGACGCATACCATCATTTTTTTAGACGCAGGTCACATATTTAAGCCAAAACAGGCAAATTATGTCGATTTTGTTAACTTAGGGTTACAAAGGCAATAATAAATATTTTTCAAAAAGTTAGAGCCTCACCTTAAAAACAGGCTACATTTTAGATCCTTTTTGATTGTGCTGTTCAAACAAGGTAAACGCTTGTAGGTCAGTAGCTTTCAATTTTATTGGCCGTCGTTACAAGCATAATTTTTCAAACGAATAGTAGAGAAAATTATGCAAAAAATAATAAAAAAGACCACAATTCTCGCTGGCGTAACCTGCGCAGTAGCTTTAAGTTCAGGTGCATTTGCTAATAATGTGCCACCGAATGTATCCACTTTCTTAGATGATTTTTGGAGCGATAACAGCCTCCACCCGTTTGAATGCCGATTTACATTTGGCGCATCACCATTTTATATGCCACGGTGCATGCAAGCCTCCAACGTAATGGAGTATTTAGAAGATTTACAAGAAATTGCAGATAATAACCTTGGCACGCGTGCCGCAGGGTTAGATGGGTATACTGAATCGGTAGATTACGTTGCACATAAACTCAGAAAAATGGGCTACAAAGTCACCTACGACTCTTTTGATTTTAACGCTTTTTATGAGCTGGGAGACGGCCAATTGTCGTCTTTAGCGCCAGTACCCACTAGCTATGAATGGGATGTCGATTTTACCTATATGTCACAAACTGAAGCCGGTAATGTCACCGCGATGGTCGAAGCCGTAGACTTAGATCTCGGGCTGGGCAATGCTTCTACCAGTGGCTGTGAACCCGAAGATTTCGCTGGGTTTACCGCGGGAAATATCGCCCTAGTTCAACGTGGCGCATGTGCCTTCAGTGTTAAAGCCGAAAACGCTGCCGCCGCCGGTGCCGTTGGAGCGATAGTCTTTAACCAAGGTAACTCTGAAGACCGTACTGGATTAATTCGCGGTACCTTAGGGTCAGAATATGCTGGCGGTATCCCAGTATTTTTCGCAACCTATGACAATGGCGTTGCATGGGCCAGTGAACCAACACAAACGCTTTCTATGATGGCCGATGTTTTGCGTGAAGTTCGATCAGTAGACAACGTTATTGCGGAAACGCGCTGGGGCGATCCAGATAACATCGTGATGCTAGGCGCACACCTAGACTCTGTTTTCGAAGGTGCAGGCATTAATGACAACGGAACAGGCAGTGCCGCCGTTTTAGAAATGGCTAACCTGCTAAAGCGTGCTCGCATTAAGAACAAAGTACGCTTTGCATGGTGGGGAGCAGAAGAAGCCGGTTTAGTGGGCTCTACCGATTACGTTCAACGCTTAAGCCCTGAAGAGTTGGCTAAAATTAAAGTTTACCTAAACTTCGACATGATCGGCTCACCAAACTACTTCTATGGTTTATACGATGGTGACGGCTCAGAATTTGATCTACAAGGTCCGCCAGGATCAGCAGCTACTGAAGGTATGTTCGAGCGTTATTTCAACTTACGAGCTGAGCCATTCGAAGGCAGTGAGATTTCATTCCGATCAGATTACGCTGAGTTCTTCTTACAAGGTGTTGCTTTCGGTGGATTATTCACTGGGGCCGAGGGCATAAAATCAGCAGAACAAGCTGCACTTTACGGCGGCTTTGCCGATGTTGCGTTTGATGAATGCTACCATGCCGACTGCGATGATATTAACAATGTCAATGAACGGGCACTGGAAGTGAATGCCGATGCCATAGCTTATGTGACGAGCGTTTTCGCCAACACAACGAAAGCCATAGATGATGAAATAGCCGCAGCCGAAGCACCTGCGCCTACCATCCAAATGCTACGTTCGGTTCAGCAAAACCAACAATACGATATTACTCACTGGGGTAAATATTGGATTAAATAGCCGCACCTTATGAAAGGCCGCTCTTTATTGAGCGGCCTAATTTGACTAACATAGCATCACCGCTTTAAAGAGTATGAAATGCTATGTCGACCATTAACGCTACTTGCGCCAAATGCAATGCAACCAACCGCCTGCCAGAGAATCGATTATCCGATAACCCTAAGTGTGGCAAATGCAAAGCACCGGTTTTCAACGCAAAGCCAATCACCTTAACCAGCGCGAACTTAGCCGCTGTCTTAAACCACAACGACCAACCTGTTTTAGTAGATTGCTGGGCATCTTGGTGCGGACCGTGCAAAAACTTTGCGCCGATATTTGAGCAGGCTACTAAAGAACTCGAACCTAAACTTAGATTCGCTAAGTTAGACACAGAGCGCAACCAAACCACGGCTGCTCGCTGGAAAATCCAATCGATTCCCACCTTAATTTTATTTAGGCAAGGCAAAGAAGTTGCTCGATTGAGTGGCGCACTGCCATTAAAACAACTCAAAAGCTGGTTAACACAACAAGGTGTTTAACGCGCTAGGCGGCCACTATGCTCACCGTACTACCCTGATCTGAAGGTGTCACATCTATTCGCTGTGACATCTGCTCTTTTAATTCACTGACGTGCGAAATAATACCAATAGTGCGGCCGCTTTTACGTAAGTCGACTAGTGTTTGGATGGCTAAATCGAGCGATTCCATGTCGAGCGATCCGAAACCTTCATCTATAAACAATGTCTCAAGCTTTATGCCACCAGAATAACTTTGCACCACATCTGAAAGTCCCAATGCGAGCGACAAAGCTGCCATAAAAGACTCGCCACCTGAAAGAGTATTCGCAGGACGGCGCGCTCCTGAATAGGCGTCTTCTATTTCAAGCTCTAACCCCGATGTTTTATTGCCCTTACTGCGATCTAGCTTACGGGTTAGCCTGTACCGCCCTTTGCTCATTAACAATAGTCGTTGACTGGCCTCGGCAAGCACATCATCTAATAACACCCCTAATACGTAACGCTGTAAGCTCACTCTGTTTCCTGTTTGCCCACTAGCAACATCGGCTAAGGTGCCCACAACTTTATATTGGGCCTCTATCGCATCTACTTCGCTTTGAATGGCCTTGAGTTTATCGGCGACGCGTTTGAGAGACTCATATTGATTCGCCAACTGATTATACAATTCGCTGGCTATTTCATAAGCTTGCTTTTGCTCGGCAACTTGATGTTTGAATTGCTCTACATTGGTCTCTGGCGATTCTTTTAATTCTGTTTCAATATAGCTGAGCTGGGCTTTGGTATCGGCCACTTTGGCTTTATGTTGGTCAACTATATTCTGCTGTTGCTGAATTTTTTGTTCACTCCAACAAAACTCTTCAAACTGTGCTTCACTGGCGAATCCACTGCTTTGTATTGCTTGCTGCCAAGCTAAACGCTCTATTTCAACGAGCTTAGTTAATTCGCTTAATCGGTTGGTTATATCGGACAACAAAGATTGTTGTGCCGACAACTGTTGAGCAATTTCCTGCTGTTGCTCCGTGGCTTGCTGATGCTGCTGCGCTATGGAGTCTATTTCTTCTTGCAGCTGGTCTATTTTTTGGTCAACCGCTGTGGCTTGTCTATATTCGGCTGGAAATTCACTTTCTTTTTCTTGAATTCTGGCGGCTAGCGTAGAGCACTCAACCTTGTTTTGATCGCGAGTGGCCGTTAGCTCTGTAATTTGCTGTGAGAATTTCTCAACTTTTTGACTGAGCGCTTGTTGTTGTTTTTCCAGTTCAATTTGATTTTTTTCCAACTGTTCTAATTCTTTTAACGCAGTTTTACAACGCTGCCACTGCGCTCTAAACCATTCGATAGACTCCTCACGTTGCTCTCCGAGCTCCTGATTTAATTCGTTGATTCGATTGATGAGTTCTCCACGCTGAAACTCAAGTGTCGTTATTTGAGCCTGCAACTCGCTGACTTGTTTTTGGCTGCTATTCAAAACACTCCGCGCAGAATCGACCTGTTCTTTGCTCGCATAGTCATCGGCACCCTGATTAGCAGGGTTAGGATGTTCTAGACTGCCACACACCATACAGGGTTCACCCATATTCAATTGCCTTGCCAATTCTGCCGCTTGACCTTGATGCCAACTAAGCTCAGCCTGTTGAAGCGCTATTAGGAGCTGTTTCTGCTGTTGATCTTTCAGGGCAAAACTCTCTTTGCTTTTGCTAATAGTTTCATCAAGCGAAACTATATTTTGTGCCGCCTCCTCTACTTTGGCTTTTATACGCCCTAGGTATTCGAAACGGTTAAACTCAACTTCTAATGCTGGCTTCTCGAACAGTTTCTTAGCGTTGTCGTTTAAAGCTGTGGCGTTGGCTTTAATTGATGCTTCTGTTTGCGTTAGTTTAGCTTGCACGCTGACCATAGATTGTTCAATGTTTGCCGACTTTTCTTCAAGCTGTTTAAGCTGAGTTTTATTTTCAATGAGCCCAGCTAACAACTGCTTCTTGCGTTGCCATTCTTTAAGGTTGTGTTTCTTATCGTCTATGCTTTTCCATAAAGGCTCTAACGCTTTTAATTGTTCTAAATTATTTTCGCGCTGAGCTTTGAGCTTCTCAACCTTTTGCTGAATATTTTCTTGTTGCGCCGTTTCTTGCTTTAAACGCACGACTGAGTGCTGCATTTGAACCTGCATTGGTTTAATTTTATTCGCACGTTCTACTAACTCCAGCGACTTTATCTGGTTATTTATTGTCACCTGATCTTTTTCGAGAGTCTGGAGCGTTGCTGCTAAGCTTGCTTTCTTTTGAATTTTTTTCTCTATTTCTTGCGCGACTTGAAACTCTTGTTCAGCTTTTTTAAGTTTGTTTTGTGTGCTCGCAAGGTTACTCTTTGCTTGTTTAAACTCTGGCTCTACCGCTAGAAGCTGCTCATTTAGAGTACTGCTATCATCAAGGTTAACCGAATCTAATAAACCAAAAACCTTGTCATTCAGTGCCTTTCGGTTATTTCGTAAATCAGCCGACTTTAGTTTCAGCCGTTCTTCTATTTGTTTAAATATATGGGTCTGAAACAGCTGGCTGAAAATCGTTTCACGTTGGTCAGAATCGGCTAATAGAAGTTTGCGAAACTGACCTTGAGGTAACACCATGACTTGCCGGAACTGTTCACTCGATAGCCCTGTTAAGTCACTGACCCATTCATTAACTTCTTTCACCCCTTTCAGCGGCAAAAGCTCTACGTTTTGATCGCTTTCGCTAAATGAAACCGATTCAAAGCTACTGGCATTTTTGTACCGATACACTAAAGCCGTTGGTCCCTTTACGGTAGTACCCGTACCTTTTTTCTTGGTTAATTCTTGAGCTGGCGTTCTGATCACTCGATAGGCATGTTCGGATAATAAAAAATCGAAGGTAACTTCCGTAGGTAAATCGAGTGGGGCCAAATCGCAACGCATCGCAGCGGGTTCGCGTTCTTTGCCGGTACTTTCACCGTACAACGCAAAGCAAATGGCATCTAATAGCGTGCTTTTGCCTGCGCCAGTTGGGCCATTAATTAAAAATAACGGGTTCTCCCCTAATGCTGTAAAGTTCACTACTTGGCGATCAGCAAACGGTCCAAACGCTTGAATCGCTATAGAGATCGGCTTCATGACATTTCCTTCTGCGAGTGCAAGTCATCTATCAAACCCGTTAACAGGTTTCGTTGGGCTTCTGTCAAGGGCTCATCTAAGGTGGCCTGGTAGAAATCTTCAAACAATTCAATTTCTGAGCGCTGAAGCTGAGACTTTGAAAGCTGCTTGGTTTCTTCTAGTGTCACAAGCCCTGTTTTCTCTAGATGAAGGATATTCGGATAAATTGAACGCAGCTTGCCTATGGCATCGATTATTGATTCTTTGTCGGTAATGCGTATAAGAAGATAATCTTCTTTGCGTTCATCGTTGAATCCTTCCTTCAAAAGGTCATCGAACTTACCTTCTAAAATACGTAAGTCTCGTACTGGAGATAAAGGTAGGTGTTCTACATGCAAAGGTTCAGTCTTGCTGAGCGTTATTAGGTTTACGCCTTTGTTTTGATGAATCTCAGAAAAGCTGTACTTCATTAACGAGCCAGAATAACGAATCGTTTCTTTGCCTCGATATTGCGGTGCGTGTAAGTGCCCTAAGGCAACGTAATCAAAAGCTACCATTGGTCGCCAGCTAACGGTATCGGCTCCACCGATTGACAAGGGTCGCTCAGAATCGCTTTCTTCACCACCGCCTACAAAACAATGACTCATTAGCAGATTCGTTTCATGGGGGTTCATTGTTTTGGTGATTTTTTCAACTAAGAAGCTGTGTGCTTCATCAAATGTTTTTACCTCGCATTCGAATGTATTTCGCACATGCTCTGGCTGGCAGTAGGGTATACCGTAAACATTTAAAGTTTGATCATTTTTGTGAATTTGAATGGGTGTTTCAATGGCAGAAAGATCGGTAAGGATGTGCAGCCCTGAAGACTTTAACAAGTCAGCGCCAAATCCCAGCCTTTCTGGTCCATCGTGGTTTCCGCTGATAATCACGACCGGTATTTTAAGTTCTAAGCAAATATGGCTAAGTGTTCGGTGCAAAAGCACAACGGCATCGGCTGGAGGTACCGAACGGTCGTATATATCACCAGCGATCAGTACTGCATCAATAGACTCACGGACAAGAATGTCAATGAGCTGATCCAAACACTCTTGTTGCTCGACGAGTAAATTATGGTTATGGAATTGTCGACCAATATGCCAATCGGATGTGTGCAGTATGCGCATGTCATTCTTTGCCTAAACTTTGAATCAGGCATTGTACCGAAGTTATTTGAAAAGGTCAGTGACGCTAGCTTTCCAGTTTATTCGCCCACTCCAAAAGCTCGCCATCAAAGCTTTTACCGTGATCTTGCAAAAACGATAAAAATCGTTTGGGGGTTTTGGTCACTATGTTATCGGGGTTAAAACCCACCTTTTCTATAATAGCTTCCGCTTGATCAAACTTGCCCACGTCATAGCTGATATGAGCATCACTGCTGACACTGATCTTCCAATCATGGTTGGCGACAGTTTCAAGAAGCCTTTTACATATTGGCTCGGACCCCTTCCTCGAAAGCAAAAATGAACTGTTGTTGATTTCCAATAGAACATTATTGTCTTTAGCCGCCCGAACAACTTCATCTTGGTTGATCGGGTAATTGGGGTTGCCTGGGTGGCCTATTATCTGAATTACACCACTTTTTATGGCTCTTATCATCGCAGCGGTATTGTCTTTTATACTGCCCGGCGTAAAAACGGGCTCATGAAAACTCGCAATAGCGAAATCTAGAAATGGCAGCATGCCATCGGGCAGATCGACATAACGATGCCCCGAGCCTTGAAAGGGTTGAGATAAAATATTGGCTTCTATCCCTCGAAGAATACCAATATTGTCGACTAATCGCGGCCAAACCTTCATGTTTCCAAAATGCCACATGTGGGGAGAGTCGGGCATTTCTGGACCATGATCGGTAATGGATAAAAGCGACAGCCCTACGTCTTTTGCGCTGGAAATATAATCATGCAAAGTGCTGTAGGCGTGAGTACTGGCTACTGTGTGTGAGTGCGTGTCGCAAGCGATGAAATTAATGACAAATACTCCTTTGATGTAAGGATCGTGTTATAAAACACAACTTTTGCTGGATCAAGAAATATGATGCGGCTGACTTTCCAACTGTACTACCTTCCAACCAATAAGCACTATAAAGCCCAAATACCGATGTTCACCGGTTGAGGTGAATTCAAACTGAAAGGTACGCTTGAGCTGCACCGAACCGGTAGCCCCTCGGGCAAGCCACAACCGTTTAATGATGAGTGATTCGTCTAACAACTGAATATTGTTTTCATCGCAATACTTTTTTACCTGGCGTAACGCAAATGATTTAACACCCTGGCCTTGCCACCAAACAGCCACAACGGTTATTAAAATACTCAACCATAAAATATCGGTAATTGTGATCAAAAAACAACCTTAGTGTTCATTCGCGTAAATCAGCAATGCGACCTACACTTGTCGTATTGCACCTTTTTAAATTTTTGATTCAGTTTAATGTTTCTGTGCCGATATGATAACTGGGCATTCACCCAATAGCCAACCTTCACTCGCAGTAACTTTGGAGTAATTATACATGTTGCAATCGTTAAATATGAAACACTGGTCCGTTCGCTGGCGCACTCAATTTATGGTGCTGTTTCAGGTAGGGCTTACCCTGCTTGGTTTTGCCGCACTGCTTTCAGGGTTAAGTTACATTTCAGATTTAATGGATAAGCAAAAAACGATTGTCGACCAACAGCAAGTTACCCTATCGGAACAAAATCAACGCTTCCAAGAGCAACGAGTAGAATTAACCAACCAGCAAAATGCCATTAAAACCCAACAGGCCGCGCTTGACCTTCAAAGCGCCGTGTTGCAAGTCTATCAAGTATACCCGAAATTCCTATTTTGGCGCTTAGCCTCGACGTCATCGCTTTCCAATGATGATATTAAAAATGGTGATGCCGCTGAAAAAGAACTTATTGAGGCCGTAAAAGTAATTCAAGAGGTGGATGAAGAGCTGGGTGAATCTATTGATTTATTTTTACTCGATTTAAGCGATTTTAATGACAGCGTGACCAGAGCCATTGAAGCGTTTAGGAATGAGGAAAATAGATACGGGCGCAGCATTGTTTCTGCAAGCCAAAACCAGGTCATTACGATGACATCGGTATTGGAGGTGTCTATTTACATTGCCAATGAAGTTGTAGAAGAAGCACAGGCCGTGGTCAATGAGAGTTTAGGCGCTTTAGAAACCTCTGTCGCGGCTGTTGAGCAATCTGGCCGTGACATTGCCGACTCTGTGAATCAAGTGGTACAAAGCAATAGAGATACCGTTGCAGAAGTTCAGTCTCGGGAAAGCCAAGTAATGATTATTCTGCTAGTTATTACTGTTTTATCGATTTTGGTTGGGGTATTACTGAGCCGCTCGATTATCAACCCGCTTAACCAATTGCGCGGTAAAATTGAAGCCATTAGCCAACACGCCGATTTAACCATAGTGATGGACGAAAGCCGTCGTGATGACATAGGCATAATTTCTCACAGCATCAATAGCATGCTAGAGAGTTTCCGCGACATGGTCGATAGTGTTCGTACAAGCGCCAGTTCCATTGCCTCCGAAACCGACACGCAAACGCACAATAATCAAGAAGTGCGGGATGCCTTAGCCAATCTCAATGTTGAAGTAGATTCCGTTGCTACCGCCATTAACGAGATGACGGCATCTGTCAGCGGTATTAATAGCATCACCTCAAGTGCCGCAAGTGCCGCTAGTGAAGGGAACGCACTGTGTGAGTCCAGTGAACAACAAGTTCAACACAGCAGCGAACAAGTTATGGCTTTAAATGATCAACTCACACAGGCCAGCCGCCGATTGTCTGAGTTAGCCACTAAAACGGAACAAATTTACAGTGTTGTGGATGCAATTCAGGGCATTTCTGAACAGACCAATTTATTGGCTTTGAACGCCGCGATTGAAGCGGCCCGTGCTGGTGAACAAGGTCGCGGTTTTGCCGTAGTGGCCGATGAAGTGAGAACACTGGCGCAACGCACCGACCAAAGTACGGCTGAAATTAAGGTCATGGTTGAGGAGTTCACAAAAGAAGTTCAAACCACTGTCGAGGCCGTCAATAATGCCAGTAGCTCTGCTGAAGCTGCGAGATCGTTTTCAGATTCTGCACGTTCATCTATCGATAGCTTGCACCATTCTATGGTTGATATTCAGCAAATGAACGAACAAATATCTCAATCCACTCAAGAACAAACAGATGCAACCAGTGCAATTGATGCATCGGTTTCAAAAATTTCCATGTTATTAGTCGATATTGCTGATAAGGCCAACTTGACGGCTGAGGCGATGGTTCGCTTAAATCAATCTACCTTGGCTTTAGAAGACCAATCGCAACAATTTAAATCTTAATGGGTTTTTCAGGCTGAATTAAACGCATAAAAAAAGGCATTGAATACAATATTCAATGCCTTCCAATTTTAGCTTGGCAATAGCTTAAAGCGCAGAAATTACCTTAGCTTTAATATCATCTACGCTACCAACTCCTTCAATATAAACATATTTAGGCGCTGATTCAGGGCTTTCTTGTGCCCATTTGCTGTAATAATCGACGAGTGGTTTCGTTTGCTCATGGTATATCTCTAAGCGCTTCTTAACCGTTTCTTCTTTATCATCTTCACGCTGAACAAGTGCTTCACCGGTTTCGTCATCCACACCGTCTTTAGCAGGCGGATTATGCTTTACATGATATACACGGCCAGATGCAGGGTGCACTCGACGACCGCTTAAACGAGCAATAATTTCAGCGTCTGCAACATCGAAGTTAATGACGGCATCGATATCGATACCCTGCGTTTTTAAAGCATCGGCTTGAGGAATCGTACGTGGGAAGCCATCGAACAAGCAACCATTTGCGCAGTCGGCATCTTTGATTCGCTCTTTGATCAGGCCGATGATGATATCGTCAGATACCAAGCCGCCTTGATCCATAATTTCTTTAGCTTGAACGCCTAAAGGTGTACCCGCTTTCACCGCAGCACGCAGCATGTCGCCTGTTGAAATTTGTGGAATATCATACTTTTCACAAATAAACTGAGCTTGTGTACCCTTACCGGCACCCGGTGCTCCGAGCAAAATAATACGCATCAATCACGTACTCCTATAATCACTAATGTTTAGTGTACAAAAAACGCCCTAATTATAGGATGTACACTGACTATAAATTTCGATCCGCTACTCTACCCTTGGATATAGCGATATACAACCATCAATTGGTGAATAGCTGGCTATAACTACAGCATATTTTAGTCGTAGCTAGCCTGTATTACGCATTCCCGCTGATATGCCCGCCATAGTTACCTTTAAAGCTTGCTCTAACTCTGGGCTAAGGTTTGTGGCGTTTCTATCCCGCTTAAGTAGTTCGGCCTGTAAATAATTTAAAGGCGCAGTGTAGGGGCTTCTTACGTCGATCGACTGCTTTAACAAAGGATCCGACTCCAATATGGAAGACTGCCCTTTAATGCTGTTTAAGACTGACTCACAGCGCTTTAAGTCGGCTCTTAATACTTCTCCAAGGCTGCGGTTTTCTTCACTCACCAATTGCTGCTCGTAATAGGCCGCTATTGCGGTATCGGCTTTACCAATGACCATTTCTAACAAATCTAGGTAGCTGGTAAAAAATGGCCATTGCTCAACCATTTCTTTAAGAACGGCTGGGTGTTCTTTCGACGCGAACTCTAAAGCTTGCGGCGCGCCCAGCCAAGCCGGGAGGTTTAAGCGAACCTGCATCCAAGCAAATACCCACGGAATGGCTCGTAGGCTTTCTATACCTCCGGTAGCTTTCCGCTTTGCAGGCCGACTGCCGAGTGCTAGTTTTCCTAACTCTTGTTCGGGTGTGAGCGATCTAAAATATGGAACAAACCGCTCGTCTTCACGCACGACGGCGCGGTAGCGCTGCAAGCTTTCAGATGACATTTGCTCTATTAGCTCACGCCACTCAGGCTTTGGCGCTGCATGAGGGTCTAGTGTTGCTCTTAACGTTGCAGCAACGTAGACCGCCAGCGACCGAATCGCTACTCTCGGTAAGCCGAACTTGTATCGAATCATTTCACCTTGTTCGGTCACCCGAATGCGACCAGGAACAGAGCCTGGAGGCTGCGATGCCATGGCCTTTTCAACCGGGCCACCGCCTCGACCGATGGTGCCTCCTCGCCCGTGGAAAAGCATAAGCGTGACGTCATTATCTTGTGCCAACTGAACCAATGTTTCTTGGGCTTTATATTGAGCCCACGTGGCAGTTATTTTTCCGGCGTCTTTGGCAGAATCGGAATAACCAATCATGACGGTTTGTTGTTGGTTTATATAATTCTGATACCATTGGTTTTGCCAAAGCTGAGACATAACTTTAGGCGCTCGGTCCAGATCATCGAGCGTTTCGAAAAGCGGAACTATTGGTACATTCCATTCAACACCACACTCTCGGAGCAACAGCGCAACAGCCAATACATCGGAAGGCTGTTTTGCCATCGATATTATGTAGTGAGACAGTGTCTCTTTGGGTTGGCGAGCAATTTCAAAACAAGTATCTAGTACCTCACGGGTATCAGCCGAAGGTTGCCACTTACGAGGAACCAGCGGGCGCTTACTGTCGAGTTGCTGCACTAAAAAGTTTTGTTTTTCGGGCTCACTCCACTGTGCATAAGACCCTAAACCGATGTATTGAGTAATTTCGTCTATCGCAAGTAAATGGCGTTCGCTGTCTTGGCGAACATCCAACGGAACCAAACTTATGCCAAAACAATGCACCCTTCTTATGGTGTCTAATAACTCTCCATTGGCGATGCGCTCCAACCCTACGGCGCACAAAGACTCATAGCAGGCCATTAAAGGCGCTAATAATTCCTGTTTGGTACTTAAAGGGCGCTCTGTAGCAGCCACTTCGCCGGCCAAAGTCTGCTCCGCCCAATCTCGGGTGTTTTGCAGCTTATCTTGTAATCGCTTCATGCAAGTACGGTAAGGCGTTTTAGCTTGCTCACCCCAATGTTCATTGAAATGCTCGCTGGCCACTTCCATGCTTAAGCGCGCTCGCAATTCGGTAATATCGCGAAGATATAAATCGGCGGCCATCCATCGCCCTAATAGAATAACCTCACGAGTGACACTATGCGTAACGTTTGGGTTTCCATCGCGATCCCCTCCCATCCAGGAGTAAAAATGGAATGGGCAATGATCTATACCAATGCTCTCACCTGTTGCTCGCAAGGTAATGGCATCCAATTCACGCAGAAAATCGGGTACGGCACTCCACAGTGAGTTTTCTATCACCGCAAACCCCCATTTCGCTTCATCTACAGCAGTTGGGCGCTCATCTCGTACCTCATCTGTGTGCCAAATTTCATCAATGGTGCGCTTTAATTGACTGTTTAATTGATCTTTTTCGTAATTAAAAAGATCATTTCGGCTGCGCTCACGCAGTACCTTAGAAATACGTTCATATTTTCGTATAAGCGTACGGCGGGTAACTTCGGTTGGGTGAGCTGTAAGGACGAGCTCAATATCGAGTGTTTTCAAGGCCTCGACAATGGCGGTTTTTGATTGTTTTGAGGCTAAATTACTGATTGTCTCTTCTAATACATCGTTACGAACTGCTTCAGAAGAAGAAAAATACTGCTGTTCAGCAATATTGGCTAAATTAAGAAACTGATTAAACGACCGAACAATTGGCAGTATTTCTTCGTCTTTTAAATCAGACAACACCTGAATTAATCCAGATGCATCACCTGTGTCTTCGGTGAGCTCTTTGCCTTTTTGGCGAATTTCTTCGACCTTATGGTAAATATCATCACCGTTATAGGATTGGAGGGTATTGCCTAGCAGTTCACCCAGTAAGCGAACATTTTCCCGCAGAGTTTCTGGTATTACAGTCATTCAAATGCCCTTTCAAAATTCACTGAACGTAGTTGTACCACAGCCTAGAAGTGGTAGAAACTATAATATTTGCAGGAGATTGTTGCGGAGTTTGATTTATTTTGGGCAAAAAAAAGCTCCACAACCAAGGAGGTTGTAGAGCCAAGCAATTTAATGCAAGAGAGTCAAAATCGGGCGCTATGATAGTCTTTTTAGCATGGGTGTAAACCTCAGCTAGCTAGAAACTCGATTTCAAAAAACCTCTACTTTTGTAAACATTTCGATACGCTATTTAGATTCTTGAGGCGCCCCTTCGAAATAGTTGCCGTCAAAAATATTGTCCAAACTCGGCTCAACAAGTTCTTTTTGGCCATCCATAGTTTGTATGCGCAACTCCCATATACCTTGCAATCGGCTTTCACGCAGTGCATTGGTATTGCTAGACACGATGGTTGGTCGCAAAATAATTAACAAGTTAGTCTTTTCTTTTACTGTTTTAGTAGACTTAAATAGCACCCCCAAAATCGGAATTTTACCTAAAATAGGGACTCGGCTTTCCGTTTCTGTAACGCGATCAGAGATTAACCCGCCTAAGACAATGGTAGCACCATCATTTACCAACACTTCGGTTTGCACCTGACGCTTATTGGTTACAACATCGACCGCGCCAAAGCCATTATCTTCATTCACCGATTCAACGGTTTGATCTACCTCTAAACGAATGGCCCCATTTTGCTGGATATGAGGCACAACGGACAAGGTTGTACCCACATCTTGGCGGTTTATTGAAAATGGGTTCTCTGCCGACTCGCCACCGGTTTTAAACGGCACCGAGCTACCCACTGTAATAAAGGCTTCACTGTTATCTAGGGTCATTACGCTAGGGGTGGATAACAAGTTAGTATTACTTTGAGACTCAATGGCTTGAATAATCGCTCCAAATGAGGCCGGATCCCCAAATGGGTCAGCGATTCCAATTAGCGCCCCAGTGGGTAAGTTGGCGATAGCACCTACCCCGCCTGTGGCAACACTACTAGCTGCATCGCCCAGTTTTAAGCCAGTTTCCGAAAAAGTTGATGATACAAAAGGAACGCCATCGCTGGTCAATTCTGGGTTAGTAGCCCACTGCACGCCTAAAACATCGGTGTTATTGCCGGTAATCTCAACAATCGCAGCTTCAATTAACACCTGTTCGCGCGGAATATCCAACTGTGAAATTAATTGCTCTAATTCAACTAACTCTGATGGTTCAGCTCGAACAATCAGCGCGTTTTGTTCCTCATCAGCCAAAATAGACACTGGCTGCGATGGTGGCGCATCTGGACTGCTGCCCGTTGCCGAAGCCGCTGAAACACCTTTGAGAATTTCAGCCATTTTCTTTGCATCGGCATTATTTAAAAAGATTACTTTGAAGGAGGCGTTGTCTTGTGCGGGAGTATCAAGTTTTTTAATCAGCTCGACAATTTGTGCCCTCGCTTCGGTTTCACCTTTAACTATTATTCGATTGCTGCGTTCATCCCCCACAAGCTGCACTTCTCGTGAAGAAGTGGCTCTGCCTTGTGCTCCACCGGCCACGGCTGACGGGGAAATGCGTTCTAATAAGGTGATCATACCGCCCACCCATGCATGCTCTAGATTGACAACTTCAATCTCTTCGCTTCCAGCTTTATCCAGCAGCTTAACTATCTCAGCCATTCGCTCAATATTGGTGGCTCGGTCGGCTACTATTAAAACATTAGCAGATGGCACTCCGGCCAAATGACCATAGTTTGCCACCATTGGGCGTAAAATTGGCACCAATTCCATGGCAGAAGCATTTTGAATTGGGAACACTCGCGTAATGATTTTTTCGCCGGTTTCCCCCTCTTGCGTTACTACTTCTATCCCTGCCGATTTAATATCAGCTTGGCCGATAATTTTAATCACATCACCAGTATCGACAGCAGAAAAGCCATACACTTCTAATGTCGCCAGGAATACTTCGTAAATTTGGTCTTCTGTCATCTGTTTTTCAGAGATAACCGTTACTTTGCCACGAACTCGCGGATCAATAATGAAGACTTTTCCTGTCACCTTTGCAACAAGATCAATCACCTCTTTTATTTCAGCATCTTGCATACTGAGGGTAAATTTGGCGTCATCTGCACTGTAGGCAAACACCGCTGCGCTTATCATTAAAAGCGCAATCACATGACGAAGTTGATTCAACACATTCATCCGTTGTTTCCTTAATTAAAAAGTCGGTATCGACTGGTAAATGGTAAAAGAACGAGAACCACGACGAATTTGAATTTTCAATTCACCGCCAGTCTGTAAAAATTGGTTCAGAAGCACTTGATCGTTTTGGATGTTGCCAACAGGTGAATCGTTCACCGCGGTTACAATATCGCCTGGGCGCAAGCCAACCATTTGCAACTGTCTGGCTTGCCGAGTGACTTGGTATCCACCTTCGGTTGGCTGTAAACCCATTTCATTAATGAACGCTTCTGGGTCGGTATTTGCACGCTGAGCCACATAAGCCACCATTCCTTGCACTTGGCTTTGCAAATCGCCACCTGTTGCTACCGCTTGATTCGCTTGCTGTAAAGCTTCTTGAAAACTATCGGCCGTTCCGCTGCTTTTCGCAATAGTCGAAACAGGTTGCAGTAAGCCCTCGGAAGCTATTTGCTCATAGCGAAGGGTTTCTAAGCGCCCGTTTCGATCCAGAATTACTCTATCGGCAAAAACCTTAGTCAGTTTCGCCTGCCCAAAGATATCTTCTTCGACGCTGAACACTTCGCCAGAACCATTGCGCTGGCCTATAATCGCAAACCCTTTACCATCGCCTTGAGCCATCACGGCGTGCAAAGTTAGGTCTAAACTCGTTTCAGGTGCGTCTAATTCCTCTACCTCTGTGGTCTCTTCGATAACAACTTCGCCGAAAAACTCTCTACTGGCGGCTTGATCCCCTATTTCTGCCCAATTTACACCATTTGAATTATCATTAGCGTTCACTGCGGGCAGCACTCTAGGGGCGGATATTTGAATATTTGGCTCTAGTAAAAGCCACGTGATTTGGGCAGACCATACAGCACTCAGTACGACTAATAGCGCAATGACATATCGCTGTAACTTTAGCCAAATTGAGAGCGCTTGATTGAGGATATCCATTAAAACACCTGCTGAGAGACATCAAAGAGCGATCGCCCACCGGCAGGCAGAGGAATATCCATCACTTCAGCCAAGGTACGCTTAACCGATAATGTGGCTAGGCCAGATCGCTCTAAATTTACATCAATAAAAGTTTGTTGATCGGTACTGTTTATTTGCAACTGCCATTGCTTTTCATTACTGCTAAGTTCGCCAAGCATGGTCGGTACTTCGTAGGTTTCTATCGATCGTCCAACCGGAATACGAATAGGCCCACCCGAATAGGTCAGTTGGCCCGAAGCTTCTCCGAGCTCATATTTCCATGAACTTTCGGCAGCGATGCCATCTAGCTGTAAACGACCTTGCAACGTTACCCGATAAGGCTGTAAAAATGGCTGCACCGCTTGCTCATCAACATAACCGGTAACATCACTGACTCTGATACCAAACACCGAAGGGGCAACTAGCGCTTTCACATCAAAATATCGTCCAGTAGCTTCAATCTGCATAGGCAAAGCCAAACGGAACAAATGCAACGGCTTTGCTTGCCATTGCAGGTTGATGTCACCTAACTGTTTATGCTTAACAAACGCCTTTCCTAGCCAAATACTGCCATCGACCTGATTGACCGATAAACCTACAGAAGCCAACATAGGCGAAACTGAAGGGATGACCCATCGGACAGGAAACAAAGCCGCCAGCGCAATAATATAAGCAACAACGAAAAGTAGAATATATTTAAAATTTAGGTATTTCATGAACCGACGGTAAGCGCCTAAGATTAATTGTTATTGGCATCAGTCTAACCGACCGCTTTTCTGTAAACAAACGTTTTACATGCCGCATACGTGGGCATTTGAGCTTAAAAGTACAAACTTGATTTTATATTGGAATGGTGTTCGCTTAAAAATATGGCATAAAAAAACCCGCAAACTTTACGTTTGCGGGTTATGTCTGTCTAGGAAGACAATGTCAGCGACTTTTCGCTTACATCATGCCGCCCATACCACCCATGCCGCCCATATCAGGCATAGCTGGTGCGCCTGCACCGTCAGATGGCTTATCAGCAATCATGGCTTCTGTCGTGATCATTAAGCCAGCAACCGATGCCGCAGCTTGTAGCGCTGTACGCGTTACTTTAGCTGGGTCGATAATACCTGCTTCAATCATGTCTAGGTACTCGCCTGTTGCTGCGTTGTAACCAAAGTTACCAGAACCTTTTTTCACTTCGTTCAATACAACAGAAGCTTCTTCACCGGCGTTACGAACGATTTGACGAAGCGGCGCTTCCATTGCACGTAGCGCTAGAGCGATACCTACGTTTTGGTCTTCGTTGTCGCCCGTTAGGTTTCCAATGTTGCTTAATGCACGAACCAAAGCAACACCACCACCGGCTACAACACCTTCTTCAACCGCTGCGCGAGTAGCATGAAGCGCGTCGTCTACACGAGCTTTCTTCTCTTTCATTTCAACTTCAGTAGCAGCACCTACTTTAAGTACAGCTACACCGCCTGCTAATTTAGCAACACGCTCTTGAAGTTTTTCTTTGTCGTACTCAGAAGTAGATTGCTCGATTTCTGAACGGATCTGATCAACACGTGCTTGAATGTCAGCTTCTTCTCCAGCACCATCAACAACAACGGTCACTTCTTTAGTAGAAGTAACACGCTTAGCAGAACCTAAGTGCTCAAGAGTGGTCGTTTCTAGGCTTAGGCCGATTTCTTCAGAAATTACCGTACCACCCGTTAAGATAGCTAAGTCTTGTAGCATCGCTTTACGACGATCGCCAAAACCAGGCGCTTTAGCACCGGCAACTTTAACCGTACCGCGCATATTGTTCACAACCAAAGTAGCTAAGGCTTCGCCTTCGATGTCTTCAGCAATGATGAACAATGGACGACCCGACTTAGAAACAGCTTCTAAAATTGGAATCAAATCACGAATGTTTGAGATTTTTTTGTCGACCAACAAGATGTATGGGTTTTCTTGCTCTGCCGTCATAGTGTCTTGGTTTGTTACGAAGTATGGAGATAGGTAACCGCGATCAAACTGCATACCTTCAACCACTTCTAACTCATCGACAAAACCACTGCCTTCTTCAACAGTAATCACGCCTTCTTTGCCTACTCGCTCCATAGCGTCGGCAATTAACTTACCAATGGTGGCATCTGAGTTTGCAGAAATAGTACCTACTTGAGCAACAGATTTTGCATCGGTGCATGGGATAGAAAGCTTAGCTAACTCTTCCACGACTGCCGCAGCTGCTTTATCGATGCCGCGTTTAAGATCCATTGGGTTCATGCCCGCAGCAACCGACTTTAAGCCTTCGTTTACGAATGCTTGAGCAAGAACAGTAGCCGTTGTGGTTCCGTCACCTGCTTCATCGTTTGCTTTAGAGGCAACTTCTTTAACCATCTGTGCGCCCATGTTCTCGAACTTATCTTCAAGTTCGATCTCTTTCGCTACAGACACACCATCTTTGGTCACAACCGGTGCACCAAAAGATTTATCTAGAACAACATTACGTCCTTTAGGGCCTAATGTTACTTTTACAGCGTCAGCCAATAGGTTAACGCCATTTTGCATTTTATCGCGAGCCGATAGGCCAAATTGTACTTCTTTAGCAGCCATAATAACTTACCTTTAAAAAATCAATTGGATGAATGAATGACTTATTCGATAACGCCGAAAATATCGTTTTCGTTCATGATTAATAGCTCTTCGCCATCAACCTTTACAGCATTGCCAGAATATTGGCCAAAAACTACTGTATCGCCGACTTTAACGTCTAACGCGCGAACGTCGCCATTATCTAGAACTCGACCATTACCTACTGCCAATACTTCGCCTTGAGAAGGCTTTTCTTTAGCAGAACCTGGCAAAAGGATACCGCCCGCAGTTTGTTGCTCTTCTTCCTTGCGACGTACCACGACGCGATCATGCAAAGGACGAATATTCATCTATAGATCTCCTAAATTACAATGTTGGGAGTGTTATTGTTAAAAGTAATACTCTAAATATGAGTGTTACATCAGATGCAAACGATAAATGGGGGTATGGGTTATCATTTCAACGCCTGCGGTTAAAATTTTTTATAAATTATGAAAAAAACTTCCCGAAGCGGCGATAATTGATTGTTTTTTGATCAAATCGTGTAGGTAATTTCTCAAATAGACTCACTAGCCTATTAAATGCGACCATAAGATTGTGACAATCGCTCGATCAATTTATACTCATTCAACGATTCTACTCTTATAGCGGGCAAAGGATATGCAAGCATTAACAGCGTCAATCATGATCGTTGATGATACTAAATTTAGCAGCGCAGTAGTTAAGAAGTATCTCGACGCAACCGGTTTCACCGACATTCGTATTGCCGATAACGCAATCGATGCCATTTCTATGTTAAAAGAACGTAATGCCGATATTTTATTGGCCGACTGGCTTATGCCTGGCATGGATGGGCTTGCCCTTACCCAGCTAGTACGCGAGCTTAATCGCCGTAAAAACGAATTCACCTACATTATGTTACTGACAGCCAAAGAAGAAACGACTGATTTAAAAGAAGCGTTTGCCAGCGGCGTCGATGATTTTATTGGTAAAACATCACTTAAAAATCAGCTTTTACCTAGAATTTATGCCGCTCAACGTATTTCGCAGGTGCAAAACAGCCTTCTGCAACGCGAGCGTAAAATTAAAGAACAATATAAAAAGTTATCGATACTCAATAGAACAGACCCAACAACCGGCGTCGGAAACTTAAAGTTCCTAGAGCATCAGCTTTCTCGCTATTTAAAGCAGCACAAAGGTCGTTCCGGGCATTTAGGGTTACTTTTATGCCGTATCGATAACTTTGAGTCGATTCGAAAGCTTAAAGACCGTAAAGATTCAAACCATCTACTAAAACTGATTGGTAAACGCCTACAAGATGTGGCTAGACCCCTAGATGATGTCGCCCGTATTAATGAATCTACCTTTGCAATTGCGCTATATGGTCATGAGCCTTCGTTTATTACCCAAGCACTCGTTCGTAGAGTACAGGACAGCCTTTTTGTGAAGGCTTATCCGGTTGGTGGCGATTATCATCACCTAAAAGGCACCCTACAATACGATATTGTTGATTCATCTACAGCGACACCCGCCGATGCCAGCAGCTTTTTAGCGCAAGCTCTCGATAGATTGAACAATCTCGTTGAAGGACATTCGGTATTTTTCTGGGAAGATGACGAAATATCGTACGCCTAACTATTGCACGAGCGTAAATTTCGGTACGATGCTCTGATATTATTTGTCATTGCATCGTTATGAAACAAACCATTCACAGTTTAATTGTTGGGCCTGGCGCCATTGGCAGCCTATTGTGCGCGCATATTCAAGCCCACTCGACGGTTTGGGTCCACCCTCATAAACCTGCGATGTCTTTGGCCAATGAAGTCTTATCAAAAGAGTCCGTTCCGCTAAATTGGCAACTGTTAGACAACCCCCAACAACCCATTGACCTGATCTGGGTGTGCAGTAAAGCTAACCATAGCGAGCAAACTACCTCCAAACTTTTAACCTTACACAACAATGCACAGGCTATTTTGCTACATAACGGTTTAGGCCCTCAGCAAGCCTTGAACAAGAAATTTCCTGGCCGAATCATTTACGGCATGACAACCAACGCAGCGTTTAAAGCGTCGAATGGTTTGTTCCAGCAGACGGCTTTTGGTCAAACGTTTTTAGGGTATCCACACCAGGTTGCGCCACAATCAGCAGCTTGGCTAGAAACCATTACCTCTTGGCCAGGTAACCTTTCGTTTTATAAAGAAGCCAATATTGAATCTGCGCTTTGGAAAAAGCTCGCGATAAATGCCATCGTCAATCCGTTAACCGCCTTTTACCAAGTTAAAAATGGCGAATTATTAAAAAGCCAATACCAATCTACTATCGACAAAATGTGTAAGGAAATTGAGCAAGTCGCTCTAAAAGAGAGGCAAAGCTTACCGACTCCATTGATAAACACTGTGAATGAAGTCATAGAGCTGACGGCTCAAAACTATTCTTCAATGAACCGTGATTTCCACTACAAACGGCCCACCGAACTTGAATTTATACTAGGCTTTTTACTTAACCGAGCCCAGAAGCACGCCATAGAAATACCAACAATTGAGTATTGGTACCAAAAAATAGACGCACTGCAAATGCAGTGCTCGGAGGACTAACATGCGCCCTATTCGCTCGCTAAGCCACAAGTTAATGATTAGCTATGTCATAGTGATTCTATTGGTTTCGACGATAACAGCGCTCATTCACACCAACCAATGGATGTCACCAACCGCTCAGGTGACCTTACAATGGGTCATGATTATTTGTGTGATATTTGGGTTGCATTATTATTTTCGTTGGTTGGTTTTAAAACCCATTCGACACCTCATTGCCGTGACAAAAGAGCTCACGCAAACCACTGGCTCACCGGTACGAGCGAAACGCACACAAGATGACGAACTGGGTGATTTAGTTAATGCACTGAATGATTTAATCGATGGCATACAAAGCCGAAAAGAAATAATTATTGCTGAACGAGACCGTTCGGCTTTAGCCCACCAGCAAGCCAATGCCTACGCTGCAGAAATGAGATCCAGCAATCGAAAACTGGAACTCGAAGTGCAAGTTAGAAAACGTATCGAAACCAAACTAACTGAGTTTCAACAATTTTTAAACAGCATCATTAATTCCATGCCCTCAGCCATAATCGCCATCGACCAATCGTTGATCGTGACCCAATGGAACGTTGAGGCTACTCACTTAACGGCAACTTCTAGCAGTGATGCAAAGGGCGAACATTTAGTCGCAGCCTTTCCCTATATGGAAAGCCACATCGATTGGTTGCAAGAATCTATTGTCACTAAACGGACCAAAACGCTGCGCAATGTGGAGTATGTGAAAAACCATAAAACTTATTTGCTCGACATTGTCGTTTACCCACTTCAGCAATCAAACAGCAACGATGCGGTCATACGCATTGATGACGTGACGGAGAAGTTCCGCATGGAAGAAATCATGATCCACAGCGACAAGGTGATGTCTTTAGGTGGAATGGCATCGGGTATGGCTCATGAAATTAACAATCCGCTTTCGGCGATCGTACAAAACGCTCAAAATATTGCCCGACGCATTGACCCAAATTTGGAGGCCAATCAAAAACAAGCCAAAGAAAATGATCTCGACTTAAATCGAATGCATGAGTATCTGAAAAAGCGAAAAGTCACCGCTTTTTTAAATAACATTACGGAGTCGGGTGTACGTGCGTCTAAACTTGTCACTAATATGCTTCAGTTTAGCCGTAGCAATGATGTTAGCCTGTCTCCTTGTATGATCATCGACATTCTCGAGAATGCTATAAACATAGCCCTTACCGATGACAAGCTATATAGCATTAAAGGCAATTTTGAAATGAACATAGATCAAGATTTCTTAGCGCCTGAAGTTTGGGTTTCGGGTGTTTTCACTGAACTCGAACAAGTTATTTTAAATCTCATCAAAAATGCCTCTCACGCCATTGCCGAGCGCAAACAAACCTTAAATGATATTGATGAAGGGGTTATTAATATTCATCAAAGCATCGAGAACGACTACTGCTTGATAAGTATTAGCGATAATGGCATCGGTATGACGCCCAATACCCGTAAAAAGGTTTTTGAACCCTTCTTTACCACCAAAGAAGTGGGCGTGGGTACCGGTTTAGGGTTATCGGTATGTTATTTCATCATCAGTACTCACCATTCTGGACAATTAAGCGTTGAGTCAGAATTTGGGCTAGGCAGTGTTTTTGAGATTCGCCTACCCATTTGCCATGAACGGCCTGAAAAAAATACTGAATTGGGTGCTTGATCACAGGTTTTTTATTAAACCAAACCCATCCTTGGCCGATAACTTCGAAGTACCTAGTCAATCAATGAGATATTAATCATGGCCACCATCATTTTAGGTAAAAACCTGCTCAGCACCGAAGAGTTGATCGAGTTTGCATTTAGCGATTTAAATACGCAAAACCAAGCTCTTGATGAACTCACCCAATCGGCCCAGGACGCGGCGATTCATTCATCCTTATTGCTGATTCGCATGATGCGGGCTGAGCGAATTTTCATCGATCCGGCGGCTGAAACGCGTAATCGCACCCTTTGAAAAATGTGTAATAACTTCTAGACACCTGTCCGCCTGAACAGGATATTGCTTTGCGAATGACAAGCAGGGTAATTTACGGTAGCCTTCCCGCAAAAAATAACTCCTAACAAAGGCTCAACCATGGCAATGAAAACGTCTCTTTATCAGGCGCACCTTGATGCTGGTGCAAAAATGGTCGATTTTGGTGGCTGGGACATGCCCATCAACTATGGCTCTCAAATTAAAGAGCATGAAGCGGTGCGCGAAGACGCTGGAATCTTCGATGTTTCTCACATGACTATTGTTGATGTTACGGGTGACGAGGCTAAGGCGTTTTTACAGAAGCTGCTTGCAAATGATGTCGCGAAGCTCAAATCCGAAGGCAAAGCTTTATATACCGGAATGTTAAATAACGAAGGCGGCGTCATTGATGATCTTATCGTTTACCGCATGAAAGACGGCTTTCGTACAGTAGTCAACTGCGCCACTCGTGAAAAAGACCTCGCCTGGATGAACAAAGAAATCGTTAATTTTGAAGCGGCACTGACCGAGCGTGATGATTTATCGATGGTCGCAGTTCAAGGCCCTAAAGCGATTGAAAAAACGTTAAGTGTGTTACCAACCGATGCCGCTGCTACTGTCGAATCTCTCACGCCATTCCAAGGTTTGCCTCATAACAATTGGTTCTTTGCACGCACAGGCTACACCGGTGAAGACGGTTTAGAAATTATGGTGCCGCATGAACATATTGTCTCGTTTTGGCAAGATTTACTGAAAGCAGGTGTTAAGCCCACCGGTTTAGGCGCTCGTGATACTTTGCGCTTAGAAGCTGGCATGAACTTATATGGCAACGACATGGATGAGACAAAGCATCCTTTAGAATCGGCTATGGGTTGGACCATTGCTTGGGAACCGAACGATCGCTCGTTTAATGGCCGCAAAGTACTTGAGACCATTAAAGAAAAGGGTCAATACGGGAAACTGGCTGGGTTAGTTTTAGAGGGACGCGGTGTTATGCGCTCACATCAAGCTATTCATGCAACAGAAGACGGCCCTGCCGTGGGAGAAATCACCAGCGGCACATTCTCTCCGTCTTTGTCTCAATCTATCGCGATGGCGCGTATTCCTAAAGACTTAAAAGATTCCTGTTTTGTGGAAATGCGCGGTAAAATGGTTCCAGTACGTATTGTCGCCTTGCCGTTTGTTCGCAACGGTAAAAAACAATTTGATTAATATTTGTCATATTTAATAAGGAATACAACATGAGCAATATCCCTGCAGATTTAAAATATGCCGCTTCCCACGAATGGCTTCGTGAAGATGGCGATGATGTATTTACGTTAGGCATTTCAGATTTCGCTCAAGAGAAACTAGGCGATGTAGTGTTTGTTGAGTTGCCTGAGGAAGGTGCTGAAGTGACAGCTGGCGATCCTATCGCTGTTGTTGAATCTGTTAAAGCCGCTTCAGATATCTATACGCCTGTTACTGGAACCGTTGTGGCGGTAAACAGCAGCTTAGAAGATACGCCTGAACAGGTAAACGAAGACGCTTATGAAAACGGCTGGTTTTTCAAAATCAAAATAACCGATCCAGAAGAGCTTAATGAGCTGATGGATGCCGAGTCTTACGCGGATCAGTGCGCAGACAACGAATAATCCGTTTCTGAAGGCGACACCGAGCCTATTAAAAGGCTCTAGTCGCCCCATTAACGAAACCGACCATAGAATACCGCAGGAATCCTTTTCCTCGCCTAAATAGACCAATTGAGATAATCCATGACTTCTTTGACTGATCTAGAGTATCGTAACGCCTTCATTCGCCGCCATGTAGGGCCAGATAAGCAACAACAGCAAGAAATGCTGTCACTGGTTAACGCCCCTTCTATTGATGCATTAACTAATGAAATTGTCCCGCGCGATATTCAGCTCAATCGGGCACTGCAACTAGAAGATGCCACGCCAGAGCACGAAGCCATCAGTTATCTTAAGGCTATTGCCGGGCAAAATAAGGTCTTTAAAAACTACATTGGCATGGGCTACTACGACACGCTTGTGCCAAATGTCATCCTTCGAAATGTTTTAGAAAACCCGGGTTGGTATACCGCTTACACGCCCTACCAACCTGAAATCGCCCAAGGTCGCTTAGAAGCTTTAATCAATTACCAGCAAATGGTGATCGATTTAACAGGCATGGAGCTGGCGAATGCTTCTTTGTTAGATGAAGCAACTGCAGCCGCCGAAGCAATGGCCATGGCAAAGCGAACCGTTCGAAAGAACAAATCGAATGCCTTTTATGTCGATGAAAATGTTTTACCTCAAACGCTAGATGTATTGCGTACTCGTGCCGAATATTACGGATACGACATTATAGTAGGTCCAATATCGAAAGCCTCTGAAGAAGACGTCTTCGCCGCTTTAATTCAATACCCTGGCGTCAATGGTGATATTTCTGATCCAGAGCCAATTATTCAGGCGTTAAAAGAAAAGAATGCCATGAGCATTGTTGCTTCCGATTTGCTTGCGCTGTGTTTATTGAAAACACCCGGTGAAATGGGCGCAGACATTGTCATCGGCAATAGCCAACGTTTTGGTGTTCCTATGGGTTATGGAGGTCCGCATGCGGCCTTTTTCGCGACCCTAGAAACGCACAAGCGAACCATACCAGGCCGTATCATTGGTGTTTCTAAAGATGCCAACAACAAACCAGCCTACCGTATGGCGTTGCAAACTCGTGAACAACATATTCGTCGCGAGAAAGCGACTTCCAACATTTGTACGGCGCAAGTATTACTGGCAAACATGGCTGGTTTTTACGCGGTCTACCACGGTCCTGAAGGCTTAACGCGAATTGCAAAGCGCGTACACCGCCTTACTGGAATTTTATCGGAAGGGTTAGTCGCCAAGGGTATTCGAGTATTAAATTCCCACTTTTTCGACACCTTAACAATAGACCCGCTTCACAATCACGAAATTATTGTTGAACGAGCGTCCGCAGCGAACATCAATCTGCGTGAAGATAAAAATGGTTACCTGGGTGTTTCTGTCGATGAGACGACTTCACGTGAAGATATCGAAGAATTATTTGATATTTTCTTAGGTGAGCACGATTTAAACGCTACAAAAATTGACGATGACTTAGATCAGCAAGACACCTCGTTCTTACCGGAATCTTTAGAACGCCAATCCAGCTTTTTAACGCACCCTGTGTTCAATAGCCATCATAGTGAAACAGACATGTTGCGGTATTTAAAAAAGTTGGAAAGCCGCGACTTAGCGTTGAACCAAAGCATGATTGCTTTAGGTTCTTGTACGATGAAATTAAACGCCACGGCTCAGATGATTCCGGTTACTTGGCCGGAGTTTGGCAAGATCCACCCATTTGCGCCTTATAATCAAACTCGCGGTTACCGAACCCTTGTTGAAGAATTACAAAACATGCTTAAGAGCATCACAGGTTTTGACGCAGTCAGCATGCAACCAAACTCGGGTGCGCAAGGTGAATACGCGGGCCTACTTGCGATTCGAAAATACCAAGAAACGCTTGGCGAAGGTCATCGAGATATTTGTATTATTCCTCAGTCGGCACATGGCACTAACCCAGCTTCAGCTCAAATGATGGGGCTAAAAGTCGTTGTAACTAAAACCGACTCTAAAGGCAATGTCGATCAAGAAGACTTGGCCGATAAAGTTAAACAAGCCGGGGATAACCTGTGCTGTTTAATGATTACTTACCCGTCGACGCACGGGGTGTATGAAGAAGGTATTAAAGAAATTTGTCAGCTGGTGCACGATCACGGTGGCCAAGTGTATATGGATGGGGCCAACTTAAACGCACAAGTTGGTTTAACGCGTCCTGCTGATATTGGCGCAGATGTTTCCCACATGAACTTGCACAAAACCTTTGCCATTCCACACGGCGGTGGTGGCCCGGGTATGGGACCGATCGGCGTACGTAAACATCTAGAGCCATATCTTCCAAGCCACGTGGTTAACCCAGTTAAAAATGCTAATCCATTAATGGGCGCAGTTTCGGCAGCACCTTACGGCAGCGCATCTATCTTGACCATTTCATGGATGTACATTCGTTTATTAGGGGCTAACGGATTAAAAACGTCGACTCAAACGGCCATTTTAAATGCCAATTATTTAGTTGAGCGTTTAAAGGCGCACTACCCTATTTTGTATACCGCGCCAAACGGCCGTGTAGCACATGAATGTATTCTAGATTTACGCCCGCTAAAAGCAGAATCGGGCATCAGTGAAGTGGATATCGCTAAACGATTGATGGACTACGGATTCCACGCACCGACCATGAGTTTCCCTGTCCCGGGAACCTTTATGGTTGAACCCACCGAATCAGAATCGAAAGCCGAGCTCGATCGGTTCGCCGACGCGATGATTTCCATTCATGGTGAAATTCAGCAAGTGAAAGACGGGCACTGGCCTGCAGATAACAACCCATTGGTTAGGGCCCCACACAGTCAGAGCGATCTCATCAATGGTTGGGATCGTCCTTACACCATTAAAGAAGCCGCATTCCCATTAGAATGGGTCGGTGAAAATAAGTTCTGGCCATTTGTGAACCGCATTGACGACGTTTGGGGCGACCGAAACTTATTCTGTGCCTGCCCAACCACTGATTCTTATTCGGAGAGCTAAGATGGAATTTATACTGACGATAATGGCGAACGACCGCACCGGCATTGCCGAGCGTTTAGCACGTGAAATTGCCGCTCACCAGGGCAACTGGCTGGAAAGTCGCCTGGCTACCATGGCTGGAAAATTTGCGGGTATCGTTCGTGTTGAAGTGCCAGAAGCTAATTTTGAAGCACTTTCATTAGCCCTTCAAAACCTTAAAGAAGATGGTTTAAATGTTTCCATTGAAATGGGCGAAACAGGTGAAGGCCATAACACCGGTCATGTTATTGAGGTGGTCGGGAACGACCGTCCTGGTATCGTGAGAGAAGTGACCGATGCTTTGGCCGGTCAACACGCTAACGTCATAGATTTGCAAACAAAAATCGCCCCCGCTTCGATGAGCGGCGGCGTCATTTTTAAGGCCATGATTGAATTTGCATTAACCGAAGATCAGACTTTAGAAAATGTCATTCAAGCTTTAGAAAACTTATCGCCCGATCTGATGGTCGACACTAAGTAATCGAACTTAATTCGACGATTGAAGCTTTTTATAAAGCTCAATCGTCGGATACTCCATCGCTTCTGGTCGTCGCTTAAACACATCATACGCTTTTAATTTTCTTGCTAAAGGTACCTTTACATCGGTTAAATATAGCTTGATATTAGCCGCATCCATTTCTTGGCAAAACCGTTTTAGCATACTGGCACCACTGGCATCTACAGTGTGAATACCTGAGGCGACGATGACTAAGTTTTTCAATTCATCGTTTTCAGATACGCGCTGCAAGAATGCTTGCTCAATTACTCCGGCGTTTAAAAACGTTAAGCTCTCGTCAACACGAAGTAATAAAGTATTGGGCAAGGTTTCTGTTTGAGCATGCTTGATATTTTTGAATCGCTCGGTATTGGGAATTAACCCAAGCTCGGCCATATAAGGCTGACGATGATTGGCTAACAATGACAATACCGATAAAATAACGCCTACCAGCAAGCCCGCTTCAACCTCCCAAACCAAGACTAAAATGGCTGTGATCCAGCTGATACCGCCATCAATACGATTCATTCGAAGCAATGTCGCCATCGATGGAAACTCTAATAACTGGCTCACTGCGACAATAATGGTGGCTGCCAAAACTGGAATAGGAATATAAGATAACCACGGCGTTAAAAACAAAATGCCTAAGCTTAAAAATACGGCGGTCAACGCACCCGCAATTGGGGTTTCTGCACCAGCGTCGGCATTAACCACCGAACGAGCCATACCACCGGTCACGGGGAAGCCACCACTAAATCCGGCCGCAATATTGGCCGCACCTAAACCAAGTAATTCACGATTCGGATTGATGCGCTGACGCTTTACTGCGCCTAGCGTTTGACCAACCGCAATAGATTCTGTCATCCCTATTAAGGTGATGATAAAGGCAGGCAGCATCAGTTGACTGATCAGCCCGAGATCAAATACTGGCAATTGCAAACTGGGTAACCCTTTAGGCAATAGCCCAACGGTGGCAACCCCTTTGGTATCGAGTGACAATAACGCAGTTAACACGGCGGCTACCAATATCAACAACATTGGAATCAATCTTCTGGAAAGAGTTGCGAAAGTGCCAAAGAGCCGGTTTGTGATCGCAATTCCTTGCTTTGAACGTGTCCAAAATAGCAACAACATGGCACTGACACCCATGATGCTCGATACACTGTGGAACGTACTTAGATCGAGTGTATGGAAACGCTCTATTAGGTTTCCACGAGACATATAAATGCCTGTTAACGGCTTTATTTGGCCAATAATAATCAACAAAGAAGAGGCTGTAATAAAGCCTTTCATCACTGGGTAACTCAATAACTGAGTAATAAACCCTAATCGGAAAACGCCCATGATAAAGTACATAGCGCCAACCATAGCGGCCAATAACAATGCTAACTGCATGTATTCATCGGTACCGACGTCGGCTATTGGCATTAAGGTATTGGCGGTCAATAAACTCACAATCGCCACCGGCCCAACCGCCAATGCCGCACTGGTACCAAAAAACGCATAGGCTATTAGTGGAAGAATAGACGCATACAAACCGGCCTCCGGCGGCAAACCGGCCACTAACGCATAGGCTAAACTTTGCGGTATAAGCATTAACGTTACAATAATAGCGGCGTTAATGTCGCTAATGAGCAGCTTTTTACCGTATCGCCCAGTGGTTACCAAGGCTATAACGCCCTGCATAAGGTCGCTGCCTTGAATTCTTTCTAATGCTTTCACCCTAAATCCTCACTTTAAATAGCCGAGCTACGTTTAATTCAAGCAATTGGCCTACTTTAAACATAGCCGCTCACGGCTCTAATAGATAATCTGAGAGAGATAATAGCATATATTAGAAAAAACTAAAGTAGAAAGTTATGAGGTTAAAACAGACTCTATTAGGCGCTCACCCAGAACAAGGAAAGCGCCTTAGGTTAAGGTTATAGCAGGTATTCTAAACCATAATGCAGCTCTTGCTCATCGACGACCTTTTTACAAGCTAAGCAAACACCCGGCATAAACGAACTGCGATGTTGCGAATTATGCTCTATTTTTAATGTCTCAGATAAGCCACCAAACATCACTGTTTGCTGCGCAACGACGCCTGGTAGGCGAATAGAATGCAGCGGAACTTCGTGCAATGTCGCGCCTCGAGCGCCTTCGATAAGTTCTTTATCGCTGGTCTTTTCTGCGGAACGCGTTCTAGCTTGGGCGATCATCTCGGCCGTTCTTAAGGCAGTACCCGAAGGGCTTTCTTCCTTTTGCGTACTGTGTGCTTCAATGACTTCGACATCGGGCAAATATTTAGCCGCTTCGGCTGCAAACTTCATCATTAACACAGCGCCCACTGAAAAATTCGGGGCAATTAAACCCCCTAGTTCTTTCTCAGCAGCTAACGCTTTTAATTCATTGACTTGGGCTTCTTGAAACCCACTGGTTCCAACAACAGGGCACACGCCAGCATTGATAATAGTTTTGGTATTTTCAAAACCTGCTGAGGCAATGGTGAAATCGACCACTACTTGAGGGGATAATTCTTGAATAGCACTGGCCAAATTGGTGTCGCGGTCAATGGCCCCTACTAACTCTAATTGCGCATCGTGGGTAATGGCGTTAACCACTTCCGAGCCCATGCGCCCATTTGCACCGTTTACTAAAACCTTGATCACAACATACCTCTGAATTTTTTTGAATGAAGATCCGAACAGACGTTAAAGCTTATTAAAGCCACCTTAACGAGTAAAGTGACTTATACGGAATACTGTTTAGCTTTCGCCAAATTGTAAGTCAGCTAAGCGCTTGTACAGGGTTGAAGTTTCAATCAACGAATCATGCGTGCCTTGGGCCACAACCGTGCCTTTGTCTAACACCACTGTTCGATCTGCCCCTAAGACTGTCGCTAAACGATGCGCGATGATTAACGTCGTTCTATTTTCCATAAGGCTATCGAGCGCTTTTTGAACTTCATATTCACTTTGTGCATCTAATGCACTGGTCGCTTCATCCAATAAAAGTATTTCCGGATCGTTTAGAATGGCACGCGCAATCACGATGCGTTGTTTTTGCCCGCCACTTAACCGCACACCGTTTTCCCCAAGGTGGCTAGAAAAACCATTTGGAAGTTCCATTATAAAATCGTAGGCAAATGCGGCTTTTGCCGCGTTAATGACTTCTTCATCCGTTGCATCTGGTTTGCCATAACGAATGTTATACCAAACGTCTTTACTAAAAAGTACGGGTTGTTGCGGTACCAACGCCATATTGGTGCGTAAATCTTCTAAACGAATGTCTTTTATATTAGAACCAAATAGATTTATTTGCCCTTGTTGCGGGTCATAAAATCGCAACAGCAATTCAAACAGGGTCGACTTCCCGGCGCCACTCGGTCCGACCAAAGCAATAGTTTCACCACGAGCAATTTCTAACGAAACGTTATTGAGTGAGGGTTTATCCAATCGGCTCGGATACGCAAAAGTGACGCCCGATAACGCTAAATGAGGGTTAACCTCTTTTTGAAGCGATTCTGGTTGTTCCGGGTCAGTGATTAAGGTCTGCTCGCCTAATAGCTCCATTAAACGCTCGGTTGCGCCTGCAGCGCGCTGGATTTCACCATAAACTTCCGAGACACCCGCGACACCGAAAGCAACCATGAGAGCGTAAAACACAAAGGCGGCTAACTCACCTGCCGTCATATTGCCATTCATCACATCGTAACCTCCGACCCAAACCATTGAAGCGATCGCGGTAAAGGAAAGAAAAATGACAATGGCTAATAAGGTGGACCTTGTGAGTATGCGTTTTTTGGCGACGTTAAAGGCTTTATCTACTTCTTGACCAAAGGCGTCTATTTCAAAGCGCTCACGCGAATAGGATTGAACCGTTTTCACCTGACGGATAATTTCACCTGCGTAGGAACCGACATCGGCTACAGTGTCTTGGCTTTCACGGCTTAAATTACGGACGCGTTTGCCCATCCAAAGTGCAGGCACAATGACCGCAGGAACACCCAGCAGCACAACAGAGGTTAACTTTAAGTTGGTGACAAAAAGCATGATAAGACCGCCCGACACCGTTAATGCGTTGCGTAACGCAAAAGATAAACTGGAACCGATTATCGATTGCAGCAATGTGGTATCGGTGGTTAATCGAGACATGATTTCACCCGATTGGTTCTCTTCGAAATAACTTGGATGCAAACGTACAAGGTGTTTAAACACATCATTGCGGATATCTGCTGAAATTCGTTCGCCCAACCAAGTTACTAAATAAAATCTTATAAAGGTACCTACCGCCATGACGACGACCATGATCATGACCACACCAAGCATGGCATTTAGCGATGACATCGATTCAGCACCGATGCCTTCATCGATGACCAGTCGCACGCCCTGCCCTAACAATAAACTCATCATTGCGGTAATAACTAAGGCCGTAGCGGCCCCCAACATGACTTTCTTATAGCGAGATAGATAGGGCCACAAAGCCGCTAAAAAGCTGGAGACATTTTTATTACTCGGTGGGGGAGACAACGGGTCAGCGCTGTCTTTGGTTTCGGCCTCAGTTTGAGCCGACGAAGCAGATTGTGTCATAGGGCTTCCTTGTGCGTGATGGCGAGAGAGATTCATTATGCGGGTCGTTACTCAGAACCCAAGTAGCGGCTCAATTATTGTGACTTATGGCTGTTCAGCAAGGTCTGATAATGCGCAATACTGAACGGGTAAATCAGCCAGCCAAGATAATTCGGCATAGGTTGCCACAATTCTATTGATGGCGGTTTGACCACCGGTGGTAAACAACGCAATGTGGCTTGTAGGGTGACCACTTTGGCTGGTTGTCGCGTTATAGCGCCTTTGCACCTCTAAAGCGACAGCATCACTGGTATCAATAATGTTAATCTTATTCCCGACTATTTTTTGGAGCCGTTGCAAAACCAAGGGATAATGCGTACAGCCCAGCACAATTTGATCTGCACCTGCTTGCAACAAAGGCTTACTGTATTTTTGTAACAACGAATCGATAGAATGTGACCCTTGCTCAATGGCATCGGCCAAGCCAGGACAACCTTGGCTAGCAATTGAGACGGTAGGCATGAAGCGTTCTAATAGCCGTTTATAACGCCCAGAAGCCACGGTGTTTTCTGTGGCTAAAATACCCACGCATCGACTTTGGCTGGAAATCGCCGCGGGTTTAATACCCGGCTCTACCCCAACAATGGGTACGGTAAACTCTTTTCTCAGGGTATCTATCGCCATGGCGGTCGCGGTATTGCAAGCAATGACAACTAAAGTGCAGCCCTGTGCTTCAAGCCAACTCGTTATAAGCCGGCAACGCTCCAATAAAAGTGCATCGGATAAACTGCCATAAGGAGCGTGCGCTTGATCGGCCACATAAATAAGCGGCGATTCAGGCATAAGTTTATAAATACTTGAAAGTACGGTTAGCCCACCAATACCAGAATCAAACACGCCAATCATAGGAACCTTTCTAAACGAATCAACTTGGCTAAGTGTATCACGAACCATGAAAGGCAGAATACGCAGCCTTGTTTGGTTTAAATACTCAACACCGATTGCCGCTCAATCAACCGAGGGGTAAACCTTAGCGGTTGTTCAATTTTTTGGTAACGCTCATCTAATCGATGCAACACTAATTGCGCCGCCAAAGCGCCCATTTCATTCACTGGGTATCGGATCGTCGTAAGGTGCGGCTTCAGAACACGCGCTAATATGATGTCATCAAAGCCCACGATAGATACCTTCTCAGGAATGTCTAAACCGGCGTCTTGCATCATAAGCATGGCACCCGCAGCCATCGCGTCATTGTAAGAAAAGACGGCCGTTACGCCCAAATTGCGTTGAAGCACTTCAGACATGGCTGAATGCCCACCCTCTTCGTCGGGGAAAGCCTTCACAATTGCTCGATCGTCTACTTCTATGCCGGCTTCTTGCAAGGCTTTCGAATACCCCTTTACGCGATGATTGCCATCTTCAATTTCTATATTGGTGCCAATATAGGCAATCTTTTTGTGACCCTTTTGAATGAGGTGCCGAGTTGCCAAATAGGCGCCATATTCATTATCTAAAAACACACAATGATCTTCCCAGCCAGGGATTAAACGGTTAATGATCATCACCGGCGTATCTTGTTGAAACAGCTCTATAAGCTCTTCATCGGGTAATGCTTTAGAATGAATAATGAGGGCATCGCAGCGTCTTTCTTGGAGAAAACGAATCGAGCTGCGCTCTAGATCTGGCTTATGATAACCCGCCGTCACAATCACATGCTTGCCCGCTTCCATAACCTTACGGTGAACACCTGCCATTAACTGTCCGAAAAAAGGCGATTCGATTTCACCGACTAACAGGCCAATACAATCGGATCTGTTATTAACCAGCGCTCTAGCAAGTGTATTGGGCTGGTACTTTAATTCGTCCATGGCTTTTAAGACGGCTTCTTTTTTTTCTGGCACAACCGAGGCTGAATCATTGATCACACGAGAAACCGTAGAAACAGAAACCCCTGCAGCCTTGGCGACGTCTTTAATATTGGCCATTCACACTCCGTTTAAGCTCATTTGAAACAGGTTTCAAATACTGAACTAATATTGGCACTATCTCAAGAAAATAACTATTGAAAACGTTTTCAAATAAAGTAAAATCACGAAAAAAATAAAGGATAGGCAAAATCCGTGAGCCAAGATAAATTTGATCCAGCCGATCACGCCCATAAAAGACGTAATCCACTGACCGATGAATGGGTTTTGGTGTCACCTCATCGGGCAAAGCGCCCGTGGCAAGGACAAAGTGAGCCAATCAACGAGCCTCAACTACCGGCCCATGATGAAAATTGCTTTTTATGTCCAGGCAATAAACGTATCTCTGGTGATGTTAACCCAAATTACAATGGACCCTTTGTTTTTCAAAATGATTTTGCCGCCCTGCAAGCTGATTCACCCGATAGCCCGCAATCACAAGACCCGCTCTTTCAGTTGAAGGCTGAAACTGGCGAGGCGCATGTTATTTGCTTCAGTCCAGACCACAGTAAAACGCTACCGGAATTGACCCACTCTCAGCTTCTGAGTGTTGTCGAGACTTGGACTCAACAATACATTGAACTTTCTAAACGCTTTCAGTGGGTTCAAATATTTGAGAATAAAGGGGCTGCGATGGGTTGCTCTCAACCCCACCCTCATGGACAAATTTGGGCGAATTCAAGTATTCCTACCTTGCCCAAAAAAGAGTCTCAGCAACAAACCCAGTACTATCAGGCTTATCAAAAAAACCTGCTACTGGAATACGCACAAAAAGAAGATACCAATAACGTTCGTACGGTCTATAAAAACCATGACTGGATCGTCGTCGTTCCGTATTGGGCTTCATGGCCGTTTGAAACATTGCTCATGCCGAGGTTACGCCAAGTTTCACACTTTCATCAGTTAACAGAAAAAGAAAAGAAAAGCTTAGCCGATGCCATCAAAGTGCTAACCACTAAGTATGACAATCTGTTTAATACTTCTTTTCCTTATTCTATGGGTTGGCATGGTGCGCCTACTCATTTAAAAGACGCGCCCTACTGGCAGTTGCACGCACACTTTTACCCGCCATTGCTGCGCAGCGCTTCGGTGAAAAAATTTATGGTGGGTTACGAAATGTTAGCCGAACCCCAGCGCGATTTAACACCAGAGCAAGCTGCAGAAAAGCTAAAAGCACTAAGCACGCACCATTATAAGGATAAATAGAATGTCGATTCAGAGTATTGCCCATCGCAATTTTGTTGAGGCATTCAAATTTGAGCCCAGTCACCACTTCCATGCACCTGGTCGCGTTAACTTGATTGGCGAACACACCGATTACAATGACGGGTTTGTATTGCCGGCCGCCATTAATTTTGGGACCTTTGTGTGTGCTAAGAAGCGCGAAGATAACCTTATTAGAGCCTGTGCGGTTAATTTCAATAAAGAAATCACTGAATTCTCTTTAACCCGCGACATTCCCGCGTGCACAACACATCGATGGTCAAACTATCTCCGCGGTGTTTGCCAGGTGTTAATGCAAACAGGTTATGAACTGACGGGCGCTGATATAACCATCGCAGGAGACGTTCCCTATGGTGCAGGATTGAGCTCTTCAGCGGCATTGGAAATTGTACTGATTAGAGTACTCTTAGAGCTAGCAAACATTGAGATAGACCCTAAGAAAGCGGCTCTATTAGGGCAGCAAGTTGAAAATGAATATATCGGCGCAAATACCGGCATCATGGATCAACTCGTTTGTGCTCTTGGCCAAAAAAATCAGGCCCTACTCATTGATTGCCGATCACTTGAAAGCCAGCCAGTAGCCTTAGATAGCGATATGGCCATTGTTATAATTAATTCAAACGTTAAGCGCGGCTTAGTCGATTCTGAATATAATTTACGGCGTGCTCAATGCAACGAGGCGGCACAAGCTCTCAACGTTAGCCATTTACGAGACGCAACATTTAGCCAGTTAGAAAACGCAAAAACACACATGAGTCGGCAAGTTTACCAGCGTGCCCGTCACATCATTAGTGAGAACGAGCGAACTTTAAATGCCGCATCGGCGCTTAAAGACAAAAATTGGTCAAGGCTAAGTGAATTAATGGCACAGTCACACGCGTCTATGCGCGATGACTTTGAAATCACTGTTCCGGCGATCGACGCAATAGTAGAAATGGTGGCCGATGTAATCGGAAACCGAGGTGGTGTTCGAATGACCGGTGGCGGCTTTGGCGGATGCGTTGTCGCTCTTGCACCAACCGACTTAGTACCTGATATTCGTCAAACGGTGATGACACAATATCAAACGACATTCGGAATTAAAGAAGACATTTATATTTGTACCGCAGAAGACGGTGCTTTTATGGCATAATGCTACTTTTTTATTTTCTCGAGGCTTTTCATGGTCGCAACGATCTCTGAGCAAACGTTAGGAACTTTGGCATCTGGCGAAGAAGTTAAACAATTTATATTGCGAAATGCATCGGGTGCTGAGGCAAAATTTTGTAACCTAGGCGCCGCTTGGGTGGGATTCAAATTATCTCACGACAGTGAAAACCTAGTGCTTGGATGCGATACACTTGAAGCCTTTATTAATCAGGGGGCCTCGCTTGGTGCCACAATTGGTCGATTTGCCAATCGCATAAAAGGCGGCCAATTCTCGATCGACAAGCAAACTTTCGCTGTTTCTCAAAATATGGCCAATGATCATATTCACGGCGGTTTTGAAGGGTTTTCAAAGAAGATCTGGCAAAGTCATATTGCACTGGTTAATGAGCAGCCAACGTTGACGTTTCGTTATTTATCTGCCGACGGCGAAGAAGGTTTTCCGGGGCAACTTGATGTCGCCGTGACTGTCACTTTAACAGACAGCAATTCGGTGAGTTTTGAATACACGGCACAACCTCACGCCCGCACCGTGGTGAATTTAACAAACCACGTATACTTCAATTTGCAAGGCGCGCAATCTGGGAACTTAAATGATCATGAGTTTAAGATTAACGCGTCACAATATGTTGAAGCGGACTCGACAGGCATGCCAACGGGTTCTATTAATACGGTAGCTGGTACAGCATTGGATTTAACACAATGGAAAAATATCGCTACTGAACTTAACGACCAACAAGACCCTGCCATCGCGCGCGCGCATGGTTATGACCACTGTTATTGCTTAGACAACAACGGTGAACAAAGTTCCGTCGCGTTTGCACGAGCCGAGGGTATTCAATTAACTTGTACAACGACCCTACCCGGCGTTCAATTTTATACTGGGAACTTTTTAGGCAATACGCCCATTAATGACACCCAAGTTTATAAAACACATGGCGCATTTTGTTTTGAACCGGGATATTGGCCTGATTCGCCAAATCACGCACACTTTCCAGATTGTACGTTTGACAATTCCCATCCTTATAGCGCTATAATCGAGTACCGTTTTACTCAACTGTGAGAATTATTATGAAAAAGTTTTTAATTACAGCAATTTTAAGTATCTTTGCTGCAACTTCATTTGCAGGCGGTAAAGGTGGCAGTGAAGTCGCCATTGCATCTTATGGTGGATTAGGCGCAACCGTTGCAGTAGGTATTCCGCTAAATATTAAATTTTTAGCGTCTAACGGATTACACACCTATGGAGAATTAGAAGTGGGTGTTGGAGTAGAAGGCGGTGTAACGGCCGGCGCCGAACTTGCTGGCGGCGTACTGGTATATGTTGGTCAAGGGCTAAGCGTTTACGGAAGCCTGGGACCAGCCATTGGTATTGATGCTGGGTTTGGTTTAGGTGCTGAAATTGGTTTCAACATCGATGTTAACAGCAGCAGTATATTCATCGAAGGCGGCACTCACCCTGGTGCAGATTACGTGGCTGTCGGCTTGCGTTTATAATTTTTACAAAATTCGTTAAGTAGGGTGAGCCCTCTCACCTTTACTTAACGACTATTATTTTTTCGCACCTTTCCTGGTGAAACACCTTCCCAATCGCTAAACGCTCTAATAAACGAATTCGCATCAGTAAACCCAAGCAAGAATGAAATTTCAGCGAGTGACAATCGCTCATCTCTAAGATAATGACGAGCTAAATCTTGCCGGGCTTTCTGCAAAACAGCCTTAAACGTAATGCCTTCTTCCGATAATTTTCGCTGTAAACTGCGTTTGCTTAACGCTAAGCGAGATAGCACGTTTTCGATAGTGCTTTCACCACTAGGCAGTAACTCCAATAACACGCCTCTGACTTTTGCAGCCATGGAGGCTTCTTTATCCAATTGTGATAATCGTTGTTGCAACTCAGGTTCAAAGTAGGTCCACATCTTTAAATTCTGAGTGAGGAAAGGCCGCTCTAAATCTTCCTTTGAAAACCTAATAGTTACACCTTGCCCAAGCTTAGGCTCAACACCAATAAATTCGCTGTATTCTTCTAATCCAGAAGGCAAGCTGGGTAGCGTAACCGCCAATGGCACCAGCTCACGCCGCGTGGCTATCCTCGCCAGCTTGACGAAAAACACAACTTCGACTGCAGCGATTGAAACCGGCAAAGCACCGTCATAGCCATAACACTCAACCTGATACTCGATAAAGTTATCGTAACTGGTTTGCGACAATAACATAGGGCCAATTAAGCGCTTATACAGCGCTAAGCGTTGCATGGCTGTTTTTAAATTGGGTGAACACAAGCAGGCAAAAACGGCTGCATCGAACGATTCAACCGAAATTACTTGACCAAGCTTTAATGGTAGATCGTTGACCCCAGCCAATGTTTCTAGCGCTGAAAATAAATTAAAATATTCTTGAGCAGTTAAGGTTACATCACTGCGCTGAAATAGATCTTCAGGCAAACCGGCAAGGCGCGCCACTTCTGTAGAATTTTGCCCAATATCACTGATAAGCACATTCCACCCTGCCTGCAACTGAAACCGGCTTGCTTGCTTCACTCTATTTCACCATCGCTGCAACAATTCGATCAAAAACCCTATCACTTACAATACGACGAATAAACAAAATAGGTTTCGCATACAAACCACCGACATATCGTGTTTTAGGTTTCTTAGCACGTACGGCTTTGACCAAAAGTTTGGTAATAACTGATACGGGCGAGCCTTTTCCATTTTGATAAGACTCTCGAGTGGCGTTAGCCATAGCCTGCGCCATGTTAGAATAAGCCGATTGCCCTGATCGCTTCAACATGGGTTCGAGTACTACATCACCAAATTCAGTGACAATGGCACCAGGCTCTATAATGACAACATCAATGCCAAAAGGTGCCAATTCTATGCGTAAACAATCGGACCAACCTTCTAAGGCGTGTTTCGTTGCATGGTACCAACTGCCTAATGGGGTATACATTTTACCGCCCATTGAGGAAATATTAATAATGCGCCCTGTTTTTTTATCACGCATTTTTGGAAGTAACAATTGTGTCAGACGCGCCAAACCAAAAATATTAACTTCGAACTGATAGCGAGCATCTTCGATGCTGGTATCTTCCATTGCACCATATAAGCCAAAGCCAGCATTATTAACCAAGACATCCACCGCGCCATGATGTGTTTCAATTTGGCTGACAAGATTTTTAATCTCTTCTTCTTTGGTAATGTCCATTTTTACCGCAATGGCGCCCAGTTTCTGCAAATCGTCCATTTGCTCTATACGTCTCGCGGCTGTGTAAACAACATAACCCTCATCGAGCAACGCTTTCGCAAAATCTTTACCCATACCAGATGACGCACCGGTTACAAGGGCCACTTTAGCTTGGTTTGACATGCTGTACTCCTATAAACTTAATTAGAATGTGCCCTCATCTTAGCGTTGTACACTTTAAACCACACTAGCAAAACGTGCCAAAATACTCGCAAAAGGTGCCACTTGAATTTAACGTACAAAAAAGCCCACATGCGTGGGCTTTAATTTTAGCAAGGCTTCGTTAACATCAAGACTTTTGAGTATCTAACTCACGTTGCGCTAATCGTTCGGCTATTTTTGATTTTCGGCGCTTTACAATGGTTTGTTTAGCTTCAGTACCAAGGTGCAGCTCGCCACGCTCTTGTGCCAAACGCATTTGCTTTTCACGCTCTTTAAAACGTGCTCGCTGTTTTTCGGATACTTTATCGAAGCAATGATGACAACTCACGCCGTGCTCATAATGTTCGTGCTGACGCTCTACTACCGATAACGGCTTACGACACGCATGGCATAACTCGTATTCACCCACTTTAAGCTCGTGACCCACGGCAACGCGATTATCAAACACAAAACAATCGCCTTGCCATTTTGATTCTTCTGCTTTGACTTCTTCTAAATATTTTAAAATACCGCCTTCAAGGTGATAAACCTCATTGAAGCCTTGCTCTTTTAAATAGGCCGTCGATTTTTCACATCGAATACCGCCTGTGCAAAACATGGCGACTTTTTTATGTTTTGTAGGGTCTAAATTATCTTTAACGTAATCTGGGAACTCACGAAATGACTTGGTGTTTGGGTTAACAGCACCCTCGAAGGTACCAATATCATATTCGTAGTCATTGCGAGTATCGACCAAGACAACTTCAGGATCTGAAATTAAATCGTTCCATTGTTTTGGTTTTACGTAGGTACCCACCACTTTTTTCGGGTCGATATCTTCGACACCCATGGTCACGATTTCTTTTTTAATTTTTACCTTGGTGCGGTAAAACGGTTGTTCATCGTGAAACGATTCTTTCGACTTAATGTCGACAAATTCTGGTGTGTTTGCAAACCACTGGTATAGAGCATCAATACTCTCTCGCGTGCCTGAAACGGTTCCATTAATGCCTTCTTTGGCTAAAATTAAGGTACCGCGAATTTGGTTTTCTTCTAGAAATGCTAACAATGGCGCACGTAGGCGCTCAGGCTGCTTAACTTCCACAAAGTGGTAAAGCGCCGAAACAACGATCTTTTTCATAATATCCTATGGCGAGCTGCATCGTAAATGCAGAGCTCAAACGATTTTGGGGCGCGAATTTTACCAAAATAGAGCATTCGCGCAACCGATTAATGTTTGATCACGTGGCGTGCTAAAAATGAAGCTATTTCACCCTGAATCATATCCGTCGAGGCTGGATTCACGATATCACCCGTAATTACATGGTTGTTATCATTCGCGCGCGCAGGTACAGCAATTCGGTGTTTCACCTCTGCTCCCCAACGGCGCGCCACTTCATCGGTTTTAAGAGAGTTTACAATCACATCATGATCAGAATAAATGAATAACGTCGGCGCGTTAATTTGCTCAACTTTGCTTTTGCACACGGCTTTTACAAAGGCATTCATATCGTGCACGATCGAAGTTGGGTATGAGTATGTCCAATAGGTAGCGCCCGCTTCATTGCTCGGCTCCCAACTATGAACGCCTTTACTAATTAAGGGTATCCAGTAACGAGACCAAGGCATTTGAAACAATGGCATGGCCCAATGTTTGGGTCCGAAATTTGGCGATATCATGACCAGTGAAGCCAGTTTTCCTTGCGTCTGCGGTTGTTGAGACAGCCACGTTGCCAACGTGCCACCGGTGGAGGTACAAATAATGATGACCTTTTTACCTAACTGCTCTGCAATTTGCCAGGCTTCCAGGGCATCGTACATCCAGTCGTAAGGGGTTGCTTTGGCTAGATCATCACCGGTTAACCCATGACCCGTTATCCGAGTTGCGTGGTAGTTGGCATTAAAGTGCTTGGCAATATTTTCAGGAACCGGGGTAATTTCTTGTCGAGTTGCCGAGAAACCGTGTAAGTATAAAACACAATAGTCGGTCACCGATGGCTGATGTTCGTTATTGAAAATAATCGCTTTTTCCGCCCCTTTTGGTACGGACGGGAAGAATTTTTCATTTTCAACAAGTTGTGCCTGAATTTGCTTGAGCTTTTCGGATTCGGAGAGAGAACTGTAAAGGTTAGCACCAAAACGACCTGGCTTAATGGGAGTGGTTAAGTCTACTTTAGGTCGAGGACCCAAAACAAAAACTGCGACACACACCAATATTAAAAAAGTGAGAAACAACGGTAAACTCCGAGCAGATTAACAATTAGCTACAAAGTATTTCAAACTTAACCCTACTTTGCACCACCTATCTCAAAAGTAGCATTTTAGTAACCCAAAATTCAAAAAAGAGGCATTAAATACTCTGTTTATTGCCTCTAAGTTAATATAAATGGCCTGCTTAGCTTTTGTCGGCCTCTTCAATGGAGACAAAATCGTCACAATTTATTTCTAAATCGCCATTAGATTTAAAGTTTTTATCCATTTTTTTGATGGCGCCGCACATATTGTTGATCCGTTCATCTTGTGCTTGAACATGGTCTAATAAGGCTTTAATGGCGTGCGCAGTAATATCCGGCATATCCGCACCACCATAGGCATCAAAACCGATTTTTTGTGCCATTTCTTTTTGCTTATCGTTCAATAGCGATACTTTCTCACCATCTTGTCTGACGATTCGCCCAGGTATCCCGACGACCGTCGCATTCTCTGGCACTTCTTTTGTGACAACCGCATTGGAACCAACGCGGGCATTTCTGCCCACGGTAAATGGCCCTAGCACCTTCGCGCCGGCACCGACAATAACACCGTCTTCTAAGGTTGGGTGGCGCTTCCCTTTACTCCAGCTGGTCCCCCCTAATGTCACGCCTTGATAAATCGTGACATCATCACCAATTTCGGCCGTTTCTCCGATGACCACACCCATGCCGTGATCAATAAAAAACCGACGACCAACCTTGGCACCTGGGTGTATTTCTATGCCGGTTAGCCAGCGGCTAAACTGAGACACCCAACGCGCTAACACTTTTAAGTTCCATCCCCACAAACGGTGAGACAACCGATGAAACAATATGGCGTGTAACCCTGGATAATTTAGCAAGACTTCTAACCAGCTGCGCGCGGCAGGGTCTCGATCAAACACACTTTGGATATCATCTTTTAATCTGGCGAACATTCTAAGACTTCCTTATGGTCTTATCGACTTGACTTAACATGCCGCGCAGAATATTGGCTTCGACCTCATCTGGCTGCGCTCTTAAGACTAAGCGGCGAATTTTACTCATTAATGTTCTGGGGTTATTGGGGTCTAGGAAATCAATATCAACCAAGGTTTTTTGCCAATGATCAAATAAACTCTCTAGCTGGCCACTGTTTGCTGGCTTTTGATCCCACTCAACGCCAAATGCAGGCTTATCTCTTTCTTCTGAACTGACTGAAGACATCACTAACTCATAACACAACACCTGAACGGCACTGGCAACATTTAAAGAACTGTATTCAGGGTTAGAAGGTATATGCACATGGCATTGGCAAATCGCCAACTCTTCATTGGTTAAACCGCTGCGCTCGCGCCCTACGACAACAGCAATTTTTTCGCTGTTAGGTAAGGCAAGCGCCTGATGCGCCATTTCACGAGGGTTAACCAATGGCCAAGGCAAGCTTCTTGAACGTGCCGAAGCTCCCACCACCAATGCGCAATCGGCGACGGCCTCTTGCAATGTATTAACTATCTGGGCGTTCTCTAAAACATCGCCTGCGCCCGCTGCTAATGTGCTGGCTTCTTGTGAGGGGAACTCTTTTGGCTCTACCAATACAAGGTGTTTAAACCCCATGGTTTTCATGGCTCGAGCAGCGGAACCAATATTGCCTGCATGCGAGGTATTTACCATGACGATTTTTACGTGATCAAACTGCAAGAAAGACCTTCCTGTTAAAAATTACACAATTTCACTTAATGATACGGCAAACATAGTGTATGATGCGCGCCCTTTTGAATCAAAAAGATGATTCATTCGGTGTTCGGCCTACAGTCGCCGCGACCGAATCGCTGTTTAACAAGTCCTTGCGGACCCGATTTCCTAATTTGACGCACGTTGGTGAAGCACCTCCGTGGTCTTAACTTTATTGTGAGAGAATAACATGCAACCTATCGTTAGTATTGCGCTACGTGCAGCTCAAAGTGCAGCAGATAAGATTAACTATACCATTGAAAATATCGACAAATTAATGGATGAAGGTGACAGCCGCGAGGACGTACTCAAAAAAGCATTCGAAGATGCGGCATGGCGCGCTCGTAAAGCTATTCGAAATGCTCACACCAAACATCATATTGACTCGCCTCAAATTGGCATGGAAGAAAGCCGAGAATGGGATGGACAATCAAAGTGGGTTGTCGATGTCGCCTCTGGCATTAACAACATCAAAGCAGGCTACCCTGGCTTTTTAGTCAATGTTTCACTATATACCAAAGACAAAATCGACGTTGCCGCGATTGTAGACCCAATGTCAGAAGATTTTATGACAGCGCAACGCGGACGTGGCGTACAAGCCAATGAGCGACGTGTTAGAGCCGTTTATGCGCCAATCGCTAATGCAACCGCTTCTTTGCAAACAGCCGATATTAACCTAATTACTCAGTGGCATAGCCGAACTTCAGAATTACGTATGACAGGTTGTGGTTTATTAAACTTTGTTCATCTGGCTGCCGGCAAAACCAATGTAGCGGTAGCACAAAACTTATCGCCTGCTGATATGGCAACTGCGATGCTTATTTCGCAAGAATCTGGCGCATTAACTGGCAATGCAACTGGTGCGCCGGTGAAAATGGACAGCGGCGAGCTGATGGCTGCAGCACCACGATTGTTTAAACACATCGTTGCCAGCAACATGGCTTAACGGATGTCGTAAAGGGTGCGCTGCACCCTTTCATTATTTTTAAACTACGAGCCTTTCTTTACCAGAACTCACCATTCTACCCTTGTTTAACCCGCCACTTTATTGTTATAACGCTATTAAATTTTCTTGGTAAACCAATACTATGCAAGCGCTTCACGTTTATGCTGGTCAGCACGCACTTAAACACATTCAAAATCATGGCTTGAAGCCTGCGGATATTTCAGCAATTTTAGGTGCTTCTGGCGGTCCCAAATGGTTTGTATTGACCCACCTAGATCGTTATATCGCTCAAGAATGGCTTCCAAATATTCCTCATCAAGTTGAACTAATTGGCAGTTCAATTGGTGCTTGGCGCATGAGTGCCTATGCAAACCCAAACCCAGTTGATGCGATTGCCAAACTAGAGCAAGGCTATTTGCATCAAGACTATAGTGACAATGCCGATGCTCGAGAAATTACGCATCACATTCACGCGCTGCTCGATTCATTCATCGATGAGAATTTATCTCACAATCAGAGTTCACGAAAATTAAACATTGTGGCGGCTATTTCACGCGGAATGACAAAGCACGAACAAACCCACATCCAAGCCGCGGCGTTTGCTGGCGTTGCTCTGGCCAATATGATCTCACGTAAAACGCTGCCTCTTTGGTTTGAGCGAGTTATTTTTCAATCAACCGGTGCGCAACTTCCGATTGAAAAATGGGATCAATTTAAAACACATCAGGTGCCGCTTCGCGCCGATAATATTCGTCAAGCATTGCATGCAACAGGTTCTATTCCTGTTGTTATTGAGGGCGTAAAAAACCCAGAACATGCCCCAATAGGTATGTATCGTGATGGCGGAATGGTTGATTATCACTTCGACTTACCAATAAAACCCCAAAATGGTTTAGTACTTTACCCTCACTTTGCGCCCTTATTGAAACCAGGTTGGTTTGATAAAGCCTTACCTTGGCGACATGTAAATGCAGACAACTACTCTCACACCGTTGTGATTTGTCCAAGCGCTGAGTTTATTGCGCAACTGCCCAATCAAAAAATACCTGACCGCAATGATTTTAAGAAACACAAAACTTCGGAGCGAATTGAGGTTTGGAAGGAAGTGATCGAAAAAAATAAAATGTTGGCTGACGCTTTCCATAATATGGTAAATTCACCAAACTTTGCCGACACTGTAAAACCCATAACGGAATTAATTTAGATAGCTTATGGCCTCAACCGATATCGCTTCACCCTGTATTCGAAATTGCTGTTTAAACGAGCAAGATATTTGCGTGGGGTGTTTTCGGTCACTGGATGAAATCAAACATTGGCATAAAGCCACTCGCGATGAAAAGCAACTCATTCTAACCACCGCTGATACTCGAAAAAAACAGTCGCCTTATAAAGGTTAATTACTCTTCGGTAAGGTTATTGAGCGATAAGACAACTGCACCGTTTCTTTGCTCTAACTCAACTTTCTCATGCGCGAATCCAGCCTTTTCCATCGGTAATATAGAATCAATTATCGGCATTAATTTCCCTTCGTTCACTAATTCCACTAACGCATGCAACTCATGTTCTGACTCTTTTGCAAAACGGAACAACACCTTTTTACCAGTAATTATTGGCAACATGACCGACAACAGCATTGCTGAAAAAGATGGGTTTCCTGTTACGTAAGTTCCGGCCGGCTTAACAAGCTTAAGGCTTTTTTGAATAGGCGCTTGTGCCACCATGTTGAATACAACATCAAATTGCGTTTTCTGTGCATATACGTCACTTTGCTGATAATCGATAAATTCTTCTACGCCTAATTTCAGCAACATATCCTTTTTTGACGCTTTATCGACTACAGAAACCCGTGCACCTTTTGCGAGGGCAATCTGCACAGCAAATAACCCAATACTGCCACCGGCGCCAACGATCAAAATGTGTTGGCCGGCTTTTAATTGCGCAATATTCAAAAAATGCAGCGCATTTAAGCCACCTAAAGGCACTGCGGCTGCTTGCTCAAAATTCAAGTTTTTTGGTATTTTGACCATAGTGTTTTTAGCTGACACTTTCAGAAACTCACCGTAAGCACCAAAGCCTATTCCGGTATTACCAAAAACAGCATCCCCCACTTTAAAACGCGAGTCTGATTCAGAAGCCTTGCTAATGGTTCCTGAAAAATAGCCGCCTAGTACAGGGTTTCGCGGTTTAATTACACCTAAGACCAAACGTAACGGTAACCAAAACCACTTAACAGGGAAGTTAAAGCTGCGTAATTCACAATCGGCTTTGGTCACTTCGGCGGCATGTACGCAGATTTCATAGTGTTCAGATTTGGTATTGGGCCGAGCAATCTCTTCAACGCTTAGCACCGAAGAGGGTCCATATTTGCGATAAGTCACGGCTTTCAAGGTGAGTTCCTTCCTTTGCTTAACTATTTATATTGAATGTTCAGACTCTGTTCAGCCACAAAGTTGATAATGGGCTTATGTCAAAGGAGGCTACTGCATGAACGCACAGACACAATCTAATTACTCTATACGCTCTAAACGAGTATTGAAAGCCTTAGTAACGCTCGGCGCTTCTTTATCACTCATGGGTTGTTATGTAGAAGTCTATAGCGATTACGAAGATGACTATCACTATGAACCTTCGCCTTACACAATTGCCGATATGCGCACTTCATTTTTAGTGGAAGCGGCTATTACTCCGGTTGCATTGGCCGCCGAAGCCCCTTACCAAGTGATCGATCCCGATGAATACACCAGCCCTCGTTCACGAATGCAGTCTCGCGCTCATGTCACGGACACAACTTATGCTTATTTGTTCGACAATGTAGAGTGTGCAGAAGGCGGCAGCACCCAGGTAGAAGCTGAAGCCGAAACGACCTCTTACAGTGACGGCTATACCTATGTTGACATTCAAACTTCCGCACAGGCCAACCACTGTCAAGTATGGCAAAACTCAGAGTTGGTTACCATTAACAGTGACTTAAGTTACGACACAACCGGATGGTATGATGACTATGAAAATGAACTCAGCCGCATTGATGGTCAACTAGGGGGCCAGTTCAACTTAAAATGGCATTCAAAACAAATTGAGCTGGTTAATATTTCTTCAACCATTACTGAAATCAATGCGACTGATTTTAAGATTGATCTAAAGGCATCGGCAAAACTCGATGATGGCTTTAGTGTTCAACGACCAACGCTCACGACGACGCAAAAAGTGCATTGGTACCTCGGCGCAAAGCACCCTCACTTAGGTGAAATGAAATTCATCAGTGGGTTACATTGGGTGTCGCTTAAATTTGAAGAACAAGGTGTTTGGCGTGAAAACAGTCAAGGCAGATCCAACTTCTGGACTTGGACTGAGCTTGGATATTAATTTTAGATTTACTTTGAAAGGTTGGATCACCGAACAAAAACAATAATGAGTGATTCAGCCTCTTTTTTTTAACAAAAAAAACCCGACACACATGTCGGGTTTTTAACTGGTTGCTTACGACCAGGGGTTTTAAAAGTGCCGTAGCACCTTTTTTTAGAGCAATAGCCCTAAACCTATATTCTCAGCATTTCATTAAAATACATTTAATGGAATTTTAAGGTATCGAGTTCCATTATTTTCGGCAGGTGGCATTTCACCAGCCCTCATATTGACTTGAACCGAAGGAAGTATCAGCGTTGGCATTCCTAAGGTCGCGTCTCTTTCGGTTCGCATCTTAACAAACTCTTCTTCTGCAATGGCGTCTTTTACATGAATGTTTTCTTCTCGCTGCTCTTTTACGGTCGTTAAATACTTATAGTCACGTCCATTCGGGCCATAATCATGACACATATAGAGCTTAGTTGAATCGTCTAAACTTAACAGGCGTTTTACAGAATTAAACAAAACATTAGCATCGCCACCTGGGAAATCGCAACGTGCGGTGCCTTGATCTGGCATAAATAGGGTATCACCCACAAATGCATGTTCATCTTCTACCACATAAGATACGCAGGCAGGGGTATGCCCAGGCGTATGAAGCACTTTTACCGTTAATTGGCCGATCTTAAAGGTTTCTTCGTCATCGAAAACTACGTCAAACTCAGAGCCATCGGCTTTAAATTCAGGCTCTGCATTAAATATGTCTCTAAATACATGCTGAACTTGATTAATTTTACTGCCAATACCAATTTGACCACCCAATTTCTCTTTTAGATAGGGTGCAGCAGACAAGTGGTCTGCGTGGACATGTGTTTCTAGAATCCATTTAACGGTTAAACCTTCAGACTTTACGAAATCAATCACGGCATCCGCAGCTTCTGTATGCGTTCGGCCTGATTTAGCGTCAAAATCTAGAACGGAGTCTATAATTGCGGTCTCTTTACTTTGTGCATCAAACACCAAGTGAGTGTAAGTAAAGGTCTGCTTATCAAAAAAGGTCTGAATGCGTGTATTGGTACTCATTGTAGGCTCCTCGGCTAATCACTTAAATATTAGCAACTTCTAATTTAGATTTACCTATCGTATAGTGTGTCTTTATCATTTGCAACCCTGAAATTCTCACTATGCAATTTTAGTAGCATTATGCGAGAATCGTTAATCGGTTGCGTAACAAACCAGCCACCACCTATGAGGAGTACAACAGATGACACCGACTCAAATTGCAGAAAACTACTTTGTCTCTGCTCAAATAACCGCTGACGATGTTCAAAAAGCGAAAGAAGAAGGTTTTGACGTCATTATTTGCAATCGCCCAGACGAAGAAGAACCAGGCCAGCCTAATCATGGCGTGATCAAAGCCGCCTGTGATGCAGTGGGAATTCGCTTTGAGTTCATGCCTATGCAAGGACCAAACTTTACGCCTGAATACGTAGAAGGTGTAAAAGCGCTCATTGCCAGCAATAAGAAAACGCTAGGCTATTGCCGAACAGGTAATCGATGTTCAATTTTGTTTAATGCTGCTCAATAAAAACAAGGTAGTACCCGATTAACGCCTTTTCACTACCACACGCCCGGGATATCAATACTGGGCTACTTGTCGCGTTAATAGGCATTCCTCAATGCTTAGCTTATGCCATGCTTTCTGGCTTACCGCTAATGTATGGCTTAGTTACAGCGGCTGTTCCTGGAATCATTGCTGCACTGTTGGGCAAAAGCCGCTTCGTAACTGTGGGGCCCACCAATACGACGGGGCTCATCATCTTAACATCGCTGAGCCCTTGGGCAGGTGATCCTAATGCACTTCTGACGGCGATGGCCACCCTTGGATTTATGGCAGGATTGATGCGCCTCGTCATAGTAGTAAGCCGCACGGAAAGGATCTTTGACTTTGTTCCTGAGGCCGTCATGGTTGGTTTTGCCACAGGTGCCGCCGTTATTATTGGGGTTATGCAGCTTGACGAAACGCTTGGGCAACCCTTTGAAGGAGTCTCCAACGTATTAGAAGAGTTCATACGACTATTAGATTATTCATTGCCCGACGTAAACTTCGCGAGCTTTTTGTTGGCCTTTATCGCACTCATATCGGTCATACTTGGCAAAAGGTTTTTTCCTAGATGGCCCATACCGCTGATCGTATTAATTTGCAGCATGGCTTTGGTTCACTTTAGCCAACAGTCGTGGGTTCTCAGTTGGGCTACCTTAGGCAAATCAGGCTTGGTTTCTGAAGGCTGGCCACAAATCAATTCAGCCCTGCCCTCTTTATCTATGGTTCAGCAGCTGATTATTCCAAGCTTTGCCGTCGCATTTATTGGCTCTTTGGAACTCATCGTGACACTTCGAAACAGTCGTAGCCAACATTTATTGGCCAGTGAACTTAAAAGCCAAGGCATTGCGAATATTGTCGGCAGTTTTGCCGGCGCGTTTCCAGCCAGTACCTCTTTAACTCGTTCAGTTATGCTAGAAGTGGGCGGTGCTATGTCTCGTTGGGCGCCCTTTATTGCCGCTTTGGTCATGGTCCCTATTCTCATATTTGGCGCTAGCGCCATCAGCGCTATCCCGCAGCCCGTTATCGCTGGCCTGCTAATTGCCATCGCTATTTCTATGATAAAGCCCCCGCAAATAAAGCAAATGCTGCGTGGCAACCACCAAACTCGAATGCTGTTTATTTCAACGTTTTTAAGTACGCTAGTGTTTGATTTTCATATTGCCATTCTAGTCGGAACGTTACTGGGTATCGGGCTATTCTTGTTTCAAACCAGCAAGCCACAAATATTTTGCTATGAACTCGATGAGCACAATCAAGCTCACCCGGTACATAATAAAGCCCCTAGTCGTTTGCTTATCCAGATCTCCGGCAGCTTATATTTTGCCGCTGCCCGTCAACTGCCCAATCAAGTCAATGAACGATTAGTGGAAGGCACGCAACAGTGCGTCATAGATTTATCTCATGCACATCAATGCCGAGTTGCGGCCATTCAAGCCTTACAAGAAATTGAGCAGCACTGCGTCGCACAGGGAATAGACCTAAAAATGACGGGGGCTTCCATTAGTTTGCAAAGCTTATGCTCATCTTTGAACACCGCATTGCCTTGGAGCAACGATCAATTAAGTTTAATTTTACAGGCTAGAAGTTAATCTACTTGCCGGTTTCGATAAGCCTTCACCATACCAAAGATAAAAAATACCATCGCCAACCAGACGATTCCAAAGGTCACATAGCGCTGTACGGGTGCCGTTTCTCCAAAGATAAAAATCGCCGTCACAAACTGCATAGACGGATTGAGATACATTAAAAACCCTGCAACGACTAAGTTCAGTTTTCTAACCGACGATGCAAACAATAGTAAGGGCGTGGCCGTAACAGCCCCAGATAGGGCGAGCAACGCATAGGTAGGTAAGTCGTAATTAAGAACCGTTCCGCTGTTGTACTGAATAAATAAGAGTACACATACGGCAATCGGAAATGCCCAAAACGTCTCTAACGTGAGGCCATGCAAGCTTTCTAAAGTTTGCTGTTTACGAACCAATCCATATAGTCCAAAGCTAGTGGCCAGTATAATGGAAACCCAAGGAACTTTACCCAGCAAGACTAACTCGACCAAAACCGCCATCACGGCTAAAACCCCGGCGATAAACTGATAGCGAGTAAGCTTTTCTTTAAGAATCACCGCCCCTAACAATAAGCTTACTAAGGGCGTCATAAAATAGCCTAAACTCGATTCAATAACTTTACCGACAGATACAGCCCAAATAAACACAAACCAATTTACAGTAATTAAAAATGACGACAGCATGGTCATTAAGATGGTTTTCTTATTCTTAAAATGCGTTAAGAATTGCCTTATTTCGCCGAAGTATCCAATGAGCAAAAAACTCAAGGCACAGGCAAAAATAATACGAAACGACAATACTTCTAATGGCGCCACATGCTTTAGGAGGTAAAAATACAATGGGAAGCAACCCCAAATTAAATAGGCTAATACAGACTGAAGCAGACCTTTCACTTAAACCTCATATCTAAAACAACGGTAAGATGATCGCGGCCAATCAATATTGACCACGAAATAATGGTTTGAGTGTAAAGCAAATAGTGGTCACGCACACCCACCTTTATTACCAATTTGGGAACTATTTTGTGAATTTATGGCAGCGAGAGACCCATTTTAATCTGGATATTTTAAGTGGCTGGGTTCTTATTTCATAAAAATCTAATATATTTACAAGAGTCCACTTGAAACTTACTTAAAAACAAGTAACATTAGAAAAATCTAATATTTAGAGTAATTTAATTTCTCAACGAGGTAACGATGGAAATTGTAAACTTTACACCCTACTCGGCCGCTATTGGAGGCGCTATTTTGGGCTTATCGGCGGCACTATTACTGTTCGCAAAAGGCCGTGTCGCGGGAATATCAGGAATCGCTGGAGGGGTTATCGTGCCAGAAAAGGGCGATACTTTATGGCGTGTCGTTTTTATAGCCGGTCTAATTTTAGGTGGTTTTATATATCAGTGGATCAGTAAAGGTACCGATAGTGCATTGTTTGTCGGCGTGCAACATATTGAATCTGTGGTGAGCACTCCCCTACTTATCTTGGCAGGGCTTCTTGTCGGTGTTGGTACCACCATAGGTACTGGTTGTACCAGCGGTCATGGTATCTGTGGCTTAGCTCGTAAAAGCCCACGTTCACTTGTGGCTACATTAAGCTTTATGGCGGCAGGGTTTGTTACGGTTTTTATAATGAAATCTTTGCTTGGAGTTGGCGCATGAATAATTTTAAATCTTTATCCGTAGCGCTTATTGCGGGCGTTCTTTTTGGCTTCGGATTATCGGTTGCACAAATGATCGACCCAGCAAAAGTCATTGGTTTTTTAAATATTTTCGGCGCTTGGGACCCTTCATTGGCCTTCGTAATGGGCGGCGGTTTATTGGTTAATATTATTTTAACCCCATTAATTTTGAAGCGTTCTAAGCCTGTTTTTGCAGAACTGTTTCGAGTGCCGGCAAAATCTGAAATCGACGCAAAAATTATTGGCGGCGGAATACTATTTGGCATCGGTTGGGGGTTAGCTGGCTATTGCCCTGGTCCAATACTGACCTCTATTAGCTTCATTAATACCGATATTTTAGTTGTAGTGGTGAGTTATGTAGTGGGTACGTTTGCTGCAAAATATGTTACCGCTAAAATAGAACGTGCTAAGCACGTTAAACATAACGTTGATGAAGCTTGCATAGGGTAAACTAGAATTAAGTTGCAACGATGGTTGGTGAAATATGTGCCAACCATTGTTGAGCTATCCACTGGTGCCCTAAATGAGTCGGATGAACACCATCTTCTAAATACTTTTCGGGTTGCCTTTCGAGCTCTAATAAGTGCTGCAATGGTATCCAACACAAATCATTATCTTCACAGACACCTTGATATTCTTTGAACAGGTTAGCCATTATTGGCAACCAACGGCGAGTCACCTCCCCAAACGGTAACGCAAATGGCTCCATCACCATACAGTGCAAAGAACGTGCTTTTATCGTTTGTATGATTCGATTAAATTGTAGAACACTGCTGTCGATATCAACGTCTTCGTCGCGCTTTAACGCATGCCAAATATCATTTATCCCGATCATCAAGGTTGTGCAATCAGCATTTAAAACCTGGTTTGGCCAACTGTCTTGGTCCACTAGAGTATCAACCGTTTTGTAACCAGCAAAGCCTCTATTCCAAACTTGGTGCGTTTTTAGTGCACCTAATGCCAACATTTTCACATACCCATGCCCCAGAGCGGCTTCAGTTTTTTGGTGGCGAAGCGCCCTCTTTCGGTGGCAATCTGTAACTGAATCACCCACAAATATAAATTGCTTACTGACCAACATTTTTGCCCTCTCAGCGCTAAGATAACGGGTAAAAAGAATCCTTGGTTAAATGAAATACGCCTAAATAAGGAACGGGTACTTGTAAACTGTCTGGCCATGGTGTGTCATGCACTATGGCAAGCAACGCTCGAATAACACCGGCATGTGTGACTAAACAAAGAGTGTCTGATTGATTTTGGTATTCATCCCAAAAACTTAAAACTCGCTGATAAAAGTCTGACAAATGTTCACCTTCAGGAAATTGAAAATGGGTCGGTGTTTTTGACCATGTATCAATATTATGTTTCGGAATATCACGCCACGCGGTATTTTCCCATTGACCAAAATTAACTTCCTGTATTCTCGGGTCAACCAAAAGCTCTTGATCTTCGAACAGTTGCTGGGCCAACAACAAACATCGCGATAATGGGCTAGAGACTACTTTTTCTATTGTTTGTGGCAGCTTATCTTTTAGCCGAGAAGCGGAATGGTTGTAATGTTCAATAGTAGGAACATCCGTTTGACCATAACAAATGCCACTCATATCTACCGCATCGTGACGAATCAGATACACGCTAACCAACCTAAATAAATTGCAACCTCGACACTTTGTTGAATCGCCCCCAAAGTATCCCCAGTATAACCACCCAGCTGTCGTTTGAGTAAAACCACCCAAAAAAGACAGACGGCCAAAGCAACGATAAATACAACGCCTAGTACCGTTGGCGGAATCATTAAAAAGACAGGTATTAATACTACGCCAGAAAAAAACCACTTTACGATAGAAATCTTCTGCGCCACAGGTTTGGCTTTATTCTCAGCTACTCTGACGTATTTACAAAAAACCATCGCCAGCATGGCAACCCACCTGCTTAAGCCATGAGCCAATAAAAACACCGGCCACACCGATACAAGCATTAATTCAGATAACGACAATGCTTTTAGTGACAAAATAAAAATTAAGGCTAACGAGCCATACGTACCTAAACGAGAATCCGTCATTATTTCTAACTTCCGATCTCGATCAAAGGCGCCTCCTAAACCATCAAAAGTATCCGCCCAGCCGTCTTCATGAAACCCTCCTGTCAGCAAGAACCCAACGCCAATCGAAAAAATCACAGCGATTGGAACCGTAAAAAACTGCTGGGCAATCAAGAATACGCCTAAATTAAAAAGCCCGACTAACAGGCCAATGGCTGGAAAGTAATAGGAGGTATTGTTCATTGCTTTTTCACTGAAATTTGGGTGATCGGGCACCGGTATTCGGGTAAAAAAGCCAACGGCCAATAAAAAATCTCGTATCATGATGCCGAGATTCCCGCTGAACTGAATGTTGCCATATCGTTTAGCATGGCAACGGCGCATTTAACCAAAGGGTACGCCAGTGCAGCGCCTGTCCCTTCGCCCAACCTCAACTGCAAATTTAACAGTGGTCTTGCAGATAATGCCTGTAGCATGGCATCGTGAGCAGGCTCAGCAGATTGATGAGCAAATATCCAGTGCTGGCTAAGGCCTGGATTATGTTTTTCGGCTATTAAGGCCGCGACGGTAGAGATAAAGCCATCAACAATAACTGGGGTTTTCAAAGTAGCGGCCTCTTGCAAAAACCCAACCATAGCGGCAATTTCAAAGCCACCAAACTCAGCTAGCGCTTGCATCGGGGTCAGGGGTGAAGCTACCCGAGCTATTGCGTCTTTTATAACCTTAATTTTAAGTGTTTGTTGCTGTTCAGTTGCGCCGGTTCCAGGCCCAACACAGTCCTTAGGATCAAGCCCCAAAATGCTGGATAAAATTGCCGACACACTGGTGGTATTTCCGATGCCCATTTCGCCCACAATAAGTAAATTATGACCTAGCTCCACCGCTTGAGATGCCAAGCTGGCACCAATCTGAATAGCCTCTGCACTTTGAGCATGGGTCATAGCGGGTTGCTCTCTAAAGTTTGCCGTTCCGTTTGAAATCGCATGGTGCAATACGTTAGTCCACCGCGCATCCGGGTTAGCAATACCCATATTCACTACGTTCATCTTAATGCCATTAACACGACAAAACACGCTCATGGCCGCGCCACCGTGTGCAAAGTTGGCCAACATTTGCTCAGTCACTTCTTGTGGAAAAGGGTTCACGCCTTCAGCACACACGCCATGGTCGGCACCAAAAACAAAAGCTGCAGGGTTGTCGACAGATGGGGCAAGTGTATTTTGAATGAGGCCAATCTGTATCGCCAATGATTCGATCTGCCCTAATGATCCCACCGGTTTTGTTTTATCATCGATGGCAAAACTTAGTTTCTCAGCAAGCTCTAATGAGAATGTTGTGGCAAGTGTCATTTTTATTCCTTAAATATTGGGTTACCCTTTAACCATATTGGGTAGCCTGAAAAATTGGTGACAAAGTGAGTCGAAAGCTGAGCTAGTTTTTGATTAAGTAACCCGAGTTCATCAATAAACTGTCGTGTGAGCGAATCAGCACCAATAACACCGAACCCACTCTCGTTACTCACTATAAAGGTTGGTTCACTCCGCGTTTTCAAAACTTGAAGGAACTGCTCTACTTGAGTGTCACGTTGATCGGGAGTCTCGACCAACAAATTGGTCAACCACACGCCTACACAGTCAACAACAATAACGTCTTTAGGGTGCTCAGCTAAAGCCTTGGCTAATTCTAAAGGTGCTTCTACGGTTCGCCAATGGTCTGGACGAGTATCGATATGGTGCTGAATTCTTGCATTAAACTCACCGTCCAGTCTTTGCGCTGTCGCTATCATTAGTGGCTGCTTCGATAATGCTTCTGCACTACGCTGTGCTAACTGACTTTTGCCCGATTTAACACCACCGGTAACGAGCATCAACATTGCTCTCACCCTCACGCTGTAAGAAAGCAGCGAACATTACGGGCATTTAAGTTCAATGGCAATGCCCAGTGGAGCTTTCCGGGCACAAAAAAGCCAAGGCATTGTCCTTGGCTTATGGTTTAGCGATTCCCTATGTAGAAAAGCAGCTTAGGAATAGTTAAGCGTTTTTTAAATAGTTCATCATAGTGTTCACATCACTGCACTCAAACGGGTCTTCTGGGCAGTTATCCATTTTTCCGTCTTCTGCAAACAGCTCTTTAACTTCTCCGTCGACAACATGCATGGAATAACGCCATGAACGATCGCCAAACCCTAGGTTTTCTTTCTTAACTAACATGTTCATGCCACGGGTAAAGTCACCATTCCCGTCTGGCAGCATCTTAACTTTAGAAACCCCTAAGTTTTTTGACCATTGAAACATGGTGAAGGCATCATTCACACTTAAGCAGTATACTTCATCAACACCTAATGCTTTTAGCTCTTCATATTTTTCTTCATACCCAGGTAAATGCGTACTTGAACAGGTAGGCGTGAACGCTCCGGGTAACGAAAACAAAACAACACTCTTGCCTTTAAAGATGTCATCAGTTGTTACATCTTGCCATTTAAAAGGATTATCGCCACCGATGCTTTCATCTCTGACTCTGGTTTTAAAGGTTACGTTTGGGACTGTTTTACTCATAGAAACTCCTAAGTTTGGTTTGTGAAGTTTTACGCTTGAATACGCTCTAGATTAGGCGCCACGTTTGCGCTTTGCAACTGCAACTCATTTAACATCATTACCGCAATAAAACCCTTGACTTTAGAGTCGGCTCTAAGCCTTATACTATAAGGCATTTACACAGGTGCTAAGGATGATTCGATGAAAATAGGTGAACTCTCAAAACGCAGCGGTTTAAGCCCGCACACGTTAAGATATTACGAAAAGTCAGGTCTACTGAAAGCCTCTGGCCGAAGTCCGTCTAATTATAGGGTCTATAACCAAGATGATTTGCAGTCGGCTAAGTTTATTAAGCGTGCTCGAGACATAGGCTTTAGCCTAGATGAAGTCGACACTTTCTTATCGATTCGCTCAAATTTGTCTGCGCATGTATGTGCTGAAGCAAAACAAGTGGCCGAAAACAAAATTTCTGAAGTAACAGAGAAAATCGAAGAGCTTAAGCAAGCCTTAGTAGCCCTTCACCGCTTAAGCGATGCGTGCTGTGGCGGTGATGAGAGCGCCGAATACTGTACGATCATTGAGGCACTCGAAAAAACCGACCAACAAGTCAAATAAATATTCATTTTTTAGGTTCTCGGCCGATAATTGCAGATTCTTTGACTACACTGGTGAACAGATTAAACATTCACCCGTGAAAACATATACTTGCAATAGGTAAACCCATGAATCAAAAGTCTCCACTTTCCATTAAAAATAGGCTACTCATATCTATGTTTGTGGCCGTATTTTTATCGACCAGTATCGTAGCATTGGTTGGACAATCTAAAACTCGCGAACTCTTAGCTTCTCGCTTAGAGTCGTCGGAACTGCCTAACTTAATACAACGAATTCGAAATGCCGTAGACGGTGAAATAAACGAAATGTTCGTTCTAACGCGAATGATCGCCACCAACCCTTACATTATTGAGTGGTCAAAAAATGGCGCTAGCAAGTCTGAAGAGGCCGATGTTGTTAATTACTTAAAATCTGTTAGAGACGCTTACGGTCTAAGTAACGCTTCTTTTGTGGATAGAGAATCGAACAACTATTGGAATCAGGATGGTTTTTTACGAACACTCAATAACGACAATCTTGATGGGTGGTTTTTTGCTTTCAAATCCAGTGGCCAGGCTGAATCGGCCAGTACCTATGCGCAGCAAGATGGTAATGTAGATGTATTTGTCAATTTTCAACAATTAAATGGCCGAGGTGCTTCCGGTGTCTCCAAATCTTTTAATGAGATGGTCAGTTACTTGAATGAATTTCAAATAGAGCAGACTGGCTTTGTGTATTTAGTCGATGCCAATGGTTTAGTGAAGATACATCCTAACTCCGTCTATGCCGAAAAGCAGACGCTTTCTGGATTATATTCAGACATAAATTCAGACAACTTATTGAAAAAACAAGATTTCGCCTTTGAATCTAATGGCCACACAATTATTGCTTCGAGCTTTATCGAAAGCTTGGGTTGGTATGTTGTCGCCGAAGTCCCGGAAGCCGAGCTTTATGTTGGTTTAAATGAAGCACGAAACTACATGCTACTCACCTTACTGGTAAGTATTTTAGTCTTTATGGGCTTAATCTTTATTCTGGCGAAAAACTTGGTGAAACCCCTAATTAAAATGGCAGAAGCTTTCGAAGAACTCGGTGAAGGCGAAGGCGATTTAAGCACCCAAATTAATGAACATGAAGCAGAAGAAGTTGCAAGGCTGGCTCGAGGGTTTAATGCCTTTACGAATAAGATCCGCAATGTGGTTGTCGATGTTTCTCAAACCTCTACAGATGTCAGGCATGCGTCTGAAGCGACTTACAGTGATGCGGAAAAACTAAAATCCGTAGCGAACCAACAACGTGATGAGAGCCATCAGGTCTCGGTCGCCATGAGCGAGATGGGCTCAACCATTTCCGATATTGCCAAAAATGCTAGCGTTGCGGCCACGGCCTCGACCGAAGCAAATGATGTGGCTCACAATGCGCAGTCGACCGTCTCTGAATCAAGTCAAACAATTGAAAGCATGGCTTCAAATATGGACTTGGTTTCAACCAATATAGATACTTTGGCCGAAAAAAGTGATGCCATTAGTAGCGTTTTAGACGTTATCCGTGGCATCTCAGAACAAACCAACCTACTGGCCTTAAACGCCGCAATTGAAGCCGCTCGCGCAGGTGAACAAGGCCGTGGTTTTGCGGTAGTGGCAGACGAAGTTCGTAACTTAGCACAACGTACTGGTGAATCGACTGATGAAATTCACGAGATGATCACCGAGCTGCAAACCGGCGCTCGCAATGCTGTAGATTCGGTTCACCAAAGCCGCAGTCATGCCCAGCAAAGTGTTGAAGCCTCAGCTAAAACGAATGAAGCATTGGAAGAGATTGTACGGAATGTTAAGAATATTTCAGATCTGAACTTCCAAATTGCAACAGCAACAGAAGAACAGGCTGCGGTAGTGAATGAAATTAACAGCCACATTGTGAATATTAGCGACAGTACTGAACAAAGTGCTGCGGCTTCTACCAGTATTGAATCATCGAGTAACGCTCTTAAAACGATGTCTCAAGCATTAGAACAATTGGTCAGCCGATTTAAGATTTAAAGCTCACCGACAAGATAGGAATACCCTCGGGTATTCCTATTACTTCAAATTTTATTCAATGCCATGCGCATAATATGCTGTGGCCCAGCGTCTCCGCCTAAGTACAATTCTCCTGCATCAATAAATCCAGCCTTAGAATAGGCATGAATTGCGCTCGGGTTTTTGCAGTTTACGGTCAATACCACTGTGTAATAGTCAGCAAAATGTTGAGTTGCATATTCATAAATGGCTTTGCAAGCTTGCTGACCAAACCCCCTGCCCTGATAACGCTGATCGATAAAAAATGATCGCAGCCCCAACTCAGTTTTGCTAGCAAATTCATGGCTCTTCGCAAAGTTAGTATCAAAACGAAAAAATCCAACTATGCCTTCATCTTGGCTTTCTATCACAAAGCGATGCATCCCTTCTACCTCTTGAAGTAGCTCAGCTACCTCACCAACAAATGGGACTTGGCTCGTTGCAACTGACAAGGCTAATACAGCCGAACGATCAGCCTCTTCGTATTTTCGTAAACGAATCATCTTTGCGTCCCTGATATGAACAATATAAGAGGACTTTCTTATATTTCTTATTTATATTTTCGAAATTTTCGACGCCTAAAACACAATACTATGATCTACAACGCTTATCTTAACGTATGAATCAATGAATCTAATAGTAACCGAGCAATCAATACAATGACTAGACACTATCTACTGTTCGGTGCCAACAGCGCAATTGCAAAAGCTTATATATCACATATATTAGTTGCCGAGCCTAGTGCAACAATATACGCCGTGAGCCGTCAAAACCCTTTGAACAATGCAGTGGAATATTTGCACTGCAATTACTCGCCAGAAAGCTTAAACAGGGTTTCTGAACAGTTACAGCAACTTAATGTAAGGCCACACCAAATTATCCTATTCAACGGCGTACTTCATACCCCTATTGATCAACCAGAAAAACGCCTAGAAGATATAGATGCCAATTATTTCCAACAGCTTATTACCGCCAATACACTTACGCCATTGCTGTGCCTGCAAGCTGTATTTCCGTTGCTGAATCATAACCATGATTGCACAATCACAGCCTTTAGTGCTCGAGTTGGAAGCATAGAGGATAATCAGCTAGGCGGTTGGTACAGTTATCGCGCGTCAAAATCGGCGTTAAATATGCTCTTTAAAACAGCAGCGATTGAGTTATCAAGACGTTCCAAAAAAACACGGCTGGTGCTTTTTCACCCAGGTACCACTGACACCGAGCTATCTAAACCGTTTCAGAAAAACGTACCCGAACATAAGTTGTTCAGCCCTGAATTTGTAGCCAAGCAACTATTTGATTTGCTGAGCAACGCGCAACAGTTTACGAAACCAAACGATCCTGCGTATATTGACTGGCAAGGTCAACCAATTAACTGGTAAGGATGTTTAATGCACTATTCTCAAGAATCATTGGCGACACTCGATAGCCGCTTTAGAGCGCACCTGATTAATTCACTTTCTGGTTTTAAAAGTGCTAATCTAATTGGCACGCAAGACTCTCAAAGCCAAACTAACCTTGCCATTGTCAGTTCGGTGTTCCACCTAGGCGCTCACCCTCCTTTTGTTGGCATGATCATTCGCCCCCACAGTGTAGCTAGACACACCTTTGAGAATATTTTAGAAACCAAGGTTTATACCATAAACCAAGTAAACGCAGATATTGTTTCGCAAGCGCATCAAACCTCAGCACGATACGATAAAGAAGAATCTGAATTCACCATGACCGGCTTAACACCAGAAACCCTAGCCGAATTTAAAGCGCCTTTTGTTGCCCAGAGCCACTTAAAATATGCTGTACAGTTTAGAGAGCACCAGCACCTTGCCATCAACGGTACCGAACTGGTCATTGGGGAAATTATTGACTTACATGTGAAAGATGGCGCGATTCAAGAAGATGGTTTTATAGATTTAGAAGCATTAAACACGGTTACGGTGAGCGGCTTAGACAGCTATCACACAACTCAAGCTATTGAGCGATTACCTTATGCAAAGAAAGATAATTACCTAGGCTAAATGCTGCTAAAATATGTAGCTGTATATTTCAACCTATAAAGCTACTTTTCTAACATAGCTATCACTTGTTGCTCACCGTGGCGGAAAACTTGTTGAACCTCAATAAAACCTGTTCGATTCAGTAATTTTCGACAGGCAATATTCGCTAGTTGAGTTTCTGCTACTATTCGACCAGAGACTAGGCTTATCACTTTCTTAAGTGATTCACTAGCAATGCCTTTACCATAGGCGACTGGTAAAAATTGAAAGGATACTTCGGTGCCAGGCTCTTCTATGTGAGTAGAAAGAGTAATCAACCCACAAAAATCGCCCTCTACTTCGACTACAAAGTCTGTATCCCGCTTAGAGTTAATGTACGTTTCAGCTCGATGCCCTGCTTCTTCTCTGCTCAACACACCTCCTAAGTATTTTCGAACGCGTGCATTAGTGAACAGTTCAACCAACAGGTCGAAATCAGAAGACCTCGCGTTTCTTAGTTCAACAGTGTTCATAGAGAACCGACCTTTACTTGCAGCAATGGCCAATGACTTAGCCATTCTTTTGAACCTACTCTCTTATTAAACACATCCAAAGATCGAGCAGGGTTATATTCAATTTCCCCATTAAACAACAGCGAAAGGTTAAAGCTACTTATAATTTCCAGATCGTTTACTGAATTAAGGTATGCACCGACAGCCGTTTGCTTTTCAGGCCAATAACTCATTGCATCTAGCGAATTTTGATAAGGTGCATCACCATTTCTTATGTGCATGCGCGCTTGATTCTTTACCGACCAGGGAAAATCAGGCTCAAGCTCGAATAGTTGATGCTCTAAGCTTAAGTCTCTTTTTTCTGAAATATCCGATTCACAAAAATAAATAACGTCGATATCTTTTAACGGTGTCTCGACTCCATATAATAAATCCCAAACGGCATTCCTTACAAAACCAGCGGCGACTAAGCAGTCAGGCAACCCTAAAGACTTAACGGCCTTTAATGCCTTCATTCTACGACGATCTGATTCAATGATATCTATTATTTTTTGTTTGTAGTTCATTCAGAGCTTCTATAAGAACAGGCTAACTAGGCGAAGAAACATCGCAAACGGTTCCTTCTGGCGCGGCAACTAATAATCGCTTCTGACCATAAGGTGTCTGCTTTGGTGATTCCAAAATGGTGCAACCTAGCAGTTGGCATTCACTGTAAAACGAATCTACATTGTCGACCACAAAAGTTAGGTAAACTCCTTGAATATTACCTAACGTCTCCTTGGGTACTATTTCATGCTCGACTATGATTAAGCCAAGTTCAAAACCTGAGACTTCAGAAACTAGATGCACAAACCAGTCACTATCGAAGCTCACTTTGAAGTCAAACAAAGAGGTATAAAATACCTTCGACTCTTCTAAACTCTTGCAGCACAGGTTGGTCATCATTCTATTTATTTTCATCCTCAACCTCCTAAGTTTTGATGCAATATCTTTAGCAATTCTAAATCCTTGCAGTTATAGAAGTCGGTTAATACGTTAATACCAAACTCCATCCACTGGTCTGTGCTGAATGCTATTGCTCTCACTTTTAGAACCTCATCCATAGCATCACGTGGACTTAAACCTTCAATCGCTATTAAGTAGGCCGCCAAAACCATCCCGGTTCTGTCTTTTCCTGATCGACAGTGCACCAACACGGGTCCTTGTGATGCATTTTTCGTAATGAAGGATATGGCCTTAGGGATATTTATTAAGCAGAGTTCTTTATCGCCTTGGCGTGGCGGGGCGTTGGCTGATATAGGAATGCAGGCATAACCCATACCTAACCGATCAATTAGGCTTTCATGAACCATTTCGCCATCATTCACACTTAAAATAGCCGCAAAACCGTTGGCTTTAAAAACTTCAAGCGCCCAAGGGTTTAAGTTTGGTCCCGATCTTCCAGCTATTAAATTCTCTCTCAACCAAAACACTTGTTGCATTGCATATGCTCTATTAAACAGGCTGACCTTGTTGTCGAATCCGTTCATTTAACCAATCGAGAATCACGGGGAAATGATCGACCCAGGCATCATCATGTTGCAGCATCGAAAGGCTATTGTAGTTGCGTAAGTTGCCGTCGCCTTTGGCTAAAATTAGCATCCGCGCGTTGTGAGTGCCCAACTCTCGCATAAATTCACGAACATCCGCCGTGTTAGACCAATAGCCTTGGCTTCTTGAGGCTAGATACAAGCTGGGTGGTAAAGTGAGCGCTCTGATTTTAGCGGCATAATTAAATTGATCGACTTCGTCGACCCAATCGCCTTCTGACCAATTTAAAAAGGTCCGATACCAGTTTAATGCTTCGGGTTGATTCGCTTGCGATGTCCAATGTAAAGGTACATCACCACGAACTGCCCCTACTCCATTCATTAATTTGCGCCACAATGCTTTAGATAACAATCGATGGCTAGCCCCCGATATGGTGGTACTTCGTCGCGCATTAAAGTGAACAAACCCTTCCGTCAATTTCTGAATGAGTGGGTGTTTAGCAAAGGCAGATAACAGTAAAACAGAACCAAACCCCTGCCCCACTACATACAATGGGCGGCCGTTTAGTGTTTTTTCTATTTGAGAAAAGATACGCACTAAGTCTTCTTCAACGATGTCGTGAACACTGTGCTCTAGATGACGACTAATATGTGGCCAACTTTGACCATGGCCAATTAAATCGGGTACATAACAGGTGAAGCCTAATTCACTTAAATAATTCGCTAAACCATGCCCTTCACCAATAAATACATCGCCTGAGCTTCCTAGGCCATGCAACATTAGCACTACGGCGCGCGAACTTTCTTGTTGCTCTATGCACCTTAAAAACAATTGCCCGCCATGTACAGTGGGTATTTTTAGACGTTCTTCGCGAATCGTCGGGGTCATGAGTCCTTCACCTTTTGCCATTGTTTTTCTAGCCGTTTTGCCGAAATCGGAAAGCGAGTGCCTAACTTTTGTGCAAACAAAGACACTCTATACTCTTCAATCATCCATCGATAGTCCATTAGCTCCGGAGAATACTGTTGCATTTTCATACTGGCGGCTTGCTTTACTTTGAAACGTTGCCAGAATTCTTGTAATTCGTCTACCACCATATTTTCCGAGGCAGGAATCCCCGACGTTCGATTTAACCGAGCTTCTGCGCCATTAAGGTAACGCAGTAGTTCATTAAATACTGAGCCTTCTGTCGCACTGATGTAACCAGGGTAGATTAAATTATCGAGTTGGCTGGCAACATCCGCAAAAATAAAGGCTGTGGTGAAGCTCATTTTACCTTTTAGTTGCTTTCTAATGCGATGGTGCACGAGTAACTGCTCATGTACTTGCATGGCCAACGCTTCACCACGCTCCACCAAATGCCCACGCCCGCGTTCTAACCAAGCTTCAAACTCTAGCTTTGATCTCGGTAAATTTGGAGAGTCGTCTAACGTTTTTTGCACCGTACCCATTAATATATCTTGCTTTAATGCGTCGGCTTTTCCGTAAGGAGCAAACAACAATGCGGATTCTTTAAACTTCGGCAGTTTTTTCGCTAAAAAGTTTAACGGCTGTTGGTAAGCAAACTGCGCTAAGCGCCATACGCCTTGTTGATGCTCATGTTCGGCCCAATCTTGGCTTGTAAACCGCTCTCGACTAACCGCATTCACTTTATCAACTAACGCCGGGTACATTTGAATTTTAATGCCCGCTTGCATATGGTGCTCAAACTCAGGTAGCTCTCCAAAAGACCATTCGGTACCGCTCTTAATGGCCGCTTGCTCTTTTTTAGGTGCCGCTGTTTGTGATTGAGCGGCATCATTGGCTGGCTTCAGCAGATCATCAACATTACGCCCGGCTGCAACGACTTTACCTTGATCATTTACAACTTCATACCGGAACCTTAAATGATCGGTTATCCGCTCTTCCGGCCACTGATCTTCAGGGACTCGAACCCCTGTCATTCTAAAAAGTCGCTCAGTTATCACTTTGTGTATTGGTTCATCACTGGGCTCAATTGATTGCATTAATGCATCTACATAATTAGGCACGGGTACAAAATTACGTCGATAAGATTTTGGCAAGCCTTTAAGGAGTGCTGTTATTTTTTCTCTTAGCAGCCCTGGCACCAACCAACTTAATTGTGCTTTGGAGAGTTGCGCTAACGCAGCTGCCGGTACTTTTAATGTAACGCCATCTTTTTCATGCCCGGGTTCAAAGCGATAATCTAATGGCAGAACCATGCCATTCATATTTAACGTGTCAGGAAACGCTTGATCACTAACATTAGAAGCATTGTCGGAAACCAGTAAAGCTGGGTCAAAATTTAGTGCATCCTTAGGCTGTTTTTTAAGCCAAGCGTGAAACCCAGAATTGTTCACGATATCGTCTGGCAGTTTTTCATCATAAAACTGATACAACGTATCTTCATCGACTAAAATATCTTTCCGGCGCGCCTTGTCTTCTAAATCTAAAACATCTTCGAGTAAGCGCTGATTGTACTTAAAAAAGGGTGCTTTTGTGGTGAGCTCACCTTCAACCAAGGCGCTGCGAATAAATATTTCGCGCGATAAATCAGGATCTATTCGCCCATAATGTACTGAGCGTGATGCAACAATGGGTAAACCGTAAAGCAGAACAGTTTCTTTTGCAGTTACCTGCCCTTGCTTTTTCTCATAATGCGGCTCAGAGTAATTGCGTTTGACCAAATGAGAAGCCAGCGGTTCTACCCAACTTGGCTCTATTTTCGCTACTGTGCGCGCAAAAACCTGTGTGGTTTCTACCAGCTCGGCGGTTACAAACCACTTTGGACCTCTACGACGATGCACTGATGATGGGTGTATCACACAATGTCGGCCTCGCGCGGCGGTGTAAGTTTTTTCTTCTTTATAGGTTGCAATTTGGCTCAATAGACCTGCCAGTAGCCCTTTGTGAATGGCCTCATAACCCGCGGGCTGCGCATTTAATTTAAAGCCTAACTCTTTGCACATTAAAAACAATTGCCGGTGAATATCGCGCCACTCACGCATACGCAAATAATTTAGAAACTGTGTTTTACAGTATTTTCTAAGCTGATTTTGCGACAATGATTGGCGCTGCTCTTCATAACGATTCCACAAATTTACAAAGGCAATGAAATCCGAGTCGGGGTCTTTATCTTGTGCATGCTTTTCGGTTGATGCTTGCTGTTTATCTTGCGGGCGCTCACGAGGATCGGGCACCGACAGTGCGCTGGCAATTATCAATACTTCGTTTAAGGAGCCTTGTTGGTTAGCCGCTATCACCATACGACCAATACGAGGGTCAACGGGTAACCTGGCTAAGTCTTTACCTATTGAGGTTAACTTACCATTTTTTTGAACCGCGGCTAATTCATTAAGTAAGGTATAACCATCGCGAATCATCCGAGCATCGGGTGGCTCAACAAATGGAAAATCTTCCACTTGCCCTAAGCGCATATTTAGCATTTGCAAAATAACGGATGCCAAATTGGTTCGCAGAATCTCAGGATCTGTAAATTCTGGGCGCGTTTGGAAATCTTCTTCGCTGTATAGTCGTATACATAAACCGGGTGCTACTCGACCACAGCGGCCTGCACGTTGGTTTGCCGACGCTTGAGATACCCCTTCAATCGGCAGACGTTGAATTTTTGAACGATAACTGTATCGGCTCATGCGAGCTAACCCAGTGTCTATCACATAGTGAATGCCAGGAACCGTCAACGAGGTTTCTGCTACGTTAGTCGACAACACAATTCGTCGGCCACTGTGCTTAGAAAAAATACGCAATTGCTCACTGGCGCTCAACCGCGCATACAAGGGTAACAACTCAGTATTGAATAAATTGGCTTGTTTAAGCGTATTAAAAGCCTCTCGAATTTCGCGCTCGCCCGGCAAAAACACCAAGATATCGCCGCCTTTCGAGGCGGTCTCTCCGCTTTTTTCTAGCTGCTCAATCTCTTCAACAGCCTCAAGAATAGCGCTCGGCAAGTCGGCCGAATAGTCCGACTCTTCTGTGCTCATAGGCCGATACAGGACATCAACAGGAAAAGATCGCCCACTGACTTCAATAACTGGAGCGTTGTTAAAATGTTTAGAAAACCGCTCTACATCGATAGTGGCCGATGTGATGATCACTTTCAGATCTTTTCGTTTTACCAGCAGACGCTTTAGGTAACCTAAAAGAAAATCGATATTTAAACTGCGTTCGTGTGCCTCATCAATAATGATCGTATCGTATTTATTCAAATAAGGGTCATGCTGTATTTCACTGAGCAATATCCCGTCGGTCATTAGCTTGATGACCGTTTGCGCGCTCGATTCATCTGAGAATCGTACTTGGTAGCCAACGGCTTCGCCTAACTTTACTTTGAGCTCTTCTGCGATACGTGTAGCAACCGACCGAGCGGCCAAACGTCGAGGTTGGGTATGGCCAATTAATCCTGCAATGCCTCTGCCCTCGAGCAAACACAACTTTGGTATTTGCGTTGTTTTACCTGAGCCGGTTTCACCTGCTATGACCACTACTTGGTGATCGCGTATAGCCGCCCGAATTTGTTCGGCATGTTCGCTAACCGGCAAGCTTTCTTCTAAATTCACCTCAGGAAGGTTTTCTGACCGCTTATTAAATGCTTCGGTAGAAGATCGGAATAATGTATCTAAGCGTTGCTGAGCGGAGTCCGTTGGTTTGTGCTGCTTTTCTAGCGACCCAATTTTTTGGCACTGCAACTTTAAGGCGTGACGGTCTTTCACCATACACTTCGACAAGGAGGCTCGAACTTGATCGACGGTAACAAGCTTGTTTGTTGCTAAATCTGACATGATGACCCGAAAACTATGACAATCGGGCAATTATAAGGTATGCAAAGGTAGGATGGAACGCCACCAAAGTGTAGTCACCTTGAGTGGCGTATTATCATTGTAAAGTTCTCTATTACTCAGTTGGTCTTAGTTCGCGACGCAACACTTTACCGACGTTTGTTTTAGGCAGTTCGTCTCTAAACTCAAATAGTTTAGGTACTTTATACCCTGTTAGATTTTCGCGGCAATGAGCGATCAAAGATTCTTCAGTCACGCTATTTTGCGCCACAACAAACACTTTAATTGCTTCACCTGTTTTCTCATTAGGCACTCCGATCGCAGCGCATTCAACTACGTCCGGGTGGCTCGCTAGAACGTCTTCAATTTCATTTGGATATACGTTAAATCCAGAAACCACAATCATATCTTTCTTACGATCGACAATGCGTAAGTAACCGTCTTCTTGCAAAATTGCGATATCACCGGTTTTGAGGAACCCATCGGAATCAATTGTGCTTTCTGTATCGGCAGGACGATTCCAATAGCCCTTCATAACTTGCGGCCCACGAACACAAAGCTCACCGCGCTCACCGAATGGCTGAATTTCGCCATCTTCACCTACAATTCGAACTTCGGTGCTCGGTGCCGGAATACCAATGGTGCCAATTTGCTGAAATGTAGGCGGGTTAAAGCTAATCACTGGTGACGATTCGGTCATGCCATAACCCTCATAAATAGGGCAACCCGTCGTGTTTTCCCATTGATCAGCCGCGGCGTGTGTTAACGCCATACCACCAGAAATGGTAAACTTTAACTTGCTGAAGTCGAGCTTTTGGAACCCTTCATTATTGCAAAGCGCAACGAATAGAGTGTTTAAACCAACAAAACCTGTAAATTCATTGCTCGCAAGTTCTTTCACAAACGCCGGGATATCACGCGGATTCGGTATAAGCACGCTGTGATTACCCGTATACATTAATACCATGCCATGTACGGTAAATGCATAGATGTGATACAGCGGTAATGGCGTAATAAAGGTCTCTTCACCATCGTTAAGGCTGATCTGGAAGAACTCATAAGATTGCAACATATTGGCAATTAGGTTGCGGTTTGTCAGCATGGCACCTTTTGCGACACCCGTAGTACCACCGGTATATTGAAAAATAATCGGGTCATCGTGACCTGTTTTCACGGGTCGATAAGAAAACTTCTTACCTTCACTTAGCGCATCTCTAAACGAGACAGTGGTACTGGCATCGTAGGCAGGAACCATTTTCTTAACACGTTTTACAACGGTATTAACCAGTGCTCGCTTAATGGGCGGATGCATGTCTGCAATTTCAGTGACAATGACGCGCTCAATCGGAGTTCTAGACTGTAAACGCAACACCTGTGCCGCCATACCAGCGTAAACAACAATCGCTTTTGCGCCAGAATCGTTCATTTGGTGTTCTAGCTCGCGATCGGTATAGAGTGGGTTCGTATTAACAACCACTAGACCGGCACGCATGGCGCCCCAAATTGCAATTGGAAACTGAAGAATATTAGGCATTTGCAGCGCAATACGATCACCGGGTTCTAAGTCAGTACTGTTTTGCAAATAGGCCGCAAATTGCGCAGAAAGAACATCGAGTTCACCATAAGTTAGTGTTTTGCCCATGCAGGTAAATGCGGGCTTATGGCCCCATGTTTTAACCTTTTCATTAAATAGATCAACAACAGTTTCATAGGCATCCGGGTTCACTTCGGCTTTCATGTTCCCAGGATAATTCGTGTGACGATAAATCTCGCTCATGGTGTCTCCAATTTATGTTCTTATTATTAATTTATTAAGAATAATTGAAATTGTGCGCTGTTGAATCGCAATGTTCAATAGTCTGTGAGGTATATTCACAATTGTACGGATCTATTACCTGAACCATAGTCAGTTTCGCTCATAATCTGTTTATAAATCAGCCGTTTTTTTGTGTATCACGGGTTCTGAGTATCCCTGCCATACACTCTCACCTTCTTTGAATACGCGTAATTCGCCTGGTTTCATTTCGTGCCAATGTTCATTATTCGTTAAAGGCGTGGTTGCTATTACGGTGACGACATCGTTTTCTGTCGTGACTGATGAGAAATCCACTTTAATATCATCATCACACAATTTAGCTTCACCAAAAGGAGATCTTCGTGTTATCCAGCTGAGTCGATTTGAACAAAACACAAATAAATAGTTGCCATCGGAGAGTAAAATATTACTCACACCTAGTTGGTTAGCCTGGCTGCACACACTGAGCATTAACGAACAGACTTCATCTAGTGTAGCATCGGGATGGCTTTTTGCTTTGAGTGTACTTAATAACCAACAAAATAGTTTTTCACTGTCGGTTTGGCCAATGGGCGTAAATTCGGAAGGTTGTGGAATGTGCTCAATAGGCATTTGGCCATTGTGAGCATATGTCCAAGGCTTACCCCACAATTCACGCTGAAAGGGGTGGGTATTTTGAAGGCTCACCTGTCCGACATTCGCTTGCCGAATGTGGCTGATTACAACCTTACTTTTTATTGGGTATGTCGTTAGAAATTGAGCAATTTTAGACTCAGCCGAAGCGAGATAATCTTTGAATTCTCGCACACCATTGTGTTCGTAAAAACAAATGCCAAACCCATCTGAGTGCGGTCCTGTTTGCCCGCCCCGGCGTATTAGACCACTGAAACTAAATACAATATCCGTTGGTACATTAGCGCTCATCGCCAGTAACTCACACATGATGTGGCCTTTGTTTACTTTAAATAGGCATAAACTACCTTTTTTAAACGTTTGATTCTACTGCTCGCGCGCTTAATTTTTAGTGTCATCATCATTGGAATCTGCAAATGGGTCATCACCATCTAAGGCTAAATCAAGGTCGGCAAGGTCATCGTCTAAAGAACCAATATCAAATAAATCATCATCTTCTTCACCTTCGACAACGGTATCTGAGTCAGCTTGTGATTGTAAATCGGCAATATCATCTAACATGTCTTCCATATCTGCAGTAGGCGCTTCAGTGGCTTCAGGTGTTGGCAATTCAGGTTCACTATCAACAATATCATCCATAACCGGTGCATCAGCGAAATCATCTTCCGCATCGGGCACACTTAAATCTAAATCGGCATCAACGGACGCAATATCAAGAGAATCCAAATCGGCAAAATCTTCTTCACCCATCAAAAGTTCATCATTTTCATCTGAAGAAGACGATTTTGATTCTAACTTTCGATACACAAAGTAAGCGCCCACCAGCACGATAATCCCAGGTATAGATAGGAGCATGTAGGTCATTATCCCCAACCCTGAAGATTCTTCGGTGGGCTCGACTTCTTCAACCCATTCAGCATCAGGGTTCACAGATACAGTTTCAGGTGCCACCTCTTCAATGGGTTCAGGTTCTATTTCTTCGGTGTTCTCTGCCATCATCTCACTTTGCTGCTCTACCCACTCAGGTGTCATTAAAAAGTCACCCACGGTAGTTGGCGGTACTGTTAACGTTACTGCCTGAGGGCTTATTATGATCACCGAGCCATCCGATTCAATATCACCTGTGACCGTTGCGGTGTATTCCCCTGGGGTAGCATCAAACGGAAGTTTCCAAACTAAGTAGCCACCATCGACTTCAATAAAATCTCCTGCTAAGGAATTATTTTTGCTCACGGCCTGAGCCGTAGCGCTGATTGAGCTGAATTGGCTTAAACGTTGATTCGGGTATATCCGCCACTCATAGTGATCTTTGGTGATCAATACTTCAGATGAATAGGGCTCAACATAGCGCAACTGTCGGTAAATTAGCCGCTTAAAAGTACCTCCATCTAGCATGACTTCGACTTCAAGCGGTCGTTGATCTTGGCGGGGAAGTAGTCGGGCACTTATGACGCCTTGATCTAATTGAGATCCGACAACTTGTTGATTGGCACGCACTTCGACAGTCATCAAATTTGGGTCAATTGCCGATAAACGCTGACCACTGGGGTCTACTATTTCAGCTTCAAGCGAAACAACGGTGCCCTTCGCTACGGCTGAAGCCGTTGGGTTTATCCATCGAATATTTATATCAGAGAGTACGCTGATTTGAGAGTTATCACTGATATCACCTTGAACCTGCCAGCGACCTGACGCAGGGGATTCTATGGTAACTTGAGAATACCCAGCTCCGACTCGCCAGCGCTGATCCATCGGTGAAACTGCAGACGTAATATCGCCCATTGGAGAGATTAAACTGACGGCTCCTGCGTCATGGCGCATCAACACCGTCACTTCAGAAATACCTGAGTCTACAGTAAAGCCTTTATTTTCCATCGGAATTTGAGTTTTCGGCGCAATATCCGACATAACACTCATGAGCGAAGTGGTCAGTGCTTGGCCGCTATTGAGTACGTGGTGTTGACCACCTGATTGGTCGGATAATTGCTTTAAAAGAGATCGGTCGGCTTGGTTAGATATTGCCACGGTATGAATAACCGCATTCGCATCTAAAAATTTAGGCACCACCCATTCTATTAGGCGGGTACGTTCAACTCGATTCACTTCTTGGTTAGGCGCAATATCAACTTTACCATCGGTAATCAGTACAAAGTGTACCGGACCTTGATACGTAGAATAATTAAAATCGTATGAAGATTTTTCAAGCGCCCCGCCCATGTTTGTTCGGATAGCTGGCGCATTTAAACGCTTTACCGCTGCCATTGCCTCACGCCGCCACTGCGCATCAACCGCTTCATGGGGCACCAACATATTGACGTATTCACCAAATGTCCAAACACCAGCCTTTTCGCCATTCGGTAATTGCTCGATCATTTGACTAATTGCATCTAAACGAAGATTCTCAGGGTCATTTTGAGCCATGCTTTTTGAAACATCGAGTAAAATTCGGACATCTGCAAACGCCCTAGCCGGCAGCATGGCCGCCAAAATTGACAGGCAAGTACTGAAAACAATAACCCACCGTGAAACATAAAATCGAAGCAACATGAATAACCCTTCATTGGTTCGCGTAAATTTAGAATAGCACTACTCCCTTGTAGCGGCGAGGGAGTAAAAAACTGAAGGCTTTTTCAGGGTATCACCAGCAGGTAGAACCGCCTCCCCGTTAACATCGGTATAAGTACTCTAAAAGCTAAGTAGAGGCGTAAACTGTGTCTAGCAAAAAATCTAACTGTGGTAATCTAACCACTCTTCTACGGCCTGCTTAAAATCGGGCAAGCCACAATTAGCGGTAGAAGAACTGTCTGAGAGGTGAGTTTCTTCGGGAAGGTCTTCTTCATCGTCACCGTAAATCGACTTTACTTCAACATCATCGCTACTGAGATAGAGAGTGAGCTCTGTGCCAAAAAGCGTTTTTTCAGCTAGGTGAGCTTGTTCAATCTGTTCGATGACTTCAAGTAATAGGTTGATTTTGGCTAGGTTTGAACCCAACTCATCGGATAGCCAACGACCAATGGCCTCGTGCCCCATCGAGAACTCAGCCACCGGCAAACCCTGTTCGTTGTAACGAAATTCAAAATCCATGCATAACGCCTAGTGGTGGTGACCACCCTTGCCGTGTACGTGGCCATGGGCTACCTCTTCAGGCTCAGCGGTGCGTACATTTAGAATTTCTATAGAGAAATCGAGTGTTTTACCTGCAAGCGGGTGATTTAAATCACAATCGGCGTTGAATTTACCAACTTTAACAAGAGTAACCTGCTTTCGACCTTGATTAGATTCAACAATCGCAGTCATTCCGGCCTTCCATTTTTTAGCGCCCTGCAAGTGCTTTAACGGAATGCGCTGAATAGCGTTTTCTTTAATTTCGCCGTAAGCTTTTTCAGGGCTTAAAGTGACTTCAATTTTATCGCCAGCCGCTTTGCCTTCTAGGGCCGCTTCTACACCTTCGAGCATGCCACTGTGACCATGCAAGTAGACCAGAGGGTCGGTGTCAAAACTACTTTCAATTTGTTTGCCTGCTTCACTTAAGGTGTAATGCATTTCAACAACGGTATCTTTACTAATATTCATGTTTTATCCTTCAAGCTTGGCTAGGAATTGGTGGGATGGGCGGCACAACATCGGCATTTTGGGCGCGATGGCGTAAACAATGATCCATGAGCACTAACGCCAACATTGCCTCAGCAATAGGCACTGCACGAATACCTACGCAAGGGTCGTGGCGTCCTTTGGTTACAACTTCCATTGCTTCCCCTTTACGGTTTATGCTTTTTCCTGGTGTTGTAATAGAAGACGTCGGCTTTAACGCCATGCTAACTAAGATATCTTGGCCAGTACTGATACCGCCGACGATGCCACCGGCATGGTTTGATAAGAACCCTTCTGGCGACATTTCATCACGGTGTTCTGTCCCGAGTTGGTTAACAACACCAAAGCCATCGCCAATTTCTACGCCTTTTACGGCATTAATGCTCATCATGGCGTGGGCTATTTCGGCATCGAGTCGATCAAAAATAGGTTCACCCCAACCCGGCGGCAAGCCAGTTGCCACGACAGAAACTTTTGCGCCAATAGAGTCTTCTTTTTTACGCAAAGCCGTCATATAGGCATCGAGTTCTTCAAGCTTGTCGGCATCGCCACAGAAAAACGGATTCGTTTCGACTAGATCCCAATCTTTCAATTGCATATCAACAGGGCCTAACTGACTCAAGTAACCCTTAATATCAACGCCAAACTGCTGCTTTAAGTATTTTTTCGCAATGGCACCGGCGGCAACGCGCATCGCTGTCTCACGTGCTGAGCTTCGACCGCCACCACGATAATCTCGAAAGCCAAACTTTTGATCGTAGGCGTAATCGGCATGCGCCGGGCGATAAGTGTCGGCAATATTTGAATAGTCTTTACTTCGTTGATCGGTATTCTCAATCAGCAAACCAATGGGAGTACCGGTGGTTTTGCCCTCGAACACGCCAGACAATATTTTTACTTCGTCCGCTTCACGGCGTTGCGTTGTGTGTTTGCTTGTACCGGGTTTACGACGATCTAAATCTAGCTGTAAATCAGCTTCACTGATATCTATTCCTGGAGGGCATCCATCTACAATAGCACCCAATGCTTTACCATGGCTTTCACCAAAGGTGGTCACGGTAAAGAGCCGTCCAAAACTGTTCCCTGACATAATTATTAACTCTTTTTAATTCTGTAATTTAGATAGTTCGCGCGCACTGACAATAAACACACCGTGCCCGCCCTGCTCAAATTCCGGCCAAATCAACTCTACTTGAGGGTATGCTTCGGCCATGGCTGCGGCACTGTTGCCTACTTCACATACCAACCAACCGTTTTCAGACAAGTAACTTGGCGCCTGCTGCATCATTTTGTGAACAAGATCGAGACCATCAAAACCTGCCGCTAAACCCAATCGAGGCTCATGATGAAACTCTTCTGGCATATCATCGATATCTTCTTGATCTACATAAGGCGGGTTTGAAACGATCAGGTCGTATTGATTCGTTGGCTCAATTCCAGAGAATAAATCACCCTGGTATACCTGTACTTGCATGCCCAATTCTTTATCGGCAATGTTTTCGGTAGCAATACTTAGAGCTTCTTGGCTCAAGTCGGAAATATCGATTGGCGTATTTGGAAATACCCGTGCCATGGCTATTCCAATGCAGCCCGACCCTGTACACAAGTCGAGCGCCCGACCTGGTTCTTCAGTTATCCAAGGTTCAAATCCTGCCCCTATGAGTTCTGCTATCGGTGAGCGCGGAATGAGTACATTTGGCGTTACTTTGTATGGCTCTCCCATAAACCAAGCTTCTTCCAACAAGTAAGCGGTCGGAATTTTTTCAATGCATCTAGATTGTATTGCTTGGTACAAGGAATCAATTTCGCTGCCAAGTAAGTGAGACGGCAAAACACTATCAGGAATATCCCAGTCTAGATTTAGGCTGCGCAAAACCAGAAACCGAGCTTCATCCCAGGGGGTTGCAAATCCATGGCCATAAAAACAGCCTTGCAGCTCCATTTGGCTGGCACAAAACCGTATCCAGTCGCCTACGGTTTTTAACGGTGTCGTTTGATCAATATGTGGGAAAGAAATCGAAGCGCTTTGCATAAAACTCTAATTAAAATGGACAATTAGGCAATTATAGCGAGCATTAGCAATACTAAACAGCTTAAAAAGTGAAAGATTGTATTTGAAGCCAATTGAAATTGCTTTGAACGCTGCCTTTTTAGGTTCGTTCAAAGCTTTCTCATAATCCAGGCCGCAATTTTTTCAGGCGCTTCCATATGCTCATGGTGTGAGCCTTCATGTTTTTCAATGTCTAACTTAGGTACCGCCTGCTCCCTATTTTCAAAGTCTCCGGCGTATCCAGGCCAGTGTTGGGCACCGGTGAGATACACGTACAATGGACACTGAATCTGACTTAACCAATGGTAAACCTCTTCTTCATTTAAACGCCACAAACTTTCCTGTCGCAGCTGCCGATCGTAACGGTGGTACCAGCCATCTGCTGATAAACCCACCGCTCGCTTAGCCATGGTTCGAGCGGCACGCTCCGAAAGAGGAAACATCCCTTTTAATCGAGATTTCCAAATAGCGTCGTAGGTTTTATAGGTTCGCACAGGTATTGATTTATTTCGATTGGCAAAAACCCGCTTAAAACGTTCGAAATTTTCAGCCGGTTTACTGGAAAGCGGACCTAGCGAATCGATACTAAACACCGCTTTTATACGATCATCCACCGCCGCTAATAGACTCGCCATGATGCCACCTAGGGAATGACCAATGATAATCACCTCTTCCCAAGCCAGCTCATCTAATACATCCCCTAAAGCAATGACATTAGCCGGCAGAAAAGTGCCATCATTGTATGGCAACGCTGCCGATAACCCATGTCCAGGCATATCTATCGCCCAAATTTCTAGATCAGGGCAATGTTCGCTGAGCAACGCAAATGACATGGCATTATCAAGTAACCCATGAAAGGCTAATACTTTACGCCCCTGCCCAAACTTTACGCCCTGAACTCGACCGTTCAACAACGAAAAGGTATTCATTGCACACCCATCTTAACGAGCATTTGGTGAATGTTATTGGCGGTATCAATTGGATACTCTAAGGGGAACATATGCGTCCCCTCTACTTTTTGACCCTGTAGACCTACTTTTTTGATCATTCTTTGATACTGGTTGTCGGTGACGGTATTCGTAGAATTACCTACCAGCACACCCGTAGGTACTTTAATTTGCTTTCGACTGGCGGCTAAATTGTGTGGCACCGTGCGATAGATAGCCAGCTCAATGTCTAGCTCGTAGCCCAATTCCAGTTCGCCATTGTCCGTCTCACGCAAGGCCGAACTGATGTAGTCTTCTAAACATTGAGGGTGAAAATTCGTAAACATTTTGCGTGATTTAAAATAATCTAACGCACTGTTTCTATCTGGCCAATGAGTACGACGGTTTTTAGTTCGCCCTGCCGGTGTAATTCTATCCATTTGACCAATTTTTTTTGCAGCACGCACCATAATGGATTCAAAACGGCTTAATGAGGGTACATCGAGCATCACAACCGCTTTAAATAAGTCGGGCCGCTCGATAGACGCCATCAGGTTTAATGCGCCACCCAAAGAATGCCCGACACCAATGATGGGCTCGCTGGCTTGACGCTCAATGCTGTGTATCAATTGCTCTTTTAATTTTGGCCAATTGTCCGTAACGGGGTAATCATCGTGATGGCTAAACAACGGCAATTGGCATAATCGGTAGTGATCGCTCAATTGATCGAACATAGTTTGGTAGCTGGCAGAAGGAATGCCATTGGCGTGGGCAAAATGGATTAATGACTTCATATAAATTCGTATTAAAAAGTAATTAACCCTACTCTATAGAATGCCCCGCCGAAATTCAAACAACCGTTTGAAAATTAGCACTACTCTTAAGGAGTGCTTATTTTTAGCGCGTTATTTAGACAATAATTTATCAAAGTCCGATTTATCATGACGCTCAGGCAATTGATCTGAAGGATCGCCCCATACACAATTTACCTTTTTCCCACGAATAACGGCCGGCCGTTGCGCTATTTGCTCAGCCCAACGCTTAACATTCTTATAACTGTCAACGTCTAAGAATTCTTGCGCGTCGTAAATGGTGCCAATTACTAGGGTGCCATACCATGGCCAAATAGCCATATCAGCAATGCTGTATTCATCTCCTACCATGTAGGTATTGTCGGCCAAATGCTTATCCAAAACGTCTAATTGCCGCTTGGTTTCCATGGCATAGCGATTAATAGGGTATTCGTATTTTTCCGGCGCATAATGGTAAAAGTGTCCGAATCCGCCGCCTACGAAGGGCGCACTGCCCATTTGCCAGAACAACCAATTCATGCATTCGGCTCTCGCTTCAGGCGCTTTCGGAATGAATTGATCAAATTTTTCGGCTAAATAAACCAATATTGAGCCCGACTCAAACAATCGAATAGGCTGGTCACCACTTTTATCAATCAGCGCAGGTATTTTAGAGTTTGGGTTTACCTCAACAAATCCGCTACCAAACTGTTCTCCTTCGCCAATATTAATGGTGTAGGCATCGTATTCGGCCGCTTCGATGCCTAACTCCACAAGCTCTTCTAACAATATAGTTACTTTCACACCGTTAGGTGTAGCCAATGAATGCAGCTGAAGTGGGTGCTTACCTTCTGGCAATGGCTTGTCGTGCGTTGCACCTGCGATGGGTCGGTTTATATTGGCAAACTGGCCACCGCTTTTTTCTTCCCAAGTCCAAACTTTAGGTGGAGAATAAATAGAATCTGACATCAGTACTTCCTATGAATGCTTTCGATCGAAAAAATGGAATAAGTTGTTCGGTAAAACCCGAAAACGAAGTTAACTAGATGATGGTGACAGCATTATCTAATTCAAGGTGATTCGCTGTCGAGTAAGGTTTCTTGCATCACTTTTAAAACATGCTCAACTGTAACGTCTTCTATTGGGTGGTCTTTAGAGGTGTGAATATCACCGGCTTTATTGCCTAAAGCAATGGTGACTTTATCGGGTTTTTGATCGTGCAGTAAAAAGACAATTTTTTTATCTAAAGGAATGCAATCAACTGTTATGGCATCCGCTTGAATGCCTTGCTTTCGCAAACCGGAATCTATCATGCCTAATACAGTATCGATGCGACTGTTATTGGCATCAAATTGATCATTTGCAGCTGCGACTATCGTTGATATTTTCTTAAGATTAGGTTTCATTACCCGCCCTATTATTTAATGGAAGACCCACCCGCATTCCATGTTTTATTGCAGTTCTATTTGCTGAAAGGCACCGGGAGGTGCTGTTAACTGGGCTTTTAAAATTCGCTGGTTTACCGCAGAAACCTGGCATTCATAATAGTATTTGTCTTTTTCAAGCCCCTTGATTACAACATCAATGAATACTAAATATTCTTTCTTGCCTTCATCATAGCGCGTCGACATTTCATCTAAATAGGTTTTAGACAGTCGATCTCCCAATTGTGCACGAACCTGATTACGACAGGTTTGTACCGCCTTCTGCAAGCTGCCCTGGGCTTGCCCTTCAATGTTACTTCCGCCGCCAAATAGCCCTTGAACGCCAGCGAACCCGCCTAAATTACTCATGATGAATGTAATCAACATCATAATAACCACGACTGCCAAGCCGATGCCTAACGGTGAACCTTTTGGCTCTTGCTTTCGCTTCTTACTATTTTTTGGATTCGGTTTTGCCATTTCAGCCTCTTTTAGCTGTTTAATTCAACGATTCGGAGATTTATTTCACCCAAAGTAAAGTAGCGCAACCCGGTAAAAATTCATCAGCTTCTAAACATGCTACCTGCGCGGTTGCTAAATTCACGCCTCGGGCTTCTTCTCCGGCTAAATGCCGAGTTAAACGCGACAGCAAAGGGTTATGCGCCACAATGAGTTGAACGGGCTCATCAGGACACAAAAGTTCATCAATGATAGGTTCTAGATTGCAATCAGGAGTCACTCGGTCATCAACGATCCGATGCTTTACACTAACGCCTTGGTCGACCAAAATATCGGCACTTTGCAAAGCCCTTAAATAGGGGCTGACATACATAACATCAACGGCTGGAATCAAGCGGGCTTTACTGGCGACAGACCCTCGCCCTGTTGAGGTTAACGCCCGACCAGAATCGTTTTGTTGATAAGGCTCAGCTTCACCGTGACGCATCAAATACAGTTTCATAGAGAAGTTTCGTCTGCGTCTTCTGATGTGCTCTGACGCACTTCTGGCCAGTCATTAAACGGAAATACCTTCTCATTTGACTGAAACGTCATGTAGGCAGATATTTGAGTTTGAAATATCGTTAACTGTTGAGAAAACTTAAACAGTGTTTGATTTGGCTCGTCTTCGAACCACAGCATCACCCACTGAATGATCCCCACGACGACAGTAATTGCCATGCTGATTCTAAAAAATACCCAGAACAGCAATATAAACAACAACTTGAAAATATGGTGCTCACGATCTTCGGCTAACATGGATTTCTCCTTAAGGTTGATCAGTCATGTACTCAACATCTTGCGCCAAATCACCAGACATCAGTTTACTGGCAATAGCTGATATTGGCATATCTTCGTAAATGACCGCATATAAGCCCTTTACGAGAGGCATGTATACACCCAACTCTTCAGCTTTGTCATTAACCATTCGTAATGTATTAATACCTTCGGCCGTTTCACCAATTTTTTTAATGGCCTGTTTTAATGTTAAACCTTCGCCAATATAGTAGCCCACACGATAGTTTCGGCTCAGTTTAGACGAGCAAGTGACTATAAGATCGCCAACGCCAGCTAAACCAAGGAACGTCATCGGGTTAGCACCTAACTTTACGGCAAATCGAGACATTTCGGCTAATGAACGCGTAATAATCGCGGCTTTGGTGTTGTCTGCCATGCCCAACGCAGCAGCTAATCCTGCAACGATCGCGTAAATGTTTTTAATTGCGCCGGCCATTTCTACACCGTAAATATCTGGATTGCCATAGACGCGAAACGACTGACAGCTCAACATCTCTTGCACTTGAGCACGTAGTTCGGGGCTTTCGGAAGCGACAACCGTTGCTGAAATTTGATCATCTGCGATCTCTTTAGCGAGATTAGGACCAGAAATAACGCCTACGTCATGATTAGGCACCACCTCTTGTAGAATTTGACTCATTAACTTAAACGAATGAGGCTCGATGCCTTTGGTTAGGCTGATTAATTTTGCATCTGCTTTTAAAAAAGGTACCGCCTCTTCTAGAACCGAGCGGAATGCTTTACTCGGAACCGCAACAAAAACAAAATCGGCAGAACGAACCGACTCTTGAAGATTAAGGCTAGGCGATAAATTGTCGTGTAACGTTAAACCAGGTAAATACCGTGAGTTTTCACGGTTTTGAGTAATGTCATCGGCTTGCTTTTCGTTACGCATCCACAGGGTAACTTGGTGATTATTTAATGCAGAAATATTGGCTATAGCTGTTCCGAAACTCCCGCCTCCCAGTACAGTGACATGGTAAGTCGGAGATTGGTTAGATTTGGTCACACTTTTTCCTTAGGTATTTGTTTGTTCAATGCACTCAACAAGCTCTTTAAATGCAACCTTGTTGTGGTCGTTGAGCGTCATCAATATTTTATGTGCTTCAAGTACCCGCGCCTGAGCAGATTGCTCATCGGCGGGAATTACCCTTGCTTCTGTCAAAGGTAGGCTCACATTGTCGACTTCAGCCGAGGTGACGATGACAAACACTCGATCCCTAAACCCCATTGTCTCTAACACTCGGGTAATATCAGGGTTTGAACTGATCAAGGTGGGCAGTTCGTCCATTTTCGAAACGGCCACTCGCGATATCTTAGCCAGTAAACCAAGGCTTGTGCTGTCTATGCCTTCGGCCTCTGTTACATCAACAATAACGGACGAAAATTTTGGGTCTTGAATCATTAATTGCAAGCAATTATCAATTGTCGTGCATAATGTCATGCGCACATCACCGGTCAGCTTTACTAAATAACTGCCTTCACGGTTTGCAATTAACACTCGTCCATTACTCATGAACTAACTACCTTATAATACTTAATACAGTTCAATGGTTAGCACAGTAATATCGTCTGGTGCACCATTCGTTAACCCATCTTTCCTGAGCTGATCAAGAAAATCGTGCATAGTATGATTCGGGCGGGTCACCAACTCAAGTAAACGCTTCTCTTTTTCAGCTAATGTTGGCTCTTGCATCAATTCGAAGATACCGTCAGACAATAGCGTCAGATTTTTGAACCCCGACAAATCTATTTTATGTGAACTGTAGTTCGCATCGTCAAAAAGGCCGACCGCTAGAGATTCAGGCTCAATAGATGTGCATTTTTCTTCAAAACAAAGAATGGGTGCAGGAAAATGAGCGGCCACAGAATATTCCATTCGGTGAATAGAGGTATCAATTACCCCATAGAACATAGTAGCGTGTTTATTTGTTTGGGTTTTAAGCAGATCTAAACTGATCTGACGTAACACCTGAGCTGGGTTTAAGACAATATCAGAAGTATTGTTTTCAAGTTCGTCTCGGTATCGATCTATTTGGGTTTTAATTAACAAGGTGATCAACGCTGAGCTGGCGCCGTGTCCGGATACGTCCGCAATATAAAAAACAAATTGATCGGGACCAATTTCAAAATAATCGACTAAATCGCCGCTTAAGTAGGTCGAGGGCACCATATTATGTTTAACATGATAACCATTTTGCTCTAATTCAAACCTAGGTAATAAACGCTCTTGTACGGCTCGACCGGCTTGTAAGTCTAATTTCAAACGATTGACATGATCTTGAAGCTCGGTATTACGTTGCTCAAGCTCTTCACGATAACGAGTATTTTCTTTCATTAAATTAGACCGCTCTAACGCGCGTTCTACCGTATGTTCTAAAACACTTAAATCGACAACGGGTTTCATTAGGTAATCGGAAGCACCTAAACGGAGGGCTTCAACGACATCAGTCATGACACCAGCCCCAGAAACGACAATGACCGGAGTTTCGTCAGAAGCTTGCATGATTTTTTTCAATAGCACCAAGCCATCCATTCCTGGCATTCTCAGGTCGCAAATGACTAAATCTGGGCTTTCTTGTTCAAAAATTTCAAGACCTAAGGCGCCATTGCTGGCTTCTCTAACCTGGTAGCCACTGTCTTCAAAATAGGCCGCAATTGATTCTCTTACCGCCTTTTCATCATCTACAATTAATAAAGTCGCATTGGTCATCGGCTTCGATACTTACATTTGTGTCTTGTGTCGTCACCGTAGCCTTACTACGTTCTAAACGCAATAGTTTTGACAGCGACATTTTTATCAGATATTGGTATTGCACAAGAATGCACCAAAGAGACCACCACAGGAGCGTTAAAATGAGCTTGATCGACAAAGACTATGAGGAAAAGCGTGACTTTATTCGAATGACGATGAACGCCACAGCCACTCTTACCGAGGCAGATGGAACCTCTCTCGCGGTGAAAGTAGTTGATTTAAGCGCGACAGGCATGCATTTGGAGTCTAACAAGGCGATTGCCGTGAGCTCCAGTGTTGTGGTGATCGTTGAATCACCCAACGCACAGTTTCAATCGATGGAAGCCCAATGCGATGTGGTCCGATGCATTGAGCTGAGTGAAACAAAATTCGATATTGGCTTAGAAGTGAAATCGATCAGTTAAAACGCTTCATCTAAGAAGCCTTCATCTTCGTCCATTTCGAAATCGTCGTCTATAAAGTCATCGATTTCGATTTGGCCATCATTAACGTCGTATTCGCGCTTAGATAAGTATGCTTCGCGATAATTGACGTAGGTATCTCCAGCGAGTATCCCTTCGGCCGATAACAGATCGGCTCGAGTCTGAACAGCCGACAAAAGGCTCAGGCCGGTTTTAATTTCTACCTGAACGGGCGCGTATGTGATTGGGCTCAGTGCCGGGTCGCCAAATAAGCCGAGCGAATCACGCAATGAGGAAGGTCCAAAAAATGGTACTACTAGGTAAGGCCCCGGCTTTACGCCCCAACTCCCCAATGTTTGGCCAAGATCTTCTCGTTCGACAGGAATACCAATTTTAGTAGCAACATCAAACAGCCCTCCAATGCCCACTGTCGAGTTAATTAATAGCCGCCCTGAAGATTGCAGCACACCTTTGCCTTTACCTTGCAAACCGTTATGCACAATATTCCGCACTTCGCCGACATTTGTAAAAACGTTCCGTACGCCACGCTCGGCGAATTCTGGCATGATAAATTGGTAGGTTTTAGAGATGGGTTTTAACAAAAATGTATCAAGCACCTCATTAAAACCATGCGATACACGGTTTATGGGCTCAAGAGGGTCGTTGTTTTGCGCATAGGCACCGCTGTTTAGGCTAAACAGCAGTACAAGTAAACAAAATAAGGGTGCGCTTATTAAGCGGTTTGTTGTTCTTTCAACCAAGAAGTTAATGTTTGTTCCGCCTTTGTAGTCAATCCTTTGGGCGCAGCGGTGTTCCTTTTCGGTTTTTGAACATCTAATTTCGCTGCCTGTTGTTGAATTTGAGCAAATTTCGACGCGTTAGACAATGGTTTTTCTTCAGACTTAGGCTTTACGCTAGAAAAGGAAGCCACTGTTGAACCGCCCGTCTTAATTTTTTTCTCAACCTGAGCAAATCGACGCCCAACACCGATCGCACCTTGGTTGACCATCTTGATCTCTCGAGTAAGCAGAGCTTGTGCTTGTTCTAATCTATTTTCGAGTCTATTAATGCGCCGTTTATTGCTGACGAAGGTGATCACTGAAAGGAGTAATACAATGGAAAATAGTGTGACTTCAACGAAGTTTAATGAAAATGCTGAAAGAATAGAGGTCATTGGGGGCTCCAATTTATTGACGTTTTATTCTATTCAGCATAATTCAGGCCAATTTTACAATTCGGCCAATTCGGCCCACTCAGTCTCAGTCAATAAGTTTTTAATTTCTATTAAAATGAGTAATTCGTCATTCTTATGGCTAACCCCTTGAATGTAACGGGCGTTTTCGTTATTGCCAACGTTCGGGGCGACTTCTATTTCTGATTGACGCAAATAAACCACTTCGGCAACCGCATCAACTAAAATACCCACCACCTGATCATCCGTTTCAAGCATGACAATACGAGTACTGTCGGTGATATCGGTTTTGGGCAACCCAAAGCGTTCACGCGTATCAACAACGGTCACGACATTACCGCGCAAGTTGATAATGCCAATTACATAAGACGGCGCACCTGGCACGGGCGCAATTTCGTTATAACGCAGCACTTCAGAGACTTGCATAACGTTGATACCATAGGTCTCATTTTCCAATCGGAAAGTAACCCACTGGAGAATAGGATCATCTCCGGCTTTCAGTGTTTGTGCTGTCATTAAACTTCCTCCACGACATTCATCAACTAATAATAGACTAGATTTGGCATTCCGCTAACCATTCAATATTCGATCAAACGCATCTAAATCGACCAACGCGCACATCTCCGAAATTACCGTTCCAGCCAACCAAGGACGACTGGTTCGGGTAGATCGCCATTTCACTCGATCAGTGGTTAACGTGATAGACCCCTCGATAGAATCGGCACCAAACGCCCAATCTGAATCGTGTACGCCAACTGCGTATCGCAATCGCTCTTTGTTTTCTGGCTTATGCCGCTCTGGCATCACTAACTGAGCCGTATCGACTACTCGTATGTTACGTTCTTGAGCAACTGGTAATAAACCTATGAACCAGTCGGGCTGATCAAACAAGGCGGTTAATTCTTTATCCAACGGATGTATATTCCCCAGCAACAATAAAGGAACGGCCAATTTGAGCCCTTCTACTTGAAAAACCAAGCATTCGAATCGGCCTTGAGCCCATTCTGGGTAACCATCGGCTGCCAATTTAGGGCCCGTTTCAGGCACTGGCTCTGGCTCTGGCTCTG
>NZ_JAHKPH010000008.1:0-267258 GCF_018860385.1 Reinekea forsetii | reverse complement strand
TGGCTCTGGTTCTGGCTCTGGTTCAGGCTCTGGCTGAATTATTTCAGGCACGACGACAGGCTTTGGATCAGCCGATTTTGCTTCCATTTCTTCGGCAGTACTGGTGGCAACATGCAACATTTCATCCAGGTATGACATTACCGCCAATTTATTAGAAACAACGGCGGTTTTAGTTTTCACCTTTGAAGTCGCAGAATCTTTCACAACTAAGCACACCTTTGGCTAAAAACGGGTTTAATATTTACTGCAGCCCAGGTCATCATTTATTTCGGCTCTAAGAGTGTTTTAAGCAATAAGCTGTAGGCCCGCGCACCGCGAGAATTTCGATCCAACTGGTTAATGGCTTTCCCTTCTCGACTTGCATCACGAAGGCGAGTGTCTACAGGAATGGCGGTATGCCAAATGTGGCCTTCGTGTTGCTCTCTCAAAGCTTTTAAGGTTTTTGTGGAAGCCTGAGTTCGACGATCAAACATCGTTGGAATAACAAGATAATCTAAATCTCTTTTTTGCGATCTCATGACCATTGAAATGGTATGTACCATTCGCTCTAATCCTTTAAGCGCAAGGAATTCAGTTTGAACTGGAACCAACAGCTTTCGACAAGCCGCCAATGAATTTATCAGCAAAACACCTAACAATGGCGGAGTATCGATTAATGCAAAATCGTAATCATCCCACAACTTTGCCAGTGTTTTAGACACGACCAACCCCATACCTTCTTGTTGGCTGATGTTACGCTCTAAGGTTGCTAATGCCGTGGAAGCTGGAATCATGTCCATATTTTCAACACTGGTCTTTATAATCACTTCATTCAACACTTCATCAGGAATTTCGCCATTGTTCATAAATAAATCAAAGGCACTGTGCGCAATGTCATCTGGGTTGTGGCCAAAATAACTGGTCAGTGACCCTTGTGGGTCAAGATCAAACAATAAGACCCGGTGGCCTTGTTCAGCAAGCAATGCGCCAATGGACACTACAGAGGTAGTTTTACCGACGCCGCCTTTTTGGTTAGCGACTGACCAGACTTGCATATTAAACCCTCAAACTTTTCATAAAGCCGACACCAGACGTTTCTTCTTAATGGTTTATCGGCTAGTTACATCATTAGTTTACCTATTTCTTAAAATATTCTTGCAAACGATGCGCCATAACCTTGCTGTTTTCCTGATGAATTATCGCGACAAATCCATCTTGCACCATTTCATCGTGGCGCAGCCTTATTTGCAGCCTAACTTTTAATCGTGACGCTAATGGATAAAAAAACAAACAATATAATCCAACGCCGTAACCCAAAGAAATGAGCACAGGCGCAACCATAACCAACGAATAGAGAGCTAGTTGGTCGCTATGAATTAAACTATATAAACCAAAAAGACTGAAACAAACGCCAATACCAACAGCGCTGCGACCAAGAAAATGAAACAATGAAATTAAATACTCGCCATTCTCCTGGCGAGTCTGACTGACTACATTCAAACTACGCGTTAATTTTAATTCATCTACTTCATCAATAATATATTGAAGTCCGATATTAATGTAATCATCTTGCTCTTTTTCTAACTGAGGCTCTAGCGCTAAATAACCTTTTTGTTTCGCTAATTGATTCCAAAGTGTTAATTTTTGAATGGTTTGATCGGGTGAGAAGGCTTCTTTCCAAAATATACTTGGAAATTGTTGCCACATGGCCGTTAATTGATTGAAGTCGTGTCGGATAAACAAGACACCTAACAATGCCAGAAGCATACTTAAACCCGCACCGTGCTGGCCAAAGGTTAAAATAAATGAAGGGTAAACAACCGTACTTAACCAGGCCAGTAATAGCCCTAATGCTGGAAACATAGCCACCTCAACATTAAAAATGAATGCCTTAAGCCTAGATCTTTTTTAGGAAATCTCGAATAATTAAACGACTGACTTCATTCGTTGACTGACGTCTTCTAGAGGGATAATTTCATCGGCCAAATTAGCCTTTACAATCGCAGATGGCATACCATCGATCACGCAGGTAGAGCCTTCTTGCGCCCAAACGGCGGCTCCGGCCGATTTCAATAAACGGGCACCTTCGCGACCATCAGCTCCCATGCCGGTTAATACAATGGCTAACACATTACGGCCATAATATTTCACGGCGCTGCCAAATGTTAGATCGACAGAAGGCTTATAATTTAAGCGTTCTTCGCCTGCCATCACTTTTAACTTACCTTTTTGCGATAAGATCATTTGTTGCCCACCTGGCGCTAAATAAGCCGTGCCAGGTTTCAATGAATCGCCATCTTTCGCTTCTTGCACAGATATATTACATAAATTATTAAGCCGCTCAGCAAACGCTCCGGTGAATGTACCTGGCATATGCTGTATTAATAAGATTGGTACAGGATAATTAGCCGGCAACTGGGTCAGTACTTTTTGCAATGCCACTGGCCCCCCTGTAGAAGTACCTATCATTACAATCTCGAATCGTTGCGCATAGGTTTTTGCCTTCGCACTTTTGGGTTTGACTACCGGGGCTTTCTCTTGCAAGTTGGCAGGAGCCGCCGCAGGAATTTTTACCGCAGGTTTTGTCAGCGTTAGGATTTTCTGAACTAATATTTGCCGTAAGCTTGAATTTGACCCCGACACTTTTTCGTATGATTTTGGCAAGAAGTCAACAGCGCCTGCTTCCAATGCATCTAAGGTGACTCGTGCACCTTTCAGAGTTAATGACGAAAACATTAAAATAGGGGTTGGTGTCTCGTTCATGATATGACGAACCGAGGTGATACCATCCATCAATGGCATTTCATAATCCATTGTGATGATATCGGGTTTGAGCAATTTGGTTTTATCTATAGCTTCGCGGCCATTGCTGGCTTCGCCTACGACTTTAATTTGCGGGTTCGCTTCAAGTATTGCCTTTATCTGATTTCTAAAAAACGATGAATCATCAACTATCAAAACCTTAACAGGCATTTACTTCCCTCGAATCTCTTATGCACCAGTGTGCGCTTTCAGCAACCCTGGAATATCTAAAATTAATGCCATTCGGCCATCACCGGTGATGGTTGCACCTGCCATACCCTCGGTACCCTGCAGTAACTTGCCCAGCGGTTTGATGACCACCTCTTCTTGCCCCACCAACTGATCAACAACAAGACCGACCGTTTTAATTCCAACAGAAACCACCACCACATGACCTTGGGTTGGCTCTTTTACACCACCTTCTGGTTGGTAATCGGTTAGCCATCTGTTTAAATAATACAATGGAATTGGCTTTCCACGGACTAAGACAATTTCTTGGCCATCGACGACATTGGTTTGCGACAAATTAAGGTGGAAAATTTCGTTAACGCTCGCCAGAGGCAGAGCAAAAGCTTGTTGTCCTAACATGACCATCAAGGTAGGCATAATAGCTAAAGTTAACGGTACTTTAATATTGATCGTAGTACCAACATCTAATTTCGAGTCTATATCGACGGTACCATTAAGCTGTGAAATTTTGGTTTTCACTACATCCATCCCGACGCCTCGACCGGAAACATCCGAAATAACTTCTTTGGTACTGAAGCCTGGCGCAAAGATTAAACTGAAACATTCTTTTTCAGTGAGTCGATCGGCCGCTTCTTGATCCATTACACCTCGATTAACAGCGATACTGCGTAATTTTTCGGCATCCATACCACTACCATCGTCTTTAATGGTCAGTAAAATATGATCACCTTCTTGTTCAGCAGCCAAAATAATAGTGCCCATCTTAGGCTTACCGCGTGACACTCTGACATCAGGGCTTTCAACACCGTGATCGACCGAGTTACGAACCAAATGCACCAAAGGATCGGCCAATGCATCTACTAAATTTTTATCTAAATCGGTTTCTTCACCGACCAACTCCAAAGTTACTTCTTTCTTCAAGTTACGCGCCAAATCACGAACAACTCGAGGAAAACGCCCGAATACTTTCTTAATAGGTTGCATTCGAGTTTTCATAACAGATGATTGTAAATCGGCGGTGACAACATTGAGGTTACTGACGGCTTTTTGCAAAGACTCATCTTCAAGTTCACTGCCTAGACGCACTAAGCGGTTTCTTACCAGCACCAGTTCGCCAACCATGTTCATAATATCATCGAGCCGTTGGGTATCAACACGAACGGTAGTATCTTGAGTCGCGGCAGCGGCCGATGCTTTAGCGCCTCCAGCAGCTGGTTTTGCGGCGGCCGCCGGTTTAGCCGCTTCAGCTTTGACTGGCTCTGGCTTCTTCGCCGCAGCGGGTTTAGGTGCTGGAGCTGGCTCAGGCTTTTTAACCGGCTCTGGATCAGGTTCGCTTGCTGTTGGCGCTGGTTTAGTGGCTTTCTCTGGCTTAGCATCACTCTCGCCAGCAGCGAACTTGCCTTTGCCATGCAACTGATCAAGTAGCGCCTCAAACTCTTCGTCGGTGATTTCGTCATTACTCGGTGAGCCACTGGGTTCGGCTGCAGGCGCAGTACTCGAGTCGGCGGGTTTTGCGCTTGTATCAGCGGCCGGTTTACCTGAAGCCTCTGATTCGGCTTTAAATTTACCCTTGCCATGAAGCTGATCCAGTAAAGCTTCAAATTCATCGTCAGTAATTTCATCACCGTCACCAGCAATTGCCGAGGCGGCATCGGCTTGCTCGGGCTCGGGTGCTTTAGCCGGTGCAGCACCCTCCTTAGGGTTTATGGCATCCAATAATTGCTCGAATTCAGCATCGGTAATATCGTCGCCAGGCTCTCCGTCTTCACTGGCATTTGAAGCACTCGAGTCGGGCTCCGGTTCAGCCTCTGCAACGGGCTCTTCAACCGCGGCAGACTCTTCAGCGGCCGAATCACTGGGACCTGTCTCAGATTCGGGTTTTGCATAGTAGTAAAGTTTTTCAATAAGCGCAGGGTCTGCGGGCTGTAAACCATCTTCAGAACCAATAGCCGCAAACATTTCGTTAACAGAATCTAAGGCTTGTAACACATAATCCATGAGCTCAGAATCAACGGAGCGTTGACCGTTTCGAAGAGTGTCAAAAACGTTTTCAGCAACGTGGCAGCAGTCTACGAGTTCCGTTAGCTGTAAGAATCCGGCCCCGCCTTTTACAGTATGGAAGCCACGGAAAATGGAATTCAATAAGTCTTTATCGTCCGGTCTATTTTCCAAATCGACAAGCTGTTCAGACAGCTGCTCTAAAATTTCACCGGCTTCTACCATAAAATCTTGGAGAATTTCGTCATCCGCTTCAAAGCCCATAGGTGCCCCTTAAAAACCTAAACTAGATAAAAGATCGTCAACATCATCTTGGCTGCCCATTACTTCTTCATCATTTTCTGAATTAATTTGTGGACCGTGCCCTTTCATGTCTTTATCGACCATTGATTCTGATTCTTCACCTTTTGTTACCATTCCGGTGATTTGCTCAACCTGGCTCGCCATAAAGACAAGGTCGACTAGACTGGTTTCAACTTCTTTGACCAAGCCGGTTACTTTAGTGATGACTTGGCCTGTTAAATCTTGAAAATCTTGCGCCATTAAAATTTCAGTCATATTACCCGAAAGCTTTTGGGTATCTTGGTCTAGCCGTTTAAAGAACTCATCTAACCGCCAATATAAACCGCGAAACTCTTCTGGCGTCATTTCGCGCTGAACAAGCCGCTCCCACTCAGATTTTAAGGAACTTGCTTCATCTTTGAGCGAATCCGCAACTGGTAAGCTATCTTCAACTAGATCGAGAGTTTTATTGGCTGCGCGATCGGTTAACGTCATTACGTAACTGAGGCGATCGGTCGCTTCACTCATATTGGTGATGTCGTTATGATCTACTTCTTCATCACCATCAATATGAAAATTCGTAATTGCACTGTGCAATGCTCGCGTTAGCTTACCGACCTCTTGATACAATCCACGATCGCGTACCGTTTGCATCTCTTGCAAGGTACTCATCGCCTCTTCAAGCTCACCATCTTCAATCTTGTCATGCAGAACTAACGCTTTTTCTTTAAGCGCAGAAACTAGATCGTAATCACTACCAATATCTGGTATTCGTGCTTGTTGTAATTGCTCTAGCACATTTACGGCTAATTCGATATTACCCGCTTCAACGTGCTGCATAAGTTCGGGCGCTTTAGCTTTCAGCAGCTCCTCGAACTCATTAGCATCAAGTTCTATTTCCGACATAAACTCCCCCGGAATAATAGGCGATAAACTAGCCGTCTACGCGCTCAAAGATTTTTTCAATTTTTTCTTTTAGCGCCGCAGCAGTGAATGGCTTAACGACGTAGCCGTTTACCCCTGCTTGAGCCGCGGCAACAATTTGGTCGCGCTTAGCTTCGGCAGTCACCATTAACACGGGAATATCTTTCAGCCGGTCGTCACTGCGAATTTTCTGCAATAACTCAATACCTGTCATGCCTGGCATATTCCAATCAGTTACCACAAAATCAAAGTCGCTCGATTGCAACATAGGCCAAGCCGTTGCGCCATCATCAGCTTCTTGTGTATTCGTGAAACCCAGATCTCGCAACAAGTTCTTAACGATTCGTCGCATGGTTGAAAAATCGTCAACAACTAGAATTTTCATATTTTTGTCCAAGATGACCTCCTATAGCCTATCTTTAGCAACCTCTATTTAATGATAGACTGAAGTTCAGCACTATCCAGTTTTTTAGATTGCTATGATCAAATAATCATCCGCCAATCAATCACTATAATGAGTTATCGGCAGAAATTTCGATAAGTTTATAATAAATAAAGGAAATTAGGGATAATAAAATGAATCAGGTCCAGTCACGCATTTTAGAACGCAAACGCATGGTTGCCTGAGAATGGATTTGGCTCACTCGAGATTCACTTACGCCGATCACCGCGCCTATTTCCTTAAGGTTTAATTCCTCTTCGTAATACAGTGCAATGACAATTTGCTCCCGTTCGGGCAGCGCTTTCATGGCTTCAACGAGCTGATCATTCATTTGATCATTTTGCAACCCAACAATAGGGGCTTCACCATCCACAAGTTCGGGCCTAGGTTCTTTATGCTCTGAATTATTATTTTCGACAAGCTCTTCAAAACTAAATAAACGAGAGCCTTGCGTGTCTTTTAATAATCCAAAATACTGATCTATGGTGATGTTTAATTCTTCAGCAATCTCGTGGTCTTGAGCATCGCGACCTTCACGCATCTCAATCACGTGAATAGCATCAGAAATACGCCTAGAGTTACGATGCACACTTCTTGGTATCCAGTCGCCTTTACGAATTTCATCTAGCATTGAGCCTCGAATACGAATACCGGCGTAGGTTTCAAAACTCGCCCCTTTGCTTTGGTCGTAATTGCCAGCGGCTTCAAATAGCCCAATCATGCCTGATTGAATTAAATCTTCTAGCTGCACGCTATCGGGCAGCCGAGCGAGTAAATGATGAGCAATACGTTTGACCAATAGTCCATACTGATCGATCATTTGTTCATAATTAATCGTTTTTTCGGTTTTATACATAGTATATTTTTGCACCGACATCTTAGGCGACCCCAACACCGTGCACTAAACGCTCGACAAAAAACTCTAGATTGCCTTTAGGTGTTACAGGGAGTGGCCAGGTTGCGACTTTTTGCGCCAACGATCGATAAGCAACAGCAGCTTTTGAACGTGGATACGCCTCTAATACAGCTTTTTGACGCTGCACGGATTTTCGTACGGCTTCATCCATAGGGATAGAGCCGCAATATTGTAAGGTTACATCTAAGAAGCGATCCGCTACGGTTGCCAACTTATTAAACAATGCTTGCCCCTCTTTTGGCGTACGAACCATGTTTGCGACAACACGGAATCGATTAAGACGACAATCTCGTTCTAGAACTTTAATCAGCGCGTAAGCATCGGCAATAGAGGTGGGTTCATCGGTCACGACAATCAGTGTTTCTTGGCTTGCACGAACAAAACTCGTCACCGTTTTTGAAATACCGGCCGCCGTATCAACAATCAGCACATCCATATAATCAGACAATTCACTGAAGGCGGTGATAATACCGGCGTGTTCAACTTCGCCTAGGTTGGCCATTTGTTGTGTACCTGAAGAGGCTGGAATGATTTTAATTCCTGAAGGGCCCTCTACCATGACTTCAGATAAAGTGGCTTCACCTGCTAAAACATCACTGATGTTCTTATTCACAGATAAGCCTAACAATATATCTAGATTCGCTAACCCAAGATCGGCATCGAGCAATACCACGCGCTTGCCCTGTTCGGCCAACGCTATTGCCATATTTACAGATACATTGCTTTTCCCGACACCACCTTTTCCGCCGGATACCGCGACTACTTGTACTGGGTTCACTGAATTCATTACCTATTTCCTTTCTTGCTGCTCAGTATAGAACAGACATCGAATTTTGCGCGCTATTCTCTTTAAAATTATAAATTTAGCCGACTTTTAGCGCCATTTCTGCCGCTGATGAAGAAGAATGACGACCATTCAAACTGGAAACCAAACGCTGGACCAGTGGCTTTACTTCACACATTTCAATGTCTTGTGGGATATTCTGACCGTCACTGCAGTACCAAATTGGCCACCGATGCTTGAGTACTGGCTCTAATACGCCTCCAAAACTGGCCGATTCATCAAGTTTCGTCAAAATCACAGAGTCAAAGTTCACATTGGTATAATTCTGGATAAATTGTGACAGTGCCGCTGGCTGCATGGTGGCGGGTATCACCATCATGGTTTGAATGACACGCGATAATCGCTCTTTGCTGATCAGTGCATTCCAATAGGCCATCGCCTCTTTGCTGCCACTGGTATCAATAAATACTATTTTCTTAGCTTTAAGCTCAGTTAACTTATCGCCCAAAGAATCACCTTCGGTCAGTGCATGAAATTCAACATTTAAAATACTGGAAACCGATTTTAAAATATCTTGGCCGCCAACCTGAAACCAATCTAACGATATAAGCGCGACATTTTCTTGGCCAAAATCTTTAACGGCATGCGCCGCTAATTTTGCAATCGTTGTCGTTTTTCCGGCGCCGGTAGGTCCGTTTACTGCAAACACACCACCATTAGCGGTTGGTTCGTAAAGCGGTGCGGGTATCGCAGAGCTCAAGCGACCCATCAAACGACGCCAGTTACTCTCTAGCGAGTCTTCTCGATCGTAATGAGCCATTAATTTGTTGACCACGCTCCGGGTAAAACCTAGCGTTTGTAAGCGAGATTCTAAGCGTTCATATTGAGGATTCACTTGGCCGACGGGCACACTCAATTGCTCGGTCTGTTCTTTCAACAGACTCTTCAAGCTGTCAATTTCTTGTCGGATGACATCAAAGGCCTCAGAATCTTTTTTCGATATCGGGGCGGAGTCTCCCTGAACTTTTGGTGATGGCGATGCGGCAAAAGATTGCGTGTACTGAGCTCTCTGGTGGGTTGGCCGCTCCATTACACGGTTAATATTTTCTTGGGCGCTTGGCGCCATATTTACTGGCGGCTCATCACGCGCTGAGGTAAACAATTGTTTATTTTTACCGGCCATACCATCTAGCAATTGAGCCATGGTGTCGGCATCGAGCGACTGGCTCGCTTGTGCTTTAATGATGCCCGATTCCGTGGTGTGTTTTACGTCACTCTGGACTTCTGATTCGTGCTCGGCTGCGTATTGCTCATAGTCTTGTTCGTCCACGCCTGCGACAATCTCCAGCCCAGACCCCATCCGTTTATTCGAAAGAATAACCGCTTCAGGTCCCAATGCTTCAGAGATCATTTTTAACCCTGCCTGCATATTTGATGCTGTAAAACGCTTAATTTTCATGGACTATTCCTTACTGGCCGCCAACTGTGGCTACTATCGTAATGTGCTTGTTGTCTGGAATTTCTTGAAAACTCAAAACTTTTAAATTTTCAACACCGTGACGAACAAATTTCGCAAGCAAGGTTCGAAGAGAGGCAGCCACCAATAAAATAGCCGGCTTACCTTCGGCATCTAAGTTTTTCACGGCTTCCGCCAGTGAACCTTGCAACCGTTCAGCCATTCCTGGCTCAAGGGCGACACTGTCAAGATTTCCATCAGCGCCGGCCTGTTGTACAGTCTTATGCAATAGCTGTTCCAATCCTCGATCCAGAGTAATAACAGGAATTTCTTTCGCGTTACCAATAATACTTTGCACGATCATTCGAGAAAGTCCCATACGCGCAGCGTTGGTTAACATGCCAATGTCTTGGGTTTTGTTTGGCATGTTAGTTAAAGATTCCGCAATGCTTCGCATGTCTTTAACCGAAACATCTTCAACCAATAAGTTTTGCAATACTTTAAGTAATTGCGACAAAGACAAGGTGTTGGGCACCAGTTCTTCAGCTAACTTCGGTGAATTTTTCGCCAACAGGTCGACCATTTGCTGCACTTCCTCATGACCCAACAATTCATAGGCATGCTGCTGCAAGACATGGTTAACATGGGTTGCTACGACCGTACTGGCATCTACAACGGTATACCCTAGAGTTTGCGCTTTATCTTTTTCGGCTGACTCAATCCAAATGGCCTCGAGCCCAAAGGCAGGGTCGACTGTTTTAACCCCATCTAATGGACCAAACACTTGCCCGGGATTAATGGCCAATTCTTTTTCCGGGTACACTTCTCCATCAGCGACAGAAACGCCCATTAAAGTTAGTTGGTAAGCATTTGGCATTAAATCTAGGTTGTCACGAATGTGAATAGAAGGGACTAAGAACCCGAGCTCTTGCGATAATTTTTTACGAATCCCTTTAATGCGCCCTAACAGCTGCCCTCCTTGCGATCGATCTACCAGCGGTATCAGTCTATAGCCCACCTCTAGCCCTATGACATCAACTGGCTGCACGTCATCCCAGCTCAACTCTTTAGTTTCTTCAGGGCTCGGTGTTACTGGCGGAGGTCCTTCCAATGAAGCTTTTTTATCCGCACCACTAATTTGAGGGCTTCCAAATGCCGGCGAACCCGCCTTCATCGGCACAAAGGGCGTCCCTTCTTCGACACTTTCTTTATACTTAATAAAAAATGCGCCCAAAAGAGAAATGACCGCCAAACTTAAAAACACGAAGTGAGGCATTCCTGGGATAATACCCATTATAAATAATACGAAGGCGGTAATGGATAAGGCATTTGGCGTTCCAAACATTTGCTGGGAAATTTGATCACCCATTTGAATGCTTGAGCTGTTTCTGGTCACCATAATGGCGGCCGCTACAGATAATAATAGCGAAGGTATTTGTGCGACCAAGCCATCACCAATAGTCAACAACGCGTATTTCTGCACAGCATCTGAAAACTCAAGGTTATGCTGCATCATACCTATGACCAATCCACCCACGATGTTGATCACAAGAATTAAGATGCCCGCTACGGCATCGCCGCGTACAAATTTTGACGCACCGTCCATCGAACCATAAAAATCAGCTTCTTGAGAAATTTCAGCTCGACGCGTTTTAGCCGTATCGGCATCAATCAAGCCTGCGTTAAGATCAGCATCTATGGCCATTTGCTTACCTGGCATCGCGTCTAATGTAAATCGAGCACTCACTTCAGACACTCGCCCGGCACCTTTGGTGACAACGACAAAATTAATAATCATTAAAATGGCAAACACCACCAAACCTACAGCATAGTTACCGCCAATTAATACTTCACCAAACGCTTCAATAACTTTACCTGCAGCATCACCGCCTTGATGACCATGCATCAATACCACTCGGGTTGAGGCAACATTCAGCGCTAAACGCATTAAAGTGGCCACTAGAATAATGGACGGAAATACTGAGAAATCGAGCGGTCTTAAAACGTATATAGAAACCAGCAGCACTACGATTGATAAGGCAATATTAAAGGTGAAAAACGTATCGAGCATCAACGTTGGAACAGGTAACGTCATTAACCCGAGAAGCATTAATAGGAATACTGGAACGCCCAATAAACGCTTACTGGCGAGTTGAGCATTACGCCCGGTACCCCGCAGTACGGCCTGACCGTCGACATGTTTAAATTGGGATCCGACAGAGCGGACAGAATCAAATAGCGCCATTCGTCAAAATTCAGTCAATAAAGTAAGTTAACTGAATAGATCGCAAGTATTAGGCCAAGTTGGTGCAAAATTTATAATTTAAGGAAAGATGTTTCTGCGGCAATAAATCGCAGCGCGCCGATTGATTATAAATCGAGCGCGCTGTTGATCAAAGATTAAACTTCGTCTTCCCAAATAACAGAAGACAATTCACCTTTCATGGCGATAGTGCGGTAATGATCTTCAAGATCGGTGCGTTTTATTTTTAATGTCGGCGTCAAATACTGATTCTCAATTGTCCAAGCATCTTTAGCGACAATGAGGCAATCAAGCTTTTGATGAGATTCTAATTTTTCATTCACCGAAGTAAGCGTTTCTTGAAGCGATTCACGTATTGGCGCACGATCCGCATTTTGTAAATGCTCAGCCAATACTATAACCGCTACAGGTTGCTTTCGACCCGTCCCCATTACGCATATTTGCTCAATATTAGCATTAGACGCTAATAAAGATTCAATAGGTACAGGTGCAACGTATTTACCTTTGCCGGTTTTGAACTCTTCTTTTACTCGTCCAATAATTTTGAAGCTGCCATCAGGGTTCTTTAAGGCACGGTCACCCGTATGGAACCATCCGTCGGTGAAGGATTCGGCTGTAGCTTCTGGATTTTTATAGTATTCCTTAAATACAGCGTCGCCTCGAATTATAATTTCACCCTCATCTGAAAGTGACATCTCAACACAATCACACGGCATGCCGATAGTACCAATGCGGCTTGCCTCAAAGGGCAAGTTAGTGCAAGAAAGACCTGTTGTTTCGGTCATCCCCCAACCTTCACAAATATTCACACCGATGGTGGTATACCATTGCAAAATACTCGGTGATATAGGCGCTGAACCAGAGCCAAAAAGTCGAGCGCTGTTGAGCCCTAATCCAGTTCGAACTTTCTTAGCTATTAATTTACCAATCAACGGTATTTTAAGGAGTTTTTCGAGTTTTTTAGCCGGTAGTTTTTCATAAACGCCCGATTGAAAACGCGTCCACAGTCTTGGTACCGATAAAAATAAGGTAGGCTGCGCGTACTTCAAATCATCAACAAAGGTGTCTAACGACTCTACAAAGTATATCTTGCCACCGCCGTACAGACTTGGCCCTTGAATCACGCCGCGCTCTGTAATGTGCGCCAAAGGTAAATAAGACACCGCTCGATCTTCTGGACCTAACTCCATAGACTTAGAGTGTGTTTCACTGACCGATGCAAAGTTTTTAAAGGTGATGATAACGCCTTTCGGGTTTCCAGTACTGCCCGATGTATAGACAATACTCATGATGTCATCAAGACTTGGGTTTACTGGGTTTTCTATCGGCTGATAATCTTGCAACCACTGATTCCACTGCATATCAGCGTTGGCCGTTGGGTAAGGAAATGCAATTCGAGGAATAGAGCCATCGAGCACATTGTTTGCGGCGGTCACATCGTCTAATTTACCAACAAACACGGCTTTGGCTTCACTGTGCTCTAGAATGTATTTCAGAGTGCTTTCACCGGCAGTCGAATAAATAGGAACACTGATCATGCCGGCCATCATTATGGCCCAATCGGCCAGAAACCATTCTGCCGAGTTTTTCGCTAAAATGGCCACTTTATCGCCAGGCTGTAAGCCTTGGGCTTGTAAACCAGCCGCTATCACTTGAACCTGTCTTAACGATTCTTTCCAAGTAATAATGCGCCATTGGCGGTTTGCCGGTTGATGAAGAAAGGGTCTATCGCCCGAATTTTCAGCATGGCTTCGTAACATTTCAAGCGGTGTACGGTAATTCATAGGTTTTCCTTACGCTATTTTTATAGTTATTGGAGAGCTCGCTCTACTTCACCAAATAATTCGTTCATCTGCAAGCATCACTATGGCATTATCAACCTGATTTCGTAAATCATAGAATAAACTATGGTATAACCAGTGATTCAACAGCATTCAGCAATAGGATGACGCATTGTCCAGTATGACATCGACTCAAAAAATGATCTTTTCAATGGTTGCGCTATTGATGTCTTTATTAGCCAATCTATTCTTATATTTCGAAAACAACCAGCGCCAAAATCAAGTTACTGAGCTTACATCGGTAATAACAACCTTAGAAACACAGAATAAGCAGAGCCAACAGAACCAGAGACAGCGTGGTGAGCAAGTAGAGCTGATGCAATCCACTCAATTAGAGCTGGCGACAATGATTAAAGAGTTGCAATCGGCTTTAACCAACTTAAAAGCAGATTATCAACAGAGTCAAGAAATTGCCCTACTGTCGGCTCAGCAACTTGAGCTCGCCAAGCAACAAGCGAAGAAGTTTGAATTAGACCTCGAAACCACTCGCCGCCAGCTCACCAATGCCGATGCTACGATTGCTAATTTGAAGCGAGCCTTAGAAAATCGCACCCAAGCAACGAACAGCGCTTCTGCCATCGACTCTGTGTCTTTAAGTAATCTAATTAAAGAAGTTAAAGCCATAGATCCAAACAATGAAATTGGCATTGTTCAAAAATCGGATCAATCGATTTCAATCAGCATTCCGCTAGAAACTCTATTTGTGCCGGGCACCGTGCAATTACGCGCCAATGCTAATGGATTATTAGCCCCAATTGCTGAAGGGTTAAATGGCTTTCAAGAAAAGAGTATATTGGTTATTGGGCACAGCGATGAACGCCCGATCACCTCATCATTGTCTCAAAACTACCCGACAAATTGGGAACTCAGCGCTGTACGAGCCTCAAAAGTGCTAGTTAACCTAATAGACCAAGGCGTTAATAGCAGTCGTTTTACCGTAGCAGGCAAGGCAGCCAATGCGCCAATTAGAGATGAATCGGATGCCACCGCTTGGAAAGTCAACCGACGCATCGAAATCGTCATCGACTAAAAAAGCGTCAATTTTTCGCTAAGCGATTGATTTTTTTAATTAATTTTAGAAAAGTTCTTGCAATGTGATGAGGCAATGTTAATATTCGCGCGCTTTCGAAATGAGCACAGTGTCCCGTTCGTCTAGCGGTTAGGACACCGCCCTTTCACGGCGGTAACAGGGGTTCAAGTCCCCTACGGGATGCCACTTAATTTCAGCAAAGCAAAGAAAACTGTGTGTCCCGTTCGTCTAGCGGTTAGGACACCGCCCTTTCACGGCGGTAACAGGGGTTCAAGTCCCCTACGGGATGCCATTTCTTACCGGCTATTTAACGCCGAAATGGTATTAGCCATCTTATGTATGATCTGATCTTTTACTTTACCTTTCAAAGCATGATCCAACGCATCCAGTAATTTATGATCGACTCTAAGCAGCGCAGACAGCTGATTGGCGAGCACCCATGTACTTCGTGGTGTACCTAGCGCAAACCCTATCTCACCAAACATATCTCCTGGCTCAATGGTTGCCAAAGGCGCAACATCTTTCTGTCTGAGCAATACCCTCGCCTCGCCACTTAACAATATATAAAAGCAGTTATCCTTGGCATCTCGTTCAATGATGGCTTCGTCGGCGTTGGCAATATAAATTTGCGCGTGTTCCGCCATTTGCGCTCTATCTTCACTAGTAAATGCATCGAAAATAGGGATTTTCTTCATCAACTGAATGATTTTCGACACAGGTACCTGACTGGTTCGCTTCATGAATACACTTCCTGTTCCTGCACATTTAATGAGTGCAGCCTTTATAGTCGGAGACAAGTCATTTAAGCTAACGGCGATAAAAATAGCATCTATTAATAGGATTATAGACATGATTTCAAAATGGGCAGGTCGATTTGTGCAAATGGCGCAACTAGTTGGTTCTTGGAGTAAAGACCCGTCAACACAGGTGGGCGCAGTTATTACACGCAAGAATCGTATTGTGTCGTTGGGATTTAACGGCTACCCGCACGGAATATCAGACAGCGCTGATACCGATGATCGTGAAATGAAGCTACTAAAAACACTGCACGCCGAAGAAAATGCCATCTTGTTTGCTGGGCGAGATTTAACTCAGTGCGAAATCTGGGTTACTCATTTTCCATGCCCTAACTGTGCAGCTAAAATTATTCAAACAGGTATTTCTGTGGTGCATTGCCCTGAACAAAGCGAAGATTTTTTATCGCGTTGGGGTGAAAAAATCGAAATCAGCGAAGATATGTTTAAAGAAGCCGGTGTAGAAGTAGACTGGGTTCCCACCGGCGAAATGACTAGCTTGTCTTAAATTGGTGAACCGATTCATCTAATTCATTTGCGACTAAACTAAGGCCAGCGATGCTGCTGGCTACTTGCTTAGCTTGGTCGGCCGTTTCTTGTGCATTACTGCCAACCGATTGCATTAAGAGTGCAATTTGGTCGGTGGTTGCATTTTGCTCCTCAGCGGCTGCGGCAATGGACACGTTCGCAGCACTCAAATCGCTTATCGACTTTACAAAATGCGTGAACTTAGCACCCGTCTCCAGTGAAGTTTTCGACACGCTTTCCGATGCCGCGCGTGATTGTTCAATGACCTGAACGGCCGCTCTTGACTGCTTCGTCATTTGATCAATTTTGGAGCGAATCTCCTCAGTAGATTTAGCTGAATTGCCAGCCAACGTTCTCACTTCATCGGCCACAACGGCAAAGCCTCTTCCTTGCTCTCCAGCCCTAGCGGCTTCAATGGCGGCATTTAAGGCCAATAAATTGGTTTGCTCAGCAATGCTTTGGATCGTCTCTAGAATTCCTTCAATGCTGCTAACGCCGACATCCAAAGATGAAATGACTTCTACCGCTTCTTGCATTTGAATATCCAGCTTTTCCACCGAGGCGACTGTCGAATTAATCATCCGCTCAATTGAACTGGCTTCTTTTTCACCCTCTTGCATGTTTTGACTGGTCTGTTCTGCAATAGACGCTACTTCCCCGATCGACAGTGACATTTCACTAATCGCATGGACAGCCTGCTCAATTTCCATGCGTTGGTTTTCGATCTTAACTTGAGTCTTTTCCGACACATCTTGGGTTTGACTCACAATCTCATTCACCTTGAGGCTTTCAGCCTCAATATCTAAAACCATGCTACGCAATGCCACCACTAATCTATTGATGCGTCGGGCTATTGCTGAAAACTCGTCATTATTTTTCAATGTTAAGCTGGCGGTTAAGGTCCCCGCACTGACTTCATTAATATACCGATTTAAGGCTTTAATGGGTTTTCGTATTGAAAACACAACAAGAGCGGCAATGATCATCGATAAAAATAATGCCAAAACACCGACTAGCAAAAGTCGAAAGTAAGTTTCAGCTACCTTATCAGAAGACTGGGCGGCAACTTTGTTTGCTTCTATGGTTATTTTTGAAGAAATCACACTTAATTCAGCAACCACATCTTTAAGCTCTGAAGCCACCTCATCAACATTACGATTCAATGTGCTTTTTAACTGCAAGTAACTGTTTAAAGTGGGTGCAATTCCACCCGTTTCTTGCACAAGCCCTATAACTACTTGCACGGATGTCGTGATCACTTTTAAGTTATCGGCAAAAAATTTATCGGATCGGGCAAACCCTAAAAGGCGCATGGCAAGGCGACCGTAATCGTCTGCGAATTGACTAAACTGGCGTTGTGATTGAGAAAAATCTTCTAAATTATTCGCGTAGCTTATTTGTAGCGCTAAACTGGTCCCTCGATCTATTATGCCTTTTGCTTCATAAACTAACTTCTGCGCAGAAGGGTCGAAGGTTTCTTCAATGAGCATTGGCAATGAAAACTCTAACTCTTCTCGAACGTCAGCCAGCGCCGCCCTTTTATTCACAATATCATCGAGGGATTTAAGGCTAAGTTGGTAGTCCCTTATATCTCCGCTCACACGTTCAGAAAGTGCCGATATACGGCGAGACAGCGTATCCACTTGTTTGACGTTCTTTTCTTGCTCCGGCATTGAACGCAAAGCCTGTGTGAGCACCTGCGATTGTTCATCAAAACGTTTTATATCGGCCTGAATTCTTTGAGAAGCAAAATTCAGCTCAGTCAGTGATTTTGCATTAAAGCCTTCAGACAGATGTAATGTAAGATTCAACGCTGCTTGCTGTAATTGACTGGCCGCCCTTTCCGCTGGATTGGCCGAATTTACAATAACATCTAAATTAGACTTAATATTAGCCAAGCCGCTGACACTCATTAAGGTAGACAACAAGATGCCACCCGCTAACACAGCAAACCCAGTAATGAGTCGGCCGACTACTGTTAAATTTTTTATCATTTAAAACCTTTGAGTTTATTTTTAGATTTATAAGACTGCTCGGCACTGTCACTTGGAATAATGAAGTGCCGAGCTAAAAGAGAATATCACTGTTCGCTTTCCAATTGCGCCATGAATTCTACACCTTTAACGGCACGAACCCAGCCTTTGTAGAGCTGTTCTGATTGCGCTTGCGGCATGGCCATTTCAAACTCACGTTCTTCCGCCCAAAGCTCAGACAATTCATCCAACGAATGAAAAACGCCTAAAGCTAAACCGACTAACATAGCCGCGCCTAAAGCCGTTGTTTCTGTTACTTCTGGTCGATCTACTTTGACATGTAAAACATCAGATAAAAATTGCATAGCCCAATCATTGACGACCATACCACCATCAACGCGAATCCTTTTTATTTCATCCAAACCATCTTTAGCCATGGCTTCTAGCAAATCTCGTGTCTGATAAGCCACCGATTGCAGGCCGGCGGTTACAATTTCTTTTGGGCCGGTATCCCTTGTCATGCCAACAAGCGCTCCTCTTGCCTCTGGGTTCCAGTATGGCGCACCAAGCCCTGTGAAAGCAGGCACAAGATAAACGGATTGATGAGCGCCAACCGATTCGGCCATCGCTAATGATTCACTGGCATGGTCGATTAAGCCTATGCCATCACGCAACCACTGCATCGTGGCTCCTGCCATAAAAATACTCCCCTCGATGGCGTAGGTGGTTTTCCCTTGGATACGATAGCCTACGGTTGTTAGTAGCTTATTGTGTGACGCTATCGCTTTGTCACCTGTGTTCGCAATTACAAAACACCCAGTTCCATAAGTACTCTTAACCATGCCTGACGAGAAACATGCCTGCCCAATTAACGCGGCTTGCTGATCACCGGCAATGCCTGCAATTGGCAACGATACACCCAGTAGGTCTTTGTGGGCGTCACCAAACACAGAATCGCAATCTTTTACTTCCGGTAACATGGTCTCAGGAATATCAAAAAGCGACAGTAAAGTTGAGTCCCATTGCTGCGTATGTATATTAAATAATAGTGTTCTTGAGGCGTTGGTCGCATCGGTAGCGTGCACAGCGCCATTGGTTAAACGCCACAACAAAAAGCTATCTACCGTGCCAAATAAAAGGTCCCCTTTAGTTGCTTTTTCCCGAGCATCGGGAACGTTTTCAAGAATCCAACGGACTTTAGTAGCCGAGAAGTATGGATCCAGTACTAACCCTGTTTTTTGAGTAACGGATTCTTCAACGCCTTGTGCTTTGAGACGGTGGCAATAATCGGCTGTCCGCCTGTCTTGCCAAACAATGGCATTATATATCGGCTCACCCGTGTGCTTATCCCAGACCAGAGTTGTTTCACGCTGGTTGGTAATGCCCATTCCTACAACGTCTTTAGTATCTACCTTACTCAACACGTCTTTTGCCACAGTTAAGGTGGTATCCCAGATGGCATTTGGGTCGTGTTCTACCCAACCATTTTCGGGGAAAATCTGTTCAAACTCTTGCGCCGAGGTATGCACAATTTTACCAGCTACATCAAATAGAATGGCTCTTGAGCTCGTTGTGCCTTGGTCGATCGATAGAATATAACGTGCCATCAAAGGAGTCCTTATTATTATTTCCTTACATACTTTACAGTCGAACGGTGATTTTTTGTAGCCTTAAAACCCTTTTAATTTCGATCAATAATCAACCAGAACAAAAAGTTCTTGAAAACGTTACCAAGGCATTACATAATGATTTTCGTCCAAGTTAAAAAATACAAATATAAGGGCTAATATTTTGACTTCATCCACTCAAAAACCACTGTTAGAGCGCCTTACGCCTTGGCTCTTTATGTTGCCAGCGTTAATCCTATTTGTGGTCTATGTGATTTACCCCATCGTGCAAAGTATTTCCTACAGCTTCTATGAATGGGATGGCATCGGCCCTAAGTATTTTATCGGCTTTCAGAACTACATTGACCTGTATTACGATCCTCAATTTTGGACCGCTCTTTGGAACAATATACTGTGGTTAGTCTTTTTTATGTTGGCTGTGCCAATTGGATTAGGCATTGCTTTATTTTTGAATCAAGAGGTGCTTGGAATTAGGGCCGTTAAGTCGCTCTTCTTTTTTCCGTTTGTCATATCTCAAGTCATCATCGGTATTGTGTTCGCATGGTTCTATGACCCTGGCTACGGTCTACTTAAGATTATTGTCGGCTTTTTTGGGTTTGATCCCATACCCGTTTTGGCCGACGAAACACTGGTCACCTACGGCATTATTGCTGCTGGACTTTGGCCGCAAATAGCCTACACGATGATTTTATTTCTCACGGGGTTAAACAACCTGCAACCTGAGCAAATTGAAGCGGCACGCATGGACGGAGCAAAAGGCTGGACCATGCTTAGGCACGTAATTTTGCCACAACTAAGGCCGGCCACTTTTATCGCCATTGTTGTCACTGTGATTGGAGCTTTGAGATCGTTTGACCTTGTTGCATCAATGACGGCCGGCGGACCTTATGGCAGCTCTACAGTACTAGCCTATTTCATGTACGAACAAGCAATTTTTAATTACCGCATGGGCTATGGCGCGGCCATTGCTACCGTATTATTTTTAATCATGTTGATCTACATCGCCTTCTTCTTGTGGCGCATGTTAAAAGACGAGAGAGGCTAGCCGTATGTTCCCGACTCCCATCGCCGAAACCCGCAAATTTACGCAAGTCTCTTATAAGGTTGCTTTACCTATTGCGATAATTTTGTGGCTACTCCCATTAGCCGCAGTTTTAATGACATCCGTGCGCTCCATTGCTGATATTAACGCGGGTAATTACTGGGGGATCCCAGAATCCTTCAACTTAATTGAAAACTACTCAGCCGTTTTTGGCTCGACCAATATGGCTCGCTACTTATTGAACAGCATTTTAGTCACTGTGCCTGTTATGTTTGGTTCTGTTTTATTAGCCACGCTTGCCGGTTTTGGCCTTGCGAAATTCAAATTTAAAGGTCGACTTGCCGTATTTGCACTATTTATTGGAGGCAACTTTGTACCCTTTCAAATTTTAATGATCCCCGTAAGAGATTTAACCATCAGCCTTGGCATGTACGACACGGTTTGGGCGCTCATTTTGTTTCACCTTGCTTTTCAAACGGGTTTTTGCACGATGTTTATGCGGAATTTCATTGTTGGCATCCCGGATGAATTACTTGAGAGTTGCCGTTTAGAAGGTGCCTCAGAATGGAAGATTTTTTACTCAATTATATTACCTTTAGTTCGACCCGCTCTGGCGGCATTAGCTGTCCTTATTTTCACCTTTGTATGGAACGATTATTTTTGGGCTTTAGTGTTGGTTCAAAGCGATGAAGTTCGTCCAGTTACGGCTGGTATCAGTGCCCTTCGAGGTCAATGGTTGGCTTCGTGGAATCTTATTTCAGCCGGTTCAATAGTCGCAGCCTTACCACCCGTGATCTTATTTTTCGCAATGCAGAAGCACTTTATTGCAGGCTTAACGTTAGGCGCTACCAAGGGTTAATCATATGAAGGTTCTTAATTCGAAAAATACATCATTGGTTATCTCCCTTGAAAACAATGATGCTCGGCTAATTTATTTAGGTCCAAAACTAAAACAACCTTACTCCGAAAGTGAACTGTCAAACCTGGTATTACCTCCGCTCGCCCAAGCGGGGCTGGATGAAATTCAACACTTAAGTTTAGCGTCTACATTCGCCGATGGTACCTTTTTAAATCCATCATTGAAGTGCCATCGAGCTGGGCAAGACTGGGTTATTCAATGGACAAATGTTGACTGCGTCAGTGAAGATAAACAACTGACGCTTTCTTTTAATGACTGTCATGCCAACATTCGGTTAAACCTTCGTATTACTGTTGATGAGGCAACCGACACTTTTTGTTTCGAAACCAGCGTAACTAATACCGGCCAGCAGACTCTGGAGCTTACGCAATTGTTAACGTCGTTGCCCGTTCCTTCCCATTTTAAAAAGTCGATGCATTTTTCTGGTCGTTGGGTGAATGAGTTTCAACCCATTGAATCTACAATTCCTACAGGCACACTAGAACTAACCAACCTGAAAGGTCGCACCTCACAGGATCACTTCCCTGGCTTATTGTTTGCTGAACAGGCTTTTGGAAATGAAAGTGGTGAATGCTACGGCATGCATCTTGGTTGGAGCGGTAACCATACTCAACGTATTGAACGAAACCAGCTTGGACTTACCCAGTATCAAGCCGGTATCTATTTAATGCCAGGTGAAGCGCTGCTGACTATGGATCAATCATTTCATAACGCTCCGCTCTATGTAACGACAACTCAGGCTGGATTGGCCGGCATTAGCGAAAACTTTCAACAATTTGTGCGAACAAACATTCTGACTTTCCCAACATCGACACCCCGCCCTATACATATTAATACTTGGGAAGCCGTATATTTTGATCATAACCAAGAAGGATTAGACGCTCTCGCTCAAGCGGCTCATCAAGTAGGTGCAGAACGATTTGTGTTGGACGATGGCTGGTTTAAAGGGCGAAGAGACGATACAACTGCATTGGGTGATTGGGTTATCGATCAAGACGTTTATCCAGAAGGTTTTGCACCGTTGGTCAAAACACTCTCAAAAAACAATTTAGAGTTTGGTTTGTGGTTTGAACCAGAAATGGTCAGTACTGAATCGGACCTGTTTCGTATTCACCCCGACTGGGTGTTAGGCATTACTAATAGGCATCAACCCAGCGGACGAAACCAATGGGTCTTAGACATGTCCAACCCAAGCGTTGTGGATTTTTTATTTACTAGCATTGGTAATGTTCTCAAGGCGCACCCTATTCGATATATTAAATGGGATATGAACCGCGACCTGTTGCAAGCAGGGGATTTTACGGGGAAAGCAGCCTACGCAGACTATGTGTACGGGCTTTATAATTTATTAGCTCGCATTAGAGCCGCTTTTCCAAACGTAGAAATTGAATCTTGCTCCTCTGGCGGTGGCCGAATGGACTACGGCATTTTAAAGCATACTCATCGTTTTTGGTTAAGCGATTGCAACGATGCTTTAGAACGTCAACGCATGCAACAATGGGCCAGTTTGTTTTTCCCTGCAGAAGTTTTGGGGTCACATATTGGACCCGATACCAGCCATACAACCCGTCGTACTCATTCGATGCAAGTACGAGCTGCGACGGCACTGTTTTGCCACTTAGGTATTGAGTGTGATTTAAGACAGCTTAACCAGGCCGATCAAGCTGAATTAACAACCTATCTGAATCTGTATAAAGATATTCGAGAGGACATCCATTCGGGTATTCGCGTACCTTTAACATGCCCAGACGAAAACCAGATTGGCTTTTTCGTGAAAGGAACGTCAAACGGTTATATCAGTATCTTCCAGAAGACCATGCCTGAGTTTTCTGTTCCGGGTTATTTGCGAATTCCTTATTTAATTCCAGATCAACAATATCAAATAAAAGTACTGATTCAACCGCAACACACCCAACACCTCATGAAGAAAAAACCGCATTGGTTAGAACAATCTAATTTAAAGGTGCAAGGTGAATGGCTAATAAACAAAGGGATACCACTACCGGTGCTAGACCCTGAATCTATTTTAATTCTCAAGCTTGAAGCTTGTGATTAAAAAGTAAAAAGGTCTAAAGGGACCTTAAGATAACCCTTTACAAGAAATGAAGTCGTCAAAAACAATAAAGAAGGACTAGGCTATGTCTCTAAAGAAAATATTTACCGCAAGCGCTATTAGCGTTGCAATGATGACTCAAGCTTTAGCAGGTACATTGGTGATCAACTCAAACCAATCTGACCCTGCTCCCAAAAAAGCTTGGGCAGAACTCATTCAACGTTTCCAAGCAGAAAACCCAGACATTGATGTTAAAGTTAACGAATACGACCATGAAGGCTATAAAAGCGCCATCCGTAACTGGTTAGTTACGTCACCACCAGATGTCGTTTTTTGGTTTGCTGGTAACCGAATGAAATATTTCGTTGAACGTGGATTGTTAGAAGATGTTTCTGATGTTTGGGCAGATAATGCACTATCAGATTCTATGTCTTCGACAAAAGCATCCATGTCGGTTGATGGAAACCAGTACGGCGTTCCCTATTCTTTTTACCAATGGGGCATGTACTACAACAAAGATATGTTCGACAAATACGGACTTTCAGAACCAAAAACTTGGGAAGAGTTCTTAGCTGTTTGTGAAACGCTCAAAAGCAATGGCATTGCGCCGATTACCATTGGTACTAAGTATCTTTGGACTGCTGCAGGTTGGTTCGACTACCTCAACATGCGTACCAATGGACTGGAATATCACATCGATTTAATGGATGGAAAAATTCCTTATACCGATGCGGGAGTACGCAAAACATTTGCAAACTGGAAGCAGCTTATCGACAAAGGTTACTTCTTAGAGAACCATGCATCTTACAGCTGGCAAGAAGCGCAAGCGCCAATGTTTAACGGTGAAGCCGCCATGTACCTAATGGGTAACTTTTTAACGCCAAACTTCCCTGAAGGCACTAACTTTGATTTCTTCCAGTTCCCTGAAATCAATCCAGGTGTTGGCATGTTTGAAGATGCGCCTACTGATACAGTGCACATCCCTGCACGTGCGAAGAACAAAGAAGATGCACGTAAGTTCTTAGCTTATGTTGCCAAAGCAGAGAATCAAACGATTTTGAATGAAGTACTGAACCAATTGCCACCGAACAAATACTCAGAATCTGCAGACAACAAGTTCTTAGTGGAAGGCAGTGCAATGTTAGGTGCCGCAGATGGAACAGCACAGTTCTATGATCGCGATACAGACCCTGCCATGGCCTCTGAAGGCATGAAAGGCTTCCAAGAATTCATGATCAACCCAGATCGTTTGGATAAAATTTTGGATAACTTAGAGCGAGTACGTAAACGCGTTTTCCGCAACTAATAATGCTCGAACAAAAAAAGGCTGCTTTCGCAGCCTTTTTTTTGCTCATCAATTAAGCGTAATAGTTTTTCGTTGCTCAGAAGAAAGATGCGCTTTTTCAATTAATTCAATCACAGTAAGCACATCTTCGTGAGGTACAGGGTTGGCGCCACCACTTTGTATAGCAGAAGCAAGCTGCATCCAGAACTCACCGTAATTTCCAGGTAAGGTTTTTACACCTGATTGAGAGCTGTCTTGATACAACTGCCCCCACTGACTGTCATGTTCCGTTCCCCACTGTTCCCCTAAAACCGACGCCCCTGCCTTCAATGCATTCTCTTGAACATCCAAACCATGTTTAATGTAACTCCCTGCAGTACCCTCAACACTGAATCGCATATTAGGCCCTGCTTGAAAACAGCTACTACCTAAGATCACTTCATGTGAAGGGTATTGGCACCAAATTTCAAAAACATCATCACTTTTAGCGCCCGTTCTTAGTTTTGAAACATTTGCGGTAATAGACAACGGCCTGCCAAACAGAGCGACCATTTGATCTAACAAATGAGGCCCTAAATCCCAAAGGATACCGGCACCATCTATGGCACTTTCACGCCAACGCTCTCTTACAGCGGGTCTAAAGCGATCGAAGCGAGAAACAAACCGCCCAAGTGAACCTAATGTGCCGTTTTGAAGCAGAGACTTAACGGTTAAAAAGTCACCATCCCATCGTCTATTCTGAAATACACTGAGCACCTTTTGTTCTGTTTTGGCAATATCAAACAACAAAGATGCATGACGATGGTTTAATACCATTGGCTTTTCTACAACAACGTGCAAATCCATTTTGAGTAATTGCTTTACTTGTTCAAAGTGCAAATGATTTGGCGTTGTAACAATGGCCAAGTCATATTCGCCACTGGGGATGGCGTCAATAGCATCATATACTTTAACCAATGGGTGTTTTTTTTGAATGACATCTGGCTTTGAACTTACCGAACCGCGCCATTCAAAAGACTCAGACGCCAACAAAAAAGGGATATGAAAGGTTTGAGCCGAAAAACCATGCCCAATAACTAGGGTACGAATCATTCATTACTCCTACATAAATATTATAAGACCCTTGCAGAATACCTTGATCAAAAGCACCAAGATAACAATTTAATGTAACAAAGTTGCATCTATTACAAACCACTTATTGCACAAAAGGGTCTAGGTTGGGAAGTGTTCGTTTACAGGTTACACTAGCCATTAACAATACGCGTTCTAAGGGCAGTTTGTGCGAAAAGGTTTACTTATTTCAGGATACCACTCGTTAAGCCAAGCGAGCTGGGCTGACTTTATAATTGAAGAGTTGACGCATATAGATTGGTCGATGATAGCCTTACCTCCGAGGTATTTTTCCTGGCGCATGCGAGGTAATCCATTATCTATTGGCCAATTAGCCCCTGAACTTGTGACCCGAGAATACGATGTTATTTTAGCAACAGCATCGGTCGATTTGGCCACCATTCAAAGTATTTATCCTGCATTGCGAAATACCTCGAGCACACTGTATTTTCACGATAACCAATTCGACTATCCCGCGGCTAACAACCCCCAAAGTGTCGTAGATTGGCAAGTTACTCATATTTATTCCGCGATAAGAGCGAACAAACTACTGTTCAACAGCCAATACAACCAGGACTCCTTTTTAAACGGCGTGAAGCGCTTAATGAAAAAAATGCCCGATTTAGCCCCTAAAAATCTGCCCGATGAATTAAAGAAAAAGTCAATTATCCTACCCGTACCAATTAAACCCTTTCCGACTCAGAGAACGGTAAGAGCAACAAATCATTTACGTGTTATTTGGAACCACCGCTGGGAATGGGATAAATGCCCTGACCTACTCGAGGCTACTGTAAATATTCTAGAAGCATCCGATGCATCTATTGAAGTCATCATTACGGGGCAAGAGTTTCGAACAAAACCTGAGAACTTTGAACGCTTACAACGGAAAAGCACAATTGTCAGCCATTGCGCTTTTGTAGAAAATGAATCGGACTATCACGCACTTTTGTCGAGCTGTGACATAGTGTTATCGACAGCCATTCATGAGTTTCAAGGCATTGCGGTGCTCGAAGCCGTGGCCGCAGGATGTGTACCCTTGCTCCCGAATAGACTGAGCTACCCAGAGATGTATTCGAGCGATTACTTATATGAATCGAACGGTAATTTTGAGCAACAAGGGCAAGAAATAGCCAAAAAATTGAAGTTATGGCAAAAATTCGGACTGCCCAAAGCGCCCGATATGAGCCATTTTTATAGATCTAATCTGAAAAATGATTATAAATTTGAACTGTAGTTAAAAGATATTTATAGCTTTATTTGTCGAAATTCTAAAGATTTAACGTTTTATGTGCTCAACTTCGGTAATTTTATAGTCTAACAGACTAAATGATTGACCAAATATTCAACAAAATATCCGCTACATTTACTTACCGTCTTATTGGTCTTTGCTACTAAAACCTATATATTAATTTAAAACTAAGATCTGCATTTTAAATTCTATTGGCCTTCTAATCATTAAAACAAGCCTAGTGGAATGATAAATGCCATCAATATAGGGTTTTACCATGACCAGAAAATTGCTTTTAATTGCTTTTACGTTTATCGGGATAGCCGCTTTGCCGTCTACCACTTTTTCAGAAAATGGAGACCTTCCTTTAGTTAACTTGTTAACCGAAAATTATGGAGAGTTTAACTACAGTCTGACCAATAGAGACTATGAACACAGGGCGGAAGACATCGGCGGTACAGCCACCGAAATTGTCAAGAAGATCATGGCCGATAGCGGAATTCCTTATCGCATGAAGCTAAGGAAGTGGACGGTCTCTTATGAACGTGCTTTAGATCGCCCAAACTACGGAGTATTTTCAACTTCTCGCACAGAAGCTCGTGAGCCGCTTTTCGAGTGGATTGGCCCAGTTGCCAGATATGAACTTGCACTCTTTGCCAAAAAAGGCAGCAACATAAACATCTCTTCAATTAGTGACTTAAATAATCTAAGAGTTGGCGGTTACCAAGGAGATGCAGCCACGAATATATTGGAAGCACAAGGCATTGCCGTATCTACTTTAACCAACGACTCATTAAACCCTAGGCGTTTACACGAAGACTTGATCGATGTTTGGGTCAGTGGCGTTAAAAAAGCTTATCAACTGTCAGAAGAAGCTGGCTACCCCGACATTGAGAAAGTATTTACAGTGCGAACCGTAGACATGTACTTAGCCATGAATCCAAATTCAGACCCCATTGTTTTGCAGAAATTACGAGACTCGTTCAGCAAACTGCAAAGCAATGGAGAAATTAATTTAGACTAAGTGCATAAAAATACTTGTTAGCAAAGGACTGCTCAATGCAAAAGGCGAGCCACATAAAATCACATTATTCACTGTAACACTTTAGTTTTGCTCTACTGATCAATATTTTTGAGAAAAGACCTAATGGTTAAAAGTAGGTTAACCACCTATAAACACCTAAGGTCTATTTAAGTAATCATTGATGAATTCACGGTTTTTTTCAAGAAAATTACTGTATTCGATTTTAATGCTAGCTCTTTCTTCAACATTGATTTCACGGCCAATGGCTAACTCGTATTTATTTAATTGTTGAAAAAATTCAACATCTGGTCGCTGCATTTTAAAAAGCTGTTCCTGATACATTACCTTAGTTATTTCTTCAATTAACTCCCTTGTTTCGATCCAATCGTGATTGCTGTTTTCCTTTTCGATTAGAGCCTTAAAGTGTAAGGCTCTAATTAAATATAAGTACCCGAAATAATAGGACTGGCTCGATTCTAAGAGCACAGATTAAGGCTAGTCCGGAAATCACCGCGCTAGCCTTATTTATAACAGCACAAGGTAACCTAAAGTTACAGGCATAAAAAAAGCCAACCATTTCTGGTCAGCTTCTTTTAAAAATTTGGAGCGGGAAAGGAGGCTCAACCGGTCGACGCTCGATCCTGACCTCTTGGGGTCGGGACGAAAAAAAAGCCAACCATTTCTGGTTAGCTTCTTTTAAGAATTTGGAGCGGGAAAGGAGGCTCGAACTCCCGACCCCAACCTTGGCAAGGTTGTGCTCTACCACTGAGCTATTCCCGCATTTGAATCGCTACTTTCACTGACGACTCGTGTTCTTTTATACATTTCTAAACTTAGAAAACTAAGCTTAAGTGGCATCCCGTAGGGGACTCGAACCCCTGTTACCGCCGTGAAAGGGCGGTGTCCTAGGCCACTAGACGAACGGGACACTGTGTGCTTCAAGAACGAGCGCTATAATACATCGAAATTTCGTCAATGCAACATTTTTTTGTTAAAAATCAACAAATTACCGTTGTTTTGAAGTTTGCCTTGAAATTTTTAGCTCATACCTTGAGTACAGTGTTTCCCAGCCATCGCATTGTGGACATTGCCAAATTAACTGGTCCGTTTGGAAGCCGCATTGATAGCACTTCTGGCGATCAAATCGTACTAAGCTTCTGGAATGGACTAACTCACCAATGACGAACTTGGCCTCATTCTCAATTGACCCGACGCCATCAAGCCAATGATCAAAAACTTTTTTAGAGCGCCCTTGTTTTGCATGGTGCTCTATTTCAGCCGCCCAATAATGGGCCGACATATCAATATTTAATTCAATCAACGCTTCTAAAATTCGGACAGATGGCTGTGTTTGATACAAACCCTTGAGAAAGTCTGACAAGGCTTCTTGAGATTTTGTCATGTGTGACAAATGCTTAAGTGCCGGCAAAACAATATCACTTCTTAGCGGGTCTCTGATCAACACATCACGGTAAAATTTTATGCTTTCTTTGAGTCGATTCTGAGCGGTAGCTAATTCAGCCGACATAAGGCTAGCGCGTATGCCCAGTGTCAATCTACGGGCCTTTTTAAGAACTTTTGCCAACTGGGCAACATCACCTTGGCTTTTTAGCTCTAGCGCATATTCACAGTACAGGTTTACTAACCGGATGCCACCCGAACCGGGTTGTCCAAACTGCTCAACCAAGGCAATGGCTTTACCCCATTCTTGCTCTCGCTCTAAAATTGAGAGCCATAATCGGAAAGCCACCTTTGAGTGCTCTTCCCCGGCCGTTTGAAGTACCTTTTCAAGCAAAACTTCGGCGTGACCTAAGATACCAGCGGCATAATAGTCTTGTGCCATTTCGAGCAGAATCTCTTCCTCTTTAAAACCTGCTAAGTTAGCACTCGCTATTGCTTCGTGAACCGCAACAGCTTTATCAAACTCACCTCGACGGCGGAATAGCTCGGCTAACGCCAAGTGAATTTCAGCATTTTCTTCGCTAACAGGGTATTTTTGCATCCACTCGCTAACATCACCTTTAAAGGATGTTAATTCAAAATGTTTTTGATCAAGCAGAAAGCGCTTCGAGCGCAAAGAAGCGGGAAGGTACTTAGAAATATAGGTTACGAGGTTCATCACCACCTGACCTTTTATCGGAATAACCGACTAGCCAACAGACCGATTATAAAGCCCACAAATATACTTAAGAACAACCAGACAAACAGAGGAAAACTGGGAGTTTGAGCATCGAGAAACGCCAATGTTGTATCGGCATTATTTGACCAACCCACTATCCAGCCCAGCACTAGAAGCACCAGAACCAGTAATATTTTAACTAAACGCACAAAGTATCCTTATACGTTGCGTGACGTTAACTAACCTTCGAGGCAATCGTTAACCGACTCTCTCAACTCTTTACCCGGTTTAAAGTGTGGCACGTACTTACCTTCTAACTCAACCGATTCTCCCGTTTTCGGGTTACGACCCACACGAGCAGACCGATAATGCAATGAAAAGCTACCAAAGCCACGTATTTCAATACGCTCACCTTCAGATAGGCTTTGAGCCATATGATCTAACATTGTTTTAATGGCGAGTTCAACATCCCTAACGGATAACTGATTTTGGCGTTCGACAATACGCTCAATCAGCTCTGATTTTGTCACTGTCATACCCTCCCCGACCCTCATATCGAAGCGATTAATATTTAGCCTAATTCAGCTAGCAAAATAACACAAGTATTTATTTTTAAACGGTTTTTTAGGTGAAGTGCGGTTATGGGCTTCGGGCGACGAGCTTCGGGTTAAAGGCCTGAATTGGTTAACTTTTAGGCAGAGATTACTTTATTATCAAAATAGCGTAAGAGTTAGCTAAGGTAGCGGATTTACCTTGGATGGGAATCTGAGCCATGGATGGCGAAGTTTAGCGGTGCATGGATGCACTTGAGCGACCATTCAAGGTAAATCCGCTGCCTTCGCGCAGTATACTTCAGCACTTTTGAAAGCCCGAAGCACAAAAAAGCCGGCAGAAGCCGGCTTTTTCAAGAAAGAACAACTAACTTAGTTGCTGCCTTCTTCTAGTTTAGCTTTGATCAGATCACCAATAGTTGTTGGACCTGCAGCTTCAACAGCTTTGTCTTTCAACTCTTTAACAGCGCTCTTCTCTTCTTCAACGTCTTTCGCTTTGATAGACAAACTGATTACGCGGTTCTTACGGTCGATGCTAACAATCTTAGCTTCAACTTCTTCACCTTCTTTTAATACGTTGCTTGCATCTTCAACTTTATCGCGAGAGATTTCAGACGCTTTCAAAGTACCTTCGATATCTTCTTCTAAAGTAATGATCGCTGCTTTAGCGCTTACTTCTTTAACGATACCTTTAACGATGGTGCCTTTGTCATTTTCAGCTGCGTACGCTGCGAATGGGTCCATATCTAACTGCTTGATACCTAGAGAGATACGCTCACGCTCTGGATCGATAGAAAGGATCGTTGTTTCCAACTCTTCGCCTTTCTTGTACTTACGTACCGCTTCTTCACCAGACTCGTTCCAGCTGATGTCAGAAAGGTGAACCAAACCGTCGATGCCGCCTTCAAGACCGATGAAGATACCGAAGTCAGTGATAGACTTGATCTTACCAGATACTTTGTCGTTCTTGTTGAAACGGTTACCGAAATCTTCCCAAGGGTTAACAACAGTTTGCTTAATACCTAGAGAGATACGACGACGCTCTTCGTCGATATCAAGAACCATCACTTCAATCTCGTCGCCAACTTGAACAACTTTAGATGGGTGAATGTTCTTGTTAGTCCAATCCATTTCAGAAACGTGGACTAAACCTTCAACGCCTTCTTCTAGCTCTGCGAAACAACCGTAATCAGTTAAGTTTGTTACGCGTGCTGTTACAACAGCGTCTTCTGGGTAACGAGCTTTGATTTCTACCCATGGATCTTCACCTAGCTGCTTAAGACCTAGAGAAACACGGTTACGCTCACGATCGAACTTCAATACTTTAACGTCGATTTCATCGCCAACCTGAACAATTTCACTTGGGTGCTTAATGCGCTTCCAAGCCATGTCAGTGATGTGCAATAGGCCGTCCACGCCGCCTAGGTCAACGAAAGCACCGTAATCGGTTAGGTTCTTAACGATACCCTTAACTTCTTGACCTTCTTGTAGGTTTTCTAGTAATTCTTCACGTTCTGCACTGTTGCTTGCTTCAAGAACAGCACGACGAGAAACAACTACGTTGTTACGACGTTGATCAAGTTTAATAACTTTAAATTCAAGTTCTTTACCTTCCAAGTGCAAAGTGTCACGCACTGGACGGATATCAACCAAAGAACCCGGTAGGAATGCACGAACAGACTTAACGTCAACGGTGAAACCACCCTTAACCTTGCCGTTAATGATACCAGTTACTACTTCTTTTGCTTCGTAAGCTTCTTCAAGCTCAGACCAAGCTTCAGCACGCTTCGCTTTTTCACGAGAAAGCTTAGTATCACCAAAGCCGTCTTCAACCGCTTCAAGTGCAACTTTAACTTCGTCGCCAAGAGCGACTTCAATTTCGCCCGCTTCGTTTAAAAATTGAACGCGTGGGATAACGCCTTCAGACTTAAGGCCTGCGTGAACAGTAACCCAGTCAGAATCGATGTCTACAACAACACCGGTAACAATAGAGCCTGGCTCCATTTCGATCGTTAATAAGCTTTCTTCAAAGAGGTCAGCAAAAGATTCAGTCATTAATTTAAGTTCCTAAACTATAAACGTCGCCAATAAATTCATTCGCGACACTTTCCGTATTCCAGCTAACACGGGTCTATTAATAAAACTCAAACGGTCGAAATTGCTGGTCTAACCGCCGTTCGAGGCCAGTTAAAGTGTCTTTTTTCGCAGTACGAATCGGACAAATCATCTGATTTCAGGGGGGCGTATTATACGGAAGAAATGCAAAAACCCAAGCTTTTTAGTGGTATTTCAAGGGTTTTTTCATGGTTTTGAAGGTTTTTAAACTTAATCGTGCCGATAATCGAAAAATAAGCCCAAATGGGCTATTTTTTCAGTTAATCAGCTAGGCCTCGGTTTTTTGCCTCTTGCTCAATAAACCGAACCACAGCTTCAATGCTCATTTCAGTGGTATCGAGTTCAATAGCATCACTGGCCGCCACCAACGGTGCTGTCTTTCGATTCATATCACGCTCATCACGTTCTTCGATGTCTGCTTTCACTTGATCGAAGTCAGCCTCGATGCCTTTAGCGGTTAATTGTGCAACTCGACGCCGAGCACGCTCATGAGAGGTCGCTGTCATGAAGATTTTTAATTCCGCCTTGGTAAATACCACCGTCCCCATATCGCGCCCATCAGCAACCAACCCGGGCTGCACAGCAAATGCTCGCTGGCGCTTCAACAAAGCATCGCGTACACGGCTAAATGCGGCCACTTTAGAGGCATTGGTCCCCACCTCTTCAGTGCGTATTGCTTCGGTGACGTTGTCGTTTTCTAACATGATGACGGTTTCCCCATCTTGCTGCACAAACGTTACATCTAAATGCTCTGCAACTACGGCTAAACCGGCTTCATTGGTCATCTCAATACCATGATTCATGGCGGCTAAAGCGGTTAGCCGATACAAAGCACCGGAGTCTAAAAAATGCCAACCTAGTCGTTCAGCCAACAATGTGCTTACAGTGCCCTTACCCGCCCCTCCTGGGCCATCTAAGGTAATGACAGGTGCATCTACTTGCATGGTACTTCCTCGTAATTATGGGGTGTAATCTGTGATAGCAGAAAACGCCACCCCGTTTTCGCGTTGCTCAAGCACTTGGGTAAAGTAATCTCGAGCTGATTTAGAGCGATGAAATACGGTTTTTAAAACATCGCCATCCGATGATTCAATAGCCTGCTCTAACAGGGCTAAGTCGGATTGAAATTTGCGCAGGATTTTAAGCGTTGCGTCTTGATTGGTCAAAAATACATCGTGCCACATGGTGGGATCCGAGGCGGCAATGCGCGTAAAGTCACGAAAACCACCGGCTGCATAGCGAAAAATTTCTCTATTATCCGATTCACGCGCTAAAGTATCTACTAGAGAGAAAGCCAACAAATGAGGCAAATGGCTTGTGGCGGCCAACACTTCATCGTGTCTATCTACAGGCATCGTCACGACATCGGCACCGACCGCAGTCCACAATTGTGAAATGAGCGCAATTGCGTCAGCACTGCTTTGCTCTAACGGCGTAAGAATATGCAAATGCTTTTCAAATAAATGCGGATTAGCCGCCTTAACGCCACTTTTCTCAGCACCAGCTATTGGATGACCAGGAACAAAACAACTCGGTATTGCGCCTAATTCAGCTTCGACTTGCTTTACAACCGCGCCCTTCACACTGCCCACATCGGTAAGCACTTTAGCGCGGGGTATTAAATGCTTAACTTGCTTTAACACCGCACCAATGGCTTTAACGGGGACAGCCAAAACAATGACATCCACTTGCTCTAGATTTGAGAACTGGTCAACCGCCTCATCTATCACCCCCGAAGCCAACGCAATTTTAGGCACTTCGGCTTGTTGATCCGCCCCCAAAACTCTGGCCGACCCGGTCGCTTTTAACGCTTTCCCAAAAGAAGCGCCTATTAGACCCAAGCCAATAATCAATACAGACGGTTTAGAAGTACTCACTTACAACACGCCCTTAGGATAAGAGCCAAGTACTTTGACATCGACAGCCGTTTCCCGAATAGCATTAATAACCTTAATGGCCGATTCATCTTCGCAATGGCCTGCGAAATCGATGAAGAATACGTAGGTCCAATTTCCAGTCATTGAAGGACGTGTTTCTAATCGCGTCATATCAACACCGAATTCATTGAAAGGCTTCAATAAGTGGTACAGAGCTCCTGGCTCGTTACGCATAGAAACCACCAGCGAGGTCTTATCTTCGCTCGAAGGTCCAACTTGCTCGGTGCCAATAATTAAGAATCGGGTTGAGTTATCGGGCGAGTCTTCAATTTTTGATTCCACAATCTCCAAATCATATAAACTGGCCGCCAGCTCGCCAGCAATGGCCGCAGAATTCCACTCACCTTGCACGCGCTTTGCCGCTTCGGCATTACTGCTAACAGCAATACGCTCAGCATGTGGCATATGAGCGTCTAGCCACTTACGACATTGAGCCAAACTTTGCTGGTGACTGTATATACGTGAAATTTTATCGTGCTTCGTATTAGGACCCGCTAACAGGTGATGGTGAATTCGTAACTCAACTTCGCCGCATATTTTAATGTTCGATGTAATGAAGGTATCAAGAGTATGATTCACAATACCTTCGCTAGAATTCTCAACCGGCACTACGCCATAGTTGCAAGCGCCGGCTTCAACTTCACGGAAAACTTCATCAATAGCGGGCATCGGCTTGGTTTTTACCCATTGCCCAAAATGCTTCAACGCAGCTTGCTGAGTAAAGGTGCCTTCTGGCCCCAAATAAGCAACCTCCATAGGCTTTTCGAGTGCCAAACAGGCCGACATAATCTCTCGAAATAACTTAGCCATGTCTTCATTACCAAGTGGCCCAGGGTTTCGATCCATTACACTGGTTAATACCTGCGCCTCTCGCTCAGGGCGATAAAACACAGCTCCAGCATTGCCAGAGGCCTTCATCTTCACTTCGGCGACTTTCATAGCACAATTGGCGCGCTTTGATATTAGGGCTAATATTTCAGTATCTAGCTGATCAATTTCTTCTCTAAGCTGCATTAATGCAGATTCATCGGCTTGAGTTAAGGATTCAGGTTTGTCAGACATAAGCATTCTCGATAAATGGTATAAATGGGGTATCTAACAGCATTGTTGGTGAAACTGGAGTATTGATCAATGCCCATTGTTTGCAACTTAGCATTGCACTGGCTGCATAATCATTGGCTGGGTCGAAAAACGCACTCAGCGGGCATATGTAAACGACATTGCCCGCTGAATGTTATACGAACTTAGCTTTCGTCTGAATCACTAGACTCGTCTGAACCTTCTTGCGAAGGAGCAGCGTCGGCCGCTTCACCTGAATCGCCATCAGAAACTAGGGTTTCAATTTCTTCGGGCTCTTCAATGCGCTCAATACTCACAAGTGCTTCATCTTCAGCTACTCTGATCAAACGAACGCCTTGCGTATTTCGTCCTAACACAGAGATTTGGTCCACACCGGTACGTACCAGAGTGCCCTTATTACTTATCAACATCACTTCGTCGCCATCGAACACTTGCTTCGCGCCTACTAATGCACCGTTACGCTCACTAGTGACCATTGCAATGACGCCTTTAGTGCCACGACCTTTAGTTGGAAACTCCTCAACACTGGTTCGCTTACCGTAGCCACGCATAGAGGCTGTTAATACTGTTCCGTTTTCTTCAGGTACGATTAACGAAATTACTTGCTGATCTTTTTCTAGTGAAATACCCCGAACACCTCGGGCTGTTCGCCCCATGGCTCGTACGTTTTCTTCTTTAAAGCGAACAACTTTACCGGCATCAGAAAGCAACATAACTTCACGCTCACCGTCGGTCAGTGCAACGCCTACTAAGTGATCACCTTCATCCAGAGAAAGCGCAATTAAACCGCTGCTACGAGGGCGAGAGAAGGCATCTAATGAAGTTTTCTTAACTGTACCGCTTGCTGTCGCCATAAAAATAAAGTGATCCGCATCGTATTCACGAATCGGCAAAATGGCTGTTACACGCTCTTCCGCGTCTAGAGGCAGCAAGTTCACCATTGGCCGGCCTTTCGCGGCACGGCTGGCTTGCGGAATCTCAAATACTCGCAACCAGTAAACCTTACCAAAGTTAGAGAAGCATAAAATGGTGGCGTGGGTGCTGGTAACCAATAGGTGCTCAATAAAGTCTTCATCTTTCAACGCGGATGCAGAGCGCCCTTTACCACCGCGCTTTTGGGCTTCATATTCGGTTAACCGCTGAGTTTTCGCATAACCGGCATGAGAGATTGTCACCACCATATCTTCTTCGGTGATTAAATCTTCCATCGACAAATCTAAACGCGAGGTAAGAATTTCAGTTTTACGCTCGTCACCAAAATCGGCTTTAACTTGCTCAAGCTCTTCACGAATAATCTCCATGAGTCGCTCATAGCTGTTCAAAATACGCAAATATTCACCAATATCGTCGATAATGGCCTTATATTCACCGATCAGCTTGTCATGTTCCAAGCCCGTTAACTTCTGCAGACGCATGTCGAGAATTTGCTGGGCCTGCTCAGGAGACAGGTGGTAACGCTCATCGTGCACGCCATACTGTTCTTCGAGCTCCTCAGGGCGACAAACATCGGCCCCTGCACGCTCTAACATAGCCGATACATCACCTAATGCCCAAGATCGCGCCAACATGCGTTCTTTCGCTTCAGCACCGGTAGCAGAGGTACGAATAAGCTCGATCATTTCATCAATGTTAGCCAATGAAATAGCCAAGCCTTCTAAAATATGACCACGCTGACGAGCTTTTCGAAGGTCAAAAATCGTACGACGCGTAACAACTTCACGACGATGGCGAACAAATGCTTCAAGCAATTGCTTAAGGTTTAGGACCTTAGGCTGGCCATCAACTAGCGCAACGGTATTGATACCAAATACCGTTTCAAGCTGCGTTTGAGCGTATAAGTTATTTAATAGTACATCGCCCGATTCGCCACGCTTTAGGTCTATCGCGATGCGTAAACCGTCTTTATCGGATTCATCGCGCAGCTCGGCAATGCCTTCAATTTTCTTTTCTTTCACGAGTTCGGCAATTTTTTCAACCAAACGCGCTTTGTTCACCTGATACGGAATTTCATGAACGATAATGCTTTCACGACCAGACTTTTCATCGACTACTACATCAGCCTTAGCTCGCATGTATATGCGGCCACGGCCGGTGCGATAGGCTTCGACAATACCTTTTCGACCATTAATATAAGCACCTGTTGGGAAATCGGGGCCAGGGATGTATTCCATTAAACCGTCGATATCTATCTCAGGGTTATCTATAAGGGCTAATGCGCCATCGACGACTTCATTCAGATTGTGTGGGGGAATGTTGGTGGCCATGCCTACTGCAATACCTGAAGAACCATTTACCAATAAATTAGGGATTCGTGTAGGCAGTACTTCGGGGATTAATTCAGTGCCGTCATAGTTTTCGACATAGTCGACCGTTTCTTTTTCAAGATCGGCTAAGAGCGAATGAGACAGTTTTTCCATACGAATTTCGGTATAACGCATGGCGGCGGCAGAGTCACCATCGATCGAACCGAAGTTACCTTGACCATCGACCAGGGTATAGCGCATAGAGAAAGGCTGTGCCATACGTACGATAGTGTCGTAAACAGCTGAATCACCATGTGGGTGATACTTACCGATTACATCACCAACAACACGCGCCGATTTTTTATACGGCTTATTCCAATCGTTGTTTAATACATTCATGGCGAACAACACACGCCTATGTACGGGCTTAAGACCGTCTCGTACATCGGGCAATGCACGCCCAACAATAACGCTCATGGCGTAATCTAAGTATGATTGTTTTAATTCTTCTTCAATATTGATGTGAAGAATTTCTTTGGCTAGTTCACCCATCTAATTCGCTATCCTTCTTATCGAGCCTTAGCGGTTGTTCCACTGGCTACTTTCTGATGTCGCTGACTACTCACGAAAGGAGAAATCATACCACAAATCAATGAGATAGACAGTTTCAGCCGACATATAAATAGCAAGGCCTGAAAGCTTAGCTATACTCCGTTCAACAGCAGTAATTTTACCGAGGCACAACCCTATGCGGCCACTCGTGGCGGTCATTATTCCAACATTTTCCCAAACGATCGAGCAGCGAATCTGCTTAGGGTTATCTGAAGCTTTTCAGCACACCGAAATAGAAGTGCTCTTTGCGCCTGTGGGCTATATCTCAGCGCCCGAAGCTTGGCAAGAAAGTGATTTGCAATGCCACAAAGATATTGTCGACCTCAAGCCTAGCTTGGTTATTTTTTATACGGGCGGATTAACCTACCTAACTAATATAGAAACGATACAGCGAATTTTAGACGTCTATAAAGGGATCCCTAGTATTCACATGGGGCAAAAAATAGATCAACAGCCTGCTGTACTGATAGACAATTACCAAGGCATGAGAGACTTGATTCATGCTGTGCTATTAAAGAAACCACAGCCCAAAATTGCTTTTTTGAGCGGCCCATTTTCCAATACCGAGAGTCAACTCCGCCAACAGGCGCTTTTTGATGAATGTAATGCGCACGGTGTTGACCCAACCAGTATCGATATTCTCGAGGGGGACTTCACCTCTTTACACGCAAAACACACCTTTTCCGAATATTGGAAGGCACAAACCGAAAAGCCAAACATCATAGTCTGTGCCAACGATCTCATGGCGAAGGGCATCCTAGATGCTTTTCGGCTACTAGGTATTAATTGCCCTGATGATTGCTGGGTGACAGGTTTTGACGATTTTGAATATGCTCAATACATGACGCCTGGCCTAAGTACTGTGCTTTATCCAGCTCACGAACTTGGCTTAAAAGCAGGTCGATTAGCGATAGAAATGTTAGAAGGTAAAAGACCACAAGATATACTATTAAAAACTCGACCCAAGTTAAGAGGGTCAACCGGCCACGTAAGTAGCAATCAAAAACATATGCGTGAGCGCCTTGTTGACCTTTGGCAATTTATACAAGAACGAGACTTAACCTCAAGAAAATTTTCAATTGTTCAGCAAATTCACGCGACGGATCGTGTCGAAGATATCCTCCCAAACATTCAAAGTGATCTCGACGCTATCGCTATCGATGAAATGTTTATTTTTAAGCGTCCGAGCCACAATGCCAGCGATTTTGTAGTATTTGAAAAAAACCCCGATCTGACTTTTGGCGAAAAAGATTTATCCGAACACTATTGGGTGTTCTGCCCTCTTGTTACTCAGCACCTAAATTATGGATACACCTTAACGCGGTGTAATAAACATGCCGTTGAATTGGTTGAATTTTTTAGCCCGCAAATTTCAGAAATTCAACATCGTCATTTTATGCAATCTAAAAACGATCAATTGAGAACGCAGAATGAGTTATCTGAACGCATGGCTTCTCTTGGTCGGCTTGTCGCAGGGGTTGCACATGAAGTTAATACGCCTGTTGGGTCGGGTAAGCTTGCGGCGTCTTCTTTATTAGACGACATCAGGCAAATCTCTTCCAAGCTTCACAATAATACGATGACACGAAGTGAGTTCGACCGCTTTTTAATAGAAATGGAAGAGCACGCAAGTTTAATTTTTAATAGCTTAGACAGAGCCGCCGAGCTCATCAGTAATTTTAAACTGGTATCGGTTGATCAATCGGTTGAAGAAACTAGACAATTAGCACTTGGAGAATACATCACGCTTATTATCAGTAGCTTAAAGCACGAGTTTAAGCACACAAAAATCAACATCATTACCGATCTAGACGCCAGTATCGAAACCATCACTTTCCCTGGAATTGTTGCTCAACTATTAACCAACGTACTTCTCAATGCAAAACAACACGGCTTTGCTATGGGTCAAGACGAAGGAACAATTCACGTTTCACTTAAAAAAGCCCCCGAAGGCTTTAAGCTATCAATTACAGATAATGGCAAAGGTGTAAATGAAGATGCACTAGAGAACATGTTCGAACCTTTCTACACAACTGCACGCGCACAGGGCGGCAGTGGCTTAGGCATGTACATCGTTTATAACATCGCTAATCAAAAGTTAAATTGGGATATTCATATAAAGAACCAACCCAAAAAAGGCTTTGCTATCGCCTTTACCCCAAAAAAAGATTCATTCGCTTAATTGAGCCATTTTTTTTATCATACCGCTATTGACTCAACAGACAGGATTACCCATGCAAACCGTAGACACCCTGATTCACGCTAGCTGGATTATTACCGTTAACGCAGAACGTGACGTACTGACCGATCACAGCCTTGCCATCAAAGATGGCGCAATTGTGGCGATAGTGCCTCAATCTGAAGCATCCAGCTCGTTTCAAGCCAATGAAACTGTTGATCTAAACGGCCAAGCTATCATGCCTGGCATGGTAAATACGCATGGCCATGCGGCTATGGTTCTGTTTCGCGGAATGGCCGATGATTTAGCCCTGCAAACTTGGTTAAACGATCACATTTGGCCAGCTGAAGGTACTTGGGTAAGCCATGAAATGGTTGGCGATGGTACAGAATTAGCGGCAGCCGAAATGATTCGCTGCGGTACCACTACCTTCTCTGATAACTACTTTTTCCCTGATGCCGCTGCCGAGCGGGTGGTCAAAGCAGGTATGCGCGCACAACTGTGTTTTCCAACCATCGATTTCCCAACAGCTTGGGCTAAAACACCCGATGAACACATCGACCAAGGCGTCGCTGTCATGGAACAGTACAAAGGTCACAGCCACATTAAGGTGAACTTTGGTCCGCATGCTCCCTACTCGTGTTCGGATGAGCCGCTCATTCGCATCAAAGAATTAGCCGAAAAATACGACGTTGGCATTCAAATGCATGTTCATGAAACTCAAGGTGAAGTTGACGATGAAACGACTCGCCGCGGCCAACGCCCTGTGCGTCGCTTAAAGGAATTAGGTTTGTTAAGCCCTAAATTCCAAGCCGTTCACATGACGGCTTTAAGCGATGAAGACATTCAAGACATCGTAGAAACTGGCGCACACGTGATGCATTGCCCAGAATCTAACCTCAAGCTGGCAAGCGGATTTTGCCCGGTCGACAAATTGCAAAAAGCAGGCGTAAACGTAGCACTGGGAACCGATGGCGCTGCGAGTAACAACGATTTAGATATGCTCAGTGAAATGCGTACCGCTGCAATGCTCGCGAAAGCCGTCAGCTCTAATGCTGTGGCCCTACCCGCCGCTGAAGCCATCGCAATGGCCACCATTAACGGTGCAAAAGCATTAGGCTGGGATGACCAGATAGGCAGCTTAGAAGTTGGCAAACGTGCCGACATCACCTCCATCGCTTTAGACGATCTTGAGTCTCAACCAATCTTTGAGCCAATGTCTCACATCGTCTATGCCAGCTCTCGTGATCAGATCAAAAACGTTTGGGTAGATGGTAAGCAGCTTCTTAAAGATCGCGAGCTAACGACGCTAGATAAAGCCGCTATTGTTGCGAACGCCAAGCAATGGCAGGCCAAAATCAGAGGTTAATAGCCAGTTCTTTAGAGTTGTTCGTCGTTGCTAAATCAGGTAACGGCGAACAAATACTGTGATCTCCCTTCTTTTCACGTCATAATAGTCGCCACTTTAAAATTTTATACTCGCAAGGAGTACTGTGTGGCTGCGAATGTTGATCCGTCTGAATTAGCCAAGTTTGAAGCGCTTGCCAGCCGTTGGTGGGATCGCGATTCAGAGTTTAAACCCCTTCACGATCTCAACCCTATTCGAATGAACTATATCGACCAGCAAATAAACGTTGCTGGACTCAATGTCTTAGATATTGGGTGCGGAGGCGGAATTTTATCGGAAACACTCGCTAAGCGTGGTGGCAATGTACTGGGTATTGATATGACAGACGCGCCTCTGAAGGTGGCTCAATTGCATGCCTTAGAAAGTGGCATAACCAACTTACAATACAAACAAATAACGGCCGAAGATTTAGCCATTGAGCGCGCAGGTCAGTTTGATGTCATTACCTGTATGGAAATGCTTGAGCATGTACCTGACCCATTGTCGGTTATTAAAGCCATTTCGACACTGTTAAAGCCTGGCGGCACAGCTATATTTTCAACCATTAATCGCAACCCTAAAGCTTGGGTTATGGCAATTGTCGGGGCTGAATACGTTTTAAATTTAGTTCCTAAAGGCACTCATGAATACAAGAAGCTGCTCAAACCTTCTGAGCTTGCCAATGGTGCTCGGCAAGCGCAATTGCAAGTAAAAGGTTTTAAAGGCACAAGCTACAACCCGATAACAAAAGATTTTAAGCTGACCGAAGATGTCTCCGTCAATTACATGATGACCACTCAAAAGCCGTCGAATTAAACATAGGTATTACATGACTCAACCAACCCAACAATCAATCGAGCAGGCCAATAAACCCGATTCACTCAAGGGTAAAACTCTTTTAATTACTGGAGCCAGTGACGGTATTGGCAAAGCTGCAGCCTTAGATTTTGCTCGTCACGGTGCCAATATTATTTTACTCGCTCGCAACCAAGATAAGCTTGAGCAAGTTTATGACCAAATAGAATCTGAAACCAATACCCAGCCAATCATCTTCCCCTACGACCTTAATGTACTTTCGTTGGAAGTTGCTAAAGAAATGACTTACGCCATTGAACAAGAATTCGGCAGTCTGGACGGTATTTTGCACAACGCCTCATTATTAGGCAGTAAAATGTCGATCAGCCAATACCCTGAAAATGAGTGGAATGAAGTCATCAACGTCAATTTAAACAGTGCGTTTCTATTGACCCAAGCCATGCTGCCGCTGATCGAAGCATCGAATTCAGGCCGTATTGTGTTTACAACGTCAAGTGTGGGTCGGCAAGGGAGAGCTTTCTGGGGTGCATACGGCGTCTCTAAATTTGCAACAGAAGGTTTAATGCAAACATTGGCCGCTGAATTGGGCAACCAAACCAATATTAGAACCTTTGCTATTAACCCAGGCGGCACACGCACCAACATGCGAGCAAGTGCCTACCCTGGAGAACATCCTGAATCGGTTCCCGCCCCTGAAGCACACATGCCGCTGTATAGATATTTGTTTTCAGTCCATTCACAAGTGCACAATGGGCTTTCAATTGATGCAGCCGATTACTTGAGCAAATAGCAGTCAAACATGCGCCAGTTAATGAAGTAGCTGGCGTTATTTTTTTGTCACTCTCTCATTTGAAACGACATTTTCCTGCCAGTTCAATCAAGAAAAACGGTCAATCGCTTCCGTATTTTTGCTCCGCAACCATCGAAAAATGCGCTAACCCCTTGATATAACTATGTTTTATCCTTCTGGCACAGTATTCGCTATAAAACATCATACGAATAACTGCCTTCTGGTGAACTACATGGCTAGCAGCTTTACACAGCATGATTTTGGAACGCAAGCAAAGAACCATCCATTTCCAATGGATGTTTCTTCTATTTCAATTGATTCTTTAACACCAGATCGATTAAAAGACTTTCGTTTACATTTGTTCAGCCACTTACAAACGACGCTTGAAATTGAGCAGCTCATAGACATTTTTTATCGTCACCTCAAACAGCTCATTCCTGTATCTGGCATTGAATATAATCATGCAGATAAGATGATAGACATGCATGTTGGACGCATCAACAAGCACCGGTGCAACTACCAACTCAACATGAGCCAACAACATTTTGGCGATATTGCCTTCACACGAAGCAAGCGTTTCTCTGAAAAAGAGCTAAGCACGATCGAATCCATTATGGATGTCATAATTTTTCCGTTGCGTAACGCACTAAAATATCGAGATGCCCTCTCAACAGCCATGATTGATCCGTTAACGGGTCTTAATAACCGAGGCGCAATGTCTATTGCCTTAACGCGTGAATTGGAACGAACTCGTCGCCATGAAGATCAAGATATGAGTTTAATGATGATCGATATTGATCACTTTAAAACCATAAACGATCGATACGGGCACTTATCTGGAGATGACGTTTTAAGACAGGTAGCTCGAGTGATTCAACAATCGATTCGCGCTTCGGATGCTTGCTTTCGGTTTGGAGGTGAAGAGTTTGTTATTCTTGTTACCAACACGCATTTAGCACATTCGCGTACTGTTTCTGAGCGCATTCGAATTGCGATCGAGGAGCAAGTTAAGCTTCCGGATAAAGATTTAAAAGTTACCGCTAGCTTGGGGCTAGCGCATTATAATGGGGAATCTGACTGGCCAGAATTATTGAACCGCGCCGATAAAGCCCTATACAGCGCAAAGCAGCAAGGCCGTAACTGTGTTGTAACTTCATTAGTTAAAAAGCCTCAAAGCACCTTTGCAGAGTAACCTACGCAACTTATTAGTAAGCAAAAAAAAGAGCCTTTCGGCTCTTTTTTTTCAATCAAACTATTGGTCTAACCAGAGCTGATACCCTTGCCCGCTGTTTGCTGGCGTACTTGAAGTATCTACTCGCCACTGCCTTAACAAGTACGATTTAAGCGCTGTACGGCACGTCATTTTTAAAACACCATTGTGCATACCATACTCTCGCTCCACCGCTTTTGGATGCGCTAACGAAGGATGTGGCTTAAGCTTCAGCTCACTGATCTGATTCCACAATAAATCAGCGTCTTTGTGCTCATTTGCTTCTGGACTGCTTGATATATCCAAGACGTTTGTGATTCGGTTTATAACAAAGTCTTCGAACCGGCCAGTGCTTCTGTTAAAGGCACGGATACTCCAACGATTTCCAGAGTCTATCAAAGAATGTGGTGCTACTTCTAAAGTGCTTTCACCAATATCTTCACTGAAATAGTTGATAGAAACGGCTTTTTCTTTATGAATAGCACGGGTTAATGCCGCTAATGTTGGAATAAATGGCAGAGGCGCTTGAGTAGGCGCTTCTGATGAGATTTCAGGAAATTTAGGGCCTGCGTAATCATCACCAAAACCATGCGTCAGTGCCGTTAAAACTTGTGTGCCAGTATATGAAAAAATCGGCTCAAAGCTCGGCTGAGGAACATATGATTTAATGCCGTAATCATAAATGATGTTATCTGGAACCAGTTTTTTATAAAGTGCAATATCTCTGGACGCAGAAGACTCTTTTAGGCCAAATCGAAGTTGTAAATCACTGCGGTTTGCATGACCTAGAAAGTATAAACGAAACTCCAAATAAAAGAGTCGTTCCTGCTGAGGTTGGCTTTGATCTTCCAGCCGAAGTTCAGCTTTTTGATTCATCTTATTTTCTCACCCTATTTTCAATGAGTTACACTTTAAAGTTGACCCAGTTCTCTGTCAAACACCTTTCAACAGAGCGGGTAGCCGCTAAATTCGGACACTTCCCAGAATGAAAACCTTTTTAAGTGAAATCTTAATTTCATCCAACCCTTTTGATTACTTTCTCTACCAATCGCCCTACAACGCCGCCTAGCAAAGCCATTTAGATCACCAAAATGAATAACTAAGATAAATAGCGATTACATTACTTTACTATAGACTATTTTCAGTAAATCACAGGAATGATTACAAAAATGATTAGAATTAAAGCCGGATGGGGTTTACTTGAAAGGATTTCACACAATCTGGAAGGCTATCAACCTCTTCCTGTGTCATTTGATCTGTGAAGAAAAGATCAACATATTTGAAGGTGGCAACTTTACACATAGCCTTAGCGTGCCATTTTTCTTGATCAGCTAATAAGATTTTAGTGCGGGTGTTACTGATGATCGCCCTATTTGCTTCGGCCTCGCGAATATCAAAATCCATTAGGCCATGTTGCGCATCTATACTGCCACAACTGATCACCCCAAAATCTGAAAAAAACGAACTAAAAAAGTTCGTGACTTCCGGTCCTACAACATCATTGTTGGCATGTCTAAATTGGCCACCTGAAACGATCACTTCTATTTCTGAGTTACTGGCTAAAGCCGAGGCCACCGACAAACTGTTCGTTAAAACTTTCAACGATGTATGGTTTAGCAACGCCGTAGCGACCTGAACTAAACCAGCGCCACCGCCTAAACTCACCGAGGCACCATTAGGTATTTGCTTAGCAATTTCACTGGCTATTTTTTGATGAGTAAGATCTAAATTAACTGAAGAAGCATTTGCAGCCGAATTAAGAGCAGCCGATGGTAAAGAAACACCACCATATCGCCTGCGCAACAAACCTTGTTCGCACAAGTGATTGATGTCACGACGAATGGTTTGAGGCGTTACCCCAAATCGATTGGAAATAGCGTCGACATCAACATGATGCTCTTCACGAACCCAATCTAAAATAATACTCTGTCGCTTTTGTGCGCTCATAACCGGTTACACATCGGTAAGTGGACTTCCTAACATAATACGCATAATTTCCAAGCCGCTATTAAACCACAAGTCAGGCTCATTGAAATAAAAAAACGTGGTTTGTGAGTCAACGCCCCCAAACCACGTTCAAACCTTAAATAACCTTTTTACGAAGGCTGCTCGTTATCGCTTCGCCCACAATAACTAAGAAAATAATCCCAAGTAATATTGTGGCAACCGTCTGCCAAGCAAAGGTATCAATCGACCCTTGCAGCAGAACACCAATACCACCAGCACCGACCAAACCTAACACGGTTGATTCTCGAATATTAATATCCCAGCGCAAAATGATGATGGCGAAAAAAGCAGGCATGACTTGCGGTACGATCGCATAAGCGACTACTTTTAACTTAGACGCGCCCGTTGCTTGCATGGCTTCAACCGGTTTCTTATCAATTTCTTCAATCGCTTCGCCCATCAATTTGCCAATAAAGCCTATCGAGCGGAACATAACGGCCAAAATACCCGCCAATACTCCTGGGCCAAAAATCGCCACAAACAAAAGCGCCCAAATTATGGTATTAACTGAACGGCTCGATACTAAAATGAACCGCCCTATCCACAAGGTGGCTTTATTAGGGGTAGTATTCTGTGCCGCAATATAAGAAACTGGCAATGCGATAAATACCGTTAACATTGTCGAAAGTGTTGCGATGTGTACGGTTTCAACCATGGCATAAAAAATGGCTTCCCCACTGCTCATATTAGGTGGCCACATGCGCACGGCCAAACTTTGAATCTGGTTAGGCGCATCCCAAACCCAAGGCCAAAAAATATCAATATCGCTGATTGCCCAAATGACAGCCAGTAAGGTGGCAAACATGACACAATAACGAATGAGTTGTTGTTTAGGGTTGTATCGTGACCAAACGCGCTCAACCGCGGTGGATTGTTGATTTACCATATTTTTTTCCTCACCCAACCACTGACACCTTCACTGATGAGAATTAATCCAATTATCAACAGTAATATTGCAAAGGCAAAATCATAGTCGTATCGACCAAAAGCATTCATTAATGTACCGCCAATTCCGCCGGCACCGACAATCCCTACTACGGCAGAAGCGCGTAAGTTACTGTCAAGTTGATACATAGATAGGCCAATTTGGCGTGGTAATATTTGCGGGAATACACCAAACCACAAGGTCTTAAAATATCCTGCGCCAACAGAGCGCATGGCTTCTACTTGGCCCCAATCAATTTCCTCGATTTCTTCGGCTAATAATTTAGCCACAAAGCCAATCGAATAAAGCGTTAGGGTTAATACACCGGCAAATGGACCAAACCCTACGGCCGCAACAAACAAAATAGCCACAATAACAGGGTGGAAACTACGCGATAAAATGATTATCGCTCGCCCTAAATAATAAACGGGCTTTGGCGCAATATTTTTGGCCGCCATGACCGCAATAGGAACGGATAAAAATAGCCCCAGCAAGGTAGCCAGAAATGCAATTTGAAAACTTTCAACAAAACCCGTAATCAATAAACTGGAACGTTGGAAGCTAGGGGGAAAAGCACCACCAAAAATTTGACCGGCTCGAGGAATACCCTCAGCAATACGCGCCCAATCAAATGGCAACGTAGCAAAAGCCCAGAACAAATAAATAAACACCCCTAACAACAATCCGTATCGCAGAATCGGGTTGGGAATAAAATGCGGCTTTTTCCATGCGCGGCCTGGCGCATAGTTCACGGGTTCTGTCATACCGCCGCTCCTGTTACTGCAGCGTCTTCATTGTCTACACCTTCTTCATCAGGTGATTCAATTCCGCCATACACGGCATCCAGTGCATCTTGATTAAAATCTTTAGGACCGCCATCAAAAATCATATTGCCATGGCGCATCCCAACAATTCGGTCGGTATACATTCGTGCTTGAGTCACATTATGAATATTAATAAGCACCGGCAATGACATCTCTTGTGCCAAACTTTGCAGCAGCGTCATAATTTGTTGAGAAGTTTTTGGGTCTAAAGAAGCGGTCGGTTCATCGGCCAATAAAATTTCTGGCTCTTGCATTAATGCTCGTACGACAGCAACGCGTTGACGTTCACCACCAGAGAGTTCATCGGCTCTCTTGTTAGCGTAATGCGCAATGCCTACCCGTTCCATTAACTGAAACGCGCGATCAATATCGGATTGAGGAAAACGACGAGTCACAGCCTGAAACAATGATACGTAGCCTAATCGGCCTGATAGCACGTTTTCCATTACGGTTAAGCGGTCTATTAGGTTAAAGCCTTGAAACACCATGCCAATTTTACGGCGTGCGTGTCGTAACTCGGCACCTCGTAGGTTAACAAGCTCTAAGCCATTTAATTTGATAGAGCCAGAGGTAGGTTCTACCAAGCGGTTAATGCAGCGCAGCATCGTACTTTTACCAGCACCCGATGCACCGACGATAGAAACAACACTGCTGCCATCTACCGTTAAATCGAGGTTTTTTAATACTGGCTCATTACTGCCATAACTTTTTACTAAATTTGAAATTTCTAACATGACTGACACTCCATCTAACGACTTCTTACACAAAAAACCAGCCCAGTGTCTGGGCCAGTTTTAACGCGTAAACTTAGAAAAATTACTTAAGGTTCTCTTGAGTGTAAGTCACACCGTTTGAACGCTGAATAGTGCGAATAACTTTCCAGTTTTCTTTGTAAGTAATTGGGATAAATGTTTCAACACCGGCAAACTCTTCTCCTAAAGCCGTACCTTTAAATTCAAAGGTATAAAAAGCTTCACGGATTTTTTCAACTAAATCTGGGTGTAGGTTATGTGCATAGTTGTACGACGTTGTAGGGAAACGATCCGATTCCCAAACCAAACGAACATCTTCTTCATTGTATAAACCACGTGCAGCCATACGCTCTACAACTTCCGAAGCAACCGGAGCGGCATCGTAATCTTTAGCGACAACACCTAACATAGATTGATCGTGGCTACCTGAGTATACAATTTCATAATCTTCACCCGGTGTAACACCCATTTCAGGGAACAACGCTTTAGGCGCTAAGTTACCCGAGTTAGACGTAGGTGAAGTATGTGCAATACGCTTACCTTTGAGATCGGTAACTTTATAAATATCGCTGTCTTTGTGTGTGAAGACTTGCAAGGTATAACCAAACTGGCCTTCAGAACCGCCCATCAATGCAAATGGCACTGCACCAGCTAAGTTCACAGCAAAAGGTGTTGGTCCGGTTGAGAAACCTGCAATGTGTAGACGACCACTGCGCATCGCTTCAACTTGTGCGGCATTAGATTGAACAGCAAAGAATCGAACTTTTTTATCGGTTACTTCTTCTAAGTGATCAATGAACGGCTGCCAAATGTCTGCGTAAATAGCTGGGTCTTCAACAGGCGTATAAGCGAAGATCAACGTCTTTGGGTTTTGCCACTCAGAAGAAGACGTTGGTAGATCGGCGACTAGGTCACCATTCGCATCGCAGTACATTTTATCCAAATCACCGCGCTCACAATCGGCTAAAGCTGTACCGCCAAAACCTAACATCGCCGCCATTAAAATAGCGGGTTTAGCTAGATTTATACGCACAGTAGGAATCGAAAACGAAAGTTTTTGCATTATTTCTCTCCTTAAAACGCTGACAAGCGAAGCCGCAGAGCAAGCAAGGGCATAAAGCTAATGAACAGCGTAGATTGTTGTTTTTTTTGTATTCGATGTTCTATCGAACATACATCCTATCACCAAGTGAATATCAAAAAACAGTGGTTTTTAGGGATATTTGCTGATTTTTAATCACAACACCTCAAAAAACGATCAACATTCAACCAAATTGAGCCCATCAATGGTTAAAAAGGGGCTGGAAATCTAACAGAAATGTTCGATTGAACATTCAGACCGTGATATTTAGCTAAGTACTGCAGTGAAATAAACAGAGGCGTTGCTTTGATAGCCATGTAGAGAGGCATAGAAAGAAAGGATTATTCGCTATTATTCAAACGCAAAATGCAGCCAACACTTTTACCGATGGCTGCATTTTAAAAAACAGGTTATCAATTAGTGATTACGTGCAAAATGCTCAGGCAAGCCTCGCGCAATAGACACGGCTATAACGGTAGTCAAAACGGCTTTAATGATATCGCCAGGAATAAAAGGCAGCATCAATGTTGCAGCTTTTGGCAGGGTTAAACTGGTGTTTAGCGCTAATCCAGGCACGCCGATCGCATAAAGTACTACAATGCCACCGACCGCTGATGCAATAAATGCCGCTACGGGCAGCGAAAGCTGAGAGAGCTTTTCAAAGATCAATCCTGTTGAAAACGCTGCAATTGAGTAACCGATTATAAAACCAGCGGTGCCTGTACCTAGCATCCCTAAGCCGCCTCTACCGCCCGCCAATAACGGTAAGCCTGCAAGCACGAGCAATGTGAAGACAACAATCGCGAAGAAGCCATTGCGCTTACCGATGATAATACCCGCAAGCATGACGCCCATAGATTGTGCTGTAATGGGTAAGTTAGCCGTGATATCAATTTTAGGAATCAAACCTAAGGCAGCCATAATTGCCGCAAACAATGCTATTTGGACAATGTCTATTGTTTTAAACTGAAAAGCTTTTGTACTCATATTTAGACCAATATTATTTAGTTTTAGGTATGCCACCGCGTGCGTTTACGGCATCGGCAACGTGTTGAGAATAAACCAGCGATTGTATCACCATCGGAGCTATGATGCGCCAATAGTGCTTGCCTCCGCCACGTAAACGCCAAGCTTCGAGCAACGCATTGAGTAGGTTAACTAACACTGGGATAAACCGAATGCATAACGACATCGCAAAGGCGATTTTCTCGGTTGCTATGCCTAATTTGCTTAAAGGCGTCATTAGCCATAGAAACACATCGGTTATGTCATCTAGTGTCGACGTTAATGTGACGGCATTGGCAAGAAGGATCAGCGTACTCATTCTTAGCACCACCAATAAGCCTAACTCCCAGCTGGCCACCCACCATTGCATGGCAAATATCAGCATAAACATCCACAACATGGGTCGATATGCTTTGAGCTGACGCAAAGCACTGCGGCCTAGTGATAAATAAAGTATCAGTACGGCCAATATTGCGGCGACCCATATGACCAGCTGACTAATCGGAACCAGCACAATCGTGAGCAAGGCAAGTGTGGCCAGTTTATGGCTGGCTTTTAATCGGTGCAGCCAAGTGCGTTCGTGAAGGTATAGGCTGATCATAGTGTGTTGCGATCCTGAGCGGCACGCTCATATGCAGGCAGAATGGTTTCGGGCGAGCCATCCATTCGTACTTGGCCATGATCAATCCAAATTATACGATCAAAGTCGGCAAAGCTGTTTGGTTCATGACTGACCATAATAGCTTGTTGTGGCAATGCTTGGATCACCTGAGCGAGCTGTAAACGAGTTGGGTAATCTAAAGCCGAGTATGGCTCGTCAAATAAAAGTACTGAAGGCTCCATGAGCAAAATGGATAAGATACAAAGTAATTGTTTTTGACCTTCCGACAACGATGCCACAGGGAAATCACGCCAGTGTGAACGCTCATATTGCAAAAGCAGTTGTTCTGCTTTAGATATCGCTTCTGCTTTTGCGTACCCAATATTTCTGAGCCCAAAACAAAGCTCTTCTATGACCGTTGGAAATATCAGTTGATGGTCCGGGTTTTGAAAAATCAGCCCCGCTGTTTTGAATAAATCTTTTTGGTGTTCATGAACGGTTTGATTGTGAACTCGTATAGTGCCGGAATCTGGCGCGAGTAGACCGCACAGCAAACGCAATAATGTGCTCTTACCAGAACCGTTATAGCCGATAATGCCCACTCTTTGTTCTGTAATGGCAAGCGACATATTTTTGAGAATCGTTTGCCCGCCTCGTGTAAGGGTGACATTTTCTAAGCTGATTTGTGTTTGATTCATAACCACTGGCAATGTTAAAGATAATGTTAATTGTACGTTGAGAGCGTCGCTTTGTCTTTAAAAGAGCCGCCAGTTACCGTGGGGTTTCCACTGGCAAGGCTGAAGATTCAGTAACTTCCTCCATCACAATATAACTTTTAGAGTGCTTAACGCCTGGCAAGGTTAATAACATATCGCCAAGTAATGCTCTATATTCCGACATATCTTCAATACGTGCTTTTAACAAGTAATCGGCATCACCTGAAACGAGGTGACACTCCATAATATAAGGTAACTGCTTAACCGCTTTATTAAAGCTTTGAAACGCATCGGGTGATTGATACGACAAAGATATTTCAACAAACACCAACATGCCAAAGCCCAGCTTTTTTGCATTCAACTTGGTGTAATAGCCTTCTATATAGCCCTCTTTTTCGAGCCTTTTAACCCGTTCAATACAGGGTGTAGAACTCAAGCCTACGGCCTCGGCTAAATCAACATAACTTACCCTTGCATCTCGTTGTAACACTCGAAGGATGCTGATATCGAGCTTATCGAGCTCTTTTTTCTTTGTTGCCGACATTTTAGATTATTTCCCTAGATTAATTTGTTATTTTAGTTATAAAGCCTGAATTTTAGCAAAAATCAAAGTAATAAACTTGTTATTTTCACATAGACTAGCCGTTTTCTAACATAACAACATCCTTGAGGGTACTCATGCATATTTCTATTTTGGGCGGTGGTGTTTTAGGTGTCGCCAGTGCTTGGTATTTAGCGAAGTCTGGTCACCAGGTTACGGTGATCGATCGACAAAGCAGCGTGGCACAAGAAACCAGCCATGCAAATGCCGGCATGATCTCGCCTGGATACAGTATGCCTTGGGCAGGTCCTGGCGTACCGCTAAAAGCAATTGGTTGGATGATGCAAGATTTAGCTCCGTTCATGATTAATGTTAAGGAGCTCGATGGCTATACCCTGTCTTGGATGATGAAAATGCTCGCCAACTGCAATTCGAAATCTTACGAAATCAACAAAGCGCGAATGCTTCGCATTGCTGAATACAGCCGCGATTGTTTTGTTGATTTACGCAAAGAACTCAACATTGAGTATGACGCTCGCCAACAAGGCACGCTGCAACTGTTTCGCAAACAAAAGCAGATAGATGCCTTACAAAAAGACATTAAGGTTTTGAAAGAGCTCGGCATTAATCACCAGGCACTCGACATGGATGGCTGCATTGAATACGAACCCGCTTTAGCCAATGTGAAAGAAAAATTCGTTGGCGGCTTACGATTACCTGGTGATGAAACTGGCGATTGCTTTAAATTCACGACCGAGCTTGCCAAAGAATGCGAAAAACTAGGGGTAAACTTTATGATGGATACCTCAATTGAACGATTAAATGAAAGTTCAGGCCGCATCACAAGCGTTTCCACAAGCAATGGAACCGTAAAAGCCGACGCATTTTTGTGTGCGTTGGGCAGTTACTCGCCACAAATTTTAAAAACCGTTGGCATTAAAGTACCTATTTACCCTATCAAAGGCTATTCACTGACTTTACCTATAGAAGATGAAAGCCGTGCTCCGCAATCGACCATCATGGACGAAACTTACAAGGTTGCGGTTACGCGTTTTGAAGATCGTATTCGCGTTGGCGGAACCGCCGAAATAGCTTCCTACAACTTAGAATGCCCTGAAAAACGCCGTGCCAGTGTCGACTTTGTCATTCAAGACATGTTCCCAGGCTCAACCGATGTAAGCAAAGCAGAATTTTGGACGGGCTTGCGCCCGATGACGCCCGACAGCACTCCTGTTTTAGGCGGCACACAATATTCTAATTTGTATCTCAATACAGGCCACGGTACGCTGGGTTGGACTATGTCTTTAGGTTCGGCGAAGTTTGTCAGTGATATTATTAACAACAAACAACCCGACATAGACCCGGAAGGGCTCTCGATAGAGCGGTATTTATAATTAACGCCTCGACTCTCAATTCACAAACTTATTAAGGAAATAAAATGTCGAACAAAACGATCATCAGTACAAATAAGGCTCCTGCTGCCATTGGTCCTTATTCACAAGCGGTAAAAGTGGGTGATACGGTATATTTATCAGGCCAAATTCCATTAAACCCTGAAACCATGGAAATGGTGACTGACTCTTTTGAAGCGCAAGCCGTTCAAGTGTTTGAGAACCTCAAAGCCGTTGCAGAGGCGGCCGGCGGTGATCTTTCAAATTTTGTGAAAATGACCATTTTATTATCCGATTTGAAATACTTTAACCAGGTAAATGAGTTAATGAGCCAGTACTTTTCAGAGCCTTACCCCGCGCGTGCCGCTTATGCTGTAAAAGCACTGCCAAAAGATGCCGACATTGAAATTGAAGCCATCATGGCGCTTTAACAACGTCATTTAACAATGGCAACGTGAGCCGTTGCCGTTGTTACAACTTCAAAATTAACACAACAAAAACGAGAGTAACTTCATGGCCAGAGCCGCCACTGCCACCATAAATATAGAGGCATTTCGCCACAATTACCGCCTAGCCAAATCTCTGGCTCGTTCTGCCAAAGCGGTTGCCATCATTAAAGCGGATGCCTACGGTCATGGGGCAATTAAAATGGCGTACACATTAGAAAATGAAGCCGATGCGTTCGGTGTGGCTTGTATAGAAGAAGCCGTTGAACTACGAGAAGCCGGAATACAAAAACCTATTTTATTACTCGAAGGTTTTTTCAGTGCCGATGAACTTCAAACCATCAGCGAATTAAATTTATGGTGCGCCGTACACAGCCTTGAACAGATAGATGCCCTTGCCAACACTAAATTAATAAACCCCATTCATGTTTGGTTAAAAATGGACAGCGGCATGCACAGGTTAGGCGTTATGCCTAAAGAATACCGTTCGGCCTTTGCTAGATTAAACCAATTAGAGCAAGTGGCTGAAGTGGTACTCATGACCCACTTTGCCAACGCCGACAATATTGGCTGCCCTATAACCGCGCAACAAATGCAATGTTTTGATGAAGTCACGCACGATCTTAATGCTCCCATCAGCATCGCCAACAGTGCCGCCACTTTAGGCTACGAGAACGCTCGCCGGCAGTTTCAACGCCCAGGTATTATGTTGTACGGCGCAACACCTTTTAGCAATCCGCATCCAATAGCCGATCAATTACAGCCCGTGATGTCGCTTACTTCAGAAATTATTGCGATACGAGAAGTACCCGCCGGTGAAGGTGTCGGCTACAGTCACCGTTACGTGTGTAACCAACCAACCCTAGTAGGCACAGTGGCCATGGGTTACGCCGATGGCTACCCACGCCATGCTAAAGATGGCACACCTGTGATGGTCAATGGTCAACGTACAGCCTTAATTGGCCGAGTGTCTATGGACATGCTGACGGTCGATTTAACTCAGGTAACCGATGCTCAGGTGGGTTCAAAGGTAGAATTGTGGGGCGAATCTTTGGCGGCGGCTGAAGTAGCCACCTATTGCGATACTATTCCCTATACCCTATTTACAGGGGTCACTCGTCGAGTGCATAAGCGTTACATAAACGAGTAAACGGCTAAGCATAAAAGCTGTTGCACCGACGATGTTGTGGTGCAACAGCTCACTCTATAATAAAACCGTTATTCCACTAACAAACACGCCACTTTGTGCGAGTCTGTTAAGTCTTTCAGTTTTGGGTCCACTTCTTTGCATTGCTGAGTAGCTACTGGGCAACGGGTATGAAAATGACACCCAGAAGGCGGATTAATGGGTGAAGGCACATCACCGTGTAATATTTCACGCTTCTTGCGTTTGCGTGGGTCGGGCACAGGAATCGCCGCAATCAACGATTGCGTATACGGATGCTTGGGCGATTCATAAAGCGTTTGTGCATCGGCTAACTCAACAATACGACCGAGGTACATGACCGCGATGCGATCTGAAATATGTTTAACTACTGATAAATCATGCGCAATAAATATGAGCGCTAGGTTCATTTCCTTTTGAATGTCCATTAACAAATTTAAAATTTGCGATTGAACAGACACGTCTAACGCCGAAACCGCTTCATCACACACCAGCACCTTGGGCTCTAAAGCAATGGCGCGGGCAATACCGATACGTTGACGTTGGCCACCTGAAAACTCATGCGGATATCGATTAGCCGCGTCTTTTGGCAAACCTACTTTTTCGAGTAACTCATGTACTTTAGCTAAGCGGCTGGCACGGTTACCGACGTTATGCACCAACAATGGCTCCGCAATAATATCCCCCACTGTATGCCGGGCATTAAGTGATTCCATTGGGTCTTGAAACACCATTTGCATGCTTTTACGCAGGTTACGTAGTTCTTTGCCACTGGTATCGGTAATGTCTTGCTGGTCATAAAAAATAGAACCTGAAGTCGGTTCGTACAACTTTAACAAAGTACGGCCAAGCGTACTCTTACCGCAGCCAGACTCCCCGACTAACCCTAAGGTTTCACCAGGCTGCAAATTAAAACTCACGCCATCCACGGCATGTACAAAATGCGCGGGCGACAATAATCCGCTTTTCAATTTAAAATGCTGGGTGAGTTCGTTTACCGATAAAATTGCATCACTCATTGTGCTTCTCCTACCGCTGCAACTTGCACGGGATTTGATTCCACCAGCCAGCAGGCTACTTGGTGTTCTTTTCCATAAAACTGTAATTCAGGGGTTGCTTTGCATTGCTCGGTAACATTTGGGCATCGGCTTGCGTAACGGCAGCCAGGAGGCATATCCATTAAACTAGGTACCTGCCCCGCAATGGTTGGTAAAACCGTTTTAGGCGTACCGTCTAACCTAGGAATAGATGCCAGTAAGCCTTGCGTGTAAGGGTGTTGAGATTTTTCAAAAATATCGAACACGCTGGCTTGCTCTGCAACACGTCCGGCGTACATGACCACTACTTCATCACACATTTCAGCAACAACACCTAAATCATGTGTAATAAAAATAATCGACATGCCGTTTTCATCTTGTAGCTTTTGCATGAGCTCTAAAATTTGCGCTTGAATGGTCACATCTAGCGCGGTCGTCGGCTCATCGGCAATCAGTACATCGGGTTCGCACGCCAGTGCAATGGCGATCATGACACGCTGACGCATTCCACCAGACAGCTGATGAGGGAACTCATCGTAGCGACGTTCTGGTTCTGGAATACCTACCTTCGCCAACATTTCAATGCTGAGCGTTCGATAGTCTTCTTTGGCAATGTTTGGCTTATGCAGCTTGAAGACTTCGGCAATTTGTTTGCCGACAGGTTGCACTGGGTTCAGTGCGGTCATCGGCTCCTGAAAAATCATAGAAATGCGGTTTCCGCGAACTTTGTAAAACTCTTCCTTTGGGATTTTTGCTAAATCTTGCCCATCGTAAAGAATTTCACCGCCATTCACACGACCATATGGGCGCGGTAACAGCCCCATAATGGAAGAAGCGGTGACGCTTTTTCCACAACCCGATTCGCCCACAATGCCCAATGTTTTCCCTTTAGGAACATCAAAGCTTACACCGTCGAGCACCTGAACAACTCCGCTTTCAACTTCAAATTCAGTTTTTAAGTTTCGAACGGACAGGATCGGTTCACTTGTCATGCCTTACTCCAACATTTCTATGATTTCTTATGAAAAGGCTGCGCAATTGCGCAGCCTTTGAACAGTCATTTTTTAGTTTTTATTATTTCCAAGTGGTGTCGATTCGAGTCACAGACTCAAATGTTTTTCCACTCTTCATGGCTGCTTCAACAGCTTTCTTCTCTTCTGCATCTACCCAGAAGCGACCATAACAATCCGATAAACCACCTGAACAGAATAGAGAATCTTCAAGACCCGCAGCTTCAGCTGGAACCTTCAACCACTTCCAGTGCGCCGCACGAGTAAATGGTACTGAGTACGTTGGAATATAAGCGGCATCAGCAATAACCCATTCTTGGATTGCGTGAGCGGCTTTAATTCGAACGTCTGTATCGAACTCTTCTTTATAAGTCATGATCAACTTATCTAGCTCAGGGTCCGCAGTCATTGTGAAGTTGTTGGTTTGCTCTTTAGCATTGTCTGAGTGGAAGTACTGCCAGTAAGCTGGCAACATGCCGGCACCCATGCCTACAAAACCTGCTTTATGGTTTTTCTCTAGCATAGCTTTAAAGCCTTGCGCACCCGCTAATAGGTTTAATTCTAAGTTAAGACCCGCTTTCTTCGCTTCTTCTTGTAATACAGAAGTACGCGGCGTGTGTGCTGGGCTTAAGTAAAGTAGCTCTACTTTAAGTTCTTCACCGGCATCGTTAACTAAGAAACCATTAGGACCCATTTTGCTGTAGCCTGCTTTTGCAAAGTACTCACGCGCTTTATCTGGGTTAAATGGGAAAGCTTTAACATCTTTGTTTTCATACTTACCGTAACCAGAACCTAGGTTCTGTAAATGCTGGTAATCGCCATACAAAGCGGCTTCTAGCATTTTAGGTACGTTCATCGCATGAGCAATACCTAAACGAATATCATGGTTAGAAAGCATAGGATCTTGCTTGTTCAACCAAACACCGGCTAAGCCCTGTGGTGTTGCATTAAACGCCCAAGTTTTTTGAATATAGCCTTTCGCATAGGCTGAGAAATCTTCGTTAAACGAATGCCATTGCGCAGGGAAAATCATCATGTGCGCGTCTAGCTCGCCTTTATTTAAAGCTTGCAAAGTAACGTCTGTATCGCGTATTACTTTGATACGGAACTTATCAACGTTGTAACGGCCGACCATGTATTTCTTGTCAGCAGCCCACCAATCTTTAACGCGTTTTAAGGTAATAGATTTACCCATGTCTACATCATCAATCTGATATGCAGCAACTGTTGGGAAAATAGTCCAGTTTTGCTCTTCTACCCAGTCTTCATTAAGTGCTGGACGAATAGCATGCTCTGGCAATGGGCGAAGGTTAACCTGCTCATAAAGTTCATCGACTGGCTTAGCCGGACCAGAAACAACTTTTAAAGTGTACTCATCAATTTTTGTTACTTCAGAAATTTCGTTTGAGTAGTAATCGTTATACCACGGCGCTTGAATATCTTCTGAAGTCATGAATTCACGTGTAAACACGAAATCGTCTGCGGTAACTTTTTCACCATCAGACCAGCGCGCATCTTCATCAAGCTTAAAGTACATGGTGCGGTCATCGCCAGCAAATGCCCATGATTCTGCAAGATAAGGAATAAATTCACGCGTATTTGGGTGACGTTCCATTAAAGAACCAAACAAACCACGCGTCCAAGCGGCAAAAGCACCGTTTGAATCAGGGCCTTCAGTACGTAAGGTTAATGGGAAAGAGCTGATACGGTAGTTTACCGTTCCGCCTTTCGGTGCTTCTTGGTTTGCAAACACAGGTTGATCCATGTTTGAAATCCAAGTGAGGTTTGCAGGTAGCGACTCGCTCCAGCCATGGGCCGAGAGCATCAGCGACGCTGCGGCAACAATGCCAACAACAGGCTTTCTTAGATGACTCATAGTTTTCGTTCCTTTGTTATAGTTTCGTTGTTCATTATTGACAACGTTTTTCATTGGCATAAGTGGGTCTCACTCATACCGCGTGTAGCGTTTAGGATCAAACGCTTCACGCACGGCTTCACCGATAAACTGAATAAGCACTAAAATTGTAGAGACCGACAAAATAGCCGACCACACAATCCAAGGGCTGTCTAAATTTGCTTTACCCTGCTGCAGCAGCTCACCAATACTCGGCGTTGGCGGTCTTAAGCCAAATCCTAAGTAATCGAGTGCTGTGAGCACGGAAATACCTGCCACCATAAAAAAGGGTGCGATGGTGATCACCATTACGATGGTGTTTGGCAAAATATGATGAAAAATAATACGAGCGTGGGAAGCGCCAATGGCACGAGCCGACATTACGTAATCACGTGCCTTTTCTTTATATGTCATCGAGCGCATATACCAGGTAATGCCCATCCATCCAAACATGACGTAAACCACCGTTAACCAAAATAAGCCTGGCTTTACGATGGAAGCAAATACCATAATGACGTACAAAAAAGGCACTACGGAAAGAATTTCAATCACACGCTGCCCGACTAGATCAATCCAACGGCCAAAGTAACCCATGGCACAACCCACAGAGACACCAATGCCCATGCAAATAAATAACGAGAACATGGCAAAAATAATGGCGATTCGAAAACCGTAAACTAAGCGCGCAACAATGTCTCGTCCGATACTATCGGTGCCTAAATAATGCTTTCGTTCGGCCGATGGCGCATATGGAGGGTATTCACCGTCTAAAAAGTCTTGCTCAAATGCATTCCAAGGCACCAGCGGTAACAACACCCAATTGTTAGACCCATCGTTTGAGAATTTTTCGCTGAGTTCACGATAATTGGTTTCATATGGGTAATCGAGCCCGAAGAAATCGCCACCAATAACATCGCTATAGGTGGGGAAATACAAGCTGCCTTCATATTTTACGATCAATGCCTTGTTGTTGACGATCAGTTCGGCTGCAGCCGACAACACGATTAAAAGCATGAACACCCAAAAGGCATAATAGCCACGTTTTATTTGCGTAAAACGGTGTATTTTTTTGCGCGTCAGCGGGCTAAACCACTCACGTTTTTCTTTTTCTACTACCGGTGGCGCTGTTACTTCTGTCATTACTTCGCTCCATACTTAACACGAGGGTCGACCAAGGCCACCAAAATATCGGATAAAATATTGCCCACTAAAAATAAGCCTGTCGTGATAGCCAGTAAGCCCATAACCACGGGGTAATCGTTTTCTACTAACGCTTCAAAGCCTAACAAGCCAATACCATCAATATTAAAGATAACTTCAATTAAGAAGCTGCCCCCTAAAAAGGCCGTTAAAAAGTTACCAAAGTGAGAAGCCAAAGGAATAAGGCTATTACGGAAGGCGTGGTTTTTTACCGCTTGCTTGAACGGCATGCCTTTCGCTACGGCGGTACGCACATAATCGGCCGAGAGGTTTTCCATTAAGTTATTTTTCATGGTGACGGTAAGCACGGCAAAATCGGCGATAAGGTAACAAATGAGCGGTAACGCGGTGTGCCAGAGTAAATCTAAGAATTGTTTGCCGCGAGAGAAGTCTTCAAAGTCTTCGTGTACAAAGCCGCCCATTGGGAAAAGCTCCCAGCTAAACGAAAACCAAGTGAGCAGTAACACGCCCACAACATAAGCCGGTACCGCAAAGCCTAAGAATATAAGCCCCGACGATACGTTATCCATGAGCCCACCGTGCTTTAGGGCTTTAGCAACCCCTAAGGGGATAGACACCACGGTACTGATAATAAATGTCAGCACGCCAAAATACAGCGCTATAGGCAAACGCTCGATTATCATATCCCACACAGGCATGTAGTAACGGGTAGATTTACCCAGCTCGCCAGTCAGTACGTTGCCTATCCAGTCGACATAGGCTTCTGGGATGGGTTTATCGAGTCCATAGAACTCTTTTAATTTCTCGATTTGCCGTTCAGACAACATCATTGACTGTCGATTACCGCTCGCCCCATCCATTGCCATGGCTGAACTTTCCATGATGATTCGTTCCACGGGTCCACCTGGAACAAAACGTGTCATCGAAAAAACAATAAGGGTCGCCCCGATAAAGGTAGGGATGATAAGCAGCAAGCGTCGTAAAAAATATGAACGCAAAGTAAAAACTCCTAAATACAATATTACTTATAATTATTATGAACAGCATTGGAGGTGCTATTTATTTTTATTTTAACGCCAAGTTAAAAGAACTATTGTGATTAATCAAACATATAGCCTTTAATTAGCAAATACTTGATCTGTCTCGATTTTTTTACAAATGTGTAAAAACTACCAGCGTTTGAATATTCGACTGACTATTGTAATCGCAGATTAACAACAAAGTCTTAATAGCCATTACTTTAAGGCCTCATTGGTTTGGCGCAAACAATTTCAATGCAATTTGTGAATACATTGCCCACTTGGCCAGTTTTTCGCAAGCGCTTTGTACTTTTACGATGTAATAAAGGGAAAAAACCTAGCAAAATGAATAGGTTAGAGAGTCTCTTCAAGCTTAGGCTGACTATTAAACAGACAACTCCAACTACTTTTTAGTGGACGGCAACCAAAAATGCAGACAAACAGCTGAAAGGAGCATTGAAACGCCAACAAACAAAAACGGTACATCCATGTTGTTTGACCACTGCGCAACCAAGCCCATTGCCAGCGCCCCTATGGCATAACCCGAATCACGCCAAAACCGATAAATACCCACTAAACTGGCCCGAGCAATAGTGGGTGAAAAATCGCCAACGGCGGCTCCTAAGTTTGGGTACAACATGGCCATACCCACCCCAGCTAATGCCAATTCGAGTGACCATAGCCCAATCGATGTTGTTAGTGGAATGGCCAATACGCTGGCACCACTCATCACCATGCCCCAAAAGATGAGCCCTTTACGGCCGATGTAATCGGATAATGGTCCCGTTACTAACTGTAACGACCCCCAGGTTAACCCATAGATAGCAATAATTGCGCCCGCTTGTAATAAGGTAAGGCCCTGCTGCACAAAAAACACTGGCAAAAACACCCAAATTAACGCATCGATGAACTTCTCTACCAACCCGGCTTGGTTAAGCGCCATCAGCGGCCTATGCTGTACACTGGCGAACTTGAACAACTGCAAAAAAGTGAGCTTTTTGGTTTGCTCCGCTGGCTGAGCGGCATCGTTATCGTGCAATTCTGCCCATGGTCGTGTTTCTTTAACGGTCAGCAATGCCAATAACAAACCTGAGCCAATAACCACGGTACTAAAAACAAACAATCCTAAGCGAGCGCCTAACGGTTCAACCAATACCGCGGTAATAAAGCCTGCTAGCCCCACGGCAGCATAACCTGCAAATTCATTCAGCCCGTTAATCAGCCCTTTTTGTGAGGTTTTTGCTAAGTCTAACTTGCTGTTAAGAGCCATAGACCAAGCCAACCCTTGGTTTAAACCCAACAATATTGTTGCCGCTACCACCCAGTTCCATGAAGGCGCCCAATACAACATGAACGGAATAGGCAATGCCACCAGCCAACCCGCTACCAGCACTTTTTTACGACCGTAACGCTCACTTAATCCCCCGGCCATAAGATTCATTAAGGCTTTGATAACCCCAAATACCACCACGAAGGAAGTCAGTAATACAAACGAATTAGCAGCCAAACCAAAATCCGATTCAGCCATGCCAGGCACAACAACCCTCGTCATACCGACGGTTAAGCCAACCAAAAAGATTTGCACTAATTGCAGCATAATTTGTGATGCGTTCGCACGTATGCCTAACACTTTGCCGGGATTATTCATCTAAAAAATCGCTTTCAATACATACATTCAATATAATTATTGAATGTATGGCGAAACCCGTCAATTAGTTTTTTGTAATATACGTAAACGAAGGCAAAAATGAATAATAAATCAGGCATTCTTAACGCTGTGGCACAGGTGGCCAAAGCATTAGGGAACAGGCAAAGATTAGACATTATAGAGCGGTTAGCGCAAGCGCCCTCACCTGTAGATAGCCTTGCTAAGGCGATACCGCTACCCATTGCCAACGTATCGCAGCACTTACAAGCCTTACGACGCGCGGGTCTTGTTCATGCCACTCGCTCTGGCAAGCAGATGATCTACCAACTTACAGATGATAAAACCTTGATAGCCATTAATACGTTAAGACAGCTAGCCGAAGAACACATAAGCGATGTTGAAAAAATGGCGAAAGGGCTCTTTAGCCAAGATGAAGCGAGCCAACAACTCGATACTATAAATAAAGAAGAATTATTAGCCGGCATTGCAAATAACACTTTAACCTTGATCGATGTACGCCCGTTAAACGAATTTAAATTTGGCCACATACCAGGGGCCATTAACGCGCCCATTGACGAATTAGAATCGATAATCACCAAATTACCGAGGAGTGCTGAAATAGTTGCATATTGTCGCGGTCCTTATTGCACATTTTCACACCAAGCTGTGTTAATGCTTACTAAATTAGGGTATTCCATAAGGCGGTATGATGAAGGGCTACCCCAGTGGCGCGCCTATGGGTTACCGGTTGAGGTTGAATGAGCTTGTGCAGTTTTGATAATTTTTACAACTCTCTTTAGTATATCGGCAAACTCTATTGCACGAGAAAAGGTCTTTCATGCAAACAAGCGCTCAAAATAATAACACTCAAGTTGTTTTGCTGGGTACCGGCACACCTAACCCCGACCCGCTTCGAATGGGACCCTGCACTGCAATTACCGTTGGAGAACGCGCCTATATTATTGATTGCGGACCAGGTTTAGTACGCCGCGCACAGGCCGCATACGAACAAGGAATTGCAGCCTTAAAAGTACCGAACTTAACTCATTTATTTTTAACACACCTTCACTCTGACCATACCATTGGCCTGCCAGATATTATATTAACGCCTTGGGTGATGGGCCGAAAAGAGCCACTGCAAGTATTTGGTCCAAAAGGCACCGCCCACTTAGTTGATCATGTAAATAAAGCCTATGGCGCCGACATTCAAGCGCGAACTTGCGGCCTAGAGCCCATCAACTCAACCGGAGGCAAAGCCGAAGCCACGGAATTTTCGGCCGGTGTTTGCTATGAAGATAGCGCCGTTCGCATAGAAGCTTTTGGAGTAAACCATGGCAAAGGTTGGGAGCCATTCGGGTTTAAGATAACCACCGACGATAAAACCATTGTAGTTTCTGGAGATACCTCACCCTGCCCAGACGTTTACGACCTTTGGCAAAATTGCGATGTGCTAGTACATGAAGTGTATTCGCAAAAAGGGTTCGACCGACGCAACCCCGATTGGCAGCGCTACCACAGCGCCATGCATACATCGGGCATTCAACTCGGCGAAATTGCCGCGCAAGTGAATCCAAAAAAATTGGTGATGACGCATTTGTTGTTATGGGGAGCTTCTGAAGAAGATTTAATTGGCGAAGTGCGTCAAAACTTTCAAGGTGACGTTCATGTCGGGCAAGATCTAGGCGTTTATTAATGAAAGTATTAGGTGAAGCCACGGCCGTATTAAACGTTTGCATCAACAACGTTCCCGAATGGCCGAGCCACCCTTTTCCTGCAAACACAACAACACTGTCTGGCAATGAGCTCTCACAACTGATTGCCGTTAATTCAAACCACTGGCGAAAAATTTTTAACGTGTACGCAAAATTATTACACGCCATAAACCCTAACAATGCCGACGATTGGCGCCAAGTTAGGGACCACAAGCTACTGCAAGCCGGTCACCAACATGCTTTAACGTTAGGCACCCCAAATTTAGAACAACCCTTGAAATCTTTCACCTTAATAGCAGGCAAACAATTTGCCGAAAACCTTGGGCTATTAACAAACGCACAGGAAATACACCCTGGCATTTATCGACCCAGCATTAAAAATTCTTTAGTAGTGCCCTATTTCGATTACCGCGCACTATCGGATAAAAAAATAGCGTGGTTGGCCGATGAGATTCGAAGGCAATGGCCCCAAATTTCGAGCCAAGCATAACCTATAAGTTAAAGTGCACTAGCCCCTTCTATATGAAAGAAATTATTATATACGCCCCCAACATAATTTAGATTGTCGTTAGGTGTGAAACTGTCTATTTTGATTGGGGTGGTATTTGATAAACCTAAGTCTAGATTCTTTACTTGATAAAGATCGTAGCTTTTAACTGTTATTCCGTCATCTTCATATAACTTCTGTGAAAACAAAATACTTGACTCTGTAAACTGATACTTCAGCCAATGATTTGTATATTCAATATCTACTGTTAGATCGGATAAAATTTTCGATTCTATATTATAACTTGTTAATAAATATTGATCGGAACTATTGCTCTTCGATAGGAAAACTATTTCATTTCCATATGCTTGATAACTATAGACATTGTCTAAAAATACTTCTTTTTCTAATTGAATATTTTCACCAGTCCATTCAAACAGGTCTACGGATCCGTTCTTTTCAACACCGAAAAGTGTTCGATCATTAGCAAATGTCAAAATAGTTGTAGAAGGCTGTAAATTGTATTCAGATAATTTTTCTAGTTGAGGGGTTGTCGTGATTTTTCTCGCCTGCCAAACAAGTTTACTGTATTCCAACATTTCAAATACCCCCTCCCGCTCTAACAAGATTTTTGGGTTATAAGCGTCGACAATAAAGGCTAGAGTCGATACGCCATCGTAGTGTATTTCACCCTTAAAATCAGTTATTCGAATACGGTCGATATTACCTAGTATATTATCCGAGCTCGAATAAGTTTGGTAAAACCAGCGCTCATCTAGAACTCTCACTTCGTCCATTGTAGTAGGAAAGTCAAACACCTTCTTCACGCTTATATTCTTGTCACTAATTTTTGCCTCAACTAGACTTAATGACCCATAAGGCTGCTCACTGTATTCGAAATAGATTCTATCGTCCCATCGGTGAACTTGATAGGTTCCAATGCTAGAATGACAAGGTGAGCTTGGTAAATTATTTGATGCCATTGATATTATTTTTCCAGAGGTAGGATCAACCCACACAAGGTAATTACCACCGGCCACATAAGAATATAATTGTCCAAAAAACTCATCCCCTCTTGCACAACCGCCTTGAAGAGAAACATCAGATAAAACAGCTCCATCACTGTCTTTAATTTCAACAAATTCAACAACCCCCGTTTTAGTTAGCATCCGCAGCGTATTATCCCGCATATATAAGGATTCTGCTTGGTTAATATTGGAGGACGATAACCACTTATTTGGATTCCTTACTTCACCTTCTTCAGGACTGCAACCAATAGTAAATACTATAATGCTGAGCATTAGAAAATTTATTCGTGTCATAACAACTAATTCCTTTCGTTGAATTTGGGAATGTGGCAATCACTTCCTAATGTACAAACAATACAAGATGGACTTAGCCATTTGTACGAGTCCTTTCATTCACTGTTTTTTCTAAGCCCCTAATTTGATCGGCTAGGTCTTTAATTCGATCGTGGGTTCTCATATCAATATCTAGCTTTTTATCCATAGTATGCATAATGGGAAAAATACTTTCTTCTATGCTGGTCGCCAGTACTTCAAGTATTTTACCTAACCCTTGAACAGGCTCGTTAATTACCTCTACCTTGGGCGCATTGCTTTGAATAGCCGAAGCTAACTTTTCAAAACTGTTCACCAGCTCTACATTAGGTTCAGAATCATTTTCTTGCTTAGGTTTATTGTCTTTAATGGCCGCTATGAGATCATTGATGGCTGATTTTTCAAAGTCTTTTTGTTCAAGTCCTACTTTAGATAGCTCCCCTAGCCCATCCGCCATATCAGCGAGTTGTGCTACTACCTTACCACCGACATCGCCTTCATCACCGCCTATGGCTTTGTTACGCAAGAAGTCTTTCTTAATTTGGGCCCAACGCTGCGACTGTGCTTCTGTCATATTGCCACGTAATTCCGCCAATTTAAGTAGGTTTGCTTCGGCACCGGTGGTGAGTAACTGAGCTTCGCCTATATAGTGGTCTGCAATCATTTGCATCATTTCATCATCATTCATAACCGCTGATATTTTTTCAGTCATCTTATTCATATTTCGATAACTGCCCTGCAGTTTAAACGAGGGTTCGTTACGGTATTTGTCGTCTTGTGCGGCTGAGGCAATGTATTGCTTGTTTATTTTTAGAACCACATCTTGAACTACAAACATCTTCTTAAATATGCCGGTAATTTCTTGTATTTCGGCACCGCTATATTGGTGTGACAAATCGGTGGCGGCTATGTTCTTCCCTTGAGCCATTTTAATGAGGTTATAAATATCATCCATTTCTCGGACAGCTAGTGGCGCTAGAGCTGGGTTAGACGTTAACGCATTTTCGATATAGCTCAATGCAAATTGCTCATCCATACCACCTAAAATATCACCTAAGTTATAAATATCCGCGCGGTTAGCCAGCATGTCCGGAATTTTAAATGCTTCGCCCGACTCTGTATAAGGGTTACCAGCCATCACGACACAGAATTTTTTGCCGCGCATATCATAGGTTTTAGTTTGCTCTTTCCACACCCCTTCTATACGTCTTGAGCCATCACATAAAGATATAAATTTTTGCAAAAACTCGGGGTGCGTATGCTGAATATCATCTAAATACAGCATAACGTTATTGCCCATTTCTAAACCCAAGTTTAGTTTCTGGAGCTCTTGCTTAGCCGTAGCGTTTGGAGCTTGCTGCGGGTCTAGAGACATAACATCGTGCCCTAAGCTTGGGCAATTGATCTTCATGAATATCAAACCCAAGCGGTTGGCAACGTATTCCATTAAGGTTGTTTTACCGTAGCCCGGCGGTGAAATCATCATTAACAAACCCATTAAGTCAGTTCGCTTGGAATCGCCAACCGTCCCCATTTGCTTAGCAAGGTTGTCGCCAATTAAGGGTAAGTAAGATTCATTAATAAGACGGTTTCGTACAAATGAGCTTAATGGACGGGCTTTAAACTCATGGAGCCTTAGCTTGTTTCGTTCGGTTGATATTATCTCTTGCCTTAGATCAAGATAATGATGGTATGTAGGAACAACAACATCACGATGATGCTCTGTTCGTAGAATAAAGCTATCTAAACTAAACCGAAGTGATCGATCTTTAATGCGCTCGTGCTCGCCCATTAACCCATCGACGTTGATTTCGGTATTTGCTTCTATCGATCTTCGTTCAATATTCACGGGCACAATAAGCAACGCAATGGCTTCTGGTATGTAGTGGCTTAAATATGTTAACTGTTTAGTTTGAACAAGCGCTTCTAACCAAGCTTGGGCTAACTGCCACTGACTGGCAGGTTGAGTTTCTAAATTATTCAATGCTTGCTGAAACTTTGTCCAACTTTCGAAGTTTACGGAGCGTTGCAGCGCCTCTACTAGCTCGGTTGCATATTGGCTGGTAATAAACGCAAGTTGGTCGTTCGCAAGCTCTTCTACTAAGTAATTGGCGGCACGCTTTAGAACTTGAGTATTCTCAGTTATCAACTCGTTTTCGTTAAACTGCTGCATAGCCTCGAACACTTCCGCACACAGTAGTAAGCTAGCATCGTTACTGCCCAATGCTTGCGCTAATTGGAACGCCGATTGTGCGCGCGCGGCCCAGCTTTTGGTATCGATTGATGAAGACGAACCCTGTTGACTAGCCCAAAAGACTTGCGCCATCCCTCGGCTCAATGGATCAAAACGTAGCAAATCAGCTTGGTCTAACACGGGTACCAGCGCAGCTAATATTTTTGCGGCATCAAAATCATGAACACCTTTTTGGTAGCCTTCTTTGTAACGAGGGCTGGCTATGCTTTTTACAATAGCAATCAGCTCATCTTCGTTTTTTATCGCCGTTCTCAGCGTTTGAGAGGTTAAACCTTCTCTACCTTGCTCACATGCAGCCAGTACTATGGAGGCTAAATACTCAGCTCGGTATATATCATTGGTTTCAGATTCTATCGATAAATCCCAATAGTCTTTTAGATCGTGGAGCTTTTCATTATTGATCGGTTCAAAAAAATCTGTACCGGTTAAATGAATGTTTAAATCACCATCGCGAGGAATAATGGTTAAATCTAACTCTTGTGTGTTTACTGAGAACTTATGGCGAGGACCCAGCTTAATTACATTACCGCCCTCTTCAAAGATATCGGTTTTATCGCGCAGCGAACGTAATGCCTGCTCTTTGAGAGACTTAGCACGTGATTCAATATCATCCGCTTTTACTGCGGCGTCTAACTCTCGCAAACTTTGCACCAGATCACGTATTTTCATGACTAAGGCGTCAGTTGCGAAATAGGTATTAAGCTCATCATCACTGGTAAACTTGAGCGAGCGCTTTTCAATTGAGGTCAGCATGCGTCCAGCGGCATCGGTTAGGCTTTGTGCTTTACGTTGTTGCGCATCGAGTAGTTGTTGCTTATGGCTTTCAAACGACTCATATATTTCTTCGCGTTTATCCATGATGTCGCTCAGAAACTGATCGTACTCTGAAAACTGGCTTTCCAGCTCCTCTAGCTGAACTAATAATCTAGAAAGTTGCTCGTCACATTTTTCGGGTGATGTTGCTAACCCCAAAGCATTTACAATACTCTGCGAAAACAACTTAAACTGAGCACCAAACTGAGCAATGGCCTCTGAAGAGCCCAGCCCTTTCTTCTTATGGTTCGCATTCGCTTTACTCTGATTTAGCTTTGAATAGACATTTGATATAGCATCAATGATTTGGGTACGTACCGTTGCGTCGGCTACTTTTAGAGTATTCATTAACTCGGTGAGCAAATCTAAACCGGCGGTAGTTGATTCAATGTCTTCAATTATGGGGGTTAGCTCGGCAATTGTTTCCGCATTTTCGACCGAGCTGTTTAGCATAGTAATTTTTTCAAAGTATGGGTCTAGCGCTTGCTCACTCGATAAAAATTCGACGGTTTTTTCCGATAGACTTGCGTTTACTTGCTGTAGCTCTTCATCTAGAGCATCGAGGCGAGCAATATCTATATAACGATAATCACGAATGGTTATCAGGTGACCGCGCTGATGACGCAATTGACTGAGCGCATTTACATAATCTTCGGCGCTTTGCCAGGAATCTGGGCGTATTTTTTGAAGCAAATCTTTTTGGTCTTGCTCGGCTTCGCGCATGGACGCTTTAGATTGCTGCTGTATCGATTGGACTTTTTCAAACTCATCAATTACCAACTCTGAGGTATGGGCTACTTGCTGGAGCAGCTGAGCAAGTGTTTCTGTTTCTGGTGAACTTAGCCAGTAGTGATCATCAAATACTCGTTTAGAGGCTTTCGCCAGTGCCTCATATAAGCGAGATGACACTGACTGGCTTTCTATATTCCGGCAGATACTGTAAATATCTGATATACCTCGAACTAATTCTGCGTTGCCAATTTTTCCGTAAAAAGTTTGGCTCTGCGGCTGGGCACTGGCAAATTCAGCACTGACATAGGGCGTTTGCCACACTTGCATTGGGTGTACGCGAGTCGCTTCATTTACGGCCGAAAAAACCACCAATTGTCCGCTTTCGGCTAAGGCGTAGCCGTGACAAAAAATTGGGTTTTGCAATTGCTTATTAATCAGGTTATAGCCAAATAGCCCGACTACACCTTCATCCGGCTCATAAAAAGCGTAGAGAACATCTTCGCCATTCGGGGAACGTATCGCACGCTGGAATTTTAAACCGGATACGTTTTCATCAAAGCGCTTATACTCGCCGTTTTGCAAATACAACCCACCAGGGAAAATCAAACCATGGTCTTCAGGAAGCTGTACGCAAGATTCCCCTATGGCGTCAATGCGCATCACTTCTTCGTTGAGTTTGTTATAAACCAAATAGCGTGTTGTACTTTCTTTATAAGGTAACACTTTTAATAGAATGAGATTACCAACACTCGCATAAGCGATTTTACAATCGTCTAACGATTGGGTTTCATCCTCTACCGGCTCACTGTATATCCCTAAGCCATTGTCGGTATTGTTTTCGATTTTAACGGTTAAGTCACCGCCAATCGTTTCTACAAATACAGTGTCTAAAATACTAATATGGGGGTGACGACCGTTTACAATATCGTCACGGGTGGCCTCTATCCATTCAAAATCGTAATCGGGTGGTGGCTGTATATCTCGTTCGCCACGGTTATCGATATACTTAATCGCCTTACCATCGGAAGATATAGACCAACGAAACACTCGAACATCGGATAATTTTTCACCAATTTGAAATGCCGCAAGCAACTTACCGTCTTTTACGGCTAATTGTATGAGTTTGGTGTTTTTGTAGTATCGGTAGAGCTCACTAAAATCATTTACAAAGCTGGTTTCTTTAAGAAAATGATTATCGTGTTCTACGGCTTTTAGCTCTACGCCGTTTTCTGTTTGCTCTATATCAAATAAAGCGAAAACATCTTCAACTTTCGTTTCTTTCTTTAAACCAATGAAAACATTATAACCAAACAGAAGATGCTCACCCACTTGAACAATGTCTCGCGCAATGCAGTTATGCTCTGTTCTTACACGGGTACGGCCAATAACGGCCATGTCTGCACTACCAAACTCTACGAGACGCGCAGTATTCAGCTCTTGCGCCTGTTCAAACAGCTGCTTACCTTGCTCTGCTAAACGTTTACTGATGACTTCATAGGCACCCCCTTCGGCAACAGCACTGTCAACAGCTTGATCCGCAGCGTTAAGTTGCGTGTTGTTTAGTTCGGTCATTATTTTATCCTTAAAATTCTATGGCTTACTTAGCAGAGGCAAGGCAGGTAAAACAGCCTGGTAGTTAGCGAATGGGGGTTCCCCCCCAAAACGTACTAGGCTTCAGATTTCTCTTTAGTTGAGGAGCTCGATTGAGCATTATTTGGCTGCATCATTTTACTGACAAGCCCTTGAATCACATTACTCTTACCAGCTAAGCCGTCGACCGCTTTACCAATAGAGAGTGACTTAGCAAAATTATCAAAGAAATGATCTTCGCCGCCCACAATATCGATCTTCGCTTTCTGCAGCGCAACGGCCAATACTTCAGCATTTTCTTTAGCGATTTCCTTGCCAGCTTCCATAGAGGCCAAGGCTTCTTTAAGGGCTGTTTCAAGCCCCATGCGGAACTCTTCGTGGTCACGTGCTTGCTCACTCATTGAGTTCATCGCTTCAAATTTATCAACTAGGCCATCGGCTTCGGCTTTAAACTGCAATCGAGTCACATCGGCACCCGCTGTACCGGTACCCAGTAAGGCATCGGCTTCGGCATCGCCTTTGGCTTTAATAACGTTCGCTTCTGCGATGCCCTCTTTTTCAAGTGACATAGCTTTCGCTTCTTGCACTTTGGCTTCAGCTAAACCAGGTGCGGCTTGCTCGGCCTGAACACCTTCAGCTAACTTCTTCTTGCCATCGGCTTCTTTAGCTGCGGCTTCTAAATCGGCTTGTGCGAGTACGGTTATTTCTACCGCCTTATGTTTCGCTGCGAGTTCTTCTGCTTCAGCGGCTTTAACTTGTTTAACCTTCTCTTCTTCAGCAATTGCTTCAGCTGCAAGTACTTGAGTTTGCTTGGCACGATCGGCTTCTGAAACTTCACGCACTTCCTTGATACGCTCTTCTTCTATTGCCACAGTTTTATCAACTGCAACGCGTTCGCGTATCACATTGGCAATTTCTTTCTTTTCTACTTCTATGGCTTTTTCTGCTTCAATACGCTGCAGTTCTACTTCACGCTCACGTGAAACCACTTCTAAATCTCGCGCACGTGTTACCTTTTCTTGTTCGATAGCTACGGCGCGCAGTCGGTTCTGTTCAGCTACTTCCATTTCGCGCTTTTGATTTTCAGTTTGAACCGCTAAGTCTTGGTCTGTAATAATAGTCGACTGCTCGGCTTTTAAGCGTTCTTCTTCTTGTACCTTTTTCGTTTCTGCTTCTTCACGTGCAATTATGGTTTCTATTTCACGCTTTTGCTTTGCTTCTGCATCAGATTGTTGCCGCTCTAGCTCTAGCATAGCTTCAACGGTTTCAACATTCTTTTTCTTAATCGCCAGTTCTTCGTCACGCTCGAAGTTATTGGTCTGTATGTTTTGGCTTGCGGTTAGTTCCGTGATTTTACGGATACCTTCGGCATCTAAAATATTAGAAGGGTCAAGCGAAGATTTTGGTGTTTGCTCTAAATAGTCAATAGCAACATCTTCTAACACATAGCCATTTAGATCATCACCAATTACTTCAATAATTTTTTCTCGGAATTCTTGTCGGTTTTCAAAAAGATTCACAAATTCAATTTGTTTACCGACTGTTTTCAATGCTTCTGAAAACTTAGCATTAAACAGTAAGTTAACCGACGTTTTATCGGAAGCGCGGTCGGCACCAATAGATTTTGCAACTTTCAATACATCTTCAGCCGTTTCATTCACCCGCAAATAAAACGCTACTGTAATGTCGGCACGCATATTATCGGCACAAATTAGACCATCTTTACCACGTCGATCTACTTCCATGGTGATCAATGAAATGCGCATTAACTCTTTCTTGTAGATGACAGGTATCACAAAGCCACCCGTAAACTTAACCTTTGGCGTTGCCGACAGGTCGTTGACAATCAAAGCCACGCCTTGCTCTACCTTGACATAAAACGCTTTAAAAAACGCCGCCAGCCCAACAATACCTATAAACAGCGCGCCTACAATAACAACCCAAGGGGCATTTTGAGCTAAGTTTGCTAAATCCATAAAAGTTTCTCCATTTTAATAATCCTTATTTATGAGTTGCCAAGAAATTCGTCTTCCGAGATAACTCTGTATACATTTTTATCTTTTAGGTATTCATAAGCGACAACTCGGTCACCCTTTTTGAATTTTTCTTCTCCGTTAGCGCGAACCTTGAGTACAAGGCCAGCACCACCGTCGTTTAAATGCGCTTCGCCAAAACCAGCATCAACTCGTAGCGTTTTTACGACCAACGTTTGCCCGATTATTTTAGTGCTGTTCGTAGTAGTAGCCTCATTGAATAATTTTCTCAATGGTTTAATAATTTGCGCGGAAATGAGCGTAGACAGTAGCAAAGATACAAAAAACACCACACCACCGAGTAGGAACTCAACAACACCCGACGTATATGGCATTAGTAAATAGTGATCGGCATAATAACTAATGAGCCAACCAAACATCGATACTAATGTTAAAACGACTGTGACAGGCACGCCATTTAGACCAAACTTTAGGAATAGGCCAGCCAATACATTGACAGTTTCAGTGCTTCCTTCTACTTCAGGCAAACCAAAATCTAAAAAGCCAATGTCAACCAAGCCCAATACAGCAATAGCCCAGTACAGAAGCATCAATACAAAGATAATAGTGAATATAACCGTAGGGAAAGACGATATATTTTGGTAGAAAGGGTCCATCTCTTTCATAAACAGTACGGCAAACATAGGGATTCCTTATCTATTTTTTAATCTATTTAATACTTCATTTGCCCCACTAGAGCGTGTTTTTATTCCCGCCTCTTCTAGCTTTTCAACCAATGCACTTTTTCGGGAGCTAGGGTCTGAATCGGCGACAGCATCAAACTGTGCGGCTTTTATTGACTGACGTTCTTTCAATCGTTTTAGTGAATCTTGTGCGGTTTGGAGGCGAGTTTTAGAACTTGAATGCTGACCTGCTACTGCTGCCTGAGCTCGTTGTACACTTGCCATAGCTTTAATGGTATCTATCTGCTGTTTTAATCTTTTTAAATTCAGCTCAGCTTGCTTAATAATTCGCTGTAAGTCTTTTATGGCATGTTGGTAGGCATCTCGAATTTCAACTTCTTGCGCTTTATCGGCTTCCAAACTGGCTATTTTTTCAGCCACTTCTAATGCCAACGTTTCGTCGCCTTTTTCGAGGGCTTTTAGCGCATATTGCTCATGTTCTGATACTAATTTAACAATTGAGTCAACCTGCTCGTTTGCGACCACCCGCTTTGCCATGAGCTCCGTTAACGCGCCTCTAGACTGTTTAAGCTCTGCAGAGGCTACTCTGACTTCTTTATCTAACAGACTAATAGCTTGAGTATCTAGCAGCGATTCTATCCCTTCGTTTGTATCGCCCTTTAATGCGCGAACCAGTTGTGCCCAAATATTCATTTATGCACCCTCATTCAAAGAAGAATCAATTAGGTACTCGCTATAAGCTTCAGTTGCTTGAATAACGTTGCTTGCTAATGTTTCTATTTCAATAAGCACGCTATTTAAAACAGAGACACTACTCAGTGCGCCAAACATAAAATAACAGTCGCCAAAACCTTCGGTAGCTTCAAGGCAAATTGTCGATAGCGGGTAATATTTATGGGTTTTAAGAACAACGCTATTGAAAGCGGCAGGGTTTAATACGCGACTAACAGGCCACAGCAAACATTCCACTATTATTTGCTCACCACACACCGAAAGATATAAGGGCAAATCGCCAAATTCTTTCATCACCAACAATAATACTGGCTCAACACCATCAACCAGCTCTATTTCAATGCTGGCATTTTTTACTTGATCGGACGTTAGCAAAGCTTGGAATAAACTCTGCGCGGTCCACACAGGTTGATGTTGATTCATGGTTACCTCAGTTATATTCATTGGCGCATCTGAAGTAACACGTAACTGTTTTTCGATAGCCAGTAGCTGTGCAGTGTGCTCGGGCAATACCCACACTTCCTTTTTTATCAGCCCCTGCTCGCGTAAGCGGCGGCGATATTCGCGTTGATAATGAGCTGATGTTTTTGTTGTCATAAAGCCAAGCTATAGCCTTACCTGTAATGAGTCAACGCTTATTACATGTAAGGTGAAATATTGTGACTAAAGTCATAATGGTTGTTCAGGTGTTACTGACTCAATTCATACCTATCACCAACTTCATATTCAGAATGTATTATTTCAGGAGGCTAATGGCTTTGTGCTTCCTATTTTTCTGGTTTTTATCGGCTTGGTCAATCAAGAATAAAAAAGATACAGGGTCACTTCATCGCACTTAAGATTGCCGTTGAACTGCTGGCTTTTGGCTATTGAGTGTCTGTCCTTTTAAGTTGCTGGCTTTTAGTTATAAAGTGTCTGCCCTATTAAGTTTGCTGCCGATTGGTGGCCGTTTGGAGAAATAGGGAGTTTTGCGTGGATTAAAATATCTTTCTGACGCTATTAACCATAATCAAGGTATTTCATTATAAGAATGTATTGGCAATTATTGCCAATTATTGCCATAATCCATGATACCACATATCCTTATAAGCGAGCTTATAAATGGCAACAATGAATGTTTCTCTCCCTGAAGGGATGAAAAATTGGGTTGAAGAGCAAGCGCAATCAGCTTATTACAGTAACTCAAGTGACTATATTCGAGATCTGATACGCCGTGATCAACAAGGTCGTTTAGCCCATTTTCAATCTCTGATTGCTGAAGGTGTTGATAGCGGCAAAGGGAATAGAACGATGAAAGAACTTCAAGAAGCAGCTAAAGGCATTTTGCGTTCGTGAATTACGCTCTAAGTAACAAAGCAGAAATTGATATTATTCGTATTTTTGTGGATGGCACACGCTCTTTTGGAGCTAAACAAGCTGAAAAATATCATGTTGAGCTTGAAGCAACATTTTTGTTTTTAGCGGAAAACCCATTGGTGAATCGAGAACAAAAAGAGCTTGAGCCACCAGTCAGAATCCACCCTTTTCAATCGCATTTAATTGCTTATATTGTGACAACCCATGATGAAATATTCATCGTCAGAATCCTACATAAACATGAAGACTGGCGAAATAAGCCAGTCTAAAATAATTAAACTCTCACTTTCGCTGAGTTTAAAAAGAAAGGCACTCTAATCCTTAATACCCACACTAAAATCTGGTAGGACTATCCAGATGCGCTCCCTTCGGTCGCGGCCGTTGGCGTGAACTGTCCAGTTCTGGGCATTGCTTTGCAATACCCACATACAAAAAAAGCCACCCGTTGGGTAGCTTTTTTTGTATATAAATCTGGTAGGACTATCCAGATTTGAACTGGAGACCTCTGCCATGTCAAGGCAGCGCTCTAACCAACTGAGCTATAGTCCTGAATTGTGGGCGTATGATACCGATCTTTTGTTCTTGCGCAAGGATTTTGTTAAAAAAATCTTGTTTTTCAGTAGCTTAGCCTTGAAAAGGCTTATTTTTTTAGGTGCATTTCACCGATATGTCGGGTGCGCCATAAATAAACAGCTCTGCGCACTATTTTGTTCTTATGGTGTTTTAAGTGCGCCATTATAGTGCGTTTTTCACCCATTATGCGCAATTTCCACTGTTTTGCGCTTGGTATGTTAGTTGCAATTACCTAAGTTAACCTCGTCTCAGGTAATAAAATTGAATGCAACTCGATATATTGTCTACACCGATCTAGATGGCTCTTTAATAGACCATCACAGTTACGATTTCTCTTTAGCGGTGCCTGCCCTTGCTGCTTTAAGAACGCACGATATTCCCGTCATTCCGGTTAGTTCAAAAACCCGCGCTGAAATAGAGCCACTTTCGGAGTCTCTTCGCTTAAATACCCCCTTCATTGTTGAAAACGGTGCGGCTGTATTTATTCCTAAAACGGCTGATTATGCTTATTTCGATACGTTGAAGTTAACTCAACAAGAACACCACTATGTAAAGGCTTTTGCTCCTAGCATTCATTACTGGGCCATTGTATTTAAAGAATTGTCTAACGTTTTACCAAACGCCTTTACTCCGTTTAGCCAGTTGAGCACGGCTGAATTGGTAAAGATTACGGGCTTGAATGCAAAGCAAGCTGAATTAGCCAAACAAAGAGAATTTTCAGACCCACTATATTGGTTCGGCAATGATGCACAGTTTGCTCAACTCACCAGGTTTTGCCAGAACAAGCACATCGAAATTGTACAAGGTGGCCGCTTTGTTCATTTACTGAAAGGCTCTAATAAAGGTGAATCTGTAGCTTGGTTGCATCAACAACTGCAAGCCCAAGAGAACGCCACCTTATGCAGTATTGGCTTAGGTGACGGCGAAAATGATATTGCCATGTTGAAGGTGGTTGATTGGCCCGTACAAATTAAATCCCCAACTCACAATTTTCCAATTTTTGATCACCCTCTTTGCTTACGAACTGAAAATGTAGGTCCCGCTGGTTGGAATGAAGCAATGTTCAAACTTATTCCAGCACTTAACTCTTCACTTTAAAGGAAAAACCTATGGCTGATTTCCATCAAAATGGCATTGTAACCACACTTCACAATTTATCTGAGCGGTCTATAGAAGATTTAGAATACGATCTATTGCACTTTTCTAGATTCCGACCGTTAGGGCTAATATTGCCATCCTTATATTCTGAATTAGAAGGCAGTGCACTACCGGCCATTATTAAAGAACTCAAACAAGTTCCTTACTTATCGCAAATTGTCATCGGGTTAGATCGAGCCGATAAAGATGAATACCATAAAGCCATGGAGTTTTTTGCTGCCCTGCCCCAACACCACCGTGTGTTATGGAATGATGGCCCTCGGTTAAAAGCCCTCGATGAAAAACTTCAAAAGCTAGAAGTAGCACCAAAAGAGCTGGGTAAAGGTCGCAATGTTTGGTACTGCATGGGCTATATGTTGGCAACGGGAAAATCTGAATCTATTGCCCTACACGATTGCGACATTCTCACTTACGATCGTGGATTGCTTGCAAGGCTGCTTTACCCTGTTGCACACCCCCAATTTAATTACGAATTTTGCAAAGGCTATTATGCGCGAGTAGCCAATGGAAAAATAAACGGTCGGGTTTCTCGCTTACTGGTTACGCCATTACTACGCGCGCTGAAAAGGGTAGTTGGTACCAACGAATATTTAGATTTTATAGACAGCTTTCGCTACCCGCTTGCCGGTGAATTTTCTTTTCGTCAGGATGTTTTAAAGGACATTCGCATTCCTTCAGATTGGGGTCTCGAAATCGGTGTTTTATCTGAAATGCATCGAAACTATGCTAACAACCGATTGTGCCAAGCCGATATTGCAAAAAACTATGATCATAAACACCAAGATCTTAGCCTAGAAGATGCAAACGCGGGTCTTTCAAAAATGTCGATAGACATCACTAAATCAATATTCAGAAAGTTGGCCACGCAAGGGGAAACATTTAACTCAGAAACCTTTCGCTCGTTAAAAGCAACCTACTACCGTATTGCTTTAGACTTTGTCGAAACCTACCACAATGATGCCATTATGAATGGGCTCACACTTGATATTCATCAAGAAGAAAAGGCCGTGGAAATGTTTGCTAAAAATATCATGTCGGCGGGAGAGCAATTTTTAGACGCGCCTATGGAGCGCCCTTTTATTCCCAGTTGGAACCGAGTCGTCAGTGCCATGCCTGATGTCTTTGATCAGTTAATCACTGCAGTCGAAGGCGATAGAGAAGATTTTTTAAACCTTTAAACAGGGCAATACTACTATGCAGCACACTATTGAAAAGCTCACGTTAAAGCTCAATCAGCAAATTAGCTTTATTTATGACGGCATCAGTATTCCGCTTTCACCCATGCAACTCGCATCCAACCTCATCGGCATCATGCGGTTAGACTCTAAAACACAGGCACCTGTTCCTTTTACTAATCACTGGTCTGAGCAAGATGCTGTTTTAATTACCTATGGTGATAGTTTAGAAAAAAAAGAAGGTCACAATGTGCTAGAACCCCCATTGCAAACGCTTAATCAGTTCTTACAAGGACCCGTTCAAGAAGCCTTCAACAGTGTCCATATTCTACCCTTTTATCCTTACAGCTCCGATGACGGCTTTTCGGTGATTAACTACACGGCTGTGAATGAATCACTAGGTGATTGGTCTGATATCAACAACATTGCGGGCAAGTTTCGATTAATGGCCGACCTAGTTATAAACCATTGCTCTAGCCGAAGTGTTTGGTTTGACCAGTTCATTAAAGATGAGCCCCCTGGGAACAAATTTTTCAAAACAGGAGAGGCTCAGGCCGATTACAGTGAAGTAACACGGCCACGTGCTTCACCACTCTTAAGAGAAACTCAAACGAAAGTTGGGCAAAAATTAGTCTGGTGTACGTTTAGCCACGATCAAGTAGACTTTGATTTTTGCAACCCCGATGTACTGTGTGAATTTGTTAGAATTTTAAGAAAGTATTTAGATGAAGGTGTAAAAATATTCCGCTTAGATGCAGTCGCTTTTTTATGGAAAACAAACGGCACAAGTTGCGTTAACCTACCCCAAACACATGAAATTATCCGATTACTGCGAACGCTGATAGAGCACGCTTGCCACGATGCAGTGATCATTACTGAGACCAATATTCCTAACCAAGAAAATTTAAGTTATTTTGGTAACGCCAATGAAGCTCACAGTGTTTATAACTTTTCACTCCCACCACTATTGGTTAATACACTCATTTGCGGCAATAGCCGCCACCTCCGCCAATGGCTTATGAGTATGCCCCCATGCCAAGATGGCACGGTTTATTTTAATTTTATTGCATCGCACGATGGCATCGGGTTACGCCCTGCCGAAGGTCTTTTGAGTGAACCTGAGATTAATACCCTTATCAGCACCATGATGAATTTTGGTGGTCGAATTTCAATGCGCACTCTGCCCGATGGTTCATTACGGCCCTATGAAATTAATATTGCACTTTTCGATGCTTTACAAGGCACCACCTCTGGCCCTGACAAGTACGGCTTAGACCGTTTTATTTGCGCTCACGCAGTCATGCTAAGTTTAGAGGGCATCCCTGCCATTTATATTCATAGTTTATTGGGCACAAGAAACGACTACCAGCGCTTAGAAAATACTCAACATAATCGCCATATTAATCGACACAGGTGGGACTACGACGCTCTGAATAAAGAGCTCAACAAGGAAACCAGTACGCATTCCGCTGTTTTCCAGCGCATTACCGACTTACTACGAATACGAAGGCAACAAAGGGCGTTTCACCCCAATGCTACCCAATTTACGCTGCAGTTAAGCGATGAACTGGTTGGCGTTTGGCGACAATCGATAGATCGAAAGCAAAGCATTTTTTGCATACACAATATAACGGACCAAATAGTGAGTTTATCTTTCCATGAATTGAATTTAATTGAAGGTGTTGCCTGGCGGGATCTAATTTCAGGGGATCAATTGAACAATACGAAAAGCACTTTAACATTAGTACCTTATCAATCGCTATGGCTCAGCAATTTATAGAACTACACTCTCTAAGTATCAACGAAGATATTTTAGAACGAGAGGGCTAGCATTAATCCGGAATAGCTTGCCCCCTATAAATTCGTTTTGGCAGTTGCTTGGGCGCCTGTACTTTTTCTTTCAGATCAGCCACCGGAATTTCTACACCTCGATAGAATCTTCCACTCGACTGAACGGTTGGTTTGAGTTTTTCGGGCCAATCTCCACCCATTAAATGGAAAAGTTCTTTAACAAGCGCTTTCAAAATAGCATCGCTAGTATGGTGATAAATTTCATTGAGTTCATCAAAGACTTCGGGGTTCGCTAATTTAATACTGGGTTTTTTCTCACTTGAAACTCGGCGGCGAGTTTCCCTAATAAGATCAATAATAGCTTTGCTGTACATCATTGGTTTTTTCTCTTGTAGTTACGAGCTAACAATTGAAGGTATTGCTTGTGGTGCATTCATTTGTACAGCAATTACTATACCGACAGCATATTTACAGTAAGAATTAGTGAATAGGTTTTTTACAACGTTCAATAGTGCCTTATTTTCGAGCATGGTTAGAGTTTATATGGTCAAAATGAACCAAAAAAGTGCCGATGTTAACGGCTTTACTCGGTTGACTATACTGACTTGATTGATAACATCTTCATTCATCAATTTTTTAAACATGATCAAGGCGCAGCGATATTATGAAACGATCAAAATTTAGCTGTACGCTACTGCACCATGGTATTTACACTCAGTGGGATGAAAAAAGTAAACAACTACCAAAGCTCATTGAGGTGACTACCGACATTCCTGCTCGTGAAAACATTGAATTTGGGTTCATCGCCAACTTTAAAAAAGCCAAAGGCTTAAAATTCAGTTATATTATCTATCATCCCGATATTCCTGATGAACATGGAACCATCCTTGAACCTTTTACGGGCAATGTTTACGTTCGCAATAATGATTGGGATTTTTATTTAGGCGATACCTTATGGCAGCCTTTAAATACAAAGCTCGGCCATTGGCGTATGGTACTTGAGCTTGACGGGGACGTTTTAATTGAGAAGACGTTTATAGTAGATATTGAATTTAAAGGTGAACGTACGTTAGGTCACGCGCGAAATTCATTTAAGCCCAGAAAGCGTTGGTAGAAATTACAATTTGCATTAGTAGGCACTCGTCATATACCCTAATCTAAAAATAATAAAATCCTTTTAGGCTCACAATGATTAATCAACCACATGGTCAAACAGAAATATCCGTAAGTGGCCGCATTTTACAGGTTTCTTATTTCGGCCAATTTAATCTAGAAGGTATAACTAGCGGATTAAGCAAACAACGTAAAGTCATTGAATCATTTAATGGCGAACCCTTTGCCGTCTTGATTGACGACAAAAACATACAGGGCGGCACACCAGAAGCTTACCAAGCACTTGAAGAATTTAACCAATGGGTGAACTCTCAATACATGGTTGCGAAGGCTATGCTCTTTAAATCTAACCTCCAGTTAAAAATATTAGATTCTTTAGTTGAATCTAGAAAAGATCAAAATATAAAGACATTTTCTGATAAAAAAGAGGCGCTACATTGGTTAAACAGCGAGCTCACCAAAGCCACTAATTCAACTCACCACGCTTAAACACCGATAAAGGCAATGCCTTGTTAATAATGAAAAACACTCTCCCATAAAAACCACTGCAATAAATAATGCTCAATTCTGTTCAATATCGTACCATTAGTGATATTCATTAACAGGCCTAGTACTGTTCCGATCAATAAGTAATGTGGATCCATGACCCAATGAAGCCAAGCATTAAACCTAACAATCCAAACTTTTCTTCTGGGCCGTGCAGTAAACGGCCTGGTTACAACATAAATGCTCTCGATATATCTGTGTTAGGTCGGTCGCACCGCTCCGGCGCGGGTAAAGATGTATTGTCTAAAGTTTGCCTAAAAACCGCTGAATTGCTGGGCTTACCCGAAGGCTGGCGTGTAGGCATTGTTCCTGGTTCTGATACGGGCGCAATGGAAATGGCTATGTGGGGGATGCTCGGTGAACGCCCTGTTGATATTTTCGGCTGGGAGTCATTTGGCAAAGGCTGGATAAACGATGTGACCAACCAGCTAAAACTAGATAACGTACGAACTATTACGGCTGACTATGGCACTCTTCCTAATTTAGACCAAGCAAATTTTGAGCATGATGTTATTTTTACTTGGAATGGCACAACCTCTGGAGCAAAGGTGCCAAATGGAGACTGGATTGCGGATGACCGCCAGGGCTTAACCATTTGTGATGCTACTTCTGCCGTGTTTGCCATGGAATTACCTTGGCACAAGCTAGATGTTGTCACTTTTTCTTGGCAAAAGGTTCTTGGCAGCGAAGGCGCTCATGGCATGCTTATTCTTTCGCCACGCGCTGTAAAGAGGCTAGAAACCTATACGCCACCTTGGCCCTTGCCAAAGCTATTTAGGCTAACCACCAATGGCAAGCTAAATGAAGGTATATTCCGAGGTGAAACAATTAATACCCCTTCTATGCTATGTGTTGCAGATTATTTAGACGCTTTATCTTGGGTAGAATCTATTGGCGGAACTCAGCAAGCCATTGAAAAGTCACTTGCTAACTTAAAGTCGCTTGAGGCATTTGTCGAACAAACGCCTTGGCTTCACTTCTTAACTCAAGAAAAGGCGATTCGATCCAATACCAGTGTCTGCTTTACCGTTGATTTACCACCAGAAAAAATCAAATTAATGATCTCCCTACTTGCCAATGAGGGTGTTGCATACGATATTGGTTCTTATAAAGACGCTCCAGCTGGGTTGCGCATATGGGCAGGAGCAACCGTAGAGCAAAGTGACATTGAAGCCATGCTGCCGTGGCTAGAATGGGCTTATCACGAAGCGAAAGGTTAGATTAACATGAAATAGGTGGTAAGCCAGTCGAGCTTTTCTTATTCAATTACGCTATGCTGAATTTAGGTTCACACTATTAATAAATAAAAAGGATCCTATATGTCTCTTAGTGCAGAAAAGCTCGATGAAATTAACTTATTACTTCAATTCCCTTCCGATACCATTATGGCTGGTTTGAAAATTCACAGCGATGCTGAATCAAATGTCCAACAAGCGGCCAAGCGACTGTATGAGAAAGGCTTTACCGACTCTCCGGATGGTGGCTACCTTACCGATGCCGGCATCGAAATTCTAAACCACATCAAATTGCTAAATTCCGCGCTAAAATAGTCTGGAACTTTTAAAAACTAACAAGGTCTACTTATTTAACACCACAAATAAGAAAGACCTGTTATGTCTATCGTTAAGAACCAACCTTATGTATGCGATGGCATGCCGCCATTACAGCAAGGACCAAAACCAACCTCTTTTTTTGAGTTTTGGCCCACGTGGGCAATGTACCTACCCGTCTTAATTCAATGGCTACTGCTTTCTATACGACATCGCTCTCTAACCCTTCCGTTAATAGCAAACCCTAACCTACCCTTATCTGGAATGGTGGGTGTCCCCAAAAGTGAATTACTCGCTCAGGCAGGGCCTTTACTAAAAGCCCATATATTGCCTTGGTTTACGTATACCGTTTCTACACACCCTATTTCGGAACAAATTGACTCCATTGAGGCAAAATTAAAAGCGCGTAAATTAGCCTACCCTTTTGTGTGTAAACCCGATATTGGTTGTCGTGGCGCGGGCGTTAAGTTAATTCATAGCGCCGATCAGCTTTCAACCTGTTTGTCTTGCTACCCTGCAGGGGCAAATTGCATGATACAACAATTGGCCGACTACGAACCGGAAGCGGGGGTTTTTTATGTTCGCGAGCCGGGCCAAACAACGGGAAAAATTATCTCATTGGCACTGAAATACAGCCCTTACATTGTTGGTGATGGCCAACACACACTGGCACAGCTAATAGATCAAGATAGACGCGCAAGGGAATTAAAGCACCTTTACGAAAAAAGGCATAAGGACTCCTGGGAAAAAATCATACCAAAAGGCGAACCCTATAAATTGGTTTTTTCGGCCAGTCATTGTCGAGGAGCTGTATTCAAAGATGCGGCACAATTTATAACACCTGAGCTTACCCTCGCCGTTGATTCGCTCATGCAGGATCTTCCCAACTTTCACTATGGTCGCTTAGATATCAAGTTTAAAGACTCTTCGTCTTTGCAGGCCGGAAAGACCTTACAAATTGTTGAAATTAATACGGCCAGCTCTGAATCGTTACATATTTGGGATTCAAACACATCGTTTTCACAGGCGATATCTTCACTGCTCTTTCAATATAAAACGCTTTTTAGAATTGGATCACTAATTCGAAAGCAAGGTATAAAAACTCCAACTATCGGCGAGTTAGTAAGGCGTTGGCGCTTAGAAAAGGAATTAACTCTCACCTACCCGGAGACGGATTAATATGAAAGACACAAATCCATTTCGTGTGCCTATTCATTCTAAATTTATAGCTGCTACGTTAGAAAAGGCACTGGGTTTACAGCCACTTATATCTGCATACGATTCTCGTCGCGAGAATTTAACTTCTGAACAGTTTTTAGATTATACGCTAACCTCGCTTAAGGTTCAGGTAACCCAGCAAGGATCTTCATTAAATGAAGAACTACCAGAATCTGGACCTGTAATTGTTGTTGCTAACCACCCATTTGGTGGCTTGGATGGTGTCGCCCTTACCCGCGCGGTCTTGTCTGTTCGACCAGACACTAAAGTATTAACCAACCAAATGCTTTCCAGTATTCCGGAGTTTCATGACGTATTTCTAGGCGTTGATGTGTTTTCAAAAAATGCCACCGCACATAACTTACAAAGCGTTCGCCATGCCGATAAACACTTAGCTCGCGGCGGTGTACTCATAGTATTTCCCGCCGGTGAGGTCAGTGCCGCAAGGTGGAACAATTTTTCTATTCAAGATAAAAGTTGGAACAGCATGGTAGGAAGGCTTGCACTAAAGCACCGCGCTTCATGCCTACCCATTTATATACATGGTAGGAACCCTGCTTACTTTTATGCTGCGGGGTTAATTCACAAGCGCTTACGAACGTTGTTATTGCCACGCCAATTGAGCAACAAAATTGGATCTCATCTTAAAATGACGATTGGCAAACGGCTTAGCGAAAAGGAGTGCGCTAAGTCTGCCTCTGCGCAAGCCCTTACTTTACAGCTCAGAATGTCGACCTATTTTTTAGCGGCAACGAAACAATCGATAAGCAAAAAACTAGCCCCCGTTTCCGAGGTCAAAAGCAGTATTAAACAAAGCCAACTATTGAATGATATCGAGCATTTAGCTCCATTCCAGTTGCTAAGAAAATCTGAATTTAGCGTTTATTGCGCACCGTTTAAAGAGTTGAATTCAGTTTTTTTTGCTCTTGCCGAAGCACGTGAAATTACCTTCCGAGCCGCCGGAGAAGGTACAGGCAACCCTTATGACCATGATCAGTACGATAAACATTACCTTCACCTATTTGTTTGGGATCATAAAAACAACGCCATTGTTGGCGGCTATCGCTTAGGTAAGACAGATAAAATCATAGCGCAACAAGGAGTCTCTGGCTTATACAGTCGCAGTCTGTACAAATTTGATGAACGTTATATGGAGAAGTTTGGTTGTGCTCTGGAAGTGGGGAGATCTTTTGTGACCCAAGCCTATCAACGCCACCCTTCTGCATTAGACTTGCTCTGGCGAGGCATCGGACGGTTTGTTGCTCAGCATCCGCAGTACTCAAAACTCTTTGGTTGCGTCAGTATTTCTTCAGAACACAGCACCATGGCTCGAGCATTTATATCGGATGCCATGATGGAAAGCTATAGAGCAGAGCAGCGATTTTTAGACGATGTTAAGCCACTGGTGCCGCTAAAAGTGAAAAACAAAATTTGGACAAAGGCGATGCTTGCGGCCATTCAAGATATTGCTGTATTCAATAAACTGGTTGGCTTATGTGAGCCCGGTAAAACAGTCCCGGTATTGCTTCGCCACTATGTTGCTCTGAACGGTAAATTCATTGGGTTTTCCATTAATCGTGGTTTCAATGATTCACTCGATGGTCTCATCTTGGTTGATTTGCACCAAATGCCAGAACGCTATTTAAATCGCTACCTTACCAAGGAAGGCGCTGAACTCTTTAAACAACATTGGGAGCAAAATGAACGAGTTAATTAAAGCGAATATCGCCGTTCTAAAACAGGTTATGACATTCGTAACCTGTTGCCACGACGAAACCTATAAATGCACTCTGCCTAATGCTCCTTCGAGCATTGGTAAACATGTTAGGCATATTCTTGATCACTATCAGTGTCTCGAGCGTGGGTTACCAACTCAGCTTATCAATTTCAATGATCGTTCACGTGACTCACAAGTAGAATTTCAAAGACCTCTTGCTTTGGAATCAACAAACCACTTTATCCTGTGGTTGAAGAACCTAGATCTAGATAAACAGGTTATTAAGGTCATCTCTGATACGGAGCTTGGTAGGCCAACGAACGTTACGATTGAATCGACCGCCGAACGCGAATTGTTGTACCTGATCAACCACACCGTTCACCACCTAGCTTACGCCGCGCTTTTAGCTAAATTACATGGCCATTCCATTCCCGACTCAATCGGCGTTGCACCTTCGACATACAACTACCAAAAGACTGCTTAGGAGCCTCGTTATGAAAAATCTAAAACTAAAAATGCTATTTTTATTGAGTTATATCGGTTTTTCTACTGCATTTGCTGCGGATGCAATTTACACACCTTGGCATAATAATTTAGCGATAAAAGGCTATGACAGTGTGGCCTATTTCACACTCAATAAAGCTATAAAAGGAGACACTTCACTCTCTTTTGAATGGCAAGGCGCTAGTTGGTTATTTAGCAGCGCCGAGAATAAAGCTTTATTCGTGGCATCACCCGAAACTTATGCCCCTCAGTATGGCGGCTATTGCGCTTATGCTGTTGCAAAAAATAGCGTTGCCGGAGTAGATCCAACACAATTTACGATCCATGAAGGTAAGCTCTACTTAAACTACAGCCAAAAAATACAGTCACAATGGTTACAGCAAAAAGAAGCGTTTATCGCTGAAGCGGATAAGAACTGGCCAAACGTCCTCGAATAACTTTGCAAAACGTAGAGAATATTGAGTGAGTTATTTCAGGCACAAAAAAAGCAGCTCTAAGCTGCTGATTTTGAAAGAATAATTTGGTCGGGTATGCCGGATTTGAACCGACGACCACCGCTCCCCCAGAACGGTGCGCTACCAGACTGCGCTAATACCCGATACGGAGATTCTAATTTAACTTATTGAAAAATAAAAGGTTTTCTTCAGATTAGCTGATTTTTAATAACTCAAGTACCGCTTCAAGTTCGTCAATCATTTCTCGAATCAGGGCTTGATGCTGTTGCTGAACCGCTTCAGCGTCTTCAGGTTCTGATAATTTTTGACGAGCACCACCAATGGTATAACCGTCTTCGTACAAAAGATGGCGAATTTGGCGGATCAAAACGACGTCTTCACGCTGATAATAGCGTCGATTACCACGGCGCTTTACAGGGCTTAACTGTGGGAACTCTTGCTCCCAATAACGTAGAACATGCGGCTTTACGGCGCATAATTCACTTACTTCACCAATGGTAAAATAACGTTTCCCCGGAATTACCGGGAGTTCATCATTCTGGCTCGGTTCCAGCATAGGCTTCGACGGTCACTTTAAGTTTTTGGCCAGGTCGAAAAGTCACCACACGACGAGCAGAAATAGGGATTTCTTCGCCTGTTTTTGGATTCCTTCCAGGACGCTGCCGCTTGTCCCGTAGGTCGAAGTTACCGAACCCCGATAACTTCACCTGCTCATTATTGACGAGACTTTCACGAATTTCTTCAAAGAAAATCTCGACCATTTCTTTCGCTTCTCGCTTGTTAAGACCTAATTCGTCGTACAAACGCTCTGCCATTTCAGCTTTCGTCAGCGCCATTAAAGGGCTCCTTAGCTTACTTTTTCTTGTTATCCCCTTAACACAGCATCATGTCTGGTCTGCAGGGTGTTGATGATCGATTCCATGAATCGATTTATTTCTTCATCTGTAAGAGTGCGTGAAGGATGCTGCCACGTCAAGCCCATTGCAAGGCTTTTTCGTTTAGAATCAATACCTTTGCCACGATATATGTCAAATAGGTTGAGGCTAATTAGGTCTTCACCCGCCATTTCCCTAACGCTACTGAGCACATCCTCGACTGGGCTTTCTTCATCTACCACTACGGCTAAATCTCGTGTAGTTGATGGAAATTTCGACAATGGCGTAAATTCAGGGAGCTCAGCAGTCAACGTTCGATCTAGTCGCAATTCGAACAAGAAAACGCTTTGTTTAATACCAAACTGTTTAGCCAAGGATGGGTGCAAAGCGCCTACATACCCAACTAACTTGCCTTCACGCTCAATTCTAGCACATTGGCCAGGATGTAAAGCGGAATGCGTTCCTGGAACAAAGTCAAAAGACACCCCTTTGATCGCGGATAATAGCTGTTCTAAATCGCCTTTTACATCATAAAAATCGACCAGTTCACCATTTTCATACCAGCCTTTCGCCAATCGAGAGCCAGAAACAACACCCGATAACATATCGATTTGCTCTAAGCCCTTTTCTTCTTGAATAAAGCGCTGGCCTGTTTCAATCAGGCGAATACGATCGGCTTGGCGGTTCAAGTTATGTTGTGCCGCTTTTAACAATCCGGGCCACAATGATACCCGCATTACCGCCATATCAGCTGAAATAGGGTTTGCTAATGCAATGCTCTCTAGTTTAGGGAACATGGCTTTTTGTATATCTGGCTCTACAAAGCTGTAGGTTATGGCTTCTTGGTACCCTAAAGACACCATGCGATCAACTAAGGCGTTAGTATCAACTTGCTGCTCTTTTTTACCTTGAGGCTTCAATGCCGCTGTTGGCGCTGTTACCGGAAGTTTGTTGTACCCATAGATACGGGCAATTTCTTCAATTAAGTCTGCCTGAATAGCCATGTCAAAACGCCAAGTGGGTGCTTTAACTTTCCAGTAACCTGATTTTTCGCTGACTAATTCAAACCCTAAGCCTATTAAAATCTGCTTAATCACAGAATCTTCTAACGCCATGCCTAGGCTGCTTGTGACTGTATCGCTGTAAAGTTCAATCTCAGCGGCCGCAGGTACATTTGAGGTGTCTTCACGAACCACTAATGGACCAGGCTTGGCTCCACAAATATCGACCAATAGTGCCGTTGCACGCTCAACAGCTCGCTCTTGGCCTGAATAATCAACGCCGCGCTCAAAACGATGGCTTGAATCGGTATGAAGGCCATTAGCTCGCGCTTTACCGGCTATTTCAATTGGCGCAAAGAAGGCACTTTCTAAGAAAACCCGTTTAGTACTTGCCGAAACGCCACTGTTTTCTCCACCCATAATGCCGGCCATTGCCAGCGGACCAGATTCATCCGCGATGACCAAAATATCGGGCGTTAGAGTCATTTCTTGGCCATCTAGCAAGGTGATTTTTTCGCCTTTTTGCGCTTTTCGAACCACAATTTTGCCATTTAGCTGGTCTAAATCGAAACCATGCATTGGCTGGCCGAGTTCAAGCATCACGTAGTTGGTTACATCAACGACTGGGTCAATTGAACGAATGCCACCACGGCGCAGCTTTTCGACCATCCACAACGGCGTAGTGGCTGATACATCTACATCGTTTAGCACTCGCCCTACATAACGCGGGCAACCTTTGCCATCGGCCAACTCAACCTCGAATACTTCATCGTGGCTTGGCTTAACAGCCACTATTGAGGGTGCTTCAACAGCGATATCATTTAAAACACCAACTTCACGTGCAATACCGGCAACACTTAAACAATCGGCACGGTTCGGTGTTAAATCGATATCAATAGCGATATCGTCTAAATCAAAATAAATACGCAGGTCTTCGCCTAAAGGCGCATCTGCAGCTAACTCCATAATGCCATCGTGGCTTTCTGACAGCCCGAGCTCTTTTTCACTGCACAACATGCCGTTGCTTTCTTCTTGACGTAACTTGGCTTTTTTAATTTTAAAATCGCCAGGTAAAACCGCCCCTACTTGGGCAAAAGCTACTTTTAAACCCGCACGAGCGTTTGGCGCGCCACACACGACTTGAACGGTTTCGCTACCGTTAGATACTTCACAAACTTGCAGTTTATCGGCATTTGGATGCTGCTTTGCCGTTAAAATTTCACCTACAACAACACCAGAAAAGTTTTCAGCAACGGGTTCAAACCCATCCACTTCCAAACCGGCCATTGTAATTTGATCCATCATGTCCTGAGCGGTAATCGCTGGATTGACCCACTGACGCAACCACTTTTCACTGATTTTCATTGACTCTGTTCCTTACCGTTTCAGTTAAATTGACCCAAGAATTTTAAATCGTTCTCAAAGAACAATCGTAAATCGTTAACGCCATAACGCAGCATAGCCATACGTTCAACGCCCATACCAAAGGCAAAACCTTGATACTTCTCAGGGTCAACTCCTGAAGCTTTTAATACTTCTGGGTGCACCATGCCGCACCCTAAAATTTCTAACCAACCTGTTTGACTGCACACTCGGCAACCTTCGCCATTACACATCACACAAGCAATATCGACTTCCGCACTCGGCTCCGTAAACGGGAAATAAGACGGGCGGAAACGGACCGGCAATTCTTTTTCGAAGAACACTCTCAAAAACTCTTCAATGGTGCCTTTTAAATCAGCAAAACTGACTTTTTCATCGATCATCAACCCTTCCATTTGGTGGAACATAGGGCTGTGGGTTAAATCTGAATCGCAACGATACACACGACCAGGACAAACAATACGGAAAGGCGGCTTGCCTGCTTCCATTGTTCGAACTTGAACGGGTGACGTATGCGTACGCAAAAGAGTTTTCGCATCAAAATAGAACGTATCGTGCATAGCACGCGCAGGGTGATGCGAAGGAATATTCAGCGCTTCGAAATTGTGATAATCGTCTTCAATTTCAGGGCCCGTGGCGATATCGTAACCAATATTGGTAAAAAACGATTCCATGCGTCGCAGAGTCATGGTTACCGGATGTAGGCCACCAAAAGATTGACGACGACCGGGAGCAGTCACATCAACCTTTTCGCTGGCAAGCTTAGCAGCAAGTGCCTCTTGCTCTATTTTCGCTTTTCGTTCGTTGATAGCGGCAGAGACAGCTTCTTTTACTTCGTTGATTTTGGCTCCGGCGGCTGGACGTTCTTCAGCAGACAGCTTACCTAAAGTCTTTAACAACGACGTAATTTCGCCCTTCTTCCCCAAGTACTTAACTCGAAGATCGTCTAATTCTTGCGCAGTCTCAGCTGCTGTAACAGCGCTCAATGCGTCGTTATGAAGTTTGTTCAAGGTGTCCATGAACCGAATATTCTCCCAAGGCTAAGTCGGTTTGCAAAGCCTTTAACTATAAAGATGATGATGAAATAAGCAACAGATTATCGATTAAAATCGCTGATAAATCAGTAATTTAGTGCTTAAACAGAGCGTCTGAAAAACTGCGCTCGCAATAGTGACAACGCAACGCTATTTGATCCGATTTTCGCCTCACGCTAAAACGCGTTGCTGTTGGCTCACTATGACTGATGCAATTAGAGTTCGGGCATTCAAAAATACCGACAAAGTGCTCAGGTAAGCCAATTTGAAATTTTTTATCAACCTTGTAATTGGTGATAATATTTACCGTAGCGGAAGGCGCATATAAGGCCATCTCCGCTGCATCCTGTTCAGAAAACAACCAACCCTCTACTTTAACGATGTCTTTTAAACCACTGCCTTTAGAAGGTAAGTTAAGCCCCACGGTTAAGCGAGCATCCGGATTACGTTTTTGAATTCTTGCCAAAATATTCAAGCCCTGACCCGCAGGAATGTGATCAATCACCGTGCCTTCTGTAATCGCCTCAACAGCCATTGTCTCACGCATGATCAATCTCCTTTATGGTTTCATTCATCACTAAGGCCAGCAGAGCTTGGCGAGCGTAAACTCCATTTTCGGCTTGTTCGAAGTAATAAGCATGCTTAGTTGAATCAACATCAGGGTGAATTTCATCTACCCGAGGTAAAGGGTGCATTACCCTCATATTTGGCTTAGCGTTTTTTAACATGCTCTCCGTTAACACATATTGAGAGGCTATATGCATGTATTCTGTTGGGTCAAAGCGTTCCTTTTGAACACGTGTCATGTACAAAATATCAACCTGCTCGACAGCCTCTTCTAAAGAATTCACATTCTTCACGGTTATATCATGCTGCTCCAACCCTTCAAGAATGTATCCAGGCATAGAGAGAACATCGGGCGCAACGAACAAAAAAGTCGGCTTAAAGTAAGACAAAGCCTGAGCCAAGGAGTGCACAGTACGCCCGTATTTAAGATCGCCGACAAAGGCTATGGTTAAGTTATCTAACCTACCCTGGCACTCTGAAATTGTGAAAAGATCCAACAAAGTTTGAGTAGGATGTTGGTTGGCACCATCACCGCCATTAATGATCGGAACCGTAGAAACCTCAGAAGCAAGTCGCGCTGACCCTTCCTTTGGGTGCCTCATGATAATGGCATCAGCGTACGATGAAATCATGTGGATTGAATCCGTTAAGGTTTCACCTTTTTTAACCGACGTATTAGCACCGTCAGAGAAGCCTATTAAACTCCCCCCCAGCCTTTGCACAGCTGTTTCAAACGACAACCGAGTTCGAGTCGACGCTTCAAAAAAACAGCTCGCAATAACCTTACTGGCCAAATACGGCGATGCACCTTTGTGTTTAAAATTTTGGGCTAATTGGACAATTAATTCGAGATCAGACTTAGAAAGGTCAGAGATAGAAACGATGTTTTTCCGATATAAAGGGTTCGCCATGACAGGGCTCTAGTCGAATTTGCGGCATTATATCAAACTTTCACCAACTGACTAGCAATCGTCGAAGGAATTAGCTTCGCAAGGTAACTTTAGCATTACCAGATTTACAAACAGCGACCCGTGGAGCTAAAGCCAGCCATCAAAGCGAAGCTTGATGCCAGAATGGTCGCGTCTTCGCTTTGCTTCGAACACACCTACTTAACCCAGTGAAATTAGCTTTGGTGGGTGGCTTTAGTGGAGCGGGCATCTGAGCCATGGATGGCGAAGTTGAGCGGTGCAGGATGCACGAACAGCGACCCGTGGAGCTAAAGCCAGCCATCAAAGCGAGTTTGGCGCTGGTTTTTAGGCATAAAAAAAGCACGTAATGAATACGTGCTTCTTAAATTTGGTGGAGCTATGCGGGTGGTGCGGCATTCCGAACGAACCCGACTAGGTTCGATCCCGCTTTCAACTTTCTTCTAGGCATAAAAAAAGCACGTAATAAATACGTGCTTTTAGAATTTGGTGGAGCTATGCGGGTGGTGCGGCATTCCGAACGAACCCGATTAGGTTCGATCCCGCTGTCGACTTTCTTCTAGGCATAAAAAAAGCACGTATTAATTACGTGCTTTTAGAATTTGGTGGAGCTATGCGGGATCGAACCGCAGACCTCCTGCATGCCATGCAGGCGCTCTCCCAGCTGAGCTATAGCCCCTCAATCTGGACAGGCGGGATATTAATAATTGCCGCCCGTCCTGTCAACTGTTTTCCTAATTAATTCAATAGCTTAGTGAAATTAATCTAACGGATTAGCGATTTGACGAAACTCTTTGTCTAGAGACTTAAGCTTCTTCTTGCCCAACCCACCTAAAACAGTAAGCGCATGGCGAATACGACCACGGGTCATATCGGGCCCTAGAATAGCCATGGCATCCATGACCGAAACAGAAGCCGTTGAACCCGTAATAGCCACGAATAAAGGTGCATTCACATCTTTAAACTTAAGCTCGCAATGTTCAGCTATGGTCTTAACATCGGCGAAAATATTGTCTTTTTCCCAATGCCGCTGCGCCTCCAGCTTCCAAAGGATCAACTGTAATACGCGTTTAAGCTCGTCACCTTCTAACTTAAAACCATCAAAGCTCGATTCAGTAATAGCAGGGTTGCCCGCAAAGAAGAAGCTTAACAGCGGAGCAATATCGCCTAGAGTTTCAGCACGGGTTTGCGCTAACGGCATTAATTGCGTTGCAAACTCAGCATTAAACTTCCAATCTACGAGTTTTTGCAACAACTGCTCAGGCGTGTGAAGTTCACGCAGGTACTTACCATTTAACCAATTCAATTTTTCTTGGTCAAAAACCGGTCCACCTAAAGAAATACGCGAAACATCAAAGGTAGCTGCCATGTCATCTACGGTGAATATTTCCGCACCGTCTGGCTGCGTCCAACCCATCATGCCTAAAAAATTAACCAAAGCCTCTGGCAAAATACCCAACTCACGATAGTAAGTAATTGAAGTTGGGTTTTTTCGTTTGCTTAACTTAGATTTATCGGCGTTGCGTAATAGCGGTAAATGCACATACACGGGTGGCTGCCAATTAAAGTACTGATATAAAGCAATCTGCTTAGGCGTTGATGAAATCCATTCTTCACCACGCATGATGTGGCTGATTTCCATCAGATGATCATCGACTACACTGGCTAAATGGTAGGTTGGCAAACCATCAGACTTCATCAACACTTGCATGTCGATCTGTTTCCAGTCGATTTCAACTTTACCGCGTAACAGATCATCGACAACACAAACGCCCTCGTCTGGTACCTTCATGCGAATAACGTGGCTTTCGCCAGCGGCTATTTTGTCTTCGACTTCCGATGCGTCTAGGTGCATGCAATGACCATCGTACCCTATGTCGGTACCGGCTTCTCGCTGCTCTTCACGCAACGCATCTAAACGCTCAGATGTACAGAAACAAGGGAATGCATGACCTTCATCGACCAATTGTTGAGTGTATTTTTTGTAGATATCTTTACGATCAGACTGTCGATACGGCCCATACTCTCCACCGACATCAGGACCTTCTGCCCAGTTTAATCCCAGCCACTTTAAGCTATCGAGAATGGCTTGCTCCGATTCTGGAGTAGAACGGGCCTGGTCTGTATCTTCAATACGAAGTATGAATTCGCCGCCTTGGCTTTGCGCAAAAACCTTATTGAATAAAGCAATGTAAGCCGTGCCTACATGAGGGTCACCCGTTGGTGAAGGCGCAATACGCGTACGAATTTTCATAATAGAAGCCAGTCTCTTTTTGCAATTAAATAAAGACCGGCATTATAGCGACAGTCGCGCCTAATGAGAACCAATAGACGCGCTTAGTTTGAGGCTTTTACTTTGGATAGTGAGTGTAATGTACACCCGCCATTTGCGAGATTAAACGAACAACCTGAGCACTGTAACCCGCTTCGTTATCGTACCAAACATATAAAACAATACGTTTACCGTCGACTATATTTGCGGTGCTGTCCACGATCCCTGTTTTACGATTGCCAACAAAGTCACTAGAAACGGCTTCCGGTGAGTTAGTGAAATCGATCTGCTTAGAAAGATCAGAATAGAGTGACATTTCACGTAAATGGTCATTTAGCTCTTTTAAGTCTGTTTCATTCTTAAGCGTTAAATTTAAAATGGCCAAGGAAACGTTAGGAGTTGGAACACGAATAGAGCTGCCCGACAACTTACCTTTTAAGGCCGGCAAAGCCTTTTCTACCGCTTTCGCTGCACCCGTTTCAGTGATCACCATATTTAATGGCGCACTGCGTCCACGACGACCGCCTTTGTGATAGTTGTCAATCAAGTTTTGGTCATTGGTATAAGAGTGAACTGTTTCTACGTGACCATGCTCAATACCAAACTTATCTTCTAATACTTTAAGTACTGGCGTAATGGCGTTCGTAGTACAGGAAGCCGCCGAAACGATCGCTTCATCGCTTCCAACATCGGCATTATTAATACCGAAAACAACGTTTTTAATGTCGCCCTTACCAGGTGCCGTTAAAAGAACTTTTGCAGCGCCCTTACAAGCCAAGTGCTGAGACAAACCATCTTCATCACGCCAAATACCTGTGTTATCAACGATAAGTGCGTTGTTTATTCCGTAGGTGGTGTAATCGATCTCCGAAGGAGAACTGGCGTAAATCACCTGAATTGCGGTGCCATTGACTATTAAGCAGCTGTTTTCTTCATCGACTTTAATGGTGCCTTCAAAACTGCCGTGGATTGAATCGCGACGCAGTAAGCTGGCGCGTTTTACCAAATCATTTTCGGCTCCACCTTTTCGTACCACAATAGCGCGCAATCGAAGTGGAGAACCACCCGCTTTGCCTATTAAAATACGGGCTAACAAACGTCCAATACGGCCAAAACCGTATAACACAACATCTTTAGGGCTTTCTTGGTAACGTCGATTTGGGTCGAATTTATCGATAATGTCGGTTAATTCGTCCTTTAAAAAACTGCGCAATGGCGTGCCCATTGGTTGCTGCTTGTGCTTAAGCGCAAGCTTACCCACATCGATATGAGCTTCACCAAGGTTCATTTCATTGAGTAATTCTAAAACGGCGAGAGATTCATTTAATGAAAGCTCGTGCCCTTCTAACTGCTTCACAAAGCGATGAGTTTTTAATAATCCCATCGTCGACTGATTGATGATTTGGCGACCAAAAATCGAAGTAATCACATTATTGTTACGGTACAAGCGACCAATAATTGGGATCATTGATTCTGCAAGTGCTTCCTTTTCTTGCCAACGCAATAGGGTTTGATCAACAGCGGCCTTATTCACAGTAGTTCCTCGTAAGCGAAAATTACAAATTAATCGAAATTGTCTTGAATTTTGTGCCGATAGGCTAATAGGTAGGCCACTATATAGAAGGCTTTGAGTCGATATAAGATAGTTTGTCAGCATTTAATTGCCAATTTATTCAACTCAACAATTGCAATCAGGGGAATGGTATTTAATTACAACAAAACCAGCAAAACTGTATTCCGAAGGGCAATTATTTCTCAAAATGTAGCTAATTTACGGAAACTTATACCGAAACCAACCAATAAATATAGAACAAAAATGAAAATTATTTATTGTCGAGGGTTCTATTTTTGGTTGTACCGACACACAAATAACGCTTTAATGTCGAAAATGCTAATTTTTAGATCGTTCAACCCAATGATAAACTCTCATTGGATAAAAAAATAACAAAGGCCGCTACCTTCATGACTACTCTCATCGTCGACTCTGCGTGCGATTTACCGAAGGCACTTATCGAAAAGAAAAATGTGCAATTGCTACCAGCGACCATAATTTATGACAAGAATATACTTCAAGACTTTAGAGATCCTGAGCAAACCATTAGCATGTATGAAAGTGCGATCTTAAATAAAGATCATGACAGTGAATCTCAACCAACCTCTACAAAAGACATTACTCGAATTCTTGAGCAAACCATTGCAAATGGGCACACCGATTTAGTCATTCAAACGGTTAATCGTGTGCGCAGCCCAACTTACGAGAACGCTGTTGAGTCTGCCACTTTATTATCGAAACGCTATGCCAGCCAAAATGTGAGCATTCGAGTTCAAGACAGTCGCACGGTTTTTACAGGCCAAGCTGTTTTGGCTGCCCACACTTTAGCCTTGATCGACAAAGGCATCGGCGGAACAAAACTTCGCAGAATAATAGATTCACTGAGTTCTAACGTACATGCTTACCAAGTGCCTGCCGATGTATTTTACTTGCGAGAACGCAGCCGTAAAAAAGGCGACAACAGTATAAGTTGGTTAGGTGCAAAAGTAGGCAGCTTGTTGAATATTAGCCCCATTGTGCTGGCCTTAGATGACAAAACCTTCCCTGTCACCAAAATACGCGGATTTAACAACGCGGCGAATAAATTACTGGCTCATACGCTAGAAAAAGTTGAGCAAGGGTTGCTATCACCCTTTGTCTGCATCAGCTATGCGGGTGATCCAAAAGAACTTCATAAACTGGCTGGCTTCAATGAATTAAAACTTGCGATTAAGGCTCGTAAGTACCAATTAATAACCACACCAATGTCATTGTCTGGCGGCGTTAATTTAGGTCCAGGCACCTTATCGGTTGGGTTTGCAACAACACCGTACGAGTGGAAAGACTAATCTGCTACTTCCACTCGGTTTCGGCCGGCATCTTTTGCTTTATACATGGCTAAATCGGCACGTTGCGACAAGAGCGCTGCTTCTTCTTTATCTTGCAACTGCGCTATTCCACAACTGAAAGTCACCCGAATTTGGTGTTGACCATCTTGATGCACTAGCTGTTCGAAGCCGTGGCGAACTTCTTCGAGTAAGTTCCTTGCGTTGTCTGCACTGGTATTTGGTAGCACCAACGCAAACTCCTCACCACCATAGCGACCGATGGTATCGGTTATGCGGAATCGTTGTCTCATATACAACGCAAGAGCTCGTATGACACGGTCGCCCATCGAGTGACCATACTGATCATTGACCTGTTTAAAACGATCTATGTCGATCATAACAAAGCACAGAGGTTGCGCATTGGCATTAGCAAGTCCGACCTCTTGTTTTAGTGTTTCTAAAATATGATTATGATCAAACAAGCCTGTTAAGCCATCTCGCACCATCTGGTCGCGCAGACCTCGATGCCTTCGGCAACGATTACGAACGGTTGAAATAAGAACTTCTTTAGGAACAGGTTTGGTTAGGAAGTCATCGCCCCCTAACCCTACGGCATCTAGCTGTTTATCGACATCAGATTCGGCCGAGAGATATAGAATTGGTATAGCATCGTATTTTGTTTGCTGACGGATGACCTGAGCAATTTCTGGTCCTGTGCAGCCAGGCATATACATGTCCATCAAAATAGCATCGGGTGAAAATTCTTCAATGGCTCTTAATACTTCTAGAGGTTTAATGACAGCCCGAGTGAATATGCCAGCTTGGTTTAACGTTTTTTCGGCGTACAATGCTTGTGATTTTGAATCATCGACCACTAAAACCTTAAAGTGCGCTTCGTTTCGCATGGCGTAGATTCCCATTAAGGACTCTACCAGTAAGCCAAAATCGAGTTGCCCCGTATAAAAGGCCACACCGTGTGCTCGCACAACCTGAAGCCTATCTTCAATAGTAGGTTCTTCTTTGGCATAAAATAAAACAGGTATCGCCTGGCGTAATTCTTTTTGTATCGCTGTGACGACCGCTATTCCCTGCCCTTCAAATTGTGTGTCCACAACGATTGCCGCTGGAATACGATAACTGATAGATCGCTCTAGTTCTGAAGCATCTTGATAACAAGACACCGGAATACCAAAAAAACTTAACTGCTCTTTTAAAACATTGCCTTGTAGCGGGTCAGAAAAGCAAAGGTAAACAGGTTTTCGCCCTGCCGACATTTCTTCAACAGGTACGTTATCGTTGGCTCTTGAGCATGCTTGAGCAATAGCCGACACTTGATCATTTAACCGCTCTAACGCATCGGTTTTAGGGGCTTGAGCAGGGGAACACTGCTCTAATAGGCTGATTAACGCACTAGAAGACTGAGTAAGGTCGGCGAAATCATAGCGACTGGAGAGTTTTTGAAGTTTCTTTGCAAGGCCGATAAATTCATTAAACCAGCCTTCACTCCAGTGAACTTCTTCCAATATGGACCAGCTGTTCACAATCGATCGGGCCTGCTCGTGCACACGGCGACCAAAGTGCTTCTTTAAATTTGCCAACTGTTCAGATTTACTATTCATTTGATCTCTAATAGTATTTTCAAAATTTGCTAATAAAGCACGATTCGACTTTAAAATGCTTGTGCACCTGTAAGTGTAGCCGAACGGTTTTTATCGATTTTTTTGTTTTTGTAAGCTTAATACTGAATGACGAATTAGCTTTAAATTCTTCGGTTTCGAACTATATAGATATCGCTCAAATAGGCCAGCTAAACTTATCAAAATGGTTAAATTGTCATTATTTTTCGACATTCGGTCAAAATACTGACGTATGGTCTCATCGGGCTCGCGTTTACCCAATATTTTTTCAATTTTGGCTAGGCTTCGATACGGCTCCGCTTTCCGCCTAGGGATAACCAATAAACCCAAACTGAAGGCCATCAGTAACGAAATCAACGCCATAAAAATAATAATAGCCATGGCGGCCTTCCACGGAGTTAACCGGCCGAAGTGCGATTCAAACCACCCGATCGCCTGCGTGCTTTTATAGTCTAGCACCATTATTTGCCATTGATATTGAACTGAGTCCCACCAAAGCGAAGCCGATTTCAACATAGACAATTGATTACGCATACGAGAAAAAATAGGCAGCTCGCTGGCTTGATCTTCAGCGAGCAAATCATCGAGAGATTGCTCAACCCTATTAGGCGCCACAGCCGCGGTCGGATCAAAACGAACCCACCCACCATTGAGCCATACTTCGACCCAAACATGCGCCTCCATCTGCCTTACTTGGATATAGTTTGCAGATTCGTTGTAGACGCCACCCAAATACCCACCAACCAACCTTGTTGGTATTCCAACGGCCCTTAATATATAAGCCGTCGCACTCGCATAATGACTGCAAAATCCACGCTTACCCAACAACCAGAAATCAGCCAAGCTATCCGATGCCACATACTGAGGTGGTGTTAAACTGTAAAAATAAGGGTTTGAACGGATATAGTCGGCCAAATCGACCATAAACTTGGCATTGTCGGGCCTACCTTCCCTAAACGACAGCGCCCACCGCCTGAGCGCCTCGTTTCCTTGGCTTGGCAACCGCACATACTCTTGTCGTTCGAAATCACTCAAGGCTGGCCAAGATACTTCTTGAGCACTGCTAGCTTTGTATTGAATGGCCTGCGTTAGCGGTGCGGTTAAGGCATATCTGGCATCGGGCAGCAGTACACCATTATTAACTGAGGCTTGGGTTGGCCAGTCCATAAAATACAGCCACTGCTGACGTGTAGGCTCAATAATAATTGAATAATCCCAACTACTCTCTTGCGCTTGCGGCAAACTGGTTTCGCTATCAACTGACCCCAACCAAGATCCGGCTCGATATTTAGCCGTCCAACTGCGTCCGTCAAATTCGCTTAAGGTATTACCTCGCCAATACCAGAGATTTTTAGGCGGAACATCGCCCTCGAAATTAACCCTAAAGGCCGGTTTTTCGCTTCGAGCCAGCTCGGCTATTTCTCCAGGTGTTATCGAATCTGTCATACCGGTCACAGAGCCCCGTTCATTATTAGGTATGCTCCATAAAGGCGGAATACGCGGAAAAAATAAATACCCCAAAACCATGACAGGAATGGCTGCAACAACAATGACTGTGGACTGACGCAGGGCATATCGCCAAGAAAAGTCGGCATGGCAAGTTACGGCTTGTAAGGCTAACAAATTTGCAAACAACAGCAGAGTAACAAGCAACATTGATAAAGGGCTACTGTGATATAAGAAATAAACGCCCGCTAAAAAAAGCCCTAAGTAAATTTGAAAGACGCCATCACGGCGTCGCAATACTTCTAAAGACTTAAGTAAATATCCTAATAGGCATAAAGCCACGGCGGTATCTAGCGAGTATTGATCGAGACCCGATAAATAAAGTGACGCTAAGCCCGCCACGATCGCCGTTAAAACTAATAATCTAGGTGGTCGTTGCATACGACCGTGCATAACCTGCCACCGCCAGCCAACAACTAAGGCTAGAACTAAGAGTAGCCACTTCGGTAAATCGGCTAAAAACGGCAATACGGTGATAAATTGAACGACGAACAGAATTTGCAACGCCTGCCGCGATAAAGCCCGCATCGATGGCGCAATATAAGCTTGATTATTCATAACCAAACTCCGCTAACGCCTGCCTAACACTTTGAAGTTGCTCAAAACCTTGGTTCACTTCAAGTTCTAAATGGGGAAGTTTTAATCCAAATGCTCGTTGTTCTTTTTCATACCGCTCGGCTAAATAAGCTAACGCCTTAAGTTTGTCTTCATTGGATAAGTGGGGGTAATGAAACCAATCTAACCATTCATCGGCCGGTTGATAGTTTGTGAATTTTTTAACCACGAGCAGGTCTTTAGAAAAAGAAGGCCAGTGCAACCTACCGATGGCATCGCCGGGGGCATATTCTTGAAGTTGATAAAAATCTTCGCTGCCGGCAATTAAAAGGTGATCATCTAAGTGATCATCTTCTGAGCTACCTTGCCCACTATCAACAATTCGTCGAGCTTCGATTCCATTGGGGTAAGCCCACCCACACCCCGATAATTGAATATGAGACCAAGCCACAACTAATCCAAAGGGGTAACGGCTTTCTATTCGAAATCTTGGTAACTTTACTGGGCCGCGTGCTTTTGCTTCAACAGGCAAAACACAATGACCTCGCCCGTTATCGAGATGCACATGCACGACCCCCCAACTGGGGTGAATTAGCTCTAAACTGCCTCGAGGTCTCTTAGAGTCAGACTCCAATTGAATGGGAATAATGGTAGAGTCGCCGACTTCAATTAAACTGCCCGGCAAGGCCGTTAATTTTACCCCAGATAAATTTCGATAAGTTAACTGCACCGCTACAAACAACACAGCAATAAGCCAAAATGCCAATGCAAAATTGAGTGGAGCTTCAAAATTAATGGCCAGCAGCAGCAAGCCTATCGACACAACCAATAGCATGAGCCCTTGTTTCGTTGGCACTATGAATATTCGAGATTGGTTGAGAGTTACCGACGATTGCTCAGGCAACCGAGTTTGTATCCAACGGTTAAATCTAAGGCGCAAACGCTGTTTAATCGCCGACAACACGGCTACGCACCCTCAATGACAGCAACGGAACTTAGTATCGACTGTACGAGCAAATCCGAATGTTGGTTTTTTAGTGCTTTGAGGCGATGCCCCGCCACCGCTGGGAATACCGATTGAACATCATCTGGGATCACATAATCTCTTTGATCAATTAATGCATGGGCTTTTGATGCTTGCGCTAATTGCTGCGACGCCCTTGGCGATAACCCTACCGCACACAGCTCGCCATCTCTGGTTCGATTCACCAAACGCATGATGTAGTTAATCACGGGTGCTGCAATGCGAACCGATTCGACTTCATTTTGAATGGATTGCCATTGAGTGGGATCGACGATTGCTTTGAGATCGTCAATTTTGCTTCGCCCGATATGGCCTAATAACAACTCCTTTTCTACTTCTTCACTGGGGTAGCCTAAGCTAATGCGAACGAAAAAACGATCCAATTGAGATTCTGGTAAAGGGTAAGTGCCCGACTGGTTCTGCGGGTTTTGAGTAGCAATAACGAAAAACGGCTTCGGCAATGTTTGAGCAACCCCGTCAATCGTGACTTGCCGCTCCTCCATCGCTTCTAGTAGTGCCGATTGTGCTTTGGGCGTCGCTCTGTTTAATTCATCGGCTAGCAAAAGCTGAGTAAAAACCGGACCTTTATGAAAGTAGAAGGATTGCTTCTCACGATCATAGATTTGCGCTCCAATCACATCAGAAGGCAATAAATCAGCGGTAAATTGCACGCGTTGATAGTTTAATCCGAGTAGGGTTGCGAGCGTTTGAGCTAAGGTTGTTTTTCCAACGCCAGGTAAATCTTCTAGTAGCACGTGACCATTACAAAGAATGGCCACCCAAATAAGTTTTATTTGATCCGTTTTTCCTGCAATAACACGATTGGCTTGCTCAATTAGTTGAGCTGACGTTGCGGCCGCCTTTTGCATGTTAACCCCTTTTGATTGTTTGCCATTTATTTATAGCAAAAAAAAGACGCTAGCGGAGCGTCTTTTCAAATAAGCGACAACCCCAAAAGTTTAACCGTCGTCTTCATCATTATGAAGATCGATCATTGAAGAATCGGTGACACTGTTGGTCACTTTTTTGGCATCACTTCGAGCAGCCTCTAAGGCCTTCAAATAAGCTTCATCAACATCACCTGTGACATAACAACCATTAAATACAGAGCAGTCAAAATCTTGTTTATCGTCCTTATGAATGCGAGTCGCTTCTTTTAAATCTTCTAAATCTTGATAGATTAGCCAATCAGCACCAATGGATTGCCTAATTTCTTCATTACTTCGACCATGCGCAATCAACTCTTCAGCAGCCGGCATATCTATGCCATAAACGTTAGGAAAAACGACTTCTGGGGCCGCCGATGCAAAGTATACTTTTTTAGCACCAGCATCACGGGCCATTTCAATGATCTCATTGCAGGTTGTCCCACGGACAATCGAGTCATCGACTAACAGAACGTTCTTACCTTTAAACTCCAAACCGATGGCATTGAGTTTTTGACGAACTGATTTTTTTCGTTGCTTTTGGCCGGGCATAATAAAGGTTCGGCCAATGTAGCGATTTTTCATAAACCCTTCACGAAAGTTTACGCCGATTCGATTCGCAAGTTGCAAAGCAGATGTACGACTGGTGTCTGGAATCGGAATAACCACATCAATATCGTGGTTGGGGCGTTCAGCTAAAATTTTATCGCCTAATACATCGCCCATCCGAAGGCGGGCTTTATAAACTGAAATGCCATCTATGATTGAATCGGGTCTTGCGAAATATACATACTCGAAAATACACGGCGTTTTTACGGTGTTTTCAGCACATTGCTGAATGTGCAGCTTACCTTGATAATCAACAAAGATTGCTTGCCCTGGTTGAACATCGTCTATCAACTCGTACCCTTGAACGTCAAGTGCCACACTTTCAGACGCCACCATATATTCAGCATTGCCATTTTCAGCGATTCGTTTGCCATAAACTAAAGGACGAATTCCGTGCGGATCTCGAAAGGCCACCAATCCGTAACCTGAAATAAGGGCGACCACACCATAAGCACCTTTACAGCGCTTATGAACACCTTTCACAGCCGTAAAAATATCGTCTGCGGTTGGCTTGAGCTTGCCTTGAACCTGCAATTCATGGGCAAATACATTCAGCAAAACTTCTGAATCGGATGTGGTGTTTACATGCCTAAGATCGGATTGATAAAGCGATTTATTTAACTCGGCGGCATTGGTCAAATTTCCGTTATGCGCTAACACAATGCCATAAGGAGAGTTAACGTAAAAAGGTTGGCTTTCTGCATTACTGCTCGTACCGGCCGTTGGGTAGCGCACATGCCCTATTCCAATATTGCCTCGCAATGATTGCATGTGACGCGTATGGAATACGTCTCTCACTAAGCCATTACTTTTACGAAGAAAAAACTTTTCGTTTTCTTCAGTAACGATACCAGCGGCATCTTGGCCTCGGTGCTGAAGTACGGTTAACGCATCATAGAGTTGTTGATTTACTGGAGAGCTGCCAAAAATACCTACTACACCGCACATTTAATTTTCTCCCCCAACCGACAATATTGCACCGGATGCTTTATGAATAGAATCCCCTGTCCATCGAATAACAGGTTCAAAGTACGGTACAAGTACCGAGTCTTGCCAAAACTGGTCGAGTGCAAATAATCGTCCCATTGCAAGAATGGCCACAACGATCACCAAGCCACGCAGTAGACCAAAGACAACACCTAACACTCTGTCGGTGCCGGTCAGCCCGGTCATGCGAATAAACTCACCTAATAAATGATTAACGAGAGAACCAACAATTAACGTCACAATAAATAGAATCGCAAAGGCGGCGGTATAACGATACGCCTCATTTTCGATCATAGAAGTCATCAACGTCGCTAAATTAGCGCTAAACAATCGAGCAACAAACAGCGCCGCTAACCAGGAAACTAAAGACATAGCTTCTTTGGTGAAACCTCGCTTAATGCTAATTAACGCTGAAACAACGAGAATGGTAATTATTGTCCAATCAATAAAGGTCATAGTTCACTCACTGTGGAAATCGCGGGCATTCTAACAGAGAAATCAGTTTTGTGAATCGTTATTCTCAATTAGACCAGATGGTCAATTTTATCGAACTATTTCGAGAACTTAACGACCAATCCCTGCAAGTTATACTGTTTTTTAATGTTTGCTTTCTGTTCTTCTGCCTGTTCTTTTTTAGCAACCGGCCCCACAAACACTTGGGTAAATAGAGTTCCGTCGGATAACACTTTTTCACGGCTGTAGACTTCGAAATTGTCTTGTTTCAATGTATCAATTAACGACAGTGCTTTGGCTGAGTCTTTGAAACTGGCCACTTGAACACTCCAGATACCAGAAGCGGTCGCCGTGGGCACTACATTGGGCTGTGAAATTGCCGCAAAGCCTGTTGGTTGCTCAACCACAGCTTCAGGAGCAACTTCCGCAGGCAAGCTATCGGTATTTGGCATTTTAAATTCGATGTGAGATAAATCTGGCAGTTTTGGCTGAGGTGGAATGTTAGTGATTTTTTCCGGAATACGACCTTGAGCATCAAACAATACAGGTGCTATTAACAGAATGACGGCTGTTAATACTAAGATACCCACTAATCTTTGTTGTAATGCACGGTCCACTTACTTCTCCAAAAAGGTCAACGCGTCGCAAACGGTATAGAAAGACCCACCAATAAACAAGGGGGTGTCAGGCATTGTTTGAATAAGCTCACGAATGGCCTGAGCCATAGAGTCAAACGTCGATTCAAACGGGTAATCGGTTCGAGCAACTAACTCTTGAGCGCTAAGCCCTCGAGGAACGGCCAAGGAGACAGCGTGCATTTGCTTTGAAACAGGGGCTAACGCCTGAACGAACCCATGGACGTCTTTGTCTGCCAGCATACCAAGCAGCACGTTAACTTTTTGGCTACCCAATTGCTTGGCGATATAAGCACCAGCATGAGGGTTATGCCCAACATCGACAATAATTTCGTGCCCTTGCCAGTTCACTTTCTGCATTCGCCCGGGCATTTGAATACCCTCCAACGCATGTTGTACGGCATCTGTACTTAACTGAATTCCCGACAAATAAAAGGCCTGACAGGCACTGGCAGCATTATCATGAGGAATTCTGATTTGGCCAGCATCAATTTGCCCCCCTTGCCAAAATACAGTTGCCTCTTTTACACCGTGTTGCTCACCAAACCGATACTCAATCGCAGATCGATTTGCAACTTCGTCATACAAGCCCTGTGGAAGGTTTGCGCTACCTAGTACAGCAGGCTTTTCTGGGCGGCAGATGCCGGCTTTTTCGTAACCAATCACATTGGTATCCGAGCCAAGAAATGCCTCATGATCGATTCCAATGGTTGTAATGACTGCAACGTCGGCATCAACTATGTTTACCGCATCTAACCGGCCACCTAAGCCAACTTCAAGCACCCAAACCTTAAGCTTTGCCTGATCAAACAACCAAAGAGCCGCCAGAGTCGTATATTCAAAATAGGAAAGACTGATGTCGCCCCGACCTATTTCAATAGCATGCAACGCTTCAACAATGCGCTGATTAGACACCGGTTTGCCGTTAATACGGATACGTTCGTTAAATTCAAATAAATGAGGGGAGGAATACCACCCAGTTTCTAAGCCTGCTTCACACGCTAGAGCACTGAGTGCAGCTGTAGTAGTGCCTTTGCCATTAGTACCTGCCACAGTAAAAACGGTCGGTTTGTATTCATTTTTGGAAAGTAGCTTTTGGGCCACCGCGCTGACACGCTGTAGACCCAATTCTATTTCTGAGGGATGGATTGACTCAATATAGGCCAACCAATCCTCTAACGCATCATTAATTGACGGGTGCATGCATCAACTTTTTTAGAACTCCAGCTAATTTAGAGCGCATATCCTGTCGTCGAATAATCATATCTACTGCGCCCTTTTCAAGTAAAAACTCGCTGCGCTGAAAGCCTTCCGGAAGCTTTTCTCGCACCGTTTGCTCAATAACGCGTGGTCCGGCAAAGCCGATTAATGCATGGGGCTCAGCAATATTTAGGTCGCCTAACAATGCCAACGAAGCTGAAACGCCGCCAAAACAAGGATCAATCATCACTGAGATGTACGGAACACCTTGTAAGCGCATTTTTTCTAATGCTGCACTGGTTTTTGCCATTTGCATTAACGAAAACAACGCTTCTTGCATACGAGCGCCGCCAGAGGTTGCAAAACATACGTAAGGGATGTTCTTTTCCATCGCGAGATTTGCAGCTTGTACGAATTTTTCACCAACCACTGAGCCCATGGAGCCGCCCATGAAGTTAAAGTCAAAAGCACCTACGACGACAGGCTGACCTTCTACCGTACCTTCCATTGCAACGAAGGCATCGTTTTCGCCGGTTTGCTTTTGGGCTGCCACTATACGGTCTTTGTATCGCTTCCCGTCTTTAAACTTTAATCGATCTACTGGGCGTACATCTGTTGCGATTTCAACTCGGCCTTCTTGGTCTAAGAAAAGATCGATACGCCGACGAGCGCCTACTCGCATGTGATGGTCGCACTTAGGACAAACATCCATATTCTTTTCTAGCTCAGGTCGATACAGAACGGCCGCACATTTAGGGCACTTCTTCCATAGGCCTTCAGGGACGTTAGCCCGGTTCTTCGAATCGGACCTAACGATTGACGGTACGATTTTTTCCAACCAACTGCTCATGTTAACCCCACACTAATAAATTTATGAATATCATCCTATTATGAACTATAAAAATGGGCTTTTTAATGGTTCACTAACGGACACAGTTATGAAGAAATTTCACGGACCGCTGCAACAAAATCGGTCATTTTTTGCGCCGACTTAATTCCCTTGGCAGACTCAATTCCACCACTTACGTCTACTGCATAAGGGTTCGCGCTGCTTATTGCATCAGCCACGTTAGTGGCATTAATGCCTCCCGCTAAAAAGAGCCGCTGCATTAACCCCTTAGGAATTAATGACCAGTCAAATTGCTGGCCTGTGCCGCCGGGTGTGCCTGCAACATAGGCATCGAGCAATATTGCAGGCGCTTCGTGATGCTCGTTAAGTGCGGTCGTTAAACGATGTTTATCTGACACGCGAAGTGCTTTTAAATACGGCATGCCAAACTGCTGGCAAAACTCAGGCGTTTCATCGCCGTGAAACTGCAATAAAGTAGCGCCGGTTGCGTCAATAACCTCTTTTACCAAGCTCTTTTCTGGGTTAACGAACAAAGCCACCTTATCAACAAGCACAGGGCAAGCTTTAGCTAACGTAGATGCCTGCTCAAGTGACACGGCACGCGGACTAGGAGGATAAAAAACCAGCCCTATCGCATCGACCCCCAAACTTGCAGCACATTGTATGTCTTCAATGCGCGTCATTCCGCACATTTTAATCCGAGTTCTCATTGCGATCTAAATCCTTAAATAGGTGAAAAGACTGCGCCATCACTGTCTATAAGCGGCTGAATAAAAACGGGACCTGCTTTTTCGCAGGGCAAATCATCACGCTCATATTGAGCCCTGACGAAATACAAACCATCGCCCTTGGCCGTTACACCACCCTTATTCCTATTTTTTGCTTCCAAAACTTGAGTAGCATAGCTTATCGGTTTTCGACCCCGACCTATTGGTAACAAGACCCCGACAAGATTTCGAACCATGTGGTGCAAATACCCATCGGCACGTGTTTGAATAACAATAAACTCACCATAACGCTTAAGTGTTAATTCTCGCAAGGTTTTCACAGGGGAGTGAGCCTGACATTCGGACGCTCGGAAAGAGCTAAAATCATGCGTGCCTAATAACAAGTTCGCAGCTTCTTGCATCAAATCTACATCTAACTCGTATTGCTCCCAGGTGACTAATCCTTCTAGGGCGGCGCTGCGAACCCAATTATTATGAATGACAAAGCGGTAGGCTCGCTCTTTTGCCGTAAAACGCGCGTGGAATGATTCATCTACTTCATGCGCCCACTTAATACTAATATCGTTGGGTAATGCGCCATTAACGCCCATTGTCCAGCCATACATACTGCGCTGTGCCGATGTATCAAAATGAATAATTTGATTCGTCGCATGAACACCCGCATCCGTTCGACCTGCAACAATCGTACTGATTTCCTGATTCGCTATTTTGGACAATGCCTTTTCAAGCGTTTCTTGAATGGTTGAAACTCCTGATCGCTGAATCTGCCAGCCTCGGTAGTTCTGGCCTTTATATTCAACGGCCATCACAATTCGCTTTGTCTTGGATGGATCTTCAAATGGAAATATTTCGGTCATGCAAAAAAAAGCCGCTCTAATTAGAACGGCTATTTTACTATTTAAGACTTATCATTGGCTATTACAATTGTTGTATCAACGCTTCAGCCTGTGATTTTTGTTCGTCATTACCTTCTTGAACGACTTCGTCCAGAATATCACGAGCACCGTCTTTATCTTCCATTTCAATGTAAGCACGAGCTAGATCTAACTTGGTGCTTATCTCATCACTACCCGAAAGGAAGTCAAACTCATCGTCGTCTAAATCAGCATCGCTATCTAAAGAATCAGCCAATTGCTGCAGCGGATCATCATTAGGCGCCTCATTCGACGTTTCACCTTCGGAGAAGTCGATATCAAAGTCGTCATCACCGGCGTTATCAGGTGTTTCAACTTCGGTATTTGCTTCTTCATCTAGATTTAAAGAAAAGTCTTCAGCGTCATCTAAAGACGGTGTCTCTTCTATCTCTAATGAAGGTAGTTCGTCTTCCATATCTAGCTCAGGAATACTTTCTTCGGCGGAATCGGCCTCACCAAGATCTAGATCAAGACCATCAGCCTCATCAATTTCTACCAATTCTTCATTGAGCTCTAATGGCGCATCTAAATCGCTTTCTAAATTAAGGTCGAATGCAGAGTCATCAGTACTGGTTTCTTCTTCACTGAAATCTAACGAGAAGTCTAACTCAGATGAAGGCTCAGCTTCGTCACTCTCTGTACTAGTGGTTTCTTCATCTAATGAGAAGTCTAAGGTCTCACCTTCATCACTGGAAAGATCTACATCTAAATCACCCAGATCTAAGCTGAAATCTAAATCTGTAGACAACTCTTCAGATTCAGCCTCGGCTTGGCTGTTATCTAGTAAAGATTCTGATTCGGATTCTTCGCTGTCAAGATTCAAATCAAACGATAAATCTTCAGACTCGCTGCTTTCAGTCAACATAGGTTCGGCAGAATCGTCTTCGCCTAAATCCAGTTCAAAGCCGAGATCAGAAGAATCACCACCTTCCGTCAGGGTGTCGCTTAAATCAAGATCAAAATCGTCGTTACTATCAGCAGACAACATATTGCTGTCATCTGAATCAAGTTGATCGATAGGTAATTTCGCTCGCAAAGCTTCAGCTTCTTCTTGCTGTGCAGGCGTCATCGAAATTCGGCTTTCTATATCGTTAAACCCAGAAGCATTACCTGTCTCAGCAAATACTTCCATTAACTTTAAACCAATATCAGCTCGGCCCGGGTAATCAGCAAATGCTTCTTTAAGCTTTTCTTCTGCTTGATCGTACTTCTGGTATGCCATATACATTTCGGCTTCCATTACAGCATCGATCTGCTCAGACTCTTCTTCAACTTCTTCAAAAGAATCATCTTCCACATCACTTAATAGGTCTTCATCTAAGTCAGCGCTGATGTCATCTGTTTCTTCAGCAAAAGAATTAGAAGACTCAGTCATTTCACTGAGTACTTGATCGCTGCCTGATCGCTTACTTCTTAGGTAGAATGGAATGAGCAAAATTAACAGTAATCCGCCGCCAACAATGGCCATGTTTGTAACACTCGCCATAACCCAGTTAGAAATAGTGCCGGTATACTCATTTACATACCACATGAAGTCTTGCTTAATCGGCGCAGGAGGCGTTGCTTTAACCGGTGTTGTAGGTGTTGCCGTTGCTGCTGGCGTTGTAGTCTCCGTTGCAGGAGCTTGTTCTGAAGCGTCAGCTTCTGGAGCCGCTTCTGTTTGAGCTTCCCCAGATTGCTCAAGCGCTTGTTGAACCTGAGCCATATCGGTGTTTTGAACGTCTAATAAACGTTCCATAATTTCAATTTGCGCTTCAAGCTCCGCTACTTTTTCCGATAAATCATCGCGTTCACGAGCGTATTGATCGTTCAACTCTTCTGCAATAGACAATTGCCCTAGTAGCTGTTGAACGTCTTCACTGGTTTCACCGGCACCACTGATACCCGAGTTACTATCAGCTGATAGCTCTAAATAACCATCTGGGTTTTTCTCATCACCTGCACCTTCAAGTGCAGACCCTGTTGTATCGGTCGCGGATAATTGTGCTTCGCTATTGGCCGAAGTCGGTGCACGTAAGTTTGGTGCAGCTCCTGAATTTTGAGCTCTTACTTCATCGATCGCTTCTTGGAAGCTGCGTAGTGCAATCTGAGATTCATCTGGAAGCTTTAACACACTACCGGCTTTCACTCGGTTAATGTTGTTATTTAGAAAGGCTTCAGAGTTTAAATCCTGAATCGCTAACATGACCTGCTGAGGAGAGTAACCTTGGCGCGCAGGCACTTTCATAGCAATTTCCCACAAGGTGTCATTTCGTTGAACACGATATTCACCTGCAGCTAAGGTATCGTCACGGGGCTCAACTGGCGTAGCTACCGAAACGGTTTCTTCTGTTGGTGCCGTTTCTATTACCGTGGTGGTAACCAATTCAGTGGCTTGATTACTGCCTTCGACCACAAGTGCGTCAACGGCCAACCCGGTATCAAATACAGGAGGGTCCAGTAAAATGGTGTATTCTTTTAATAAGCGTCCGCCAGGCCAATTAATTTCGACCAAGAAATTCAAAAACGGCTCACGAACGACTTGCTTGGTGGTCAGTGTAATAAACACTTCACCTGCTGCGTTTTCCTTTACCCTAAATTGGATATTCGATAAGAAAAAACTTCGTTCAACACCGGCACGTCGAAAGTCATCATTACTTGCGAGTGTAGGAAGAATTTCACCTGAAGTGAGACCCTGCAGCTGAATGATTTTAATTTCAGCATCGAGTGGATCGTTCAGATTCGAATTAACTTTAATGTCACCCAATCCTAAGCCGAAGCTTGATCCTGCAAATGCCATTAATAAAATGAGTACTGCCAGCGCCTGTTTTTTCACCATAATCCTTTTTCCCTTTCTTCAACCCTTCCCAAACGGAAGCTTGAAAAGCAATTATTGAAGAGGAATCTCTCTTTTGTAGAACTCCAGATTAATAAATGAGAACCAGTTCTCACTTATTGATCGTTCGTTCAAATGTATGCAAATAAAACGTAGAAAGAACATTCAAAACTACGCCTAAGTATTATGTATAAAAGGACTTTTAGCAATACAAGGGTTGGAACTCAAGTCTTATTTCTGAGCTTTTTTTGTGACAGCCCATACAAAAAGACGACCAATTAAGGTCGTCTGATGAGACAAGTTTATGAAATACAAAGAAAAATCAGGAAAATAGTGCTTTGAATCAAGCACTTTTTCGTAATTTAAATTTATTTCAAATTTTTATAAATCTTTCTTTAAAATTGCCAACATTCTACGCAGTGGCTCAGCAGCACCCCAAAGTAATTGGTCACCTACCGTAAAGGCACCTAAGTACTGATCACCCATGGCGAGCTTTCTTACTCGCCCTACTGGAATGTTCATAGTGCCGGTCACCGCAGCAGGAGAAAGATCTCTCATAGTAATCTCTCGATCATTCGGCACCAACGAAGCCCATTGATTCGCATTATCGATTATTGATTCTATACTCGACACCGATACATCTTTTTTCAACTTAATGGTCATAGCTTGAGAATGGCAACGCATCGCCCCTACTCGAACACATAAACCATCGATGGGAATCGGTTGAGAAGTACCTAGAATTTTGTTGGCCTCTACCTGTGCTTTCCACTCTTCTTTACTTTGACCATTTTCTACAGCCTTATCGATCCAAGGAATTAAACTGCCCGCCAAGGGCACGCCAAATTGATCGCTTGGGTATTCGTTAGAGCGAATATGATCTGCAACGGTTTTATCGAGTTCTAAAATAGCACTGGCCGGGTCATCTAAGTACGGCTTAGATATCTGATGAATTGACCCCATTTGAGAAATTAATTCTCGCATGTGACGTGCACCAGAACCAGAAGCCGCCTGATAAGTCATTGGCGAAACCCATTCCACTAAATCTTCTGCAAACAACCCGTGTAAGCCCATCAACATTAGGCTCACCGTGCAGTTCCCGCCTACAAATGTTTTACCACCGGCGTTTAAAGCATTGTCTATGTTCGCTCTATTAACTGGGTCCAGAACAATAATGGATTCTTCCGCCATGCGCAGTGTAGATGCCGCGTCGATCCAGTAACCGCTCCAGCCCGTTGCACGTAAAGACGAATATACGGCCGAGGTATAATCGCCACCTTGACATGTCACGATCACATCACACTGTGAAAGCGCTGCGACATCATTCGCATCTTGCAAGGTAGAGGCACCCTGCCCTACATCTGGTGCCGCTTGCCCAGCTTGACTGGTCGTAAAAAATATTGGTGCTATTCCGTTAAAATCATTTTCTTCGCGCATGCGCTGCATGAGAACAGAACCCACCATGCCACGCCAACCTACAAAACCAACTGTTAAACTCATAATTAAACCTTTTTTTAAAATTTACAGTGCCGCAAGAACCGCATCACCCATGGCTTGAGTGGAGACAACCTGACAACCGTCAGATTTTATATCGGCCGTTCGTAAACCTTGATCAAGCACTGAACCTACTGCTTTTTCTATTGACATAGCGGCGTCGGGTGCATTGAGCGAGTAGCGTAACATCATTGCAACCGACAAAATGGTAGCCAGAGGGTTGGCCACGCTTTGCCCTGCTATATCAGGAGCAGAACCATGAATTGGTTCATACATTCCTTTGCCATTTTCATCTAAAGAAGCCGAAGGCAACATACCGATTGAGCCAGTTAACATGGCCGCGCAATCTGACAAAATATCACCAAACATGTTACCGGTGACCATGACATCGAACTGCTTAGGCGCTTTTACTAGCTGCATGGCGGCATTATCTACGTACATGTGGCTTAACTCTACATCGGGGTAATCTTTACCGACTTCGGTCATCACTTCACGCCACAATACGGTTGCCTCTAAAACATTCGCCTTATCAACCGAGCACAATTTCTTGCCGCGCTTTTGTGCTGCCTGAAACGCCTGATGTGCGATTCGGCGAATTTCTGATTCACTGTAAACATAGGTGTTAAACCCTTCTCGCTCGCCGGATTCTGTTTGGCGAATACCTCGCGGTTGACCAAAGTAAATACCTCCCGTCAGTTCACGTACGATCAAAAGATCTAGCCCAGACACAAGTTCGGGTTTTAACGAACTGGCATCGGCCAGCTGGGGGTATAAAATTGCAGGCCGAAGGTTTGCAAATAAATTGAGTTGAGAGCGAATCGCTAACAGCCCTTTTTCAGGTCGAATGGCCATATCGAGTGCATCCCATTTAGGACCACCCACTGCGCCTAGCAAAATTGCGTCAGCCGATTTCGCCTTGGCTAACGTTTCATCTGGAAACGGTACGCCACTGTCATCGATTGCGCTGCCACCAATTAAGCCATGGCTCGTTTCAATCTGCAGGCCAAACTTGTCGTTCACCGCATTTAACACGCGTTCGGCTTGCGCCACAATTTCTGGACCAATTCCATCGCCCGGTAAAATTAAAACATTTTTAGTCATGAGAGCTCTCTTAATTAATATGGCCAAACACCCAAGGGGCTTGCTGTAATCGTTTCTTTTCAAAAGTTTTAATGGCTTCGGCGTCTTGCAATGTTAAACCGATATCGTCTAAACCATTTAATAAGCAATGCTTGCGAAATTCATTCACTTCAAAGGCAACCGATTGCCCTTGTGCATCGGTAATGGTTTGATGCTCTAAATCAACGGTTAATGAAAAGCCTTCAGTTTTTGCCAATGCCTCAAACCAGACATCTAATTGTGACTCCTCGACAACAATGGGCAAAACACCGTTTTTGAAGCAATTGTTATAAAAAATATCCGCAAAACTACTGGCGATGACAACTCGAAATCCATAATCCTCAAGCGCCCAAGGCGCATGCTCTCGGCTTGAACCGCAGCCAAAATTTGCCCGACTTAATAATATACTGGCGCCTTTATAACGCGGCTGATTTAATGGGAAATCAGGGTTCAGTGGGCGACTGCTGTTATCCATACCGGGCTGGCCTTCGTCTAAATAACGCAGCTCATCGAATAAATTTGGACCAAATCCACTGCGCTTAATCGACTTTAAAAATTGCTTTGGAATAATCATATCGGTATCGACGTTGGCTCTATCCATTGGCGCAACAACACCGGTCACTCGAGTTAATGCTTTCATAATCTACTCCTTATGCGTGACTTACGTCGACAAAATGGCCCGCAATGGCAGCCGCAGCGGCCATTGCAGGGCTAACCAAATGGGTTCTACCACCAAAACCCTGCCGGCCTTCAAAGTTTCTATTTGACGTAGAGGCGCAATGCTCACCTTGCCCCAACTTATCGGCATTCATAGCCAAGCACATGGAGCAACCTGGTTCGCGCCATTCGAATCCAGCGGCTTGAAAAATTTCATGCAAACCTTCGGCTTCTGCCTGCTGCTTTACCAAACCACTGCCTGGTACGACCAAGGCTTGCTTCAAACTGGCGGCCACTTGTTTGCCTTTTGCTACTTCAGCAGCGGCACGTAAATCTTCGATTCGGGAATTTGTGCAAGAGCCAATAAAAACACGATCTAGCTTAATATCTGCAATTTTTTGGGAAGGCGTTAAGCCCATGTAGGCGATTGCACGCTCAATAGCCGATTTTTCTTGCTCATTTGCCGCATCAGACGGATTTGGCACCTGATCATTCACCCCAAGCACCATTTCTGGTGAGGTACCCCAAGTCACTTGAGGCTCAATGTCTTCAGCTCGCAATTCTAGGTCTTGATCGAAATGTGCTCCATCATCTGTGACTAAGTCTCGCCATGCGGCTTCAGCTTGATCCCAGACATCGCCTGTCGGTGCAAAAGGTCGCCCTTTAAAATAATCAATGGTGGTTTGATCCACCGCAACCATGCCTGCACGCGCGCCCGCTTCAATAGCCATATTACACACAGTCATACGGCCTTCCATAGAAAGCGATGCTATGGCACTGCCTGCAAACTCAATGGCATAGCCTGTACCACCTGCGGTACCAATTTTACCGATGATGTACAACACAATATCCTTGGCTGTCACCCCAGGTTTAACCTGGCCTTCTACACGCACCCGCATGTTTTTCATCTTTCTTTGTATCAAACATTGCGTGGCCAATACATGCTCAACTTCTGAGGTACCAATGCCAAAAGCCAATGCCCCCATCGCACCATGAGTAGAGGTATGGGAATCGCCACACACAATAGTCATGCCCGGTAATGTAGCTCCTTGCTCCGGGCCTACCACATGGACAATCCCTTGGTTAATATCGTCCATATTGAATTCACGAATGCCGAAGCTATTGCAGTTTTCATTCAATGTTTTTACTTGAATACGTGAAACTTCATCTGCAATTCCCTCTATACCTGACAAGCGCTCGTTTTTGGTTGTCGGGACATTATGATCTGGGGTTGCTAGATTGGTATCTAGGCGCCAAGGCTGACGACCTGCAATACGCAGGCCTTCAAAAGCCTGTGGAGAGGTCACTTCGTGTAAGAGTTGGCGATCTATATATATTAATGCTGTGCCATCTTCACGCTCAGTAACAAGATGAGCATCCCATAATTTATCGTAAAGCGTTTTCGCCATGATCTGGACGTCCTGTGCAAAGGGCCAATAACAAAGTAAATCTATAGTTGCGATTGTAATTATAGCGATCAATAATACAAATTTATTATTTTTATTAATTCCATTCCAAATAGGAATACATAATGGATTTACACAGTTTGGAAGCCTTTTTAGCCGTAGCGGAAACAGGCTCGTTTAGCCGTGCAGGTGAAAAGTTATTTTTAACTCAACCCGCCATATCTAAGCGCGTAAGCAATTTAGAGCAACAACTGGCTACCCCTCTTTTCGATCGAATTGGCCGTGATGTTTACTTAACCGAGGCCGGCAAACTGCTCCAAACGCGCGCAACGCGAATCGTAAATGATATAAAAGATGCTCAACAAACGGTTGTTCAGCTAAATGAGGATCATGTAACTGAGCTTTCTATGGCTAGCAGTCACCATATTGGGCTTCATTATTTAGGCCCAATTCTCAAGCAATTTTCCGCCGCACACCCCGATGCGCAACTGGACGTTCATTTTCTTGAGTCAGAACAGGCTATCGATGCACTCTTAAAGCGAGACATTGAACTGGCGCTCACGACTATTCCTAGCCCGCTAAATAAAGCGTTAATTGGTAAGACTTTGTGGACAGATACTCTGCATTTTGTTGTCGCCAAAGACCATCCATTAGCCCAGAGACAGGGGAAATTGCGACTCAACCAACTGGCTTCTGTGCGCGCAATTTTGCCAGATAAGCAAACCACAACGTTTCAGATCATCGAGCAGACGTTTCAAAACCACCATATACCATTGAATCGAGTGTTGACGGTCAACTATTTAGAAACAATCAAGGAGCTGGTCACACACGGTTTAGGTTGGAGCTTGTTACCGACTAGCCTAATAGGACATGATGAATTGTGTATCTTAAACATCGATAAAGTAGCGCTAAACCGTCAATTGGGGATCATTTACCACCGTAAACGGACGCCTAGCCGTGGTGTGCGGCATTTGATTGAAATCGCCGAAACAAACAGTATAAAGCCAACGTCATGACCCCACCTAACAGCCCCCATAGGTGCGATTCATAGGCGATATCGTGACCAACCCAAGTGGACACGGCGCTGTCTTTTAACCACGGCAGCGGGCTATTTTCAATGACTACTTTTGCCGAGATTAAGCCCAGCACGATAACCTTTAAAGTTGGCCGATAAAACGGTGACATCGCAATTGACCAAAACAACCAGCCGTAGAGAACCCCCGATAACCCTACATAAGCAGCATAATCCGAGAACATTAAGCACAGACTGGCGAATATCCAAACGCCGGCAAAAGCTAAAAAGGTTGTGCGGCCTGGCTGGTTAGGTAAAACAATACCCATAATCACCAAACCCCATAGATTTATGGCCCAGTGCGAGATATTGGCCTGTACAATCCAAGCCGTAAAAGGACGCCAATACTCGCCTATGGCAAGCTTTTCAGCGTCATAATACAAAAGGTCAGACCATGAAAATAAGGTTGCGATCAGACTGAAAAAGGCCAATATCAAACACCAAATAACTTTGGTGGATCTAAAGTTTGCCAATGATATGGATGTTTGCATTACACCAATTCGCTTTTAGGGTGTGTTCAAAGTAAGTCTAACAGTAACGGAGTTAGACAATATTAGGCAAGCAATCGAGATTCCAGTAAGATGCACCCACTTTATTTTAGGTTTGAGACATCCGTTATGTGGTTTAAAAATGTACAAGTTTATCGATTCACAGAATCAGTTAATTTAAATGCCGATCAGCTCGATGATGCCCTTGCGAGCAAGCCCTTTAACCCATTAAGCCAAATGCAAGAGTCCACATTTGGTTGGGTACCGCCCTATAAAGACAGTGAAATATATGCAGAGCCCATTGGTGGCCGACTGTTTTTTTGCGCACAGATTCAAGAAAAAATACTACCTGCCAGCGTATTAAATGAACAATTAACGGATAAACTGGATGCCATCGAAGAAGCTGAAGGGCGTCGACCTGGCAAAAAGGAACGTGAGCAGTTAAAGGAAGATCTCAGAGCCGTCCTACTCCCTAAGGCATTTCATAAGACTAAAAGAATCAGCGCCTGGATAGATGTTAAACGAAAGTGGCTGGTTATTAATTCGGCGAGCGAAAAAACAGCCGACGATTTCACCGCGCAATTGCGAGAAGCATTAGGCACCTTACTGGTAACACCCTTAGGAAAAAACACCTCAGGCGCAGATTTGCTGACGGATTGGTTTTTAGACCTCGATAACCGCCCTAACGGAACCAAACTGGAAGCCGAATTAGAATTGGCCATGGCAGCCGATTCGACAGTCAAAGCTCGCTATAAGAACCTTGATCTAGAGGCACCTGAAATTAAGCATTCCTTAGACAGCGGAATGCGCATTATTCAAATGGCACTCGCATTCGAAGATCAGTTTCAATTTGTCATCAATGAGAAGTTCCAAATGAAGCGCCTTAAGTTTCAAGAGAAACTAGTCGAGCAAGCGGGGGATTCAGATGACCCAAGAACAGATGCACTAATCATGTCAGACAGCATTTCTCAATGGCTACTTGAACTTGAAAAGCAGCTCAATGAAGGCGAACAAACTATTGTATAAACTCAAATTGATTTGGTAATGTGGGTGTTTAGGCTCCATACTGTATGGATACAAGTTAGAGAGACGCTTTTTTGAAAACTTTTAATCTAAAATTATTATTAAATAATATGGCTCTGCGCTCAAACAAACGCCTGAGTGCATTTTCAACGCTATTTATAATAGCCACTGTATTTTGTATGCCTGTTCAGGCCGACGACGGTGACGTGATTGAAATTTTAGAGATTGATGGTGAAGTTTTAGAATTAGATGATCTTGATGATGTATCCGTACAATCGAAGTCAGATACTTCTGCCAATACCAATACGGGGATGGCTGTTCCAAACATGCCAGAGGCGGCTCTTCCTGATGTTTTTAAATTCAATACCGAAGAAATAGTGCCCACGGAACAAACGCCTCCAACAGATGACCCCGACACAGTGAAGGTGAATGTCATTGAAGTCACCGAACGATACTACCTACTTGAGTTCGATGCGGCCTCAAATGCCTATCTAAAATCTATCACACAAGAAGCTAATCCTGGTGATTTAATCGAGATAGAGGTGACCGCGACGAATAAGAGTGATGAATCGGTCAAAGAAGTTGAAATGGTGAATACCCTCCCAACGGGTCCTGTTGAATTTTTAAAAGATTCGGTCACCTTGGATTCTGAACGAGGGTTTTACAGCATCTCCGTGACTGGCGAGACTTATTTTCCGCCAGATACTGAAATTGAAGCAAAAGACATACGCTATATTAAATGGCAGATCTTTTCTTTAGGTATTAATGACACCCTTCGACTCAGCTATCAAATTAAAATTAAAGAGTGACGCTATACTCGTTATAGTTTTTCTATAACGAGTGTTATTTCGCCAACAACAAAACCAAATTTTTTCATCTCAGCCCGGTTAACGAGCCTTTTTTTATCGACCAAATACATCCAATCATTTAATTTGAATGACCAAGTTTTTCCATCGATAGGCACATCAAGTGTATAACCCCACTGAAAAGCAAAGCCCTGCGTAACCCCGATTGCATCGCTGGATACATCACTGGCGGTACCTGAATATACACCATTACCTTCTTTCACTAACCGCCAAACCCGTCGATCTGTCGTACCGTCTGCGTAATAAAAATCCTCTTCCAATATGCCAACATTGCCCTCCCAGTTAGCCACCATATCGACGGTAAATCGCTTTTGAACCTTTCCAAACCTATTTTGAACAATGCCATAAGCAAACAGTTCACCGTCAAAAAACTCTTCTAGTTTAATCTCTGGTGTTGTTGCTTCGTAGGCCGTTATTTTTGTAGCGCAAGAGGACACAAGGACCGCCAACACTAACATAATCCATATTAATCCTTGTTTCAGTTTCATTTTTTCAGTCCTAGTAATTTTGCTCTTAATTTTGGTTCGCGAGTATCGGGGGAAAGCCAAATTGCTGAAAACGCCACGCCAAAACGCGTGTCCACGATGCGACCGATTTCTTTTCCGTTATACACAAATAAGCTTTCGCCAGTATCTTGAATGGTTAATGTAAGATGATCACCTTTTCGAATATCAGGCCAAATGCGAGTTAATTGCTCTGACCAAGTATCAAGCCAGATACCGCCCGTTCGAGCTACTTCGGAAGCACTAATCTCTACAAGCTTTTCTTGGGCAATATTGATTTTATAGACAATCTCTAAGTCGAGCGGCGCTTCCGGTAAATACTGCCCGGTTTCGGTGTAGAGACTTATATCGTATAGGTGAAAGCCAAACTTCTTCATAGCACCCTGCCCCACCACGAGTCTTTCTGAAGCGGCCAGAGCAACGGAGCTGAAAAATAAACCGGCTAAGATTAAAAAAGCACTGGCTATGCAATGGTTCGAGTTCAACTTTGGCATTAACACCTCGTAGCCGTTGGGCTTAGTTCATTCGGACAGCGATTCGATGCCAAACAGCGTTTGGCAATAGTGCTAATAGGCGCATTGTGGCTTGGAAAACGAACGGAAAGTTGATGATCTTTTTCCGCTTGTGCAACCCTTGTCGAATCATCTCACTGGCACGTTGAACGCTGATCCGACCTGGCATTTTAAACGTATTTTTATCGGTCAACGGGGTTTCAACAAAGCCTGGGCGCACTAAAGACACGTCGATTCCAAATTCAGCAAGGTCAATGGCGAGTGTACGAGCTAAGTAATCTAAGGCAGCCTTAGAGGCTCCGTATGCTTCGGAACGCGTTAACGGAAGAAAGGTAACTGTCGAGCTGACGATGGCTAAGTGACTGCCTCGCTGCAGCTTGGGAAGCACGGCAGACAAGCAATACCCTGTACCCAATACATTGGTATCGATTACGCGCTTAAACAGCTGAGCGTCAAATTTCTTTGCGTCGTCAATATATTCGCAAGTGCCCGCGTTTAAAATGACCAGATCTAAGCTGTCATAAGCGCTTAAAGCAGATTCTATCGACGCGCCGTCTTGAATATCAAACACAACAGCATCGATTCGGTTATCGTCTAAAGCGGTTTCGAGCTTTTGCTTATCTCGGCCACAGGCAATAACTTTATGGCCTTGATTTGCGTAGTCTTTAGCTAACTGCAAACCTATGCCTGAGCTAGCGCCAGTAATGAGTATTGTTTGTGTCATCTGTCTTACCTGATTGAGTTTTATAACAACTAATACAACAATCAGCGCAAAACAGATTCATTTTGGCGTGATAATTTAGTGGCTTACTAAAATTTAGCGTCTTTTAATTGCTCAAAAGCCGGTGTGAGGCGGTCATGATAGTCATGTTCAATTTGCTCTCGTTGCAGATCTTGCTTCATTCTTTGGTTTGCTGGGAGCGCTTTGCGCGCGGCATGAGTATCAAACTCTTTTACTAATTGATACACCGTTTCAATGATTTGATATGGGGCCCTTTCTTGCTCGTTTAAGACCAATCCATCGAGTAACACTTTGCAGCGAATAACAGCCTCAGATGCATTCAGCTCACCTTTAAGAAACGTCGCTGATATTACATTTAAACTCTCAACTAAGTATTTTCTTTGCGCTTGCTCTTTATTGGCTCGCTCTTGAAGCACCCGCTTACGCTCCGCTTCAACTGCCCTCACCTTCAGGGTCATACGAATGGCCACTACAGAAAGTAGGGCAATTACCGCCAATGCGATTGAAATTAATATCCAATTAATCATAAATACCTTGATTCGTTTGTTGCTCAGAAAAATAGAGATCGTAACGTGCTTTATCGAGAATATTAAGCGATTGGCCTTCTTCATCCCAGGTTATAAGCAACTCGTTTTCATTGAGTTTTTGAATAACACGCTCGACCAATTGTTCATGGTTTTCCATGTCAAACGCCCAAGATTGCTCTTGACGAGACAACCAATCTTCAATCAATGCATTCAGTGTCTCAGGATTGAGTTTTTTTGGCGGAATGATCATATTTTAACGATTAACCTTAAATGCAACTTCTTGCTCCCACTCGCAACGTACGCTGAGCTCTTCACTGGGTGAATGATAACTTCCTGCACTTTCCCAGATAAAAGTATGCTTACCTGAAAGTTCTGTTTCTAGGTGCACCGTCGCCGACACCCAATACATTTGCTTTAATAAGGCTTCAAACTTAGCCATCCACTCTTCCCAATGATACTCAACCGCCTGATACGAAGCAGCAAAATGAATCACCTGAGTTTGATAAGTGCCTTGCTCTAAATCTTCCGAAGGTATCGAAAACATACTGCTGGTCATGTATGGAAAGCTATCGATTTCGTTTAGCTCTAAAATGGCATCACAATTGGTCAAACGACTGCGAATAAGCAATTGCTGATCGTTAGAGGGCACATCTTTAATAATGCCGTAGACAATTGTTTCTTGATCCATTGGTTGGGCCATAAAGTCGCCACTTCCCTTATTTTTTATTTTATACGCGCAGTATACTCGCTTTCATTAACGATCCCGTGCGCTGCTTCTCAGCTTTTTGATCCTACAAGGTTAGCCTTGCCACAAACCTTGTTCTGTTAGCCAAGTTAAAAATTGCTCTTCATCCATAATAGGAATATCAAGCTCGGTCGCTTTTTTAAGCTTACTGCCCGCTCCTGGACCTGCGACAACTTGAGTCGTTTTGGCGGAAACACTGCCCGCAACTTTTGCGCCCAATCGTATCAAATAATCTTTGGCCTCATCTCGACTCATAGCCGATATTTTACCCGTGACAACCCAAGTTTGCCCGTCTAAGAGAGCGCTTTCTTCTGAATCTTCTATGTCGTCCCAATGCACACCGAGAGCAATGAGTCGAGCGACTTCCATTCGGTTTTGCTCTTCGGCAAAGTAATTCACGACATGTGCCGCCACTTTCGGGCCTACATCGTCTAACTCAAGCAATTGTTCAGTGGTCGCCGACATGATGGCTTCAATGGTTTTGAAATTGGTTGCTAGGTTGCGTGCCGTCGTTTCCCCTACTTCGCGAATACCCAGAGCGAACAAAAACTTGGCCAGTGTCGTATTTTTACTGGCTTCGAGCGCGTTCAGGACATTTTGTGCAGATTTCTCACCCATTCGCTCTAAGCTGCTTAATGTTTCAAGCGTAAGCTCGTATAAATCACTAGCGGCGTGTATTTTTTGGGTCGCTAACAAGGCGTCGATTAGTTTTTCGCCAAAACCATCGATGTCCATCGCCTTACGAGAGACAAAGTGCTTTAAGCCTTCACGTCGCTGAGCGCCACAAAACAATCCACCGGTGCATCGTGCAACCGCCTCGCCCTCGACCCGCTCAATGGCTGAATCGCATATTGGGCATTCGGTAGGCAGCTGAATAATACTGGCATTGCTTGGTCGTTCGGCTAAAACAGCTTGCACCACTTGCGGAATGACATCTCCGGCGCGGCGAATAATGACGGTATCGCCAATTCGAACGTCTAAGCGTTCCACTTCATCCATATTATGCAGTGTCGCATTACTGACGGTAACACCGCCTACAAAAACGGGCTTCAACCGTGCAACGGGCGTTATAGCGCCTGTCCGCCCTACTTGAAACTCTACATCAATGAGCTGAGTCATTTCTTCTTGTGCTGGAAACTTACGTGCAATGGCCCAACGCGGTGCTCGCGAAACAAAGCCTAGGCGTTGTTGTAGGCTAAATTCATTTACCTTAAATACGATGCCGTCTATATCATAGGGTAGTGCGTTACGTTTCTGCTCTAATGACTCAAAGTACGCATTGATACCTGAGACACCACTGACAACAGCCATTTCGTCATTAATTTTAAGCCCCCAACGGCCAAATTGCGCCATCAACTCGGCTTGATTTGACGGTAGCTCACCACCTTCAAAAAAACCCACAGAATAACAACACATTTCTAATGGTCGCTTCGCGGTTAATCTAGAATCGAGCTGCCTTAAGCTTCCGGAGGCCGCATTTCGAGGATTAACAAATGTTTTCTCGCCTTTTTGACGGGCCGCTTCATTCAATTGCTCAAAACCCTTTTTGGGCATGTAAATCTCACCGCGTACCTCTAAAACATCCGGAATGAGATCGCCTTTAAGTGCCAGTGGAATACTTCGAATGGTGCGTACATTTGCGGTGATATCTTCACCGGTTGTTCCATCTCCGCGCGTTGCACCCCGCACCAACTTTCCTTTCTCGTACAGTAAGCTAACCGCAATGCCATCTAATTTAGGTTCGCAAGCAAAATCAATGGTTTCTGTGATATTCAAGCGATCTTGCAAGCGCTTAACAAAACTGGCCATGTCATCATCATTAAAGGCGTTATCTAGCGATAACATGGGAACTTTGTGTGCAACTGATTTAAAAGCAGATTCCGCTTGCCCAGCTACACGCTGGCTTGGCGAGCTCGGGCTGACCCAATCAGGATTTTCAGATTCTATGTCACGCAGTTCGGCCATGTACCGATCGTACTGAGCATCGGGAACTGACGATTCGTTTTTAACATAGTATTCGTAATCGAGCTGTGTAATTTTATCGATCAATTCTTGATAATGTTGCTGTGATTTAGTCATTTAAGTCTCAATATCAAGATGGGATCAGTTGTTTTCGTGTAAAGGCGCGCAATTTTTCTCGATAGTATTCTACTACTTGAGGCGTGACACCATTATGGTCTTCATCTAATAGCTCTGCCCCTAAATGGCTTGCCATAAAGCGAGCCATCTCAATCATGTGTTCAAAAGATTCCATCGCATCAGCGGTACACGGCAATTGCAAAAATAAGGTAACCCCTGGCGTATTCACATCGGCCATCGCATCTGGGTTAAACGTGCCAGGCTGTACACAATTCGCCAAAGAGAATTCAGTTTTACCATTAGGGTTTCGGTAATGAAAAATATCCATTGGACCATGACGTAACCCAGAATGAACCAGTAGCTCTAACAAGGCCTGCCCATTAATCTCCCCACCGTCTTTTGCCATCACATGGACAACAATGAGGTCTTCGACGGGCATCGGTGGCTCAGGCTCTTGCTCTAGATCTGCTTCATCTTGAGTCGTACTTTCCGAATCATTTAGACTAGTGGGTTTCACGTCGGATTCAGAAAGTGATTCTTGCTCAACGGGAACTTCTTCAACTTTAGGCTCAGTTACATGCTCTACAAGTTGATCTTCCTGAGTCGCCGAGAATGACAAATCGTCTTTTTCTTGCCCAACGTCTATAACATCTTCTGAAGTATCCAACTGTTCTACTGGGCGCTGATTTTCGACGTTAGAGTCTACTTCAACTTGGTCTTTTTCGGCTTGGTCTATCGAAAAATCAAGTTCAGACTGAACCGCGTCTTCAGCTTCTTGTTCTATTTCAGTAGTCTTCGCTTCACTTTCAAGGCGCTCGGCATCAGATTCTTCGCCTTCAACAACCACGCGCTCCATTAACATAGGCACGCGCTCTCGCAGATTTAATTTAAACTTACTGCTAATTTCTTGCTTTTCTTCTTCGGTCATCTCACGCGTTCGAGCGCCACCATTAGGTAACTCGCGCGCAATCTGCGCTTTTTTAGCCGCTTCATCTGGGTCGACCCAATCTTCTGCTGGCTCAACTCTCGCTTTGGGCTTTTTAGGCTTCATTTTCATGCGCCGGAAGCCATCCCAAAGAATAACGATAATCGCAACCAATCCAAATACAATGATAATTTCGCGAAATTCCATTCTAACGCCCTTGTATATTACATCGCCGCCAATTCGGCTGCTTCTTCCACATTTACGGTAACTAAGCGAGAAACACCTGGCTCGTTCATGGTAACCCCCATCAATTGATGCGCCATTTCCATCGCACCCTTATTGTGGGTTATATAAATAAATTGTACATGCTCAGACATCGCTTCGACCAGTTTGGCGTAACGACCTACGTTGGCGTCATCCAATGGTGCATCTACTTCATCAAGCATACAAAATGGGGCTGGATTCAATCTAAAAATTGAAAACACTAATGCAATCGCAGTTAAGGCTTTTTCACCACCGGATAACAAATGAATTGTGCTGTTCTTTTTCCCGGGCGGCCGAGCCATAATCGATACGCCCGTATCTAAAAGCTCTTCACTGGTTAATTCTAAATAAGCATGGCCACCGCCAAATACTTTTGGAAACAGCTCTTGCAAGCCAGAATTCACTCGATCAAAGGTTTCTTTAAACCGAGTTCGAGTTTCTTTATCAATTTTACGAATCGCGTTATCGAGTACTTCGAGTGCCCGTTCAAGGTCTTCATTTTGTTCATCAAGATAACGCTTTCTTTCTGATTGCGTTTGATATTCTTCGATGGCCGCTAAGTTGATCGGTCCTAACCTTTGAATACGAGTGGCTAAGCGCTCTAACGATTCTGCCCACTGCTCTTCATTTGCGTCTTCTGGCAAATTAGCTAAAACTGTTTCCAAGTCGAACTGCTGTTCTGCTAGCTGCTCTTGAAGTGTTGACCGCCGCGTCATAACAGATTGAGCCGCCATTCGGTTTTGCTCAAGGTCACTTCGGGTTGCGGTAGCACTTTGCTCAAGGGTTAATCGCTCTTTTTCGAACTCGCGCATTTTTACGTCAGCGGCTTCCACTAAGGTTCGCTTTTCGGCCAATGTTTCTTCTAATATCATGCGCCGCTCAAGTCGATCTTCGAGCTCTAGCTTCACATCATCCGAGGGTTCTTCGCGTTCGCCTAATTTTTCTTTCAATTTTTCTAACCGCTCAGTGGCTCTTTGCTTTTGAGCTTGGGCTCGTTCAAATGCGGTTTGGAAAGAATCGACCTCGGCCTGCAATTGCTGGCGCTTTAATTGGAGCTGATGTTGCTGATCTCTAAGAACTCGAACTTGATCGCGCATTTCATCAATTGTAATGCGCAATTCCTCTCTTTCAGCGAGCAAACCCTCGCGCTCATCAACATCTTCTTCCATCGCATCTAACGATTCTTGTAACTCTTCGCGGCTAAAGGCAAGAGTTTCTCGCTCTTCGGCCATCAAAGCTTCCACTTCTTGAATGTCGTGTTCTAAACGAGACCGACGTTCTTTAAGCTTTTCAGCCTCAACCTTTTTGCCGCTAAGCTCAGCATTTACTTGAGCCAATTGACGAGCAAGCTGCTGATTTTCAACCTGCAGTTGTTCACGCTCTTCTTCAATGGATTTTAGCTGTAATTGAGCCGACTCCATACTGACCGCTAAATCTTCTTCGGTTACTTCAAGTTCGTCGATTTCTTCGGCTAACGACTCAAGCTCATGTTGCAAACTTAAGATGCCTTGGGCGCTGTCTTCTCCACGTCGCAATCGAACCCAGTTCGCCCCAACCCACACTCCATCTTTGGTAATGCAGCTTTCGCCTGGCTTCAATGTGCCTCTAAGCGCGAGCGCTTCTACTAATGTTTCTACCGTTTTAACAGGGGCTAACCAACTCTGTAACACGGTTGAACTGGACACTTTGGCGAGTAAGGTCCCACTTACATCACCTTGGAACGATTCAGCTTGGGCTGATACCAATGTCATAGCACCGTCTTTAAAGCGCTCTAACGGTTCCAACATAGTTTCAATGCTTTCTACAGAGATCGCCTGTAATGAATCGCCTAAAACGGTTTCAACCGCCGACTCCCAGCCAGCTTCAACTTGAATGTCATCGGCTAATCGCTTGGCCTCTCTCATTTGATGACTGGCCAGCCAATTCTGAACCCCTTCCGATTCATCGCCTTTTGAGGCCTTAATTAACGCTTTCACTGTAGCTTGACGTGCTAATTTCTGTTGCAACGAATGCCGTGCGGTTTCTAATCCTGAACGTTTTTGCTCCACCAATTCACGGTGGTTTTGAAACCGTTCCGATAACTGTTCTAAGCGCTGATCAAATTCTTCACCTTTCATTTCTAAGGTGTCGCTTTGCTCCATGAGCATGGCTAAGTTTTCAGCTTCGGGATTATCTGCAATTTCGCGAAGTTCGGCATGCAACGTTTCTTGCCGTTGGTGGTGCTGCTCGATCACTTTTTCTAAATGCTGAATGCGAGACTGAGCCACTTCTGCTTGACGTTTTGGACCTTGAGCATTTTGGTTAAAGGCGTCCCATTTACTCTGCCAGCCACGTTGACGTTCTTCTAAACCTTCGAGCTTCTCTGCAGCCATTTCAACCTTTTCACTGGCGGCTTCTATTTCTGGCTCTAGCATATCCAGCGTTTCACGCTTTTCTTCAACACGGTCCGTATCGGTTTCAGCTTCGTTGATGGCCTCTTGTAATTGGCGCTCAGCTTCTTGAATGTCTTGTAATATTTGAGCACTCTGTTCTTGTTGATGTTGCATCGATTGTTCAAAGCGAGCGATTTCATTACCTAACTGATAAAACTGCTCTTGAACCCGATTGAACGCATCGGTTGATTCATGATGCTGCTGGCGTAATGTTTCTAATTCAGCGTCAATGAAACGCTGTTGCGCAACAAAACCCTCATACTTGGTCTCTAACTCAGCGATGGTGAGTTCTTGCGCGGCTACTTCGCTATTTAAACGCTGCCACTTTAACGCTGAGAGCTGAGCTTTAGTTTGCCGTTCTTCGGCCTTGTAAGTCTTATACTTTTCTGCAGATTGAGCTTGGCGGTGCAAATGAGCCAATTGACGCTCTAACTCTTCTCGTAAATCGGTTAACCGCTCTAGGTTTTCACGTGTACGGCGCATCCGATTTTCGGTTTCTCGACGCCTTTCTTTATAACGTGAAATGCCCGCAGCTTCTTCAATATAAACACGCAGCTCTTCTGGCTTTGATTCAATAAGCCTAGAGATCATACCCTGTTCGATAATGGCGTAACTGCGCGGACCTAACCCAGTGCCTAAGAAAATATCGGTAACATCTTTACGGCGACATTTTGTGCCGTTCAAATAATAGCTGGAATCGCCATCTCGAGTTACCTTTCGGCGTATAGAAATTTCGTTGTACGCTGCAAACTCACCTCTTAAGGTGTGATCTGAATTATCGAACACCAATTCAACACTGGCTTGGCTGATGGGTTTACGTGAATTACTGCCATTAAAAATTACGTCTGTTTTAGACTCGCCTCGAAGATGCTTGGCGTTTGATTCGCCCATCACCCAACGTACAGCATCAATGGTATTTGACTTACCACAGCCGTTGGGACCGACAATTGCTGATAAATTGGTCGGAAAGGGAATTTTAGTGGGGTCAACAAAAGATTTAAAACCCGCTAATTTAATGCTTTTCAAACGCATAGTGACCGTTCTTAGATTTTCGTAATTAGCTTTGATTCTATCGTCATTCAGGCTCGGGTGAAACACCTAAACCAAAGCAATTTTCCTTATAAATTCAACAACTTAATCACAATTTACAAAAAAACTGAGCGAGCAGCCAAAAAACGATCCATTTGAAGTGGCAAAAACAGAGCAAGAATAAGATCTACCATAAGCAAGAAAGGGTCGCTCCTGCATTAGCAGCGACCCTTACTAATGAATCAACCGTTCGCTTTAAGGTAAGCGCACTTCGATATCAACACTGATTTCTTTGCTGTCCAGTTCAACAATACGAACATCGCCTGGCCAATCGCCTGGCGAAGTATTGGCCGTACCATTCATGGAAACACGGGCCGTAATTTCAACTTGCTCGTAATTGGTTAGCACACCCGCTGGACCCATAGCATCTGCGTCGCTTAAGATCGTTACCATCGATTGGTCGGTCACTCGCACGCGCTTCGCTGCGATTGGCATTCTTTGGCCAATCGGGCGAGCGTAAATAAACAAGCTGGCCTGCTCAGGCAAGCCTTCCCAAGCGGATGGAAGCTCAATTTTTACAAATATTCGAAGCGGTTGCTCAGTTTCATAATCTATTCCCATGTCGGCCAATGCCGCTTTTGCCTGATCGATATAACTTTCGATTACGACGGCATTTTCTGGGTTCAGGTTTTGTAACTTTAAGGTTGTCCAATGATCGATCGCTTCTTTGTAATCGCCAAGCTCAAAACGAATTCTTCCGGCCATACCCAGAGCCATGGTATTCACCGCGGAATACTCTAGTGCTTCCTCAAACGAGGCGAGCGCAGCTTCGGGTTGGTTTAACGAAAGATAGGTTTGGCCCAAATAAGCCAAAATTGCCGCTTCGTCTTCAGCATTTCTTTCAACGGACCTTAATTGTGTTAGTACGTTATTAAAGGAAATTAAAGCTTGCTCAAAACTGCCCATATCCAATTGCATGCGCGCCAAGCGAAACCAACCTTCAATGTTTTCAGGTTCTTTTTCGAGAAGCTTTTGATAACTCTGAAGCGTATTGGTCACGGATGCTTCATCTAGCTGAGTTTGACCCGCCAGTTGTCGAAATTGAGTGCGGACATCGACCGCATCTGAAGAACCTACACTTTGATAGAGCCAAAACGCCGTTGCAAAAACTATTAAGGATAATGACGGCACCCACAACCAAGGGAGTTTCTCAGTTGTTTTCAGCGTGCTTCGTTGCTTTTCTGTGTCCGCTAAAATCGATTTCTCAACTTCCAATCTAAGACTGTCGAATTCTGATTGAGAAATACTGTTCGCCTCGAATTGCTGCTGAAGTGCGGCTAAGCGATCTTTGTGAATAACCATGGCCGCTTCAACAGAGTCTACTTCAGTTTGAGAACCACTTTGGTGCCTTACGGCAAAGAGCATGAAGATCGCTATGGGGATCAACCAAATACTCAGGATTAGCATTTACTGCTCCTCTAATAATTTTTTCAAGCGCTCGTTATCTTCTTCTGAAATTTGTTCAGGTTCGGCTTTGTTCGAATTAGCCACTAAATGACGAACCACCAAGAAACCAGAGATCAACAACCCAAAAGGCAGTACCCATAGCCAAACGGTTAAAAAAGACATTTGCGGTTTGTAGATTACAAATTCAGTGTAGCGATCGACCATATAATCGATGATCTCTTGGTCGGTATAACCCTGATGCAGCATTTCGTAGGTTTTTTGCCGAATATCTTCTGAGATCGGCGCATTGGAATCAGCAACATTTTGGTTCAGACATTTCGGGCAACGCAACTGAAAAGTTAACTCGGTGTAACGCTCTCTTAGTGACTCATTATCGAAGGTAAGGAGCTCACCGGCTGCAAATATCGACACTGCAACAAGCAAGCTACTGAGTAACCCTAAAAATGTACGCACGCTATACCATTTCATCATAGATGACCTTTAACTTATCTTGCCAAAGTTTATCATTTATGGGGCCTTGGAAACGATGAATGATCTCCCCGGCTGAATTCACAAAAAACGTTTCCGGTGCTCCCGTAACGCCAAGATCAAAACCGAGATCACCATTAGGATCGTACAAATCCACAACATAAGGGTCGGCGTAATCCGCTAGCCATTTCAAAGCTAACTCTCGATCATCTTTGTAATTAATACCAACAATTTTCACACCAGAGGCGGCCAAACTGTTTAAAAAGGGGTGTTCATATTTGCACGAAGTACACCAGGTCGCCCAAACGTTCACTAACATCGGCTCGCCAATAACATCCTGCCGATTTAAAAATTCGGCTTCATTATTAACATCGGTGAGTTTAAAACTGGGAAATTCTTTTCCAGTTAAAGCCGAGGGTACATTTTTAGGGTCAACGCCCGTCATTAAGGCGTAGCCAAATAATGAAAATAACAATGCCACTAATACTAAGGGCACAATAATCAATGCTTTAGGCATGACTCTTCCTCTTTGAAATACTGCGATATCGCTTATCCGTGATACTTAAAATAGCGCCCAACGCCATTAACAAGGCACCGATCCAAAGCCAACGAACAAATGGCTTAACTTGCAGTCTGATAGACCAAGTTTGACGCTCTTCATCTAGTGGTTCCGCTAACGAGGCATATAAATCTCGAGTTAAATTCCCAGAGATGCCGGCCTCAGTCATTACATTGGAAGCAACTTGATAAAACCGTTTCTCAGGATTCAGGACCGTCACAAATTGATCGTTTTTAAATACATTGATCACCGCATGATCGGTGATGTAGTTCGGCCCATTGAGTTGTTCAATTTCCTGTAATTCAAAACGGTAGTTATTCATGGTCACGCTTTCACCCGCGCTCATTCTAAAATCACGTTCTATGTCGTAATTCGACACTAACACGACTCCCGTTGCGCAAACAATTAAGCCAAGGTGTGCTGTCCACATTCCCCAAAAGCCAACACCGGCACGACGCAGAGTTTTGAAAGGCGTTGAACTATTTTTAGTACGCTCCAATAACATGCGAATAAGCCCGGCAGCTGTCCAAAATACCAATGCTAGCCCTAACCATACTTGCCAATGGAACTTTCCAGTGAGCGCAATGGGCAGTAACAGCGCGATACCGATAGCAGCAGGAATGGCTACAACAAAAAAAGACTTCCAAGTTTTAAGGTTATTTTGCTTCCAACGCAACAGCTGACCAATACCCAGCAAACTCAACAATATAACCATCAACAAATTAAAAATGAGATTAAAAAACGGGGCACCAACAGACATTTTCCGCAGCGAGAACGCATCGGCAATCAACGGTAAAAGTGTTCCGAATAAAACCGCAAACGTGATCACGACCAGAATAATGTTATTCATTAATAAAAAGGACTCACGAGAGACCCCCTTAAATTGCCCGACTGATTTTATCTTCGAAACGTTGAGCGCGTAGAGCACCAAGCTGCCACCAATGGTCAGCATTAAAATTGCTAATATAAAAATACCTCGCTCAGGATCAGAGGCGAAGGCATGCACACTGGTCAGTACACCTGAGCGAACTAAAAATGTACCTAAAAGACTGAAAGAAAAGGCCATAATTGCCAACAGCAGTGACCAGCCTTTAAACAGACCGCGCTTTTCAGTAACGGCCTGGGAGTGAATAAGTGCCGTGCCAATTAGCCATGGCATAAATGAGGCATTTTCAACAGGGTCCCAGAACCACCAGCCACCCCAACCTAATTCATAATAAGCCCACCAGCTGCCAAGAGCGATTCCAACAGTTAAAAAAGCCCACGCAACATTGGTCCAAGGGCGAGACCACTGCACCCAACCGGCATCAAAACGTCCTGTCAACAACGCCGCCACTGCGAATGCAAAGGCAACTGAGAACCCCACATACCCCATGTAAAGCATAGGAGGGTGCAAAATTAAGCCAATGTCTTGCAGCAACGGATTTAAGTCGGTGCCATCGGTTGGCGGGATTGGCAATAGCCGATCAAATGGGTTTGAAGTAAATATAAGAAAGGCTAAAAAACAGAAAGCAATAATGCCAAGCACCGCTAAAACGGAACTTTTTAACTCCAACGTTAAAGAACGAGCAAAGACACTAACCGCGCACGCCCACGCACTGAGTAACAAGATCCAAAGGGCCATGGAACCTTCGTGATTGCCCCACGTGGCTGAAAATTTGTAGTACCACGGTAAGGCGGAATTAGAGTTTTGACTCACAATAGTCACTGAGAAATCGTCGAGCAAAAACGCACGCACTAAAATCGCAAAGGCGACAACGAGAAAAAAGAACACACCCCATGTTAAAGGAGATGCCATACGCATTAACCCAGCACTGCCTGTTTTTAGCCCGTATAAAGGGAAGACTGCCAACAGCAATGATAAGCACATGGCTAGGATCAGTGAGAATAATCCAAATTCAGGTAACATCTAGGGCTCCGCTAATTATTGTTGGTCGAATTTTGATGGGCTTGCTCTATTGCCTCTGTTACTTCTGGCGGCATATAGGTTTCGTCATGTTTAGCAAGCACTTCCTGTGCTACGAGTACATTGTCTTTATTCATTTGACCGACAACAACAACGCCATCACCTTCGCGGAATAAATCGGGTAAAATACCTTCATACTCTACGCCCACTTCTTTGGCGGTATCGTTAATTTTAAATTGAACTTTTAACGATTCATCCGAGCGCACCACAGACCCAACCGAAACCATCCCACCAGCGCGAACCGTTGCACCCGGCTTAACATTACCCGCACTTAATTCAGAAGGTGTGTAAAAATAGTTAACGTTTTTCCCCATCGCAAACAACACCAATAAGACAGCCGCAGAAACGCCAGCGACCCCCAACAAAATTAGCATTAATCGTTGTTTTCGTTTTGGATTCATGACTGCTCCCGACGCTGTCTGCGTTGATGATCTTTGATTAATTTTTTGCGGTATAACCTTGGGCTAAGCAGGTTAAAAGTAATTACCGCGCCACCGATGGCATAGGCAGCCCATACATAAAGACCATGACCGCCCATATTGATAAATTCACTTAAAGATTCAAACGCCATTGTGACCTCCAAGACGGTTTAACTCTTCTTTCACCCAAGCCGCCTTTCGCTCTCGGTGCAATATTTCTAATCGAGTACGAACAAACACTAAGGCAATAAATGCTAGATAGAATCCTAAAATGGAACCTAGCAACGGCAATAACATTGAAATATGCATCGGAGGTGCTTCGGTTATTTTAAGCGTGGCAGGTTGATGGAGCGTATTCCACCAATTTACTGAAAACTTAATGATCGGGATATTTACGACACCTACCAACGCTAAAATTGCGGCGGCTTTATCGCCACTCTCTTCTCGTTCCATGGCACTTTGTAATGCCCAAAGCCCTAAATAAAGCAGTAACAAGATCAACATAGAGGTGAGGCGAGCGTCCCAAACCCACCATGCGCCCCAGGTCGGCTTACCCCAAATTGCGCCCGTCAATAGCGCTAATACCGCCATACTCGCGCCAATGGGAATACACTGTTTAGCGACGTAAAACGCTAATTTTATACGCCAAATTAAGCCTACTGCGCCTGTAAATGCGATGGCAACGTAAATAGCTTGCGACATAAATGCCGAAGGAACGTGTAAAAAGATTATTCGGTAGCTGTTGCCTTGAAGGCGCTCAACAGGAGCAAAGCCTAACCCCCAAATTAGAGACACGCTCACTAAAACTGCAGCTAAGATACCTAGAATCAAGCTCCAGCGTTTTGACAACTGGTAAAACCACTTCGGTGAGCTCCATTTATGAAACCACCTTACGAACCATTGCCACATAAAATCACTCCAACGTAAAAGAATTCTTAATCACCCACGGCTATTTGCAAAGCCGCAACTGTAAGCCAGGGTACAAATGCAAATGCACCGGCACAAATGGCGGCTAACAACGCTAGCTGAGCACTCCATTGTTCACCCGCCGCCATGCCCTGCACCGCGGCCGTACCAAAAATAATAACCGGCACAAACATCGGCATTATGAGCACTGTCAATAAAAGGCCACCTTTTCGTAAACTGACGGTTAAAGCGGCACCAACACTGCCTATTAAACTCAAAGTAAAGGTACCTATGCACAACGAGACCACTAAAATCGGTATGGCATGGCTTGGCAATGCCAACATTATTGATAATAAAGGTGATATCAGCGCTAAAGGTAACCCAGTTACTAACCAATGACAGACAATTTTGCACAACACTAACAATTGAGGCGGAACTGACGAGATCAGCAATTGCTCTAAGGTTCCATCTTCGTAATCGTGCTTAAACATTAAATCGAGCGATAACAACGCTGCTAATAGTGCGGCCACCCAAAGTACTCCAGGTGCCATGCCTGCTAGCACCTCTAAATTAGGTGTGACACCAATTGGGAACAATGCAACCACGATCAAAAAGAAAAACAATGGATTGGCTAGATCAGCCCTGCGCCGAAACGCTAATAAAAGCTCGCGCTGAAACGTCTGCCTTAACACGGAGATCACGCTTGCTTACCTCCTAACTCTAACCATTTCACCGCAGTGTGCTTTAAACCATGATGGCTGGTCATAATAACCGTGCCTCCAGCCTCAGCAAATTGCTCTATTCGGGCTTCTAACTGAGCAACAGCCTGTACATCTAACGCTGTAAAAGGCTCATCTAGCACCCAAAGTTGAATATTGGGAACATTAACATACAGCTTCGAAAGAGCGACTCGTCTTTGCTGACCCGCGGATAAACTGCCCGCTGGAACATCCTCGTAACCTCTTAAGCCTACCGTCTCCAAGGCGTGCCACAGCTCTTCAGGCTTAGGAATGACATTATGCAAAGCTAAACTAAAGGCTAGGTTTTCGAGCGGGGTTTGCAATAGAGTAACGGCTGGACGATGCGCTAAATACCAACACAAATCGGCACTCAAGCGCCCACTTTGCTGGCTTAGAGGTTCTGGCCAATGCAATTCACCTTCAACGACGGCGCTTAAGCCAACGATACGTCTAAGTAGCGTTGTTTTACCCGAGCCATTTGGACCTTTTATGTGCAAAATATCGCCTTGGTTTACAGTAAACTCAAGGTCTTGAAACAACACGCGTTCGTCGCGCTCACAATACAACCCTTTCGCACTGAGCAACTGGCCCATAAAACTTCCATCGAAAAATAAGCGCCTATTATAACGGCGCTCCATGGGGTAAAGGCAAATATTAGCGATGACTGTTTCATCAAGTTTCGGTAAAGTTTGCCGATACACTATAAAGTAGGCAAATTAGACGTAAACTAAACTCAGGTTCGGTCATTTAAAGGCAGAAGCGATATGGCTCCAGACGGCATAAAATTGCCCAGTGACACTACCGTAGCCAGCCAAGGGGTGCGTCGGAATGCTTCTGCCCCTTTGGAATCGACTGAACGAACGGTTAATTCATCCAATCGTCCGCCACCCAACCCTTTAGCGACCATCGTGTTGCAATCGATACCCATTATCGAAGGGCAAAAAGGCGGGCTGTTTCAGCTCATTCTACAAAACGACCCTAAGAGTGAACCGCCAATTAAAGTGGTCGCCGATTCAAATATAAAGCTAGGTACCCCACTGCTTGTTGAGCTCGATGAGAATGGCCAATACCAGCCGGCCGACCGTTTAACCCAAGCGCAAATCACAAAGCTGGTCACATTGGAGTTAGAGTTTTGGCAGGCACACCTCTACCCGAAAGCTGCGGTAAAAACTTCGCCTACACTCCCCAGTGCTCAAGCATTAGAAGTATTGGCAAAAAACTACCCTGAACTCAAACCACTGGTTCAATGGCTCACTCAAAGACCCAGCCAGCTGACGGGCCAGCAAATTCAAAAATGGCTGCAAGAATTCAGCCCTTTGAGCGTACTTAGAGAAAATACTACAGCGCCTTCAAGTAAAGCGTTTAACTTAGCAACCTCAAGTACTTCAGGTCATAGCGGCACTGCCCCTCATAACAGTACAGCTAAAATACCTAACAGCTCATTAGGGTCGAATTTATTTCAGCCAGCGCAACCGACACAACCCGTCACGACAGGCGCTCATAGCAATGCGCCACTGCAGCCGTTAACAACGTCCACTGCTTTTACTGCGCAACCCACAACCCGTTTAGCGCCAGAGCAAATACAACAACCTCCGGTAAAACACCCAATATTGACGCTGATAGGAAAAATAACTTTTGGAGCGCATGCCGATACAGCCGTAAAAAACACTAAGCCTACACTTACAAATTCAAAAGAAACCCCGTTATTGAATCGCAACGAATCAATACAATCGGCGGTATTTCGAGCCAAACAACTCACGCCGATGATTGGTCTTAACGCGAAAGCCCTGCCCACAAATATAGCTCAATTAGTGCTATCGCCTAACATAACCAGCGCGCCAACATTTACGCAGCAAGCCACGCAAGCTCCAGGTACACCCAAGGGAGCTAATGAGGTTTTAGGTAATAGCGCTCAAGCCTTAACGGCAAGCCTACCAAGCCCAACCCAACAAACTAATGTACGGAGCTCAGCTTTTACAGTCTTTAAACAGATCTCGAGTGACTTGTTTTCAACGCAATCTCACCCGCTAAAACCTTCTCAATCGATCTTACCAAAGCCAGTTACTGATTTAATAGAGGTTAAATTAAGCCAATGGATTGGGCTGATTGAGCAAACACAAACTAAAACTCAAGCCGACCTCTCCCAGCTATTAAAATCTAAAGCGATGGCTCTAATTAACGAAGGTCAAAGTGCCGCAGAAAAAATTCAAATTGATCCAAAACTGCTCCAGTCACAGGCAACTAAAGACGATCCATTAAGCCAGTTAAGAAGTTGGTTAGAATCGGCTCAGGCAAAGGTTTTTCATCAGGCGGTTCAGTCTGCAGCAACACAATGGCAGTTACCCGAATTGCCGCCAGTACAACAGCTTCAACTGCCTCTCATATGGTTGGGATTAACATCCTGGGCCGATATAGAATGGTGGCAAGAGAAAAAGAAGAATCAAGCCAGCCAAGAAAAAGAAGAAAGAGATCGCCGCTGGCGCATGCGAATCTACCTTAACGTAGACCCGCTTTCAGAATTTTGTGCCGATATTGATTGGCATAGCAATGACACCCAGCTTGTTTTTTGGTCAGAAGATGCCGCAACGTTATCGCACCTCAATCAACTCATACCCACTTTAACCAGTTGGACTCAAGGGCTCAGTGATGAAAGTGTGATACAAACTCGGCACGGAATGCCAAAAAAAGTCAGCAAACAACAATTGCAGCAAACCAATCACCACTTAGTGGATATTAAAACATGAGCGATCACAGCCGTACGGATGAACAGCCGGAGCAAACCAACACGCAGGCGGCGACTTTAAAGTACAAAGGCCGGCAAACGCCTATTGTTTCCGCATTTGGTCACAATGAACAAGCCGAAGCGATCATAAAACTCGCAAAAGAACACCGCATACCGGTTTATGAAGATGAAGACCTTGTGAATGTATTGGCCCAACTCGATGTAGGCCAGGCTATACCACCAGAGCTCTTTGAATGGGTTGCCAGTGTGTTAGCTTTCGCTTTTTTTGCGCGCAATGAAGTGCCTGAAGGGTTTTCCCCGACGGAAACAAAAACAGCTTACGATAAAGTGCGTAAAGCCTACACCGATATTTAAAACACCCAATTCAGGCTGGCGTTTATTCCTAATGGAAAAGCACCATATTCAAATGTATTGGCATCACTGCTGTTGCTGTAGGGAATCGATGCGTTGAGCGCGGCGGTAGCGTTATCACTAACACTTAAGGTACCACCTAAAAGTGCCACACCCGATAAATCTTCCATATTAGTCACCCAGTTTACTTGACCCGTCAGCAATGCGTTTATCGGTTTAGTGGCTATCATCGAAAGATAATGGCGACCTGCAGGTTGTATCGACCCTTGGCGGTAATATTGAGACTCGAAGCGCTGGTAATATTCACCCGAAGGCATTCCAAGCCCATTAAAGTGATACTCTGCCATTACATACAAATCATCGAATAAAGTCGTATCTGCGCCGAGGGAGCTTCTGACAGACCAATCACCCCCTTCACTGTAAAGCGCACTTTCTTGCCACAAACCAATTGTTCCCACGCCTCCAATGAACCCGATGGAAAGTAAACCCAAACTCTCATCTAATTGTATAGCGGTGACATCCACATCGAATGCATGGGCATTGGTTTTAAATCGCGCAAAAACTGCGCTGTCTTGACCTTGAATAAGACCGGCATCAAGCTCGCTGGTCGGGCCAACGTACCAAGTCAGGCGAACTGCATCGACCCCCATACGATACCCTGAAAAGCTAAAATCAAAACTAGAAGGCGCTATCACATCGGCGGGAGAAAATACTTTTGAGGTGCCCAAGCTGATGGCCTGCCGACCGACGTTAACACTGACATCTTCAAACCAAAATGTTGCTAGCAATTGTTCGAGCTGGTGCGATAATGACAATGTTTGGCGGCTGTTTTGCCACAGTACTGAACGGTTGTCACCGATTAAGTAGTCAGCTCGGCTGTCGCTGCTGAGCGTCATTTGCTGTAGAAAACTTTCAGACTCGGCACCATTGGCTGTAAGTCCGTAGCGAATAGAAATTTCAGTATTCTCACTGGGGTAAAGCCAAGCGTTCAATTTGGTAGAAACAGTTGAGAAAGGTTGCCACTCGTCGGTATCTGGCAATTGAAAAACAGACGCGGCTAGATTCACATCGACATTTGAATCAAAATCAGCGGCCATTACTGCATTTGAACAGGCCGCGACTATACCAAAACACAAACAACAATTAACGGCGTTCATCGTTTATTATCCTGCCATCTTCTATGTGGACAAGCCGACTCGCGCGCTCCATTATCTTTGGATCATGAGTGGAAAATACAAAGGTCATGCCCTCACTTTTGTTAAGCTCATGCATCATATCTAATAATTCAGTGCCCGTTTTTGAATCTAAATTCGCCGTTGGCTCATCGGCCAATATGATGTCAGGGTTACTGGCCATCGCACGAGCCACTGCAACTCGTTGCTGTTGACCACCAGAAAGTTCACTTGGCAGGCGTTTTTCTTTTCCATCTAAGCCAACACGTTTTAAAATATTGTATACACGCTCTTTTCGTTCAGCCTCAGGAACGCCTTGCAACAACATAATGTATTCGCAGTTTTCTGCAGCATTCAAAACGGGAATCAAATTGTAAGCCTGAAATATAAAACCAATGTGATCACGCCTAAAATCCGACAACGCCTGACTGGCCATACTGGAAATATTATTTTGGGCAAGCAATACCTCACCCTCACTTGGATTATCTAAACCACCCATGAGCTGTAACAAAGTAGACTTGCCAGAACCCGAAGGACCAACAATGGCCGTAAACTCTCCAGCTTCAATAGTGACATCAACAGAATCTAAGGCTTTCACTAAGGTGTCGCCCTCACCATAATGTCGGCTTAACCCACGGGTTTCTATTACTGCTTTCATAGTAATCTTTCCTATAAACTTTTATGCAATGCTTTCGCAGGAACAATTCTGGCCGCGTGTATCGCTGGGTAAAGGCTTGCAATGATCACCATGGCCAATACCGACAGCGGTAATACCGTAAACTGGTTCCAATTTAAATCGGTTCTGATAACTTCGGCCAAAGCCACTCCAGATATATCCATTGAACTGTAGTCAATTCCGATGTGCCCAACAGTGAAGTTTAAGATCGCACCCAGTAGCGAGCCGACAACAATTGAAACAAGACTGAGCATCAAGCCTTCAATTAAAATCAAGCGAAATACCTGGCTGCGACGAGTACCAATAGCCAAAATAACGCCAAACTCGTAGGTACGCTCATAAATAGACATGAACATGGCGTTTACGACACCTAAAATTGCAACCATGAACAAAATACTGCCAATAACAAACATACTGTAATCCATCATGCCTATTATTGCGGCAAGGTCGGGCATCAATTGCACCCAGCCTTGAGCTTTTATAGAACTTGAAGATAAATCACTCCAAAGCTCAAGTTCAGTGTTACTGGATTGTGATTCATCGTAGAAATTGAACGCTAACTCATGCACTCCATTATCAATGCCCATCATTTCTTGCGCCAATGGCAGTTGAATAAACACCAGCCCTTCGTCAAAAAATTTTGAGTTCATCTTAAATACGCCACTGACTCGAAACAATCGCTGCTCTATCGATTCTGTTTGGTAGTTGTTCACGGATACCACCAAACGATCACCCAGGCTCACCTCAAGCAATTCAGCCAAAGGTTCCCCAATCAAGATTTGCGAATTCACTCCGCTATTGTCTAAATAATCTCCTCGTATCATGCTGAGTTTAAGTTTAGAAACCGTTGCTTCTAGCTCGGCATCTATCCCCACAACTTGAACCGGTAAATTATTGGCGGTACTTGAAACCATACCAAAATCATTTGCCCGTAACGTATAGCTTTCTATCAACGGCTGATTTTTTATTTTCTCAACGGTTTCTGAAATATTGGCAATAAATTTTGCCCCATCACGATCGGCAAGATACTCTGAGTGGTGAATTTGACCGTCACCTGGATACAGTCGAGTGGCAGAGCGAATCATGACATCCGTCATTCCTCGCATAAAACCATCCGTAAAAATAAGCACACTGAGCGTGGCGCTGATTAATAACAACGTTAATAAGGTGCGGCGTTTATTACGCATAATATTGCGTAAGGCGAGCGTCCAGTTAATACTCATTCATAAGCTCCTCATAGCCTCGACAGGGACTATTCTTGCAGCCCTTCTTGCCGGAAACAGAGATATTAACGCCGCAGCGGATATAATGATCAAGGCTGGCTCTGCAAACACCGATACGTTCCATAAACCCTGCATATGCGACATCGTTACACCGGAGAACTCCACTGGATCGGGTAAGCTTATGCCTACATGGGCTAAAAAATAATTGATGGGCAAGGACACTAAAAACCCAATCATGCAACTCAATACGGCCAACATTAACGTTTCAAGCACGATCAACGTGAACAAACGCTTTGGTGACGTGCCGATGGCTTTTAGAACCCCGAATTCTCCTGTACGTTCCAATACCGACATCAGCACCGTATTCAATACGCCAATGCCAATTAATAGCACAATAATATAGTAGGAGATGTAACCACCTTCTATATCAGCAGTCATGGCGGCATAAAAGTCTTTTGCTACTACCTTCCAACTTTGCGACTGTAAATTTGAAAAGGCACTTTGCTGCAACCAGCTATTTAAATCCGCCGCCAGTTTATCACTGTAACCTACATCGTCTGAAAGCACGGCCCAATAGTGTGCTTGCGATTCCATAACGTAAAATGACTGCGCTGCTGCAATTGGCAAATATACAGACCGAGCTTCGGCTCCTTTTTGGTCACCTATAATGGCTCTCACATTGTATATGTCATTCGCTAAAGACCCGTCACTTGCTTGCGAAATGAGAATAAGCTCATCGCCGACGGCCAAAGATAATTGACGCGCAACGGCGGCACCGATCATGGCATCGAAAAGGCCATCCCGCGTAGGCAGATCGGTAAAATAAAGTCCTTGCTTAACCTTGTCTTCTAAAAAAGACATTTCACGCTCTTTGATCGCATCGACTCCAATAACCTGTACCGGAAAGCTTTTTGTTTCACCATAGGCTATTGCGCCACTCACAATTCGGGGCACGGCATGGGTCACACGGTTTAAGCTCTTTATTTGCTGGTAAAATTCTTCTGTTTCAGGAACCGTTTTATAGAGTGTCGGTTTCTCTAAGTATCCCGGTGAAAAAACCTGGGCATGGCCTGTCGAGTCTTGAGTAAAAAAGTCGATCACCTGATCGTAAGAGCCGCTTTGAACGGATATCGATAACACCAGCAAGGTGTATCCGCCAAACATACTGAGCATCGTCAAAATGGTACGGCGCTTATTCCTTAAAATATTTCGAAACGCCAGTTTAATCATTAACATTGAATCACCCTACTTATCGGCGTCGTTGTAAATTTTGCAAAGTAAAAAAATCACTGTCTATCTCAACGTTAAAGCTAAGTTCATCGTAAGTTACGCGGGTTAAATGCCCTTCTTTGGTTAAAGGCGTTAGTGTCATTACTGAGGGTAGGGTAACACCATCAAAAGTTTTTATATCACTAAAAACCATCTCTCGTACGGCGGAACCGTCTTCATCTAGGTATATTTGTTTAATCGGTAATAAAGTCTCTTGATCAATGACAATCTGCATGGCCCCCCAAACGGTGACGGTGTTTTCTTTGGAGACAAGATCAAGAATATACTGGCCATTCTCGGCCTTTAGATCCACTTCAAACTCTTCAACCCAAGAACCTTCTCTCATTAAATCATCATTAGTAAAGTCTGAGCCCATCCAGCTACCCATCATCATAGAAGGCGGTACTTTGATGGTTTTACGAATTTTAGGTAAATAGTTCCACATTTCGTTTTCACGCTTCAGTGTGGCGACGCCTTGTTCTTTTTTGGGCGTCAAAACACGCATGAGCGAATAATCCAACCCAATGGACCATGACTCCATACTCATAGTCCGCTGATAATCGGGAGTTTGAATCTCCATCGTTAATTTAGCGTAGGCGTTATCTTGATGATAAAGTTTGTCGACTTTAATAAGTAACTCGGTCGCCGAAGGCACTTCGTTTGACCATGTAAAGGAGGCTGTAATTAATAAGCTCGCATTGAACAAAAATGACCGAAATGTTTTCCGCATCGTCTCACCCAGTTAAGCAGGAAGGATTAACTTCACTCTACTCCTTTAAATAGTGATTTAAAACTGCTTAGATTCACAAATTGATGAGAGTGAGATTATTTGATAACGGCTTGATTTAAATCAATTGTGTATAAGTTGCATGACTCTCCAACTATGGAACCATGACATAGTGACTAAGAGCCGATAAACTCAATCGCCTAAATACAACTTTTGGGTGTCCATATGAATAAAGTTATCGTTGCTGGCGTTAGCATGATTAAATTTAGCAAACCTGGCCAACAACAGCCCTTTCGCATAATGGCCGCTCAAGCAATTCAGGGCGCTCTCGCCGATGCGGGGCTTGAACCAAAGGCGATTCAACAAGCGTATGGCAGCTATATCTATGGCGATTCAACCTGCGGTCAGCACGCACTTTACGATGCCTTTATGATCGGAATCCCGTTTATCAACGTAAACAATAACTGCTCCTCTGGCTCTACAGCCATATTCTTAGCACGACAAGCCGTCGCCAGTGGTGCTGTAGATTGTGTCTTAGCGTTTGGCTTTGAGGAAATGCAGAAAGGTGCGTTAGGGTCACACTGGCAAGACCGCGAATCACCCTTTGACATCTTCCACACCAAGCTAGATCAAATGGGCTACCCCGAAGCGCCTATTGCACTGAGAGCTTTCGGCGCTGCAGGCCACGATTATCTAAGCACCTATGATGCAGATCCGTCTTTGTATGCAAAAGTGGCGGTAAAAACCAGAACCCATGCGTTAAACAATTCATTTGCTTTACTCAACACGCCTTTAACTGAAGCTGATGTTTTAGATTCTCCAATCGTATACATGAATTACCTCACCCGCTTTATGTGCTGCCCGCCCACCTGTGGTGCTGCAGCGACCGTTATTTGCAGTGAGGCTTTTGCTAAAAAACACGGTATAGACGCCAGTGTCGCCATTACTGGGCAGGCGATGACGACTGATACGCCAACCTCTTGGGATAATGCCAGAAATCTAGTCGGCGCAGACATGACCCAAAGAGCGGCAGACCAAGTTTATCAGCAAACTGGCGTAAACCCACTGGATATAGATGTTGTCGAATTACACGATTGTTTTGTCCCTAACGAAGTGATTAGTTATGAAGGCTTGAGGCTTTGCCCTGCCGGCGGCGCTACCGAGTTTGTAGAAAACAAAGACAATACCTATGGTGGCCAAACTGTCGTGAATCCATCCGGCGGGCTTATGTCAAAAGGCCACCCCGTGGGCGCTACTGGGTTGGCTCAATGTTTTGAGCTCACTCAACAGCTACGTGGCAACGCAGGCGCTCGCCAAGTTAAAGATGCAAAGATTGGCTTGCAACATAACCTAGGGTTAGGTGGTGCAGCCGTGGTGACCCTTTACCAAAAACAGAAGCGGTCGTGACTATTGAGTGGACAGCTTTTGGTTCAGTCGCTGCCCGAATCGTATTCCTTTTTGTTCAATTAAAAAGTGTAATGGCAGCGCGACCCAGGCCACTAAAATTAAGGCTATAAGCGCTGCCGCAGCGGTTTGCAGCGGTGAAACTACCTCTATCGACTTTAAGTTAGTCGTTTGCAATACCAGCAGCCACGAAACCGCCAGCGCTGGGAAATGAAACAGATACACCGGGAAGGCTAACTTGGAATAAACGCGCAGCACGCGCCAAGATAGAAATCGCACGAATAGGCTTGTGGGCTTTCTAACCAATAAAATAATAACCATCAGCGCCATTGCAAATGCAACACGGTGGAAAACAACTAAATACAGATTTAACGATTCGAGAACAGGCCAATGCTGCCAAAACTTTGCATCGTAAATTGGAAAAAATAAACTAACGAACATCACAATGGCACACAATAGAAAGAGCGGTCTTGCGAACCAGTTATTTTGAGAAATGCGCTTATAATAATGTTGAAACTTCTCATGCATCACAATTGCAGCCCACAGCAAGCCAACAATAAAACTACTTAACCGGCTAGGGGTTGCGTAATACATCTGATTCATATATTGATAATCGATGCTTGGATTCATAAAAATCGAATGAAAAGGTACTTGATAGACTTCCGGATGCGTGAGCGCCACCCACCCTCGTAAGCCGACAGAGAGCAACAACAAAATTGCTATAAAGCAAACCGGGTATTTAGATTTTTCAGACAAAACAATAACGAGAGGCAACGCTAAATAGCATTGCATCTCTACCGAAAGTGACCATCCGACAGGAATGATCGTATTGTGCATAAAGTTATCGATAAAGATTAAATTAAACCAAAAATCGCGCTCAAATAGGTGCCAACTGCCTAGACTATATAAGATAAGCGCGATTACAAATAACGGGTAAATTCGAAAAAGGCGATTTAGGTAAAAGCGTCGAGCTTGTACGCCCTTATTCCGGGCTTGCCCAATTAATTGCCTGCCCAGTAAATAAGCGCTGATCATGAAGAAAATATCAACCGCTTTATCGAAGCCAAAAAGGAATCGTAACGGTAAATCAAACCGTTCTATATAGAGTTGAAAAAGTTCCGGACGATTTTTAAACAGAAAGTATACAGCGAACATGGCGTGAAAAATCACGATCATTATCGCTGACAGTCCACGCAAACCATCAACTAAGGTGTCCTCTTTTGGATGAGGTTGAAGTAATGATTTTAGACTTTGAACAGGTACTATTTTTGTTATTGTTTTGAAAGTCATGTTTTGGCTTTTATTTAACGCTTAAACCGAGTATCGGCCCGGGGTTTGGCGTTATGCCGCTTCATTTTTCCGGCAAATTTTCGCATTTCCTTAACTTCATTGTCTGTGTTGTAAAACAGCACTTCGGCTTCTAGCTCTACTTCCCGCCCCTTAATAAGGGTACGCTTTGCGGCTTCCTCCTCAATTGCTACACAACGAACGATACGCGCCAGTGAATCGATCAAAGTTTGAGCTAGAGCCACCAGCTTTTTATGGCTACTGCTATTTTGGACAATTAAGTTGGCTTCAGCGTATAGCGCCAAGATGCGTTTTTTATCAATTTTTGAATCCCAAGCACAATTTTTAAGCTCTTGATCAAGTAACTTAATGGCCTGTGTTTGATATTCACGATCTTCCTGTATTTCCATGCTGTTTCACTCAATGGTTTTTACTTAGTCTGATGCGCTTGCCACAGTTAGTCAATAAGGCCAATGCTTGTCGACCTATGTGCGACAGGTTAAAGTGCAGCAGACTTCTTGAAGGATCTCCTTATTTATATGTTCACCTCAAAACCGCTCGCCGTAAAAATAGTCGTTGCCTTTGCTATTGGTCTTTGCATCCCTTTGTCTTTAGCCCCTTTCAATATTTGGCCACTGGCGTTGGTCGGTATCGCTGGGTTTTTCTGGCTGCAATCAGTCATTGATCAACCTAAAGCCGCCTTTTGGCTAGGCTGGGTAGTTGGCATTGGCTTTTTTGGACTCGGGGTATCTTGGGTCTATGGCAGTATGCGCACGGTAGACACCCCTGTCGCTCTTTCATTCTTACTCACGGCCGCATTTTGCGGAGCGCTCGCGTTTTTAACAGCCATACAGCTGTGGTTTCATGTTCGCTTTCTCCAAAAGCTGAAGCTGAGCTTATTACTGGCTAGCCCATTGAGCTGGCTATTTTTTGAATGGCTCCGCGAATGGTTTTTGACGGGCATGCCCTGGTTATTTACAGGTTATGCTGTCATCGATCTACCCATGGCACAACTTGCTGCAATAATAGGGGTGTACGGACTTTCTTTAATTCTAGCCTTTATAAGTGCACTGCTGCTATTGGCTGTTTTACGTTGGCAGCAAACAGGGTTCAAATCGGCGGTTCGGCCCTTTGCCGGATCTTTGCTTGTACTGTTGTTGTTAAACATTGCAGGATTGTGGTTGCCCGCAGATTATTGGACGCAAGCGCAATCAACAGTCAAAGTCGCCGCAATTCAAAGTAACATTGCTCAACAAGACAAATGGAAATCATCTCAACAACTAGCAACTTTACAGTTTTATGGCGAGCAAATAGAAACCTTACCCGATGTCGATATTATGTTGTGGCCAGAAGCCGCTATGACTCGGCGTGCCGATCAAATCCCTAATTTCATGGCACAAGTACAATCTATTATGAGTCAAAGAGACCAGACGTTATTAACAGGCGTGGTTACGAAAGAAGGACCTCGCTATTTTAATGCCGTTCAGGGCTATGGTATGGCACAAGGTGAAGAGTACCGTAAACAACACTTAGTACCATTTGGAGAGTATGTTCCTTTTGATCCACACCTGCGTAATCTAATCGGCTTTTTCAACATTTCAATTTCGGGTATGTCACCCGCGCTAAAACCGCAAACACCCCTGGTCACTAGCTTAAAAGGCGAGCCAATTTTTCTTGCACCGGTAATTTGTTATGAAGCCGCTTATCCAGATATTGTTCGTAAATTAGCCAAAGAATCACAATTACTCACAACCGTTAGTAATGATGCATGGTTTGGAGATTCCATTGCACCTCATCAACATCTACAAATAACTCGAATGCGCTCAATTGAAAATGGCCGAGATATGGCACGTGCCACTCAAAATGGTCTTTCTGCGCTAATGAATGCCCAGGGTAAGCTTCTAAAAGTTTCAGAGCAATTTACAGAAGCACAGTTAATAGGTGAGTTAACGCTGCGATCTGGGCTAACGCCGTTTCAACGTTACCCAAGCGCTACACTGCCCATTATTGCAACTATTATATTGGTCATTTTACTGCTGCGGCATTACAGATATACAAAAAAATACCAATAATGCGACCTATCCGTGTTGAATATCGCTTATTGCGGCTGACCTAGCCTCCAAGAATAGGTAAACTACGCCGTTATCAAAATAAGCGGGTGTGACGCCCTAAAAACAATGGATTAGCGCTACTGAGAATCATCAACTTATTAGCGCTCTTAGCAGTTTGATTGTTTTTAACCCGTCCACAACGCAATAACAAAAGCACACAGACAACAGGCAATCCTTGATGCTGATGTGCTTACAAAAAGAGAAAGGCTAAAAGCCACACTGGAGAAGTCAATGTCATCCATGATCGAGGTTAAGCACGTCGAGAAATCGTTCGGGCACCTGAAAGTAATTAATGATTGCAGTTTTGACATCGAAAAAGGGTCAATAACGGGCATGATCGGTCCAAACGGGGCAGGTAAATCGACAATTTTTAATATCATTGCCGGTACCATCCCGCTAGATTCTGGACAAATTCTATTAGACGGTGAAGATGTCTCTTCACTCACAGCCAACCAGCTTTTTAATCAAGGTTTACTCAGAACGTTTCAAATTGCGCATGAGTTTTCGCAAATGACGGCTCTAGAGAATTTGATGATGGTGCCGCCCAATCAACTGGGTGAAAACATCTTCAATACGTGGCTAAAGCCAAAGCAGGTTATGGCGCAAGAGCTCGAAGTTCGTCAAAAAGCACAAGAGGTCATTCAATACATAGGCTTGGACCATGTAAAAAATGAACTGGCTGGCAACTTATCTGGCGGGCAAAAAAAGTTATTAGAGCTCGGTCGAACCATGATGACAGACGCCAAAGTCGTTCTACTCGATGAAGTAGCCGCTGGTGTTAACCGTACTCTACTTAAAGATTTAACAGATAATATTTTGCGCATGAATCGCGAATTAGGCATTACCTTTTTGGTTATTGAACACGATATGGACATGATCGCCAAGCTGTGCGACCCCGTAATAGTTCTTGCACAAGGCAGCGTCATGGTTGAAGGCGCTATTGAAGATATTCGTAACAATCAAAAAGTTGTCGAAGCTTACTTTGGTAACGACGCCGCTTAATTTGGAGAAATCATGGCTATTTTAGAAACAAAAAACATTCATGGTGGCTACGGCGGCATGAATATTTTAAACGGTGTCAATATGTCGGTTGATGCCAATGAAATTGGGGTCATTATCGGCCCTAACGGTGCCGGAAAATCGACCTCACTGAAGGCAATTTTCGGCTTACTTAATGTCACCGAAGGTTCAATTGAGTTAAACGGAGTCGATATCACCAACGCTGAGCCGCATGTATTAGTCAGCCACGGAATGTCGTTTGTACCTCAAGAAAAAAACGTCTTTGTAAGCATGACCGTTGAAGAAAACTTAGAAATGGGTGCTTACTTACGCAAAGGGAATTTTCGAAACACATTGGAATCGGTTTACCATTACTTTCCAGATTTGAAAGACAAACGCAACCAACCTGCGGGCGAACTTTCTGGTGGTCAACGGCAAATGGTGGCCATGGGTCGTGCATTGATGATCGAGCCTAAAGTTTTACTGCTAGATGAACCGACCGCTGGCTTATCCCCTCTTTATATGAATGAAATTTTTGATCGCGTCGAAGCAATTAATAAAGAAGGCGTTGGCATTCTTATGGTTGAACAAAATGCAAAACAAGCGCTACGAATCGCGCACAAAGGTTTTGTACTGGCCGCAGGCCGAAACAGCTTCACCGACACAGGTGAAAATTTGTTAAATGATCCGGAAGTAGCCAAAAGCTTCCTTGGCGGCCACTAAACTGGAGTGTAATTGTGAACGAACTCGTCTTTTTTATTAATAAAGTAGTTATTTCTGGAGCGGTAATTGGCTCTATTTATGCTATGGGCGCAATCGGTATTACACTGATTTTCAGTATTCTTCGCTTTGCCCATTTCGCACACGGTGATTTAATGACCTTAGGGGCATTTATTACCTTTTTCCTAACGGCACTTTTCCCAGCCGCTGGCCAGGCCATTGGACTACCAACAGCCTTTGTCATGCTGCCTGTGGCTATGGTTATCACCAGTGTTCTCGCCATAGGTATGGATAAAGCGTTTTATAAGCCACTGCGTGAAAACAACGTTAAACCCATTGTACTTGTGATGGCATCTATCGGCGTGACCTTAATGTTACAAGGCGTAATCCGATTATTCTTTGGCACCAATTCACGCAATATGTTTATTGATGATCGCAAAGAAATTTTTCGTCTAGAACTCCCTTGGGAACTTGCATCACGCAAATTGGTCATTACAGAACCTCAAATTCTATTATTTGTCTTCACCATTGCGGCGGTTGTGGCGTTGCACTTTTTCTTAACGAAATCACGTTTAGGAAAAGCGATGCGAGCTATGTCAGATAACGCTGACCTTGCTCGAATTTCAGGCATAAACGTAAATATGGTTGTCATCGTTACGTGGGTAATTGCCGGTTCATTAGCCACCGCGGCAGGAACGCTATTATCGTTGGATGTTTCTTTGAAACCTGATTTAAGCTTTATTTTGCTTTTACCCATCTTCGCGGCGGCTATCGTTGGTGGTGTAGGCCACCCTTATGGTGCGGTCATTGGTGGGTTTGTAGTGGGCATGTCGGAAACGCTGGCCGTATTCAATTGGGCGATTTTGTTACGCCCATTAGAAAACGCGATGGGCTGGGATTTACCCAATAACTTAGCCTTAGTGCCAACAGAATATAAAATTACGGTGCCATTTTTTATCCTCATCGCCATTTTGGTACTTAAGCCGACCGGTATCTTGAAAGGGAAGGTGATCTAATGTTAGCGAATTATAAAAAAGAAGCCGTTCTGTTTTCAGGTCTGCTCGTTATTATTTTAACCATCATGGCATTTATGGGCACCGCCTACAGCTTACGTATGCTTGTAGAAGCATCTTGCTATGCCATCATTGCATTAGGCTTAACCATACAGTGGGGTTACGCAGGTTTATTTAACGCCGGAATCATGGGTTTTTTAGCCATGGGCGGATTCATGACCATGCTGTTTTCTTTTCCTGCGAACGAAGAATTTTGGGCATCCGATTTACCGAGCGATTTAGGCTCTGTGTTTTTCAAATTACTGATTGGCATTGCTCTGATTGTTGCTTCCGTTAAGCTAGGAAAATTCGGCGTCACGCAAAAATGGCAACGATTTATAACCATTTTATTAATTGCCATTGTGTACATCATTTTCATGGCACAGTTAGATCCAGTGGCCTCAGCTATTGAAAAAGAACATGGCTTTATAGGTGGCTTTGGTTTACCGGTTTGGTTTGGATGGGTTGCGGGCGGCGCTGTCGCAGGTTTGATTGCCTATTTCGTGGGTCATATATGCTTAGGCCTACGCAGTGACTACTTGGCAATTGCGACCTTAGGTATTGCTGAAATCATTAAAGCATTTCTAAAGAATGCAGACTGGCTCACGCACGGAACCTTAACCGTTTCACCCATGAAGTGGCCAGTGCCGGGTCCGGCTGATTTAGGGTTTGAACTTGCTCGAGCCGCTTACTTATCGGTTACAGCCTTAATGATTGCTGGCATTTTCTTCTTGCTCACACGTGCTTACAATGCGCCATGGGGACGTATGTTACGAGCGATTCGTGACAACGAAACCTCATCTCTTGCGATGGGTAAAGATGTAAATAAGCGTCGCTTGGAAGTCTTTGTCATTGGCTCATTTTTAATGGGTGTCGGTGGCGCGGTACTGACCACTTTTAATGGCATATTCGATCCCTCTGGTTACATACCGCTTAACCATACTTTTTTAATTTGGGTGATGGTTATTCTAGGGGGTGCGGGCAACAATTTAGGAACTTTATTTGGTGCCGTCTTCGTTTATATTATTTGGACGATGTCTGAGCCAGTTGCACTCTATGCATTTGATGTTATTCGACAGCTTGGCGAACTTTGGTTCAATTGGGAAGCACCATCAGATCTAGACAGTCGAGCCTTGCAAGCTCGGGTATTTGTGATCGGACTAACCATTACCTTGGTGCTAAGGTACGCGCCAAAGGGCATTATTCCTGAACGAATAGCCCACCACCAATAAACATTTAATACGTTAAAGCGGCGAGTCAGCCGCTTTTTTCTTACCAGGAGATTATATGAACAACGCTCAAAAAAAACTTATTGGCAGTATTTTATGTTTAACTGGGCTTGCCATCTTGGCCTTTGGCGGTTATGACTTGTATCAGGTTTATGATTACAATCAGTCCGTTAAAAATGTCGATGAATCTCTAGGGGGCATAGTAAGTAGCCTTAGCAATATGGTCGGAACTGAAGTTCGATCTAGTTATACTCTGGGTCTTATTCTAGCCGCAGCTGGGCTTGCAGATCTTATTGTTGGCTGGGTTATATTAGGAAAATCAAAATAACAGATTTCGCTACATTAATAATGATAGCCCTACTGCTCTGTTGAAATTGGCAAACAACCAGTTGGCCAATTTCAACACTTCTCACTGTATCCAAATAATACTTCCTACCCCTTCACATATCGTCCTAGTATCGCGATCAATATGAACTATACTGATTGCAATTTCTAACTGCACTCTTCTAAGAATAGACACATACCGTGCCGAACGATGCACAAGGCCTATGCCTTTTTATAGAGATGCGAACCCTGGAGAACGGATTGAGAATTTACCTTTTCACTTTAAGTTACCCTTCGACGACCTTTTTAAAACAGAAAGCTAATATGGGAGCTTTTGTACTTCTGTTAGGCCTGCTGTCATTTGTTTCCGCGGAGGAAACGGCAAATGATAAAGCATTCGAGATCATCGCTACGCCCTACCCACCCTTCGTCTATGCCGACAATACAGAAAAGGGCTACTCATCTAGTTTAATCATAAAAATATTGTCTGGTTTTCAACAGCCCTTTCACTTTTACATTGCTCCTCCGGCCCGGGCACAAATTCGCGCATCTGAAGGCCAGCATTTAATTACCTTTTTACCACCCGTTGAGAATCACTCAGATCATGTACGTTATGAAGAGCTAGAAAAGTCATTGCACTACAAACTGTTTCAACGCAGTCCCGCCCAATTTAATTGGAAAGATTTAAAGTCGAAGTCTATTGGTTACTTAAATTTGAACTCAGGTAGCGCCTATTTAGACGCATTTAATGAAGCTGGTGCTGATGTAACGATCATTCCGAATTTTACGTCAGGATTAAAAATGCTCATGGCGGAACGTCTTGATTTTATTGTTGGCATAGACCTAAGCATAATCGAGGTTGCAAAAGAGCTGGGCATCGAAAACGAGATTATAGCCGATACAGCGGCCTTATCTTCTTTTTCAATGCTAAGTTTCTATGTCAATAAAAAGCACCCTCTCGCCGAAGCCCTAGCTGCCTATCTTAAGAAACAATCGGTCGTTAAACTGGTGGCCGTGCCACTTTAACCGAGGCAAAAAAAACGCGGCTAGGCCGCGTTTTTATCTCAAAAATCTAATTACTTAAGTATAGACTTCTGAACGAATGCACCGTTTTCAACGACCATTTCAACGATCATACCTGGTACGTCGCCATTGGCATCGAACTCATGGTTACCTGATGCGCCTTCGTAATTGATATCTTTACCTGCAGCAAGCGCAGCTTTCGCTTTAGCCCACTCACCTGGAAGAATAACTTCACCTGGTGCCGTAGATACCATTCGAATGGCTTCAGATAAACCTTCCGTATCGGTTGAGCCTTTAGACTCTATTGCTAGGGCTAAGATAAATGCCGCATCATAGGCTTGACCTGCGAATACGGCACTTGGATCTTGACCCAATGACGTCATGGCATCAGCGTATACAGACTGGCCTGCAATTTCAGGTATGCCAGGTTTAGTCGCGATCATACCGTCTAACACGTCTGCACCTACAGCATCGATTAGGTTTTGACCAACCATGCCATCACCACCCACAAAGCGTCCGAAATCACCGCTTTCATAAGCTTGGCGTAATATCGTCTGACCCGATCCGTCTGCGTATGCAAGTACAACTAATGTCTCTGCACCCGTTGATGCTAAAGAACCAAGCTCAGCACGGTAATCAGCTTTACCATCTTCATGCGCTTCATTTGCTGCTACGTTGCCGTTAAAGGCACCCACTAGAGCATCGGCTAAGCCTTTACCATAATCGTTGTTTACGTAGGTGATTGCGATATCGTCAATACCTTTAGCTTCAAGAAGCTTGGCCAGCATTTCACCTTGGTAAGCATCTGAAGGTGCCGTACGGAAAACTAGGTCGTTATCGTCAAGACCCGTTACAGCAGGCGATGTAGACGCAGGTGAAATCATCGGAACGCCAGCAGGCACAGCGACATTGTTAGAAGCGGCAATCGTTGAACCTGAGCAAAGCGCACCAACAATAGCAATAACGCCATCAGAGTTTATTAGACGGTCGGCACCGTTAGAAGCCGCCGAAGCATCAACACAAGTTGTGTCTGCACTTGGCATTTCTAAAATTTCACCGCTTGAAAATAGACCACCTTCAACGTTAATTTGCGCTACAGCTAGTTTTGCACCCGCAAAAATTGGCGGTGTAAGGCTTTCGATTGGTCCAGTAAAACCACCTAAGAACCCGATTTTAACTTCAGCTTGAGCAGTACCCATTAATGATGCAGCAGCAATTGCTGTACTTAATATTAATTTTTTATTCATTTTGATCTCTCTTATAATTTTTCTATGGCCCGTGGGACACTATCATGGTGCGTACTTTTAAGAAAAAAAACAAGTTAAAAGGCGGCTTTTATTGCTGTTTTAGGGTTTCGTGTTCATTTTAGGTTCAAGTTAGTATTTTACCGACTAAGCAATGCCTCACGATTGTAGCGCCAACGCACTAGCTCCGTTTCCGACACTCCCACTGGCGGCTCGCAGGCACTGTTGCTATCTATGCAAAGCGTGGCTAAATCGGGTACCCACAACTCAGCGTCGATTCGCACTCCCCTCATACTCATCCGCCAATCTAGGTGAGGTCCTGTCGAACGGCCTGTTGAACCAACATAGCCCAATAGGTCACCTTGACGGATCCATTGACCCGTCCTCACACTCAACTTTGATAAATGCAGAAAACTGCTGGTCAATTTCTGACCATGATCGATGATTACAGTACCGCCACTAAAATAGAGGTCTGTTTCAGCTAAAGTCACCCGGCCTGAAGCGGGCGCGTAGACTGGCGTCCCGGTTTTTGCAGCCAGATCAACGCCCCAATGCGGGTTACCAGCTTGGCCATTGTAGAATCGTTGACTTCCATAATGCCCTGTTTTCCGGCTAAAAATGGGCCACACAAAAAACTCTTCTCGCCAGGCTATGGCATCGGTAACTTTGTTTTTTGCATTCACGACGAGCTGATATTCTCGACTGATACGATCTAACACAGATTTAGGCGGAGTAATTTTAGATTGATCCACTCCGACTATGCGTTGCTCATCGAATTCGCGCAGCTCTATCCAGATGGCTTCTACTGAAAGCTCGCCATCGGGTTTCTTCGCCACAATTTCATGTAACCCGGCCTGTTCTCGTGAAAAGCCAATAATAAAGTACCCTTCTTTATCAACTGGAACTGACTTTTCATTAAAACTTACTGTCGTTTCTAGTGGAACTTTACCAATTAAATAACCACCACTGACTAATCTGGCGGATTCTACAATAATGGACTGCCCTGTCACTCCGCCACTGAACAAGCCAACCACAATTGTAAAAACGACTGTAACTACTGACGGTCTCTTGATCTTAGTCACACACAATATCCAAAGTTCCTCTACACTAAGTTGATACTTTCGTTAAGATGAGACGAATATGCAATAACCCTATTCGTTTTATTTAACCACTCAACTAAAAATGCAATACAGGCTACTGAATGTCCAATACGATTTTAGTGATAAATGCAGGCAGCTCCTCTATTAAATTCTCATTGTTTAATATGGACGATGGCCAAGAGCTAGCCAAAGGCCTAGCACAAAGACTAGGAAACCCTGACGCACAGCTTTCCATCTCGACGCTTTCTTCGACTAGCCACCATGCCTTAGTCTCCAGTGATTATCAAAGTACGCTGGTTTATATAATTGAACAATTAAAACAGGCTAACTTGTTAGACAACCTGCCGATAGCCGTGGGTCACCGTGTCGTGCATGGTGGAGAATCTTTTAGTGAATGCGTTAAAATCAGCCAACACGTTCTAACAGAAATAAAAGCCTGCAGTTCATTAGCCCCTTTGCACAACCCTGCAAATATCGCGGGTATTGAATCAATAGCTGAGCTTTATCCAGATTTACCACAAGTGGCTGTTTTTGATACAGCCTTCCATCAAACGATGGCACCGCACGCTTATTTATACGCCATTCCTTATGAACTGTATGAACAGCACTCTGTTCGCCGCTATGGTTTTCATGGCACTAGCCATCAATTTGTGGCGGAACAAGCAAGGCAACGATTATCGCTGGACAATGACTACGGTCTTATAACCATACACCTAGGTAATGGCTGCAGCGCTTGCGCCGTTAAAAATGGATTATCCGTTGATACAACAATGGGCATGACGCCACTTGAAGGTCTGGTAATGGGGACACGTTCAGGTGATGTTGATCCAGGCCTACATGAATTCCTTGCACATACTAAAGGCTGGAGTATTGAAGAGATTACTGCCATGTTCAATAAAGACAGCGGTTTACAAGGCTTGTCTGGGCTTTCAAATGACATGCGGACATTGATAGAAGCCGCAGAAACAGGACATCAGCGCGCGCGTTTGGCCATTGATGTATTTTGCTTTCGTTTAGCGCGGCAAATTGGTGCGCTTGCCATGTCGTTAAACCGCCTCGATGGCATTATTTTTACCGGCGGCATTGGCGAAAACTCAGCCTTTATTCGGTCACAAGTGGCCTCACACCTAGGCATTTTAGGCTGCAAAATTGATAACGCCTTGAATGAATCTATGGCTGATTCTATGGGTCGTATTTCTGACACGAACAGTGCGCCAATGCTGGTCATCAGAACACAAGAAGAATGGATGATAGCTCAGCAGACATTCACTCTAATCTCAGAGGATTAAAAGGATAAAACGTTGAAATATACCTATTTTATGAGCGCCACCAGCGCAGGCGTTGGTCTCACATCTGTATGCTTAGGTTTAGTACGTGCACTAGAACAATTAGGGGTTAGAGTCGCGTTTTGTAAGCCCATTGCTCAACAGAGCAATCTCGATAGCGGACCTGAACGTTCGACTCATTTGATCAATAAAACACTTGGCTTAAACCCCGCCAAGCCAGTGACGCTCGCTTATGCCCAACAACAACTCGCGTTGGGTCAGTCTGATAGGCTCATGGAAGAAGTCATCTCAATCTCTCAAGCATCGGTAGAAGAAGCAGACGTTTTAATTGTTGAAGGCCTTGTGCCTGTGATCGATGAAAACTACATCGCTGAACTCAACCGAAACATGGCAAAAGCGATGGACGCTGACGTCATTCTGGTGGCGGCTAAAAACAATGACAGCACCGCTCAATTAAATGAACGTATAAAAATGTCTGCCAGTATTTATGGCGGTATTGATCATAAAAAAGTGATTGGTTGCATCCTAAATAAAGTCGGTGCACCCAACCCAGATAACCAGCAAGTGGTTGCAGAAGAAATCCCCGAGCAACGTCAAGCGGAAGAAATATCCAGTGAGCAAGTTATCCAAAGCATGCCTGTTTTTTCGCCATCTAAATTTGAGCTCATAGGTCTAGTGCATTGGAACCCACTGCTGGTAGCGCCTCGAACGCTCGATGTGAGTCATCACTTACAAGCTAGCGTAATTAATGAGGGGCACATTGAATCGCGCCGAGTTCAAAGCATTACCGTTTGCGCCCGAACCATGCAAAATATGCTTCATACGCTTAAATCGGGCACTTTGGTTGTGACACCAGGTGACAGAGACGATATTTTAATTGCGGCCTGTATGGCTGCACTCAATGGTGTGCCGTTGGCCGGTATCGTTTTTACGGGTGATTTAATGCCCGGTGCTCCTGTCCTTGATATGTGCCGCTCAGCCTTTGCAACCGGACTGCCAGTGATCTCGGTAAAGAATAATACATTCGGCACCGCACAATTACTCAACAGCATGAGCACTGAAGTGCCAGCCGATGATGTGGATCGGATGGAGAGTGTTATGGATGCGGTTGCTAGCTCAATTAATGCAACTTATTTAGCCCAAAAAGCTGAAGTTGTTGAAGAGCGACGCTTGTCACCGCCTGCTTTCCGACATTTACTGGTGCAACAAGCACGACTCGCCAACAAACGTATAATTTTACCAGAGGGCAATGAACCAAGAACAATACGCGCCGCAGCCATTTGCCAAGAGAAAGGTATTGCCAGTTGCGTTTTACTAGGGGACAAAGAAGAAATTTTACGCGTCGCCGCCAGCCACGATATCGTGCTGCCGGAAACTCTAGAGATAATCAACCCAAGGCAAGCTTTACAACCTTATATTGAGCCAATGGTTAAACTTCGACAACACAAAGGGTTAACCAACCCAATGGCCGAAGCTCAGCTTGAAGACCCCATTGTGTTAGGAACGATGATGTTGGCCGAAGATGATGTTGATGGGCTTGTTTCAGGCGCGGTTAGCACGACAGCCAACACCGTACGCCCAGCACTCCAGCTCATTAAAACAAGGCCCGACGCCAGCTTAGTATCCTCGGTATTCTTTATGCTGCTACCAGATCAAGCGGTAGTCTACGGTGATTGCGCCATTAACCCAGACCCAAATGCCGAGCAACTTGCCGATATCGCCATACAGTCGGGTGACTCTGCAAAAGCCTTTGGGATTGAGCCTAGAATTGCGATGATCAGTTATTCTACGGGGAAATCAGGCAGTGGCAGTGATGTAGAAAAAGTGCGTGAAGCAACACGCATTGCTAAAGAGCGCCGACCCGACTTACTTATTGATGGACCTCTGCAATATGATGCAGCCAGCACGCCAAGTGTAGCGGCCAGCAAAGCACCCAATAGCCCAGTTGCAGGCAAGGCGACTGTCTTTGTTTTTCCCGATTTAAACACTGGGAATACAACTTACAAGGCGGTTCAACGCAGTGCCAATGTGGTGTCTATTGGACCGATGTTACAGGGCCTACGGAAGCCCGTGAATGATTTATCGCGTGGTGCTTTGGTCGAAGACATTGTCTACACCATTGCGCTAACGGCGATTCAAGCTGGGCAAATCGAGAGTCAATCTTAACGATACTATCTGATAGACGAGACGAAGGAGATTCATGCCTTCGCCTCGATTGTCACTTAATCGACAATCGCTAAAGACTGTTCTGACCACTCAAATAGATGGCCATATAGAGATTCATTAAAATCACTTTCTAAAATCAACGACATATCATTGTTGGCCGCGCATTCACGGTTCGCCTCAACAGAAACCAAGGATGCCTGATCATATTGCAAGCCAAAGCTTCGTCGAACTCGCTTGGTCAACGCTGATAGTATCCCGGAATAAGAATCTGCATCTTCACAACTGGCCACTGGCATTAAATCACTCATTAGTCCAAGTTTTGCAGACTTTATTTTTAATGCAGACAACGTACGTGACGTAATGATTGCCACCAGCGTATCTTTTCTGTGTTGTAAAGCATTGGCTTGTTCAATCAGGGCATAGTTTGCAGGAATAAAGCTTGGGCGAATTATAAATTGCTGCTTTAAGTAGACGTTATATTGCGCCCGAAAATCGAATAATTCATCACGAGTGGGAAACCGCTGCATGGTATTCACAAACAGTTTGCGAAAATCCGCACTATTCATCAGAAGTTCTGGGTTAACAATCTGACTGGTTACATCCTGTAAAGCCTTCGACAAGGCAAGACCATCCATGGTATTTGTAGGACACAAAGCTGCATCCAAATCAAACACCATTAAGTGCATAATTTAAACCTCAAAAAATAAACATCAATTTGACCAGTTAAAGTGTAACAAATCAATACGAGACTGTGTATGAAAGCTATATTTTTAGATCGAGCGACTTTTCCGAGCCATGTAAACCTAACAGTACCCAAACAAATTTCTGATTGGGTCACCTTTGATAACTTGCCTACTCAAGACATTATTCAGTTCTGTAGCGATGCTGATATTATTTTAACCAATAAAGTAGAGCTCACTGAAGATACCATAAATCTACTGCCAAAGTTAAAACTGATTTGCATCATGGCCACTGGCACTAACAACGTTGATTTAGAGGCATGCTTCAAAAAAAAGGTGCAAGTCGTGAATGCGGTGAACTACGGTGCGGCTTCGGTCGCTGAACATACCCTTATGTTAATGTTGGCGCTGGCGCGCAACCTACCACGATATTTAGATAGTCATCGTTCGAAACAATGGTCAAAAAGCCCTTATTTTTATCACTATGCGGGCAGAATGCAGTCTCTGACGGGTAAAACATTAACTATTATAGGCAAAGGAGTTCTTGGACTTGCCGTTGCTCAACGTGCGCAAGCCATCGGGATGAATATACTTTTCGCAGAGCACCAACACAGTAACAGCATAAGAGATGGATACACCCCATTTAATGACGCACTGCAACAAGCTGATGTACTTAGCCTGCATTGCCCGCTAACGCCACAAACCAAGCATTTAATAAACAAAGCCACCCTTGCGCTATTAAAACCCAGTTGTATTCTCATCAATACAGGCCGAGGTGGCCTCATTAATGAAAAAGATTTGTTAGTCTCGCTCACAAATAAGCAAATATTAGCTGCAGGTCTTGATGTGGCCACGCAAGAACCTCCTGCCGAGATTGATACCATTTGGCAACTTGAAAAGCTCAACAATGTCATCCTAACCCCTCATGTTGCTTGGGCTGCAGATGATTCCATGCAAAACTTATTGGATCAAATTTCTCAGAAAATCCAATACTTTTTAGAGCAAAAACCGATCGAAAATATTGCGTCCGCTGGTTAAGAGTGATTTCAAACGCATTTAAAGTACAGCCGTATATTAATTTTCACCACCTTTCAACTCTTTTTTGTAAGGATTACAATAGCTCACCATATTAATAGCCAACCCCATTTTAGCGATTGAAGAGTGAATGGCCAAAAAAGGAACCCTATGAGCGTCATTGATTTTTTAAAAGAGAAAAGCGATCGGCTTGCCAAGAACAAAGATGAGATTGTTGAATTGATCCAGCCTCAGCTGCGCGGATATTTCAATGAGATCTTTCAGTCTGCCCGCAATAATCCGTGGGTAAATTGGTCACTCGACCAAAAGCTATTAACGTCTGGCTCTGATACGGCCACCACTCAAAGTGATCGCTGGATTCATGAAAGCAACGATAACGCTGTTGCTATGCTTAAGAACTTATCGAACTCACTTGGCTCGGTCATCTACACAGGAAACTGGATGAGCGTTGAGCAAGATCGTATTAACCAATTTGCAGAAGTTACCGAAGACCAACAGTGGATTCACACTGACCCAGAGCGAGCGCAAGCTGAATCGCCTTTTAAAAGCACAATTGCTCATGGCTTTCTTACGCTATCCTTGTTGCCAAAACTCACCAATGCGGTAGACCCTGAGCGCCCGCCATACCCAGGCGCAAAGATGGTCGTCAATATGGGTTTGAATCAGGTGCGTTTTCCTTACCCATTGAAAGCCGGTGCAAACATCAGAGCCACAAAGAAAATCATCTCTGTTACGCCGGTTAGGCGTGGGTTAGAAGTCACTGAGGAAATAACCGTTGAGATTGAAAACTGCCGACGACCAGCCTGTGTGGCGCAAACACTTTTACTTTTGGTATATTAAAGCTGGCCAAAAGTTACGCGGTCGTTGCCTGCGTAGTCTTTTACAGTAGTAACTTGCTTAAATCCGGCATGATCTAAAATAGCTGCCACGGCCGTCCCTTGAAGCCAGCCATGTTCAAAAAACAAGCGCCCTGCTGGCTTCAAACATCTTAAAGCTTGCTCGGTTATGGCCCTAATATCTGCGAGCCCTTGATCATTGGCCACCAATGCACTTTTAGGCTCGAACCTAACATCGCCTTCATTCAAGTGATGATCGTTAATATCTATATAAGGCGGATTGCTAACGATCACATCAAACGCCTTGGATTCGAGCCCTTCGCACCATGAGGATAACTGAAAGCACACGTCTAACGATAAGCACTCGGCGTTTTCACGGGCCAAACTTACGGCCTCTTCGATACGATCAACACCCAACAATGACCACATTGGACGCTCTGACTTTAATGCCAAGGCTATGGCACCGGTGCCCGTCCCTAAATCTACGACTGATAGTGATTGCTTAGAGCACTGGTTAAGTACGGTCTCTACAAGCACTTCAGTATCTGGGCGTGGGATTAGCGTGGCCGGTGTTGTTTTAATGGGTAACGACCAAAATTCACGTTCGCCAATAATGTAAGCAATTGGCTCACCGGCTTTTCTACGAGCGAGTTTTTCTTGGTAATCTTCCGATTGTGCGGCACTTAAACTTTGTTCTGCAAACGCCATAATGTAAGTTCTTGCTTTGCCCAAGACATGGCATAACAAAATTTCGGCATCGCGTTTTTCAACATCAGTTTCACGAGCAAGACTTAACGCGTCGCCAATCGTAAGGGTCACGATTGACCCATATCTGCAAATAATTGCGCTTGATGCTCAAGCACCAGCGGATCAATGATAAAGTCCAACTGCCCTTGCATTATTTCATCTAGTTTATACAAGGTCAGGTTAATGCGGTGATCTGATACACGCCCTTGTGGGTAGTTATAGGTGCGTATACGTTCAGATCGGTCACCACTGCCGACCAAAGACTTACGTTGCTCGGCTTGTTCGGCTGCTGCCGCTGATTGCTGAGAATCTTTTAACTTAGCCGCAAGCAAAGACATCGCACGGGCTTTGTTTTTATGTTGTGATCGCTCATCCTGACACTCAACGACCATTCCCGTAGGTAAATGCGTTAAGCGTATCGCTGAATCGGTTTTGTTCACGTGCTGACCACCGGCGCCGGAGGCGCGGAAAGTGTCTACTCGCAAATCATTTTTATCAATTTCAATAGTTTCTAGCTCATCAGCTTCTGGCATCACAGCTACGGTACAGGCCGACGTATGGATACGACCTTGGCTTTCGGTTTCAGGAACACGCTGAACGCGATGCGCACCCGATTCAAACTTGAGTTGCGAATAAACATTGGCGCCGGTAACGCGTGCAATAATCTCTTTAAAGCCGCCATGCTCGCCTTCATTTGTTGAAACAACTTCGATTTTCCAACCCGATTTCTCAGCAAAACGAGAATACATTCTGAATAAATCACCAGAAAATATCGCGGCCTCATCACCGCCGGTGCCTGCGCGTATTTCTAAAAAGACGTTTTTGCCATCGTTAGGGTCTTTTGGCAATAACAATATTTGCAGCTGCTCATCCAACTTTTCGATGCGTTCTTGCGCCGATTTAAACTCTTCCTTTCCCATTTCTCGCATGTCAGGGTCGGAATCGTCAAGCAGTACTTTTGCTTCTTCTAAGTCGCTTTCGCTGGCTTGATAATCTGCGAAGCATTTAACAACGCCTTCTAAATCGGAGTACTCTTGCGAATACTTACGAAACGCATCTTGATTCGAAATAACATCTGGCTGAGACAACAGCATGCCCAACTCTTCATAGCGCTCTGATAATTCTTCAATTTTAAAACGTATCGACTCTTTCATGGAAACCTAAGGTTTTATATCAGATAATTTTATCGCCCAGTCACTGGCTTGCGGGTCGCCTTCTTCAAAGGCTTTACGCAACGCAATGGTAGGACTGTGCATGAGTTTATTAGTAATGTTATGAGCTAACAACTGCATAACAGCTTCAGGGTCTTCGCCCGAAGCGATCGCCTTTTTAGCTTTTTCTAATTCGCTTTGTTTAACTTGTTGCGCGTTATCTCGCATGGTACGGATCAGCTGACCTGATTCGCGCACATTAACCTGCGAAACAAACGAGCGTGTTTGACGCTCTATGATGCGTTCTGCTTCTTGCGCGGCTACTTGTCTAGATCGGCGATTATCTTCTATCACAGAGCGCAAGTCATCTACCGTGTATAAAAACACATCGTTTAAATCACCCACTTCGTGTTCAATATCACGAGGTACCGCTATATCGACCATAAACATGGGTTTGTGTTTACGCTGTTTAAGCGCACGCTCTACCATTCCTTTTCCAATTAAAGGTAACTGGCTGGCGGTAGAGGAAATTACAATATCAGCCTTAGGCAGTTCTTCAGGAATGTCAGACAGCAAACACGCTCGCGCACTAAATTCTTTGGCCAGGTTTTCGGCACGCGCTAACGTTCGGTTAGCCACCGTGAGGTTCGTCAACCCTTTTTCACGTAAGTGTCTAGCAACTAAGTCGATCGTTTCTCCAGCACCAACCAACAGTGCCGAACATTTAGATAAATCTTCAAAAATACGAGTACTTAAACTAACGGCTGCGAATGCGACACTCACGGCATTCTCACCAATGGCCGTTTCAGTGCGTACCTGTTTGGCTACTTTAAAACTGTGCTGAAAGACAAAGTTCAGCATGGATCCTACAGTTTTGTACTCTTTAGCAACGGCATAAGCCGATTTTAGCTGGCCTAAAATTTGAGGTTCACCCAACACCATACTGTCTAAGCCAGAAGCGACTTTACTGATGTGCCCAACGGCTTGTTGATCGGTATGTACATAGGTGCATTTCTGTAAGGACACTGGGTCAAGATGATGCGTGTCAGCCAACCACTTGACTACCGCTTGAGCCGATTGCTCGGCTTGTTCGACATAACAATAAATCTCCGACCGATTACAAGTGGATAAAATGACGGTTTCAGAGATACCGGGCAATTGTTGAATAGACTGCAACGATACAGACATGGTTTCAGGCATAAAGCTCACTTTTTCGCGAACTTCAACAGATGCTGTATTGTGATTGATACCAATGGCCAATAATGACATGCCTTGGTGGTGCCTCATTTGTAAAAACGCCGTATTCTAACGACTTTACCTAAATTAGGCGATAACGCCTGTGCTAATATTCTTAACTATTCGTAAATTTACATTATTTAGCACTTTTTAAACCTCTGTTCGGGTGATTTTAGGTTAACTATGCCATACACACACTTATTAAAACGCTTCAGCTCATTTCTTGCCGCTGCTTTGCTGCTTGCTTGCTCCACAACTGCGACACAAGGCGAAGGTAATGCCGATCTTAAGGATTCTGCTGAATCAGAGAGCAAAATTTTAAAGGCGAACAACCCAAAGCCACTCACTGGCCAAACTTTTTTTGAATTACTGCTTGCGGAAATTGCCATCAATAGAGGAGATTTAGGCAGTGCGGCCTCAATCTACCGATTAATCAGCGAGCATGAATCCGACCCCTCTGTTTTTGAACGGGCTGTCGCGCTGAATCAGAGTATCGGACACTATGAGTCGGTGCGGTTATTAGGCATTCAATGGTCAACCATAGAACCTGAAGCGGCTGGCCCCTGGCAATCTCTCGCGATAGCGACGTTGAACTTAGGTGACTACGAAGCCGCTAAAGGCCACATTGAGCAATGGCTGACAATTGATGCAAATGCAAACGTGAATCTTGCATTGCCTCATTCCAGCCAATTGCAGGCTGATCAAACGAACGAACTCATCAGCCTTTTCGAATCGTTACTCAAAACCTACCCTGCGTCACACTCACTGCAGTTCTCGCTCGCACGCTTATATTTCTTAAAAAACGATATTGCACAATCAGAAGCCTACGTGGAGCAAGCCATACAACTCGAACCGGCACTGACCTATCACTTATTTAAATATCAGGTTCTTATCAAAACAGAACAAATCAAGCAGGCGACTAAGCTCATTAAAGCACTGGTTAAAAGACACCCAACCGATGTGGAAGTAGCCGTGAGTTACGCACGCCACCTTTATCGCTACGATCGAGCAAATGTTGGCGAGCTGCAAGTACTGCATACACGCTTTTCGAATGAACCCATTATCGCTCGAACCTATGCACGGGTTGCATTTGAACAAAACGATTTAGACACCGCTGCTGCCATTTTCCAACACTTACTGGAGCAAGGTTTTGTTGATGAAGGCCACTATTTCTTGGGCTTAATTCACCTTGAGAACAATCAACCCAGCATTGCGGCCAGCCACTTTGAGCAAGTACAAGCCCCGCCGTACCTCGCATCAGCATTAGCAGAATGGGCACAATTGGGCCGTGAAGAAGACCGTAACCTTCTTTTTATGGCACTGGCTCAGGCTAAAGAGAAAGATGCAGGGCAAGAAACCCTGTACTGGAAAATAGAAGCGGGCTATGAACAACAACTGGGGCACCTAGATAGAGCCATCAAGGTGTATACCCAGGCTTTAGAAGAATCCCCAAACAACACAGACCTATTGTATGAGCAGGCGCTTTTATTTGCTTCCATAGAAAATTTCGCGGGCTTAGAAGACAATTTAGAAAAAGTGCTCACACTTGATCCAGCCAATGTAAACGCCATGAATGCGCTCGGTTATACCTGGGCTGACCTAAATAAAAACCTACCTCAAGCCCAACGCTATATCGACAAGGCGCTAAAGGAGCAACCAAACAACCCGGCGTTTATGGACTCAAAAGGCTGGCTATTGTATCGACTGGGCGAACCAAAAAAAGCGCTCGATTGGTTAACCAAAGCTTATCAGCAATTAAAAATTGACGAAGTAGCGGCTCACATCGCTGAAGTGTATTGGTACATTAATGATCAAGAGCAAGCTCAACATTATTACCAACGGGTCGTTGAACTCAACCCAGAAAGCCCCTTTTTAGAGAGGTTAGATAAGCTGTTCAATGAATAACCTAGTTACTCGCTTTGCTGCAATGACATTGAGTTTAGTGTTGGTTGGCTGTGCTAGCTTTTCCAACCTATCCCACGATGAAAATATCGATTGGGCGTTCAAAGGCAAAATGGCGGTTAAAAATAGTGTCGAGGCCAGCAGCTTTAACGTTATCTGGCGCCAGGAAGCCAGTGCATTTGATATCGAACTGAGCGGTCCTCTCGGTCAAGGCCGCATAAATGTATATGGCGACCAAGCGTCTGCCACATTGGTGCAAGGCAAAGACCAATGGACAGCCAACAATTTGGAAGACCTATTGTGGGACCTACAACAAATCTCTCTACCGCTGGACTATTTAAGGTATTGGGTTAGGGCTTTACCTAAACCGAATGAACCATTTAAACAGCAACTAAATGAAACAAGCGGCTTTATAAACGAGTTAACACAGGCCGGCTGGACGGTTCAGTACTCTCGATACCAAGATAGTCCACCATTTATGCCCACAAAACTCAGTTTTTCTAGAGAAGATCGCAGCGGAAAGCTCGTCATTCGGGAGTGGAGCTTGTTACAATAGCCACGATTTTACAACTACGTCGTGATCTATGCCGCTTACTGTCAGCGCTCCAGCTAAGTTAAATCTATTTCTTCATATCGTCGGGCGAACGTCCAACGGGTATCATCAGTTACAAAGTATTTTCCAATTAGTTGATCTACACGATGAACTGAGCTTGAGCCTGCACACACATAACTCAATTGGATTTAGCTGTTCAGATCCAGAGATCGAATCACCCGATAATTTGGTAGTGAAAGCGGCAAAAGCGCTGCAAAAACACTGTCAACTAAAGGTAGGCGCTCGTATTCATCTCAATAAAAAGCTGCCTATGGGTGGTGGTATCGGTGGGGGCAGCTCAGATGCGGCCAGCGCATTATTAGCATTAAATCATCTTTGGCAGTGCCAGCTAACCATTGACGAACTCGCTGATATTGGCTTGTCATTAGGCGCGGATATCCCAGTGTTTATTCGTGGCCGAAGCGCTTGGGCCGAAGGCGTTGGTGAGCAATTGACGCCCGTTGCTCTCCCCGAAAAATGGTACGTCATAATTCACCCTAAGGTGCATGTTTCAACGGCACTGTTGTTTGCTCATCCAGAATTGACACGGGATACCGCGAAGAGCACAATACGCACCGATTTAGCGGCACTCGGACACAATGATTTTGAACCGCTAGTCAGAAAGCTGCATCCTGATATAGATGATATTTTCAACGCTTGCCAGCCAATCGCAGAGGCGAAGCTCACTGGATCAGGATCTTGTATTTTTATTGCAACCGACTCAGAATCAGCAGCCAATATCGTGAAAGCAAGACTGAATCAAACAAACCCAGAATTAACGACCTATATAGCAAAGGGCCTCGACTCCTCGCCCGTTCACAACCAATTAAATATACAAACGTAACCCAAATTAAGCCAATTTCTTCGGTTAATCGGTTGCGCACAGCCGTTTAACTTAACTTTTTAAGCATAAGCCAACCAAAGGTGGATTAAACGTGTCAAAAATGATGGTTTTCAGCGGTAATGCGAACCCTACTCTCGCCCAAAGTGTCGTCGATCGCTTAGGTATTCCGCTCGGTGACGTTGAAGTCAGTAAGTTCAGCGATGGTGAAGTTGCCATTGAAGTTACTGATAATGTTCGAGGCGCTGATGTATTCATTATCCAGCCAACCTGTCAGCCAACAAATGATAACCTCATGGAAATACTTTTCATGGCCGATGCACTAAAGCGTGCCTCTGCTGGACGAATCACGGCCGTTATCCCCTACTTTGGTTATGCTCGCCAAGATCGACGCCCTAGAAGTTCGCGCACGCCGATTTCTTCAAAAGCGGTCGCCGACATGTTAACGGTCGTTGGTATAGACAGAATACTCACGGTCGATTTACACGCTGAACAAATCCAAGGCTTTTTTAACATCCCCGTAGACAACATCTATGGCTCCCCTATTTTGCTTGATGACATTCAAAAGCAGAATTACCAAGATATGGTCGTGGTTTCTCCTGACGTAGGTGGAGTAGTTCGCGCAAGAGCCATCGCAAAACAGCTAGGTGCTGACCTTGCCATCATCGATAAACGACGCCCAAAGGCCAATGAACTTGAAATCATGAACATCATTGGTGATGTGAGTGGCCGCACCTGCATATTGGTCGACGACATGGTGGATACCGCCGGCACACTTTGCCAAGCCGCCGAAGCGCTTATTGAGTTCGGCGCCACCAAAGTGGTTGCTTACGCCACTCACCCTGTACTGAGCGGCCCAGCCGTACAACGAATTACCGATTCTTCTATCGAATTAGTCGTATCGGATACGATTCCGCTCTCGCCTGAAGCGCAAAGCTGTGATAGTATCCGCCAGCTTTCGATGGCAGGCATCCTTGCAGAAGCGATGCGCCGGGTAAGCAACGAAGAGTCAATCAGTGCAATGTTCCGATAATTCGGATCATTTAGCAGCAAGTTAGCGCTAATTCCTAACTACTGACTCACTATTAACTGCTTCAGATATGGTCGCGATATCTGGGGTAACGTAAATTTTGGAGCAACAAAATGTCAACTTTTGAAATTAATGCCACCGTACGTACGGAAACAGGGAAAGGTGCGAGCCGCCGCCTGCGTCGTGAAAATAAAGTACCTGGCGTAATTTATGGCGGTGCAAAAAACCGTAAGCCTGCTAGCTTAACTCTAGAGCTTAAAGAACTGGTTAAAGCACTTGAAAACGAAGCGTTCTATTCACAAGTACTGACTGTGAATGTCGATGGTAAAGAAGAGCAAGCTGTTCTGATCGACCTACAACGTCACCCAGCAACTGACTTCCCTGTTCACATCGACTTTGAGCGTGTAACTAAGTCATCTGTTGTTCGTAAGCGCGTACCTCTACACTTCTTAAACGAAGCACCAATCGTTAAAGCAGGTAACAAGGTTCAACACGTTGCAACTGAAGTTGAAGTATCCTGTAAGATCGGTGATCTACCACAGTTCATCGAAGTTGATCTTGCTGGTTTAGAGCCAGGCCAAGTAGTTCACTTGTCTGAACTGAAACTTTCTAAAGGCATTACTTTGGTAGAATTAAACAAAGGCGAATCTCACGATATGCCAGTTGTTTCTATCATGAAGCCTGCAGGCGTTTCTGAAGATGAAGATGAAACGACTGAAGAAGGTGACGCTGAGTAATCTTAGCGGCACTGATTGAAGGGCCTTTATGGCCCTTTTTTTATAGCTAAAAAGTACATTATCCTATGAAAGATTCAATTCAATTGGTTGTCGGCCTCGGAAACCCGGGCGCACAATATGAGAATACTCGCCACAATGCAGGCTTTGATTATATCGATGCACTTGCCCGTAAATACGGCGGCAGCTGGAAATTCGAGTCTAAATATGGCGCAGAAATTTGTTCAGTATTAATTAATGCCAACAAAATTTGGTTGATAAAACCCATGAGTTTTATGAATCGCAGCGGCCAAGCCGTTGGCGCGTTTTCTAACTTTTATAAAATCCCAGTAGAAAACATCTTAGTCGCTCACGATGAGCTAGATATTGAACCAGGCACCGCAAGATTTAAGCAAGGCGGCGGTCATGGTGGACACAATGGTCTGCGAGATATTATTGCTGCGCTGGCCAATAATCGTAACTTTTATCGATTACGATTAGGCATTGGTCACCCAGGTCACGCAAAAGAAGTGGCCGATTTTGTCTTATCGAAAGCGCCAGTAGACGATAGAATTAACTTGGAACGCGCATACGATTGCGCAATAGAACAAACAGAACTCGCTTTTGCCGGAAACTGGTCAAAAGCTATGAACAATCTACACAGCTTTAAACCTGAATAACCAACTGGAGATCCGAATATGGGTATCAAATGCGGCATCGTTGGCTTACCAAACGTCGGTAAATCCACTTTATTTAATGCCTTAACACAAGCAGGCATTGATGCAGAAAACTTTCCTTTTTGTACGATTGAGCCAAATACCGGTGTTGTACCGGTGCCGGATCCTCGACAAGATAAAATCGCAGCTATTGTAAGTCCAAAGCGCACTATTCCAACCACAATGGAGTTCGTTGACATTGCTGGATTAGTAGCTGGAGCCTCTAAAGGTGAAGGTCTTGGCAATCAGTTTTTAGCCAACATTCGAGAAACCGATGCCATTGCACACGTGGTTCGTTGCTTTGATAACGAAAACGTCATTCACGTCGCCAACAAAGTAGACCCAGCGTCTGACATTGAAGTGATCAATACTGAGCTAGCACTGTCTGATCTCGATGCTGTTGAAAAACAGCTGCATAAGCTACTTAAAAAAGCCAAAGGCCAAGATAAAGAGGCCATTCGTTTAGTTGCTCTTTTGGAAAAGATTAAGCCGACACTTGATCAAGCCATGCCAGTGCGCGCTGTCGATCTAAGTGATGATGAAAAGAAAGAACTCCATCAGTTCCACTTGTTGACGACCAAGCCGACGCTATACATAGCCAACGTCAATGAAGATGGTTTTGAAGACAATCCGTATTTAGATAAAGTACGTGAAATTGCGGCCGCTGAAAACGCGGAAGTGGTGGTGATATGCAATAAGTTAGAGTCTGAAATTGCAGAATTAGAAGATGACGAAAAAATCGAATTCTTAAGTGATTTAGGCATGGATGAACCCGGCTTAAACAAAGTTATTCGAGCCTCTTACAAATTACTAGGCTTACAAACCTTCTTTACGGCTGGTGTACAAGAAGTTCGCGCTTGGACAGTAAAAGTAGGCGCAACGGCTCCTAATGCCGCAGGTGTTATCCATACTGACTTTGAAAAAGGTTTTATTCGTGCTGAAACGGTTGCCTACAATGATTTCATCGAATTTAACGGTGAATCTGGTGCAAAAGACGCTGGAAAGTGGCGCCTTGAAGGTAAAGAATACATTGTCAAAGACGGTGATGTAATGCACTTCCGTTTTAACGTTTAAAAACGGATGGTAAGGTAAATCGAGCGCATCGATTTACCTTACTTGTTACATTTAAGGCCTTTTTCGCCAACCACGAATTTTTTTATGCGCCCCTCGCGTAAATGCCGCAGAGTAATCCTCTAAAAGGTCCACACCATAGAGAATACTGACTACGATCACCGATAACTTAATGGCTGTAATCATATCTATGACGGCTATGCACACCCCTATCGCGGCCAGCGTCCAAATGGCAGCCGCCGATGTCACACCTATAACCATCCCCCCTTTAGCCATCATAACGCCCGCACCTAAGAACCCTACGCCCGTAACAACTTGACCAATGATCCTAGAGGGATCAGAAACATCCGTTGCTACAGCCATGGCAGAAGTAATAAAAACATAGGTCCCCAGCACAATTAAAGAAGATGTCCTGATGCCAACGGGTTTTCCGCGCAATTGACGCTCCAACCCGATGATACACCCACACAAAATAGCGCCGAACACAGAACCCCAACTAAACGGCTCTATAGATAACAATGACTCCACTGAAAACTCCCGCAATGACCAAAATCGACACTAAAAATGCCTTAATAACATAACTTTAGACTGGTTCGCTCAAACTTTATAGCAGGAAATTCAAAAAGCCAAATCAATATGTGATCCAACTACTCTTCCTTTACGTATGTATTAATTAATTCAAACCAATTGAGAAAAATATGCGATTATCGCCGCCTTGCCCAAGTATCGACTTTTCAACGACCGATGTTTTTGGAAAGCCCATTCAACTCAGCGATTATCAAGGTAAGAAAGTGATGTTAGCGTTTTTTAGAGATGCAGCATGCCCCTTTTGTAATTTACGCGTTTATGAGCTAACCCATAAATACAAAGTTTGGCAAGATTCTAATCTAGAAATAATTGCCGTTTTCAGTTCACCGGCAGATGAAGTGCGCAAGTATGTCGCAAAGCATCCTAGACCTTTTAAGCTCGTCAGTGATGCAGATTTAGATATTTACAATCGATATGGCGTTGAACACAGCACGTCTGCCCTATTCAAAGCATTATTTTTTAAGTTACCAAGAATAATCAAAGGTATGATAAAAGGCGGCTACCCTCAACCCAACCCACACGTCAAATTAGTGCCAGCCGACTTTCTTATTGGAAAAACAGGAAAAATTGAGCAGGTTTGGTATGGAAAAGACACCAGTGACCATATGCCGATTGAACAAGTAGAACGCTTTGTAGCAAGCTAACAAAAAATGGGCGAGCTACTTTAAGCTCGCCTAGTATTTATTCAGCGGTGTCATCTTCAATAGAAAACTTAATTTTAAACTCCGCCATATTTCTAATTGGCGCTAACAACTCTTCTTTTAGAATCTCTTCTCGGTAATTATCGTCACAATTGTAAGCCTCACACGTATAACGCAATGACTCTTCTAAATTATCCAGTGCGGCATGCGCACAGGCGAGCTGGAAAAAAGCATGGGCATTGTTAGGATCTTTCTCTAATGCTTGCTGACATAGGTTAATAGCCCACTGAGGTTCTTGCATTTCTAACACTGCATCGGCCTTATAGGTATAGGCTTCTACATCTTCTGGATTAATCGCAATAATTTGGTCGTATATTCGGATCTTACTAGAGGCATTAAACTCTTGTTGAGATCGCATCCACAGCGATTGCACCTCACGAGTAACCTCAATCTCTTTAGTGTTCTCTTCGATATCTTGAGTTTTAACTAAAATTTGACGCTCAATTTTTTCCAATCGGCTCTCATATTCAGAGACCAACTTTGTAATTTCATCGTTAGCGTAACTATGTACGCGCTCTTTAATCTCGCGAATTGACGTCCAGCCAACAATAACTAGGATCGAACTCGCAGCAGCAATCAGGTAGAAGAAATAGGTAATAGTATCCGTTGCATAAGCAACACCTCGATCGACCGAGCGATGCTCTCGGTCAATCACTTGCTGCATCAATTCATGCTTCTGGGCCGCCATTTCTGATCTCAATTGCTTGAGCTCATCCAAAATATAACGCTCGATGAACGGCTTATACAGCGGCTCATCGAGCGAATTGATCACCTGCTCTGTATTTGCGGGAAGCTTATCATTTCCAGTATTGGCTTCGCTTGATTCTGTGACACCCGTCTCTGCGTTGGCAAAAGCAGACAGTATTACTAATAAAGCTACGCCAACTCTAGTCATGATGCTAAACATATTGCCCTTCCGTGATCATAAATTTCAACTAAAGCAGAGTGTAGCGCTTTTATTGTCTTTTCGTAATCTTCTTCTTCAACAATAAACTGGATATCAACCTGGCGCATGCATTGATGTATGGCTAATACACCCACATCGGCATCAGCAATTGCTTTAGAAGTTTTCGCTAATAAACCTTTGATGGCTAGGTCACTGCCAATGGCCGAAACAATCGCGACTTTGCGTTGGTCAAGCTCCGCTTGTGGAAATAGCGATTCCAACTTCTTACGAATGCGTTTAATGGTTTTTAAATTAGTCGATAAATAATGCGTGACCGTATTAGCATTAATATCTTTAGACACGATTTGAGCTTTAAACTCTTTAATCACAGATACAATTTTTGGATCATATATATGAAACAACCCAGCCATATCTTGGTCAAAAAGCTCAATGGCATATACACCCTTTTTGCCTGCTATAATTTCTACGCATGGCGACTCACTGACATAATCTCCAGTAATGAGCGTGCCTTTATGTTCTGGCTCAAAGGTATTCATTACTCGCAATGCGATATCACTTTGACGCAGGCCTTTTGCAGCTTTCGGGTGAATTGCCTCCATACCTAAGTTTGCCAGTTGATCCGCAACATCGTAGTTTGTCCGGCCAATTGGGACTGCGTTTTCTTCTCCAACTAATCGCGGGTCGGCACTGGAGAGATGAAACTCCTTGTGAATCACGGCTTCATTGGCTTCCGTGAGAACGGCCAAGCGACTGAAGGTCATCTCGCTGTAACCACGATCGAATGTCGACATTAATCCATCATCCGTATGCGCATAACCGGTTACGATCGGCATTTCCTTGCTTAAATCGAGTTCACTGAATGCTTGTGAAATTCGCTCATCGAGCGTCAGATGGGTTTGAGTGCGCCATCCCGTTAAATCAACAAAGCGGGCATTGATCCCATCGCGGCGCAATAAGGTTGCCATATTCCACGCACTGTGCGCTTCTCCAATACTGGCTAACATTTCTCGTACTGTGTGCAAGTGTGCCTCTAATGCGAAATGGCCGTGACGACAAAGGCTTTGCAAGTCTAGCAAACACTTTTGAGCATCGACAATTCGTTCATTCACAAACTCATTGGCAATACTTAACTGAGGATCATCTTCAGCAAATAATTCGCTGTTTATTTGATGCATTTGACTGCGTAATTCACTCAGTGCCTTTAACCAACTGTCATCTTCCATTGCACTGGAAAACAATTTAAAAACTCCGGGCTGCGCGCTTTTTTTATGCTCTAAAAGCCGGTCTGTTATGCCGCCGTAGGCCGATACAACAAATACTCGATTGTAAAAATTTCCTGGCTGACTGGGTTTAAAAATAATGTTATCGCGAACCGACTCATAGTCGTTCATCGACGTTCCACCAATTTTTTCTATGGTATGCATGCTAATCCCGTTCTCTATTCAAATTAATGTAATGGCTCGCTATAAACTAATTTATAGCGAGTTGCTTGATTTCAGCCTCCATTAATCAATCGTATCGGCCTCTAGCTCATAGGCACCTTCTTTATTATGCACCTCTTTACCATTTAATGGCGGGTTGAACACGCAAGCCATCTTCATTTCTTCAAATGCTCTCAAAACGTGTTTATCGTGCTTATCTAAAATGTATAAACTGCCTGGCTCAATGCTGTATTTTTTACCATCGGCGAGCGTCTCCACTTCACCTCGGCCACTGACACAATAAACCGACTCCAAGTGATTTTGATAATGCATTTGAAAGTCAGCACCCTTATAAATGGTGGTAATGTGGAATGAAAATCCCATGTTGTCATCTTTCAACAACATACGAGTGCTGTCCCAGTTTCCATCGGGGGATACAATTTTACGCCCTTCTTTTTCGGCACTTTCTAACGTTCTAAAAATCATGTTCTACCTCTTAAATTCATCAACTTATAAAGATAATTTTGGACTAAAATCTGACACAAATAGGACTTAACCAACCCACTTCACGTCGTCGTCTACTTGCACGTTATCAAAGTAGTCAGATTCATTAGGTATCACGTCTTCTTGCAAACAAACACGCTCTACTGCCTTCTCAAGAATATCCATGCCACGCTTTAAATTGCCTTCGCTGATCGTCAATGGGCAAAACACTTTCACGACTTGATCATCTGCACCACTGGTTTCAATGATCATTCCATTTTTAAACGCTTCTTTCGTGATTTTTGACGCTATTTCTCCGTCAATGCAGTTGATACCTTGGAACATACCGCGACCACGAGCATCAAACTTTCCTTCGCTATATTTCTCCACCATAGCCGTTAAACGCTTGTTTACATATTTGCCTTTATTTTGAATATCTTTTGCAAAGGCATCGGTACGCCAGTAATGTTCTAAGGTGGCTGTCGCTGTCACAAACGCTAGGTTATTACCTCGGAATGTTCCGTTATGTTCGCCTGGCTTCCATTGGTCTAACTCTGGCTTCATGAGCACAACCGCAAAAGGCAAACCATACCCACTCAATGATTTAGATAAAGTGACGATATCTGGCTTAATGCCTGCTTCTTCAAAACTGAAAAAGGTTCCGGTACGACCACAGCCTGCTTGAATATCATCAACGATCATCAGCACATCATGCTTATTACAAACGGCCTGCAAGCCTTGCAACCACTCTACGCTGGCAGCGTTCACACCACCTTCACCCTGAACCGTTTCGACAATAACGGCCGCTGGCTTATCAATTCCGCTGCTTGAGTCACTGAGCACCTTATCTAGGTAAGCGTTCGTATCTACATCATCACCAAGGTAACCATCAAAAGGCATTCGGCTTACACCAGAAAGACTGGTACCAGCAGCGCCACGATGATGAGAGTTACCGGTGGCAGCGAGCGCACCCATGCTTACGCCGTGAAACCCATTGGTGAAAGAAATAATATTTTCGCGCCCAGTCACATTTCGCGCCAGTTTTAGCGCCGCTTCAACGGCATTGGTACCTGTTGGTCCTGTAAACTGCATGACATAATTTAAATCTCGCGGCGCTAAAATAATGTCATTAAACGCCTGCAAGAACTCGCCTTTTGCTTTGGTGTGCATATCTAAGCCATGAGTTACACCATCTTCGGCGATATAATCGACCAATGCGCCCTTGATGTGTTTATTGTTATGGCCATAATTCAAGGTGCCTGCACCAGCTAAGAAGTCTAAATATTCTTTACCGTCTTCACCAAATAAGTTCTCGCCTTGCGCTTTATGAAAAACAACAGGGAATGAACGAGCATAAGACTGTACTTCTGACTCAAAATTTTCAAAAACTTTCATCGTAATCTCCAACTAAATAATTTAACTGTTAAATGGTCCAATACGAACCAACCATTCTGTGTCATGTGCGCCATTGAAATGCGCATCGGCCTCATAATGAGGGGACTTTTCAAGCGGAGCATCCATACGTTTTGCTAACCGATTGAACAGCGCCCAAGAGGCATCGTTATCTTTAGTGATCGTGGTCTCTAACATTGACACACCATTCATTGAACCTCGCTCAAGTAGATGGCCTAACATCTTTGAGGCTAATCCAGTGCCTCGTTCGCCACTGTCTACCGCTACTTGCCATACAAATAAGGTATTCATTCGGCTTGGGATTCGATACCCACTAACAAAACCAACCACAGCCTCATCCCTTTTCGCGACAACTGAAGTGCTCGCAAAATGATCACATTGAAGTAAATTGCAATACACCGAGTTTTCATCCAATGGCTTGCAGCGAGCGATAAGCTGGTGCACAGCATTACCATCACGGCTTTCAGGTGCTTTCAACTCAATTTCTTTAGACATATTTAATTCTCTGTACGAATATTTAGCCCTCTAATCATATTTAAAAGATAAATACCCTACAATTCTTTTAAACACGCTTATTTAGGACTCTCATTTAATTTTTATGTATAGTACACTAAATAAATAATTTATAAAGACCCATTTTTAGAGCTTTTTTCATTAGAATTAGAAGTGATTCACAGAAATTTATTAGGACTGGCTTTATTGAATTAAGGCTATTTGGAGCGACTGAATGTATAATTTTTCCTATACACCCTATGATCTGGAAGAATTGGACGTGAAAAAGATAGATGAAGTGCTGGTTGCCTTAAGACGCGTTATTCGAGCGACTGATTTACACTCGAAACATCTAGCCAAAACTACAGGGCTCACCGCACCGCAAATTTTGCTTTTGCAAACCATTCGCACTCTCGGCAACGTGACCATTGGCGAGATTGCAAACAACATGAATTTAAGCCAGGCCACGGTCACAACGATTATCGATCGACTCGAAAAACGATCCTTGGTCTATCGAGAACGCTCAACAACGGATAAACGAAAAGTACACGCGCACTTGTCAGAGCAAGGCATCGAAGTTCTTAAAGACGCCCCAACACCCCTGCAAGATTCATTTGCAAAACAGTTTTCGGATTTAGAAGATTGGGAACAAACAATGATTATTGCCTCCTTGCAGCGCGTCGCCCAAATGATGAATGCGCAGCACATCGATGCATCACCGGTTCTCGATGTAGGATTACTAGACAGGCACCACCCTGCCATTGAGAAACCTACAAATTAAAAAATGACACTATAATTAGTACACTAACAATAAACTTCGATCATAAAGACAATCTGGATAATTGTTTAATGCGAGTCATCCAATTTGCCAAAATTCGCGTAAGTAAATGCTATCAGTACACCTATAGATGAGAATTAAAATGACATTGATGGCTAAAATTTGCTTATGGGTAGGGCTGGCCTTATCGCTTTGGCTCAGCTTTTTATTGATTGGAACCTCTCCATGGTCAACTTTTAGCGCTCAAGGGCAGGAACTGATGAGTATGGAATGGGGAGTTATTTCACTCATTGATCTTTACGCTGGTTTTTTTCTTGGGCTGTGTTTGATTTGGTTATTTGAGGCTAATATTTGGGTGAAAGTACTCATTACACTGACGCTTCCAACGCTTGGAAATCCAGTATTCGCCATATGGTTGGTCTTTCGCTTTCGCTATCTTAAAACAAAGGCATTAGGCTCTTAAAATTTTCTCGAGCTTTTTTCCTTTTGCAAGTTCATCGACTAACTTATCCAAATAACGCACTCGTTGAGACAGCGGGTTTTCAATTTCTTCTACGCGATAACCACATATTACGCCTTTTATTAAATGTGCGTTGGGGTGCAGTGTGGCTAGGTTAAAAAAGTCGTTAAAGCTTGTTTCATTATTAATAAACTCCTGCAACTGTGGCTCATCAAAACCCGTTAACCAACTTATAACTTGATGAAGTTCTTCAATGGAGCGGCCTTTTTTTTCAACCTTAGTCACATAATGCGGGTAACATTCGGTAAAGGTAAGTTTTGCTATCATTTCATCATGTGTCGGTCTGGCCATACTGTCCTCGATTCAAGTTTAAACATAAGCACCGAGGTTCCATATTACGCCCGGTTTAAGCTGACTTCCAGAACGATCTGTTATTTTTTAAAGGTATAAAAAAAGCCAAGCAGAGCTTGGCTTTTATATTATTAAGTTATCTTACATGCGATCGATCGTGTAGCCAGGATCAAAATCTGCAATATCAAGCGGGCTATTGTTCTCAATGAATTCAACCATAACGTCCGCATCTACAAAACCTGTATTTACGTAATTAGGGTGATCACTCATTTTAGGATAACCATCGCCACCTGAAGCCATGTAGGAGTTTATCGCCAGGCGATACATTTTATCCATATCAATTGGGCGATCATCAATATAAGCCGCGTTGATCACGCCGTCCGTTGACATAATTTCTACGCCATCAAATTGCGCAAAAGCACCACTGCCGGCTTCTTTACTCATAGCAACGGCTAAGTAATCCAACAACTCAGCACCGGTTAAATCTACATAAGACAAAATATTGCCAAACGGCTGTACCGTTAACACGTCTTTATAAGTGATTTCACCGCCTTCTAAGTCAGCACGAATACCACCAGAGTTCATAACAGCTAAATCGGCCTTAGCTTTTTCTTTCTGAGCACGCGCTACTAACACGCCAAGGTTAGTTGGTTGGTTACGAACAACGGCTCGGTCACCAATAAAGTCACCGTTTGAGCTGCCAATCACAACGTTTAGTTTCTCAGCACCAATTTTTTGGTAAGGAGACAGCATCGCCAACATTTCAAGATCTTGTGCAATCTCAGCTTCTTTCAACACATAGGTGCTATTGCCTTCAGCGTCTTTAACACGATCTTTTAAATTTACAGGAATAAGACGGTAGTCATAATCGGTAATCTCACCGTTTTTGACAGTCAAGTCTAAACGTCCAACATATTTGCCCCACTCGTGGGCTTGTAAGATCAGAGTTCCGTTTTGAACATCTGGCTCAAATAATGGATTTTGGCTGTGGCCCCCTACAATGACATCAATTCCAGAAACAGAACGTGCAAGCGTTACATCGCCTGGTGAATTTCCGCCAGATTTACCATCGGCATAGTGGCCCATGTGAGTAACAGCGACAACGAGATCGGCCTTTTTGTTAAGCTTCGGAATTAACTTCTCAGCGACTTCAACCGGCGTTTTAAACGTTAAGTCACTCATGTATTCTGGGTTACCAATTTTTACGGTATCTGCCGTGGTAAAACCAACGACCGCCACTCGGTTGCCCTGAACTTCAAACATTTCATAAGCAGGGAATAAAGTACTGTTTCCCTTATAAATGTTAGCCGATAAGAATGGGAATCCAGCCCACTCTGCTTGCTGTAGCAAGACTTCTCTTGGGTTGTCGAATTCATGATTCCCGAGCGCCATTGCATCATATTCCAGCATGTTCATGCCTTTGAAATCAGGCTCGGCATCTTGCAAGTCTGACTCAGGAACACCCGTGTTAATATCGCCACCAGATAGCAGCATAACGGCACCACCTTCACTTTCAACTTCCATTCGGATGTTGTCTATGAGGGTTTTTCGTGCAGCCATGCCGTATTCGCCACGGCTGCTTTGCCAAAAGCGACCATGATGGTCGTTCGTGTGCAATATAGTCAGCTTGTATTCTTTATCTTGCTCGTAGGTTGGTCCAGTGGCACAACCGGCCAGTAGAACACTGACGGCTAAAAGCCCTACCGATGTGTTGGCTAGAGTCCATTTTTTCATCTTCATCTCCCAATGAGGTATTGTTTTTGTCCGATTGGTCAGATCGCTCCGCTACCTTACTGCGCCTAGGTAGTGAATTTCAACTGATTCTATGAAATATTTATGACAACTGAGTGAATTATTGATCCACTCAGGGTTTTTAATTCTTTCGACTAATAACTTGTTTTATTTCTTGGGTTATTCAACCCATTCCCAACGAATTGGCTCACCAAAATCATCATATATCCAACGCTTTTCAGCTCGCTTAGATCGGGTTGTCTTTTTATTTTTTGTTTTCTTGCGCTGATCTATCGCGGCAACAACCTCAGGAACCGGTGTTCGAGACTGTGCCTTTTCAGAATCAGACGATTTAAATGGGTTTATCCAGGGCTTAGCATGATCTAAGCCGCTCTTACCTCTTTCTACTTCATTAATGTTCCCGCCGTGCCTTAAGAATGCATTGACTTCGGCATCAAGATCTTCTCGAATGTCTTTTTTAGAGGTAACCCGCAATTTCATAATAATATCTAACTTGAAATAGACCGATGAGTATAGCGAATGCTTGGTTAAATTTCGAACTTGCAGCCACACTTGTTTAAAAAGTTTACAGATAAGATCATGAAAAAGTATAAATCCTTGCACCCATTACCGTCTTCAACTAAGTTGGTTTTTTTCAATAAAATTAAGTGGTTATGAATTATTTCGTTCCTCGCCAAGGCTATATAGCAACGCCTATTATACTTATCTTAAACTGTGCAATATTTCTTGCCTTAGTGGTAGTTAGCCGGTCGTTAGATGCCTTTCACCCGATTACACTATTAAAATTCGGCGCTAACTACTCAAAACTTGTCGAAGCGGGCCAGGTATGGCGGTTGGTCAGCAGTATTTTTTTGCACCTCGGTTTAATGCACCTGCTCTTCAATTCGGTCTCTTTGGTCATTCTGGGCCGCTTTATTGAACCCTTGGTTGGCTCTGGCTTATTTATAGCTATCTATCTACTGACGGGCATTGCAGGAAGCACCGCAAGTTACTTCTTTAATCAAGGGGTGCTTAGCGCAGGAGCATCTGGGGCTATCTTTGGGTTATTTGGCGTTTTTATAGCCGTGTTGCTTGGTAAGCTAATTCAACCTGAATTGTCAAAGGTCTGGGGTAAAAACATCGCGATGATATTAGGGATCAACCTGTTGATGGGATTATTTCTACCGGTTGATAATGCCGCCCATATAGGCGGCTTAGTTTCAGGCATAGCGTTGGGGTACGCCTCGCTTCCTGTCATCAAAAAGCGTTTACTCAGACATCTGCTCAAGTAAGGCGTCTTTGAGTTTCCAACGTTCATTCAGCCACTCTTGAAACTGAACACGCATGTCACTGCTTGCACGATAGTCCATTTCTAGAAATTTCTCTGGGACGTCCGTGGGTTGAATGTGAATGCGCACTTTATTGACACGACCACAGGCCATGTCCCAAAAACTAGGGGTTTGCCCACCGTACGCGATAGTGACATCGAGGACGGTTGAAAATTTTCGCCCCAATGCTTGAATCGTAAACGCAATGCCACCGGCTTTGGGCTTTAACAAATTTTTATAGGGTGACTTGGTTTTTCCATGTTTTTCTTCCGAAAAACGTGTGCCTTCTAAAAAATTAACCACACTAGTAGGCTGCAAACTGAATTTTTCGCAAGCCTTCTTTGTCGCCTTTAAATCATCATTTACCTTTTCAGGGTATTTCGCTAAATAGGATTTAGAGTGCCGTTGCATAAAGGGGTAATCCAATGCCCACCATGCTTGACCAACGACCGGAACCTTGGCCATTTCCTTTTTAATGAAAAACTTCAAAATAGGAATTTTGCGATGAAATACAGCGAACAACGCGAAAATATCGACCCAGCTACGATGGTTAGAAATGACCAGAGACCATTGATTCATTGTTAAAGGCACTGGGTTTTCGTTATGAAAATCGATACGTAAAACGTACTTCATCCACACTAAATTGGCGGATATCCAGAAATTAGCCACCGCCACCATCACAGGGCTGGCTATTTTATGGCGCAATGATCGCGGTGTCAGTACACGCAATAAAATGGCTAAAAAGACAAATATGCCAATAAATAGTGTAAATAACACCAACATTAATATTGAAAGTGAGCCTAAAATGGCTTGAAAAAAACGCTTCACTAGTTACTCCGTCACGACTAAATTTATTATTTTTAATTGAATTTGCTTTTTAGGCAAATAGTTATTAGAAAACCGCACCATAAAGCGCGATAAAAGCCGACAACGAACAAAGGCTCAATAAGATGACTCTAAACCGGTCATCTACCCAGTGCCTTAGTTGTTTGCCGACAAAAAAACCTAAATAGGCCACTGGAATAAAGCTCATTCCAGCCAGCCAAAGCCCCCTATCTAAGATTCCTACTACCTGATAGCTGATGAGTGAGGTTATGCAGGAAAATGTGAAATACAACGATAAATTAGCCCGAGTGGTGTGTGAATCTCCATGTTGCATAACCAGCGCCATGGGCGGACCACCAATACTGGTGGTGGTTCCTGCGATACCTGATACGAAACCCGCCACACTTAAATTTGCACGAGTTGCGGCAAACGGCTTTGCAAACAGAGTGACAAATATCGCCACAAACACCATGACAGAAACTAACGTCTGTAACATCTGAACGGGGATAATAAGCAATATCCAAGCACCTAGAACCGTTCCCGGGAGGCGCGAAATCATCGCCGGTACAATTAAGCGAACCGCTAAACCACTGCGCTGGTTCCATGTATTTTGAATACTCAACACGAGTGCAACCATGGTTAAGGTGGTTGGAACCCATTCGGGCTTAAAAATCACAATGATCGGCGCGGCTATAACCGCCATCCCAAACCCTATCGCTGTTTGAATTGCACAACCGACAAACAAAGCGAAGGCGGCTACTACCCAGTGAAGATCGAACATTTGTATTCCTTTGTACGGATTTTATAGAGCAATGCTGGCATTAAACCGTGCATATTATTTCATCAGCATCGATTCAAAAAGCCACTCGACTATAAGACATTCATGCTTAGGATTCACAGAACGTCGTTTTCATCGATTAAAGTCCTAATGGATTAATCCTGCAGGTCGATAAAGATTGAACTAAAGTGAATTAAAAGTAGTGACAGGTGCGCCATGAAAAAACTTTCCATCACAGTGAAAATTAGCCTACTGGTAATATCGTTAATTGTTACGCTTCTCCTTTTATCTGGCTATTTTATCACAAGCTTTGCTGGGGTCATTCAAGGCAACCAACAAGATGCTGAGCTAAGAGCATTTGAAACGGCATTGGCTGAACATTGGAGTGTGACGAAGGATCATTTAACAGCTCTCAGGGCATTAGGCCCAGAGTTTTTCTCTAAGAAAATAACAGAAGAAGAAATGCAGGCCGCTGTTGAGCAGGGGCATGACCTGATTCAAGCACTGTCAGCGCATTTTAGCACGCTCGATACTAGCATTGAAAACACATGGAATTCAGCCAACCCGGATGCCTTACTAGAAAACTACCTTGAAGCATACAATCAAAACTGGGAACAAGTAGTGGTAGCGTTTGAAAGCGCCGCGGAAGTCTGGCTCACTAAGGGTTCTTGGAATCAACGAAATGCCGCCGACAAAGGTATTGTAGCGGCCATAGAACCCATGGACGGCAGCGTAAATAGCTTCCGAAGTTACTTCGGGAAGATGTTCAGCTTAAGAACTCAGGAATTGATTAAAAATCAGCAGTCCGTGATTCAAAACACACTTCTGGCGATCGTAGTCATTATCGGTGCCGCGCTATTGGCTTCTTATTTTGTATTGCGCAAACTAAAAACAGATTTACTTAGCATTGTAACGATGACCAATAAACTGGCCAATGGTGATCTGACAATACAAGTTACGGCAAATGAAAATGGCGATGAAGTGGATAACGTCAAATTGGCCGTTATTCAAATGAACCAGCAATTACGCACCATAGTGGAAACTGTTATTAATATCGCGGAACACTTGCGATCTTCGAGCGCAGGCATTTTGAATGACACCGAACATAGACTCAAGGATGCAGAGCATCAACAGGACAACTTGCACCAACTGGCGGCGGCCATTGAGCAATTAGAAGGTTATTCCAACCAAGTGAACTCTGCGGCAACGGAATCACTTGCCGTCGCATCGGAAGCCTCCGATGCTGCAAAAATTGGCCGAGATACCGTGTCGGAAACCGTCTCCTCTATCGAGTCTTTGGCTGAAGATATTGTAAAATCGGTCTCTGTTATTAAAAACCTAGACAGCCAAGCCGAAAACATTACCACGGTCATTACGTCCATCCAGGCTATTGCAGAACAGACCAACCTACTTGCATTAAACGCCGCCATCGAAGCGGCGCGTGCCGGTGAGCAGGGGCGAGGTTTCGCTGTAGTTGCAGATGAAGTTCGAAGTTTGGCGGCTCGCACTCATACATCGACGGAAGAAATTCAACAAACGTTGGGTGACTTAAGAAATGAAACAGGCTTGGCCGTTAACGTAATTGAAGGGAGCCATGAAAAATCTGATCAATCGGTGGCCAAGGCTAGCGCGGCCGGCCAAGCAATTTCAGCATTTGACCAAGCCGTAGCGCAGATTACTCAATGGACCCATGAAACCGCCAATGCTTCAACTGAACAAACGACGACTCTGGCTAATATTTCCACCATTGTTTCCGACGTAAATAAAATCACTGAAGAAAACACGGAGCGCGCGAAGCATTCACTCGAGTCAACCGAGTCACTTAACGAGCTCAGTGAAAGCTTGGTGAAGTCGATCGCCTTTTTTAAAGTAAACTAGCTTTCTGTTTGAGGCTCACTTTCTCTTGATAGCGGTAGTGGCGCAAAATAGCCCACCGCTAACAATAATCCACCAACACCAATAAAAGATAAGATTCTAAATAACGTATCGACATTGCTTAAATCCAGTATAAACAATTTGAGTACGACTACGCCTAATACAGATGCCCCACTAAACCACATCCGGCGACTCATGCTCCTCTTTGCACCTAAAAGCATTAAAGAAGCACCCACTATTGACCAAACCAACGACCAAACCATTTGGGTAAGCGCCGACGAAAGCCAAGCATCGAGTTGAAAACCAACTCCGTAGTAATGAAATAATATACGATTAAGCTCTATGGTTAACATTAATGCGCACCAGAAGAAAACCGGCACCATCATGTTCGAAAAGATCTTATTGAGTTTTAGCAAGCTGTACCCTAATAACATGATCATCAATGATATAGGATGCACAATGGCTACAAAGGGCCACGGAGAATAATCCCCGATTGAAGCCACGGTCATAAGGCTGGCCAACATAACTACGCCAACACTCCAAGCCAAAATATTTCTTTGGGTGGCTGGATCGTCAAAAAACAATGGAAGCGCTTTTTTATGTGTCGCGAACATTAGAACAAAAGGCAAGAAGAACCCTAACACATGCCAGTCTGTTTGCAGTTGCCCCAGTTGAGTTATTAGTAAGCCCAAGACAAAGGGAAAGCCGAACCATAACGCCAAGCCTTCGTATTTTATTGTATTGGTGCCAATTTTCGAAAGAAGCAATCGCCCGGTCCAATAGCCCAACAAAATCATGCAGACTAAGCTAATATCACTATACGTTGCAGTGGAACCCAGCTCTGCATAAAACACGGCGGCGGCCACTAACGCAAGGGCTGTCAATAACCAATGGAAACTGACCAGCGTAGACCAATTAAGTTTGTAATGGGCCCATGAGATCAGCGCCAATGTTAACGGCATAACCCCGAGGCAAACCGTTACGAATGTGGTGGTTGAAAAGACTTCGGCACTGTAAAAGCCCCAAAGATATAACCACCAAAATAAACTCCAAGCAAAAAAACCTTTTTGTAACCATGCATTAAACAGTTCGAATCCTTGCTGAGTGTATAGCGTCCAACTGCTGAACATACCAGCGGCAACAACCGCGCCAAACAATGGCCAGGCCAAATAGCTGCTATTACTAAGCACTTCAGGATCAGTAAACAAATGAATGGCAAAAACGGCCCCCGCGACCTGAATCAAACTTGCCCATACTAGGTATAGCCAGCGTTGCTGACGAACGGCAAAAACAAAAAATGCCGCGCCTTCAATTGAATAAATTAAACTTGACAGCAAGTCATTTAAAGCAAAAGGGACGGCTAAACTGGCCGCCACAATCGCGGTAGCAGCAAAGCCACGGTAAGCGGTTCGATGCCATACTACACCGTACCAGCAAGCTGTAATTAAATAGACCGCGGCGATGATTAAATTCGAATCTTTTAATATTGCGTAAATGGCTAAGCCAGCCATAGCCGGCACCGTAATGGTTAGCCCAGGTAGCAGCTTTTGAACCAAGGGAGCACCTTTGATAACCCATTTAGCCGCCAATAGGGAATACACAACTACCAGCCCTAAAATAAATAACACCATAGGGGTTTGTACTTGAGAATTAGATAAATCCTCCTGTAAATATTCTGCGGTTACTAGCAATGAGACCAGTATTAAACTGCCTAAATAGCTGAGCCTTAAGAACCATTTCCAAGGCTTGTCTTGAACAATCCAAGCGGCACCGATATTGAGCACCAAGAGGTAGCTGAACAAGCGCCACAATGAGGAAGCTTCTGAGCTGGCAATAAATGGGGCGATTAATCCACCCAGCAATGCAATAAAAGCTAACACCTGCGAATTTTGTTTGATCGCACGATAACCCACAAACAACACAGCAAACACACAAGCAATCAACGTCGGAACCCAGCCAACCAGTTCGTATATAACATGGCTTGCAAACCAGGTTGCTAACCATATCGCAAACCCTGTTCCTTGCAGAACATGGCCATACAATGCCCGTCTTTGGTTAAGCTTTACGCCGAGCAGCGCTATGCCAAGGCCTGCGAGCCCCATGGACCAGAGCCGTGCCGTTAAACTGAACAACCCAATATCCGCAGTGTATTTTGCAAGAAATACCGCGCCAAAAATTAAAATAATTGCACCAATTTTCGCCGTTAAATGGGTGGATAACTGCCTCTCAAGCCAAGAGGGGTTTCCCGGTGTTTTTATATTTTCATCGGCGGGTTGGCTTTGCGTATCTGGTTCAACGGGTTCAGACGGTATAGAGGTAACTTCATTGGCTTGATGGGTTTCTTCGGAGTATGCATTGGTTAACGCTTCTTCATATTCTTCAGGGTTAGCGCTTTCGTTTATTTGTTCAGAATTATCGGAAGCATTAGACGCTATGGGCTTTTCTATTTGGCGTTCGGCACTGGTTTTAACCTTTATTGAAAGCTCTAAAACTCGGCTCTCCAATGTTTTAATTCGGCGAAACAGTAATGGGACACCGATGAGAGCTAAGCCCCAAGCGACTAAAATGAGGATACCGAGAACAAAAAATATGAGCTCTTCCATGAATCGACCTATATTATTAAATTATTGGGACCACTGCCCTGACCACTCTAACGCACCAACCTTAAACTCCGCAAACACTGATTGCCCATCGTGTAACCCAAGCCGGTCCCAAGACCAATGCGAAACAATCGCCCAAAAGCCTGATTCACCTAACGATAGCCAAACTTTAAAATGATCACTACCATGTTGTTGATGAGAATCAATGGACACGTTGAGCCGATTAACCAGCGACGTTTGGGCGCGATCGGCCAACGAAATACTGACGGAGTTTGCATCTAAGGTAAAACGCGCCAAACCAGGTTGCCACAACTTAGGTTGCTCTGCGTATAAGGTTTGCCCTTCCAGCGTCGAGGTTAAAAATTGATGCTCAAGTTCGACACAATGGCAAGTCAGGGTTGTTTTTAGTTGGTCCCCTTGCTGTTGATTTAACACATTAAATAGCGGCTGTATTGCTTTCGTTTTAAGATCTTCTACAACTACAACTTCACGACATAACATTCGTAACGGCTTATCCTGGTGGCTGGCCAGAATAAATCCAGAATTCGTTAATCGACAGTAGTCATCTATTACTCGACAGGCTTGGAATACATTCTCTCGATCTAAAGAAGCGAATGACTCATCCAGCAATAATAATTTAGGCTGGCAAAACAACGCCCTTAATAACGATACACGCTGTTGCTGTCCGCCTGAAAGTTCGCTGCACTTTTTATTCAGCAGCTCCGTAATACCAAGCCAAGAGACCCATTCATTGAAGGGTAAATTAGTGTACCCTTGGTGGCGATGCTCGGCTGCAAAAGCAAAGCTTTGTGACACAGTTTGATGAGCAAACACGACTGGCTGTTGATGCAAATAACTGCAAGAGCGCTGCCAAGGGTACAATGAGTGAAAGCTTCCCTGTTCGGTTAACTCAGTTTCAAAACCCGCAATAGATCTCAGTAAGGTAGTTTTACCCGCACCACTGTTGCCTACTAATGCAATACGGCTATTGGCCTGCCATTCAATTTGCATTTCAACATCCATTTGTGCCCGTATACCCGTTACAGAATGCTTCATTAAATGCCCACCTTAACGGCCGCAAACCGGTTCCAACGATATAAACTAAATAAGGTAATTAAAGAAGTCACCACCAACCCAGCGGCCAACCAGTGTGCTTCTTGAATGCGAGAGCTTTCAACCTGATCAAATAACAATATTGACAAAACTTGCGTTTGCCCTGGTATGTTACCGCCGATCATTAAAACAACGCCAAACTCACCTACGGTATGGGCGAACCCTAGTACTGAAGCAGCTATAAGACCGGGACGAGCTAAAGGGAGTTGAATTGCCCAAAATGTTTGCCAACTATTCGCACCTAACGTAAAAGCAGCTTCACGAACCTGCTTGGATTGCGCTTCAAAGGTACGTTGCAGCGGCTGCACTACGAAAGGAAGTGAATACAACACGGAGCCAAGCACTAATCCAGAAAAACTGAAGGCTAAGGGTTGATCAAACACGTTCAACCACCAACGCCCCAAGGTATGATTAGGCGACATCCAGATGAGCAAGTAAAACCCCAATACTGTTGGGGGCAGCACGAGCGGCAATGCGACGATCGCTTCTATGATGGGTTTGAAAGGCGAGCGGGTTTTAGCTAACCAGTGCGACAAAGGCAAACACATTAACAACAAAACCGCTGTTGTTAACAAAGCCAGCTTAAGGGTGAGCAAAATGGCATCAATAATCATATCAGTACTTAATGAGTCGAATCAGCCATACTATACCCATACTTTTGATACAGTTCTAAAACCTTTGGCGATGAAAGGTATTTCACAAAGGTTTGGCTAACGGGTGTAGCGTTTAAAACCACGCCAGCCTGCTCTACGGGTTCGTATAAAGATTGTGGAATCGGTGTACTTGGCAAGTTAAGGGCAACCGATGCTGACACGATGCCTGTGGGCGCTAGTCTTAAATTTAAATATTGCTGCGCTTGCATCACATTATTGGCCAATACTTTTTCACCACGATAATTAATCGACACGAGCACTTGTTCTGCTGCAACACCAAAAGGCGCTACCTTTGCATTTGCGATGATTACTCTTTGATTAGAATGAAGGATATCTTCTAATTTTTTTAAGGCAGGATCAGTTGAGACAAAAACTAATTCACCTTTTGCATAGATGAATACCGACTCTTCAGATAACTTCAGCTTATCTTGCAATGCTCGTGGCCGCTGTTTGTCGGCAGACAGGAAGACATCAAATGGTGCACCATGCAGGCTTTGTTGATACAAAGTACCAGTAGACGCAGAAGAAATAGTGAGCGCTATGCCTGTTTCTTTTTCAAATTGAATGGCCAATTCATCTAGCACAGGTCTAAAGCTAGCGGTCACTGCGATATGCAAAGACTCTGCTTGAGTTTGAGCCAACAAAAGCAATAGGCAAAATAAAGTGGTTATTCTTTTGATTGCCATTGCTTCACTTTTTCGCTATCGGAGTCACGAGAGGAGACCCATCGAGCTCCTTGATCGGTATGTTCTTTTTTCCAAAAAGGGGCTTCGGTTTTTAAGTAATCCATAATGTATTGTGCGCCATCAAAAGAATCGTGACGATGCGGCGATGATACGGCTACAAATACAATTTGATCACTAGGCGCTAAAGTTCCTACTCGATGAACCACGTTAACTCGAGTCAGTTGCCACTGAGCACATGCCCTATCAATTATTTGGTGCAAGGCTTTTTCTGTCATACCAGGATAATGCTCAAGGGTCATGGTCTTAACATCATCGCCTTCATTAACATCCCGTACTCGGCCAACAAAAAACACTACGGCTCCGTCTTGAGCATTATCAGAACACAGTTTTTCGTATTCTTTCTGAACTACAAAGTCTTCTTCTTGAATGCTAACCCAACGCATACTAACCACCTGTAACTGGCGGGAACAAAGCAACTTCATCACCAGGCTTAATGGTTAAATCGCCGCTTACCATCTGATGATTGACCGCTTTTAGCAGCTGGCCGTCTAAAAACGGCGCCCACTGGGGGTGCTTTGATACTAGGTAATCAGTTAAGGTAGACAGTGATGTCACCTCACTGCACGGAATGTCTAACTCGCTGACGCCAACTTCTTCACGTAATTTAGCAAAGAATTTTAAGGTAAAATAGTTCATGATTCGCCTACCCAATGACCTGTCTTTCCACCTATTTTTTCAAGCACCTTTAAACCTTCAATCTTCATGCCTGGGTCAACTGCTTTGCACATATCAAAAAGGGTCAAAGACGTAACAGATGCTGCCGTTAAGGCTTCCATTTCTACGCCCGTTTTGCCTTCAAGCTTGCAATAGGATTCTATACGAACTCGGTTTTTGTCAGATTGCAGCTCTAGATCGACAGCTACTTTACTGAGCAGCAATGGGTGGCATAAGGGAATCAATTGGCTGGTATTTTTTGCCGCCATAATTCCTGCAACCCGAGACACGCCAAAAATATCACCTTTATGATGATTACCGGCTTCTATCAGTGCAATGGCGTCCGCATTCATATAGACGAAAGCCTCAGCTCGCGCCTCTCTCACGCTCGAAGCCTTATTGGCCACATCTACCATATTGGCTTCGCCACTTTTATTTACGTGCGAAAACTGACTCATGCTCTTGTCTCACACAATTCGGTATTGGTGTCTTTTAAATGCATAACAAAATTACACGGTTTAGCGCGCGCGTCTAATTGAGTTTCTAAAATACCATCCCAAGCCGTACGGCAAGCGCCTGTTGAACCGGGCATGCAAACAACTAAAGTGCCATTCGTAATACCCGCTAGTGCTCTAGATTGCACCGTAGAGGTACCGATGTCTTCATAAGATAGCTGACGAAAAAGTTCGCCAAAACCATCTACTTGCTTTTCGAGTAAAACCTTTACAGCCTCTGGCGTTGAGTCTCGACCAGTAAACCCAGTTCCACCTGTAATCAACACGACCTGAGCATCACTCGAAGCGATCCATTTAGAAACCTGGTAGCGAATCTGATAAACATCATCTTTTTCAATTCGCCGTTCTATGACTTTATGTCCAGCTTTTTGCGCGCGCTCAACTAGCAATGCTCCTGATGTATCACTCGATTCATCGCGTGTGTCCGAAACGGTTAAAACGGCAATGTTTAATGGTTCAAATGCTTTTGCAGCATGACTCATGTGGCGTTCCTTTTTACAGTCTATTCATCGGCAATGGCTTTTTGCCATTCTTCCGGGGTATTTATATTGTTCAGTTCTTGCTTTGCATGGGTTGCCTGCATCCAATGACCGCCAAGCTCTTCAATCAAAGCGTATACCGATCGCTTACCATTTTTGCTTTGTAACCATTCGGTTAAAGTATCGCGTACTTTGGCCGTATTTTGCAGATACAATGGCAACGGCGCATGATCAAATGCTACTGGCACGTTTCGCCTTTGACCTTCATGAAACAGCTGAGCCACGAGCTCAATGGGTAACTTTGGCATATCCACTGGCATCACAACCCAATGACGTACTGCCTGATGTTGGTTAAGCGCCGCATCGATGCCTGCTAAAGGACCTAAATAGCCAGAATACCTGTCTTTTAGTTGGCTTATTACTGGATAACCAGCCTCTTTAAAGCGATCTTCTTGCCAATTGAGCAGCGTTTGTCCTTTATAAATTAATTGGCTTTTATCTTGTTTCATTCGTCGGCTTTGCCCACCGGATAACACCAATACAGCGCGCGTCATGTTAACCGCCAATTTGACTTAAATTTTGCATCGCGCCACTGTTATGATTCAACAAATCGTGGCCTAATTTTTTATCGGAGACATGGCCTTGTATAGCGTCGATTAGCGTCTCAATAGGTATATTAGGCGCTAAAAAAGGTCGCAAATCTACGCCCTGCTCGGCAAATAAACACAGATGCATTTTCCCTAAACTAGAAACTCTTAGGCGGTTACAAGTAGCACAAAAGTCTTTACTGTAAGGCATGATTAAGCCCATGCGCCCTTTATAATCTGGATGCCAAAATTCTTGTGCTGGTCCTGCGGCTTGATCTTGAATAACCGATTGCCAATTGTCATCGAGGAGTTGTTGTTTTATGGCTCCACCACTACGATGGTACTGGCGAAAGAAAACGTCTTGGTCGGCCGTCTCCATCACTTCTATAAATCGAAAAGTCGCCGGGTTTGATTTTAGCCATGCAAATATAGGAGACAGGTTATCATTCATGCCTTTCATTAATACGGCATTCACTTTTACTTTGATGCCAAAAGAAATGGCAGATTCGATACCGGCCATAATCTCATCTATCCGATCATGACCTGTTACCGATTTAAATGTTTCCTTATCGAAAGAATCAATAGAAACGTTTAACTGATCTAAACCGCTTCGATGCCAATCGTGAATATTCTTATCTAATTTATAGCCATTCGTCGTTAACGCTACTTTTTTTATACCCGAAGTTGCCTTAATTGAACTGATGATGTCGGGGAGATCTTTTCTTAAGCTAGGCTCACCACCAGTAATGCGTACTTTTTCAGTACCCAATTTTGCGAAGGCTTGAACTGTTTTTGAGATTTCAGGCGCGCTGAGAAAAGCATCTTCAGGTAAGCCTTTATAACCTTCTGGCAGGCAATAAGTGCATCTAAAGTTGCAAACATCGGTAATAGACAAGCGCAAGTAATAAAACCTACGCCCAAAGGAATCTTGTAACATTATTCACCTTTCCAATTGTCGGGAGGCAACCGTATTTCTACAGATTACCCTGTCGCACTCAGTGCGAGGCTATAGACTCATATCAAACGGACTTAGAGTGATATAGCTCGGTGTTGATCAGTATAGAATACTCCTATTAACCCTAACTTTAATACCTCTTTAGAGGTAAATGCATGTTTTTAAATCAACAAAGTCTGTTTTGCCGATGTTTCTGTTAATTAAGCCTAGATCATAAAAAAGGGAGGTGACACGAATGTCCCTCCCTATTTAGTTTGGCTGCTAATTGTTAGCGGCTCAAAACAATCGAATTAATGTCTATTATAGCGATACAAAGTTTGCTCATCTTCTTGGTTATCTAAGCAATAGAAGCCACCTTGATCAACTGTCAAAATCGTGCAGTTAAAATCGAAAGGATCTTCTTCAACCCACTCGCTTTCGCAGGTATCTCGGTATTGATAAACTTCACCCGTTTGCTTAATTGCATTAAATTGACGCACCCAACTGTAAGTCAACTGAGTAGACTCACAGCTATTGGTTTCATCATAATCAAAATAACGCCCAGTCCCATCGTTATTGATTACTTCGCCACCAGCGCTAACCCAACTGCAATCGTAGTCCAAATAAGAAACCCTGTACTCACCGTCTACGGCACCATAAGCGCTTTGCAAATTGGTCATGTCCATATTAATTGACCAACTCGAACTAAAGCCTTGTTCAGTGAAGCCTTCTGTTGCCGACAACTGCAATGGAATTTGCCCCATCATTAACGCCGCAGTATAAAGCTCAGTACATTCTTCTCCAGAACCCATTGTTACTTGATACTGGCTATAAGGAATAGCCGCAGACAACATTAAATCAGCAACGCCAGGATAGCTGAGTGAAAATGAAGCTAAGCCATTTTTTTCAAGCGCTTCTGATTCGATAGAGGTTGCAACATCAGCGCTTTTCTCACCAGAGTATACGACGATGTGGTTTCCTTTTAGGGCGACATACACGGGCATGGGTATACCGATCTCTTCTAGTGACACCGGCGTGCCGTCGGTTGGAATTTCAAACCCTTGAAACATAGGAACATAGCTGGTTAACAAAGAAATCAGCAGTTCAGGCTTTTCGGTAGATACCGTCACGATAGCATCAACACTGCCACCCATAGGCAGAGTATCATCGGCGATAACATCAAATATTCCGATACTTGAACCGTGCAACCCTTGAGCCATCCCCGTGAACATGGCCAATATTGCAGGGCTAGTAGACTGCAAATTTTGCTGCATTTCGATTAATGCATCACATTCGAACTCAGCCGTAGTAAACATTGTCCAAAGCTCTGTTAACACAGGCGTCAGCTTATTGATGTCTAAGCCCAGCGCGAATCCTGCGACCAAATTTTCATTGTTAACAACATAGCTAGGTAAAAAGCCTTCAAGCATCGTCAATTGATCTAAGGTTTTCGAATGCTTTATTTCGGTGGTGTAGTTGAGTTTGGCGGACAATACGCCATCTTCAGCCTCTACTTCATGAGCGCCAAAAACAACTCTTGGCACCCCGGCAACCAATGACATTACATCTGGCTTACATTGACTCCAAGAAGGCTCCATAGGAATGCTTTCGCCCGACAAGGCTTCAAGCTGGGCTTTTGCAAGTGAATCCTCATTAAAAAATGCTTCAGCCATTTGAATGAAGCTTAAATAGCCTCTTAAATACTCATCATAATCGTATTGCTTTTCTAGCGATTCCCAAGTTTCTTCAGAAAGCGCTTGCGCGGGCTTGTCTAAACCAAATCGCAGTGCAATCGCGCCATCGTTGTCGGCATGTGTGAATGCTGAAATCGTTAAAATGCCGTCTGCTACAAGAAACCCGATAGATAAAAGCTGATCTTCGTTATTCTCAATTCGAATCGTCGTCAACGTCTGATCTTTGATGGACTTTTCAGATAACTCGAAATTAGACACCTGCGCAGCTGAGGTTAAGTAGTCGATAAAGGCGGATTCATCTTCAACGGCAACTCTCATGACAGGAAAAATGCCATTTAAGTAAACCACTGACGCGCCTTCAGGGTCTAAACCGTAACGATCCATGACCGCCATGCCGCCTTCACTGGCGGTAGCGTAGTAATCATCAATAATTGCGGCTACAAACTCAGCCGTTGGGCCGTCATCTAGGTCGGTCACCATGCTTGAAAGCTCTTTACCCATGGTGCGAAGGTCCATTCCTTCGAGCATGTCATCACCCATAACAACCATTTCCTTGGTGCTTATTGAACCGAAGAACAGTGGCGTTGAGGCTGGAATATATTCCATCATGCTTTCTATTGAGTTTTTATCGGCCTTTAACCAACCAAACAAATCTAACGCTTGGCTTTGTACCGATGTTATCGATATCGCCGCAGCGATGACCGTAGTTTGTATGAAGTTCCTCTTCATAACGACTCCTTTTTAAAGTGATGCACCATTCTAGCGCAATAAAAATAGCACAGCTGATTTCAGCTAAGCCGACATCATAAAGAGAAATTCCCTTCGATTAAATGGGGTAGGTCGCAAAAATGATCTACTTTTCCTCAGATTAGTACTTCTTGGTGCATCTCATCGGTACGCCAGTCGATAGCCGAGCGATTATTTCGGGTTAAGTAATCATTAGTACGACTAAAGTGTTGGCAGCCAAACCAGCCTCGATAGGCCGACAAAGGCGAAGGATGTGGGGCTTGGAGGATTAAATGTCGAGATTCATCGATTAGCTGAGCCTTTTTGTGAGCAAAGCCTCCCCACAATAAAAAGACACAGTGTGATTGCCTTTGGCTGACGGTTGAAATAATTGCATCGGTCATTGTTTCCCAGCCGCATTCTTGATGTGAGCCCGCAAGCCCCTTTTCAACGGTTAACGACGCGTTTATCAATAACACGCCCTGTGCAACCCAACGCTCAAGATTACCCGTTTGATTGTGTACGCCACAATCGGATGCTATTTCCTTAAACATATTTCTTAAACTGGGCGGCACTTTACAATTTGAAGGCACCGAAAAGCTCAGGCCTTGGGCTTGCCCTTCGCCATGATAAGGGTCTTGCCCAACAATCACGACCTTCACTTGATCTAAGGGTAAATCATTGATTGCTCTAAACCATTGCGCTTGTGGCGGGAAAACTACAGCACCTTGCTTTATGCGATCATTTAAAAAACATTCCATTTTTGAAAATGCCTCGGGGCTGAGTTTTTCTTCGAGCACGGTTTTCCAGCTCGGTTCTGTAATCAAAGACAGCAGCGAGTCTACTTGCATAACTTCACCAGCGCTCTGCGTGAAATATTGCCAGACAACATGGAATCGATCCGAGCTGAAACATCTTCCAACTTAATTTCTTCGCATAAATCTGTTAATAAACTTAAGCGCCAATGACTGGCAAACTTTGCAAAAACTCTCGTTCTATCGGCCAATGTTGCCGTGGCACTGGCCACTCCTAATAGGTTCACATGGCGTAGAATAAACGGGTAAATGTCGAGAGGAATAGAAGTTCCCCCTACAATACCGCAAGCCGCGACGGACCCGCCAAACTTTAATGACTTTAAAATATTAACTAAGGTATCTTGCCCAACCGTATCTATGGCGGCATCAAACGACTCAGGTAATAAGGCTTTTGGTTTTGCGCAACTTAAGTCATTTCTATCGATAACCTTTTGAGCGCCAATTTGCTTTAACCACTCGCTTTGCTCTGGCTTTCCGCTAGATGCGGTCACTTGATACCCCAAGGTAGATAATAAATGAATGGCTAAACTTCCTACACCGCCTGTGGCCCCAGTCACCAACAGGTTAGCCTGCTTCCCTGATAAGCCATTTTGAAGTAACTTTTCGACACAATAGCCAGCAGTTAAACCCGCTGTTCCAATGCGCATGGCATCACTGAGGGAAATACCCTTTGGCAAGCGAACCACCCAATCTTTTGGCACTCGAATGTATTCACTCAACCCTCCGTGGGTGTTCATTCCTAAATCAAAACCAATAACAACAACAGCTTCTCCCGGTTCAAATGTCTCAGAAGTATCAGACAGTACAATGCCTGACGCATCGATTCCTGGGGTATGTGGGTAATGACGAGTGATGCCCGTATGACCATTCGCAGACAATGCATCTTTATAATTGAGCCCTGAATAATGAACTTGAATCAATACCTCATGGTCCGGTAAATCTTCTAAGGTTAGTGTTTCTATTCGCCTTACAATGTGATCGTTTTCTACATGAACACGTAAAGATTGAAACTCTGGCATGTCAGCACCCTATTTTTTTACTATGATTTTGGCTTTGTTGTTATGTGATTCTACAACAATCACCTTCAGATAAAAGGAAAGCAAATATGAACAAGTTAGTTTCAACGACGATGAGTATTATTGTCAGCTCCGCTCTCATTACCGGAGCATTGGCTCATGACGGTGCTACTGGCGTTGTTGAGCAACGAATGGATGCAATGTCTGCCATTGGTAAAGCCAATAAATCACTTTCTAATATTGCTCGTGGTCGTGCAGATTTTGATCTCGACACAGTTACCAGTGCAGCGGCCAGTATTGCAGAACACTCACAAGCTACTGCGCTTGAGTTCTTTGTTGAGGGCACTGAAGGAGGGGTCAGTGATGCTAAGGCTGAAATTTGGCAAGATTGGGAAAAATTTTCTGGCTTAATGTCCGATCTAAACGGTGCAGCAGTTAGTTTATCCCAAATTACTGCTCAAGATGAATTTGCTGCGGCTTATAAAGACGTAACCGCTACATGTGGGTCTTGCCATAAGGCCTTTAGAGCGAAATAAAAAAGGCGCCTAAGGCGCCCTTTTTATTTCCTCTGTTTAAAAACCACATTTATGGTTTTAAATGCAGCGTCGAGGTAGTGTAGTCACGAACTTCCTTTAACAATTCTGGGTTATCAGCCAGAGATTGGCCATAAGATGGAATCATCTCTTTGAGCTTGGCTTGCCACTCAGGCGTTGCAACCTTGTCTTTAAAAGCGGCTTCAATTATTTCAACCATAGTTTGTACGGCCGTTGATGCGCCAGGTGAGGCACCTAATAAACAACACAAACTATTATCGGCCGAACGAATAACTTCCGTACCAAACTCTAGTTTACCGCCCGTTTTTGGATCGTTTTTAATTATCTGAACTCTTTGCCCAGCATAAGATAAATGCCAGTCTTCAGATTTAGCTTCAGGGAAGTATCGTTTCAATGATTCAATACGGCTTTCATGAGATTGCAGTACTTCGCTAATGAGGTACTTTGTTAAATCCATATTTCGCAATCCAACTTGCATCATTGGAACAATGTTGTTGAAGCGTACAGATGAGATCAAATCTAAGATTGAGCCTTTCTTTAAAAACTTCATGGTAAAGCCAGCAAAAGGTCCAAATAACAACGCTTTTTCGCCTTCAATGACACGAGTATCTAAATGAGGCACTGACATTGGCGGTGCACCAATGGGCGCCTTACCATATACCTTCGCATGATGCTGCTCGACAATTTCAGGCTTTCGGCAAACCAACCACTGCCCGCTTACCGGGAACCCACCGTAACCGTTACCTTCATCAATACCAGCGGCTTGCAATAATTTCAACGATGCACCACCAGCACCTAAAAATACAAATTTGGCGTTAATATATTCACCGCCACTTTCGTATAAGTTATTGGCCTCAACTGACCAACCGTTATCGCCACGCTTTCGAATATCAGTCACTTTATGACCGACCATTAACTCGAAACCATGCATTTTACTTAGTTGGAAGATAAGGTCGCGAGTGACCGCACCGAAATCGACATCTGAGCCGTGTTGAATTCGAGTTCCAGCCACTTTCTCATTTGGATCACGACCAGCCATGACCAATGGCATCCATTCTTCGAGTACAGCTCGATCTTCTGTGTACTCCATTTCCGCAAATAGTGGATGGGCACTTAAGGTTTCATAACGTTTACGCAAAAATTCAACGTTCTCCTCTCCCCAAACAAAGGATTCGTGAGGAGTACGATTGATAAAGTGCTCAGGCTCTGGAAAGATTTCTTTTTTTACGAGGTATGACCAAAACTGTAACGATGTTTCAAAGGCTTCATTGATTTTTAAAGCTTTAGAAGTGTCAATTACACCATTGTTAAGCGGCGTGTAATTAAGTTCACAATAGGCCGCGTGACCCGTTCCGGCATTGTTCCAGCCATCAGAACTTTCTTGTGCAACTTTCTCACCTTGCTCAATCATTAATATTTGGATATTAGGGTCAAGTTGCTTAAGCAGCATTCCCAAGGTGGCACTCATGACACCACCACCGACTAACAATACATCTACTGAACGTACACTCATCAATACCGCCCTTACTTAGTCAAACCAACACCTAACTGATCAATAGCTATACAGTTAAGCATCTATTTTTAAGATTTGGGCTGATTATACGGATTAAGTCACAAAAGTCTTGATGAATGGATGAAATACCCATCATACATTTGGGTTATAATGCTAAATGAATATACAGCATTTTAAATTCATATAGTGTGCTCGCACGCTACCAACGACTTTATTCTGAACTGTACCCTTCATAGTCGGGGGCTAAATCCGAAAATTTCGAATATTGCCCTTGGAATGCAAGTCGAACCGTTCCGATTGGTCCGTTACGTTGCTTTCCGATAATGATTTCGGCTGTCCCCTTATCTTGAGAGTCTTCGTTGTACACTTCATCTCGATAAATAAAGGTAATGAGGTCGGCGTCCTGCTCAATCGCGCCCGATTCACGTAAGTCTGATGCAATTGGTCGTTTATTCGGTCTTTGTTCTAATGATCGGTTTAGCTGTGAAAGCGCAATGACTGGGCAATCAAACTCCTTAGCCAGTGCCTTCAAAGAGCGTGAGATTTCAGAAATCTCATTGGTTCTGCCTTCGGTATAGCCTTTGATACTCATCAATTGAAGATAATCGATCATCACCAGCCCAATGTCACCGTGTTCGCGCGCCAAGCGTCTTATTCGGGAGCGCATGTCTGACGGCGACAGGCCTGCGGTGTCATCCACAAACAGCTTTTTATCTTTCATCAGGTTTATTGCTTTCGCAAGCTTAGGGTAATCATCATCTTGCAGCTTACCGGTAGAAACCCGTCCTAAATCTATTCGACCCAGTGATGCAAAAGAACGATTAACCAATTGTTCAGATGGCATTTCCAAGCTGAACACAACCACGGATTTGTCCTGGTTGAGAAACGCCTCTTCCACTAGGTTCATGGCGAATGTGGTTTTACCCATGGCCGGTCGGGCAGCAACAATGATCAATTCACCGCCTTTAAACCCTTTGGTCATTTTATCTAAGTCACTGAAACCAGAAGACACACCGACGATATCGGAATCTTGCTTTGCCAATTCTTCAATGCGCTTTAAAGCCGCGTCAGCCAATGGGTTAATATGTTCTAGGCCGCCCTGATTAGGCCGGTCTTCAGCAATTTGAAATACTGCTCGTTCGGCATTATCTAGAATGGCACTCGCGTCTAAGCCTCTCGGATCATAGGCCTTGCCCGCTATATCATTGGCGACAGTGATCAGTTGACGCAACAAACTGCGTTCATGAACAATTTTAGCGTAGGCCACTAAATTAGATATAGATGGCGTGTTTTCGGCTAAATCCGATAAATACAGCATGCCTCCAACGGCTTCAAGCTGTTTCTCTTTCTCTAGCGATTCACCTAAAGTAATCACATCCATTGGCGAAGAAGATTCAGCCAATTTAATCATCATTCGATATATTTGACGATGCTCATTGCGGAAAAAGTCATCAGGAACCAGCAGTTCAGAAATATTGTCCCACTGGCTGTTATCGACCATCAAGGCACCGAGAACCGATTGCTCAGCTTCGAGCGAATGCGGTGGTGCTTTTATTTGGGAAACTTCTGGATCATCTAGGATCAGATCATCGTCTTGCAATTCGGTCATTCAGGTCACTCGTCTATATAGTCGAATTAAATAAGGCGAGAAAGTCTAACCTAATCGTTACGGCTGTGCCACGCTAACTCGGTGTATCGTGCCACGATAGCTCACGACGTAGAGTTCGCCCTGTTCGTCGGTTCCAAATGCGGAAGGATTCGGGAGACGACCGGTTTTGACCGCTGAGTTACCGGGGTTTGCGCTATCCAGCATCCAAATTTGCCCACTGACAAAATCACCAAAGAGATACCACCCTTGTAACTGAGGATAATCGGACCCACGATAGACCACCCCGCCGGTAACGGATTGGCCGTCTCTGTGGTTATACTCAAACACGGGCTCAAAGAGGTTGTGTTGAGCACCTTTTTCGGGCTTAAACTCATGAGTACCTTCAAACAAACGCCAACCGTAGTTACCTCCTTTTTCAATAACATTAACTTCCTCCCAAGCATTTTGTCCGACATCTCCTACCCATAACTGCCCTGTTTTAGTATCAAAACTCATCCGCCAAGGGTTTCTTAATCCATAAGCCCAAACCCTTGGATCTGCTTTAGGCGTATTTATAAATGGATTGTCTTTACTTGGCTTGCCTGACGTATCCACCCGCAGTATTTTCCCTAAGGGTGAGCTTAAGTTTTGCGCAGCGTTCTTAGGGTCTCCGGCGCTTCCACCATCACCAGAAGCAATATATAGCTGGTGATCTGGACCAAAACTCAGCATCCCGCCATTGTGATTACTGTAGGGTTGTAGAATTTCCAAAAGTACCTGCTCACTTTTTTCTAAGGGCGTATCGGAGTTGTTATCTAACGTCGCTGTAAAGCGTGAAATCACAGATCTGCGTGGGGATTTAGCCGAATAATAAACGTAAAAATGGCCATTGGCTGCATAATCAGGATCAAAGGCTAAGCCAAGCAGACCTTCCTCCCCTCCTGTTGAAATTTGATTGGTCGTAGACTTTGACAGGTCAAAAAAAACCGATGCATGTTTGACAGACGGATCGTTGTCGAAAGCTAAAACACGCCCACCCTGCTCAACAACAAAAAGCTGGTTACGGCCATCGTTAGCGTGTGTTATTAAAATCGGTTGATTAAATTGAAGGGCTTCAAAGGCGCGCTCAAAGGCCACGGTTGGCTGCGCTGCGCAGCTCCAAGAAGCTATAGACAAGCAAAATAAGATTAACCGTTTCATGGCAAGAGACCTATAAAATTTAGCCTCCACTGTAGCTTAGGTTTAATATTTTTCAACAAAGCGCTAAAACCTCTGAGCTTACGTGTCAAAGTACATTGGCCAGTACGCTCAATTTAGCGCTTATCTTTATCGCAACTAAACGATTAACGTTTTTGTCGAAACTTCTTATGGCAACTTGAACAAGCATCACCAACCGGCCCCATAGCGGCTTTTAGAGCATCTACGCCTTTTCCGGCTTCAGCCTCCAGGCTTGTGGAGGCCATAGCCAGTTCATTGAAAATGTTTCCCGCCTCAGGCCAAGTTGACCATATCTCTTTTTTAGCAACGGTGCCTTCGTGACTGTCTAAGTCGGAGCCTGCTGGCCACATAGAGCCATTGTTCATACTGGCCGCTAGGCTTACATTTCGTGCGGCAATGGTGGCCTGCTCAGCATCATAGGGTACTTTGCCACGCACCATAGCCGCGAGCATGCCATTGTTATAAGCCAATATTTGCATAAATGCCTGTCGAGCTTTGATTTCACTCTCAAACTCATCGGCATGAGCCGCGACTGAGGCTAAAAGTGCGCAAATGCACAAGGATAAAACCGATTTACTAATTTTCATAAGGATCTCTCTTTACAAGTTATCTTTTTTGTTTGATTGTCCAGCGACCATAAAGAGTTTAGTCTTATTTAGACTTGTCACAATTCCAAATAATTGCACAGGGGTTATGCATAAATGCACAGTGAGTTACACACTATAGATTGGACAGAAGTGCAAACGTTGATCTGCGTCGCACAGCTCGGTTCTCTTTCTGCGGCATCTAGAGCGCTGGGGGTGAATCACTCTACTGTTTTAAGGCGTATTCAGTCTTTCGAGCAAAAACACCATGTACAGCTATTTATACGATCGCAAACCGGCTATGAGCTTTCTCGGCACGGCCAAGTATTATTACAAGGCCACGAACAAATTGAACAAATGATGCTAGGCCTACAAAGGAGAGTTCATGACTTTGACTCAGAGCTACAGGGCCCCATTACGGTAACAACGACAGAAAACCTGTTTAGATCATACTTAAGCAAACCGCTGTTAAGTTTTGCTCGTATTTACCCAATGATTGAACTGGATTTACTGATTTCAAATCAAATCGTTGATATTGATCATTTAGAGGCAGACATTGCCATTCGGCCTAGTGCGCATGTTCCAGAGTCGTCTTTCGGCTTTGAATTATTTTCACTTCAATTTTACGCTTACGCCCCCAAAGAAAAGCTTACTGAAATCAATGCTGAGGTGCCATTCGAATATGAGCACTGGGTCGGCTATTCTGGTCACCTCAAAAACGCCCGCATTGGCAAAATTTTACAAGACAATTTGAAACACAGGCTTACCATCAGCGCAAATAACTTTGATGGCGTAGCCGCTGCCGCCAATGACGGCCTAGGGCTAGCACTGCTGCCATCCTTCATTGGTAATGCTCAACCTAATTTAACAAAAGTGAATAATATAATTTACTTTGAAACGCCTGTATTCGCCTTAGCCCCTGAGGACTTATCAGTCTCGCGCCGAGTGAATGCCTTATTAAACTATTTAAACAGTTGCTTTCAAGGTGACTAGTGAATACCGCGCCTCTGCATCTCTGTTTGTAGCATCTATGTACATAAACGATCCTGCTTTTAATGCTTGAAGGCACCTAGCATTATCAACATGGGGTAATAACCTAATCGAAATTCTCGCCTATTCATGAATGGCACTCTTAAATAAGACAGATGACTGGCAATTTACAAGAGTTGACTCTAAGTTGAACTCTAAGGCGTTCTTTAATCTACGGCCTTCAAAAGCAAATAAAATAAAAATAATAAGTTCTCGGTAACCTTCTACATGTGGTTATCGTTCATTGCTGGAGAAATTCATGTTCGTGCGTGTTGCCACACTATTTTTTACTGTCGTTGCAATTAGCTTGGTGCTGTTCATCTGGCTTAAATCACCCAGTCATGAAACACCCTTGTCTTCTAAAACTAAGATCATGGCTGAATCATCTTCACAAGACACGGCTACGACACAAACGGAAAACACACAAAAAATAGCCGAATCAACAGAGGCGCCGGTAGAGCCAACCGTCTCGATTATCGAAACCTCGCTTTCGGAGCAATATGCACAAGTAGCCACTCGCTTTGAACAAGCTATCCAGTACCCAAGTCAATCTTTGCCAATTTTTGATCCTTCAGCGATCACCAAATATCGGCCTAACATTGCTGCGCCCATCAGTTTCGAAAAAGACAATGTTGTGCTTTCGCTGCAAAGCGACTATTTGCGATACAAAACCAATCAAGCCATCACTGGGAAAGTGTCGGCTCAAGGCATCAATGGTGCTGAAATATCATTAAGCTTAATACAACAAGGTCAGGTTATTGCGATCAAAACGGCCCAGGTATCTGAACAACAGCAAGCATTTTCATTCCCGCCTTTAGGTCAGAGCTGGCAGTCGGATGAAATTCAATTAGTGGCAACGCTTAAATCCGGCGATCAAGAATGGATTGTTTCAACGCCGATTCAACGTGATGAAAGCAATCAACAAAGTGCACGCTTAAGCAGCGTCGAGACAAGCCATGTAAGAGGCGCTTGGCTGGTGATTCCGATAGCGCTTGATATTCATATGGAGGGGTTCTACCGCATTGAAGCCAATCTGTATTCTGCAACAGACAACAGGCCGCTATTGCATTTAACAACTGAGGATGAATTAACAAAAGGCTCACAAACAGTTCAACTGGCCGCACATATAAGTGCACTCAAAGCCATGAATGACGAAGGTGATTATTTATTGCAAGATCTTGTCCTAGAGCAAATGCCATCACCGCCGAACTTTGAGGTAAGCCAAGGCATCGTTTCCTTAGAATCGATTTCTGTAAACGGACACCCTTTCTCTAGTTATAAAGATGAGCCTTATCAAGATGAGGAAGCATTGGCTCGTTTGGAATTTTTACAATCCATGTCTAACCCTTAAAGATTCTGTTCGTCGCGGGGGAGCCAGGCAGTACCCCATGATGATAAACCAAGGCAAAGGACGATGCCGATTAAAACCAATAATAACAATAGGCAATAAAATGAAAATAAAGAACATAAGATTAAAGTTAATCACTGTATTTTCAGTGTTACTCTTTTCTATGGCTCATGCCGACGTTGGTGGTAAAAACGTCATCTTGATTCATGGATTTAATCCATTTCATATCGTGTCGCCCCCTAATGACAATGGTAAGGCCGATGCAGCAGACTACTGGAAAGACATCAACCCTGCGTTTGTTCGTCAGGGAGGTCAAAACAGTAATATTATTCATTGGCCGTCTCACAAAAGGTTAACAGGGTCTGGTGGCATTATCAGTATTGTGCAGCCGCAAATCCAGGCTTTACTCAATGAAAATTACTGTGCCGATCAATGTGTCATTGTCACGCATTCTACCGGCGACCTGGTAGCCCGGTTTTTAGTTAAAAATAAAACCTCTATCTTTGGTTCAGCTCAAGCGAGCAAGCTAAAAATAGCCGCAGTTATTGATTTAGCAGGTGCCGGCGGCGGTACTGAATTAGCAAACTTTGGTGTGGGTATTTCTAATGGGGTTAATTTTGGCGGCAGCATCATTAGCGGCCTACTGGAATACGCTGGATTTTATTTTAGATTTGGCTTAGATGTGGGTGTAATGAATGACTTGCAGACCTCGGTTGCACGTAATCATGCGACTAACGGGTTTCCTGCTGTTCCTCATTTACGTGTAGCGGGAACCGGCAGTGAAGTATTTGGTTTTGCCACACACCCGATCATTCACGGTGCGGACGATTCCGTCGTACCTTTACATAGCGCATGTGGTGCCGCCTATGCAAGCAGCTACGATTCGTGCAGCAGAGATACGCGCCCAGATGGCAAGCTCACCTATGTCAGCAAAGCACCTTCGGCTAGCCAGCTTTATGATTATCATTACCCTATCATCATGAGCGAGGATATTGCTCATAACGAAATGCAAACCAATAAAACCGGCAATACGATGACTTCGATCCGCTCAGTAGAGGCGACTTATAAAAACAGCAACGCCTATACTCAAGCTATTAATATCGATGATTATGAAAAACGCGAATGGTGGGATTGGTGGTCTAAGTATCGCTATATTTCAGGGTCTAAATCTAATTCTGTGTCAACTATGTTAATAAACTCTGTCATGTAACCCTAAAAGAAAAGGGTCTTCGGCCCTTTTCTTTTTTATTATTTTAACGACACGCCGACTCGTCGATAACTCGAAACTCTACACGCCGATTTAAAGCACGCCCTTCTTTAGTATCATTGGTTGCTCTAGGTTTAGATTCGCCATAACCGGTCGCAATTAACCTCTGTTCTGAAACACCTTGCTCTACTAAGAATGCTTTCACAGCATTTGCTCTGCGTTCAGAAAGGTCTAAGTTGTAAGCTTCGGAGGCACTACTATCTGAATGCGCTTGAATTTCTAATTTAATACTTTGAAATTGCACTAAAGCTTCACTGGCTTCCAGTAAAGCTGGGTAACTGGCCTTTGTAATAACATCGCTATCGACCTCAAAGCGAATTTCATCAATAGAGCCATTGAAGGTCGCGCAGGTTGCAATCGGTACAGGAGGCTCAATCAAATCTGGCACAACTTCTCGGTGTTCATCGTGTCGCCCGAAATACCTTGCTATGGAAATACCAATGATACTGGCATCATTGTCAAAGCTATCAAACTCAGCACGAACAAACCACTTAGGTGCAAAACGCCATTGTACGCCGCCGCCAATATTCAATTGCAGTGACGTTTGTTTCTCATAAGAAATACGGCTATCTGACACAGTATTTAAAATAGTTGAAAAACCAATACGCCCAAATACATCGACACGGCGTTTTGGTCCGAACAGATGGTAACTCGCCGATACGGTAGGGATTTTATAGCTAATAGTTGCGTCTTTAAATGTACTGGCAATGGCAGGGTTATTATTTGTTAAGCCCGCTTCTCCTGTATCTACAAAGGATAACTCAGCTGACCAATGCGGTAAGATTCGTTGACCAACAAATATTTTATAGCCCCAGTCTCTGTCATCTTTAACATAAAACCCGCCTGAACTTCCCTCAGGAGCCACCTTTGTTGAGCCACCACCGACACCGATAAACCAACCCGGCAAATAGGTTAAATCATTCGAATTTAGCTCACCATGCAGTGTCTCGTCATAGGTTTGCCAGACCAAAATATCATCCGGAACAACGTAGGTAGCTGCAATTGAATCGTGCGCATACGCCTTGGGTAAACTAACGAACCCGATTCCACCTAACACCAGCGCCGTGAGTAACTTCACTCTCATCTTAGCCGGCGACCTTTTTACGAAACAACATCAACAACGGAATCAATAAAAAATATTCAGCGCCAAAACTACCAATACCAACACCCGATACCGCTGTTTTTAACGCGGGCATTTTTTGTAATCGATCATTAATGCCATCGTTATTAAAGTCACCATTTTCGACATCATCACTAAAGCCATCACCGTCGGTATCTACATCACGATAGGCAGGTAATCCGTCATTATCTATATCGATCAAATAGACCGACACACCCGCTTCACCACCTTCAATACGGCTATCAACGACGTCTAATAAGCCGTCGTGGTCACGATCTATTGTGCTATCAATTTGACCATTCTCATCCGCGTCTAGTGCTTCAAGCAACATTCCGATGGGCAACGATTCATGCAAATCAGTTAAACCATCGTTATCACTGTCTAAATCTAGGTAATCGGGCAACCCCTGCTTATCGGTATTCACCGGCTTAGCCGCAAGCGGAATACTATCGGCTACGCCGTCTTTATTTAAATCTACAAATACATCAATGACGCCGTCTAAATATGCATCTATTTTGGTATTGCCTTGAAACTCAACACTGTCGGGTATTCCGTCATTGTCGCTATCTAGATCGAACATATCGGGCATTCCGTCTTTATCAGAATCGGCCAACGAAAAACCATCGTCGACACCATCATTATTTTCATCGATCCCACCCGTTTGATCTACATCTATGGCATCGTCCAAGCCATCTTCATCTGTATCTAGCCCGCTAAGTTCAGGAAGGTGACCCGATTCGATTGAATCAAGAATTCCATCATTGTCACTGTCTAAGTCTAGGTGGTCTGGCACACCATCCTTATCGGTATCGGTTGGCTCAAATAGATCATCAATACCATTTTGGTTTTGGTCTACGCCATTCGTTTTATCAACATCAAGCGCATCAACAATGCCGTCGTTATCATGATCAAACCCTAGCAGCTTAGGTGAATCGAAATCTTCTAATGTATCAGGGATCCCATCATTATCAGAATCTGTATCGAGGTAATCGGGGATACCATCAGAATCTGAATCGACAGTGCCTTCGATATAATCAGCAATACCGTCATGATCGACATCAAATTGAGATAGATAAACGGTTGAGCTTAGGCTGTTTGCGCGAATAAACGCCCATGAGTCATACTGTGCATCACCCTTATCCATGATACCTATTACGATTTGGTTTGTGGTATTTGGGGTTACTTCCGCCACGCATCGAATTTTACGGGTAAAACCATCCATCTGAGTTGCGTATGGAGCCTTTGACTCTTCCTTCGCACCCGTTTTAGAGTTATAGCTGTGGCCTGGATCATTATTGAGATAAAGCTCAGGGTTAGATGAAGGACCCGCCTCACCGTATACAGGGGGGTAATTGGCTCGGTCGTTTACCGTATCAATGCTGAATATTTTGTTATCTGGGGTTTTCGCACAGTTCTCACCATTCACTAAAATCACAAAACTGTCGTTAAATTTGGCGTGAACATACTCGTTATATTCTTCAGAGCCAAATATAAAGTCTATAACTAAATAGTCATATTTAGGCTTAAAACTAATCGATAGTTTGGCAGGGTCTAAAATATTTGAACCCAAATCGACATCATTTTTCTTCGCTTTATCAAAAATGGTGGATACTTTATCGCTGGTGTTTTTAACTGCAATGACATCAGAGACTTTACCTGTACTTAACACTAATCCGCGATCAAACTGATCTCCAAACAAAAACTGATAATCTGAGAACAAACCGAATTGAGCGTTTTTTCCCACCAGCTGATAGCTATCGATAGTAATTTCACTGCCCACAAGAGAATCGACAATATCTTGATTAGTAACGGTACTGCCGTTTTTTGAGACAACTGTTTCGGAGTACCCCAAAGGAGCAATAAATAACGTTAGCAAGCAAATATAGCCGGCTAATCGCATTGATAATGAAGGGCGTAGTTCATCCATGTGGTAATTTCCAGTAGATATACAAAAAAACACCTAAATAATACCGAAATCCTGATGATTTTCTGATCTATTTTAGGAACTGGTTCACACATATGAACTTTTTACCCTACAAACCGCACACCAACGTGATTGAACCCAGAGCATATTAAATGGAGCAAGCTACCGTGAGCAGCCACATATCGCGGATAACGCTTACTTAAAGCTTTTAAAAGATAAGCAATATTTGTGAGGCTAACGGTAACCAAGTCTGTACTCGCAATTAGATTCAACACCGATACCCATTTAAATTGGTCAATTTCTGTACTAAACACACTAAATAACCTAATGTTTAGGTGGCACAAAATAACAATAAGTCGTTTTTATTGTTAATTGCTCATCACGTCGTACTCATACGAACCGGAGGTTATTATGAAACGTCTTTACTACCTTACCGATAAAATAGAATTTGCCGAACACATCTCACAGGAGCTCACCAGCAATGGTATCGATGCTCACCATATTCATGTATTAAGCAAAAATGAAGCAGGTGTTGTGACTCATCATTTGCACGGCCCCAATTTATTTGAAAGGAATGACTTTTTAAGGCGAGCCCTCATAGGCATGGTTACGGGTTTAATCGTAGCGATTGTGGCCATGTTTATCGCAAAATATTTACTAGGTTACAGTTTTACTGGATTGGCCCAATTTGCGCTACTGCTACTTATTATGTTGTTTGGGACCTGGCTTGGAGGGTTCATTGGTTTCGCCACAGAAAACAAACACTTAAAACGATTTCATGACGAAATTGAGAAGGGTCGACACCTAATCATGATTGATGTGAAAGCAAACGAAGAACGTCTGGTTCATAAGATTGTAGAGCACCTAAATGAAGCTGACTTTAGTGGCGAAGATAAACATGTGTTGATTTAACCTTGCTGCTTCACTTATGGAAAGGCATAAAAAAAGCGCACCTAAGTGCGCTTTTTTACAACCTAAATCGCTTATGCTTCAGCAACGACGATTAGGTGAATTTCTGATGTAACTTCTGGGTGAAGTTGCACAGCAATTTGGTATTCGCCAACTGCACGAATTGGACCTTGAGGCATCTTAACTTCAGACTTCTCAATTTCAACGCCAGTTGCAGATACAAGATCAGCAACATCACGTGGACCAATAGAACCGAAAAGCTTGCCTTCATCGCCAGCATTCGCCGTCACAGTTAGCTCAACTTCAGCTAGCTGATCAGCACGCGCTTGTGCAGAAGCCAATTTTTCTTGCTCAGCTTTCATAAGCTCAGCACGACGATCTTCAAATAATTTTACGTTGTCAGCTGTTGCGACAACCGCTTTGCCTGTAGGGAAAAGGAAATTACGAGCAAAACCGCTTTTAACATTAACGGTATCGCCCAAAACGCCCATTTTACCAACTTTCTCAAGCAGGATAACTTCCATCTCGCTTACCTCATTCGTTGTTTGCCTGTGCGTCGCTTGGCAACCGCGATCGTAAATCGACCATGGCATCTATAATTGCCGCACAAACCAACACCGGTACAATGATTTGATTAAACAGTACTAGCCCGATATACATCGCCACTAACCACTGCCCACCTAATTTTGTTTTTGCAATCACCCCATGGACTAACGCAATACCTGCGAAAATCAATGGAATTCCAAACAGCATTACGGCTGCAGGTTCTGTAAACCACGATATCGCGATCACTCCAACCAATACAGCCACTTCTTGCCGGCTAAATCGCAAGTTATGCAATTCAGCGCGAAAACCACCTGGGTTATATAAACCCGCCTGCCAATAGCGACCTAACAACAGCATCAAATAGGATTCAAGCAACAGCGACGTTAATATCAAGTAACCAGCAATTGACTTGGAACTCTCTATTAACTGCCACAAGGGTAAACTGGTGTCTCCCCCTGTTAAGGCGTCTTGCACGATATCCATGATGCTGCCGATTTGCTCTGAAAACATAATCTGTAAGCCATTGGCTAACAAAAATGCAGTAACAGAGCCCGCCAGCAGCGTAACACTCCACCTTTGCGTCGATCTAAGCACCAAGGCTAAAATCGTGACAAAAGGCAGCGCTAACAAAGGCAAAGGAATCCCTGACATTTGCCAAGAAAACATAGCGCCAACCATGGCCGCCGCTAAAATGCGCGTGCCTTGAGTGGTGCCATACCTTAAAGTCGTTAACGCAACCAATGCTGCGCTTAGCGCATACAACATTGGAATTGCAGCAAATAATGCTGCGAGAATGCCAGTGTGCAATGGGCTTTTCATCGCAAAGCGAGCAAGTCCTAGCACAATAACAACCCCCTCTTACTCAGATTACTTATGTGAATCTGTGTAAGACAACAAAGCAAGGTAGCGAGCGCGCTTGATGGCAGTAGCCAATTGACGCTGATATTTCGCACTAGTACCAGTAATACGACTAGGTACAATCTTGCCAGTTTCAGTGATGTAACCTTTTAAAAGATCAACATCTTTGTAATCTATCTCTGTAATGCCTTCTGCAGTGAAGCGGCAGAACTTACGACGACGGAAAAAACGTGCCATAGTAATAGCTCCTATTATTCTTCAGCAGCTGAATTATCTTCAGCAACATCAGCGGTGGCTTCATCTTCAGCGCGCGGTGCACGAGCAGCGGCCTGAGCTTCATCTTTCAACTTTTTCGCTTCAACAGACTTCATCATAGGCGAAGCGTCAGTTACAGCGTCTTTACGACGAATAACCATGCTACGAACGATCGCATCATTGAAACGGAAAGTGCTCTTAAGGTCTTCGATAGTTTCATCAGAAACTTCTACGTTCATTAATACGTAGTGAGCCTTGTGAACGTTTTGGATTGGGAAACCTAACTGACGACGGCCCCAATCTTCTTTGCGGTGGATAGTACCGTTAGCATCTGTAACAACAGCTGTGTAACGATCTACCATTGCAGGTACTTGCTCTGACTGGTCAGGATGAACCAGTAGAACGATTTCGTAATGGCGCATAAATGCTCCTTCCGGGTTAACAACCTCCCGAGGCTACTATAAAGCACACTCAGTAAGGTAAGGAGTAACGTGTTCTAATTATTTAAAACACAGTGTTCTCTACTCAGTTCGAGCAGAGGGCGGGCAGTTTATAGAATTCAGGCCTTTTAGTAAAGGTAATTTCAGCGCCAACAAAGAAAAACACGACCAAATTAAACACAAGGCAAACAACCTGTTCAATTTCAAATAAATGTCGATTTTTTTTACACATAAATCAACTAAACCAAACGATCACACACAGGGAGACTATTGAAACCATAGAATTAACACCAAACAGCTGTCGAGTATTTTTACACATCACCACCCAAGGCCGATAACTTCGACCAAACCCCTCAGATATAGCCTGCAAAACTACTACAACCTATCATTTTGGCATATTTAGTGCTTGCCCGAACGTTCAATAATTATCAAAGGAAATTTTTACGCGCATGAAAGCTCTTAAAGCACTCTTTTGCGTCACGCTTCTTTCAATAACCACATCTGCATTCAGTGGCGTTATTGTAGACACGGTAGATGTAAACAAAGACATCGGCCACTGGGGTTATACTAAGTACGTTCATGATCTTTCTGATCATGATTTCATTTTAGGTAGCGCTATCTCTGGCTCACTAGCCATAAGCATCCAGGACGATAACGACTGGTATTTAGAAAAAGCATTTTTTATTATCGAAAAACTAGATTTTGACTCTGAAGGCTGGACGTATGGCCAAAGCTACTATGATGACGAATTAGGCATCAACGCTATAGGCGAGTTAAACAAAGACGGTCAATTACGAATTAAGATTGCATCTATTTGGGGTGATTTTAAAGTCGGCACTTCCGTACTGACTGTAATTACTGAAGTCCCAGAGCCCGCCTCTTTAGCATTATTTACGCTTGGCATAGCATCGCTATTCGGGTTACGAAGAAGAAAGAACATTACTGCATAACAAAAAAAAGCGACCCTAGGGTCGCTTTTTTGCCTTTAGCTCTGCACTACTTGGTGATCACTGAATCGATTACGTGAATCACACCATTAGAAGTCTCAATATCTGTCGCAATGACTTTCGCACCATTTACAAACACTTCACCACCGCTCACTTTAATATTAAGAACTCGACCGGTAATGGTAACCGCTTGATAAATACCAACGACATCCGCAGCCATTTTCTTGCCCGCAATCACATGTAAACCGAGCACTTCTGTCAAAGCATCTTTATCGGCTACTAATGCGTTCAGTGTTTCACTTGGGATTTTTGCAAACGCCTCATCATTTGGAGCGAATACAGTGAATGGACCGTCTTCTTTCAATTTATCCACTAAGTCGGCCGCCTGAACTGCAGTGACTAAGGTTGTAAAACTGCCTGCGGCTACTGCCGTATCGACGATATCATTTTTACTCATATGACCATCGGCGAAAGAAGCCGTAGAAAAATTCAAAGAGACTGCAAGTAAGGCTGAAGATAATAAAGTTAATGTTTTCATTGCGTAAGTCCTACCGTTCTTGTTGGGTTCGGGAGTTATACGACCCCACCAAAAGAAACGGATCAAAATTTTTCAATAAAAATTAAACTTTATACTCAATAGCCCCTAACTCTACAGTTGAAACATCGGACAATTCCATCACTAATGGCGGTAGAGGGCACGCTAAACATTCGGCCAATACCCTTAACGCTTCATATTCACGAAAAGCAATCTGCCCATTAGATTCAACAATATCGGCACATGCTTGCAGAATATTCTTACGCCACATAAAACTAACATTGTCTAACTTATCTAACGCGCCAGCCACTGTGTCAAAACCGATTGGTTCAACGAGCTCTTTTTGTTGATAATTAATTTGATAACGCGCGCATACACGCTCGCGCATCTGCTCTGCTTTTTCTTTATTAGGATTTAATTCTACCAATGCACGAAACAAAACATCGAGCTCAGTTTTATAACCATCAATTTTTGAACTTAAGTGTTTATGTTGTTTTGCCGAGCCGGGCATTAATCGAAGCTTGGTGAGCGATAAGGTCACCCACTCAACAAAATCGACTCGCCCATCCAGTGTAACCAATTGCTCCAAGCGATCTATAAATACAAGCTGCTCTTGCTCAGTCATCCGCTTCAACACGGGCATAGACATTTCTAGCAAAGGAAGCCTAAGTTGTTCGTCCATATCTCGAGCAAATGGCCACATCTTTTGCAATGTATCCACTACTTCAGGGTCTAACTGTTTTATCTCATTTAAAATGGCCTGCTGCTTACCTTGACTTCCCAGTAGAACCTGGCAATAAATGTAACTGCGCGCGCCTGTGCTTTGATGCACCCAAATTTTCACCTGCTCTGGAATGTGGCGATGCATATTACGAGCGTACTCAACATGATCGGGAGTCACCTGACCGACCATCGTTGCAAAGCTTGCTGCAGCCATAGTCGCTTCGAACACGTCAGGGGCAGATCTAGAAATACTTTCTTGAGCCGTTTCTTCTTTGCGCCGCTTTGCTCTATAGCGCGCAAAAAATGTAGCATCAATGCGCTTTATGCGATCTGGAATAGGAGGGTGAGTCGAAAGTTTTTCCGATAAAGAAACAGATTCGCCAAAGCAAAAGTGCGACATATCTTCCGCGTGCTTGTGATTCAGTAATGAACCATCAGTCGCTTTTTGAATTTCATACAGGGCGCCCGCTATGCCATCTGGATTTCGTGTAAATTGAACTGAACTTGCATCGGCTAAATATTCTCTTTGCCGTGACACAGCGGCTTTAATCATTCGCCCAACTAATACGCCAATATACCCTACCAGCATCAACGCAGCGCCTACGCCTATAAACGCAATTTGAGACTTATTATTATCGCGAGAACGCCCAGAATATAAACTAGACTCCAAAAAGAAGCGACCGACCTGCCCCAATAAAATCAGCCCACCTAAAGAGGCCATAAGCCGAATATTAAGGCGCATATCACCATTTAAAATATGCGAGTATTCATGGCCAATGACACCTTGAAGCTGATCACGTGTCAATTGAGTTAATGCACCCTTAGTCACCACCATCACGGCCTGATCGACCTGATACCCCGCTACAAACGCATTAATGCCCTGCTCATATTCCATAACGTAAAGCTCAGGTATGGGCATACCTGCAGCAATGGCCATTTCTTCACTGACGTTTACATAGGTGGTTACATCATCATCTTTCGCTAATTTAGACACGGGCGTGGCTCCGGCCCACTCGGCTACCTTTCGGCCGCCGCCCTGAAGCTCTAGAAAGCGAAAAACGGTACCCATTAGCACAACAACAAGCACACCAACCGATACTTGCCAGTTTAAGTTCGACTGCCACCAGCGCTGAAATGCCTGCCCAAAACCGCTTTCACTAACGGTTAGGTTTACTTGCGCAGGGGTTGGTTGGTTCATGACATTCGGTAACGTCACGCTCATCACATTCACGTCAGGAGACGTAATAAGCCAAAAAGCAACAAAGCCCACTAAATTAACAGCCACCAATGTGGCTAACAGCCCTAAGCAGAATAATAATACCAATTGCCCGGTTTTTTTACGGGCTTTATCTTGATGTTCGAAAAAGTCCATCGTATCCCTACATCACAATACTCGTTAGGCTAACCAATAATGTTGGTTAGCCCATACATTAGTAGAAGCTTGCTAACTAGAATGAAACTTTGGGGGCTTGCTTTGCTTCTGGGTTCTCCAGCTCAAACATGGCTGCATCTTTAAACCCGCTAACATTAGCAATTATGTTATTAGGGAAAGACTCTTTATAAGTTTGAAAATTCATGACCCCGTCGTTATAAGCCTGACGTGCAAAGGCCACTTTATTCTCGGTACTTTCTAAGCTTTCCATTAAATCAGCCATAGTCGCATCGGCTTTTAAATCAGGATAATCTTCAGAAACTGCAAACAAACGGCCCAATGCACCTGAAAGCATACCTTCTGCCTGTGAAAGTTTTCCCATCAAGGAACCATCGCTTGGATCTGCTGCGGCGGCCTTTTGAGCAGAAACAGCCTGGTTTCGCGCAGAAATAACGCCTTCAAGCGTCTCTTTTTCATGTGCTAAGTATGTCTTAGCCGTTTCAACCAAGTTTGGGATCAAATCGTGACGTCGCTGTAACTGAACGTCTATTTGAGAAAACGCATTTTTAACACGGTTGCGCAATGCAACTAGCTTGTTATAAATGGAAACAAAAAAGACCACCAACAAAATTGGCAAGCCCCAAGTTATAATTGTACCTATCGAAATATCCATACTATTCCCTCAATAATCGTCTTAATAACTCACTCAATGGAGTCAATGTTAAAAAGTGTATCAGCAAAGACTAATAGCGTCTCTAATTGGCCTAATAAGTGTGACTTCTGTCTAATGAACCAAAACTGAGCAATTATTCAACTATCAAGGCACAAAATTATCTAAGCTATTGAAATACCTTAAAAAAATTAAATTCATTAGTTGACAGCCATTAAAATCTAAGGATAATACGCGTCCGTTGTTGAGGCTATATAGCTCAGTTGGTTAGAGCACAGCATTCATAATGCTGGGGTCGCTGGTTCAAGTCCAGCTATAGCCACCAATTACTACTGGTCCGTCGCCAAGCGGTAAGGCACCGGGTTTTGATCCCGTCATTCGCAGGTTCGATCCCTGCCGGACCAGCCATTTTCTATCAAGGCTTGAGAAATGCATCATTTTTCTCTAACCTTCACCCTGCTAGGGTTATTTCCTAGCCATTGCAACACTCTCTATAATGGTCCGTCGCCAAGCGGTAAGGCACCGGGTTTTGATCCCGTCATTCGCAGGTTCGATCCCTGCCGGACCAGCCATTTTTAGACAGTACCACCCTAGCGTTAACCTAGTCGTTACACCCAACCTTTCAACACTTTATATTTCTATTACTTTCTCATTTGCGGCCAATAGCAATATTCATTATTCCAACGACTTTCATCGCCTACACTCCAAAAGCCCATTGACGGTTGATACTTTAAACCACGTGTTGAATGTCGCAGTTTTAAGGTTTCACACTTACCTCTCTTCGCCTGTCGGGTTATTATCAAGATTACAACGAACACTGAATAAGCGAGTTACCATGTCACCTTTAATCAGCGTCACCGACTTTTTTGAACTTTCAGAATCTAGCGACAATTTAATAATTTTGGATTGCCGTTCGGACCTATCCGACAGCGCAAATGCCGTTAAACTCTACAACGAAGGGCATATTCTTAACGCAATACACGCGCATTTAGAAGATGACCTATCTGGACCGATCATTCCTGGAAAAACGAGCCGCCACCCTTTACCTTCAAAAGAAAACTGGCAAGCAACCCTTCAACGTTGGGGCGTTGAAAAAAGCTCAACGGTGGTTGTATACGATCAAAGCAATAATATGTTTTCGGCTCGCGCTTGGTGGATGTTGAGATGGGCTGGTATTACAAATGTTTTGGTTCTGGATGGCGGTTTGAACGCCTGGCTCAACGCTGGCCACCCTATTTCTACTCTAGCGCCTAGCCCATCACCATCGTCGATTCAAATTGAACTTGCCAATTGGGTCATTACGGCCGAAGACATTCCTAGCTTGCAAGCACAAATTTTAGATGCACGAGCTTTACCTCGTTATGCCGGCGAAACCGAGCCGCTTGATGGCAAAGCTGGTCATATTCCGAGCGCACAGAATGCAGATTTTAGTAAAAACCTAACCTCTGAAGGTTTCTTTCAACCTAAAGAAGTTTTACATCAACGTTTCGCTCAATGCCGTGATGATGTGGTCTGTTATTGCGGCTCTGGCGTTACGGCTTGTCACAACATATTAGCATTTGATATTGCAGGCCTACCCATGCCCAAGCTCTATGCAGGTAGCTGGAGCGAGTGGATAACCGACCCAAATCGCCCTATCGCCACAGGAATAGAAGGGGAAGCATTATGAAACAATGGATATCTGCGCTGCTGTTAAGCACCTTCATGATGGCCGCATTTGGGCAAAATCATTTTAACGTGCTGGTTTACCACCATGTTTCGGAGTCTTCACCGGCCAGTACCTCCGTGAGTCCAAAACAGTTTCGAGAACACCTGGCCTTTTTTAAAAGCAACAATTACCCCGTCGTATCGCTCAAAGACGCGTTAGCTGCTATCGAGTCAGGGGATGCATTGCCTCAAAACGCCATCGCCATTACCTTTGATGACGCATACCGAAGCATTTACCTCAATGCATTTCCCTTATTAAAGGAATTTAACTACCCGTTTACCATCTTTGCGGCTACTGACCCCATAGATCAAAACTTTAATGACATGCTGAGCTGGGACCAGCTGCGTGAAATGAAGAAATGGGGGGCTGTCATTGCAAACCATACTCAAGATCATGCTTATCTCGTTCGGCACAGAAGTTTAGATGCAACATGGAAAATGCAGACTCGCCTGAATATCGAACACGCACAGCAGCGTTTAATTGACGAGCTTGGTTCAGATATACCGAAATGGTTAGCCTATCCATATGGTGAATTCAGTCAATCACTGCAAGACCTGCTCAGTGATATGGGGTATGTCGGTTTTGCTCAGCATTCTGGCGGCATCAATAAAGACAGCCCTAGAACGGCGCTGCCTCGATTTGCGGCCGCCGGCATCTATGCAAACACCAAAACACTGGCAACCAAAATTGAATCGTTGCCCATGCCGATCAGTGAAAGTGATCTGTCAGATATGCTTACCGACGATTCGCAACCTTTGTTTCGGGCGAGCATTACCAACATGGATGATATGAGCCGAGTATTGAACTGCTTTGTCGATGGTAGCTGGCATGAAGTTAAGTGGACAGGAACGCAAAGTTTTGAATTAGTCAGTGAACAGCCGTTAAGCCCTGGTCGGCATCGTTATAACTGTACGGCGAAAAGTAAATCGATGAATGCGTATTATTGGTATTCGAAGCCATGGCTCATTCAATAACAGAATGAGCCACATAGGTTGGTTTAATCGGGTATCTCGTAATCGAGTACTTCGACCCAATCATTGCTCTCAGGTAGGCGCTCCCATACCGTGCCTACTTGGGACATTTCAACGAGTTCTGAAATAGTAGGATCTAAGCGCTCTAAACAATCAAGCGGAGCGACACAGGCCGCGTTTTCTTCCATCAGAAATTCGTCGGTTTCTAATCCGCTATAAAACCGGAAACCAGTGTCATTTACGTGCTGAGGATCTTCTTTATAGAAGAATCGTATCGGCATCGGACTTTCATTTAGAATCATGCTAGATGCTAAGCATAGGTGACCCGTTGACGATGATTCTGGGCGAAGTTCGTTAATCATACAAAGTAAAACCTTAATAACCGTAATACAAAAGGGCGGCGGATTATAAGTAAACAATTTGAAATTGCACCCCTGTTTTTTAGTTGATTTAAATTAACTTTAAAGCCACGTTGAAAATCAATCAGTTAGGCGTGTTATTTTTTGTAACTATTCTGGAGAAAAAGATGAAGCATTGGTGTGCCGTTATTTTATTTACCTTACTTTCAGCCCCCTTAATAGGCTGGCAACTAAGTAAGCAGTCACTCACTGCCGACAGCCCAAGTGATGGCTTAAGTGATGATCAAATAAACTGGTTAAATCGCCTTTCTTCTTTGGTCGAAGCTGAAAATAATCAGCTAGAATCCCACTGGAGCAAAGCCCATTCAATGCTTGAAAACTCAGTTTTACAACAGCAAAATGGAACCTGGCTTTTAAACAAGATGCATCGCTATGGCATGTGGAAAAACGGTGTTCCAACAAAGATATCCGATGACAGCATAAAAGAATTGTTAAAGCTCATGGCTCCAGTTGCGCCAAGCATTGTATTAGCTCAGGCCATTCACAGCAGTGATTGGGGCCGCACACCGCAAGCTAGGGTTGCCAATAACCTGTTTAACACAAGGTGCTATACACCTGAATGTGGCATGCTAGATGATCAGCTAGCCGCCCATACGCAATGGAAGATTTTTAGCCACCCATCGGCTTCTGTGCGCTGGTATTTAGAAAAGGGTCTAACCGGAGCGGAATTTTCTGAATTTAGATCCGATCGCTTTAAAATGTTGATGCGTGGTGCAAATATGCCAGGCCAATGGTTTAAACCCACCTTACCGAAACACATTCACACCACAATTGAGGAATACCAGCTGAATTACTGGGATACGGTTTCTCAATAATATGAAACAGCCGAAGCCTATGCGGTACGGTAGTCTGCTTTTAACTGATTAAAATTGGCGACCACTTCATCCATTAAGGCTTTATCAAAAGGTTGAATACCACTGACGATTAGTTTTTTATCCCCTTTACCGACAATGCGATCTCCATCTTTAATCGCAAAAATAAAGTGGACATCACCACGCTTACCGTTGACTTCTAATGTGGAATCAACCAATTCAAGAGAGGGCTGAGCAATATCAAGCGTATCTAAGTTAAAAGACATGCTCTCGTATATCACCAAAGGACGCTTAGGGTTAAACATCACCTGATGCTTATCAAGCAATGGCACTAATATGTAGGGAAAATTTTGACCTGAGAATTCAACGTAATTCCTGACAAACTCGCTAATGAGCGCTTCGTTTTCTGTAACCTCTCCCGAATGCTCAATAGTCGTATAGAGCTTATCATTTTCATCTTTCAGCTCAATAGTACCGGCCGCCTTGCTTGGGAAAACGATGGGTAAATCACGACCCACCATACCCGAGAAAGACACTTTCATATTTTGACTGAGACCGTACTTGGAAAGGGATATCGCAAACAGCAAATCTCCTGGTACGCAAAAACGCTTAGCGTCGGGATCGTGAATCGGATTAAAATCTCCCGCAATTTCTTTCGCAAAACGACTGGCTTGCTCAGCCGAAATGATAACTTTTTGGCCTTCTGCGGTATGAAACTCATCTAAAAACACACTTAACCCCTTCTAAAACAATAATTGAACCGATTTTTGGTCACATAGGCACTATAGTGCCGAGCTCTGCAAGTTTATAAAGGCAACAGGAAAGATAAGATTTGTGAATTTGAGTTAACGACCACTCAGCGACAAACTTGCAACACCACATCATGCTCATTTAAAACTGAGACAATGTTGTCGCTGGGTACAAGATCTGTAAACAGCATATCGGCATCGGCCAAATTGCCTAATCGCACCATGGCTTTACGATCGAATTTGCTGTGATCTGCGGCTAAAAATACCTTTCGGCTATGCTCAATTATAGATTTTGCCACCCTAACTTCTCGATAATCAAAATCTAGCAAGGTACCGTCTTCGTCAATTGAGCTGATGCCGATGATGCCGTAATCAAGTTTGAACTGCTCAATAAAATCGAGAGTGGCTTCCCCTACAATTCCGCCATCTGTTGCCCTCACCTCACCACTGGTCACAATAACCCGAAAATCTTGCTTTTGGCTCATTATAGAAGCGACATGAAGACTGTTGGTGATAATTTGCAGACCCTTATGTTGCATAAGAGCTTGGGCAATAGTTTCGGTGGTCGTGCCGATGTTAATAAACACACTGGCATTGTCTGGGATATGGCGAGCTATGGTTGTTGCTATCGCAAGCTTTGCGCTATGGTTCATAATCTTTCGATCACCATAAGCGACATTTTCGGTAGAATTTATGGTTTTGGCTGCGCCATGCAAGCGGCGCAGCTTTTGAAGTTTGTCGAGCAATGTTAAATCGCGCCGAATGGTTTGCACCGTAACTCCGTAACGCGCCACCATGTCTTCAACCTTTACGGAACCTTCCGCTTCAACCCATCTAACGATGCTATACTGGCGGCTGTTGAGGTCTTCGTTAATCAAGCATCACCTTTTACATTCACATTACAACTATTGACCCGAAGAAGGACCGGCGACTGCAGTGATTCGTGCATCGAGCGCTTCTATTTGTTTTGTGAGTGTCAGCAGGCGTTTGTTTGTTTCTAACCGTGAGGCACTGATTGAGCCTAAGTCGCCTTGCAGTTGCGACATCTGATTTGCAAACTGTGCATCATTGTCCGTGAGTAATCCCTGCTCAACTAGCAAGTTTTCTTGAGCAAAGCGTACACTCACTATCTGCTCTTCTAACTCTTCCAAAGACACGGTTGCAAGTTGGTCTTCGACACGTTGTACGGCCGATTGGGCTGAATTTAATTCTTGCTGTTGCTGGTCGAGCTGAGTCTTTAATTGGCCGATGACCTCCGTGCGAGCGTCTGCGTTGGATGAAAGCGTTGTCACAGTTGATTCCATAGAACCTAACTGATCTTTTAGAGCCGACAGTGTTTTATCTAAAGATTTCAACTGCGCTTGGTTGTCTTCAATCCAAGCCTTATTGCGTTTATTCGTCACATCCCATAGCTTTCGTATCTCTGACATTTGCAAATCAGCATCGCTTTTTATCGCTTTAAACTGAGCATTGATGGCTGTTTCATTCATCGCTACTGATTCATCTGTTTGCGTAAGGGACTGCTCTAAAAAAACAATGCGATCATCCGCAAGAGACAATCGCTCTTCGTAACTGGCGATAGTCTGATGGAGGCTATACTGCTGCAATGCCAGATAGGCAATTGCGATTCCCCCAATAATCACCCACACGGCATTTAGCCAAGAGTGGTTACTGGCGGGTTTAGATTGGGTCGAACGAGAAGTCTCTGCCTTTGGCTTTGATTCTGATGCACGAGGTGAGGTGCGCACACGGATATCATCACGATCAGGCACCATTCTAGGTAAATCATTCGTCGGTTTTGAATCTGGCATAGTACTCAACTCAATATTATTAATAAGTACTATTATCAGAGCTTATGCTCTGAAGGGCAACTGTTGATGCCCTCAGACTAACCACTCTTTCAATTTTTGCTCTAAATGATCTTTGCGCACAGGTTTGGAAATGAAATCTTGCATGCCGGCATCAAAGCAACTTTGCCGATCGAGGTCACTGTCATTTGCACTGACGGCTATGATACAAGTATTGGCCAGTTCGTCTTGACGCGCTCGGATAACTTGCGCCGTTTCCTGACCACTTAACCCGGGCATCAAACAATCCATCAAAATGAGATCCACCGGCTCAAGAGCCAGACGCTGCAAGGCCTCCTCACCTGAACCTACGCTATAGGAGTTAACGCCAATTTTCTTTAACATTCCCATAAGTATGCGTTGATTCACTTCGACATCATCAACTACCATTACCGATTTTTCGGCTAAATTAACCTCGCCTTGCGCGCATTGATTATCTAACACGCGTACCGGTGCCTCTAACGTAAATATGGCGCCACCGTCAGCTTTATTCGCCAACGTTATTTGACCGTGCACCACTCGCACAAGATTTTTACAAATAAATAACCCAGAAGATTCCTCGGTCCATTTGTCACCACTGTCTTCTTGAACGAACCAAGCTAAAATGTCTTCAGGTACGCCACTGCCTTGGTCTTCAATAGAGCAACGTAAGGTAGGTGATGCTTCATTGCCAGCTACATCTATCTTAACTCTGACGGTACCGGCTTCGGTGGTATTAAAGGCATTTTCTAAAGCTATCCGAATAATTTTACGAATATGGAACCAATCTAAATCTAAATATTGAGGCACTTCGGAAGCTACCGCACATTCAACTCGCTTTTCGGTACTGGTAAGGTGCTCGCTCCACGCTCGCATCAAACGATTGATTTCATTACGCACATTTGTTTTTTGATAAATGGGTCTTAAGTCGCCAGCGACAATCTGTGAGTAAGTCAATAAGTTATCGATTTGATAAAACAGTTCAGTTGCCGATTTATCCGCACCTATTACGTGCGTGGTGACAGTATCATCTTTACTGTCTTCTAAATCTTCTTTCAATAATTGAATGTAACTCAAAAGTGCATGAATAGGCGTTTTAAGTTGATGGCTGCTAGAGCGAAGGAAAGAGTCTTTCGCAGCCTCATTCCGAGCCGCCAGGTCTAAGGCCGCTTCAATTCGACGGAACGATTCAGCTTCTTGCTCACTCGCTTTTTGTTCATTCATTCGAATTCGATAAGCCAAAGCAAAAGAAAGTAAAATGGACTCTAATGTGACCCCTATTTCTCCGGCATGAAGCGAAATAAAATTCAAAGGCAGTGCACCTGCTATGGCTAAATTATAGGTCAACATACCAACGACCATAAATATCCAACTCAGCAAGAACAACCAAGAACCTGAACTTCCTTTGATTACAGCAACAATAGAAAGTGTCGGCACCATTAATGTTAAAGCCAACATATAAAAGGTACTTAACTTCAAAGCCAGCGCTGGTGCCAGTGCGACAGCGATCACAATAAGCAATGGCGAATACGCAAACCAACGAAAGAAGCGGTCAAACTTCGGCAATATCTCGCTAATATTGAGGAAGTTTCGCGTAAATGAAAAAGCACCAAATAGAAATAGCCCTATAAATAAGTAACCTAAGTTGTTTTGTAAGGTGGCCGAGTTATACCAAAGGTATTTATAGCCAGTGCCACTTGAAAACACTAAAAACATAAAAATGCTGGCTAAATAAAGGGTGTACCAGCCGTAAGAGCTGATGCGCGTGCCTAAATACAAAAAACCATTGTACAGCGTCATAGCAATCATGATGCCAAACAAAAGATATACGAAGGTTACTTCAAATAAAATGGCCTCAAGTAAGCTGCTAAGCTCACCGATCTCAATAGGAACCGCTAGCGGAGACTTCCCATAAATTTCAACCAAATAGGTTTGATTAGGGCTGTTTTCAAGGGGTAGTAAGAAATTCCGAATGGAAATACCGCGGCTTTCAAATAATCTTGCATCCCCCGTTTCTTGTATTAACTGAATATTTATTTCGCCGGAAGAATCTCGGTTAACTTGATAAAGGTTGATGTAGTCTGTGACAGGGTTCCCTAGCTCTAACCAAATATTCTCGGCATCGCTATTAGCCTCTGTAAAGTCAACTGACAACCACAAATGGCTTTTTGTTTCGCCATAGCTTAGCCAGCCTTCTACGGGTTCAAAGCTGGCGGATTTTTGAGCAACCTCTAGGGCCGTCATTTCGCCACTTGTGTCTTCGTACAAGCCAAGCCATTTAAAATTATTGATTAATTCTACTCTACTTTGAGCGGAAGCATTGGCGCTCGCTACCATTAAAAATAGCGAAACACACATTAACTTGGCCATCAAACTGAAAAGATAACCTGCCTTTACTGCATTATTTGAATAATAAATCATGTGCACGGTAACCATATTTAGTTTTATAACTGTAGCTGAGAACTCATTCGTGTCCAACGCTGATAGAAAATTTTTTTTGGTGGGATTTGTACACAAAAGCGAAAATTTTACCCTTAATCTCCGCAAGTCACCCTTTCTCGGGGTGTATAACCCATACAGTTATCTTATACTTGGCTTGAAATTAAACGCATCCGCCCTAATATTAGGGTGAGCAACAAATACAACCTATAACAAGGGAGAGCACCGATGGCTTTTGAATTGCCAGAACTACCTTATGCGATTGACGCATTAGCACCGCACATTTCAGCTGAAACACTTGAGTTTCACCACGGCAAACACCATGCAACCTACGTAACTAAGTTAAATGGTCTTATTCCGGGCACAGAGTTTGAAGGCAAAAGCTTAGAAGACATCATTAAATCGTCTTCTGGTGGCGTATTCAACAATGCTGCTCAGATATGGAACCACACTTTTTACTGGAACAGCCTAAGCCCTAACGGTGGCGGCGAACCAACAGGTGCATTAGCTGATGCCATTAACGCTAAATGGGGCAGCTTTGCTGACTTCCAAGCCGCGTTTAATGACAAGGCAGTTAACAATTTCGGTTCTAGCTGGACTTGGTTAGTGAAAAACGCTGACGGTTCTTTAGATATCGTCAACACCAGCAATGCCGGCACACCTATCACCGGTGACCAAACGCCTTTAATTACGGTTGATTTGTGGGAACACGCTTACTACATCGACTTCCGTAATCTACGTCCTAAATACCTAGAAGCATTCTGGGCGTTAGCGAACTGGGAGTTTGCAGCAGAGAACTTTGCTAAGTAATTGCAATTTCTCGCCAAGAAGCCCGCGACAGCGGGCTTTTTTATGCCATTTTTTTATCAAGCTGACCAATCAGAGCCACTAACCTTGGGCTGCTCACACCATCGGCTTTCAGTACTTCTTCAGCATAAGGCTGCACTTGAGCACCCTTCGGTAGCGGCAAATGAGCATCTACCAACGCATTAAGCCGTGCGATGTATATCCACTGCAACCATTCATACAGAGTGAGAGTGTCCATGCAAAATGGTAATTCACTGGCTAGCCTTTCTGGTTCTGGTGCAAGCGTATGCCACTGATTTAGCCGCATCAATTCATCCTGCAGCTCACATAAGATTGATTTAACCTCTGCCGTCACTTTTTTACCTTACAACATCAAATTCTTAGGGGAAAATAGTACCTTAAACTTGGTGTGATCACAGTGAGTAGCGTAAAATACCTGTTTTTATTCTATGAGAAGGTCGTTCCATGACTGAGCCTAGTTTAGCGGGTTTCCTTGAACTCACTGGCGCAAAATTTTCCTGCTTCGATTTAAGTGTGCAGCTCAAAAAGCTACCGAAAAGCACTCTCTCTGATTTAGACGCGGGTAAGCCCTACTCTACTCCACACCTAAATTTTGCTTGGCTAGTTATATTACTGTGGAACCCAGAAAATAAAGACCAAAATAGTTTTTGGTTTCTCAAGTTACCACTTGATGAACAAGGTCAACTCAGCCCAGGAGTACACAGCGATTTGGTAAACCGTCTGTATCGGTCTGTACAAACACAAGATGAAAAAGAGCGACAGCGATTATTAACCGATCATCCGTACCAATTTTCACCCAACGAAGAAAAGAAAGCGGCTTTACATGCGCAGGCCAGTAAATTGCTGGCAAGCAAATCTAGCCAATTTTATGCGCCTGCCCTTGAGTTTTACACCGATGCAAACAGCCCACTGCAATGGCAGGCTCTGGGGTTACAGGGTATTTCCGATTTACTCGTGCGCCTTGATTCTGCCCAAGAGCAGGCCTTAATAAAGCAAATCCCACACTTGGACAGCGAACCATTTATAGCCTTAATGAATCAGATGGAGCACACAACACCGAGCACTCAACTTGTTGAGGCTGTTTTGAGTCGCTCTTCTATTTACACCCAAACTTCCGAGATGATCGCCGCCATTAGAGGGGTCTCACAAGCTAAAGCCAACAAGTTGGTTCGCCCATTAATTGATCAAGGCTTGAAGTTTTTCGCGAATCAACTTGAACTGCTGTTAGCGATTATCACCCGTTACCCTCATTGGATGACCGATGTACAGTTTTCGGTGCCGGTGTTGGATCAATTAGCTCAATCAACTGATCAAGATGGCTTTCAAAAAATCATTCACCATTTGGCTATTTTGCCCGGCCTGCAAGGTATTGTGATGTCTCTTTTGGGTGCGCCTAACATTACGCCAGCCCTAGCCAATGCCCTGAGCATTATTATTCAACAACATAGAGTGCAGAAGTCTCATGTCCACTAATCATTGCCCTTGCGGAAGTGGAGAGCTGTATTCGATGTGCTGTGATCGCTATCACCACCAGGGGATGCTGCCAAAAACTGTTGAAGCCTTAATGCGCTCCCGATATAGCGCTTATGTTATAGGTAATGCTGACTATGTGATGAAGACATGGCTTAAAGAGCGCCGCCCTGAGTTAAGCCGAGACGAGCTTTTAACCACCAAATGGATTCGTCTTGAGGTTATTTCTGCAAAGCAAGGGTTGAAGAAAGGCTTTGTTGAGTTTAAAGCTTATTTTGAAGACGGAGACAAGGAGCGCTGCTTGCATGAGCACTCCTCTTTTCGAAAAATCAAGAATCGTTGGTTTTACGACCAAGCCGTAGACGAAGCTTAAAAATCTCCGGCTTCGTTTAGTGCTTTTAATTGTTTAAGCAAGGTTGCGGGTAATTGTTTAATCACCAAATGCTCTTTTTCGGCATCAAACTCAATGGCGTTGCCGAGCGTATCATTGTTGAAACTGATCGACACTTCCTTGCTTTTACCGCTAAAGCGTATGAATTTTTTCAAGCTTTTTTGATCGGGTATAAAGTGCTCTTTAATGTCGGGCTTTTTCTCAAGTATAAAGCTCGATAACGAATCAGTGGCTGTGCTTTGGGTGTCATTCACCAGTTCATCTGAGATCGCCTGATAGGCCACCGTTTCACCGGCTTTAGATTGCTCGACACAAAACTCTGCCGCCTTCTTCTGATACGCCGCGCCCTTCTCTTTTGGCATGGTATCACTGAAGGCTTTCACAACGTCCATAAACACCTTCGTGTCTTCCGTTGGGCTAACCGTTTCTGTAAAACCAATATAATTGCATAACCCGGCTTGAAGCGCGCGATCACCAAACCCAAAGCTGACGGTAATGTATTTTTCAACACTGTCATCGGCCATATCCGATAAATTGATCTGTGCAGCAAAGCCGAGCTTACTAAAATCAATCACGCTGTTGCCATCAATGCCTAAGTTATCGGTAACGCTGAGCTCATCTTTGCTTTTAAACTGACATAACCAAAAAAACTCACCCTGCTCCAATGCTTCCTGAACCACCAGCCAATACCCTTGAGTAGATAGTGACTCATCTTTGATCAGGCTCGCAAACGACTCCATAATTTGATGGCTCGCCTCTACAAAAGGTGTCTTACCGTCACTAACGTTACGAATGGCTTGGCTAATGGCACGACCAGTCTCATCAAACTGTCCATACTGCTTACTGCTACGGCCGTAAAATGAAGACTTAATTCGATAGACTAAATCTTCGACAGACTCGTTTAACGCCAGCTCTTGATCGTTTAAGTGAATATCAACTTGGCTTTCGTTAATGGTTAGTCCGTGTACAACCGCATGTTTTATGGGCATATTTGCTCCTGAGGGCATCAATCAATGGTCAATGTTAAGTGGCGCTATTGTAGCTGGGTTCGTTGGTTTTTAAACGTTTCTTTAGCCAGAAACATCATAAACTTGCCCGGCTTCGAGCTTGCCAGATAACACTGCAGCTATATTGCCAGCAACCGTGGCTGGGCTAGCCAATTGCCCCGTTTCATGGGCTTGCTTAAACCAATCTACGTTTGAAAATTGTGCTTCGCTCGAGCTGCGAATAGTGGCTTGCATTTGAGTATCCATAATACCGGGGTTCAAAATAACCGGTGTTATCGGATTCGATTTCGAGCTCTGCTCTTGCGCTACCACGCGAATAAAATGCTCAACTCCAGCTTTAGTAGCGCTATACAAACTCCAGCCTTCAATGACGGACGTAGCCGCACCCGAGGAGACAAAGGCAATATTTTTGGGTGCTTCAACGGCTTGAAAATGCGTTTGAAAGCGGCCCATTATAGAAATCGGCAATGTTAAATTGACTTCTATATTTTGCCACCACTGCTTTGGTTCACTCATTGCAAGCTCGCCAATTGGCCCGATTTGCGCCGCGTTGATGATCAATACAATTTCCTGCCAAGGCTGTTTAGCAAGCTGAGCAAACTGTAGGTCGATGGTATCTATGGCCGTCTCTTTACGAGACATATCTAAGAAAACATGTTCCGGTTGCTGACCGCTTCGACTGAACTCAACTATGTCATAACCCATATTTTTATAGTGGCTATAAAGCGCCTCACCTAACCCTGCAGAGCCGCCCACAAGTAGTAATAATTTTTTCATTTTATGCTGCCAGTTAATAATATGAGCCGCACTTTATCACAGGCCATAAAAAACCCAAGCCTGAGCCAATCAGAACTTGGGTTATTAACAACTCTCTAACAAACGTTTAGATTACTCCCAGCCCGGAACACCCGTCATATCTGGAAGTTGGTGCGCGATGCCTTTATGGCAATCAATACAGGTTTTTTCACCTGTGGCTAGCGCTGTACTATGCTGATCAGAGGCTCTTGGGCTTTGGGCGGTAAAATCCATTGCATCAAATTCATGGCAATTACGGCACTCCAGTGAATCGTTTGCTTTGAATCTAGCCCATTCGTGTTCTGCCAACTCACGTCGTTTATCTAAGAACTTTTCACGCGTATTGATGGTGCCAAAGATCTTGCCCCACACCTCTTTAGACGCTTGCATTTTACGAGCTATTTTATAAGTCCACTCATGCGGAACATGGCAATCGGAGCACATGGCTCTAACGCCCGAGCGATTCGAGAAATGAATGGTTTCTTTTAACTCAGCGTATGGGTTATCGGCCATTTCATGACAGCTAATGCAAAACTCTTCGGTGTTGGCATATTCTAAGGCTGTGTTAAAACCTCCCCAGAAAATTACCCCCGCGATGAACCCGGCCAAGGTTAAAAAACCAAGAGAGTAATGTACTGAAGGCTTTGCTAATACCTGCCAAAAGCCAATTATGAATACTTTAAGTTTTTGCCACATAACCGCTCCTTAGTGATTCTCACCAGATTGACGAATAATTTCATCCATACTGATAAACTCATTGTCTAACAGCGGTTTTACATCGAGTTGCGATGCATGGCACTGAGTACAAAAATATCGATTTGGAGATACATCAGCTAAAAAGTTTCCATCTCGGTTCATAAAATGCGTGACCGAAATCATGGGCGCTTGCGAGTCGGCTACGCGTTGGCGGTTATGACACGACAAACACTTATTCACGTTTAAGTCGATCTGGTAACCATTAATTTTATGAGGCACGGTGGGTGGCGCCATTGGATAATCACGCGTTCTACGTAGGTCGTCGTTTTGTTCTTTTGCCATTCGAGGTGCATCATTGTTGTCTAACAACTCGGCTGGCCCTCGTAGAGTAGAGACTTCATTGTCGGCCACAGCGAGGCTTGCAAACAAAACCAGTGACACTAAGGTTGCTAATATCTTCATTTTATTCTCCTTAAGCTTTAGTCACTTTTACGGCGCATTTTTTGTAGTCGGTCTGTTTAGAGATCGGGTCGGTCGCGTCTAATGTGCATTTGTTAATAAGTTGGCTTGCATCAAACCAAGGCACATATACCAACCCTTGTGGCGGTTTATTTCGGCCGCGCGTTTCGACACGTGTCTTAATTTCGCCGCGTCGGGAAACAACCTTGACTTCATCCCCGCGTCGCATACCTCTGGCTTGGGCATCATCTGGATGCATATAACATAAGGCATCGGGAACGGCTTTATACAATTCAGGTACCCGTTGTGTCATCGACCCTGAATGCCAATGTTCTAAAACGCGGCCAGTTGAAAGCCAAAGATCAAATTCTTCATCGGGGCTTTCTGGAGGCGCTTCATACGGCAGTGCAAAAATTATCGCGCGACCATCGGGCTTTCCGTAAAACTGTACGCCTCGTCCAGGCTCGACATAAGGGTCATATCCTTCACGGTAACGCCAAAGCGTTTCCTTGCCTTTCACCACAGGCCAACGCAAGCCTCGCTCTTCATGGTAACGATCAAAGGGGGCTAAATCGTGGCCATGGTCACGACCAAACTGGGCATACTCCTCAAACAAACCTTTTTGTACGTAAAAGCCAAAAGCGTCTGCTTCATCGTTGGCGTAGTCTGTGTACACTTCATCCATGCCATAGCGATCCACATTGCCGTTACGATACAAAACGTCAAACAACGACTTACCTTTGTATTCTGGATTCGCGTCTAATAATTCAGCCGGCCAAACTTCGTCTGTTTGGAATCGTTTAGAAAACTCCATCAACTGCCATAAATCAGATTTCGCTTCACCTGGCGCGTTAGTTAGCTGGTGCCAAAACTGTGTCCGACGTTCGGCATTGCCGTAAGCGCCTTCTTTTTCTACCCACATTGCGGTTGGTAAAATTAAATCGGAGGCTTCACAGGTTACTGTTGGGTATGCATCTGAGGTGACAATAAAATTATCAGGGTTGCGGTAACCCGGGTAGGTTTCTTCCATCATGTTTGCCGCCGCTTGCATGTTGTTATTCACCTGCACCCAGTAACAGTTTATTTCACCGTCTTTTAATTTTCGGTTTTGTAGCGCTGCATGTGCACCGACTTTGGCCGGTACAGTACCCTCGGGTAAACGCCAAATTTCTTCAGCAAAAGCTCTATGTTTTGGATTTGTCACCACCAAGTCAGCTGGCAGACGGTGTGCAAATGTACCTACTTCACGAGCCGTACCGCAGGCACTCGGTTGACCCGTTAATGAAAACGGACTGTTGCCAGGTTCTGAAATTTTTCCGGTGAGTAAATGCAAGTTGTAGATCATGTTGTTCATCCATACACCACGTGTGTGCTGGTTTACACCCATGGTCCACAATGACATAACCTTCACTTTTGGATCAGCATATAACTCGGCTAATTCTATTAATGCTGCTTCTGATACACCTGATTCTTTAGCCGCTTGCGATATCGTATAAGGCTTCACAAAATCGGCGTAGGCTTGAAAATCGATCCCTACAGAGCCACCGGCTTTATCATTGTTTTTTGCTTTTTGCTCCAGTGGGTGCTCAGGACGTAAGCCATAGCCGATATCATCGTTTCCTTTTCTAAAGTTAACGTGCTTCGCTACGAAGTCTTTGTTAATTTTATTGTTTTGAATAATATAATTCGCAATGGCATTGGCAATAATCAAATCAGTTTGTGGTTTAAATACCATCGGGATGTCGGCTAAATCAAAACTGCGATGTTTAAAGGTAGACATTACCGCCACTTTGACATGCGGGTGCGATAAACGTCGATCTGTGAGGCGAGTCCATAAAATAGGGTGCATTTCTGCCATGTTTGAACCCCAAAGTACGAACGCATCGGCATGCTCTAAATCATCGTAGCAGCCCATAGGCTCGTCAATACCAAAGGTACGCATAAAGCCCGCAACGGCCGACGCCATGCAATGACGCGCGTTAGGGTCGATGTTATTCGATCGAAAGCCTGCCTTCATTAATTTAGACGCGGCGTAACCTTCCCAAACCGTCCACTGGCCAGAGCCAAACATACCAATGGCTTCAGGACCTTTTTCCTCGAGAGTCTTTTTCCACTTCGACGCCATAATGTCGAAGGCTTCATCCCACGATACCGGTGTAAACTCACCGTTTTTATCGTACTTGCCATTTTTTTTACGTAACAATGGCTGCGTTAAGCGGTCTTTGCCGTACATGATTTTTGCTAAAAAATAGCCTTTGATGCAGTTTAGGCCACGATTAACTTCGGCCAGTTGATCGCCATGAGTGGCAACAACTTTACCGTTTTTAGTACCAACAGAAACGGTGCAACCTGTGCCGCAAAAACGACAAGGCGCTTTATCCCAATGAATTTTATTGTCTGCGCTGCTGGTAATAATGTTGCTTGCTTGGGTGGGCAGTGAAATGCCAGCCACAGATGCCGCCGCCGCAGCGGCTTGCGCTTTCACTACATCTCTTCTTGTTAACTTCATGTTATCTCCTGCTTTAAGCTTGCGATGACGTTATTTGTGATTCATTAGCTTGCTCGCTGTGCTGCCTGACCAATGATGACAATTCTATTTCTTCTTCGAGTGATTCCGCTGTCTCAGTATGGTGCGCCACCATCGATGCACTGAGCACTCCCTCTAACTCTTGAATTTGTTCAATACGCTGCATGACTTTTTTTGCACTGGACGCGCTGATTAAAATCACTTCTTTTCCCAGACCGTCATTTACAACGCGCTCTACGCCAGGAATGGCTTCCATGGCTAAGTTAATCGTCGTGAGCCGCTCTGGACGAGCATGAATGACGACGCTGACAATGTGCTCTTCATCATTCCAGCTTTGTATTGTGACGGCGTTTTTCATGGCGCTTTCCTTTCAATTAATTTGGGTCTACTGAAATACTGTTGCTTGGACAAACCGATACGCACTCGCCGCACCCGGTACACTGATCAACCACTATGCGAGGCACCGGGGTTTTGTTTTCCCAGCTAAAAAGAATGGCCTCGGGTACGCAGCTGTCTTTGCAGCTTTGACAGGTCACTCCTTTTTGCGCCAAACAACTTTCATCTATTCTTGCGATGCCTGCAGGCATACTTTGCTCGTTTACTGATAAAGCCACGGTTGGACAAGACTCTAAACAGGCTTGGCAGCCGATACAGCCACGCAAGCGAAAGTCTAATCTGGGGAAGCCTCCATCCCCTTTTGCAATCACTTGCTCTGGGCAAGCCTTAATACAATCGCCACACCGTGTACAAGCTTCGAGGAACAGCGCTTCATCTATGGCTCCAGGGGGTCTTAGTGCTTTTTCCACCAAGGGCGTTGAAAATTGACCACGCAATAAATTGCGCCGGCTGGTCACTCGTTCATTCATGGCCATTAAAAGGTGTGTGAACCAAATAACAGTTGGGACATCCAGATGATGAACCCATAGCCGCCGACAATGGCGACCGTCAATAAAGGAAACAAAATGACGGCGATGAATAGAAAAGCATTGCGCTCTTTTTGCTTTTGTTTAACAAGATCCGACATAGTTATGGCTCCTAAAGAAAATAGTTTCGCTTTTCGATAGGGCTATCTTAGAAGAGTATGAAATAATCCTCGTACCTCCTATGAGGTACCTTTCTTGTCCCGTGTCAAGAAAGCATGAATTACCACTTTGTTAGTAGCTATTATCCGTAATACATTAGAGTACAGAGACAATTAGCCCATAGAGGGCACAAAGGTAACCATGATTAAACTAGCCATCATTGATGACCATCCGATTGTGCGACGAGGCTTAATGGATGTGTTCGCCCAAGATACAGCCATCACTATCGTGGCTAATATTGGCGATGCTTCTTTTGCGATTGCAAAAATGGAAGAAACTGAACCAGATATTGCGTTATTGAATTTGCACATGCCCGGTCAAGGTGGCATAGCGCTATTGCGCCAGTTAAAATCAAGCGGTTGTGTTGCGCGTATTGTTGTTTTTTCATCATCCAACTCGAACAATGATATTCATCAAGCCATTCGCGCCGGTGCGGACGGCTATCTACTAAAAGACATTGAGCCTGATCTACTTGTTGCTTCAGTAAAGCGTTGCATGACGGGTGAACCTGTCTTTAGTGATTCCATTAAAGCGTCTGTATTACAAGCAAACCAAAGTAAAGCGCCGGAAGGTCGGCACCCTGTTATATCTGAATTGACCGATCGAGAGCTCGATGTTTTGCACCTAATTGCTGAAGGGTTAACAAATAAGGACATCGGCAATCGTCTTGCGATTGCCGAGGGGACTGTTAAAGTACACGTAAAGCGCTTGCTGGCAAAACTCAATTTAAGATCCCGTGTAGAAGCCGCTATTTTTGCACTGGAACATACCGAAAATATTTAAGGATACCTATGGGCTGTTGTGATCAACCAGGCTTAATGCCATTAGATGAGGGACTGTCTCTACTCCTAGAATTGGTGAGCGCCAATCAACAAACCGAATTTGTCGATCTACAATCGTCTCTACACCGAGTCTGCGCAACGGAAGTTCGCTCTCATTGCAATGCACCGAGTTTTGATAATTCTGCAATGGATGGCTATGCCGTATCGAGCCAACATTTCCGCCTAAATCAACCGATGGTGGTGCAAGGAAAATCATTTGCTGGGCTGCCATTTAAAGGCGAGTTTGAGCCGACTAAAGCAATTCGAATTATGACCGGGGCGGCCGTTCCACAAGGTGCTGATGCTGTGATTATGCAAGAAAATGCCACGGTTAATCACGATGGTTCCGTACAGTTTTTGCAAGCGCCCAGCGCAGGTCAAAACATTCGCTGCATTGGTGAAGATATTGAGCATGACCAAATCATCGTTGCGCCGTTGACCCATTTGAAGCCACCACACATTGCCTTAATGGCCAGCGCAGGCGTTGATCGCGTCTCAGTATTTACCAAAACTAAAGTCGGAATTATTTCAACCGGCAGCGAACTAAAAAACCCTGGGCAACCGCTTAAATTTGGCGAAATATACAACTCAAACGGCCCGTCTATTAAAGCCATGTTGTCGCACCTAGACGTCGACATTATTGACTACGGCATGATAGAGGACGACCTTGACCAAATAAAGCAAGCCTTTGCCATTGCCGATGCCGAGTGTGATTTTGTCATTACCTCTGGCGGCGTCAGTGTAGGCGAAGCGGACTACATTAAAGACGCGTTAGAGCAAATGGGTCGTGTTGATTTTTGGAAGCTTGCTATTAAACCAGGTAAGCCCTTTGCATTTGGTCAGCTGCCAAATAGCTATTTTATTGGCTTGCCGGGCAACCCAGTCTCAGCCGCTGTGACCTTCCATATTTTAGGTGCGCAAGCGATAAGGCAACATCAAAACATTGGCTATAAGCCTATGAAGGTTCTACCGGCTATTGCCGCCAATAGCTTTAAAAAAGCGCCTGGCCGTATGGATTTTCAACGGGGTATTTGGTCTGTCGGTGAAGAAGGAGTTGAAGTGAAAACAGCGACCGTTGCCCAAGGATCACATATTTTATCTTCGATGGCCGATGCAAATTGCTACATTGCGCTTGAACAAGATAGAGGCTCAGTCAATGCGGGGGAAGTTGTCAACCTTTGGCTGTTTGATGAAGTGATGAGTTAGCCAAGAATCAACTATTTAAAGCGACCCTGTAGGCGCTTCACTCCGACATTGGCTAACTGAATTTTTACTGCTTTACTTAAAAGTGTGTAACTCATTAGAGCCAAACTGAGCATGTCGTCACTCGACTCATCGCAAACAAACAGCGCCATTACTGCGCTAAATTTTAATATTGACCAAAACGCCGGCCTTATATCCGTTAAGCTCGCGAGTGAACACCCTGCGCCTTCTACTATTACAACCGAACACGTACTCGACGAGCTTAAACGCTTAGGAGTTGCTAATTGGGACATTCAGCTTCCGCTCATAGATAAATTTCTTGCCAATATTCAGAAAGGTGCGTTGGAAAGCGTTGACATTGGTTATCGACGTGACGCTTTTTTTAGCATCACCATTGCCCCTGACAAAATGAAAGCCACTGCACACATGACACCGGCTATGGGTGGTGAGCCAGCCTCTTACGAACAATTGTTCACGGCCTTAACCCAACAAGGTGTGGCTAAAAAAAGAATTATCTTACCAGCGTTAAAGCAAGCCGTCTCGGCTTTGGAAAGCTCTGAATTCGATGTTGCGCTTGGGTTGGCGCCTCAGCGTGGACAGGATACTCAATTTATAGAGCGAGTGTCTGATGCCTCTAGTGAACTGACTGATCCTAACAGTGACGATACTATCGATTTTTTAGCGGGTCGCATTTATTCAACCGTGCTTAAAGGGACACCGTTGCTTGAGAGAATAGCGGCACTGCCTGGAAAAGTCGGTCAAGATATTTTCGGCAACATAGTACAGCCTGAACATGGCGTTGATTTACCTTTTGACACGCCTTTTGAAGGCGCAAGCATTGCTCCTGATAACCCCAATATGGTGATAGCCGATATAGACGGTCACCCCGTTTATTCCCCAGGTAAAGTCAATGTAGAGCCCACGCTTCGGTTTGAAAATGTTGACTTATCAACTGGGCACGTTTCCTTTAATGGGTCTGTAGAGATTACCGGCGATGTGTTACCTGGCTTACACGTAGAGGCCAGTGGCGATATTTTTGTTAGGGGCACGGTTGAACGAGCGGTATTAAAATCTGGGGCGAACATCACCGTGCAAGGAGGGGTTATAGGAGAGAGCCCTCACGATGCCAACCCAAAACAGGAAGACGCTACGAGTAAAGCTGACGAAAAAGAATCAAATATTGACTACGCAGGTATTGTTACCGCCGTGGGTGAATTAACATTAAAATACGCCAACGAAGTAAAATTAACGGCTAATAATATTCACGCTAAAGAGTATGTGTTTAATAGCCTTGTCAACGTTCAACAAGGTCTCTACATTGGTCAAAGTGGAGGACATGGTCAATTGGCCGGTGGTAACATACAGGCAGGCCATTGCATAATTGCCAAAGAGATCGGTAGCCCTGCGTATCAAAAGACGACCCTTCACATTGTGCAAGGCGACCCGCAACAGAATGTTAAAAAATTACTGTTCTTACAAGAAAAACGAACAGAGCAGTTGCTTCGTTTACATCAACTCCTCGATGCGCTGCCGCCCGATCAAGTAGCGTTGCTTAACTCTTCAGCACATAAAAAATCATTAAAAATTACTGAAGCGTTGGCCGATCTTAATTTTATGCTCACCGATATTAAGCAGCGTTTAGCGAATGCTGAACAGGCCCGTTACAGCGAACAGCCCCCTTTCGTTCAAGCGACTCAGCGCTGCTACCCAAATTGTTATGTCTCAATAAACCATGCACCATTGGTCACTGATAAAGAGCTAAAGGCTTGCACTTTTGCTCGTAAAGGCCAAAGCATTACCATAACCCTTTAACTATTTTTTAGGATGCCTTATTTATGCACGTAAGCCAGATAATGACCCGGGATGTAATTACCGTTGGTGCCGACAGCACCTTTATGTCGATGCAGCAGATTTTTGAGCGTGAGGCGTTTCATCATTTATTGGTTGAAGATAATGGACTGCTGATCGGTGTAATTTCTGATCGGGATATTATGGGTAACATTACCAATCAGCTGCGTAAAAATAAGCTCAGAATACCGCAAGTGGTTACCGCGGCCGACGTGATGACGAAAAAAGTCATCACCGTCGATTCAGAAACCCCGATTCAAACCGCCTCTATTTTACTGCTCGAAAACAATATCAGCTGCTTGCCCGTGGTCGATGCGGAGTACATGATCGAAGGCATTCTTTCTTGGAAAGATATTCTGCATTACTACATTTATAACACGTAAAGCGCGACGCTTAAGTAATGACCCATAGCTCCGGCCAATACAAATAAATGCCATATAGCATGGTTGTATGGAATACGTTTGTTAACGTAAAAAACAACGCCTAAGGTGTAGGCTACGCCACCAGCCACTAACAGCACCAAGCCTCCTGTGGCTAAATTTGCCATGAGCGGTTTTATGGCAATGATAACGGTCCAGCCCATTAACAAATATAACCCTACCATTAGGCCTTTGATGTGCCGCGCCGAGGTAAATTGCAACACGGTTCCAACCAGCGTTAGCCCCCAGACAATTCCAAAAATAGTCCAACCCCATGCACCGGATAAAGTGATTAAAGTATATGGAGTATAGCTACCTGCTATGAGGTACAAAATCGCTAGGTGGTCTAGCTGTCTAAATAACGCCCTTCTACTAGGCTGTTGAGCCGCATGGTAAAGCGTTGACGATAAAAACATAAAAATAAGGGTTGCGCCGTATATGGTGGCACTGGCTACATACATAACTTCTCGTACAGACAATGCTTGAAGCATCATCCAAACAGACGCGCAAATAGCGCATAACAAGCCAATGGCATGCGTTATGGTGTTGGCCTGCTCTTCGCGAGTACTGTAAACGGGAAGTTGAGTTGACATTCTTGATTCTCACTGCAAATAATATACAACTGTATATTTATTAAATTAAATTGCAAGTTTTTTAACCAATGAGAGTTTCTCGCTAGCAAAAACAAACGAATTAACTATACTGTACATCTATACAGTAAATTGCCGTTTGTACTATGAATTTAATCTCGCTATTGGCTGAACAGGGCCATATTTGGACGCATCGCAACCGTAGTAAAACAGTCGTTCAAGGCCTAAATACAGGCTATGCAGAGCTCAATAATGCGCTGCCTGGGCAAGGCTGGCCTGTGTCTGCAGTCACCGAAGTACTATACCCAAAGCAAGGCATGGGTGAGCTGCGTTTATTATTACCCGCTTTGGCCCAGCTTAGCCACGCAGATACCCGTTGGCAGCTCTGGTTAAACGCGCCCTATTTACCCTGCGGGCCTGCATTACAACATTGGCAGCTGAATACTCAGCGTTTGCTGCTAGCTAATGCTTCTCGTGCCGCCGATTTATGCCACTGTGTCGAAAAGAGCTTACAAAGTGGTGGATGCCAAGCAGCCGTTGTTTGGGTGGAGAAACTCGATAAAGCCTTAATGCGCCGTATCCAGTTAGCAGCCGAGCAATCAGCAACACCTGTGTTTCTATTGAGACCTGAAAAGTATTTAAGCCAACCCAGTGTGGCGGCCTTGCGCATTAAACTTAACTCCGCCTCCTCGATCGATATTGTCAAACGCCGTGCCGGTTGGCCACTTGCCAACCTCGCCATTAAGCTCCCCTTGCACCTTGGTGTACATTAAAAGTGCTGTGGTTGCATATTCACTTCCCGCAATTGGCGTTAGAGGCTCAGTTCTTAGCCGATCCACGCGCTCTGCCTCAACTGTTATTGGCGCCAGCACTGCAAACGATTGTGCAATGTAATGACATGGCTCGGGAACAAGGTGTACAGGTAGGCATGAATAAGAAGACAGCATTCTGCCTACTGACCGATTGTGCGATGGCCAATTATGATGCCGCCATTGAAGCCGATGCGCTAAACAAGCTGGCACTGCTTTGCTATCGCCACGCAGCACAAATTACCTTAGTACCGCCCGATGGCCTGCTGCTTGAAGTCGGTTCTATGCTCTCTATTTTTAATGGCATCGAAGCTTACTGGCAACATCTGCAACAAAGATTGCAACAAAGTCACTTTCGTTTTCAAATGAGCATGGGTCATACTCCAAAAGCGGCTCAGCTGTTAGCACAAGCGGGCATCGCCTGTTACACAGAAAACACCGAAACCTTTGTACAGGCTTTACATCAACTCTCGGTAGAACAGCTCGGGCTCCCCCACAAAACCGTGCAAAAACTATTGGCGATGGGCATTAGAGAGTACGGCAAGCTTAAGCAAATGCCACGTAAGGAACTGGGGTACCGATTTGGATTAGATTTAGTAGAGCACCTGTACCAGTTAGAGCGAAGTAATCAACCTTCGACTCAATTTCAATTACCGGCGAGCTTTCTGCAGACCATACATTTAACCTATGAAGCCGAACATGCAAAAGGCTTACTGTTTCCTCTGCGGCGGTGCTTAGAACAGCTGGAAACCTACTTACGAAACCGCCAGTTATTGTGTGAAAAAATACTGATTAAGCTGACGCATCGCGATGGCCGTGCCAGTGTATTGGCTGTACCTTCGGTACGCGGCAGTTACTTACAAGCCGATTGGTTACTGCTCTTACAAACACAACTCGATCACACCCAACTGGTCGCCCCAGTAGTATCCGTGTCGTTACGCGCTAAAGATTTTTTACCTTTTAAAGATGCACCAAAAGATTTGCTGGGCAACCGCCCGGGGCAAGCCGATGCTGATTTGATGCAGTCTATTTTGATCGCTCGACTGGGTACGGAGAATGTACATACCCTGGCGGTTGAAGCCGACCCTAGACCAGAGGTGTCCACTTACGTCATAGATTCGCGCCAACAACAGCACAGCTTATTCCCTAAACAGTGGCCCACTTTTTTGCTGCCTCAAGCCAAACCCATACGCATCGACCGCTACCATATTATCAGTGGCCCTGAACGCATTGAAGGCGGTTGGTGGGATGCCGCTCCCACCCGTCGAGATTACTATGTTGCAACGTTGAATCATCAAACTCATTGGATTTATCGGCGTGATGACGGCCAATGGTTCTTGCAAGGCGTATTTGCTTAGTCAATGACAGGTTCATCTAGCTGCATAAACCAAACCTCTTTCACTAAGAGCGCAAAAACAGTTGGCAAAATAATGACTAACGCCGCGGCAAGTAACACCCAACGAAACCCCATCGATTCATAAAATATACCCGCAAGAATAATACCGATAGGTGCTAAACATACTGATCCAATATAATCATAAGCACACACCCTAGAGAGCAAATGCGGTTTGATTTTGGTTTGCAACGTGGTCATCCATAACACACCAAACAGCTGCCAGCCAATGCCCTCAAGCACCGCAATCAACATTAAGCCGTAAAGCGGTAAAGGAAACGCCAACGCAATCGGCAGCAAGCCAGGAACAAGCACACAAAATGTTGCAAAGCGCATGGGATAACGCACATTTAATCGAAATCCAATTAACCCTCCTATTAAGGTGCCGACACCAATCGCACTGACAACCAACCCCCAGTCTTCAGCGCCCTTTAATTGATCAAGGGCTACCGCAGGTCCGATTAAACCAATGATGGCTTCATTGGCAGCAACCACAAACGCAAACTGTACCACAATGACCCATACCCACTTATGCGCGATAAATTCGCCCCACCCTAACTTGAGATCGAGCAAAATAGACTCTGATTCGCTCTTAATTTGCTGCTTCGGTTTAACCAAATATACCAACAGCGCAGAGACACCAAACGACAATGCATCTAAAAAGATCGTCCAACCCGCACCCACGACAGAAACTAAGACACCGCCCAAAGCGGCACCGAGAATAAGCGCTAAATTACGAGCGGAACCCAACAGGGCATTGATCGATTGAAGATCTTCTTTATCCACTAGTTGAATAATAAAACCGGAAGCGGCAGGCGCATTAAAAGCGACGGCAATGCCGTTTAGCAACATTAATCCCGTTAATAATGGCACTGTGGCTTGTTCGGACAAAAACAAATAAGCCATCGCTAACTGAATAAGTAGCGCGGCGCTGTCGGCACTGATGATCACTTTTTGTCGAGAGGATCTATCGGCTATCACCCCACCAAGCAACAACACCGCAATACTAGCGATAACGGGCGCGGCGATCACAATGGCCGAATCTTTTGTAGAGCCGGTGAGTTCCAGAACGCCAAATGCCATGGCAATCGGCGCCATGGCTGTGCCCATAAACGTGACTAAATAAGCCACAAAGACATAACGAATATTTTTATCTTGCAACAAGTTACGAATTGATTTTTTTTGTTCGGTCGCCAAAGGAGTGCCTTATTGGGAGGACAATAGAAAGCTGACTATAGTAGCACTGTAAAATCTCTATTGATAAGCTCAAATTTGCATGAAAAAACCTTGACCTTCTTGTAGCTCAAAGCTTTAGACTGCCTTAAATCTTAAAAATACTAGGTGCTAAAATGCATGATCACCCTAACGGCCATCACCACGATCACCATCATCATTTGCCCGATTCTGGGTCGGCTATTGCTTGGGCATTTTTTTTAAACTTTGGTTTTACTCTGATTGAATTTATCGGCGGCTACCTCACCAACAGTACCGCTATTATGGCTGACGCCATTCATGACTTAGGTGACAGCCTAGCAATTGGGTTAACCTGGATATTAAATAAAGTCAGCAAAAAGCCTCAAAATGAGGTGTACTCTTTTGGTTATAGGCGCTTTACCTTACTCGGCTCAATCATCAATGGCATTATTCTTATTGTTGGGTCTATATGGATACTCACTGAAAGTATCCCCAGACTGCTCAACCCAGAAATGCCTGTAGTAGAAGGCATGATCGGCTTGGCAATTTTAGGCACACTGGTCAATGGCTTTGCCGCTTACAAACTCAGTGGTGGCAAAACGCTAGCGGACCGTATGCTCAATTTACACCTGCTTGAAGATGTTCTGGGTTGGGTCGCCGTATTGGTGGTTGCGATTATTCTCTACTTTTTCGACTGGCCTATTCTTGATCCGATTTTATCGATTGGCTTCACGCTGTTTATTTTACTGAATGTCACGAAAACGCTCTACAAAACGATCCGGGTTTTCCTACAAGCCACTCCCAGTGCCGATGACTATCGAGCTCTTAAAGAAGCATTAAAAGCTCTGCCCAATATTGAGGATGTGCACCACCTTCATATTTGGTCCTTAGATGGCACACGCAATGTGCTCTCTGCGCATGTCGTCATTAATGCCAGTATTGGTATCGAACGGCAGCAAAGGTTAAAAGACTCAATTCAGCAATGTATTTCAGATTATGACTTCGAACACACCACCATTGAGCTCGAATTTGCAGAACAAGGCTGCCGTGATAGCACCTAAATAGCAGCGAGTAACAATTAAAAACAACTCCACTGGTCATTCGGCTGGTATTCATGCACCAGAACAATATACTGTATATAAATACAGTATATTGTTCACTGCCATGACCACGAAACCACCACCAGACTTTGCTGAACTGCATTGTTTAACCAACTTTAGCTTCTTACGAGCCGCTTCGCACCCAGAGGAGCAAATACAGCGTGCCGCTGAGCTAGGTTACACCGCACTGGCTATAACCGATGAGTGCTCTGTTGCGGGTGTTGTTAGAGCTTGGCGGCAACGCAAGCAAGAAGGCTTAAACATTAAGCTCATCGTTGGCTCTGAGTTTTATATCGATGGCCATAACCTAGTGCTATTGGCGAAAAACGCCCTTGGCTATCGACAACTGTGCCAACTTATTACTCGGGCGCGAAGACGCAGTGAAAAAGGTGAATACCAACTGTACCTAAAAGACTTATCAGCTAAGCAGTTGTCGGACTGCTTGTGTCTGTATGCGCTGCCACGCCGAAATTCTGATAGCTCAACTTTAATGCACCTTAAAGCTCATTTCGACAGCCGCTTATGGTTATTGGCCGAAAACAACCTTGATAACGGGGCCGACACCTACATGGCGCGAATCAAAACTGAGGCAGCCCAACATCGGCTGCCTATTGTCGCCAGCAGTCATCCTATTATGCACATTCCCACTCGCAAACTATTGCACGATTGTTTAACCGCCATCAAAGAGAATAAAGCCATTGAGCACGTGCGGTACTTACTCAAGCCGAATGCCGAAAATCATTTGCGATCGAAAAAAAAGCTCAACCGTATATACCCCAAAGCTTGGCTCAATGAATCATTAATTATTGCCGATGCGTGTAGTTTTGAACTCGATTCCATTTGTTATAACTACCCCAAAGACACTCTACCTGGACAATACAGTGCTGAAGCTTACTTGGCGCTGCTAGTGAAGCAAGGGGTCAAAAAACGTTTTGGTAACAATGCCAGTGAAGAGATACTGACAACCATTGAAAAAGAGCTGGCGTTAATTAAACAAAAAAAATACGAACACTATTTTTTAACGGTTTATGACATCGTACGTTTTGCCAAAAGCCAAGGTATTTTGTGCCAAGGTCGTGGCAGCGCGGCGAATTCAATCGTCTGCTACTGCTTAGGTATAACCGAGGTAAACCCACAAGAAGCCTCGCTACTTTTTGAACGCTTTATTTCAGAAAGCCGTAACGACCCGCCCGATATTGATGTCGATTTTGAGCATGAACGGCGTGAAGAAGTTATCCAATACTTGTACCAAAAATATGGTCGTAAACGTGCTGCGCTTGCAGCAACCGTTATTACCTATCGACGAAAAAGTGCAATGCGTGATGTCGCTAAAGCATTGGGCATGAACATAGAGCAGCTCGACCAAAAAATTGCCAACTATGGCTGGCGCTATCGTGGTTCAAATTGGATCGACCAAATCGTCAATGATGGTTTGGGCTTGTCTTCGTTTCAACTCGAAACGTTCAAATATTTATTATCTGAAATTACCGGCTTTCCACGCCATCTATCTCAACATGTTGGCGGTTTTATTTTAACCGAAGGCTTTGTTAGCGATTTAGTGCCAATAGAAAATGCCTCCATGAAAGACCGTACGGTTATTCAATGGGATAAAGATGATTTAGAAGCGTTGAACTTAATGAAGGTTGATATTCTTGCGCTTGGCATGCTTAGCGCCATTCGGAAAACGTTCGACATTATTCGCAACGTTTATAAACAGCCCGTACGCATACAAGACATTTCCCGTGATGACCCGGATGTTTTCAACATGATTCAAAAAGCTGATACCGTCGGTGTGTTTCAAATAGAATCCCGTGCACAAATGAACATGCTGCCGCGCTTAAAACCCGCCTGCTATTACGATTTAGTGATTCAAGTAGCCATTGTTCGCCCCGGTCCTATTCATGGCGATATGGTGCACCCCTTTTTAAAGCGCCGAATGGGCATAGAGCCGGTTGAATACCCCAAACCAGAACTCAAACCCGTTTTAGAGCGCACTTTGGGCATCCCTATTTTCCAAGAGCAAATCATTAAGCTGGCCATGATTGCGGCCGATTTTAGCGCCGATGAAGCCAACGACTTGCGTAAGTCGATGGCCAGTTGGAAAAAGAGCGGCCACATCAGCGCCTTACGCGGTAAGCTCACGGAAAAGATGCTTAACAATGGTTACCCAGAAGCCTACGTAGAGCGAATTAACCGGCAAATAGAAGGCTTTGGTGAATACGGGTTCCCGGAATCTCACGCTGCGGGCTTTGCTTTAATCGCTTATATTTCTTGCTGGTTAAAGTACCACTACCCGGCCGCATTTTGCTGCGCACTGCTGAACAGTTTACCGATGGGGTTTTATTCGGCGTCACAACTGGTTCAGGATGCTAAACGACATCAAGTGAACATATTGCCAATAAATATTAATCACAGTGAATGGGATAGCCATATAGAAAGTAGTACTCATGGTTATTCACTGCGTTTAGGGTTACGCCGAGTAAAAGGGTTATCCGAACAAGCGGGGCTCAACTTATTATTATACCGTCCGGAACAGGGCTTCCAAAGCGTCAGCCAACTTGAGCAAGTTCCCGGTTTAAATGCAGGTGACTTAGATGCACTTGCCAGTGCGGATGCTTTAGCCGACATAGCGGGTCATCGCTTTCAAGCTCGTTGGAAAACGGCGGCGTTGTCAATGCAACAAGATTTATTGTTAGATGCTTTTAACGAAGACGATACCGAATTAGAAGCACCCGATGATTTTGAAAACATTGTAGAAGACCATAACGCGACAGGTTTATCTTTGCGCAAGCATGTACTTAAACTGTTGCGAGAAAAACAGCTGCTACCGCCTACGCCCACCGCGGATCAATTGCTAAATTTAGCCTTAGAGCAGCAACGTAAACGTGATAAAAGTCGAACCGACAAAATCACACAACCTATTGTCGTCAGCGGCCTCATAACTAACCGACAGATGCCTAAAACAGCCACCGGCGTTACCTTTGTTACGCTCGAAGACCATACTGGTAATATGAATATTATTGTGTGGTTGGCCGTAGCGCAAAAATATTTAAAAACACTGAACACTGAAAAGTTAGTAATCATCAAAGGGCTATTAGAAAAATCACCCGACAGTGATGTGGTGCATATAATTGCACAAGACATAAAGGGCTATAGTCATGTCTTGGGTGACATGACTATGCAATCAAGAAACTACCATTAACGTTAAGCTTTCTTACAAAAAGCAGCGATAAGAACAACGCGAGTACCGTTTACTCGACCCTCTAGGTGCTTAGGATTGTCGGTCAAAGAAATACCACGCACCATCGTGCCTCGCTTAGCCGTAAAACCCGCCCCTTTCACATCTAAATCTTTTATCAACGTTACGGTATCCCCACCAGCTAATACCGCACCATTCGCATCGAGGGTGGGTTCGGCATCGTCATCGGGCAACCCTGCTTTTGCCCAGGCCAGCACATCGTCTTCTAAGTACAACATATCGAGCGCGTTGGAAGCGTAAGACTCACTCGACAATTGCGTCAGTAAACGCCATGACAACACTTGCACGGCTGGAATTGGCGTCCACATAGCATCGTTCAAGCAAGTAAAATGATGCGGGTCTAACGCTTTATTACCTGAAGCTTGTGAATGACAAGCAGCGCATAACAATACATGACTATCTGCGCCTATGTTGGAGCTGCCATCGACTTCGAACGCTTTTAAAGCATCTGAAGTTTTACACAATTCACAAGTATTACCACTACGCTCTATTAATAACTGCTCTACAGACATCACAATACTCGAAAACTAAATTTAGCGCCTATTATAGCGAAAAAAACCCGTAAAAACTGAATCAAAACACGGAAGGACAAAAACAACACAAAAAAAGGAGCGCTGCGAAAACAGCACTCCTGATACTTACAAAAAAGCTCTTTTAGAACGGCAACGGCATAGGCTGACCGTTAAGTTTTGCGGCACCATTTTCAAAGCTTGCCGACATAACATAATTATCGCCCTCTTCCATTAATGCGCCCATCATCATTAAAGAAAATACCTGCTCGGATACTTCCGGCATATTAGCTATGTCTTTATGTATGAGTAAATCGGCTTGAGCGACTACCGTCGGGATAAGCCCCATTAACGAAAATGGATTACCTAGATCAGCAATTTCATTTTGTGGCAGCGAAGCCATAAAACTCATTTTTGCAGTCTTACCATCCACTTTAGCGCTGAACTCAGGGATCCCAATACTGAAGCCGTCTTGCAAGACCACATTCGCCATACGAATCACTTCCGGGCTAGGCTCTAGTGAACCGGCCGTACTCATTGCATTCAGTTCTTGGCTTAGATCGGTGAAGTTATTAATTTCAAAGCCCGACATATTCATCGAAAATACAAGGTCATTTAACGTAAATACACTGCCATCGGCATTAAAAGAAACACTTTCAGTATCCCAACGGAAATCACCTTTATAACGATCACTCACTAAATCGCCATTAGACACCATGCTAAAAGGTCCCATCTGGAAGTTTGCGCTATCGTAGCCATCATCCATGACAAAACTTGCTCCACCACCTGTCACCGTTTGTTTCCCAACAAAGGTGCTTCCTTGGTGATACTTGCCATCGGCCATTATTTTCATTGGCTGCCAATTGAAATTCATTTCTTGGTATTCATCCGCTGACACAAGAGTGAAACCATTCCAATTAGAGGTTAACTCAATGTTGCCACTCGCATTTCCATTGGCTTGAATGGTCCAAGGTGTGAACACGACGTTGACATCACCTAACGTCTCATTCACTGAAAAAGAGGCTAAATTAGACTGGTAAGAGCCCATCATACTGACACTGGTATGCCCTGCTAACATTGGGCTGTTGACAAAATTAGTGGATAAGAACGCAGCCGCTTGCTCGTCATCAACGAGCTCGATAAGTGTTGGATCTAAGGTTAAGGCATGCTCAATAGAAGTGCCCCAAGGTCTTTTTTGAATGTCATTGTTTAATAAAACATAAACCGACTCGCCTTCCAGTTCCATCCCGACCTTTAAAACTAATTGCCGATCGGTAAAGGAGCTACTGTCACTCACAACACTCAACGTCATAGGTGCCGGTATCTGACTTTCGAGTTGGCTAATAGCATTATCTATTTGACCATCCACTAAATACATTGCGCCAGCGCCTGCAGCTCCGATAGCTACGACAACAGCGGTTGAAATGAGAAGGGCTTTTTTCATTATTATTCCTTTAATCCTTAGGGAGTTATTTGGCGATCAATTTACCCATAATGAGCAACTGAAAAAGCCGCATAATAGCGGCTTTTATAAAGTCAGTGTAAAATTTACGCTGAAAAATTGACGCAGTTCACCATTTTAGACTGAATATCTTGCTTTAAGTGCCTCAAATGTGGCACGCACACCCATTGCCTCACCGCCTTTTGGCCGTCCTGGCCGTGCTCGGTCATTCCAAGCACCTACATCAACATGGACCCAGGGTGTATCTTCTACAAAGTGCTGTAAATATAAGGCCGCTGTAATGGAACCACCAAATGGCGTTGGTGAACAGTTCACTAAATCAGAGATACTCCCTTTTAGGTAATCTGCATAAGGTTGGTGCAAAGGCATGCGCCAGATAGCATCTTCATGGGTTGCTCCCGCTTTCACCAACTGATCTGCGAACTCATCATCGGTTGAATAAAAGCCTGGGACTTCAAGCCCCAAGGCAACACGCGCAGCCCCTGTCAGCGTCGCAAAATCTACGATTAAATCTGGATTTTCACGGCTCGCTTCGGCTAAAGCATCGCATAACACTAATCGACCTTCTGCATCGGTGTTATCAATTTCTACAGTTAACCCTTTTCGAGTCTTTATAACGTCGCCCGGTCGGAAGGCATCACCATTCACGGCATTTTCCACTGCGGGTATTAAGACGCGCAAACGAACAGGCAGCTTAAAGGCCATAATAAGTGATGCTAGCCCTAGCACATGAGCTGCACCACCCATGTCCTTTTTCATGAGTCGCATGCCAGCGGCTGGTTTAAGATCAAGCCCACCACTATCAAAACAAACGCCTTTACCAACTAGGGTTAATAAAGGTGCATCGTCTTTTCCCCAACGTAAATCTAACAAACGAGGGGCATGGCTCGAAGCACGCCCTACCATATGAATAGTGGGGTAATTCTGCTCTAAAAGCTCGTCTCCAACCCACTCACTGAAATCACCAGAGAACTGTGCCGCTAAGGCTTGCATCGCCTCAGATAGATGCTCTGGCATCATGTCACCGGCTGGAGTGTTGACTAAATCGCGAGTCAATGTAACGGCATTTGCCGTGTTGAGTGCATTCTCCACAACCGACTGACTGGAAACATTCAGTTTGGCGCGATCTTGAGTTTGCTTATAGCGATCAAACTGATATTGGCCTAACAACCAGCCTACGCAAAATGCTTCTTGCTGCTCAACGGTTAAGTCAGCACTTAAACAAAACTCTTTCTTAGGCAATTCAACGGCCACGGAAGATAATGACCAAATAGAATGGACATCACTGGCAACGACTAAAACGGACTCAATGTCACCTTCGCTATTAGGAATTGAAATGTGACCTGGCGTTGAAAAGTCATTATTGCTCAACCATTGTTGAGTCGGTTTAGCTTGTGCTTGTAACCATGAATCGAACTGACTTTGAGCGATGAGTACTATTGGAATACCGGACTGGCCATGTTGTATTGTCATTGTGAAGCCTGCTTTAAAAAGTGATGATCGTAGTTTACCAAGGATAAACGATTGAGGTGAAATTGACGGACTTTTCTGTGGAGCAATCAGTGTAAATAAGCTGAAACATAAAGGCTGGGCTCTTCATGTCGACTATTCAAATTCAAACCCACATGCCCAACAACCAAAAACTAGCCATGCCTATAATTACGGTTAATAACATAGGTATGCCTATCAGCCCCATGATTAAACAAAGCACCGCAGCAAGTACACTTGGTTGTAGAAAACTGCCATTACTGGCCACTGGGTTTAAAATTGGTTCTGCAATTAATGCAGACAATACAGCAGCCGGTACGCAATTTAATATGCGCAGAGCAGAAGGCGGCAAAGTTAATCTGGGCATCAACACCGGCGCAATGCGTGCACCCCAAGTGACGACCACCATGCCTATGATCATTAAAATAAGTGAAATCACGAATCATCCTCCGAATCTGGAATTCTAGAGGCAATGATAGCTGCGAAAAGCACCGAAACTATAATGCCCAACTTGTTCGGAATATCTTTAAATATCCATGCAAATACAAAGGCAATAAGGGCACTCGCTATATTTCGCCGACACTTTAACATTGGCGTCATCATCGCTATAAAGGCTGTAACCATGGCAAATTCGAGCCCCATGGATTCGACACCACTTAAGGAAGTGCCCGCCCATAAACCTACCCATGTACAAATTTGCCAATTTAAATACATAAAAGCGGCCGAACCCGCGTAATAGGAAAAACTCTGCGATGGCTCAAGCCCGGATAAATGCTTTTGGTTGAAAGTCACAAAGGTTTCGTCGGTTAAGAAAAAACTTGCCCCTACTTTTTGCTTTTTGGACCAATGCTTCGTAGGAATCAACATGGCGAATGCATACAGTAAATGCCTTAAATTAACCACGAATGTAGTCAATACAATAAGAGCCGCCGGTGTACCAACGGCCATTAACCCCATTGCTACGTATTGCGCGCTGCCTGCAAAAACGAAAGCAGAAATAGCGATTGCAACCCAACTAGCAATTCCGTTAGTAGGGGCTAACATGCCAAACAATAACCCAAACGGAATTGCAGCAACAACCATAGGTAATGAGTCGATAGCGCCTTTTAAAAAGCCACGACGAAAAGTATTCGACTTGCTCAAGAAAAGTGAGCCTTTTTCGCGGCTAACGTTTCTTTCCAATCACGTATAGCTTCTGTTTCTGAAGGGGATTGGCATTGCTGCCCAAAAGACTCAAAGACAGCATCGTAAGGCAGTACTTTACCTTTCTGGAGAATCGCCATTCTTGCGTGACCAACAGCAAAAAGCTTTCCTTTACTGTAAAAGCGCTGCTCAAAATAACCATATTTTTCATCCCAGCTCATCAGCTCTACTTCCAGTTTCACTTTGCTAAAGGGCGTGAACTCACGAATATATGTCAATTCTTGGGCATTAAGGACTGCGCGGTAACCACCCTTAAAAAAGCGCCACAAAAAACCGTTGTTTCGCAGCCAGCCCATTCGACCTAGATCGCCAAACGAAAAGTATCGTGCGGCTGTTAGATGAATATTGACATCCATATCGTGAGGCCAAACTCGGAAATTGGTTTCCACCGTTGCCAGAGGATCAAATTTTGGCTTGGTTATGATTGATTTAAGAGAGAATAAGAACAGACGACCATATAGATTCATTGTGATACCAAAGGATATAAAACTTCGTCATTGTAACCCGTAAGAAGGGTAATCAGTCCAGTCCATTCTAAATCTAGAGCCCTATCACCACTGTCGATTATTAATGGTCGACCCTCTAATGATCTTAATTTTGCCTTGGTGCCAATTACAATTACACTTGCCTTACCGACTGTTTTTAACACATTGGGGCTAAATTGATGGTTTCCACGCCCAAAAATATGACCTTGCCCACCAATAATACTGATGACAAGTTTCACCTTGTGGGTTTTTAGTATTGCTAAAATATCTTGCTCAGTGCAATCGGCTTTTAAGAGTGTTCTGTTTAATACAGCATCTACGCCAAGCAAAGTATTGCTTACGCCAACTTGTTGCATCAAAAAGTCGATCGTTTTTCCACTGCCCATTAAATAAACGACTTCTGATTCGCTGGTTTCATCTAACCATTCAGCAATATCGTTTAGTACTAGGTCTTCTTGCTCGATCCCACCCACTTTAACATGCTGCATAAATTGCGCGCTGACCGGCACCTTCATCTCGCCGTAGTATTTTGAGGCCACTCGATTCTCTCTGAAGGCATCTTCATCAATGTCTCGAACTTCTTCTAAGCGTAAATCCGTTAAATGACCTTGGACTAGCCCAGCCATCACCTCGCCCGCGGCATGCGGTGTTACAGCGAAGACACCAGAATGAATTTTCACTCCGGTAGGAATACCAAGAACTGGTATGTTATCTTGAACAACCGAACACACATCGCGCGCGGTTCCATCACCGCCGGCAAAGACAATAATATCGACGCCACAGCTAACAAGCCACGCCACTATATTTCGAGTATCTTGAGATTCGGTTTGATCGGGAAGTTCCTCAGGATATAAAGAAAAGGACTCTATATCGTACTGCTTAAGAATAGAGCCACCAAGGTCACCTTGAGCGCTGAACCAGCTATGGGTTTGATCATTACTCTGTGCTAAAAATGTCTCGATCATAACCCTGGCTTTTGCCATCGCTTTTTGAGTTGCACCGAGCTTAATGGCTTGCTCTCGAATGGTTTTTCCATCGCTGCCTTTTAACGCAACCGAACCACCGATACCGGACCAAGGGTTCACAATGAAACCTATTTTCATACCTATACAAACCTTACTTTGTTCTACTTTATAATGACGAGAACGCCCAATGGCTAGCCGACAGCCCCTCTAATTGATACTGCGCTACATGCTCCACCTCACTTAAATGGTGAGTCACCATAATAATGGTCGCACCTTGTTCTCGTTGCAACTCCAGCACCCATTTCAATCCATCTTGTCGCAAATCTGGGTCTAGCGATGCAAAGGGCTCATCAAGCAATAACACCGGCTTATTTTGAAGAAATACACGAGCCAGAGCAACGCGCTGCTGCTGCCCACCAGATAAGCTAGAGGCTCGCTTAGAAAGCTGGTCTAATATGCCAAAGCGTCTGGCCGCACTTTCCAGTAGTTGATACTGCTCGCTTTTCAACTTGCCATTGGCGCTTAGCCCAAAAGATAAATTTCGTTCCACACTCAAATGATCAAAAACATTATCTTTTTGGAACAACATCCCAAATGGTTGCAAGCCGGTTGCTTCAACATTGCACTCCTTGCCCTTCCACCTTACGGTGCCAGTCTGCCGACGTTGCATCCCGATTAAAGATTTTAAAAGAGTAGATTTTCCTACGCCACTGGAACCGGTCACGGCTAAAAAGCTACCTTCGGGTAACTTAAAATTCCAACGAAAGCCCAAATTAGCGAGAGTAACTTGAAGGTTTTCAACGTCTAACATGTTTTTCCTCACTGAACCATTCACCAAACATCAATATGGCTAAGCTTATGAACAGTAGCAAGGCCGATAATTGAGAGGCTAAAACCATTTGATAACTTCCCATAGCCTGATAAATCAATATCGGCAAGGTTGTAAATTGAGCCGACCCGACAAGCGCTGCAACGCCGAGATCTCCAACACTTAACACCATTGAAAGCGCAAAAGCCCACGGCAAACTTGACTTTAAAATGGGCCAATATACAAATTTGACGACGGCCACTTCTGAGATTGAAAGAGTGCTAACTAAAGGCTGATAACGCTTCTTCGCGATACGAAAACGTGAATGGATTGGATTCGAAATAAACGGCAACGCCATCATCGCATTCATCCATATGATCAATGGCCAAGTAATGTCATAGGCCACACCAAACTTCATAGCCAGCAGAAATAAACCCGTCAATATAACCATGGTAGGAATCAACAGAACACCGAAATCCAACACTCGATTCACTTTCGTATCTTGGCTTCCGCAACGAGCTAATGCAAGCACGACGGCCGACACCGCGCTTAGGAAGGCGATAACGAGGCTATTAGATATCGCGGTTAAAAGTTGGTTAGGCCATTCAAATGGCTGACTAAAAGATTGTAAGGTTAGACTAACCAGAGGAGCTCCCAGCACTATTGCTAAGAAGCCTAAGGCAATGCATTGCACCATATTTGGCCAGTCCGCCGCTGATGGCTCAGTGCGAGAAAATTCAAAACTAAATTCTTTTCGGCGACCTAATGTAAGCATCATGATCACGGCAAAAACACCATGCACCAATGCATAAATTGCGGCACCTTTAGGATCAAAATCAAATTTCAGCGCTTGATAGATTGCCACTTCCAAATTGGTATTGGCAGGTCCGCCGCCTAAGGTAAGTACAATAGTAAAACTACTAAAGCAAAATAAAAACACGATTACAAACACAGGTTTTAAGGCCGACAAGATAACTGGCCACTGCAATACTTTAAACTGTTGAAACGGGCTCATACCAATGCTTTGTGCAAGCAGCTTGTGCTCAAGGGATATACGATCCAAGCGCTGCCAAAATATTCTCAACGCATAAGGTAAATTTAGCATTACATGAGCCAACACAATGCCGACGATACTAAATATAGGTACCCAATTGCCATAAAATGAAATAACCGATAACACAATGGTCAGTACTGGCATAATAAAAAATAGGTTTAATAAAGCTTTGATGATCCAATTAAATCGAAAAGTTTTTGAAGATAGGATTAACGCAAATGGGATGGCAAACAAGACAGAAATAAAGGCTGATAAAAAGGCTTGAACGAGTGAAAATTGAATAATGCGTAGCATCCAAGCATCAAAATATGAAGCTAAAGGATAGCCTTGACCAGGGTGTAAGAATAGCCCTATACAGGCAAAGACCAGAGTAGCCAGCATCAACGACATGGCTACTCGGTTGGCGTTCAAAAGAAAGCGATTACTGACTCGCGGCATTACGCCACTCTTTAACCCAATCTCTTCGATTAGCTAACACTTCTTCACTGCTAAAGTACAAAGAAGACGGGCTAAATAACTGATCAAATGCTTCTGGTTTCTCTGCATTTTCTAACACTGGCCACATCCAGTTTGTTCCTGCAAAAACATCTTGCGCTGGTTTTGTCACTAGAAAACTCAAAAACTCACGCGCCAGCTCTATATTCGCACTGGATTCTAACGCCGCCGCTACTTCGATTTGCGTGTAGTGACCTTCTGAGAACTGAGCGGCCTGATACTTGTCCGTATCATCCCAAGTCATGTGGTAGGCGGGTGACGTGACATAACTTAACACCATGTCACTTTGCCCTTCTAAAAACAACGCATAGGCTTCACTCCAGCCTGGAGTCACGGTCACCGCTTTCGCCTGAAGTTGTTGCCATGCTTCATTGGCTTTCTCACCATAAACCGATTTCATCCAGAGCATCAAGCCTTGACCAGGAGTACTTACTCGAGGGTCTTGATAAATAATACTTACCTCGCTTTCTTCTACCAGTTCCTTAAGTGAGGTTGGTACGTTTTTAAGCTTAGTTTGATCATAAACAAACGCAAAATGCCCGTAATCATAAGGTACAAATTTTGAGTCGCTCCACTCATAAGGCAAGCTTAATTTTGAAAGATCAACTCCAGAATCTGCAATTAAACCTAACGCTTTAGCTTCGGCTACCAAGGCATCATCTATGCCCAAAATTATATCGGCCTGGCTTTGCTTCCCTTCAAGTTTTAGGCGATTTAGCAATGCAACACCATCTTCTAATCCAACAAAGTCAACATTGCAATTGCATTGGGCTTCAAAGGCTTTTTCTAATGCTGGACCTGGGCCCCACTCACTGGTAAATGACTCATAGGTATATACAGTCAAATTACTTTCAGCTGAAAACACTGAAGCACTGGCGGCTAATACTAAGCTTGAAAATAAAGTGGTTTTATTCATGTATTCGTAATCCTGTATCAATAATCATTGACACCAGCGTATCTAAGAATAGATGAGGGAGAGTTGCACAGACGATTTCATTAATTGAAGTCTTTGCTCCCTACGCCAGTACAAACTGGTTCAGGTTCAACGGGTTTTTCTCAGCACATTGCAATTGATTTGCTTGGCACCCCGGCAAGAACGAGGCATAGTTTACAGACTTTTTAATGAAAACCTAGAGCCTTTGATGTTACTGGATCATATTTTAAGAGAATTAACAGACCTATTCACTGAGAACATCAGTATAAAGCGCCTAGAAAGCAGTTTAACAAATCGCCTATATCAACTTGAATCGCCAAATGGGCAATTTGCTGTAAGGATTAACTCATCTAAAGCCAAAAACCTAGGTATTGATAGAGATAGAGAAATTGCTATTTTACAACATTTACAAAGTGCTTCTTGGTGCTTGCACCCTGAATTGGCCACTGCAGATTACCTTGTTACACCTTGGATATCAGCTTTACCCCTCTCTGTTGAGAACGACCTTGACTGTATATTAAACCTTTTAAAACACGTTCATCACTATGATATTACGGCTTTAACCGCCTCCCCCTTAGATATCACATTACAATTAGCGCGCTTGCAAAAACAGTCTACGGCATTGTCAAACGAGTTTTCGTCGACTTTAAAGGACTATACTCAAGCTTATCAATTGCCTGAAATATTGGTCCTTTGTCATCACGACTGGCATGTAGGGAACCTATATAAAAACAACACTGGCCTTCTTCTGAACGATTGGGAATATGCGGCTCCAGGAGACCCATTAGTCGACATTGCCTGCTTTATTCTAGGATTTAACTTAGATTTAGAACAAAGATCTTATTGCCTTAATAAGCTTGGTATATCTCATGAACAACTCCAACCTTTGCTTCCACTTGTCGAAGCGATGTCTATACTCTGGTACCAAGTAAGATTCCCAAAAAATAGCACAGCTCAAAAACAGCAAGAATTCGTTAATAAATGGTCAATAGCCTAAAGCTGGGGGTTTAATATGTGTGGATATATTTATAACGTAACAGATTTCCCACTTTTATTGCCCCTTTTTCAAATAGCAGGTTACCAGCCTGACGAAATTTCTGACATTATTCGACACCCGCATCTTCGCCCTACCGATAAAGTTCTGACCATGGTGCCTTCTAAAGCTGGTCCAAAATTAATGGGCTCTACTTGGTGGCTAGCGACACACCCCGATGGTTCGGTTAATTCAAAAATCACAAGCTTTAATTCTAAAAGCAGCAAGGTGGGTAAATCACCACTTCATGTACAAAAACCACGCAGTGTTAAGAGTATTGTTATCGGTTCTGGTTTTTGCGAGTGGCAGCCTATTTATAAGGGCGAGCTAAAATATTCAGATTGCATAAGTATGGGCTTAGACTCAAAAAAAATGCAACCGACTCGAAAAGTACAGCACTTAATTGAGCCTGCGACAGAAGGGCTGATGCTTTTTGGCGCAGTCTCAAAATTAAGACTTGATCAACACGGATACCCTCAAGTAAACACTTCAATTATTACTTTACCACCTCATAATGAATTTTTAGATATCCATGCAAAATCATTCCCGCTTATTCTAAGACCCAGTGAAATACTCGACTGGATCGATCCGAATAGGCCCTTTTCTGACTTTGAACCCTTATTAACCATGGATGCTTGTCGAGATACCTTTCGTGTATCCAAAGTCTCATCCGATCTTACTGACAAAGTACCAGTACAGACATTGGGACTTACTTCTAATAAATATTAAGGCGCGTTATTAAACTTTCGGTGACTAAATTGGCAGTGACTTTTTTGTCATGTATGGTATCGGAAATAACTGATTCAATCTGTTTAGGAAAGCTATGTTAGATTCACCTACCACTCGGTTTTTAATCTCCTGCGCGTCTATCGTCATTATCATTGCGGGCGTTAAAATCGCACAACCCATCATAGTTCCAGTTTTAATTGCCTTCTTCTTGGCATTGCTTACTAACCCTGGCGTAGCTTTATTAAGGCGCTTGCGCGTACCTTTGGGGCTGTCTATCACCTTAATGGTCGGACTAGTTTTTACCTTTTTCTACGGCGTTGGCTCTATAGTTGCTGCGTCGAGCGGTGATTTCATCAATAACTTTCCGACCTATACTGTTCAGGTTGAAAAGTGGCTAACCACCTTACGAGAATCAGCGCCATGGATCACCAATGATGTTCAGCAATACATTGATGAGCTACGACCTACAGAAAGACTGCTAAGTTTTGCCGGTACATTGTTCTCAAGCATTGGTAGTTTTCTCACGGCCATCGTTTTAGTTTTATTTACCCTTATCTTTTCACTTTATGAAGCGCAAAGTGCTGCCAAAAAAGTTACTTTCGCCCTAGGCGATGATTTAACCATTAATTATGTAAAACGTTTTTCTAAACTCGTTCAGCGCTACCTGTTGATCAAAACGTTAATAAGTATTGCTACCGGTTTAATCGTCGGAATATTCCTGTGGTTATTAGGCGTTGATTACCCTGTTATTTGGGGAACGTTAGCGTTTCTAATGAATTTCGTCCCCAACATTGGTTCTATGCTCGCCGCCATTCCACCAGTCTTACTCGCCAGCATCCAGCTAGGACTACCTGGGTTTTTAATCTCATTAACAGGCTTTGTCGGAATCAACATGGTCATTGGCAACTTCATTGAGCCAAAATTAATGGGCCGTACCTTAGATATATCCCCACTAATTGTATTCCTCTCACTAGTTTTTTGGGGTTGGATACTAGGGCCAGTAGGCATGCTACTAGCAATACCACTAACAGTAGTTATTAAGATTGGCCTAGAAATCCATCCTGACACACAATGGGCCGCAAAACTCCTAAGCCAATAGATCTGTGGGTGTGGAACCAACAGGGTTACCTCAGGTGCCAGTGGTCGTCTTTTGAGTACTGCGGCTTGGTGCTTTCAGTGCCAGTGGTCGTCTTTTGGGTACTACGGCTTGGTGCTTTCAGTGCCAGTGGTCGCCTTGGGGGTGTGGATGGCTTGAGCGGTCGCTGTGCGCGCATCCCTGCGCCGCTTAACTTCGCCATCCATGGCTCAGATATCCGCTCAACCCACCCACACCCTCAAAGCTTTATAAGCTGCCACTTTCGTATTCTTTATTGCGTAGACGCGATGTTTTAAGACGATGCAAATTAACAATTTTGCCAACGGTTTTTCATTCACTTGCAGCTTGCAGCTATAAACTTGCAGCTCAAAGATCATCTCTCCGCTGCGCTCCGAAGATTCCTACAGGTTATTCAATGGATATACCCTATTCCTCGGCTGACCCAAGCCGTGGTGGCAGTGTGGTTGACCTCGGGTATGTGAGCCATGGATGGCGAACTTAAGCGTACAGGGACGTATTCACCGCGACCGAGGGCAACCACACTGCCGCCGCGGCACAACATGCCACTGAACTCAATCTTTTGAACTTACCCGCAGCCCGCAGCCCTAAACCTTTTCAAATGCAATAAACCAAAAAACCCAGCACTAGGCTGGGTTCTTGGGTTTATTTGGCCGGGCTGCGGGCAGACTTGACGATGGCCCGGCCCTGAGCCTAGCTCAGTGCGTTCTTCACTAGCGCCCTACCGTTAAGGTAGCCCGCTTTGGCTTCGCCAACCTTTCATCACCCTACTCGAGAGCAGGACTCTATTTTCAAATGCCATAAACCAAAAAACCCAGCACTAGGCTGGGTTGTTTGGTTTATTTGGCGCTTGACGATGACCTACTCTCACATGGGGAAACCCCACACTACCATCGGCGATACGTCGTTTCACTGCTGAGTTCGGTATGGGATCAGGTGGTTCCAACGCTCTATGGTCGTCAAGCAAACTGGTTGTGTAACTCGTGGAGGCTTTGCTCTCACACGCTTTACGCAATTGGGTACTAGAACAGCTCTCTTA
>NZ_JAHKPH010000003.1:77584-294907 GCF_018860385.1 Reinekea forsetii | reverse complement strand
AACACGGTGAGGTTACACTCAGGCATTGGGTATATATCACCAATTAATTATGAACAAATGGCAGCGTGAATCCCGAGGTGTCCATTTTATCGGGGGAAGATCATGTTACATACACACGATATCAATGCTTACATTCCAGATAATAAATTTAGAAGCCGCGACCCCAAGTTTGGCGATCAAAAAGAAACCTATGGGAAAAGAAAGCGTCCAAAATCAGTAAACGCAAGAGCAGTCGTTTTCCCAAATACGGAGTTTGATTATGATCCGATTAAAAGAACTTGTATTTGTCCTGCGGGGAAGACATTAAGGAACGTACCGGATAGAGTATTCGACGACGGACAAAAGGTAATTGGCTTTCAAGCAAGATTGAACCAATGCCGAGGGTGCAAATTGATAGAGAAGTGTTTAGAAAATCCAAAGTCACCTCTTGACCGAAAAGGCCATGGACGATTTGTGTCTTTTACAGAAGATAAGGCAATAGGAAAACCTTGTACCGAGTGGATGAAAAGGCGTGTCGATAGCCCGGAAGGCAAACAGATATACAGCCATAGAATGTCTGTAGTAGAGCCAGTTTTTGGCAACATCGGTACGAATAAAAGGCTCAATCGCTTCAGCTTGCGAGGCCAAGAGAAAGTAGATGGTCAATGGAAGCTCTATTGCATGATCCATAACATCGAGAAATGGTTTAAGAACGGGGCGCTAGCGGCTTAGCGCAATGAAGGCCGATGTTAGCAAAATAGCTGTATCAGAGCGGGCTTCTAAGACTTGCATCGCAAAAATACCGAACAATGACTGAAAAATTTAAAAGACCACTTGAAAAAGTCTATTAATCTGTCAAATTGGTAGGCAATAATATAATTGAGAAGCTTGTAACGTGTGCTCGGCATAATTGAGTTAATCTACAGGCTCGTTACATTTAAAAGAGGCTGTTGTTCATGAAACTTATCGGAAGTAAAATGGAGAATGACTTCCGGCAAGAGCTGGTAGCGTCCAATGTTGCACTTCAAGAGCCGAATTCAAATTTAAGGCGGGTACTTGAAGCAAGTGGTTTTAATACCAAAAATGCTTATGTCTTGCGTTGGACTCCTGACCAAACTGATGACAAATATGGAGTGCTAATCGAAGCATCCTATCTTGTCTGGGTGGAAGTAGAAAAAGACGGAAGCGTTGAACCATCCGTAGAGAAGCAGGAGTTAAAAAGCTATACCCTCGGCTTAAGTAGAATGCATCAAGTTAAACTAGCGGTCGCCGTTGATCTTGCGGCTTCAAAAATGTAACAAGTGCATGTTGCAACGGCCCTAAAATCCCTTCGCTTCGCTCAGGCGGGCCTAGGACTCAATTTCGCTGGCGCTCATTTCGCCGCAAATGCAAACGTTAATTTCTAAAGGAAAGCATTTTGAAAGGAAAGTATTTTTGGCTTTTGATTGCACCAATTATGATTTATTCGAAAATTGCTGACTTGATTGCTGAATCACGTCTAGTTGATCCTTCATTGCTAAAACAATTGTTTTACATAGGAGTGGCAGTTTTATTTGTTTGGCTTTTCGTAGACTCTTTAGTAGCACTAATAAATAAATATATCGATCGAAACACAGAATTGGATGCTACTGAAAATTAACAAGGCAATGAACTTCGTGCATAAACACCGCTACGCGGTACGCACTGGACTCAATCACGCTGGCGCGCAATTTCGCCAGTTATTTTTGCGTTATGGTCCATTATGTATAAAGCAGTAGTATTTGATTTTGGAAATACGATAGCAAAATCAGGTTCGTTAGCGAATGCTCTTAAAGCTGTCGTTGTCGACGAGAAAGCTTTTGTTGTAGGAAAGCAGATTGAAAAGGAAATTAGCGTTCTATATAAGCCAGACCAGAAAAAACAGCCCGAGTGGACGGATATTTGGGCGCGTTGCTTTGAGAGGTCAGGGCTTCCATTTAGCGAGGGTATTGGTCGTAGGCATTTAGAAGAATTTTGTCGTTCTAACGAAACTTTGCCGAACGTAGAAAAAATGCTTATAGAGTTAAAGAGAAACGGATTTAAGTTGGGCTTGTTGTCAAATGCTACCGGTCCTAAAGAAATCTTCCAAAATGATTTAGAAGCTCGTGGGTTGGCAAAGTACTTTGATAGTGTTGTTTGGTCGTGCGCAATTGGTTATAGGAAACCGTCTAGTAATGCTTTTGAGGCTGTTCTTTGTGAATTGGGTGTTAGGCCCGAAGAAACGCTCATGATTGGAGACTCTGAAATTGCTGATATTGAAGGAGCGACTAAAATGGGTATGGATGCCGCATTGGTATCACCAAAAATAGGTATTAAAACAAATGCGAAATACCAGGTGGCTATGGATCGACTATTTTACGATGTACTAGCCATAACAAAAACAGGCAGTGGACGCGAAAATCGCGCGCCACAGCTGTAAACGTTAATGCTATGAAAAGAATTGTCATACTTGGAAATGGAGGCTCGGGCAAATCCTATTTAGGTGAAGAGCTTTCTGGAAAAATTGAATGTAATTACATATCACTAGATGATCTATTTTGGGAGCCGGGTGGTTTTAATATCAAACGATCACCAGAACATGTCGACGCAGACATTGATAGGCATAAAGTTCAAGATAGCTGGGTGGTTGAAGGCGTTTTTGGTGGTTTGGCTGAGAAATTCATACCTTATTCAGACCTGCTAATTGTTCTGAGCATAGAGTGGGAAGTATGTAAGGCCAGCATGCTGTCTAGGAGTAAGCCTGGGCAAACTGAATCATCATTGGCCGAGCTAGTTACTTGGTGCTCCGAGTACTATAGTCGAGAGAATAAGAATTCACTTAAACACCATGAACTTTTGTTTAATGAATTTAAACGACAAAAGATGAAGTTCAGTACAAGGCAAGATGTAAATTCGTGGCTAACCAGCATTAACAAGAAATTGTTGGTCTAGCCCGCTTAAAACCGCTAGCGCGGCGGGCTATGGACTCGCTACCGCTCGCCCCAAAATAAATGCGTTAAGCGATGGGTAAGGTGATCACAGCTTCAGATAGTCTATGTTTGAGATATTATGTTGCAGGGGATGAGGAAGTACTTTATGAGTATACAAGTGATTTAGAGTCTTCTAAGTACCTTGCTCGGGAAAAGCACGAAAGTATTGCTCAAACAAAAAATATGCTGTTAAGGTTAGCAATTAGAACAAGCCTTAGTGTCAACGATAGCTGTATTTGGATTATCGCTGATGCGAGTAGCTCAAACGCATTAGGTTATCTTACTCTCGTCAAAGCTCGTAATTCAGTTGAAATTCACTTTGGCTTGTTACCTGCTTATAGGGGTAAAGGTCATGCTAAGGAAGCAATCAAGTTAGCGACACAATATCTTCTTGAAAATATGGAAGTATCAGAAGTTGTGTCTTTTACCGATACCACCAATTTGTCGGCAAAGTCAGCTTTGGAAAAAGCAGGGTTCAAAATAGTTGGTGTTAAAAAAGAATTTTATTCAGCACCATTACTACCAGGAAAAAAACGTGATGTTTACTGGCTACGGTATTGCGCTTAACAAGAAGTTGCACGCGACTAGCGCGTGAACAACGGCGTTACTTGCATATATGAAATTAGCCGAAAAGTACGTTGTTATAATCGCGATATTAGTCCTTTGGGTATCTATCATTGCGTTTCAACTCAATGTACCTCATTACATAAAGGGTGAACCTTTAGTGGAGCCCCAGTACACAATAGAATTCCTATCTTGGCTAAGATTAGTTCTGGCTGCTTTAGCCATGTTTCTTTGCATTAGGGATAGCAAATTTCGCGATTTAGAGAGTAGGCATAATTGGATCGCTTACGTAATAATAATTAGTCCAATTGGATTGGCTCATTATTATGTGAAATACGGTAGATATCCAAGAGTCATCAAGTAACAAAAAGTGGCTGGAACAAGCCCGCTTAAATTTGCAGCTTAAGGGTGATAAGAACTATTCTTTCTTGATGTCTTATTTGTTTCTTTCTTATTTGGTTCTATATAAGTTTGGAGTAACGGAATAGAATATTATAGATAAGGCCCTTGTATTAAAATGGTATTACCCTTTTGCTAGCGTTCTATCGTTATTATTTTTCCGCTCATTGTGATGTTACTATCAGGGTTATTAATTTATCAACTGTATTTATTAGTGCCGAACTTATTTTCATAAAACCAATAATGAAATTACTATGAATCTATACCTACTAAGACATGCAGAATCTGAAAATAATGCTTTAGGTCTCAATAATTCCGTAGCGAATGAGCCGCTTTCTAATAAGGGATTTAAACAGGCGCAAAGAATTGTAACTTCATTAGGTGAACTTAATATAAATCAAGTGCTTTGCTCTTCACTCCCAAGAGCAAGGCAAACTGTTCAGCCATTTATTGAGACGACGGGATTGCCAATAGAATACAGTGATGTTTTAGTTGAGGGGCAATTGGTTTTAAATGGAGTAGGTGTTGATAGCACTAGCAATAAAGGCGCTGATTCTGTTAGTGAATCTGCGGAAGAATTCATAAAAAGGTCAGTCAAAGCCGCTGAGATGATTCGCAGCTTTAACAATGGGAATATACTGATTGTCACACACGGGCATATGATTCGAGAAATTATAAATATATTGCTAGACACCAAAGAAAAGGTTAGATTCCCTCACGATAACTGCGGTATAACTAAGTTTGTATTCGAACGCAGCGTAAAAGTTGATTATATAAACAGACCACTAGTTTAGTCCACTTAATTGGAAGCAGGAACGAAGGAAGGTTATGGAAAACCTCAAAATATTATCAAGAACCATGCTTAGCAACTCGGCTTTAGCTACCGTAATACTCCCTGCATTAAGTTATCCAATTTTAACTGCCCAATTAGGGCTGTGGGTGGCCATTAACGATTGTTCTAGTATATTTCACGATTGCTTACAGTAGAAAACAACTGGAGCATCTTAGACAATATTATTAAACCACCAAGCACTTATGATATATTTCTATTGGCCGATGACGGCATTTTGGAGTTCGTTTGGATTTAGTCAAACTAGAGAAGTATTCACCAGACTGTTAGCTATTTGGAGCTAAAAATAGAATTTATAATTGGAAATAAAAACTATTCAAACGCTGGTCCTTGGTTGTTTGGTAAGTTCTCGATAGCAGATTGCATGTTCGCATCAATTGTATCGAGATTAAAAACGTACGGTATAACGTTATCGGCTGAATCTACTGAATATCTGGATTTTGTTTTTGATTATGCGCTAATGCGAAAGTGGGTTGAGCAATCTCAGTTAGAGCCTGAAATTATAAATACTTCTGAGGTTGGGCTATGAACTGGCTTTCCGAATGTTTTAATGGTGTTCCTACATGCATGAGGGCCTGAGCTTTGATACCTACTTTAAAATCTAAAAGAATGACCCTTCGACCATTTAAGCCATCGGATGCTGCCAGTGTGCAGTGTTTAGCGGGTGAAAAGGTTATCGCTGATATGACGGCAAATATACCTCACCCATACTTAGATGGAATGGCAGAGCAGTGGATCGCAAACCACGAAACTTGGGCTGCCCAACGAGAAGCGATTGTATTAGCGATACAGCTTGATCAATCAAGTGACATCATCGGTGCCATCAGCATTACCCAAATTAAGGGAGAGTCAGGTAATTTAGGGTATTGGTTAGGCGTACCATTTTGGGGGCAGGGGCTTTGTACTGAAGCGGCATCCTCGTTGATAGACTTTGGGTTTAACGAATTAGGCTTAAACCTAATTATTGCTCGGCATTTACCTGAAAACATGGCCTCTGGAAAAGTGATGACCAAAAATGGTTTTGAGTTCAAAAATAGGGTGACCATAGGGAATCGTGAATTGTGTCATTACGAGCTTAAAAGAAGTGATTGGCAGGCCAGTAGCGTGAATGTAGCCAGTTAAATGGTAGCTCTCAGAATTGCCTTTTTTATCGTTGTAATGTTTGGCTGGGCTTTAGGAGATGACAATTTGGAATCGGAGCAGGGGTTTTTAGTTGCCCTCGAACAAAGCTCAGCCCTTGAGGGTGTGTTAAAGATAAGTGGCGAGTTTTCAATATTTGTCAATTGCGGTTCTCAGTATGCTATATGGGATCAGTTCCCCGATACCGTCGAATATAGCATTAAAGATCTTGATTCAGGTGAAGTGTTTAAATCTGTCAGTGAAAAGCTTTCAATTTCTTGGGACGGTAACGATATTTACGAGCACTATTCTAATGAACCTTGCGATCAGGTTGTAACCAAAGCCTTTTCGGCAACAATCACTGATATCAATTTTTTAACCGCGCCCAGTAAAACCCTAACGAATGTAGAGCTGTATGCTCGTTACGAAGGGATTCAATCTAATATGTTATCAGTTAAAAATTTCCCCTTAGCTCTTAAAAGGTTTAAAAAATGAATATCATTGTTGATGATTTATCGGGTGGTGAAGTTATTGCGTTGCTAGAAGAGCACTTAGCCGATATGTATGCAACATCGCCAGCGGAAAGTGTGCATGCGTTAGATGTGGATGCGCTTAAAGCACCTGAAATTAAGTTTTACAGCGCATGGAATGACAATTCGTTGCTGGGTTGTATTGCTACTAAGCGGTTGACCGCCCGTCATATTGAACTGAAGTCAATGAGAACCGTAAAAACGGCGCGTAATTTAGGCGTTGCTTCTAAGTTGTTGTCTCATGTACTTGAACTGGCCACTCAGCAAGGCTATTTATCCGTAAGCTTGGAAACCGGCTCGCAAGACTACTTTCTGGCTGCGAGAAATCTCTATCAAAAGCATGGTTTCGAGTATTGTGGTCCTTTTGCTCACTACACAGCCGACCCAAATAGCCGGTTTATGACAAAAACGCTTACTGTTTAATTTATAGGAGAAGATGATGTACAAAGGAAGTTGTTTGTGTGGTTCTTTGCAGTACTCATTAGATGGTGTTGTAACCGATATCGACTACGGATAGGGTCTTTAGATTCAGATATTAAAGAGCGTCCGATGTCTCACAACTTTGTCACCTCTAAGGCAAACTGGGAAGAATTCGAAGCAGAGCTGCCTTATTATGAACAGCATGAACCTGGAAGGGGGTGAGCTTGTTCAGTTTTCTTGTTGTAGTGTAAAGCCATAAATGCTCTTGTGAAGCGAAGACATAAAGTTATAAAGCTCTGCTTTTGAATGTATTTATAGTGGACGTAATTTTATGGATGTAAAAAACTAGATTCAAATGAACAAGTACTAGGTTCAAGGTTCGTTGTTTGGTTGCTAAGTTGACAAGGTAAGTTATTGTCTTTTGTTTTTTTGTAGTAACTGGGTAACTTATATACTAGGATCAAGTACCTCGATAAAGATCGACCCGTTGTATTATCGAACTCCCTTACATGGTAATACTGGATATGGTCGCTAAACGAAATTTTTACCGAGCCTTTGCTCTACTTTTTATTTCTTCCATCTTATTAGGGTGTGGGGTAGAAAAGCCTTCCGGAACTTCGAGCAGCCCTGCATCTCCACAAGAAATTGCCATCGATTTAATACTGAGCTATGCCGAAGATGGCCGAAACATAAAGCCTGTGCTGCAAACTTATATCGACGCGGGTGTTGTTGGTGTAACTACCAGTAACATAGACGCTTTAAACGCCGTTGTTGATTATTATGAATTAGACGACGTTAACACGGTGGCGAAGTTAAAAAATCTAGTTGTTAAAATTAACAATAACAGTCCACCCACAGTAAGTGTTGGTTTAGATGAGCAAGTGCAATTAGACGATGCCTTTGAGCTCGTCAGCATGGCTTCAGACAGCGATGGGGAAATTGTTTATTTTCAATGGTCAATGGGAGCAACCGTGCTCTCCCAATCTAAAGACTTTAGCTATGTTCCTATTGAGGTAGGCAACCATTCACTTACGCTATCGGTAACCGATAACCTATTTTCTACAACAAGTGCAACGATAAACTTAGACGTAGTTAAACACTTAGTTAATGCTTTATCAGTAACCTCTTCTGATTACCCTATGGGTACATTTTGGTATGTTGGTAATAAAAAGTGGGAGTATGAAGATTTTTACGAATGCTATGAGTACAAGGAAACAGCCCGTGAGGAATCGTTCATTTTCTTAGTTGACGTTGAAGGCGATCGACAAATCACTATAGACTTGGAAAACAAAACAATCAGGTCTACTAATTATGGACCTAATTTAGAAATAGAGACAGCCAGTAATATTGAACGAGGAGAGTCTAATCTTTTATGCCCGAGTACCAAAAATGACTTCGCGCCAACTCTTACATCGCCCTCAGAAATAGAAGTTAACGCCAGCCGAAAATTTATTGTAACGTTAAGTGCGAGTGATAAAGATTTACCTAAAGAAAATCTCAGTTTTGCTTTAACCAATAATGCTGAAGTCGATAATCAGTTTTTTGAACTCAGCAATTTTAATGAAAATAACAGGGCGGCTTGTAGAGCTGGTTTAAACGATGAAGGCTACCCTGAAGATCCGAACAATAGCGATTATTTCTACGTGGCTCAGGGTATAGATACACTGGCCCAATGCAAGGCGCTTTGTAATGAGTTTCCTTTATATGGGTCTTCTACGAATCGTTGTAAGGGTATCGAATTTCGAGCGGCAGGTGCAGATTCAGTTGATACAGGGCCGCGTTGCGAGATTTGGCAAGCCCCCATTATAACAACCGCGCCACAGCCGTCCTATAGTTGCTTTACGCGAGAAACGCTTGATCCAACGGTATTGTCTTTTTTAATGCCACCAACTTACAACCAACCACAAGATTTTGACGTAGATAATGTATATGAAGTTGAGCTCACGGTTTTTGATGGTGACGACGAAGATGAAGACCGCAAAAGTTCAACAAGTACTCTTCAAGTATCGGTTATACCCAATGGCGATTATTTAGGGCGGGCTGAAACAGCATGCCGCGCAGGTTACAACAATGAAGGCCACCCAGAAGATATCTATAATTCAAATTACTTTAGCATTGCGAACAACGTTAATAGTTTGAATGATTGTCAGGCCCTGTGTGATGGCTACCCCCTTAAAGACGATCCAAACACCAATTGTATGGGCGTTGAGTATCGCAGTGAAGGCGCAGACTATGCCGATACCCAATCTCGGTGCGAGTTGTGGAAAGTCCCTATCATTTCAACGACGCCGCAAAAAGAATACGCCTGTTATGCCCGAGATTTAACGGTTAATAAAGTAGGGCCATCAAATGAAGTGTATGTAGGCGATTACTCGGCTTACTATACCGACGCCGCTGGCCATTTTGCAGTTTCTAGAATGTCATTAACTCAAGTATCGGCAACTGAATTGTTGTGGACGATAGAAGGCGGTACCAGTTGGTCGGTGAACCGCACAGATGACAGACAGTTTCTTCAAGTGGGTAGCGATTATCCTTATTTGGGTGACGGACACGAACAATTAAACGTCTTCTGGAATGCGGATGAAGTTGATGGCATAACTGGCCCGGGTGGTCATATATATAGAACAGCATGGGCACATGCTCAGCGTTCACGTACGCAATCGGTGTACTTAGATTATATCAATAAGCATCCGAGTAACCTCGTAAGAGTGCAAGAAGCGCAGCGACAAATACGAGAGTTAAAGTGGGCCATTGCGGAAAATTTGCATACGGCCGCTGGATACAAAGCCTATAAAAACGATATTGGCGAAACAGCTTATGGGCGTACAGATGAAGCCAACAGAAGAATAGCGTCGTTTACATCTTATGTAACGCTTGAAGTTCTCAGCATTGAAGTAGATGAAGAAACCCCAGCTGCACGAGAGGACAACGCCTTAGAACTTTTCTACGACATTGAATTTGCCATTGATTATGGCGGACCTCTACCTGGAGAAGAGGGCTGGAATACAGGCAACGTCTTTTTTAACGCACAAAAAATTTCAATTGATGATGGTTTAGACAGAGCCTTTATTCCTGCTGGGTCATCAGAAAAAACACTATTTACCCATGAAGGGCAAACCTTAGGGTTTGGTGGACTGATGTTTGAACAAGACAATCTGCCTGACTGGCCACGCGACCCTGATTGTGGCTCAGGTATTTGTTATCTACCGGGTTATTCGGAAGCTGCATTTTATGGTTACACGCCTCACTTTACAGGAAATGCTGATTATCCTTATATTTATGGAGTGTTTGATTATCGATGGGATGGTAATCGGACTTGGGCTGGTGGCGCAGCAATGGCCAGTGAATCGCTGAACCATACCTATTTTAAAGTTGAAGTCGCCGATTTGGAATACAATCGCCCCTTGCTAATGACTAAATCTATTCGATTTGAATCAGACGAGCTGCTCCGAATTACTTATGAAATAACTAAGCGAACACCCAAAGAATATGAAGAGCACGTTGCAGCCAATACCTTATATTGTGACGAGCCCATTCTTAAGCCAGGAGTATTAGCACCGCGTGCTTCTGTTTCTATTGATCCGCCAGGGTTTTTAATAAGAAATGAAACTGACCATACTTACAGTGTTTCACTAAACCAAGTAGGGCCGTTGTATTATGGTGAATTACAGCCTGGAAAAATATTTAGACGAGATACCGCTTGGGGGCATTTCACGATTGATGTGCTACTAAATTTCACCGGTGAATCCCGCTACGATGATTGGGATGTTGCCGCCCCGATAGTTCAATTTACCGCCGAGGTCTTGTTTACAGCCATGACGGCAGGTAGCCCAATAACCAGCCTTAAAACGGCTATAACCGCTGGTGTCTCAAAAGTTGGCGGTAGCGTAGCGGCGAGAGTGGGGGCGTCTGCATTAGCACGCCACGCAATAGGCCGGTCTATGATGCGTGCTGGCGCAAAAGCATTGGCAAAAGCTGCTTCAAGTAACCGCACAGTTTTGATGAAGTTAACAACAGGAACAGGGCGAGTAGCAAAAAGCTTAGTGATAGATACCGCCATTAATGAAACTTTTACGAATGATTTAATGGATGCCATTTATAATAAAACGGCAATCAGTGCGGATAGAACTTGGAGTTATTCTGGAGCTTGGCCGAGTACGGTAGGTATGTATCATATTGTTGGCGGCCCAAGACTACCTTGCCTAAATAAAGATGGTGATGTAGAAATAAAGACAAGACCGCTGCAAATTCTCAATGATGAGCAATGTGCGGCATCGTCTATCTGTACGCTGCATTAGCGACACATAATGTCGTGGCAAATCATCGTGAATCACCTGCGGGAATAACGATGAATAGTAATTACTAGAGTAACGAATATAACTATGTTTGATCATGTAAAATTTGGCGTTCGTGATTTCCAGGTGAGCAAAGGCTTTTATCAAAACGCTTTAAAGCCTTTGGGTATTACTGGTTATACAGATTGGCCGCCTCTTGGGATAGAGATATACGACCCAGAAGGTGATATTTCACTTTGTTTTTATCAATCGGCAGAAAAAACCGCTCACCTTCACATTGCGTTTATTGCGAAATCTCGGCAACAGGTCGATGAATTTTATTCAGCAGCGTTACAGGCAGGGGGAAAAGATAACGGAAAGCCAGGCTTGCGCCCTAATTATCATGAAAGTTATTATGCGGCCTTTGTAATAGATCCTGATGGTCACAATATAGAAGCGGTTTGTCATTTTCCGTAAGTTAACCGTTTAGGCTTTATTGCATTAAACTCAATTAATACTCAAGGCTACCTATGAACCACAAAATCTCACTCGAAGATCTTAATTTTAAGGGCGATGTAGAACATTGTCGCTTCCCAGTGCCCGACTTTAACCACAAAGCTCACGTTCGCTTAGCCTATATTTATATTGTTGAGCATGGCGTTTCTGAATCGGTCGATGTTATGAAGCGATCGCTTTATAGTTTATTGCAACACGCCGGAATAGACCCGGCTGAAAAGTACCACGCGACCCTGACTCAAGCTTGGTTGCAGGCGGTGAATCATTTTATAGTGGCTGGAGAAGCTTATGATGATTTTGAGCAGTTTATTGAACACAACCCTAAGCTGCTAGACACTAATGTAATGTTCACTCATTACTCTAAGGAGCTTTTGTTTTCACCAGAAGCCAGAGAAGCCTACGTTTCACCTAACATAGAGCCTTTTTGACTTGCTTATTATATTAGTTGTTCAAACTTAGAACACTGTTCTTGAGAGGGTTGTCGTCATTCAAACAATTGAGGGCAGGCCATATTTGGTGCTTTTACATTCGTCTCAATTAAATTTAAGCAAAAACATGGCGTTGCGACGCTATTTTAAGACCATTCGAAGAGCCTAAAAAGTTACCTTTATTACTAAATTGGTGATAATCTAACCAAATCTGCTCATAAAGGTAGAAGGTTATGTTCAACATTATTTTGGATTGGTGGCGTTATGTCGCAACGTAATGCTACTGAAAGCGAAGTCGAAAGCCGTGGCCCACCTCAACCTTTGAATGCGTTGTTCAACGGAACCGACATTGGCAGTGCCATCGTTAACGCAGAAGCTATTGTTGTCAGCAGCAATAGTACTTTAAAACGCTGGTTAGGTCGTTTAACACACAACAGCGATACCTCAACTTACCCGATAGAACTTACCTCCTTAAAGCGAATTCTTCGCAATTTTAATGCTAAAAAGAATCTTTCTTACCAATTGGTCAATTTCCCCCTTCAACACAGCGGTTTAAAATACCCTTTAATGGCGCAAGGAGTCTTAATACGGCTTAAATCCAGCGCCGCCAATGATCTAGGGCCAATAGAATTTGGGCTTATTTGTTGGATGAGTGAAACCAGTAAGCAACCTGCCATCTTTGGTATCCCCCGATCTATTGATAAGCTTATATACAGTGTGCCTATCGGAATCATCAGTATAAATGGAGAGTGGGAATGCGAGTTTGTAAACGGCGAGTTTTGTTTATTGACTGAAAAAACCGAAGCGGAACTGGCCGGAAGAGAGTGGATTGATGTGTTTATGCACCAACATGAGCGTTTGCAATCATTGGTGAGGCAGCTTTCAACTGAAGGCGTTGCTCGAGTAGATTTAACTATAAATAGCCCTGGTCGCCGTACTAAAACATTGGAATTGGAACTCAAAGGCCAATTAAATGCCGATGGCACTTTGAATCATGCTGTCGGCGCTCTTGTGGATGTATCTGATCGTGTCGAAAGACAAAACGAAATACACCGGTTAGCCAACTTTGATCCAATAACAGGGCTGCACAACCGACTCTCTATTTTGCACCAATTAGAGCGTTATATAAATATTGCCCAAGAGTTGACTCAGCCCATTCATTTGCTGTTTGTTGATTTAGACAGCTTTAAAATGATCAACGACTTATATGGCCACCCGGTGGGTGATTTATTGCTAAAAGAAGTCGGTGAGCGATTAAAAGAATGTGTACGTGATTCTGATTTAGTGTCGCGCTTTGGCGGTGATGAATTTCTGTTGATCATTCCTGGCGCCATTGATCAATCGGTTGTTGATGGCATTGCAACTAAGATCATCGAAAGGGTAGGGCTTCCTTATCAGATAAAGAAAATAACCCTGCACACGTCGGTCAGTATTGGTATAGCCGATTATATTCCAAATAAAGCGATTGATAATGCACCGCCAGTATCGGCCAAATTGATTATGGACGATTTAATTCAAAGAGCGGATATAACGTTATACAGTGCTAAAAAGCAGGGAAAAAACCGATACGTTCGCTTTACTAATGACGATTCTCAAAAGATTACCGATTTTTATAACATTCTTCAAAAACTGACGACTGGCATCGAGAACAAAGAATTTAATATGGTGTATCAACCGATCGTCAATTGTAAAAGCGGCGAGATAACAACGGTTGAAGCTTTGATTCGTTGGAATAATAAAGAAATGGGCAAAATAACGCCTGAGCGCTTTATTCCCATAGCTGAATCGCACGGGAAAATAGCCGATATTCAATATTGCATGATCGAACAGGTGAGCCGTGATATAGCTTTGTTTACAGAACTGGGTGTGCTTGCCTCCCATAACTTTCGAATCGCGATCAATTTAAGCGCATCGCAAATAGTCGATATTGTTCATTTATCCGAATTTTTAGCTTATATCACAGATAAAGGCATTCTTCCGTCGCAAATTTCCTTAGAAATAACCGAATCTATGATTGTGAATGATGACCAACATATTATTGATTACTTAGCGTCACTTATTGATCAAGGGTTTCATATTAATCTGGATGATTTTGGTACTGGCTATTCCTCTCTTAGTTACTTAACTAAAATTCCGTTAAGCGCAATTAAGCTAGATAAATCGTTTATTGAACCAATATTAAAAAAACCTGAGCAGCGTGCTTTGGTCGATGGTGTGTTGCAATTAGCTCACTCCCTCAATTTAACGGTCGTTGCAGAAGGGGTTGAAAATGATTTGCAACGTGAAACGCTATCGAACATGGGGTGCGATTGTATTCAAGGCTTTGCGGTTGCGAAACCAATGCCGCCAAAACAATTAGCAAAATGGATTACCCGCTATTATGAACATTAAAAAAAATGGCAATTCAATAAATACCCCCGAACTTAGTATTAATAAAGCCGAGTATGTGGTTGGCATCGGCTGTTCGGCGGGGAGTTTAAGCGCACTCATTCAATTTGTTAAAGGCATTTCTAGCACTACCCAAGCGGCGTTTATATTAGTTCAGCATTTATCGCCCGATTTCAACAGCATAATGGATGAAATTCTTGAAAAACATTGCCCTATCGACGTTAAGTTGGCAAATGATTTTCAAATAATTGAGAGTGGTACCTTATATGTTTTAGAGCAACGCACCTATCTCTCTATTGCGGGTGGGCGAATTGTTCTTTCAGAAACCGAAGTGAATCAGTATCGCCATCCAATAGATTACTTTTTTAAATCACTATCAGAAGAGTTTCAAAATAGAGCCTACGGTGTCATTTTATCGGGTACTGGAAATGATGGTACTAAAGGTATGCAGTCTCTAAAGCAGGTGAGTGCCTTAACTCTTTGTCAATCACCGCAAGAATCTGAATTCGATGGCATGCCAAATAGCGCTATTGAAAACGCCGAGGTAGATCATATAGCCGGTGCGAAAGACCTCAGTCGCATTATATGTGAGCACGTAGATAGTCGGTTAACCAGCGATGTGAAAATATCTCAGCGGAAATCCGATTTTGCGTTAGCAGAGAAAATATTTGACCTTATCAAAGAAGCCTCAAACATTGATTTTTCGGAATACAAAATTGGCACGGCGGAGCGAAGAATTCAACATCGAATGGGTGTTCTAGAAATAAACAATATTCAAGAATACTACGAATATGTGCTTCGTGAGAATGTCGAAATATCCATGCTGGCAAAAGATATGCTGATTAGTGTGACACAATTTTTTCGCGATCCAGAAGTGTGGGAGGCACTGTTAGAGCAAATAGTAAAACCCATGATTGTAAAAAAGCCAGAGCATGAGGATTTTAGGATTTGGGTTCCTGGGTGTGCGAGCGGTGAGGAAGCTTATACTCTCAGTATGATATTTATGTACGCATTAGAAGAGTTAGGCGAGCATCGCGAATTAAGGATTTTTGGTTCCGATATTCAAAGATCTGAATACCGAAATCTAACGGCCGTGATTTATGAACAAGATATAGAAGACGTTGTTCCGGCTAAATATTTAGAGCGATACTTTATTAATTCTGGCGGGCACTATGAGCTGAGCAAGCGAGTGCAGGCGAATGTAGTATTTACCAGTCATAATGTCGCGGATGATCCGCCTTTTTCAAATTTAGATTTAATCAGTTGTCGCAATTTGTTGATTTACTTCCAACCTTCGGCACAAAAGCGAATATTGTCGTACTTCCATTTTGGCTTAAAATCTAACGGATATTTATTATTAGGCTCTGCTGAAACATTAGGATCGTTAACGGATTACTACTTTCCTGTTGATTCCAAGAATAGAATTTATCAAAAAAACAGCGACACACGAATTACTCTCTTAGAAGCGGGGTTAAAACAACTTCAAACGCATAAGCATACCAAAGTGGTTGAGCAAACGAATAAGGTAAAAACATTTTTAAAAGCGGGTGACTTTAGTTTGTCGGCTCAATCTGTAATTGGGCGCGTTAAAGATGTAGTGCTAGATACCTACGCACCGCCAACCATCATTACAGACAAGCAACACAATATTATTTATTCCATTAGCGATACGCAGCTGTTTTCAAAAAAGCTCGTACCTGGCGCCACGTCACTTAATATAAGTGCTTTTTTGCACAGTGATGTTGCCAGTGCTGTCAGTGTCCTTCTTAAACGAGTCGAAGACACTCACCTACCAGTTAGAGTTGAAAACTTAGTTATGTTGCCTGAGAACATAAAGCTCAGTATCGAAGGAAACTTTATTGAAAGCCCTGTAACGCAAAATATCGAGAATTTTACAGTAAGTTTTATTGTAGAAAGAACATTAACCAGCGAAGAATCTGACGAAGAACGAGATTTCCGTCGCCATAATCAAATGACGGGACAAATATCAAAACTCGATGCGGCCTTATTAGATGCGCGGGAGATTCTGGTGGAGCGCCAGAAAGATATTGAAAATTTAGCTGAAGAATTACAGGTCTCTAATGAAGAGCTCATGGCCTCTAATGAGGAGTTGCAATCCAGTAATGAAGAGTTGCAATCCGTCAATGAAGAGCTTTTTACAGTTAACAGTGAGTACCAAGAAAAAATTAGAGAGTTAGAAGCGGCTAATTTTGATTTTGACACCTTGTTAATGTGTACAGATATGGGCGTTGTTTATTTAGACGCCAATTTGTTGATAAGAAAGTTTACGGCTAGAGCAAAAGAGTTTGTCAAACTCTTACCCTTAGATATAAACAGGCCATTTACCGATATTTCCCTAACCTTTGAGTTTGAGGGCCTCAACGATGCCATTAAGCTTGCAAAAACCAGTAAAAAACCGGTGAATCGGCTTATCGAGCGCGCAGATCAAGAAAGCATAAATGTGTCGATAAACCCATACACAAGTGCTCAAGACCAAATTGACGGTGTTATTCTGATATTTCAGTTTATTCATAAGTTGTCGTAATTTAGATCCTAGGTTGCCAAATAGAACGTACCTATATGGATATATAGTAAATTTCTGCTATTTTTAATTGGAGTATTAAAGACAATAATAACTGCGGCTCGCTAGATTGGACATTTTTCAAGCCGTGCACATGAAAAGCGCTGCTGGAGTAATCATGACCTTTCACACAACCCCTAACCACCTTGAGAACGATTTACTGGAGCAGCTGGTTAGTAAGCCCACTGGCCATGAGCGAGTAGAAGACAAACTAAATAAACTATTAACCATAATGCGTGACCATCTGGGTATGAACGTGGCGTTTATCTCCCAGTTTGTTGATGGTAAGCGGGTGTTCCGATTTATCGATTCTAATAACAATAGTGCTGCTATTAATGTTGGAGATTCAGATCCATTAGAAGAGACTTATTGCAAAAAAATAGTGGATAGAAACTTAGACAGTATTATTTTAGACACCCATGAAAACAACATTACCAGAAACCTAATGGTGACTGAAAAATTATCCATCGGTTCCTATATGGGAGCGCCCATACGGTTATCTAGTGGCGAGGTTTATGGCACCTTTTGTTGTTATAAAGAGTCTGCCGATTCGACGTTAAATGAACGCGACTTTGCCTTTTTACAAGCCGCGTGTGAAATCACCAGTGTATTGATTGAAAAAAACATCACGTCAGAGAAATTTAGGGATGTCTGCAGCAAGCGCATTCAGTCGGTATTAAATACCGAAAAGCATGTTATGTATTATCAGCCGGTTTTTAATTTACAAACTCAAGGTGTGGTTGGGTATGAATCTTTGTCTAGATTTTTTACCGACCCGTATCGAACGCCAGATGTCTGGTTTGATGAAGCATCAGAGTTAAATTTGGGTGTTGAGTTAGAGGTATCTGCAATAGAAAGAGCTTTAAAAGGCCTCGAGCATTTAAATTCTGCACATTACATTGCCGTAAATACCTCTCCAGAAACAGTACTCAGTGGTCATTTAGAGAAAGTGTTGGCGAAAGTCGATGCAAAAAGGGTGGTGCTGGAAATAACCGAGCATTCTCCCGTGCAAGATTATGTGGCCTTGCGAGAAGCCCTAGACCCGTTGCGAAAAAAGGGTGCCTTGTTAGCGATAGACGATGCTGGTGCTGGTTATGCAAGCTTTCAGCATGTGCTTGAGTTGCAGGCCGAAATTATAAAGCTTGATTTAAGCCTGACTCAAAATATTCACTCACAACCGCGAAAGTATTTGCTGGCCAAAGCCTTATGTGCATTTGCTAAATCTATCAACTGTCGCATTATTGCTGAAGGGGTTGAAACACAGGCTGAATTAAACTCACTTAAAGAGTTAGAAGTAGATAGTGTTCAAGGCTTTTTGCTAGGAAGACCGTCACCGATCGAGGATGTTTTGAATATCAGCTAAGTAGAATAACTTAGCAGTAGTCAAAAAAAGCCCGCTGAAGATGCGGGCTCATGTTGCAAGTCAAAAGGCTAAGTATTGCTCACCAATGCTTGTACACTTTCTTTTGCATCGCCGAACAACATGGCGCTGTTTTCTTTAAAGAACAGTGGGTTTTGTACACCGGCATAACCTGTGGCCATTGAACGCTTTAACACGATTACCTTTTTAGCTTTCCAAACTTCCAAAACTGGCATACCTGCAATAGGGGAGTTTGGTTTTTCGATAGCATCTGGGTTCACAATGTCATTTGCACCAATAACCATAACAACATCGGTACTTGGGAAATCTTCGTTAATTTCGTCCATTTCGAGTACTAAATCGTAAGGAACGTTGGCTTCAGCAAGTAAAACGTTCATGTGGCCTGGCAAACGCCCGGCGACAGGGTGAATCGCAAACCGGACTTCTTTGCCTTGTTTACGTAGCTTTTCAGTTAAATCTGCAACCGCTTGCTGAGCGTGTGCTACGGCCATACCAAAACCAGGGGTAATAATGATGCGATCCGCATCTTTTAGCCACTGGCCTGCTTCTTCGGCTGAAACACTCGCCGCTTCGCCGTATTCGGTATCATCACCCGCTGATGAACTGCTGTCGTTGCCGAAGCCGCCCAAAATAACGCTGATAAATGAGCGATTCATGGCTTTGCACATGATGTAACTTAAAATAGCACCACTGGAGCCTACTAACGCACCTGTAATAATCAGAAGATCGTTACCGAGCATAAAGCCCGTTGCGGCCGCGGCCCAGCCTGAATAACTGTTGAGCATTGAAACGACAACCGGCATATCGGCACCGCCAATTGCGGCCACTAGATGCACGCCTAACAAACAGGCAATGACGGTCATTGCAATCAACATCATCATGGCGCTGCTACTGTGCGAATCCATTACGAATAGCACTAACATGATAATTGAGGCGACTAAGGCAATCACATTGAGACCATGGCGAAAAGGTAAGGTCATCGGGCTACCAGAAATAGACCCTTGCAACTTGCCATAGGCAACCCACGAGCCAGTTAACGTTACCGCGCCGATAAATATACCAAGGTATATCTCGGTATTGTGAATGGCCGCTTCAGCACCTTCTAAATGAATAGATGGGTCTAAATAGCCACCCCAGCCGATTAAAACTGCCGCAAGCCCTACAAAACTGTGCAACATGGCAACAAGTTGGGGCATGGCGGTCATTTCAACGCGAACTGCGAGCCACAGACCAATGGAACCACCGACCAACATAGCGGTAATGAGTATGCCGTAGTTGGTTACCTCGGGTGCGGCAATGGTTGCTAGAATTGCGATTGCCATCCCGGTCATGCCGTAAAAATTACCTCGGCGCGCGGTTTCTTGGGAGCTTAATCCGCTCAGCGATAAAATGAAAAATATGCCTGCCAACAGGTAGGCCATAGATAATACGCCAGTCATTATTGACCCTCCTTGCGGAACATATTGAGCATTCGACGGGTTACATAGAATCCGCCGGCGATATTAATGCTGGTGACTAAAATACCGATCGCCGCCAGAATGGTCACTAGGTTGGAGCCTTCTGAAGTAACCTGAAGCAAACTGCCAATAATAACAATGCCTGAAATGGCGTTCGTCACACTCATTAACGGCGTATGCAAAGAATGGCTGACGTTCCAAACCACTTGCCAACCGACAAAAACAGACAGGACAAATACGGTAAAGTGGCCCATAAAGTCGGCTGGAGCCACTTTGCCTAAGCCAAGAATTAGCGCACCCGCAATAATCCAATAAAGGGCGATAGGTTGTGCTTTTTTAACAGGCTCCGGCTTGGGTTCTTGCTCAACCGCAGGTTTTTCAACCACCTTTGGCGCGGCCGATAATTTTGGCGGTGGTGGAGGCCACAGTATTTCTTTTTCGTGAACCACCGTACAGCCACGAGTAATCTCGTCGTTTAAATCAAACACCAGCTCGCCATTCTTTTCAGGGCACATATGTTCAATGAGGCTGTATATATTGTTACTCATTAACGTACTGGATTGGCTCGCCGCGCGAGACGCCATGTTGGTGTAGCCAACAATATTTACCCCATGCGCTTGTACGACCTCATCTTTCACCGTGCAAGCACAGTTTCCGCCGTTAGGCGCAGCTAAATCGACAACGACCGATCCGGGTTTCATGGCTTTAACCATGTCTTCGGTAATCAGCTTAGGTGCTGGTCGGCCCGGAATGAGTGCCGTGGTGATAATAATGTCGACTTCTTTAGCTTGTTCTAAAAACAACGCCATTTCAGCTTCGATGAACTCTTTTGACATTTCTTTAGCGTAACCGCCGGAGCCTGCACCGTCTTCTTCGATTTCTACGGTAAGAAACTCACCTCCCATCGATTCAACCTGCTCTTTTACTTCTAAGCGGGTATCAAAAGCGCGAACAATAGCCCCCATGCTTTTGGCGGCGCCAATAGCCGCTAAGCCAGCGACGCCGGCACCAATAACGAGTACCTTGGCCGGAGGGATTTTACCGGCAGCGGTGACTTGCCCGGTGAAAAAGCGCCCGAAATTACTAGCAGCTTCAACAACAGCACGGTAGCCCGCAATGTTTCCCATTGAGCTAAGGATATCCATTTTTTGAGCGCGAGAAATTCTAGGAATGGATTCCAAAGCAATGGCAGAAGCTCCATTGTTTTGGAATGCAGCTAAATAGTCTTCATTTTGAGCGGGCGCTAAAAAGGAAATCCACGTTTGACCCGATTTTAACTGGTCGATTTCAGCGGTACTGCTTGGGGCGTTGATTTTTAGAATGATATCTGCGCTTGCCTGTAAGGCTTGAGCATCTGTTTCTATGGTCGCGCCGGCGGCTTTGTAATCATCATCTGAGAATTGTGATGCAGCGCCTGCATTGCTTTCAATGGCAACATTAAAGCCTAGGTCGACTAATTTCTTAGTCGTAACTGGACTGACCGGTACACGAGCCTCGCCTGGAGCCTTATCGTGTGGTACAGCTATCGTTAACGGCATAGTGGTGTTTCTCCTTACCTGAGTGTTAGAGAACTTTAGTGGAACTTAGTTTTAAACCCTTTTAGAATGCATTGACTGCGTACAGAGTTCAATAAAATATGGCGGTTTTAGGGCGCGATTTTTGCAACAGTGTTTTGAGAAAATCTGCTACTTTAGTATGAGGGTATTGGGGATTTCATGTCGTACAATAGTAGGAAGTCTGAAATAAATGCTATTCAAAGGTGTTTTGTTTCGTTAGATTTAGAGTGCGCATATTAACAATAACCAAGCGCATATGAGTGATCAAAATCGCTCCGTAAGATGGTTCACTGCCTATGCAGTTATAAAACAATTATAAAGAAAACCGATATTTCAGGAATAGAAATATGGGTGACCAACCAGGAGAAAACAATGAAAAGACGTGACGTCATTAAAAAAGGCTTGATCGGTGCAGGTTCTGTAGCCGCTGCTGCGACTATTTCAGCGCCAGCAATCGCATCTGATCGAATTGAAATTAGCATGGTATCTACTTGGCCTCGTGATTTCCCTGGGTTGGGAACGGGTGCCCAGCGTTTCGCACAGCGCTTGTCAGATATGACCGATGGTCGTATTACTGTTAAGTACTTTGCTGCCGGTGAGCGTGTTGGTGCATTCGATGTATTTGATGAAGTAGCATCAGGTAACGCACAAATGTATCACGGTGCCGATTACTACTTTACAGGTAAGCACCCAGGCTTTGGTTACTTCACAGCCGTACCATTCGGTTTGACCGCTTCAGAATTCACAGCGTGGATGCGTTTTGCAGGTGGCCAAGAGTTATACGACAAACTATCTGCAGATTTCGGTCTTAAAGGTATTACTTGTGGTAACACGGGTGTACAAATGGGCGGTTGGTTCCGTAAAGAAATGCGTTCAGCTGCTGATTTCAAAGGCTTGAAAATGCGTATGCCGGGCCTAGGTGGTTCTGTACTTGCTAAGTTAGGTGCATCTCCAGTTTCTCTACCAGGCGGTCAGATTTATGAAAACCTAATCTCTGGTGCAATTGATGCAACTGAGTGGGTTGGCCCTTGGAACGATGAGATCATGAAGTTCTATGAAGCCGCTAAATTCTACTACTACCCGGGTTACCATGAGCCAGGTGCAGCGTTAAGTGTTCAGATGAACAAAAAATGGTGGGATGGTCTGTCTAAAGCTGACCAAACAATCATTGAAGCTGCTGCGGCAATGGAAACAGACGTTATGTTCGCTGAATTCAATGCGAAAAACGGTGCTGCATTAGAGCGTTTGGTTAACCAACAGGGCGTTAAACTACGTAACTTCTCTGACGATACTTACGATGCATTCGGTGAAGCCGCTGAAGAAGTGTTTGAAGACGTGCAAGATCACTCTCCATTAGCGAAAGAGATCCATGACAGTATGGTGAAAGCACGTAAAGAGATTGGTGGTTGGAACAATATTTCTGACTCTGCATACGTACAGCAACGTAACCGTGTATTAGGCCTGTAGTTTTTTAATCGCTACAACTACTAATAACACATAAGAAAACACCTGCTTAGGTTTACTAAGCGGGTGTTTAGTTTTCTTACCTTCTATTTAATGTGGTGATCTAGTGGATATTGTCGCTGTTCATGAGCAACCCTCGACCCCCAAATACAAATCAATAAATCTTTTTGCGCGTACATTTGCGTTGGGCATGGTTTTTTTTACATTTGTATTTTTTATAAATAACTATCTCGTTGTCGCTCAGGATTGGCCTGGCATAGCTGGTTTTTGGTCCGAAGATGGCGCCACGACATTAAGTTGGCTTCAATTAGCCTCTTATTTAATTGTTTTTCCGTTTGCTTTAGTTTGGAGTAAGCGTTCTTCTGATGTTCTGCTTATTCAAGACAGCGAAAAATTAACTCGTTGGACATCCTATGTCGTTCGAGCTGTTTTTTGGACAGTTTTACTGATTGGTTTAGTAGACAGTGTTATTTCGTTTCTAAGAGTTGAGGGCTTGTTAGGTTATTTCGCCAGCGAAGACTTTGAACGAAACCTCGGCATCGCAACTTTTCGTGGGCAGTACATTCACTTTCCGATCATTCTAATTAGTTTTGTTGTTGCATTTTTTGTTAAAAAATATTCCATTGCTTGGCTAGCGTTAATGGTCGTTTTAGCTGAGTTACTTATTGTGATCACACGTTTTGTGTTTTCATATGAACAAACCTTTATGGGTGATCTAGTTCGCTTTTGGTATGCCGGGTTATTTCTATTAGCCGCAGCTTATACTTTAAATGCAGAAGGGCATGTTCGTGTTGATGTTTTATACGCCAGCAAACCCATACGGTTTAAAGCTTGGGTGAATGTTGTTGGTATTGTTGCTCTAGGGTTACCACTGTGCTGGATTATTTTAGGCATCGGCATGTGGGAAAGCACCAGTGTGCTAAACAGCCCAATTGCCACGTTTGAAATTTCTCAAGCCAGTTATGGTTTGTACGTTAAATATTTATTAGCTGCGTATCTCGCTGTTTTTGCTTTAACAATGATTATGCAATTTTCGAGTTACTTCCTTAAACACGTTGCAATCTTGGTCGATGAAGTTGAAGTCGCCGATGACGCACATGAAGACGTTGGCGCATAGGTAAGGATTATCATGGAACTGTTTTTTCTAGCAATACTCGTATTTTTGATGATCGGAGCCTTAGTCTCCGGTTTTCCTGTAGCTTTTGCGTTACCTGGCTCAGCTATTATCGCTATTTCATTGGCCGCTGTGTGTGGTTTGATCTTTGCTGGAGACAGCGGTGCTTATTTTGCCGACGGTGGGCCGGTTCAGTGGCTAACGGCCGGTGTAACCAACTTTAGAAGTATCTATTGGGAAGTCGAGCGCGATACGCTCATTGCAATCCCTTTATTCATTTTCATGGGCATTATGCTTCAGCGCTCTAAAATTGCTGAAGATTTGTTAGTCGCCATGGCTCAACTATTTGGTCCTGTACCGGGTGGCTTGGGTATTTCAGTCGTATTAGTGGGTGCTTTACTGGCGGCCACCACAGGTATTGTGGGCGCAACCGTAGTTGCCATGGGTATGATTTCTTTACCCGCGATGTTGAGAAACAATTACAGCAAGTCACTGGCTACGGGCACCATTTGTGCCTCGGGTACGTTAGGTCAAATTATCCCGCCTTCTATTGTTTTAATTATTTTAGCCGATCAATTGTCTTCCGCGGCAGATCAAGCTTCTACAATGCGTGCTGCGGCTTATCGTGCTGCAACTGGCGAGTTTTCTATGCCATCACATTTAGATGTGGTTTCGGCCAGTGCCGGCGATATGTTCATGGGCGCTATTATTCCTGGGCTAGTTTTAGTGGGTTTGTATATTTTATACATCTTAGGCAGCGCTTTACTTCGCCCTAAGTCGGCTCCGCCGGTACCTTACGAAGGTGAATACGATCGTAACTTTATGGCGAATGTACTTAAAGCGCTTATTCCACCATTGGCTCTCATCATAGCGGTACTCGGTTCTATTTTGTCGGGCGTTGCTACGGTAAACCAAGCAGGCGCAATTGGTGCCGTTGGCGCTATTTTAATGGGCGGTTACCGTCTCTATAAAGGCGAAAAGCACGTATATACGCCGTCTATGATCGCTCTAGCTTCGGTGATTGGTTTAGGGCTGTTGTTATCTATTTGGAATATTAACGTTAAAAACCTAGAGACCAGCGGCCAATCGTTTGCATTGGTGATCGCGGTTATTTTAGTGGTGTTTTTAATCGTGGGTATCGCATGGAGCATCATTCGAGTTCACCGCACCGATAACACCTTACACGACGTTATGATTGAAACAGTAAAAACCACCAGTATGGTTTTTGTGATTTTACTCGGTGCGGCCATGTTAACTGCTGCGTTCCGTGCCTTCGGCGGTGAAGAGTTGGTGCGTCATGCCTTGACTAGCTTGCCGGGCGGGTTCTGGACGCAATTCTTCGTTGTTATGTTAGTTATATTTGTCTTAGGCTTTTTCTTAGACTTCATTGAAATTGCCGTTGTGGTGGTGCCATTAGTAGCGCCTATTTTGTTGGCCGCTCCAGATGCAAACATTACCGCTGTTTGGTTAGGTGTGATGATTGGTCTCAACATGCAGACGAGTTTCTTAACACCTCCGTTTGGCTTCGCATTGTTCTATTTACGCGGTGTGGCATCTAAAGCGGTAAAAACCATGGACATCTATAAAGGCGTAATTCCATTCATTGGGTTGCAACTTTTAGCCTTAGTCATTGTTGGGTTCATGCCATTTTTGGTGAACTACTTGCCAAACAAAACCTTTTTAACCTCTGAGAACTCTCCGCCACCGATTAATCCAAAGCTTCAGCAATGTTTAGAAGAAGAAGTATTCTCGATGTATGCACGAGATGAAGGCAAAATTTTAGATGCAATTGAAGCTATGCGTCAGATCGATGTATCTATGTTGCCTGAGCAGTATCAATCGTCTTTAAGCGATTCACTATCGCAGGCGGCGCAAACGTTTGAGAAAGTCAGTGTCGTTCGAGAAGCTGAGTTAGCCGTAGAGGAAGCCTCTAATGCGTACCGTCCATTGCATGGTAATGTTCGTCAAATTGAGCGTGAGCAAAACCAGCTGTTAGCCAAAGTTGAAGAGTTAACGAAATTTATTGCCGATGCACGTTATGAAGAATCGACCAGCGCTGAAGATGTGTTAGATGCTGAAAAAGAAATAGCTGAATTGGAGGCGGAAGTTGAACGATTAGCGGCCACTATTCCTGAGAGCTGGCAAGAAACTCAGTCGACTTATCAAGCACTGGAAAAAACGCTAAAGACCAGTCGTTTTGCTTATCGTAATCATGTCGATAATACATATACGCCATTCCAAGAATTACTACAGGTGATTCAAGCGAAAGATAAACTAGCCGCATTGCGTGGTGACATTGAATCCATCGAAAGCCGTATCGAAAACGATGGTGCCGAAGCGACAATGGAGTGGATTAAAACTTTCGAAGACCGTCTAGCCGATGTACCTGGATCTTACGATGTGGCTCGTTTAGTCACGAAAGCACGTAGAGCTTTACGTGGCGATACTCCAGATACGGTGGAAGCCGTGTTGTATAAGAATCAGGCTATTGATCAACTGATTCAAGATTTGGCGTGGCTTGAGCAAGCATCAGGGCAGGTGTTACCGCACTTGTTAGCATTTGATGAAGTCATTGCTACTAATATTGGTGTTAGGCAGCAGCCAAAATTGTCTGAGTCGATGGCGTTGTCTATCGCTGCGTGTCAATCGCACCATAGAGACGTTTCTTTAAGCTTCTAATCGCTTAAGAATTGAGTAAAAACCGAACTTGGCGAATGCTGGGCTCGGTTTTTTTTTGCTTTTGAATAAAGCCAATATAGAGCTTTTTAATCGAATTCTTTTGTTTACGGCATTGGGTCGCTCACTGACAAATAAAAATGTTCTAAATTCATTAATACTACTGGCCAAAACCGCTACAATGCATTTAATAGACAAGTGTATAGTTTGTGGAGGCTGATGTGTCTGATTTACCAAAAATCCCAGACAGCTGGGATCGGTTTGGCAATCGTTTTAGCCGTTGGCTGGGACGAACTGTTTTAAAAGCTTGGGGCTGGAAAGTAGAAGGCGAAATACCTGATATCCCTAAGGCCATGTTTACGGTGGCGCCGCACACCAGTAATTGGGATTTCCCGATAGGCTTAATGGTGATGTTCGCTATGGACTTTAAAGTGTATTGGATGGGCAAGCACACCCTGTTTAGCTGGCCATTTAAAGGAATAATGACGAAGTGGGGAGGTATTCCGGTTTATCGTCATGCGCCTAAAGGGTTGGCCGAGCAAATTGCCGATCGTTTTAAAGCTCACGAAACCATGCTGGTGGCTATTGCGCCCGAAGGTACTCGTAAAAAAGTCGGTCACTTAAAGACCGGTTTTTTGCGAATTGCAAAAGCTGCAAATGTTCCTGTGTTCCGAGTAACTATTGACTATAAGACTAAAACCGTTCGATTTTTAGACTTATTCTATCCTACCGACAGCGTCGAAAAAGATGCTCAAGAATGCTACGAATTTTTTGGTCAGTACCAAGGCAAAATACCGAGTAATTACTGAAGAATTGGCAGACCCAAGAAGGGTCTGCATTTTTGAAGTTATAACAGGTGTGGGTTCGCTTTTTTATATTCTCTTAAAGCTTTACGGGCTCGTTCAACGTTGGTGTAAAGACGCATTCTTTCGTCTTTATCGCCTGCACCGTTAGGGTTTTCTTTAACAAAGGCACGCTTTGCCATTTCGGCATCTTCAATGGCGTTTTCAAGTGCTATTAATTCTGGATCCATTCTGCATCCCTCTAGGTTTTAAAAACTGTCTAAGCTTTATGGGCTTCCCGCCATGCCGTTAGCTTGTTTATTCATTTTAGACCATGAAATTGGGTTATACCGCCCAATTCATAAAATGCTCAAGTAACCAATGTTAGCTGACTGGTCTATTGTGACAAATTGGCGCAAATTCTTCTACTTAAGTCGTAATTACTATGCGGGCTCTTGGTCAAAAATCAACATGACAATCAAAATGACTACTATGTTGTCGTGGGGCTAAATAGTAGGTGTCAGCACTCGATGACAGCTAATTTCACACGCCTTTCATGTTGTCTGTTGATTTTAGGTTGAAAGCATCAGACCCTATACAGCAAATATAGGAGCCGCTCATGTCTAAATCATTATTAAAGCAATTGCCATTGCAGCTGAATCAACTAAAAGAAGAGGGCTTGTTCAAAAATGAACGAGAACTTTTAGGGCCACAAGGTGCCGAAATATCAACCAATCAGGGAGATGTTATAAATCTTTGTGCCAATAATTACCTTGGTTTAGCGAATTCTCCGCAGTTAATAAACGCCGCCAAACAGGGCATGGATCAGTTCGGTTTTGGTGCCGCATCGGTACGATTTATTTGTGGAACTCAAGCGGTTCATAAGCAGCTTGAAAAGGCACTGAGTGAATTTTTAGGGATGGACGACACCATCTTGTACTCCAGTTGTTTTGATGCAAACGGCGGCCTATTTGAGACGTTGCTCGATGATCAAGATGCGGTGATTTCAGATTCATTGAATCATGCCTCTATTATTGATGGCGTTCGTTTGTGTAAAGCTAAACGGTTTCGTTATGCCAACAACAATATGGATGAACTCGAAGCCATATTGCAGCAGTGTCAAGACGCCAAAACACGATTAATTGTAACGGACGGCGTTTTCTCTATGGATGGCGTCATTGCTGATTTAAAAACTATCTGTGACTTAGCCGATAAATACGACGCCCTAGTTATGGTCGATGACAGCCACGCCACTGGCTTTTTAGGTGACAACGGCAAAGGCAGCCATGAATACTGTGATGTGATTTCGCGAATAGACATCATAACGGGCACTTTAGGTAAAGCCTTAGGTGGCGCTAGTGGCGGTTACACGGCGGCAAAGCAACCCATTGTTGATTGGTTGCGCCAACGTTCACGGCCCTATTTATTCTCTAATTCTTTGGCGCCTGCCATAGCACACGCCACATTAACGGCACTAGAGCTGGTACAACAGGGTGATCAACTGCGTAAACAGCTGTGGGCTCACGCTAGTTACTTTAGGGCGCGAATGGAAGCTGCCGGCTTTACTTTAGCCGGAAAAGATCATGCCATTATTCCCGTCATGATCGGTGATGCCGTAGTAGCCGGTAAGTTTGCCGAAGAAATGCTCAAACGCGATATCTATGTTGTTAGTTTTAGCTTTCCTGTTGTTCCTAAAGGGCAGGCGAGAATACGTACTCAAATGAACGCGGCTCTAACCAAAGTTCAATTAGATAAAGCCATCGATGCGTTTATTGAAGTAGGCAAGTTGCACGGAGTGATTAAATGAAAGCGTTAGCAAAATTAAAAGCCGAACCCGGCATCTGGATGACCGATGTTCCTGAGCCAGAAGTCGGACATAACGACTTACTGATAAAAATTAAAAAAACCGCCATTTGCGGTACCGATGTTCACATATATAACTGGGATCATTGGTCACAAGAAAACGTGCCGGTTGGCTTGGTTACAGGCCATGAATACGTTGGCGAAGTGGTGGGAATGGGCCAAGAAGTTAGCGGTTTTAGCGTTGGCGATCGTGTCAGTGGGGAAGGTCATATTACCTGTGGTTTTTGCCGAAACTGTCGAGCAGGGCGTCGTCATTTATGTCGAAATACGCAAGGTGTGGGCGTTAACAGAGCCGGAGCCTTTGCTGAGTATTTAGTGATACCTGCTTTTAATGCTTTTAAGCTGCCGGCCGACGTGACTGATGATATGGCCGCCATTTTTGATCCGTTTGGTAATGCGGTGCACACGGCACTGAGCTTTAATATGGTGGCCGAAGATGTACTCATTACGGGAGCAGGTCCAATAGGAATCATGGCTGCAGCTGTGGCTAAGCACGTTGGCGCGCGCAATGTCGTGGTCACCGATATCAACGATTATCGCTTAGCCTTGGCAAAGCAAATGGGTGCCAGCACCACCGTCAACGTGGCTCAAGAATCGTTGAGCGAGGTTATGGAGCGTTTAGGTATGGCGGAAGGCTTTGATGTTGGGTTAGAAATGTCGGGCGTACCGAGTGCGTTTCGCGCCATGCTTGAATCAATGAACCATGGCGGAAAAATAGCCATGCTGGGTATTCCTCCCGAGCAAATGGGTATTGATTGGACACAAGTTATATTTAAGGGTTTAGAAATAAAAGGAATTTACGGCCGGGAGATGTTTGAAACCTGGTACAAAATGGCTGGACTTATCCAATCGGGCTTAGATTTAAAACCCATTATTACGCATAACTTGCCGATTGATGAATTTCAAAAAGGCTTTGATATTATGCGCAGTGGCCAATCTGGTAAGGTTATATTAGAGTGGTAGTAACTGTTCACTCACAATAAGCCAGTTACCTAGAGGCCAACTCATGACACACGATGATGTTTTAGCATTTTGGTTTGAGGAGATAAACCCAAAACAATGGTGGGTTAAAGATGAGGCGTTTGATGAAGATATTCGTCGACGCTTTCTGAATGTGCACCAGCAAGCACATCAGTGTGAACTATTTTCTTGGCGAGCTACGGCGCAAGGTCGGCTTGCCGAGGTGATCGTATTAGATCAATTTTCACGAAATATGTATCGGGACACGGCGCAAGCTTTTGCATCGGATACGCTCGCACTCGCTTTAGCGCAAGAAGCCGTTTTGCAAGGTGATGATCAAGCATTGTCGCCCTCACAACGCAGTTTTTTGTACATGCCTTATATGCACAGTGAATCACTTGTCGTGCACGAAGAAGCCGAGCGCCTGTTTGCCGCATTGGGTAACGAAAATACTCTAGAATTTGAGCGCCGCCATAAGGCGATCATCGAAAAATATGGTCGATATCCACACCGAAATTATATTTTAGGTCGCGAATCGAGTGAGCAAGAAATAGCGTTTCTAGAGCAGCCGGGCTCTTCCTTTTAGCTTGAAATGTAATTACGAACGAAAAGGCCGCTGCTAAAATTATTGCTCGCGGAAGGCTTCGAAATGTTTTAGATTATGTGGTCAAATAAAAAATCAAGGGGTGTTTATGAATGCGAAAGGGCAATTCGAAGTCTCGCTTAAACCAATAGATGGCTATGCTCAGGGCAAGCACGGAAATAATTTAGGGCGTATGTCTATTGATAAAACATTCACTGGTGATCTAGACGCTACAAGCCAAGGTGAAATGCTCAGTGCCATGACATCTACTCAAGGTTCCGCGGGTTATGTTGCGATCGAACAAGTTGAGGGGTCGTTAGCCGGTAAAAAAGGTAGTTTTGTGTTGCAGCATTTTGGCACAATGGATAAAGGCAAAGATAACTTAATTCTTGAAGTCGTGGCTGATTCAGGTACCGGTGAGTTAGCTGGTATAAAAGGCTCAATGAAAATCGATATAAAAGAGGGTGTTCACTTTTATCAGTTCGATTATGAGTTTTAACACTAGATCAGAGAGCATCTAGTGAATGCAACAATAACAAGCAAAACCAAAAAGGGAACAAAAATGGAATACAAAGTAGTTATTTATCAAGAAGGGATGCTGGGGTCATTGGTGTTAGGCGGTTCTAAGGTTAACCCGATAAAATTCACGGAATTTTTAAATAAGAACTCTGCTGAAGGTTGGCGAGTTCAAACAATGGAAAAGGATATCCGTCGTATGCTGTTGTTTTGGAAGCGTGAAGCTTATGTCGTTATTTTAGGTCGAGAAAAATGAAATACGGCTCCATTGTTTGCACAATTTTATTTGTATTGTCTGTCATATTAACGGTGGTGCAAGTTTGGTTCACTCCGTTTAGCAGCGAAATTTTTTGGAAGTTGCTGTTTACTCTGGGCGCCTTTTTTGTTGCTGCCTTGGCAATAACCTTGGTGATGCGAGAATACTTCAGCGAACGCGAACTGAAGAAGAAAGGTTATTTAGACTAAAGCAACCGCTAAAGTTGAATGCATAAAAAAGGGCGCTAGTCTCAAAGACAGCGCCCTTTTTATTTTAAAGCATGCGTTTACTTGGCTCTTGAAAACACCAAGGTAGCGTTCGTACCACCAAAACCAAAGCTATTCGACATTACGTTATTCAGCGTAACCCCATCTTTGCGCTCCGTAACAATGTTCACATTATCACCAGCTTCAGGATCTATGTTTTCAACGTTCTTACTGGCCGCGATGAAGTTTTCATTCATCATGATAAGGCTGTAAATGGCTTCTTGTACGCCTGTTGCGCCTAAACTATGACCTGTTAAAGATTTAGTTGAAGCAATGGCTGGCATGCTATCGCCAAACACTTCACGCACGGCTTTCAATTCTGTAACGTCACCGGCCGGTGTACTGGTGCCGTGTGCGTTAATGTAATCAATATCGCCGTCGACATTTTGCATGGCCATTTGCATGCAACGTACAGCGCCTTCACCGCTAGGAGCAACCATGTTGTAACCATCGCTGGTTGCGCCATAGCCGACTAATTCACCGTAGATTTTTGCGCCACGAGCTTTAGCATGTTCGTATTCTTCTAGAACCAACATACCACCACCGCCAGCAATAACAAAGCCATCACGATCCGCATCGTAAGCGCGGCTTGCGCTTTCTGGTGCATCGTTGTACTTCGTAGATAAAGCACCCATGGCATCAAATAAACAGCTCATGGTCCAATGTTCAGCTTCACCGCCGCCAGCAAACACGATATCTTGCTTGCCCAGTTGAATCAGCTCCATGCCGTTGCCAATACAATGTGCACTGGTCGCGCAGGCTGATGTAATTGAGTAGTTAACCCCTTTTATTTTAAAAGGCGTTGCTAGGCAAGCCGAAACCGTAGAACCCATGGTTTGCGTCACACGGTAAGGGCCTACACGCTTTAGGCCTTTTTCTAACAGAATGTTCGCAGATTCAGTTTGGCTTGCTGAATCAGCACCGCCAGAGCCAGCAACTAAGCCCACACGTGGGTTAGAGTATTGCTCTTCGCTTAAACCTGCGTCTTCGATTGCCTGTTGCATTGCAACGTAGGCGTAACCGGCGGCTTCGCCCATGAACCGAATAGATTTGCGGTCAATGTGTTCTTTTAAATCAATCGAAGGAGTACCGCTGATGTGGCTGCGCATTCCAAGTTCTGCGTATTTCTCGTTAAAAGAAATACCCGACTTACCTGCTTTAAGAGATTCTGTAACAGAGGCGACATCGTTGCCTATGCAAGACACAATGCCCATTCCTGTAACTACAACGCGTTTCATAGTGTCACCTTACTTCATTTGTTCTGGCTTGAATAAGCCAACTTTGAGGTCTTTTGCAAAGTAAATTTCTTTGCCGTCGCACTCAACAATACCGTCTGCAATACCCATTACTAAGCGGCTTTCAATGACGCGCTTAATTTCGAGCTTATAAACTACTTTTTTAGCGTCGGGCATGATTTGCCCTTTAAAGGTAAGTTCACCTACGCCCAGCGCTCGCCCTTTACCAGGGTTGCCACGCCAGCCTAAGTAAAAGCCAACCAATTGCCACATGGCGTCAAGGCCAAGGCAGCCAGGCATTACTGGGTCGCCTGGGAAGTGGCATTGGAAAAACCATAAATCGGGGTTTACATCGAGTTCTGCGCGAATAAAGCCTTTGCCGTATTCACCACCTTCATCGGAAATGGTGGTTATTCGATCCATCATCAACATGTTGTCGACAGGTAATTGTGCATTGCCTGGGCCAAACATTCGGCCGTGGCCGCACTCAATGAGGTCGTTTTTATCTAATGAAGAAGGTCGATCTGACATGGTAAAACCCATATTAAGTAAATTCAGGCGTCACCATATCAAAAAACCGACCCACTATTCATGCTTGATAGGAAAAAGATCGTTGATTATTCGGGTATATAAAAAACGCCTTCGGTCGATTGATGGAAGTTATCCATGTTTGTGGTATTAAACCCGAAGCCAGCTAAAAACCCGAGTTGGCTGGAATCGCCCACGAACATACCATCAACCTGACCGACAGCATCGTAGGTGGAGCCTTGGTAATTTAAGGTACCAAAGGCAAATTCACTATTGATTTTAGAACCACTGGCCATGCCAAAATAGGTAAGATCCCATGCGTTGTCATTAGCATCGGTTATATTAACATTGCCGACGGCTTCGCCAGATGAAAAGCTTACTTCTAAATTAGCCGATAAGGAGGTTACATTACCCGTTGAGCTCTGCGCGTGCCAGTTATTGCCGGTGCATGGATTACAATCGAAGGTTCGCAAGCCCGTTAAGACAGCCTGTTTGGCCGGCGTAGCCCGAACATAGTAGAAGCCTTTGTCCATCTTTTCTGAAACCGTAGCGTTATTAGGGTCACTCATTAATATGGCCGGTTGGCTGGTATTGGCATCCCAGAAGCCCCAATCGATATCGTTCACGCCATCGTTGTTGGTATCTAGTGAGTCAAAACGCGTATTGGTCGCATCGGGGTGGCCTCTAAACACATTATCAGGGGTTTTAAAGCCACCGTTTAGAACGGTAATGCTTTCAGATTCGTAGTTAACGAATACAGGACCATTCTCACCTTTTAACACGTAGCCGTAGTGAGTAGCGCCATCGATGCTGCCGTAGGCGTGGCTATCAGATGTGAATGTTGACATGTTGCTGCAATCGCCAGTGCATAAGCCTAGGCTTATTTTGACATCGTTCACATCGGCTGCAACGCCTGAAAAATTGTTGATTTCGAATTTCAAAGACCCATTCTCATCATCATTATTGCCAAACCCGGTCAACGTTAAACGGCCGCTTGGATCAACACTTACTTTTATATTTGACGGGATTAACGTGCTGCTACCATCGAGCATATCTTGGTTTGCATCAATTGCCGTACTAATTGCACTCATGATGGTTGCTTCAGATAGAGTTACGGATCCAATTAATACAGGAATAACTTTGGTGCCATGCTGAGATGTTAAGACAATGTCAAACGTTACGCTCCCTACTGTAGGGCCTGCCGTAATTAAGTTTTCTGCCTTAAACACAGCGGGCATATAATCGGAATGATCGTTTACAACCACAAAGCCAACACCTGGGTTGTTATTCAGCTCATGCAGTTGCGCTAGCGTTAAGCGAGCATCGGCATATTCTGATAAGTTGGCTTCTTTTTTTAGTTTCTCTATGGCCTGTTCCGTACTTTGAGATAAGGTTTTTAAGGGATTCAGTATAGGGCGAACCGCAGTTTCGATAGGTGCTGGCTGAGTGGGTGCCGATTCTTCTTCAATGGCGACATTTTCAATATTCAGAGCATCGTCATCTTCTTCTTGAACGTTGGCCTGTTCGCTGTTGTCGCCTTCTTCTGAATCTGTTGCAGGGGCAACATCATTGGTTGATACCGTTAAAGCTTCTGTTAATTCTGCAGGAGGTTGCACTAACCCTTGAATAGGGCCTTGTGGTGAAGCAACTTTGGCAAAGCTAAAGGCACTGTCTAAGCCTAAATTTAAAGTGCCGCTTGGGTTTTGCAGTTTGACACCACCATCATAAACGCCGACTACTAAATCGGGCCCACTAATGACGGCTTCATAGTTGGTACCGCGAATACCAATACTCGCGTTCGGCGTTTTGATTTGATACGCCTCTTTATTTGATTTACCGAATGAACCCGTAATAGTTCTAAAACCACCGGATAAAAGTTCCATCAGCACTTTTTCAGGCTGCCCGTTGCTTTGGCCATGGTATTCGTTAATTTTAAGTTGAGAGTTTGCTCGCAGCGCTAATATGGCGTTATCGTTAAAGCGAATATGCACTTCACCGTCGGCACCGGTAATTAGAGTGTCTCCCTCTAAAATAACTGAGCGCCGTTTGATGGTTCGAGACTGGCTGGTTGCGTCAACGGCATAGGTTTCACCTTTAGCGATGATCACCTTTCCGACCTGAGCAAAAGCAGTGGTTGCCATGACACTGATTAAGATAACCGTTACAAGCTGTATTAACTTATTCATGGGCACACCTTCTTCAAAATTGAACACTGATGGCTTGGCTGATGGCAAAGCGATTGCGTTCATATGCATTAATATTACTTCTTAGCCATTCAAACGAAAGTCGCGTTTGTGATGTAAGCCAAGGGCTTGCCTGCCAATTTACTTGGCTATTCAGGCTAAGAATGTGATCTTGCCGTGTTTTTAACTCGGTAGATTCCTCGTCTACAGTAAAAAACAGATCTTCATCCTTATAAATTCGCCATTGGTGCTCAAACTGGCTGGTCAAACTCAACGCAGGCTTTAAGGGCCAGTTGAGCTGGTACTGATTCGCCATTGCGCGCCATTCGATATGTCCATCCTCCTCCCCAGCGATGCTTGTCTGCAAATATTGGCTCAAAAAAGTGTGATCTCGTCCACGTTCTGAGGCATTTAAGACCAAAGCTGCCATATCTTTGACAGAAGTAGAGGAGGAGTCATTCAGTGAAATTGACGGTTGAGTGCCTATTTTGACGCCAGCCCACAGTGGACCCCATGCAAGCAGTTCCAACTGGTAGTTCGCATCAAAGGTGAGTTGAGCCAAGGTGTCTTTGGCAAGCGCTAGCTGAATATTAATAGGTAAGCTAGAGCGAAGCTTGTCTTGCTCCGATGTGATTAACCCACCTAGCGTAAAGGTATGCGTTGATGGGAGCTCTGGTTCGGTATAAAGGCGATTGGTATAGTCAAACAATAATCGCTGGCTACCGGTTTGACTGGTCGGCTTAATAAGCGCGTAATTGATTGACCACTGGCCAAAACCACTACTGAGTGGCTCGGAATCGTTACTGAGCTCAGTTAACCCCAGCAAGTTTGAATCGAGTGCTTCATCTAAGCTAGAGCCGCCATTTGCATTGTTGTCCCAGCCGGCTAATAGGCTAACTCCGACAACGTTACTGACATCTCGGCTAGATTGCGCTGATTCAATAGCGGCTAACAACGTTTCAACACGAGTTTTAACGTTGGTTGGCGGGTTTATCGCCAATACCTGATTGAGCTCTACTTTAGCGCGCTCGAAGTTGCCAAGAAAATAGTAGGCCCGACCAAGCTCTAAACGTGCTCTGTGCTGGCTTGGGTTAGTGAATAATACGCGTTCAAGCGGAAAAATGGCCTGATCAAAGGCTCTCTCTTGCATTAGAAGTATGCCGTAATAAAGATCAAAACGAGGTAGCCCTTCAGCCTCTGCGATGATTTCATCGGCTAACATCCTGGCCGTAGGCCAATCTTGTTGTTGAACTAAGGCAACAAATTGCGCGAGTGCTTCAGTATTAAACGCTTCTTCTGAATTGGCGGGTGCTTGAAAAAGTGGCACAACGACAGGGGTCACGGATTCTTCTGAAAAACTAGTGCTCGCGAGCAAGGTGGCCAATGCAATGAATCGAGCCTTCATTAATAATCCTCAAAAAGTTTGCTTAACAAGCTTAGCAGCTGTGCAGCAGGTTGCCTCGGTAAGTTATAAGTTTATCGGCCAAATTGGGTGGTTTCTTTAATTTAGTCTACAGTTATTTACAGCTTGCAGAATTGGTGAGTTGACCTAAAAAGTAAAGTAGAACATTCGAGGATAGCATTGAGTACACAGAACGCGCTACTAGGCGACACATTTACAAACGCAGAGCCTAAAAATCAGAAGATTCTAATCGTAGATGATTTCGATAACGTTCGTAAATCGATCAAGGGCATGTTGCACGAACTTGGCTACGAATATGTTTATGAAGCAGGCGAAGCTAATTCTGCAATGAAGGCGATTAAAGAAATTAATTTTTCATTGATCTTATGCGATTTTAATTTAGGCAAAGGTCGAGACGGCGCTCGGCTTTTGGAAGAGTGGCGTGTAAAGAAGCTTATTGGGCAGGAGACGGTTTTCGTTATGATTACCGCAGACACCTCACGTGAATTGGTAACCAGCACTTTAGAATTTGAACCGGATGATTATTTAGCCAAACCTTTCGCAATGGATGTATTAGCGGGGCGACTAGAACGCTGGTTTGAGCGAAGGCGTGTGTTACTGCCGTTGTTGGTGTGTGCAGAGCAAGCTCAATGGCCAGAGTTATGCCAATTAGCTCGAGAAATTGAAGAAGAGCACCCACGTTATCGATCGTTTGCTCAAAAAATGTATGCCGAATCATTGATTGAACAAGAAAAACTCACAGAAGCGGAGAATTTTCTATTAGGATTGCTTGAACAGCGCTATCAAAGCTGGGTGAAAATCGATTTACATGAAATTGAATTCATACAAAATAAATACGCTTCGGCGGCTAAAGGGTTAAAAGAAGTACTAGTGAATGAGTCAACGGCGATGGCCGCTTATGATTTACTCGCGAGGATTTATAAAGAAACTGAAAATCGAATTGAGCTACAAGCCTTACTGGAAAAAGCCATCATAAAGGCGCCGAGAAACATTCGACGTAACTTAGAGCTTGCCAGGGTTGCCAAGCAAAATTTAGACATGCATCGCTCAAACAAAGCTTACAAAGCCGCCATTGCGCTGGCCGAAGGCACAATGCATGAAGAATTGGGGAATTATCAAAAACTGGTCGACGGTTTAGAAACCGAGTCTGAATTAGGAGATTCAACAGAAAATCGAAAGCGTGAAATTTATAAAGACCTTATGTTTGTCAGTAAAAAAATGTCGGAGCGATTCCCAGGTAATATCAATGCTCGGCTTTTTAATGTCGCGCTAAAAATTCGTAAAGCCGAATCTGAAGATCAAAGTACATTAAACCCAAAGCTCGATGAACTTTATAAAGAGTTGTTTTCTAATGTCGATCAAGTAATTCCAGATACGGCCTTTTATATTGCAGAAACGTTTTATTTTAATGGGCGATTTGAAGACGCCGATGAAATTGTTAAACGGTTGCGAGTGCAATTTAAAGGTGATGTAGAATTTAAGGAGCGTTTAGATGAACTGCAAGCGGACCCAGTCTCAATTGCTAAACGTAAAGAAGCGCACGATCTAAACGTGCAAGGCATTGAAAAGTATAAACGAAAAGAGTATGTCGAATCGTTGGAGTTATTTGCAAAAGCCCTTCGTATTTCACCTAACCACCCCGGTATGATTCTTAACTTTGTGCAATCCAAATTGCAAACGTTACGAACCCTTGCAAACCCGACCGACGATGTAAAGAAGTGCTCAGAGTTATTGCAGCGCATTGATCACTTGCCAGAGCAGCATTATCAATACGATCGCTACGCTAAGTTACGTAAAACGGTTAAAAAGATAATTCAGGAGAGCTAATGGATATTGAAACGCAAATGATTATGGCGGCTACGGTTCATGATGTTAAAAATTCATTAGGGCTTATCGATGGGCAGTTGAATGATGTTGCTCAACGATTGGGAGATGTCGACGGGGAGTCGGCTCAAGATATTCGCAGAATACAGTTAGAGTGTGGTCGTATTAACAACGGGCTGGTTCACATGTTAGGGCTTTACAAAATGCAGAAAGGCAATTTTGTTCCCAGCTTTGATGAAGTGTTGGTCAGCGATGTCATCAGCGATGCTACCGCCCGCTACACCGAACTATTAAGGTCTATGAAACTCAACCTAACTATAGATTACAAAGTGAAAGACAGTGTTTGGTTTATGGATGCTATGTTAATTGAAGGGCTGCTAGCCAATGTTATGACGAACACCATCCGCTATACTCGCTCTGGGCTTTACTTTACCGTGGATGAAATTGACGGCTGGTTAAATATTAAAATTACCGACGATGGCGATGGATACCCTGAGTCTATGGTGAGCCTAGTGAAAGAGCAAAATGGCATCGATTTTCAAACAGGCACCACGGGATTAGGGTTATTCTTTTGTCAGAAAATTGCCGGCTTACATAAAAACAATGAGAAGCGTGGTTTTATTGCTTTAGGAAACAATGAAGGAGGGGGCGCATCATTCGATTTATGGCTACCGTAGTTCTTAGTCCTAATAGTGAAAATTTTATGGTAAAGTGAGTGCTCTTGAGACGGCTATTACAGGAAACTCACCGTGAACTCTGCGCAAGAACAGTTAAACAGTGCATTTCGCACACCGAAGAAAGCGGGGCGCATTCGCCAGCAAAACGAAGCCAAAATTCTGCAAGCAGCAGAAATTGAATTTGCCCTCAACGGTTACAAGGGCACCTCTTTGAATGCCGTTGCCGATCGGGCTAATTTACCAAAATCTAATATACTCTATTACTTTAAAAGTAAATTAGGCTTATATGGCGTGCTTTTAGCCGATATTCTTGAGCTTTGGAACCATGTTTTCAGTAATGCCACAGTAAATGATGATCCTAAAGAAGTGCTGTCTGTTTATATTGAAGAAAAAATGAAGTATTCACAGACGAATCCATTGGCATCGCGAATCTTTGCCATGGAGATTATCCAAGGGGCTCCGTATTTAAAGAAATTCTTATCTGAAGACTTAAAAGAATGGATAGACGACCGCTCTAAAGTCTTTTACGGCTGGATAGAAGCAGGAAAAATTAAAGAAATAGACCCAAATCATCTGATTTTTGTGATGTGGGGGGCCACTCAGCATTATGCGGATTTTGCCACTCAGATCCAATGGGTGCTAGGGCGCGAAGAGCTTACTGAAGAAGACTTCGCGACCGCGACCAAAACCATTAAAACACTTGTTCTTGGCGGGCTTGGCTTAGATCAAGATTGAGCGATTAAAGAATCGTGTTGGCTCAATAGCTCATCAATGGTGAGCTGATACGATTCCACAAAGTTTGACATAAAATAGTCTACTTCTGGGCTGTTCATTTCTCGTATATCACTCTCAATAACCTTTGCCGCCTGCTTAAATTCCGCATTCCCGGCTTGCAGCTCACCTTGGCACTTTAAGAAAGCACTGATTTTATCGGCGTATTTTACTAATTTAGCCACTTCTGGATGAATATGCTTGTGCAGCATGTGATGCTTGAAAGAAGGCTGCAGAGATTCAGGCAGTTGATTAAACAACTCATGCTCAGCTTCATCTTCTATGGTTTGGTAGGCTTTTCGAATTGTCGTTGAGTGATATTTGATCGGAGTGGGCATGTCGCCAGTGATCACTTCACTGCAATCATGATAAAGTGCCGTTGTCGCCACTTGTTCAGGGGTATATTCATGGCTAGGTTGCTTTAACACATGAAACCGAATCTCAGCCAAGGTGTGCGCAATAGTCGCTACTTGCCAGCTGTGTTCCATGACATTTTCTTCAATGACATTGCGTTTAAGCCCCCAGCGTTTTATCCAACGGAGCCGGTCTAATAGTGCAAAAAATCGAAACGTTGCCATGCGGTACTCTTCTGTTGAAGTGAAAAGACTATTCAAGCATTGTCTAAATATTATGACAAGCCATACTCTGGCATTGAGATAGTATAGTGGGGTTAAAAGTTGTGCGAGCCATGGCTAAAGGAATGAAATCAAATTGTTAACGTTATTTTTTGTGGCGTTTATCGCGGCAACAATGTGGCCAATGGCATCTGAAGCCTACGTCGTCTATCTGGTGTCGGCCGCATCAGAGCAATACATCACCATTTGGGTTGTTGCGAGCGCCGGAAATGCCTTAGGGTCTATCGCCATGTTTGAATTGGCGCGTTGGTCAGCGCCGTGGTTCGAATCTAAATTAACCAATGTGCAAGAAAAACACCCAAATGTACTGGTAAAAGTTCGTCGTTATGGCACCCCAAGTTTGTTTTTTGCATGGCTACCTATAGTTGGTGATGCATTGCCGTTAATGGCCGGTGCGCTTAACTTTTCGCGGAGCAAGGCGTATGCTTGGTTGATCATCGGTAAAGCGGCTCGCTACGCAATTGTCATTGTCGGAGTGATATCCGTTTTTTAAGCGTACAAGCGTTACGTGAAAAGCACGGGAGGTCGTATGGGGTTTAGTTTATTTATGGACCAACGGGACCGCATTCAAGACATGTCCCGCTTTATGAACTCCGAAGGTGCCTCATCAGAATTGATGGTTCTGCTTTATTTAGCCGGAGGGTTTCTAGTGCTGCTTTGGGTGTTGAAACTCATGCTTAAAAAGAATCAAACTAAACGCAATAAACGCTAGCCTCTCGACAGTGTCTTTAATAATTCTTTCGTCACACATTCAGGGTCCTTCGCTTCTGTGATCGCTGAAACCATTGCAATGAAATTGGGTTGAGCAGACAGTACCTGAATTATGTTTTGCTGCGTTATGCCTCCTATGGCAACCACTGGAGTCTCTTGTGCTAAAAAACAATAGCGTTTTAGCCGTTCGATGCCCTGTATTTTACCCGACATGTCTTTTGTTTTTGTGGGGAAAATAGCGCCAACGGCGTAGTAGGAGGGTCGTAATTGTTTGGCAATCAAAAATTCATAATCGCCATGCGTACTAATACCTAAGCGTAAACCGGCGGAGTGAATTTTTTCAATATCTGCAGATTGCAAATCTTCCTGCCCCAGATGAACCCCATAAGCGTTGTGCTTTATAGCCAACTGCCAATAATCATTTATAAACAGCTGTAGTTGATGTTGCTTCGCAATGGCGACAGATTTGATGACTTCTGCTTCTATGTCGGTTGCGTTCCTATTTTTTAATCGCAGTTGTACGGTACGAACCCCCCAAGAGGCTAGTTTGGCAATCCACGCCGAAGAATCTACTATAGGGTATAAGCCGGCTTGATCAGCCATTCTAGGAAATGCGCTGGCAACCGTGGGCAGGCCGCGGCGACTGACGGTAGGGTAGTAGTTCACATTTATTGGCCAACCGATATCTGGCTTTGTTGATCGCAGTTGATAGTCTCTCAATTCAGTTAAGCAAGCACTGGCCAAAATTGCAGAACTTTCTATCGAGTGTTGTTGAAATAAAGCACACGTTAGAGCGGTTGAAAAAACACAGCCTGTTCCACGTAAATTCAGTTCGCTCATGTGTTGAGTCAGGTATTGTATTTCAGTGGGGGTATGGTGTTGTATCAATAAGTCGGTCACACGGCTGTTTTTGGAATCCACTAAAGCGCTTTTAATGTATAGGCAGCCTCTAAACAGTGGAAACGCTACTTTGAAATGAACAAAAGCCGTTTTGTGATCAAATAGGGGTTTAGGCGTGTTCGTTAAATCACAATATTCACTTAGATTTGGCGTGATGACATCCACATAAGGAATCAACGGCAAAATGATATTGGCTAGAGTTTCATCGGAAAAAGCTGAGCGGTCACTACTACTGAGCTTAATTGGGTCAAGTACCACCTTTGGTTTATTCGGACCTAAGTTTTTTAGCCAATGTGCAATGGTAACAGCTTGGTCAGAATTTGGGAGTACACCAATTTTAATACAACTCGGTGGCGCTTGAAGAGACTCAAGTTGCGCTTTAACAACCGCAGCAGGCGTTGGCTCATTGGCCAGCATTGAATGATTAGTTTGAGCGGTGAGAGTAGAAACAACGAGTCTTGGCGGTATAGATAATCGAGCCGCGATTTCGATATCTTTCAGTGCGCCAGCAAAACCATTAGATTCTAATCCTGCGATGATCAGTAAGTGTGATGAAGGGCTAATCACGAAATGGCATTCCTAAGGTTGGGGTACTGGGGGTGGCAAAATTCTGAGCAATAATGGTTCCCGCCTTAAATGCTTCACGACCCGCTTGAACCGCCAGTTTCATGGCATGGGCCATTTTGTGCGGGCTTTGTGCTTTAGCTATGGCGGTATTCAGCAGCACTCCATCGAAGCCAAGTTCCATGGCTTGCGCGGCATGTGAAGGTTTACCGATGCCGGCATCGACGATCAACGTGGTATCGGGCAGCTCTTTTCGCAATTGCATTAAATGCTCTGGGTTTTGTAATCCTTGACCGCTGCCAATGGGTGCACCCCACGGCATTACAACTTGGCAACCAACGGTGGCCAGCTCAACGCAAAACTCCAAATTATCGGTGCAGTAAGGCAGTACTTTAAATCCTTCGGATAAAAGCAAGCGTGCACAGTCTAGGGTTTTTTCCATGTCGGGCTCTAGGCGGTACTGATCTGCTACCAATTCCAGCTTTATTAAATCGGTATTAAATATTTCTCGGCTCATGTGCGCGAGTGTCATGGCCTCTTTTACGCTTTCGCAGCCGGCCGTATTGGGTAAGACATCGATCGATGATTGCTGAATAAAATCTATAAAATGTTGGGCCGAATGAAGGTCGTTCTGTTGTCGTCGTAACGATACCGTCACGAGATTAGTTCCTGATTGTTCAATGGATTGCTTTAATTGCAACGGAGATGGGTAGCGAGAGGTGCCCACAATCAATCTTGATGCGTACGAATTATTATAAATGGTTAAATGAGACACCTTATCCTCCCTGTATGGGTGAGACGACATCAATGCGATCACCTTCGTTCAGCTTTGTGGTTTGGTAGTGTTGCTTCGGAACAAACTGATGATTCACCGCAACCGCAAAAGGCGATTGAAACTTGGCATGCTCAATCAGCTCAGACAAAAATTGATGTTCAATAGTCTTTGGATTTCCATTTAAGGTCAGTTGCATCAATTACTCTCTTGAATGTGATTTACAATTTTTTGAGAAATGGCGGGGCCGGTTAACCACCCATGTCGGTACAATCCATTAGCCGAAATTAAATTGCCTTTTTTTAGAACAGAAGGGGCATTGTCTAAGTAGGCCGCTCGAACACCCACGTGGCTTTCTAATATTGTGGCCTCAGCAAAGGCAGGGTTGATACTGTAAAGCGTATTGAGTAGTTCTAATGTGCTTCGAACCGTAATGGGGTGAGTGCTTTTAGATTCAACTTCTGTGGCTCCGACAACAAACGTGCTGTTTTGTTTTGGCACAATATAAATAGGATGTCGCGGGTGGATAACCCGAATAAATCGATTCAAAGACACGTCGGGGCAGTGCACTCGAATAACCTCCCCACGAACACCGCGAAGTGGGCCGATGTCCTGCTGAATGGTTTCTTTATCGATTGCGCCTTCACCGCGACAATCCACAACATAATCAAATGAATCTTGAAGCTTTTTAATTTTGCTCAAGGTTAACTGTTGCTGAGAAATCGAATGGCATTCTTCGAGTAAGACACGTGTGGAAGCAGTTAAAAAACTGCGATTACAAAGCTGAGCTTCTGGTTGCAGTAAAAATGCGCTATGACTGTTTTTAATATCCGGTTCAATATTGTTTAGCTGCGCATTTGTTAAAGGTTTTATATCGACGTCGCGAGCAGCCAGCTTTGATTTAATGTCATTATGAAATTGTTGTAGCCCCGGCTGCTCATGAGCCGATGCTACCACCAAGCTGCCGTCATCTCGAAAATAGACGTCTCGCCCTAAGGGGTCATATTCAGCCATTCTTTGAAGTATCTTTGGCCATAAGCTGAGGCTTTTAAACCCCAAATCAACGACCTCAGGGTGTGCATGAGCCGACTCCGATATGGGGCTGATCATACCGGCAGAAACAAAGGCCGCATTGTGATTGGAAGTGAGTTCAGATTTTTCGAAAAGACTGACCTGCGTCCCTTGGTTCAACAAAGAGAGCGCTGTTAACCTACCGACAACGCCCGCCCCAATTACGGCTACTTTCATTCCTCATTCTCGGCATTGACGTATAGGTTCGATCCTTGCTCCTTAAATTTCTGAGACATGGATTTAAACCCATCGTCGGTCTGAGTTTCGGCTGGTTGAATGTCTTTACCAGTGACTGTTTTCAATGATACTTGTTCTTCTTTGTGATCTCTTTTTAGATCTTGACTGAGTTTCATTGAGCAAAATTTTGGACCACACATTGAGCAAAAGTGCGCTTTCTTAGCTGAAGGTTTTGGTAACGTTGCATCGTGGTATTCACGTGCGGTCATTGGGTCCATGGCGAGGTTGAATTGATCTTCCCATCGAAATTCAAATCGGGCTTTCGACAATGCATTGTCACGTATTTGTGCGCCAGGGTGGCCTTTTGCTAAATCAGCGGCATGCGCTGCAATTTTGTAGGCGATCAGACCCTGTTTCACATCTTCTTTATTGGGTAAGCCTAGATGCTCTTTCGGTGTGACATAGCACAACATTGCGCACCCATACCAACCTATGTTGGCCGCGCCTAAGGCTGAAGTCATATGATCATAGCCCGGAGCTATGTCAGTAGTGAGAGGTCCTAAGGTGTAGAATGGGGCTTCGTAGCAATGGCGAAGTTGTTCATCCATGTTTTCCTTAATCATTTGCAGAGGCACATGGCCTGGTCCTTCGATCATCACCTGAACATCGTGTTGCCAAGCAATTTTAGTGAGTTCCCCTAAGGTCCGTAATTCTGAAAACTGTGCTTCGTCATTGGCATCGTATACAGACCCTGGGCGTAACCCATCGCCTAAAGAAATGGAAATGTCGTATTGTTTTAAAATTTGGCATAGCTCTTCGAAGTGGCTGTATATAAAATTTTCTTGATGGTGCGCCAAGCACCACTTCGCCATGATGGCACCCCCGCGAGAGACAATACCGGTTAATCGGTTCGCGGTCATTGGAATGTAGCGCAATAACACTCCCGCGTGGAGTGTCATATAATCCACGCCCTGATTGGCTTGCTCAATGATGGTTTCCCGCAATACTTCCCAGCTTAAATCTTCGGCGATTCCGTTTACTTTTTCTAAAGCTTGATAAATGGGTACGGTTCCAATAGGAATCGGTGCATTGCGTAAAATCCATTCACGCGTTTGGTGAATGTTATCGCCGGTCGATAAATCCATTAGGGTGTCGGCACCCCAGCGGGTAGACCACACTAATTTTTCAACTTCGTCTTCAATGTTTGAAATGACAGGTGAGTTGCCAATGTTGGCATTTACTTTAACCAAAAAGTTTCTACCGATGATCATCGGTTCTAGTTCTGGGTGGTTAACATTTGCGGGAATAATAGCCCGCCCTTCAGCAATTTCTTTACGCACAAATTCAGGCGTGATCTCATCAGGAATGTTTGCCCCCCAAGACTCACCCTTCTGCTGTGTTTTTAAAAGCTCAGATTGATACGCTTGACGGTTTAAGTTTTCACGTATTGCAACAAATTCCATCTCTTTAGTAATAATCCCGGCCTTGGCATAAGCCATTTGAGTCACGGCGGAACCTTTTTTGGCTCGTAAACAGGTGGTGGTTTGAGGTTCAAAATTGGCAGAGGTGACCGGATTATTCGATGCAATGAACTCTAACGTATCATCTCTATTGGCAATCCAGGGTTTTCGAAGTAACGGCAAACCTTGATGAATATCAACAAAACAATTTTTGTCAGTTATAGGGCCTGTGGTGTCATAGACATAAATGTCTTCATTACTCTCATAGCTGATTTTACCCTGTGCGGATTCTAGCAACGTATCACTTTGACTGATCTTTCGCATCGGGACTTGAATGCCGTCAGACCCGTTTAGGAACACTTTCTCTGATGCAGGAAAGGGTTGACCATTAAGTTGGTTTAAAAAAGTTTCAGAAAAGTTTACCGATTGAGAATTATTATTCGACATAGCATCACCACAGTTTGTTTGTGAATGTCTGTCGAATGGGAAGCGCCAAGAACATGGCACAATAAAATCGAACGCAATGTAAAAGTATACACTCAAGCGTTCTATCTTGATTCCTACGCCAGTATTAACTGGATCAGGTTCCGCGAATTCTGCAATGCAGTCTCAGCCCCTTAAAAGGGCACTCCGACAAGACGTTTTAAAAAATTATAACGATAATAAACTAAGCGGTGCAAGCTATATTTTTTGTTTCAATAAAAACTGAACCGGATGAAGAATGGATTTTTGATCCACCCGTTTTACTTGGCTTCGGCACGAATAGCCAGTCGCTACGAGTGTTTCAATCGATTCATTCGCAACAACTTCTCGCCAAGAAAGATCATAAATACCAATCGAATTTTTTTTGTTGTTGGTTTCATGACCAAAGGTGCCAGCCATGCCACAACAGCCAACAGGTTTCTGAATTAGGCGTTGATTGAGTTGGTCAAATACCGCAACCCATTGAGCAGAAGAGGCGGGTGCATTAGTTTTTTCAGTGCAATGCCCAAGCATCGTAGCTGTATTGGGTTTAAACTGCGTGCGATTTTCTTCCAGTACACTCAGGTGTTGCGCTAAAAATTCTTGAATGAGTAAAACGGTTGGCATTGCCGCATCGACGTATTTGGCATATTCCGAACGGTATGCCAGCGTCATAGCTGGGTCCATTCCGATCATTGGAACGCCACTGTGAGCAATATTCGATAGTCTACGTTGATTGCGGTTTGCGACCCACTTAAACATGTGCAAAAAGCCATGAACATGTAAGGGTTTACCATTGGCATGGTAGGGCATCATCCAAACACGGAAACCCAAGGTTTGGAGTAAGTCGATGCAGTCTAATACCATGTTGGTTTCAAAGTAACTGGTGAAGGCATCTTGAACGATGACCACTGACTTATTTTTCTCAACCAAGCTCAATGCCGACAGCATACTCGCATCGGCGAACAATACTTTTCGTTTTCGCAATTCTTTTCGTAAATTCAACGTGTGCAATTGTGGGCTATCTACCATGCCGACAACATTTTGCAATAAACGGGTAATCCATTTATTACGCATTAACCCGTTATAAATGCTCTTGACCGGTTGTTTAGAAATGACCGGGATCATAAATTCGAGCAATCCAACAACGTAGTCTTTTAACGGTCGTAAGTATCGGCTGTAGTATATTTGAAAAAATTTAGACCGAAACTCGGGCACATCTACTTTGATTGGGCATTGGCCCGTACAAGATTTGCACGCCAAGCAAGCGTCCATTGACTCGGCAACTTCATGACTAAAATCATATTGGCCTCGCTTTTTAGAAAAACTGTTCCATGCTCTGGGTATAAAATGCCAGAGTGGGAGTTTTAGCTTTTCTTTTTTTGACAGTTGTTCGGTATCAAGCCCTTGATTCCCTAGCAATCGAGTCCATTCGCGCACTAACGACGCCCGCCCTTTTGGAGAGAACCGTCGGTCTCGAGTTACTTTCCAAGATGGGCACATGGCATCGTTTGGATCAAAGTTATAGCATGCGCCGTTACCGTTGCAGTACATACCTTCTTTAAAGTGATGCCAACTTTGGCTTGGAATCGTGCGATCTAATGACCCTCTGGTAGGGACTTCATCTATTTTTAATAGTTCGATTCCCGCTTCATGTGTCGCAATTTTACCCGGGTTCAATTGGTTACGTGGATCAAATGTGCGCTTAATCAATTGTAGTTCAGGGTAAAGATCACCGAAAAATTCCGGGGCAAACTCTGAACGAACTCCTTTGCCATGCTCCCCCCACAATAAACCGTTGTATTTCTTTACTAACTCGACTACTTGGTCGGTGATTTTTCTAATTTCTAATTCTTGTTGTTTATCTTTTAAATCAAGCGCAGGACGCACGTGTAAAACACCGGCGTCTACGTGGCCGAACATGCCATATCGCAAATTATTTGCATCGAGTACCGCTCTGAATTCCATAATAAAATCGGCTAAATTTTCAGGCGGTACCGCAGTATCTTCAACAAAAGGCACCGGGCGTGCTTCGCCTTTTGCGTTTCCTAACAAGCCGACGGCCTTTTTACGCATTGCCCAGATTTTCTTGACCGCGTCATCACCCCAAGCAATAGAATAACCAACGGCGGTTGCCGAAGGTTGGTCTAAAAGTTGTGTCAGCCTTGCGACGCCTTGTTCCAATTCGGCTTCGGAATTGGCGGTGTATTCCACTAAATTTATACCATCAACAAAAGCTTCATTGGCGTCAAAGTAGTCGGCAACGGTAGACCAGCTGGTGTCCTCACGCGCTAAATTCAATACCGTACTGTCTATGGTTTCTATGGAAGTTGGCGTTGCCTGCATCAGGGCTTGCGCATCGCGCAGAGATGATTCGAAGCTGCTGTAAAACACGTTGACCAGTGCGGCGAATTTTGGGATCGGCAGTACATTTATTTTGGCTTCGGTGATAAAACCCAAGGTGCCTTCAGAGCCACACAACAGGTTGTTTAAATTAATACGGTCTTCGTTTTCCTCTATGTGAGCTAAGTCATAACCCGTTAAACAACGGTTTAAAGGCGGAAATTTTTTGGCTATGTCATCTTTTCTACGAGAAGCAATGTCTTCGGCAACTGTGTAAAGGTTGGCGATTGTGCCAGTTTGAGGGCGCTTACGTTTTTCGATGGACTGAGTTTGAATAACATCGCCACCCACCAATGCTGTGGTTAATTCTAAAACGTGGTCACGCGTTTTTCCATACATTACAGAGCCTTGACCGCTGGCATCAGTATTGATCATGCCGCCGATGGTGGCGCGGTTACTGGTGGAAAGTTCCGGAGCGAAAAATAAGTTGTGCGCTTTCAGTGCTTTATTCAGCTGGTCTTTAACGACTCCGGTTTGGACGCGCGCCCAACCTTGTTCGGCATTTATTTCTAAAATAGTGTTCATGTGTTTAGATAAATCTACCACGATGCCATCGGTGAGAGATTGACCATTGGTGCCTGTGCCACCCCCTCTAGGCGAAAGAACAATGTGTTGCCACTGGGGTTCTGCTATAAGCGTCAATAAAGTTTGTATGTCGGCGGTTGATTTCGGAAAAACGACGGCCTGAGGCAAGACCTGATAAATCGAGTTGTCGGTGGAGAGAACCGTTCGATGTGCGTAATCGGGGTTTAAGTCGCCGCTAAAGCCCGCGTTTTTTGCTGCATCTAAATAATCTAAGTATGTTTTTTGTACAGCAGTAAGCTGGTGCAAACGAGGTAGCATCGACGTCAAACTCCAAGAATAGATAAACAATCTGTATTCTAATGATATTCGAGTCGATTACGAGTTGATACTGCTCCGCGATTCATTCCTATTAAAATGTCGCTAAAAGAAAAGCGGAGCGCTGAGATTAGTCTTCGGTCGATTCCAATAATGCTTTCATAATGTGTGAACGCGTAATGACACCAACGAGTTTGCCGTCTTCGCAAACTGGGTACTTTTTAGGTTTAGCGCCGCACATTAGGTGAGCTAAATCGATGATATCCATCGATGACTCAGCAAACAGCACTTCATGCTGCATAACATCACTGACTAAGCCGCTCTCTTCATTGTAATAACTGCCGCTGATCATGTGGCGTAAGCAATCTTGCTCTGAAATATAACCGCACACCATTCCTTTTTCATCGACGACTGGCGCACTAATGAGCTGCGTTCTTAACATCTCTTCCACGGCTTTTCGAATGGTCGTTTGTGGCGTGACGGTTAAACGTGCCGGAACCATACAATCGGCTACTGTAATCGCGTTGTTGCTCATAATGTGTTTCCTTTTTTTATAATACCGACCTGAAAGCGTTCAGGTGTTACTGAAATAGTAGACTTTATTGGATCGAGTGTAAAACAGACTTTTAATGAACTGAAGGCTCTAGGGCAGGGGTATAAGACGAAAAGATGAGTTTATGGGCGTGCGACCCATAAACTCTTATTAGCGACTAACGCGCTGTTTAGCGGTTTGTCTGAGACTGAATTAACGCGATGATTTCATCCAGATTAACTTCAGACTTGTCTGCGTCTTTTCTGGCTTTGTATTCTACTAGACCATCGGCAAGGCCACGGTCACTGACGACAATCCGGTGCGGAATACCGATGAGTTCCATATCGGCGAATTTCACACCTGGGCTGGTCTTTTTGTCACGATCGTCCAATAACACTTCAAAGCCAAGTTCTTGTAGCTGCGTGTAGAGTTTTTCAGCAACTTCCATAACTTCAGGAGATTTATGCGCATTCAGTGGCACGATACCCACTTGGAAAGGCGCGATAGCATCTGGCCAAATAATGCCTTTGTCATCATGGTTTTGCTCAATAGCGGCAGCGACAATACGGGTAATACCGATACCATAACAACCCATCAACATGGTTTTAGCTTTTCCGTTTTGATCGAGTACATCGGCTTTTAACGCTTTGGTGTACTTATCGCCGAGCTGGAAAATATGACCTACTTCAACACCTTTTAGTATTTTTAAGGTGCCATTACCGCATGGGCTTGGGTCGCCTTCAACAATGTTGCGAATGTCTTCAACTCGACTGTAACTGACATCTCGGTCCCAGTTTACATTGAAGAAATGTTGACCATCGATATTCGCACCGGCACCAAAATCAGATAATAATGTGACAGCACGGTCAACAATAAATGGAATCGGTAAATTTACAGGACCAAGTGAGCCTGGGTTTGCACCGATGACGTCGCGAATTTTTTCTTCAGAGGCCATTTCCAGTGGCGATTTAACACCCTCTAGTTTTTCAGCTTTAATTTCATTTAGCTCGTGATCGCCACGCACAATAAGTGCAATTAAATCATGTTCAGAGTCTTCGCTGGCTTCAACGATCAATGTTTTGATGGTTTTTTCGATTGGCAGGTTAAATTGCTCAACCAAATCGGCGATGGTTTTTGCATTTGGCGTGTCGGTCAGCGTCATTTCTGCACTTGGCGCAGCTCGTTCGCCAGCTGGCATAACCGCTTCGGCCCGTTCTACGTTTGCGGCAAAGTCACTGCTATCAGAATAAGCAATGTAATCTTCACCTGAATCAGCCAACACTTGGAATTCATGAGATGCATCGCCACCCATATCACCTGAATCGGCCAACACAGGGCGATACTCTAACCCTAACCGGTCAAAAATACGGCAATAGGCTTGGTACATGTTGTCGTATTCTTTATTTAAACACTCTTGATCAACATGGAATGAATAACCATCTTTCATGATAAATTCACGTGAGCGCATAACACCGAAACGCGGGCGAAACTCATCACGGAATTTATTTTGAATTTGATAGAAATTCATTGGCAGTTGCTTGTAACTGGATAATTCATTACGAGCGATGTCGGTGATCACTTCTTCGTGCGTAGGGCCATAGACAAAATCACGATCATGGCGATCTTTCATTTTGAGCATCTGGCCACCCATGGCATCGAAACGGCCCGTTTCATGCCAAAGCTCCGCCGGTTGTACCGTGGGCATTAAGACTTCTAGAGCGCCAGCGCGATCAAGCTCTTCACGTACGATGGTTTCAATTTTATGTAAAACTTTTAAGCCCGTGGGTAGCCAAGTATATAAACCAGAGGCTAATTTACGGACTAAACCAGCACGTAACATCAATTGATGGCTGATAATTACGGCATCAGCTGGAGATTCTTTAACCGTCGCAGAAAGATATCGACTTGCGCGCATTGAGCGTTCCTTTTAAACAAGTTACAAACGAATGCGCAATTGTATAGGCAACGACCCAAAGTTAGAAGCCTTCGGGTCGTTAAGGTGAGTTACCACTCACCTACGTTAGGCATATCTTGCCATGGCGCTTGAGGAAGTAAGCTATCGCCTTTTTGTAACAGCTCTATAGAGATTCCGTCTGGACTTCGTACAAAGGCCATATGACCATCACGCGGCGGGCGATTGATGGTCACGCCGTTGTCCATTAGGTGTTGGCAGAGGTCATAAATGTTATCGACTTCAAACGCCAGGTGGCCAAAGTTACGATCACCTTTATACACTTCATCGCTGTCCCAATTATAGGTCAGCTCTACTTCTGGCTCGCCAGGTGCGGTCGCAAGGTATACCAGCGTAAACTTTCCCTTTGGGTAGTCGTTGCGCTTTATTTCTTTGAGACCGAGTAAGTCACAGTAAAAGTGAATTGAGGCATCTAAATCGGTCACTCGAACCATTGAGTGCAAAAACTTCATAAGTTGTCCTTATTAGGTTGTTTAAATGGCAATGATTGTGTTGTTTGTTGGAAATACAAGTGTGTATGGCTTCGATCTTGCTCGCAAAACGCTTGGGCGGCTTCCATGAATCCTTCATGAGCTAACCAATGAAACGATCGTGTGATTTTCGGCTCAAAACCTCGCGCCAGTTTGTGTTCACCTTGCGTACCAGGATCAAAATGTTGAAGATTATTGGCGATACAATACTCTATGCCTTGGTAATAGCACGTTTCAAAATGCAGATTATTAAACTCTTCAATACACCCCCAATATCGACCATATAAGCTTTTGCCGTCTTTAAAACATAAAGCGCCAGCAACGGGTTTGTTGTCTTTATAGGCCATAAACAAGACGAGGTTTTCAGCCATGGTTTGGTGAATGGCTTCAAAAAATGCGCGATTTAGATACCCTTGGCGACCCCGTTTAAGGTAGGTGGCGTGATAAAAGTAATAGAAGGCGTCCATATCGGCTGTGGTCAGGGCCGAACCTTCTAGTGTTCTTAATTCTATATTCTGCTCCTCAATGGAGGCTCGTTCTTTGCGGACGTTTTTACGCTTTCGAGAGGTAAAGGTGGCAAGGAAATCCTCAAAGCCGTTATAACCCTTATTATTCCATTGAAATTGAACATCGTGACGTTCCAGTAAATCTAACTGGCTGAGCCAATGCTGCTCATGCTCAGACGCAAAAAGAATATGAAACCCGCTAAATTCATGCGCTAGGCAATGGTGCTTAAGGTGCGACACTAATGTTGAGACGCTTTCTAGAGACTGAGCTCCCAAAAGCCTAGGGCCCACCGATGGCGTAAAGGGCGCAGCAATAAGCAGTTTGGGATAATATTCAAGACCATGTTGATGGTAGGCCTCAGCCCATGCCCAATCAAAAACATACTCTCCCCAAGAGTGAGATTTTATATAGCAAGGTACCGCTATGTGGCCTTCATTTACGGTTCCTTTGATATGGTGAGGTTGCCAGCCAGATCGCACATCCGTGACCTGAGCTTGCTCACAGGCATTAATAAAAGGTGAAGACACAAAAGGGTTGGAGGTAAGGTGCTCAACATCAGCAGGGTGGTCACTCCATGTTTTATGATGAATAAAAGGCATTATTGATGCTTTGAACCCTCAATTGTTGAATAGTTAACGTAGAATTGAGTATAGTCTGTCATTGATATCGTTTTCTATTGGTAATTTTATGTTTGAGTTAGATCATCGTTTAAAAAGTGATTGCGTTGAAATTGGCAGCTTGTCGTTATGTAAAATTTTACTGATGAAAGATGCCAATTATCCTTGGTTAATTTTGGTTCCTCAACGTCAAGACGTGACCGAGTTGTACGAGCTCGATGGAGATGACCAAGAGCAGTTTATCTGGGAAAGCTCATTCGTGGCAGAAAGACTCATGAATGGCTACCAAGGTGACAAAATGAACATCGGTGCGTTAGGAAACGTAGTACCTCAGCTGCATATTCACCATATTCTACGAAAAAAGAGCGATGCCGCTTGGCCAAACCCAGTTTGGGGGGCCGTGCCACCTAAAGCCTATAAGCCGAATGAGCTATCGCAGCGCATTGAGCAATTGGCTAAATTTTTTGAATCGTCTACTTTTACGCCGAATCGTTAAGGTTGTCATAATAGTTTTATAAAACGGTCAAATAAGTGTCACAGTGCTCTGACTTAATAGCCCTCAATTGAAGAGGGCTTTTTTATGAAATTACTAAATCAATTAAGCGCAGCCGACTTACGGTTGTTTCACTGCCTCGATCGACAACGTTCTCATGCCGCTTATCAAGCCTTGGCACGTTTTATTTCAAAATCAGCCGATGGTGAAGGCTATCTGTTGGTATTGATCATCATTGGGCTGCAATACACTTCCGCAAGTTTGCTTTTTGTGCAAATAGCCCTTTGTGCGATAGCCATTGAGCGCCTTTGTTACTTTATTTTAAAAAACAGTCTGAAAAGAAATCGACCCGCGAATTCGATTTCCGACTTTAAGAGTTTAATACAGCCCAGTGACCAGTTCAGTTTCCCTTCGGGCCATACTTCAGCGGCATTTTTGTTTGCCACCTTGATGGCCAGCTATTATCCAGCGCTTACAGGGGTGTTTTACAGTTGGGCGGTTTTAGTCGCTTATTCAAGAGTGTTACTGGGCGTGCACTTCCCATTCGATACAATCATGGGAGCCGCTTTAGGCAGTCTAATAGGCACTTGGGCACTCTTGATGGGTGGTTGGTCATGAAAATTCTTTATGGCGTTCAAGGCACCGGCAATGGTCATTTAACACGAGCCAGAGCAATGCAAAAGGCGCTGTTAGCCCAAGGAATTGAAGTCGATTGGGTATTTTCTGGTCGACCTAGAGAAGAATACTTTGGTATGGAAGTCTTTGGCGATTATCAATGCTTTCAAGGGTTGAGTTTTTCAATAAAATCCGGCCAGGTTGACCCAATAAAAACTGTGTCACAAGCGTCCTTTACCAAGCTTTTAAAAGATGTACAGGCGTTAAAACCAGAACAATATGATTTAGTCATTAGTGACTTTGAGCCCGTTGTGGCATGGGCTGCGAAAGTTAAAAAAGTGTCGTGTATTGGGTTAGGGCATCAGTACGCTTTTCTACACGATATTCCAAAAACAAAAAACGCCTTTGCCAGCTACGCCATAATGAAGTGGTTTGCACCCGTGAGTGAGGCCATCGGGGTGCATTGGCATCATTTTAACCAGCCAATACTGCCACCAATTATCGAGCAGCAGTCGTTCTCGACAATAAATGCTCCATCATCAAAAGTCGCACTCGTTTATTTACCTTTCGAATCTACAACAGAGGTAATCAAAACATTAAATAAGTTACCGTTTCGGTTCATTGTGCATGCAAGAGATATCGACGGTGGATTCTATGGAAACGTTCACGTAAAAGGGTTTTCGGTGACGGGCTTTAAAGACAGTTTGCAAGCCTGCGACTCTGTCATTTGTAACGCAGGTTTTGAATTGGCCTCAGAGTGCATACACCTTGGCAAACGATTATTAGTTAAGCCTTTAGCAGGGCAAGTCGAACAGCTTTCAAATGCCGAAGCGTTAAAAACGCTCGGGTGGGGTGATGTGACCGACCATATTGATGCAAAGTCTATATGTTACTTTTTGACAACGGCTAAGGCGACTCAAGTGCGCTACCCCGATGTTCCCAAACTGTTGGCCAGCTGGATTAAGCAATACCCAAGGGTTGAGTTAAGAGACATTGTTGAAACGGCATGGTCTGAAGTTGACATCAATTCACAGCTTGAAAGTACGAGTAGCCCAAAAGGCGTTATGGAATGGGGGCGTTAGCTGTGTTGTCAACAAATCTTAAAAACTGTTCAGCAAAATTGACGCAATTGTAGGGATCTAAAACACCTAAAAACTGTACTTTTTCATCAACTACGTTCGAAATAGGCTGACTAATAATTACAACAACAGTGAGCCAAATTTATGTCTAAAACGTCTCAGTATGTGGCGCATCAACCCGATCCGAATGGGTTTGTGGCTTGGTCGAGTAATGAACATCAAACATGGCATGCCTTGTCTCAACGGCAATACCCAACGTTAGAAGATAAAGCCTGCCAAGAGTATTTAGATGGCTTTAAAGCCTTGGGTCTGCAGTACGATAAAGTCCCTCAGTTGGCTGATGTCGATAAAGTATTGCTTAAAGAAACGGGGTGGCGCACCGCTGCGGTGCCGGCTTTGATCAATTTTTCTAGGTTCTTTGAGCTGCTGGCCAACAAACAGTTCCCCGTAGCCACCTTTATTCGAAGCCCAGAAGAACTGGAATATTTGCAAGAACCGGATATTTTTCATGAAGTTTTCGGCCATTGTCCTTTGTTAACCAACCCAGCCTTTGCTCAGTTTACAGAAACCTACGGCAAATTAGGGCTGGCGGCGAGCAAAGAGGAGCGAGTGTATTTGGCGAGGTTGTATTGGTTTACGGTCGAGTTTGGTTTGCTTCAAAACCATTCTGGAGAACGTAAAATATACGGCGGTGGTATCCTTTCTTCGCCGAAAGAAACCGAATTTGCTTACGCGAGTGACAAGGCAGACAGAGAGCCGTTTGATATGATGACGGTATTGCGAACGCCATACCGAATAGACATTCTTCAACCCGTATATTTCTACTTAGATTCTATTGATCAATTGTTTGATATTGCCAAAACAGACATTATGAAAGCGGTGCGCGAGGCTCAGAAATTGCCCATGCTGCCGCCTCGTTTCGAACCGAAATCTCTTCAAAATTAAGGATATAGATATGACATTAGCCAATCAACAGTGTGAAGCGTGCCAAGCCGATGCTCCGAAAGTCAGTGATGAAGAATTAGCGTCATTGATGCGTGAGATTCCAGATTGGGCACCAGCGGTCATTGATGGCGTGCTGCAATTAGAGCGTCAGTATAAGTTTAAGAACTTTCGCCAAGCCTTAGCTTTTACCAATCAAGTTGGAGAATTAGCTGAGAACGAAGGCCACCATCCTGAAATAGTGACTGAATGGGGCAAAGTAATCGTTCGCTGGTGGACACATGCGATTAACGGATTACATAAAAACGACTTTATTTGCGCGGCTAAGACAGATCAGCTGCTTGGGACTGAATAGTTGTAAATATTAATTGACAAAAATAGCGCTTTCAGGCAACTTTCGTGTCTGCACATAAATAATTACAAAGGATTGAGCAACAAAGCCGTTGCATTGATCCATATTGTTGCCTGAGAGAGCTGACATGCGCCTATATATAAAGTGTAATTCCCGGCTCGGTATCTGCGCCGAGATTCTCGATATTTTAGTGAACCATGAAATCGATTTGCGTGGCATTGAGATCGATCCCAGTGGTGAAATCTATTTGAATTTCCCAAATTTAGAGTTTGAAGAGTTTCAGCATTTAATGCCTGAAATGCGAATGATTCCGGGTGTTCATGATGTATCTCTAGTGCCATACATGCCGCTTGAGCGCGAGCAAAAAGAAATGCAAACCTTACTCGAAACCTTGCCAGAACCGGTTATTTCGATAGATTCTAAAGGCTATGTGGTATTAGCCAATGACGCAGCACTCGATATACTCAATGTATCCCATGAAGAAGTGCGCGGAAAACTGCTTAAAACCTGGGTAAAGGGGTTTAACTTTAATAAATGGTTGAATCACCCTGAAACCACCTCCGATGCCGCCAATGTTCAGCTAAAAGGCCGAACGTTTCTGGCCGATGTCTACCCTGTACACATTGATCAAACCGAAGGTGAGCCATTATTTGCAGGTGGTGTCATCACCTTTAAGTCCCCTGAGCGGCTAGGTCGACAAATGACCGCTTATCATAAGCAAACTGGGCAGTTTGAAATGTTAATCGCTGAAAGCCAAGGCATGAAGCGAGTCATTCGCCAAGCTAAACGAATGTCTGGGCTAGACGCGCCACTGCTCATTACGGGTGAGACAGGAACCGGCAAAGAACTGCTCGCTAAAGCTTGTCATCAACACAGTTTACGCAAAGATAAGCCATTTCTAGTGCTAAATTGTGCCGCACTGCCCGACAACGTGGCTGAAAGTGAACTGTTTGGCTATGCTGCGGGCGCTTTTGAAGGCGCTACAAGTGAAAAGAAAGGTATCGTCGAGTTAGCCGAAGGTGGCACCGTATTTTTAGATGAAATTGGCGACATGTCTGAGCTGCTGCAATCTAAGTTTTTGCGCTTATTGCAAGATGGTTCTTACCGCCGTGTTGGTGACGAGGCCGAATATACCGCCGATGTTCGCATCATTTGTGCTACGCAAGCCGATTTACTCGATTTGTGTCAGTCGGGGAAATTCCGAGAAGATTTGTTTTACCGCTTAAACGTATTATCACTGCATATACCGGCATTGCGTGAGCGAAAATCTGACATTATGCCTATGGCCGAACGCTTTATTGCACGCTTCGCTGAACCGCAACGGCAGCGCATTAAAATGTCTCAAGCGTGTCAAAACGCCATTGCCCAGTACCCTTGGCCTGGCAATGTGCGGCAAATGGAAAATGCCCTGTTAAGAGCCGTTTCGTTAACTGAAGGTGATACGTTAGAGCCTGAACATTTGCAACTGCCGAGCTTCACCAATGGTTGGGGTTATGTTGATGAAAACTTTGAAGGCAGCTTAGACGAAGCCATGAAGCGGTTTGAATCGGAGCTTTTAAAGCGATTGTACCCAGCTTACCCAAGCAGCCGTCAGCTAGGCAAAAAGCTTGGCGTATCTCATACGGCGATTGCTAATAAACTCCGCGAATATCGCATTGGTAAGCACGCCTCATAAGGCTGAAATAATCTGGGTGTTTTAGTTTTTTATCCCGATATAAAAGCTAAAACACCTCACCTTTCAATAAAGTATTTAAGCTGTAAGTGAATGGTTACAATGTGTTGCCAACTTTCCTTTACATCGGTCAAAACCATCTTACCTGTGAAGCTGGCTTTTTAATCGGTTTCAGTTCAAATTTATTTCCCGTAACTGTGTAGTGCAGTGCCCATAAAATAATGACAAGAACTGGAGAGCCCCATGGCCGATTTGACTATGAACGGATTACAAAATCCATTACAAACCGATGGCTTTGAATTTGTTGAATACACAGCGCCGACCGCAAAAGGCTTGAGCGATTTAAAAGCACTGTTCTCAGACCTTGGCTTTGCTGAAATAGCCAAGCACCGAAACAAGCAAGCTTGGTTGTATAAGCAGGGCGATATTAACTTTATTGTAAATGGTGAGCCAGATTCTCACGCTGAAGAGTTTGCTTCACAGCATGGTCCTAGTGTTAACGGTATGGCGTTTCGTGTAAAAGATGCGGCTCATGCCATGGCGCACTCGATTAAAAGCGGTGCGAAGCCATTCCAGGGCCAAATAGGACCGATGGAGCTTAATATCCCTGGTGTTTATGGTATTGGAGATTCAACCTTATACTTTGTAGATCGTTACGGTGATCAGACTATTTATGAAGTAGATTTCGAATTTTACCCAGATTGGGAGTCGCGCTTAGCTGAAAACAGCGTGGGTTTAGAGGTTTTAGATCATTTAACGCATAACGTTATGCGCGGCAACATGGCAAACTGGGCCGATTTTTACGAGCGCATTGGTAACTTCCGAGAAATTCGTTATTTCGACATTGAAGGCAAGCTAACTGGGCTAACCTCGAAAGCAATGACGTCTCCGTGCGGAAAAATCCGTATTCCTATTAACGAATCTTCAGACGATAAATCGCAAATTGAAGAGTATTTGAAAGAATATAAAGGCGAAGGCATTCAGCACATTGCGTTGTCTACCGAAGATATATACGACACCGTCAGAAGACTGCGCGCTCGTGGTGTAGATTTCATGACAACGCCCGATACATACTATGAAAAAATTGATGATCGTGTTCCTGGGCATTCAGAGCCACTGCAAGACTTGAAAGATTTAAATATTTTAATAGACGGCGCTCCAGAAGATTCGGGCATACTGTTGCAAATATTTACGAACACCGTTATTGGCCCTGTGTTTTTTGAGATTATCCAGCGTAAGGGCAACGAAGGGTTTGGCGAAGGCAACTTTAAAGCGTTGTTTGAATCTATCGAAGAAGATCAAATTCGTCGCGGCGTTATTGACGCTGACTAGACGGTTCTTCGTTAAAATCTAAAGTTAGGTTCTCACCTATTTTTGTGTGTGTTTCAAAATTAGGTGAGCGCCATTTTAAATACTCATTAAAGGGCATCGGTTTGGCGATATAGTAGCCTTGTAACTTATCGCATCCTAACTCTTTTAACAGCTCAAGCGTTACACCGTCTTCAATACCCTCCGCTGTTACGTTTAAGTCAAGATTCTTCGCCATCGTTATCGTAGCTTTTACAATCGCTTGGTGCTTCTCTGAGTTAAAGAAGTCTTGAATGAATTGCTTGTCTATTTTTATATCATCAAAAGGGTGGTCACTGGCGTAAGTCAGAGAAGAATAGCCCGTGCCAAAGTCATCAATGGCTAAGTTAAAGCCAGCTTCACTTAAATCAAATAAATTTTTATTAAATGTTTCGCTGTCGAGAGAGTGAGTTGTTTCGGTGAGTTCTAATGTGAATTGATTAGTGAGCAAATTGTGTCGTTTAAAGATATTACAAATTTCATGGCAGAATCCGTCTTTTGATAAGTCATGCGCCGAGACATTTATGGCGAAATGAAAATCGTGTATGCCAAATGTGACTAATGCTTTTGCATGTTTTGCCGCGCGTGTGATAACCCATGTGGTTAAGTGGTTAATTAAACCTGTTTCTTCCGCGATCATGACAAACTCATCGGGGCTGATAAAGCCATAAAGTGGGTGCTTCCAACGAATCAGTAATTCACTCGGCGTGATATGGGTTTGATTAGAAAAAAGTTGAGGTTGATGATAAAGCTCTAATTCGTTGTTGCGAATCGCATTGGCTAGATCTAACGCCAGCTTGATTCGGCGTTCACTGATTAAATCGGATTCTGGGCTGTAAATAAAATAAGGAACATCTTTTTCTTTTGCTTGAGTAATGGCTTGCTTCGCTTGGTTGATTAAATCGAACTGGTTCGTTTCTTTTGCATCAACGATAGCGGCACCGAAAATACAATGAATGCGATAGGGGATAGAGCCTTGCACAGGATTGAAGTTCTCTAGATCGCTGAGTCGTTTCAAGGCGTCTTCAATATTGATGTAATCGTCTGTATTCACCAAAATAGACAATAAGTCGCCTCGTGCCAGGGCAATAGCGCCGTTTTTATTGTTGACTTCGTCGAGTTCAATGACCGGTAACGTACTCTTGAGCTGGCTAACAATGTAATTGGCTAATCCGAATATCATCACCGACAACTGCTTATCTGTTAAATAGGGGGCAATAACATTGTAATTGGTGATTTCAACGGTAATTAAACTGATGGGTTCTTTGGGAATGCCCTCTTGTAATCGGTTTATGGTTTTTTGTAATAGGCCGTCGTTAGCAAAACCAAATTTGCTTTCATGTGTGGCTTGGTAAAGTCGTTGGCTTTCAGTGTTTCCGAGTCTTTCAGCAAGGGCCATTGAAATTAACGTCATTTCGAAAATGGCTGAGAACAAAAATGCGTACCGCGTCCAAAAATTATAGGGTGCATTTCCGGTAAATAACGCAAAACCAACCCCGGCACCTATGAATAGGGGTAACCAAGAAATGACGTAATATTTACTCCAACTAAAACGTTCTTTGATTTTAAAAGTTACCATCTTATAAGCCAAAATATACAGCGAAAGCTGAAGCACGGAAAAAACGGGTACCGTTAGATATTCTGGAATAAAAAATGAGAAGACAAAGTAAATGGCTAAGCAAGCACTTAAAATAGAGTAGTAGCGGTGCATCTTGGTATAGCTGCGGTTAAACTTTAAAAAGTTAACTGCAAAAAATATGGTCATTAATGCCAGTAGTGCATTTTGAGGAAGAATGTGCTGGTTTAAGAAAAGTTGAACCGGTTCTTTAAATAGGTAATAACCATAGCCGTGAATTACACCTAAATTGACCAAAATAGCAATAACATAACCAATGTAGGCTAAGTAGGTTAAATCTCTTACGCCTTGATACAGCACTAAATTATAAATTGCCATGAGCATGGCAATTCCAATAAAAGTACCCCAAATCAAAAACTCGATTCGCTGGTAATCTGAAAACTCATCTTTCGTAAAAATGACAATAGGGAGTTTAGGGGAGCCTAATGTTTGGCTCGCTACAATAAAAGTTCGGCTTTCCATCGGTCGCAGTGAAAACTGATAAGCCGAGGCAATTCTTTCATCGACTGGAATGTTTTTAAGAAGGTCGCCTATTTGTTTTTCTAGAACGTAGGTTTGAGTGCTGGAACGAAAACGATAAATGTCTATGTTATCGATCATGGGGTTATCAAATTTAACCACCAAACTGCTGCTTTTTGTATCTTTATTGGTCAGCGTGAATTTGTGCCAATCGGTATGATCACCATATTTAGGTTTGATCGAATTGAGTTTGCTTTGAGAAAATTCTAGCGCATCTAATTTTTCTGGGTTTACCGATTGCGTGGTTCTGGTAAAACCGTAGTCAAGATCAATAAATTCAGGGTGGTCACGCGATAGTAAATCGTTAAAGTTTGACCACTTAAGTGCGAAACCCGCTAAAATGATTGCAATGACCGAGACCACAAAAACGACGGGTATTGCATTGAGCGGGCGGAACTTGTTTGGCATAAAAAAAACTACTCAAGATTGAGTATTTCAATATAGCACAGCATTTTGAGCTGCGCGTTGAACTCCGTTCAAAAAATCAGGGATTGGTTAATGCTTTAGTATTAGCGTCATTTTTACATCTTGGTAAAAATGACGCTTTAAGGCAGTGGGTTATACGGCGGGTTCATAAGCCAGTAATGGAGACAACCATCGCTCTGCTTCGACTAGGCTCATCGATTTCCGAGTTGCGTAATCCTCTACCTGATCTTTGGTGATCTTACCAACGCCAAAGTATTTCGCCTCTGGGTGGCTAAAGTACCAACCCGAAACGGCGGAAGCAGGCGTCATGGCAAAGCTGTCGGTGAGTTCAACACCGGTGTTTTTCTCAGCTTGTAATAAGTCAAACAACTTCCGCTTTTCTGTATGATCAGGGCAGGCCGGGTAGCCAGGGGCAGGTCTAATGCCTTTATAACGTTCTTTGATTAATTCATCGTTCGAAAGTGATTCATTCGGTGCGTAGCCCCAAAGCTGTGTACGAACCCGCTGATGCATATATTCCGCTAACGCTTCAGCCAAACGGTCGGCCAAGGATTTCAGTAAAATGCTGTTGTAGTCATCGCTGTTTTGCTCATAGGCTTTTGCTCTCTCTTCAACGCCATGCCCGGTAGTCACTACGAAGCCACCCACATAGTCTTGAGCAAATTCTGAGGGCGCTATAAAGTCGGCGAGCGAATAATTGGGTTGCCCTTCAGGTTTCATCGTTTGCTGACGTAAGTGCTCAAGATTCACCTGAGCACCATCAGCTTCTAGAGTAATGGTATCGGGTGCGCTGGTATTCGCAGGCCAAAATCCAATAACGGCTTTTGGCTCGATCCACTTTTCTTCAATGATTGTCTTTAACATGGCTTGGGCATCGTTGTAGAGGTTGGTTGCGGCCTCGCCAACTTTGACATCAGACAATATTTTCGGGAATTTACCGTGCAGTTCCCAAGTAATAAAAAATGGGGTCCAATCAATAAAATCGACTAGATCAGACAACTCTATGTCATCTATAGTCTTTACGCCGGTAAAGCTTGGGGTAGGGGGCGTGTAACTGCCCCAATCAATTTCAGAGGTGTTCTCTGTTGCCGCCTCATAGGTGTGTAGGGCTTTTGATTTTCGGTTCTTGTTACGCTCACGTACGACATCGTATTCCGCGTGAATTTTTGCGGTAAAGTCAGCTTTCTGATCGGGCGAGATTAACGATTGCACAACCGATACAGATCGTGAAGCGTCGGAAACATACACGGTGGCATCATTTTTATATTGTGGTTCAATTTTAACCGCCGTATGGGCTTTAGATGTAGTTGCACCACCAATTAACAGCGGTAACTTAAGGTCACGGCGCTGTAATTCACGTGCAAAGTAAACCATTTCATCGAGGGACGGTGTAATAAGACCAGACAAACCAATCACATCGACTTTTTCTTCAATAGCGGTGCTTATGATTTTTTCAGCCGGCACCATGACCCCAAGATCAATAACTTCAAAGTTATTACAGGCTAAAACAACTCCGACGATATTCTTACCAATGTCATGAACATCGCCTTTCACGGTGGCCATAAGGATCTTACCGTTCGACTGACGGCCTTCGTCTTTTTCCGCTTCAATATAAGGAATAAGGTGCGCAACGGCTTGCTTCATAACACGTGCCGATTTAACAACCTGCGGTAAAAACATTTTACCCGCGCCGAATAAATCACCTACCACGTTCATGCCGTCCATGAGCGGTCCTTCGATGACTTCAATGGGTCGTGGAGCTTCTAATCTGGCCAGTTCCGTATCTTCAATGATGTGGCTGGTAATACCTTTCACGAGCGCGTATTCAATTCGCTTCTTCACGTCGAAAGAGCGCCATTCGAGCTCGACCTTTTCAGCCGTTTGACCGTCGTTTCGGTATTTATCAGCAATATCGAGCAGCCGATCGGTTGCGTCGGCGCGTCGGTTTAGAATGACATCTTCAACCAGCTCGCGGAGCTCATCAGGGATATCATCGTAAATTACCAGCTGACTAGCATTCACAATGCCCATATTCATGCCAACGTTGCAAGCATGGTAGAGAAACACGGAGTGAATCGCTTCTCGCACTGCGTTGTTGCCACGAAAAGAAAACGACACGTTTGATACGCCGCCACTGACACTGGCATAAGGCAGGTTTTCGCGAATGAACTTGGTCGCTTCGATGAAATCTACCGCGTAGTTATTATGTTCTTCAATACCCGTGGCAACTGCAAAAATATTGGGGTCAAAAATTATATCTTCAGGAGGGAAACCATTGTCGACCAGTAGTTCATAGCTGCGACGACAGATTTCAATTTTTCGTTCTTTGGTATCGGCCTGGCCGACTTCGTCAAAAGCCATAACCACAACGGCGGCACCATATCGGCGACATAATTCGGCCTGCGCTAAGAAGTTTTCAACGCCTTCTTTCATCGAAATAGAGTTAACAATGCTTTTGCCCTGAATACACTGTAAACCCGCTTCAATAATGTCCCATTTAGAGGAGTCGACCATGATAGGCACACGTGAAATATCAGGTTCCGAGGCAATGAGATTAAGAAAGTGAACCATCGCTTCTTTGGATTCGAGCATGCCCTCATCCATATTGATATCGATGATTTGCGCGCCGTTTTCCACTTGCTCACGCGCCACATCGAGCGCTTCATCGTAGAGCTCTTCTTTAATTAAACGCTTAAATTTAGCCGAGCCAGTAACATTGGTACGTTCGCCCACATTCACAAAATTTAATGCATCGCTGACAACAAACGGCTCTAACCCAGAAAGCTTCATTTGTGGCGTGAGTGTCGGTATTTTGCGAGGAGAGTGGTTAGCCATGGCTTCATTGATCATTGAAATGTGCTTTGGTGTGGTTCCGCAGCAACCCCCAATAATATTCACAAAGCCACTTTCGGCAAATTCGTTTACGACGGCAGTCATTTCTTCGGGCGTTTCTTCGTATTCACCGAACTCGTTGGGTAGGCCAGCGTTCGGGTGAACGGATACGTGACAGTCGGCAATAGACGATAGAGTTTCTAAATAAGGACGCAGCTCTGATGCACCTAAGGCGCAGTTTAAACCAACGCTGATCGGCTGTGCATGGCGTACCGAATAAAAGAACGCTTCTGTGGTTTGCCCTGAGAGGGTTCGGCCAGAGGCATCGGTGATGGTTCCAGAGATCATGATAGGCAGTTTGTAACCAATTTCATCGAATACGGCTTGGATTGCAAAGATAGCGGCTTTGGCGTTTAACGTATCGAAAATGGTTTCAATAAGGATTAAGTCTGAACCACCTTCAATGAGACCGCGCGAGGCATTTTTGTAGTCATCGACCAGTTCATTAAAGGTAACTGCTCGATAACCAGGGTTGTTTACATCAGGAGACAAAGACAATGTTTTGCTGGTTGGTCCTAAAACACCCGCCACCCAACGTGGTTTGTCTGGCGTTTCAGCCGTTTTGGCATCGCACACTTTACGCGCCAGAGCAGCGCCTTCTTTGTTCAGCTCATAGGCTAGGTCTTGCATGCCATAGTCGGCCTGAGACACTGCGGTACTATTGAAGGTATTGGTTTCAATAATATCCGAGCCGGCATCGAGGTAGGCTTTGTATATGGCTTCGATGACATCTGGCCGAGTAATAGACAGTAAATCGTTATTGCCGCGAATATCGCTAGGCCAATCAGAGAATCGATCACCGCGGTAGTCCTGCTCTTCCAGTTGATAGCTCTGAATCAGAGACCCCATAGCCCCATCTAAAATTAGAATTCGTTCTTTAATGGCAGAATAAAGCGACTTAATTCGATCTTGACTGGCAGACATGACACTCTCTTTTTTATCGGGTACTGAAATATTATGAGGCTAATGAAAACCCAAATTTCGTCGAATATCAAGCTATATCAAAAAATATTGATATAGTTATTGCCAGTCTGAATGCAAAAGCGAGTATTGCTCTAGGTCATGATAGCGACTGTACAGCATTTCAGCTTGTCGTAAGGTGCCTTCATGATGAAATCCAAGTCGATGCGCAATGGCACGACTGTGATGATTTAAGGTGGCGGCTTTTATCACAATGCGATTCAGTTTGTATTCTTGGAAACCGTGCTGAATAACGGCTCGCACGCCTTCAGTCATATAGCCGTGGCCACAATGCTCCTTCGACAGCCAATAGCCAATTTCAGCACTGTGATTCGAGGCGTTAATAATATTAAAGCCAGCCATGCCAATGAGCTCTTCATGTAAGTACAAAGCCATTGGACATTGTGTGCCATTGTTTATGCCGTTTAGGCAATCGGTGAGAAAGCGCTGAGAATCAGATTCGCGAGTACTAAAATCTAGCCAAGGCAACCATTGTCGTAGAAAGGTTCGATTTTCATCGATTAAACTGGCCAGTTGAGGAGCAAAAGCAGGGTCAGGGTAGCGAAGCGTTAAACCGCTAATGTTCGTTTTTAGCTGTGTCATGTTGCTCCTAAGGTAGGTCGTTCCAAGCCGTTTGGTTGCTTGGAACGATTACGGCTATTGGTTAGTTGTGAGAATGTAACTCACTGTTGAGCTCTATCGCCGATTTATTGGTTAGGCACTCAATTCGACCACTGACCGCATTGCGCCAGAACAACAGATCGGAAAGCCCTGCTAATTCACGTGCTTTCACAACTTTAATGACGTCTTTATTTGAATCGAGCATGGTCACTTTGGTGCCCGCCGTAATGTATAAGCCGGCTTCAATGGTGCAGCGGTCTCCAAGTGGAATTCCCGCCCCAGCATTTGCACCCAATAGGCAGTTTTCGCCCATAGACACAACAACTTTACCGCCACCAGATAGGGTGCCCATAATAGAAGCACCACCACCAACATCTGAACCATTCCCAACCATAACTCCGGCACTGATACGGCCTTCCACCATAGAAACACCATCGGTTCCTGCATTAAAATTAACAAAGCCTTCATGCATGACGGTGGTGCCTTCACCTAAGTGCGCACCCAAACGTACCCGTGCTGTATCACCAATGCGGATGCCGCTTGGTACAACATAGTCTGCCATTTTAGGGAATTTATCGATGCAGTTCACTTCGATAACTCGGCCAGCCAAACGTGCTTCGATTTGTCGTTGCGGTAGCTCGGGTAAATCTATCGGACCTTCACTGGTCCAGGCAATGTTATGCAGAATACTGAAAATTCCATCTAGGTTGGTACCGTGTGGCTTCACTAGGCGGTGAGACAATAAATGCAATTTAAGAAAGCCTTCGGCTACGTTTGCAGGGGCGGCATCGGTTTCTAAGAGCGTTAACACTAGCGTCTGTTCGCTGTCGTTGGCGTGGTTTAATAACGAAGCATTTAAGTTTAAACCTTCTGCGTCGAACACATCGGCCAGGGCTTTGTATTGCGCCGGCTCTAATACATGCACGGCGTTGCCTGAATCGTGTTTAACAATAGCGTTGACCGACTGTATCAAGGCATCGCCTGGGTTTAACTGCGGTTGTGGGTACCATGTTTCAATGATTTTTTCTTCATTGTTGCGCGTTGCAGTGCCTAAACCGATGGCATAGTAAGACATGTGATTCTCCATTAAATTAATTTTTGAAATGCCGCTTCATCGAAGCCGACTAAAATTGTGTCATTCGATACAACAATTGGGCGCTTAATAATTGACGGTTGCTCTAGCATTAGGTCAACGGCTTTGGTTTCAGTCATAGAATTTTTTGTCTCGTCATCCAATTTTCGCCACGTTGTACCGCGTTTGTTAATGACGTTCTCCCAAGGGTGCGCCGCCAAAAACTGTTGAGCAAGCGCTTGGGTAGGCGCTTCTTTTTTGTAATCTATGAATTGATAGTCTGCGCTTTGAGCGTCAAACCATTTTAAGGTTTTCTTAAGGGTGTCACAGTTTTTTATGCCGTAAATTTTAATCATGAAACGGTACCTTTATAAAATATTTTTCAATCTTTTGGCCGCTGTTATGCAATCATCTAAGGGTGCGACCAAAGCAATACGTACATGGCCATAACCAGGGTTTACTCCATCGACTGTACGAGACAAATACTGCCCTGGTAACACTCGTATGTTGGCTTTACTGAGCCAATCTTTGGTGACTTGTAAGTCATCTGTTTCTATATCTGGCCAAAGGTAAAAGCTGGCGTCGGGTACGCTAAGTGGTAACACGCCTTTTAACTCGGCCGTAACAGCACGATACTTTTCGTTATAGCGTTTTCGGTTGTTTATCACATGCGTCTCATCTTGCCATGCGGCAATGGAGACTTTTTGATGCGGTATAGGCATGGCACAACCATGGTAGGTTCGATAACGTAAAAATGTAGCAATCAGTTCACTATCACCGGCCGTAAATCCACTGCGTAGGCCAGGTAGGTTACTGCGCTTACTGAGGCTGTGAAAGACTAAGCAATTTTTAAAATCATTATGACCTAAATCAGAGGCTGCTTGCAGTAAGCCAACAGGTGGGTTTGCTTCATCTCGATACAGCTCGCTGTAACATTCATCACTAAAAATAATAAAATTGTGTTGAATAGACTTTTTGATGAGCCATTTTAACGTCTCGATCGATAAGGTTGTACCGCTGGGGTTACCCGGTGTACAAATAAACAGCATTTGGCATTGTTGCCATTGTTCATCGCTGATGGATCGATAGTCGGGCTGGTAATCGTTTTCTTTTGTGCAGTCTAGGTAACGTGTTTTACCACCCGCTAATAAAGTTGCGCCTTCATAAATTTGATAAAACGGGTTTGGCATCCAAACTTCATCGGCATCAGACTCAGAATCGAATAGAGCTTGCACAACAGAAAAGAGTGCTTCACGTGTGCCGGTGACTGGCAGTACATTCGCTTCCGCGCTAAAGGCATCGGTTTCTTTTAACTTAAACCTGCGGTAGCACCAAGCGCTAATGGCTTCGCGCAGTTCAAGTGTGCCCGCAGTGGCTGGGTAATTTTCAAAACTTCTGAGGTTGGCGTTTAACACCTTTTCTACAAAGCTCGGAGCGGCGTGTTTCGGTTCGCCAACAGACCATGCAATAGGAGATTGCTCGGCCGGAGTAACATCGGCTAATAAAGCTCGAAGCTTTTCAAACGGGTACGGGTGCAGTGCAGATAAACGAGGGTTCAACGGTCTAGTACCTCTGAAATAGTTTGTGTCAGCGCTTTTTGTAAGTTTTCAACTTCTTCTGTGCTTTGCAACGGTTCGCCGTTTTGGTTCACCACAAAAAAGACATCTTCTACGTGTTCGGCCAAAGTTGAAATGCGCGCATTTTGTAGAATTAAGTTCTGTTCTTTAAAGCAACGGCCAATATCGGCTAATAAGCCTGGTCTGTCTGCCGCAACAACCTCTACGATGGTTTTCGGGTTGATGCTGTCGTTGCTGATGGTGATTTCGATCGGTACCTGAAAATGTTTCAGCTGGCGCGATATACGACGATGAGTCGCAGATATAGAGTCAGGATCTTGAATGGCTAATAACAGTTTGTGCTGAATTTCTTTTAAGCGCTCAGAATTATCGCCAATACTGGTGCCATCGGCTTCTAGTACAATAAAGGTATCTAAACTGAAGTTCGAAGACGACGACGTCATAATGCGTGCATCTTGAATCACTAAGTTTAAGTTACTGAGAGTGGTGGCAATGTCGGTAAATAAATAAGGTCGGTCTGGTGCGTATACAAACACCTGTGTTCCGCCAGCATAGCCTGCACCGGTATTGGTTTCTTTTAATAACACTAATGGAACATTTTTTCCGTGGTTGGCGATAGCTCTAGAATGCCAAGCTATGTTTTCAGGCGTCTCCCGTAAAAAGTAGTCATCACCTGGGTTGTCCCACAGTGCGATAAAGTCTTCTTGAGTAAACCCATCTTCAACCAACAGTTCCATGGCTTTAGATTTAGTTTGGGCTATCCACTCATCTTTATCGACTGGATTGCTCAGGCCTCTTCGTAACGCAATTTTTGTCGATTCATAGAGCTGCTTTAATAATGAAGCCCGCCAGCTATTCCAAAGATTAGGGTTGGTGGCGTAAATATCGGCAACAGTTAAAACGTAAAGATATTCGAGCCGTTGAGAAGTTCCTACTTGCTGCGCAAATTGATTGACCACTTCAGGGTCTGAAATATCTTGGCGCTGCGAGGTCATCGACATCAGCAAATGGTTGCGTACTAGCCAGGTTACCAGTTCGGTGTCCCACTCTGAAAGCCGATGACGAATACAAAAACGTTTGGCATCAATAGCGCCCTCAACGCTGTGATCAGAATCTCGTCCTTTGCCGATGTCGTGGTAGAGTGCGGCAATATAAACCAACTCAACTTTAGGCAGCTGCTGAACAACTTTGGTGGCAATAGGGAATCGTTTGGTGTTGCTTTTGTGGCGGAATTTTCGAAGGTTACGAATAGTTAAAAGGGTATGGGCATCGACGGTATAAGCGTGAAACAAATCAAACTGCATTTGCCCAACCACTTTACCAAACTCAGGTAAATACAACCCTAAAACCCCGTATTGGTTCATGCGCCTTAGGTTGGTAGATACACCCATTGGGCATCGTAACAATTCCATAAAAAACGTAATGTTACGTAGGTCTTGTCTAAAGTGGCCATCAATTAATCGGTGGCTAGCCAGAATAAGCCGCAATGTTGAGGCTTTAATATCTTTCACTTCTGGCGTTTGCGCGCACAATACAAATATTTCTAATAATGCCGAGGGCGTGCGCTGAAATACGTTGTCTTGGGTCACTTGTATGTAACCATCTATTACAACAAAGCGAGAGTTCAACTCTATAACTTCTTGTTCTTTGTTTTTGTCGCCTAAAATTTCTTCATCGAAATGTTGCAGCAACATGATGTTGAGTGCTCGAAGTTTAAAGACCTGGCGAAAGTAGTCTTGCATCAGGTGTTCTACGGCGAGCAAACCTTCGCGCTCTACATAGCCAAATAAATCGGCGACTTGTTCTTGCAAGTTAAACAGTAACCGATCTTCTTCGCGGCCAGTGTTCATGTGCAGGGCGTAGCGAACACGCCATAAAAAGTCTTGGCCTTCGAGCAGTTCGTGATACTCAGAATCGGTTAAAAAGTTTCGCTCAACCAGGTCTTGCAGCGAGTCATCACCAAAGTGCCGCTTGGCCACCCAGCCAATATTCTGAATGTCGCGCAGTGCACCGGGGCCTGCTTTTACATTGGGCTCTAAGTTGTATTCGGTTTCGTTGTATTTGCCATGGCGAATCGATTGTTCGTTCATTTTAGCTTTGTAAAAATCTTTACTGGGCCAAATATTCGTTGGTGAGGCGGCTTCGGTTATGGCTTCACACAGGTCATGGCTGCCGACTATCGGGCGAGATTCCATTAAATTGGTGGTCACCGTTACATCGGCAATGGCTTCATTTACGCAGGCTTTGATGGTGCGAACACTGTGGCCAACTTCGAGTTTGATGTCCCACAGTAGGGTAATAAAAGATTGTAAGGAGGAGACGTTGTTATCGATGTCTTTTTCGGATTCAAATAGAAATAGCAGGTCAATATCGGATTTTGGCAGCAATTCACCCCGGCCATAACCGCCTACGGCAATGATGGCGACTTTTTCTGGGTTTTCCCAAGTAAATTGCGTCCATATGCTCTGAAGGAGCATGTCCATTGCCCAAGCCCGACCATAAACGAGGCTGCGTATTGGCTTTCCTTTTACAAAGCGTTGATCGAGTACTTTGCTTAAGTTATCCAGCGCAGCTTTTAATGTTGGGATCGCTGGTTCCGTTTTTAGCTGTTCGATGAGTGCTGCTTTATCGAGCAGCTTCTCATCGGCGTATCGCGAAAGATCCAATGTGGGTCCTTAAATCAAGTCAGATAGTGGTTATTCACAAAGTTGACTGATAGCCTTTTTAGAATTTCTCTTCGTTCCGTTTTGTTAGTACTTCTACGCCGGTTTTAGTGACAAGCAAGGTGTGCTCCCACTGTGCCGAGGCTTTACGGTCTTTGGTGATCACTGTCCATTGGTCGCCTAAAATTTTACAAGCGGCTTTACCTTGGTTAATCATCGGTTCAATTGTGAAGCACATGCCTTCTTTCACTGCCATGCCAGTACCGGGCTTACCGTAATGTACAATTTGCGGCTCTTCATGGAAGCCAGCACCAATGCCGTGCCCACAAAACTCGCGCACTACGCTGTAGTGGTTAGATTCGGCATGCTGCTGAATAATATGGCCGATATCACCTAGGGTGGTTCCTGGCTTAACAATTTCAATGGCTTTATAAAGGCATTCTTGAGTAATTTTGCACAGGCGGTCTATATGCGCGGGCACTTCGCCTACGTAAAACATTTTGCTGGTATCGCCATGGTAACCATCTTTTATAACGGTTACGTCAATATTGACGACATCGCCTTTCTTCAGCTTTTTCTCATCACTCGGAATACCATGACAAATAACATGGTTTACCGATGTACAAATTGACTTAGGGAAAGGAGGGTGCCCGTAGTTCAATGGTGCAGGAATAGCGTCTTGAACATTAACGATATAGTCATGGCAAAGGCGATCAATTTCGCCAGTGGTAACGCCAGGCACTACGTGCTCTTCGATCATTTCAAGCACTTCCGCAGCCAAACGGCCTGCAACGCGCATTTTTTCTATTTCATCAGGTGTTTTTATGGTGACAGCCATGGACCTTCCAATCAAATTCTTGAGTAATATCAATAGATTCTAATGGTTTTGCTAAAAAGTAGCCATAGGGGGTAGGTGGAATAATCATCTGAAAAGTGTGTACCTAGGCTATCCCCCAAATCAAACGATACCAAAAGTAGGAGCAATCGAAGCAAAGCGAAGACGCGAAGATTTAGGTTCACCAACCTGCTGTAATTTAGCACCAGATTACGCCTAGCCACCCATTTTCACTTTCCTCGGTCGCTTTTCGCGCATCCATGCGCCGCTAAGCCTCGCCATCCCTGGCTCGGATTTCCGAGAAAAGTAAAAATGGGTACCTAGGCTACCCCCGAATCAACCTACTAAAAGTAGGAGTGTTCGAAGCAAAGCGGAGGCGCGAAGTGTTGATGTTCAGCACCACATTTCGCCTAGCCACCTATTTTCACTTTCCTCGGTCGCTTTTCGCGCATCAATACGCCGTTAAGCCTCGCCATCCGTGGCTCGGATTTCCGAGAGAAATAAAAAAACTGGTATCTCGGCGAGGCATAGCGGCCCTTGAAGGAATACAAATCGCCTCACCACTCTGTTCCGGCGGCTCCTAGCGGTAAAAGGGCGGTTATTGGATTTAACACGCAGCTCGCAGCTCGCAACCCGCAGCCAAAAAAATCGCCTCTCCATCCCATACTGCCAACCCCGACAAGCACGCCTAAACAGCCCATTTTTAGCGGCCTCCACCCGCAGCTCGTAGCCTAAAACCCAAAACCGCTCCATCTTTTCCCTTGCTATAGGGGTATGTATTTGGTATAAAGCGCGCCGCTCTTACGCCTTAACTCGTAAGAGTCGGTCTATCATGACCGTAACTTAAAATCTCACATGCATCGTCACGTGGTTCTGGGTGCCTTCGGGTTGGACTATGGGATGTGTGGAGGCCTAACCCAATTAGAGAGGATATTATGGTACAAGTTTCAATGCGTGAGCTGCTTAAAGCAGGTGTTCACTTTGGTCACCAAACTCGTTACTGGAACCCAAAGATGGGTCAATACATCTTTGGTGCGCGTAACAAGATTCATATTATTAACCTTGAGCACACTGTTCCAGCAATGGAAGAAGCGATTGCTTTGGTTTCTAAATTAGCCGCTAAAAAGAACAAAGTTCTTTTTGTTGGTACTAAGCGTTCTGCTAGCAACATAGTTCGTGAAGAAGCTATCCGTGCGGGTATGCCTTACGTTGCGCATCGTTGGTTAGGTGGTATGTTGACCAACTATAAAACGATTCGTCAATCGATCAAGCGTTTACGTGATCTTCAAAGCCAAGAAGCAGATGGTACTTTCGAGCAGTTAACTAAGAAAGAGCGTCTAATGTCTTCTCGCGAGATCGTTAAGCTTGAGAAAACGATCGGTGGTATTAAAGATATGGGTGGTTTGCCTGATGTCTTGTTCGTAATCGACGTTGATCACGAGCGTATCGCTATTCAAGAAGCTAACAAGTTAGGTATCCCAGTCATTGGTATTGTCGATTCTAACTCTAACCCAGATGGCGTTGATATTGTCATTCCTGGTAACGACGATGCAATCCGTGCGATCGAAATCTACGCACGTACTATTGCAGACGCAGTTGTTGAAGCTAAAGCTGACACAGCAAGCGAATTCGTTGAAGTTGCTGAAGCGACTGAAGAAAAAGCTGCAGAGTAAGGCTAGACCTTATTCGTTCGAAAAGGGGTTTTGGCCCCTTTTTTGGTTTGAGAATGCTTATTATTAATCGAATTGAGGATAAAAATCATGGCGATTTCTGCAAGTTTAGTTAAAGAGCTGCGTGAGCGTACTGGCTTAGGCATGATGGAATGTAAAAAGGCATTGGTTGAAGCCAATGGCGATATCGAAGCGGCAATCGACAATTTGCGTAAAGCATCTGGTCTGAAAGCGGCTAAGAAAGCAGGTCGTACTGCGGCTGAAGGTATTATTGTTACACGTACTGCTGAAGATAACTCAATGGTTATGTTGCTTGAGATCAACAGTGAAACTGACTTTGTTGCACGTGACGAAAACTTCTTAGGTTTTGCAAACACAATCGCTGATGCGGCGTTTGCAGCAAAAGAAGCTGACGTTGCTAAGCTAATGGCTGGCGAACTTGAAAACGTTCGTGAAGCTCTAGTTCAGAAGATTGGCGAGAACATCTCTGTTCGTCGTATTTCTTTTGTAGGTGGCGAAGGCAAAACTGTTGAAGCTTATGTTCATGGTGGTCGTATTGCGGCAGCTGTTGAGCTACAAGGTGGTACACCTGAGCTAGCTAAAGACATTGCTATGCACGTTACTGCAAGCAACCCTCAGTTTGTTAAGCCTTCTGAAATTTCAGAAGACGTATTAGAGCGTGAAAAAGAAGTTGTTCGTGCTCAATCTGAAGGTTCTGGTAAGCCAGCTGAAATCATCGAGAAGATGATGATTGGTCGTATCAAGAAGTTTGAAGCTGAAATCTCTTTAACAGAGCAGCCTTTCATTAAAGACCCAGACGTTAAAGTGGGTGTTTTAGCGAAGAATGCTGGCGCTGATGTTGTTGGTTTTACTCGCTTTGAAGTAGGTGAAGGCATCGAGAAAGAAGAAGTAGACTTTGCTGCTGAAGTTGCTGCGGCAGCTAAAGGTAACTAAGTTACTGATTTATAAGAAAAAGGCAGCTTAGGCTGCCTTTTTTTATGCGCCCAAAAAATGCGTGAAACTGATCAAAGATGCAGGTGAGAGTTGCGGAATAATTCGAAATTTGTGTGTATAATGCCTGCAAAATTTAACATAGCTGTAAAAACAGCGTGGATTAACCCAGTTAAGGACGTTAGCTCATGATCGAAGAAATTAAGCAGGAAACCAATACTCACAACCAAAAAGCGATTGGCGCATTAGATGATGCGTTTAATAAAATCCGAACTGGCCGTGCAAACCCTGCTATTTTGGATAACGTAATGGTGGATTACTACGGCACTATGACGCCAGTGAAGCAAGTTGCCAACGTTGTTATTGAAGATAACCGCACCTTGTCGGTTGTGCCTTGGGAGCAAAACATGGTGCCGGCCATTGAAAAGGCGATCATGAAAAGCGATTTAGGCTTAAACCCAGCAACAGCCGGTAACAACATCCGCATCGCGATGCCTATGTTGACTGAGGAAACTCGTAAAGACATGATTAAAGTTGCTCGTGCCGAAGCTGAAAAGGCTCGTGTATCGGTTCGTAATGGCCGTCGTGATGCGAACTCAAGCATCAAAGAGCTTGTGAAAGAGAAAGAAATGTCTGAAGACGAAGGCAAGCGTTCAGAAGAAGAGATTCAAAAGCTTACCAATGCCGCCATTGCTGAAATTGATAAGCATTTGCAAGAAAAAGAAGCTGAGTTAATGAAAGTTTAGGCTTTTTAGTAGCTTTCCTCAGAGGCAGCATGGCGACATGTTGCCTTTGTGTTATTTAATTGGTTAAAAACCGAAGGAAGAGGCGTTTTATCAGGGATGTTTGGTAAAAAAGAGAAGTTAATGAGCGAAAGTAACACCGATAGAAAAATTCCAAGACACGTCGCCATCATTATGGATGGCAATAATCGTTGGGCCAAAAAACGGTTGTTAGGTGGTGTGTCGGGCCATAAGGCTGGTGTTAAAGCTGTGCGAACTACGGTTGAGCATTGTGCGCGTTCGGGCGTGAAGGTATTAACACTTTATGCGTTCAGCTCTGAAAACTGGGCTCGGCCGCAAGAAGAAGTGAATGCGCTCATGGACTTGTTTTTAATTGCATTGAAACGCGAAGTTAAAAAGCTTGCCAGCAATAATATTCGCCTAAGAATCATTGGCGATACTACGGCTTTTAATGAATCGATACAGAAATCGATAAAAGAGGCCGAAGCGCTAACCAAAGAAAACGACGGTATGACGCTTGCGATCGCGGCTAATTACGGTGGCCATTGGGATATAACGCAAGCCATGCAAAAACTGGCCAAAAAGGTTCAAAAAGGCGCTTTAGCGCCTGAAGATATTACTGATGCGCACATAACCGATGAAATAATGCTCGGTGATCTGCCTCCGCCAGATTTATGCATTAGAACCGCCGGCGAGCAACGAATTTCAAATTTCTTACTTTGGCAAATGGCTTATACCGAGTTTTACTTTACACCTGAATACTGGCCCGATTTTAATAAAGAGTCTTTGTTTAAAGCGTTTGACTCGTTTTCCGGTCGCATTCGCCGTTTTGGGCGGACCGACGAACAATTACAGAAAGAGAACCCTTAACTATGTTGTTTCAACGTGTTCTGACAGCGCTGGTTTTAGCGCCTTTAATGTTAGCCGGCATTTACTGGTTACCTGATCTTTGGTTTCGTGGCTTTATCGGCATTATTGTAATGTTAGGCGCGTGGGAATGGGCGCATTTATCAGGCTTTAGCTCAATGCGCGCGCGTGTTTTGGTTGGTTTATTACTCGGAGCAGTACTCTTTGGGTTGCATTATTTTGTCATGGTTACAGATCAAAGTTGGTCGGTCATGGTGCTGGCTACCCTGGTTTGGTGGGCGTTTGCCTTTGTTGCGGTTATTCGCTACCCGAAACATAAAGGTTGGTTAAATTCTCAAATGGCTCGCCTTATTGCGGGTATTCCTGTGTTAGCGGGCTTATGGATGGGGTTGGTGTGGTTAAAGTTGCAGCACAACTCTGTACTGTTGCTCACTTGGTTTATGTTATTGGTGTGGGGCGCCGACATAGGAGCCTATTTTGCAGGCCGATTCTTTGGTAACCGGAAATTAGCGCCTAACGTCAGTCCTGGTAAAACTTGGGCTGGGGTGTATGGCGGCATGGCAACCTCGATACTTATATCAGTTGTGATTGCTCTGTTTTTTCTAGGTGAGCTGAGCGCGATTCGATGGGTTTGGTTAATTGCCTTGTCGGTAGCCGTCATTGCCATTTCCGTATTGGGCGATTTACTTGAAAGTTTAATGAAGCGTAACTCTGGAATAAAGGACAGCTCTTCGTTGTTACCTGGGCATGGTGGAATTTTAGATCGTATAGACAGCATGTGCGCGGCAGCCCCTATGTTTGTCTTGCTTTGGCTTGTTGTTGCTGGAGCCTAAATGAACGCTAACCCCATAAACATTACTGTTCTGGGAGCAACAGGCAGTATTGGTTGCAGTACCCTTGATGTCATTAAACGGCACCCTGACAAGTTCAGGGTGTTTGCGTTAAGTGGTTTTCAAAATATATCCTTATTGGCTGAACAAATTATTGAGTTTCAGCCTGCCGTTGCCGTAGTCCCAAATAATCAAACTCGTGACGCTTTAAAAGCGCTAATCCCTAACAGTAAAACGGAGATTAGCGTAGGCGAACAAGGGCTTATAGAAGCGGCCTCTGCAAGTGAAGTCGATGCGGTTATGGCCGCTATCGTCGGTTTTGCTGGTTTGTCATCATCGTTAGCCGCGGCTAAAGCCGGTAAAAAACTCCTTTTGGCAAACAAAGAAAGCTTGGTGGTGGCCGGAGCACTATTGATGGACGCCGTGCGCGATAATGATGCGCAATTGTTGCCAATAGACAGCGAGCATAATGCTATTTTTCAATGTTTGCCCCCTTTGGGAGGCGATGCCGGTGTCGAATCCATTCTTTTAACCGCATCTGGTGGACCATTTCGAAACTTTAGTTTAGAGCAGCTTGCAGGGGTTACTCCTGAGCAAGCAGTCGCGCACCCAAATTGGTCTATGGGACAAAAAATATCCGTAGATTCAGCGTCGTTGATGAACAAAGGTTTAGAGCTAATAGAAGCGTGCTGGTTGTTTAATGTGCCGCCCAGTAAGGTAGAGGTGGTTGTGCACCCTCAAAGCGTAATTCACAGCATGGTTCGGTATGTTGATGGCTCTGTGATATCTCAAATGGGCGCACCTGATATGCGTACACCTATTGCTTATGGTTTGGCTTACCCTGAACGCATCAGCAGCGGTTCGCCGGCGTTAGCGTTTGATCAAATGCTTAATCTTACTTTCGATCAACCCGATAGAACGCGTTTTCCATGCTTACGCTTAGCAGAAGAAGCGATGGATGTAGGCGGGATTCAGCCAGCGGTATTGAACGCGGCAAACGAAGTATCGGTGGCTGCCTTTTTAGATGGGCATATTGGTTTTATGGATATTGCCCAAATTAACGAACAAGTGTTTAACGAGATCAAAACTGAGGCGGTGGAATCACTGGATCAATTGATGTCAGTTGATCAGCGAGCTCGAGCTGCAGCCTTAAGGCTTGTAAATAAGGTGAACAAGTAATTATGTTTAATTCTGTCTTTGGCTTAATCATAGCGTTAGGTATTTTAGTAACCATTCATGAATACGGTCACTTTTGGGTTGCTCGGCGTAATGGCGTAAAGGTTTTACGCTTTTCAGTTGGTTTTGGCCAGCCCATTTGGCGCAAAATAGATAAGCACGGTACAGAGTTTGTTGTTGCTTGGATTCCCTTAGGTGGCTACGTCAAAATGCTTGATGAGCGTGAAGGCGATGTCCCCGAAAACCTAAAAGACCAAGCGTTTAATACTAAGCGGCCAGGGCAAAAAATAGCCATTGCCTTAGCAGGTCCTGTCGCCAATTTCTTATTTGCCATTGTTGCGTTCGCGTTAATGTTCATGATTGGCGTTCGAGATGTTGCCACCATTGTGGGGGAACCCATTGCTGGCTCGGTAGCTCAAGAAGCAGGCCTACAGGCGAACGATCGCATTATTGCCGTCGATGGCGAAGCAGTTGATGGCTTTTCTGAGCTCAGTTTAGCGTTGGCATCCCGAGTGGGTGAGTCTGGGCAAATTGAGTTGCAAGTCGATCGACAAGGTCAAATACAGCCAGTTTCGTTACCCATTCAGCGTTGGCTGGCAAGTGAACAATCTCCCCGTATGGCAAGAAGCCTAGGCATTACACCCTTATATCCGAGTCAGCCTGCCATTATTGGTGGTCTTCTGGAAGGCGGTGCAGCACAAAGAGATGGGCTTTTAGCTAAAGATAAAGTCACTCAAGTGAATGGTGACGATATAGAAGACTGGTCACAATGGGTTAATATTATACAAAGCAGCCCTGAGCAAACACTGACTGTCGGTATTATTCGCAACGGTGGAACACAGCAACTTTTGTTAACTCCCGATGCGCGCGAAGTAGAGGGTGAAGTGCAGGGTTACATTGGCGCTGCAGCCGCACCGGTCGCTTGGCCAGAAGAGCAACTCATCGTTAATCGATACATGCCTTGGACAGCCTTATATAAAGGGGCGGTAGAAACAAAGAATATGGTTAGCTTAAGCCTAGGCATGCTTTGGAAAATGGTCAGTGGGCAAATATCGTTGAAGCAAATTGGTGGCCCTATTGCCATGGCTCAAATGGCAGGTACATCTGTTGAATCAGGGTTTGAAGCTTTCATTGCCTTTTTAGCCTTAATCAGCATTAGCTTAGGTATTATGAATTTATTGCCAGTGCCCATTTTAGACGGCGGCCATGTAATCATGCATGCATTAGAAGCGGTACGAAAAAAAGAATTATCCGAACGCGCTCAAATGATCAGTATGCAAATTGGCTTGATGCTTTTAATATCTCTAATGGCGTTAGCTTTTTTCAATGATATTGGTCGATTAATGTAAAAAGACTGTCGAAGTGGCGCAAATCAAGTAAAAATAGCCGGCTAAATTTTTAGTCGGTTTTCAAGTTTATTAATAGGGTGGTTAGTTTGTTGTTGAGTGTAAAACGATTGATGGCTGTAGCGTTTTTGATATCTGCTCAGGCCGTAGGTGCAGCCACTTTTAAAGTTGATGGCATAGAAGTAGTAGGGTTGCAGCGTGTTTCTTTGGGGTCTGTTCTATCCGTACTCACCGTTAGAGAAGGCGATGTTGTAGAAGAGCAAGACGCTAATCGCTGGCTTCGTGAAGCTTATAAAACAGGTTACTTTTACAACGTTGAGCTCAGTCGCGAAGACAATCGCCTCATTTTCGAGGTTACCGAGCGGCCAGCGATTGAAAAAGTGTCTTTCGATGGCTTAAAAAGCATCCCTACCGAAAGCTTTGAAGCGGTGTTAAAAGATGTCGGCTTGGCTGAAGGTGAAATATACAACCCCGCGTTGTTAGAAAACATTCAGCTAGAACTCGAAAAGCAATACGGTGTGCAAGGTCGATACAACGCCGTAGTCGAATCAACTGTTACACCCTTAACGCGTAATCGGGTTAGCATCGATCTAGCCATTGAAGAAGGGCCTGTAGCTAAAATTGCTTACATTCATTTTCTAGGTAATGAGTTGTACAGCGATGAAGAATTAGCGCGTGCTCTGCAATTGCAAAAATCAGGTTCTAGCCTTTGGCACTTCGTTAATAAGCGCAACCACTATTCCAGTGCAGCACTCGCAGGTGATAAGCAGCGTTTAGAAGACTTTTACTTTGACCGCGGTCATTTATCGTACCAGTTAGATTCTAATCAAGTGTCCATTTCAGAGAATAAATCTGATATTTCAATGGCGTTTAATGTTACTGAAGGTCCAATTTTTAGTATTTCAGACGTTGAGTTAACGGGTGATTTACTGCATTTAGGCGCTGAACTTGAGCAAGCCGTAACCTTAACTTCAGGGCAGGTTTATTCCCGTAAAGATGTTTCTTTAGTGGTTCGCAACCTAACAGAATTGCTCAGTGAAGAAGGCTACGCCTTTGCGAGTGTCAGAGATGGTTTTGAGTTGAACACCGAAAACAACACCGTTAAAGTGACGATTAATGTGCAGCCGAACAGTTTGGTTTACGTTAATCGCATATTGATTCAAGGCAACATTGCCACCAATGACGAAGTGATCCGACGCGAGTTACGGCAGCTAGAGGGCGCATTGGTTATTAATAATAACATTCGGGCGTCTAAGGCACGGCTAGAACGATTAGGCTATTTCACAAACGTGTCTATTCAAACGCAAAGAATTACTGGCCGAACCGATTTAGTCGATTTAGTCGTTCGTGTAGCCGAAGCTAAAGACTCGCAAATTAATATTGCCGGTGGCTATGCCGGTGGCTCTGGTTTTTATGGTGAGTTCTCTTTAAAGCAAACTAACTTTATGGGTCGCGGGGTAGATTTTTCTGCCACACTTAATGCAAATAAAACCACACAGAATTATTCGATCTCGGTTGATAACCCTTACTTTACCTTAGACGGGGTCAGTTTGGGCGCAGATCTTTATTACCGGCATTCGGATTACAGCGACACGACCTTTGGTACTTACGCCACAAATGCTGCGGGTGGCCGTGTAACACTGGGTTATCCTCTTTCTGAAAACCAACGTGTTTCTTATGGCGTTGGTTTAGCCAATGAAGAATTGTTTTTAAGCGATACGTTAGCTACGCAAGAGATGCTCGATTTCAGAGAAGCCAATGGTGATGTGTACTCGAATGTAACCACTAAATTTGGCTGGAACTATAACACCTTGAACGGCTCTATTAAGGCCGACAAAGGCCGTTTTGCATCTGCAAACATCGAGGTGGCAGTGCCTCCGGGTGATCTAAGCTACTTCCGCTCAACTTTTAACGCCCAGCAGTTTGTCCATTTTGATAAAAACCTAGCGTTACGTTTTCATACGGATCTTGGTTACGGCGGTGGCTTAGGCGATTCTGGCCTGTTGCCATTTTATAAAAACTTCTATGCCGGTGGTTCACGGTCTGTGCGTGGTTATCAGCAAGGTGGGTTAGGGCCGTTGGGTACTCCACAAACCGATGAAAGCGGAACTGAATTAACCGATCCGAGCCCGATTGGCGGTAATATTAAAGTTGAGTATGGCGTCGACTTCATTATTCCTACGCCCATCGTGTCGAATCAAAACGCTTACCGTACCTCGTTGTTTATAGATGCCGGTAATGTGTTTACTGATCAATGTGCAACCACGAATACTCGGTGTGAATCAGGTATCCTATGGGATGAAATACGTTACTCAGCTGGCGTCGATTTTACTTGGATAACCCCTATTGCGCCACTTAGTTTCAGCTACGCATGGCCATTGAATAATAAGCCAGATGATTACGTTACGAACTTTTCCTTTAACATAGGTATTTCCTATTAAACTAAGGCAATAAGGAGCTTTTATGAGGATCAAACATTTAGTATTTACGTGCTTTATATTGTTGGGTGCTGTGTTTGCATCGGCCCAAAATTCGATCGCTGTCGTAAATTTTCAGCGTGTATTGTTTGAATCTGAAGCGGCTGTAGCGGCGACTAATACATTACAGCCAGAAATTGAAGCCATTAAAAAACAGATTAGTGAAATTGAAACACGAGTTACGGCGTTAAAAGATAAGTTGGCCATAGATGGCGCCACCTTAACAGAAGAAGAGCGAACGTTTAGGCAAGAAGAAATTCAGCAATTGCTGATAAACCGTTCAAACGCCATTAATGCGGGTCAACAAAAGCAAACTAACTCTAGGAATGATTTCGTCAATCAGTATAAAAATGTCGTTCAACAGCTTATCAATGAACTAGCCGCCGAACGTGGGTACAACTTGGTTGTTGATATGTCGACAGTTGTATATATAGATGGAATAGCTAATATTACCGAAGAAGCCATCGCTCGCTTTGACAAGCTGTTCCAAAATAATGAAATCACGCCTTTGCCATAGAGGTACCGGCGTGCGATTTACCAACAGGGGCCAATTGTGCAATTAAAACATCTTCTAGAAGCGTTGCCTTCACCTGTTTCAGTCCCTGAATCAGCTGCTGCGATTGAGATTAATGAATTCGCACCCTTAGATAAGGCTAAGCCAGGCAGTATCAGCTTTTTAGCGTCGGCTAAGTATCGTCGTTTACTTGAAAGCAGTGAAGCGAGTGCCGTTTTACTGACCGAAAAAGAACGCGAGAATTGCCCCAGCTCAATTACCGCAATCGTGGTCGATGACCCTTATCTTGCCTACGCTTATTTGTCGCATCAATTTGATTTTACACCAAAAGGCTCAGGCCACATTCATCCTACGGCTGTAGTTTCAGACGCTGCGCAGATTGGCCGTGATGTTACTATTGAGGCTTACGCGGTAATCGAAGCCGATGCAGAGGTGGGTGACAATGCGCACATTGGCGCTCATTGTGTTGTTTCTGAAGGCGCAAAAGTTGGTGACTTTACCCGTTTACAACATCACGTTACATTGCTGCACCGCGTGGAAGTGGGTACTCACTGTTTAATTCAAAGTGGTACAGTTATTGGGTCTAATGGGTTTGGCTATGCGCCATTGCCTGAAGGCAAAGGCTGGCAACCAATCGCTCAAACCGGACGTGTTATAATTGGCCATTATGTCGAAATAGGTGCTAATTGCACGATTGATCGCGGCGCAATTGAAGACACCGTTATTGAAGACCGTGCCATTATCGATAACTTAGTACATTTGGCGCATAACGTCACAATTGGGCGAGCAACCGCTTTAGCCGCACAGATCGGCATAGCTGGCAGCACCCATGTTGGAGCGAACTGCTCTGCTGGCGGCCAAAGTGGCTTTACTGGGCATATCAACATCGCTGATAACAGTCATTTTACTGGCCAAGCGATGGTCACCAAAGGTACAACGGAAGCCGGATTGTATTCATCGGGTATTCCGGCGCAAGCCAGTGGGCTTTGGCGTAAAATGGTGGCTCGTATTCGAAAACTAGACAGCTTATTTGAACGCGTTGACGCGATTGAAAAAAAATTAAAATAGGAAAAACCTATGAGCATAGAGCTACCTTTAAGTATTGAAGCCATTAAAGAATTGCTTCCACACCGTTACCCTTTCTTATTACTTGATCGCGTTACTGACTATGTCGAAGGCGAGAGTATTAAAGGGTATAAAAATGTTTCGGCTAATGAGCAATTGTTTCAGGGGCATTTCCCCGACAACGCTATATTTCCCGGTGTCCTAATTTGTGAAGCATTAGCGCAGTTAACCGCTGTGTATGGCTTTTTATCATCGGGTAACCGCCCTTCTGATGGTTATTTGTATTTATTCGCCGGCCTAGATAACGTTAAGTTTAAACGCCCAGTCAAACCTGGTGATCGATTAGATTTAGAAGTAACGTTTGTGTCAGTGCGACGCGGTATGGTGAAAGTTACAGGAGTAGCCTCTGTTGATGGCCAAGTAGTGGCCAGTGCCGATATTCTATGTGCTGAGCGTAAGGTTTAACTCATGATACATGAGACGGCCATTATTGATCCGGGCGCAAAAATTGGCGAAAACGTCACCATAGGGGCATTCACTGTTATTGGTGCTCATGTTGAAATTGGAGACGATTGCGTTATTAGCCCGCACGTGGTGATTAACGGTCCTACCGTAATTGGTAAGCGCAACCAAATTTATCAATTTGCCAGCGTGGGCGAAGATTGCCAAGATTTGAAATACAAAGGCGAACCAACGCGCTTAATTATTGGCGATGACAACACCATTCGAGAATTTACCACCTTGCATCGTGGTACCATTCAAGATTCAGAAGAAACACGTATTGGCAGTCATAATTTGTTCATGGCCTACAGCCATGTAGCGCACGATTGTATTATTGGTAACCATTGTATTTTAGCGAATGCGACCCAAGTAGCTGGCCATTGTGTTATTGGTAATCATGCTATTTTAGGCGGTAATTCTGGCATTCATCAGTTTTGCCAGATTGGTGAACATGCGTTTGTGGGTACCGGTTCTACTGTGTTAAAAGACATTCCAGCTTACGTCACTGTTCAAGGCTTTCCAGCTTCACCGCATGGTATGAACATGGAAGGGCTTAAGCGTCGTGGTTTTTCAAGAGAGGCTATGAAAGCTTTACGCCACGCCTATAAAGTTGTTTATCGTGAAGGCAATACGTTAAAAGAAGCGTTAGCTGAGCTTGAATCTCTAGATCCATTACTCCCTGAAGTTCGCGTCTTTATTGAATCTATTCAAGCGTCCAAACGAGGCATTGCCCGATAATGGAACGCCCATTGCGCATAGCTATTGTTGCGGGCGAGGCTAGTGGAGATACATTAGGCGCAGGATTGATGGAGTCTCTGTTAAAACGTCACCCGAATATTGAGTTCGCCGGCATCGGAGGTGAATCAATGATTTCCCACGGGTTTCAGTCATTGTTTCCTATCGAACGTTTATCGGTGATGGGGTTTTCTGAAGTCATCGGCCGATTATTTGAACTGATCTGTATTCGCAAAGCTTTGCGTCGATGGGTTATAGATTGGCAGCCCGATGTATTTATCGGAATCGATGCGCCAGATTTTAATTTAGATTTAGAACTTGCTTTAAAAAACGCTGGTATTACCACCGTACATTATGTGTCACCTTCAGTTTGGGCCTGGCGGCAAGGGCGTATAAAGAAAATAAAAAAAGCCGTTAACCACATGTTAACCTTTTTACCTTTTGAAGCCGATTTTTATCGTCAACATCAAGTGCCGGTTTCTTTCATCGGGCATACTTTAGCCGATAAGCTACCGCAAAAGCCGCTGGCTGAGCTTTTAAAACAGGCTGAAAATAGTACTCAAGTTACAAAAACACTCGCAGTGCTGCCGGGCTCTAGGAGCAGTGAAGTAGAAAAGTTAGGCACTCTATTTTTACAAGTGGCCGAGGCCGTAAAACAAGAATTAGGGTCATTGAATGTCGTCATTCCTACCCCTAATCGTGCTCGAACAGAGCAAGTTCGTGCCATTATTGCGAACCAAAATTTAAATTTTAATGTCGAGATTCTTGAAAAACAAAGTGATGAAGCATTACGTCGAGCCGATGCGGTTTTAGTAGCTTCTGGTACGGCTACATTGCAAACCATGTTATTAAAAAAGCCCATGGTCGTAGCTTATAAAATGAGTGCCGTCAGTTTTAAAATAATATCATTGCTGGCCAAAACGAAGTGGGTCTCACTTCCGAATATCTTAGAGCAAGATGATTGGATTCCCGAGCGATTGCAAGAACAAGCAACAGTTGAGCAATTAAAAAGCGATGTTATTGCCGCACTGACAGATTCAACCCAACGGGCTGAGTTTCTAAAAAAAGCCTGCTATTGGCATGAGCAGTTAGCACTAAATGCTGATGATCAAGCGGCAGCCGCTGTGATGAGTTTGATAAAAAAATGAATCAATCAGGTTTTGACTTTGGCAATGCCGCCCAAATAATAGCCGGTGTAGATGAAGTAGGACGTGGACCTTTAGCCGGTGATGTTGTTACGGCCGCGGTCATTTTGGATGAAAACAAGCCTATTGTTGGCTTAAATGATTCTAAAAAGCTTTCCGAAAAAAACCGTCAAGCTTTGGCTGAAGAAATTAAAGAAAAAGCACTTTGTTATTGCATTGCACGGGCATCGGTAAAAGAAATAGATGAATTAAATATATTGCAGGCTACGTTGTTGGCGATGGCACGAGCGGTGAATGGGTTAGCTGTAAAGCCTGATTTTTGCCAAATTGATGGAAACAAAATTCCGAAAGGCTTGCCTTGCCCAGCAGAAGCAATTGTCAAAGGCGATGGTAAAATCGCGGCCATTTCAGCCGCCTCAATATTGGCCAAAGTTACGCGAGATCATGAGCTTATAGAGCTCCATCAGCGACACCCTCAATATGGTTTTAATCAGCACAAAGGTTATGGGACTGTACAGCATTTAGCAGCCATTAAAAAATTTGGCGTGATCGATGAGCATCGAAGAAGTTTTGCACCGATCCGAAATCAACTGGAATTAACGAGTTAAAAGTTTGTCATTATGAGTCAATTTGTACATTTAAGAGTTCATACCGAATACTCATTGGTCGATGGAATTGTACGGGTTAAGCCGTTAATCAAAGAGACCGAACAGTCTGGCATGCCAGCGATTGCCATTACCGATATTACAAACTTTTTCGGTTTAGTTAAATTCTATAACGCCGCATTGGGCGCGGGAATTAAACCAATTTTGGGTGCTGATTTATGGTTAGAGAATCCAAATGACCCTAAGCAACCTTTTTTAATGCCTGTTTTGGCGGCAAACGATAAAGGGTATCGAAATTTAACGGAGTTAATTTCAGCGGCGTACCAAGAAAACCAACATCATGATAGAGCAGTGGTTAAGCCTGAGTGGCTGATAGAGAAAAACGAAGGTTTAATCGTATTGTCAGGCGCGCGATCTGGAGACGTGGGCCAAGCGATTCGAAGAGGTAATTCAGAGCAAGCGCAAGCATTGGCAGAGCAATGGCAAGGCGTGTTTGGCGATCGGTATTACCTTGAGCTACAAAGAACTGAGCGTGATCAAGACGAGCTTGTAGTAAAAGCCAGTGTTGCGTTAGCCAAAAAACTTGCTATACCGGTTGTCGCGACCAATGATGTCATGTTTTTGAATAAAGAAGATTTCGATGCGCATGAAGCCCGAGTTTGCATTAACGAAGGTGTAACAATCGACGACCCAAAACGTACTCGTCGCTATTCCGAAGAGCAATATTTAAAAAGCAGTGACGAAATGAACGCACTGTTTTCAGACATTCCTGAAGCTATCGCCAACAGTTTGCACATTGCGATGCGTTGCTCAACCACTGTAAAACTTGGTGAGTACTTTCTACCCGACTTTCCTGTGCCAGAAGGCACAACGATGGATGATTATTTCCGCAAGTTGAGTTTTGAAGGCCTAGAAAATCGTCTTAAAGGTATTCTTGATAAAGAAGCAGACGACTATAAAGAGCGTCATCAAGTTTATGTTGACCGCTTAGAGTTTGAACTCGACATCATTATTCAAATGGGGTTCCCCGGTTACTTCCTTATCGTAATGGACTTTATACGATGGGGTAAAGAAAACGGCGTTCCTGTTGGTCCAGGCCGTGGCTCGGGTGCTGGTTCGTTAGTGGCCTATGTGTTAGATATTACTGACCTTGACCCACTAGAATATGATTTACTGTTTGAGCGATTCTTAAACCCAGAACGTGTTTCCATGCCAGATTTCGATGTCGATTTCTGTATGGATGGCCGTGATCGCGTTATTCAGTATGTGGCCGATACCTACGGTCGCCAAGCAGTATCGCAAATTGTAACCTTCGGTACGTTAGCCGCGAAAGCCGTAGTGCGCGATGTGGCCCGAGTACAGGGTAAGTCTTATGGTTTAGCCGATCGCTTATCAAAACTTATTCCTCCAGATCCAGGTATGACCTTAGGCAAAGCCATAGATGAAGTGGCGGAGCTAAAAGAATTTATCGCCGACGACGAAGAAGCCAACGAAATTTGGGAAATGGCCTTAAAGCTCGAAGGCATTACACGGCAAACCGGTAAACATGCTGGGGGCGTTGTCATTGCCCCGACGAAACTGACCGACTTTTCACCGCTTCTGTGCGACGAAGATGGCGCAGGTTTGGTGACGCAGTTTGATAAAAACGATGTTGAATCGGCTGGCTTGGTCAAGTTTGACTTCTTAGGGTTACGTACCCTGACAATTATTGATTGGGCACTGAAAATTATTAACCCTAGGTTAGAGGCCGAGGGTAAAGAACCGATAGATATTGCCAAAATACCGCTAGATGATGAAGCCTCTTATCAGCTCTTAATGGATGTGAAAACCACCGCCGTATTCCAGCTGGAATCTCGTGGTATGAAAGACTTAATCGCACGGTTACAGCCGGACTGTTTAGAAGACATGATTGCATTGGTGGCCTTGTTTAGACCCGGTCCTTTGCAATCGGGCATGGTTGATAACTTCATTAACCGTAAGCATGGTCGAGAGGAAGTCTCTTACCCAGATTCGCAGTATCAGCATGAGTCGCTGAAAGAAATTTTAACGCCAACCTATGGCATTATTTTGTATCAAGAGCAGGTCATGCAAATCGCTCAGGTACTGGCGGGTTATACACTCGGCGGCGCTGACATGCTGCGCCGAGCCATGGGTAAGAAAAAACCAGAAGAGATGGAAAAGCAGCGCTCTATCTTTAAACAGGGTGCTATTGAAAATGGCGTAGATGGCGATCTCGCCATGAAGATATTCGACTTAGTTGAAAAGTTCGCAGGTTACGGTTTTAACAAATCGCATTCGGCAGCCTATGCATTAGTGGCTTACCAAACCTTATGGTTAAAAACACATTACCCAGCCGCGTTCTTAGCGGCCACCATGTCTTCGGAATTGCAAAACACTGAAAAGGTGGTGATCTTTATTGAAGATTGCCGAGAAATGAATATTGATGTGTTGCCTCCTGATGTTAATGCTGGCGCTTATTATTTTACGGTTAACGAGAACGACCAAATAATTTATGGCTTAGGGGCGATTAAAGGCGTAGGCGAAGGTCCGGTGGAAGCCATTGTTGCCGCCCGCAATAGTGGTGAACCGTTTACCGATATATTCGATTTTTGTCAGCGTATAGACAGCAAAAAAGTAAATAAACGCGCTATTGAAGCCCTAATTAAAGCCGGTGCGCTCGATAATATCGGACCTAACCGATCCGTCATGCTCGCCGCCATGGCAGATGCCATAAAAACGGCCGATCAAAGCGCCGCCAACGCAGCGGCAGGCATGATGGATTTATTCGGAGAAATTCAAGCCGAAGTTGAAGCCGATGTCTATGAGCCTTACTTAAAAGTTCAAGATGCTCCGTTGAAAGTTCGCTTAGCTGGCGAGAAAGAAACCTTAGGCTTATATTTAACCGGCCACCCGATCGATGAGTTTGAGGATGAAGTTAAGCAGGTCGTATCACTCAGGTTAGGTGAGCTAGATGGCTCGGCCGAAGAACTTAAACGTGCTCGCCGTGGCAATATCAAAACAGTTGCCGGACTTGTGATGGGTGTGCGAACACGGCAAACCCAAAAAGGCGATACAATGGGTATTGTTACGCTAGACGACCGTACTGGCCGTGTTGAAATGACTTTATTCGGTGAGTTGTATGCGCAGTTCAAAGACGTGCTGGTACCCGATACCGTAGTGGTCGTAGAAGCAGAACTCGGCTGGGATGATTACAACGAGCGGCCAAGAATTCGAGCGCAACGCGTTTATACATTGGTGGATGCACGGCAAGCCCTCATTAAAGGTATCGAATTTAAAACAACGGCCGACAAAGCTCCGGAGTTTCTGAAAAAACTAAAAACTTTGGTTAAAAGTGATTTACCTGAAGATCAAGGATGTTCAGTTTGGGTCAACTACCAAAATGAAACCTCGAACGGTTTGGTTAAATTAAACGAAAAACATCGCATTCACTTACAAGATGAAGTCTTGCATCAGTTAAAGCAAGATTTCAGTGAGTCCGGTTATAAGTTTAGGTACTAGGCGTTATGGCGAAAAACACTATTTTAATTGATTTTGATGGAGTGATTCGCCACTGGTTTAACGATGACATAAAACTAAAAGAAGAAGCATTAGGAATAGAGCCGGGAACCTTGTTTTCGGTTGCTTTTGACAGCAACTTATTGGTGCCTGCTATCACTGGGCAGGTTAGCCATGAAGAATGGCAAAGCCACGTTGAATTAAAGTTAAGCCAATTGCACAACCAAGAAATAGCAAAGCAACTCGTTGCTTTTTGGAGCAATGCAAAGTTTAAAATAGATCATGACTTTTTAGCGCAAATAAAAGCCCGAGCTCCCAGCGCAAAAATAGTACTTGTAACCAACGCCACTAGCCGCTTACCCTCTGATTTAGTAACAGCAAAACTTAAGAATGCCTTTGGCGTAGTCATCAATTCTTCTGATATTGGGGTTGCTAAACCGAACCTAGAGTTTTTTGCAAAAACCTTGAGCATAGTTGACACGCCAATCGAGCAGGCCGTTTTTATTGACGACAGCGAAGCAAATGTAATTGCCGCGCAGAGTATGGGCGTCGACAGCGTACATCATTGTACTACCACCGATACCCTCGCGTTCATTAAAGAGCATTTTGGTTAATTAGTTACTTATTGACTTTAAGACAACCAAGGGCTTACCAAAGATATTCTATCTTCATCAAAATCTATCGTGCATTGCACACCTAAAGGGGTTACTAACATAGGGTGTGTATGGCAGCTGTCAAAGCCATTTAAAATGGGCATAGGTTGGTCATTAAGTACTTCTAAGAGTACGTCGTAAGGCGTGCGATTTGAGCCTTTATCATCGAAGAGTTCATGCTTGCCTAGTACAATTGCAGAAATGCGGTCGAATATGCCGCAAGCTTTTAAGTGTGCAAACGAACGTTCTACGTTCTCAATACTCTTCAAGGAATCTTCAATTAACAGAATGTCGCCTGCTTGGATCTCGGGCATATATTTGCTTCCCCAGATTCCAGCCATGGTGTTTAAGTTACCTCCTATGATGCGGCCCGTTACTTTTCCTGAGCCATTGAACCCCCATTTATTTGGGTACACTGGCTTTGCTGAAGTCTGATTTTCCCAGTCAATTTTTTTATCCGTCCAAGCAGTTGGTATTTTGTATTCGTAATGGTCTGAATTCGCTGCTAGAAGTTCAATAAACGATTGAAAGGTTTCGTCTACTAAAGGCGGGTATTCACCAAACGACGCTACCAGAGCAGGGCCATAAAATGTAACTAGACCTGTTTGGGCATAAATACCCAATAAAATGGCAGTAACATCGGAATAGCCAATAATTATCTTTGGGTCTTTTCGCAGCGCTTCGTAATCAATATAAGGGAGCAATGCATTACTATTGCTGCCGCCAATCGTCGACATTATGCAGCGTACTTTTGGATCACGAATTAAGCCGTTTAGTTCTTCGGCACGCTCTTGTATTGAACCTGAACGATAGAAATCTGACTTCCCCGTTAAACTGCCCTCAACTAGCTTATACCCTTTACCGATTAAATAATCTTTTGCCCGTTGAAAACGATTAGGTGCAAATACCGTAGCAGGTGAAGATGGGGTAAAGAAACCAATACTGTCGCCAGGCTTTAATGGGGTCGGGAATAACACACGCACTCTCCTTAGTTTTGTTGCAAATTCAGTCGGTTTTTCTAAAAAAAAATAGTTAAACCGATTTCACTCAGTTTAACTATTTATAATCACGCTAAGTTAACACATTAACGGGTAATAAATTAAGCTTTCTCTAGTGCTTGGCTCACATCGGCAATTATGTCGTCTATGTGTTCAATGCCTACAGAGATTCTGACTAAGTCTGTGCTTACTCCTGCTGCCGCGAGCTCTTTTTCATTTAACTGTCGGTGTGTGGTCGAAGCAGGATGGCAGGCCAGAGATTTTGCATCACCGATGTTTACCAAGCGTAAGATCATCTGTAACGCATCAATGAACTTAATGCCGGCTTCAATACCGCCTTTTATGCCAAAACTTAAAACACCAGAAGCTTTGCCCGAGGTTATTTTTTTGCATGCTGCATTGAACGGACTATTAGGAAGTGCTGCGTAATTTACCCACTCAACTTTTTCGTGCTTTTGTAGGTAATCGGCAAGCTTCTCAGCGTTTTCGCAATGGCGATCCATGCGCAATCCAAGCGTTTCTAAACCTTGAAGAATTTGGAAAGAGTTCATGGGCGAAATAGCGGCACCCGTGTTACGCAATGGACCTACTCGGCAACGGCCAATATAAGCTGCTTCGCCTAAGGCCTCAGTGTATACAACGCCATGATATGCAGGGTCTGGTTCATTTAAAACAGGGAAGCGTTCTTTGTGTTTAGCCCAGTCAAATTTGCCCGAGTCTACAATGGCACCACCAATAGAGGTACCGTGGCCGCCAATGTATTTGGTGAGTGAGTGCACAACAATATCGGCACCTAATTCAAAGGGGCGGCACAAGTATGGAGTCGCAACGGTATTATCAACGATTAAAGGGATGCCGTGCTTTTTAGCTATTTCTGACAAACGAACAATATCAACAATGTTGCCCGCAGGATTACCGATAGATTCACAGAAAATAGCTTTTGTTTTTTCGTCAATGGCGTTTTCAAAGCCATCGAAATCATCATGAGAAATCATGCGAGTTTCGATACCTTGTCTTGGGAAGGCATGAGCAAACAGGTTGTACGTACCCCCATAAAGCTGGCTCGTACTTATAATGTTATCACCCGCTTCACAAATACACTGGATCGCGTAAGTAATGGCTGCCATGCCAGAAGACACAGCTACTGCACCGATACCACCTTCCATTGCGGCAATTCGCTTTTCTAGCACATCGGTTGTTGGGTTCATGATACGAGTATAAATATTACCGGCTACTTTCAAATCAAATAGATCTGCGCCGTGCTGAGTGTCATCGAAAGTGTAGGAAGTGGTTTGGTAAATAGGAACCGCTGCAGATTTTGTTGTCTCTTCAGAGGTATACCCTTCGTGTAAAGCAATTGACTCTAATTTCATGTGTGCTCCTATCGTAAACAGGTGTGTGATAAACATCTACAGCATCGATTCTGCCATATAACCTATCAAGTCAAAATGAACATTTCTGTATAAGTTTAGATGATTCGATACGGTGCGATGCCCAGCCAGTTGGTATAAAATTGTCATCAAACGGTCATAAGTTTGAAATATTATTAATAATTTAAGGTGAGCAACAGATGACAATTAAAGTAGGCATTAATGGGTTTGGCCGCATGGGACGCTTAGCACTGCGAGCTGCAATAGACTGGGATGATGTAGAGTTCGTACAAATAAATGATCCAGCTGGTAACGCTGAAACACTGGCTCATTTACTCACCTTTGATTCGGTGCATGGCCGTTGCGCTTATGACGCCACAGCACAAGGCAATAACATGGCCCTCCATAAACATACTATTCGCTGCAGTCAACATAAAACCATAGCTGAAACCGACTGGTCCGACTGTGATGTGGTCATCGACGCTAGTGGTAAAATGAAAACCAAAGCTTTGCTGCAAGCTTATTTAGACCAAGGCGTAAAACGCGTTCTCGTGACCGCGCCGGTAAAAGAAGAAGGTGTGCTCAATGTGGTGATGGGGGTGAATGATCATCTGTACGATAAAACCCAACACTCGATAGTGACCGCCGCTTCATGTACCACCAATTGCTTGGCTCCTGTTGTTAAAGTGATTCATGAAAAAATTGGCATTAAGCATGGCTCAATGACCACCATTCACAACATCACAAATACTCAAACGATCATAGATGCGCCGCACAGTGATTTGCGCAGAGCACGATCTTGCGGCACCAGTTTAATACCAACCACAACCGGGTCTGCAACGGCCATCACTCATATCTTCCCTGAGCTAAAAGGTAAATTAAACGGCCATGCGGTTCGAGTGCCTTTAACGAATGCCTCATTAACTGATTGCGTATTCGAAGTAAGCCGAGCGGTGACAGCAGAAGAAGTGAATCAGTTACTCAAAGAGGCCGCTGAAGGCGAATTAAAAGACATTCTCGGTTATGAAGAACGCCCCTTAGTGTCAATTGATTATAAAACTGATCCTCGCTCTAGCATTGTGGATGCGTTATCAACCATGGTCGTTAATGGCACCCAAGTAAAAATTTATGCCTGGTATGACAACGAGTGGGGTTACGCTAACCGCGTAGCTGAGTTGATGCGAAAGATTGGCTTAGCCGATAAGGACTCATAGCAAATGAATGGGCTTGCTAATCTGCCTGCATCGCTGCGCCAATACATTTTGATCACCGGTAACTATTGGGCGTTTACCCTGACCGATGGCGCACTACGCATGCTAGTGGTGCTGTATTTTTACGGATTAGGCTACAGCCCATTCGATATCGCCATGTTGTTTGTGTTTTACGAAGTGTTTGGCGTAATCACCAATTTAGTAGGCGGTTGGTTAGGCGCCCGTTTAGGGTTAAATAAAACCATGAACATTGGCCTATTTTTGCAAATAGTGGCTTTAGCCATGTTACTCGTGCCCGTTAACCTGCTAATTATACCTTGGGTCATGGCCGCGCAAGCGCTATCGGGTATTGCCAAAGACTTAAACAAAATGAGCGCAAAAAGTGCCATTAAAATGCTCGTGCCTAGCGATGCCGAAGGCCAATTATTTAAATGGATAGCGATATTAACTGGTTCTAAAAATGCCCTGAAAGGCATTGGTTTTTTTATGGGTGGCACTTTGTTAGCGGCGTTTGGGTTCCGAAACGCAATAGGGATCATGGTGGTGCTGTTAGCGTTGGTTTGGGTACTGAGCCTGATTAAGTTAAAGAAAGATATCGGCAAAGCAAAAACCAAACCCAAATTCACAGAACTTTTCTCGAAAAGCCAAGCCGTAAACGTGCTTTCAGCCGCACGATTGTTTTTATTTGGTGCGCGTGATGTTTGGTTTGTTGTTGCACTGCCCGTTTACCTCTCTAGCCAGTTTGGATGGAATCATTCTTGGGTAGGCGGTTTTTTAGCACTTTGGGTTATTGGCTATGGGTTTGTGCAAACCATTGCACCGAAAATAACAGGGTCCGCCAAAGGGCAAAACTCCGATGGCCAACACGCGCTAACCTGGGCCTTATTGTTGAGCGTAATACCTGCAATGATTGCTATAACTTTAATGTTGGAATGGCACGACAAGGCCGCAATCATTATTGGCCTACTAATATTTGGCGCTATATTCGCTATAAACTCTTCACTGCACAGTTATTTGATAGTGAGCTATGCCAGTGAAGAGGGCGTGTCTTTAGACGTTGGCTTCTACTACATGGCAAACGCCATGGGCCGACTTTTAGGTACCGTGCTTTCGGGTTGGCTATACCAAGATTATGGCTTAATAGTATGCTTGTGGTTTTCTTCGGGTTTTGTAGCCATAGCCACACTGCTGTCTATCGCATTACCCCGCAATAATGCCCTTAATTAATCGCGCAATCGAATCAGACGTTATCGTTAAGTTTCGGGCACCATTTTTTAGGACTCTGTCTAGCGGTTCTAGTTTGGGTATGCAATTAAAAATTACATCAATATTATGTAAGTAAACTTTTTCGTATCCTTCTTCAATGCTACCCACAATGGCTAAAACTTGTTTGGCGTTGGCCGCTTTTGCTATTCGAGCAACACCTACCGGTGTTTTTCCAGATAGGCTTTGACCATCCATTCTTCCTTCGCCGGTGATGACTATATTGGCATCAAGGCAGGCCTCAGATAATTTTAACGTGTCAGCAACGATATCAATGCCTGGCTTAAGTTGACCTTTCATAAAAGCTAAAAATGCTGCACCTAATCCGCCCGCTGCACCTGCGCCAGGAGTATCGCTTACGTTTATGCCGATATGTTGTTCTATTTTCGTAGCAAAGTGTTTTAGGGCATCGTCTAAATGTGATACTTGCTTTGAGGTGGCACCTTTTTGTGGTCCAAAAATAGCGCTTGCCCCGTTAGGTCCTACGAGAGGGTTGTCGACGTCGCAAGCAATTTGCCAGCTGACATTTTTTATCTTTGGATGAAGATTGGTGGTATCAATCGAGGCCAATTTTGACAGTGATGCGCCGCCACGCTTTAAAGCATCCCCTTGCTTATCAAAAAACTTAGCCCCAAGCGCCATGAGCATGCCAAGTCCAGCATCGTTAGTCGCGCTACCGCCTAAACCTACAATGACCTTAGAAACGTCTTGATCTAATGCATGAGCAATGAGCTCACCTGTGCCATAACTGCAGGTTATGTCTGGGTTGCGCTGTGAAGGTTTTACAAGGTGTAAGCCACTGGCTTGAGCCATCTCAATAACCGCCGTATCGCCAAATAAGCCGTATTGAGCTTCAACCGATTCGCCTAGTGGGTTTTGTACCATGATAGTGATCATTTCTCCGCCGCAGGCTTCAGCCAGTAATGAAGCTGTGCCTTCACCGCCGTCGGCCATTGGCCCTAAGTGGTATTCAGCATCAGGGAGGTGTTGCAAAAAAGCCTGGTGAATGGTTTTTGCTACTTCATAAGCCGTTAAGCTTTCTTTGTAAGAATCTGGCGCGATCACTATTTTCATGAGGTCGGTTTCAAAAAGGCTCAGCATAGAAATATGACGGTTTTAACACTTTAAAGCAAGCTAGCGGTATTCTATACAAATTAACTTGCAGTCTAGGCCGTATTCAGCAATATTTACTCAGTGTCGCTTGGATTTGAGCCGATCGGTTACATGGAATATTAGTCAGAATCAGGAGTAAGAATGCCTTTAGTAGAGCTAGGTCGTTCAAAAAGTTTAAACAGAATAGCCGTTCCAATTTTCTTGCTGGTTGTAATCATAGGATTGCCTATATCGACGCTCCTATTATATGTTGGAATAGATATGCTTATAAACAATGGAGTGGCTTTATTTCCCCTAACAATCCTAATTGTGCTCGTCTATATGTGGTTTGTTATACTGAGGCATTTGCATTTGTTGTATAGCTACCCGTTAATTCAATTCGATGAAAATTTTCTCATTTTTAGCGAAATGCTATCGGGTCGTAAAGTTTATAATCTAATAGATATTTCAAAGCCCAAAAAGGTATTTAATTCTGTTTTTTTTATTTACAACGGATGGCCGGCCTTTTTAAATCTCTATGAGTTAACCAATCAAGAGCGTGAACAGCTTTGGAGGCTAATAGACTAAGAGCGTTGCGCGCAATTCGAAAAAATTATAATTCTAACGAGATCGTTTTTATCACCACTAAAGTCTTAAATGACGCAGAGTCATTTCTTTTGACAGCCTACCTCAACTATGTTTAGTATGACTGAAATAATAAAAACAACGGCTGTCAATGAACAGCTTTTACGGAGCGTAATAACTAATGCTGACCGTTTCGAACGCAAGTTTGAGTTTTGGTGGTATTCGTGCACTCGTAGACCTCAGTTTTACAGCTCGCGAGGGCGAAATCACTTCAATTATTGGACCAAATGGCGCCGGTAAAACCAGTTTATTCAATATAATATCGGGCTTTTATCAGCCGCAAAGTGGTGCAATTCTTTTCCAAGGTGAAGACATCACGCGCGAGCGTCCAGACCACCGTGCAAAGCGCGGCATGTCTCGTACTTTCCAAAACTTAGCTCTGTTTCGGGGCATGTCGGTACTCGATAACATAAAACTCGGCGGCCATACCCGGTTGAAGTCTGGATTATTCAGTGGTGGCTGGTATTACGGCCGAGCACAACGTGAAGAAATAGCTTTTCGAGAAGAAATAGAGCGCGACATCATCGATTTCCTGGAGTTAGACCATATTCGCAAAGCACCTGTTGCTGCGCTGCCGTATGGTTTACAAAAACGGGTCGAACTTGCTAGAGCGCTAGCGATGAAGCCGAAATTGCTCATGCTCGATGAACCTGTCGCTGGAATGAACCGTGAAGAAACCGAAGACATTGCCCGCTTTATTTTAGATATACAGGAACAATGGGGAACTACGATCATATTGGTTGAGCATGACATGGGTATGGTCATGGATATATCTGATCAAGTCGTTGTGCTTAATTTCGGGAAGCAGATTGCAGCCGGTGCTCCGGCCGATGTGCAAGCGAACCCGCAAGTCATTGAAGCCTATTTGGGCAGCAGTGACATGGAGGTGGCTTAATGGCTCAAGTCATCCAATATTTACTCAACGGTATTATGAATGGGGCGCTGTATGCTCTAATTGCAGTGGGTATCGTGTCGATTTTTAAATCGACCAAAGTGGTCAGTTTCGCCCATGGGCATATCATTATGTTCGGTGCCTATTTCTATTTTACATTCGCCGTTATTTTGCCCGGTGCCGAGTTTATGCCAGATTGGGTGGCCAAATGGGAACCAGAATGGCTACTGGCGTATAAAGAAGGGGCCATGATGTTTTCGCCCAAAGCAGCGATAGCGGCATGGGTGAGTAATCTGCCGCGTATTATTTTGGGCGTGGTAGGGTCGCTGGTTTGCAATGCCTTGCTGGCGGTGTTTATTGAACGTGTATTTATGCGGCCATTGATTGGCAAAAGCAGCCTATCGATGATCCTCTGTACGGTAGGGTTAATCTGGGTGCTTGAAGGTAGCGCGAGTTTAATTTGGTCTGCCGATATAGATCAAGTTCCTCCGTTAGGACCCAACTTTCCTATCCGCTTTACGGTTTTTGATTCACAGGTATTTCTGTTCAGTTCATCGGCGATTAATTTCGTGATCGCGCTCATGATATTTATTGGCTTGTTATTGGTTCTTCGTTTTACTCGGTCGGGCGTTGCTGTACGGGCCACCGCCGAAGATCAATCGACCGCTTACGCTATGGGTATAAATGTTCCTGCAGTATTTACCACTGCCTGGGTTGTAGCGGCTACCACGGGTGCAATTGCTGGGGCAATCCTAGCCAGCCGAAATGGGTTGTCGCCCACTCTGGGTTTGTTTGGCTTATCGGTGCTTGCGGTTGTGTTGATGGGCGGCTTAGATTCATACGCCGGTGTGTTTATTGCCTCGATGATTATTGGAATATTTGAAGCCTTTACGCAATGGAAGTTTGGTGGCGAGTACGCTGAAATTGTTCCTTACGTGTTGGTATTGCTGGTCATTATTTGGCGGCCGAACGGACTGATGGGGCAGGCGGAGATAGAACGTATATGATTACCGGAAATTTTAAAACGACATACGCCGCCGATGAGAGCCTTTGGAATAATTGGGCGAAGCGAGCGGGGTTTATTGCATCGATTATTTTTCTTTTTGCATTGCCGCTGTTCGCCGATAATTATGTGTTGCTGTTAGCCGGGCAGATTGCCATTTATGTCATTGCGGTGACTGGCGTAAATGTTTTGGTGGGCTACACAGGGTTAATGTCACTTGGCCATGGCGCTTTCTTCGCAGTGGGCGCTTATACCACGGTTGTACTGCATCAGTATGTCGAGCATTTGTTTCCGCTCATAACGCTGTTGATTTCTACTCTGGTGGCCGCTGGCTTTGGTTTCTTATTCGGCTTACCGTCGGTTCGTGTTAAAGGGCTTTATTTAGCCGTTGCCACTCTCTCGGCAAATTTCATTATTTTATTTTTTATTCGACAAGATTGGTTGGCACCTTGGACAGGAGGTCGGCAAGGCATAGAAACGCCCAACGCTGTTTTCTTTGGCCAGGAAATGCTCACAAACACCCAGAAGTATTATTTTATTCTTCCGATTTGCTTAGCGATGGTTTTGTTTGCGCAGAATTTATTTCGAACTCGATTCGGGCGAGCGCTAATTGGTATTCGAGACAATGATCACTCCGCTGAAATTCTCGGAATTTCTTTGTTTGCTTATAAGCTAAAAAGTTTTGCTATTTCGGCCGCCTACTGTGGTGCTGCTGGCTCGCTTTGGGCGTATTTTTTTCCGGCCATCTTGCCAGAAGACTTCAGCTTAAACCTTTCAATTACGTTGGTGGTTTGTTTGATCGCAGGCGGTATGGGGCGAACGCTTGGGCCTATATTCGGCACCTTACTGATCTTGATGATTCCAGAAATGCTGAAAATAGTCAGCGGCTGGATCACCGGTGGCGATGGTCGAGCGTTGATTCATTTTAGCTCTATTCGGGATATTGTTTTTGGCCTGATCATTATTCTATTTCTAATTTTCGAACCCATGGGTCTGGTGTCAATATGGGATCGTTTCTGGCGAGTGGTAGCACGCTGGCCATTCTCAAAATAAAAACAAGGGGAACCAACCATGTCCATGAAACGTCGTACCTTTATTAAAGCAGGGGCTGCATTAACCGCAGCCAGTTTTGCGCCTGCCATTGTTAGAGCCGAAGAAAAAGTTTGGCGGGTTGGAGGGTCGTTACCAATGACGGGCCCGTTTGCCACGGCTGGGCAATTGGTGGCGCCGGCCCTAACCGATTTTACCATGATGGTAAATGACGCCGGTGGTATTGGTGGTAAACCTATAAAAATTGAAGTTGAAGACTCTGGGTACGTACCCAAGAATGCCTTGGCAAACTTCGAGCGTGCTCGCGCCAGTGGTCCGTTGCATGGTTATTTTGGAGATTCAACCGGCTTTATGGAATTAGTGGGGCCGTCTTTAACAGGCGATAACGCCGTGATGATGATGTCGACTTCCTTTGCGTCGTCTCTTGCTGATCCGGCTAAACGGCCGTACCAGTTTATGGCCGGTCCCAGCTATCAAGATCAGGTTGAAATATTACTCAAAGACATAGCGAGCAAAGGCGGAAAAACCGTCGCGTTGATTTATTCAGATTCTGAATTTGGCCGTGATCCAATTCCGCATGCTAGAAAAGTGTGTGAATCATTAGGTATCAAGATTGTATTGGAAGAAGTCACGAAAACAGCGGGCGCCGATATTGAATCGCACGTCACCAAGCTGGCTCAAGCTAATCCAGAATACGCCATACTTCAAGGTTATGTTACTGGCGTATGGCCTCAGCTGATTGGTGCTGCTAGAGCCTTTGGTTTGCCGACTCAGTTCATGGGTACCTTCTGGGGCATGGAAAAAGTGGTCGCCGATAAAGTGACCGATCAAGCCGGTCCATTTTTAGATGGCTATCAAGGAGTAATGCCATACCGTTATTTCTACGATATGGAAGACGCTCCTTATTACCAAATGGTAAACGCTTGGAAGAAGAATCAGAATCCAGATTTCCCAGGGTACATCGTTACTTGGGCGTTAGAGGCTTACATCAACCTATTGATTTGGAAAAAATCGATGGAGATCACCATTGAAGCCGATAAACCGATTACGGCTGATAATTTAATGGCATCTATGCGGTCAATTAAAGATTGGGATACAGGCGGGTTTTTCGGGAAGCCAGTTTCATTAGCTGAGCACAAAATTGGCCAAGGTCGTGTATACCGTTACAGCGCTGAATCTAAGTTGTTTACGCCGGTATCTGATTGGATAGAAACATAATCATAGGTGGGTCGGATAACCGACCCAAGCGTTGCCCGATAAACCTCTAATAGGATCAATGAATGCTGCAGATCAACAACATCAACGTGAATTATCATCATGCCGTTCAGGTATTGAAAGGTTTTTCTATTTCGGTAAAACCGGGAGAAATCACCGCGTTGCTGGGGGCGAATGGAGCCGGTAAAACCACGGTTCTAAAAGCGGCCTCAGGGTTGTTGGCGCTAGAAAACGGCCATATTGAAGCGGGGGATATCATCTTTGACGGGGATTCTATTCGCCAGTTAAAGCCTCATTTATTAGCACGCCGGGGCTTGGTTCATGTGAGGGAAGGGCGTTGTATCTTTGCCGAAATGTCGGTTGAAGATAACTTAAAAGCAGCAACCTATGCTTTAACAGGGCGTAAGCCCAAGCAAGCTTTTGATCAGGTATACACTTACTTTCCACGATTAAAAGAGCGCTCGCGCCAGTTAGCGGGTTTACTTTCTGGCGGCGAGCAGCAAATGCTGGCAATGGCACGAGCGTTAATTGCCGAACCTAAACTGATTTTACTCGATGAACCTTCGTTAGGCTTAGCGCCCAAGTTGGTAGAAGAGATATTTTCCATCATTGCGCAGATAAACCGTGAGCAAAATGTCAGTATGTTGTTAGTTGAGCAAAATGCACGGGCCGCATTTTCTGTTTCTCATCAGGGTTACATTGTAGAGAACGGAAAAGTTGTACTGGAAGGGCGTATAGATGAACTGAAAGCGAATGAAGACATTCAAACTTTTTATCTGGGCATGGGAGACGCAGATGAAGAGAAGTCTTTCCGCAACGTTAAACATTACAAGCGACGTAAGCGCTGGTTGAGCTGAGGACAAATAATGGAATCGTATTACAGCCTAACTCAGATTCTGCAACGAAATGCTGAGGCTTACCCAAACGAGATCGCATTACGGCAGAAAAAGCATGGCATCTGGCAGCAGAAAACTTGGCAAGACTTCTTAAAGGTTACTCAATCTATTGCCGCAGGTTTAATTGAACTGGGCGGAGAGCGTGGCTGTCATATCGGTATCATTGCCGAGAACTGTGAAGAGTGGCTGCTCGCGCAACTAGGCATTAACTTTATGAGTGGTGTGGTTTGTGGTGTCTACCCAACCAGCCCTTCGAATGAAGTGGTTTACCTATTGAAAAGTGCCGACTGCACGATGGTGTTTTGTGAAGACCAAGAGCAGGTCGATAAAGTTTTAATGATTGAAGACCAGCTGCCATTATTAAAGCACATTATTGTTTTTGACCCAAAAGGGTTAGAAAAATACGATCATAGCAAGCTAATAACCTTAGACACTTTGCAGGCTACTGGTGCTCAAGCGTTGCAAGCTAATCCGAACTGCGTCAACGAATATCATGACAAGCAGTCTAAGGATGACACCGCCCTCATTGTTTTTACCAGCGGCTCTACCGGTCTTCCTAAGGCGGCGATGATTTCGTACGAAAATATATGGCATGAAATGCTGGTGATTCGAGATGCCATTGAAACGTTTCCAGGTATGAACTTACTGAGCTACCTTCCTTTGTGTCATATTGCCGAACAGGCGATGTCGACTCTAAACTTATTGATTAATCGGGTTGTTATTAATTTTGGTGAAAGTTTGCGGACTATCCGTACAGACCTGCAAGAAATTTCACCCGATGTGTTCTTTGGTGTTCCTCGTATATGGGAGAAAATGCAAGCGGAGATTAGCGTATTAGCTTCGCGAAGCGGTCGCGTACGAGGTTGGTTAATTTTGCGTGCCATGGGCCGTGCTGCTGAACTTGGCGAAGTATTGCCCGTAAATTGGTCGTTGTCACAAAAGCTCACTTACGCTTTTTGGAATGCATTGGTTTATAAGCATATTCGTGCCTATTTGGGGTTGGCGCGTTGCCGCTTTGCTATGACGGCAGCGGCGCCTATTTCTCCTTCTTTATTGTCGCAGATGCGGGGCATGGGTATTCGAATTTGTGAAATTTTTGGAATGACAGAAACGACCGGTGCCGCCACCATTCAGCCTTGGCACATGAACTCCTTAGGTAGAGTCGGGCAACCCTGTACCCATGTTGAATGTAAAGTCGACGAAGACGGTGAGCTACTGGTAAAAGGTGGCATTATCTTCAAGGGCTATTATAAAAACGACCCAGCCACCGCAGAAGCGATTCAAGACGGTTGGTTGCATACTGGCGATATTGCTGAAGCCCACCCAGACGGGTCCTTTAGTATTATCGACCGTAAAAAAGACATTATGATTAATGCCGCCGGTAAAAACTTATCGCCAAGTTTAATCGAAAATACTGTGAAGGCTTCGACCTATATCAAAGAGTGCATCGTCATTGCCGATCAGCGCCCCTATGTTACAGCGTTGTTGCAAATAGATCCTGATGCCGTTCCAACGTGGGCTGAACAGAATAATATCAGCTACACCACGTTTAAATCGTTAACACAGTCTGCTGAAGTTAGAGAATTAATTGCCGAAGAAGTGGAAAAGGCCAATACGCAACTAGCGCGGGTTGAACAGATAAAAACCTTTTATCTGCTTCCGAAAGAGTTGGATCATGACGACGGTGAAGTAACCGCCACAATGAAAGTTCGTCGTAAGAATATTGCCGAGCAATATCAGCAGGAAATTGAAAGTTTATATCGCCCTGAATAGGGGGCTTTTGTAAAGTTTCCTTCAGTTGGCGGTGCGATTATTCTTCTTCGGTTTTTGTTTGTGCGCGTTTCACTCGAATCGATTCGTTACCTAGCTTTTTATAGTTTAAGTTTTGAATAGCGGCTTTCGCTTCACCAGATTTTGGCATCTCAACAAAAGCAAAACCTTTAGATTCGCCCGTCTCTTTGTCGACAACAATGTTGCAAGATTGTACGTTGCCATATTCTTTAAATAAAGTTTCTAATTCTTCTTTGGTGGTTTTACGGTCGAGATTACGTATAAGTATTTTCATGATTATCCTGATTTACATTAAATTAATAAAAAGGGTAGTTTTGGCTTATTAAAACTTAGTCGTTTCTGTTGCGTTTGCAAAGCCAATCATTGCGTCTGTTATGGTCGATAAATCGGCTTCACTCATCACGTAAGCGGGCATAATGTATACGAGTTTGCCAAAAGGCCGTACCCAAACACCGCGTTCAATAAAGTAGTTTTGTGTTAAGGCGGTATCAACCGGCTCTTTCATGACCATGACGCCAATAGCGCCAATCGTGCGAATGTCTTCAATGCAGTTTAAAGCCGTTAAAGGCGTTAACGCATGAGTTAGCTGGCTTTCTATGTTGCGCACGCGGCTTTGCCAATTTGACTCTATGAGCAAGCTTAGAGACGCAATGGCGGTAGCACAGGCCAGTGGGTTGCCCATAAAGGTAGGTCCGTGCATAAATACACCCGCTTCAGAGGCGCACACACCGTTGGCAACCTCATCGGTGGCTAGAGTGGCGGCTAAGGTCATATAACCCCCTGAAATGGCTTTGCCTAAGCACAAGATGTCGGGGGTTATGTTAGCGTGTTCGCAGGCAAACATTTTACCCGTGCGGCCAAAGCCGGTGGCTATTTCATCCGCAATCAACAGTAAACCGTACTTGTCACACCATTGTCGAATGAGGCGCAACCACTGTGGGTTATAAATACGCATACCGCCGGCACCTTGCACAATAGGCTCAATGATAAAGGCGGCCAGTTCATCGGCCTGTTGAGCTATTTGATGTTCAAATTGTTGCGCAAGTTCAGCATCGACTGGGGTATCAAAACCTAGCGGAATTTCTCCTAAAAAGAGATTTTTGGCGAGGGCGTTTTCAAATAAGGTGTGCATGCCATTCACGGGATCACACACGCTCATCGCACCAAAGGTATCGCCATGGTAACCGTTGTTCACGGTCACAATTTTAGATTTATTGGTTTTGTTCTTGCCTGCCCAGTATTGCATGGCCATTTTTAGTGCGACTTCTACGGCGATTGATCCTGAATCGGCTAAAAAAACTTTTTGCAGTTTTTCAGGCGTCATAGCAACCAGCTTTTTGCCTAGCTCAATGGCCGGTTTATGCGTTAAGCCGCCAAACATAACGTGCGCCATGGTTTGGGTTTGTTCAATAATGGCTTGGTTAATTTCGGGAACATTGTATCCATGAATCGCCGACCACCATGAAGCCATACCATCGATCACTTGGGTGCCGTCTTCAAATTCTATGCGTACGCCTTGAGTGCTTTTTACTGGGTAGCAGGGTAGGGGATGTGTCGTTGAGGTATAGGGGTGCCAAAGGTGCTGTTTATCAAATTCTATATCTATTGTCATGGTCAACCTTGAACCTTAATAATGAACAAAGGCATGTTATCGTCAGCGTTCGGCCTGCACCGAGGTTACTGAAAATAACATGCCCTTAATAAGTAAGCTTAACTCAACTTATTTATGCGAGTGCTTTAAGTTGTTCGGCCTGTGCATTTAGATCTGAAAGCTTATCTTGCAAGGCGGCGGCCTTCTCTTTTTCTTTATCGACAACGGCTTGAGGCGCTTTACCAATGAATTTCTCATTGTTTAACTTGCCTTCAATACGGGCCAGCTCTTTATTTATCTTTTCGGCTTCTTTAGCCACGCGAGCTAATTCTGCATCCACATCAATTAACCCAGCCATAGGGACCAATACTTTTAGTTTTTCAACTAGAGCGGTGGCACTGTGCGGTACATCTTCCCCTTCATTAACCCAGCTGATGCTTTCTAGTTTGGCCAGCTGTTTTAAGAACGCCGCGTTTTCTTCATAGCGTCGCTTATCTTCAGCGTTACCATTTTGCAATAAAATTGGAATGGCTTTACCGGGTGAAATATTCATTTCACCACGAATGTTACGAACGCCCATGATAACGCCTTTCACCCATTCTAAATCGGCTTCGGCAGCGGTATCGACTTTACTTTCATCGGCAACTGGGAACGGCTGTAACATTAATGAATCGCCAGTGGCACCCGAAACTGGCTTGATGTTTTGCCAAATTTCTTCAGTGATGAACGGCATAATAGGGTGTAATAAACGCATCAACGTTTCTAGAACACGAACCAATGTTTGGCGTGTACCGCGTAATTGCGCTTCTGTACTGTCTTCATTCCACAGTACCGGTTTTGAAAGCTCTAAATACCAAGAGCAGTACTCGTTCCAAATAAAGTCATATAAGTTTTGGCTCATTAAATCGAAGCGGTACTGTGCGTAGTGCTTGTGTACTTCGGTTTCTAGCGTTTGTAAGCGAGATTGAATCCAGCGATCGGCCAGGGTGAATTCAACATCGCCGCCGTTTTGACCGCAATCTAATGGTGCGCCAAAATCGTCACTTTCTTCGATACGCTCAAAGGTGTTTTGCATCACCATGCGCGATGCATTCCAAATTTTGTTGCAGAAGTTTCGGTAGCCTTCTAGGCGCTTAACGTCGAAGTTAATATCGCGAGATAATGACGCTAAAGACGTGAGAGTAAAGCGCAATGCATCGCTGCCACTTTCGGCAAAGCCTTCAGGGAATGATTTACGAGTGCCCTTAGCGACTTTCTCCGCCAACTTAGGCTGCATCATGCCACTGGTACGCTTATTCACTAACGATTCAATGTCGATACCGTCGATTAAGTCAATAGGGTCTAATACATTGCCCTTAGACTTAGACATTTTCTGACCGTTTTCATCCCGAATTAAGCCCGTTACATAAACTGTTTTGAACGGTACTTGTGGTTGGCCGTTTTCATCTTTAATGAAATGCATGGTCATCATGATCATGCGTGCCACCCAGAAGAAAATAATATCGAAGCCTGTTACTAATACATTGGTCGGGTGGTATTTCATCACCTCTTCCATATTGTTAGGCCAACCTAGGGTCGAGAATGTCCACAGCGCCGAACTGAACCAAGTGTCTAATACGTCTTCGTCTCTACGTAAGGTAACGCTGTCGGCAATGTTGTATTTGCTACGAACTTCTTCTTCGTTGCGACCCACAAAAACGTCGCCAGCTTCGTTGTACCATGCTGGAATTTGATGACCCCACCAAAGCTGCCGAGAAATACACCAATCTTGAATGTTATCCATCCAGCGGAAGTATTCGTTCTCGAACATTTTAGGTACAAATTCAATTTGCCCTGAGCGTACGGCTTCAGCAGCTGGAACCGCTAACTTAGTCGCCGAGACATACCATTGATCGGTTAACCAAGGTTCTACAACAGCACCGGATCGGTCACCACGTGGCACCATTAGGGTGTGGTCTTTAATGGAATCGAGTAGGCCAATGGCCTCGAAATCGGCAATGATTTTCTTACGAGCATCGTAACGATCTAAGCCTGCGTACCCTTCAGGGAGAGTGCCGTCGAAATCCTCAACGGCTTTACCGCTGTAGTCGAAAGCCTGTGCGGTTGCTAAAACAGCGGCGCTTTGGTCGAAAATATTGATCACTTGTGATTGGTGACGTTTGCCCACTTCGTAGTCGTTGAAATCGTGTGCGGGGGTGATTTTTACACAGCCCGTTCCGAAATCCATTTCAACATAATCATCGGCCACAATCGGAATTTTACGTCCTACCAGAGGTAAGTCTACAAACTTGCCCACTAAACTTTCGTAGCGCTCATCTTCTGGGTGAACCGCAACAGCCGAGTCGCCTAGAATAGTTTCAGGGCGGGTCGTTGCAACTACAAGGTAATCTTTACCGTCGGCCGTTTTAGCACCATCGGCCAGAGGGTAGCGGAACTGCCACATGTGGCCTTGTTCTTCTTTGTTCTCTACTTCTAAGTCAGAAATGGCGGTGTGGAATTTAGGGTCCCAATTCACCAGTCGCTTACCGCGGTATAGCAAGCCATCTTCGTGCAAGCGAACAAATACTTCACGAACGGCTTCACTCATGCCATCGTCCATCGTGAAGCGCTCACGAGACCAATCAACCGAATCGCCTAAACGTCGCATCTGTGAACCAATGGTGCCGCCAGACTGTTCTTGCCATTCCCAAATACGGTCAATAAAGGTTTCACGCCCTAAATCGTGGCGCGTTTTGCCTTCTGCGGCTAATAAACGTTCTACAACCATTTGAGTTGCAATGCCCGCGTGATCAGTACCAGGCTGCCAAAGTGTTTCTTTACCCATCATTCGATTATAACGAGTGAGCGCATCCATAATGGTTTGTTGGAAGGCGTGACCCATGTGCAAGACACCGGTGACATTGGGCGGTGGAATCATAATGCTGTATGTTTCTTCACCTTGTCCGTTGGGCTTGAAGTAACCTTTCTTCTCCCAAATGTCGTAATGTTTGCTTTCAATATTATGTGGTTGATACGTCTTTTCCATGGGAATGGGGTGCTCTCTGTCTCACTTACGAATAAATGGCTGTGTTATTTGTTTAGGGTGTAACTTCGAATAGGCTGATTATACATAAGTCAAAGGCTTGGGTCAGGCTCATTGCTCATCTTTTGGTTCAGAATCTTCGCTGCGTTCAAAGCCTTCAGGAATAGGCAGGTCATGGTCTTTGTACCATTGCGTGACCAAGGTTTTAAAATCTTGCTGTAATCGATTGCGTAATTCACTTTCAAACAGCGACATATAGTCACTGACCGCGCTTTCTATCCAGCTTTCAAACATATGCTCCATTTGTTCGATGACAATGCTTGGGTCGGGTGCGCTGTGCTTGGGTTGCTCTTCTTTCAGTATTTCTTCAATAGGCCGAACGGGCGTAATGCGTGCTAGTTCTTGAGCTGCGTGCGTTTCAGCTTCATTGCGAATGCTAATAAGCTCTGATAATGATTGGCTCGATAAAAACGGGTTTTTTGGGTTAACCGTTGTAGGTGTTCTGTGCCCAACAATTTCTTCCAACGTCGGAATCACCGGCTCAGATTTAGAAATCTTATCTAAGCTTTTTTGTATGGCTTCTAAGTCTTCTAAAAGCGTGTGATTCTGAGGTTGTTTCGACACGGTTAAACCCTATCCCTTAAATCATGACGAGTTAAAGCATAGCCACGATCTTTGTAGAATTTATAACGAGACCGCGAAGCATTAAGCACAGAAGGTTCTTGGCTAACTACTTCAAAGACACGCTCAAATCGAGAGAAATAGTTTGGCGTTTCGTTACATAGGTTTATGAGAACTTGATGGTGTTGACCACAAGCATCACTGCAACTGATTTGAACAGGATGAAAACCCTCATCTATGTGTTGGTGTGCTAAAAAAGAATCGGGCGAACTGGCCCATAATCCTTCACTGACCGCACGCTGATGTGCCTCGTCTTCTGTACTGATGAGTACATTCAACGATTGGGACTGCGCTTTTCGTATGAGCCGAGTGACATATTTAATACGCTCATGCTCTTGAAACGCCGGCAAAATATGAAAATCTACCTTAGTCATGAATTTCGCTTTTCTTTATAAGCTGTAGGGCTCTGAATTTTACACATTTTTGCGCGTAATGGGGCTATTAATCAAGCTTAATTACTGGGATGTGGCGGATAATTAAGAACCAGATCACCTATTTGCAGGCAAAAAAAAGCACTCCGTAGAGTGCTTTGTTGTTAATCACCAAAGTTTATTTATTTTTGGCTTAACAAGTACTGTGTCAACATGGCCACAGGGCGACCAGAAGCACCTTCTTTAGCTGAAGACCAACCAGTGCCGGCAATGTCTAAATGTGCCCACTTGTAGTTTTTAGCGTATTCACTTAAAAATACAGCCGCCGTAATAGAACCGCCGGCACGTGTGCCCACATTACGCATATCGGCATAAGGTGATTTCAATTGGTCTTTATAATCATCCCAAAGAGGCATAGCCCAACCACGATCCCAGCTAGCAATACCCGCGCTTACAAGCTCTTGTTGCAATACTTCGTCATTCGCGTAGACGCCAGTCGCATGGTGCCCAAGGCCTATGACAATAGCGCCCGTTAACGTAGCAATGTCGACGACAGATTTCGGTTCAAATCGCTCAACGTACGTTAAGGTATCGCACAACACCAAACGCCCTTCGGCATCTGTGTTAATAATTTCAACAGTTTTGCCGTTCATGCAGGTAACAACATCGCCTGGGCGAGTCGCGCCACCACTTATCATGTTTTCAGCCGTTGCAACCACACCAATGACGTTCATGTTTGGCTTTAATTCTGCAATGGTGTTCATGGTGCCAATAACTGAAGCCGCGCCCAGCATGTCCCATTTCATTTCTTCCATGCCCGCTGGTGGCTTTAAGCTGTAGCCGCCCGAATCAAATGTTAAGCCTTTACCCACTAATACATGAGGTTTCTCTCCAGCTGGGCCGCCGTTGTATTTCATGACTAGAATTTTGCCGCCTTTTTCACTGCCACGAGAAACAGCCATGAAAGCACCCATACCCATCTCTTCTAGTTGAGTTTCTTCTAAAATCTCAACATCAACTTCATCGTACGCATCGGCCAAATTGGTTGCTTGAGCGGCTAAATAATCTGGGTCACAAATGTTAGCAGGTAAGTTGCCTAACTCACGAGCAATGTTGGTTCCGTGTGCAATAGCTTTGGCATTAACAATGGTTTGGTCTAACTCAGTTGCTTCCGTTATGAAGTGAATCTCTTCGAGCGTTGTTGAATCGGCTTTTTTGCTCTTAGTCGTATCGTATTCATATAGACCGGTCAAAATAGTTTCGGTGCATTTACCAGCACACCAAACAGCATCGCGAGAAGAAGTCGTGATGTCATCAACACAAAGCGCCAATGATTTCGCTGAACTGCTCTTGATAGCCGCCGTTACAGAGGCCATGGTCTTGATGATTTCAGCTTCTTTAAAGTTTTCGGCTTTGCCGCAGCCAATTACAACCACGTGCGCAGCGGGTAAACCGGCGTGACCAATTAGAGGCGTCACTGAACCCAGATCGGATTTTATTGTTTTGATATCAACCAGTGACTCAATAAGTGCAGATTGACTATCTTTTAGGGCTGAAAAGCTTTTTGTGTCGGCGTCTTCAAAGAGGAATGCAACCATTAGCTGCTGGGAAATATCTTTGATAGGGGAGTTTGAATATGTAATTTTCATGGGTGAGTTCCATTTGTTATTCAAGTGAGCGTTTTAATTATAATGATGAGTTGACTTATAAAGTGCCAACTTCGTTACTTTCTAGGTTTAAAGGTTAATTGTGTGCCGCTGGCCAAATCTTGCCAGGTGCGCTTTGACGGTGTAAACAGCCATAAAATGCCTATTAAGCCTATAGCATAGCTGGGTACCGCTACTATTAACCGTGTGAATAATTGCTTTGCTTTAATTGGGGTCTGATCTACTGATTGCAACTGTATTTTCCAAGCTTTCATACCAACGGTTTGCCCTGATCGATGCCAAAAATATACGAAATACAAGGCTATAACGGCCAGAATATAAAGCTTAAAAAAGATGTTTTCGCTGGAAATAGCTTCTTCACCGGTCAGGCTATGGTTGATGGCAACGGCAAAAAAACCGAAAACCATCAACAATCCTAACAATACGAGCCAGTCATAAACGACACTGCCAATAATTCGGTATAACGCTACATTTGACTTTTCTATCGACACAAAGAGACCTATAGATATTCGCTTTTTCGGGCAGGATATGGGAATAACTGAATGATGCCAAGTAAAGTGCATCAGTTATCGTAGAGTTAGTCTGTAAATTCTTGTAAAATGTAGCCTTTCTATCAGGGTCAAACAAATGGATACGCTAGATTTACCAATTGAAATGCTTGAATCAAACGCGTCTGAAGCGGCGGCGTTATTGAAATCGCTCAGTAATGAAAGCCGTTTATTAATATTATGTAACCTGATTTCAGGTGAAAAATGCGTTGGCGAATTAAATGAACGCATCCCGTTGAGTCAATCGGCCTTATCGCAGCACTTAGCTCGTCTACGTAATGACAAGATGGTGAAAGTGCGCAAAGAGGCTCAAACGGTTTATTATTCTATAGCAAGCCCACAAGCTGAAGCGATCATCTCCGTACTTTATAACCTATATTGCGCGAAATAGGCTCTGATTAGAGCCTAAATCCTCTCTTTTTCCCTTTTTAGGCGTCATTGTTGACGTGACTGAAGGTGATGCTGTTCAATTTTGGCTGTTCAATTTTTAGACATATATCACGAAATTAAAATAAGTTAAGCCAATTAACGGTCTTAAATTTGACAAACTGCCATGACTTCTATAATTGTAGTACATTATTTATTCAATTCAGGGATGGAAGCCTAATTCAGCATCGAGGTTCACGATCATGACGGCAGCGAAGGTCTCTAGAATTCATTCACCATCCTATTCCCCTAAAGATTTTCCCCCAATGCCTCCTAGAATTAGACTGGCGGCTAATTGTTGGGAGCGTGTTTGGTGGCTTACCCTGCATCAAGATCTTAAAGAACCTCAAGAATTAACTGGGTTTTTAGATCAATTTGTTACCGATAGTGTGAAAATTAGAGCCCAAATGCGAACTCGCCGTCGCCTGTGTTTTGCTGTAACAACAAAGGGTTTAGACGAAAACAGTGAGTTTGAAATTGCCATGACAATTATGGCTTATTTGGAGCGAAACTTAGGCGCAATCGAGCGGGTAGAAGATCGGCCCGCAACAATGTGGCCTTACGAAGAATTTGCTTTATAGCAACTTAGTGGTGTAAAAACCACTGGATAATAGACACCAACCAAATCATTCCCGCCAAGGTGATGCTTAAAAAAACCGCTGCAGACCCCATATCTTTAGCTCGCCCAGACAATTCATGAAACTCTAATCCTACACGATCAACAATGGCTTCAATTGCACTGTTCAGTAATTCTACGATCAAAATCATGATAACCGATCCTATCAGTGCAACAGCGTGGAACCAGCTTGTTGCAAATAAAGGCATCAATAAAAAAGCGCACAATAACAGCAATAGCTCTTGTCGGAACGCTTCTTCATGTTGAGCGGTAGCGATAAGACCACGATAACTGTACTGAGTAGCCAGCCATATGCGTTTAATGCCATTGGGCTTTTTTTCAGGAATCGATGTACTTTTGTTGCTTGAAATATCTTGCTTCATAAGGTCAGAGCATGCTCATAATTTGAGGCGTATGGTATAGCAATACACTCATCAGGCAAGGCTTGTTTTTAGGTGGCTCGCAACTGGCGATTAGTTTTTGCTGTGGCCTTAAAGCCAATAGGGTCTTCAGGCCAAGGGTGCTTCGCGTATCGCCCGCGAAGCTCCTTTCGAACTTCTGGGTAAATGTTACGCCAGAAATGAGGTAAGTCGTGCACGGTTGCAACGGGCCGACCATTCGGGGCCGTGAGCTCTAAGGTTATGGCCAAATTGTTTGCCACGGTTGGTTGTTCATTTAAGCCAAAGGCTTCTTGGAGCTTTAATTGGGCAACTACTTTGCCGTTTTGAGGTTGATACGCTAAAGGGACTGAGCGACCAGATGGGCATTGCCATTGCTTTGGGCACAATTGGTCAAGGGTGGCCAGTTGCTCATAACCAGCCCAATGTTTAAAGGCCGCTACAGTATCTAAATCCGCTAAGGCGTTTAAACCTGTTAAAAAAGGTTGAGCAATTCCCAACCAATCCGATGCGTCGGGCCATTCTGGCCAGTTATTCAGTGCTTTCTTTGCTATTTGCCAGCGCTGTTTTAAACCGAGCAAGCTTGAGCTTGTCGGCAGTGCACTTTCTCCATGATTGGCGATGTAGCTCTCCCAAGCTTGTGTTTTCTCTTCAGGGTTTGCTTTAAATGGCTCTTGCTTTATGACTATTTGGCCCACCGTCTCAATACGCCAAAACGCTTGCCTCTGACTTGGCCGAAATTGCACCGCCTGATCTACTTTTATTGCTTTAAACACCGTGTCTGACTCGATGGGCAGAGCATGAAAAACGCGAATGCTGCGATCCTGCTGGTGGCCTTCGAGCATCAGTGACCACTCACTATCATTGGAGTTCATAAAGCTGACAGAAGCGCCATTAAAGAGTTTCGGCGCACCTATTGTTGGCGAATAAATTAATCGTTGTTGAAATGCTTTGACTAAGGCTAAAGAATCTAATGGTTTAAACTGGGCATGAATTTCTTGCTTGAGGCGCTTTGCGAGACGTTTTGCTTCTTGTCTTATTTGTGAATGGTTGGGCATTGAAGTTGGCTTGAAGTTTTGAGCCAATTGAGCCGGATCAACGGATAAAGTCGCCGCAAATATAATCGCCGCAGGCAAGCATTCGTAATGTTTGGCGGTCACGACAAAATGAGCCAACGTAGGGTCAAGCCCTGTCGCTAACATGGCTTCACCGTGTTGGGTTATTTGTCCATCTTTAAGTGCGCCCCAGTGTTCGCACTTTTGGTCGGCCGCTTTTACTCTGTTTTTATCGGGTTGGGTTAACCAAGAGGCTTGATCGAACCGAGTTCCCCATAAGGCGAGTTGCAAAAGGCTTAGGGTTAAATCAGCCTGTGTAATTTCGGCAGGTTGATAGGGAATTCTAGATTGATGCTCATCTTCGCTCCATAACCGAAAGACCTTTCCTGGCCCTAGACGTCCAGCACGGCCGGCACGCTGAGTGGCGCTGGCTTGGCTGATTCGTCGGGTTTTTAGCGCTGAAATTCCAGTAATAGGGTGCGTTGTGGCAAATCGCTCTAGGCCACTGTCGATAACAGTATGAACGTTGGCGAGCGTTACACTGCTTTCAGCGATATTAGTGGCTAAAATGACTGTTTTTTCGACCGTGTTTAGTTGTTCTAGATTAGGGGTGTTATTTAGCTGTCCATGAAGAACCAGTACAGGGATGGTATTGTTGATAGTTCGCTCAAGCGCTCTTATTTCTTTTAAACCTGCTAAGAACACCAACAGGTGAGAGCGGCTGTTTTGCCAAATTTTTTCAATGAATTGCGCAAATTCTGTGCTGCGATCTAAATCTAGTTTTCGATATTCAATGTCAATTGGATAGCTAAAGCCAGGAGAAGCAATCAGCGGCAACTCAGTCATTTTTTGAAGTTGCTCTACTTCTAACGTTGCCGACATGATGATCAATGGCACAGGCTCATCGAGTAGTGCAATGGCCTCCTGAATCAGCGCAAAACTGACATCCTGATCAAGCGCTCGCTCATGAAATTCATCCATAATAACCGTGCAATTAGATACAGATTCAGTGTCATTCAATAGCATCTGTAAAAAACTACCATAGCTGGTTACGATGATTCGCGTTTGGTTGCTTAGGCACTGATCTTGTCGCAATTGATAGCCAACAGTTTCCCCAACCTTTTGATTTAAATTGTTGGCTAATTGATTGGCCGCTAGCTTTACGGCAATCCGCTTTGGAATCAGTAAAAATGTTTTTTTAAAAGGTAAATCTAGGCCCCAGAGCGGCAGTTGCGTTGATTTCCCCGAGCCTGGAGGCGCACTGACTATGCAGCCGCCCGTTTGCCAAGCCGACAACACTTCAGATTTAATGGACTCAATGGGGAGTTGTGGCATTTTTAACCCAGAATATTGCCATAGGGTATGAATCTATTGGTCGATACTTGGCGTATCCAGGCAATCAATGTTTTATCAGGGAAGGCTTGCTTCTGTTTTAAAACTTTACTTGCCCAAATGGCAGGGTTTTTATCGCCTGCTTGCCAGTCAGTCCACTGTGTTTCGGCCAAGGTAAAAAAGCGTACCAAATGCGTCAGTTGCGCTACATCAAGTGCCTCCAGAGTTTCTTGCCATTGAGCAAAAGGGCGCTTCATCCATGGCTGCAACGGCAATAATTCGTCGGGGCAATTTGAAGGCAGTTGGTCAATTGGGGTTAGTTCCAGTACGCGGTTTAGAGCTTCGGAAGGAAAGGCATCGTTTTCAGATGCCGGTGTCCATATTTCAGTCATTGAGAATCTCTCTTACAGTTATATTGCTGAGCTCTTTCAAAGAGTGTTATTGCCATTCTCGGCTCAGGGGCGTTTTAAATAAGCTCACTAATTCTTCACTTGAATGGGTGATGGCACTGATCAACTGCAGCTTAGTGAGTACCGCTTCCACACTCATGTGCCCACATTCTATGGCGTTATGCTCTTTAAACATAGCGCCAGCCGCGTAAAGTTCGAAATCGACCGACCCTTCAAAGCATTGGCTGCGAATAAATATCGGTATGTTCTTCTCGGTGGCCTGCGCCAACAATTCTAAAAAAGTTGGATTACTTGGGGCGTTTCCATTTCCAAATGCGTTAATAATTATGGCGCGATAGTCACCACTAATCATCATCGAAAGGCTTTCAAATGTGGTACCTGGAAACAGCGTAAACAGACCGATTTTAACATCTTTCCACTGGGACAACTGTGAAAACGGATTGGTCATTGGCTTAGGAGATGGAGTATTCCACTGCACGTCTTGCCACTGGCAGGCAGTAAATGCCTGATGCTTAAAGGTTGTTGCCTTGGTGGCTTTTGCCGCCGGCAGTAAGGAATCGCCTACGGCCACCATAACTTCAGCTCGCTTACTTTCTAAACCCTTTAGTGCCAACGCTAAATTGGCAAGCGCGTCGGTATTTTTTGTTCCAATAGGCAGCATAGAGCCAGTAATAACGACAGGTATTTTACAGCCAGTTAGCAGGTAGCTTAATGCAGCCGCGCTGTAAGATAGAGTATCGGTTCCGTGAATCACTAATACACCATCAAGGTTGCCTTGGCTCATTGCATCGACAATCGACATTTTAATGTCGAGCCAATGCTGTGGGTTTAAATCGGATGAATCCAGTAGTGGCTGCCACTGCTTCCAGCTTAAACGGTGGGCACGCCATGCATCGAGTTCTGGGGCTGTCTGCATGGTTTGCTCTATGATACCAGCGCTGGGAGTTAGGCCTTTAGGACCGTCGACCATGCCAATGGTTCCGCCGGTATTTATAATGAGGTAGTGCGCCATAAGGGTTCCAATTAATTACATAATTGGAAATGGTAACGAAGTTTCTTTCAATTACAATGCTAGACGCTCTGCTGCTTTGAAATCGGGGAACTTAGTCAGCAACGCTTTTAGAGCGGCTTGCGCCTGTTCAGGCTGGTCTAGCGCGGCCAATACTTTAACTTTCCAAAGCCAAGCATCTTCATAGCCCCACGCTTCTGATAGTCGATAAGTCTCAAGGGCTTCATCTAAATATATTAGGGCTTGGGCTTTGTCTCCGCCAGCAAAGGCTGGGCGGTTAATGAGCCCTACGGCTTTCGCAACGAGAGACGGTGCATGGTTAGGGGTAGCCGAATCGCTATATTCCAATGCATTGTTCGCTTTTTTAAGTGTAAAAGCTGCGGTCCATGGTTTTAGCGCGATCGATAAACCGAGAGCGTTGTAATACAAGGCGGCTTGGTCTGAACTTTGATAATTGTCTTCAAGCGCATCGAAAATAGTCTCAAGTGATTTTTTTGCCAGTTTTTTATCGCCTTGCTCCTGTGCTAATAATGCAAGTCGATAATGGCTGTAAAGGGCATCAAACCCATCGAGTTCCGCAAATTTGGTTAGTTGATCAATATTTTCGGTGCGCCAAGCTTGATCGATGTCGTTATTATCCCAAGCGTTAGCAGCGCTCGACAGTAAGAGTATCAGGCCAGCAATGATCGATTTGGTCATTTATTTCTTCTAATGTGATTAAAACGTTAAGCTTTTTACAACGGTGCACCATGAATTGGATCACAGGCACCGAAACAGAAGCTAAAGATTATCAAGAATTTCGAGTACATCATCGTGATGAGACTTGGTTTTCACCTTTTCCATGATGTGAACCAACTTGCCTTTTTCATCAATAATAAAAGTAAGGCGATGTATGCCGACATATTCTTTTCCCATGAATTTTTTCAGCGCCCAAACACCGTATTTTTCAGCAATTTTGTGGTCTTCATCGCTTAGAAGGTCAAAATTTAAAGATTGCTTTTCAATGAACTTTTCTAAACGTGACGGCGCATCCGGGCTAATGCCTAAAACAACAGCGTTGCGCTTTTTAAATTCGGCTTGGGTATCTCTTATGCCGCACGCTTGCGTGGTACAGCCAGGTGTCATGGCTTTTGGGTAAAAATAAAGGACGACGCGCTTACCCTTAAGGCCGGTGAGAGCCACCTTTTCACCAGATTGGTTTACGGTCGTGAAAGCAGGGGCCGCTTTGCCCACTGTAGGCAATTGTAATGGAGGTAGAGCCATAATTGAGTCCTTAATATCCTATAAAGTGGCCATAGGTTATCGTGGCTTGATGAAATGCTCAATTAACGTGTAATAGTTTTAACCAGCCAAGCCCACAAAGATAATGTAAAGGAGCCCGTGGGCCAGAGTGTTTTTTGAGGCGTAACGTCGTTCGAATCTCGTTTTAGCCGCAGATTTGTTGTATGCTGGGGCGTTTTGGCGATTTCCGCTAAGTTATTGATATTACAGAGAGCTTGGATGTTTTTTGATCAAAAACGTGAGCAGTTTTTTAGACCCCTGACGAGTAAGTATCGTGAGCAAATTGTCGATGCGCTGAAAGAGCTGTATCGGCGGTTGTATGCCAGTTCGAGTGCCGATTATGGCCACGCGCTTAATCGCGATGATGTCATCGATACTTTCAGCGCGGCATTGGAGCGTTCGCCAGTGTTGTCGAGTGGTGATGATGAGTTCGATGGTCGGTTTCGTACCAATCGTGAAAAATCGAATTGGATTCTTTCTATGTTACTCGATCATGGCTGGCTAGAAAAACAAGTCGACGAAGCCAACTTACAAAGCTCTTTCAATTTCAGCCGAATGGGTCGAACCTTTACCGAACCATTTGTGCAAAATGACATGTCATCTATTCGTACACGTCACCGAAATACACGAAATGTGCGAAACGCTATTAATTCATTTTTTGAAAGTGGTGAAGTTTATGATCTCCTAGATGCTTGGGAATATTCTGAAAGCATCATCAGTGATTTTACCGATATCATTGCTGAGTTAGACGAACGAAAGCGATCTTTAGTGCGAGAAATGGAAACCCATGCCATGATCGCGCAAGCGACAGAAGACTTCTTTGATTTTATGGAACGACGATTCCAGCCCGACTTAGCCATTCGACTCTCTGCCGACAACGTTGAAAAATATCGGGATCACATAGTTGAGATCATTCATAACATCCGCAACAAAAATAAAACCTTCAAACAAAACGCTGAAAAACGATTAAGAGAGCTATTGCCTGAGCTAGTTCAAGAAAATCAATCGGTGCTTTGGCTTATTTTAGATAGCATAGAAACGCGTTTGCAGGCGGCCAGCGACATTATGCTGCCCGCACTCAGAAAGGCATTGCAAGGCTTTACCAAGCGAGCCGACCTTATTATTCGGCAAATGAATTATTTGTCTAGCTCCAGCCACAATGACATGGTTCAAGTGTGTCAGCAGTTCGTTGAAAAATCAGACAGTGAACAAAGCGCGTTACTGGACAGAGCGAGCCAATTAATGTCTGTCCCTCAATTGGGCTACTTAGATCCCTCAACCATACGGTTGCATAACAAACGAGTGCGCCGAGAGTTCTCTTTAGATGTCGTCGAAGACCAGATAGGAGATTTTGATCAATCAGCACGCAAAGAGTTAGTGGTGCAGCAGTGGTTAGATCAAGCATTTTTAATAAACGATAACCAGGTGCGCCAATATTTAATCTCGCATTTGACGCGAGGTGAGTCGGTTAGAACATCAGATTTACCGGTTAAATCTGCAGATGAATTGCTGTCGCTCTCTCATGCCATTGAGGTTGGTAGTGCAAATTCTTTTAGCAGCGAATTTAAATTTAACGTTAAATATATTCATCAAGATCCCGTACACAGTGAGTATTTTACATCGCAAGACCTGTTTGAAATTAGTCTCACTCACGATGCGGAAAACAGTTTAGAGGAAGCCAACCTTGTTTCAGGAAATTGAACAGCAGCTTGAAAAAGCAGGCGTCAGTCAAAACGAATATTCCGAACTATTGATTCGATTAATGGATTACGGTGTGTTGTGTCGCGATGAGAGCCAAACAGAACAAGTGCTATACGATCGTTTTGTGCGGTTGCAAGATTTAGTAGAAGATTACTTATCTATCATTGGTATACGTATCGCTCACGATCAACGATTCAATTTTGTCCGTCTTTTTCCGCCAGGCGCTGAAGTTCCTGGTTTGTCTGACCACGAAGACCAGCCTTTTAACGGTGGGTTCCGTATTCGGTTGACCCAAAACGAGGTCGCCGTGGTTCTTGTGCTGCGCAGTTTATATGATCGGGCTCTGCGAGAAGGTCAGCTAGACGACCAAGGCTGTGTATTGGTGTCTATTGAAAATGTGACGTTGAGTTTACGTAACCTATTGAAACGCACCTTGCCTGAGCAGCTGACAGATCGTCGCTCTATTTTCAAACGGCTCAAACAATTGCGTTTGATTCAATTGAATCAAGAATTGAGCGAAGACAGCAGCGACCTATGGATTCGTATTCGACCTATGATCATCAGTTACGTTTCCGATGATGTGCTGTCCTCTTTGCTAGGCGAAACACCACTGCAAGATTCGCCAGAAGGTGATGAGCCTGAAGACCTCAACCTCACCGCTGAAAATGACATCGAAAAGGAATAGCCCGTGCATTTAAAGAAATTTATTTACGTAAATTGGGGCAATATTCCAGTGATGGAATTTGATTTTGGTCCGATTAATTTATTTAGTGGCGGTAACGGGTCGGGTAAAACCACGGCCGCTGATGCCCTGCAAACTATTATGACGGCCGCGCACGATACTTTATTCCAGTACAACCCCGGTCAAGATGAAGCTACCCAGCGTGGGCGCGGCAAACAGGTTCGTACGCTGGCTTCTTATGTACTGGGGTGTGATGATGGATCTTTTGCACGGTTAGACCCAACAGTGGGTTATTTAGCCGCTGTCTTTCACCCAACACAAGGCGAATCAGCTGAGCCGTTTACGGCAATCATTGGTGTTTCAGCCTTTTTAGATAAAGCCGGTGCGACCCCTATTGCTCGTCAATCGGATATTGCCTATTTTATCAGTGCCGGTGAGTCACTTTCTAAGTCTGATTTTGTTCAAGAGAATGATGGCCGATCTCAAGTAATTTCTTTAGATAAAATTGTCAGTCGGTTGAGTTCGCGTAAAGTCAGTGTAGAAAAGTATGACACTAAAAAGCAGTATTTACGGCGATTATACGCAGCGTTGAAAGGCCGTTCCGATGCCATCAGTGAACGTGAAGCCATGAATGCGGCGCGTGCTTTCTCTCGATTCATGGCTTATAAGCCGGTTAAAAGCATAGACGGCTTTGTCGCTCAAGAAATCCTCGAAAAGAAAGATCTCGGCGAAGCCATTCGCACAGTTTCAGATTTAATGAAAACCATTAATGGAATGGAGAACGAGGCTAATAGACTTAAGTCGATCATTGACCGGTTAGCCCAAGCTCGAAGCGCTGGTGAAAGCTATGTTGATCGATGGATAGATTACAACGTCACAGATTACATCGCGGCTAAATCCCGCTATGTTGCCGATCAACAACGTTACTTGGCGGTAAAATCGGAACAGCAAAAAGTAATTAATAGTCACGAAGCGTTAATCAATGATTTAGATGTTGCAACAGAAAGACGACGGCAAACCCATGACCAATTGGTTTCTATTGAAGCGCAACGCCGAGGCGTGGAGGCGTTGCAAGATAAAGATCGATTTGAAACGAAAGTAAAAGAAGCCACAGAAAAGCTGCAAAAACAAGCTGAGCCATTGCTGCGTCAAAATATGGCGCTTGAAAAAACATTAACCGCTAGCAATAGCCTACACCAGTTGCTGCTTAAGTCCTCTTTAGCTACAGAGATAGAAGGTCTTGGCGATAAGCGTTTGCACCAGCTGGCCAAACAGGTGGCGCAACAATCTAAATTGGAAATTGATTTTCAAAGTTTATTGAATCAAGACTGGATTGACATCAGCCCGTTAGAGGCCCATCTCGATGCTGCGCTCAGCCAACAGTCACTGCTAAATGAGTGGCGTCAACTGTGGTTTGATGAGCAAATGCAGGGCAGCGGGGTTTCCTTGCGTGATCAAGCGCAGCGTCTAGTTGATCGACGCGAACAACGATTACTGCAAACTCGACAATCCATTTCTCGTAAACAACAAGACATCGATAGTTTGGCATCGGCGCAGGTGAATTACCCTCATCATGTTCGAATTGCGATAGAGGCCATCAAACGTGAATGCCCAGAAGCAGACCCTAGGGTATTGTGTGATTACGTTGAAATTTTAGATGAGCAATGGCAGTCATCATTAGAAGGCTATATGGCCGGTGCACGATTTGCCATATTAGTTGAGCCAGATTACGAAGCCGAAGCCATCAGTATTGTACGAGCCTTACCACGTGATAATCGCGCTAGGGTTATTCAAGGCAGTAAAGCGAAACAAGACGCTCAGCGCATTAAGTTGCCCAGCAACTCAATTGTACATCTCCTTAAATTTGATCACGCCATCGCAAAATCTTATTTAACAGCCAGTTATGGCATGGTAGAGCAGTGCAAAGATGCGCAAGAATTGAAGAAAACGCGACGAGGCGTCACCCCCGCTGGCTTAGGCAGCGGAGCCTACGCCATGTACCGCTGTGATTTGCCTATTTCAGATTTAGTCTTTGGCCAGGGTGCTCGTGAACGAGCATTAGATGCAAAGAAAAATGAATTAAACGAACTCGCAAAACAAGCGAATGAGCTTCAAGCCGGCGTTGATGAAATTCGCAGCCTATACAATGCCGTGAATCAATTGACGCATATGCAGCATGGCCAGTTTATGCGGGATATGCTGGAAACCCATCGCGAGCTAAGAAACGCCGAACAAGCACTTACTTCGTTAGACCTAAGTGATGTTCAAGGAATCGAAGAAGAGTATAAGCAAGTATCAACGGCGTTAGCTGAACTTGATAAAAAGATCAGCGATGGCAATGAGCAAAAAGGCAAATTGCAGGAGCGTATAGCCGGGTTGACTAAGCAGTGTGGCTATTTATCGGAACAGCAGGAAGATACACAGCTTCGTTCAGAAGAAAAAGAAGAGTATTTACGAAATATTGTTGAGTTTTGGCCGAACTTCGATGTCGATGCACGACTTAAGGCGGCCGATGAGCAGGCGGCCGATACCGATGCCGATCGTGAAGAGAATCTGCGTAAATCTCTTGAGAGTGAGTTAACAGCTAAAGCTCATGAGTTGGAAGTATTGCTGAAAGAGCATAATCAAGAATGTCAGCAGCAAGATGCGATCGAAATAGACATGGATTATGGCCAGCTGCATAGTTTAGATTTTTTCCGCGGTATGGTGAATTTACGGCGGGCCATTGATAATGGCTTAAACCGTATGAGAAACAATGTGTTAGTGGAGAAGGTCGACCAACTGGCCTCGCTACGTGAAAGTTTTAATAGCGCATTCGTGACGAATTTATGCCACGCCATTTACCATTCTATCAATGAAGGTAAGCGGGTATTACAGAACCTTAATAAAGAGTTGGAGCATCATAGATTTGGTGCCGATAGAGAAAAGTATTGGTTCGATTATCAATGGGTGCCAGAATTTAAAGAGTATTGGCACTTCTTTGACGAAGTATTTAAAAGCCCATCTATTGGTGAGGGCAATACCTTATTTGATACGAAATTGACAGAACGCTCTAGCAAAATTAGAGATCAATTAATGACTATGCTGCTTGATGTTGATGAGCAGCGAGCATTAAGAGAATTAGAGCGAATTTCAGATTACCGTAACTATCGCAGTTATGAAATTTATAAGCAGCCCGAAGGTAAGCAGCCCATTGCACTTTCTCAATACGGTACAGGCTCGGGTGGGCAGCTTGAAACTCCCGCCTATATCATTCGCTCTGCGGCGATTACCTCTGCATTTCGATTTAACGAAGGCGACAGTCATCTGAGAATGGTACTGGTCGATGAAGCCTTTTCTAAGATGGATGAGACACGATCTAAAGAAGTAATCCGATACCTAACCGAAAGTTTAGGGCTACAGTTACTCTTTATAATGCCAACCAGTAAATCAGGTCCATTTATGGATATGATATCGAATCAATTCGTTTTCTCGAAAGTGCCGCTGACCAATGCGAGTGCGCGAGGCGAGTTGAACACGCGAGTTTTGGTTGACCGTCAACAATGTAACCAAGAAAAAATACAGGAATTATGGGCGAATCATCGTAAAGTGATTCGTAAGCAAGCTGAATTAGACTTTTTAGAGGGATTGTAACGATGGCAATTATAGAAATTAAGCATCCATTATTGGCTCATAAAGTGGGCATCATGCGCGAAGAAGGTATCAGTACCAAACATTTCCGCGAATTGGCATCGGAAATTGGCAACTTGTTAACGTACGAGGCAACCCGACACTTAGATACCGATAAAGTTGATATTACTGGGTGGGATGGCAGCACAATGCAAGTTGATCGCATTGCAGGTAAAAAAATTACCGTAGTCCCTATTTTGCGAGCTGGTTTAGGCATGATGGATGGCGTTTTACAGTTACTTCCATCGGCACGTGTCAGTGTTGTTGGGTTGTATCGTGATGAAGAGACTCTAGAGCCTGTTTACTACTTTGATAAAGTCGTTGAAGACGTGCAAGAACGCACGGCATTAATTGTCGACCCTATGCTGGCTACGGGTGGCTCAATGATTGCCACCATCGACCTATTAAAGCAAAAAGGCTGCACTTCGATTATGGGCTTGTGTTTACTAGCCGTTCCAGAAGGCGCTAAGGCGATTGAAGAGAAACATCCTGATGTTGATATCTACGTAGCAACCGTTGATGATCACTTAAACGAGCAAGGATTTATTGTCCCAGGTTTAGGTGATGCCGGCGATAAATTGTTCGGAACTCGCTAAAAACCGACGCCCTGTATTGCAAAATGCAGGGCAATTCACATAAAGTAACAAATCTACCCTGAAACCTCGCTATTTGAAAAATAACGTCTAAATTTATAATTCAACAGGGTGTGTTGCCAATGTTTGAATTTGCACACCACATTTAATGTCTTCATGAAAATTAGGTGAGCGAACCCGTGGGACTCCAGGACGAAACCAAAGCACATAAGCGAATTTTAGTCGTTGACGACGATGCGAATCATGCCCAAGCTTTAGCGGAGTATCTTTCACGCAGCGGTATACAGGTTAATATTGAATCTGAATCGCAAGCTGCGTTAGCGAGAATCAGAGATGACTTGCCAGATATCGTATTGATAGAGGTCGATCTCAAAGGGGAGTCTGGTTTAACCATCTGCAAACTAAGCCGTAAGTATTTTAACGGTGGCATTATACTGATGAGTCAAAACAGCGATGAGCTCGACCAAGTACTGGGCTTGGACATGGGGGCTGATGACTATATTCACAGAACCGCGTCCCATCGTTTAATTTTAGCTAGGTGCCAAACCTTGTTACGTCGTTTGGATCGCGCCGAGGAAGAAAAAAATCAGGCCAAATCAGAAGATCGTCTCCAGTTTGGAAATTTGGTGATAGACAATGGCATGAGAGAGGCTTGGCTAAGCAATGAAACCATTGAATTAACCAGTGCTGAATTTGATCTTCTTTGGCTATTAGCCAGCCATGCTGGTGAAGTCTTGACTCGCGAACAAATATTTAGCCAATTGAGAGGCATAGAATACGACGGGCAAGATAGGTCTGTAGACGTGCGTGTTTCTAGAATTCGCCCAAAAGTAGGCGACGATCCTATTCATCCGCGTCGAATAAAGACCGTTCGCTCTAAAGGCTATTTATTTGTGAGTGAAGTCGGGTAATGCGACGCCCTATTTAATAGCCTCGTAAACCTTAAAGCCCCGAGTTTGAGCCAATATTTTTATCGACTTGAATTGGTCTTTGATAAGATTTTGGTAGTTTAAAAAGTCGTTGGCAACCCATATTAGTTTACCGCCCCTCACTAAACGCTCGCTCGCTTGCGAAAAAAAAGTTTCTGTCGGACCGTATTCTGTTCGTATTCCTTTATGGAAAGGTGGGTTTGTAACGATACTTTGATAACGCTGAGTTGGCAGTTTGCTTGCAGAACTCGCCCAATAAACCGTTGCTTGGTTGTTTAGTTTGTTGGCAGTTATAGTCGCAAGGCTCGACTGGTACGCTAATAAGTCGACATCGTAGGTATCTATTGTGCACTCTTTATGGCGCATCAATAATTCACAGGCCAAAACGCCTGAGCCTGAACCCATTTCCAAAATATTACCCGCCGCAATATCTGGCAAGTGATCTAGCAATACAGACGTACCGGTATCGAGCTTTTTAGCACTGAAAACACCGGGCAATGCCTTAATGATTAGGTCATTGGTTTCGTATTGAGTCCAAAAGCTTTGCTCGCTAATGCCTGGGTTTGGTGTTAATTCAAATAGTGCGCAATGCCTAGCGGTGTCTAGCTTTTCACATTCAAAAAACCCTTTGAGCTTTTTCGGAAGGCTTTTGATGCCTCCATCGTTCTCACCAACAACCCAAATACGCTGCTGGTTTTTTAATGCACTTTGTATTTGGTACAACCACCAAGTTAAGCGCTCTTTGGCTTTGGGATAAAATAAGATGTTTAACTCAGAAGTTTGCCAAACGGGCTCTAATGGGGATAAAGATGAGCTCTCATCGGCATTTAACGTAAAAATATCATCGCCTTTTTTTAGCCAAGGAATAAGGTCAGGGGCATCGAAATAATGACAAGCATGGCTGTCGAGTTCATCGCGATGCCGCTCGAGTATTTGAAAGGTAGGGTGCATGGTTAGTATCTTTAAAACAAAAGATAATTATACCAAAGCTCACCTCATGAATCAGCGTTTAAACTTATCATTAATGGCTTTGTATCGCTCTAAGGCCGATTTATCGATCATGGTCTTTCCATTTTGCTCAACGGAAGGGATTAGGTTCTCTCGAATATATCGTTTTACGGTTATATCTGACACGCTTAAGAATTCTGCGGCTTTTTCAATGGATAGAAACTCGCTTTGCATTGCTTTTCCTCTAGATAAAAAAACGGACACTGAAATCAGTGTCCGGAATCATGGGGCAGAGCCCACATGGGAGTAGTCACCATACTGCTGCTGCTACGATCAACAGTAATTAAGAATATAGTTGATAATTTTAAGCTTGCTGCCTCTTTTTCAAAGAAATAAAAGTCTATCAAGTTGTTATTGAAACTCTGAAAACGATTAACCCCGATATCTAGCCTTTTAAGCGCAGTTAGATTCGCCTATCTAGTATTAGACTTAATCGTTATAACGGCAGGGTTTTTATTCTCCAAAAAACTTAAGTATTGATTTTAAACAATAAAAGCAACCTTTTAAGTTACGCTTCAGCAAATTTTGAAATGGACTTGCGTGGCAGCTCGTAAAAATGAAAAGCATTCAGGGGGTTATCGTTCACTTTATAGAGGAGTGTGCCGCTTATTCGGATGGGGTGGATTAAAAAGGTGAGTGCCGGAAAGTCTTAAAACTGATTCCAATAAACAGTGAAAATATTCAGTTAAATGTTATTGAACACAAACACTAACGGGTTAAAAATTTTTGCGGTTAATCGGAAGAAAGTTTGTTTCAAAAACGGGTTGTTTACAAGCGTTGAATATTGAATTTTTTTACTGAACTACAATGAAATGATGAGGCTAAATTGTTCCGCTTTAAACCTGATTTTCAGAATAGATAAAATTGCGTATTTCATTTTTATTCTGCAATGAATGCGATTAAAAACTCTGAGCCAAAGAAATAAAAAATCTTACTAAAAATAGAGAATTTTAAATTTTTAAGTCGATATCGGTTTTAATTGAAGAAAAATCGTACTTTTTTAACATTATTTGCTCATTTTATGCTCATTTTGTTTGCAATTTGATTTTAGGTAGCTAAATTAGGATTCTATCGATGATTTAATTTTATTCGATCATTTTTGTGCGTGAACACATGAGGGATATTTTATGGCAGCTGCCAAGAAAAAAGCCGCAAAACGCGGACCAAAAACCACTGCAAAACCTGCTGCGAAGAAAAAAGTAGCAGCGAAAAAAGCAAAACCAAAAACTACCAAGAAGGCCGTTAAAAAGCCTGCTAAAAAAACCGCCGCTAAAAAGCCAGCGGCTGTTGCCAACAAAGCCGTTGTTGCAGCAACTAAAGCCGTAGATAAAGCTACCGCTGCAGTTAAAAAAGCTGAAACTGCATTAAGCAGTGCAATGACTAAAAAAGCAGCTGTTGCTAAGAAGAAAAAGACTGCGGCCGTCAAGCGTCAGCTTGAAACCGCAAAATCAGGTGTTGATAAAGCTCGTGCATCATTAGCTGCGGCTAAAGAGGCTGCTAAAACAGCTTCATTTAACTTGAAAGTTGCAGAAATAGAAGCCACTGTAGAAGCTGCAAAAGCTAAAGCAGATGAGCGTGCTACTGAATATGCTGCGTCTTTAGAAGCTAAGAAAGCGGAAGCATTAGATAAAGCTATGGCAGCATTTGAAGCTAAATGGTTAGCTTCTCGCGCTAAAGCCGATGCTAAGAAAGTAAAAGCTTTTGAGAAGAAAGAAGCTGGAAGAATTACAGCTACTTCTAAAAAGGTTAAAGCGAAAGTGGCTGATTTAAAGAAAAAGCACAACGCTAAGCCTGCTAAGAAGAAAAGCGCTAAAAAGACTGCGAAGAAAAAGTAAACCTAGTTTTCTTCTAATGTTGAAAAAAAGGCTGCAGTGGCAGCCTTTTTTTGTGGCTATGAAAAGCCAAATACGGTGCTTGATCATGCAATTGGAGTGAAATGTGGTAATATTCGGCCGATTAAACCTTAGTGCTGCAACTTATGAAAAATATACTTTCGTTAGATACTTCAGGTGAATATTGCTCGATTAGCATTGTGACGCCTGAACAACATTTTAGCTTCCATCAACATCGCCCACGCGAACATGCGAATATTCTATTAAGTGAGATTAATGCCCTTATCCAAGAATCTTCGCTGAACATGAGTGATTTGGACGCAATCGTTTATGGACGAGGACCTGGTTCTTTTACCGGTATTCGTATCGCAGCGGGCGTTGCTCAAGGATTAGCAATGGCATTAAATTGCCCAATTATCCCCATCAGTACGTTGCACTCGTTAGCCTATTCTGCCTTTAAAGCGGGTCACCGTGATTGTTGGGTGGCTCTTGATGCTCGAATGTCGGAAATCTATTTTGCACCTTATTCGGTCGATGATTCTAATACACCGAATCCATTAAAAGACGAAGCGGTTTTACCTCCTTCGTTACTAAAGGAAGCTGCACCTAAGAATGTAACTTTTATCGGAAACGGTTGGACGGCGGGTTATGAAATGAGTTCAGCGCTTTCTGCACAGGTTGCTGCCCAAACTATTCATATTTTAGTTCCTAACGCATTAGACAGTGCCGAATTAGCCATGAAACTACACCAGCAAGACCCTAGCGTTGCTCTGAGCCCAGAATTAGCGCTCCCGACCTACTTAAGAGATAACGTGACTTGGGACAACAAACCCAAAGTCGGTTCTTAAGGGTTGCACATGATCAAATATTTTAAGTTTCAATAAAAAGAGAGATGTATGTCAGAAGTTCAATGGATTGTATTAGCGCTAATTCAAGGGTTAACTGAGTTTTTACCCATCTCCAGTTCGGCGCACCTGCTGTTACCAGAGCAATTATTGGGTTGGACAAGCCAAGGGTTAGCCTTTGATGTCGCCGTGCATTTAGGCTCGTTATTGGCGGTCATCATTTATTTTAATAAAGACATCATTGCGATGGCGAAGAATTGGACGCTCAGTTTATTTAAGCGTCCACACGATTCTCAACTCGCCAAACTCAGTTGGTTTATAATATTAGGGACAATACCTGCGGTTATATTTGGTGGATTGTTTAAGGGCGCACTCGAATCTGTGATTCGCGATAACAGTTTGATAGTGATTGCTTTTACCACGGTAATTTTTGGATTGTTACTCTGGTACGCCGATGTAACGGCTAAGCAGAAGCAAGGTGTAGAAGACTTATCCATAAAATCTGTACTGTTTATTGGCTTAGCTCAAGCGGTGGCAATTATACCGGGTACTTCTAGATCCGGTATTACGATGACAGCCGGCCTCATGGTGGGGTTAAAAAAATCTGATGCCGCCAAGTTTAGCTTTTTATTGTCGATTCCTATTATTTTAGCGGCCGGGCTCTTGATCGGTGTTGATATTGCTCAATCGGCCGAAGCAATCGACTATAAGGCTCTGTTCTATGGAACGGTTCTATCATTCATTAGCGCATTAGCCTGTATCGTTTTGTTTCTTAAGTGGATTGAGAAAGCAGGCTTTATTCCATTTGTCATTTATCGGCTGATTTTAGGGGCCATTTTGTTCTTTGTTTATTTTTCGTAATTTTAACTGGCAAAACCGGGATGTAGCGCTACGCTTTTAAAATCTTAACTTGGGCTGGTACTCGTTATGCAAATTCAAAGCGCTTCAATCCCTCTCGCAACGCCAACCTCAAAATCGCCGGTTAACTCAGGCGTGAACGCCAATAATGTAGGGCAAGCCGAAAACGTAAGGCTAGCAGAGCAAAAAGCGTCGGCGCGCCCACAAACTCAAGATAGAACAGAGTCGCCACAAAGTACCCAGTTTGCGCCCGTAAGCCAACCTACCGCCTCCTCAGAAGCTAATCGAACCTTGGCCACAAACCAAGATGGAGGGTCAGAAAGCAAGCCTATCAATCAGTATCAGCAGGTGGCTCAGCAAACCCAACCGCAAGCGAGAGATAATCAGCCAGGACTTTTCGGTATAGATGTCTACGTTTAGCATCCAATCTACTTTACAATAGCGATTACATAACATTCTTAACTAGTAGCCTGGATGAACATTAAGTTTTACCTACCAAAAGATGATGCCTCAGTTTTACCGGACCACATAGCAAGGTTGCTGCGTGAAAATTGGGTCGAAGTTGTTCACAACAACCCAGAAGACATTTTTTTAATCTTTAACGAAGATAAATTATCAGTAGCACCAAAGCAATGGCCTAAAGTTAAACCAATTTGCGTAGATTTTCTCTCTAATGCTTCCTCGCACCGGCGTTTACATGGTGGTGGTGCAGGGCAAGCCGTTGCCAAAGCTATCGGGCTGAATAAACGTAAAGATTTAAAGGTGGTGGATGCTACCGCTGGCTTAGGACGCGATGCGTTCGTATTGGCTTCACTGGGTGCTAAGGTATTAATGTGCGAACGCCATCCTATTGTCCATCAACTTCTCGCTGATGGGTTATTTCGTTTAAAACACCAGCAGGCAGAGGTTTTAGAGGCCGGATCGATTTCTTTAGAACTCGGTAACTTCTATGAATCCGAAGCTGTTGCACGTTTTGCGCCTGAGGTGATTTATTTAGATCCGATGTTCCCGACCAGAGAAAAATCCGCCAAGGTTAAAAAAGATATGGCTTTATTTCACGATTTAGTCGGAAGCGATGAAGATGCCGATGCTTTATTGGCCCCAGCATTAGAAATGGCTGAATACAGAGTGGTGGTTAAGCGCCCAAAACAGGCGCCCTTTCTAGCAGATCAAAAGCCGACAACTTCTTTAGTCGGAAAAAGTAGTCGCTTTGACCTTTATACTAAGAAGTCGATCGTTTAGTCACTTGCAACACGTTATACCAAATATCATTAGGCATGACAGAGCCAGCTTTACTGATCACCATAGGTATATTGTCGCTGTAAGTGAGTTTACCTTCTTCATTCGTCTTTAATGCACCACGCTTTTTAAGCGTCATGATGAAGTTTTTAAATAAGGCTTTGTCGAAAAATTCAGGCGCATCCAGTCCATTCAATAAAGACAGACGCTGAGCCATTTGTTGCGATTGGTTTTCTAGAACGGTTTGGCTGCATTCGCCATTTCCGAATCTGACTAAAACCGATAGTGTCAGTAAGTATCGCTCCAGTGTTGGCAGAATGATGTTGGCCAAATATTGCAATTGAAGGTGCTTGTCGGAACTGGCTTCAGGCGGGCAATACAAGCCGTCGCTGTTCTGGCAAATAAGTTGCAACTTCAGTAAATCTTTTATAATTCGTAAGGCTTGTTTTTCGGTTTCCTCATCATCGCCGTCAATAAACAGTTCGCTGCGAATGTAAGGGTGTATCAAGGTTATCAGCGACAGCATCTCCGCTTCTTCTATACCTTCACTGCGAGCGACTAATGCAGCTACTAGAGATGGAAGCGCAAATAAATGCTGAACGTTATTGCGATAATAAGACATCAGCACCGTATTGTGGCTGTCTAAACCATAAATATCACCGAATTTTTGAGGGATCAGGCGCAGTGTATTCATTTTAACCGCGTACTCTATCCACTCTTTAGGCGTGCCTGTTGGCAGGGTGACTAAGTCTTCGCGTTCTTTATTGAGTTCAATTAACAAAGACAGTTGCTGTTCTAAAAAAGTTGATTCAATGGCTTGCTTTGGAGTAGACAGCAATACGGTTGCAATTAAATTGATCGGGTTTAGTGCGGCGGCCGCGTTGATTTTTGTTACGACCTTGGTCGATAAACTGTCGACAAACTGGAACATCCAATCAGGCTTATCATTGGGGCCGTAAGGAGTATCTCGCCACGTAGGTACCTGCTCATTGAGCTCATCGTTTAGTTTTATGGGCTCGCCAAAGTTTAAATACACATGACCGTAGTTTTTCAGATGTTTCACGGTTTTCACGAGATCAAAAAGATTTTCTTTCTTTTTAGTTTTGCCTTTCAGTTCACCTAAGTAGGAACCGCTTTCAAACACTTTCTCGTATCCGATATAAACAGGAATAAATACAATAGGTCGGCTGCTATCTCGTAAGTGGCTTTTGACCGTCATGGCGAGCGTCCCGGTAGCTGGGTTGCGCATTCTGCCGGTTCTGGAGCGGCCTCCTTCTACGAAATACTCAACCGGGTAACCGCGGCGGAATACTGTATGAATATACTCGTTAAAGACAGTGCTATAGAGCTTATCGCCACCAAACTTACGACGAATGAAAAATGCGCCGCCGCGTCTTAAAATATTACCGACAATGGGCATATTCAAGTTTTCACCCGCCGCAATGTGAGGCACATTTAGCCCGTTCCGGTGCAAGGAATAACTCAGCAATAAGTAGTCGATATGGCTTCGATGGCAGGGTACATAGACAATTTCGTTGTCTTTAGCGAGTTCACGAACTGGCTCGATACCATTTAAAACAATACCGTTATAAATTTTATTCCAGAGTCGAGTCAGCAACACATCGAGAACTCGAATAGTATTGTAAGAAACATTGGCCGCTATGGTCAGTGCATGTTTGCGTGCCACGGCGCGTGATTTATCTAAGCTGACAGATTTAGTTGAAGAATGAGTCGCAATGGCTTTTCGAACCGGTTCGGAACTGAGGATTTGGTCAATGATAACCCGTTTGTGAGATAAATCTGGCCCAATGACAGCGGTGCGAACATGGCGAAAATGCACACGTAATACACGGGCTACTTTGCGAGTGAGTTTTGAATGGTCTTCGCTTTCATCGATCAGTTGTCGTAATGAAATAGGTGCGTTTATTTCTAAATAGGTATCGCGACCGTTTAACAAAACCGTCAAGAGTTTGCGAAACCGGCCTACAACAGACCAGTTAGAGCTTAATAGTGCCGAAATTATACTGTTGTTGGTGCTGGCCGTTCGACCCCAGTACAAAGCGATCGGAACCAATAGAATTTCTTCATCAGAATTAACCGCCAAATGATCTATAAAAGACTGGATTCTGGGCGTAATACTGGGTTGGTGGCGCTGTAATACTGATTTTCTTGGGTGAACAGTGAGTAACGCTTTCTCTTGGTGCTCTGGAGAAAGCTTAAGCTTTTCATGTAATCCAGGCAGTCCAAGCTTTTTTAGCTGATGATCGACTACTAAAGCATCGGCGGTAGATTGGTGCTCTAGCACGTAAACACAATGCTTTGCTTTTAAAATCGGGTCAAAGTCGGTGTGATGAGGGTTTTCTGGGACTTTAACCCACCAAAACAAGACTTTTTGAACCCACTGACGAATTTTTGTTTGTATAGAGAACATCTAACCACGATACCTTACTAAAAGAGGATATTTTACGTTTTTTTAAAGCCCGACACTAGGCTAGTAATGTGGAGGTGGCGTGTCGGTGACTTCTGGGGCGAGTTGATCCTTGAGCTCAATGTGATCGGTGAGCAGTTTTTGTACGATGCGCTCGAGTTTATCGATTTGCAGCTGTTGGCGGCTAATCACATCGTTGAGCTGGTCTATTGTGTCATCCATGTAGGTAATTCGAGTTTCTAGCTCTACGTCTTGGTCTGATTTGTTCATTTACAATATCTTTCCTAAAAAATGTGATACGTTGCAATATAGGTGAGAATTTTGGCATTATGCCAGAGATTTCGCCAATTGTAGGCGTAAATAGTGATAACGATACACAAATGGCTGTCTTTCAGCCTTAAATAAGTATTCCAATAAAAGTAAGACATCTGTCATTAAAGAGTGAGTAATAGAATGAAGTTGAAATTATGGTTAGTTAAGATTGCGGTAAGCTTATTAGTCGCGCTGGTAGCACCCATCATTTGCGCAGCAGCCTTATCCTTGATCCCAGAATTACAATCGTTAACAGTAGCGGAACTGGTATCTACCAGTATGGTCAGTGTGAAATGGGCCGCTTATGGTGCCATCGTTTGTGCCGTCACAATTCTTGTTTTATTGGCCCAGGTGATAGCTGCACCTGTTGTTGCCCAGTTTGAAGAAGATGATCGTGAAGAAGGCGCTGTAAAATGGTTTAACGTGAGTAAAGGTTTTGGGTTTGTAACACGTGAAAATGGTGAAGATGTATTTGTCCATTTTAGATCGATTCGTGGCCGTGGCCATCGCTCTTTGCAAGAAGGTCAGCGAGTTCGCTTTGGTGTGGTTGAAAGCTCCAAAGGCTTGCAAGCAGAAGACGTCACTATTTTACGTCAAAAATAAATGTAGATAGACGCTCAGTACAGTAAAAAGCCAAATCATTTGATTTGGCTTTTTTGTTAAGACTTCCAAATAATCTCCGACGTTGAGCCATCGGGCTGTATTCGCAGCCAAGCGTCTGGATTATCTTCTGGCCCCCAACCGCCTTGAGTTACTCGAACTTCTTTACTTAATTGCTCAGCCGCCAATTTTGCTAACGATAAGTCATCTTGCCAAGGAAGTTGATCGCTGTTTAGCCAAATGCTCGTGAATCCATCAGAAACCTTATCGTAAATTACACCTTCATATTGTTGATGATCATGCTCAAATACAAAAGGAAAAGACTGTTTTGGCATGCCTTTTACCTTTTTAGTTTTAGCCACTTTGCTAAATAGTTGGCTTAACCAAGTAATTGATTGCTCAACATCGATCTGATCGACATATATTTCTAAATCGGGCGCACGGGTCATGTGTCTTACCTTAGGGCTTAAAAGCGGGCAGTGGTTTAGTGTTCTGAGTTTGAACTCAATAAATAATACAATACTTTGTACAGGCTTAAAGCTAAATATCCACGTAAAGCTATAAGAGCGCCCAGGCCGATAATAAAAAGTGCTAATAACGCCGTAAATTCGCCAGCCAATTGATCGGACAACAGTTGATCAGACAAGATCAGCATCATTACGCCGCCGGCAAAAATAAACCCGCCAGTGGTAAAGCGTTGCATCGCTAAACGAGGGGATTTAATTTGCCTTTCAAGCCACGCAGTAAGCTTTTCCTTATTCGTCACTATTAGAGCCTTAAATCATTTAAGAATAGTGGGTATGATAACGGCTCATGACTAACATTTATAGAATAAGACACCTATGAGCTCAGCTACCTTTGATTTAACCTGTGATTTAATCTCACGCGATTCAGTAACGCCCGAAGATAAAGGCTGTCAGCAGTTAATGGCAGATAGACTCGGTGCTGTTGGCTTTAACAATGAACACATGCGAATTGAAGATGTAGATAACCTTTGGGCAACACGAGGTGACTCTGGCCCCTTGTTAGTATTTGCTGGTCATACTGATGTTGTGCCAACAGGTGATTTAAGCCAGTGGACGCACCCACCTTTTGAACCTACGGTTGTGGATGGTCATTTGTTTGGGCGCGGTGCAGCCGATATGAAAGGCTCCTTAGCCGCAATGGTGGTAGCAACTGAGCGGTTTGTGAAAGCTTACCCAAACCACAAAGGCCGAATTGGCTATTTAATTACCTCTGATGAAGAAGGCGATGCATACCACGGTACGGTTGCGGTCATCGAAAGACTCATGGCACGTGGTGAAAAAATTGATTGGGCACTTGTCGGTGAACCTTCCAGTACCGATAAAGTGGGAGACACCATTAAAAATGGTCGTCGTGGCTCTATGTTGGGCTATCTGACGGTTAAAGGAAAGCAAGGCCATGTTGCCTATCCGCATTTAGCTAAGAATCCAGTGCATTTAGCCGCCCCAGCAATTGCGACCTTATCGACAGAAGTTTGGGATGAAGGCAACGACTTTTTCCCAGCAACGTCGTTCCAAGTATCTAACATTAAATCGGGAACCGGCGCGACCAACGTTATCCCAGGCGATGCTGAAATTATGTTCAGTTTTCGCTTTAGCACGGAATCGAGCGCGGAATCTTTACAGCAAAGAACTCAAGCTCTGCTAGATAAACACGGTTTTGAATATGAGCTTCGTTTTGAGGTTAAAGGCGAACCATTTTTGACTGCTCAAGGTGCATTAGTTCAAGCGGCGGTACAAGCAGTAGAAGATACGGTTGGCTACAAGCCAGAGCTCTCTACCGCCGGTGGTACCTCTGATGGACGCTTTATTGCCCCGACGGGAGCTCAAGTACTAGAGCTAGGTCCTCGAAATGCCACCATTCATCAAATCGATGAATGTGTCAGTGTCGACGATCTCGATAAGCTGACAGACATGTATTACCGCATAATGGAAAACTTACTGGCCTAGTCGTTAGCTTTTCTTTTCGAGGTTCTTAAGTTGCACGGTTAGCGCTTGGCCGCTTATTTGAACCTCGTACAAACTGATGCATAGAGATATCAATAACAGCACCAGCGACGAACCAAAAAGGTAGTAGGCCAGTTCAACGAATTGTAAAAATAGCGCGATCATAGTTATTACACAAAAAATAAACGATAAGATACCTGCGACTTGCATCCGTCGAATGACGACGATTCTGAGTCTGAGGTGCAGTATTTGATTGCGTAAATCAGTGTCTGGGTTTTCGGAGTTTTGCTTGTATAAAGAGCGAATCAATTGGGCAATGACTAAAAAGCGATTGGTGTAAGCTAACATTAATAAAGAGATAGCAGGGAAAAGCAGTGCAGGCGTCGTAATCGTCATGTTTTTATCTGTTCACTGATGTAGGTGGGTTTATGATTAAGCAAATTATAGCGTTTTTCAATTCTGAGCCAGAAGCAACGCAGCCAGAACTTTCTGTTGATGATGCTGCCGCAGTGCTGCTCATTGAAATCATGATGGCAGACCATGACATGGATCAGCGCGAGCGTCAAAGAATTGAGTCTATTTTATCTAAACGCTTAAATGCGACCGAAAGCGAGATAAAAGAGTGCATCGACGTGGCCATAAAGCGAAGAGAGGCCAGTCACGATACCTATCAGTTTACCAAGGTCGTTAATGACCACTGGGGCGAGCAACAGCGGTATGAATTAGTAGTCGACCTATGGCGCGTAGCCTTTGCGGATGGCGAATTAGATAAACATGAAGATCAGCGAGTTAGGCGTTTAAATGAATCGCTTCATTTACATCATTCGCACTTTATAAAAGCAAAAGTAGAAGCGCAAAATAACCCTTAAGGTTTGCTCGCGAAGGCCGATAGTCAGCTACTATAGGGGTTGATTAATGAATTGTATCCACTTCGGCATTGCTATTGAGGTGTAACCTATTAAAATGAGTAAATAGTATTGGCACTTTTGAAAAAAACGACAATACTTAAAGTTATAGACCATTGTTTTAAAGCGGAGAAATTGAGTGAAGCGTCGTGAATTTTTAATACAGTCTGTCTCTGCTTCTGCAGTGATAGCCGGTGCTGGTTACGCTTCTTTAGATATGCTCTCCCGTCGCCATTTGCGATACGAGCAAACCATTGAGCAACGCGGCACCCATGCCGCGGCCAAGGTGATGGTTGAGAATAACCCAACAATGGATGAGGGTCTGGCATCTCCTTCGGCTCCTCAATCGGGAATCGATCTACCGAGCCCTGAAAAAGCCCAGTCTCGACCGGCACTTTCCTATTTGCAGCAAGATCAAGCCGAAAAGCTCATGCCAGATTTAACACGCCCAGACAGCGAGTTAAATATTGTGGAAGAGGTGGTATTACCTGATACAAATATCGAAAACATCGCCTTAGCCACGCCTGAAGAATCTGCTGAAACCGTCCAAGAAAAGGTCTCTAACTTTGAGACTAACTTCACAGACGATGTTGTATTGTCCGAAGCCGACTATAAATTGCTTGTGCAATCACTTGAGCGAATTAATCGCGTTCAAGATTACGTTGGCTTTGGTAATTTTAACGTTTTATCGCTCGATGAAGCTTTAAAATATGCTAAATACTCGCCCCGAATTGGAGAATTCACCGCAGAAGAACTGAATTTTCTAGAGAAAATGTTTAACTATAATTCCAGTCGTTTAGGCTTTTTTGGTGAGAAAGTTATTTCGAACATGACTAACGTGGTACCAAGTAACGACGTGGTTAAAATGCCGGGCACTGGTCACTACGTTTTCCGTGGCCACTCTGAAACTTTTTACAATAAGTTAACAGCCGAAGTAGGGGATACCCTTATTCTGACCAGTGGTGTTCGAAATATTGTGAAGCAATATCAGCTGTTTATGGCCAAAACGGTTCAGGCCAGTGGCAACTTATCACGTGCATCGCGTTCGTTAGCACCCCCAGGGCATTCGTACCATGCCATTGGCGATTTCGATGTGGGTAGAGTCGGTGGTGGGCTGGCAAACTTTACCGCTGAATTTGCCAGCACTGAAGAGTTTAAAAAGCTGCAAGACCTAGGCTATGTGCAAATTCGATACACCGCTGATAATACATTGGGGGTGCGTTATGAACCTTGGCACATACGCGTGGTGTAAATAAAAAGCTTAAAGATAGTTTAATCTGACCTTTCAGAATTTTGAAAAATCCTTGTAGAATGAACCTCGTTGCCATCAGTGTCTCAGACACAGGTGGCCACATATTCTCTTTTCATCTTAACCTAACAGACTCAATTTAGAGTTTTCACTAGGACAACACTATAATGACAATTTGGACCCCATCTTCTTGGCGTGAGCACACTATCCGTCAAATGCCTGAATACCAAAACAAAGCCGCTCTCAACAACGTTGAAAAAAAACTAGCCGCAATGCCTCCATTGGTTTTTGCTGGCGAAGCGCGTCAATTAAAGTCTGAGTTGGCTAAGGTATCTCGTGGAGAAGCATTTTTATTGCAAGGTGGGGATTGCGCAGAAAGCTTTGAAGAATTTCATACTGTACATATACGCGATACTTTTATGGCTTTGTTGCAAATGGCGATAGTGCTGACCTTTGGTGGTCAAAGCCCAGTGGTAAAAGTAGGGCGGATGGCAGGGCAATTTGCAAAGCCTCGTTCAGCAGGCGATGAAACCATTGATGGCGTTACCTTGCCTTCTTATCGAGGCGACATCATTAATGGCATCGATTTCACTGAACAATCGCGGCAGCCAGACCCTGAACGTATGGTGCAGGCTTATCATCAGTCTTCTTCAACGTTGAACTTATTACGGGCCTTTGCCCAAGGTGGCTTGGCTGATATTCATCAGGTGCACAAGTGGAATCAGAACTTTGTTGAGAAGAGCCCACAAAGCGCACGATACCAAGCGATGGCTGATCAGATTGATGATTCATTAGCTTTTATGAGTGCCATCGGCATATCACCTTTAAATACGCCTCATATTCGTGAGACGCAATTCTTTACCTCGCACGAGGCATTGTTATTACCTTATGAAGAAGCCTTAACGCGTAAAGACAGTCTAACCGGTGATTGGTATGACTGCTCTGCACACATGCTTTGGATTGGTGATCGAACTCGTCAGTTAGACAGCGCGCATATTGAATTTTGTCGAGGCATTAATAACCCGCTCGGTTTAAAGGCTGGCCCATCCACTGACCCAGATGATTTGATTCGTTTGATCGATGTTTTAAACCCTGATAATGAACCCGGCCGACTAAACCTGATTGTACGGATGGGCGCGGATAAAATTGCAGATCATTTCCCAGCATTGCTGCAAAAAGTTAAGTCAGAAGGGCGTCATGTGGTGTGGAGCAGTGACCCAATGCACGGCAACACCATTAAAGCAGGCAATGGCTATAAAACGCGTAAAGTAGAGTCCATTTTGTCAGAGGTAAAAGACTTCTTTGCCATTCATAAAGCCGAAGGTACGCACGCTGGTGGTATTCACTTTGAAATGACTGGTAAAAATGTCACAGAGTGCATGGGTGGGGCCTTTGACATTAAAGAGGCTGATTTAGCCGAGCGTTACCATACTCAGTGTGACCCTCGCTTAAATGCCGATCAGGCTCTTGAATTAGCGTTCTTAATCGCCGATGCGCTTAAAGAAGCCCGAAATACAACTTCCATTGCATAAGTAAATGCTAAATAAATACCTGACAATTTTAGTCGGGTATTTTTGTTTTGATTAAATTACGGTAGAATCCGCACCAAAGATCCTTCCGTCAAAGAGGTAATGAATGGATATTCAATTGAATATAACCGAATCTGCTGAAGAATATTTAGCTGGGTTATTAGAAAAGCAGCCAACGCCAGGTATGTCGGTTCGTATGTTTGTCACTCAGCCGGGCACTAAGTACGCTGAAACTTGCCTAGCCTATTGCAAGCCTGGCGAAGAAAAAGACGACGATGAAGTCGTTCAAATGAGTAAATTACTTGTTCACCTTGAGCGTAATAGCTTGCCGTATTTAGATGAAGCTGAAGTAGATTACGCCCAAGACCGCATGGGTGGCCAGCTTACGATTAAAGCACCTAATGCCAAAATGCCAAAAGTTAATCAAAACAGCCCTTTGAGTGACCAAGTTAACTACATATTGTATACCGAGATTAACCCAGGTTTAGCCTCGCACGGTGGTGAAGTTACACTAGAAGAACTAACGGATGAGAGCGTTGCAGTATTGAAATTTGGCGGTGGTTGCCAAGGTTGTTCAGCCGTTGATTTAACGCTAAAAGACGGTGTTGAAAAGACCTTATTGGAACGTTTGCCACAGCTAAAAGGCGTGCGTGATGTAACGGACCATACCGTTACGGAAAATGCTTATTACCAGTAACAACACGGTTGTTAAAACCTAAAAAAGCGCGCTAAGGGTTACTTAAGCGCGCTTTTTTGTGTTTGAAGCCCTGCTATATGGCTTAGTTGATTACAAAGCTGCCATATTTCATGCGCTTGCGTAGGTGATTCGCAGTCTCCGCCGCGGAAGCATCTGATTTCATGTAATCATGAATGATAGACAGAACTTCTTCGCCAATAGGAATAGGTAAGTTCATTCCATAGGCTGTAGAACCTACAATATTACCCGTAGCCGTTGCGTTAGTGATACGCTCGGTGAGTTCGGCATTGCATTCATTCAAGGCTTCTAAACCCGTGTTTGGGGTAACCGGTAACGCCCCTGAATAGTTGTTCAATAGAAACTGGGTATCTTTGTCGAGTACTTGCATCGCAAAGGCTTCTTGATGTTGCTGGGCACCGGTTTGGTTGGTCGCCAGCGCGGCAAAAGTTTCCAGCTTAAATACGACACCCTCATTAGGGCCAGGTACCTGGGCACAGTAGTATTGCTGATTTGCAATGAGGCCTTTTAAATTGAATGCGCCTTGCAGCCAAGTTCCTTGGAAAGTCATCGCGGCTTCGCCGGCCACAATGGCTTCCACTAGCCGAGAGCTTTGAGAGTCTGCGGGCAACCTTAATATGTAAGGTTTAAGCTGATCCATCTTTTTAAACACGCGTTCAAAAGCTGGCTCGATGGCTCTCAATGAAGAACTGTCCAAATCTTTCATGACGGCATTGTATGGCTCAGCACCCACTTCAGCTAACAGCAGTGATTCAAAAATTAGCGCATCCGATTGTGGAATGTCTATAACAGCAATTGGGCTAATACCATTGGCTTGAATGGCCGCTAATAGCGATAAGAAGTTTTCCCAAGAGTTATCGAGCGGAAGGCCCGTTTGGTCAATAATACTTTTACTGGCCCAAATGGTGTTCGTAACGTGTAAACCACTGGGTACGGCTACAATTTGGCTACGATGTTGTATTTGCTTATAGACAAAGTCTGGCAGAAACTCACGCCACCGATTTTGGTCGGCAACACGCGTTAAGTGGCGAACAACGCCTAAATCATACCAGCGTTCTAACTCTTTGCCGTTGATTTGCGCCATACGAGGCGTTTCGCTGTCTTGAAAAACCAGTCCTTTAATTTGCTCAGAATCTGGAAATTCGGCTGTTTCGGCCAGTTCGCTCGACCATGTTAGCCCGACTTTTTCGAGCGAGTTTTGCAACATTTTGTATGCTTTAACTTCACTAGGGCTGTGATTGGGGTGAATGACTGAAATAGACGTGGCCATGCTGAGGCTGGGTATGAGGGCACATAGAATCAAAGCGAGTTTTTTCATGTAAATCTCTTATTTTTATTCGTAAAGACCGAAATTAACGTATTTTAGTGAAGTGTATCACGCTTTTTTGGGGTAAACATCGTTTCAAGCGGTCAACTTTTGCTCTTATTGATGCTTTCCCACGCTGTCTGTATGTTCTGAAAAGTTTCCGCATCGCCGCCTTTATCGGGGTGATGTTGCTGCGCTAGTTTACGATACTGCTGCTGTTTCTCTTTAAACGGTTCCTGGCCAGAAAGCCCTAGGGTTTGGTGTGCCTCAGGTGCTGCTTTGACTCTCACTAGGCGTTTCCAAAATGAATCCAGCAAGGCGTCGATACTGGCCGCACTTTCTTTATTTAAATTATTTAGATCTAAATAGTAGTCCCGTAGCGAATCATATTCTTTCAATTGTTGTTCGCCTTCTGATGAGGACTTGCGAACAATTCGGGTTAAACTGATATCGAGAAAATATTGACCCTGATGGGCGTATTTTGTTTGAAGTTGATATAAGCAATGCCGCAGCATGAAATGGTGCTGAAACAACAAAATTTTGTCACTGAGGTTAGGTTTCGGAAACAAAGAGTCTTCCTGTTGATCCAGCAAGACCATCAAATCATACTCAGTGACCCCATTAGGATAAGCCGACAAAATATCATCAATAGCTGACAACAGGCGTGGGCTATGATTAACGTGCTTCACGAAGCACTGATCTCTTGTATTTCCATGGCTAAAGCATGGGCTTGCTTAGGTTTGATCAAGCGAGCGTCATCTCCGGCATTGGTGGTTTCAACGCAAAACATTGATTGATAGTCCTGAGGTTGAAAGTGGCTTAAAGTCGATGCTTTTTCAAGCCACGGATTCCAGACCACCACAGAACGGCTTCCGAGCCTATTCATTTGAATTGCAGGTCGTCCAGTGCCGCTTAAAAGGATAGGTTGGCCTTTATCAAGAACCGTCCAATCGGTTTCTTTATGGAATGAAAAGTCTCTTGGAAACGGTTTGCTTGCGCCATTACGAGTGTCTAATACCTGCTCTCCAGTTAAGCCTGTAACTTTGACGGATGCAATATCTTCGCACGCAAAATAGCTGTGCATGGCTTGGCTTATCGCAAAGGGTTCATCACCCAGGTTCGTTGTGGTTAAAGACATGGCCAGTGTTTCACCAACACTGATTAACAGCTCTGCGGTGGCTTTGTAGGGGAACCCTATATCATGGCCATCTGTTTCAAGTTTAAACATAATGTCGGTTCTGTGGTCACTTTCATGAACTAAGCTGTATTGCCAAATACGTGTACGCGCAAAGCCATGCGCCGGTGCGTTGCTTTGCGTCGAGTGAGGTCCAAACCATGGCCAACAAATAGGAATGCCGCCACGAATGGCTTCTTTTGCCTTAAACGGCTCGGCTTTAGAGACAAAAAGCAGGTTGTTCGATTGCGTTTTGCTGTATTCGGTTATGTGCGCGCCCTGTAAAAAAATAGTGGCACTAGCGGCGGAATTGTTTATCCGCAAACAATCTAACTCATTGTATTGGTCGTGCTGAACGGTTTTGCTTATTTGTAAGGGTGTCATAGCTACTTTGTTTGTTGTCAATTACGGTGGTTGCGTCATTTTGCCAGTTATTCGGTAAAATAAATATGGGCGCATGATTCGCTTGTGCAAACTGCATTGGCAATTGAAATCGCCTCATAGCTCGTTCTGCGTGCGTTGGAACACCTTGCAACCAATCGCCTTTTACTAAGGCAAGGTTTGGCTTTGGCTGCGTAGTTTCACTCCAATAAGACGTTAGCGCCTCTGGGTTTATTTGCCAAGGAGCGTCTGTAAATTGCGTTTCGGTTTGGCACAGTCTTTTGTTTTTTGGAAGGTAGAGCCTACCCGGAATCCACAACATTGAGCGGTTAGGCTTAGGTAGTTTTGGCCAGCTGCCGTTGGCCATAGCGAGGTTCGGTAACCGCAGTTGGTGGTGTGCTAAGCGGGCTAATTTAAGGGCGAAAAAGTCGGTTAGACCAGCGCCCACCCAGTTCAGTTCGCTTGGTCGTGTCGATTCGGCCCATAGATAAAACTTCAGAGCCAATTCTAAATGGATGATGTCGCCACCAGAGTGTTCAAGTAACAGATCCATTTCACCTAAGGTACGGCCTTGGTGGTTTATCACCTGATTAAACGCCAAAACTTGATACTCATCGTTTAAGGAGAATAGGGTAAAAACTAACTGCTCAAAGTAACCACCGAGCTTTCTCTGCCGTGCGTCTATGAGCGCTTGTATCTGTTGTTCACTGATGTTGGCTATAAGAGAGTCGGCATCGAATTGATGGCTTGGCCATATTTGAGTATGCGCCTTGAGCAGTGATGGTGCCTGGGTGACCCATCTTAAGTCATTTAGAATGATCTGTTCATCAAATGGTTCGTTCAACTTCTTACCTCTGGTATGCTATGAGCATATTATTTACGTGTTATGACTCTATGACAACGAACAATGAAGTTATGCAGTTTACAAAGGTCGGTATTTTCGGGCGTTTAGACAGCCAAAGTGTTGAAAAATCGATCACTAAGCTCATGCAGTTGCTGCAAGACCTCAATAAAGAATGCCAAATTGAACACTCAATTGCTAATGTGCTCACAAAGGTTCAAGGCAAAGCAGCCAGTCGTCAAGATATTGGTGAATGGGCCGATCTTATCATTGTCGTTGGCGGAGATGGCACCTTCTTGTCTGCTGCACGCGATGTCGCCCAATTTGAAGTACCCATGCTGGGTGTTAACCGAGGTCGCCTTGGCTTTCTCACCGACATAATGCCATCACAAATGGATCGGCAAGTGCGTGATGTCTTTAAAGGTGAGTTTAATACCGAAGATCGATTCTTACTGTTGGCTCAGATCCTACGCAATGGCAAGGTCGTGGGTGAAAACTGCGCATTAAACGATGTGGTATTGCATCCTGGCAAATCGATACGAATGATTGAGTTTGACCTAGAGATTAACGGGCAGTTTGTGTACAACCAGCGCTCAGATGGTTTAATTGTATCAACGCCAACCGGTTCCACAGCCTATGCTATGAGTGCAGGCGGCCCATTAATGCACCCAAGTATGGACGCATTAATACTGGTGCCAATGTTCCCTCATAGCTTAAACAACCGGCCTTTAGTTGTTGGTGCAGAATCAAACCTTACCATTAAAGTCGATCATTATAATGATACACCCCCACACGTTAGCTTAGATGCACAAAACCATTTAACAATGGAGCAGGGGGATGAACTGTGTATAACCAAATACCCCAAAACACTGACGTTAATTCACCCAACAGAGCATAATTATTACGATATCTGCCGTAACAAGTTAGGCTGGAGTCGTAAAGTAGAAAATGAAGAACAGGACCCCGATCTATGAATTTTGATCAACTCGCCCAGAATATGACGCCCGATATCTACAGTCGCATACGTGAATCGGTTGAGCTAGGTCGTTGGCCAAACGGCGTTGCTTTGACTAAAGAGCAAAAAGGCTTGTGCATAGAGGCAATGTTAAAATATGAAATTAGCCATAATATTCCAGAGAATCAACGCACAGGTTATTTAGAGCAAGCGTGTAAGTCGAGCAGTGAAAGTATACCGACCGTTGATGTCACCGACGATCAGGAAGCTAGCTTATGACAATGGATATGTTTGCGTCACATCAAGGCTCTGATGCCATCGCCAGCGGACTTCTAAGAAAAATGCCGGTACGCTGGAGCGAATCGTTACCCGTGCAGTACACCTTGCTGGTGGGCGAAAATAAAGTGCCTTTAAATGAAAAAATAGGCCAAAAAATACGCTTAGAACATACGGGTGAAATCCGTTGTTTGCATTGTAATGAAGTGACCAAGAAAAGTTTTGGTCAAGGCTACTGCTATAAACACTTTATGGCGTTGGCGCAAAATGATGCTTGTATTATGTCGCCAGAGAAGTGTCACTACGACCAAGGAACATGCAGAGAGCCTGAATGGGGCGAGCGAAACTGCATGCAGTCGCACTATGTTTATTTATCGAATGCCAGTGGATTAAAAGTTGGTATTACTCGAGGCGGTCAAATTCCCACACGATGGATAGACCAAGGTGCCACTCAAGCTATGGTCATCGCGCGCGTGTCTACTCGTTTATTAGCTGGCTTAGTTGAAGTGATTTTTAAGCAGCACGTTGCGGACAAAACAAACTGGCGTACCATGCTTAAGGGTACGGCAGAAACACTCGATTTAGCGCAAGAGCGTGATCGTTTAGTTGAGTTAGCGCGACCTCAGTTAGATGAACTGATTGCAGAACATGGCATTATTTCTGTTCAATTGTTGGGTCACGGAGATCCGTTCAACTTTGAATTTCCCGTACAACAATACCCTGAAAAAGTCACCAGCTTTAATTTTGATAAAGATCCTAATGTGGAAGGGACTTTGCTGGGTATAAAGGGGCAGTACCTAATTTTAGACACCGGAGTCATTAATATCCGACGCTTCGGTGGTTACCAAGTCAATCTATATTAAGCAAAACCAAATCATAAAATATTAATCACATAAAACGCACACTAATAAGCGTTATAACTATAAAAAGTAGGCCTCATGAGAACTGATACTGCACGTACTATTCGATTAAAAGATTATAAAAAGCCAGATTACACCATTAAAAAGACAGATTTAACGATTCAAATTTTTGAAAACTACACGCAAGTTGAATCAACGTTGCATATGCATATAAATCCCGAAGTAGTGGGCTTCCCTGTTTTACAATTAAATGGCATAGACCAACAAATACAACAAATACAATTAGATGATCTAGTATTAACCGAATCCGATTATCAATACGAAGATGAGCTGCTTACGGTTCAGCCAGGCAAAGATGAGTTTGTATTTAAAAGCATTACTCACATTAAGCCTAATGAAAATACATCTTTAGAAGGCCTGTACCAGTCGGGCACCATGATTTGCTCTCAATGTGAAGCCGAAGGGTTTCGAAAAATCACCTTCTATTTAGATCGCCCAGATGTAATGTCTGTATTTACGACACGCATCGAAGCGGATGCAAAGCAATATCCAATATTGCTGTCTAACGGAAACCCCGTAGAGCAAGGTGAGCTAGCGGGTGGACGTCATTTTGCAACGTGGCACGATCCGTTTCCAAAGCCTTCCTATTTATTCGCCGCGGTAGCAGGCGACTTGGTTCGTCATGATGATGTGTTTGTAACTCAATCAGGCCGAGAAGTATCGTTACGTATATTTGCCGAAGCGCACAATGCACATAAAACTGATTTCGCGCTCGACTCCTTAAAGCGGTCTATGGCATGGGATGAAAAACGCTACGGTCGTGAATACGATCTTGATATTTTTATGATTGTAGCCAGTGACTTTTTCAACATGGGTGCAATGGAAAATAAAGGTCTTAATATTTTTAATTCCGCTGCTGTGTTAGCGTCTCCTGAAACTTCAAGCGATGATCGTTTTGATCGAATTGAAGCGATTGTTGCGCATGAGTATTTTCATAACTGGAGTGGTAACCGAGTTACCTGTAGAGATTGGTTTCAATTAACCTTAAAAGAAGGGTTAACGGTTTATCGCGATTCACAATTTACCGCCGATACTCACAACGCAACCGTGAAACGCATCAGCGATGTAGACATGCTCAAAGCCGCCCAGTTTTCAGAAGATGCAGGTCCAAATGCGCACCCAATTCAACCTCAAGAATACGTTGAAATTAATAACTTTTACACCGCCACTGTTTATGAAAAAGGCGCTGAAGTTATTGGCATGATCCATACTATTTTAGGTGAAGCATTGTTTCGTCAGGGCACAGACCTCTACTTTGAAACTTTTGATGGTCAAGCGGCTACCACAGACGACTTTATTGGCTGTATGGAAAAAGTCAGTGGGCATGATTTTACTCAATTTAAGCGCTGGTATGTGCAAGCCGGCACACCCAATGTTGCGGTTGAAGAAAGCTTTGATGCCAACGCTGGCCAATACAAATTGACGTTTACCCAAAGTTGTCGACCAACGCCAAACCAGCCAGAAAAACGTCCGTTTGTTATTCCTGTAAAAATGGCGTTATTAAGTGAACAAGGTGAAGAGCTTCCGATCTCTTGTGATGGTGACTTTAATTCTGATACCTCAGTGTTATTGCTAAAAGAAGCAACAACAGTGGTGACGTTTAGTGGCTTAAAAACTAAGCCAGTTGCCAGCCTTTTCCGAGATTTTTCTGCGCCCGTCACTGTAGACATGGCTTTATCGGATCAAGATCAAATGACGCTCGCTACTAAAGACAGCAATGCATTTAATCGTACCAACGCATTGCAGTCTGTTTTTGTAGAGGTTATCCGCCAGCTAAATGCTGATATTGATAGTGCCATTCCAGAATCAGTTGATGAGTTAATAAAAGCGACGTTAGGCGATGATTCGTTAGTTGATGCTGTTAAAGCGCAAATGATCACTTTGCCAAGTTTTGCGGTATTGCGAACAATGTTCTCGCCGATAAATGCTCAAGCACTGGCTTTTGCAAGAGAAAAGTTGAAGCGCCACATAGCGGTTACTTTTGCAGAGCAATGGCAGCAATTAGCGAATAGTTTAGCCAGCGCTCAACCTTATGAATTTAACGCCGCAGAAGCAGGCCGAAGAGCGCTTCATGGCACGGCAATATCCTATTGGGTGAGCTCAGGTCAAGTTGAGGCGATCAACTACGCGGAAGCGTTGTACCGTGCTGCCGATAACCAATCGGACAGGCTCAACGGCTTGCAAGCGGTGCTCTCTTCAGATGATCAAGAGCGCTCAGAAAAGCTTCTGACACACTATTACCGACAGTGGAAAGACGATACACAAATGGTTGAGACTTGGTTAGCACTTAACGCTGGGCAAAAAAGCTTTGATGTTGCACAAGCAAATGCGCTGATGGCTCATGAAGCGTTTGATTTAACCAATCCAAATAAAGTACGTTCAGTGTTGGGGGCATTTGCCTCAAATTTTGAAGCGTTTCACGCTGGAGAGGTTGGTAATTATCAGTTTATAGCGGAGCAAATTGTGAAACTTGATCAGGTAAACCCACAAGTTGCAGCGCGCTTCACCAAGGTGTTGGAGAGCTGGCGCGTCTTTACTGAAGATCGCGGAGTGCCCATGAAACAAGCCTTAGAGTTGATCGTTTCTACAGATGGTTTGTCACCAGACGTGAGCGAACTGGCCATGAACGCATTAAAGTAACCTGAATAAAATATACGCAGCAATAAGCTAGCGTTCAAAGGGCTAAGGGCACTGAAGGCAACTTAGCCCTTTTTTTTTTGCCCTAAAAATGACCATCTGCACTATTAGTAAACGATATTTCAGGTGAGACTAAAAGAAAACTCAGAAAAGGGAGAAATAAATGAGTAATTTAAACAGTCTGGTCGATACTTTTGCCAGCCCTGCCGTGGTTTTTAACCGCATAAAAGAAAACACATTATCTGCTTGGATACCACTGCTGATCTTAGTGGCCGCGACCGCCGGTGTGTCTTTTTGGTACTTTCTTAGCATAGATCTCTATCAGTTTATGGAAGCCAGTATGATCATGTCTGGACAAGAAGTTAATCCAGAAGAATTGAGTCAAATATTGCAAGCTGAGGCGATAATTCGGTGGTCTTCTGCCAGTATAGGCGCTGTTGCTACCTTAGTTGTGTATCTAATTATTGCGCTTTATTTCTTTTTAATGTCGATGTTGGTCGCAGAAGAAAAAATTGGCTTTGGGCGATGGATGGCCGTAGTCGCATGGGGTAGCTTGCCGAGCTTAATATCGTTGATCAGTATTGCGGTATCTTACGCGATGGTCACGCCTGGATTTGAATTGTTCCAAGCGCTTGATAAAACATCGGTGGCTTCAATTATGGGGCTTAGTTTCGATGATGCCTACTTTAATGTTCTTTCAACCTTAACATTGGGTGCTGTGTGGGCCTATGTGCTTTATGGTTTGGGTTTTAAAATACTGACTCGCTGTAAACCAACAACGGCGGTTGTTGTTGGAGTGGTACCTGCGTTGATTCAATTTGGCTTAATGTCGTTGTAAGAATTTTTGAAGGAAATTCCATATGAAAAAGCTCTTACTTGTAGTCATTATCGTGCTGGCGGTTGTTGGATTATCTTATCTTGGCAACAATAAAACAACCGACGAACCCGATACGGTTCAAACTTTTTCGGTCATTGAACAACCCATTGAATCGACTGTATTGGCCAGTGGCCGATTAACTTATGGTGATGAGTTTCAAATTCGATCTGAAGTGAATGCACGTGTAGAAGAAATTACCGTAGAAGAAGGTGATTTAGTTAAACAAGGTCAAGTGTTGATTCGATTAGATCAGGAGAGCTTTGAAACGGAAGTTGATAATCAGCAAACCAATGTTGCTTTACGGGCTATCGATAAAGAAAGGGCACAACTGCGTATCGAGAGTTTGCAGATTCAATTAAACAGGCAATTGAAACTGGCCTCGCAAGGGGCGGCTCAAGCCACAACGATTGAAGATATGGAGAATCAAATTGCGCAGGCAAAGGTCGATTTAAAAATGCAATCGCTATTGCAATCGCAAGCGCAGGAAGCGCTCGATCAGGCAAAGAAACGATTGGAGAAGACCATCATTAAAGCCCCTGTCAGTGGATTAGTCAGTGCACTGGACATTAAAAAAGGTGAATTGGCCGTTTCAGGTGGTGCGGATATTTCGTTGATGACCTTGGTTGACCCAAGTGTTATTTTGACTGAAATCGATGTAGACGAGGCCGATATTGGTCACGTGTCACTTGGGTTGCCAGTGCGAGTATTTGCGGTAGCCTTTCTCGATGAAGAGTTAACCGGCGAAGTGACTAAAATTGCCACCAGTGCCCGCAATGTACCGGGTAAAAATTCTTTAGTGTTCCCCGTCGAGGTGAAAGTTCAAGGTAACGAGAACGTAACCTTACGCCCAGGAATGAGCACTCGGGCCGAAATAGTGAATCGTTCTGAGCGAAGCTGGCCTTTGGTGCCAATCGAAGCCATACAAGAGCAAACGGAAGGCGGTGAAGTTTCTTTTAAAGTGTTTATTGCAAAAGACGGTAAAGTTACGTCTAAAAATGTTGAGCTAGGAACCCAAGACGATCGATATCAGGCTATTAAGTCTGGTTTGTCGGCATCAGATGAAGTGGTCATTGGTCCTTACCGTGTTCTTCGTACGTTAAAAGATGGTCAAGCCATAACGGTAAAGAACGATGACTGATTCGCAAGCGCTTATATCACTGAACAAAATTCGCCGTACCTATCAGATGGGAGGTGAAACTTTGCACGCGTTGGACGGTATTGATATTGATATATCCGCCAACGACTACGTGGCCATTATTGGTTCAAGTGGTTCAGGTAAGTCTACGTTGATGAATTTACTGGGCTGTTTAGATTCTCCTTCAGAAGGCCAATATTATTTAGATGGCGAATCGGTAGGTGACATGACTGGCAGTGAGTTGGCCCAAGTTCGCAATCGTAAAATTGGCTTTATTTTTCAAAGTTTTAACCTGCTACCGCGCGTAGATGCATTGCATAATGTCATGCAACCTTTGGTTTATCAGCGAGTGGGTTATAAAAAACGAAAGCAAAGAGCGCAAGCTATGCTAGAGCGAGTAGGTTTATCTAAGCGCATGGGGCATCAACCGAACGAATTGTCGGGTGGGCAGCGCCAACGAGTTGCCATTGCGCGAGCGTTAGTGACTCAGCCTTCTATATTGCTCGCCGATGAGCCCACCGGAAACCTAGACAGCGCAACCAGTCACGATATTTTAGATTTATTTGACGAACTGCAAAGCGAAGGTCAAACCATCATCATGGTCACGCACGAGCCTGATATCGCCGAACGATGCCAGCGACAAATTAAACTAACCGATGGCAAAGTTGTTTCCGATTTCCGCAATTCTGTTCAATTAGAAGGAGCATTGTAATTATGCTGATTCTATTTGAAGCGTTTCGTTCCGCTATTCGTGCCATCTTAGCCAGTAAAATGCGCAGCTTCTTAACCTCATTGGGTATTATTATTGGTGTGGCCAGTATTATTGCCGTGGTTTCGTTAGTAAAAGGGTTAGAAACGTCAATTACAGACCAGTTCGAAGGCTATGGTTCTAACTCACTTTTTATTCAACAAAAACGAGACAATTACGGACGTTTACAGGGCAACCTGACGGACGATGACCTCATTAAGCTGAGAGGAATTGATGGCATAGAAGTGATCTCGCCTCAGACATTTGTCTTTGAATACAATGGTGTGCAATACCAAGGCAAAGACCACAGCGCCGATGTTGTCGGTGTTATGCCTGACTATGCTGAGATGGACAGTTCTTATCCAGAAATTGGCCGGTTCATTACCACGGCCGATGCTAACGGACGGAAAAAAGTGGCTGTTATAGGGGTTAAGGTACAAGAAGAACTTGGTTTACCTGAAAACCCCATTGGTGAGTTTATTCAATACGGACCCCATTGGTTAAAAGTCATCGGTGTATTAGAAAGTAAAGGCCAAATGTTAGGGCAAGATTTAGATAACTATGTCTACATTCCTTACCCTACGGCCATTTCAATTATGGGGTTTCAAAAACAACCCTTTGTTATTTTTGTGGCGAGAGTATCCGATGTAGATCGTATGGCGGCCATTACAGAGCGAGTTAAACAAACCTTGCGTCGGCAACACGGCATTAACGGTGATGAAGAATCTGATTTTACCATTCAAAGCTCCGATCAAGTTTTAAGCTCTATCGGGCAGGTCACTCAAGTCATCACATTAGTGTTTGGCGGTATTGTCGGCATCAGTCTATTAGTCGGCGGCATTGGCATCATGAACATCATGTTGGTTTCGGTAACGGAACGTACTCGCGAAGTCGGCATTTGCAAAGCCTTAGGTGCAACGCGCGCTGATATTTTGCTGCAATTTTTATTAGAAGCCGTCATCATCAGTTTGATTGGTGGCTTGGTTGGCTTAGCAATAGGTTTTGGCTTAGGGACGGCCATCGCATCGGTGATACCTAATTTTCCGCCTTCAGATGTACCTGCATGGGCCATTGCGTTGGCGTTAGGGTTTTCAACAGGAGTTGGTGTGATCTTTGGTATATTACCAGCTGCAAAAGCCGCACGGTTAGATCCGATTGATGCTTTACGATATGAATAATACTGAGGTTGTTAAATACAGCTGAATGGAGCTTATTTAAAATTCATATAAAAAAGTGGACTCCAATAAATCAACTTTTTGTTGCAGACATATTAATCACTGTTAGTAATTGAACTTGCATAAAAACTAAACATAAAATGAGGTCGATTGTTGATATTTCTGTACTGTTATATGAAATATAGGCAACAAGTAAAATAAATAGAAAGTTGAATAAGCTCATAATTTTTTTGTTATACATAAAGCCTCCTTTACAGTAATAGGGTAGTTTATGAAACTACCCTTTAACTAGATTTATAAACAAACAACCGCAGTAACTGCAGCGGCCGTACCTACGGCTAACCCGCCACTACCTGCAGTTGACGCGGCCGCAATAAATGCAGTTCCAGCACAAGTAACATACTTTTCCCCTTTCTTTTGTTTTTTAGGGTCTGCTTTAATAGCGGAAGTAGACCAACCCTTGTGACCGCTATAACCGCCATTGTGTAGAAGCCCACCATTTATTAGGTTAGCTTGGCTCTTATCTAAATTTTTCATCTTTCATTCCTTTGATTATGAATATAAAAGCTCAGGATATCTAAATGACTCCTTGAAAGCTTCATAGGTGTTAAGTAAGAACTGGATCCTTACCTATCTACTCATTTGAGTAAATCTAAAACGAACGGACGCTGACTACTCGCTTGTAACTCTGACTAATCAATTTAAAAGTTCAAGCTTATGTTAACTGAGCTTGGTCAATCTCATAGACAGCATTCATCCCTGAAATGTAGTTTTCTTAATATCGAAAGCTTTACTTTGCATATAAAATATATAACTGAATTTTAATTATCAATATTTAAAGGTGAAGAATTGTGAGAGAGTACTCACTAATCGATCAGTAAGGGGTTTACCAGCCGCAAAAGCCGCACGGTTAGATCCGATTGATGCACTTCGGTATGAATAAAGGCCACATTGAAAAGCGGTTGTTTACAGCCGCTGTCTTACCCGTATAATCTGGCGCTTAATTTATATTAGGTATTTCTTATGTTTGCGGTAAAGCACTTGAGGTTAGTTCAGTCATTATTGATGACAACTATGATGGTCACAATCATGACGGCAATAATTACTTGGGTAAATACTGGGGTAGATGCTGGCTTTCTCTGGCGCTGGTTGGGTGCTTGGGTTGTGGCTTGGCCAATTGCCTTTTCAGTGATATATCTTTTTGGGCCAATGGTACAAAAATTGGCGGTAAAGCTGTGTTCTAAAGCCTAATAAATTAGGCTTTAGAACCGACACCCATTAAACGATTGGGTGCGCCCACATATCGTACTCGTCGGCTTCTTCAACTTTTACTCTTAAAATATCGCCTGGCTTTAAGTGCGTTTGGTTGTCTAAAAACACCTGGCCGTCAATGTCGGGAGCGTCTGCTTTTGAACGTGCCACGGCACCTTCTTCGACCACTTCATCAACGATAACGTCTATTTCAGTACCAACCTTTGCTTGCAAGCGTGCGGCACTGATGCGCTGCTGTACTTCCATAAAACGATCATAACGTTCTTGCTTAACCGCTTCATCAACGTGGTTGGGTAAGGCCGCTGCTGTTGCGCCATCGACGTTTGAATATTGAAATGCACCCACTCGGTCTAATTGCGCTTCTTCTAAGAAGTCGAGCAACATTTGGAAATCGGATTCAGTTTCACCTGGGAAACCCACAATAAAGGTGGAGCGCAACGTAATGTCGGGGCAGATTTCTCGCCACTTTTTAATTCGGTGTAAAACCTTTTCAGCATGGGCAGGGCGCTTCATGGCTTTTAATATTGAAGGGCTGGCATGCTGAAACGGAATATCCAAGTAAGGCAAAATTTTATTTTCTGCCATCATAGGAATAATGTCATCGACATGTGGGTATGGGTACACGTAATGCATTCGCACCCAGGCATCGAGTTGTCCTAACTCTTCACACAATGCTTTCATGCGTGTCTGTATAGATTTGCCTTTCCACATGGCTTCGCGATATTTAGTGTCGACACCATACGCGCTGGTATCTTGAGAGATGACCAGTAATTCTTTAGTGCCGCCTTTGACTAAGCTTTCGGCTTCCGTTAATACATCTGAAATTGGGCGGCTGACTAAATCGCCGCGAAATGACGGAATAATGCAGAAGCTACAACGGTGGTTGCAGCCTTCCGAAATTTTCAAATAGGCATAGTGCTTAGGCGTTAACTTTATGCCTGTATCGGGAACCAGTGATGTATAAGGGTCGTGTCTAGGCGGCACAACTTCGTGAACTTGCTTGACTACTGCTTCATAGGCGTGAGGGCCTGTTACCGATAATACACTGGGGTGTATTTCGCGAATATCATCTTCTTTAGCGCCTAAACAACCCGTTACTAATACTTTGCCGTTTTTGTTTAGTGCTTCACCGATAGTATCGAGGGATTCTTTGACCGCCGAATCGATAAATCCACAGGTGTTTACGATAACCACATCGGCGTTATCGTAGCTGGGGATGATATTGTAACCTTCGCTACGCAATTGCGTGATGATACGCTCTGAGTCTACCGTGTTTTTGGGGCAACCAAGACTGATAAAACCGACATTTCCAGGCGCATCTAAGGTATGGCCTTCGGAAACATTGAATGTGTTAATGATATTGTCTTGGCTCATGCAAACCTCAGAGTAAAAGAAAGGGGCGTATTGTAATGGTTGTTAAGTATAGCTCAAGCAAAGAACGCTGGAAGGGAGTGAATAGTCGAGAGTTTGAAGTGTAAAGATTAGCGATGAAAGAGCGGAGGTAAATTTTAGAAGTTATAAACGTAATATTAAGAGAGTAGCCGTGTGGCTACTCTCTTGGTTGACTCAATAAGCGTTAGCTAATTACTTAGCCATTTTTACTCGGATAACAGCACGAACATCGTTGGTGTAGTTATCTTGGTGAATAAAGCCAACCATCGAAGGGTTATTCATTACCAAAGACATCATTTCAGCTTCGTTGGCTACCGCTTGTGGCGGAGAACCTTTGCCTGTAAACAATGATTTAGACCACAAACGCTTAAATTGCACCGGCTTTTGCTTTACGATTTCCTTTAGAAACACCAAAGTTAAATCATCGTCTTCAGCTAAAAGCAAAGGCACGGCATCTGTGCCGTCTTTAAACTCGGATGTTTTACCTAAATATAGGTTCTTAACCCATTTAGCATCAATTTTGCTGTTGTTCTCTGGGTGAACAATCACCAGTAAATCAGCCATTGCGCCAGCGGTTAAACCAAGCGTTAGGGTGATCATTGACAGTACTTTCAATAATTTCATTTTTAATTTCATATTAATCACCCTTTAAAATACAACATCGACAGCGACTGAAATGGCTTGTGCATCGCCATAAGGAGACCATTTTCCATCAAGCCCTGTTGGCTCTTTGGTACTGTCTGTTCTAGTGGTGTACTCAATTTTAGCTGAAGCCGCAATATCGAAGTCCCAACGCACGCCAGCTGTTATGGCCGAAATATCATGTGCGTAGTCTTTTACGGCGATAGGGTATGGGTAACCATCTAGTTCAGGAAGCGTTGTCGTAGAATTGTCGCTTTGCTTAAATGAAGAATAAGTAACGTGAGGAGTAAAGTCTCCTACTCGGAGTCCTGTAGTAGCGAACCAAGCCGTTTCGTTATTGTTCGCATCGTTAATGAATTTTGTATAGGTGTATTCAGAATTCAAAAGGAAAGTACCATTATCATAAATTGCAGAGGCCGAGGTAAATGAGACCGGTAAATCAACTTCCATCACCATGTATCCGCCAGTATAAGGCGCAGCAGTTTCAAGAGCGCTACTATAAACCGGACGATTTGCCGTTACGTTTTCATCAACACTGTAAGAGCCGCGCAAACTTAAGTTACCGTTGTTCAGCGTAAGGCTACCACCTAAGATACTCTCGAACTCAACAAACGATTGTGTTTCTGGGTCAGTTCCGCTGGTTTCACCAAAATAAACAGACGCTGTTGTATACCAATCACCTAATAACAGGTTGTAGTCGGCGCTCACACCTTCTAGGTTGGTTAAGAATACGTTGTATACTTCAGCAGGTGGGCGAATCCAAACGTATGAATAGCCAAGGTCTAGCGAGCTAGAATAGCTGAATACTGGCATACGAATGCGGCCAGCTTTAACGTCGATATCGTTCGTCAGCTCATAATTGATATAAGCCCACTCAAAGTTTACATCAAAGTCGTTACCTGCAAAGCCTGTTAACTGGGCTGTGGCCGATAAGCGATCGTTTACTTTTGATAATGTCTGAATAGCCACCATGGTGTCTGGTTTAATGCTCAATTCATTGTCATAAGTGCCGTAGTTGACCGGGTCTGTAATCAGCTCCTGGTCTTTTTGTAAGGTCATGCCCGCGCCGACAGATATAAATCCATTTAAGCGTGTCTCGAAGGCGTTGGCAGTAAAGGGGACAGCGGCTAAGCTAGCTAATGCCCAATGCGATAATTTCATAGGCCACTCCAAGTTTTATCGTTTTTATAATTTAAATTCATGTTCTATGGTCACAGTAACTGAATTTTCGTTTATCCACTGTGGGAAAGGGGAGAACCCACCCACGCGATCGGCAGCATCAAGCATTTCTTGGTTCAAAATAGCGTGACGTGTCTTTTTCTTTAGCTTGGCATTCGTTACAACGCCCTCTTTATTCACAGTGACTTCCATAGTAACCAAGCCCTGCTGTTTTAAATCTTGCGCCCAGAACGGGTACTCAATAGTTGCAGATATGTCCGCTTTGATCTGTTGTTTATAGTTTTGCCATGTTTTTGCCTGTTGCTCGGGCGTTAGCTCTTGATTCGTTTTGAGCGCGGCCGGTGGTTCTGGCATAGGGGGAACTTCGGCAACACGTTCTTCTAACGTGAACTCATAATCGATCGCCATTTTTATTTGGTTGGCTTCTAAATCGGCCGGGAATGGTTTAAACGGCGCAGCGCGAGACACGGCGTCTTTCAACTCTTGCCCTAAAAGACCACTGTCTGTTGGGGTCAGTGAGGTAATCCCCACCATCTGTCCAGAAGAATTGACGATAAACTCAATTCGAATGACACCTTCTTGATTAAACTGTCGAGCCCATTCTGGGTAGGAGACGCGCTTGTAAATATCACGTTGAACTTCCCACTTATACAGGCGCTCAGCATAATCTTGAGCCAATTGCTGTTGTGTTTGACCTTCTTGTTGCTTGGCCAGTTCCGCGGCACGTGCTTCAGCGGCTTCTTGTGCCGCAATGGCTGCGGCTAGTTTGGCTTGCTCTGCTGCCAGTTTCGCTTTTTCTTCATCTGTAGAAGCGTTGTTCAACTGTTCTTGCTGCTTCTTCTTAGCTTCTTCGGCTTCTTTTTTGCGTTTGGCGGCAAGCGCAATAGCTGCTTTACGCTCTTCTTCTAAGCGTTTTTTCTCTGCGGCGGCTTTACGTTTAGCGTCTTCAGCGGCTTGTTGCTGTAGACGAAGTTCCTCTTCAGCTTTGGCTAATGCACGGGCGGCATCTTGTTGCGCGCGCTTCCAATTACCGACTAAATCTAAGCGTTGTGGGTTAATGCTGATGGTATCAAATCGCTCAATAAGCACATCTTTTTTAGAAGTGATGATGGCTTCGGTACCCAAAATATCTGATCGGAATAATCGGCTCGGAGGTACTTCGCCAATCCAAGTATTTAAAATAGCATTGAACAAGGCTTTATTTGGGTAAGTCAGTACCTGCCTTCCGTTAAGGGTCACAACTGTGCCGGCTTTGCTCGTGAAGTTCACTTCAATTTCATCGCCAATGGTGAGGTTCTCTTGCGGGAATGTAGTAAATGCGATGGCGGCTTCGGTGAGCGATAAATTCTCAGCGAATGAATTGTTTAAAGCTAAATCTTGGCGCCAGAGTTGGTTGAACTTATGAGGCGACCAGCGCTTAGCGGTGACGCGAATCACCATTTTTTGCGGACGGCTATCAGCAAGCAGAGTTTCAGCATCTTGAATAGGGGTGGCTGTATAAAGAGCACCTAGATAATATTCTTTATTTAATTGCTCATAGGCGGAAACACCGTTTAGGTAATTCTGAGCGTGAGACACATTTAAAAAACAAATGCTGAAGATTAAAATTATTATTTTATACATATACACCCAAAGGTTATTTACAGCGACATCAATGTCTTAGTGTAAAGAATATGGCAAGTTAAGAGAAATGGAAAGAATGAGGAACGCCTAATTAATGACCTTAAGTTATCAATTAGGAAAAAAAAGCCTATTAGGGGTGTTTTTATTAAGTAATGGAAGCATTTATTGACATATAGGCCTAAAACCCTAATCTGGAGCGTCAAAATAATAAAAAATTACGACTAAAGTAGGAGTCAAAATGAGCCGCACAATCGAACAATGGCTAGAAGCTTACGGTGAATCGCACCAAAATAAAAGCAATAAACTCATCCATTGGCTTTGTGTGCCCGCGATAACATGGACTGTGTTGGCTCTGTTTTGGTCGGTTCACTTACCGTTTTCGGAATGGGCAAATTTGGCCGTTGTATTCAGTTTAGGCGCGCTGGTTTTTTATAGCCGTATTTCTATCTCTATTGCATTAGGAATGGTGGTATTTACGCTGCTGTGTATTGGTTTAATCGTGTGGTTTGAGGCCAGTTTCTCACTAGCATTGTGGAAGGTAGCGCTGGCAGTATTTGTGGTTGCTTGGATTGGACAATTTATTGGGCATAAAATTGAAGGCAAAAAGCCCAGTTTTTTTGAAGATATCCAGTTTTTACTCATTGGTCCGGCATGGCTTCTGGGCTTTATTTATAAAAAGTTAGGCATTGCCCTTTAATTTTTGATATTGCTGTTTTGTGCGGCATTTAAAAAACCGCGCAATATGCTGAGCTCTTTTCGCGTAGGACGAGCCCTTCGATACAGCGCTTTTAAATGATCAAACGCTAACCCTGGGTGTTTTTCATTGGTAAAGCCGATGTCGTGCATAGTCTGCTCTAAATGTTCATGAAACAAAGCTAACTCTTTATGCAGCGGGTATTCACTTTCTTGTGGCGCTTCGTTTTCAGCTGTGTTTGCCGCTTTAAATACTTCATAACAAACTAATTGCACCGCCTGGCTTAAATTAAGAACTGGATAGTCTGGGTTTGCGTCAATGTTTAGTTGAAAATGACATTGTTGAATTTCATCATTATGTAATCCCATGCGTTCGCGACCAAACACAATGGCTACTTTGCCTTTGGCTTGTTCTGCAACCACTTGATGGCCACAGCTTTCTGCGCTTAAAGACGGTAACTTTATAGTTCTATCGCGTGCACTGGTGCCAATTACCATGGTGCAGTCATCTATGGCTTCTTTAAGTGTTGATACCACAGTGGCTTGTTCTAATATATCGGTGGCTTGGCCGGCGCGGCTTGTGGCTTCTTCGCTCGGGAAATCAACTGGGTCTACCAAGGTAAGGTTGTGCAAACCCATGTTTTTCATGGCACGAGCAACGGCACCTATGTTACCGGGGTGCCAGGTTTTAATGAGGACGATTTTGATATTTAAAGACATAAAAAAGCCAATAATAAAAATTGGCTGCATTGTAACAAGTTAAACGGCCTTGGCGAGCAGCAAAATGCTCGCCTTGGCATCTTTTTAGGTGATTTAGTGGGTTATATAAACCGGTCCAACACCCAGAGCCCATACAATAACGGTTAGCGCCAGTAAACTTACGAACATGACCATCGCAACGGTAATAATAGCGCTCGCAAAAACAAAGCCGCGCTCCTTAGGAATGTTCATTAAAATAGGCACGCCTTCATATAAAAGGTACACAGCGTAAGCTATTGCAGCGAGCGCTAAAATTAAATCTAACCATAAAACTGGGTAGAGCGCGGCAAAGCCGCAAATAAATAATGGCGTGCTGGTGTAAGTTGCCAGTGATATGCCTCGCAACGGCGTGTTTTCAGTTTTGTCTTGATAAGTTACCGATAAAAAGTCGATGAATTTACCTAAAACTACTACGCCAGAAACCATTGCGCCATAAAAGAGTATGCACAAAACCATCGCACTTTGGGTGGTGAGTGTGTACACCGTATCTGACGAACCGACGGTCCACCCGACCTGAGTTGTACCAATAAAGCCGCAAATGGCAGGAATAAGTGCAAGCACTAAGGTGTGTGTCATGCAGTGTTGGCTGATGGTGGCTTTCTCGTCTCGAATACGAGCCCATTCGTTGTCGGGGTTGCTGAATATCCCCACGATATGATTCATAAACATAGTATCCCCTTACTGATTTTTTATTGTTATATAAGTACAAAAGGCTTTTTGTCTGTGAGTCAGTATAGGCAGGTTTTTGAGCAAATGACAACGACGCCAGTTCACATTTGCTCAAATTTAAAGCGGTACGAGAGGGGGGGTTATTCCAGTTCGAGCGAAGTTAAGCGTGCGGCAATTACGGCGTTATCGTTAATTTGTAAAATTTCGATTAAATAGTTACCTATTTTCAAACTCAAATTGGCATCCGGTATGGCTTCAACTTGTTCAAGGATTAATCCATTGAGCGTTTTAGGACCATCGGTTGGTAAATCCCAATTCAGCAGTTTGTTGATGTCGCGAATAGAAGCGGTGCCGTCGATCACGTAGCTGCCGTCACGCTGAGGATGTACTTCTTTATTGCTGTTGGCTTGATCGGTTGTAAATTCGCCAACAATTTCTTCAAGCAAATCTTCTAGTGTGACTAACCCTTGAATATCACCGTATTCATCTACAACTAACGCCATTCTGAGTTGCTGAGACTGAAAGTTCATCAACTGAGTGTGCAAGCGTGTGCCCTCAGGAACAAAATACGGGTCTTTTGCCGCCTTTGTTAGCATTACTTTAGAGGGGCTATCTGCATATAAAAACTCGGCCGCATCGCGAATATGTAAAATACCGATAACTTTATCGACATCGCCTTTGTACAACGGGAATCGTGTGTATTCGGTTTGACGAATGCTATCAGCTATTTCTTCAACGGAGCCTTCCATGTCAATGCCAGCGACCTCGTTTCTTGGCACCATTATATCGTCAACGGTTACGTTTTCGAGCTCGAGAATGCCTAGCAGCATTGATTGTTTATCTTGGGGTAGGGTCGCGCTCGACTCATAAACGATTGTTTTTAATTCTTCAGGAGAGATGGATTCTGACGAAGCCTTACGATGACCGACTCGCATTAGCCAGAAAATTGCTTTAACGATGTGGTTAACCAGCCAAACTGCTGGCGCTAATAGGGTCGCAAATACTCGCAATGGGTAGGCGGCGATGAAAGAAATACGTTCTGGGTGTCGCTGTGCCAATGTTTTGGGGGTAACTTCAGCAAATATGAGCACGACAAAGGTCAGTACAACAGTTGAAGCGGCAAGAGCTAGGTCTTGGTTGCCAGGCATAAGTCTGATCGCGATAACCGTTGCTAACGATGCGGCTGCAATATTGACCAGATTGTTGCCAATCAAGATGACACTGATCAGTGTTTCTGGTTTTTTTAGTAAACGTTGAGCTAATTTTGCGCCACGATGGCCTTCATTAGCTAAATGCTTTAAGCGAAATCGATTTAACGACAGCATCCCGGTTTCGGAACTAGAGAAAAAAGCTGAGAATAATATAAGTAGGCCAAGCAGTGTAAACAGCCAGCCTAAAGGTAATTCGTTCAAAAGTGGTGACCCTTGTCACAATTAAAAGGGGATTTTCATCGTTTAGTGGCAGTTGAGTCAAGTATTTTGGAGAAATCTCACTGTAAAAGGTACTCTAAAACGAATTTAGACCCAACAAAGCCGATAATTAAGAAGCTAAAGCCGATATAAATCAGCCGGCTGGCGATTAACCCACGTACACCTAAGAAGTAATGAGCAATTAATACATAAAAAAAGAAGCACCAAGCAATAATCGTAAGAACCGTTTTGTGGATTAGGTGCTGAGCAAAGAAGTTCTCTATATAAATAGCCCCCGTTGCAACAGCAAGCGTGAGCAGTAAGAAGCCAACTAAGACCCATTCAAACAATAAACGCTCCATGGTTTGCAATGGCGGCAGTATTTCTGAAATACGATTACGAATTTGATGGTTGTGTAAGCAGCGGTTTTGATAGCTCACGAGTAATGCCTGAACGGTAGCAACGGCCATGACACTGTAGGCTAACAGCGCTAAAAAAATATGCGCCACCATGCCAGAGTTATAGATTTTGAAGGCTTCTGGTTGTGGCGTTAACATCCCTAAAAACAACAGACCTGCGCCAAAAGGCATGACAAAAGGAAACAAGTTTTGCAAAGGTTTTGAGCTGCTAGAAACTAAAACAACCGCAATTACCATCCACACACAAATAGACAATGCGTTTAAAAGGCTAAAGCTCAGCATTCCAGCGGTATATATTTCAGACAGTAACGCGGCTGAATGGGAGAGAAGGCCGACAATGGCAAACGTATAGAGCGCCCAATTATTTACTTTTTTACCTTTATAGAGCGCATAAGTAGCCACAGCACCGCTGATTAAATAAGTTAGGATGGCCATCCACAACAGCATGTTCAAAAACCTTTTTTGTAAAAATTAACTTGAGTAAAGAGAGTCGTTAGCCAAATTAATAGTAAGGCTGGTATACTCTAGCCTTTGATTGTAACTGTGAAGTGACCATGTTTAATAGCCTTTCAGAGCGTTTAAGCCAAACATTTAAGCAAATTACCGGTCAGGCAAAGCTGACAGAAGAGAATATTAAGTCGTCATTGCGTGAAGTACGCATGGCGCTACTCGAAGCCGATGTCGCGCTGCCAGTCGTTAAAGCCTTTGTTGATGCCGTTAAAGAGCGGGCCGTTGGCCAAGAAGTTTCTCAAGCATTAAACCCAGGCCAGCAATTTTTAAAGATTGTGCAAAGTGAGCTTGAGCATGTCATGGGCGATGTTAACGAAGCCCTAGATTTAAAAACTCAGCCGCCAGCTATCGTTTTAATGGCGGGTTTGCAAGGGGCCGGTAAAACAACCACCTCGGCGAAACTTGCTAAGTTTTTGCAAGAGCGCGAAAAGAAAAAGGTGATGGTCGTTTCTGCCGATGTTTATCGTCCAGCGGCTATAAAGCAGTTAGAAACGCTGGCGAATGAAGTAGGGGCGCTGTTTTTCCCGAGTGATATCAGCCAAAAACCCGAAGCCATTGTTAAAGATGCTGTTGTAGCCGCTAAGAAACAAGCTGTTGATGTACTGTTGGTCGATACCGCGGGTCGTTTGGCAGTAGATGAAGCCATGATGGCTGAAATTACAATGCTGCACAAAGCCGTAAACCCAATTGAGACCTTATTTGTGGTAGATGCCATGACAGGTCAAGATGCGGCGAATACTGCAAAAGCCTTTAATGAAGCATTACCACTAACCGGTGTCGTGTTAACGAAAGCCGATGGTGATGCGCGAGGCGGCGCGGCATTGTCTGTACGCCATATCACAGGCAAGCCCATTAAATTTTTGGGTATGGGTGAAAAAACCGATGCTCTTGAGCCGTTCCATCCAGATCGAATTGCCTCTCGAATTCTTGATATGGGCGATGTGTTATCGCTAATCGAAGAAGTAGAGCGCAAGGTCGACAAGCAAAAAGCTGAAAAACTCGCGACTAAGATCAAAAAAGGAAAGTCTTTCGATTTAGAAGATTTTCGCGATCAGATCAAACAAATGGACAACATGGGCGGCTTAATGGGCATGATGGATAAAATGCCAGGCATGGGACAAATGGCACAAGCCGCAACTCAAATTCAAGGAGCCGAAAAACAATTTGGCCAAATGGGCGCCATTATCGATTCCATGACGCCCTACGAGCGCAGAATGCCCGATAAAATCAATGGCTCGCGTAAAAAGCGTATTGCCAAAGGTTCGGGTACGCAAATTCAGGACATCAATCGTCTATTAAAGCAGCACAAGCAAATGGCGAAGATGATGAAGAAAGTCGGCAAGAAAGGCGGCATGCAAAAAATGATGCGTGGCATGGGCGGCATGATGGGCGGCGGCCAAGGCGGCATGCCTCCTGGCGGCGGTTTACCACCTGGCTTGGGTGGCGGGAAACTGCCGTTCTAATAGTGGTGTCGTGCGAGCTAAGACACTGTAAGGCTAGAAGTGCTCTAGTTTTACAGTGCCTCGGCTCAAAATAAGAGTACTGGTAGATAGAGGTTTTTATGTCTTTAGGGTTACAGGTTTTTCTGATTACCACTGTTGTGTTACTGGTTGTAGCTATTAAAGCTTATTTACTTGTGCGTTACTTTAAGAGCAAGAATTAGCCGCTGGTTTTACAAATCTCTTCGGCTTAAAGTCCAAACCCCTCCTAATTATCAGCAAAAAGCCTATAAGGCTGATGTTTCCTTGCTTAAGTATTCAAAATACGTATAATTGCGCGGCCGTAATTTCTGGGTTCGCCCAGGTTATTTAAACGTTGGATTTTAGTCTACGGGTAACCCCCGATAGCTTTCCACAATGGCAGGTGATTTCAAAGCTTGCCCACAAACAGGAGAACGCGATGGTAGTCATTAGACTCGCACGTGGTGGTTCGAAGAAGCGCCCGTTTTATCATCTTACAGTGGCTGACAGCCGAAATGCCCGCGACGGTCGTTTCATTGAGCGTGTTGGTTTCTTTAACCCAATTGCCCGTGGTCAGGAAGAGCGCTTACGCGTCGACCTGGATCGCGTTGAATATTGGGCAAGCAAGGGAGCACAGACTTCTGATCGCGTCGCTCAATTGCTTAAAGAGTTTAAGAAAGCCGAAGCCTAATTGAAGATGAGGCTATAGGTCGTCATGAGTACACAAAGTTCTGAAGATTTCATTGTTTTAGGTAAGATCTCGTCGGTTTACGGCGTTAAAGGTTGGGTTAAGGTGTTTTCTTACACTGAACCTATGGATCGAATCTTAGAATATGGTGATTGGACACTTAGACAAGGTCAAAAACTGATCGGTGTTGAAGTAGACAAAGGACGTAGTCATGGCAAGGGGATGGTTGCGCATCTTAAAGGGGTCGATGACCGCGAAGTTGCGAAAAAGTATTCAGGCGCAGAAATCTGTGTCCCGAAAGACCGTTTACCTGAGTTGGACGAAGGGGAGTACTACTGGTACGAACTGGAAGGCCTAACCGTAATCAATACCGAAGGTGTTGTGCTCGGTGAAGTGGATCATTTAATGGCAGCCGGTCCTGGTAACGACGTTATCGTTGTGAAAGGCAATGCAAATAGCATTGATAAGCGGGAACGCTTAATACCGTATGTTGACCAATTTATGCTAGAGATTGACCTTGGAAAAGGTGAAATGACAGTAGATTGGGATCCAGAGTTTTGAAAGAAGAAGGTGTAGATCAACCTGCACTGACGTTTGGTTTAGTTACGTTGTTCCCTGAAATGTTTGAATCATTTACAGAGTATGGCGTTACGGGTCGAGCGGTAAAGCAAGGGCTCATTTCAGCAAATTGTTGGAATCCTCGCGATTTTACCCACGACAAGCACCGTACCGTAGACGATCGGCCTTTTGGCGGTGGTCCCGGTATGTTGATGAAGGTTCAGCCATTGCGCGATGCCATCTTTGCGGCGAAAGCCAGCAGCAAAGGTAAAGCAAAGGTGATTTATATGTCACCTCAAGGGCGAAAACTCGATCAACAAGGCGTTATGGAGTTGTCTCAAAACGAACATTTGATATTTGTCTGTGGTCGTTACGAGGGAATAGATGAACGGTTGATTGAAACAGATATTGATGAAGAGTGGTCACTTGGGGATTTTGTTCTCAGTGGCGGTGAACTGGCAGCGCTAACCTTTATGGATGCTATCAGTCGCATGGTTCCTGGTGTACTAGGGCATGACTTATCATCGGTTGAAGATTCTTTTTTTGATGGCTTATTGGATTGTCCCCACTATACTCGACCAGAAGTACTCGATGATAAAGGTGTGCCGGAAGTACTGTTAAGCGGACATCACGAAAATATTCGTAGATGGCGAGCAAAGCAAGCGCTAGGCCGGACAAGGCAAAGACGACCCGACTTACTGGAAGGTCGCCAGCTTTCGAAAGAACAGCTGACTCTTTTAGATGAATTTGAAAGTGAGCAACAACGCTCACGCGACTGATCAGGAGCTGAATCATGAGCAACAAAAATTTGATTATTCAGCAAATTGAAGCTGAACAGATTAAAAAAGAAATACCAGCCTTTGGCCCAGGTGACACTGTGGTTGTACAGGTTAAAGTAAAAGAAGGTGACCGTGAGCGTCTACAGGCCTATGAAGGTGTTGTAATTGCTCGTCGTAACCGTGGGGTTAACTCTGCATTTACCGTTCGTAAAATCTCGAATGGCGTAGGTGTTGAGCGTACTTTCCAGACTTACTCTGCATTAGTAGACAGCATTGAAGTTAAGCGCCGTGGTGCTGTACGTCAAGCTAAGCTTTACTACTTGCGTGAGCGTTCTGGTCGTTCTGCTCGTATTAAAGAGAAGATCCCAGGTAAGAAAGCAAACGCTTAATCGCTGTTTGATTTCTTCACTAAAATGGCTGCCCTCGGGCGGCCTTTTTTGTTTTTAAAAGGGTGTTTCGTAAGCACTTTTATATAGATTAACCAATTTTCTAAGCCTAAACCGAGATGGTGAAAATCGGGCGTTCATTGGCATGGATGCCAATGACGAGCCCCCATGGATGGGTTTACGGCGTCCCTTTTTCACCATCTCGGATTAGGCGATTCTTGCCACCTTTTTAAAATAACCAGAAACAGCAATGTAGACCGTTTAGTAAGCAAATTAACCCTGAAATGGGATGTTGCGAAATCGTCACCAGACAAACTTCAAAAAAGCCGTTATTTCACGGCGCTGCTCGTTGACCTAGGCGGTGGGCTTCAGTACTGTTCGCATTCATAATTGTCATCATCTGCGCTAAAGAGGCGAGTTTTGAAACAGGTAAATGTAGGTATATGTGGTTTAGGCACCGTTGGTGCAGGTACGTTTAATGTCATTCAGCGCAATTTAGATGAAATTGCCCGCAGAGCCGGTCGATCAGTTAAGATTACACACATTGGAGCACGCCGCGATAACCCTGCTTGCGATACATCGCAAGTAAAAGTCTCTCGCGATATTTTCGATGTCGTCAAAGATCCTGATGTGCATATTATTGTTGAAACCATTGGCGGCACAACCGTAGCTAAAGACCTTGTGTTAACCGCTATAGAAAACGGTAAAGACGTGGTTACGGCCAACAAAGCTCTTATCGCCGTTCATGGCAATGAAATTTTTGCCGCAGCCGAAGCCAAAGGCGTTGTGGTTGCCTATGAAGCATCCGTGGCTGGCGGTATTCCTATTATCAAAGCCATTCGTGAAGGTTTAGTGGCCAACCAAATAGAGTCGTTAGCGGGAATCATTAACGGTACCGGTAACTTTATTTTATCGGAAATGTCAGAAAAAGGACGCGCCTTTGAAGATGTACTTAAAGAGGCCCAAGAGCTCGGCTATGCCGAAGCCGACCCTACTTTTGACGTAGAAGGCATAGATGCCGCGCATAAGCTTGCCATTTTAGCGGCCAATGCGTTTGGAGTGTCGTTACAGTTCGATAAAGTATATACCGAAGGCATTACCAAAATTACCAGAGAAGATGTGCAGTTTGCCGAAGAGCTTGGCTACAATATTAAGCATTTAGGCATTGCCCGCCGAACCGATGAAGGCTTGGAAATGCGAGTTCATCCAACGTTAATTCCAAACAAGCGTTTGCTGGCCAATGTAGATGGTGTTTTAAATGCTGTTCTCGTGATCGGTGATGCCGTTGGTCCAACCATGTATCACGGAGCGGGTGCGGGTGCTGAAGCAACGGCTTCTGCCGTGATTGCCGATATCGTTGACATAGCACGTGATATCGACAGCCCTGGGCTTGTGCCGCACTTAGGTTTTAGTACCGTCACTAAAGATTTGCCAGTATTAGCGCCAGACGATTTCACAACGTCTTATTATTTGCATATTTCTGTAAAAGACGAAGTCGGGCAGATGGCAAGAATTGCCGACACCTTGAGCAAACATGGCATTAATATGGAAGCGATCATCCAAAAAGAAGCCCCAGATGACGCCGAACTAGTGCCGTTGGTATTATTAACGCAACCCGTTAAAGAGCGTCAAATGAACAGTGCAATAGCAGCCATCGAAGCGCTAGCTTCTGTACCTGAAAAAGTTGTTCGTATTCGTGTTGAACGTTTAGACTCATAACAGTGAGAGTAAAATTTTGAAATATATCAGTACGCGTGGCCAAGCACCGGCATTAGAATTTGAAGATGTGTTACTCACTGGTTTAGCCAGTGATGGTGGTTTATATGTACCAGAAACGTTACCGCATTATTCGTTAGAGACCATTCGAAGCTGGCGCGATTTACCCTACGATCAGCTGGCTTTCAAAATTATTCAGCCGTTCATCGGTGGCGCAATAGACGATGCCACGCTGCAAACTATGCTCACAGAAACTTACGCTGGTTTTGGTCATAAAGCCGTTGCGCCGTTAGCACAATTAGATCATAACGAATACGTGTTAGAGCTATTCCAAGGCCCTACACTGGCGTTTAAAGACTTTGCGCTGCAGTTGCTTGGCCGTTTGTTAGACCATGTGTTGACCAAGCGTAATGAAAAAGCCGTGATCATTGGCGCAACATCGGGTGATACCGGTTCAGCCGCCATTGAAGGCTGCAAACACAGCGACCACCTAGATATTTTTATCATGCACCCGAACAACCGTGTCTCGGAAGTGCAGCGCAAACAAATGACCACCATTAAAGGCGATAACGTTTTTAACTTGGCCGTTGAAGGTAACTTTGACGATTGCCAAAGCATGGTTAAGGCCTGTTTTGCGGACCAAGCATTCTTAAAAGGTGAGCGCCGATTAGTTGCCGTAAACTCCATCAACTGGGCGCGTATTATGGCGCAGGTGGTTTACTATTTTTACGCCAGCTTAAACTTAGGTGGCCCCGACCGCGAAATGGCGTTCTCAGTACCCACCGGTAACTTTGGCGATATTTTTGCTGGCTACTTGGCTAAAAAAATGGGCTTACCGATTAAGCAGCTTATTGTAGCAACTAACCAAAACGATATTTTGCACCGCACCATTAGCCAAAATAAATATGAAAAATTGCCTCTCGCGCACACCTTATCGCCATCAATGGATATTGTGGTGTCGTCTAACTTTGAGCGTTTGTTGTTTGATGTGTATGGCCGCGAAGGTTCGGTACTAGCAAACCTAATGGATAAAATGAACGTAGAAACCGTTGAGCTAGATTTAGAAAAAATGGCCAGCGTACGCGAAACCTTTGATAGCCACGCCGTTAACGACAGCACTACCTGCGATACCATAAAAGAAGTATACGACGATACCGGTTACCTACTAGACCCGCATACGGCCATTGGTGTAAAAGCCGCCCGCGAATGCCGCCGTGATGAAAAAGTACCTATGATTACCCTAGGCACCGCACACCCGGTGAAATTTACCGAAGCCATTGAAAAAGCAGGGTTAGAAACACCGGCATTGCCACACCACTTAACCGACTTGTTCGAACGTGAAGAGCGATACGATGTCATTGCCAACGAGCTAAACGCGTTGCAAGCCTATGTTGTAAAACACGTTTTTAGTGAGTAAGTTAAATAACCTTTCTATCGGCGGGTTTGAGATTCGAACCCGCCATGCTTCAGATGAATCACATCAGGTTCATCAAAACCCGTTATTAAACCGCTTATACCTTGCCCGTGGTGTAGAATCGGCGCGCCAACTCGATGATTCCTTAACTACTTTACTGCCATGGCAAAGCCTAAAAGATATTCACAAAGCCGCCGACTTGCTGCAACAAGCGAAAGCAGAGCACTGGAAAGTGCTGATAGTAGGCGATTACGATACCGATGGTGCAACGTCTACAGCGTTAGCCATGCTGGGTTTAACCGAAATGGGGTTAAACGTAAATTACTTACTGCCGAACCGGTTTGAATATGGCTATGGTTTATCGCCCGAAATTGTAGATTTAGCGTTGCAACAAAGCCCCGATTTAATCGTTACGGTCGATAACGGCATTGCCAGTTTAGAAGGCGTTGCAAAAGCCAAAGCCGCAAACGTAAAAGTATTAATTACCGATCATCATCTAGCCGCCGCAACACTGCCTAACGCCGACGCGATAGTGAACCCTAACCAACCTAATTGTAATTTCGAAAGCAAAGCGGCCTGTGGTTGCACTGTTATGTTTTACGTATTAATCGCACTGCGAGCAACCATACGTGATCAAGGCCTACAACCGTTACCGAACTTGGGTAAATGGTTAGATTTAGTGGCACTGGCGTCGGTAGCCGATGTGGTACCACTCGATGCCAATAACCGTAAACTGGTGCAGCAAGGTATAAAACGCATACGGCAAGGCCAATGCCGCCCAGGAATTCGCGCCTTATTCGACGTAGCCGGCAAAGACTGGCGGCAAGCCAAAAGTTTAGACATGGGCTTTGTGGTTGGGCCGCGCTTAAACGCTGCAGGCCGGTTAGACGACATGACCATTGGCGTGCAATGCTTGTTAACCGAAAACGATCACGAAGCCAGAGAAATAGCCCAGCAACTGCAAGATTTTAATGTAGAGCGCCGGCAAATTGAGCAATCGATGGTGGCCGATGCACAAAGCTACTTAGATGATATTAATATCAGCGCACCGCCATCTGGCTTGGTGCTGTGCCACAACGATTGGCACGAAGGTGTCATAGGCATACTAGCATCACGCGTGAAAGAAAAAATACATCGCCCAGTCATTGCCATGGCACCAGCCGATAACGGCACCTTAAAGGGCTCCGCCCGATCCATACCCGGCGTGCACCTGCGCGACGCTTTAGATTGGGTCAGCAAAAAAAATGCAAGCATCCTCATCAAATTTGGTGGCCACGCCATGGCGGCTGGCTTAACCATACGAGAAGAATCACTCGAAGAATTCCGCAGTCTATTCGAACAATCAATAGACGCCTTAGCCGACCCAGAAGCCCTACAAGCCCATCTGTGGACGGACGGCCCCCTACAAGAAACCGACCTCAACCTGCATCAAGCCCTAAACCTAGAACAAGCCGGCCCTTGGGGCCAAGCCTTCCCCGAACCACAGTTTTATGGCGAATTCACCATAGTCTCTCAACGTATCGTAGGAGAGCGGCATTTAAAACTGGTCGTAAAAACCGGCCAACAAGAAATAGACGGCATCGCCTTTAACATTGACACAGACGAATGGCCAACGAACGCCAAGCAATTAATCGGCGTTTACCAATTAAGCTGCAACCGCTTTCGAGGGCAGGAGACATTGCAGTTAATGTTTTCGAAGATAGAGCCAAGAGTTTGATCTAACTCTGGATAAAAGCCATTGCTTAAGAATTTGATTATTCGTTTAGACATTTTATTGACGACCTAGCGTAGGTGTCATGCTTTCGTCGATATTTCTCTTGTTATTCAGCTCAAAATAACTTTAAAACAAACACATATTTGACGCATCTTCTTGTTTTGTTGGTATTTGTTAGTTGGTATAGCAAGTGTGAGTTAATCATTTAGCCTGTGTGGATAAACCACTGTACAGGGGAAGGGTGTGCTCAAGCGCAGTTTAATAATCGGCACGGTTATAATCATCGCAATCTCTTCATGGATTGTAAGTTTAAGCTTAAGCCAGCCAGACTTGGTAGCCTCTTCCACAAAATCATCAGTTGGGTCTGAAGACACACCGGTTAATGCCCCTTTAACCACATTACCTTCTCGGTTACCTAATACGACATCGCAAGCTTCAGCTAATGGGAACGTTGGATCTATGGGCGTCATTGGCACTGCCACTAAACTATCAGCAGCTGAACCCAATGCGAAAAAAATAGAAACACTGCCAGTAGCAATGCAACAAGAAATCCAATCGCTAAGCGGAAGAGACAACTCAGCAACGACACTAGTTGAAACTCAGCCGGGTGTTTTCCTAATGACGAATGGTCCTCGTACCGTGCCCGTCGCTGTCATCAACGAAGATGGAACGGTTACAATTCATGAATATTAACAGTCTAAAAATTTCGATCATTGTTTTTTGTTTAGCTTTGTCTGCACTTGCTCAGGCGGCATCTGTGACAGTTAATGGAAATGGATCTACCTTTATTATAAATAAAAATGGTGGGTTCGATGGTGTAGACGGTGCTGATCGTGAAGCCGCATTCGTAGCCGCTGTGCAGGTTTGGGCTGACATATTAGTAAGCCCTACCGATATTGTTATTGATGCCGAATTTAGCTCAGCCCTTTTCTGCAACTCTACATCCGCGACGTTGGGTTCCGCAGGACCTTTGAGTACTTATTTTTCTTCAGGTGCTGAATCTTTCGGTCTTCAGAATAATGTTTGGTACCCCACTGCATTGATTAATGCTTATTATGGATCCGATTATTTTACTGGCAATGCCGATATCTCGGCACAATTTAATGCGGATATTGGAAACGCAGACTGCTTAGCCAGTAGTGGTTGGTATTATGGAATGGATGGGAATACTCCATCGGGTTATATCGACTTTTACGAAGTGGTTTTGCATGAGCTTGGGCACGGTTTAGGCATTCTCTCTTTAGTAATGTCTGATGGTAACAATAACGGGGGAATTATCGACATTTTCACAACCTTCCTTAAAGACCAAACCACCGCTAAAGCTTGGAGTGCAATGAGTAGTGCTGAGCGAAATTCTTCTGTTGTGAATGATGGCAATGTAGTATGGGATGGCGCTGCCGTTACCGCCTTAAGTGGTGACTTGACCGCAGGTGTTAACAGCGGAAAGGTGCAAATGTATGCGCCTTCCTCCTACGAAGGTGGCTCTTCGATATCGCATTTTGACACCGAGCTCAACCCGAATGAATTGATGGAGCCTCAATATACGGGAGACGCGAGTCATGATCATTCCACAGCGCTGTTACAAGACATCGGCTGGAATATATATAGTTCTAATAATGCTATACCGGTCATTACTGGGCAATCTGCATTGGCTACCGATGAGGACACGGCAATAACGCTTGCGCTCTCAGATCTAACGGTAGCCGATTCTGACAATAATTTCCCTTCTGACTTTACGTTAACAGTTTACAGTGGCGTTAATTATTCAGTGTCTGAGAATATGGTCACCCCCAATGAGAATTTTAATGGAACTTTAACGGTTCCCGTTAGCGTGAATGACGGCGCCGATGACAGTGAAAATTTAAACTTGAGCATAACGGTAAATTCAGTGAATGATAAACCGCTGATCAATGCTCAGAGTAATATTTCAGTGGATGAAGATAACAGCTTATTACTATCTGTCTCAATGTTGACCATTGCTGACCCGGACGACACTTCATTTACCCTTAATGTCGGCTCAGGTGCCAACTATTCTGTGTCGGGTAGTGAAATAACACCTGCGTTAAATTTTAGCGGCGCCTTAACTGTTCCGGTGACCGTGAACGATGGCGAAGCAAACAGCGACAGTTACAATTTAATCGTAACCGTAAACGCCATAAACGATAAGCCATCGATCACTACAACACCAACGGTGAGCATTGATGAAGACACAAGCCATAGTTTCACGGTGAGCGACTTCACGATTAGCGATCCTGATGATGCGACTTTTAGCTTGGTCATTGTCGGTGGTGACAATTACAGTATTTCAGGCAATACGGTTACACCAAATACACACTTTAATGGAACCCTATCTGTTGGTGCTTATGTTAACGACGGGCAAACAAACAGTAGTACTGTATCATTTAGCCTTTCCGTAAACTCAATTAATGACGCTCCTGTAATCAACGGTGCACCATCGACAACCGTAACTTACCCAGGCAGCTACAGCTCAACTTTTTCAGCAACCGATGTTGATAGCGGTTCAATAACTTTTTCTGTGAGTAGCGCTCATGGTTGGCTCTCGATCAACAATGCAGGGCAGCTAACAGGAACGCCGACCAACTCTGATATCGGTACTCAGGCCGTTACAGTGACCGCTAGCGACGGTGCACTATCAGACAATCTAAACTTTAACCTAACGGTTGCCGATGCCAATAGTTCAGATTTATCTGTCACCCTCAATACGGCTGAAGAGTTAGTGGGTCTCAATGAATCAGCCGTGATAAACGTAAGTGCAATCAATGATGGTCCGAAAGTCAATGCTGATGGTTATCTGTTGATAACGGTAGATGCCAATACGAGTATTAGCGCCATACATCCAAATTGCACTTTTAATACTGCAATACAAGTACGATGTGACTTCACTGGTCTTTTAAGCAGCAAAGACTACAGCCTAACAGTTTCTCAAAGTAGCTCTGATACAGACAACATAAGTGCAGAGATTTTTGGAACCCAAACAGACCCCGACGGTTCAAATAACTGGCAGGACCTCACCCTAATATTTAATGACAACCAAACTTCACCGCAACTTACTGACACTGTACTCGCTACTCAGAATACGCAAGCAGCGAGCTTTGGAGATTTAGACGGAGACAACAAGAAAGAAATTCTCTTTGCTAACGGAGGTACTACTGCAGAATATGGCTATAAATTTAACGCTGAATTTAGTTCATTAACTCAATCTGAAGTGTTTACGACTCAAAGTAGTGCGTCCTCCGTTTTGATTGTTGACTTAAATAACGACCAACTTAACGATGTGGTTTTCGCGCACCATGGTGCTAACAGCGTATTCTTTAACCAAGGTAATGGCACATTTGGTTCGGCCATAAGTTTGGGCTCTTCGGAAAGCCATTCTGTTGTGGCAATCGATATTAATCACGACAATTATCTTGATCTAGTCTTTGCCAATTCAGGTGTAAATCAGATTTATGTAAACAATCAAGCCAATGGCTTTACAGTGAGTGATAGCTTTGGTGATGCAGACACCAGCGATATTGACGTAATTGATTACAATCTAGACGGCTACCCAGATCTTATTGTTACGAATCTTGATGACAGCGACCTCGTTTATTTGAACGCTGGTGAAGATCAAACTTCTGGAATACTTGCTAGCAGCCCTATATTAATCGGTTCAACCGTTACAGAGAGTCATGCTGTTGTTGTTGCAGATATGAATAATGACGGAACTGAAAACGAATTTTTCATAGCACGCAGTACAGGTGAAAATATCCCTAGTCTTGAGTTGTACCGGGTCAACTCAAATGTGCTGTTAAGCGTCGCAACCATCGATGCAGGTGATGTGGTAAGTTTGGCCATTGCGGATTTCGACGGAAACGATGCTCTGGATATTATTGCTTTAAGCAATCAAGGCACCGTGCAAATCTTTACTCAAAATGATTCAGTTTACACTCGTGAGCATACATTTAATCGAAAGCACGCAACAAGCGTAACTATGCAGGATATGAATGACGATGGTTTAGCAGATATAGCGATCACTCAAAACAATCAAGCGGCCACGCAGCTTTATATTAGTGATGAAATGAACGAATCAAATTCTTCCGAAGAATCTGATGTAGTTGAAGTAGATGTTTCTGAAGAATCTTCAGTAGAAACAGAAGTAAATCAAAACGAAGATCAAAACGCACAAGAAACGCAAAGTACAACAGTTGTGGTAGTAAAAAGCAGCGGCAGCTTTGGGTTATTATTTCTCGCATTGAGTTTATTATTAGTTGTAGCACGAAAAACAGAGAAATTTAATTAAGTAGGCTAAGCGAAATTTTATGTTTTTGAAGTTCGAGGCTCGATAAAAAATATTGTTGCGTGATGCTAATTGCCAAACTTTCGATTATTGACTTAGTTAATGAAAAGCTTAGCTTGTTTGCACATTCTTAATCCCTTTCTTTAAAGCCAGTTAAATAAAAAAGCCCTCTATATGTAGAGGGCTTGTTAAAAGAAATCAGATCATTAAAACATTATAATATCGATAGCACAGGATCAGCTATGCTATGGCTCTATGCAAAGCTCACCATCACAATCACAGGTAGCTGTTAATCTAAATGAAGCAGACTTGGAAGTTGAGTTTCCGGCACTATTTGTTGCTTTGATTGTTGAAGATACAATTGAGGTTTCGAAACATTCATAGACAGTGGTGGTACAGGTGAGTTTAGTTCCATTGAGCGTGCAAGAACTTCCTGATGTTTTTGTTAATGACGTAATACCAGATTCTAGGTCTTGCGCAGTAATGTTGAATACCTGGCTTCTTTGACAAGAGCCACCAAAACCCATATTACAATGTTGAAACTGAGACGACAAGCCAGAAAGGGTAGGCGCTGTTAAGTCAACTTTCACTGCGTTTGAAACAGTTCTACTTATTTGGTTAGAGGCTTGGTCAGTCACCGTTGTCTTAACAGTATAATTTCCATTTGTTAATGAACCGAAGTTACTTGAGTATCTTCCACCACTACAACTGGTATTTTTGGAAGTATTACCTAATTGAACGTTTACTGTGCTTACTCCAGAGCCAGAATCGGAGCAACTTCCGGTTACCGTTTTACTGCTTGAAGTTATCCAACCACTAACGCTGCTGTCAATTGAAGCAACTGGGGAATTGGTGTCGATCCGAACAGCATTGGCATTCGTAACATCCTTCGAATTTCCGGCGTGATCGGTTATGGTCGTGGTAATCGAATGTGTTCCGTCTGCGATTGAAGTAAAAGCACCTGCAAAAGTACCACCAGTGCAAGTGGCCGTTTTATTTTGGCCGTTAATACTTACATTGATTGTTGAAACACCCGAATGGGCATCAGAGCATGTCCCTGAGACTGTTCTTGTTGGAATTTTGCTCCAAGTAGAGCTTGTTCCGCCTGTTACACCAATTGATGGCGCTGCAGTATCAATTCTTACTACATTGCTTTTGGTCGTACTTTGTTCATTACCAGCGTTGTCAGTAGCCGTCGCGGAAATCGAATGTGTTCCATTCGCAATGCTACTAAATGAGCGGCTGTAGCTACCACCAGAGCATGTAGCAGATTCGGTTTCGCCGTTGATACTGACATTGACTGATGAAACTCCAGAGCTTGTATCGGTGCAACTGCCCGAAACCGTCCTCGTTGGATCACGGCTCCAAGTAGAATTTATACCACCCGTTATTGTTACATCGGGTTTTACTGTATCTAATGTAACAGAAATACTTTCATTAACTTCTTGCCCAAAGTAATCAACGGCACTGAGTGAGAAATCATACTGTTTATCACCAGCATTTAGTGCTTTTGTAGTGCTAAACGTTGCATTTTCTGGATTAACTTGAACTTCCGTATTATCAACTGTAAATGAATCTAATCCTATTCCAGCATCAAATGCATTACCTGTAATAGTCGCACTCGTTAAATTAGTAAATTCAGGAAATTGAATGTTACTCAAAGTAGGTGGAGTATTATCGATTCGTATAAAAGTTTTCTCTGAATCCGTATTATCAAACAAGCCAGTGATTGAGACCGTCGCCTCATAGCGACCATCATTAACCGCGGTTGTATCAAAAATTAGGCGATTTGACGTTAATGTATCGTTCAAAATACTGGTTTGATTACCAATTTTTAGTGTACTGCTGACCGTCTCAGATAAGTCACCGTTTAAGTCTACATTTAGTATTTGGTTGTAGTATCTTTCATCAATTAAACTATTAGACGTATCAATAGTTTTTAAGGCGGCTAAATAATCTAGTTCGTAAACAGTGATGTTACCGGCTGAATCTTCAACACTAAACTCAAGTTTCTGATTGAGGGCAGTAGGGTGATCTGCCCAGCCTTCTAGTAGGTTCTCATTCACCAAGGCAAAAATCACATAACCATCATCGTGGTTAATCGTTTTATTATTAAAAACAACACTACCATTCTTTGTGTACTTCACTTTAACGGTGAGATCGTTCACGTCGGTTTTTAACCCATTTGCTTCTGGGTCTTTAACCGTGAACTCAACAAAAGCTAAATTGTTCGATTTTAGTGTTTCTGCAGACGGGTTTAAACCGTCTAAAGCGATGGTATCGCGGGTGATGTTTAAAACTTGATTGCTATCCTCTATGGGTTGCCATTTTACTAAATTACCCTGAGCATTATAAATATTAGGCGCATTGTCACCTGGCGAGGTTACAGAAACAGTGGGCGCTTGATTATCTAAGCCTATAGTAAAGTTATAGTCGTATGTGAGACTGTTGATGTCTATAACTGTTACGGTATTAACACTATTGCCCTTTGATAAGGTTAGATTTCGTTCAATAGAGGATAAGTTACTTGAATCGACAACAGTTCCGTTAATTTGTACCTCGTCTACATCTACGCCATTTTCGTTGATTTCTATTTCAAGTGTGTAGTTACTATTTTTGACTAAGGCAGGTGATAGCAATGTAACAATTGGAGAGTAATTTGCAATTCTTAGCATTACAGCTTCTTCAGTTTTATTGCCAAAGGCATCAACTGCAATAAGAGTAATCTCGGTTTCACCGTCTGCAAATGTTTCGCTATTAAAACTTATAGTTGGGCTAGCTATATTAGAAATAGGGTATTCAACACTATTTAGAGAATAACTTACTTCTACTACCGTGATATTATCGGTTGCAGTGAAATCTAACTCTACTTCCCCACTGATAGCATCACCATCTTTAAATTGATAAGTTAAACTCGGTGATTCATTATCTATCGCGACTGGAGGTTCCGAGTTAAAGATTGATAAGTCTGAATTGTTAACTTGTTGAGCAAAGGCTAGTGCGGTTTCCCATTCAACGCTTATTTCTTCGTTGCTGTTATCGGTCACCATTCTTAATAAAGATTGGGCAAATTGGTTACGATACAATAGAGGGCTAAATTCCGTTGTGCCCAAGTAGATACGCGTTGGTATGACGCCCGCGCTATCGAAAAACATACCATCAAGAAAACCATCGGCGGCGATATCGCGGTAGGTAAAGTCTGCTAACACCGTAGAGCTATAATATTGACGAGTTGTGTCATCGCAACTTGCATTGGTACATAATTCGTTAGCAAGGTTAGACCAAGCCGCTAGTGCAATGGAATATGAATAACTACTATCACTCCCTTGGCAGGCTGTTGTCGATAAATTGCAGGGCAACACATTAATAATATCTATTGAGTAAAGCTCTGATAAAATCTCATTGCTTTCGGAAATAGCGGATTTTAAATTTTGTTGAGAGTCCGAATTTACTTTGTATTGTGTCAAACCAGCAGCAATGTTAGTAAATGGAGTGACGGCTATGGTTGAATCTTTACCTGCTTCAAAGTTAAAAAGCGTTCTAATAGCATAAGACCCCATTGAAATTTGTCGACCTGTTATTGGGCTTCGAAAGCTTCCCTCAGTCGCTTCAATGAGCATTGGCTGAGACGATGCAGTCATTTCAAATGTAAAAGATCCATCCTCAAAAGTAGTGGTTTCCGCCAGAACTGCACCTTTTACACCGTCTTCATATGAGAATAGTCGAACAGTTGCACTACCTGGTGCATCAACGGAAAAAACACCTGTGATTGTTGTAGGCTTGTCGTTCAGCGACGTATCAACGTCGTCAGGTATATCGACACAAGCGGTAAGCATAAAAATGGATGCAGCAAAAAAACTAAGAATCCTTAGCATAGTGATCTCTCCTTGAATTGACTTTTGATACTAGCAATCAAAATAATCCAACTCTGTGATGTACTGCACAAGTTGATGCTTGTAGTTTAATGATTCGTGAAGTCAAATTTTTATTATTTAGTTTGTCATTAATATTTTTTTATATATTTTAAATGTACGTATTCGACTATTATCTGCCTTAATATAGGTATCTATGATTTTGACTGAAAAATAAATTATTCTAGGAATCATTTTGAGTCTAAGACTATATATTTTACCAATTTCAAATTGAAAATAGGCTAAATAAATACTGGAATACTATCGTTTCGCTTTAACTTTATCGTCACAGTAATGTCAAAAATAACTAACCTCTAGTGACTCTATGGTTGAAGTGTCGCTGAGGTCTGGTTCCCCCTTAAGTCTAGCATGACCTTCACCTATGTAATTAAACCGAACATTGGAGTAAAAACTATAGACAAGTGGTCTTTCACAGTTTTGAAAGGGTTTTTCATAACTGTAATTTCCGAATTCAAATTGATCAAACTCATAATGTGATGAGTCGACGAATTGCCTCATAGTCATTTCTTTGTCCAAAGGTATTCCTTCAACTAATACGTAAAACTCATTACCTTTAAAATAATCACTTTTAAAATCTATTAGGAATAGATTTATTGTATTACTTTCTAAGTTTTCACGTATTCCGATTGCATCGCTGATCCAATAGTAAACTCTATTGTTGTTCGATGTTACCTCGGTTGATGGCGAGCCTAACTCACCCTTAATCTTTGAAGAATCATCTCCAATTTTAAAAGTAATATCATTATAAATTAATTCGCAACCATTAAACTCAATTCTATGTTCTTGTTTATGAAAGAATGAAAGCTTAGTACGCATTTCTGGTGTCATTTGCGTATTCGTGTTGTAATATTTTTTCTCATATTTATCTTCGCTACACGCGCCTAGCAAGGAAACACTAAACATTAAAAATGTAAATTGTAAATATAAGTTTTTCATAAGTTTATGGTTGGTCACTGATATATTACTCTAGTATTCGCTATTGTTAATGAGCTTAGGTACCAATATATAATTTCCTGCATATATGGTATCGCTTGTAAGCTTGTTCAATTCTTTTAGTTCATTAATGCTGCAAGAGAATCGCTTGGCTATTGACTCGAGTGTATTACCTTTTTCAATTTTGTACTTAAAGTACTCTCTTTGCTCTTTCGGCTCTGCATATTCCGTAGATTTACAATTATTAGGTTTTGGGTATTTTTTATCCCATTTGAATTTGAGAGTTTTTGCTCGAACTCGCTGTTCTTTACTCTTTTTTCGGGATGCATTAATGAATGCATTAAATACACCGTGGTCACTAATTTCAGATTCATCCTCACCACTGAAGTACATTTCAAGCTTTTCTATAGTTTTTACTGTTTCGGGGTTATCTAGAAAGTCTTCGATCTCCTCGAAGGTTTCTTCCATTTCATCAATAGCATGCAATGTACGATCTATAATAGCACTTGGAGTACTGGCCAAGCATATTTCAGTGCGATTGTTTTTTGACCAGTCATTTACAATTTCGTCTTGCCATGTAGATGTGACTGGGTGGCGCATAATAGTGTCGACAACTTTGATGGCTTCATCTAAATTGCTCACGCCACTCCAAACATCAATCATCTTTTCTCCTACTTGTTTCACAGCTTCTACTGCTAACTTCGCGGAAAGGTTATGCATTGGCGCATTTAAATCGTCTTTCGCTACCTGGGTATGTGAAGGGTTTGTTCCTATTGTAAACGTACCTAGCTCCATCATATCTAAATCTTTGTTTAGTAATACCTGGGCCTCTTTGAGGTTTGAAGCTACGGCTTTAATTAGAAAGTACTGTGTAAATTTAAACATTAGACCAATGCGCTGAGTTACCCAATGAAACCCTTTTTGAATATCATCTGGTAGGTAGTTTTTGACCCTTGTAACACCGTCCCTAATTGAAAGAAGAGTCTCAAAACTTGATGCATAGGAGTCGTCATTGGTTCCTGACTTATCTTGGCCTTGAGAGCGATCAATATCTCTTAGTATTTCCAAGACTAACACATCGTTAAATGTTCGAGTTCCAGGTTTTGTTTCTTCCCAGGGAGTTAATTCTAAGTTAAATAACACGTGATTTAAAACAGGTAGTACGCTAGCAGCGGTATCGATCATACCGAAGGTTCCCGTTACAATGGGAATATAGCTCGCTAGTCGATTGGATGGTTTAGTGCCTAATTTTAGGTTTTTTGTGTCGTCTAAAACAATATTTCTATCATTAAAGCCAATACCATCGAATAGATCTTCATAGTTATAGGTAAATGTATTATTTTCAATTGTTACTTTATCAACCCACGGAAAAACGAATGGTTCGACAGATTTTATAAGAGTTACTTCGGCGTAATTGGTGTGAGCAAAGTAGTCTTCTAGTGTGTGCATTGCAGCACCGAATGCAACTAATGCTTCCGTGTTGTTTAACCCGTTAGGGATTGCAGCAATCTTTAGTTGACTCACAATATACTCATACGCAGTTGGAAAGGACTCTCCTTCAACTTGAAAGCTGTCTTTGCTACGAATGTAGTTTTTCATCCCGAAAGTTTTGTTTATATTATGTAACTCGTGTTCATCAGGTACATGCCCGACAAATGTACTATAAAGATCTTTGTCGCCACGGTTGCCGCCTTTAGAGTTTTGTCCAATTCCTAGTGGGTTGTCTATATGCTCTTCAGGTCGGTAAACTCCAAGTACGTCAGGCGTGATTGGCAAATATTCTTCTCTAAAGGAACTGATATGCCCATTATAGTTTTTAACATTGTCTTCATTCATCGCCTTTTTATGAACAAATTCTTTAATAGCGCCAAGCTCGACTACAGAGGTTAGTGCTTCGACTGAGAGCATAACCGGGTGGAACTGGACCGTTTCCCAAGTTGTTTTAAAGTTAAACCATCCATCAGGCTCAACTCCAGTAGGTATTTCTATAGTCGAAACGTGAGATTCACCTATGTTGTTAGTAGTGAGTGTGGTTAATTCGGCTGTTGAGGAAGAATCCAGCGAGTCTGTAACATTTGCCATAGGGCGTACTGTCATTGGGTCTACTAATTGAGAAAAGTCGCGAAGCCAGTTTCCTAAATATATGGTGTTTAATATACGCACCACATCGTCGTTTGGTAGCTTAGTTTTTTGGTCTAATAGATCTTTTAGAGCCTCTCTTTCAATATCTCCATGACCATATTTACCGTGTACTTTCATATAGCCAGCTTTATAAAATTCAAATTCACCATGTATATCATCCTGGTGTTGGCGCTCTTCATTGACGTAGGCTTTGAGTTCATTGTGTAATTCAGAAAAATCCCACGTCAGTGATACATTTTCTCCATCAATATTTGCATCGCCAAAATATTGATCAGCCTGTTCAAGAGGGTTTATTTGAAGAACATTATAGGCAAATTTAGCGCCCTCATCTTTTAAGGCATCTGGTCGTTCTGTTTCTGCATAGTGATTACGTAGCAGAAAATCAAGATAGTGACCGTATTCTTCAATGAGAATGATCATTAACTCGCCGCGCTTGTTATTGTCTATAGCGGCGTTCCGGACCATTGTTTCTGAGACCCATATCTCTTGTTTCGTGCCATCATTAAAGAAGGCTGCTATACCGGAGCCCTCTGATATTGATTTTTTCACAACAATCTTAGGCTTGAGAATAGACTTTCCTGACTGTGCATCTAGGTAAATTTCTTCATATGCCTTGGCGGGTATGTCTAAACCGAATATATCAATGAACACTCCCATAAACATTGCAAGACTGTCTTTGTTGGCGATAATCTGAAGTTGTTCCACAGCGAACGTTGAAGCTAGTTTCACATCCGATGTTTCTGATACTTCTTCTATTTTTTTACGTGTAATCATTTTACGCTCATAGGGAGTGAGTTCATCCTGTGAGACATTAAAGGATTCGAGTTCTAATGATGAAATATCATTCACTCGTTTTGGTTTTACCAACTTCGCTTTTTCAGCTTCATTACTTGCCCCTAATTCATATTCAACATCACCAAAGAATGTAACGTCGCTGCCACCTTTTAAACTTACTGTTGAGCCAAATAGCTTAATATTGCCGCTGGAATCAATTTTAAAGCCGCCAGTACCGTTAGTGATTAACATGTCGCCGCGTCCAGTGCCTTTGAAAGAGATTTCGGTTGGTGCTTGTACTCGGTAATTGCCATCACTTATTTTAGACAATTGTGCGCCTTTACTGGTGATGCTGTAGGCTGCTTCGCTCCTAATGTTTATGCCCGCGCTTTTCGCCTGCCATTCTTGGTTTGCTGTACTATTAAAGGTCATGTCTGTTTTAGTGCGAGCGGTTTGCTGTTTAGCGGCTTGAAGCTGGCTATTTCCATCAGTTTTGCTGGTGCTATTGGCTTTTACTTTTTCGAGAAGTGAGCCGCCATGTTTTTGTACGAGGTTTTCCCTTACCAACCAGCGTTGATGTTGACCCGCACTGAGTTTCACTAAACCGAATTGCGCTGCCAGTTGAATAAACGGTTGTTCACCTGCTGCATTGAGCTCTAACTTGGTCTGACCATCGAAGGTTTGCAAAATTATATTGGGTAGTTGATCGTCAAATGTAAGTTCATTTTGAGCAGGTGTAACAATACGGCTTTGGTGAGCATTACTTTGATTCACTGGTCCATTTTGACCAATCTCACTTGCAAAGCCTAAAATACAAGGTCTATTAGGATCGTTATTCAAAAGTGTTACCAATACGGTACTGTTATCTAAAAGAGGGTAGTGCCAACCTGTATTGACTTCTTGTGATGCGTTGGTAAAAGGAATCATGCGATCAATTGAAGGGCTTGCTAGGGTGTGCTCAAAGTGTTCGCTGTTATTGGGGCTGAATGCCATGCGCAATTGATAACGACCGTGTTCATCTAAATAGGCGTATTTTGTGTTACTTTCAATACGGGCAGGAAACATCAACGGTAATGCCGGCATTGTAGGGAAGTCTGGCGCAAAACCGCTACTGCGTTTTATTAGCTTTGAGGTTTGGTTGTACTTTAACCCTAGCTCTGGGTTAGCGGCATCAAATACTTCACCAAAATGCACTGTATGAATAACTGTTAAATCATCAATTCCTTGATCGCTACGCCAAAAAACAGGGATGTTTATGCTAAAACCCGGCGCGACAGTTGGAAACGAACCCTTAAGAATAAACCCCGCTTGGTTTGCCGTTTGGTGTTGTTGGCTTTGTAATTCAGCGCTTTGTCGTGCTGATTCAGGTAGCGGTAAATGAGTTTCTTCAATATAAGCAGAGTTATAGCCGATGTGTTTTGTATCGCTACGCTCAGTACTTATGGGCAAAGCTGGTCGAGTATAAGTATTAAAAAACTTTGCTGGCAACGCCTGTTGCCAATACATAGTTAGCGGTGAATCTTTACCTTGAAGCGAAGCTCGTTTTTGCTCTTCAATTGAGGTAATGGGCGGAGTAAAAGGCGTTTGTACAAGGTTATTAGCAATATGAATTGTTTCATCATAATTGTGGCTGTCGAACCAAAAAAAACATTGCAGCTCTGCTAAAAGGCGTTTAACAAAATTGAGTTGACTCTCGCCAGCCTGTAATAGGGTTGTATGCAAGCCGGTTTCTGTAGAGTCTATATACCAATTAATTTGATGGGCTGTGTAGCCTAATTCAACTAAAATTTGATTAACAATTTGTTGTCGGCTTTTATTCAGGAAAAGCCTTGTTTGTTGACTGTTTTGACCGCGCGCCAGTTTAGGCTTAAGGGTTATAGTTGCGGTATCTGCTTGATAGTCAATTGCGCAAATATCACCTGAAATTTGACGAAAGTTACCTTCGTTATCTTGTAGGGAGAGTGTTGCAGGATTACCTAACTGTTCGGACGGTATCATTAATCCAAGGTTATCGGAGATAGTGGTCTCGAATTCGAACAGCTGGCTAATGGCTTCGGACCCATGAAGGGAAATTACAGGAAAGTTTTCGGAATTAATTCTGCAACGTGCAATGGCAGCTTCTTTCATGGGAGTCCTTTTCATTTGTTGCGTAGTAAGAGTGGCATAGCAAGAACCATCCTGATTCTTTAGCTCACTTTCCTTTATAAAAATAGCCTAGCACACAAAAACACTTTAATAGTAAAGTGTCTTTAAGCTTACTAAGTTGCTTGTCTTTATGTGCGTTTATACATGAGAGAAGTTTAATATGTACTGAAAAAACAGCTGCTCCCTGTGTAGGAATTCGATTATAAACCGAATCACTTAAATCCTTTCAGGAAAAGTATCTAGAGCTAAATGCAAAATTACAACTAGCTTAAAACAGTTTTGCGATGGAAGTCTCATTGATGAGTTGTAATGTTGAATTACTAAAGTCATAAAGAAACAAGCTACTAAATTGCATATCAATTTTTGGGCGCTAGTTCTCATTATTCGCGTATACGTCCATGAAATTGAGTGTTATATTTTCTCGACTATCACAACAGGGTGTTGTGTTTCAGGAAGTTTTATTAAAAGGAGTTTTAAGTGTCTAACTATAAATCACGCCGCACTTTTTCTAGTATCAAGGCGCTACTGACCTTGTCAGTTGTATTGTTTTTTGGTTGTTCCTCACCATCCTTAAAAGTGTCTATGGACTCAAGCGATAAGCTCAACTCTGATGCAACGGGAGCTTCTTATGCCGTGCTCGTTCGATTTTACCAGTTAACCGATCCTTCATTATTCATTAAAGCAGATGCGAGTAGCTTGTTTCGCAAAGACGATGAGCTGCTAGGTGTTACTCTTGTAAATAAACGCGAAATGATGGTTTCCCCTGGTCACTCTACTAATTTAGAAATACCGAAAGTGTCAGGGGCCGAATATTTAGCCGTGGCAGCCTTCTTTCGAAACGCTAGTAATGAACAGTTGGTGGTAAAGAAAGTTAACTCAGGCTTTCTTCCTTTTTCAACAAATTTAAATCTGGCATTAAACGATAATAAAATTTCATTAGTTTACAGATAATTCTTAACGCGAGTTGTATATGTCAGGTTTAAATAAAGTTGTTTGGGCTGAAGGGGTGTTTTTAGGTCAGCAGCATTTTCAAGCATGGGACACTTATCAAGCACAGCGCATGCATTTCACTCAAAAAGCGGTGATGCCTTTCTGCTGGGGGTTATTGTCTCTTCAATGGAGTGAAATGGCGCTCCGCGAAGGTCGGTTTGAACTGCAAAAGCTCGAGTGTTTATTGCCTGATGGTCGTGCTATTGAATACTATAGAGACCAACAAGCGCCAGTTTTTATAGACCTAATGGCGATTGGAAGAGACGAATTTACACTGATTTTGGCCGTGCCGAAAAGTGAAATAGTAGAAGGTGTTTCTGGCTATCAATCTTCAGGTAGAACTGGAGGCTGGGTTGCCGAGTTTCGCGAGCTTGCCGATGAAAGCGATGCGACTAGAGTACGCGAGGTTATGATCGCCAAACCAAATTTACTATTAAAAACAGAAACCGAATCCTTAGATCAAATGTCTTGTTTGCGTCTGGTTAAAATTCAAAAGCAATATGATGGTGAATTTAAAGTAGTAAATGATATTCTTCCCGCTTGTCTTAATACACAGTCTGTTTATCCAGTTCACGAAATTGCACAGTCTGTATCAGACATGCTATCCGCCGTTGCCAGAGACTTTTCTAAAAGTAGAGAGAAGATAGGAGATGTGTCGAGCTACTCTTCTACCGAGCTTTCTGAATTTTTATTTCATAAAGATTTAATTCAGTTGCTTCCCGAATTTAAATCTAACATTCATCATGGGAAGGCCCATCCGTTTACACTATACGGCCAACTTTGTCGCTTGCATCAACTATGCGCCACATTTCTACAGCCAGATTTAATAGATCGATTACCTGAATATAATCACGATGCATTAGAATTAACTTTGCCTGCGTTACTGAATGAAATTCGAAGTATGTTGTCGAGTAAAAAAGGCCGACCTGAAGACAAAGTAGAGCTGAATGCAGTGACACCAGGTCGTTTCGAGTCAACTCAAATCCCAAGATATGCACTTGAAAATTATTCTATCTTCCTTGCGGTAGATGCCAAGCAAGATAACGTAGAATGGGTGAATCGCTTTGTTCAGTTCTGTAAACTGGCCTCACCAGAGCAGCTCGAAACCGTATTGTCGAGTGGTTTACCAGGCGTTGTCATGCGCCATGTTCAGCGCTTACCACAAAAAATCCGAATTAAATCAGGTTTTGAATACTTCCAAATTACCTCCAGCGGTAGTCTTTGGGAGGCAGTCTTGAAATCACAAAAGTTTGGATTGTTTTGCATGGGTGAATTCACCGATGTGACCGTTGAGCTCATTATGGTGGAAGAATAGTGTCTGCAACTGATTTAGAAGTACAGTTAGATTCCCTTATCGTTGAAGTTTGTTCTCCAATCTTTAGTTTGCTTATTCCACTGCAAACCGCTGAGCTAGCCGATTGTGCACCCAGTGACTTACGTGAACAAGTGGAAAAATCTTTCGTTATGCTCGAGCGAAGATGCTTTGAATGCCAAGTATCGCCAGAAAGAATTCGCGATATTAAATATGCAATGTCAGCGTTTTCTGATGAAATAGTTTTGAGCTCTCGCTGGGAACAAAAATATGAGTGGATGGCCAAGCCTCTAGCCGTAGAATACTTTGGCGATAGCTCAATCGGGCAAACATTTTTCGATCGACTAAATGAATTACGGTTAGATATAAAAGAAAATTCTGAGCTAGTACATCTGTTTTTCTCGGTTCTAAATTTAGGCTTTCAAGGCAAATATCGCTTGGAGGGTTACGAACAATTGCAGGCTTACATTAGCACTTTACGTACTGATATTGAGAAATATAGCGGTGTTGTTAATAGAGTGTTGTCAGATAACGCCTCTCCAGAGAGTCACATTTCCTCTAGAATTGCAGGTCATCAACCCTATTGGGTAATGGCAGTAATATTGGTTGCAAGTTTATTAATCATGACCATTTATTATAGTCAGCAAATTCGATCAGCTATTGCTGAAAGTGCAGAATCTATCGAGTCATTGGAGATTCCTGAAAATTTCGGAAGTCCGCAGTTAACACCCTTAGAAGAGCGGACTGAGGAGGTAGCGTCATGATTAAATCATTGTTACTGCGTATGCTACCTTTTGTTTCCCGCTTTCTAACGGGAGCTTTGGCAGGTGTCGTTGGTCTAGCAGTAATTATCTGGTTTGGCGGTCGCTTTGTAGGGTTAGATTCTGTTGGCGAGAGATTAACTGTAATAGGTATCGTTTTTTCTATCTACCTATTATGGCTGTTAGTTAAATTTCTATTCTTACGCTTTAGAGGTCAAAAGCTAGCGGATAATCTAACTAGCGGTCTGGATGATGACCACCTTAAACAAAAGTTAAACGATGCTTTATCAGCGTTGAAGTCTACCGAATTAGGAAGAAAATTCCGAGGTAAAGGGGCGCTATATGCTCTGCCTTGGTACATGATTATAGGTCCATCTGCTGCAGGCAAAAGTACCTTCTACTCTCGTTCTGGTTTAAATTTCCCGTTTAAGGATGATGAAAAGTACCACCTTTCAGGGGTTGGTGGTACCAAGGACTGCGATTGGTGGTTTTCAGATGAAGCCGTACTCATAGACACTGCAGGGCGATATTCGAGCGACGAAGAGAGTAGTGAATGGATTCATTTTTTACAGCTACTCAAAAAAAATAGACCTAAAGTTCCAGTTAACGGTGTAGTGCTCGCGCTTCCAATTGATGAGCTCTTAACCACTGACAATGAATCTTTACAGACGCATGCACATAAAACTCGCAACCGACTACAAGAGATAATGTCGGAACTAGGGTTAATGGTACCTGTATACATTGTTATTACTAAATGTGACATGTTGCGAGGTTTTGATGCGTTTTTTGAAGATTTAAGTGATGCAGAGGCTTCACAACCTTGGGGCGTTTACGTTCTTGATCAAACAGAAGATCGAAAAGCAGATGTAGTTGGAATATTTAAAGATAAAATCCATGCTTTGAATGATCGATTACTCGAACAAAGAACTCAAAAAATGATGTTGGCCCAATCTACCACACAGAAAGCCGATATCTACCAATACCCCAGTCAATTCTCGGGAGCTTCAGAACGGCTTGTCGACTTTATAGGTATGTTGTTTAAAGACAGCCCATATCATGAGAAACCATGGTTTGCTGGAGTTTATTTTACCAGTAGTGTTCAAGAAGGTGAGGTCGTCGAGCGCAAAAATAGCTTACTTAAAGATATTTTCTCGAAAGCATTAGGGCTTCCTTATAGGGCGGGCAACAAAAGTAGAAGTTATTTTATATCTGATTTTTTCAAGCAAGTCGTTTTCCCCCTAAAAGATGCTGTCCGCGGTAATCGCAGCCGTCAACGATTCCATTTGGCCGCAAAAAGCCTAACCTTCTTTAGTATGGTGTTTATCGTCGTCGTTACCGGCTTGGCTCTAACAGCTACTTATACAGCCAATGCAAAGTTAATGAGTGATTACGAGAAGAAAGCTAAAGCACTGGTAATGCAGCTTCAAGATGCGTCTAGCAGCAAAATAGAGCGCGTAAATGCTCTGGCTGGGCTTAATGCTCATTACCAAGATTTAGAGAAAATATCTACTTACTCACCACTAGCGCTTTTTAGTCGCTACGACTTAATTGGTACACACGGTGAACCTATGAGAAATTTGCTCATAGGAACCCTTGATCGATACATGCAAAGCCAAGTAATTCCATATTTTCAAAATCAATTTAAGCAGCAAGGCAGCCAATGGGCGAATGCAAATGATGCTGAGCGAGCAGAGCAGCGACTTACGCATTATCAGTATTTAGAAACTTACTTAATGTTAACAACCGAGCCTGAGTATTATGATCGAGACCAAGTTTCAAGTTTTTTAGGTGAGCTATGGTTTGAGAGTTTTGGTGATGATAATTTAAGTCTTTCTTATGAAAACGAAATTCCAAAGCTAACCAGTCTAGTCGGGTTGTATCTGCAGTACTCCTTTGAAGCTATATCAGATGATGGCGAAAATCATTGGGATATCGGTTTTGAATACGCCAAGACATCTCAAGATAATTTAATTACGCCTCCAGATGCATCGCAGCTATATCAACATTTGATAGCAAATGGATCTACATTATTTTCAGACGTTTCTCTTAATTCTATTGTTGGCGGTACGATCGATGGCGTGATTCAGAATGACCATGAATTCCCTGGTATTTTTACTGTAGAAGCTTGGAATGAATTCGTTCGGCTTGAAATAAAACAGTTGGCTGCAACAGCAAGTCAAGGCGATTGGGTGTTAGGTTTAGAAGAGCTATTTGAAGATAGCGAAGAAGCTGAAGCGCTGGCCGATAAATTAGAGCGAAGTGTACGACGTTTGTATTTTAAAGATTACAGCCAACATTGGATTTCGATCATTGGTGAGACTAAAGCTGATAGTTATGAAAATTTATCTGAAGGCATCGATGCCATTAAGGCAATGTCTGATGAAAAAGGTCCATTAATAGCACTTTTTAAAGCGTTAGAAAAAAACATTAAATTGGCAGAAATTACGCCTATCAATATTGAAAATATCGAAGGTTCTGAAGATGGTTCTAATGGTTTGTTAGCAGATCCACCAGTAATTCCAGCCTTTGCTGCATTGACTAAAGACCTAGCTAGATTAGTTCAAGATAAAGATGAAAGCGGGCAGAGCGATTTCTTAGAGCTCTTTATAGCTGAAATTAAACCGCTTGCAGAAGAATTAGACACACTTAAAGTTGCGTCGGATATTGACATGGAGGCCCGCAAGTATGCTGCGGGTGTATTGTTAGGAAATTCTGGAAATAAGAAGCTTTACAGCACCTGGATCGATGTAAACAACCTGCTGTCAAATCAACCTGAATCTAGCCGAAGCCTTGTTGAACCGTTGATGACCAGTTCTTTAAAAGCAGTTTGGAAAGGAATGGTGCAGGCGAGCGAAAGGTCACTCCAGGCAGTTTGGCAAGATGAAGTATATCGGACCTATAACGGAACATTACGGGGTAGATTTCCATTTTCTGAAAATGGAGTCGATGCCAATGTTCGTGATATACAACAATTTTTAAAGCCCATCGATGGCCAGTTGTGGTCATTTATCGACAATGATTTAAAGCCTTTTGTGCAAGTACGCGCAGGTAAATGGCGAGTGCGAGAATGGTTGGGAATTGGCCTGTCGTTTGATAAGACACTGTTTTTAGGTGTGAATTCGGCAAGCACCGTTGTGAGTGGGTTATTTGATGAATACGACCGCGTCAGTATGAGATTCTGGGTTTCTCCAGTGCCGTCTGCAGGTGTCAGTGAATCTTTGTTAGAAGTCGATAGTGATCTCTACCGTTATCGTAATGAACCCGAAGAATGGAGAGAGTTTAATTGGTCACTCGATAACAGTCAGGTTGCCCAAGTTCAGGTGTATTTAGATGCTGGGGGCGGGTATGCAGACCTTGCTTTTGATGGTCCATGGGCGTTTCTGAAATTGTTAAAACAATCTCAAATAGAGCACAGCGGTGGAACCCAATTTAATGTGGTTTGGCCAATGAAGCTTTCAAACGGCAAGGAAGTGAGTGCTCAATATAAAGTTCGGGCTGATCGCTCAGGAAGTGTTCTTAACCAAAGAGTGTTAAGTGATTTTTACCTTCCACGAAGCCTTTTTAAGGGATGATTATGTTCGGCAGGAAGCAAAATAAGGAGATGGAGGAGCCCGTTGTTAATCGTGTTTCAATAACGGGTGGATTCGGAAAAATTAGCAGCGAGCCTGATTTTATCAATATTGATGGTCAGTGGCGCGAAGTGAAATTGCTCGATGAAACGCTTCAAAATTTATACAAAGAGTTATCTATTACAATGCAACAAGAGTTGTTTAGAGGCTTCGGGATTTTACTAACCGGCGGCGGTGACCGCCAGAATCTGGCTGCCATGGTGTTTCCCAGTGAAGATAAAGCTGGGCGTATATATCCATTTGTTGTGTTTAATAGGTTAACCGACTCAGCATACTATCTTAAGCCCGATAGCATTAAAATTGCGGGGTTCAACGCTATAGAGAATGCAATCGGAACCTCTGCCTTTGAACTTGAAAGCGCAAGGCACGATTGGGTCAATTTACTAAAAGATTTGCCAGAGCTGCAACCTGAAATGGATGTTCGAGATGCAAAAAGGGCATCGATGAAGGCTGCTGAAGAAGTATTGTTGAAAGACTGGTTGGAAGACGTCGTAGGATCAGACTTTAAGAGCCAAAAATCGTTCATTGAAGGCAATATTCAACTTATCAAACAATTGAAAGAAAATCGAATTCACCGTGCCTATCATGGTATTAGTTTTCCACTGGGCTCTACTTTGAATCAAGAAAGTGCGCTGTCATTTTGGTTGCAATTAATTACGGCGGTGATGAATGGCCAGCAATGGCGCCCAGATATCGTTTGGTCAAAAGATAGTGGTACTGCACATTTATTTGTTTTGACTAAACCAATGACTAGCTCGTCTTTAAAGTCTGTTATAGAAGCAAATGTTTCCACTAGCAGTTATCTAACTTGGCAAGATGTGCTTTCGGAGGCGGCTCAGCTTAACCATCCTAAAGATATGATCGATCAATGGCTGAAAAAAGCCAATACCAACCTCTTAGATCTGGCAATTGAATGGTATAAGGTACTTTAAGGAAGCGAGAATATGGATGAATGGATAAAATTTACAGAGCAGTACCTCGAGCCCATATCTGACGTAACTCCTATGGGCGGAGACCCTCGCTATAGTGAAGATTTTGGCGCGCTGAAGTCTGAGATTGAAAAGAAATCCAGTGTCGATTATGAAAAAATAAATTCGCTATGTGACTCTATTCTTAAGAGTGAGTCTAAAGATCTTCGAGTGGGCTCTTTTCTTGTATTGTCCCTTGCTAGGCTTGAAGGAATTTCTGGCCTTATAAAGGGAATGTCTATTATCAGTAAGCTGATAGAACAATTTGGCGATCAACTTCATCCAGCAAAGCCAAAAGCTCGCTTGTCAGCCATTAAATGGTTTCAGCAAGAGAAGGTATTAACGTTCGCACAAAATTCGACAAACAACGTGAGTTATGAAGAGGCTGTTTACGCAATAGAAGTTTATGATGAGCTATTTGAAAAAATAGCGAGTTATTGTGGTGAGCCACTTTCATGGCCTGCATTAAAAAAATGGTTAGCCGAAAAAGAAAAAGAATCTGCACTTAAGGTATCAAAGCAAACGCAGTCGGATAGTGAAAATACTCAGGCCGTTAACAACTTAGCTAACGCACCGGTTTCAACTAAACCAAGTGAGAATCGTACATCAACTATTAATTCCAGTGCAGAATACATTCAATCTGTAAGGCAGCTGTTGCTTTATTTTAAAGAGCAAAAGCTATACAACAAAATGTTTGGAGTCGCTTGCGCTTGTCAATTAGGTGGGTTGAAACTACCTCCAAATGAGCAAGGAAAAACAAGATTACCGCCACCTCGTGATACCAGCATGACCAAAATACGCAATGCAATGGATAACGAACAGTGGGAAGAGGGTTTGTTAGCAAGCCTAGATGCCTTTATGGAACCCAGTGGACAATATAGTCTGGATATTTTAAAGATGGCATTTGACTGTTCGACCAAGGCTGGTGATAAAGAGACTGCAACGGTTATAAAAGAATATTTCCGAATAACCATAACTCGATTACCAAAATTGTTGCAAGCTAAGTTCGATAATGATGAATCATTTGTGTCCAGCGGAACAGCAGCATGGTTAGAGCAAATCAATCAATCTACAGCATTGAACGAGGGTACTTCTGCTGGAGGTTTTCAGAGCTATTTGGCTGAAGCTAGAAATGTATTGTTAGCGTCGAGCATTAAAGAAGCGTTTGAAGCGCTCGATAATATGCCCAAGTTTAATGAACTTCAGCGGGCTTATATAGAATTTTGTAAAGCACAGTTATGTGTGGAACAAGACCGAAGTGAATTGGCACTGCCTATATTCCTTCAATTAGAACAGGTAGTAGAACGTTTATCGTTAGCACAGGTTGATCCAGAATTTGCAATGCAAATATGGCGACAACTTCACCGCTTGCAAAACGATCGCCTGGCAATTTTAGAGCAAGATTCAATGAGGTGCGATACCGAAAAGCACATCGTTCACTTGCAATCATTAATGTGTACCACTGACGTTGCCAGCGCAATGCAGTGGCTCTAGGATAATTTAGGAGAATAAGAATGGGCGATAGCTTTCAAAATGAAATTCCTCGAGCACGAGTCAACATAGCGCTAGATCTGGAAACGGGCGGTGCATCGGTAAAGAAAGAATTACCGCTTAAGTTGCTAGTGATGGGTGATTTTAGTAATGGAAAAGGTGAGGGTGATTTAGCCGAGCGCCAACGAATTAATATCACTGGAAATAATATCGAACAGGTGATGGAAGATTTAGCACCAAAAGCTACTTTTACAGTTCCGAATCGTATTACAAATGAACCAGATTCTGAAATTAATGTCGATTTATCTTTCAAGGGTTTTAAAGATTTTCACCCAGAGCAGGTAGCGTCTCAGATTCCAGAGATCAGCTCTTTATTAGCTATGCGCAATTTGCTCAAAGATCTTAAATCTAACTTATTAGACAATAGCGCGTTGCGCAAAGAAGTAGAACGTATTATGCATAGCGACGCAGACCTATCGACACTTAAAGCTGAATTAGCAAAGCATATTGGAAGCGAATCTACTGTACCTAGTACTGTTGAAGGAGAGTAACTATGGACATGGCAGAAGTTAAAAAAGCCGCTGAGGCCGAAACGGTTGAAGAAAGTAGTTCGGTTTACGGTCGCCTATGTGACCTTATAGAAATTGAACCAGTTGAAAACACAATAGAATTCAAAGACTTTAAAACTGCAAAAGGTATGGGTGAAGCGCCACAAAATGAGCGCATTACAGCAGCCTTACAGGTTTTTCTAAACGTAGCGATTGAGTCTGGTGAAAAAATAGAGCGTATTGATAAAAATCTATTGGATCAGTACATCGCTAAAATAGATGAAACTATCAGTAATCAGCTTGATGAAGTGTTGCATCACGATTATTTCCAAAAAATAGAATCTTCCTGGCGTGGGCTAAAGTTTTTAATTGATCGCACGGATTTCAAATCGAATAGTAAAGTTGAAATTCTCGATATTACTAAAGATGATTTGCGAGAAGACTTTGAAGAGTCTCCTGACACAACTCAATCGGGTTACTTCGATCATGTTTATACTCAAGAATATGACACACCCGGAGGGGAGCCAATAACAGCGGTTATCGCCAACTATGACTTTGATCGATCAGCACAAGATATTGAATTACTTTCCGAAATATCAAAGGTTTCGAGTGCAGCGCATTGCCCGTTCATTAGTGCGGTAGGTCCTAAATTTTTCGGTAAAGAATCAATTGAAGATATCCCCAAGATTCAAGACTTAGCGTCATACATGGATAGAGCAGAATATCTTCGCTGGAAAGGCTTCCGTGAAACTGAAGATTCCCGTTATGTTGGGCTGGTTTTTCCACGGTTCTTGTTGCGTTTACCCTACGGTGACAACAACCCGGTAAGAAGTTTTGGATATAGTGAGTCTGTAACAGGTGAGCAGCATGACCGTTATTGCTGGGGTAATTCAGCATTTGCATTCGCGAGTAATATTACTCAGTCACATAAAAAACACGGCTGGACGGTGAATATACGAGGACCTGAGGCTGGCGGTAAATTGGAAGGTTTACCTGTGCATTTTTATGAGTCTGGTCGCGGAACTGAATCTAAAATTCCAACGGAAGTATTGATTTCAGAAACTAAAGAGCTTGAATTTGCAGATCATGGATTTATTCCGTTGAGTTACTATAAAAACAGCGATTATGCTTGTTTCTTTTCAGCGAACTCAGCGCAAAAGCCAGTTGAATTCAGTGACGATGCCGCTACAGCAAATTCTCGAATTAACTCACGACTACCTTATATTTTACTGGTTTCAAAAATCGCACAGTATCTAAAAATACTGCAACGTGAAAATATTGGGTCTTTGAAATCTCGATTAGATTTAGAAAATGAACTAAACAGCTGGTTGCAAGGGTTAGTTACAAAAATGAATAACCCTGAGCCTGAGTTAGCTGCGTCTCATCCTTTAAAAGATGGACAAGTTTTTGTGACCGAGTCCTCGGACAACCCAGGGTATTATTCGGTTAATATGCATGTTCAGCCCCACTTCCAAGTTGAAGGCGTGGACGTACGTTTGTCTCTCGTTTCTCAAATGCCGGAAGTAGGTTAGGTTAGAATATAGAAGCGGGCTGATTATTATCCCGCTTTTTATTAAATTCCAAGTTATGCGAGTTTTAAACGACTGTTGGATACACAGAAATATTTTTTGTGGCGCGTAAACAAAACTTAAAAACTATCAAGGAGATAAATATGGCGATTCCAGCTTATATGTGGATCACCGACGATCAAGGAAACGAGATCAGCGGTTCGGTAAATGTTGCAGGACGAGAAGGTTCAGTTGAAGTTATGGCATTTGATCATGAGCTTCGTATCCCTACAGATGCAGATTCTGGCGAGTTGACTGGTACGCGTAAACACGAACCGTTCGTGGTTACCAAAGCCTTCGATGCAGCTACACCGTATTTGTACAAAGCGTGCTCTAACGGTCAAACGTTATCTAAGTTAGTACTGAGCTGGTATAAAATTGATGATACAGGCACAGAAGTTGAATACTTTCGACACACGCTCGAAGGTGTACGTGTCACATCAGTAGGTCCTAAAATGGAAAATGTTAAAGATCTTGAGAAAGAACGTTACCCGCATTTAGAACAGGTTTCTATTCGTTATCAAAAGATTACTTGGACATACCTAGACGGAAACATCGAATTTTCTGATTCTTGGACTGAAGGTCGATAACCTCGATCTTTTTCGTACCCGGAAACGGGTACGATTTTTATGGAATAAATTAGATGTATGCGCTGTATGAAGTACTTAGAGGAAAGAATTCAGCTGGAAATTCATTAGCGAGTTTTCCAGACCATGATGCCTTGTTAACAAGTATTCATGATCATTTATTGCGATTGCTCAATGCTCGCCAAGGCGTACTAGAACATTTGCCCGATTATGGCTTACCCGATCTCGATATGTTTTATCGAGAGCTTCCCTATTCTGAACATGATATTGCGTTTGCAGTAAAAAATGTTATCGAAAAGTATGAGCCTAGGTTAGTTCACGTAAGAGTTCAGCCCCGAGCAAAAGATTATCGAACTTGCGTGGTAAGAATGGAAATTAGCGGAAAGTTACATGATGGTACGCAAGTACGCTTTCAAACGTTATTTAAAAGTAACTTTCAGGCGCAAGTTATGCAGCCGAATAGGATGTAATGTAGATGCTTTCATATCGCGAATACTTTGAAGCAGAAATGCGTACTCTTCAAGATTTAGCTCAGGAATTTGCGGATGCGTATCCTGAACAGGCTGCGATGCTGAATTTGAGCGCCATCAAAGATCGAGACCCATACGTTGAGCGCTTGCTTGAGGGTATGGCGTTTTTAACATCACAAATACGACACCGCCTCGATGACGCTGTACCTGAGATTAGTGAAAGCTTACTAGAACAGGTGATGCCCGCACTTATTAAACCCTACCCAGCAAACACAATTTTAGAATTCTCTGTAAATGCTTTTAACAGAGAGAGTATTTCAATAGAAGCCGGCCAATCAGTGAGAGCCCTTAATGCTGGTCCGTTAAATGCTAACTGTGAATTTACCACGACACACCCTGTTAAACTGCTTCCTATTACTTTAACTGAAGCAGTTTCAGATGAAAGGGTAGGGGGTGGCACTCAAATACAACTAACTTTCCAGAAAAATCAACAAGCAAAATGGAAAGATATTGACTTAGCTAGTATAAAACTCTATCTCTGTGCTGATTGGACATTTGCGAATGCTTTATTTCACTGTTTAACAGATAAACATGGTAGGGTGGCTGTTTCTTCCGTAGGGCGATTAAATATATCATCAAGTAAACCAATTACTATTGTTCCAGCTCATCAGACTGCAAAAGATGGGTTGCTACCCTCGAATGGTCGAACTCGGACTGCTTTTAGTTTAATGCACGACTATTTTTGTGCTCGGGAAAAATATTTATTTACATCAATTGAAGGTCTTGAAGGCTTAAACCTACCTAAGGAGTCGAGTAGCTTTACAATTGAATTGGTCACACCCGAGCGACTACCGATTGATACAATACTGTCAAAAGATCATATTCGGCTAAATAGTACACCTGCAATAAATTTATATACAGCCGATGCAGAACCCATTTCGGTAGATCATACCAAGAGTGAATACCGTGTAAACCCAGATAGGCAAGTAGCAGAGTACTCAACCGTGTTTAGTGTCGAATCTGTTTCAAGTCGAGATCAATCAACGGGTGAAACCTATCAGTATACTCCCTTACATGCTATGAGGCATCGTAAGCAAGACGACCGAGTTTATTTTACTAAAAATAGAACGGCCGGAGTTGATAAAAGGTTGACTTATATTTCATTAAATTCACCTCCACCATTTAAGCCTGAAGTAGCTAGCATAGAAACCTATTTATGTAATGATCAGTATCCACGGCGATACGTCGAAATAGGTGCTATCAATAAACTACCCGAAGTGTTAGCCAGAGATCTAGAGGTTAAGAATTTAACTCGACCAAGTAAGCTGCTGCAGGCCCCTAGTTTTCAAGATTATCAATGGCAGCTGATATCAATATTATCGTTAAATTTAAGCTCACTCGAGTCGGTTGACAATTTAAAGCACCTATTAAGTTTGTTTGATTGGACTGATCAACTAGAAAACAAGCGGAAAATTGAATCAATAGCCACTATTCGTACTAAAACTACGCATCGTCTGCGGCGAGGCGTGCTATTTCAGGGGTTAGAGGTAAGTTTAGAATTAAATGAGACTGGTTTTAGTAGCTTGTCAGATATGTACTTATTTGGTTCCGTGTTACATAACTTTTTTAGTGGGTTCGCAAATATGACCGAATTTGTTCAAACAAAAATAGTTCAATTACCGTCTTATAAGGAGTGGATGTGGAGCCCAGTATTCGGCAGCAAAACTCTGTTCTAGAAGACATATTAAAAAATGGTCACCGTTATCATTTTCACCAGCTGCTTTATTTATTAGAGCAGCTGATACCGCAGGGTATTGGTGATAGCTTCGATCGACGCATTCGGATAAGACCTGACACGAGTTTAGCTTTTCCTGCTGCAGATGTTAGAGCGGTAAACACACTGCCAGGACAGCGCTATGAAGTAGTCGCTAGGTTTATGGGGTTATATGGTGTCGATTCGCCATTGCCTCAATACTTTTTAGATGATGTTACAGCGAATGATGAAGCTGGCAAAAGATTGCAAAGTTTTTTGGATATATTCAATAATCGGCTTTATGGGTTATTGCATCAGGCTTGGAAGAAACATAATTTGTTTACACAGCTTGATAACCAAGGTTTGTATTATCGTTTAGTCAGTGGAGCGACCGGCCAGTATTGGAATGGCGAACGCGACATTATGGCTTATGGCGGTTGTTTCATCGGAAGTGGTCGTAGTGTTGATTCGCTAGAAGAAGTTCTTCAACAAGCGTTGGCTTTAGATGAGCTCGACATAGATCAAAATGTAATTAGTTGGGTCCAAATTGAAGATGGGCTTCAATTAAACGGAGAGTATGCACTCGGGTCGGATACGTGTTTAGGTGATGCAATTCCCGTTATTGGGCGAAAGGTTAATGTTAATATAGGTACCGTTTCACAAAATCGTGCACTAGACGTTCAGCCAAAAGGTGATGCAGGTAAACTAATGGCAGGTATTTTAAAAGAATACCTTCCAGATGGTGTAGATTTTGAAGTTTCTATTCATTTAACACCGAAATTAAAACAAAACTGGTATTTAGGGAGCGACGAAAGCCAGTTAGGAATTCATTCCCTCCTTGGAGAAGTTTCAGGCAAGGGACTTAAGTTTAAATTGAACTCAGAGCAGTATTTAGAAACCGCTTGAGGCATAGAGAACACATAAAAGGATTTTGACATGGATGGTAAAACATTACGCGCATTGCTAGATAAACTAAATTCAGAGTGCGCAACTATGATGGAAGCCGCAGCTGGATTTACCGTTAGTCGTGGGCATTTCCAAATCACTATTGAACATTTGCTTATCAAAATGTTAGAAGATGATCGTCGCTTCCAGATAGATGCCGTATTAGACTATTTTGATGTAAACGTAGATGATTTGTGGCAAGGTCTTATTGAATCTGTGAATTCACTGCGCTCTGGGCACCAAGGCAAGCCAGGTCTCTCTGAATCTCTATTTCAAGTTCTTGAAAAAGCGTGTGTTATTAACTCATTGCATTATCGACGTGATACAATCGATTCGGTTTCAATTCTAGAAGCCGTGATAGAGTTATGTTCGACCTTCTCAAGTTATGCTGTATATACTGCACTCGATAAAGTTTCTCTTGATGAAATAAGAGCTCATCGTTTCGACATTACTAAAAATACACTTGAAGGCAACCACGAAAAGCCAGCCCGTAGCCGCATAACTGACATACCTTCAAATCAACCCAGTAAAAATGCAAGTGAATCTGCTTTAGAGCAGTTTACAACAGACTTAACCGCCAAAGCGCGCTCTGAAGAAATGGATCCAGTTACTGGGCGTAACGAAGAAATACGAATGGCCATTGATATTTTGTGTCGTCGCCGAAAAAATAATCCTATTTTAGTTGGCGAGGCTGGTGTTGGTAAAACTGCGGTCGTTGAGGGGCTTGCTCAAAAGGTGGCTCGTGGCGAGGTACCCGATCTACTCAAAAATATAACTATTTGTGTTCTCGATATGGGTTTGCTTCAAGCTGGAGCAGGCGTAAAAGGTGAGTTCGAGCGGCGTCTAAAACAAGTTATCGACGAAGTAAAAAATGCCGGCGAGTCTATTATGTTGTTTATTGATGAGGCACATACATTGATTGGCGCGGGCGGTGAAGCCGGCATGAGCGATGCCGCTAACTTATTGAAACCAGCCCTAGCCCGAGGCGAACTTCGAACTATCGCTGCGACGACTTTTAGTGAATACAAACAGTATTTTGAAAAGGATCCCGCCTTAGCCCGTAGATTTCAATTAGTGAAAGTTGAAGAGCCCACAATCGAAGCCGCTATCTTAATGCTAAACGGTTTAAAAGAAAGATATCAGGAGCACCATCAGGTTCAAATTACGGATGCTGCTGTTGAAGCCGCTGTCACCTTATCTGATCGATATATTACAGGGCGTTACCTGCCAGATAAGGCCATTGATTTGCTCGATACAGCTTCTGCACGCGTCCGCATGGGGCAATCAGTGATACCCCAACAAATTGAAGCTCTGAGTGAGCGTCAACAGTATTTCGAGACTCGGCTGAACCAAATTTCAGAAGAATCGAAAAGTGGTATACAAGTTAACGACGCATTGCAACAAACGCTAAATTTAGAACTCGAAGATTGTATTAAAGAATCATTAGAATTCCAGCAACAGTGGAAGCAAGAAAACTCAATTGTGGCTGAAATACAGCAACAACAAGCTAACATGCTTCAAGGTCAAGCGCCTGATCAGTCAGATGGGGTTCTACAAAGATCACAGTCACTAAGGGCGCAATTGATCGAATTACAACAGGAAAGACCCTTAGTTCAACCTGAAGTGAATGAATTAGCAATTGCAGATGTCGTCGGTGATTGGACGGGTGTTCCTGTTGGTAGCATGTCTAAATCAGACCTACAAAGTGTTTTAACCTTCGAGCAAGCCATTAGTGAAGAAGTAGTCGGGCAAGAGTTAGCTTTGCAGGCCATGGGTCAAGCTTTACGGTCGGCTAAGGCAGGGTTACAAACTGGCGAAGGGCCTGTTGGCGTTTTCTTGTTATCGGGTCCTAGTGGAGTTGGTAAAACACAAACGGCTCGTTCAATCGCCAAGCACATGTTTGGTAGCACAAAAGCGCTCATAACAATCAATATGAGTGAATATCAAGAGGCCCACACAGTATCTCAGCTAAAAGGCTCTCCTCCTGGTTATGTCGGGTACGGTCAAGGAGGTCTGCTAACTGAAGCAGTTCGTCAACGGCCTTATGCGGTTGTACTTTTAGATGAAGTAGAAAAAGCTCACCCAGATGTAATGAATATGTTCTATCAGGTATTTGATAGAGGTTTTATGCGCGACGGAGAAGGTCGTGAAATAGACTTTAAAAATACTTTGATTCTAATGACAAGTAATTTAGGCTCTGCAGAGATACAAGATCGATGCAGTGAAAAATCTACCGATGACAAAATAGCTGATGTTATGGCAGAAGGCGCAAGCGATGCTCTTGATAAGCTTGCGCAGCTACAACACGAAGGCGACCAGCCATGGGAGCCGCCAAAGCTAAGCGAATTAAAAGAGCTGATTCACCCTACGTTACTGTCACATTTTGCACCAGCACTGTTAGCCAGAATGCAAATTGTGCCATTTATGTCACTCAATAATGCTGTCCTATCACAGATTATTGGCTTGAAACTCGATGCGATTGCTCAGAGACTCAATGATTTATATTCAATAGAGTTTCGGTGTTCTCAAGATGTATTGGCACACCTTGCTGCGCAATGTGAGCTCAATGATTCAGGTGCCCGCTTTGTTAACTCTTTAATTGATCAGCAATTAATGCCGAGTGTTGCACATAGCTTACTGCAATTTATTGCAGATGATGACTTACCCGACATACTTACATTGGCTCTCAACGAAGAGCAGCAAATGGAGTGTATTTTTTCAGATCGGCCAAAGAATATTCAATCAGTAGAAGCTTAACTAGGCTAAGGATTATGCCTAGCAACCTAAAAGTAAAAAGGAAAGGAATATGGTTCAATCGGTGGCAACAATCAATCGCGCAATTCGAAAATTGGGAATGGCGGATGAAAGTGAATACTTCATCAAAATTGATGCTATGCCCGATGATGCTTTTATTGTTGAAAGTGTTAATTTAGTTGATTGGCACGTTGCTAGTTCAAATTACGAATTAACCGTTAAGCTGCTAGCACTTCAGGCAATAGACCCTTCTTCTTTACTCGGTAAAAACGCCACTTTCAACTTTTTGTGGTGTGGTGCATTAGTCCCAGTTTTTACCGAAATTAAGAATATTTATGAAGCACCAGGAAATGGAGACTATGCCGGTTATACTCTTACGCTTCATTCGCCTTTAGCTGCACTTCAATTCCAAAGCCATAATCGTGTTTTCTTAGGCAAAAGCTCATTAGAAATAGCAAAATCACTATTAAATGATTTTTCAAAGGGCCGATTTCCAGTCTCGGTTCATGCCAGTGAACCTGAAGCTTACCCAATGGTTGTTCAATATCAAGAATCTGATTGGGAGTTCATAAACCGCATTCTGCTTCGCGACGGAATTATTATTCATACTGCACAAGGTGAAAGATCAATTGAGGTTTTTTTGATAGATGATATTACTCAATTGCCTAAAGTGAGTGAACCTATCGCTTTGCCATTGCGCAAGGTAAAAGGCGCTGCAGTAGACGATGAATATATTTCTAAGGTTAAGCAGTGTTGGCAGCAGCAACCACAATCCGTGAAAATAGCAGATTATCAACCTCAAACCAGTGAAGCCATTTTTTCTGAAGCAACACGAGAAGTTGCAGGTGCTACCGTTTTTCGGTGGGGAGATAACACTCAAAGTAGCTCAGCAGCAAAGCGTTTAGCTGATCTTCAAGTAAAAGCTTACGAAGCAAAAAGTGAGAGTATTGTTTTTCATAGTAATTGCCGTGGGTTACAACCAGGAATGACTATTGAATTGAGTGGGCATGAGTCGCTTAGTGGTGAATACTTTATTACCCAAATTGAGATGCAAGGTAGTCAATCTTCGGCAACAAATAGTGGTGTGTCGTCTTTAGCTAAAGGTTATGAAAATGTCTTCATAGCTATTCCTGCAGGTAAGCCATATGTACCAGTGCTGCCACAACGGAAATTGATCGCCAGCTCTATAACCGCAACGATTGCCGAAGAAGTAGATGCTGCGGGTAATTATCAAATTCGATTGCCATTTGACGACCGCACCGACGCTGATGGAGACGCCAGTATTCCTACGCGCCTTAGTCAACCTTTTGGGGGTAGTGATCATGGTATGCATTTTCCTCTAACCAAAGGGACAGAGGTTATAATTTCTTTTGAAAATGGCGATGTAGATAGACCGACAATTTTGGGTGCTGTTTATAACGAAAGTGCGCCTAGTGTTGTAACCAATGCAAATGCTTATGAAAATCTCATCCGAACACGTGGGAAGCATGAATTCCTACTCGATGACACACCCAATAATGAGAAAATTCAACTCAATACGGAAGAACAGAAAAACCGCTTACAGCTAAATGCAACAGATGATAATCAGCTAGCTGAATTGCATAGTGAAGAAGGTGATGTTGAGATTTTTGCTGGTAAAAGTATGCAGGTTCAGTCAGGGCAAAACTTTAATGTTGACGTTGGTGAAAATCATGAAGTTGTGGTCAAAGGTGATTATTCATTGATGACTGAAGAAGGCGACATAAACCATCAGTCAGGAAAAAATCTACAATTAACTGCAAAAGAAGACTTAACTTGGGTCACCGAAGAAGGCGAGTTAAATGTTCAAGTAGGAGATAAATTGATTTTAGAAGCCGCTAATGGAATAAGTTCTCATGTAGTTTCAGGTAATCATTCAATCGTTGTAGAAGATGGTGGCTATGAACTTGAAGCCAGTGCCAATATCAGTGTTAGTGCGGGTGAGTCGATTACACTGACCCAAGGTAAAGGGTCGATTCAAATAAACAGTAACGGTAACTTAACATTAGATGGACCTAGTGTTGAAATAGTTGCAGATAAAATAGTGATCAAAGGTGGCTGTGTTGCTAATAACTAAACTAAAGGAGCACTTAAGATGAAAGCAGTCAGTAAGCTGAATAATAATATCAAGGAAGAATTGTCGTTTAAGGGCGTTGTGATAGCTACAGTACAAAAGCATGAAAACGGCAATGCAACGGTAGTTTCAATTGATGACTCTGAATTCAATATCACCTTCACAACACACAGTGTTCCAGCACTCAAAACAGGCGATAAGGTATTAATACTAAATATTGATAATCAAGTTATATTGACCGAAAAGCTACGGTTACCGAGTGAGCCTCCTGCGCCATGCCTTCAGTTTATGAATAAAACCTGGGAATTGAATGTTGAAAGCGAGTTTAATCTTCGTGTGGGTAAATCAAGTTTAACTATTTCACCCGATGGTCATATTTCCATTGAAGGAAAAGACATTCTTATACATGCGCAAGGTGTTAACCGAATATTAGGCGCTACTATTGAGTTGAATTGATATGTTAAGTTCGAAGGACCGATATAACTTAGTTCGTCATTTAAAAAGTGCAGGTCAACTTCTAAAAAAACGTGAAAGCGCCTGGGAAATAACTTCAAGTGCCGTAAACAATCAACGAATCGAGCAGAAACTGTTTGTAAGTTTTTCATTGTTAAGTGACTATGCAGAAAACTTTTTGATGACTGATTGGCCAGAAAAGCCCATAGTGCAAAAGGTTGCTCTTATTTCAATATTGCAGTCTAAGCAACTAAATGTTTTTAGTTGGGGGCTAAACAAATTACTTGAACTGATTATAAGTGATGATGGCGATTACTATTTACCAGCCCTTTGGTTAGCTATACCTGGTGATTTAAGTAAAGAGCAAATAAATGCCTTGCTTGAAAGTGACATTCTTTCACACATAGAGTTGGCTAGCTGGTATCAGTTAAATTGGTCAGAGGAAACAATCAGGCACCTTGCATTGCAGGCTAGCTTACCGTTACCCGCTTGGATCGGAGCGAATGAGCAGTTAAAACATACGCCAGAACAAGCCGTTTTAAGAAAGCTAACCACTAATCAACCCAATGCTAACCGAGAATTACTGAATTTATTAGCTGATTCGCCAGCTGAAGCCCCAAGTTGGTCTTGGTTAACCTTGTGTGAATGTGATGCCAGTTTAAAATTGTTTGCAAAACACGGCGATCAAAATCCAGAAGCACTTAAATTATTCAGTTTAAATGGTAGCAGCCAAGTTATAGATTATCTTATTGAATCCCTTTCTCGTCCGATGCTGGCAGAGTCAGCATCTTGGGCGCTCGAACAAACATTAGGCCAAACTATTGTTTGGCACCCCGTTATTTCAGATGCACAAAGCGGGAAGACAGTAGACCATGCACCTGAAATGCCCATTGCACCAGTAAAAATTAAACAAGAGTTCAGTTTGTTACAAGGCGAGTTTAAAACGGCAACAGTGCTAGCACGTTGGATGCTGTCTCAACCTGCAACAATGCAGTCAATTGCCTGGCAGCACTTAGCGAAAAGTAGAGAGACAACATTACCCGACTTGAGTCGGCACTGGACGCATGTAAGTTTGGGTGCGCTTGCGAGAATTTTACCGAAAAGCAGTAAGGTAGATCATGCAGCTTGATAACCAAAGCCCTTGGTCGGCGGCACTGATTCCAGGTTGGGGGTTAGACCGAAATATGCAAATGACCTGCGTTGTAAAAACAGGATTTAAATGGCATTCCGATGGTTCATTACAGCCGCTAACTGCAGATGAGTGTGAAGTTGTGTTTAGCGATGAATACCAAGATGATAACCCAGAGACGGGTCCAGTGCTGCAAAGTTCAGATACCGTCCCATTTAAGAAAGGTTTCGAATGGTTATTGACGGGCACAGCAAAGCCAGCGCCTAATGTAACTCATCATCCGCTAACGGTATCCTTTCAAGAAGGTAGCGTAGTTACTGAAAAAGCCATTTATGCAATAGGGCCGCGCCATTGGAAGAAAAGCCTATTCGGTGTTATTCCAAGCCAGCCCGAAACTTTGACAGAAGAGTTAATCTCTTACAAGCATGCCTTTGGCGGTTCATGCGAAGGTAGTAATGGAAAAACTATACAGTTTGCTCAGAACCCGATTGGAACTGGATATTATAAAACCAAATCCAAAGATAGTATCGTTAAGCTGCCTAAGTTTGAATCCAAACCATTTATTCAATCTCCAAAAGACAAGCCTATGCCAGCAGGCTTCGGAGCATTGAGTTTGACATGGTCACCAAGAAGTAAACTCATGCAATCATTAAATGCCAAGGCCGCCGAAGATGGCCAATGCCCTTATCCTCAAGTTGTTCCTGAATCACTTTACAACAGCGCGCCTATTGATCAGCAAATGAAGAGCCCGCCAAGAGACGGTTGTATTTTAACGTTAAAAGGTTTCTCTAACCAACCTATTAATTTAAAGCTGCCTAGTTTGTCAGAGCATATTCGCATATTGCATGTGCAGGGTGAGGCAATCAAGAAAGTAAAACCCGAGTGTGATACTTTAATTGTAAATACAGATGAGCAAACTATTGCTTATATATGGCGTGCGTCTATTCCTTGGCATCCATTGAAGAGCCCCTTGAGCCAATTGTTAGTAGCGCAGACTGAACAAGAAGGCACTATTCAAGCATGACAACCTTCCCAGCCTTAGCTAAGTACTTTCCAATACAAGGCGCAGTCTCGCTAACTGAGACAGATTCAGCCGATATTGCGTTAGCCAATGTTTTAACGGGGCTATCTCATATGTCAGAACAAGATGACTTTAAAGTTTTCGTAGAGAGCGAAAGCTTGCCAATTTTGGCCTTTCCAGCCCTACCTTTAGAAATAGAAGACGAAGACGTACGTTGTCTTTTGTTAGTCGAAGACATAATTTTGAAGTTAAGCCAATGGACAATACCTGAAGGTACTTTAGGGATTGTTTTTACAGGGCCCAATGCAGAAAAGTGCACACGGTTAACTGTCGATCAGCTTGAAATAAACCCAATAGTAACTTTAGAGGCCTTTACTACTAGTGAAGCGCTAGAGTTGCTAGAAGCAGAATCACTCAACGATAGCGCACCTGATTATTGGTTGTGGGTATCTGCCCATGCAGGGTGTAGTCAAAAATTATTGCTACAACAAAGTGCCGAACTTGCTTGCGCAAAAAATTCAGAAGGTACGCTCGCGGCGGATGCTGCCGTGGCAGTGCTGCTTTCGAAACAGCCCAATAGACAAACTAATCCAATTATTGGCCGTGAAATAGAACCTTTTTCTGAAACGCCAATGGATGCCCCCACCGAAGCACTGCAAAAGCTGATGCAGCATATATTGAATGCGGAGGTTAGGCCAATACTTCATAGTTTTAACAACCGCACAGAAAGCAGTATTGAATTGTATAAGCTAGAGCAATATTTAAATACGAATAGAATAAACCAAGAACCTGAGCCCTGGGCGATACCGAATATTGGCGTAACTTCAATGACCCCAGTTTTAGGTGAGCTAGGTGTTTGTACTGTTCCCTTGCAATTACTGTTTCAATTGCACTGGTCACTAGATACAAAGCCTATAATGATTGCCACAGAGAACAATGCTCGCATTATTTGGTGCTTAAACAATAAATCTGACCAGGGAAGCAATGGTCAATAGAATGTTAAAAAGGAAATTAGCATGGCTAACAATGTACTCATAAATGGCCGTTCGGCAGTGCACGCCGACAGTGGCGGCGTATTAAATACGATGGATGTTTGTTTAACAAAAATTGGCACCTCGGTAGTGCCAATAACCTACCCAAATGTAGCACAAAGCAAAGATGCCGATAAAACGGCTTCTAGCGTCATTATAAATGGTCAGCCTGCATGCACAAAAGACAGTGTGTTTAGTAAAAGCAAAGGTGATGAACCAGGAAAGAAAAAAGGCACGAAATCGGGCACTGTAGGCGATGAAGCATCCTTCATTATGGGTAGCAGTAACGTGTTTATTGAAGGTGTCGCAGCCGTTCGTGCCATGGACATGATGGTATCGAACAAGAAAAACACCCCACCAATGCCACTAATGCAAAGCATCGGAATGCCTCCCCTAGCTACAAATATTAAAGCGCCTGAAGAAATGGAGGTGAGTGAAGGACCGGATGGAATTGAAGTTGAAGTTCTCGGTGCACAAAAGTCAGGGCGTCACAGAATAAAAGCTGCATCTGAAGTAGAGCCGGAAGATCGATTCGCTCAAGTTGTACAGTATTCGGGTGAAGAAGGGGAGGTTTGAATAATGAGTTCTAATATTTCGTTAAAAAACTTACAATCTGGTGACTACCTATTAGACCTAGTATTACCCGCTGTTGCTGATGGTAATGGCTCTGGATTACCTAGTATATGTATACCGCTAATAAAGTGTGAGAGCATTGCGCACGCGGAGCTTGAAGGCTCTTCAAAAACTTCGCTGCAATATGCTGATGTTGCTTTACAAATGGAAGGACTTTCTGGAAAAAATGAAGTAACTCAGCGCATTCGCGATGGCTGGATATACATTTTTGTAAATGGTTATCTGTGGCATGAATACCAAGTAGTGGAAGGAAAAGGCTTTAAGGATGTTGATTTACGGTATTGGCAAACTAAAGATAACCGAAAAGCCAATGGAATATTCAACTCTAAAGTTGTATTTCCAACAAACTTAAATGGTGAAACACCGAAAGTTCAAATTGCTTATTCAGAAGTACAATGGTCATGGCCACGAATATGTTCAATGGGAGGTATGAATCCAGAAGATTCCCGCTTTCAACATGTTGTGAAAAACGGTGAAGTACTCAGCCAGATTGCAACGCAATATTCGTTCTTAGAATCAACACAAGCGCTTGCAGATGCTAATGGAATAAATAACACAGATGATATTCAAGCGGGGCAAGTGCTTACGCTGCGCGATGCTGATTCGCCAATTGGTGATGCTGATTTAGTTCGCGAATCACGAATGGGCCCAGCTTTAATAGATCAGCCACTACTGGGCGGTGACTATTCATTGGTTTTTGTGCAAGACACCTTGGGAAATTTAGACAATTTCAACACCGCATTAACTATATTGCTCATGAATCAGCAGACAATGTTGGCTGAAATGCAAGGAAGTTTCATTCCGGAAAATAGCTGCACTAGTAAAGTTTTATTACCTACACCTTATCCGTATTTAATTTCAAAAGATATTGAGTACACTCACCCGAAACTGCCTGTAAAGTCTCCAATGTGGGAGCGCAAAGATATTTGTGATCTAACAAACATTGCCAAATTAAGTTATTCGACTTATCTTAACGAAGATGCCCGAAATGCGATGGTGATAAAAGACATACAAAAGCCAGGGGAGTCGGATTCAGATGCACAAGATAGACTTGATGACATAAAAGAGAGTTTAGAAGATACAGCTAAAAGACTAAATAAGGAAGATATTGAAAATTGGTTGAGGGTTCCCCAGCGCACTGAAATTAGAAAGGAATATCGAGATATTCAAACCGAACTAATTAAGATAGTTAGCGAAGAGCTTGACCCGTTTGAGTCGTTTGATTTTAGTATTAAGCTTTTTACTACGCTTGAAGATTTTGCTTGGTTGCCGTCAACCCAATACCACTTACTTTGGTCTCGTTTAGCCGATATAGTAAACCACCTGGTGATAGACCCAAGTACATTCGACCATCAATATGATTTTAAAAGTATTGCCGATGATGAGCGAAAAAAACACAGTGTATGGCTCAACAAAGGGTTAGACATAGTTGAAGCTATATATTCAGGAGCACACCCTTCTAGCGCTTGGCTATTTCCTTCTGAAGATGAAGTGGATATATATTCGGATCAACCGCTCAAAGTTGCAACTATCAAAGAAATAACCGATCCTGTATTTAGACTGGCTGACTTTCAAAAAGCAGTGGCTAATAAACCAGACGAGGTTGAAACCATTGATGGTGAAAAAAACTTTTTTAACTTTTTAAATCGCTTCGCCAAAACCGTATCTGCTCTTGCTGAAAATTTCGAAACTCGACCCTCTGAACCTATCAAAAAAAGTATTTCATTGTTGTTTCGTTTGATCAAAGGAAGTGGCATGCCCGATATTGAAGGCTTACATTTAATTACTAAAGGGTCTAATTTAGAAGGGAAGTCTGCGTTGGGTAAACCTCGAATTGAGCGATTTACGAATACGTATATAGAGAAAAAGGTTCGCAGTCAACGACGAGAACTAGCTGCTGAAAGTGCCTCAAATCAAAAACAAGGCGGGTGGAATAACCAGGTAACTAAGCTAATAGATGCAAAAGGTAAAGTAGTTGCTGCATCGGATATTTCCTTTTTGAAACCTTGGAAGGGGTTTGATCCGAGTCGCGAAGTAGCAGATAAACGCTTGATATTTGAACAACATGGAAAAACAGGTAACGGCGAGGTGATAATTAAAGCGGCCTTCGATGTCTGGGTTCTACCTGAACGGTCACGGCTAAATGGACTGTACAAATCCGCTAGCCAAATGTCCACAAATCAATTGTACTCTGGTGCAACTACTCAGCTACCACGTATTATGTTGTTGATGGAGGCGATTGCGTTAAAGGAAGTTGTGGATACAGCCAATAATTCACATGGGAAAAGCAGTAAGGAGTTGATCGGAAATATTGTAAATCAAACAGTAAATACATTGGCAGCAATTGTTGACGTAGTAGATGCTTGGTATGACAGTAGAGCTAAAAATCAACTAATATATAAATTGGAAACTTCAAAATTTAAGTCAGTAAGATTTGCCGCTAAGAAAGTTCCAATTACAATTCGTGGAACCTCATATATAATCCCTATTATACGTTGGTTAGGACCGATCGGTGCACTGATTGGTGCCGGTTTTACAGCATGGGATAGCTATAAGTTATTTACTCGAAATGACTATGACGCAGCAATCATTACGGGTGTAGTAACCTTGATTGGTGTCGCAGGAGCAGCTGTTGGTGTTATTGGCGGAGCCATGGCGGGCGTTTCATTGATGGTGCCTATTATTGGTTGGGCGATTTTCGCTATTAGCCTTGCTATCTTGTGGGCCGTTAATAAATGGTTAAGAGATACACCGACAGAATACTGGGCGGAACATTCTCCATTTAGTAACTCAAACGGAAATCGACTCGATACTGAGGAGTTTGATTCAATCGCTAAGTCAAAAGCTGGGTTGCAAAATATTATTATGCAACCTAGTGCAAATGTTAAAAAGGAAAAGATCGAATTAAATGGGCGATCAATGCACCGAGTTACAGTAAGTATCGACCATCCAGGTTTTATTCTCGATGAAAGTAGTTTGGAGTGGGAATGTACCGCTAAGTTGACCGAAAATATGCCCAGTGAAAAAACTGGAATGCTGATACAGGTTTCACGAAATGCTCCAAAATTAATGAAACCAACATCAATTTCAAATAATTTAAATAGCAGTATCGTAAAAAATACTATATTAGTTTTTGTTATTCCTGAAGCCGTTGAAGAAAAAATTGAGGGCTGGTATTCCATGGGTAAAATGATATTCAAGGAAAATGAATGGTCATTAAAGT
>NZ_JAHKPH010000003.1:0-77373 GCF_018860385.1 Reinekea forsetii | reverse complement strand
GAATATTTAGCCATGGATGATTCTAGCGACGCGATCGAGGATCAAAAAATATTACTAGAAGATAAAAAATCTTATGTTCGCCATAGTATTGATGAATTGACTGACAAGCTTATCGGTTACAAACCATCGGTTATAGAGTTCCCTAATGCACTAATAATTCCTTCTATCTGGTTTTTCTTTTTAAGGACTTTTGTTTTTGGCTTTGGAGGGTTTATTGCTTATACTTTTTTTTTGGTTCTAGGGATATTTATTAGCTTTTTACTGGAAGGAATTGATGAAGCAATAGAGTATTTTTTTTACTTTTTTACGCACCCATTCTATTTGTATTTTTTTGCTTTGTTACCTATTTATTGGATAATCCTTAAATTTCTGACTCATATTGGTTTTACTGATCTCTTTGACCCTGATTTTATTCCCGGGTCCGCATTACGTCGTGATCTAGGCACACTAAGATCCATCAGTAAGAAAAAGGGCATTATTGAAATACCCTTTGAAGAATTAGAAGCACGCACTACAACTATGTGGGATGGTGGCAATCGAGCCATGTGTAAATTGTACCTTTCTCATAAATATAGCAAAGAGGGCGTGGTTTATGGCACACCACATCAGCAAGCTTGGTACGTTGGCGTGTTGTGGGAGTATTTTCAGCACTTTATGGATGTGTCTAGACCTTTACCAGATGTTCCAGAGTTCGAACCCTACAGACACTTAGACCCAACAACGCTGCAATGGGATAAAGACCATAATAGACCCCGTTGGATCTGGCGCGATATGAGTAGAGAAGATTACAGAAAACTTGTAGAAGCCTCAGAAGAGGTTGCAAAAACTTACCCCTATTTAAACCCTAAAGCAGTTAAGGAAGAAAACTGGAAGCCGGCAGGGGATGGTAAGCATTGGTATCAGTTGGGTTAGTTGATCGCAAAAATTGATAAATTGAAATGGTGAAGCTCTAATTGATACAAGTACACGAACTTTTATTTATATCATAAGACGGTTTATTTTTGGGGTTATTGAAACTATTGGTGCCAGCCTTAATTTATTTGATCAAGATAAATGCGACTATGAGCTTTCGCAGTGGGAAAAATCATTTTTTAGTTTTAATGTTGCGGGTGAATATAGACGCGGAATTAAAACTTTTGACTCTTTATTTTGGAAGTATTCGTTTTGGCTAATTACTTTCCCATTGGTTCTGGTACTTGTTGATATACTCTAATTTCGTTTCCTAATAGTTCTACGAAAGTTAGTTTTAAACTTTGGAAGTTTTAGTCTAGAATCCATTGAATAAAATTTAAGTAAGTATCTTCACTGAGACATCGATATTAATTAAAATGAATGGTCATTAAAGTTTCGTCACATATTTAACGACGGTACCAGCTTACCTTTAAATGCCTCTGAATATGACCAAGACAATAAGACTGATATTGGTTGGTCGAAACTGAGCTGGATTACAAGTTAGGAAATAGAATGACACAATTCAAACGTAATTTACCTGAGTATAAAAAAACCAGTTTTTTTACAAGACTTTCTTGGCTTGGGCGCTCAGGAAAGACTGACGGTGATCGGATTAATGAATTCCCAATAGTAAAGTACCAACCGACTGCCATTGGCTATGAGAAGCTTGCTGGTGTGCCACATGCACGTCAAGTAAACCAAGGAGAAGGTACGCATAATTTAAGACACTCTATCATGTCTATTGGTGGGAAAAAGCTAGAAAACAACACCCGATGTCATGAATATTTAGCCATGGATGAGTCTAGCGACGCGATCGAGGATCAAAAAATATTACTAGAAGATAAAAAATCTTATGTTCGACACAACATTGACGAGTTAACGGATAAGCTTATTGGTTACAAACCTTCGGTTATTGAGTTTCCTAATGCCCTAAAAATTCCATCTGTGTGGTTTCAGTTTCTACGAATAATTACTGGGCTAATGTCGATTGTGATCTATGTTTTTATGCTAGGGCTTGGAGGAATATTTGACTTATTTTTAAATGGGATTGCTGATGCTGTTGATGGGTTTCTATTTATTTTTGAAAACCCCATATTTCTATATTGGTTTGCACTGCAACCTGTTTATTGGATAATCCTTAAATTTCTGACTCATATTGGTTTTACTGATCTCTTTGACCCTGATTTTATTCCCGGGTCCGCATTACGTCGTGATCTAGGCGCACTAAGATCCATCAGTAAGAAAAAAGGAATTATTGAAATACCCTTTGAAGAATTAGTAGCACGCACTACAACTATGTGGGATGGTGGCAATCGAGCCATGTGTAAATTGTACCTTTGTCATAAATATAGCAAAGAGGGCGTGGTTTATGGCACACCACATCAGCAAGCTTGGTACGTAGGTGTACTGTGGGAGTATTTTCAGCACTTTATGGATGTGTCTCGGCCCTTACCGGACGTACCTGAATTTGAACCCTATCGACATCTTGATCCAACGACACTGAAGTGGGATAAAGACCACAATAGACCCCGTTGGATCTGGCGCGATATGAGCAAAGATGAATACAGAAAGCTTGTAGAAGCCTCGGAGGCGGCTGCAAAAACTTATCCGTATTTAGATCCTTCAGCAGCTGAAGCAGAAAATTGGAAAGCAGCGGGGGATGGTAAACACTGGTACCAGATGGGTTAGCACTACACATAATATTCATATTGCCAATTGTATTTGAATTTTTTTTAAGTGTTTTGACTCTTCGTAAATTACTAAATGGATATATATTTTCGAATGTTTTAATTAACTAGGGCGCGGTTTATTTCGTATTCTAATCAGGCACTAACCCAGAAGTATTGCTATTTAAAATTAAGTTTTGCCTCCATGTATAGTTCGTTATGAAGAATGAAAGGGAATGTTAGATTGGCCTATAGGTACTAAACGTGCAGATCAAGTTTTACACCGAGACTCATCGAATGACTGGGGGTATTGCACTGCACGCGAGTTTGATACGGAAGGTTTCTAATGAAAACAGGCAGGCGTGATATAGTTTATGTTGTAGAAAGGTTTCTATTTGGTATCCGTGAGTTTGTTAACAAAAGTACTCATCTACTTGACCAATCAAAAATTGAACATAAATTAACTCATTGGGAGCTATCATTCCTAAGTATTAATCTAGTGGGTGAATATAAAAGCGGCTTCAAAGAAATTAATACCTTTCTAGGAAAGTGTATTTTTTGGGGATTTACTGTTCCTAGCATATTTATCCTTGCTGATATTATGTATTTTCGAGTGTTAATTCCCTTTATTTCAGTATTTGGGTTTGTGGGTTGGCGATTGTTACCAAGCTTAAAGCTTTTAGACGAAGTGCGATTAACGTTACATGAAGTTTCTTTGAGTAAACGTCAAGAGAAACGATTAGTTGAGCCCACTTATAGCGGTCTAGGTTCCGCAGAGCTACTATGTGATTGTGATGGACATCGATTATATTTGCATGGCACGAACCCGAAGCAAATTGTTTTTGGCCCCATGTTTTTGATATCTAGTTGTATTTTTATACTCGTAGTGTTTTATGGAGAAGACCTTGCTGACTACTTAATTTCAGGTTTGGCAGTATTGTTGACCGGTATCGCCACTTGGTTGCCTCACAGACATGGTGTTCTTTTCGACCGAGATCATCAAACTGTAATGTTTATTCGGGGTTGGCTGCGTAAGCCGTTAGTTATCCCATTTAGTGCTATAAAGTTTATCGATTATGTCGAAGATGGCATCAATTTTGGCCGTGATTTAATTGTCTTAAGCACACTTGTACCCGGTAGGCGAAAAAGACCTATCCGCCTTCCACTGAGCACAGCAATGGGCAATAGCCGTTATGCTATGTGTCAAGCAGTCGGAGCGATACATTGTTTTATGGATCAAGAAAACACCAGAGCTATGCCTCGTGCTATAAAAAACAGTATAGAGTGGTTCCGCCGGCATGATTTAACAATGCGGCACTTTAACTGGAGGCCATTGCCAGAAGATGACCTTTATACTTATCAGAAAGCCGACAGTTTGTATCATGCTGATTTAGTTGATCCGAGTGACACCAATTTTATGGAATACGTTTTACCTGAAGGAAGGGTTCTTTTAGCACGAGAAGCTTTGTTAGAGGAGTATTTAGACGCAGTTTGGGAAAATTTGAGCCTTGAGCAAGTTGAACCTGAACTAATAAAGCGAACACAAGATCAGATTTTACAAAGTGATATTGATGAAGCGATCAATCGACGATTGTTAACTGACAGGTATGAAAATATAAATGTTTATGAAGAGTTCAATGGTGGAGAGATTGGGCCTGCAAGCGAATTAAGTCATGGATATTTCAAATTTGTTACAGCATTAGGAAAGGCTAGAGATCCAATATATATATCTGAACAATTAGAGGCTATAAAAAATATAAATTGCTTTAAAAAAAAATTGCTTAGTGAAGGTAAGTTAACGGAAGAGCAATACAAAAAATCTTTTCTTTATGGAATTCCAAAGTATTAAAGGAATGTACTGAATTATAATGTAGCCAGCTAAGGTGAAATTGTTAGGCTGCCGGTGAAGCAAACCGTTGGTCGATTAAAATCTTAAGGGGTGAGTCGAAATTAAGCTGGACTACAGATTAGGAAGTAAAATGACACAATACAAGCACGAGTTACCCAAGTACACAAAAACTAGCTTTTTTACTCGACTTATTTGGCTAGGACGATCTGGTAAGACTTATGGTGAGCGAATTAAAGATTTCTCAATGGTAAATTATCAGCCAACTGCAATTGGCTATGAAAATCTAATTGGCAAAGCACATTCACGTAAAGTACACCAAGGTCGAAATACTCATGTATTAAGGCATTCACTATTGTCAGTTGGAGGTCAAATTCTAGAAAATAATACTAGGTGTCATGAGTATTTAGCAATGGATGATACTGCTGAGGCTATCGATGATCAAAAAATATTGTTAGAGAATAGTAGATCTTATGTTCGACATAATATAGATGAATTAACGGATATATTGGTCGGTAATAAACCATCCACAATAAAATTCCCTAGTGCTCTAAAAATCCCATCTATATGGTTTCAGTTTCTGAGAATAACTACTGGGTTAATGTCGATAGTGATCTATGGTTTTATGCTAGGTCTTGGGGGGCTATTTGACTTAATTTTTAACAGTATTGATAGAGCTTTTGATAACGCTTTATTTATATTTGAGAACCCTGTATTTTTTTATTGTTTTGCATTGATGCCACTTTATTGGGCGATTTTAAAAATTCTAACTCACGTTGGATTTACAGATATTTTTGATCCAGATTTTCTTCCGGGATCAGCTCTACGCAGAGACTTAGGCACTCTTAGGTCAGTCAGTAAGAAAAAAGGCATTATTGAAATACCCTTTGAAGAATTAGAGGCTCGCACTACAACTATGTGGGATGGCGGTAATAGAGCAATGTGTAAATTATATTTGGCTCATAAATATAGCAAGTTAGGGGTTGTATGTGGCATCCCTTATCAGCAAGCTTGGTATGTCGGTGTTTTGTGGGAGTATTATCAACACTTTATGGATGTGTCTAGACCTTTACCTGATGTTCCAGAGTTTGAACCATTCCGACATCTAGACCCTACTACACTGCAGTGGGATAAAGACCATAATAGACCCCGTTGGGTTTGGCGTGATATGAGTAAAGAAGATTACAGAAAACTTGTCGAAGCTTCAGAAGAGGCAGCAAGAACATATCCTTACTTAAACCCAGCTGCCGTTGAAGATGAAAACTGGAAGCCAGCAGGGGATGGGAAACATTGGTATCAGTTAGGGTAGTTTGAAAAACCATTATTGTTCTTAGGCTATGGCTCTAAATTATGGGTTTGATGGGATAAAGCGAATATGAAAATTTCTGGCTAGAGGTTTGTATATTTAATGGAACTAATGCGGTGCAATGGGATTTAACAAGGAATGTTTTGATGCAAACAGGAGCTCGAACACTAGTGTATATTGCTAGAAGATTGTGTTTTGGAATTATGCAATTAATTAGCTTTAACATGTTTGACTAAAATAGCTTCGATTATAAACTTACTAAGTTAGAGATTTCATTCTTAAGTTTCAAACTAATCGGTGAATACAACCGTGGTATTAAGTCTTTCGACTCATTGTTCTGGAAATATTCGTTTTATCTTTTTACTGTCCCCTTTCTTTTATTATTCGTTGATATTCTGTATTTTCGACTAATCTTGGCCTTAATGATTGGTTTTGGGCTTTTTGGTTGGAAATTGCTACCTAAGTTGAGTTTAGCTAGTTATAAAACACAAGCGTTAAAAACTGTAGTTCTTTCAAAGAACCAACAAAAACGAATTGTTGAGCCTCTAGTGGGTGGGTTTTCGTCGGCAGACTTACTTTGTGAATGTGACGGACATTGTTTGTACCTTTATGGCAATAATCCTAAACAGTTTCTAGTATGCCCATTGTTTTTTGTATCTACTGGGTGTTTCATAGTTGGGATTTTTTATGGTACAGAAATTTGGAATATTAGTACTGCAATCGCGGCAGTATTATTTGGCTTTATGGCTTGGTTGCCACACAGGCACGGTGTACTTTTCGACCGTGACCATCAAACGGCCATGCTTATTCGTGGATGGTTGCGTAAACCACTAGTTGTGCCATTTAGTGCAATACAGTTTATTGATTACGTGGAAGATGTTATTAATTTTAGCCGAGATCTCATAGTCTTAAGTACGCAAGTACCCGGTAGACGAAAAAGGCCTATCCGTGTTCCATTGAGCACTGCATTTGGCGGTAGCCATTATTCAATGAGTCAGGTTGTCGGTGCTGTACATTGTTTTATGGATCAAGACAATACTAGGGCCATGCCTCTTGCAGTCAAAAACAGTATTGAATGGTTCCGTCGGCATGGTTTGACCATGTGGCACTTTAATTGGAGACCATTACCAAAAGATGATCTGGCTACCTATCAAAAGCCTGATAGTTTGTATAAGGCTGACCTGATTGATCCAAGTGATGGCAAGTTTATGGAGTATGTTTTACCAGAGGGTAGAGCACTCATGGCCCGAGAAACACTGCTTGAGGAATATTTAGACGCTGTTTGGGAAAACCTGAGTCTTGAACAGGTTGACCCTGATTTGTTAAAACGCACTCAAGAGCAAATATCGCAAAGTGATATTGACGAAGGGGTTAATCGTCGCTTGGACAATGACAGATACGAAAACATCATTATTTATGAGGAGTTTAATGGTGGGGAGATCGAGCCAGAAAACGATGAAAGTAAAAAGTATTTTTCATTTATAGCTGCACTCGGCCGAACGCGTGATACTCAGCGGTTTTCCGAAAGACTGGAAGCCATAAGGCTGATAAATAGCTATAAGAAACAATTATTAAGTGAAGGTAAGATAACCGAAAAACAGTACAATGAATCGTTTCTATTTGGCGTTCCAAAAATAGAATGATTGAGTTTTAAAGTATTAGTTAGTAACCCAAGAGAACTCTACAATATACCCTATTGGGTTGGCGGGATATGAGTAAAGAAGATTACAGAAAACTTGCCAAAGCTTCAGGAGTGGTAGCAAGAGCTTATCCTTACTTAACCCCTGCGGCAGTTGAAGAAGAAAGCTGGAATCAACAGGGGGGTAAACATTAGTATCAATAGCTAAGTCAAGAGCCGGACTGCAAAATATTATTATGCAACCCAGTGCAATAGTTAAGAAGGAAAAATTCGAATCAAACGGTCGCCCGATGAACCGAGTAACTGTGAACATTGACCATCCTGGCTTTATACTTGATGAAAGTTGTTTGGATAGGGAGTGCTCCGTAAAGTTGATTAGGATGAGAATAAATCCTAAAAGTGGACTGTTGTTTCCAAATACACATCGGGTTTTCTTTCTGGAGTGAATAGTCCACTACTGCAATGGCTCAAACACACTTTCGGGCCTGGTGAATAGAAAAACTGTTGTTTACTACCCTGATAAATAATAAATACCTCTATTAACCTATAACAAAACGATCTATAAAATCCTTGCGATATATCCTTTAACCACCGCTTTACTTTTAGGCTGGCCAGAATATCTTTAAGAATTAGAAATGATGCCAATAATGAACTAGAGTATAAATAAACAACAATAAATTAGGGGTTCAATTGCGAATCAGTTCACCAGCGTTTAGCGCCATATCCATTTTATTCATTGGATTATTGTTAATTTCAGGCTGCAAGCCTAAGTCTGAACCTCTTCGTGTCGCCCTTTTAGAGTGGCCACCCTACGAACTCGCTTTTTGGGCTCGAGAAAACAATTGGTTTAATGAAGAACAAGCCGTGTTGCTTGAATACAAAACACCCGCCGAAGTTACACGGGCATTTGCAACGGGTGCCGTTGACATCATTGCCGTTACCAGTGACTTTGCGTTGACATTGATGGAACAACATCCAGATACTCGTATATTCTTAGTAATAGATGCATCTAACGGTGGGGATACTGTATTGGCTCGAGAGCCTTTGACAAAAAATGACGATTTTACTAACAGACGCATAGCAGTAGAGTCGAGCCCTTTAGGTAGCTATATGTTAGCTCGCTTTATGGATAAGTTTTCCATTCAAGACGGTGTACTTGATATTCAATATGTTGATATTCCTGGCCAAGTAGAGGCATGGAATAAAAGTAACGTTGATTTGCTAATTACCTATGAACCGATACGAAGCATTTTAAAATCCCAAGGGGCATTTGAAGTTTTTACATCAAAAGACATCCCAAATGAAATTCTTGATGTTTTCCTAATTCGAGAGTCAACAATCACGGATCAATCAAAGAATTTAACGGCGTTTATTGAAGGTTGGTTTAGAGCGGTAAGTGATTTGAAGGAAGGTAAGCCCGAAGTATATGAATTTATTGGAAAAAGAGAACGAATCCCCTCAACCGTAGTCAGTGAGATATTCGAAGACATATACGTATCTAGTTATATAGATAATATTTCATTACTTTCAGGAAAAAATATAAGCTTACTTCAAAGTTTGAATCAGCATGAAAAAATAATGATAGATAAAAAGTTAATGGGGGTAAATGTAGACAAAATCAAGCTCATTACGGATCAAGGTTTACTCCTTGTCGAGCCAAACTAATATGAACATAAGGTTAAGGCTATTCCTTCCTTTCCTTTTATTCTCCTTACTATTTATTGCAATTGGTTCAAATGCTTATTTTAGATCGGCTGAAAATGAAAATAGAATTCGGCAAAGTGCCAAAGAGCAACTAAAAAACATTGGAAATCTAATCTCTGCAAATATTGAAACTGCCATTAGATACAATCTATCGGCCATTGTCGCCTCTGCGATTGAACAATCACAATCGACGAAATCAATTCGCTATAGTTTGCTAGTTAATAATAATAATAAAATATATAGTTCAAATATTAGAGATCTCCAAGGGAAACCTCTTAGTGAAATCAGTCAAGCTGAGATCTCGCGATACCTCAACAAAATAGATCGCCGATATATCTTAGAGTTTTTAGATAACCAATCGCCTTGGTTAATTTATCAAATACCCCTCACACGACAGAGTGAAGATAATGTATTTGGTCAGAAGGTTGATCGACTCATATTAATTTCAAATATTAGTTCAGACCTGAGTATAGCAACGAATTTACTCATTGAGGAACTTATCATTTGGGGGCTTTTAAGTTCGATTATAACATTGATTTTTTGGGTAATATTAAAATATTTGGTTGTAGACCCCATCAGTCAACTAATAGACTTATCAGATTCAATTGCCGAAGGCGCGCTACCGCCAATTAGAGACAAAAACTACATGGCTGAATTTATCAGCCTCGACTCATCCATGCGCGATACCGGAACAAAGATATACAATTTAGAACGCAGTTATCAGGAGCTATATGATAAAACCCCGGCCACTTTTATTACCATTAACGATAGTTTAGAAATAGTAAACATAAATGAGTATGGTTTAAAAACCTTAGGATATCGTAAAGATGAAGTTATTGGCAAAAAAGCTGCTGAACTTTATTCTCCCAACGATAAAGGATTGTTCGAACAATATTTAGTAAAAATTTTAAAGGGATCACAAACACTAACACACTGGGAACTTCAAAGGGTGACTAAATCAAGCCGCCCTTTTTGGACAAGAGACGGCGCAAGATTAATCGAACAATTTGGTAAGAAATATATACTGATAGTCTCGCAGGATATTAGTGATCTACACAAGTTATCTCAAAAGCTAAGCTATCAAGCTTCCCATGATGACCTAACCGGGTTACTCAATCGAGTTGAATTCTCAAGGTTAATGTCAATGTCTTTGGAGAAAGCCCAACTTCAAAAAATCGGCCATTGTGTTTGCTTTTTAGATTTAGATCAGTTCAAAGTCATCAATGATGTCTGCGGACACAGCGCCGGTGATGAATTGCTTAAGCAGATAGCAAATTTATTTAAAAAATGCCTACGTAAAGATGACGTATTGGCCAGAATTGGGGGAGATGAATTTGGCTTGCTACTTGAAAGCTGCTCTCCAGAAAAAGCAATCGACATTATCCAAAACATGAGAACCACCTTAGAAGCTAACCGTTTCAACTGGGGGGATAAATTTTTTGAAATTGGTATTAGTGCAGGCATATCGGTAATTGACGAGAATTCTAGGAGCATTCAGATAGTACTCAGTGAAGCTGACAATGCTTGTTATGTTGCGAAAGATTTAGGGCGAAATAGATCCATTATATTCTCCCCATCGACTGAAGGAAAATCTTCGTTACTAGGGGAAATGCAATGGATTAATAAAATAAATCAAGCTTTAGAGAGCGATGATACTTTTATTTTATATTTTCAGCGAATTGTTCCATTAGACAGCGTCGATAAAGTTTCATTTAAGGGCGAAGTACTGATCAGAATGATAATAGATGGTAAAGTAATCCCTCCTGGTTCATTCCTTCCCGCGGCAGATCGATACAATCTAGCCTATAAAATTGATTATTGGGTTGTGGAGAAAACACTCAGTACGTTAATAATGTTTAAAAGCTCATTACCGCAGGGCTGGAAAGTCAGCATCAATTTATCGGCTCAAACATGCTCGAGCTCTAAATTCAACAATAAAATATTCAACTTACTGAAAAAATATCCCGATATTTGCAAAAATATTTGCTTTGAATTAACTGAGACCACTGCCATGGCAAATTTCACCACCGCCATAGAGTTTATGCATCGAGTCCATCGAATTGGCATTGAATTTTCTATCGACGATTTTGGCAGTGGTTTTTCATCGTTTGGCTACCTTAAAGAATTACCTGTTCAATATGTAAAAATTGACGGCATGTTCATTAGGGACCTTTCTGATAAAAAAATTGATAAAACACTCGTTGAATCTATGAATAATATTGCACACGCATTAAATAAAAAGACAATTGCTGAGTTTATAGAAAATGAAAAGAGTGTAGGCATATTACAATCTCTCAATGTTGACTACGGGCAAGGTTTTTATTTGCACAAACCTGAGCCTTTTACAGCTTACATAACGAATGAAATAAAGCGATTGGAAGAAATGAAGTAGTATACACTAACCTTCTCTGTCACTGATTTCATTTACCGCTATAACCCCTACATAAAAAAATACAATTAGTACTTAACAGGACAGGCACTACTAAGATCAGAAAGTCTAGTAGCAAAATAATTGCAAGCAGCGCCTGTTTCGTTCAAAAACTAATATGGACACGCACTCTAACAAGGGTTGATAGCTAGTTAAGATGTTAGTGAACTCGTTAGGATTGAAGATGTTCAACGCAGACTAAATAAGGTGGCGTTTAAACAGTATTACTATTTTAACGCATCATAAAACCTTCTGTTACCTGAATTGTAGTGTTTTGAATTTGAAGTAGGTGCTAGGTAAGAATCGGGCTTGTCGCGGGCACTCGCTGATAACCCAAATGCGTACATTTAAACTTAACCGAACTTAATGAGCCGGCCATTACTTTAAAATTAGTTTCAAAATATTTAACATTCTGAAGCCAGTTTTTCGGTTCTATTTTTAAGCGTTTAAGTATGGGCGGTAGCGATTCATCAATAGCCCCGCGTTTATCGTGTCTTAAAATACAACCCGTCCAATATAATAAGTCTAAATAGTCAGTGAGTTTAAAAGGGAGGCCAATGGGCATAGATTCACGTGGATTCCCGATGAACGGCAATAAAATGTTAGGCTGGTTAAGGCTTAAGGCGTTTGATTTGGTGCGTTTTGCTGCGTCGATCCATTTTTTAGCTGAGGTGTGCTCTGAGGTTTCTGGGCTTTCAGCCATTTTCGCTCGTATAGGGTTAAGATCAACATAAGCTAAACAGGCCGCTAGGGCTTTATCGTCTAATAGGGCTTGCGATTTAAAGCCCTGGTCCGCATCCGGTTCCCAGAATTTGCCAGTACAAACATCTTCGCGGTTGGCTTCACGGGCAATGTGTTCATTCAGAACTTTCATGAACCAGCTGATGTTCCCCAATCGTTCACGCCATAACTCAGCCACTTGGTTCACCACGTAAAGCTCCGCCTCACAAAGATCGTCACCGCGAACATAGCGATTAACTATGAGATTGCCCCTAAACAACTGAGACCAACGCTCAAGCACCTCAAAATCAGTTAGTTGCGCCTGCTCAGAACTGTTGATGAACAACACCACATGATAATGGTTAGACATAACGGCATAAGCACACACATCAATGCAAAACACTTGACCGAGCGCTAAAATTTTCTGCTCAACCCAACCTCGACGGTGCTCATAGCTTACTTGGGTATAAGGATCTAACCCACACAGAAAGGCTCGACGAACACAGCGAGACACGCAGTGATAATAGGGTGTAGCGTCAACGGCGATCTGACACTTCCTTGGTTTTGGCATAATCGAATCCTTGAGTATGCAACGTAGGCTGTATATATAACCAGTTGTTGGTGTGAGCGTCAAGAGTTAGAGTGGGTTAGAGTGTGTGTCCTGTTAAGTTGGCTCACAGAAAACAACCTAACCTGGAGCAAAGGCTACCCATCAAAATCCGAGTGCCCAGGTGAAGAAGGCCAGCTAATCCCTGAAATGCACGACCCTTTGTTGAATGACCCCGAGGTGCTGCAGTAAATTAGCCATTGTTTTTGTCACTTTATATGAGTTGATCGGTTCTAAAGGAAAGCCGATCAACCTTCAATCGATTTAAATGGTATAACCCATTTAGCAGTAAAAACTCCCTAAAAGTAAAGATTCCCCAAATTTATTGCCCAAAGTTTGACATAGCTCGCAAAACTGCTTTTCGAGGCTCTAATTACGCACTGTTACAATATCAAGGCAGTGATGATGATTATCATTATCTGGTAATTATAGGCTTTGTACCGTGTTGATTTATGGTGGGTAGAATAACGGGCAACAAAAAGCCCCGCCTGGTGCGGGGCTTTTTGTTTGAATATGGCGGAGAGTGAGGGATTCGAACCCCCGGTAGGTTGCCCTACGTCTGATTTCAAGTCAGGTGCATTCGGCCGGACTCTGCCAACTCTCCTTGAGTTGCGCGAATAATACAGTCCTGAATTTTGGTGTCAACAAAAAATCTCGCTAACTTGCTGAAAATTAACAAAAAGTTTTGATTTGTTGAACTTTTGAACAATTCATTGATGTGCTTTTTTGCGATTAGTGCTTTTTTGTTGGTTCTTTGTGCAGTTGGGTTTTGAGGTTGCCTTTTATATTTTTAATACCGTATTAGCCTATTTAGCTTTATATATATCTAACGCGTATGTTTAAGATTGAATTGGTTGAACAAATAGGGCTAAAGGAATTTTTGACAGGGGTACATAAGTGCTAGGCCCTTCATGCGGGTAGTTACCTCATTTAGGTCAATTTCTTGGCATGTTTGTAATATTGACGATAATAAGCTCAAAAAACGTGCATCATTCGTCATCTGCAACTATTATAGTGGGCTAGGTGTGATAGAAGTCACAAGCTGTGTGTGTATTTAATAGCAAGGAATGATATGTCGGTTTTATCCAAAGGCATCATCAGCTCAATTCTCGTGGTGAGCCTGATGTCACCTGTTTCGGCTGCATCACTTCAAGATAAATATGAAGTCGCGCGAACCAAGTTACTGTATTTATTAAGCATTAATGATTTTAATGAAGCATCTGCGTTGGTGGCTGAAAAGTCTAGCCTGTTTACGGGTTCTAGCTTGGAAGGCGATTGGTTGTATTTAGAAGGCTTGGTTGCGGCAAAGCAGGGTAATTTAGAACAAGCCGCCTTTATTTTAAGGCAGTTACATACGTCATCTCTCGATAATAAACAGTGGCTGTTTGATTTAGCCGTTGTTGAACTCAAGTTAAACAACCCGGAATCCGCTGAGAAAGCTCTAACAGCTTGGCTTGCAGAGCACCCAAACCATGTACCGGGTCGATACTATTTAGCCATGAGCCATTACCAACAAGGCAATTATGAAAGTGCGATAGACGTTTTATTGCCGCTTGAAGAGGGCATAGATGCTGCAGCAACCGCCAATATTACGCCCGATAAAATTTACTATTTACTCGCCGCGAGCGCTTATAAAGGAAATCAAAGTGCCTTGGCGTTACGCTCAGCTAAAAAAGTAGTGGCAATGGGTAACAGCGATTACGAGGCCTCCGCCAACGTGATTATTAATAATGTACGCAGCGAGCGTACTAAAATTTGGTCGGTAGAACTCAGTGGCAAAGCCTCATACGACTCTAATGTGGCTTTAGCTATAGATTCTGAGGCACAAGAAGATGTTCGTGGCACCCTACAAATAGATGCCAGTGTGCAACCGGTGCGCCCAATCACCTTAAATTACAATGGCGCTCTTACAGAACATGCCGAGGTAAGTGAATACAACTTACAATCTCATAAGGTAAAGGTACATGTTAACCCTGGCTTTAAAGCTGTTCCCATTGGCTTCGGTTATAGCTATAGCCAATCGTTTTTAGATAAAGTCGAATGGCAACACCAGCATCGGTTATTTCTTGAGTCTCAATGGCAGAAGTTTGCTGTTAATGCCGAGCTTTCTAGCCTACTTTACCCCGACAGCGAATCACAAAATGGTTTTGTAGGTGGCATAAATGGTGCCTATACGGTAACGAAAGCCAATGCTTTGCCTTTGCTTTCCATCAATGCGGGGGCTAAAGCCCAAGTTAATGAGCAATGGGAAGCAAAAAGCTTGAGTGCTCAAACAGGTGCTGCATTTGTTGCCATGGTATCCAACTGGCAGCTGCAAGCAAAAGGTGATGTGAGTTACACCGAATACGCACCCGGGTCTGTTCAAGAATCTAAATTATTGGCGAGCACCTCGTTTGTAGGCTCGCGCATACTCTTTTCTAATTTAAGGCTGACATTATCAGCCGATTCGTTTTGGGTACTTGCAAGCCCAGAACAATTTGATTATCAGCGTTATGTTTTAAGTAGTGCGCTGGCATGGAGGTTTTAATGATGATCAAGCGGTTATTGATAATGGGTTTAAGTGTGTTGTGGGCGCAATTAGCAATAGCAACTACAGAGCCGGTTGGAAATGCAGTTGTGGTGATTGGCTCGGTCACGGTTAAGCGTGATGCAACCGGCCAAAGTGAAGCCTTAGTTGCGCAAGGTGAATTGTTTTTAAATGATGTGATTGTTACTGGCCCAGATGGGTTGGCAAAACTTTTATTGCGTGATGACACTACTTTAAAAATATCACCCAACAGTGAAGTGGTTATTTCTGAAATGATCGCTGGCCCCGATGCCGAAGGCCGAAGTAAAGTTGATTTGCTGAAAGGGCGCTTACGCTCAGTTATTGGTAACAAGCTAGGCGAGAACACCAAGTTCGATATTGAAACTCCAGTTGCCGTAGCCGGTGTACGCGGAACCGATTTTGAAGTAGTACACATTCAAGTGAATGGCGAATGGGTAACCGGCGTGCGTTGTTTTGATGGCTCGGTAGAAATAACCTCTACAGGAGCTGGGTTAGCTAGCAGCGCAGGTGTTATTATTTTACCCGCGCAATATACCAGCGTAAAAGCAAATGCACTGCCGACACCCGCCACAGATATAAATGCCGACCAAAACCTATCAGAGCAATTAGGTGCAAGCAATGCCGATAATACCGACGATAATTTAGAGTTAGATTCCATTTTAGACTCGATAGAAATTCAAAACATAACCTTAGATATAAGCACTATTGAAAACTCGTTACTTGAAAGAATTGTGCAATCTAGTGTTTTAGAATCGGTTGTAAACACAGGCGGTGTTACTGGGGCTGCTTCTGCGGGCGCATCGGCCAGTGTGGGGTCTACTTCGGCAAGTGTTTCTGTAGGCGACGGCGGTAATGCATCGGTTCAAGTGGGTTTACCCAGCACCACATTAACCACCATTATTGAAGACCCTCAGTTAGACATTATTACGGAGCCAGTAGAAGTGCCATTGCCCGGTGTAAATTTAGAGTTTGAAGTTGAATTACCAACAGTTGAGGTTGAAGTCGCATTATGAGTTTGCGCATTTTGAAGAAAAAACACACACAGCTTGCGTTTTTGTTAATCGCGGTTGTTGCATCGTTAACAAGTTGTCAGTGGGAGAATAGTACCCAAACGTCGCTTAATGTTTCAGTTGGGTATCAATCTGAAAGTGCGCGCTTTGCTGATAGAGCCAGTATCAGTTCGGTTTATCCAAGTATTGGTACTATTTGGGTCAGTATTGAAACGCCTACGCTCAATGTTGTGCAAATAAATGAGCAATATAATAATGGCCAGTTAACGTTAAATACGGCTAAGTCGGCGATTAAAATAACCGATACAAACGTCAGTTTAAATGTCCCGACGGATGAAACCCTAACCGTCAGTATTGAAGCGTTTAACATCGCCAATTTAAAAGTATTCAGTGGGTCTACCGAAGTAGCGCCAGAAGAATTAGGCGGCGCTAGTGTTCAGGTGAATGTGCCCATTCAGGCTGATATTGATGCCAGTGTGGATATTCTTGCTAGCCTAAGCCAATGTCAAGATGATGACGGGGATGGCTATTGCAATATTTTTGAAGATTTATTTGTGAATGCGAATGGCCTACCTGATATTGATAATGATGGCCGCTATAACTCTAATGACATTGATTCAGATAATGATGGCGTTCCAGATAATGTCGACCGGAATGAGTCAAGTTTAGTTAGTGGTTATACGGTAAGCAATAATGGTTTTCCTATGTTTCTAGTGCCAAATACTAGGCCGACTATTCAAAATTTTACCCTTTCAGTCATAGATACTTCTCTGCATACCATAGAGTTACCATTAAGCTCAGTAGTGGATAGCGATGTAAACGATGAAATAACCTATTGGGTTGCCGGGAATCTTCCCTTAGGAGTTAGTGCTCGAACCATAGGGAATACATTGGAATACCAATACACTGGAGTTTTGCTGTCAAGTTTACTTAGCCATACCATTCAGATAGAAGCCTATGATATCGCTGCCTTATCGTTAATCGAAAGTGAAAACCCACCTGGTCCAGTCACTTTTGAGGTCAAAGTCGAAGTGCTTCCTGGTGTAGGTATTATGTTTTAGTTACTCTAAATGACCTTCCTAACAAAGCTCAACAACACCATTTTAAAAGGCGGTACTAAAAACAACCGCCTTATTTCGGTGTTGATTGCGTTATCCTTTGGTGTATTTTCTGTTTTATTGATGGAAGTGGTAAAACCCAACCTATTTGAAGACATCGAAGGAAACTTACTCGATGCAAGGTTTCAAATTCGTGGCGTGGTTCAACCCAGTGGTTTAGTTAACTTAGTTTCGGTCGATGATGAAAGCATCGAAGCCATCGGGCGCTGGCCTTGGCCGAGAGACATTCAGGCCAAGCTCATTGAAGAAATTCACCGCCTCGGTGCGGTTACTATCGGGTTAGATATTATCTATTCAGAGCCCGAAGGTTCACCTTTAGACAGCGTTATAGAAAACCAAAACTGGTCGCAAAGTGAACGTGCCAAGTTAAAGCAGTTGCAATCCCAAACAAACCGTGACACCGCACTGACCACGGCCATATTTATGGCCGGCAATGTAGTGAATGGACAGTTTTTCTATTTAGATGAACAGGGCGATGCTTTAGGTGCAGATTCCATCGCTTTGGCGCACTCGAAAGTCGATGCCATAAAATCTAATACCGAACTGTTTAGGGCCATGGATTTTTCTTCAGTCACTACCAATTTAGATAGCATCGCAATGGCTGGCAATGGCGCGGGCTTTTTTAATCAAATTCCAGAGCTCGATGGTGTGGTACGCAAAGCACCGTTAGTCATTCGATATCAAGATAATTTGTACCCAAGTTTGGCGCTTAAAACACTGGCACACTATTTAGATGATAGCCCTATTATTGTTCAAGCAATCGGTGGCTATATCAACCAAGTGCTGGTGGGTGATCTGGCTATTAATACCAATGAGCAGGGTGGTTTACCCATTAATTATCGAGGGCCAAAAGAAACCATTAAAACCTATAAAGCCATAGATGTGCTCGAAGGGAAGCTACCCGCGGGTATTTTTAAAGACAAAATGGTGTTGCTGGGTTCTACTGCCATTGGCGTATTCGATTCACACTCAGCTCCTTTTGGTGCCGAGTTTCCTGGCTTAGAAATTCAAGCGAATGTGATCGAGAATATCGTGTTAGGTGATCCACTGAGCCGTAACGCGAATCATAAATTAGTCGATATTGTTACCGTAGTGGTGGGCTGTTTAATTATTGGCATTGTTATTCCATTTACCTCGAGAACACCAACGCGTGTGTTGCTTTATTTAACGATGTTAAGCGTGTTGCTGTACCTAAACTTTTTGGCTTTTTCTGAATTAAACCATTGGAATAATCTGTTTTACCCTACGGCCACTTGGTCACTGTGTTTTATTTTTATCATGTTTTATCAAAGTTTTATGGTTGAAGCGCGATACTCGCACGTGCGCTCTGCTTTTAAGCATTATTTATCGCCCGCATTAGTAGACCAGCTAACGGCTAATCCTGATTTAGTGAATTTCGGTGGTGAAGAGAAAGAGCTCAGTATTTTATTCAGTGACATTCGAAACTTCACTAATTTATCAGAAACGGTCACGCCGAGTGAATTGTCTCGGTTTTTGCAAGCCTACATGGATCCAATGACCGATTGTGTACTAAACAATAACGGCACGCTCGATAAATACATTGGTGATGCGGTTATGGCTATTTTTGGCGCGCCGGTTCCGTTCGATTCTCACCCGGTGGATGCCTGCCAAGCAGCGGTCGACATGATTAAAGCACTCGATCATATAATAGACCGCGTACCGGATTTAAAACGTCTGTTTCCTGTTAAAGCTGGCATTGGTGTTCATACCGGCAATGTAGTGGTCGGGAATCTGGGCTCAAGCCAGCAGTTTAATTACACCGTAATCGGCGATGCTGTGAATTTAGCCGCCCGTATTGAAAGCCTCACAAAAAGTTATGGCGTGGAAATTATGATCAGTGATGCCACCTACGAAAAGGTGAAGCATCATTTTGTGTGTCGAGATTTAGATCGAGTTCGGGTCAAAGGCAAGCAAGAACCTGTTGAATTGTACGAACTTCAAGGTACGGAAATTTCTACAGAGCAAGTTAGGTTTAACGAACAGTGGCAACAGGCCTTAAATCAGTATCGGCGCCGTGAATTTGAACAAGCGCTCACAGCGTTTAATCACCTTCAAACCTTACAGCCTGAAAATGTATCGGTTTCGATGTATGTTGAGCGTTGCCAATACTTTATAGCCAACCCTGTAGGCAGTGATTGGGATGGTGTTTATACCCACACCTCTAAATAGGCACCGCCGTGGTAAATTTAATGCGTTCCATGGCAAAGCTCGAGCTGACATCGGCTAGTGGAACTTTACTGACCAAATTCTTATAAAACGCATCGTATGCACTGATGTCTTTAACCACCACTCGCAATAAATAATCTACATCGCCACTCATTCGGTAGGCTTCTAACACTTCGGGCAATACCTCTAGTGCACTGTAAAATTGTTCTATCCATTCATCGTTGTGTTGGTTTGTTTTGATAAAGACAAACACATCGATGCCTAAATCGAGCTGTTGCCGATTAAGCAAAGCGACGCGTTTTTCAATGTAGCCACGGTTCTCTAAATTTTGAATGCGCCGCCAGCAAGGGCTGACGGTTAAATTTATGGTCTCAGCAATATCGGCTACCGAGAGGGATGCATCTTGCTGGAGCAGGTTTAAAATGGCTTTGTCGGTACTGTCGAGCATAAATTACCCTGATTATTTTATATATTGGTAAATCATACCCTTAATTAGGCTAAATGTCGAAAATTTAGTCATATTTTTGCGGCTTGCGGCTATTACACTGGATACATTCAAAACACAGCCAATCTATCGAGGTGATTTATGTCCGTTCAGCCAGTATCCAATCAGCGTCAAAGTGATGAACAATGGCAAAAAATTGCAGCGCACATTATCAAAGAATCGGATGACCGCATTTACGCCGACTGGACCGCCAGTGGCCGCCTTTATCAACCCATTGAAGATCGCATTGCCCAAATAGCCGGTAAATACATGGCCAATACCCACACTGAAGAAAGTGTGACCGGGCGAACCATGACGCATTGGTATGATGAGGCGGTGCAGCGTATTAAAAGCCACGTCAATGCCGCGCCAGAAGATGCCTTAATCAGCGTTGGCAATGGCATGACAGGTGCCTTAGCAAAGCTAATTAGAATGTTAGGTTGGTGGGCGCACGAAGCGTATAAAGAGGCGGTGTTGGCGCAAGGTTTTGAGCGGCCTTTGGTGTATATCACACACCGAGAGCACCATTCAAACCAAACTATGTGGCTAGAAAGCCTAGTGGAATTAAAGGTTATTCCTGCGCTAGAGGGCGATGCCATAGATTTAGCCTGGTTAAAAACCGATCTAGCAAAACAAGAACATCGAAAAATAAAAATAGCCTCTATCACGGCCGCTTCGAACGTGACAGGCATTGTGACTCCTTATCATGAAATCGCCAAGCTGATGCATCAGCACAGTGGCTTATGTTTTGTCGATTTCGCCGCATCGGCACCCTACGTTGAAATAGATATGCACCCCAGCGAATTGGAATCGCTCGATGCCATTTACTTTTCACCTCATAAATTTTTAGGCGGACCAGGCTCTAATGGTGTGCTTATTTTTAATGGCAAGCTGTACAGCAACCAAGTACCTGAGCTTCCTGGTGGTGGTACCGTGGTATGGACGAACCCGTGGGGTGAACATAAATTTGTCAGCGATATAGAGCAGCGTGAATCCGGTGGTACGCCAGGCATCTTGCAAACCATCAGAACAGCCCTGGCGATTCAACTTAAAGAAGAGATGGGTGTAGAAGCCATCATGACAAAAGAGCGGCAAATCAATGAGGTGTTTTTCTCGCGATTGCAAGCTATCAGTAACGTTAAAATTTTATCGGGGCACCATAAAGACAGGCTCAGTATTTTCTCTATTATTTTTGAAAACCTAGATTACCATGAGGCTGTAGCGCTTTTGAGTGAGCAATATGGTATTGAAACACGTGGCGGTTGCGCCTGCGCGGGCACATACGGGCATCATTTGCTTAATATTGATCATTGCACGTCTAACAAAATTACCCAAGCATTAAGCGATGATCATCAAACAGTGAAGCCCGGTTGGGTCAGGGTGAGTTTTCATCCGGCGATGTCATTAGCCGAAGTTCATAAGGTGGCCGATGCCATTGCAGCCATTGCTAATAACCAAACTTTTAACGAGTCGCCAATAAAATTAAACAAAGCGCCTAATCTTTGGCAAAGCTTGTTGAGTTAATAACCTGTTTAACAGTAAGCTAAGGGTAACTGTTTTTGAGATGGCATTATGACTGCATTTACCCTGTCTACTTCCGATTCACTTAAAGAAGCCCTGGCGCAACGCGAAGACGTATTATCGGCGAACCATGCGATTCGATTGCACCGTGCAATTAGTTGGTTAAAAAGTGCAGAGCAAGCGCAAAGTTTAGATATAGAGTTTATTTCTTTATGGATCTCGTTCAGCGCTTGTTTTTGTGTTGACGAAGTAGGAGATGAGCCTTTAGAAACGCTGGAGTCGTTTCAGCAGTTTATTGAACTGATTGTGAATCACGATGAAGAGCAAAAGATATACAGTTGCTTGTGGGAGGAATATTCCGGGCATGTTAAATCACTCGTTAAAAATCCTTTTGTTTTTTTGCCGTTTTGGCACGCCCAACGTAATGGAACCAACTATTGGCAAGCCGAGTTTGATCAATCCTCCATTAAGGCGTTAAACGCACTAAGCCGTAAACGCGTCCCCGAATTGTGCTCGATAGTGCTAGACCGTTTATTTGTGTTGCGCAATCAAATTGTGCATGGCGGTGCCACCTTTGAAGGGCGAGTTAACCGAGAACAGGTGCGGGATGGTGCAGGCTTATTGGGCACCTTAGTGCCCTTATTTATAGAAATTATGCTCAATGCTGGCGAAGAAGATTGGGGCGATGTGCGTTACCCGGTCATTAATCGGCATTAGCCAGTTGCTGGTAGGCGTTACGCGTTAAGTTAACAGGTGTATCGCCTTTCACCAATACGTTGTCTTCAATGCGAATGCCGCCAAATGGTTTTAGTTGTTCAATTAAATCTAAGTTACAACCATGGTCACTGATGTTTTCTACCATGTTATTAATGAGCATCGGAATAAAATACAAACCAGGCTCAATAGTGATGACCATGCCATCTTCGAGTCGGCGCGTTAGTCGTAAAAAAGGTGCTTCTTCGGGAGAAGGTTTAATGTCACCTTCTGAGCTTATTTGCTTGCCCGCAATATCGTGGACTTGTAAGCCGAGTAGGTGCCCAATACCGTGTGGGAAAAATACTTGAGGAATGCGCTTTTCAAGTTGCACATCAACACTGTGTGAGCATAGGCCTGTTTCTTTCAAAATAGTGGCAATGCCCACCAACGTTTGTTGATGCACCGCTAAATAGTCAGTGCCTGCTGTACAGGCAGCGCAAAGCTCTTGCTCTAAGGTATCCATTTTGTCGAGTAAGGTTTTAAATAAGCCGGTGTCGTTGGTTACTGTCCGGGTAATGTCGCTGGCGTAGCCATTGATTTTTGCGCCCGCATCGATAATTAAGGTGCGATGCTCAGCCGGCGGCAAGCGGCTTTTACGCTCGTAATGCAGCACAGCCGCCGATTCGTTTAGCCCGACGATGGCACTGTAGGGTTCTTCGGCTTGCATTTGTTCACTGGCGTTTAAAAAGGCTTGGTGAATGCAAACTTCACTAGCACCATCATAAAAGGCTTTTTCGGCCGCTAAATGCCCTTTGACGGCGTTGATATTAGCTTGTGTGAGTTGGTCAACTTCCCAGTCGGTTTTATAAGCTCGCTGGTACGCCAAGGCATTTACAACGGTGATTGGGTTTATTTCTCCACTCAAAGCAGGAGGTAAATTTTCAGGATCATTCACTAAAATAGCAATATTTGATGGCAGTTGGCTCATCCAGTCGTTTGTGGCGGCCGCTTCTATTTGCCAATGTTCCGTCCAAGGGCCTTCAGGCGCATTTGGAATAACGTGCCAAAAGTCTTGTTGGGCCGGCCAATATAAAACAGGCTTTTGGCCTGGCGTAATCAAGATCCAAGTGAGAGGATCCACATTATAGGGCAGCCATTGTTGTGCGAAAGGTGCCGGTTTATAAGGGTGGCTCATGTCGTCACCCGCGTAATAAGTTAATGCGCCACTGCTGATTAAAATGCCGTCTAGTTGGTATTGCTTACAAAGAGCGTCATAACGTTGTTGAAGGGTGTTGAGGTGTTGCAAGTAGTTATGCATGACGGGCTCCTAAGTGAATGATATGCTGAAGGGCGCGAGTGTAGCTTAGTTCTTAGCGGGTTGCTATTTGCTCGTGGTCATTGCAACGGTAAGCCAACGCAAAGGCACATTTACATTAAAAAAATAATAATAGAGGTTCAAGTTTAGTGAAAAGCATTGCAGTAAAAATTTTGATTGTCTTAGCCGTTATAGTCGTGCTGGTCGTATTTTTTTTCAAAAGTGAATTAAAGCAATTAAACCACACGATTAAGCTGTTTAACCCTAATGTTATTGTTCATAATTTTTCAAATATGCAAACAATGGCACCAACAGTGACCATAAAAAGATCGCCGCCTGTTCAACACTTTGGTCGTGAGCCTTTGCCGTTGCCTGAATCGTTCACGTTTAATAAAAATGTTTTCGATGTTGAAAATTGGCTCCAAAATACCAGTACAACAGCGTTGGTGGTGGTAAGAGGAAACGATATTGTGCATGAACAGTATCGTTTAGGAACGGAAGAATATGATCAGCGCATTTCTTGGTCTGTGGCTAAGTCTTTCTTAAGTGCATTGTTTGGTATCGCCGTAAACGAAGGCGCCATTGCAGATTTAAATGCACCCGTAACGGAGTACGTACCTCGATTAAAAGGCACCGGTTATGAAGGCGTGAGCATTAAAAATGTATTGCAAATGTCGAGCGGTATTCACTTTAATGAAGACTATGGCGATTTTAACAGTGACATCAATCGCTTTGGTCGAATCATGGCGTTAGGTGGCAGCTTTGATGATTTCGCCAGCTCTTTCTCGAGTAATCGTGAGCAGGGTACCTACATGCATTACGTGAGTATCGATACGCATGTTATTGGCATGGTATTGCGTGCTGCAACGGGCGAATCTATTGTCGATTACTTCAACGATAGGCTTTGGTCAAAATTAGGGACAGAGCGCGATGCCATTTATATTACCGACAGCCAGGGTGAGCCGATGGTATTGGGCGGGTTAAACTTGATATCAAGAGATTACGCGCGTTTTGGTAAGTTGTATCGAGATTTTGGTCGAGTCAATGGTGAGCAAGTTATCCCGGAGCAATGGATTCAAAGCAGTATTACCCCAGATGCGCCACACCTCATGCCAGGTAAACGAAGTACATCGAGCACAACCTTTGGTTATGGTTATCAATGGTGGGTGCCTGAAAACGCCGACCAAGAATTTATGGCTATTGGCATATACGGGCAGTTTATTTATATTAATCGCGCACTCGATGTGGTGATCGTAAAGAACAGTGCCGATATTAATTTTATGGAAAATAATGGAGAAGCCAACTTGAAGGCCGTGGCCGCGTTTAGGGCCATTGCATCATCAGTCAGTGATAAAGGGGAGTAACATGAGCGATTATAAAGTAACGGGCAGTTGCCTTTGTGGCGATGTGGCTTTTGAAATAACAGGGCACTTAAACTTGTTTCAATATTGTCATTGTACGCGGTGCCAAAAAGTGACCGGCAGTGCATTTGCTTCTAACATGTTTGTAGAAGGCGATCAGTTTAAATGGACTCAGGGTGAAGATAATATTTCAGAATTTCATTTGCCTGAGGCAAAGTATTTTGGAACTTGTTTTTGCAAAACCTGCGGTTCTGCTTTGCCATGGCAACCCAAAGGGCTAGACCGTCGTATCGTTCCAGCCGGTTCTTTAAATGAAGATCCGCAATTGAAGCCTTCGCAGCATAATTTCATGCAAGAAAACGCACCTTGGCACCGCCACAATGATGACTTGCCAATGCACGAAGCTATGCCGCCCCGAAAACCAAAGGCTTAATTCACTTTTTGCTTTAAGTTGGTTACGACCACAGAGGCGACGAAAAACACAACAGCCATCGCAACGATGGCTGGGCCGGTTGGTGCATCAAACTGCCAAGAGCCAGAAATGCCCAACCACACCGATAACACCGCAATAATGGTTGCAATAACGCCCATTTGTTCCGGTGTTTTTGCAATAAAGCGTGCCGCGGCGGGCGGAATAATCATCAAGGCGGTAATCAGTAACACCCCCACAATTTTCATGGCGGTCGCAATGGTTAAGGCCACCAATAGTAAAAACACCACCTTGATTAAGCTCGTGTTAATGCCCTCTGCTTTGGCTAAATCTTCATTCACGGTAATGGCCAGTAGCGGCTTCCAAATGGTAATGAGCAGCGGCAAACCAATGGTTATTATGATGGCGACTAACCATAAATCACTTGATCCTACTGAAAGCAAATCACCAAACAGTAGGCCTGTTAAGTCGGTTCGTATTTGAGTAGAAAAAGCTAACACCAGCATGCCTAAAGCAAGAGATCCATGAGACATAATGCCTAAAAGCGTATCAGCGGGAATTCTATGCTGATGCTGCAATGCAAATAACAACAGCGCCAACATAGACGTTATTAATGCAATTCCTACGGTAATATTCCAGTTGAGTAGCACGGCTAGGGTTATTCCCAGTAAACCTGAGTGCGCCATCGTTTCGCCAAAATAGGCCATTTTTCGCCAGACTAAAAAACTACCGAGCGGACCCGCTAGTAACGAAATGAGGCTTCCTGCAACTAGGGCGGGCCAAAGTAAATCAATCATGGTGGTGGCCTCCGCAGTCACCTAAATCGTGAGTGTGATCATGTTCGTGGGTATAAACCGCTAGGGCTGGTGCAAACTCTTTGCCAAACAGCTGAGTAAACTCTGGGTGTTGTGAAACCGATTCAGGGTGGCCAGAGCAACAGATGTGCTTGTTGAGACAGATTACTTGATCGGTAGCGGCCATGACGATGTGCAGATCATGAGAGACCATCACAATGGCGCAGCCAAGTTCAGTTCTTAATTTTTGAATAAGTTCGTAGAGCTCTACCTCGCCGTTAAAGTCTACCCCTTGAGCGGGTTCATCAAGCACGAGAATGTCGGGCTTGGCCAACAATGCACGCGCTAACATCACGCGTTGAAACTCGCCACCGCTTAAATGCTGGACACTTCGATGAATAAGGTGTTCTACACCAGTTCGAGCCAGCGCTTGCACGGCATCATCTAAACTCGCCGTTCGTGTCAGCGTCATAAGCCGGTAAACGTCTAAGGGTAGCGAATCATCAATGGATAACTTTTGAGGCATATAGCCAATGGTCAGCGATGGCTTGCGATGTATTCGACCTTGGGTTGGCTTTTGTATGCCAATCAGTGTTTTTATTAAAGAGGATTTACCGGCCCCATTAGGGCCGACAATGGTGACAATCTCGCCGGCGCTGATGGTTAAATTCACCTGTTCTAAGATTGATTGACCATTAATGGTTAAGCCAATATCTTTGGCGTGTAATAAAACTGAGTGTGTTGACGTTGACGGCACGAAACTGCTCCTAGGCTAGTGCTGCCATGATGACGGCGATTGGTAAAAAATCAAGGCCTGCATGGACATTAGCGCCTTCTATCGGTAGCCTTCGCATTCCCAAGCTTAGGAGTCTGTCTCGTGTTCAAAACCCTTCCATTTCGCCTACTATTTACTGTGCTGTTGTTAAACGTTTGGAATGTGCATGCTGAATCGCTAAAAGTAGCCGTCAGTATATCGCCGCTGCACAGTTTGGTGTCTCATTTAGGTAAGGACGTTTTTGAGCCATCACTTATCTATTCAACCGATCAATCGCCGCATTCGTCTGCGTTAAAGCCTAGCCAGCTTCAACAGGTTGTCGATGCCGATGTACTTATATGGGTCGGCGAAGACCTAGAGCAAAGTTTAGGGCGATTAATAGAGCAACGAGCGCTTAAGAGCACTATTGTGCAATTGTTTGATGAAAATGGACTTACCGGGTATGAGCATGGCTTGAAGTTGCTAGAGAATCGGCCAAGCTTATTTCCGCAGCAAGAAGGCCTACACGATGACCATGATAGTCATGACGAGCATGATGCTCATGAGCACGGTCACGATCATGGTCAGCATGACCCACATTTTTGGCTAGATCCGCTTAATGCAATTGCGTTCAGCAAAGCAGTGGCCGAGCAGCTTATACAGTTAGATCCTAGCCATAAAGATAATTACGAAGCCAACCTGAAGCAATTGATCATCGATTTGAATATTCTGAATCGGAACATTCATGTTGAGACCGCCGGATTAAAGACTAAGCCATTTATAGTGTTTCATGATGGTTTTCAATATTTTGAAGCCACCTATCAACTTAACGGCATTGGCGCAGTAGTGTTAAACCCTGAGCAACCGCCAGGACCGAAAACTCTGAGCTTGTTAATTGATGCGGCCAAAAATTACTCGGTTACCTGTTTATTTTCAGAGCCGCAATATGATGCTCGCTACCTGAATGTTGTTCAATCTAAGTTGCCGTTTGCAAAGATAGGCGTAATTGACACCTTAGGCAGCAAACTTGAACCAGGACCGACCTTATACTTTGAATTATTAACACAGTTGTCGGCCAGTATGTCTGAGTGTTTGGAGTAAGCGCATGAACCGAATTCAAGCCGTATTGTGGGATATGGATGGCGTATTAATTGATTCAGAGCGCTTGGTTCAGAAAGCTTTTGTTGAAGTGGCTAACTCCATGAACTTAATGGAGCGCCCCGCGCAGCGCTACTTAGAGACTATTGGATTTAATCGTGCTAGCACGGTCAAATGGTATCTGCAGTTTGTTGAAAGCCAGGCCGAGGCTGAATCACTGTATTCGGCCGTTAATGAAGTTTATGTCAGCATGGCAAAAACCGAACTGACACTTAAACCGGGAGTTTGTGAAGCACTAACGTTTGTTGATTCGCTCGATATTCCACAAATGGTGGTCACCAGCACGAGAACTCAATTGGCCCTCAGTAAACTGACTCAATTTGAGTTGCTGCCGTTTTTTAAACATGTGATCGGTGGCGATCAAGTTCGTCAAGGAAAACCAAACCCAGAACCCTATTTAAAAGGCGTTGAGCATTTAGGAATGCCGGCCAATTGCACTTTAGTCATTGAAGACAGTGAGAATGGTGTGAAATCCGGGGCAAGCGCAGGTTGCCAAGTGCTTCATGTGCCAGATTTAATCCCCACTAAACCAGAGTGGCACCCCATGTTAGCCGGGTCTATTGAATCATTAGAGCATTTGCCCAATTGGCTAACAAAAGTGTAACGGAGCCAAAGAGATGAATTTAGAAGCAATAGAACCGATCAAACCGCTAGGTGTTAAAAAAGTATCGTGCAATTCTCACGAGGCGGTTTTTACGATGCCTATAGAAGGGAATAGAAATGATAAAGGCACCTTCTTTGCGGGTAGCCAATACTCTACGGTTGTTTTAACGGGCTGGTATTTATGTTCGCATTGGGCCTCTGAACATGGCTTTGGTGAGAAGGTTGCCATTAAAAGCGGAGAGGTCAGTTACCCTAAGGCAGCAATGAGCAACATTATTGTCACAGCTCACTTTAAAGAAGCCCCTGTAAAACGGCCTAGCGGGCATTTAAAGGCGATAGTCGATATTATCGCTCGTGACGAAACCGGTGAGGTAGTCTGCACTTTCCTCGCGGATTATCGAATCTTGCAATAATGCAGCAAGTCCCGATTGATAAAATTCTTGTCCAACCAACGGTGCAATACCGTTGGCTCGCGCAACACGGGTGGATAGAATTTAATTTACCTGAGCAATTATTGAGTTCATTCACCAAAGTCTGGCAATTGTATCGATCTAAAAACCCTGACAGTGTTTGTGAGTTTTTAAATGATACCGAGATAACCCCGTTTTATTTGCAAGAAAATGATGTGTTGTTTTCACTTTTTACGGGCGCGCAATATGCATTGTCTCAAAATAGTCAGTTTCAAATTGATATAAACGGTTGCAAAATGTATTGGCGAATTACGGATTAGTTATTTTCGGCATAAAAGAATAACTGTCGTGAAAGCAATCATAAAGCGGCTAAAACTACTGAAACTCCGTTGAAAACTCGTTAATATGCTCGCTCTTGAATGATACTGTGAAGTTTATGAACGACAGCCAATTTGACGATATTCGCCCCTTTCACGATGATGAAGTAAAAAGCGTTTTGAAAGAAACGCTGAATGACCCTGAGTTTTCAAAAACCATGGCCGCTTGGTTAGCGCCTGGGCTCAATAAAAAAGTTCCTAAACTGGTTCAGGGTTTTATTCGACTGGTCTTCAAAGCCTATTTATTGGGTGTGTCTAGCATTGAGCAATTTCAGCGTAAGCTAGCACCGTTTGCTGGGTTTTTAGTGCGAAAATCGATACAAGAATACAGCGTGCATGGTTTAGAGAACCTTGATCCAACTAAGGCGTATTTGTTCGTTTCTAATCACCGCGATATTGTGATGGATCCAGCCATGGTGAACTGGGCTTTGTATAATAATGGTTTCAATACCGTGCGCATTGCCATAGGGGATAACTTGTTATCAAAACCGTTTTCCTCGAATTTAATGAGATTGAATAAAAGCTTCATTGTTAAGCGCGGCCTAAAGGGCATGAAAGAACGGTTACGAGCGGCTCAGAAGCTGTCCAAATATATTCACTATTCAATATTGGAGGAAAAGGCCAATATATGGATAGCTCAAGCAGAAGGCCGTGCCAAAGCGGGCTATGATAAGACCAACAGTGCTGTCATTGGCATGTTCAGTTTAAGCAAACCCAAAACTGTAAACTATGCCGATTACATTAATGAACTAAATATTGTGCCAGTAGCCATCAGTTATGAGTTAGACCCAACCGATATTGCTAAAGCGCGTGAATTGCATGCCATGGCCGAAGAAGGTAACTATAAAAAACGTAAAAACGAAGATATGAATTCTATTGCTAAAGGCATGACCGGTTGGAAAGGTCGTGTGCACTTAGAGTTTGGCAATGTAATTCAAGGGTCATTTGAAAAAGACGCCGATGTTGCTCTGGCCATTGATGAACAAATTTATAAATTATACCGACCATTTGAAACCAACGAATGGGCGCAAGCCATGCTTAATGGTGAATCGTTTAGCGCTACAACGGAAGCTGTTTCGCAATTGCAGGCACGTACTGATAAGTTAAACGATAAAATAAAACCCTTTTTATTAAAACAGTATGCCAACGGAATGCGCATGAAGAAAAATGAAGGTCCATTATAATGGCCGTGCCTGGCTTAAGTGGCGTTCACCATATTGCGATTATTTGCTCTAATTATGAAGTTTCAAAACATTTTTATACTGAAGTATTAGGTGGCAAAGTGATTGCGGAAACTTTTCGCGAAGCACGCAGCAGCTACAAACTAGATGTGGCTTTCGATGGATTTGAAGTTGAGCTATTTAGTTTTCCTAACCCACCTAGCCGACCCTCCAAGCCAGAGGCACAAGGGCTCAGGCACTTAGCGTTTAAAGTTTCAATATTAGATGAAGCGATAGACTATTTAGTCAGCAACAATATTTTAGTTGAGCCTGTGCGGGTTGACGAGCTGACTGGAAATCGATTTACCTTTTTTCAAGATCCAGATGGGCTGCCGTTAGAGCTGGTAGAGTGTAAGCCGTAACGTTTATTTATTTTCATGTATAAAGGTTCCTTCCCAATTATCAGGTAAGGTCTGGCTGGCTAACCCAGTTATCCGCTCTAACAGAACTTTATATAAATGGGGCCGTTGAGAGCTTTGAGCGAGCTCAGAAAACAGCGTGTTGGCCTTATGCCAATCTTTTGCAAGGTAAGCTTGCCATGCGTGATCGTGTTTTTGCAATTCGCTCGTCCAAGATTCGGTGAGTTGGTCAATAGGCACTATTGGTTCGTAAACATCAACCGCATTTAATTTTCCTTTAACCTGTATTTTATCAACTAAACGAAATGCCCAAGAGTGGCATTGTGCTTTAGTTTCCGGACCAACTAAAATGTCGGCGAAATAATATTTCGTTAAGCTTTCAAGGCGAGAGCCTAAGTTTACTGCATCGCCTAGTACGGTATATGCTTTTCGAAAATTGGAACCCATGTCACCCACATTCATTTGGCCGGAATTTAAGCCAATACCCACTTTTATTTCTGGGTACCCTAATGCGGCTAATTCTGGATTTAGTTTTTTTAAAACCTCTAACATATCTACGGCGGCGGCTAGAGCATGTTCGGCATGATCTTCATCATCAAGTGGTGCACCCCAAAACGCCATAACCATATCGCCGACGTACTTATCAATAGTCCCTTGATGATTAAAAATAGATTCGGTTATGGGCGTGAAATAACGATTGAGCAAATCTTTTAGCTCGGTTGCGGAAAGGTTTTCTGAGATGGTGGTAAACGAGCGAATGTCTGAAAACAGCACAGTCATGTCTCGTGTTTCACCTTCAAAACCATATTTGTCGGGCGCTTCAAGCATATGAGAAATATGTTCGCTCGGCACATACTGCCCAAAGACACTGGTCACATGTTGTTTGGCCATGCGCTCCGACAAAAAGCCCTCTAGTAGATGAATAGCACCTAAACCCAATGTTAGTAAAATACTGCTGGCCAATGGCAGCGACGCATTTTGCTCTAGCCAAAAATAAAGATTAAAAGTTAATAAGCTGGCTAGAAGGGTTAGCGTTGCCAGCAATAATGCAAACGGACCAAATCGATTCGAAAACAGAGTGAATAGCAAACCTAAAATAAACAGTACCAGTGCGGTAAATTCGTTAGCGTACTCCCAATCATAGGGAAATTCGCCCACCAATAAACTATTCAGTAAGTTTGCGTGTACCTCTACGCCAGGGTATTGAGTACCGACGGGAGTGCTTCGTAAATCGGCTAATCCAACGGATGAGGTTCCCACCAAAACTAAGGCATTTTTAAAGGTGCCGGGTTCAACGTTGTTGTTCAATACATCGGTTGCAGGAATATAAGGGTATTGCCGTTCGCCACCTAAATAGGGCACGAGCACGCCGCCTCTAAAATCGGTGATGATGTTTTTATCGGCAAACTGGAAGCCCTTTACGGCCAGTAGGTTTTTTCTGAAAACTTCGAGCTCCAATTCTATAGAGTCGAGTAGGTAGTAAGACAGCCCCATAGCTAAAGACAACGCCGGATAAAGGTCATTGCCATAGCGTTGCACTAAGGGCGCTCTTCTTAATACGCCATCGCCATCTATGGTCGGTACAATGAAACCGCCGCCTACGGAAGCGTCTTGTAAAAGTGGTACGCTGGCTGTGTAGCCATAGGCATCGACGGTTAAAATATTTTGAGCATCGCTGGGGTCAATGCTGGCCACCGGGTAAGGCAATTGGCCAACCGCAATGGTGTCTGTATCGTGGAATAAAAAGGGCAGTAGTACATCGACGTTTTCAAAGCTGCGGGCTAAAATTTCATCGTATGCGGTTTCATCTTTAAACGTATTCAGCGCTTCAGCAACATCAGGGCGCCCAATGGCGCGTGCTTTGCGTTGCAATTCTTCCGTAGGGTTTATTTGCGGTTCAGCCATTAATACATCAAAACCAATGACGACGGCGCCCGCTTCAGCCAAACGATCTACCATGGTTGCCAGTTTATCCCGCGACCACGGCCATCGGCCTTCAACCTTTAAGCTCTCTTCATCGATATCGACGATAACAATGTTGGCCTCGGCACGCTCGAAACGGTTTTCATCTAAAAGGAGGTTATAGCGCCAATCATAAAACAGGTAATCTAGCCGCTTAATAAATGAACTGGTGTCGTATGGAGCACTAACGATTTGGTATAAGGTTAACGACAGTGTAAACACTAAGCTTAGACAGACGACGCCCCAGCGAATACCGTTTTCTTTAATGAGTTGAATTAAGGGCATGATTTCCTATTTGAAAGCGTTGTACACTGATAAACTTAAGTTTAGTCGATTTTATTGAGGAAAGTATGAGTATTCGTATTGGCTTTTTTATGTTGGCCAAAATAGCGTTCGTGCTAATGTTGCTTTTAGTCATGGTGTTATCTCTTGCGCCAGTTTCACAGCCAGATTTTTCACCCAACGATAAGGTTAACCATTTTATCGCATATGGGGCACTCAGTTTGGTGGGTTTGGTTGCTTTTAAGCAGCAAGTTGCCACTATTGTTGGGCTTTTTTGCTATGGTATTTTAATAGAATTTTTACAAGGGTTAACGGAGTACCGATTTGCCAGCGCGGCCGATGTTGTGGCCAATTCACTTGGTTTGGCAATCGGTACCGGAATATTCGCTCTTTGTTATTTTACTTTTTTAAAAAACAGTCGTTTATATAAGGATTAGAGATGGCCAGTAAAAATGTTGCGTTAGTAGCGCACGATAATAAAAAGAAAGAACTAGTAGCGTGGGCGCAAAAGCATAAAGACCATCTTGCACCCTTAACGATTTGGGGAACGGGGACAACAGGGCGATTAATAGAAGAGGGTTTGAATCGACCGGTGACGCGTTTGCTCAGTGGCCCATTAGGGGGCGATCAGCAAATAGGCGCAAAAATTGCCGAAGGCGCGATCGATCTGCTGATATTTTTCTGGGACCCACTCGAACCACAACCACACGACCCTGATATTAAAGCTTTACTGCGCATTGCTGCACTGTACAACGTGCCGGTGGCCTGTAATAAAGCGAGCGCTGATTTTATGATTATGTCGCCTTTGTTGCATAATGACTATACCGCCGATGCCCCCGATTTTTCGGCCTATGCAAATAGAAGCACTCCAGCGGATTAATCAAACAGTGTTTTATGGTTTTTGTATAAAAATCTGTACATAAGGGCGTGTTCATCTACCATCCTATTGAGGGGTCGAGTCTATACTGGGCTTAATTTATCAGTAGGATGCAGTCTCATTTTTAACGACTGCACAAAAGGTAGCCTTTGAAACCTAAAAAACACCACTCCATCGCCGAAGACGTTTTGGCGGTCATAATGGCTTCGGCCTTCGTTTCTCTCGGAATCTACCTTTTTAATGTTTGTGGGCTGCTGACAGGTGGAACCGCAGGCATCGCTGTTTTGTTAACCCATGTGTTCCCGTTTAGCTTTGGTCAAATATTCTTTGTTGTAAATCTGCCTTTCTATTATTTAGCTTATACGCGCATTGGCTCTCGATTTACGTTAAATACCTTTGTCTCCGTGACCCTGGTGTCTTTTATGTCAGATTACTTCAGAGTGTTTATCACCTTCGACTACGTGAACCCAATTTTTGCCGCCGTGGTAGGGGGGTTATGCATCGGTATGGGTATTCTCATCATGTTTCGCCATGTCTCCAGTTTGGGTGGGTTAGGGGTTTTGTCTTTATTTGTGCAGGAGCGTTTTAAGCTTTCAGCGGGCAAGTTTCAGATGGTGATCGATATTTGTATTGTTTGTGTGGGGTATTTTTTAGTGCCTTTGCCTTTGTTAATTACGTCGGTTCTAGGTGCATTTGCTCTCAATATCGTCATTGCTTTGAACCATAAACCGGGCCGATATCAAATTACTTAAAAAATTCAATGAGAATCATTTGCATTTAATCTTCATTATCGTTATTGTTTGCGAAAATTATGTAATGCATTGGAGACATCATGAAACAAGTTACTAAAAAGCTCATCACCGCTGGCATCGTTGCTCTTACTGCAACCTCAGCATTAGCTGAAATCAACGTATATTCTTCGCGTCAAGAAGCGTTGATTAAGCCGCTTCTTGATCAGTTCAGTGAACAAACGGGTATTGATGTGAATCTTGTATCGGGCAAAGACGATGCGTTGATCACTCGATTAACCACAGAAGGCAAGCGTTCGCCTGCAGACATTCTAATCACCGCTGACGCTGGTCGCTTGTATCGAGCAAAAACGGCCGATGTTCTTCAGCCTTTAAATAGCGATGTCGTCAATGCCAAAGTACCGGCGAGTTTGCGAGACAGCGATGATTACTGGACAGGATTAACCATGCGCGCCCGTCCTATTTTTTACGTTAAAGGCCAAGTTTCAGAAAGCGAGCTTTCTACCTACGAAGCCTTAACAGATGCTCAGTGGAAAGGGCGTATATGCATTCGTTCTTCTAGCAACATTTATAACCAGTCTTTAATCGCCTCGATGGTTGACGCCAATGGAGTTGAAGCGGCCGAAACCTTCGCAAAAGGCTTGGTAGATAACTTTGCTCGTCCACCTTCTGGCGGTGATACCGACCAATTAAAAGCCGCGGCGGCAGGCCTGTGTGACATTGCGATTGCAAACACTTATTACTACGGTCGTTTAGTGAACAGCGATAAAGCTTCAGATAATGAAGTGGCGACTAAGTTGGGTGTTTTTTGGCCAAACCAAGATGATCGTGGAACACACGTTAACGTCAGTGGTGTAGCCATTACCAAGGCGTCTAAAAATGTAGAAGAATCTAAGCAGTTAATTGAATTTATGCTAAGCACTGAAGCGCAAAAGTGGTATTCTGAAGTGAACAACGAGTATCCAGTTGTTGCAGGCGTTGAAGCTGCTAAAGCTTTGGCAGATTTAGGTGAGTTTAAGGCCGATGCTGTTAACCTAACTGTATTAGGCGAAAACAACGAAGCCGCGGTTAAATTGATGGATCGCGCTGGCTGGAAGTAATCTTGCAAAGATTCGAAAAACTTTCTTTTATAACACTTATTACGGCAGCGTTTTTAACGCTGCCGATTGTCGTTATAGTCTTTAAAATTTTCTCTCAAGACATGTCTGTTTGGCAGCACCTTTATAGCAGTGTGCTGTCTGACTACATTATCAATACCTTACTGCTAATGTTTGGCGTGGGCGTGGGCGTTATTGTTCTGGGTGTATCGAGTGCTTGGTGGACCAGCAGCTTTGAGTTTCCTGGCCGAAAAATAGTGTCTTTAATGTTGCTATTACCTATGGCAATGCCTGCTTATATCATTGCATACACCTACACAGGTCTTTTAGATTTTGCTGGACCAGTGCAAAGTTTTGTTCGAGCGACATTCGATTGGTCATACGGTGATTACTGGTTTTTTGAAATTCGCTCACTGACGGGCGCTATGTTAATGCTGTCTTTTGTGCTGTATCCCTATGTTTATTTGATGAGCCGAGCCGCATTTTTATCTCAGTCGCGTAATTTAGTAGATGTAAGCCGCTCGTTAGGTGTAAGCCCTGTTAAAAGCTTCTTTAAAGTTACCTTACCAATGGCTCGGCCAGCGATCATAGCGGGTTTAAGTCTGGTGCTCATGGAAACCCTTGCCGACTATGGCACCGTAGAATATTTTGGCGTCAGTACTTTTACGACCGGTATTTTCCGAACCTATTATGGGCTCGGCAGCATTGCAGGAGCGGCACAATTGGCCACCAGTTTGTTGGCGTTTGTATTACTGTTGGTGATGTTGGAAAAGTTTTCTCGCCGAAAAATTCGATATTTCAGCCATACCGAAAACAAAATCAAGCCCAAACGAGTTCAGCTGAAAGGCGCTTTGAAGTGGATTGTTTTAGCGTGGTGTTTAGTGCCTGCGTCAGTTGGGTTTATTATCCCCGCTCTGGTGTTAGCCTATTGGTCTGTTAAAAGTACTGTTTTATTAACGCCAGAATTTTTTGTACTCATTTGGAATAGCTTTAGCTTAGCGTTTATTGCTGCCTTTGTGGCAGTTATTTTAGCGTTATTATTAGCCTATGCCGCTAGAAAATCGAGCAGTAAATGGGTGAGTGGTGCGGTTCAAGTCACCTCACTTGGCTACGCCATGCCAGGAACCATTGTTGCAATTGGTGTCGTCATTGCGTTCAATGGTTTCGATGATCAATTACTGACGTTTATAGAACGGTATACGGATGCCGAATTTGAGCTCTTTTTGTCGGGTACATTAGTTGCGGTTATTTTTGCCTATACGGTTCGCTTTTTGGCGGTATCATTGGGTTCTATTCAAAGTGGTTTGCAAAGTATCAAGCCCAGTATCGATCAAAGTGCGCAATTATTAGGGCTGACTCCGGCAAAAATTATTCGCAAAGTGCATGTGCCGTTGCTAAAAGGCAGTGTCTTAACGGCGTTTCTCATTGTGTTTGTCGATGTTTTAAAAGAGTTGCCTGCAACGTTAATTTTACGGCCGTTTAATTTTAATACCCTGGCCGTTCGAGCCTATGAATTTGCTTCCGATGAACGTTTAATCGATGTTGGACCTGCAAGCTTAACCATCGTGTTAGTGGGCTTAATTCCGGTTATTTTATTGAATCGCTCCATTATTAAGAATTAGTGGTTTTTATGAATATGAATAAACAAACACCGCCTGTACTCACGCTCGATTCTGTCGATGTAAGTTATGGTGATCACCGAGTAGTAAAGCAAGTGTCGTTGAATTTAGAAAACGGTCAGGTGGGTTGTTTGTTAGGGCCAAGTGGATGTGGCAAATCGACTTTGTTGCGCGCCATTGCTGGGTTTGAATCGGTAACACACGGCACCATTGCCATGCATGGCAAAACAGTCTCTTCTCAAAGCAAGCAAGTTCCACCAGAACTACGTAATATCGGCATGGTGTTTCAGGATATTGCCTTGTTTCCACATTTAACCGTCGCCGAGAACATTGCCTTTGGTATTCAATCTCTTGCCTCAGAGCGCCGTTCGGCACGAGTTAAAGAACTGTTGCAGCTGGTGGGCTTAGAGCATACTTCGGATCGATATCCGAGTTCATTATCGGGCGGGCAGCAACAACGAATTGCACTCGCTCGAGCACTGGCACCGAAACCCTCTTTGCTTTTAATGGATGAACCCTTTTCAGGTTTAGACGCTACGCTTAAAGAAACGTTGGTGCCCGATATACGTCGAATTTTAGTTAAGGAAAACATTACAGCAATTGTTGTGACGCATGATCAATTGGAAGCTTTTGCGATAGCCGATAAAGTCGCTGTAATGAATGAAGGTTGCTTAGAGCAATACAGCGCTCCATTTGAGTTATATCATTTACCTGAAACTCGGTTTGTTGCAGACTTTATCGGCCAAGGTGACTTTTTATCGGCCGAGATCTTAAATGATCAGCAAATCAATACAGAGCTCGGCATTTTAGACATCACCGAGCCTCATGATTTTCCTGTAAATGCCAAAGTTGATGTTTTAGTGCGACCTGATGACGTTCTGCACGATGACGACAGCAATTTTTTTGGGTTGATCATTAGCAAGCAGTTTCGAGGCACCTATTTTCAGTACCAAGTAGAGCTTACCAACGGCCAAAAGCTTCTTTGTTTAGCATCGAGTCACCACAATCATGCGCTTGGCGAGCGTATTGGCATTAAGCTCGATTTAGACCACATCATATTATTCGAACCAAACAGTTAAATTTCAGCCTTTAAATTGAATAAGTTGCTATAGATTCATTAAGCTGAATAGTGTTCTAGGTGCTTCCTTTATAGAGTGCTGTAAACTCCTTGCTCGCAGCTTATTAGGTTCTCTGCTAAAATACGGTTTTTTAAAACCACCACTTCTCGCAGGCATTTCTTTGACTACTTCTTCGTTTTCTTCTCTTTCGTTAAAGCCCGAGCTTATCGAAAATTTATCCTCATTAGGCTTTGCCTCGATGACTCCAATTCAGCAAGAAAGCTTGCCGAATGTTTTAAAGGGTCGTGATGTAATTGCGCAGGGGCAAACAGGCAGTGGTAAAACTGTGGCGTTTGGATTAGGGCTGCTGCAAAAGCTTAATGTAAAGCGATTTCGCATTCAGTCTTTAGTGTTGTGCCCAACGCGCGAATTAGCCGACCAGGTGGCGAAAGAAATTCGCCGATTGGCTCGAACTACGCATAACATTAAGGTGTTAACCTTGTGTGGTGGTATGCCATTTGGGCCGCAAATCGGGTCTTTAGAGCATGGTGCACACATTATTGTGGGTACTCCAGGTCGCGTTGAAGAACATGTACGTAAAGGAACGCTTAAACTAGAAAACGTTGAAACCTTGGTATTGGATGAAGCCGACAGAATGTTGGATATGGGGTTTCAAGAGGCGCTCGATAACATTTTAGGTTACGTGCCAGATGCTCGGCAAACATTGCTGTTCAGCGCTACTTTTCCGGATCAAATTCAAAAAATTGCGGCACGAGTCATGGTTGATCCAGTCATGATCAAAGTTGAAAGTACTCACAGCCACGCGTCAATTGAACAGAAGTTCTACAAAGTTGAAAATTATGAGCACCGCCTCGAAGCCCTAAATTTAGTGTTAAAACGCTTTGCGCCAGAGACAACCGTGGTTTTTTGTAATATGAAACGCGACGTCGATGATGTAGCGGATTATTTAGCCTCTGAAGGGTTTTCGGCATTGGCGCTGCACGGTGATTTAGAACAAAAACAGCGAGACCAAGTTTTGGTGCGCTTTGCTAATAAAAGTGCTTCGGTGCTGGTAGCGACCGATGTTGCCGCTCGCGGACTCGACATAGAATCGCTCGATGCGGTTGTGAATTTCCAGTTATCTCGTGACCCTGAAGTTCATGTGCATCGAATTGGTCGAACCGGCCGTGCTGGCAACAAAGGCATTGCTATTTCTTTTTTTGAAGAAAAAGAAGGTCACCGTGTTGCGCAAATGCCACTTGATCATGATCCTCTGGGCGATCCAATTGACCTTCCCGACAGTATATATTTAGAAGAGCCTGCCGTGAAACCGAGCATGGCGACGCTGCAAATTGATGGCGGCAAAAAGCAAAAGGTGCGTCCAGGTGATATCGTGGGTGCCTTAACGGGAGCGCAAGGAATTCCAGGCGATACCATTGGTAAAATCCAGCTTTTTGATAATACCGCTTATGTTGCCGTTAATAAGAGCGTGGCGAAACAAGCTCTTAAGAAATTATCGGAAGGTAAGTTAAAAGGTCGATCCTTCCGAGTGCGGCAAATACGGGGCTAATCTGTCAACGTTTTGTTTGCTCTAAACTGGCTTGCCGTGCAATCAAACCAACGTTTAAACGCACGGTGAAACGCTGTAGGGTTAGCAAACCCGAGTAAAAAGCTGACTTCTTCTAAAGAATATTGCGGGTCTTTGGTATAAATACCCGCTAACGTTTGTCGTGTTTCATCAATCAAATCTTTAAAGCGTACTTGCTCTTCCTTTAAGCGCCGCCTGAGTGTCCAAGGTGGCATACCTAAATTATGAGCCACTTGCTCCATCGTTGGGGCTTTTGACGTTAATAAAGGGCCTATCTCATTCATCACTTGCTCAACAAAGCTATCATTTTGGCTCACACGGCTTAGTAAATGATCGCACTCTGTTTTTAATTCTAAGTAGGTTATCTCGTTCGCGTTTTTAGGGGCGATCATGAGCTTTTCTTTTCGATATACGACAGCATTACGCGGTTGGTTAAAATACACCGGCGCTGAGAAGTATTGGCTGTAAAGTGACGCATAATGTGGGGCAGGGAACTCAAACTCTATGCGCTCAGGTTCTAAATTTTGGCCGCTCAGTTCATTGACAAAATTAACCGTAGCACGCAAAGCTAGGTCGACCACAAAGTAGTTAAACTGGTTGTAAGGACTGATGCTGTAAAAACAAAAGATGACTTTGTTGTTGTCTTGTAGCACATTGGAGTGGCCGCGAAGGTTTTGGCTGCTAAGCTTTTCATAGCTGGCGATACAATTTAACGATTGATGCAAGTTTTGGGCATTCGCGGCTAAGTAGCCTGTGATGCCTAAATCACTTAGCCGAATATTTGCGCCGCATTTTAAGCCTAAATCATGGCAATCGCCTAAGTGGATTAATCGTTCTCCGAGCCGCATAAATCTTGGAATACTTATTCGACTGTAGGGCGAGGTTAGCTTTTCTTTAGAAAGCAAAAACTGCTGCTCTATAGAATGGGTTTTTATACCGTTATCTCTTGCGGTTTTTAGAAGAAGCTGCACGTAACGAACCGAAATGTCGCCCAAAGAAATTGTCACTTAAAGGTACTCTATTGTTAATTAAGGGTATTGTTGAAGTATGGCCTTTTGATTAATCTGGTCAATAATTAAATGATAATGTTATCAGCTAGAATCAAAATAAAAGGACACACCATGACAAACCCACATTACCCACACTTACTAGAACCGTTGGATTTAGGTTTTACCCAATTGCGTAACCGTGTATTGATGGGGTCTATGCATACAGGCTTAGAAGAGCGCCCACAGGGCTTTGAACGCCAAGCAGCCTACTACAAAGCCCGAGCAGAAGGAGGCGTTGGTTTGATTGTGACTGGCGGTATAGGACCTAATGAAGAAGGCGTTGGGGTACAAGGTGGTGCAATACTCGTCAATGATCAGCAGGTAGAGCAGCACAAAATGGTGACCCAAGCGGTACATGAAGTAGATGGCGCTAAAATTTGTATGCAAATTTTGCATACCGGCCGATACGCCTATAACCCGAGTTTGGTCGCACCCTCGGCCATACAGGCGCCTATTAATCCATTTAAACCAAAAGAACTCGATGAAGCCGGTATTCAGAAGCAAATTAATGATTTTGTCACCTGCGCATCATTAGCCAAAAAAGCCGGCTATGATGGCGTAGAAGTCATGGGTTCAGAGGGTTACTTTCTAAACCAGTTTATTTGTAAACGCACCAATCACCGCACCGATCAATGGGGTGGCAGTTATGAGAATCGAATAAAGCTTCCGATAGAAGTTGTTACTAAAATTCGGGAAGCGGTTGGAGAAGATTTTATTATCATCTTCCGTCTTTCGATGTTGGATCTTGTTGAAGATGGCTCAACTTGGGAAGAAGTAGTACAGCTTGGCAAAGCCATTGAAAAAGCCGGTGCCACGTTAATCAATACTGGCATTGGTTGGCACGAAGCGCGTGTGCCAACCATAGCGACTTGTGTTCCTCGGGCCACATTTGTTGAAGTGACTAAGCGGATGAAAGAACACTTATCGATTCCTCTGGTTACGACAAATCGTATTAATACGCCTGAAGTCGGAGAGCAAGTTATTGCCGAGGGTTATGCTGATGTGGTGTCGATGGCTCGTCCATTTTTGGCAGACGCTGATTTTGTAAACAAGGCCGCTATGGGAAAGCCGGAATCCATCAATACGTGTATTGGTTGTAATCAGGCCTGCTTAGATCATGTGTTTGTAGGGGGCGAGGTTTCCTGTTTGGTAAACCCGTATGCCGCTAATGAGACCAAATTAATCTTGACTGCAGCTGATAACCTGAAAAAGGTCGCTGTTGTAGGGGCTGGACCCGCCGGTTTAGCCGCCGCTGTTACGGCGGCGGAACGCGGACATTCTGTAACATTATTTGATTCGAGCGATCGCATCGGTGGACAATTTAATATCGCTAAACAGATTCCTGGTAAAGAGGAGTTTGAAGAAACCTTACGCTATTTTGCGAATCGCTTAAAAGAGGTAGGTGTTACCGTAGAATTAAACAAACGAGTTGCTGCAGAAGACTTAGAAGGCCAGTTCGATGCTGTCATGATTGCAACGGGAATATCACCAAGAGCATTAGAGATAGAAGGGGCCGATTCCCCTAAGGTGATGAGCTATTTAGATGTATTGCGCGATCATAAGCCTGTGGGTAATAAGGTGGCCATCATTGGCGCGGGCGGCATTGGATTCGATGTTGCAGAATATTTAGTTCATGAAGACCCTGACCACGTGCAAACCAAAGAGGAGTTTTTGGCCGAATGGGGGGTAGATGTAACGGTATCCGCCGCTGGAGGGTTGGTAAAACCTGAGGTAACGCCGCCAGCCCGTGACGTGTATTTAATGCAGCGAAAAACCACTAAAGTAGGGGCTAAGTTAGGTAAAACGACGGGTTGGATTCATCGAACCGCTTTGAAAAATAAGCAGGTTAAAATGATGTCGGGTGTGAGCTATGAAAAAATTGATGAATTGGGTTTGCACATAAAAGTCGGAGAAGAAGCCCAAGTGCTTGACGTCGATCATGTTATTGTTTGTGCAGGCCAAGAACCACTCCGTGAATTAGCCGATGCGTTAGAGATTTCCAATGTTGAGGTCTTTGTGATTGGTGGGGCCGACGTGGCTGCAGAATTAGACGCGAAACGCGCGATTAAACAAGGAACTGAGGTCGCCCTCACGATCTAAGTTATTAGTCGTTCATAAACCCTAAAACTCGTGGTAAGGTGCATAGGTATACATTATCTTGAGGCTTTAGGGTTACATGAAAAAGGTATTTATTGTTCTTATTGTCGGTTTGCTGCTTGCGACAGGTGCAAGTTATTTTGGTCTGCAATGGAAAGTAGATAAAGCCGTATCAAACCTCATGAACCAGTTGAGCCCATTTATAGATGCCGACTACGACAACGTTAAAGTGGGTCTTGACGGTCGCATCAGTATTAATAAATTAAATTTTTACGAAGCGAATACGGCCACCAGTGTGCGCATTCAAAGCATAGGATTGGCAACCTCCGGGCTGCTAGAAACTATTCGATTAGAAGATACCTTTAAATCTGGCAAGCTCCCTCATACCCTTAAAGTAGATATAAAAGGCTTAGACTTCGACATCCCACGGGCGGCATTTTCACTGTTAGATGCCGTAATGCCGAGCAATACCCTCAGCCAAATGGCGGCGCTAGGCTGTGGACAAATTCAATCTATTGGTCCAATGCAACTGTATGACCTAGGCTTGAACAGCCTCGTCCTAGATATCGAAGTCGGTTACGTTTACGAAATGGCGTTAGATGAATTTGTGACCACAACGTCAATGTCTATTGATGGCATGGGTGCTATTGAATCTGAACAAACGGTATTGGGTTTGTTAGATGTAATGAATAATTATCAATCGGCCATGTTCTTAGATGTCGGAAATATAAATACTCAAAATACGCGATTGAGTATGCGCGATTTTGGCTACAACAATAAATTAGTTGAGTATTGTGCTAAAAAAGCCAAGCTCACCAATGATGAATGGCGAGAACTGCATACTAACATGGTCGTCACAGCGCTGAATCAAATTGAGCTTTCGTCGGCTTTTGAACTAAAAGAAACCTATGCCAAGATTATGCAACCAGGAATCGAGTTAGAGGTTTCATTGCGCCCACTGCCTGATTTTGAATTATCTCAGTTAGCCTATTATGGTGTGCCTGATCTTATCAGTTTGTCGAATTTGCAGTTTAATGTGAATAACGAGGCGCTCGATCTAACTGGGTTAGACTTTAATAAGGACGCTTTCGATAATTTGAATTTGAAAGCGGTGAGGCTCGCGCACAATGTTTCGTTGGCTTCTGATAATAAGACAACGTCCTCGGCCGCTAATGCGGTGAAGGTAGACCGGCTGATTAAAGTCCCTGCTGTTAATCTTTCATCGCACATAAACCGGAAAGCCTTAATTGAGCGAAATGATGGGCAAAAATTTATTGGAACTATTTCCGCTGTTCGAAACAATCAAGTACAGTTACGAATACGCTTAGGCAGCGGCTATACCGATTTGGCCATTGATATTCCGCGCATAAAAGATGCGCGCATATACGCAGACTCGTAAACGCACGAGGCTCGCGCCCAACCGTCTAATAAATTAGAATGCACTTCCGCAATAGTGGTTGTGCATTTTTTTATGGCATTTGTAAGTTTTGATTCTCTAGTTGATCGTTTTTCTGACAATATTTACGGTACCCGAAAAGGGCGACTGCGTATGCGCCTGATCGACGCTCTGTATCAACAGTATTTACCTGAAAACAAAGTAACAGGGTCGAGCGTGATTGATGCCGCAGGCGGGCTTGGGCAGATGACCATGTGGTTTCATGCGCAAGGTGCGCAGCACATTGATTATTTTGATGTATCAAAAGAGATGGTTCAACGCGTTTGTGATCAATTTTTAGAGCCGATTGCGCAGAATAGAATAAACGCTGAAGTCGCGTCGATTGTAAATTACCAACCCAATAGCCCGGCTGATTTTGTCAATGTTCATGCTGTGCTGGAGTGGTTAGAAGACCCATATTCAGTGCTCGATAACATAGTTCATTGGGTCAAGCCTGGCGGGTACCTTGGGTTAATGGTTTATAACAAGCACATGTTGATGTTAAGACATTTAATGCGCGGCACGATGGCCAAAGCAATGTCTGGTGATATCCGAGGAGCAAAAGGCGGGCTGACGCCAATTTCGGCTTTAAACCCACAAGAAGTAGAGTCTAGATTGATCGCATCGGGGTTTGAAATTATAACGCAGGCTGGAATTCGCTCGTTTTCAGATTTGGCTGAAAAAACAGTGATTGATTGGTACCAAGAAGATGAAGTATTTGAAGCAGAGCTAGAACTTTGTGAGCAACGACCCTATTGCGATTTAGCGAGATACATTTTATTTATTGCCAAGCGACCAAATTAAAAAGCTCGTAAAATAAATATAAGTACCCTAAAACGAAAAAAGCAGGCCGAAGCCTGCTTTTTTAATGGTGAAAAATATTAACCTTGCGCAATAACTGAGCTTGCTGCTGCACTGAATTCTTCCATTTGGTCGAAGTTCAAGTAGCGGTAAATATCGCCCGCCATGCTGTCGATTTTGGTCGCATATTCCGCGTACTCTTCTGGCGTAGGTAGCTTACCCAGTAACGCAGAAACCGCGGCTAATTCAGCTGACGCTAAGAATACGTTCGCGCCATCACCTAAACGGTTAGGGAAGTTACGCGTAGAGGTAGAAACAACGGTTGATTTAGCCGCAACACGTGCTTGGTTACCCATACACAAAGAACAACCCGGCATCTCGGTACGTGCACCGGCCTTACCAAAGATGTTGTAGTAGCCTTCTTGCATGAGCTGGGCTTCGTCCATCTTCGTTGGTGGTGAAATCCACAAACGCGTCGCAATTGACTGGTTGTGAGCTTCTAGCAACTTACCTGCGGCACGGAAGTGACCAATGTTGGTCATACAAGAACCAATGAACACTTCATCGATTTTCTCACCTTGAACTTCAGATAATAAACGAGCATCGTCTGGATCGTTTGGAGCACAAAGTACGGGCTCTTTGATTTGATCAAGGTCGATTTCAATAACGGTCGCATATTCAGCATCCGCGTCAGCACGCATCAATGATGGGTTGGCTAACCATTCTTCCATCGCTTTAGCGCGACGTTCAAGCGTACGTGCATCGCCGTAGCCATTTGAAATCATCCAACGAAGCATCACAATGTTTGACTTTAAGTACTCCGTCACAGAGTCTTCAGATAGGGTAATAGTACAACCCGCAGCTGAACGTTCAGCTGATGCATCTGATAATTCAAACGCTTGCTCAACAGTTAGGTCATCTAACCCTTCAATCTCTAAAACACGACCAGAAAAGATGTTTTTCTTTCCTTTCTTCTCAACCGTTAAGTGTCCGTCTTGTATTGCTTGGTAAGGAATGGCGTGGACTAGGTCACGTAATGTGATACCTGGCTGGCGAGTACCTTTAAAGCGAACCAATACAGATTCAGGCATATCTAATGGCATAACACCCGTTGCCGCAGCAAAGGCGACTAAGCCAGAACCCGCTGGGAATGAAATACCCATTGGGAAACGTGTATGAGAATCACCACCAGTACCTACGGTATCAGGTAGAAGCATACGGTTTAACCAAGAGTGGATAATACCGTCGCCAGGGCGTAAAGAAACACCACCACGGTTCATGATGAAATCAGGAAGTGTGTGCTGAGTGTCTACATCGACAGGCTTAGGGTAAGCCGCAGTGTGACAGAAAGACTGCATCACTAAATCGGTAGAGAAACCTAGGCAAGCTAAGTCTTTCAATTCATCACGCGTCATAGGGCCTGTGGTATCTTGAGAACCAACGGTAGTCATCTTAGGCTCACAGTATTGACCAGGGCGAACGCCTTCAACACCACAAGCTTTACCAACCATTTTCTGAGCCAAGGTGAACCCTTTGTTGCTGGCTTCGACAGCCACTGGGCGTTGGAAAACAGTAGAAGGCTCTAAGCCTAGGGCTTCACGAGCGCGGTCTGTTAAGCCACGACCAATGATCAATGGAATACGGCCGCCGGCACGTACTTCATCGAGTAATACATTGGTTTTTAATTCAAATTCTGAAACAACTTGGCCGTCGATTTCAACTTTACCCGCATGTGGGTAAAGATCGATCACATCGCCCATGTTCATTTTATCAACGTCTAGTTCAATCGGTAGTGCACCGGCATCTTCCATGGTGTTGAAGAAAATCGGAGCAATTTTGTTGCCTAGGCAGAAACCACCAAAACGTTTGTTTGGTACGTTTGGAATGTCTTGGCCCGTGTACCAAAGTACAGAGTTAGTCGCAGACTTACGAGAAGAGCCGGTACCTACTACATCGCCCACTAGAGCAATTGGGTGGCCTTTTTCTTTTAAAGCGTTTAGCTGTGCAATAGGGCCGATTTCGCCAGGCTTATCTGGGTTTAAACCGTCACGTTCCATTTTGTACATCGCTAATGCGTGTAGCGGAATGTCTGGACGAGACCAAGCGTCTTGCGCCGGTGATAGATCATCGGTGTTTGTTTCACCAGTAACCTTGAAAACCGTTAAAGTGATTTTTTCAGGGATTTCAGGCTTGCTTGTAAACCATTCAGCATCAGCCCAAGATTGCATGACCGATTTAGCCGCGGCATTGCCTGCTTTCGCTTTTTCATCAACATCGTGGAAGGCATCAAATACAAGCAAAGTGCGCTTTAATTCTTTAGCCGCTGTCTCAGCAAGTTCAGCATCGTCTAATAAAGCAACGAGCGTTTCAATGTTGTAGCCGCCTTGCATGGTGCCTAATAACTCAACCGCTTCTTTTTTATCGATCAAAGGGCTGGTCGCTTCGCCTTTAGCAATGGCACTTAAAAAGCCTGCTTTTACATAAGCGGCTTCATCTACGCCTGGTGGTACTCGGTTTACAATTAATTCTTTAAGGGTGGCTTCTTCACCAGCCGGAGGGTTTTTAAGTAATTCCACCAACGCAGTTACTTGCTCAGCGTTGAGTGGCTTAGCAGGAATGCCGAGATCGGCGCGTTCTTGTTCGTGTTTACGGTAAGCTTCTAGCACGGTTGTCTCTCCATAGTGAGATTCATAAGTAAGTTGTAACTATTGGACGACTTATGAATGTAGCTGGTTTTAATGCTGCTGAAGTGTAGTAGTTCAGTGACAAAAAGTTAAGTGTATGGGGTCGATAGTTGTCATTCATTTAGTGAATACAGGGTGTGAATTCTATCATCCGATTAAATCATCAGTCTATATTGATAATTTTGTGAGTCTGTAAGCTTAAAGACCATTTCGGATTGGCTAAACAATAGTCAATGCACTGCCGGGTGGAGTCTTGTTTTGCGGGGTAGAGTGACTGTTCAGTCCAATCGTTTATGGGGCTGAGAAAGCGATACTTGCTTTTAATGTGATCAAACCTTTCTGGAGGGGCTTCGGCTTGTGGGTAGACAAGTTTTAGTTCATCACAGCGCTCAATAATAACCTCTGAACGTCCTTTAGGGCTAATACACACCCAATCTAACTTATCGGGAAGCGCAACAGTACCGTTTGATTCAACAGCGCATTCAATGTTCTGTTTGTGCATGGCCTTAATGAGTGCATCGTCTAGTTGTAGCCCCGGTTCACCGCCAGTAAAAACAACAAAGCCTAAGCTATCGTTTGGCCAAAATGAACGGATTCGGGTGGCCAGATCTTCAGCGGTTTTGAATTTGCCCCCATTCTGGCCATCGGTGCCGACAAAGTCAGTATCACAAAAACTGCAAACAGCTTTCGCTCTATCTTGTTCACGACCACTCCACAGGTTGCACCCCGTGAAGCGACAAAAAACCGCAGGACGGCCACTATGAAACCCCTCGCCCTGAAGGGTGTAAAACATTTCTTTAACAGAGTAGGTCATTAAGCGTTCATTTCTTCGTAATTTTCGTTTAACAGACGTTCAAAGTCTGCTGAGGTGACGGGCGGGGAGTATAAATAACCTTGGTACACATGACACCCCATTTCTTTAATAGAGGCCAGCTGCTCAGGCGTTTCAACACCTTCAGCGATGGTTCTTAAATTTAGTTGGTTGGCCATGGCTAAGATGGTGCGCACGATGGCCGTATCGTTTGGATCGCTGAGGATGTCTCGCACAAAGGATTGATCAACTTTGAGCACATCTAATGGCAGCTTCTTCAAATAGTTTAGGTTCGAATAGCCGGTACCGAAATCATCAATGGAAAAATGAACGCCCGTAGAGCGCAGCTCTTTCATGGCGGCGACCGTATAATCGATGTTGTCGATGATCATAGATTCCGTAATTTCTAAATCGACCATAAATGGAGGCACTTCGTACCGTTCAATAATGTCGTTCACAATAACTGGGAAATTGGACATACGAAACTGCTGCGGACTCACATTAATCGAAATCTTAAAGCTATCATCAATGCGATCGGCCAAAAGCCATTCTTTTGTTTGCTTGAGAGCTGTTTTAAGGACAAAGGTGCCGACTTCCGGCATTAATTCTATGTCTTCGAGCAAAGGAATGAATTCGGCCGGCGAAATTAAACCACGTGTTGGGTGGTTCCACCGAAGCAGTGACTCCGCACCGATAATCTTATTGGATACCGCGTGTACTTGAGGTTGGTACACCAAGTAAAATTCGTCTTCATCAATGGCGCGTCGACTGTCTTCTTTTAACTCTGTCGTTCGAGCAATCGATTCAGCCATCGACTTTTCAAAGAACATGATCTGATTTTTGCCCGCTTCTTTGGCTTTATACATAGCCATGTCAGCATAGCCAAGCAGCTCGGACGCGCTTGCATCATGATTATGGAAAAAGGCAATGCCTAAGCTTGCGCCAATTTGCACTGACGCATTTTCGATAATAAAGGGCTTTTCCAGTGATTTTAACAGTCGTTCGGCTCTGTCTTCTACAACAACTTTCGCTTCAGGTTTTGATTTACCTAAGTCTGTCATGCAGACAACAAACTCATCGCCTCCGAGCCGGGCAACCGTATCTTCATCTCTGAATATTTCTTTTAGTCGCTTAGAAATACCTGTTAATAAAGTATCCCCTGCAAAGTGGCCTTTAGAGTCATTTATTTCTTTGAAGTTGTCTAAGTCGACAAAAATTAACGCGCCATATCGCTCGCTGCGTTGAGCGCGAAGCAAGGCTTGTTCGAGCCTGTCTATAAATAGGTGTCGATTAGGTAAGCTCGTCAATGAATCATGATAGGCCATGTGTTGTATTCGGGCTTGATGTTCTTTACGTTCAGTGACATCTACGCCAACGGTAAGAATGGCAGGGGACCCACGGAACTGAATCACCAATTTGCGCATTTCTATAGTAATATAGTTGCCGTTTTTCACTTGCCAGGTCACTTCGGGAATTAAAACCGGTTGCTGTGTTTTTACCACTTCTTCGTTGGCATCATCCATCACTTTTTTAGTGCTGTCGTTATTGGCGTAGATGGCATCATTCAAGCTTTTACCGAGCAGCTCCTCGGCTGAAAATCCAAATTCTTTGGTGAAGGCTTTGTTGACGAAAAGGATTGTTTTATCTAATGCGTGCACAATAATTAAATGCGGCAACGTTTCTATCAGTGACTGTAACGTATCGAAAGAGGCTTCAGTGTTTCTCAGTGCTTTTTCATTTTCTTCAAACAAGGTGTGTATGTAGGCAAATTGCTTATTGAATACATCGATTAGCTCACCAATTTCATCTTTCTCATGGGTTTCAATGCTATTTAAAATAAAGTCCTCAGAGCCTTGTATATTTAAACCTTTTACCTGAGTTTTTAACTGGCTGAGCGGACGCATGACTAAATAGTAAAAAATGCCCAAATAAACGAGGACAATAAGAAATAACTCGGTAATAGTGATGATGATTCGTTTGTACAATGAGTCAAACAAGGCCAAAAACGGCTGGTGGTAGTCGTAAACTAAGATGAATTCACCGACCGAACTGGTATCGCCAACTGAAAAGCTGATATTTTGTCTTTTTTCTCGGATGGTTTCGCCAAGAATAAAGGTTAGCAGTTTTCTGCTATCTTTGGTGCCGTAAGCATTAGATTTTTCAGAAAGTACGTTTCCATAATCGTCGATGATGGTGGCTTTTTTAATGAAATCTGTCAGCAATAACCCTGATAAAATTTCATCAGCCAGCGCTTCATCAAAACTTAAAATGGCTATTTTTATCGGGTTTTGAAGTGAAGAAAACACTCGGTCGAGCTCTCGCGCTACTTCAATTTTTTTCTCTTCAATCTCCTTTTGAGTCTCACTGACCGCAAAGTAAACACTGATGGTCAGAGTAGTTAACAAGCAGGTGAGGGTGAGCCTCCAAATAAGGTTTTGACTAAATATTGATCTAAATTTATGTGCGTTCTTGTAAAAGGATTTAATAGTGGTTACATCTCTAAAATGGCTCAGATCTTAAGTAAAGCATCGAAAGTTGAGGCTCGCCACCCAACTTTCGACCTGTAAATCAATAAAGGCGCCATTTCGAGGGGGTTATTTCTCAACAAGCCAATTTTTATGGAATTGGGGTTTCGTAAACACGATTTGGTGAGTGCCAATGGCCTGTTCTTTAAAGCCGCCCTCGCAATAGGTTAAGTAATATCGCCACATACGATAAAAACGCTCATCGTAACGATCTGAAGGCAGAAATGGGTAGTTTTTTACAAAGGCTTCGTCCCAGTCTCTCAGTGTACGGGCATAATGCATCGAAATGTCTTCAAAGTGAGTAGCTATCATTGAAGTTTGTTCGGCGATGAGGTTATGAATCATCGAGACAGAAGGTAAGTGGCCCCCTGGGAATATGTATTTACGTATAAAGTCGACTGAGTTGCGATACTGCTTGTAGCGCTGATCCGCAATGGTGATGCACTGTAACAGCGCGATGCCTTTGTCGTTGAGTAAGTGGTCAATTTGTTTGAAATAACCTGGCATATAGCTGTGGCCTACAGCTTCGATCATTTCAATTGAAACAAGTTTGTCGAATTGGCCTGTGAGCTCGCGGTAATCTGTTTTTAAAAGTGTAATTTGCGATTCTAAATTTAACGACTTGATGCGTTCTTGGGTTAACGAATATTGCTCATCCGATAAGGTTGTGGTGGTAACTTTACAACCATAATGCTGGGCCGCATATATTGCCATCGCTCCCCAACCAGTGCCAATTTCAAGCAAATGGTCGGTGGGTTTAAGGTCCAGTTTTTCGCAAATTCGCTTCAATTTATACTGCTGTGCTTCTGCTAAAGTAGCGTCTTCATTTGGATAGATGGCACTTGAGTACATCATGCTAGGGTCTAAAAAGGCTTCAAAGAGGTCATTGCCTAGGTCATAGTGCGCTTTGATGTTCTTTTTTGAACCGCTGATGCTATTTTGCCGTAATGTGTTTGCTAATCTAAGCGCTAATTGCATGGGCTTCTCATACCAAGAAGAACGACCTTTCGCTTTCACTATGTTGGCTGAAAATAGTTGGGTTAAGGTGGTTAAGTTTTCACTGTCCCATTGCCCATCCATGTAGGACTCACCAGCGGCGACTGTGCCGCCAGTAAGAAAGCGCGCGAAAACCTGCTTATCGTGGACAGTGACCTTAGCGTGTGGTCCTGAGTCTTGAGGGTTTCCAAAAACGAATTGATGGTCTAAGTAATTAAGTTCTAGCGATCCAAAGCTGAGCTTGCTCAAAAGTTTTTTGCATAATTTAAAGGCAAGTCCAAGTGATTCTTGTTCCGACAGCTGTGCCACAGTCATGGATTTTATTCCTTTTATTATATTTTATTTGGGTGACGATAAAATGGTACTTTCTTTAACCAAAGCCGTAAGGCGTTTATATAGATACCTGATGCAACTTTTACGGTTATTAATGGGAACTGGATCAGTGTATGGCGAATATTTTTCGCGGTTATCTCTATAGGCTCTAAAACCATGGTGGCATCAAACACTTTTTTTTGTTCTTTATAATTTGCCAAGTGGATCGTATTTGTGGAGTCCGTAGGGGTTGAGAACCGCCAGTCATATTCCATATCCATTGGGTTAAAAGGCGATACATGGAATTTTTTTGCTAGCTTATATCGAAATGATCGCGCAGTGGTTTCCACGGCCGGTTCTAACCCTTGGATAGGGTTTTCATTGGTAGAAAGTAGGTATTGGTCGCGCTCACCCCAGGGCGTATTGGTAATCTCGGGCATTATTACCAGCAATTCACCGGATTCATCGTAGGCATAATAAAAGGTTACCGGGTTCATAGAGAAACCGAGCGTTCGTAAGTTAGTTAACATGCACACGCGAGCAATTTGTTCTGCTTTTATGTCGCTGTTTTCTGAAATATAGGCTATCACCGATTGCTTTAAATCTGAGTATTTGCCTTTAAAAAAATCTGCACGATAAAAGCTTTGCCAATTAAAACGGTTAATCGACCATAACTTTGAGATTGAAAAAACGGAATTAATTTCGTCCAAATCAAGGTAAAGCATAAATACCTTGTATTTAAACTGATGTTCGCTGGGTGAAAAGCGTCGGTGACGAACCCACCCAGTATATATTCGGCTATTCAATGTCTTCAAACTTGAGCGCCTTGTGTTGAAGCTGTACCCGCAGAAGACTGTTGGTTTTCTATATCTTGTACCACACGCAGTGCAGAGTTAACACCATCTTCGTGAAACCCATTAAACCAGTAAGCACCGCAAAAGTGGGTGCGCTGTTGATTACCTATTTCGTGGTATCTAGCTTGAGCGCCTTCCGTTTTTGGACCGAAAACAGGGTGATCATACTGGTAACGGCCAATGATCTTACTCGGATCTATCAACTGAGTTCTGTTCAGGGTGACACAAAATGTTACGGGGGCATCTTCAATGCTTTGCAACATATTCATATTATAAGTAAGGCTAGCAGGGGCTTTGTTGTCTATACCTAAATGGTAATTCCAAGCGGCCCAAGCCTTTCGCCGTTTAGGCAGTAGGGATTCATCGGTATGCAAGATCACTTCATTAGGCGTATAAGGAATGGCGCCTAAAATTTCAGTTTCAGCTTGGGATGGTTGATCAAGTAAGGCGAGTGCTTGATCGCTGTGGCAAGCAAAAACTACTTCATCAAATGTGATTTTATTATTGTTTTCCATGACCAATTCTACTGAGTCAGCCTTTCGTATCACTGTTTTGATGCGAGCTGAGGTGGTAATTTTATCTTTAAATGGACGCGAAAGTGGCTCTAAATAAGCCGCAGAGCCACCTCCTAGCGTGTACCATTGTGGTCGGTCTTTAATTGACAATAGGCCATGATTTTTAAAAAAGCGAATAAAGAACAGAGCAGGGAAGTTCATCATGTCGGCTTCTCCGCTAGACCAAATAGCTGCGCCCATCGGAATGATGTATTTATTGATAAACATTTTTCCTAGGTTTTTCTGATTAAAATATTCCGCTAGGGTTAAAGATTCATCAATGGCATTAGCGTTGTAGTCGGCAATGCTTTCTCGGTTGAATTTTAATATGTCCTTGATCATTTTGTAGAACTTTGGCGAAAACAAGTTCCTACGCTGGGCAAACAAGGTATCTAGATTGTGACCATTATACTCAAGCCCAGTAATGTCGTCTTTAATCGAGAAACTCATCTCAGTTGGCACGCGTTTTAAATTAAGCGGAGCCATCAGTTCGTTAAAATTTTTATAAACCCAATCATTGTAAACAATAAAACCCGTGTTGATGCCGTAGGTCTTACCCTCTATTTCGACTTGTTCAGTGTGGGTGTGGCCGCCGATGATGTCGTTGGCTTCAAAAACATGTATGTCATGATTAGGGTGTAATTTCGCTGCAGCGGTTAATCCTGAAATCCCTGAACCGATGATAGCGATTTTTTTCCGAGACATGATGAATCCTTAGAGTTTGTTTTTTATCATTCGAATGATGCGACCCATAAGCGGGATGTGATCAAAAATCATATGTGTGCTGTCAAAGTAATCCCGATGTGAGCTGATTTTCCCATCACGAAACTTAAGGTGCGAAATGCCTTCGACCGTAACAGGGTTGCCTTTGTTAAAGTTTTTATTCAGAAAAGTCATCGACCAAGTTACAAAAGCTTCTCGATCTGTTACCTCGACATCTTGGTAGTTAAAACTGATGTGATCAACATTTTTATACAAGCGCTTAAAATAATCGCGCAGCTTGTTAAGGGACTGAAACTGGTGGAGTGGGTCTTGAAACAAGATGTCGTCGGTATACAGCTGATCAAGTAAGTCACTGTCGATGTTTTCTTTGTTTAAACAGTTATAGGTGCGTTGTAATCGCTCTATGATGGTTTGCATTTCAATTAAGCTCTTTTCTGGTCGTTTTGTTTTTTAATATACGGCAAATAAGCTCAAATAGATCATCTAAATATAGGTTATTAGACAGAGTCGATAAAATCTAACTAAATCAAGGAATTATCGCGATGCCTGTTGCCATTTTTTACAAAATATGGATAATGCCGCGCTCGTTATGGTGATCTTGCCGGTCCCCTCGCAACAAGACGACGTAAACCCCGCCAGGCCCGGAAGGGAGCAACGGTAGCGTCTGAATTGTGTGCCGGGGTGTGGCTGGTGAGGTCGCCACCCAATCTCTTCTCTTCGTAACTCTCTGTTTTTACTAACATTTTGCTATTTTATCTGTATCAATGGTGGCGGCCAATGCCAATCAAAGTTAGGATAGGCAACTTTGGATAAATTGACGATTACTCCCTATGTCTTATCAGGTTTTAGCTAGGAAATGGCGCCCATCCACCTTCAAAGAAATGGTGGGTCAAGTTCACGTGTTGCGCGCCTTGATGAATGCTCTCGATCAACAGCGATTGCACCATGCCTATTTGTTTACCGGCACGCGAGGAGTGGGTAAAACCACCATCGCCCGTCTGGTCGCCAAAAGCTTAAATTGCGAGGTAGGGGTGAGTTCTACACCTTGCGGAACCTGTTCAGCTTGCACGGAGATAGCCGAAGGGCGTTTCGTAGACCTCATTGAAGTTGATGCCGCAAGCCGAACTAAAGTTGAAGACACTCGTGAGTTGCTTGAAAACGTGCAATATGCGCCGACCCGTGGCCGTTATAAAGTTTACTTGATCGATGAAGTCCATATGCTGTCTACCAGCAGTTTCAATGCCTTACTTAAAACGCTCGAAGAACCGCCCGAGCATGTTAAGTTTTTGCTGGCGACAACAGACCCTCAAAAACTGCCGGTGACCGTGTTGTCTCGTTGCTTGCAATTTAACTTAAAAAACATGTCGCGCGAGCACATTGTTCAACACTTATCGCATATTTTATCTGAAGAAAAGGTTGGCTTTGACGATGCATCGCTTTGGGCCATTGCTGAATCGGCTCAAGGCAGTATGCGTGATGCACTCAGTTTAACCGATCAAGCCATCGCATTTGGCGAAGGGCAGTTGCGTGAAAATGAAGTGGCTTCCATGTTGGGTACTGTCGATCTCAAACGCGTATTAAAGCTTGCTCAGTTATTGTTTGAAAAGAACATAGACGGCCTGATGGCGTTAATTCAAGAAGTAGATGATCACGCACCAGACTATCAGGCGTTAATGGCCGAGTTAATGTCTACGTTGCATCGCCTTGCTATAGCCCAAGCTGCACCGTCAGCCATTGATAACCAAAAGGGCGATCAAGATGCGATATTGCATATAGCTAAAAATACCAGCCCAGAAGACGTTCACCTATATTATCAAATAGCGATAAAAGCCAAGCCCGAAATGGCTTTAGCCCCGAGCGAGCGTGCCGGTTTCGAAATGGCCTTGTTGAGGATGCTTGCATTCAGTCAAACACCTGCGGTTGCGATTGGAGAGTTACCAACACTGGTCGCCGCTGAAGCTAAAGGCACGGCGGCTCTTGAGCAAGAGGCAGGCCAGGACCAGATCCCAAAGCTTGAGCGCTCGCAAGAGCCTAGCGTTGAGCCTGAGAATACTCAATCCTTACAACAATTAAGTTCAGCCGAATCTTCAGACAGTCCTAATGACGTTACTGAACAGGTGTCAGATTCAAATCGGCCGGGAACTGCTGAGCAAATTGGTACAAAGGCCAGTGAAGTGGCGACCGAAAACGGCACACCACCTTGGGAGGCGACTGTTGAAGACGCTCCCAACCAGACGCGGGTTAATGAAATTGCGCCTGAGCCTGTGCCTGAAAGTCACGAGCCAGAACCAAAAGCAGCACAAGCCCGATTAGACTCGGTGGGTGAGCTCGAGATTAGTCAATCTTTGGTGAAAGAAGTGGAAGGAGAACAACCCGCCGATGCGTTACCCGAAACTTCAGAAACACCACAGTCACCGTTACCAGCGCAAACCAGTTCAGAAGAGCTATTGCTTCCGACTCAAAGCCAACCAGCCACTTGGCCGGAGACTGATAAAGAATCGGACCCGGTATTTTGGTGGCAAGTGTCTCTGCACCGAATGGGGCTTTCGGGTATGACCAAGACCGTGTTTGCGAACAGTCAGTGGAAAAGTTTTGTTAATGGTACTTTAAATATCCAGATCTCACCTAATTATAAAAAAATCATGAACGACAGTCATTGCGAAAGATTGCTGCAATCAGTGAAACAATGGTTGCCGGAGTGTAAGCATATAAATTATGAGTTCGGTGCTGTAGAAAGCACTCCACAACGATGGGCGGATGATATCGTTCATCGTGCTAGGCAAGCAGCAAAAACTGAGCTGTTGCAAGACTCTTTTATTCAACAATTGATGTCTGATTACCAAGCGGAGCTTGATGAGACGTCTATTAATCCAAATCTTAGTCCAATACCTACAGGAGCCTAATTATGATGAAAGGTGGAATGGGCGGCTTAATGAAACAAGCCCAGCAAATGCAAGAAAAAATGCAGGCCATGCAAGAAGAAGTGGCAAACACAGAAGTTACAGGCGAATCTGGTGCTGGCTTAGTGAAAGTAATCATGACGGGCCGGCACGATGTTAAATCGGTTTCGTTAGATGATTCGTTAATGTCAGAAGATAAAGATTTATTAGAAGATTTACTGGCGGCGGCTGTTAACGATGCCGTTCGTAAAGTTGAAACGGTTAGCAAAGAAAAAATGTCTTCTGTGGCCGGAGGGCTAAACTTGCCACCGGGAATGAACCTTCCTTTCTAAGGGTCGTTATGTCTTACACGCCATCGACAGAAAGCTTAATTAAAGCTTTGCAAATATTACCCGGAATTGGGGTACGATCAGCGCAACGCCTTGCGTTACATTTGTTAGAGCGCGCACCAGACGATGCAAAGTCACTTAACCATGCGTTGTCTGACGCCTTATCTAAAGTCAAAAAATGCCCAAGTTGCCGAACCTTAACGGAATCGCCTTTGTGTGAAATTTGCACCGATGAAGCCCGAGACAGCACGGTATTATGTGTGGTCATCAGTGATGCCGACAAAGAAGGGTTAGAGCTTTCAGGGCATTTTAACGGTCGATATTTTGTGTTGCATGGTGTGCTTTCGCCGATAGATGGTATTGGCCCTGAGCAATTAGGAATTTGGCAGTTGGTCGATAAACTGACGGCCGCTGATAATTCAGTAAGTGAGGTGTTGTTAGCACTTGACGATCAGATGGAATCGGATGCCACCGCTTACTTTATTAATGAGCAGCTAAAAAAATTAAAGATTGAATGCGCGCGTGTGCGCTTTTCTCAATTTAAAAGCGGCACACTCGATAAAGCCGACAGCCGAATCATTGCTGATGCCTTTGCAAACAAACAATCGTTAGGTTTTGAACATGATTGATGATTACCAGTGGGTTATTGGCGATGAGCAGCTCGCTCAATGTGTCGCAATTTGGTCCAAGGCGCCAGTAATCGCCTTAGACACTGAGTTTATTCGTACGGAAACCTTTTATCCTCAGCTAGGGCTAATTCAAGTTGGTATTGGACAGCAAACATGGCTAATTGACCCACTTACCATTACTAAATGGCGTCCATTTGCCGACCTATTGACGAATGAGCAAGTGGTTAAAGTGTTGCATGCATTATCGGAAGACGTTGAGGTTTTGCAATGCACAGTCGGGTGTAACATTGCCAGCGTTATAGATACACAGGTGGCGGCAAGTTTACTAGGCTACCCACAGCAAATGAGTTACGCCAAATTGATTGGTGAACTCTGTGATCAGGAAATTGCTAAAGAAGTGACACGCTCTGATTGGTTGAAACGACCACTGGATCCTGTGCAATGTCAGTATGCGGCTGCGGATGTTTATTGGCTGTATAAGGCGTTTTTCCATCTTAAAGAAAAGCTGGATAATCTAGGGCGATACGATTGGGCTCAAGAAGACAGTCAACGCCAGGCTGTAACCAGCAACGTGAATCCAACGCAATATTATAAAAAATTGCGCGGTGGCTGGAAACTAAAGGGCGCGCGATTACTGACGTTGCAGTTATTGGCTCAATGGCGAGAAGAGCTGGCCCGCAGTCAAGATGTGAATCGAGGCCGAATTTTAAAAGACAAAGAGATGTTGGTCATTGCTGAAAAAATGCCTACCCGAACCGCTCAGTTACAGCAAGATGTGAAGCTAGGCTCAAGAACGATTCGGCTCTACGGTTCAAGTATTCTTAGCTTTGTCGAACATGCGAATAATGCTCGCAAAGAGGCATGGCCTGAGCTAATCGATGGGCCGCTTCCGGCGGATCAAGCCGATATTTACCAACAAATTAAAACTAAAATTAATGACATAGCCGAGCAGAATGATATTCCCGTGGATACCTTAGCTCGCAGAAAACTATTGGAAGCCTGGGTCAGGAGTGGTTGCCGAACAGGTCACTATAACATTCCTGAATTTTTTACGGGTTGGCGTAAAGCCTATTTAGTTGAACCCATCTCAACTATCCTTAATAAGCAGTGGCAAGAGGTCGATCATGCGTGAAATAGTCAGTGTATATAGATCTAGCAAAAACTCGGATACCTATGTGTATGTTGCAAAGAAGCAGGGTATAAAGGCTATCCCCGACGCATTAAAAGAGCTGGTGGGTAAACCTATTCATGCTTTTGATATGTTGCTGACAGAGGATAAAAAACTGGCTCGCGTTGAGGCGGTTAAAGTTTTAGAGAGTATTTCAGAGCAAGGGTTCTTTTTACAGTTGCCACCTCCAAAAGAAGATTTGTTGGCTGAAATGAAAAAAGCAAGCGAGTAAAGATGGCAGATCAAGTTTTTTGGCAAACGAAAACGCTTCAAGAAATGAGTCGTCGTGAGTGGGAATCCCTGTGCGATGGATGTGGTAAATGCTGCCTGCAGAAGTTAGAAGATGAAGAGGATGAGTCGGTTTATTATACCTCGGTTGTTTGCCAATATATGACGGATGACTGCCGTTGTTCTGAGTATCAAAATCGACAAAAATTAGTACCCAATTGTGTTTGGCTTAAACCGGAAGATGTAGATTCATTTTTTTGGTTGCCATCGACCTGTGCGTATCGGTTAATTGCTGAAGGCAAACCATTGCCAGACTGGCACCCATTGGTAAGTGGAGATCCACAGCGAATTCATGCAGTTAATGTATCTGTAACTTCGTTAGATTTGGTTCGAGACAACGAAGTCCCAGAGGAAGAGTGGCAAAATTATGTCATTGCGCCTCAATAATTAGTAAAGGTTGGTTCATGATTTATCAAGATTTATATTGGAATGCCGCACTCGCTTACGGTATTGGTGTGATAGGTTTCTTAATTTTAATGTGGAAGCTGGGTACCAAGTTACCTTGGCGCCCTTTGCGCTGGTGGTTGATTTGGCTTTACCTATGTGTGGTTCTCACGCCTTGGTTTGGAACCGAGCCAGAACCTTATGTGGCGCCGATGATTATTGTAGCAGCGTTCGACTTTTTAGATTTAGGGCCACAATCGGCTTTTGCTATGTTAGCCGGAATGGCTAAGGCTATTTTGGCCGGTACATTTGTCATAGTGGCTACGGCCATTGTGCTGCGAATAAAAGCCTTAAAACAAAACGAAGCAGCGTTGGAGCAGGGCGAAGAAGCGACCCAAGAGCCTTAATTTTGGCAAAAGAGTAATCTTTTGTAAAAAATCTTCATGCTTTACTATACATTAATGGTCTAACTGGCTAGTCTTTTGCTTAAAAAGTAAACAGGCGTCAATTTCACGCTAGACAGGCACAATAAATAAAAACGCGGAGCACTTATGGCGAATCATATGTTTATTCTGGTCATTATAATCTTAATGGCAGGGGTATTTGGTGGTCTTTTAAACTATTACCTTCAAGTACAGGCTGATACTGAAAACGCAAGCATGCCTCGGTCTATAATGGGCGGGCTAGCCGGAGCTTTCTTAGTTCCTATCGTTCTTTACATCGTCGGCAGCGATTTAGTAGAAACCAGTCTCGGTGATCCGAGTGGGCTGCTAATTTTTGCGGGGTATTGTTTAATTGCCGCATGGGCTAGCCGCTTTGCAATGACCACCGTCACGCAGCGAATGAAACAAGATGTACAACTTGCCAAAGCGAAGGCCGAAGAAACGTTGGTTGAATTGCGACTATTGCAGCGCGAGCTTGAACCATTATTGGAAATGGAAACCGAATCGGACGAAGGCAGTGAAGTAAAACCTTTACCGCCCGAAGAAGAGCTAGACGTCACAACACAAAACGTTTTATCTGCCTTAGGCAATGGTCGGTATATTTTCCGTTCATTACCTGGGTTAGAGGCTGAAACAACATTAGATGAACATACTCTAACTAAAACGCTCGGTATCATCGTAGCGCGTGATCTAGGGGGTAAGGTGCTCAGTAAAAAAGGCACGCGTTGGTTTATTACTGGTAAAGGCCGTAAATATTTAGCCGCATCAAACTAATTTACACCTCTCCAATCTGGCACGGCAATTTATTTTGTTGTGCCGTTTTCTTTTTTTGTTAAAAACACCTACAGTTAGGCATGGCGTTTATATGAGCTGTTATCGCCTACAAACTGATTGATTTTTGATTGAAAAGGAGCCCCAATGAAAAAACTACTGATAACTATAATGGCCATGACAGCATCTCTGGTGTTTGCAGCCGATGCACAAGTTTCTCGTCACCAATTTTCAACCGCTATCGAAAACCGCGAGCCCGTTGACGCCGTAACCGATGCGATGAATGTGAACCCATTATTTTACTTCACCGAACTAAATAACTACGAAGGCACCATGGTGACACACCGCTGGTCTTTCAATGGCAACCAAATGGCCGAAGTTACCTTCAACGTAGGTGGTCCTCGCTGGCGCGTATACAGCTCTAAGCAGCTGTTGCCTGAATGGGATGGCGAATGGATGGTCGAAGTTATAGATGAAGCGGGTAATACTGTTGCGTCTGATAGTATTAACGTTGTTATCGAATAACACTCATCGTCGTTAAAGAATTTGCTAAGCCGCCGTTTCACATTGGGCGGCTTTTTTTTGGATGACAATTATCGGTAATCTCAATGCTCTTTGAAGATTGTTTTTAAGGGCGAGGAGGCATTCTTAATTGAAGCCAGAGTATTAACTGATCTATTTTTAAAGTAAACCAGCGTTGAAGGAGGTTATATGGGCATTAAGGAAGTTGATGGGGTCGTCATTCAAGATAGACATAAGGCAAACTGCCATTGTGGGGCAGTTAAAATAAGGTTTGACCTGCCGAATGGTCTTGAAGAGTTAAGACGATGTGATTGCTCGTTGTGCCGACGTCGTGGTGCTATTGCGGCTTCAGTTTCGTTATCGGGCATTCAAATCATAAAAGGTAAAGAACGCTTAAAGCTCTATCAATTCAATACAAAGACAGCGAAACATTATTTTTGTGATACCTGCGGAATTTATACTCATCACCAACGACGTTCCAACCCGAATCAATACGGATTTAATGTGGCTTGTTTGGAAGGCGTAAACCCATTGAAGCTCGAAAGTATTCCGACGAATGACGGCGTAAATCATCCAGCTGATCGACAATTGAGTAAGGCTCGAACCTAATCTATTGATATTAACGTATAGGTTCAACCTGCTGTTGAAAAAGAAAAACTTAAAGTGCGGGCATGTATGATTCTGCAATGAAAACGCCTATCGAACGCATTTAGGGCTGGGACAATAATTGGCAGATGATGAGTTTAAAAGCCAATTTTTTGAGTTAGATAGATCTTTTATTAAGGCCGATGACATTAAAGCACGGTTATGTGTAGCACGGTTTTAACTCAGAGGCGACCTATCTTAATATGACGGTACTTAAACCGAGCTTTCAGCGAATGCTTTTGGGTGCTTTTGTTTTTTGGAAAGCCTGCTTACTGAGTCTTTTTGTATAATTCTATTCGATTAATCCAATCAAATTGCTTTTGTATTGCCATCGTTGTTGTTTGGTAGTCGGCAGGAATAACTGCGTTATCATCAAATAAGATTTCGATGTTTAACGTTGCGCCTTTATAGTGTAAGTAAAGGCGTTGATAGTGAGCTAAGTTAGAGTTGGCAAGGGCTGATTCAACCTCTTTGCGTTTTGGCATGAGCATTGTTTTGGCTTGAATGTTATCGGGCTCAAAGTCGATATGTAAGGTTACGTCTGTTATTTCATCGTGTGTTTTTTTGAGGTTGGCTGCAGAATTGTCATTCAATTGATGCGCCTCAGAGACTGTTAAAAATGGACTTACTTGTATGTGGGCGTCTATAAATACGTCATTGCCCATAAGTCGAGTGCGTATCATATGCACATCATCGATAGCGTTAGAGCTCAGCAGCGTTGTTTTATATGCGTCTAATTTGTCTTGTGGTACCCCTCGGTCTACTAAATCCTGCGTTGCGTTCCAGGTTAAACCCACGCCCATTTTTCCTATTAGAACGGCAACAGCTAATGCGGCGACATATTCTAGAATCGGGTAGCCAGCCATAGAGGCTAAAATACCAAAAAATACCACCACAGAAGAGAGGCTATCAGACCTAGAATGCCATGCATTCGCCTCGAGTAAATTGGAGTTGGTGGCTTTGGCGTGTTTCATTGAATAGTGAAACAATGCCTCTTTGCTAATGATTGACACTAACACAGCGAGCAAGGACAACCAGTGAGGTGTGATCGACTCGCCCTGCCATGCGGCCATCACATTGTCATAAGCAATCCCGATGGCTACGGCGACTAAAGTAGCGCCTAAGGCGACCGTTCCTATGGTCTCGTATCGAGCGTGACCATAAGGATGGTCCTCATCAGGACCATGTTGCGCCATATTACCTAAGATGAGCGCGAGTATATCGGTCGCTAAGTCGCTAAGGCTGTGAACACCATCGGCGATCAGTGCCGGGGAACGAGTGATAAAGCCAATGGTGAGTTTTAGTGTAGACAAAAGCGCGTCAACAACTGAGCAGACCCAGTTAACTTTGGCGATAACCGCATACCGTTGCTTACTTGAAAGCGTAGGATCAGTCATAAAAGAGCGCTTTAATCGATTACATTTAGGTATTGGTTGAAAATAGCCGCTTGAGTTCGGTTATAAATGCCAAGCTTACGAAAAATTTCTGAAACGTGAGTCTTAACCGTAGTTTCTTTAATGTTGAGCTCAAAGGCTATTTGTTTGTTAAGAAAGCCTTTCGAAATAAGACTCAAAACATGCTGTTGTTTTGGGGTAAGCGAGCTGAGCTTTTTCATGGCATCAATGTCTTCACTTATTTCATCTTCGTCTATATCGCCTTCTAATGCGTAATAAGACTCGCCATTGAGCAACTGTTTTAAGGCGTTGACGAGTGATTCTAGCTCCATCGATTTAATTAGATAGCCTATTGCGCCAGCGGCTTTCACCTTTAGTAAGGTTTGCGGTGACTCATTGGCAGTTACTACAGCAATAGACGTTTCTGGGTGCTTTTCACGTAAATCAATTAAGCCCATTAAACCGACTGAATCTGGCATTTTGAGATCTAGAAGAAGTAGATCAATATCGCCTTGGTCTACGCGTTTAAAAGTGTCGGCTAAAGTTTGAACCTGCTCAATATTAATGGCAATGTCGGTTTGAGACAGGGCTTCCGCTAGGGCTTGCCTGAACAAAGGGTGGTCATCGGCGATTAATACGTTCAATTGCTGAGCGAATACATTAGTCATGTTATTTTTGTTGTCTCATCACGAAGGAGTGTGTCAGTTGTACCAGAAAAGTGCTGAAAAATCGATAAATAGCGGCGATATTCAAAGAAGTCTAGCACCAAAGTAGGGGAGTGGAGCTAAGCCCGCATTAGCGCTTAATTTGTTGTTTTAGCTTGATATTTTCATCTTCAAGCTGATTGATATTTGTCAGAAGGCTTTGCGTATCGGAAATAAACTGCTGCAAAAGTTCTTCCATTTCAAGTAAATTCTCTTTGCTGTCGATGGACTGGCGAGCCTCCTCTTCACTGGCAAGTTCAGCCTCTGCTGCGTCTGCCTTTTCAGTGAGTTCGTCTATCTCAGCTTCTAGTTGCTGAATGATGGTTTCTGATTCTTTTAAGAAACCTTCCAGTTTTTCAACTTCGGAGCTGTGTTGGGCGGTTAATTCGGCCTCGTCACCACCGTCTCTCAGCTGATCCATAATATTTTTAATATTACCAATGCCTTCTTTCTGGCCTTGCTGCGCTTCATTTAAGCCGCCCATTTTGCTTTGCAGTAATTTAGCCGCTTGTATTTCGAGTTTAGACTGCAGGCTTTCGACTTCTTCATGGCTGGTTTCGAGCTCTGACTCCATGAGCACAATGCATTGCTCGCTTTCTTTGAATAAACGCTCCAAGCGCTGGATTTCAGCTTCTAATGCCTCGATATGAGTTTCTACATTCGCGCCATTTTGTATTTCTAACATGGTCGCCTTCAGCGTATTTAGCGCGTCGCTTTGCTCACTGTTATTAGTCGATAAGTTTTCTAGGGCTTGTTTGTTTTCTTGAAGCGGCTTAGGTGGGTTCATAGCCTTGGTGAGCTGTTCGTGCAGTTTTGTAATCTCAGCCTGTGCGGCCTGCAATTCTTTCTCATATAAACCAATCGATATATCAGCGCTCTTAATGTATTGCTCCATGTTTGACATCTGATTTTCCATTAGATCGTTTAGATCTTCGGTGGTTAAATCCTCCCCAGACGCAAGCTGCAGTTTTAACTTGTTTATGGCTTCGTGTAAGTCAAAGTTATCGCACTTTAAGCGATACAGTTCGTCGGCATAGCGGCCTGCTGCGGGAGCCTCCATCGGGTTTTCTGAAGGAGTGTCAATTGCCTTTAGCTCTTCTAATTCTGATTCTAAGTGATTGATGCGTATTTTGGCTTCTTCAAGTTGTCGATTGCTGACTTCAAGGTCTTTTTCAAGTTGCCCGGTGTAGCGTTCTTCTTCGGCGTTTTGTTTCTTATTGGCCGTTTCCTCTTCTGAACTATTAGTGGCTTCAGTGAGCCGATTAATAGCCTCAGTGGCCATTTCTTGCCACCTTCCTTCGTCAATATTGCCGCTGAGTAGCTCTTTCTCGAGTTCAAGTATTCTCATCCGTAGCCACTGGGTCGACTCGTCGTAATCCATTGAGCTATCAAGTGACTGCGCTCTCGGGTTGGCTTGAGCGAGTGTTTCTATGCGGTCTTCAAGCTGTTCTGGAATGGTTTTGCCGGCACTTTTAGCACTGCTGGCAACGGTTTCGACCTTTTCTAATAACTGCTTATTGGTCGATCTTAGATCTTCAATTTCTTTTTTCTTTTGCTGCTGTCGGCGATGCTTTTCAAAGCGCATCTCTTTAAGTATTGCCACAAGCACGTTATATAGTCGGCTTTTATAAAACAAAAACACATTGATGATAATGTAAACCACCAAGAATTCGCCGAGAATAAAGAGTGTCAGTGGCTCAATGTACATATACTAAACCTGTTCAACCCAGCCAAGTGCTTGGCCTGATTGAGTTTCACCATTTCGGCCGTAGGTGTTGCCGTAGCGCCCAACGTTGTTGATCAGTTGTTGTTTAATCTTATTTCGGCGCATCAGTTCGCTCAGTATCGCTTCATTGGTTTTATTTAGGGCTTGGCTTTTAATAAGTGCATTTTTGAGCTTAGTCCATTCTTTCAATATATGCTCAGCCTGGTCTATACCTGTTCGATACAAAAACGACCGCAACGCCCCATAACTGGGGTCTATTCCGACGCTTTGGCAAATACCTAATATGGATTTTTGATGCTGCATGAGCGTTTCAGTGAGCTTTTCTTTGTCGTGTAGGAGGGCGGTTACCGATTCAAGCTCGCTCGAAGTCAGTTGTTTCTTTTCTTTTTCTAAGAGTTCGTTAAATTCTTGTGCCAAGGTTACAGAGGCATCCAGCGTCTCTTGTAAACGGGTCAGAAGTTGAGTTTCCATAGTCACTGCCTTTGTTATGGACTGCTCGCAAGCAACCCTTAGCAGTGATCAGGAATTACAACCCTGATTCGAAGCGTCGGAATGCGTCTGCGAGCTTGTCAAAATCGATCTTATATTCGCCGTTGCTCAAAGCATTGCGAATGCGGTCAACTTTGTCCTGGTCAACGTCTGGCATATTTTGAATTCTTGATTCAACTGCTTTCATGACGCGGGCTTTATCGGAAAGTTGTACCACATCTTCAGTAGAAGCAGATTCCGTGCCATTGCCGCTTTTTTCAGGAGTGACGCCGTTAGACGACTGGCTTTGACGCGTTTTACTTGGATCAACTTGAGTTGAAGTTGGTCCATTAATGTTGATAGGCATTGCTTTGTCCTCTCTAAATAGTCTTATCTGTAGGTGTTAACGGCCAGCAAGCCAGAAACTTTAATGTTTTTGTGAAATAAACATCAAATTTTTTCTAAATTGCCGATTTTCGCGTGCTAACGGTCCCTTTTTTAATAATCCATGCTTTAATTTTTTCTTTAGACGATAAGTTTCGAATGGTTATTTGTTCGCCATAGCGGCCAGAGTTTAACGCTTCGCCTGTGGCGGTAACTTTTATCGCGCCTGAGCCAGAAACAATGGTGACCCAGTCTCCTTTTTCAACCAAATAGGGTGGCTCGGCAATGTAGTTGGTGACAACCAAGCCTGGCTTAAGTGTTCGCCTAGCCGTAAAACCCACAACATCGTCTATATTCTTAAAATATCCTGTTTTAAGCAATCCTACATCGGCCCGTCGAGTGGTTAATTGACTGGCTTGCAATGTTGCACCGCGGCTAATGGCTTCAGATGTAACGACAATGTCATCAAATACGGAGACTTCGTAGGTTACATAAGCCGACCAATTCGGTTCATTGCAGCTCAGCTTCCCTGTGAGCCGTCCGACTACGCGCTGGCCTTGTTGCTGAAAGCTTAGGTCTTGACAGGTTTTAGCGGTCAGCGTTGGGTGCAGCGGGGCGGGAGAAACTATGATGTTTTCAGCCAAAACATTCGGGTGAGCCCGAGAGGCAGCTTGGTGGGCATGTTGCTCTATAATAGTATTAATTTGGTCTACTATTGATGCACCGAAAGCGATCTGCGGTGAAAGACAAATACAGGCAACAAATATGGTCTGAGAAAAGAATCGCCCTAAAAAGGGTAATGTTTTGATGCGCTGCGCCGATAACCCAAAAAAATATTGGTATCTTCGGTTGTTAGCTTGAAATAGCCGTCTATGCTTACAGTTCATATAAAGTCAGTTTTCTGGCGCAATAGTATTTATATGGTTATGTGCAAATGCTGTGCCTGTTTGAAGCGGAGTAAATTATGGCCGGAGTAATGGAAAGTGTTGACCAGCGCACACAGCTGGTTGGCCAAAACAGATTAGAGCTGTTGCTGTTTCGTTTAGAAGGCGAGCAAATATACGGTATCAACGTATTTAAAGTAAAAGAGGTGCTGCAATGCCCAAAACTGACGCATCTACCAAAAAGTAGTTCTGTTGTGCGCGGTGTTGCTCATATACGTGGCGGCACCATTCCGATTCTCGATTTGAGTTTGGCAACAGGAAATCCGCCGTTAAGTAATATTGAAGAGCATTTTGTGATTATTACTGAGTACAACGTGCGAATTCAAGGTTTCCTGGTGTCGGGTGTCGAGCGCATTATTAATATGAACTGGGAAGATATTCAGCCGCCGCCAAAAGGTACTGGGCATGAACATTATTTGACCGCGGTGACAAAATACAATGATCAATTGGTTGAGATTATTGATGTAGAAAAAATTCTGGCCGAAGTCTCGCCGATGAATGAAGAGGTTTCAGAAGATTTAATTACCGATGAAGTGGCTAAGCAAGCCCCTAATTTAGAAATTATGATCGCGGACGATTCTAAGATCGCTCGAAAGCAAATCACCAAAACGCTGGAGAAAATTGGTTTTTCTGTGGTTGCCTTTAACGACGGTAAAGCCGCCTGGGATCATTTAAAAGAGTTGGCCGATCAGGGTATAAGGCCCGCCGACAAATACCCTGTACTAATTTCAGATATTGAAATGCCAGAGATGGACGGCTATACCTTAACGGCCGAGATAAGAAATAACCCACAACTGAATGATATGTACATTGTGTTGCATACATCGTTGAGTGGGGTATTTAATAAAGCCATGGTGTCTAAGGTAGGAGCCGACGATTTCTTAGCGAAGTTCCAGCCCGATATGCTTGCACAGGTGGTGATAGAAAGAATGACAAACTTAGGCAGCGAAATGCCGGTCGATGTTGAAGAAGCATTAAAGAGTTAGTCTAATTATAGTTGGGCTTTATTGATTACTAAAGAGAGTTAAACCACCGATGTCAGATTTGACAGATGGCTATGAAGAATTTTGTGCCTATTTAGAAAAATACAGCGGAATTTATTTAGGAGCCAATAAGCAATATTTGGTTTCTAGCCGCCTACGCAAATTGATGGCGGAGCATGAATTACCTAATCTCTTTGCACTTTTAAAAACCATAGATCGCCCTGGTCAAGCAAAGCTTCGGACCGAAGTGATTGACGCGATGACGACAAATGAAACCTTATGGTTTAGGGACAACCATCCTTATCGCATATTGGAAGAAATACTGCTGCCTGAGTTTTATGGGCGCAAACCTGCAAAGCCTATTCGCATTTGGTCTGCCGCTTGCTCTACCGGGCAAGAGCCTTATTCAATTTCGATGATCATTAATGATTACAAAGCTAAGCATCGTGTGATGGCTGGTGGTGAGAAAATTATAGCTACCGATATTTCACCCAGCGCGTTGGCACAAGCCAAGGCTGGAGAATATGCCAGTTTAGCGATGGGCCGCGGGCTAGATCCGATGCGCCTGAAAAAACACTTCAAAGAAATTGAAAACGGGCAGTTTAAAATTGACGCTAAGATTGCAAGTATGATTGATTTTAAATTACTTAATCTTCAAGACAGCTATGCCATGCTAGGGAAGTTTGATGCGATTTTTTGCCGGAATGTTTTAATCTACTTCACAGCAGACTTCAAAAAAGACATTCTTACTCGAATTCACGGCATTTTAAATCCGGGTGGGTACTTAATGGTAGGGGCTTCAGAAGCCGTAAATGGCCTGTCCGATTTATATGAAATGGTTCACTGCCGCCCAGGAATAATCTACCGTAAGAAGTAGTCAAACCGCTTTTTCAACTCGCGATTCACTGAAAAACGACTAAAAATCAAACCAATATCACATTTTTGACAACTATTTATAGAATTGGGCGAAAAGTGTGCAGTGTGTAGTGTTTTTATTAATTTAAATCCTTATTATGGATGTCGCTGTAAGGCCGCTATATCTTAATTTCATCGGGTTTAATGTTTATCAATAAACCTATAAGTGAATTTAAGGCAACAATGTTTGTATGAAAAACGTACAGATTTTTGGATGTAGCTGTCATACAGTAAAAATGACTCGGTGCTTTTTAATTCGTATTGAGTCGACATTTAACATTGAATATTTTAAAGGATCACATAATGAGCCGAACCGACCCTGACAGGCCCTCTTTTACTGCTTTTTTTAAGGTGGTAGCGAAAGCGCCTAAGTCTCGAAATTTATCAAACCGAAACGCCTTAAAACAACTTTCTATACCGGAAGTAAGAGAACAACTGTCTATTGAGGGTATCGCTGTACTTAGTGATAACTAAGCTTCAGATCTGTTAATAGTGTAGGGCAGCCATTCGAGCTGCCTTTCTAGATTTACCTTTCGAAACCATCTTTTTAAAACCAATGAACGAAATAGCTAAATGTTTTCTTCGCTTGGGCGATAACCTGATTGAGATGAATCGGATAGGTTGTTATGACTCAATCATTGTTGCGTACGATTAATACAATATTTTTAGGTGGGATACTCTGCGTTTCGGCCGGGGCGACCGAGTTTGGCCTAGACGGGAGCTTCTCTAGCTCTCCACTGGTGAATGCTTGGGGAGCGGGGTCTCACGTACAAATTATTTCCGATCAAGGTTTAGGCGTAGACTTCGGTGCACGCTACTTTAGCGATATTAGCTACGAAACTGAGAGTTTTGGCGAGCTGAACCAAGATAACTTTCTGCAATATGAAGTGGCCGGTTTAAAGCAATGGGGCGATAAAGGGTTCCGCGTTCAAATGTTAGCGGGAGCTTTATTTTCAGGTGTCGATGTGGCTACGCCTGGAGGCGCAGTTATAGATCAGTTTGAGATGGGCTACCGATTAGATGCTGGGATGAGCGTCCCTGTTTTTACTCATTTTAGAGCTTTTGCTGAAGGCGGTTATCAAGGTTGGCCTTCAAGTGAAATGCCAGGCTCGTTGCGTTGGCGCTACGGTTTACGACTCAATTTTGGTGGCAATAATATTGTGCCTTTAGAGGCGGTGGAACAACAACAAGTTTTTGAAGCAGAGCAAAAAGAAGCTCAAGAGTTAACGAATCCGAGTACAACAATAGATACTAGGGTACCTCAATATGTGCCTGGTAATATGAGCGAATCATTGCCGCCTATTATTGAATTTGCTGAGCTCTGCAAGTGTTATCCAGCAGGCCCTTATACGCTTCAACTGGGTGAATTTAAACATATCGAGCAAGCCGTTAGAGCCATGGAATATCGTGGTTTACGCCAGTTCTTTAATTCGCGTGCCTATCAAAAAAATCCGTTACCGGTATTTTTAGCCCAAATTGATGAATATGGCTCGGTGGCATTATTCCTAGGCGAAATTAATGAGTTGCCAGAACTGCGGTATTGGCGTCATGAATTGAAAAAAAATGGCATAAGTGCAAGGCTGCGTAAAGTGATCGGAGACGGCGGTGAGCGTGTCGAAAACCCCACCATTGCACTAGATCCAGCTTTATTAGAGCCCGAAGTCACTTACACGGCAGAGGAAATAGCGCGAATGAATTCTTTGCCTGCGACCGGCGAAGGAATCGAAAATATCAATGTTGAGCAGTTAAACAGTGCCGAGCCAGTGGTAGTCGATGTACAAGCGTTGAACAGTCTGCCTAACACCTCAATTGAAATGAGTGCGCCCATAATAGAGCAGCAATCATCGATGGAGACCAAGCCAGAAACCATTGAGGGCTATGTTCAAGTTGGTCCTCTCACAAAATCGGCTTTAACAGCGTTGCTCAATGAAACCTTTTTTAAACGAATCATGGCCAGTGATGAAACGATGGAATTGCCCACCATGAAATCCATGGTTTGGGATGAAACACGGCAAGAAGCTTGGTTGAATTTTTCTGGTTTCCATCATCAAGCGCAGCTAGATAATTGGCGTGCCATGTTTACCTCGGAAAATTTTTCCGCAAAATCACTGACTGTTTTAACTCGTTTGAACGGGGATATTTATCAGTTCGTTCTAGGTGCTCCGATAAATAAATTCAGCGTTGAAGTTGATCGAGCCGAATCTAATTTGCAAATACTTTCTCGCTTACGGTCACCTGAAGTACTTTGGTTTGAAGCTTTTCAGCGCATTAATCAAAATCCAGTGACGTTGAGTTTAAATTATTCTATGGCCGATGCGCGTTATCGTATTGTAGTAGCCAATTTAAAAAATAAAGCTCAGCAAACCGAAGTTTGGACCCATCTAACGGCCGTTGGGCTTATGCCGTCCTTAGCGGAACAATAAAATTGACGCCAATGCGAAAACTATAGACTATGGCGCCTTTATTAATTTTTAGTAAGGCCTGCCGTTGGACATTAGCATTGAGTTGATCGTTTTGTTGTTTGCTGTTGCAGCCATCGCTGGTTGGGTAGACACCTTAGCCGGAGGCGGAGGGCTTATAGTGCTTCCAGCATTAATGATGACTGGTATATCACCAGTATCGGCCTTGGCTACCAATAAATGCCAAGGATTTATTGGCACGTTCACGGCAACCATTACATTAATAAGTAAGCGAAAGCTAAGTACAGCGAGTTTGTGGCCATTAATGTTAATGAGTGGCTTAGGTGCCATGCTTGGAACGCTTTTAATTCAACTTATCGATACTCAGTGGCTCAACTGGGCAGTGCCTGTTTTGCTGGTTTTGGTCGCCTTGTATTTTTTAATGAACCCGAATTTAGGGGCCGTTGAGAAAACACCAAAAATTTCACACCAAAAATGGAAAAACACCGCTGTTCCCGCTATTGGGTTTTATGATGGTTTCTTTGGACCGGGAACGGGGTCCTTTTTTGCGGCCAGTAGTGTGATCTTGCGGGGTAAAAATCTTATCGATGCCACCGTCATGGCTAAGCCGTTAAATTTCACTTCCAACATTGCTTCTCTGGTGGTTTTTGCCTTTGGCGGGCAAGTTATGTGGACGTTAGGGTTTGTAATGATGGTAGGACAACTGCTGGGTGCATTCGTTGGAGCCCACAGTATCTATTGGGGCGGGGCGAAATTAATTCGCCCTTTAGTCATCGTTATGTGTTTGGCTATGTCGATCAAGCAAATCGTAAGTTTACTTTAGTAGCTCTTTGTTATGTTCAATAACATGCGCGCCTGTGATTATTATTTTGATAGTAGTAACCATGTCATCGATTAAAGTTTGATGGTGTTCTACGGAAGTATCGAGTGCATCTGCACCCATGGAAAACACTAAGCGAGTAATGGCTGTTGCGACTAAATCTGGGCGGTGGGGTACTTTTCCTGTTTTTAAGGCAATGGCTTGCAAGTCATCGGCCAATTCTTGTTCGAAATAGGCTAATTGTTTTCGAACGGCTTTCTTGAAGCGATCTGAGCCAACGATACCTTCTCTTAATAGCAATGGCAGGTATTGCCCGTCGGCATATAATTGGTGAATGAAGGTTTCAACCGACATACGGACGATGCCTTTATTCATCTCTGAAGTTCTAAAGCGAGCTTCTTTGATTAAAGTTCTTAATGTTGAGCCGGCAAGTTCAATCGCACTAATGGCGAGTGCTTCGGTATTGTCGAAGTGTCGATAAAAGCTATTAGGCGCTATACCGGCTTCACGGGTTATTTCACGTAAACTCAACGAAGAAACGCTTCGGTTAGGGCCGACCAATCGCATGGCTGCGGCAATGATATCATCTCGAGTGATGGTTGCTTTTCGGCCCGCTGTGCGCTTTTCTTGCGATTGAACGATGTTCACGTAAATTCCTTGGTGACGAAACGAGATTACTATACTACCTTGTATCGTCATAGCTGTCTTCAATAGATTAATAGACAACTGTATATAAAAGGCTATACTGGCTGAATGGTTAAATTGGTAGTAGAAATATATGAGTATTGCAGTAAGTTGGTTACGCGCGGCAAGAAACATGGTTTTGCCGGCAAAGGTTTATGATTTTTGGTGTCAAGAGTTTGGGTTAATTTCAAGGCGAGATCAAGCCATGGCGAAAGTCGTCAAGGTTGTTCAAGAATCATCTGACTCCGTGTCTTTATGGCTTAAGCCAAACGCAAATTTCGAGGGTATTCAACCCGGTCAGCACATTAATATTGGTGTCGAAGTCGACGGCAGGCGCTTAAATCGAAGCTATTCGGTTTCGCGCGTGAAAGGGCGGCGATTTCGAATTACCGCTCGGCAAGTCAGCCAAGGCAAAGTGAGTAATTACTTGAATAATTACGCTAAGAAAGGGTTGGTGATTACTTTAGGTGATGTCTATGGCGAAGTTTCTATGGCTCATTTTGAAGAGAAACCAGCCTTGTTTTTAGCCGGAGGCATCGGAATTACCCCGATCATTAGTATGCTAGAAGCGTGGTCAACCAGCATGCGTAACCACCCGGTTGAGTTGATGTATTGGGGTAAGTCTGAAAAAGATTTGGCTTTTATAAAACGCTTAAAGAAAATTGCGAAAAAGAACGACTGGTTCCGATTGCACGTTATTGAAACAGAGTTTATTGAACGAAATGAAGACGGTACGCCTAAGTTAATTGCGGAATCGGCTCAGTGGTTTGAAGATTTAAAGAAGCGCTTGCCGAATGTCGAGGCGTTTGCTTGTGGAAATGAAGGTTTTGTAAACCAATTGCGAGATCGTTTTCAGCCTTGGGTGAATAGTTTTTCGTTTGAATCCTTTACACCGGCCTTTGCTACTGCTTCTGCAGGTGCGCCTATTCAAGTTAATTTAACTAAGCAGCGCCGCAGTGTGTCTATTCCCAGTGGTATGAACATTTTGCACGGCTTAGAGCAAGCTGGCGTTTCAATTGCTAGCGGATGCCGCCGGGGCACTTGTAATACCTGCACTTGTAAAAAGGTCAGTGGATTGGTGCAAGATCAACAAGATAAACGAGTGCACGCTGAAGACGACGCAATGTTTAAACCTTGTATGCACGCTGCAATCAGTGATATCACGTTGGAACTATAATGTCTGAATATTATAAAAAGCTCTCTGATGCAGAAACGGAAGCTTTTGGTGCTGAAATTGATGCGCTGAAGCTTGATGTTAAGAAAAAAATTGGCGAAAAAGACGCTCGTTACATTCGAAACATTCATCGAGCTGTCCGTTATACTGGCGTCTTAGGACGTGGTTTGTTGTTTTTAAGTTTCATTCCTTATGTTTGGTTTTTTGGTGTCGCATTTTTAGCGTTATCAAAAATTCTCGATAACATGGAGTTAGGTCATAACGTTATTCATGGCCAGTTCGATTTTATGGGCGACCCTACTTTTGAGGGCAAGAAATATGAATGGGATATTATTGGCACCAGTGATAACTGGCGTGAAACTCACAATTATAAGCACCATACCTATACCAACATTGAAGGCCATGATGAAGATATCGGCTACGGGTTTATTCGGGTCTTTGCGGAGCAAAAGTGGAACCCTTGGTTTTTATTACAACCTATTTATACCTTTTTCTTTGCGTTTGTTTTTGAATGGGGCGTGGCTTTACAAAATGTGAAATTTGAGAAAACACCAGGCAAGACTTTGTTTCAATCACTGCGTGATAATAACCAAGAAGAATGGAAAAAAATGAAATGGCAAGTCTTAAAAGACTACGTCGTTTTTCCGTTGCTGGCGGGTCCATTATTCTTAACAGTGCTTGCAGGCAATGCGGTCGCTAATATCATTAGAAGTTTATGGACTTTTACGATTATTTTTTGCGGTCATTTTACCGATAAAGCCCAAGTATTTCCTGAAAGTGCGGTTAAAGATACTCGCAATGGCCATTGGTATTTACGTCAAATTCAAGGCTCGAGTAACATTTCTGGTGGTAAATTATTTCATATTTTAAGTGGTAATCTGAGCCATCAAATAGAGCACCATTTATTTCCTGAAATCCCGGCGAATCGCTATGCGGAGCTGGCGCCGAAAGTAAAAGAAATCTGCGAACGCTACGGACAAACCTATAATACGGGCAGGCTTTCAAAACAATTTGGTCAAGTTTGGTATCGTATCTTTAGGCACGCATTTCCTTCAACGGTATCCGCTTAACAGCAAAACCTGCTGTAGTGGCAGGTTTCTATTTGGTTGCCATAACTCGCTTCGGAGGCGGGCATCACCTACGCGGGTCGCTGTTCGCGCATCCATGCGCCGCTAAACTTCGCCATCCCTAGCTCAGAAGCCCGCTTCAGTGACACCCACCTCCAAAGCTAGCTTCCTGCTAAGTCAGAGCGTTCGACATAAAAGGAAGGCACGATTCGTTATATGTTTTGACTTTACTCGCAGCCCGTAGCTTGCAGCTCAAAACAGTGGCAACAATTCGCTTCGGAGGCGGGCATCACCTACGCGGGTCGCTGTTCGCGCGTCCATGCGC
>NZ_JAHKPH010000021.1 GCF_018860385.1 Reinekea forsetii | reverse complement strand
ATTCTTCAAAGGTTACCGTCCGCAGTTCTACTTCCGTACAACTGACGTAACAGGTGCTTGTGAGCTTCCTGAAGGCGTAGAAATGGTAATGCCTGGTGACAACATTAAGATGGAAGTTGAGTTAATCGCTCCTATTGCAATGGATGAAGGTCTACGTTTCGCGATCCGTGAAGGTGGCCGTACCGTTGGTGCTGGTGTTGTAGCTAAAATCATCGACTAATTTGTCGGTAGGTTAATGAAAAGGGTGCTTCGGCACCTTTTTTTGTGGGCGTGTAAAAATAATTGTTAAAGTATTTTATGAAAAGACTGGAAAATCTCCATAAAATTCAATAACATGCGCACCTGATTTTTGTTCAAACAAATCTTTCTTAAGAATATTTAAAAAAGATTCAGATAGTGCTTGAAAAGCACGCTGGGCTGGCTTAGAATCCGCCGCCCAATTAAGTTATAGGCCAGTAGTTCAATTGGTAGAGCGTCGGTCTCCAAAACCGAAAGTTGCGGGTTCGAGTCCCCCCTGGCCTGCCATATTTTGTAATCAACAGCACAGGTAATCGCTGCATGAATGCTCAAGTGAATTCGTCAAACAGTGCGTTTGATTGGTTTAAGTGGATCGTGGTAGTCGCTCTCGTTGCGGGCACGGTTTACGGAAATTTTTACTTTGCTGAACAGTCATTGATTGTTCGTGTCGTTGTTGTGCTTGTTGCGTTGATCGTAGCATTGGGTGTTGCAGCTACTACGGAGAAAGGTCGTAGTGTGAATCGCTTGCGCCGTGATGCGTGGGTTGAAGTGCGTAAAGTCGTTTGGCCTACTCGCCAAGAGACTGTTCAAACAACAATGGTTGTTATCGGTTTTGTCCTTGTTGTTGCGTTGATCCTATGGGGTGTCGATACCTTGTTGGGTTTAGGCGTTAAAGCCATAGTTGAGCGATAGTAAGGAATAAATTATGTCAATGCGATGGTATGTGGTACATGCATATTCTGGTTATGAAAAGCGTGTAGCTGCTTCGTTGAAAGAGCAGGTTGAACTTCAAGGTATGCAAGATAGCTTCGGCGAAATTCTTGTGCCTACAGAGTCTGTTGTTGAGATGCGTGATGGCAAAAAGCGTAAGAGTGAGCGTAAATTCTATCCTGGCTATGTTTTAGTAGAAATGGATATGAATGACGAGTCATGGCACTTGGTGAAAGATACTCCACGAGTTATGGGCTTTATTGGTGGGACGGCAGAGAAGCCAGCGCCACTAACCAGTAAAGAAGCCGAAGGTATCTTGCAGCGTGTGCAAGAAGGTTCTGAGAAGCCAACGCAAAAAACAATTTACGAGCCAGGCGAAATGGTTCGTGTTATCGATGGTCCGTTTGCAGACTTCAACGGTACGGTCGAGAAAGTGAATTACGAAAAGAGCCGCTTACAGGTGTCGGTATCGATCTTTGGTCGTGCTACTCCGGTTGAGTTGGAGTTCTCGCAAGTCGAGAAGAGCTAAAAGAAGCAAAGAACAAGCAACCTGGCTAGCGCCGGGTTTTTTGGTCTTTGTCTGTTGAACTGGGGAGCCGTTAGGCGTTTGCACCCAAAATGAGGAAGCTATAATGGCTAAGAAAGTACAAGCTTATATCAAGCTGCAAGTTAAAGCGGGTCAAGCTAACCCGAGTCCACCGGTAGGTCCTGCGTTGGGTCAGCACGGTGTAAACATCATGGAATTCTGTAAGGCATTCAATGCTGAGACTCAAAAGCTTGAGCCAGGTTTGCCAGTTCCTGTAGTAATTACAGTATATGCAGACCGTAGTTTTACATTCATCACTAAAACTCCTCCTGCTGCGATTTTGTTGAAGAAAGCAGCTGGTATTACGAGTGGCTCTGGCCGCCCGAATACTGAAAAAGTTGGCACGGTTAAGCGCGCGCAATTAGAAGAAATTGCAACTGCAAAAGACCCTGACTTAACAGCAGGCGATATGGACGCTGCGGTTCGTACCATTGCTGGTACTGCTCGAAGCATGGGTTTAAATGTTGAGGGTGTAGAATAATGGCTAAGTTATCTAAGCGTGCTCGTTTAGCAAAAGAAAAAGTAGATCCGGTTAAGGCTTATAGTTTTGATGAGGCTTACGCTACTTTAAAAGAATTATCGACTGTTAAGTTTGTAGAGTCTGTAGATATCTCTGTTAACTTAGGAATCGATGCACGTAAATCAGATCAAAACGTACGTGGCTCTACTGTACTGCCAAATGGTACAGGTAAAGAAGTTCGTGTTGCGGTATTTACTCAAGGCGATAACGCTGAAGCAGCTAAAGCTGCTGGCGCTGACGTTGTTGGTATGGATGATCTTGCTGAGCTAATGAAAGGCGGTGATTTGGACTTTGGCGTAGTAATCGCTTCTCCAGATGCAATGCGCGTTGTTGGTCAGTTAGGTCAGTTGTTAGGTCCTCGCGGCCTGATGCCTAACCCGAAAGTAGGTACTGTTACCGCTGATGTTGCTCAAGCAGTTAAGAATGCTAAAGCAGGTCAAGCACGCTTCCGTACAGACAAGAACGGTATTATCCACGCATGTGTGGGTAAAATTGATTTCGACGCAACTGCAATTAAAGAAAATGCTGAAGCATTACTTGCAGACCTTAAGAAGCTAAAACCAGCTTCTGCAAAGGGTGTTTATCTTAAGAAAGTTTCACTATCGACCACTATGGGTCCTGGTGTCACTGTAGATTTAAGCACGCTAAGCGTCTAAGAACCTTTGGGGTGCGGCCTTAGCGTCGCACAGTCAAAGACCGTAGGTGAGTGAGAACTCTTAATTTCCTACGCAGACGGTAACCCGAGCACATATTATATGAGCTTACTCTGTTGCCGTTAAAACAGGTCAACCTGCAAAGGTTGAAAATAGGCTGACCCTTTCGAGGGTTGTTAATCAGGAGATTTTTCAGTGGCACTGAATCTCGAAGGCAAAAAAGCAATTGTTGCGGAAGTCGCTGCAAAAGCATTAGAAGCCCAGTCATGCGTCATCGCCGATTCACGCGGCGTTGAAGTGAATGATATGACTTCTTTGCGTGCAACAGCTCGTGACAATGGCGTATGGCTAAAAGTTGTACGTAATACGCTTGCTCGCCGTGCAGTTGAGGGTTCTTCTTACGAAGGACTTGCTGACCAATTCGTCGGCCCAACTTTAATCGCTTTTTCAATGGATCATCCAGGTGCGGGCGCCCGTATCTTGTCTGATTTTGCGAAAGAAAACGACAAGTTGGAACTTAAAGCTGCAATGTTCGAAGGGGAAATTACTCCTGTCGATCAATTGGCGAAACTACCAACATACGACGAAGCTATCGCGAAGTTAATGAGCGTGATGAAAGAAGCGTCTGCTGGCAAGTTAGTACGTACATTGGCTGCTTTACGCGACCAAAAAGAACAGGAAGCAGCGTAATTTCATTTAGAAATTACTTTGCTTATTAACGGTTTATTGGGGTTAACCCAAACAGATTAGGAATTATGTCATGTCTCTGACTAAAGACGATATCATTAATGCAGTTGCTGAGATGTCTGTAAAAGACGTTGTTGAATTGATCGAAGCAATGGAAGAAAAATTTGGCGTATCTGCAGCAGCTGCTGTAGCCGCTGGTCCTGCTGGCGAAGCTGGCGGTGCAGCTGAACAGACTGAGTTCGACGTAATGTTGACTGCTGTTGGCGACAAGAAAGTAAACGTAATTAAAGCAGTACGTGAAGTTACTGGCCTTGGCTTGAAAGAAGCTAAAGGTTTAGTAGACGCTGTTCCTTCTGCAATTAAAGAAGGCGTAGAGAAAGCTGAAGCTGAAGAAATTCAAGCTAAGCTAACTGAAGCGGGTGCTTCTGTAGAATTGAAGTAATTCAATTTAAATTGAGTGGCCTTAGCTGCTCAATTTGATTGGCTGGTAGCCTAATAGGTTACCGGCCTTTTCCTGTCTTACAGGGATACAATATTTACACTGCAGGAGTTTTTCTTGTAGTCTGGAACAAAGTGCGAGATTTTGCACTTGGGGCCTCTCGATAATGGGGCGCACAGGAAGTGAAAGTCGGAGTTATTAGACCTGTCTGCTGATAACTGATATCCGATTCACCGCATTTTATGCGGTAAACCACCAGACACACCGTTGGTGAACAAGCTGGGGATTGCTGATGGCATATTCTTATACCGAAAAGAAACGAATTCGTAAGAATTTCGGTAAACTAGAGCCGGTTATGGACATTCCATACCTACTGGCTATACAGTTGGACTCCTACCGGAGTTTTCTACAAGCAGATCTAGACGCTGCTGAGCGTCAAGATAGCGGGTTGCACGCTGCATTTAAGTCTGTATTTCCAATTGTAAGTTATTCTGGAAATGCGGCGCTTGAATACGTCAGCTATAAATTGGGCAAGCCTGCGTTTGACGTTAAAGAATGTCAATTACGTGGTGTAACCTATTCCGCTCCTCTGCGCGTAAAAGTTCGATTGATTATTTATGATAAAGAATCTTCGAGCAAAGCGATAAAGGACATCAAGGAACAAGAAGTCTACATGGGCGAGATCCCATTGATGACTGATAACGGCACCTTTATTGTAAATGGTACAGAGCGGGTTGTTGTATCTCAGCTGCACCGTTCACCAGGTGTGTTCTATGATCATGATAAGGGTAAGACGCATAGCTCTGGTAAGCTATTGCATTCTGCACGCGTGATTCCTTACCGTGGATCATGGTTAGATTTCGAATTTGATCCTAAAGATCAAGTATTCGTCCGTATCGATCGTCGTCGTAAACTGCCGGCAACTATTTTGCTTCGCGCATTAGAGTTTACAAATCAAGAAATCTTGGACATGTTCTTCGAGCGTGTAGGATTCAGCTTAAAAGACGATGCATTCTCTATGGATGTTGTGCCTGAGCGCTTAAAAGGCGAAACAGCGGCATTCGAAATAAAAGATTCTAAAGGCAATGTATTAGTTGAAGAAGGCCGCCGTATTACGGCTCGTCATATCCGTGATTTTAAAACGGCTAAACTAACCTCAGTAGAAGTACCTGATACGTTCTTACTGGGTAAAGCACTTGCTACTGATATTATTGATTCAAGTACCGGTGAAATTCTTGCTAACTGTAACGATGAAATCACATTAGAAGTACTTGAGCAATTCCGAGCTCAAAAGATTAAATCTTTTGAAACGCTTTATACCAATGACTTAGATTGCGGTCCGTTTGTTTCTGACACACTACGAAACGATCCGACCAGCACGCCATTGGAAGCTCTGGTAGAAATCTACCGTATGATGCGTCCTGGTGAGCCACCAACGAAAGAGTCTGCGGAAACTTTATTCCAAAACCTTTTCTTCTCTGCCGATCGTTACGATCTTTCAACTGTTGGACGCATGAAGTTCAACCGTCGTTTAGGGCGTGATGAAGATACAGGCGAAGGCACACTGAGCCGTGAAGATATCGTTGATGTTTTAAAAACATTGGTTGATATTCGTAACGGTAAAGGCGGCGTCGATGATATCGACCACCTTGGTAACCGTCGTGTTCGTTCTGTTGGCGAAATGGCAGAAAACCAATTCCGAGTAGGTTTGGTTCGAGTTGAACGTGCGGTTCGTGAACGTTTGTCTATGGCTGAAAGCGAAGGCCTAATGCCGCAAGACTTAGTGAACGCTAAGCCTGTAGCTGCAGCAATCAAAGAATTCTTTGGTTCTTCTCAGTTATCTCAGTTCATGGATCAAAACAACCCGTTGTCTGGTATTACCAACAAGCGTCGTGTTTCTGCATTAGGTCCAGGCGGCTTAACGCGTGAGCGTGCTGGCTTTGAGGTGCGAGACGTACATCCGACTCACTATGGTCGTGTTTGTCCGATTGAAACGCCAGAAGGTCCAAACATTGGTTTGATCAACACCCTTTCAACTTATGCTCGAACAAACCACTATGGTTTCTTAGAGACGCCTTACCGTAAAGTTGAAAACGGTAAAGTGACCGATGAAATCGTTTATTTATCTGCTATCGACGAAGCCAAGCATACCATTGCACAGGCAAACGTACCGGTTAACGATAAGGGCATGATTGAAGGTGAATTTGTTCAGGTACGCCACCAGAATGAATTTACATTAGCGGCGCTCGATAAAGTTGACATGATGGATGTCTCTCCTCGTCAAGTTGTATCGGTTGCAGCATCACTTATTCCATTCTTAGAGCACGATGATGCTAACCGAGCCTTAATGGGCTCGAACATGCAACGTCAAGCCGTTCCGACTTTAAAGTCTGATAAACCACTTGTGGGTACAGGCATCGAGCGTAACGTAGCGATTGACTCCGGCGTTTGTGTCGTAGCCGATCGTGGTGGTGTGGTTGAGTTTGTAGATGCTTCTCGTATCGTAGTTAAGGTACAAGATAGCGAAATCGGTGAAGATGACGCCGGTGTTGATATCTACAACTTAACTAAGTACACCCGCTCTAACCAAAACACGTGTATTAACCAGCGTACTATTGTGCGTCAAGGTGACATGATTGCTCGTGGCGATGTATTAGCTGACGGTCCATCTGTTGACTTAGGTGAACTCGCATTAGGGCAAAACATGCGTATCGCCTTTATGCCTTGGAATGGTTATAACTACGAAGACTCCATCTTGGTTTCTGAAAAGGTTGTACAGGAAGATCGATTTACGTCTATCCACATTCAAGAATTAACCTGTATCGCACGTGATACCAAGTTGGGCGCAGAAGAAATTTCAGCTGATATCCCTAACGTTGGTGAAGCAGCGCTTGGTAAATTAGATGAGTCGGGTATCGTTTATATCGGTGCTGAAGTAGGTCCTGGTGACATTCTCGTCGGCAAAGTAACGCCGAAGAGTGAAACTCAGCTTACTCCTGAAGAAAAACTACTTCGTGCCATTTTCGGTGAGAAAGCGTCTGATGTTAAAGACACTTCTCTACGAGTTAAAGGCGGCATGCGTGGAACGGTTATCGATGTTCAAACTTTCACACGTGATGGTGTTGAACGCGATCAACGTTCTAAAGATATTGAACGTCAAGCGCTTGAAGAGTTCCGTAAAGATCTTAACGCTGAATTCCGTATCATTGAAAATGCGGTATACGAGCGTTTAGCTGCTCAGCTGATTGGTCAAAGCGTTGCTGGCGGTCCAAACTTAAGCAAAGGCGATACGCTGACAGAAGAATACTTGAACCAGCTTCCACGTGCTGATTGGTTCAAGTTGCGCTTGCAAGATGAAGCCGCAGCCGCCGCGTTAGAGTCTTCTGAAAACCAGCTTAAAGAACGTAAAGCAGAGCAAGAAGAACGCTTTGATGACAAGAAGCGTAAGCTTCAGTCGGGTGATGATCTAAACCCTGGCGTATTAAAAGTCGTTAAAGTTTACCTTGCTGTGAAACGTCGTATTCAGCCAGGTGATAAAATGGCTGGTCGTCACGGTAACAAAGGTGTTATCTCGGTCATTATGCCTATCGAAGATATGCCATACGATGAAAAAGGTAACCCTGTAGACGTGGTTCTTAACCCGTTAGGTGTACCGTCTCGTATGAACGTTGGTCAGGTTTTAGAAACTCACTTAGGTGCAGCAGCTAAAGGCTTGGGCGATCGTATCAACGAAATGGTTGAAGAGCAGCGTTCTATTGCAGAAGTTCGTGATTTCCTAGGTCAGGTTTATAACGAATCTGGCGAAGGCTACCGTACAGAAACTTTAGGTGATTTCTCAGACGAAGAAATTAAAGAGTTGGCGAAAAACTTAAGTGGTGGTGTACCCATCGCGACGCCAGTCTTTGATGGTGCTGCAGAATCTGAAGTTAAAGGTTTGTTACGCCTAGCAGGAATGGACGACAGCGGTCAGATCCAACTATGGGATGGTCGTACCGGTAATGCGTTTGAAAACAAAACCACAGTCGGTTACATGTACATGTTGAAGTTGAACCATTTGGTCGACGACAAGATGCATGCTCGTTCGACTGGTTCTTACAGTCTTGTGACTCAGCAGCCATTGGGCGGTAAAGCGCAATTTGGTGGTCAGCGATTCGGTGAGATGGAAGTATGGGCGCTTGAAGCTTATGGTGCCGCTTACACCTTGCAAGAAATGTTGACAGTGAAATCAGATGACGTGAATGGCCGTACGAAGATGTATAAAAACATCGTCGATGGTGATCACCGTATGGAGCCTGGTATGCCGGAATCTTTCAACGTATTAGTGAAAGAAATCCGCTCTCTAGGTATCGATATGGAACTGGAAAACGAAGACTAAGTGAACGGGCGGGCGGCACTAGTTGCCGCCTAAGTTGCCAACTCCCTGCGGAGCTGAAACATGAAAGATTTATTAAATTTACTGAAAACCCAAGGCCAAGCGGAAGAGTTTGACTCTATACGTATTGGCTTGGCCTCTCCGGATATGATCCGTTCTTGGTCTTTCGGTGAAGTAAAAAAGCCAGAAACAATTAACTACCGTACATTCAAGCCAGAGCGTGATGGTTTGTTTTGTGCGCGTATTTTTGGACCCATTAAAGACTACGAATGCCTATGCGGAAAGTATAAGCGTTTAAAGCATCGTGGTGTTATCTGTGAAAAGTGTGGCGTTGAAGTTACCCAATCTAAAGTGCGTCGTGAGCGCATGGGTCATATTGAATTAGCGGCACCAGTAGCACACATTTGGTTCTTAAAATCTTTGCCATCTCGTATCGGCTTAATGCTTGATATGACGTTGCGTGATATTGAACGCATTTTGTATTACGAATCATTTGTTGTGATCGATCCAGGCTTAACTAGCCTAGAAAAAGCACAGCTTTTAACAGATGAAGAATACTACGAAGCGATCGAAGAATTCGGTGATGACTTCGACGCCCGAATGGGTGCTGAAGCGGTACAGAAATTATTAGAAGCGATTGATTTAGAAGCTGATATTGCTGAGTTGCGTGAAGCGATTCCAGCAACTAACTCAGAAACTAAAATCAAGAAACTGTCTAAGCGATTGAAGTTGCTAGAAGCTTTCCATAAGTCGGGCAACTTGCCGACGTGGATGGTGATGCAAGTTCTTCCTGTATTACCACCAGATTTACGTCCGTTAGTACCGTTAGATGGTGGCCGTTTTGCAACCTCTGACTTGAACGATTTATACCGTCGCGTGATCAACCGTAACAACCGTTTAAAGCGTTTGTTAGAGTTAGCGGCACCAGACATCATCGTTCGTAACGAAAAACGTATGCTTCAAGAATCTGTTGATGCCTTGTTAGATAACGGTCGTCGCGGTCGAGCTATTACTGGCTCAAACCGTCGCCCACTGAAATCTTTGGCTGACATGATTAAAGGTAAGCAAGGTCGTTTCCGTCAAAACTTACTTGGTAAGCGTGTAGATTACTCTGGTCGTTCGGTGATCGTTGTAGGACCTACTCTACGTTTACATCAGTGTGGTCTTCCTAAGAAGATGGCATTGGAATTATTCAAGCCATTCATTTTTAGCAAGCTAGAGCACCGTGGTTTAGCAACGACGATCAAAGCGGCTAAAAAGATGGTTGAACGCGAAGAGCCGATCGTTTGGGACATCCTAGACGAAGTGATTCGTGAACACCCAGTAATGCTTAACCGTGCACCAACACTTCACCGTTTGGGTATTCAAGCGTTTGAACCCGTGTTGATTGAAGGTAAGGCTATTAACTTGCACCCGTTAGTTTGTGCGGCCTATAACGCCGACTTCGACGGTGACCAAATGGCTGTACACATTCCGTTGACGCTAGAAGCGCAACTGGAAGCACGTGCGTTGATGATGTCTACCAACAACATCTTATCGCCAGCATCGGGTGAACCGATTATTGTTCCTTCGCAAGACGTTGTCTTGGGTCTGTATTACATGACTCGTGGCCGCTTAAATGCGAAAGGCGAAAACATGGTGTTCTCTAACATCGCAGAAGTTGAACGTGCTTATGGTGCGGGTCAAGTTGCGTTGCAAGCCATGGTTAAAGTTCGTATTAACGAAGTGAGCTACACCGAAGATGGTGAGCGAGTAGAGACATCTACGATCAAAGATACTACTGTTGGTCGTTCAATTCTTTATTCGATCGCGCCGGAAGGCATGCCGTTTGAAATGTTCAACAAACCAATGAAAAAGAAAGCAATTTCTGGTTTATTGAACGAGTGTTATCGCTCGGTTGGATTAAAAGAAACAGTTATTTTCGCTGACCAAATCATGTACATGGGCTTTAGTTACGCAACTAAGTCAGGTGCTTCAATTGGTGTGAATGACTTTGTTATTCCACAAGCGAAATACGACATCTTGGCCGCTTCTGAAGCGGAAGTACAAGAAGTTGAAGAACAGTTTGCTCAGGGTTTAATTACTCAGGGCGAGAAATACAACAAAGTTGTCGATTTATGGTCACGTTCAAACGACCAAATTGCTAAAGCGATGATGGAAGGTATTTCTAAAGAATTTGTTACCGATAGAGATGGTAATGAAGTTGAGCAAGACTCATTCAACGCCGTATTTATGATGGCCGATTCAGGTGCACGTGGTAGTGCCACCCAGATTCGTCAGCTAGCAGGTATGCGTGGTTTGATGGCTAAGCCAGATGGCTCAATTATTGAAAACCCAATTAAGGCAAACTTCCGTGAAGGTCTGTCGGTTGGTGAATACTTCATCTCTACCCACGGTGCTCGTAAAGGTTTGGCCGATACGGCATTGAAGACAGCATCATCGGGTTACTTAACACGTCGTCTTGTAGACGTAGCTCAAGATGTTGTGGTAACTGAAGAAGATTGTGGTACAGAGGCCGGTGTTACGCTTGAACCAATTATTGATGGTGGTGATATTGTTGTACCACTTACTGAGTTGGTATTAGGCCGAGTAGCCGCGGGTGATGTACTTGATCCAAATACAAATGAAACCGTTGTGCCTGCAGGTACCATGTTCGATGAGAAGTCTGTTGAGTTGTTGAACACGCACAGCATCGATCTCATCAAAGTACGTTCGCCAATTACCTGTGATACACGCTTCGGTATTTGTGCTCAGTGTTACGGACGTGACTTAGCACGTGGCCACCGTATTAACATTGGTGAGGCTGTTGGTATTATTGCGGCTCAGTCAATTGGTGAGCCGGGTACACAGTTAACGATGCGTACGTTCCACATTGGTGGTGCAGCCTCTAGCTCATCTGCTGTCGATAACATTCAAGTTCGTCACGGTGGTTCTGTACATCTTCACAATGTGAAGACAGTAACCCGTGAAGATGGTCACCTAGTAGTGGTCAGCCGTTCTGGATTGTTGGCGATTGCTGATGAAAACGGTCGTGAGCGTGAGCGTTATAAGCTTCCTTACGGTTCTGTTGTTAGCGTTCAACACGGTGCTAAAGTGGATGCGGGTGAAGTTATTGTTCGCTGGGATCCACACACACACCCAATCGTTGCTGAAAACAACGGTAAGTTGCAGTTCATTGGTATGGACGAAGGCGTCACCATTAACCGTAAGGTTGATGAATTGACCGGTGTTAGCAGTACAGAAGTTATTCCACAGGCACAGCGTAATGCAGCGGGTAAAGAAATTCGTCCGTTGATCAAGATGCTAGATGGCGACGGCAACGAAGTGATGATTGGTAACACCAATCAACCCGTACAATACTTCTTACCAGATGGCGCTCTGTTGAGCTTGTCAGACGGCGCTGAAGTGAGTGTTGGTGACGTACTTGCACGTATTCCACAGGAAAGCAGTGGTAACAAAGATATTACCGGTGGTCTACCGCGTGTTGCAGATTTATTTGAGGCTCGTAAGCCTAAAGAATCAGCCATTCTTGCGGAGATCTCAGGTACTTTCAGTTTCGGTAAAGAAACGAAAGGCAAGAAGCGTATTGTCATTACCCCTACTGACGGCTCTGAAGGCTACGAAGAATTGATTCCTAAATGGCGTCAAATGAACGTATTCGAAGGTGAGCACGTTGAGAAAGGTGAAGTCTTGTCTGATGGACCGATGAATCCACATGATATTTTGCGTGTATTGGGTGTTGAAGCTCTTGCGAAATATATCGTGAAAGAGATTCAGGAAGTTTATCGCTTACAAGGCGTTGTAATTAACGATAAGCACATCGAAGTTATTACCCGTCAGATGTTGCGTAAAGCCCTTATCACCGATAGTGGCGACACCAACTTCATTAAAGGCGATCAGGTAGAATACATGAATCTACTTGAAGGTAACGACGCTGCGAACGAGCAAAATAAGCAAGAAGCTAAGTTTGAACGTGTGCTATTAGGTATTACGAAAGCATCGCTAGCGACTGAATCTTTCATCTCTGCCGCGTCGTTCCAGGAAACGACTCGAGTATTGACTGAAGGTGCGGTAACGGGCAAACGTGATTACTTACGCGGATTGAAAGAAAACGTGGTTGTGGGTCGCTTAATTCCAGCAGGTACAGGCTTAGCCTACCATGCGGAACGTAAGCGCAAGCGCCTAGAACGCACCGGTGAAAAGCCGACTATCAGTGCATCTGAAGTCGAAGCAGCTTTAAGCCAAGCGTTAAACAAATAGGCAGTATGCTGGCTGATACAGGGTTAGATAATCCTTTTTCAGCTAGCTATTGACTAAGAAATGCGCGATGACGTAGAATCGCGCACCCTCAATACCTGAGTGGGTTGTCCGCTCGGGTATTGTTATGTCACGGAAAGTGAAACAAGAGAAGAGGCTTAAATGGCTACAATTAACCAATTGGTTCGTAAACCGCGTAAGCGTATTACAGCCGCAAGTGCAGTAAGAGCGTTAGAAGCATGCCCGCAACGTCGTGGCGTATGTACTCGCGTATACACTACTACACCAAAGAAACCGAACTCAGCATTACGTAAAGTTTGTCGTGTTCGTTTAACTAACGGTTACGAAGTTTCTTCGTACATCGGCGGTGAAGGTCACAACCTTCAAGAGCACAGTGTTGTTCTAATCCGTGGTGGTCGTGTTAAAGATTTACCGGGTGTTCGTTACCACACAGTTCGTGGTGCACTAGATACTTCTGGTGTTAACGATCGTAAACAGGCTCGTTCTAAGTACGGTACTAAACGTCCTAAGAGCTAAACACCTGTAAATAATTTTTTAGTCTCAGAATAAGCAGTAAGGCTGGGTTCTGCATGTCCTTTTTGGAACGCGTATACCTCAGATCTGCCTGAAGACCTAATATAAGGGGCTTATCAATGCCAAGAAGACGCGTCGCTGCAAAGCGTGAAATATTACCAGATCCTAAATTTGGTAACCAAACTTTAGCGAAGTTCATGAACCACATCATGGTTGATGGCAAGAAATCTATCGCTGAAAAGATCGTGTACGGTGCTTTAGACATCGTTCAAGATAAGGGTAACGAAAACCCTCTCGAAGTTTTCGAGAAATCTTTAGAAAGTATTGCTCCACTGGTCGAGGTTAAATCTCGTCGTGTTGGTGGTGCTACTTACCAGGTTCCTGTAGAAGTTCGCCCTTCTCGTCGTGAAGCTCTAGCCATGCGTTGGTTAGTTGAAGCTGCACGTAAACGTGGCGAAAAAAGTATGCGTCAGCGCTTAGCGGGTGAGCTATTAGACTCAGCTGAAGGTAAGGGTGCAGCAGTTAAGAAACGTGAAGACGTGCATCGTATGGCTGACGCCAACAAGGCATTCTCTCACTACCGCTTCTAATATAACTGGAGACGTAGCCGTGGCTCGTAAAACTCCCCTGGCACGATACCGGAATATTGGTATCGTTGCGCACGTAGATGCGGGTAAAACCACAACTACTGAGCGTGTGCTTTATTACACCGGTTTGTCGCATAAGCTCGGTGAAGTACATGACGGTGCAGCAACGATGGACTGGATGGAGCAAGAGCAGGAGCGTGGTATCACTATCACCTCCGCGGCTACAACTTGCTTTTGGTCCGGTATGGCCCAACAGTTCGAAAATCACCGCATCAACATTATTGATACCCCTGGGCACGTAGACTTCACTATTGAAGTTGAACGTTCTCTCAGAGTACTCGATGGTGCTGTTGTGGTGCTTTGTGCATCGTCTGGTGTGCAGCCTCAAACCGAGACGGTTTGGCGGCAAGCGAATAAATATCACGTTCCTCGAATGGTTTTCGTCAATAAGATGGACCGAACGGGTGCTGATTTTTTCCGTGTATTAACGCAGTTAAAAGAACGTGTCGGTGCGAATCCAGTTGCATTGCAATTGCCGATTGGTGCTGAAGATGAATTCAAAGGTGTCGTTGACCTTATTAAGATGAAGTCTATCCATTGGAACGAAGCAGACAATGGTATGACTTTCGATTACGGCGACATCCCTGCCGAACTTCAAGACTTAGCCGATGAATACAGATTGCACCTCGTTGAAGCTGCGGCCGAAGCGAATGACGATCTGATGGAAAAGTACATGGAGACAGAAACGCTTTCAGAAGATGATATTAAGGCCGGTTTGCGTGCCCGTACTATCGCTGGTGAAATCGTTCTAACTCATTGTGGTTCAGCATTTAAAAACAAAGGTGTGCAAGCGGTTCTCGACAGTGTAATCGAATACATGCCTTCTCCTACCGAAGTTAAAGCCATTGACGGTATTTTACCGGATGAATCTCACACGACTGTTTCTGTAGACGATGACGCACCTTTTGCAGCGTTAGCGTTTAAAATTGCAACAGATCCCTTTGTGGGCACTTTAACCTTTGTACGTGTATACGGCGGCATCCTTAAATCGGGTGATGCAGTATATAACTCGGTACGAGGCAAAAAAGATCGAGTGGGTCGCATGGTGCAAATGCATGCGAACAATCGAGAAGAAATCAAAGAGCTGATGGCAGGTGATATTGGCGCGCTTATCGGTATGAAAGAAGTGGTTACAGGAGATACCTTCTGTGATCCGAATCATATCGTCACCTTAGAGCGTATGGATTTTCCTGAGCCGGTAATTTCAGTCGCCGTTGAGCCAAGAACCAAAGCTGACCAAGAAAAGATGGGCGTTGCACTCGGTAAACTTGCGCAAGAAGATCCATCTTTTAAAGTGCATACAGATGAAGAGACTGGCCAAACGATCATTGGTGGTCAAGGTGAATTACACCTAGACATTATTGTTGATCGAATGCGCCGTGAGTTCAACGTTGAAGCTAATGTGGGTGCACCGCAAGTAGCTTACCGTGAACGCATTCGTAAAGGATGCAATGTTGATTCTAAATTTGCACGTCAGTCGGGCGGCCGTGGTCAGTATGGTCACGTTATTGTTAAGTTCGAATTGGCAGACGACCCGAATGCTGAAAAGCTAGAGTTTGTAAATGAAACAGTCGGCGGATCTGTTCCTAAGGAATTTATCCCAGCGGTTGAGAAAGGCATTGCCGAACAAATGAAAAACGGTGTGTTGGCGGGTTACCCATTATTGGGGCTTAAAGCCACATTGTTTGATGGTTCGTATCATGATGTTGACTCAAACGAAATGGCGTTTAAAGTTGCAGCATCTATGGCTGTACGCAAACTTAAAGAACAGGCAGACCCAGCATTACTCGAACCGGTAATGAAGGTTGAGGTGGTAACGCCTGAAGACTACATGGGCGATGTCATGGGCGATTTAAACCGTCGTCGAGGCACCGTTCAAGGTATGGAAGACAGTCCGATGGGTAAAATCATCAACGCTGAAGTACCGTTGTCGGAAATGTTTGGTTATGCAACCGCATTGCGATCGCTATCGCAAGGCCGAGCGTCTTATACAATGGAGTTTGCGCAGTACAATGAAGCTCCTGCGAATGTTGTAGAAGAAATTATTAAAAAATCTTAATTAGCTACCGCTAAACTTAGAGGATCTTAAAATGGGTAAGGCTACATTTGAACGTACTAAGCCCCACGTTAACGTGGGCACAATTGGTCACGTTGACCATGGTAAAACAACTTTAACAGCTGCGCTAACGCGTGTTTGTGCTGAAGTTTGGGGCGGCGCTGCCGTTGCATTCGACGGTATCGATAACGCTCCTGAAGAGCGTGAGCGTGGTATCACTATTTCAACGTCTCACGTTGAATACGATTCACCAATCCG
>NZ_JAHKPH010000020.1 GCF_018860385.1 Reinekea forsetii | reverse complement strand
GCAGCTGGCACGACAGGTTTCCCGACTGGAAAGCGGGCAGTGAGCGCAACGCAATTAATGTGAGTTAGCTCACTCATTAGGCACCCCAGGCTTTACACTTTATGCTTCCGGCTCGTATGTTGTGTGGAATTGTGAGCGGATAACAATTTCACACAGGAAACAGCTATGACATGATTACGAATTCGAGCTCGGTACCCGGGAATTAAAGAGGAGAAATTAAGCATGGTGAGCAAGGGCGAGGAGGATAACATGGCCATCATCAAGGAGTTCATGCGCTTCAAGGTGCACATGGAGGGCTCCGTGAACGGCCACGAGTTCGAGATCGAGGGCGAGGGCGAGGGCCGCCCCTACGAGGGCACCCAGACCGCCAAGCTGAAGGTGACCAAGGGTGGCCCCCTGCCCTTCGCCTGGGACATCCTGTCCCCTCAGTTCATGTACGGCTCCAAGGCCTACGTGAAGCACCCCGCCGACATCCCCGACTACTTGAAGCTGTCCTTCCCCGAGGGCTTCAAGTGGGAGCGCGTGATGAACTTCGAGGACGGCGGCGTGGTGACCGTGACCCAGGACTCCTCCCTGCAGGACGGCGAGTTCATCTACAAGGTGAAGCTGCGCGGCACCAACTTCCCCTCCGACGGCCCCGTAATGCAGAAGAAGACCATGGGCTGGGAGGCCTCCTCCGAGCGGATGTACCCCGAGGACGGCGCCCTGAAGGGCGAGATCAAGCAGAGGCTGAAGCTGAAGGACGGCGGCCACTACGACGCTGAGGTCAAGACCACCTACAAGGCCAAGAAGCCCGTGCAGCTGCCCGGCGCCTACAACGTCAACATCAAGTTGGACATCACCTCCCACAACGAGGACTACACCATCGTGGAACAGTACGAACGCGCCGAGGGCCGCCACTCCACCGGCGGCATGGACGAGCTGTACAAGTAATCTAGACAGCGCTTTTCCGCTGCATAACCCTGCTTCGGGGTCATTATAGCGATTTTTTCGGTATATCCATCCTTTTTCGCACGATATACAGGATTTTGCCAAAGGGTTCGTGTAGACTTTCCTTGGTGTATCCAACGGCGTCAGCCGGGCAGGATAGGTGAAGTAGGCCCACCCGCGAGCGGGTGTTCCTTCTTCACTGTCCCTTATTCGCACCTGGCGGTGCTCAACGGGAATCCTGCTCTGCGAGGCTGGCCGGCTGCAGGCATGCAAGCTTGGCACTGGCCGTCGTTTTACAACGTCGTGACTGGGAAAACCCTGGCGTTACCCAACTTAATCGCCTTGCAGCACATCCCCCTTTCGCCAGCTGGCGTAATAGCGAAGAGGCCCGCACCGATCGCCCTTCCCAACAGTTGCGCAGCCTGAATGGCGAATGGCGCTGATGTCCGGCGGTGCTTTTGCCGTTACGCACCACCCCGTCAGTAGCTGAACAGGAGGGACAGCTGATAGAAACAGAAGCCACTGGAGCACCTCAAAAACACCATCATACACTAAATCAGTAAGTTGGCAGCATCACCCGACGCACTTTGCGCCGAATAAATACCTGTGACGGAAGATCACTTCGCAGAATAAATAAATCCTGGTGTCCCTGTTGATACCGGGAAGCCCTGGGCCAACTTTTGGCGAAAATGAGACGTTGATCGGCACGTAAGAGGTTCCAACTTTCACCATAATGAAATAAGATCACTACCGGGCGCTGAGAGATCCCCTCATAATTTCCCCAAAGCGTAACCATGTGTGAATAAATTTTGAGCTAGTAGGGTTGCAGCCACGAGTAAGTCTTCCCTTGTTATTGTGTAGCCAGAATGCCGCAAAACTTCCATGCCTAAGCGAACTGTTGAGAGTACGTTTCGATTTCTGACTGTGTTAGCCTGGAAGTGCTTGTCCCAACCTTGTTTCTGAGCATGAACGCCCGCAAGCCAACATGTTAGTTGAAGCATCAGGGCGATTAGCAGCATGATATCAAAACGCTCTGAGCTGCTCGTTCGGCTATGGCGTAGGCCTAGTCCGTAGGCAGGACTTTTCAAGTCTCGGAAGGTTTCTTCAATCTGCATTCGCTTCGAATAGATATTAACAAGTTGTTTGGGTGTTCGAATTTCAACAGGTAAGTTAGTTGCTAGAACCCATGGCTCCTTTGCCGACGCTGAGTAGATTTTAGGTGACGGGTGGTGACAATGAGTCCGTGTCGAGCGCTGATTTTTTCGGCCTTTAGAGCGAGATTTATACAATAGAATTTGGCATGAGATTGGATTGCTTTTAGTCAGCCTCTTATAGCCTAAAGTCTTTGAGTGACTAGATGACATATCATGTAAGTTGCTGATAGGTTTCCAGTTTTCCGCTCCTAGGTCTGCATATTGTACTTTTCCTCTTACTCGACTTAACCAGTACCAACCCAGCTTCTCAACGGATTTATACCATGGCACTTTAAAGCCAGCATCACTGACAATGAGCGGTGTGGTGTTACTCGGTAGAATGCTCGCAAGGTCGGCTAGAAATTGGTCATGAGCTTTCTTTGAACATTGCTCTGAAAGCGGGAACGCTTTCTCATAAAGAGTAACAGAACGACCGTGTAGTGCGACTGAAGCTCGCAATACCATAAGTCGTTTTTGCTCACGAATATCAGACCAGTCAACAAGTACAATGGGCATCGTATTGCCCGAACAGATAAAGCTAGCATGCCAACGGTATACAGCGAGTCGCTCTTTGTGGAGGTGACGATTACCTAACAATCGGTCGATTCGTTTGATGTTATGTTTTGTTCTCGCTTTGGTTGGCAGGTTACGGCCAAGTTCGGTAAGAGTGAGAGTTTTACAGTCAAGTAATGCGTGGCAAGCCAACGTTAAGCTGTTGAGTCGTTTTAAGTGTAATTCGGGGCAGAATTGGTAAAGAGAGTCGTGTAAAATATCGAGTTCGCACATCTTGTTGTCTGATTATTGATTTTTCGCGAAACCATTTGATCATATGACAAGATGTGTATCCACCTTAACTTAATGATTTTTACCAAAATCATTAGGGGATTCATCAGTACCGGGCGTATTTTTTGAGTTATCGAGATTTTCAGGAGCTAAGGAAGCTAAAATGGAGAAAAAAATCACTGGATATACCACCGTTGATATATCCCAATGGCATCGTAAAGAACATTTTGAGGCATTTCAGTCAGTTGCTCAATGTACCTATAACCAGACCGTTCAGCTGGATATTACGGCCTTTTTAAAGACCGTAAAGAAAAATAAGCACAAGTTTTATCCGGCCTTTATTCACATTCTTGCCCGCCTGATGAATGCTCATCCGGAATTTCGTATGGCAATGAAAGACGGTGAGCTGGTGATATGGGATAGTGTTCACCCTTGTTACACCGTTTTCCATGAGCAAACTGAAACGTTTTCATCGCTCTGGAGTGAATACCACGACGATTTCCGGCAGTTTCTACACATATATTCGCAAGATGTGGCGTGTTACGGTGAAAACCTGGCCTATTTCCCTAAAGGGTTTATTGAGAATATGTTTTTCGTCTCAGCCAATCCCTGGGTGAGTTTCACCAGTTTTGATTTAAACGTGGCCAATATGGACAACTTCTTCGCCCCCGTTTTCACCATGGGCAAATATTATACGCAAGGCGACAAGGTGCTGATGCCGCTGGCGATTCAGGTTCATCATGCCGTTTGTGATGGCTTCCATGTCGGCAGAATGCTTAATGAATTACAACAGTACTGCGATGAGTGGCAGGGCGGGGCGTAATTTTTTTAAGGCAGTTATTGGTGCCTAGAAATATTTTATCTGATTAATAAGATGATCTTCTTGAGATCGTTTTGGTCTGCGCGTAATCTCTTGCTCTGAAAACGAAAAAACCGCCTTGCAGGGCGGTTTTTCGAAGGTTCTCTGAGCTACCAACTCTTTGAACCGAGGTAACTGGCTTGGAGGAGCGCAGTCACCAAAACTTGTCCTTTCAGTTTAGCCTTAACCGGCGCATGACTTCAAGACTAACTCCTCTAAATCAATTACCAGTGGCTGCTGCCAGTGGTGCTTTTGCATGTCTTTCCGGGTTGGACTCAAGACGATAGTTACCGGATAAGGCGCAGCGGTCGGACTGAACGGGGGGTTCGTGCATACAGTCCAGCTTGGAGCGAACTGCCTACCCGGAACTGAGTGTCAGGCGTGGAATGAGACAAACGCGGCCATAACAGCGGAATGACACCGGTAAACCGAAAGGCAGGAACAGGAGAGCGCACGAGGGAGCCGCCAGGGGGAAACGCCTGGTATCTTTATAGTCCTGTCGGGTTTCGCCACCACTGATTTGAGCGTCAGATTTCGTGATGCTTGTCAGGGGGGCGGAGCCTATGGAAAAACGGCTTTGCCGCGGCCCTCTCACTTCCCTGTTAAGTATCTTCCTGGCATCTTCCAGGAAATCTCCGCCCCGTTCGTAAGCCATTTCCGCTCGCCGCAGTCGAACGACCGAGCGTAGCGAGTCAGTGAGCGAGGAAGCGGAATATATCCTGTATCACATATTCTGCTGACGCACCGGTGCAGCCTTTTTTCTCCTGCCACATGAAGCACTTCACTGACACCCTCATCAGTGCCAACATAGTAAGCCAGTATATACACTCCGCTAGCGCCCAATACGCAAACCGCCTCTCCCCGCGCGTTGGCCGATTCATTAAT
>NZ_JAHKPH010000014.1:638107-656147 GCF_018860385.1 Reinekea forsetii | reverse complement strand
TTATCCTATTCTAGAACAACGGAGTTAACGACAGCCGCTTTAAGGTATGTCATCAAAAAAGGGCGCAATCCAAAGAATGTTATTTTTCACACCGATAGAGGTGTTGAATTTACTGGGTCGGTCTTTCAATCTGAATTGGCAAAATATGGTATGCATCACAGTGTCAATCGACCAGGGCATTGTACAGATAATGCGTTCATGGAATCGTTTTACCATTCTTTAAAAGGTGAGTTAATCCGGCAAACCTATTTTAAAGGAATAGAAGAGTTGCGATCTGAGCTTAGCAGGTATATAAATAAATTTTATAACACGGTGAGGTTACACTCAGGCATTGGGTATATGTCGCCAATTAATTATGAACAAATGGCAGCGTGAATCCCGAGGTGTCCATTTTATCGGGGGAAGATCACATGGTCGAATTTATGTCTAAGTAAATCGTAACAATACCTGTGCCCGCTTCTATCTCGGTGTAATAAATAAACTCGCTACTTAGGTCGGCAAAATACAGTTCTTCCACGGCCTCGCTATCGGGGAAGCTTTCGTTAACTAAGTAATACTCTATTAGTTCATTCTGCAGCTTTTTGCTTTCGTTATAGGATTCTAAAACTTTTGAACGCACTGTGTATTCTTGATACTGCGGTATCGCGACAGACGCCAATACGCCCACTGTGGCTATGGCAGCTAAGCTACTATCGCTCATGAGTAACAAGTCTATCGGAGTTTTCTCATAGGTAAACTCTAATGCAATTCCCGTTGGGGCCCAATCGAGCTGTGCGCTCGTTAAACCTGGGTCACTTATTGCGAGTTCAGATGCCGTTGGGAATGCGAATATGTCAAATTCAGACTCTAGACCATCGGCCATGAGTTTCAGCAATGTTAAATAATGGTGATAAAGCTTTACTTTGCCACCTTCAAATACGCCGCTGGCAGACAGGAAGGTGTGTTGCTGGTCTAACCCATTATCGAGTAACCATTGCTGTATGGATGTTGTTTTTTTGTTGCGAATGCGTTCAATCAATAATTGCGGCAGACTGGCGTAAACAATGTAGTCTCCGTCTTGCATCCAATATAGGTGTTCGTTACCACCGCTTACGGTTTTCAGCAAAGAGAGCGGAATTTCACTTTCAAGTTCCTGGTAAATCATGTTGTTAAAAAAACTAGGCACTGTTAAGTGAAAAATTTCTTGGCCTGCATAGGTTTTACTTTCAAGCGTGATATTGTTGATCACCTCTATCAATGCTTTGAGTGGGGCATCATCACTTGAGCGCTCACGAAACTCATCAGATGCCGCCAGTTCGACTAAGGAATCCACGAAACTTATTACATAGCTAGTGTGGTTTTCAGAATCTCGAATATGCTGCGCGGCGAAGAACCCAATATCGTCTTTGTAGAACATGAGATGCCCGAAGTTGTCGAAGTAACTAACAACATCTAAGCCCATATCAAGTAATGAATCATTCAGCTCGTTGTACACATCGTAAACTTCTTCATTCGCCTGCGATATTTGCTTTACTGTTTCAACTATTTGGTCTTGGTTAGGTAACCTAACTTGAGAAACAAAACTTGGCTCACCTACAGTTTTAAAATCAGATTGAGTATTTTGTGACGGTGTGTGTTGGAACAATTTACTTTCTGCAGGCGTGCTTAACTGCATTCGTAACCGCCCTTTACCGTTGGCCGTGCCCATTCCAATTGCCACGCTGCTAATATCGGCCAGCCCAAGCTTCGTAAGTTGTTTACCTTGCTCGGGTGCAAATAAGTACACCACCGGCATTAAAGCTTTCGTGTTTACCCATACCAACGAGCCATTACCGGCGCTATCTATAGATTTTTCTATCGTTAAGAAATCGACATTGGTTGTCGGTACTAATGCCGCTAATTGGTCGGCTAGTAGTTTTTCAGAGGCCGCCATGCCAGCAAACAACGTAAGTGCTTGTTCACTGTTGTATTGCAGCACTATTTTAACCGAGCCCATGTTTAGGGCTGCAAAGCCCGACTCATCAAAGTATTTTGTAATACGCAAGCCAGGTGCAAGGTTTTGAATTTCATCCAATACAGGGTTTAGTTGCTCTGCCGATTCATAGGTGAGCGTTGCTGACACCAGTGCGTATGGTAACGGTGTGCCATCGGCTGGGTAGAGCACGACTTCTAAGGGCGATGTTAACTTTTCACTAAACAGATTGGCTACTAGCTTACCTTCTGCCTGAAACTCTTCGCCCAACACGGCTACAAAGGCTTTCTGCAGCTGTTGCAGTTGAGCTACGTGAGCTTCGTTGCCTTGTGCTAGGTTAAAGGAATCGTCACTTGCGCTGAAAAAGCTCCAAGTATTGGGTATGCGCACATAACCGTAGGCAGACTCGGGCAGTTTTTCATTCAACCATGGCGCACTTACCAAAGGTGTAATTTCTGTTTTAATGGTTGTTTGCTTTACAGTGGAGGTGGCGCAGCCACTGATCGCAAAAAAAGCGGTGAGCACTGCAATTAGCAAGTGGCGATTCATGTGTAACTTCCTTTTATGGTTTTGAAATGATGATTGCCCGTTAGCCTAATAAATGCAATGAACAAAAAAATAGAATTTTATTAGACTGTTGCGCTTAATCTAAAGAAAGTAGTCACTATAAACCACATAATGGTTTATATAGACCATTATGTGGTTTTCATTAACACTCAACTTAAGCAGGCTTCTTGATCAAAACAACGCCCATCCACATAAACCAGATGATTCCAGTAATTCCAAACAGATCGCGCAATATCGAATCAGCACAGAATAGGGTTAAAATACCAGTGGCGGCTTTCACCAGCGTGAACACTGACAGAACCTTAGTAAATAAACCGTGACGCCAGCTTACGATTCCTAGAATGAGCATCCACACGCCCCCTATAAATTCGATACCGCCGCCCAGGCTTTCTACTAACAAGATTCTGGCATAGTAGATCGCTTCGGCAGCTGCGGGGTTAGAAGCGTTTAAGGTTGCAATTAACTCACTTGAAGTGATGCCGATCATGCCAGTACACAACAAGACCACCACCCAAAAGTAGCCAAATAGTGTAGCTATTGCGATGGCAGGTTGCGACACCTGCTGGTACAGGTTACCAATGACATAAACGCAAAAGCACAGTAAGCAAGAGAAAAGCACGTAGCCTAATATGTGGGTAAAGTTAAACAGCCCTTGGTTTGCAATGAGGTAAGCAATTTTGCCTGGGGTTGTTGCATCTGCCGGTGTGCTTAATACGGCACCATAAATTGCAAACAGCGTGATATAGCAAAGTGCCATAGCGATAAAGGCTGCGCCAGCAAGCGGTTTGAGATTGCGTTGGCGCTGATTTGTTTGGTTGATTATTGTATCCATCTTTCTGTTTCCTCAGTATTGAACTCAAGTTGATAGCGCTATACTGGGCTTTTCGGCCGCTGTCTTCGTCTTCTCCAAGTGAGAAAGACAACAAAAAAGTCATGTTTTTAAGAAATTGCTAAGGAAGTCAGGATGTTTATAGACGGGATAATCGTTGGTATAGGGCTTTTGTTTCTATCGCTGCTTTATTTTAGCCCGAGTAATCACCAGCCCAGTAAACTCGCTGCCGGTGTCATTGTTATACTCAGTTGGCTGATATCGGGCTCACTCGTGCTCGACCAAGGCGGTTTATTCGCTAGGCTGTATATCGCCTCAATCCCATTCGTGTTTTTTTTACTTTTGCCGATGATATACGGTTATCAGCAATTGATGACGGCTCATGGCAACCAGCCTCACCTCTATACACGACCCATGCACTGGGTGCCTGTAGTCTTTGCAGGTGTGCTCAGCCTTTCTATAGGTTTAATGCCAGCGGAAGACTTCAATAACATGTTCTTTAACGACCCAGAGCAGCTTTCACTTTGGGTGGCTATTAATTCGGCTGGGTTTGCCCTGCTCTTGGTAAGCTGGACGATTCTCAGTGTTTTTTACCTGAGTAGAATTGTGATTAATACCAAGGCGTATCATCAACGTTTGAACAACGAGTTTGCTGACCATGAAGGTAAGCGGTTGGAATGGCTGGTCGGTTTTACTGGCCTGTTGGTACTGACATGGCTTTATGCGCTCATTGTTTTAGCCGCATCGTCTTCGGTAAAGTCACCGCTGATCAGCGAAACGGTGCTTTCCTTAATGGTACTACTGCTTATTTGGATATTTTGCATTCAGACACTGAACAGAAGACCTGCGTTCTCCCATATAGCGCGAGAATCAGTGAAAGAGGCTGAACCAGAATTAGAACAAGCAACAAAAACGAATGAAATTACAGACCAAAAATACGCTAATTCCTCGATAGATGAGGAACGGCTTAAACGCATCGCAGGTAAGGTTGAACAAAAAGTAATGGAGGAAAATTGCTATTTAAACCCCGACATTGATGCGTCTACACTCGCAACGGAGCTCGGAATTTCCGTTCATTATTTATCACAAGTTTTTAGCCGAGAAATGCAGACCACCTTTTACAGCTACATTAATGATGCCCGAATTGAAGCCGCGAAAGAGGCGCTAGCAACCAGCCAGCAGTCTGTTTTAGATGTCGCGTTATCGGTAGGCTACAACACTCGATCATCATTTTATAATGCGTTTAAGAAGAGAACAGGGATGACACCGAGTAAGTATAGAGTGGCTAACTCGGCAGAAGCTTTAAATTAGCCACACAACGTTACTTACAAATATCTTTAACCGAGGCTCCACCAAACTTAACTCTGTCTGCTTTCAAATAGTCTTCAAAACCTTCGATATTGTTTTGCCAGGTTGTTACCCAGTTATCATGGTTTTCGGGTATTGAATTGCACAGGTCGGCTTGACTAAGGGGCTGGGATTCAGCTGCTTCGCTATCAATATCATATGCTGGCGTTACGACCTTTTCTATTCCAAAATACCAAGGCAATATAGAAATTTCACCTGATGCGATGGTAAATTCAAATGGCTCGTAAAACGGGTATATGGTGTCTGGCAGCAACTCTACATCATCTCCACCACCGCCCTTGTATCGCCGCTGTTCGGAATAAAGCCGATAACTGCCAGCCGGCAAATATTTTATAACGGCATGTTTTGGGTCATTGCCTTCAACTGAAAAATACCTAACTTTTCCATTTTCTTTATCGATAACCCCAAATCGAAAGGAGAAGCGATAATCTGCTTTTGCATTGTCATACAGACGCACCTTTGTATTCGTTGGCGCGAGTAAATACCCACTTTCGTTAGCTTTATTAATGGGTTTAAGCGTGGCGCATGATGAAAGCAAAAACGTTAAACTAACGATTAGATAAACTAGATTTTTCATAATTTCTACAACCTTTATTGGACTTAAATTATTATTGTACTTCTACCAAATCACTAGAGTTCGGTTTAGGAAGCCCTATTCGCAGGCTGGTTAGATCGCCCTTTAGGCGAATGCACTTTTTAAAGGTGCGGAATTACAACCACCTGGTTTTTGCTTTCATACAGTTTCAAACCAGGGTTATGACTCAAAAGTGCGTTTACTTCAAACCCGTTAAAGCGTAAGAACTCCACTACCTTTATCGTTCTCTCATAAAAATGGTTCATTGAAAACCTAAACCAGCTCAACGCCTTAAACTTTACTGAGCTTAAGATGGGTTGGAGAAAGCATGTAGGATAATCCAGGTTATTATTAAACCATGTCGCTATACCGATATACCAAATATGACCTCTGAGCGTCATTTTACCTGACCGTTTGCAATCGCCCATCGCGGCAAATATCCCTTTCGGGCATTCGTTTGCACTAAACTTTAAGTTTGTTTCGAATCTTAAGTACATACTATGTTTGACAACCCTAACTCGATAGTAATTGAGTGCTAGTGAAAACGAGCCAGAGACTCAACGAGATCGCTATTCGTCACAGGCTTTTACCTGCTGATTTTTACTATTAATTTCCAAGTTTATTAAAGTCTATACCGTCTTTGTATCGATTTTTATTTAAAAACCATGAGCGATCAGACTTTGATACATTTTTCTGCTTAGAGGCCACGATAAAGAATCGAATAATTGATGCGACGATTAACAAAGCTGAGAGCCCAGCGCCTATAGGTGCTACTACTGAAGCCAATAACTCAGCAGACTTAATATCGATTAGGTAAAGAGACACGGATAGCAGGGCTATTGATGCAATGAATAGTTTCACAATAATTCCCTTAAAGTGATTTATTTGTTCGAAAACACGCGCTAGCGTGTTTTCGGCTAACAATATTTACGGTCTTAGCCAATTCCCCTACTTAAGAAAAAAGCCCTACCCCGGATAAACAGCTAATTCCTCTAATAAATCAGGGAGCGGTATTGAATCCAGTCGACCACAAAATGCCCGCTGGTTTTCGTCTTGCAACTGATCCAAATTCATATGTTCTAAAACAAATGCTCTAAACTTTTCTAGTTCTTCCTTTGCAGCAGTACTTTGAAGCAAGTCTTTAGGAGGAGCATTGAAAATTGGCTCCTTTAACGCCAAGTCTATTTTGTTTATAACAGGAAAGTATGGCCACATTGAACGTGAGGTTGGTAGACCGCACAGCCCAATAAACTTGGTACGATCGAAGGAAAGAAGCAAGCTATCCCCTATGCTCTTCCAATAAGTACAATCTAGCTTTTTCAGCTCAAAAGTTGAATCTTTTGCAATGGCTAAGAAACCCTTATAGCCGCAATTGCCACCTCTTAAGTCCAATTGAAGAAATAACCCTTGATTCTGGCCTTGATTGATAGCCACTAATCCATTAACTAAAGGAGGTAGATTTTCTTCATAACTATAAATTGTTTCACTTTGCTCTTTGTACCCTATCGAAATACTATTATCGCCGTAGTTATTTTTTAGATAAATATCGCTAAAAGCGTAGCTAGAACAGGCTAATAAAATTAGTAGTAACTTTCTCAATTTTCATTCCTTAAAGTCTTTATTCACAGGAGAGGGAAATCACCCTATCCCGATATAATTGGCTATGTTGGTAAGGCTATCCTCACGTTTAATGAGTAACTTTAATGCGGATTGTAAACGAATAAGTTTGCTCAATTTTTTAGGACTAACGCCTACTTTATCTAAGAATTTACGTTCTAGTTGTCGCTTTTGATTCGCATTAAAATTGCTAAGGCTATTTATCGAAGTGGGCTAGGCAAGCAATTTCTAATCAGACTAGGTCAGCCCCATTATCATAAACCTGTACGGAACCCAGAAATATTTCTGAAACTCGTGCCTTAAATAAAACTCGGTAATATAGAACAAAGCCACTTCCTAATTGACAGACCTATTCGCCATTACATTGCAACACTAGTTTTCCTTGTGCCTCGCCTTTTTCAAGAATTTCATTCGCCAGAACTGCTTCCGAAAGTGGATAAACCTTATTAATCACAGGCTTCAGTTTTTTCGCTTCCAGCAATTCGAATAGTTTTTGTATATCTTCTCTGAAAGGTATCGGGTTTTTGCGATATAAACCTGTAATACCATAAAACGATCCACGTTTACCGTCTGGAATGCAATTCAGTATACTCGGAAGGATAAAATCCATGAGTCCTGTTAAGGTGTTCAATTTACCATTTTTTAATGAACCTGTTTGACCGAAAGACACCAAGGCCCCTCCGCGTCGGAGCAACTTATAGCCTTGCTTAGCAGATCGCCAACCTATTGCATCAAAAACAGCATCTATGCCATCTGGCTCCTCTTGCTTAATTTTCTCCATAAAATCATCTGTATGATAATCTATTGGAATACCTCCTAGTTGAGTTACCAAGGCATGTTTCTTTTTAGACGCGGTACCGTACATTTTTAATCCAGCATTCTTTCCCAGCTGTAATATTGCATTCCCGACACCACCAGAAGCACCTGTAATTAGAATCGTTTGTCCCGGTTTGATTTTTGCGACCCTAAACAGCATTTGGTAAGCAGTCACATAATTCAAAATCAAACTCAGTGCCTCCTTCGGGTCGAGATTTTCTGGTACTGATACGAGTTCTTCAGATGGTAAGTAGATATACTCAGCATAGCCACCGTGCACCGTTAAAGCGGCAACGAGTTGCCCTTGCGATAAGCTTGTCACCCCTTCGCCCAACTTATCGACGATTCCAACAATTTCATAACCAGGTACAAATGGAATTTTCGGGGAAAATATATAATGACCATATCTCATAAGTACATCTGTGAAGCCCACTCCAGTGCAAATAATCTTTATGCGGACTTCATTCTCCAAAGGCTCTCGCAACTCATTTTCAATTTGCTTTAAAACATTTGGTGGACCCTTTTCTGAGATAACGACACTCTTGTAAAATTTCATATGCTTTCCCTATAACACTAAATCATAATAATCAGATAGAAGTACGGATTTTGGTCAATCAATCATAAAATCCGTGGTTTTCTATACGTTGGCTATTCATTCCTAAGGTGCGGTCTAGCATTGAGATACGAGACGTACGCGTTCACCAATGCTTGAATTTTTTCTATTCAAATTCGCGACTTTGACTATGGTTCCCTTCTGGATCAGCTATATTCCTTTTGAGTTAGATATTTAGCACCCTTTAACACGGAGAAGGCCAGAGCTCATACCACTACTCGAAGCAGCTAGTTTTAAGCTTTGATTGTTTGTAATCCGCCTTCTTGCTTTGATTCATAATCGGCTCGGCGATCTTCAGGTAACCCTAAATATTTAGCAATAAAACGTGCGACAGCAATATAGGGTTCATGACTGTACTGCTCAAAAAACTGCCACTGTTGCACCTTAGCGAATTCAAAGCTGTCGTTGGGTAGTAACTCAGTTTCAGAAGCCAAATAGTTTAAAATTGCATTAGATTCGCAAAGGCAGCGTCCATCGGGTAGTTCTAGCAATGGAATTTTTCCATTTGGGTTTTTCAATAAAAAAATCAGCCGCTTGCGTTCCGCTAGCTAGTACATCAACATGTACCCACTCATGCTCAATGCTTAAGAGTGAACATATTAGTTTTACTTTGTAACAATTCCCGGATTGTATGTCTCCGTATATTTTCACGTGCTCTCCTTATGGAATTAAACGCCAATATTTATTGATATTTGTTTACATTCAGTAAAAACAGATAACAATTTATTTGTAAAACTTGTTACAAAACCGCCTATGACAGAAGCTCACAAAATACTACAGCTGCTTCCGGATTCTTTATAGCATCTACGTATAGTATCCGCCCGCCTTTAGCCTTAAAAATATATCCACTTTTATATTTGTGAACTTGCGATTCTGATAGGCTATATATTTTAGTATCAATATATACATCGCCACCCTTAACTTCAAATTTGATATTGTCAGGTTTCTGGAAGTGGTCTGAAATATGAACTCCGCTATTCATGTACACCCAACCTAATACCAATAACAACCAAACAGTGCCCACTACTGAAAAAAAAGCCATCAATTCAGAAATAAAAGTTACACATAAAATTGGGTTGACCTTAAAAAATTACAAAAACAGCGGAATTGAAATAACTAATGATATTCCGGTTGTTGTCAGCCAGCCAAATTTAGTAAAAAACAGAAAGTAAGACTGTTGAATCTTCTTATCTTCGGGAAACTGAGCAATATTCACAATACAAAATCCTATTTAGATATATCGCAAAGCTAACTGGCGTGCGTTTGCATGGCCATGCTTGTGCGCTTTGGTGTTTCGTTTAGCCTAATACAAACTAGCTAAACCATTAGAACCTATCTATGCGTATTAACTATTATCGCAAAATAAAGTAAGCTACTGCTGCAGTTACAACTACGATATCCATTGTGATTGCGGGCCATACATTCCCTAAAAATGTTTGCCCATAAGTTAAAATTAGAATAACGAAAATACTCTTGCTTACAGCGGCTATCACGAGTGAGTACTTACGAGGATCTTCTATTAAGTAACCGATAATTAATACAATGCCTATTAAACCAACCAATGCCGACCAGCTTCGTATAACGATGCTTTGTAGTGATTGCTCCCCCCTAAAAGTAGACACGCTCAGTTATTAATACATTCATACTGATTTGGGCTGATATAACCTAAAGCAGAATGTGCTCTTTTCTTATTGTAATAATTCATCATATAGTCGCTCAATGCAATTCTTAATTCTGACTCAGTATTAAAGTGTATACCATGATACGTCTCCCTCTTTAAACTTTGGAAAAATGATTCCATCTGCGCATTATCCGTAACATATCTTGGTCGATTCATACTTGAAGCGATACCATGGCGTTTTAATTCGTTTTGGATTAAATACGCGCCATATTCTGGTCCTCGTTCGGTATGAAAGATCAGGCCTTTTTTAAGCCTTCGATAACGTATTGCCTGGCGTATCGCTTCTCGCGTAAGTTCGGCTGTTTTATGGTTGCCAAGCGACCACCCAATAACTCGCCTAGAGAATAGATCTAGAACGAATGCGAGATATTGATAGTCTTTTCCCACCTTAAGATAGGTAAGGTCACCAACCCATTGCTGGTTTATTTCTGTAGGCGATCCCAACTCTAAACGGAGGTTTGGTAATTTGGCATAAAATCGCTTAGGCGCGGCTTTTTGCCTGTAAATACGGGCAGCTTTACCCAGCAACCCCATCTCTCTCATTATGCGTTCTACGGGCTTAAGATTGACTATAAGACCTTTCGCTCGTAGCGCTGCATAGATTCGAGGGCTGCCATAGTTTGTCTCATGCTGGTAATACAGCTGTTCGATCTTGATACTTAAAGTGCGTGCTCTTGCCGCGCGCGGGCTCTCTGGGCGATGTTTCCATTTATAGTAACCTGAACGAGAAACCTGAAGCCATGCACATAGGTATCGAACGCCTAGAGCAGATCCATGTTCGGCTATGAATCCGAATCTTTCTGCCTTACTTCCGCTAGATACCGTTGCCACTTTTTTAGAAGGTCGTTTTCCTTCTTTAAGCGCTCGTTTTGTTTCAGAAGTCGTTGATTTTCAATGAGTTCTTTTTTACTCGGGGGTAGGGAGGATTTTTGATTCAATGACATACTCACTCTTCGGGTTGGAAAGTACTTTAATTTTCCTTCACGGTATTCTTGCCGCCACCGATAGAGCATCATTGGGTGTAGACCAAAGACATCCGCTATGTTGATTGCTTTAACATCTAGCTTATAAGATAGCTCAACTATTTTAACTTTGAATTCTTTCGAATACTCAAGGACCCGTTCTTTGCTCTTTATTTTACCCATATTAACACCTAACATTAGTTGTTTATTAAGTGTCTACTTAAAGGGGTAAGGCTTAACGTCCTTGCTTGAGCGCTTTGTTAATGTACATATTTTACAGGCACGACAAAGTCATGAGGCTTCTCTTTAATATTTTCGATTACCCTATATTCAACCCAATCATTTCCGGCTGATGAAGCATCCAATACAAGAATCGAGTCGCTTGTATAGCTATCAAATATGCTTATATGGTAGTAATTTCCCGTTTCATCATAGAATGCGATCCAATCACCTCGCTCAGGCTCTGTTATTAGCTTTGCATTAAAAAGTGCGAGTTCATTTGCATTCACATCATCAACGAATTCATCATCAATATTCAAAAACTCTTTTACTCCGATGCTATTCATTCCAAGAATCAATAAGCCAGAGCAGTCCACTCCTTGAAACGACTGACCACCCAGCTCATACGGAACACCTATCATAGTTTCTGCATATTCTAAAACTTTTAGTTTTTCTTCAAAAGTGAGCTCAACAGCTTCATGTGAGCAAGCTTGAAGAAAAGTGATCGTTAAAACTAGGGCGAATATTTTCATAAGTACATTAATGCCGCGCTCTGCGGCAAATTTGGAGCGCAGCGGAAAATTTGTCCGACAGCAGCGCCTTGTTATACGGCACTAAACCTGCTCTAAGTTGTCCGCATACTTCAAAAAAATAGAAGTTGCTAGTGTATGCGACAAACTTAATCTTCAGCACCTTCATATTCTTTTATAAACTCAGGCGTAACCCAGGCCTCCCTACGATCACCTTGATAGTCTCTATAGCTTTTGTAATATTTGCTTTTAAAAGTACGCAAAACTGTTTCATACTGAACCATAATCAGTACAGCATCACTCGTTTGTGGTAGCTCTTTATCATCTAGCAAATCAAGAAACTTACCAGCTGGCTCTTTTGCAAGAATACTCTTTAAATCTTCTAAGACACGATTAATTATCTTAACTTTACCTGCGCTCATAGTGGCATCGGGCTTCTTTTTTGACAATTCTCTGATTTCTTTAATGAGACCTATAAAAATCGCATTAGTTGCCGAATATGTTGCCACGGCCTCTTTAGTTGTAACATTCGTTAAGTCCATTATTTTTTCCCTATTTTACTCGGAGGACCCGATTTAATACTGCTTCTCCCTCCGTTTACTTTATAACCCCAGCCTTCAAAGTTGTCATAGATTACATTGTCGGATCTATATCTCTCAGCTTCTTCCATATACTGAGACAATATCATTGTTACATCACTATTACTGGGAAGATCATCAGCCTCAAATTGGTCAAAATGGTCAAACGGCTTATACTTTTCACCGAGCACTTCGTTCGACATTTTAATAACATTGTTAATCAGCGTTAGCTTGAAAGCGTTAAGCGAGTCAGCGGGAGCTTTTTTAGCTAGGATAGATATCTCTGCATGGGCTCCTTGAAGTTGACCTATGATTTTTTCCAATTTCTCTACTTCATCTTCTGTTTTCATATATATTCCTTAAGGACAATGTCTGCGGTATTGATGGTAGCTTCTAACAAGAAAGTCGATTGGGTGTCTTTGCTTACTATCAAAAACCTCAACCATCTGCTCCAAATCTGCATCTGTTAGTACGACAACTGCTTTACGTTGACCAGCCCACAGATTAACTGTTCGAGTTAACTCTGCTTTTTGCAGTGGGTTGCGTGTTACAAAAACACCAAACTTCCCTAAATCATCAGTAAGATAGCGATTTAGTTGATCTACATGCTCTCTACCAATTTTTGCCACATTTTTCATTTCAAACGTTATTTGTTTAGATCCATAATCATTCATGATTTCTCGCAAGAACTCATGTGTTCTACTGTTATAAAAAATTAAATCACGGATACTAACCCCATCGTCAGTTCTTGCTTGCTCTTGAGCAAAGTCTAAATACGGATAAAATAGCGAGGGTAAAAGTTCACCAATTGCACGCTCATATTTGACATCTGCATTACCAACTTTGCCTGTGGGAAGCTTTTTAATTGCAGCAAATTTACGTCGAGCAGACAATATAGGGATTTGAGTAAATAGCGGGTCATGTTCGCAGTCTGCGACAGTTCTTTCTTTTTCTCGAACATAAGCATCAACTACACCATAGTTGTCACGATTATAAGTTAGAACTTTAACCCTAGTGAGTTCCTCACCTTCATGAGCTATATCGTCTTGCGGACAATGGTTTCGAAAATAACTGTCGTAATTCAACCAAGGAACATGCCTCAGCCACCTCTTGGGTATAAGTAACAATGGCTTTTTTGTCTCTGGGTGAAATGGCAATAATGTTTTAGTTTCCTCAAACTCCTTTATATTTGGATTGTATACAGCAGGGACAGTTACTTCCTGCATAGATATCCCTAAGTTGCTGCATTCTTGGTGAGTGTAATCAATAAGGAAGCTTTTCATGAAATTGCATGCAATATCACTTATTCTATCTTTACCAACACCCTCAATAAAAAGTTGAATTTCTTCAAAATGCCTAAAACCCTGTTCTTTATAAAAGGGAATCCTTTCAAACAGTGACAATATATCTAGAGCGCATTTTTTACCTATGCGCTTACCCGTACGAGTGGCAGAGTTCCCCAATCCAACTTCGTCACATTCTGAAGCAAGTATTAATTGTTTTGCCGCCTCTTCAATGCGTCCCTCTCTTGCTAAAAAACCAAGATGATTGAATGCGGCAATAATCATTTGATGCAGCCCCTTATCTTGCATAGATGGGCTCTTCCATAATAAAAATGGATCGACATACAGTGGAATATCTTCATTTAAAAAAGGAATGGCAAAATCTAGCTCATGCTGTGGTACATGAACATCATTAAATTCTGTAAACCTCGGTCTAATCAACAATAGACTTTCCTTATAAATTTATTTTCATACAAACCGCGTTCATTCGGCGCCGTATAACGCTAAAATAACTGGCGAAATTGCGCGCCAGCGAGATTGAGTCCAGTGCGTACCGCGCAGCGGTGTTTACGCACGAAGTTCATTGCATTGTTAGGCTGTATCGTTACTTTCATTCCAATAACCAAGAAGTGCGTCAGCAACCATTTCATTTGGTTGACTGTAGTCTTCATTATTAAAAACATAATTTAGATATTCCCTTACTGCCATTCTTTGTTCATTTGTAAACAATGAAAACTGATGGTTAGAATGATCAATTTCATGGCACATACAAAAGTCGAGGTGATGATTATATTTTTTCCTGATGTCAGAAATCATATAAGCTGGCAAGTAGAACCTCATCCCCTTTGCGTCAAAGTAACTTAGGCTGCACCACCCTTTGTTTATATAATCATCTGAAATTGATTCCCAGTCAGTCTTTATATCCTGAGCTCTCAATTCAGCGAGCTCTTGCTTGCTTTTTCGGTCATCCAATCCATCAGCTTCAAGTAGTCCGGTTCCATCTTCAAGCTGAACTCCCTTAAAAGCTAATTTAATCATCCTGATCAATTTATCGGCTTCCAACTTCTTTGAAGTAGCATCATCTAAAATAAACTTATCACACCCATTTAATTTCATTATTTATAAGTCGCCATAAGTGTAATATCTCACTCCATACGCCTAACGTTTTTGTACACCGGCGAAATTGCGCGCAGCGTGATTGAGTCCAAAGCCCACCCGAGCGACGCGAGGGTTGTGTGCTACTGTTTGTTATTGTTTAACCTTTGGCTTTGAAGACAGCTTCTTCTGGGTTTTTAATTGCAGACAAAATATTTTCAGAAACTTTTTCAATAAGCTTTTGTCCCCAAAATGGGTCAGTTACATCGTAATAGATGACTCGTATATGATTTAAGTCAAACGGAACGTCTTCTTCATTTGAAGAAACTAGAACAACCGGCTTCTCCAAAGCGTGCGCCAAACCAAGTTCATAAAATACATTTGCATTTCTTGTCGTTAATTCGGCTATTAAGACTTTAGCGGAATTTATGCCAGTCCAGATTTGGTCGATTATTTTTCCGGTTCCAAATATTTCATCGTCTGCTCGTACCGGCTTAAGACCTGCTTTTTCTATGGCGGGTTTATATATTTTGTCGTAGTAACCACCATATGGCTCTCTAAATGGCATCATTACAAAGCAAGAATCATCAGATTTTACCTTAGCGGTCTTTTCTAGTTTTTTGAATGTCTCTTTAGCCTTCTCCTGCCCTTCGCCTTCACTGTCGATAGCATCTAAAATTCGATATTTGCCATCGTGTTCTGAAATTAGCTTTGCATATTCTAGGGTTTCAAAAAATATTGATTTAAATTCTGTTAATTTTTCTTGGGGAATCTTAAATTTGTCTGTAAGTGCGTTATCGAAGAATTCGCTGTCAGGTAGGTTTTCACCTCGATAATGTGCATAGATATCGGAGATTACCGGAGCTTTCATCGCTGCGGCTCTAGCTCCATTTAAAAAATCATCACTCTCTTGAGGTTTTAGTATTTTTCGTGAAATGTCAGTAAGGTCGAGTTTACCCAACTCTGGTCGATCTAATAGGCCATATTTAATGGCTGTATTGATTTCTACAATATACGGCCCTTTATTATATTTAACTCCAACATATGTAGCAGACTCTTGATCAGTACAAACCCTTCCTGCATTTTGTTCCAAAATGGATTTGGGAATCCGCAATGCCTTCTCAAGAGAAGATCTCGGATAATTAGGAACTTTTACTGACTTTGCCTTTTGTTTTTTAGGTTCACTCATGTAGCTTCCTTAGTTGTACTGACAATAACGCCTCAATAACCGGCGCAGCTTTGCTGCGTCCGGCGCCGCAGGCGCGTAGTTGATTGACTTGTTAGGTGTTTTTGGATGAACCATTTTCAATGCCGCCAAAGGAAACCTGATTGCCATCTGGATCAGTGTAAGTAATCTTGCATACGTCGTTCGGAAAATACTCGCGCTGACTATAATTTATGCCGCGCTTCGTTATTTCTGAAATGAAAATATCTAGATCGTCGACCATGTGCATAAGTATTGCGTGACCAGCATGTTCAGGCATTTGCACAATGTAAATATATTGATGCTCGGCTAGTTTCCAGACTGCTTCCTCGTTATTTGGAAAGAAATCAGCAGCGCAGCCAAGCAACTGCTCGTACCATTTTTTCGCAGTTACAAAGTCTTTTACTGGAACACCAGAGAACAGGTCTGACATTTTTAACACCTAACGCCTTGCTCAGCTGCATTTTTTCCGTTGCTTGATTTTGGTTTAGCATAGCGTATAAAACCAAAATCAAGCAACGGAAAAAATGTCCGATGGAGCAATTTGTTATTTGCCAGACTGCTCAACAAGTTGTTCTGCTTTATCAACGGCTTTTTCACACGACGATCTAAACATTTGGGTTGCCCTTGAGCCACAATAAGACCTAACTGAATCTTTCCTCGATCGTAACTCCTGCACTAGAATTGACTTAATATTCGTATGAGCCATTTCCGGGTTCTCGATAATACTTTCGAGAAGAATGATAGAAAACATGAAACTATTGTAAGGCTCACTAGAATACATATTTGCATCACTTGCTCTTTCTAGCGCTGCTATTTGCTTCTCTATTGCCACTTCTACCTGGAACTCTCTTTCTTTTCTATCAAGATCTCCGAGGACAAAACCAAAGGAAAAACTTACTATAGAAGTAATACATACAACTAAGCCAAAGATTAGATATTTCTGCAAGTTTGATCTCCTGCTAGCAAATAACGCAAAGCTAAGCGGCGTGCGTTAGCACGTCCTTGCTTGAGCGCCTTGTTAAATGGCTTTTTCAATCGTTTCACCACTCCTGTTTATATATTGGATGCCACCATAGGTTCTAGTGGTGCCCGACCATTTTGCTGTTGCTAGTACTGGAAGTTCTAAACCATTGCATTCAATAAACAATTTAAACCTATCAAGATCTTCTTGTGATGGCTCAGCTACACCGTACCAAAAAGAATACCATTCATCACCCGAAATTATGTTGAATGCTTCTGAACCGTCATAGAATCCGAATACAACTTTGCTATTTAAAAACTCAAACACTGACAGCTCTATTTCCACAATATGCTCTGAAAATTCAGGGTGATTATCAGGAATAATATATTCAAATGCATCGATACCCTCATCGTCGTTTTGGTAGAAACACCAACGATGAGCTTTTAAGTCATCGACACTAATATCTTCTATAGCCTTAGGTTTGCACATTTCCTTTGCCGTTTAACGTTGTGCACAGTGGCGAGCGTATGCGAGTCCAGTGCCGTAGGCACGATACTGCTGCACCTTGTTAATGTGCACTGACCACCATTTGCATTCTTTATAGTTTGTAAAAGCTCAACTTACCAAAGCTTTTACGACGATTTCATTGCCTTTAATATGCCAGCCCCAAAACTTAGTGGCTAGCAATAGTTTTTCTTTTTTTTTAAAAATTATTGCTACTGAAATGTAAAATAAAGTATCAGTTAAGCCAGCTTAAAAAGGCACTCTCATTCTGCACAATAACGCCTGCATTTGCGGCAGTTTTGTGGAGCGACGAAGCCGCGTAGCAAAGCTGTCCAAGCCACGAAGTGGCTGATGCAACATGCTCTTGTTAGGTGTGGTTTACGATATGGCATGTAATTTAATAAACACCAGCAGTTGCATCAATTACGAATTTAGCTTTGTTTTCCCTGCACCATGCTTCAAGCTCATTTTTAAGTTCAGGGTATAATCCCTTTGCCCATGAAGGTGCTTTTTGAGTCCAGAATTCTTCCGTTGGCAAATACGCCGATAAAATACCCATTGGCAGCTCAAGAATGAAAGAGCCTTCAGAGCCAATTACAACTAACTCTTCTTTCCATCGGGGCTGAAATTTGAACTCGCTCATTCTTTGTGACACCTAACGTTTTACACAGTGGCGAGCGTCAGC
>NZ_JAHKPH010000014.1:0-637982 GCF_018860385.1 Reinekea forsetii | reverse complement strand
ATTTCATATCAAACACTTAACAGTTTGTTCTACCGCACCAGCGGTTAATTATGGGAGCGGTAAAACTTTTAACCGGTTTTTATGCATCGCTCCACCTTTCAGTCATAATGGCGCGTTGTCGTTTGCCTGTCAATTTGAAGAGTCCCTTTTTTCCTGAATATGCATGAATAACCCGGTATATGCTGCTCTTTAAGCCTAGAAGTTTCCTACGTTTTTATATATTGAAACACTCCGATACTTTATTTTTAGCGTGGTAAAACCGCTGTTGCGGTATATACAGAATAAACTTTCGAAAAAGCTGCAACGCGCTTGCAAATTGTTGAGTGCATCACAGTTTTTTAGGCAATAAATGTTTTCTGAATGAGTGGACTAACTAATTTGTTCACTTACGGATACACAGATGCGCTTTTTTACAAAAGCTCGTGGGTGTTGCTTTTTAATTACAGCAAGTGATGGACTAGCCTTGCGGCGAGTTTGGCGGTTTTGTTGTCAATGTCTAATGCAGGGTTTAGTTCGGCAATATCGGCCACTATTAATGGTTTATTCATAGTAGCTAGCAATGTTTTGATACGGCTGATCAACTTTAAAACCACAAGCGGCTGTACGCCCAATGCAGCGGGCGCACTTACACCGGGGGCATCAGCGGCGGGGAATACGTCTAGGCAGATGGTGATGTATAGCGCATCAATATTGGCGAGCCACTGCTCTAATTTTTTAACTATGTTTTCAATGTCGCTTTCGCCGCAATCTACATCGTTTACCCATTTAACATTGTGAATTTTTGCAAACTGAAATAAAGATTCGGTATTAGCGCTGGGGTTTAACCCAATTACAGAATAGTTAAACGGTTGGTTGTGTTTTGCGCTCCATTGTTGTGCTTGGCGAAACGGAGTGCCAGAGCTGGTTATAGGGTTGGGGTTGCGTAAATCGAAGTGCGCATCAAAATTTAAAATACCCAAGCGTGTGTTTGACCCGTTTTTTTCTAAATATTGCTGAGCGCCTAAAAAGCTAGCCCAACCTATTTCGTGGCCGCCGCCTAAGCCTATGGGTTGGCCACCTGCGGTGAGAATGGCTTCTACTTCATCGGCGTATTGTTGTTGGGCTTGCTCTAGTTTTTGTTCTGGGGCATGGCCTTCGCAGGTGATGTTGCCGGCATCGTACAGTTGTACGTTGGGTGGGCTGGCTAAGTTGGCGAGTGCACTGCGCAATGCGTTGGGGCCTTGGGCGGCGCCGCGTCGGCCTTGGTTGCGGGCTACACCTTCATCGCATTCAAAACCTACTAACACGGGTGCGTTTTTATAGTTGGTTTGTTTTTCTAGTATCACTTGTTGGTGTAAGCGAATACTGGTGCTGGCGTCTTCTGTGTCTACTCGGCCTTGCCAACAGTGTTTGTGTGCTTCAGATGTGCTCATAAGGGCGCTCGCTCTTTACCTTGGTGCCACGATAGCGTGGGTCGGTGTAGGTTAATTTCATGAATCAGTTGGCGTGGGTGTTCGCATTGAAACAACAAGCAATCGGCATCGTAACCCACGGCTATTTTGCCTTTGCTGTTGGCTAACCCTAATGCCTTGGCGGCGTTTTGGGTAATGCCGTTAAAGGCTTCGGCTGGGGTAAAGCCAAACAACACACAGCCAAAGTTGGCGGCAGTTAATAGTGAGCCTAACGGTGAACTGCCGGGGTTTAAATCGGTGGCTATGGCCATGGTCACTTTGTGTTTTCTGAACAGTTCAATGGGCGGCTTTTGGGTTTCTTTTAAATAATAAAACGCACCGGGCAGAATGACGGCGGTTACATCGGCGCTGGCCATTTGCTGCACTTGGGCTTCGTTAACATATTCAACATGGTCGGCCGACCAGCCTTGATACGCACACACAGCTTCGGTGCCTTGCGAATCTGATAATTGCTCTACGTGGCCTTTAATGGCAAAGCCCAATGCTTTGGCGGCGGCGAATAATCGTTTAGATTGTTCGGCGCTAAAGCCAATAAATTCACAAAAAACATCCACCGCTTGGGCTAGGTTTTCTTGTTTCACCTTGGGTAAAAGTTCTTCAATGATCAGGGTTAAATAGTCGTCGGCTTTGCCTTGGTATTCTAACGGTACGGCGTGGGCGGCTAAGCAAGTGGCCGAAACAGTTATCGGCAACTGTTCACCAATGCGTTTTGCCACGCGCAGCATTTTTAGTTCGGTGTCTATGTTTAAACCATAGCCCGATTTAATTTCTACCGTGGTCACGCCTTCGTTGATCAGCGGTATTAATCGTTGCACGGCTGATGCGTATAACTCATCTTCGCTCAGTGCACGCGTGGCGGCTACGGTGCTTTTTATGCCGCCGCCCGCTTTGGCGATGTCTTCATAGCGTACGCCCTGCTGCAATTGCTCAAACTCGCCGGCTCGGTTGCCGCCATAAACAAGGTGGGTGTGGCAATCTACTAGCCCGGGCGTTAGCCATTGTTGTTGGCCATCTATAGTTTTGGTCGATTCAAATTTGGGCGCGCTTTGGCTTGCCCCTACATACACAAACTTGCCGTTTTGCCACGCCACAGTGGCGTTCTCTAACACCGACCAACCCTGCGTACTATCGCTGGTACTATCGTTCGTACTATCACGGGTTTGGGTAATTACATTCACATTGTGCACCACGACATCGGCTTGAATGTATTGCTCTGTGTTCACCAAGTTTGCCATAAGAATTCGACCTGTCATTTCAGAATGTGGACAATTTTAGTTGTATATACAAGTTTTAGCAACTATGCTGTCGTCCACTTAAAAACCACTTGTTAACACTAATTTTTTAGGATTGCAGTGAATGGCCACGCCCAGATTCGAAGTGATAAAAAAGCACATTATAGGGTACATAGAGCAAGGTGATTGGCGCCCAGGCGATGCCGTGCCATCGGAAAACCAATTGGCCGAACAGTTTGAAGTATCACGCATGACGGCAAGGCGCGCCCTGACCGATTTAACCGAAGCCGGCGTATTAGAACGCGTTCAAGGCGCGGGTACTTTTGTGGCCGAGCAACTGCCCACAGGCTCACTGTTAGAAATACGCAACATTGCCGATGAAATTCACGAGCGCGGTCACAAGCACATTGCCAAGGTGATTTGTTTAGAGCAGCGCACCGTGACCGAAGCCGAAACAAAGTTGATTGGTTTGCCCGTTGGCGCTGCGTTTTTTTATAGCCAAGTGAAGCACATTGAAGAAGATACCTTGGGCCACCAAGAAGTGATTCAGCTCGAAGAGCGTTACGTGAATAGCGAAGTAGCGCCCGATTATTTGCAGCAAGATTTTACCCAAATAACACCCAGTGCTTATTTAACTTCGGTGTCGCCATTGAGCCAAGCCGACCATTGGGTAGAGGCTATTTTAGCGCCAACCAATATTGAACAAAAGTTAGAAATTTCTACGGGTACGCCGTGCTTAAAGTTATCTCGGCGTACCTACAGTTTTAGACAAAACCCTTCGACCAAACAAAAATTTATCGTCAACTTTGCTGTGTTGTATCACCCAGGACCAGGTTACCGCTTAGGCGGCCACCTAATGGCTTCTTGATCAACGCTCACAACATTGGAGAATCGTATGACACGTTTAGACACCACTCGTAATATAGCTGCGGCCACGGGCACTAAGCTCACCGCAAAAAGTTGGTTAACCGAAGCGCCAATGCGCATGTTAATGAACAACCTACACCCCGATGTCGCCGAGCACCCGCATGAACTTGTGGTCTACGGTGGTATTGGCCGCGCCGCACGCGATTGGGAAAGTTACGATAAAATTGTTGAAACGCTGACGCGCTTAGAAACAGATGAAACCTTATTAGTGCAAAGTGGTAAGCCTGTGGGCGTGTTTAAAACCCACGAAAACGCACCGCGCGTGTTAATTGCCAACTCTAACTTAGTGCCGCACTGGGGTAACTGGGAGCACTTCAACGAGCTCGATAAGCAAGGCTTAATGATGTACGGCCAAATGACAGCGGGCTCTTGGATATACATTGGTTCGCAAGGCATTGTGCAAGGTACTTACGAAACCTTTGGTGCCATGGCGCGCCAACATTTTAATGGCGATGCCAAAGGCAAGTGGGTGCTGACTGGCGGTTTAGGTGGCATGGGTGGCGCGCAACCGTTAGCTGCAACCATGGCTGGTTTTTCGATGATCGCCGTTGAGTGCGATGAATCGCGCATCGACTTCCGTTTACGTACGGGCTATGTCGATCACAAAGCCACATCGCTTGATGAAGCACTCGCCATTATTGAAAAAGCCAAGCAAGAAGGTAAAGCGGTGAGCGTTGGTTTGTTGGGCAACGCCGCCGATGTGTTCACCGAAGTGGTTGATAAAAACATAGTGCCCGATGTAGTCACCGACCAAACCAGCGCACACGATCCGTTAAATGGTTACCTACCGCAAGGTTGGACCATGGAAGAAGCCAAAGCGAAACGTATTAGCCATGCCGATGAAGTCGTCGATGCGGCAAAAGAAGCGATGGCCGTACAAGTAAAAGCCATGCTTGCATTGCAAAAAGCGGGCTCGGCTACGGTAGATTACGGCAACAACATTCGCCAAATGGCGCTTGAAAAAGGCGTAAAAAACGCCTTTGATTTCCCAGGTTTTGTACCGGCTTATATTCGCCCATTGTTCTGCGAAGGCGTTGGTCCTTTCCGTTGGGCGGCGCTGTCGGGTGACCCAGAAGATATTTATAAAACCGATCAAAAAGTTAAAGAACTGATCCCCGATGACCCGCATTTGCACAACTGGTTAGACATGGCGCGTGAGCGAATTCAGTTTCAAGGCTTGCCTGCACGAATTTGTTGGATTGGTTTAAAAGACCGTGCTCGTATTGGCCAAGCCTTTAATGAAATGGTCGCCAATGGTGAGTTAAAAGCGCCGATCGTTATTGGCCGAGATCATTTAGATTCCGGTTCGGTCGCCTCACCTAACCGTGAAACCGAAAGCATGAAAGACGGCTCCGATGCGGTATCGGATTGGCCGTTACTCAACGCCTTGTTAAACACCGCCAGCGGCGCCACTTGGGTGAGCTTGCACCACGGCGGTGGCGTAGGCATGGGCTTTAGTCAGCACGCCGGTATGGTGATTGTGTGTGATGGAACCGAAGATGCACACGCGCGCGTTGGCCGTGTACTTTGGAATGACCCAGCCACGGGTGTTATGCGCCATGCCGATGCCGGTTACGACATTGCCATTAATTGCGCCAAAGAACACAACTTAGATCTCCCTATGATTAATACACCGAATAAGAGCCAATAAGATGAAAACATTACACATTAATCCAGGTAAATTAACGCTCGCCGATTTATACACCGTGCACCATAACCCAGTGCAGTTAACATTGGATGAAAGCTGCATAAGTGGCATTGAACGTTCGGCGGCGACGGTTAAAAAAGTGATCGATGAAAACCGTGTGGTGTATGGCATTAACACGGGCTTTGGTTTGCTGGCTAACACACGCATTGAACCGGCCGAGTTAGAAACCTTACAACGCAGCATTGTGCTCAGCCACGCGGCGGGCATTGGTGACTTTATGAAGCCTTCGACGGTGCGTTTGTTGATGGTGTTAAAAATAAATTCATTGGCGCGTGGTTTCTCGGGCATTCGTTTAGAAGTGATCGAAGCGTTAATGGCGTTGGTTAATAAAGAAATTTACCCGTGCATTCCTGTAAAAGGTTCTGTAGGAGCCTCGGGCGATTTAGCACCGCTGGCACACATGAGCGCTATTTTGTTAGGCGAAGGTGAAGCGCATTACCAAGGCGGAATTATCCCCGCTAAACAAGCGCTGGAAATTTTAGGCATTGAACCCATTGTATTGGCACCGAAAGAAGGCTTGGCGTTATTAAACGGTACTCAAGCCTCTACCGCGTTGGCAGTGCAAGGTTTGTTAGCGGCCGAAAATGTCTTAGTTGCGGCTACGGTCATTGGTGCCATGACAGTTGATGCGGCGAAAGGGTCACGCGCTCCGTTTGATGATCGCATTCATCAAGCACGTGGGCACCAATCGCAAATCGATATGGCTTTAGCCTATCGTAAGCTGTTAGACCACTCGCCTATTGAGCAATCGCACGAAGATTGTGAAAAAGTGCAAGACCCTTACTCACTGCGTTGCCAACCACAGGTGATGGGTGCGTGCTTAACGCAAATTCGTAACGCGGCTGATATTATTTTAACCGAAGCCAATGCCGTTTCTGATAACCCATTGGTGTTTGCTGAGCAAAACGATATTTTATCGGGCGGTAATTTCCACGCTGAACCTATCGCAATGGCGGCCGATAATTTGGCCTTAGCCATTGCTGAAATTGGCGCATTGTCTGAGCGGCGCATGGCGTTAATGATTGATAGCCAACTCAGTGGATTGCCACCGTTCTTAGTGAACAACGGCGGTGTGAACTCTGGCTTTATGATCGCACAAGTTACCGCCGCTGCATTAGCGAGTGAAAACAAAACCTATGCACACCCAGCGTCAATAGACAGCCTACCCACCTCGGCTAACCAAGAAGACCATGTTTCTATGGCAACTTTTGCGGCGCGCCGTTTAGGTGACATGCATGAAAACACCGTCGGAATTTTAGCGGTAGAATTACTCTCGGCTTGCCAAGGCTTAGATTTCAGAGCACCGTTAACCAGCTCTGAAACCCTAGAAAAAGCCAAAGCGGTGTTACGCGCGGAAGTACCCTTTTACGATAAAGACCGTTACTTCTCGCCTGATATTGAAAAGGCCGCGCAACTTATTCGTGAAGATGCGTTGCAAAGCTTTGTCGATAACGCCATTCGCATCAGCGCTTAAGAGTTTACTTCTGCAACAAAAAAAGCACCGCCTAGCGGTGCTTTTTAGTTTAAGGTTTTTAAAAAACCAACCGTTTTACTTGTTAAACTCCAGCATATATTTTGATACCGCTAACCGAACTTCTTCCGATAAATAATACTGCGGTGGCATTTCTGGGTAACCTTCGTTGATGCGGCCTGGTGCAATAATATAAGCGGCTACAGCTTCGGCATTGTTGCCCCAGCGTTCTTGAATTTGCGTAATGGGTGGGCCAATGATGCGGTTTTCGTAAGTATGGCAACCAGAGCACACGGCGTAGAAGGTGCGCTTACCGAGTTCTTGGCCGCTGGTGTCTCTTGGCGGTACCGGTTCGTCTAACATCATCGAAACTATGTCATCGGTGTTGCTGCCCTGTTCACATTTATCAAACTTATTTAAGCCAAACACGCGATACTGTTTTTCATCGAGTATGCAGCTGCCTTTAGAACCGCCAAACTGGAAAATATCGGGGCCGGTTTTTGAGAACTTCAGTTTCATTAAGGCTTTCATGTCACCGGCTACCGAGTGACCATTATTTTTCATGAGGTTGTTGTAAATTTTAATGCCGTCTGGGTCTGGATCGTGATCTGGATCACTGCCAATGCCAGAAATTTTTGCATCCACAATGGTAATGCCGGCGTTGCCGTTGTTGGTGATAATATTGTTCTCTATCACAACGTCATCGGCTGAAATAATCATGATGCCGGTGCCCGATGGTATCGTCGCTACTATCGCGCCTTCGGGCGCAAAGTTTTCGTGGTTATTATCTACCACAAAGTTATCGCGAATAATAATGTCGTAGGCGGTTTTAATCGGTAAGCCTGGCAATGCGAATGCTAAAATGCCGCCGGCGTTATCGTGTACATAGTTACTCTCTACTAACGCATGGCGCGAGTTTTCAATTTCTATACCGGCGACCGATTCATACACTTCGTTGTGTCGCACATCTATGTTGTCGCTCATGCCCACATAAATTGCTGCGTCTTCAATACCGCTTAAAACGTTGTGCTCTATGAGACCGTTTTGGCCATACTGTGGGAAAATACCGTACACGCCGGCATCGTGAATAAAGTTATTACGAATGGTAAAGTTATTGCCCGCCTGCCCCATAATGCCATTACCTTTGTAGTTGATAATGGTTAGGCTCTCAATGGTAATACCGTTGCCCGAATATAAAATGGCGTCGTTGAGTTTTTTCTCACCATCTAAAATAGGCCACTCGCCTTTTTTGACAATGCCTCGAATGGTGATGTCGTCTTTATCGATAAACACAGTTTCGTTGTACACCCCCGGTTGAATTTCAATAATGTCACCCGGTTGGGCTTCATGCACGGCACGTTGAATAGACTTGCCTTTTTTTACGTTGATCACCTCGGCGTAAGCGGAAAACCCGATTAAGCTAAAGGCCAATGCGGCTATGAGTTGTTTTTGTATTCGCATAGTTCCCCCTGGTCTGCATACGATTTAAGGCACCGCTAAGCCAGAAGGTACAGCCTCTGGTTTCACGGGTTTTAAGCTTTCATCGGTCAGCGTTTTTAAGAAATCGACTAATCGATCGATTTCGGTTTCGGTTAAGTTTGGCTCCCAAATGTGCCAATGTAATTTTAAGTTTTCATCTTCTGGTACTGCATGGCCACGGCCTTCGGTGTAAAAGGCTACAGAACTGCGCAAATCGCTAAAGGCGCCGTTGTGCATATAAGGCGCGGTTAGCTCGATGTTTCTTAGGCTAGGCACTTGGAAGCCGCCGCGTAAGTCGGGCAACTCTAAATGGTTTTGTGCGCCAATATCAAAGGGCATGCCTTTTAACTCGGGTGAGCCTATGACCGCGTATTGTTGGTTGGTAAACAAGGGCGGCGTATGGCATTCGGCACAGCGCGCAACAAACGATCTAAAAATGTTTAACCCTTCTAGCTCTGGCTGTGTGAGTGCATCGGCATAGCCGTGTGCGTACCAGTCGTAACGGCTGTTGAGCGAAATGAGCGAGGTTTCAAAGGCAATAATTGCGCTGTAAATATCAGGCAGTTGTATTAAGCCAGTACTTTGAATATCAAATGCTTGTTTAAATAAAGATACATAGGTTTCTGACGCGTTGAGCTTATTTAAAAGCTCTACTCGGGTAAGCCCCATTTCGGTCGGGTGATACAAGGGCCCTTCAATTTGTGCTTCTAACGAGTCGGCGCGGCCATCCCAGAACAGGCGTCCTTTAAAGGCAACATTCCACAAGCTGGGCGCAGACCGTGTGCCAAGTTGCCCGCCTACTCCGGCACTTACGGCGGCACCATCGGCAAAGCCTAAATCGGGGTTGTGACACGAGGCACAGGAAATGGTGTTGTCTTTCGATAAATACGGATCAAAAAACAAATAGCGGCCTAGATCTATTTGCTGGGGGCTAAAGCCATCACGGTTTTCAGGCAATGCTGTTTTAAGCCCACCAACACCTTGGTCCTGTAACGATTCATACTGCTGGTAAAGAGACACCAGTTTGCACTGGTTTTGTTTGGTGAGTTCAAAACTGGGTGGGCATTGGGTTGAAAGAACCCAAGAGTCAGCCGTCGCATAGCCAACTAACAAAGCATACATCATCACAGCGGTTGTTATTATTAGTATCTTCATCATGGTCAATTATCGATCAAGTCTGTCACTCAGCTCACATTAACTGACTGATGGTCAAATAGAAAGTGAAAACTACCAATGGATAAACAAAAAATAAAATTGGACTGCAACTAGGGGATCGATACGACCCGATTACGGCCTTGCTCTTTTGCTTGATAAAGAGCCATATCAGCCCGAGCTAAGGTTTCATCTATATTTTGGTCTTCGCTACTGAACTGTGCCACGCCTAGACTAATGGTCGCAGTAACATCTTTTCCGTTTGCGATTTCGGTTAAGGTTTGACTGATCATTTGGCGTGCGTGCTCTGCCTTAGCTACAACTTCCTCGAAGTGGAACCCTTCAATAGCAATGGCAAATTCTTCACCGCCTATTCGACCAATTACAGAATTTCCTAAAAAGCATGGTAGCAATTTTAGCGCCACAGAGGTGATCACTACATCACCAACACTGTGACCGTAACGATCATTAATTTTTTTAAAATGATCAATATCAGCCATGATGACCGCTAGTGATTTTTCGCCTGCACTTAACCGGACGCCGGAAAACAACTTTTCACCTTTTTCAAAAAATGCCCGACGATTATTTAGCCCTGTGAGTGGATCGGTTCTCGCTAGCACTTCGGCACGCCTTTTTTCTTGTGCTAGATCATGAGTCCGCACTGACACTTTATGTTCGAGCTGTGCGGCGGCCAAAGCGATACTTCGCGATTTTTCTTTTTCAGCTTGTAGCACGGCATCAATGGCTTGCGCTTTTTCAATTTGCAATACGTGAATTTTGTTGGCTAGAGCAAAAGACAATAGCAACATTTCCAATACAGCTCCTATACCAAAGCTATAGAACAAAATAAGGTTAAACTCTAACAAACCTGTGATCATTAACCCAAACAGGGTTATTGAAATGAGTGATAACGCCCAAGCAACTAAAAAATAGCCAGCCGACACTTGTTTTTTTAACAGCGCCCTTACACCGGCTAGCAAAACCACCGGTGCGCCGATGATAGCAAGAACACCAGACCAGACCGATGTTTTGTCATTCAGTGAGGGCAACATCGTTAACACGACAACCAGTGCAGAGGCCAAAATAAAAAACACTAATATCCTATCGAGCGCTTTAGACACGTTTGATAAATCTAAAAATCGCCTTACAAATTGCGACATAAAAATACCCAAAAACGGTCCAGCTGCGGATTCTAAAAAAGTATTAAATTTAACGGCGTCTGGCCATATAAATTGATAACCAAAGCCATAGATCACAGATAGCATGAGAAGCATGGAGGCATTATATAAAAAATAATAGAGGTAGTTACTGTCTCGAAGGCTAAAGTATATGAACAAATTATAGAGTCCAATCATCACTATAGCGCCGATTAAAATACCATTAATGAGATTTACGGTTACACCAGACTTCAAAGCTTCTGTTTCACTAAGAAGGGTTCCACCAATAAGAAATGCTAGGTCTGTTTGAACATGTAACAGCGTTGTTGCTGGCTTACCAGGTTCGTTGATTAATGGCAGTACTATGTTTGAAGAAGGTATTTCACGATGATGAAATGGGAAGGCGATGCCATCATTTTTCCATCTTTTCAAAGTTGAACCTTCAAAGTGATAATGGCTAATTTCGGTAATCCAACTGGGGAATAAATTTAGGTAGGCCGTCTCAACCTCTAGATTATGATTAGTGAAATCAATTTTAATCCAAAGCCTGTCTTTGGTATAGCCTCTGGATAATTTGACCTCGGAGCAAGGCTGCCATTGTTGAGACGTTATTAACTCACGCGCAACGTCAGGCGAATTGAGAAAAGACTCATTCGCTACAAAGGCTTCACATATATCTTTAATGTTGATGCGCTTAAAATCTGACCCTACGTCTAACGCAGACACTGTGGTTGAATAAAATAACCACAGAATTAACCCAGCCAAATTCCGAACAATTACCTTCACCAATTAACTCTCAAGTAGGTGTTTATTTTTAAGAGCTTAGTTCAATTTTCAATCATTGCGCGAATTGTGTAGGAAAGTATTTCGATGCGATAGGCAGGCCTTAAGATACATTTTGTAACATTCAAACCAGGTTGAGTTTGTTTTTTACTTGATCCAGTAAAAAGGGGTGAACATTGGGGTAGGTGTGCGCATCTGGGTACCTCGAAGAACACACCACTTTTTCAATTTCACTGCTGGGCAGAGGCCCCAATGAATCAATACTGGCAAAAAACAGCTGACCGTAACTGAGTTCACCATGGGGTAATTTTATGGCATAGGTGGCCATGGGTTCTAAGTTGAAGTTGGTTGCACCCGTTTCTTCAAATAACTCTCGATGAGCGCATTCGCCAATGGTTTCACCTGGCTCTCGCTTGCCACCAGGCGACTCTAACGTAGTGCGATCTTTGTGTTTTACAAACACCCATTGGTTTTGGTATCGAGCAACAATAACCGCCCAATGCAGTTGTGAATTGGCCATGTTGTTAGCCGGGTATTGGGCTAACTCTATCTCTGAAAGATCGCATGGCTTTAATTTGCTTAGGCTATTTAGGCTCATTTAGCTGGCCACATTAGGGTTTGACCGTGCTAGCCAGCTTGTGCTCTCGTTGGCGTAAAAACCATTCAAGCGCAATAAACGCAAACGGCACAATAGAAACCAATAGCAAAAGCAGCCAACCCCAAACTGGCCAAGCCATTTTATGCGTAACAATCAAAGAAGCCACAAAATACAAGGTAAACAAAGCACCGTGCGTTAACCCTAGAACCATCACCCAATCGCGGCTGATAAACCCTAATGTTACGCCTAGAATGACTAAATAAGATAACCCTTCGAGAACACTGATGGCTCGGAACGCTTTTAACATTTTTTACCTATGTCGTTGGTGAGTTAATCACTTAAATTAGCATCGGCTAACAGTGCTTTCATATGCGCCGCGGCGGCATCACTGCCTTCATGGCGCTGCCATTCTATGTATTTTGAGCAGAAGGCTGCAACCTCGGCAGTGCCCGTTAAGGCTTTTAAATCTTCTGCGCCGCGAATACCAAACCCAACCGACAGCGGTAAATCGGTATGACTACGTATGCGCTTAATGTAAGCATGAAACTCTTCACCCCACATCGTTTGCGACCCAGTAACTCCCATGCGTGATACCACGTATATCATTCCACGTGCTGATTTCGCAATACGCTCTACCCGTTCATCGGGAGTATTTGGCGTGACCATCAAGATAGGCGCTATGCCAAGCTCGTCTAGCTTAGGCATAAATGGCTCAAATTGCTCTACCGGCATATCGGGGATAATCATGCCTTTAATGCCCGCTGCAGCAGCATCTTCAAATAATTTTTCTAACCCGTACTTATACAGCGGGTTTAAATAACTCATTAAAATGAAGGTGGCGTCTGGGTGGTTTTTCGATACCTTAGTGGCCAACTCTAATGTGGCTTTAACCGAACCGCCTTGCTTTAAAGCATCGTAACAGGCGTTCACTAAAGTATGGCCATCGGCGACTGGGTCACTGAACGGTACTTGTAATTCAATGAGTTTAACGCCCGATTCCACCAACCCAGCAATGGCCTTTTCGTTTTCTTCTAAATTAGGAAAGCCAACCACGGCATGCGACATCACTTGCAGTTTATCATTTAACTTCGGAAACATTATTTCTCTCCTTGAGTCGCTTCAAACAGTTCCTTGGCTCGCTCGGATTCGCGTTGCAAGAAATCTGACCATTCGGGTTGTGGGAAGGCTCGGGCAATGTTGAAAATGTCTTTATCGCCACGGCCGCTTAAATTAATCACAATGTGTTGATGGGGGCGCATGCTTTTAGCACGCTTAAAACCACCGGCCAGAGCATGTGAAGATTCTAACGCCGGAATAATGCCTTCTGTTTTCATCAGGAGTTTAAAGGCATCGGTCACTTCATGATCTTGCGCCGATTCAGGTGTAACACGCCCCGTTTGGGTTAGGTGTGCCAAAATTGGTGAAACGCCGACGTAATCTAGCCCGGCCGCAATTGAATGAGTATCGCCTAACTGGCCGTCTTCGTTTTGCAAAAACAGTGTTTTGTAGCCTTGGGCAATGCCAGGTGTGGCGGTATCGGGTAATAAACGAACCGAGTGTTCGCCTTCTTTAAAGCTTAAGCCACCGGCCTCTACACCCACTAAACCGACGTTGTCATCTTCTAAAAAGGCTCCGAACGCGCCCATGGCATTAGAGCCGCCGCCTACGCAGGCCACGATTTCATCGGGTAATCGGCCTATTTGCGCCATGGCTTGCTGCTTAATTTCTTGCGAAATAACGCCTTGGAAATAGCTCACCAATTCAGGGAATGGCGCAGGGCCACAAGCCGTACCTAATACGTAGTGGGTGTTTTCCACGCTGCCCGCCCAATCACGCAGGGCTTCATCGAGTGCTTCTTTTAAAGTACGAGCGCCGGTTTCAACGCCGACTACTTTGGAGCCTAGCTGACGCATCCAAAATACATTCGAATACTGACGCTCAATATCATCGGCGCCCATATAAATAGTGGTATCTAAACCCAAACGCGCCGCCATAATGGCGGTGGCTAAGCCGTGTTGGCCGGCACCCGTTTCGGCAATGACGCGCTTTTTACCCATACGTTGCACTAACAACCCTTGGCCTAGCACGTTATTCACCTTGTGCGCACCGGAGTGGTTTAGGTCTTCTCGCTTGAGCCAAATTTGTGCGCCACCCAGTTCTTTAGATAAACGACGCAGCGGAGTGAGTGGCGTTGGGCGACCACTGAATTCTTGCGTTAAGGTTAAATATTCTTGCCAAAAAGTAGGGTCATCACGCAATGCGAAGAACATGTCTTCGAGCTCGGTTAATGCGGGTAATAAAATTTCAGGAACGTAGCGGCCGCCAAATTCGCCGAAATATCCATTGTCACTGCGTATCATGATGAATCCTCTTGCTGATCTAATTAGGGAACCCTTTAGATAACTTCACCTAGACATAAACTAAACGGTTTAGTAAAGTTTGCTGCAATCAACTGATAGAATCAAGTATTTTATGGCTCAGCCTTCTAAAAAAGATCACATTGCCTTAAGCGCTCGACCCCTGTTTTTTGAACACGGCATAAAGGGTACGTCTGTCGACATGGTTGTCAAAGCTTCCAAGGTATCTAAACCTACGGTTTACAACCACTTTCCCGATAAAAGCGCTTTGTTTTATCACGTTGTGTCGCTTTGGTTGGCGCAGCAAAGTGCGGCTTCGCTAACCTCGAGCTCCGAGAAGGTGCTCATTGAGGAACTAAAAAACGCTTGGTTGCATTCAGAAGCGATTACTTTTTACAGGCTAATCATTGGTGAAGGGAATCGAGCCGTTGAAGCAACTCAATTGTTTAAACAACATTACGATGCTGTGTGGCGAGCCGACTTAAAAGATTGGTGTGCTCAGCAAGGCATAGACGCATTACGCGTAGAAGACAAAGTAAGCCATTACTTACTGAATAAGTTAATGGCTTAGCTTTTAGTACTTATGCTAACTCAGTGAGCGCTTGCTTGGCTTGCGCCATAGAGGCATTGGCTGATTCTTCACCAAGGTTTAACCCTTCGGCATACACAAACTCAACATCTTGAATACCTATAAAGCCCAAGAACTGACGCAGTAGCGGCGTTTGGTTATCGGCACCTTCTGGGTAAATGCCACCGCGTGAAGCAATCACTAAAGCGCGCTTTTCGGTTAATAATCCCACTGGGCCTTTATCGGTGTATTTAAAGGTGATTCCTGCACGGGCAATAGAATCAAAGTAATTTTTTAGCTGCACCGGGAAGGTAAAGTTATACATGGGTGCGGTAATCACGATGTCATTGTGCGCTTTTAGCTCGGCAATAAGTGCATCCGATTGCGCCACTAACGCCACCTGCTCGGCAGTTCGCTGGTCTTCAGGTGTAAAAAACGCGCCAGCTAAATGGCCATCGAGTGCTGCAATGGGGCTTGCCGCTAGATCTCGCTGAGTCACTTTACCGCCTGGGTTGTTCTCTAACCAAATACGTTGATATTCATCGGCCAATGCGCCAGATTTAGATTGCCCAGCCATAACTGAGCTTTTAATAATAAGTAATGATTTCATTTCGGTGCTTCCTATTTGATATAGACTCACTATAGGCTATGCTAATTCGCAAATAAATTAGCAAAATAAGCAAGCCTTCTATGCAAAAAAGCAAAGAACTGAATTTTGATTGGGAAGACCTACGGTATGTTTACCATGTGGCGAAAGAAGGCTCGATAGCCGCCGCCGCGCGTAAGCTCGGTGTTAACCACAGCACCGTGTTTAGACGATTGAATCAGTTTGAAAAACGTTGCGCTACAAACCTGTTTATTCGTAACAACAATGGCTATGAATTAAGCCCAACGGGTTTAGAGATACTCAGCTATCTCGATAAAACAGAAGAGAATATACAAGCCATTAGCCTAAAGCTGATGGGGAAAGAGCAAAATCTGGAAGGCAATATTCGCATAACCGTTCCTGGTGCACGCATTGAAACACAGGTGGTGGATTGGATTGTTGGCTTTCAGGCCATTCACCCCAACGTTCACTTCAGTATTGATTCAAGCTTGCGCCACGCCGACCTGAATCGGCGTGAAGCCGACATTGCCATTAGAGCCACCATGACACCGCCCGAGCATTTAGTAGGCTCGGAACTGTCTAGAATGAACTGGGGCGTTGTCGCGAACCCTGATTTATTGGAGCGATTTGGCGTTCCTGATACCTTTGAAGAGGCGCTGCAATTGCCTTGGATTGGTTACAACGGCAGTAAGCCCAGCATTTTAGCGGAGCTGTATAAACGTTACTTGCCAAACCGAACCTTTGCCATTGAAGTCGATAATTTAGAGGCGGTTCGTTACGCCGCGCGAAAAGGCTTAGGGCTGGGCTTACTGCCCTTCGACGATGGCGGCGAAAACTTAGTGACCTTGCGCTTCCCGGAAATTCAGTTTGAGAGCGGCTTGTGGATACTGACGCACCCAGACTTAATTCACGCCGCTCGTATTTCAGCTTTTATGCAATATGTTCGAGAGCAAATGCGTTAAAGGCTGCTGGTTTCACCTTGTTTAACCTTTTCGATCGATTCTAACCAACCATCATAATAGGTATCACGTTTTTCTTTTGCCCAGCTCGGCTCGAACAACCGATCTCGTTGCCATAAATCACTGAGCTGGCTTAACGAATCGTAAAAGCCTACCTGCAACCCCGCCAATTGGGCAGCTCCCAGCGCACTGGTTTCGGTAATGGTTGGGCGATCTACCGTGGCACCGAGCATGTCGGATAAAAACTGCATCAACCAATTGTTGGCAACCATGCCGCCATCTACCCGCAATGCGGTTGGACGAACGCCATCCAGCTCCATCGCTTTTTGTAGGTCTTTTGTTTGGTAGGCAACCGATTGCAAACCAGCCGTGACAATTTCTTTAATGCCTGTGTCTCGTGTTAAACCAAAAATTGCGCCTCTTGCATTTGGGTCCCAGTAGGGTGCTCCTAACCCAATAAAGGCTGGCACTAAATAGACTCCGTGCTCACTGGGTGTTTGCAAAGCCAGTGCTTCTGTTTCTTTGGCATCCCCTATTAACTTTAACCCGTCTCTTAACCATTGAATGGTGGTGCCAGCGGCAAAAATGCTGCCCTCTAACGCGTAAGTCACTTCGCCATTTAACCGATACGCGACCGTTGTTAATAATCGGTTTTGCGAAGACAACGCTTTTTTACCCGTATTGAGCATTAAAAAGCACCCAGTACCGTAGGTGCTTTTTGCCATGCCAGCTTCAAAACAGGCTTGGCCAAATAGAGCGGCGTGTTGATCACCTGCCACTCCACCTATGCAAATTGATTCACCAAACCATTGCGGATCTACCGTGCCGAAGTTTGCGGAAGAATCAAGCACGGTGGGCAATATAGATTTGGGCACATTAAACAGTGACAACAGGTCATCATCCCATTGCTGGGTATGAATATTAAATAAACTGGTTCTGGCTGCATTGGTGGCATCGGTTGTATGCGATGCACCGTTGGTGAGTTTCCATATTAAAAAGGTGTCGACCGTACCAAAGGCGAGTTCACCACGTTCCGCTTTTTCACGTGCGCCCGATACGTTGTCTAATATCCAGCTAATTTTTGTGGCTGAAAAATACGGGTCTATTAAGAGCCCTGTTTTATCTTTAATGATTTGTTCGTTTTTGGAGTCTGCCGATTCTAATTCGCTGCAGGTTGCTGCGGTGCGACGGTCTTGCCACACTATGGCGCGATGAATGGGCTCTCCGGTTGTGCGGTCCCAAATCATCGTTGTTTCTCGTTGATTACTTATACCAATGGCTGCAATCTGATTTGCGCTAATGTTGTGTTGCTTAATGACGCCTTGGCAGGTTGATAACACGCTACTCCAAATGTCATCCGGTTCATGCTCTACCCAGCCATCGTTAGGGAAATGCTGTGGAAACTCTTGCTGGCTAGTTGCACACAATTCTCCGTCGCGATTAAACAAGATAGCACGCGAGCTGGTAGTGCCTTGATCTATGGATAAAATGTAATCGGTCATCGTTTTGCCCTTTACAACTGAAATCTAAATCTATAAAAAAAGCTGAGGCATTAGGTGCCCTCAGCTTTCAATGAACGACCGCTCATAAATTATGGTGAGCGGTTAAAGCAAACTACTTCCAGCTTTCTAATAAAGTTGCGTAGTCAATCGTTATACCTTGTGGCTTTTCATTTTTCAACTTAGCCTTTGGTGCACCTGGCTGATTTAACCAGAAGCTTGGGTCCGATTCTTTATTAAGTTTCGGTCCACACTCACCTTGAACACCAGAACGCTCTAAACGCGCCAATACTTTATCTTGCGCTTTAGCTAATCCATCAAGTGCTTCTTGAGGCGTAGAATCGCCACTTGCGGCTTCAGCAATATACTGCCACCACAACTGAGCTAGCTTAGGATAATCAGGAATGTTAGTTCCTGTTGGCGTCCACTGCACACGCGCAGGGCTTCGGTAGAATTCTACCAAACCACCTAGCTTAGGCGCTGCATCGGTCATGGCTTGAGAGTTAATATCCGATTCACGAATTGGCGTTAAACCAACCAATGTTTTCTTCAAAGAAACTGTCTTAGACACAGTGAACTGAGCATACAACCAAGCGGCTAAACGACGCTTATCTGGCGTAGAGTTTAAGAAAGTCCAAGAACCTGTATCTTGGTAACCTAACTTCATGCCTTCTTCCCAGTAAGGGCCTTTAGGTGAAGGCGCCATACGCCATTTTGGCGTGCCGTCTTCATTTACGACCGGTAAACCTTCTGAGTTCATGCTCGCTGTGAAAGCGGTGTACCAGAAAATTTGCTGAGCAATAGCACCTTGAGCAGGTACAGGACCGGCTTCACCGAATGTCATGCCCTGCGCTTCTGGTGGCGCATACTTTTTCAACCAATCAACGTACTTAGTGGTTGCGTACACAGCCGCTGGGCCGTTAGTAGCACCACCACGCGTTACGCTTGAACCTACTGGATTACATCCTTCTACACGCACGCCCCATTCATCAACCGGTAAACCGTTTGGAATGCCTTTGTCGCCTGCACCCGCCATTGAGAACCAGGCATCGGTGAAACGCCAGCCTAAAGACGGGTCTTTTTTACCGTAATCCATGTGGCCGTATACACGTTCACCATCAATCTCTTTTACATGTACAGAGAAGAACTCAGCAATATCTTCATAGGCAGACCAGTTAACCGGTACACCTAAATCATATCCGTAGATTGATTTAAATTGCTGTTTAAGATCGGCACGTTCAAACCAATCGGCACGGAACCAATAAAGGTTAGCGAACTGTTGATCAGGAAGCTGATAAATTTTTCCATCTGGACCTGTCGTAAAACTTAGGCCGATGAAATCGTCTAAGTCTAATGTTGGAAGCGTGTAGTCTTTACCATCGCCGGCCATCATGTCAGAAATTGGCACAACCTTACCGTAACGGAAGTGAGTACCAATTAAGTCAGAGTCATTAATGTATGCATCGTAAATGTTACGGTCTGATTGCATTTGCGTTTGAAGTTTTTCAACGACATCGCCTTCGCCAATCAGATCGTGAACAACGTTAATGCCGGTAATCTCAGCAAAGGCTTTAGCCAATACAGCGGATTCATACTCGTGTGTGGCGATCGTTTCTGATGCTACGTTAATGGTCATACCACGAAACGGTTTGGCCGCTTCGGCAAACCATGCCATCTCTTGTTCTTGTTGAGCTTTGGTCAGTGTCGAAACGCTGAACTCTTGCTCAATCCATTTTTGTGCCGCGTCCGAATATTGATCGGCTTGCACAACACCTAAAGTTGCCAGAGAGATAGCTGCTGTGAGCAGTATCTTAGCTGGTTGGTTTTTCTTATTTTTCATCTTCAACCTCTTTTGGTTAACCGTAATGGTGATCTACGTTTGTGCCTAGGTAGTCCCAATTGCGTTTTGTCAGCGAACTGACGTTTAGCTCAAATGCCTAGCTAATGAGCACTAGTTGCGCACCTAGCAATTCATCTAACGCGGTCATTTAAGATTCTGTTTAGCGAACTCTTGAGCTCACTGTTAAAAAAGTTTTTATCCCCAACGAATCAGGCTTGCCACCCAAGCTATACAAAATACTAAGGGTATGATCAGCGTTGCTTCAAAGAAGCCGACGTACATTAAATGAATATATGCACTGCTGAGTAAGCCAATAAACAGGCGATCGCCTCGCGTTGTGGCGATGGGTAAAAAGCCTTTACGTTCAACGTTAGGACTCTTGATTTCCCATATCGTCATACCTATTAGAATGACGGCGATCGATATAAAAAAACCTGCGGTAACGGTGGTCCATGCCATCCAGCCCATTGTTAATCTCCTAATACAGTCGTCTTAACGCTTACACTCGACCGAGTGCAAAGCCTTTCGCTACATGATTTCGAACCAACCAAATCACCATTAAACCTGGTAAAATAGTGAGCACTCCCGCGGCGGCTAACAAGCCCCAATCGATACCTTCGGCCGAGATGGTTCGTGTCATCACAGCGCCAATGGGCTTGGCCTCGACAGAGGTTAGTGTTCTTGCCAGCAGTAACTCAACCCAAGAAAACAGAAAGCTAAAGAACGCTGTTACACCAATGCCCGAACGAATCAGCGGTAAGAAAATCCGGATGAAAAATCTCGGAAAACTGTAGCCATCAATAAAGGCGGTTTCATCAATCTCTCGCGGCACACCCGACATAAAGCCTTCTAATATCCAAACCGCTAACGGAACACTGAACAAACAATGCGATAGCGCAACCGCCCAATGTGTATCGAATAGACCCACCGATGAATACAGCTGAAAAAATGGCAGTAAAAATACCGCTGGCGGAGCCATTCGATTCGTTAACAACCAAAAGAACAAATGCTTGTCACCAATAAATTTATAACGACTAAAGGCATAAGCCGCCGGTAACGCTACCGTTAATGTGATGATCATGTTTAGGCCGACGTAAATCAGCGAGTTCACATAACCCATATACCAACTCGGATCTGAAAAAATCGTCACGTAGTTAGAAAAGGTAAAATCTTTTGGCCATAAAGTTAGCCCGCTGAGCACTTCATCTTTGTGCTTAAACGACATGTTCAACAACCAATAAATAGGCACCAGCAAGAACACAACGTAGACACTTAAACCAATTATTTTTCGTTTACTATTCATCATAAATGCCCTTATTTATCCTTATCCATTTCGGTGATCGTGGTAAAGAACAACCACGACGCCAGTAACACGATTAAGAAATAGACCAGTGAAAATGCTGCCGCAGGTCCTAAATCAAATTGACCGATGGCCATTTTCGTTAGGGTCTGGCTTAAAAAGGTTGTAGAACTACCTGGACCACCACCGGTTAATACAAAGGGCTCGCTGTAAATCATGAAGCTGTCCATGAAACGCAACAAGGTACCAATGACGAGAACACTTTTAAGGCGCGGTAATTGAATGTATCGAAACACCGCCCAGTTCGAGGCTCGGTCGATCGCTGCTGCTTGATAGAAGGCATCGGGAATAGCACGCAAACCGGAGTAACACAGTAACGCCACTAGTGGAGTCCAATGCCATACATCCATAAGCACCACTGTAAACCAAGCGTCCATTGGGTTCGCGGCGTAGTTATAGTCGATCCCCAGGCTGTTCAGTGCCCAGCCGAGTAAACCCACATCGGCACGACCAAAGATTTTCCAAATCGTCCCGACCACATTTCCTGGTACTAATAGCGGAATTGCCACAATGATTAAGCTCACCGATGCCATGCGCCCTTTCGTTGGCATCATTAGGGCAATGGCGATTCCCAATGGAATTTCGATGGCAAGGACTGTGAACGAAAATATAAATTGGCGAATCAGTGATTCTTGTAAACGCGTGTCCAGCAATACTTCTCTGTACCATTCCACGCCCACAAAGTAAGCGTTGTTTTGGTCAAAGATATCTTGAACGGAATAGTTCACTACCGTCATCAGCGGGATCACAGCTGAAAAAGCAACCAAAATAAATACCGGCAGAACTAACCACCATGCTTTATTGTTTTCTACTTTTCTCATTCTTCTAACCCCCCAACCAAATACTCATCGATGTACACTTTTAACCACTGCTCAGGGAAGCTGACGTAAGCTTTTCGCTCTGGAATAAAATCGTCTTCGTCTAAGCGAGCTTTGATGACATAGCTGCCTAAGGCTAACGTAAGAATTTTATAGGTGCCTAAGTCTTCAACATGCTTCACATCGCATGCGAAGGCATCTTCCGTTGGCTTGTTCCAAACGTGAACAAACTCTGGGCGTATACCAACTTTAATGTTTGTACTGGTGCTTTGATCAACTATTTTTTTAACATTTTCTTCTAACGGAATATTAAACCCTTCGAACTCCACGCCTGTTTTATTCGGCGTCACGTTAAAAAAGTTCATTCCTGGACTGCCAATGAAGAAACCAACAAAGGTATGATTTGGGTTTTCAAATAGCTCTCTTGGCGTACCAAATTGAACGATTTGGCCGCCATACATCACAGCAATTTTGTCGGCAAAGGTAGACGCCTCTAGCTGATCGTGTGTTACGTAAATCATGGTGATGTTAAATTGTTCATGAATCTGCTTTAGCTTACGGCGCAACTTCCATTTTAATTGAGGGTCGATCACCGTGAGCGGCTCATCAAATAAAATCGCCGAGACATCATCACGTACCAAGCCACGGCCCATTGACACCTTTTGCTTTTCATCAGCTGATAAATTCTTCGCCTTTTTCTTCAGCACCGGGTGTAAATCTAAAATTTCGGCAATCTCATGAACCTTGCTGATCACCTTTGCTTCGGCCACTTTCATGTTACGCAGCGGAAACGCTAGGTTATCGAATACTGTCATCGAATCGTAGATAACAGGGAACTGAAACACCTGCGCAATGTTGCGCTCTTGTGGCGGTAAATGATTCACAGGTTTGCCATCAAACAACACTTCGCCATCGGAAGGCGTTAAAAGCCCGGAAATAATATTGAGCAGTGTACTTTTGCCACAGCCTGAAGGCCCTAGTAGTGCATAAGCACCACCTTGCTCCCAAACATGGTTCATTTCCCTTAACGCGTAATCGTCTTCACCCTGCGGGTTTTTAGCATAACTGTGCGCTAATGATTTCAAATGTACTTCAGCCATTGGTTTGACCTCTTACTAACCGAGAAGGGGATTGAATCATCTTGCCGTTAAGATCAAAGACAAAAAGCTTGTGCGTTGGTAGATACACGTTAATCGTGGAATCTGTTTTATACGCATGAACGCCAGAAAGCTGCATCACTATTTCAAAATGGTTGTTCTTGGCATGGATGAAGGTTTCAGAACCACTGATTTCGGCGAGCTCTACTTTCATTGATAGCTCAAGATCATCATCGTTGTGCGGTACTAAGCCAATGTGGCTAGGGCGAATACCAAATTTATAACCGCCCGGAGTTAAACCTCTTAAATCTTGGTTCAGTGGGAAATGCGCCGTTTCATCGAAGGTGACTTCGTTTTCGGTCACTTCCCCTGCAATCAAGTTAATGGGCGGCTCACTGAACAAGTCGGCGGCATCAACATCGACAGGCTCACGATAGACTTCGGCCGATGGTCCGCTTTGAATTAACTTGCCTTCGTGCAATAAAGAGGTGGTGCCTCCCAATGCCAAGGCTTCATTTGGCTCGGTAGTGGCATACACGGCAATGGCATTTCGTGCCTTGAACAATTCACGTAATTCTACGCGCAACTCTTCACGGAGCTTGTAATCCAGATTCACCAACGGCTCATCAAATAACAAGATACTGGCATCTTTCACTAGAGCTCTTGCCATAGCGGTACGTTGTTGTTGCCCTCCTGATAGCTCTAGCGGGTAGCGATCTAAGAATTGCGATATTTGCAACATGTCGGCTGTTTCACCTACTCGCTTGGTGATTTCTGCTTCGGATATTTTGGCGAGCCGCAGTGGCGAAGCAATGTTTTCTCGCACGGTTAGGTTGGAGTAGTTAATAAACTGCTGATACACCATTGATACGTTGCGTTTTTGAACAGCCATACCGGTTACATCGGCACCGTTCATGATTAGTCGTCCGCGAGTTGGTTTATCTAAACCCGCGATCACACGCATCAATGACGTTTTGCCTGCGCCGGTCCGGCCCAGTAACACGTTAAATGAGCCTGGCTCTAGATTAAGGTTGACGTCACTTAAGTAATCGCACCCTTCTACCACGAGACTGACATTTTCTAATTTGAGGGACATAACACCGTCCTGTGATTTTTAATGTTTTGCACAGCGTTGAACACTGAACACTTTTTATTTTTGTCTTTGAGAGATAGCGATAACTGTGCCAACCTAATAAAGGTATGCAGAAAAACTTATAAGCTGCTGTTTTTAAAGGTATTTATAAAAAATGAACACACTGTTCACTGGGAGGATATTAGTGTTGATATGTTCAGTCTGTTCAGACGATTGTTGACTTTGTTCAGAGCTGAACACTACTATGTGAACACAAGGCCACTCTATATTTGCCTAATTAAAACAACAAAAATTGAGTCCCCTATGAGCAGTTCGACTATCAATACCTTAGGAAAAAGCCGTTTTTCGGCTAAAAGCTCGCCCACGAATGAGGCACCTCTTGATCATCAAACGATCATCGAAGCTTCTTGGGAGCGATGCAGAAATTACGGGCTAGACCCCTCTTCTGAACCGGTGATTGAACGATTAGGCACCGGTGATGTCAGCAGCCTTAAAGAAGAGCATCACTTTTTGGTAGAAACCACCAACAACGAAGTGCTGCCCTACTATGAAAATATACTGTCGAACAGCCAGTGCATGATCATGTTGACGGATAGTCGTGGCCAAATGTTAAACAGCTGGGGCGATCGACGGTTTCTAAATAAGCAACAAAAAGCATTCTTTGAACCCGGGACATACTGGGGCGAAAACGTGAACGGCACCAATGCCATTGGCACCGCGATGGAGTTGGGGCATGCCGTTCAGGTTCAAAAAGATGAGCACTTTTTAAAATCGAATCGCTTTATGGTGGGTTCGGCCGCCCCAATTTTTAATGTAAACCATGATTTATTGGGCGTTATTGACGTATCGAGTGATACCTATTTGCCGCATTCACATACTTTGGGCATGGTTAAGCTGATGTCTCAAGCCGTTGAAAACCGGCTCATTGTTAAAATGTTTTCGGCTGAGAACTATTTGCTCAGTTTTAACACGAATATCGACAACATCGATAGCCAATGGGCAGGTTTGATCGTTTTTAACGAAGATGGCACCATTATCTCTGCAAATCGACGCGCAGAACTGCTGTTAGGCTACGATTTAGCCTTAACAAATATCAGCGATATATTCGACTTCCCACTTCTTGAACTTAAAAACCACCCAGAATCTATGCCCATTAAACTGCCTGCTTTAGGGCGCTTTCAGATGCACGGCGTATTAAAGCGACCCACTGAAAAGGCAATACAAGCCATCGATTTTCGCCAGCGGTTAATCAAAAAGCGTAAAAAGGAAGACACACAGATTACCTTAGACCGTTACAGCTTTGGCGATCCTCGTATTGAACATTGCATCAAACAAGCTAAAAAGATCATCGAAAAAGATATCCCTCTGCTCATATTTGGTGAAACCGGCGTTGGTAAAGAGGTGTTTGTAAACGCCTTGCATGAATACAGTTCTCGTAAAACCTATCCTTTGGTAGCGGTCAATTGCGCGGCCATTCCGGCGGAGTTAGTAGAATCCGAGTTATTTGGCTACGAAAAAGGAGCCTTTACCGGTGCGAACAACAAAGGGGCAACCGGCCTTATTCGTAAGGCGCACAAAGGCACTTTATTTTTAGATGAAATCGGCGAAATGCCATTAAAAGTACAGGCGCGTTTATTAAGAGTGCTTCAAGAACGAAAGGTTTACCCGCTTGGCTCTACGGAGTCTTACCCTGTTGATATTAAACTCATTTCCGCCACTAACCGATCGTTGCGGGAAGATGTTGAAAAGGGATTGTTTCGACAAGATTTATATTATCGAGTCAGCGGCTTAAATATAGAGCTACCCGCACTGAGAGAACGAACAGATCAGGTTGAATTGTTTAAAGAAATTTACAATTTGTATCGCACCAATGAACAACCTGAACACCTGCCTGAAAATGTTATTGAATTGTTTCAAAAGCACCCTTGGCCAGGCAACATTCGCCAGTTGGTGAGTGTGTTGCAAATTGCACTGGCGATGGCCGAAAACCAACCCATTCAGCCAACCGATTTACCCAGCGATTTCTTTGAAGATATTGGTTCAACGACCGTATCGACCAGCCGGCCATTGCAAGGCGAGTTTAAGCCAGAGCCTGCAAGCGCGCCTCAGCCTGCGGAAACCAACGCAACGGATCGAAACGATGTTGTGGCCGTTTATAATGCGAATCAGGGCAATATATCAAAGACCGCCAAGGCGCTTAATATTAGCCGAAACACCTTATATAAACGTTTAAGAGAACTGGGCATCAAGTAATAGGCTAACGTGCGCCACCCACCATGAACCCGGCTGATAAATGGTGGCGCATAAGAAACATTAGAATGGCCCCGGGTACAATAGACAACAACGACATAGCCATGACCAACCCCATATCAGTTTGAAAACTAAATAATGACGATATCGCCATGCTAATTGGTTTGCCGTTGGTTACCGTCAGAATGCGTGCAAATACGACTTCTACCCAAGAAAACATAAAGCAAAAGAAGGCTGCAACGGCAATGCCTGGCTTTAGCATTGGCACCAGTAACTTAAAGAAGAATCCTAAAAATGAGTAGCCATCGATAAAGGCCGTTTCATCAAATTCTTTTGGGATCGCCGAAATAAAACTTTCTAGAATCCAAATGGTTATGGGTACCGTAAACAGGCAATGTGCGAGCGCAATAGCCAGAGGTGAGTTGACTAACCCTAAAGCCGAGAACAACTGAAATACCGGAAAAACCATCACCACCGGCGGTGTCATTCGACAGGCTAACAACCACAAAAACACGTGTTTATCGCCTATAAAACGGTATCTTGCAAAACCATAGGCGGCCGGCAACGCAACCGGTAAGGTTATAGCAATGTTTAGCGCTACGTAGGTTAGGGAATTAACTATAGAGTTTACTAAGGCTTCGTTTTTAAATAGATGCTGGAAATTAAGGAGTGTCCATTGGCCTGCCTCAATACTTGGATGCTCAAGCGTCGATTGAAAGCTTAAATAAAAGATAGGCACCAGCGGCCAAATGATAAAAATGCTAAACGCAACGACCGGCATGCGTTTTAATACAGACCAAAGAGCCCGTTGGTTTTTTGAATTAATGTTCATATTTTTTCTGAGCCACTTTGAAAAACCAAACGACGGTTAAAATTATAATGAAGTAAATCATAGACCTTGCCGAAGCTGGACCGTAATCAAACGCCTTGATAGATTCAGCTAAATCCATCGCTAAAAACATGGTTGCGTTTTTAGGTCCGCCTGCATTTAAGCTAAAGGCTTCGGTGTAGCTCATAAAACTGTCCATAAATCTCAACAGCAATGCCATAAGTAACACGCCGATTATTCTCGGAAATTCAACCACTTTGAAAACGGTCCAACGTGACGCCTTATCGATGGCAGCGGCTTGATAATACTCTTTAGGAATGGTCGATAAACCGGCATAGCACAGCAACAAGACTAAACTGGTCCAATGCCAAACGTCCATTAGAATCAAGACGATCCAAGTATGAATTGGATTGAACTTCCAATCTAGATCAACCCCAAACGCCGCGAACACGGCAACGAACGCATCGGAACTAATCAGAACGTGCCAGAGCATGGGAATAATATTCCAAGGCACCAATAGCGGTAACGACAAAATGACCAAAAATAAAGCAACAAAAGCGTTTCGCCTTGGCAGTGATAACGCTAATAAAATGCCTAATGGTATTTCAATGATCAAGACCAACAATGAATACAGCAGACTGCGACCCAAGCTTGCGTAGAAGTGGCTTGAACCTAAAATATCACGATACCATTGAGCGCCGACCCAAGTTTTAAAATCTTGCGTGAAGATATCGTGAAAGGAAAAGTTAAATACCATTGTAAGTGGTATTAACACAACTAAGGCCAACAGCAGCAACGCTGGCAATACGAGCAACCAAGCAAGGTTATTGTTTACTTTTGTCATGCTTAAAGCCCAGTTGCCATAGAGTGCGTTAAAATTGCAACAATTAGGCCAAACATTCAATCGTCGTACTGTTAATACTCGATTAGAGCAACCCCATAGTTCATGGGGCTTTGCTAAAAACCAAACCGTTTAATTATGATCCGGTACCTGCTTTAAAAGCTAAGAAGTGTTCACCCTATTGTTCAAACTGTTCAGAATTTTTGAACAATAGGACCTACATCAGCATTGCATAACCTAAAGGCAATCATAAAGCAGCTGAACGTGCGCTTTTGGGTTTTCGTTACTTACACCCTTTTTAACTGGGTAAGGCTCGTTGCGCCATAAGTAAGTTAAGGTACAGCCTTTAAGTTGCGTTGATTGGCCGAGCTTTAACGAAATAACACCCTGCTCACTATTGGTTAACGTAACTACCGCGTCATCAATTTGCAATGAACCTATCGAGGTATTTAGGCTGGTTCTACGGACATCATAAAATGCCCAAGCCAGCTTTTGGTCTTTAACCAATTTTATTATTTGACTGGTACCACTCGGGGCGATGTAACGTTGCACTGAGGTGCCGCAATTTTCACACTGCGGCACTGGCATGTGCCAAGGCGTTAGTTTCAAATTAGCAACCCGCAAACTTTCACCTTCTAGCACAGGTGATTGAATAGACTCGCCATAAAATACCGATACCTGTTCTTTTTGTTGTGGCACGGCGGTACAGCCTAACGAAAATATCGACACGATAATCAAGCTAACTATTTGAGCTGTTTTCTTAAAATTAAGCATGGTGTTAATCCTGCGGCCGATACAGTGATTCTCGTATAAAGGGTGCTGATCGATCATCAACAATTTTGGTTGGCCAAGTAATCACTTTAGACGGTGTATTCGGCGCTTGCCGTGCACCATTGTTAGAGGTGTTGCTTAAGCCGCCGAAATCGGTGACTAGATTGCCCCAATCGTTGTGATCTGCCAAAGTAGTATTGCCGCCTTCACCGTTAATATTGAACGCTACTGAGGTTTCGTTATTGCTGCCATTGCAATTGAAGTCTACATTACCCGACCCTGTTCTGCGTAATCCGCCTGTTTCATCAAGAGCGGCCTCGTTTAAAATCAATGACGACCCATCGGAATAGCTAATCACAAAATTATTGTAGTCGTCACTAGGGCCATTAATGAGCGTTGTTTTACAGCTGTTACCAAAGCGATCGTGCATACGATCAGCCTCGTTGTTGCCTATTTCTGGCAAGCCCATTAATTGATACTCGTAATTCATCACGCTTAGGTAATTTGGCTTGTAATTATCGTTATCGCCTCCACCGTGCAGCAAACCTAAATTGTGCCCCAGTTCGTGCATAATGGTTCCGGCTTGGAAGTTAATGAGCCTATTCGTTGCTGCAGTGTTATCTGAGTTTAGCCCCCAATTGCCAAGCGTGATGAGAATGTCATTTGAAGCAATTTCGGCTAGTCCTGAAGAGCCACTCGAACCATCAAAGTTTTGCGAGTTTGCCATGATCATATAGTGGAAGAATTGCAAGCGGCTGCTGTCAAAATAGGCGTCTTTGTAATCATGAAAATCGGCTTCGCCATTCGATGGGCTAAACGTCATACCATTGTTAAATGGGACTTCGTTGCCACCCCCTAAATCGTACATGGCAGGATTCAGGCCGGGGGATTGGTCAAATAAATCGCCGACATCGAAATGAACATTGATGCCTTTACTGGCGAAAGCCGCCACCACTTTATCGAGCGCTTCTTTACGGGGAATTATACCTTCATCTGTTGATACCATGTAATCAACCTCAATGAAAATATCCGTCGTACCGTTACGGGCACCCCAATCGAAAAGCGGCATGCCAGAAAAAGTTTTCCCGGTTGCTTCGTTGCAATCGGGTATCATGTCGGCGTCGTTGTCGGTGGCACATTCCACATCATTAACGGCGCCATAGGTACCTGGGTTGTATGCTTGCCAATCGGTTGCAGCGTTTGTATCGGCGTGGTTTGCGTTACGGCCGATAGATTTTCCAAACGAATCGGGATTCGATTCCATCGTGGCTGGACTGCCCAACCAAGAAACACCCGTACCTTGTTGTAAATAGTTTTGGCCAAACACAACCAGATCGACGGTGTTACCTGAAGAGGTTTCTATTAATTCCAGGAATCCGTTTTCATTCCAAAATGGGTATTTGTTGCCATCATTTATGTAGATCACGCTGTCGGTATTGCTGTACGTGGTTGTCCAGCTTTGGGCACGCACAATGGCGTATTGATTAGCGCCGAGCGTTACGCTTGGTAAAGTAAACGAACCTAGGTTTGAAGGGATACTGGTTATTTTATCGATATCACGACTCTTCAGAACGTAGTTGGATAAATTAACGGTTGCACTGGTGCCGTTGTATAGTTCAAACCAACGCATCGCGTTAGCATAATAAGAAGATCCTACTTCATTGATCACCAAACCAGATGTGAAGGTAGAAAAGGTTTGAATGGTTTCGGTTACGGGTAAATCAAAATAGTTTTCAACGGCGTCGGTAAACTTTATTTTATATTCAGTGTCTATTGTTAAATCGGCTTTTGGAACAATACTAAACTCTGTCGCAAGGCTCGCAACGGTTGCCTCGTTCAGCCCAATGCAACTGGCAAAGTTATTAGCACTCAGTTGTACGCTGCCGCTGCAAAGACCATCGGTACTTTGTACCGTAAGCGTGGTGTCGCGCAGCGGGTCATCGCTCGTAATGACAATATCGGTATCTATCGCTGTGTGTGCGGCGCCATCAAGAGGGCGAACGGATAGTAGCGGCGCTGTTGTGTCGGCAATGCTTATCGAGACCAAAGCCGTTTCGGTGTTCTGTCCATCTGAAACAGCAACAGTGAAATTGTCGCCCGATAAGCCATTAAGATCGACTAACTCATACTCAAATAAACCATCAGATGTATTTGAAAAAGCAACTTCTCCAAATTCTGGCGGCACCGATACTGAGAACTCTAATGGTCTAGTGCGACTGGCCTCAAAATAGAGGGTGCCCGTAACCTCGGTCGATGAGGTTGTGGAAATGAAACTTTGATCTTGAATGGATAAAGTTTGAGACGTGGGAGACGCTACCGTTACATCGCATGCGCTTAACAATGGCAACCATGCTAACCACACTACGGCCTTAAAAATAGAATACATGCTAGCCCTTACTGCAATTAAATCGCTAATTTCTATTCCATCATAATAGATTAATAAGTGAGGCGGTGTGCGCGAATCGTTCTTTTAAATCGCGCTTTTTCTAAAAATGTTAACGAGTATGCATTTAGAACACGGCACTAACGCTTTTAACGGTTCTTAATGAAGGGCTTAACTGTTTACAGTTTTGCTATAAAGCCCAGAAGCACCTCTAAAAAGTACTTCTGACCCTTCTAAAAATTCCCTACGTAAGTACCTTCGCTAGCAGCGCATCAAATTTATCAAAGCCTTCGGCGATCAATTCATCGGTTATGGTTAATGCTGGCAAGAAACGAATGACATTGCCGTAGTAACCACAAGATAATAAGACGAGTCCCGCTTCTTGCGCGTGCGCAATAATTTGTTGGGTGACCTCGGTGTTCGGTTGCTTCGCCTCTCCGTTAGTTACAAGCTCCATGGCGATCATGGCACCGTTAATGCGAATATCACCAACCAGGTCTGGGTATTTTCTGGATACCGCTTGAATGCGTTTTTCAAATTGTGCGCCTATTTCATTGGCTCTTTGCACCAACCCTTCTTCCTCGATGATATCTAAAACGGCTAACGCGGCCGCACAACCAACAGGAGAACCACCGTAGGTGCCGCCTAAACCGCCCGGTAACGGCGCGTCCATAATGGCGGCTTTACCACACACGGCTGAAATGGGATAACCACCGGCTATCCCCTTGGCCATAGTCATAATGTCGGCTTCAATTCCGGCGCGCTCCAAGTTAAAAAAGGTGCCCGTACGGCCAAAGCCCGATTGCACTTCATCAATAATTAGGACGATGCCTTCTTCATCACACAGCTCTCGCAAATAGGTTAACAGCGAAACCGGTGCGGCGTAAAAGCCGCCTTCACCTTGAACAGGTTCAATAATAATGGCCGCCACATCGCGGGCTTCGATGCTGGTTTTAAACAGGGTTTCAATGCCACGAATCGAATCTTCTACTGTAATTCCATGCATCGCCATAGGGTAAGGTGCGTGGTAAATATCGCCAGGGAACGGCCCGAATAAATGTTTATAGGGGACGGTTTTCCCTGTTAACGCCATACTGAGGTTCGTACGGCCATGGAAACCACCGGCAAATGCAATGGTTCCACGCCGCCCGGTGTAAGCGCGTGCAATTTTCACGGCGTTTTCGACCGCTTCTGCACCTGTACTTACAAAAATAGACTTTTTAGGTGTATCACCCGGTACAAGAGTGTTGAGCTTTTCAGCCAATTCTACGGCCTGCTCGTAAGGGTTTACCATTAAACAAGTATGAGAAAAATTAGCCACTTGCTTTTGCACGGCTTCGACAACCTTAGGGTGACTGTGACCGGTGTTACACACCGCTATGCCTGTGGCGAAGTCGATGTATCGGTTTCCATCGGCATCCCACAATTCTGCATTTTTTGCGTGTGTGACAAACGATGAATAAAGGTTACCCATACCTCGCGCAATAGCGTTGCTTTTGCGTTCTTGCAGTTTTTGGTTGTTACTCACTCTTGTACCCTCGATATTATGCGTCTATACCGCCTAAACATAAGTACTTCATTTCAATATACTCTTCGATGCCATGACGCGACCCTTCTCGGCCTAAGCCCGAAGACTTCATGCCTCCGAAAGGTGCCGCGACATTCGATAAAATACCTTCGTTAATACCCACCATGCCGTATTCCAAACCTTCAGACACTCGCCATACTCGGCCAATATCACGCGCGTAAAAATACGCCGCCAACCCAAAATCCGTATCGTTAGCAATGGCAATGGCTTCTGCTTCGGTTTTGAATTTAATGATCGGCGCAACAGGACCGAATATTTCCTGAGACGCAATAGGCATATCATTAGAGACATCGGTTAAAATGGTTGGTGTATAAAATGAACCGCCACGCTCATGCGGCTGGCCGCCAACTCGTACCTTTGCACCCTGTGCTACCGACTCTTCGATGCGCTTATGAATATTTTGTAGTGCCTTTTCGTGAATTAAGGGCCCAATGGTGGTGCCATCATCCAAGCCATGCCCTACTTTTAATTCGGCCACCGCGGCTTGAAATTTCTCAACAAATGCATCGTGAATGCTTTCCTGCACTAAAATCCTATTAGCGCAAACGCAGGTTTGACCGGCATTTCTGTATTTTGATGCCATTGCACCTTTAACGGCGGCATCTAAGTCGGCATCATCAAAAACAATAAAGGGCGCGTTACCCCCCAGCTCCATTGACACTTTTTTAACCGTACTGGCCGATTGCGCGATGAGTTGCTTGCCTACAGCGGTAGAGCCGGTAAAAGAGAATTTTGCTACATCGGGGTGTTGCGTAAACACTTCGCCAATGCCTTTGGCATCGGTGCCTACGATCACATTGAACACGCCCGCAGGAATGCCTGCTTGTTCAGCCAATTTTGCCAGCGCCGTAGCCGACAGCGGTGTTAACTCAGAAGGTCGAATAATAAAAGTACAACCAGCGGCTAAAGCCGGTGCGGCCTTACGGGTTATCATTGAGCTTGGAAAATTCCATGGCGTGATTGACGCAACGACACCAACCGGTTGTTTGATAACCATTAAACGTTTATCACCAGAAGGCGCTGGAATGGTTTCTCCGTAAATGCGCTTTCCTTCTTCGGCAAACCACTCAACAAAGGAAGCACCATAGGCCACTTCGCCTTTGGCTTCGGCTAAAGGTTTGCCTTGCTCTAACGTCATGATGACACCCAGATCGTGCTGGTGTTCCATCATGAGGTTAAACCACTTACGCAAAATTGAGGCACGCTCTCCGGCCGATTTTGCACGCCAAGCCGGCAGAGCTTTTTTAGCCGCGGCGATGGCTTGCTCGGCAAGTTGAGCATCTGCGTCGGCCACTTTTGCAATTTCTTCGCCTGTAGCGGGGTTGGTCACACTGAATTGAGGGCCTGCTTGAACCCATTGGCCGTCTACAAATGAACCTAATCCCAGTAAATTTGAGTTAATCGTCACAGTTAAGCTCCTCTTTCGGATATGTGCAGATTGCTGCACCTATTGAAAAGTAAAAAATACTTCTGGTAAATATAAAACATTCAAACTATTGTTTGATGCAATTGAAACATTATGTCGACAGACCTATGGCTTCCAAACACGCGCTCATTCCGCGCCCTGTCTCTGAATACGATTTAAGGCTGCTGCGTATTTTTAAAGTTGTTGTTGATTGCGGTGGTTTCGCTGCAGCCGAACCGGTTCTTAATATAACGCGTTCAACCATCAGTGTGCACATGTCTAATTTAGAAACTCGGATGAATGTTAAATTGGCCAGCCGTGGTCGCGGTGGGTTTTCGTTAACCGAGGAAGGCAAAGCCGTTTACGAAGCCTCTTTAGTGATGTTTAGGGCGTTAAACGATTTTGCTTTGCAAGTGCAAAACTTAGACAACGAGCTAAACGGCGAAATTTCTATTTTGTGTTCCGATCAAGTTGCGCTATCGAACCAATTACGATTAGCCGACGTGATCGCTCAAATACAAGAACGTGCGCCCAATGTACAACCGGCAATAAATGCCGACACCATTCCCAATATCGAACAAGCCATTTTAAACGCCGAAGCAGATATCGGTATTATTCCAGAATACCGCCACATAGACGGTTTAAGTTATCAACAATGCTACACCGAACCCTATTATTTGTGCATTGGTAAACAGCACCCTTTGTTTGAAAAAGAAGATCAACACATCAGCGACGATGAGGTTTACAACTGCCAAACCGTTCACCCTGGTGTTGATGTTAACCTGAGCGGTTTAAAGCAGTTTGAAAAAATGAACTTGGCCGCGCGCGCTTATCAGTTTGAAACTCGCACCCCACTTATTTTATCGGGAAAGTATTTGGGCTTTTTTCCATTGAGCTTTATTCAAACTTTTATAGACCGCGGTGACATACGCCTACTTCAACCCGAACGCCGCTTTTACAGCGTTGACCATGTATTGGTGACACGAAATACAGGCCGTACGGATCAAAAAGTTAACCTATTTTTAGACGCCTTTGCAACGGCTCAGGCGTCTTCACTCTAAGTTACAATGCATCCCGACCATGCGGTTCGGTGAAATCTAACATTGGTCCAACTGGGATGATACGAGTTGGGTTTATCATATCGTGGCTCGCGTAATAATGTTCTTTGATATTGGGAATACTTACCGTTGCGGCCACGCCTTCCACTTGGTACAACTCTTTCAAGTAACCCCAAATACTTGGGTAATCGACAATGCGGCGAATGTTGCACTTAAAATGCCCAACGTAAACGGCATCAAAGCGTACTAAGGTGGTAAACAAGCGCCAATCGGCTTCAGTAATGCTCGGCCCGGTTAAATACCGCTGCTTACTCAGTATGTTTTCCACAGAATCGAGCGCTTCAAACAGTTCCGTTACGGCTTCTTCATAGGCTTCTGGTGTAGTCGCAAAGCCAGCGCGATACACGCCATTGTTAATATTGGGGTACACAAATTCGTTAACCGCATCAATGTTTGAGCGCAGTGCTTTGGGGTAAAAGTCACCCTCTTTGGCTCCTAAATCATCAAAGGCACTGTTAAACATGCGAATAATTTCTGACGACTCATTGCTGACGATGGTGTTGTGTTTTTTATCCCACAATACAGGTACGGTTACCCGCCCGGTGTAATCTGGCTTCGCCAACGTATAAATTTCATGCAAGCGCTGTTTGTGGTTAATAAAATCTTCCACCACTTCATTGCCTGCGTTAAAGGTCCACCCTTCATCGGCCATATAAGCATTGACCACCGATACCGAAATGAAATCTTCTAACCCCTTTAACGATCTAATAATTAAGGTTCGATGCGCCCAAGGGCAAGCCAACGAAACATAAAGGTGGTATCGGTCTTTCTCGGCTTTAAAACCTGCGTCACCGGTTGGTCCTGCCGAACCATCTTTGGTCACCCAGTGTCGAAAACTTGAGTCTTTGCGTTTAAATCGGCCGTTGTTGGCTTTGGTATCGTACCAGTCTGTGTGCCATTGGCCTTCTACTAATAAACCCATTCCATTCTCCTAATTATAAAAACTGGCCGTTTTGGTAATCGGCAAATGCTTGCAACACTTCGGCTTTAGTATTCATTACAAACGGCCCACCACGAGCTACGGGTTCATTCAAAGGTGCGCCTGAAATAAATAGAAACCGGCTGTTACTTTGCGCTTTCATTCGTACGGTATCTCCGGCACTTAAAACCGCCAGCATGCCTTCTTCGATCATCGGTTCTGAGCCTTCTAACTGGCCTTGTCCTGCCACCATATAAATGAACGCGTTATCGGTGTGCTGCAACCTCTGTTCAAAAACATCGCCCGCCACCAGCTGCACATCCATATAATTGGGTCGTACAAATTCATTGACCACTGGGCCAGTGGTGCCATTGTTCGTAGTGCCTGAAATCACTCGGATACTCGAGCCGCTTTCGTGTTGCTCTACGGCCACTTGCTCGGGCGGAAACTCTTGGTAACTGGGCGACACCATTTTGGCGTGACTCGGTAAATTGACCCAAAGCTGAAAGCCCTTCATCAACCCTTCTACTTGCTCGGGCATTTCAGAGTGCTCTATGCCCCGGCCGGCGGTCATCCACTGCACACCACCGGGAGTAATAACGCCTTCATTGCCGGCACTGTCTTTGTGGCGCATGTTACCTGCTAACAAATAAGTTACCGTTTCAAAGCCGCGGTGTGGGTGTGTAGGAAACCCGCCGATGTAATCTTGCGGCTGATCGGATTCAAACACATCGAGCAATAAAAACGGGTCCAACATATCTAAGGTTGGCGTACCGATTATGCGCGTGAGTTTGACGCCGTCACCATCGGTAGCGGGCAAGCCTCGGCTGAGGGTTCGTATGTTCCGATAGGTTGGCGGAGTGTGTTGTGATTGCGACATGGCAACCTCCTTACGATTCGTTGTGTTTGTTTCAATTCCCCCATGCTACCGTTTGCCACTAGCCAGAAAAACAGCAATAAATGCAAATTATAATTCTCTAAAAAAGAACAATAAAAAGTTGTTCGTAAAAGGGTTTAACCATGGGGCAATTAGAAGACATTCAAACTTTTGTGAGAGTGGTAGAAGCCGGAGGCATTGGCCGCGCCGCTGAGCAGCTCGGCATTGCTAAATCGGCCGTTAGCCGACGTTTAAATGCCTTAGAAGATCGACTCAGCCGAAGGTTGATTAACCGCACGACGCGCACTTCTAGCCTAACTGAGGCGGGTTCAGACTATTATAGACAAGCACTTAAGTTGCTTGATCAAGTCAATGAGATGAATGCCAGCTCCACTAGCGATGCAACAAATTTAAACGGTACCTTACGCCTAGCGGCGCCGCTTACCTTTGGTATCATGCACCTTAGCCCAGCCATTGAACAATTTATGGCGCAGCACCCTGATCTTAAAATTCATATCGATTTTTCAGACCGTCAGGTAGACATCATCGAAGAAGGGTTCGATTTAGCCTTGCGCATTGCCAATTTAAAAGACTCGAGCACACAAGCACGTAAGCTGTTTCAATCAAATCATGCTCTGTTAGCCAGCCCGAGTTATATTGAATCTCGTGGTAAGCCAGCGCAACCAGATGATTTGCACCAGCATGATTTTATTCATTATGGTACGGGGAATACAGCGCACCTAACACTGCTCGATTCCGCCACACAGCAACATCGCTTAAATTTACATTCCAAACTGTCAGCCAATAATGGTGATTTCTTAATGCAGTTAGCCATTGCAGGGCATGGTATTGTCGCGCTGCCCAATTTTATGGCGTGGCAAGCCGTAGAGCAGGGTAAATTAGTTAAATTGTTACCCGAATTCACTATTCCCAGTGTTAATGCTTATTGCGTGTACCCAAAGAACAAGTTTCTGCCACTTAGAGCCCGTGCCTTAATCGACTTTTTAGCACAACACTTCCAAACAACACCCCAATGGGATGCTTAAAGCGTCAACTTTCTGCGAATAGCGGCGTATAAAGCGTACTCACCCTATTTTTGGACGATAAATAGACGTTTTGTTGGCAGAATTTTGAGCTATATATTAATCTAGCGCTCTGAATCGATCGTTTTGGTGATGTTGAATTAACCTTCTGACTACTTCTCTTCATCTATCCAGCAACGTTTTCTCATTAATAAAATTATAATTTTGCCGTTTAAAAGGAAGACTCTGCATGAAAAATCTTAAATTTTGGGTTCCCATCTTGGCTGCTTTGGTGCTGTTTTCGTGCAGCAAGCCTGGAGGGAGTGCAGGCAATGGTGCACCGGTCATTAATTGGATATTGGCTGATATTATCGACTATGACCCCGAATATTTAACAGCGAATGGATCTAGCACAAACGCATATTCACTGGCTCATTTGGTGACTCTGGATGTTGAAGACCCTGACGGTAATGACGATATCGTCGATATCCGTTTCACGAACAGCGACAATGAACTCTATATTCTAAAGTCTGAAGAAGGTATAAATAAATTCAACTCAACCTCTGAGCATTATGTAATCTCTTCTTATTCTTCTAACAATTTACATAAAATTAAGCTATCCGGCTGGACGATGACTATCACAGACAGTGCCGATAACGTTGTAACCCAAGACTTTAATTTTGTTTTACCGAACTTAGAGGACCCTGCGACTAATGAATCGTTCCTCTACACTTCAATGTATGTAGGGGATGAAACTGGCGGTGTAAAAACTTTAAAATCACCTACATTTGGAACCCACTCCAAAACAACGACTGAAATATCGATTCAATATACTCCAGTAGATCCTCGAACGAAGGGCTATCGCATAGTCTTTTACGATAGCGCTGATAATCGAGTAGCCTATACAAATCGAGATACTACAACACCACAAAATGAAACATATGATGTTCAAACAACTTACACGATCACAAACAATAGTATCACTTATTTAGACGGTAAGAGTTTTGATGATATCGCAAAGTTTTCATGGTCTTCATATGATGATGCGCAAGCTACCACGGCCGTTGTACCAACAGTTGAAGACTGGTGGAGACACGAAGCTCACAGCGCTCTCGATGAGTTATAGAAAGTCTTGATAAAAGTTTAGAGTACCATTGCGTTGTAATTTTGATTACACCGCAATGTGCTTTATACTCATTGTTCAATCCATCTTAGACGCCCAAATCGCCAATCGGTGGCGCATGGATTGCTGCGAAATTTGGTCATTCGGCAATGGTAGAATAACTTTATCGTGCACGAGTAACCTATAAATATACTCAATTTTGTCGGCCGCTGAATCTGTCGGTTCAAACTCCACCACTCCACGGCTTTCACCATATTTCACGCCTTCGGCGATGGCTTTTTTTACGAGCTCTTTCTCATTCTTTAGTTTCTTCATACTTAAGCTCCAAGGTACACTTTGGTCATCCAATCTTGGCTTTCGAACGTAAAACCATTCACAACACATTAGCACTCTATTAGGGAAGATATGAAATTTAAATCTATCTCGGTGGTTTTTTTAGCACTGATTCTAGGCTTGCAAGCCCACGCCAACGAAGGTTGGTCTGTTGGGATGGGTTTGGTAACTTCAGACAACTACCCAGATCAGACTCAGTCTTCTGCCTTCTTCCCTTCAGTAAGTATCGGTTCAAAGACAGCGATGGTTATTCCCGATCTTAAGTATCAGTGGTCTCAATGGGCGTTAGGAACATCGGGTCTTAGCTGGCAATCTAAATCGGATGCGCCAATTACGACGCGAGTTCAGCTAGGCTTTCCACAAAGCAGTTTGAGTGTCAGCGGCCAACAAGGTTGGTTTCGATATGGGGTTTACGCAGGCGCAGAATTCACCAACGGCACGCGTGCCAACGTTGGCGTAACCGCCGGTCCATTGAGCTTGGAACACCATAAAGGCTTTTCTTCGAATTCCGATGCCTACATGAATGTGGTGTCATTGGGCGCGCCTGTATTTCTTGGTGATAAAATCCCGTTAACCGTGATCGGTAAAATAAGTGTACGCAACAGTAATGCCGCCTTTAAAAGCGACCGTTTAAAACTCAACACACCCTTAACCACGGGTATTTATAGCGATATTGATGTTAACTTTTTCGCCATTAGCCTGGTCAGCGACAATTTAACGTTCATTAACTCAGTAACATTTAGAAAGGCCGGTCGTTCACTACAAACTCAAGTGGTTGGTTTGAAGGCGCTTCATGTCAACGTTTTTTCATTAGTCAGCTACGCATTTTAAAGGGGCTTAATGCTGTGCATGTTGTTTCCGCGCGCTTCGTGGCACAATATCCGCACAAAAAGGAGCCTTGTAATGTTGGACCGCTTTACCATTCACTTTAATCCCTTTAATGGCGCAGAAGTGACCATTGAACAACCCAGTATTGGCTTGAGCGACATTGAAACTCTGCTCGATGATTTACGCCGCCAAAACAAAGCACTAGTTTGGGTAACACTGCCCATAGCGCATGCGCATCTTGTACCACTATTAACGCGAGCCGGTTTTGTTTTTCATCTATGTAACGAACAAGCGCTGACCTTAATTTGCCGATTACAACCCAATGCTTACGCTCCTTTTTCACCCACTCATACGGCTGGCGTTGGGACGCTAGTGCAGCGTGAAAATGGCGATGTTCTTTTAGTGAGAGAGCGTATTATGAATGGCGTGGGCTTAAAATTGCCGGGCGGTTATATTGATATGGGTGAGCAAGTTTTACACGCGGCCGAACGCGAAGTATTTGAGGAAACCGGAATTCAAGCCACCTTTACTGATATTGTCGGGTTCGTAACAAAATACCCACACCAGCATGAAAAAGGCAATTTTTTTATTGTGTGTCGTTTAAAGCCCTCTACTTTCGATATAAATGTTCAAGACACCGATGAGATTGATTTTGCTTGCTGGGTAAACCCGGAGACCTTCATTAATGATGAAACCAGTAGCCGTTTTCACCGTCACATTGTGGCTCACTGCTTAAACACGCCTGGATTGAAAACGGCCGATTATGAATTCGAGCCCTACCCACCCGGCGACAAAGAAATGTTTTTGCTGTAATAAAAGTTTACATGCATTACATCAGTAAATTGGTATCTATCTCTCTATAACGGCTGGCCTCTTTAATTAGGGCATTAGCCGTGAGTGCTTTCACACCATACACCACTACTTCACATCCGTGCTTTTCACGAATAGTTTTTGCCAGAATGTCGAAATCTCCGTCACCAGAAACCAGAATAATTTCATCGCTATGAGGGGCTTGCTCTAAGGCTTCTACTGCAATTCCCACATCCCAATCCCCTTTAGATGATCCATCGGCTCGTTGAATATATGGTTTTAGACGAACATCAAATCCAATGGCTCGGAGTATATTTTGAAACTGCTTTTGCTTTTCATCACCTCGGTCTATGGCAAAAGCGCTGGCACTCACCAAAGTACGATTTTCTAAAGCCTCAGCCCAGAAAGCGTTGTAGTTAAAGTTTTTCTGAAACGCTTGTCGCGTGGTGTAATACACATTTTGTACATCTACTATGATGGTGGTCGTTTTCATTTTTACACCAAGTTTGCTAAGAATTATAGGAAGGCTTAATTTAACCATACCAATTATTTTTTAATAAAAATAGTCGATTAGTTTTCTTGTTGCGTCGGGTAGCTTCTATTCCTACCCTTATTTTTGGCCTGATAAAGCCGTTTATCGGCGAGTTCTATCAACTCTTGCAAGGTCGCCTCTCTTTCGCTCATTTCTGCAATCCCAACACTGATGGTTTGTTGTATGCGATGTTCTGAATCACCGAACAACTTGCATTCGAAGGCTTTTCGAATGCGCTCGGCGGTTTCATAGGCGGACCTAAAGTCGGTATGTGGCAGTATCACCGTAAACTCTTCACCACCGAATCGGGCTAAAAAGTCTGAGTCTCTTAATTCAGTAGCAATGGTTTGCGCAGCTTGAATAAGCACGATATCGCCAAAGCTATGGCCGTAAGTGTCGTTTACAGGCTTAAAGCCATCGAGATCGATCATTAACAAACTGAGTGTCTGACCATAACGTAACGCCATGTTGAGTTCGCGCTCGCCGACACGCTCTAAGGAGCGCCGATTATGAACACCCGTCAGTGTGTCTGTCCGGGTTTCAACTTGTAACTCTATAGTGCGTGCCATAATTTGAGCTTCGAGTTCGGTTTTGGATACTGTTAACTCGTTTAAACTTTTGGCCATGCTATTTATTTGCTGAGCAATGTCGGTAAGCTCATCATGTTGTTTTAAATTTATGGCCGTTTTTAAATCACCTTCGCGAATGTTGGCTAACCCATCTAATACTTTTGCCACCGCTCGTTTAAACCGATTAGCAAAGTTAATGTGGCTATAAATGACAAAGGCAATCGACACCACAATGAGCAATGCCAAGGTCATGCCCCAAAGCTGAATGATGCCCAATTGCTCTACCCACAGCTCATCGCTGAGCGTAGTGGCATCATTTTGTGCCGATATATAGGCGTTAGATAACCTTGCTTTTAAATGGCTAACGACAGCGGAACTGCCATTCATATTTGGTATCGACTTAAAGCTCGAACTGATCTGATTCAGCAGGGCTTCATTGCTCTCGATTATCCGACATATGCTATCGATATGCAGACGCACCCCAGAAGAGTGGCTGCTTAAATCCGATAGCGCTGTTTTTGCTCGCTCACTGAGTTGCCTTTGTGTATCAAGCAATTCTTCATCGCGTATTTCTAGGTAAAGGTCTGCATTCACCGTTAATTCACTTAACAACACGTTAACCTGATGCATGGTTTTTTGTTTTTGCTTTAGTGATAAAAATAAATAATTACTCGCGACCAAGTACCCCAACACGAGTAGCAAAGAAACGAGAGATAAAACGCTGAGAATCTTGAGTCTAACCGCTAACTTCATAGGTTCTCACAATACGCCAATGAGTCCTCAATTGTTGGCGGGTCCATACTCAGGGTTTTACGACTAATTTGAGAGGCATCGACTGATAGGCTGTGGCGAGCCGCCGAAACTTTTTTCAGCCATCGAGCGTTTTCTTGAGCATTCAACAGTAACTGCCGACCAATATTTAATTTAAATTGATTGTTTGGCCAATCCCACGCCATGAATTCATCGTCTAAGAAAAGCTGATTCATGATCATTCTTTTGGCGGTCTCTGGGTTTTGAGCAATGAAGTGAGTTGCTATATTAATCGCATGTATCATTCGCTCATCTGAGTTGGGTTTCGCGTCCAATATGGATGATCGAGACACCATTTGAAAGCTCAGCTTATACAAACCTTTTGTATCAACTACTTTTGTATTAGCGGTGTTATTCGCTACAATTTTATAGACATATGGCTCCCAAATAACGGCCTTATTCAGCAAACCTTGTTGCCACTGGTTCATCATCTCTTCTGGCGTTAGAGGCACTAGCTCAATATTGGAAATGGGTGGCGACAACGCTAAATACATGCGCATTAAATACTCTGACGCGGTATCGGGGTAATAACCTATTCGATACGTTTGCCCTAAATTGGCTGAGGTATTTTCTAGAACCTTTGTATCGTGATCCGATGAGGAAAAACTGGCAATAAGGGATATATCTTTGTGTTCCATAGCCTTGAAAGCCACCAACGTATCTGAAGTGGTTGCAAAGTCTGCTTTATCATTAACTAAGGCATTGAAGCTGCGCAGGCCGCCTGCGTATTCTATAATGGAAACGTCAAGGCCACATTGTTCAAAGATCCCTTGTTCATGGGCAATATACACCGGGCTTGATAGCGGCGTTTTAGACACCGCTATGCGGATAGGGATAGCTTCAGATTTGTTCGAATCGCAGGCGACAAAAAACAAACAGGCCATCACAACAATTAGGATAGTTTTGTAACAGGCAGACATCTACAAACCCACAGAGAGTATTCAAACTAAGCGTAGACCTGACTTGTCAAAAAGAAAGGTTCTAACAGCGTTATATTCTCATGTTTCAGGTTTTTTTCGGATATAAAATTTAAAATTGTTCTAACTTTGTGATCTAGTCCTATTTATGGTTCGCTTGATGCCACTATCGAGTTCCGTTTTTGGCTAGGCTTCAATACGGGTTAACACTACACTGAGGGTCTGATTAAAACAGAGTACTCATTATGTTAACGCCAAACCAGTGCGAAGCGGCCAGAAAATCTAGAGATGTACGTTACGATGGCACCTTCGTTGTGGCGGTAAAGTCTACGGGCATCTTTTGTCGGCCAATATGCCCAGCCAATTTACCTAAAGAAGAAAATGTAGAGTATTTCCAGCACAGCAGCCAAGCGCTTCAGGCTCGGTATCGCCCTTGTTTACGATGCCGCCCAGAAAGTGCGCCGGGTTCTTGGGCTTGGAAAGGTGTAGAAACAACCTTTCAGCGTGCTTTGCAGCTCATTGAAGAGGGTGCGCTTAGCGAAGGAAGCTTGGTGGCACTTGCCGAACGTTTAGGCATCAGCGACCGATACTTGCGTAAATTATTTCAACAATATTTAGGCTTATCTCCTAAAGCTTACAGTCAGTATCATCAACTCATGCTAGCCAAACAGTTGTTGCATAGCAGCCAACTGAGTATTCAAGACATTGCTTTTAGCAGCGGCTTTAGTAGCGTTCGGCGATTTAACGATGCTTTTAAACAACACCTTCAGCTCACGCCTAGTGACATTCGCAGAAAAAAAACCGGCAACAATATTATTTGTCTAGACCTGCCGGTTAGAGGCAGTCTAAATTTTTCTCACCTACTGGCTTTTTATAAGCGCCGTGCCATGGCTGGAATTGAGTTTGTTGATGAAACGAGCTATCAACGAAGCTTTAATATTCAAGGTGCCAGTGGCGTGTACCGTTTATCGCAGCACGACACCCATCCAAGATTGATAAAGTTTGAAGTAAGCATTGATCACTTTGCGGGGCTGCAAAAACTGATCAGTCATGTTCGACGCCAATTTGATCTTGATGCCGACACTGACGCCATCGAACAGCATTTACAACAATTTGGTCTGCCTATCCAAAAAGGCATCAGAATACCGGGTATCGGCAACCCGTTTGAAGCGGGCTTGAGAGCAATTCTTGGCCAACAAGTCTCTGTAAAAGCCGCCATTTCAAATTTAAATGCCGTAACCGAGAAGTACCGTATTAAACTGAACACGGTGCACCCCAATTTTTCCCAAACGCCTTACTTATTTCCAACACCCGATGTCTTGGCTCAAGCAGACTTCTCGTTTCTAAAAATGCCTGAAAGCCGAAAAGCAACGTTACTAAGATTCAGCGAATATGTGGCTGAACACGGTGTTGATCAGGTTGACGATTGGTTATCGATTAAGGGTGTTGGTCCTTGGACTGTCGGTTACGTAAAACTGCGAGGCATTAACAACCCAGATTGTTTTCTAGAGACCGATTTGGTTATAAAAAATTCAATCGCAAAACTAGAATGCAGACCCACTGCGAAACAACTCTCGCCTTGGGGCAGTTATGCAACATTCCAATTATGGCAAAAACAAAGTGATCAATAGGTAATTATAGGATGCAACTTTTTCATTGTTTTATGAACTCACCTTTGGGTGAAATTACACTGCTTGCCAGTGATCAGGGTTTAGCGGGAGCCTGGTTTGAAACACACACCACGAAAGCGAAATCGTTGGGTGAGTTCAGTACTACTCACCCGGTATTGTCGGAAACCGTTGCTCAACTTGAAGGCTATTTTGACGGCGCTCTTACTGAGTTTAATTTACCGCTAGCGGCCAATGGCACGGCCTTTCAGCAATCGGTTTGGCGTGCGCTCACTGAAATCCCTTTCGGTCGGTCCGCAAGCTATACCGAACTCGCCACCGTGATCCAAAACCCAAAGGCGGTTCGAGCGGTTGGAGCGGCAAACGGTAAAAACCCAATCTCCATTATCGTTCCATGCCACCGAGTGATAGGCTCAAACGGGACACTGACTGGTTATGCTGGCGGGTTAGAGCGCAAGCTTTGGTTGTTAAAACACGAAGGTTGCTTGTTGGATGTTTAAGTGAGCGACCTAATGCCTTGAGTGATGCCCTCGACAGTTAGGGGATACATTTTCTTATCCATAAGCTTTTCGACAATACCAATGCTTTGTACGTAATTCCATTGAGATTCCGGTGTCGGGTTTAACCAAATAGCTTTGTCAAAATGCTCAAATAACTGTTTGAAATAGTAGCTACCAGGTCGCTCATTCATGAAATCGATACTGCCAAACGGCGAGACAATCTCATAAGGTGACATTGATGCATCGCCGACGATGATAAGCTTATAGTCTTTTCCGTAGGTACGTAAAACATCAACTAAAGACGTTAGGTGTTGGCGATGCAACTTATTGTCTTGCCACAAATGGTCGTAGATGAAATTATGGAAGTAATAATGTTTAAGGTGCTTAAACTCACTTTGGCAGGCTGAAAATAATTCTTCACTTTCTTTGACGTGAAAATCCATAGAGCCGCCAACATCCAGTAACAATAAAACTTTGACCGCATTGTGCCGCTCTGGTCTCATTTTTACGTCAAGTAGGCCAGCATTTTTTGCGGTCGAACGGATGGTATCGTCTAAGTCGAGCTCGTCTGAGCTGCCTGTACGAGCAAAGTTTCGTAATGCCCTTAGGGCTACTTTAATATTTCGGGTGCCCAACTCTACATCACTGTCTAAGTTTTTATATTGCCGTTGCTCCCATACCTTAACCGCCCTTTTATGCTTAGAAGGCCCGCCAATTCGAACGCCTTCTGGGTTATAGCCGGAATGCCCGAATGGACTGGTTCCGCCAGTGCCGATCCATTTAGAACCGCCCTCATGACGCTCTTTTTGTTCCTTTAAGCGTTCGTTGAGCACTTCAATGAGTTTTTCGAGACCGCCCATCGCTTCTATTGCGGCTTTTTCTTCTTCACTAAAGTGGTTTAACGTTGGGTTATTAAGCCAATCTTCAGGTAAGTCAAAATCAAAGGGGTCTGGCAACGCCCTAACCCCTTCAAAGAATCGACCAAAGGCTTGGTCAAATTTATCGTATAGACTCTCATCTTTCACCAAACAGGTGCGCGCTAACTGATAAAAGCCGTCGACCGTATTGATCTTTTCACACACTTGCAGTGCGGCAATAAGATCAAGCCACTCAGTCGTTGTTACCTTTAGCCCGCTGTGTTTCATGTGCAGTAAAAACTGAACCAACATGCTTAACTTTCCCGACGAGACATAAAGGCTAACCGCTCTAAAAGTTGCACATCTTGTTCATTTTTAAGCAAAGCGCCAAACAAGGGTGGCAATGCTGAAGTGAAAGTGCCTGTTTTTATTTCTTCAGCGCTCAGTTCATCGCTAATTAATAGCTTTAACCAGTCGATTAATTCGGACGTTGATGGACGCTTTTTTAAACCTGGCACATTGCGAATATCAAAAAATATCTCCAACGCCCGTTTAACTAGCATGCCTTGAGCATTTGGGTAATGCACATCAACAATGCTTTTTAGGGTTTGGGCGTCTGGGAAATTAATGTAGTGAAAAAAGCAGCGGCGCAAGAATGCATCGGGCAGCTCTTTTTCATTGTTGGATGTAATAATGATAATCGGTCGATGAATGGCTTTTATTGTCTCGCCGGTTTCATAAACATGGAACTCCATACGATCTAATTCAACTAACAAATCATTTGGGAATTCAATGTCGGCCTTGTCTACTTCATCAATTAACAACACCGTCCGCTTTTCACTGGCAAATGCTTGCCAGATTTTACCTTTGCGAATGTAATTTCTAACATCATCTACCCCTTCGACTCCGAGCTGACTGTCTCGTAGTCGTGTCACAGCATCGTATTCGTACAAGCCCTGCTGCGCTTTGGTTGTCGATTTTACGTGCCATTGAATTAATTCAAGACCTAAGGATTTCGCCACTTCTTCTGCTAATAGGGTTTTACCAGTTCCTGGTTCTCCCTTAATAAGAAGCGGACGCTCCAATGCTACAGCAGCGTTAACAGCTGCACTAAGTTCAGATGAGGCGATATATTTTTCGGTACTTTCAAAACTCATAAGAGTGCCTTTTAATCAAAAACGGTAACGGTTTGACGGCTCAAAGCAATCATTTGCCCATTTGGGGCACAAATGGTGGCTTCGGTATGCGCATACCCTTCGCCTGCTTGGCGAGTTTTACACTCGTAAGCAAGCCAGTCGTCATTTGCAATTTCTGGGTGAGGATGGGTGAACTCTACATTCCAGCTTAACGTGCTGGCCGGAGCGGGCCACTTTAACATTTGCAATACAGTCGGCGGCCAAACGTCCAACAGCGCGATGATATGCGCATCGGTGAGCACTGAGGGCGCTGTACTCAGCCGCATCCATCCTCGATAGTAAGGGTTAGATTTGCCTGTGAAGGGGTAACCGCCTTCGTCTATCTTTAAATCGATATAACGCTGAAACTTCGGCGTAACTTTCGGAATCTGAGGGATCCAGTTGGGTTTTAACGGCGGCTCAGAAAGCACTGCAACTTCGGGTTGAAACTTCGCTTTAGATTCACGATCGGTTCCAAATGCAGCCATAGCCTGCACTGCGACTCTATCGCGTTGCAGCAACCGAGCCTGCATTTGAGTCACGTTTTTACCATCGCGTAAGTGCTCAACTTCAACCAAAAAGGGCTCGTCTAAATTTAATGGACCAATAAACTGGGTCGTTTGTGCTCTTAAATGCCGAGAATCGGCCAATTCGTATGCCATTGCACTGTTTAATAATGCTGCACTGAGCCCGCCAAAAACCGTACGGCCTTGGCCCCAAGAAGCCGGTACAGACATAGTTTGGCCATGTTTGGCTTGCTGCAATAATGAATCAAGTGTGGTCATAAAGTTCTGCTGATGATTAAAGTACAGCAACTCTAATCACCCTCAGTGCTTTTGCCAAGTACTGTTAACTTTTGCTCAAGAGTAAGGCTTATTTACTTGAGACTTTAAAAGCCGACCGCTGCTGCTGATTTACCATGGGCGTTAGCCATCAACAATTCTGTTTTTACAGGGTGCTCTGGATCGAATTCGGCCATTGAATATGAAAATTCAAGGGGAATCTTTAATTTGGCATCTTTGTTATAAGCATCTAGGCGTGCTTGTAATTTTTTAATCATAAACAGCACTTGCTCGCACCGAGCGTTAATGAGTAATGCCGCAAATTCATCTTGATCTAGACGTCCGACTACATCCGACTGACGAAACATTCGCTTTAAGTGTTCTGCAAATGTTTTAACATTTTTTTCTGTATTTACAGATCTTGGTTCAGATATGTTCGCCACGGCATCGTGTAATTTAAAAACAATCATCACTGCTGGGTTATGATTACGATGGCATCCTTTTAAACTTTGTTCCGCTATCGAATAAAAGCCTTGGTTCATAACCATGTTGGTGGATCGATCGAGCGTTGCAAGACTTGAAAACGACAATTCATTTTCAAACATTTCGGCTAAGTCTTTCAGTATCGATTGTTCGTGTGCATTGAGGGTTCGCGGCTCGGTATCGGAAAGTGTTAATGCACCAACGCGCTGACCTGCACTGGTTTGAATTGGACAGGTAGCAAAAAACCGAATTTTAGGCTGGCTGACAACCTGCGGGTTTCCTGAAAAGCGATCATCTTTTAGCGTATCAGGGACATAAAATATTTCATGTTTATGCAGTGCATAGGCTGCGAAAGAATGCTCCTTTGGAATGGTAGAATGAAACCCACCAGAGACTGAAACCATTTGTTGATCACGCTGCCTAATTAAAGAAAAATCGGCCATTTTAACGGCAAACATTCTTTTGGCGATTCGCGTGATTCTATCCAGCCTTTCCTGAACTTCTAGGTTTCCAAGTTTTAGAGCATGTACAGCATCAAGTCTCATTTGCTCCTTCTGATGATCGGGGTTGATTTGCACGAGGTTGGCCATAACCTGCTCCTTTTTACATGATGCGATAGCAGAGCATTATAGTCGGTGAAACCAGCTTCAAAGGGGACGTTACATTTAATTTCAAAAGTAACGCTGTTCTATTTCATTGAACGCTGTTTTGTGCCAACCACAACTCGGCTGTGGCTAAGGCATCGCTGAGGGCATGGTGTTGCCGATAAACGGGAAGCCCGTATCGTGCACGGCAGGCGTTCAAGCTCAGCTGAGAATGGCTTTCTAATAGTTGTGCTTTATGGCGCTTTTGCTCTTGAATGAGCGTATCGACAATGGGCACCTTTGGCAGTGAAATATTGAGTCTTTGGCTGGTCATTGTTAGAAATTTTAGATCAATGGGTGCATGATGAAACACCCAGGCATCGGCCAATAGACGAGAACCGAGATCTGATAACCAGGCCGAAATTTCTATGCCATTTTGTTCTCGTTGTTCATCGGTAATCATGTGAATGTGCGCGGAGTTTGTGACGTCGTCGGCCAGCAAGGTGGTGGGCAAAAAGTAGTGATGCTCCGCACTGGCAACTTCAATTTGACCATTATGTACCAGAATCGTACCCGCACTGATAATGCTGTCTTCTTCCGGGTTTAGCCCGGTAAGTTCTAAATCGCAGACTAGGTAAGTTGAAGTTAGAAACGGCGTTTGTTTTTTGAAAAACACGTTAGAGCCCACCCACTCTTAAGTATGTTAACGCTAATGATCTTTGCGCGCCTTCAATCGCTTTAAATGCGTTTTTCAAATGCGCTTTTCGTAACGGGGTTAAATCTTGTGGGTTTATAAAATTAGAGCCTTGTTCGCCATGGGTGATTTTTTCTACTTGGCTTTCTAGCTTGAGATCATTCAGCAACAGCCAAGCCTCTATTAAGCTCGATTTAATTGAACTCGACAACACAGCATGGCCTAGGGTATTTAATCTTTCTATGGTTCCTGCTTCGGTACATTGCTCAGACAAAGCAACGATGCGCGCAATGTCATTGATCAGTGCAATGCCTTGATGTTTTATATCTAACTCATGCTCATGCTCGCCACTGTCTTTAACAATAAATGATCTAAAAAAGCCTAACGGGGGTCTGGTGCGCAACGCATTGTTGGTCAGATGCATTAAAAATAAGTCGGCTTTGACTAACCGAGGCTTTAAAACCGCATGAATATCCATAAGCCATTGCCTTTGCCCATGAATCACCCGCATATCAAAAAAGATACTGGCATTGAGCAAAGCATCAGGGTTGGGTGTTTCGATCCATTGGATGAAATTATGAATCCACTGCTCTTTGGTTTTTCGCCAGCGCGGATTTGATGCCATAATATTGCCAGGGCATAACGGGTAACCAAATAGCGCCAATATCTGGCATACCCGTTCGCAAAATACAGAGAAGTATTCGGATTCGGCTTCGTTCGGTTCACGCTCGAGTATAAGACCATTATCTTGATCTGAGGTAAAAGATTGCTCTTTACGGGCTTGCGAACCAAATGCCAACCAAGCAATCTCCATGGGTGGGTCGCCCAGCTCTGATTGCGCTATAGAAATAGCTTTACGTACAACTGCATCGCCTATCACCGCTAATGCCTCGCCAATTTCATGAGGGGAGACATTAATTTGAATCCAATGACTCAACAGTCCAATCACCTTTGACTGCAATTGTTCGGCCTGTTCTAAACCCACCGATCTTTGTATACGGTCTACTAAGTGCACCATGCTCACACTGTGGGAGCGCACAATGTCGGTAGCCGTAATTACACCAAGCAATTGGCTATTTTTTATGACCGGTAAATGATGAACGCCCATTTGGCTCATCATCAATTGTGCTTCAAAGGTGGCGGCATCGGCATTTATTGTCACGGGTGCGCTTGTTGCTACAGTACATACTGGAAATTCGATATCTAAACCATTGGCGACAACTCGGTTGCGGATATCACGATCGGTCACAATGCCGGTTAAGGTGTTGTTATCGACGATCACGATACAGCTGACCTTTTTGTCGCGCATTAATCGGGCCGCTTGTTGAATGGAATCGCGGCTTTGGCAAGCCACCAAGGCTTGTTCGATCAACGACTCAACCGTTTGTGTCACATGCAAATTCACTGGGGACTCATAATACTCATGCAATCCAAAATTTGACCGGTAGCTCGCTAATTTTTTAAAAAAGTAGGCAACCTTTTTTTCACGCTTTAACAACGCTTCGAAAGATTCGTGGGATATTTGATAAACGAGGGAATCTTCAATGGCGTAGACCTGATGATTTGGGTTATTGTCATTTAAAAAAGAGGATACGCCAAAGAATTCTCCCTCCCCTAACCGGTCTACCAGCTTCTTATGTTCATCTACAATTTCAAATGCACCGGAACGCACTAAGTAAACATTTTTTTCTATAGGAATAGGTTTGGTATTTCTTTTAGGAAAGTAAGCGATGGTTAGTTGCTTGGCTAAAGCTAGCTGCGATGCTTCAGTTAAAGCCGATATTGGCAGAGTCTGCGCAAGAAAATCGGTAATGTCTTTTAAGTCGTCTGCGTTAGCGGTCATCGAAACACCTTTAACTCTTTGCCATAGAAGATGGTGGTTTAATGTAGATGTATTATCTTAGAGCTAAAATAAAAAAAGCGCGAAGCTATTAAACTGCGCGCTTTAGTTATTATTTAGCGTGAGGGTTAATGCGCCGTCGCACTGCCCGAGCCTTTTGGATAACGAATACTCTCTACCACGTCTTGAACTTCTTCTGGTGCATTGCCAGTTACTTTATGAACCGTGAATGCAACGATGAAGTTTAGGATCATGCCTAGAGTACCAATGCCTTCTGGTGAAATTCCAAACCACCAGTTATCGGCAATGTTAGCCGCTGGGTTTACGAACTTAAAGTAGATGATATAAGCCGCAGTGAAAGTAATACCGACGATCATTCCGCTTAGCGCACCTTCTTTGTTCATGGTTTTGTGGAAAATACCTAAGATAATGGCCGGGAAGAAACTGGATGCGGCTAGGCCGAATGCAAAGGCGACTACCTGGGCTACAAAGCCTGGTGGGTTGATGCCTAGGTAACCCGCTACCATCACCGCGGCCGCTGCGCTCAACCTGGCAAAGAGCAGCTCCTGCTTTTCGGTTATATTTGGCATCAGGTTCCGTTTCAGTAAGTCATGGGAGATCGAGGTTGATATCACCAATAGTAAGCCAGCCGCTGTTGATAACGCAGCAGCTAAACCACCGGCTGCTACTAAGGCTATCACCCAGTTTGGCAATTCAGCAATTTCTGGGTTAGCCAATACCATGATGTCGCGGTCAATTTTCATTTCATTCCGCTCATCTGCGGCATAAAACATGCGGCCATCATTGTTTTTGTCTTCCCAGCTGATTAAGCCTGTGGTTTCCCAACTGTTTATCCAGCTTGGAGCTTCCGAATAAAGCGCTCCCGCTCCGTCGGCACCGTTGATGGTATTAATCATATTCACTCGAGCGAATACAGCAACCGCAGGTGCCGTTGTGTATAAAATCGCGATGAAGATCAATGCCCAACCCGCTGAACGACGAGCACCTGCTACCGAAGGTACCGTAAAGAAGCGAACAATAACGTGTGGTAAGCCTGCCGTACCAACCATTAGTGCGGCCGTGATGAAGAACACATCGATCATCGGCTTGGTGCCTTCTGTGTATTCTGCAAACCCTAGCTCAGTTGATAAGCCATCGAGTTTATCCAACAAATAAACGCCCCCTTCTGCGACTTCACCACCAAACCCAAGCTGTGGAATTGGATTGCCCGTCATCAACAACGAGATGAATATGGCGGGTACCATGAAAGCGAAAATAAGTACGCAGTACTGCGCAACCTGGGTGTAGGTAATGCCTTTCATGCCACCTAATACGGCGTAGAAAAATACGATGATCATACCAATGACAACACCGGTATTCACTGGTACTTCTAAGAATCGAGAAAATACCACCCCTACGCCGCGCATCTGACCGGCAACGTATGTGAATGATATGAAGATGGCACAGACAACAGCAATGGTTCTTGCCGTTTGGCTATAGTAACGATCGCCGATAAAATCTGGGACGGTAAACTTGCCAAATTTGCGCAAGTAAGGCGCTAAGCATAACGCGAGTAACACGTAGCCACCTGTCCAACCCATGAGATAAACCGAGCCATCGTAACCGGCAAATGAAATGATACCGGCCATAGATATCCAAGACGCGGCTGACATCCAATCGGCCGCTGTCGCCATGCCGTTAGCGACGGGCGGAATGCCTCCACCGGCAACGTAGAAGTCGGATGTTGATCCGGCACGTGCCCAAATGGCAATACCGATATACAACGCGAAAGATGCGCCAACTAATAAGTAAGTGAGTGTTTGTACATCCATTCTATTACTCCTCGTCTTCTTGAACGTTATATTTACGATCAAGCGCATTCATCTTTTTCACATAGACGAAGATTAATACGATAAATGTATAAATTGATCCTTGCTGTGCAAACCAGAACCCCAGTTTGAAGCCAAAGAAGCGGATTTCGTTCAGTACGTCTACCAGCAATATGCCAGCGCCGTATGACACTGCAAACCATACTACGAGTAAAGTCAGCATCAGTTTTACGTTTTCTCGCCAATACTGTTTGGCGTGTTCTTTTGATTCAAAGCTCATCGCGTCCCCTCCGATATTGTTTTTGTGATGGAGATAAGCACTCTAAAGCTATCAATTGAATCGTTTGGTGGCTGTTCGACTTTGGTCGATACTAGACTAAAGGATAATAAGGTTTTAAATGCTCGACTGAATTGAAAGTTAGTGGCAGGGTCGCACCGCACTTCCTCTTTTGATTCTCGGTCGCTGCAAGTGCATCCATGCACGCTAAACTTCGCCTATATGACATAACAGGTTTTAGCTTTGTGGCAGGGTCGCACCGCACTTCCTCTTCTTATTCTCGGTCGCTGCAAGTGCATCCATGCACGCTAAGCTTCGCCATCCATGGCTCAGATTTCCGAGAATCAGAAGAGGAAGTACGGTGCTTAGTTCAGTACAAGAGTCGGAGATTAGTTGTGGTTTAATTTTTGGTTCAAGTAATTTTCGATTAATTAATAGCCAACTTTTAAATTTACCGTTGGTGGAACTGTGTTGGTTTCTCGATAGGTTCTAATATTTTTCGCGACAATTTCGCTAGCAGATTTCGGATTTGTTTGAGCCGATATGTGTGGGAGCACCGTTATTTTTTCGTGTTGCCACAGCGAGCTTTGGTCAGGCAACGGCTCTTGTTCGAATACATCTAAAACAGCATGGTTTAATTTATTTTTATTTAAAGCATCTAGCAGAGAATCTGTTTCAATAATAGCACCGCGCGCAAAATTAATAATGCTCGAACTTGGTTTCATGAGCGCTATTCGTTTGCTATTAATCAGATTGTGAGTGTTCTCAGTCAGCGGAACTAAAATTACGAGAATATCACTGGCGGTTAATACTTGGTTTAAGCCGTCTTGACCGTGGAATGTTGTTACCCCTGGCACGTTTTTTTGGCTTCGACTCCAACCTAAAACATTGAAGTTATTCTCTGCTAGGCGCTCGGCGGCGGATTTACCTAGTTCTCCCAACCCCAACACACCCACGGTTCGTTCGTTGGGTAGGGTATAGGGTTTGCTCTGCCATTTACATTTCTTCTGCGCGGCTATGTAGTGAGGCATGTCTCTGTGCAAGTATAGTGTCCAAGTCAATACGGCTTCACTCATTGCATTGGTTAAGTTTGGGTCAATTAACCGGACAATATTTAATGAGCTATTTTTAAAGGCGGCCACTAGTTTTTCAACTCCGGCCCATAGGCTATGCAGCCAAATTAAATTTGGGAGTTGTGCTATATCTTTTGGGTCTGGATTAGCGACGATGGCTATTTCACATTCTAGCTTTTGCTGCTCCGTTAATTGTTCAAAAGCAATAATGTTCTCGTCTGGCATTGCGTTTTTGAGCAAAGTTAACCAATGATTAGTTTGCTGTTCGTTCAGCTCTCCGACTAGCGCAATTGGGCTGTTCATTTTTCAAAAACACCTTCAAACGATTCAAAACCTTTTAACTCGATTGGATTCCCAGATGGGTCTCTAAAAAACATGGTGCCTTGTTCTCCCGGTTCACCTTGGTATCGAATGGCTGGGCCATATTCAAATGAGATGCCCGCTTTCGTCAAACGGTCGGCTAACGCTTGCCATTGTTGCATGGGTAATATAGCCCCGAAGTGAGGCATCGGTACTTTGACTTCCGCAACCTGGCCGGTGTTTTCTACTTTAAAAGGCTCCCCTAAGTGTAATGAGAGCTGATGACCAAAGAAGTTGAAATCAACCCATGTTTCAGTTTCACGACCTTGGTCGCAGCCTAGCAATGTACCGTAAAACGCTTTGGCTTCATTTATGTTGGTTATGTTGAAGGCTAGATGAAAAATTGAAGTCATGGTGAATCCTAAAAACAGTTCATGATTAAGGCTACCATCGCGTTTGGGTCGTGAGCAAGTTCTGAAATTACCAGGCTTATGTCAATGCAGGCACGTCGATACCGTCCTATAATAAATTCTAGGCTATCAATTGAGGTTGGCTGTGAAGCAAAACTTTAGAAAGAAAACAGCACATTTGCTTTCGGTGGATGCAGGCGGATCAGTTTCTCGCTGGGTCGATTACGCGCTTATCTCGCTTATTACACTTAATGTCCTTGCCATTATCATGGAGTCGGTTCCCAGTTTCGAAGCGAGGTACCGTGAACCACTGGTGGCATTCGAAGTGTTTTCGGTCATGGTATTCACGGTTGAGTTTATCTTGCGTGTTTGGTCGTGTATCGACACCAAAGAATATCAGCATTTATCCCCTATAAGAGCTAGGCTTGCTTATTTACGCTCGCCCATGGCTTTAGTTGATATCATCGCTATTTTGCCATTTTATTTAATGATGTTTGTTAGCATTGACCTCCGTTTTTTACGGATTATTCGATTACTTCGTATCTTTAAACTGACACGTTACTCTGCGGCCATGAATTTAGTCATCAGTGTATTTAAAGAAGAAGCGGGTGCTTTCTTAGCGGCGTTTTTTGTTTTAATGATGTTATTGGTGCTTGCCTCAAGTGGCATATATTTGCTTGAACATGATATTCAGCCAGAAGTCTTTGGCACTATTCCTGATGCCATGTGGTGGGCAATGGCGACTCTTACTACGGTTGGTTATGGTGATGCGGTCCCTATTACGCCACTTGGCAAACTTTTTGGTGCCTCTATAACGATTATAGGCGTTGGGATGGTTGCGTTACCTGCGGGTATATTAGCATCAGGTTTTTCTGATTTAGTGCATCGTCGTAAAAGCCTTTATAAAAATGAGCTAGAAGCCGCGCTAAGTGATGGTATTTTAACTCACAATGAGGAGCAACAACTTGAGGCCCTGCGTGAAAAGCTTGGCTTATCTACCAGTGATATTGACGATGTAACTCATGCTTACATGGCAAAAATTCAACATTCTCTGCGAGAGTGTCCACACTGCCATCAACCACTTTTTAGAGAACGAGAATCAGACAGAGACCTCTAGAAGTCGAAACTACTCCAACAAAGAGAGTTTCCCAGTTATGACTAGATTTTCACTTGATGAATCATTAGGGTTAAGCGACTTTTTTCACAATTCATTAGAGGTTTTATGAGCTTAGCCGCTTGGTTATCAATAGTCGGAATTTGTGCGCTAGGTGCTATGTCTCCTGGTCCTTCTTTAGCCGTAGTATTAAAGCACACGCTTAATGGTGGTAAAAAACAGGGCTATATAGCGGCCGTAACGCATGGCATCGGGGTAGGATTATATGCCATTGCTTGTATTTCGGGCTTGGCTTTCGTATTAATTGCTTCTGAATGGGCGTTCACGCTTCTGCAATGGGCTGGCGCGGCCTATTTAGCTTGGATGGGAATTAAAGGTTTAACGAGCCGTTCAAACCCAAACCAAACCTTAGCCGAAGTGACGGCTACACAAGCGGCTAAAGATGGGTTTTTCATCGTCTTTTTTAATCCTAAAATAGCCGTCTTCTTTATCGCCTTATTCAGTCAAGTTATTGGACCAGAGACCAGCTTACTCGGAAAAGCCGTTTACGCTACTACCGCTATGGTAATCGACATGGGCTGGTACCTTATTGTGGCCTGGATGTTTTCTAATGAGCGCTGGTTAGAAAAACTACAGAAAAAAGCCATATGGCTTGATCGCCTATTTGGCGCAATTTTACTACTGTTGGCTGGAAAACTGGCGTTTAACTTGGTGTGAAACACCGCCTTTAAGATAATTAGTGTTATCCACACAACTCATTTCTAAAGCAATTTAAAATTGAGCTTTAACAACTTAAGGTGTATTTTTGAGCAATACACCTATTAAATAAGGAAAACACTGTGAAAAAGAGCTTTTTATGGATTGCCGCACCATTAATCATGGCATTTTTAGTTGGTTGTGAACCATTGGAAGAAGAAGGTGAAGGAGAGGGCAGTGATGAAAGCAGCGAAGATGTTACAGGCTCTACCGATTCTGAAGATAATGGAGTAGCAGGCTCAGCAGTTGGCTTACCTGATGCAGATAGCTTCTCTCTAGCTGTAGAAAGCGCAGTTGTTACCGGTGCATTAGATACCGATGGCGTCACCGTTCAATTAAGTGTTCAAGTGGGTGATCGACACAACCACCCAGTTGCGGATGAGACTGCTATATCATTTTGGACAGAATATGGTCGCGTTCAAGAGTTTTGTTTGACGACAAATGGCTCATGCTCAGTTACCTGGACCAGCGGTGGTGGCGGCTACAACGGCGTATATAAACCACAAGATGGCCTTTCTACTATTATGGCTTTTACAATCGGTGAAGACTCCTATTTCGATGCGGGTGAACGCAACGGTATCTATAATGTAGATTCCGATTCTGACTTATTGAGCAGTGATGAAGCCATCTTATCTACTCCAGAGCTTTATTATGATCGTAACTTCGACGGTTTTACGGCTAGTTCTTTTACCGATTTAGGCAGTGGGTTAACAATCGATAATGATGCATTTGTTGATTTAGATGAAAGTGGTAGCTTTACTGCATCCTCGGCTAAGTTTAGAGGCACCGATTGCAGTGCCGCTGCTATTTCAGAAGGCCATTGTGGACAAGACCGCATACACGTTTGGGATAAAGCGCAGCTTGTTCTCTCTTACAGTGCAGATGCCCCTACAATTACGGTTTCTAATACTTCACCAGGGTTAAACACGGCATTTACGGTATCAGTGACCGACTCAAACGGTAACTACCCATCGGAGGGCACTACAATTAACATTACCCCTGATGTTACTGATGCTGACTTTAAAGTGAATTTCCCTGGTGGAGATACTGTTTTAAAAGTTGGTAGTGCTGGTAAATCGGCGGCTGTTTTTAATGCCGAGATTATAGATGGAGCCGGAGGTGGTACGAATCCTGCGACCATTGAAATTGATTACCTCGGACTTACGTACTCGACCTCGATTACTTACTAACAAAAAAAGGCTCGGAGCCAATGCTTCGAGCCTTTTGTTTTACTTTTAGATTAAAAATTTAATCTAAACTTTTGGCTTATCTTCTGGGCTATGACTAGAGCTCAACACTTCCGCTAAATTCTCTCGACTTAACTCACCTTGCAGTTCACCTTCTTCATCGACTACAGGCAGAGGGTAGTCGTTATCTAAGGTCTCTGGAATCACGTCTTCTAACTGGGCATCGGGTGATAAGGATTGCTCGGTATCGTAGTATTCAGCTGAAAGCTTTTCACCGTGTTCTGATTGATCAACTTCTTCAAGCTGCTCTAACACGACAGCGCCTTGGAAACCTTCATCGTCTACATGGTATGCGTATTCTTGATTTGAGGTTCGCATTTGCTTTAATGCTTCGCCTACCGTTTCTGCCGAGATTCGATAAGAAGCCGGCTGCATAACCGTGTCGACGGTTAATGCTCGCGCTCGGTTAACATCACGAACAAACTTTTCAACGTAATCATCAACTGGGTGCAACAAGATTTCAGCGGGCTTTCCTACTTGAATCAGCTCGCCATCTTTTAACACGGCAATGCGATCACCAATGCGTAAGGCTTCGTCTAAATCATGGGTAATAAATACGATGGTTTTATGCAGCTTATCTTGCAAGCTGATCAACTGATCTTGCATTTCTGAACGAATCAATGGATCTAGGGCTGAGAAGGCTTCATCCATTAATAAGATTTCTGCATCGGTGCACAAGGCGCGTGCTAAGCCAACGCGTTGCTGCTGGCCGCCCGAGAGTTGCGAGGGATATTGGTTTTCATACCCATCTAAACCGACATCTTTCAACCACGTTAAGGCTTTCTCTTGACGCGTTTTTTTATCAATACCTTGCGCCTGTAAACCAAAGCCGACGTTATCGAGCACGGTATAGTGAGGCAATAAGCCAAAGCGTTGAAACACCATCGACATTTTTTGCTGTCGAAATATTCGCAGGGCATTTTTGTCTAGGTCCATAATGTTCTGGCCTTCGACAATAATTTCGCCTTCGGTCGGGTCTATTAACCGGTTAAAGTGACGAATGAGTGTCGACTTTCCTGAGCCGGATAAGCCCATGATGACAAAAATTTCACCGCGTTTAATATCTAAATCAATCGCTTTAAGCCCCAATGTATGACCCGTTTGAGCCAGTACCTCAGATTTGGTAACACCACTTTTTACCAGTGGCATGTGCTTTTCAGCCTTATCACCAAACAGCTTGTATAGGCCTTTAATTTTAATCAACGAATCAGTCATGACGACCTCCTAAATGCTGCTGTGAACGCTGCGCATAGGCTTGTGAAACGCGATCAAAAATAATAGCGAGCACCACAATGGCTAAACCATTGAGCAGCCCTAAGGTGAAGTACTGGTTGGTAATAGATTTTAGAACCGGCTGACCTAAACCTTTTACACCAATCATGGAAGCAATAACCACCATGGCGAGTGCCATCATAATGGTTTGGTTAATACCCGCCATAATATTGGGCATGGCCAACGGTAGCTGCACTCGCCATAGTTTCAGCCACGAAGAAGCGCCAAAGGCATCAGAGGCTTCGAGTACTTCTCTATCGACCAAGCGAATACCTAAATTGGTGAGTCGAATCACTGGAGGAATCGCATATATAATCACCGCGATAAGGCCTGGTATTTTACCAATACCGAGCAACATCACGACTGGAATTAAATAAACAAACGCAGGCATGGTTTGCATAATATCGAGAATGGGGGTGATTACAGACTGAACTCGATTAGAACGTGCCATCACAATACCAATAGGAACACCCATACCTACGGCTAATAAGGTACAAATCGTGATGATACTTAAAGTACGCATGGTGTCTTCCCACATACCAAAGTAACCAATTAAGAAAAGCGCTACGCCAACACCGACGGTCAATTTAATAGAGCGTGCTGCAACATGGGTAATGGTCAGTAATATTGCAATCATTAACCACCAAGGGGTGGCTAGGAGTAATTTTTCAAACCAAATAAGAAACGCCAAGAGCGGGTCAAAAAACGATTCGATGACTTCGCCATATTCACGTGAAAATTCACGGTATGCGCCGTCGAGTGTTTTTCTGACTTCGAGAAGCTGGGACCGGCTCAGTTGAGGAAATTCTTTAATCCAAGACATAAGATCTCTTCTGATAAATTATAGAAACGTCAAAATCAGTGATTTTATCTAAAATCAGGTGATATCTAACACCTATGTTAATGAGCCAACCTAAAGTTGGCTCATTATGCTTATCTGCTTAACAATTAAAGCGCAGATTTTATCTTTTGGGCGGCTTCTTTAGACACCCAGGTTGACCATAGCTCTTCATGATTTTCTAAGAAATACACCGCCGCGTACTCGCCATCAGCTTGGTTATCTTCCATCCACGCTAACACTTTATTCATCACATTATTTTTAACAGAACGCTGCGTGATGTAGTTGTAAGCGGTTGGTGATTTCGACGCGAAAGACTCAGTCGTAATACTGAATACTTCCGATGGCGGATACATCGTTGGTTTCGGGTCTAAACAATCGGCCTGAGTAATACAGCCATAGAAATGCTCTTCATCAACGCCTGAGCCAAAGTCTACTTTAACCATTTCGTATTTACCCAAAACAGCCGTTGGTGCCCAATAGTAGCCCAACCATGCTTCGCCGCGTTCGTATGATTTTGCTAACGCACCGGCTAAGCCAGCACCTGAACCTGGATCTACCAACTCAAAGCCCGCGTCTTCCATTTCTAGCGCTCTGAATAGGTTTTCGTTGTTAATTTGGCAGCCCCAGCCCGCAGGACAGCCCATAAACATCGATTTGTCTGGGTCTTCTGGGTGCTCGAATAATTCTGCATTGGCTTTAATGCCTTCGATGGTGGCAAGTGATGGATCTTTATCAACTAAATATTTCGGGATCCACCAACCTTCTTCACCACCGTCAGTTAAAGAACGGCCTGAATATCGCAAACGCTTGTCTGCAACACCTTTATCTAAAGCTTCACGGAAGTTACCAATCCAAAATTCGGGCGCAATATCAGGCTCACCCTTTTCGATCATCGAGGTACCGGTTGGCATGGTATCGCCTGGAACGATTTCGACATTACAGCCGTAACCTTCTTCTAAAATGAAGGCATCGACGTAGGCAAGTAATGTTGCGGAGTTCCAGTTCATATCGGCAATGCTTACATCGCCACATTCATCGGCCGCAAAAGCCAATGAACCGCCGAGTGCCATTGCTGTAGTTGCAGCAAGTTTTAGTGTTGTTTTTTTCATGAGATCTCCAATATCTGTTTATTATTTCTTTTTTGATAGGTCAACTGCATTAACCCTAGACAAACAAGGTTTAGTAAAAGTTGTAGGTTGAATGGTGACATCGTTGTTAACAGGCTTAACAACGCTTGATAGCATCGGCTCCATTGACTCAAAATGATGTTAGCCAATGGTGCAATGCAATATAGGCAAGAATAGGCTAATGAGCAGCCTTTCGACGTAAACACGACTGATAAAGTGTGAGGCTTTACTTCACTGCTATAGCCCCAATGGTTTTCCTCTTTGTTATTAACCTTCACCTTAGCATTGCACCCTGTGTTCCGCAAATGCGACCCGAGTATTTATATTTATCAAAATGGCTAATATACTGCGATTCTTAAACGCAATTTTTATAAAAGTCTACGCTAAAAAATGCGTCTAATGTTTGTGTACACTGAGAAAATGAGTTAACCCATAGGATTCAAGAATGGCTTTTGAGCGCATTGCACTACCTTCACAAATTCCTGGCCAGCAAACCACCGTGGCGGTTCATCGTTTTGGCCCAAGTACCGGCCAAAAGGTATACATTCAAGCGGGTCTTCACGCCGATGAACACCCTGGTTTATTGGTGGCGCAGAAGCTCATCGAACAACTTCAGTATTTGGAAGATCAAGACAAGCTACTGGGGCAATTCATCATTGTGCCTTTTGCAAATCCAATCGGCTTAAAGCAACGTATTTTCGGTCATGTAAATGGGCGCTGCGACCTAGGCACCGGCCAAAACTTCAACCGAGGCATGTCTATTGATCCATCCGCTATAAACGATGAAGTATTAAACACACTTTGCCATGACCCGAGAGAAAATGACGAGAAATTTAGAGGTTGGCTTAAAGACCAAATAGACTCTAGATCTGCTGATTTTGAAATTTCTTCACTGCATAAATTATTACTGAGCTTATCTATAGATTCGCACTTTATGCTCGACTTACATTGCGATGTCGTTGCATTGCCCCATGTGTTTTATGGCAATCATCAACCAGAAGATGGTCAGCTTTTAACGAGGTGTATGGCTGCTAATGTGGCGCTTGAAGAAGATGTCACCGGAACGGTTGCATTTGATGGCACGCATACCCAACCATGGGTGTTAGCTCAAAAGCAAAGTAACAAAGCACTGTTTAGTCAGCCTTGCTTTGCTGCAACAGTCGAGTTACGCGGTAATACCGACGTAAATCTTGCGCTCGCAAATCAAGATGCCTCTGGTCTGTTAAATTTCTTTAAACATAAAGGGCTTATTCAACAAGCGCCGGAAGCAATAGCAGCCAAACCCAATAAAACCATCGGTGTTGAGCAGGTTAAAATGCTAACCGCGCCAGGCACAGGAATCATTACTTACAACTGTGAGTTAGGTGATTTCGTGAAAGGCAATCAGTTAATTGCAAAAATTGTTGTGTTAGACCAAGAAAAGCCAACCGAAATAGACGTGCTCGCACCCTGCGACGGTTACGTGTTTAGTCACACTCAACATTACTTTGTATCACCAGGGCAAACCATCGCCATGCTCGCGACGGATGAAAACCAACAATCTGCTGGTGAACAACTGGCGTTTTAGTGGCGCAAAAAAAGGAGCGTTTTAAACGCCCTTTTTTTACAGTTAAATAACGAGTTAATCATTTAACGGCTTGATTTGTTGAAACAACCAAGGAGCCCCTGCTGTTATCCATAGTCCGATACAGGTATATCGAATTAAATCATTGAGGGCTTCATTGAACGGTAAGATAGGTTTTAAGCCCGATTTGATGAGCAATAGAATCAACAAACCAATTGCAAAACGAACTAATTTTTTCCAAAGTGCGCCCTGCACATTAAATTGAATAAACTTATGTTCTAGCTGTAAGCCCGCTAAAAAACCAATCGACGCGCCAAAAGAAACGATAAGTGGTTTATTATCTGGATAAAGCAAGTAGGCGATTGTAAAAGGCAAGAGGACCAACCAAAGTAAGCTCAGCTTATTGTGCTTTATGCAGTAGCTATAGAACCGATCAACGGCAAATACCCACAACAACCCAAAGAAAACCCCCGCAATAACGTCGGTAAACCAATGCACTCCCAAATACAGACGAGAAAATGCAACCAGTACGATCATGACGACGGCTAATATTCTGATCCAATTTGCTTTGATGCCTAACGCCGCTGCAAACCAAAAGGAAGTGGCACTTTGTGTATGACCACTTGGGAACGAATAACCCGGCGCCGTTTCTACTCGCATAGACTCGATACCGTGAGCACCAATTGGGCGATCAACAGCAAACAGTTCTTTCAACGTAGGGTTAAATACAGTGCTGGTTAAAAAGGCAAACCCTACTCGCTGCGCAAGCTGTTTGTTTTGGCACCACATAAACCAAGCCGCTACTGCAATAAAAAAGAACTCTTCAGCCGAGGCGGTGACAACCAAAAAAAATGCATCCAAAATCGGGGTTTTAAAGCTTTGAATCCATGTCAGTAACTCTAATTGCCACTCCATAATCTAACCCTTTCTGCTGTATTTTGTTTGTTTTTATATCAATTAAGCCGTTTAACCTGGAAGCCTTTTTGTTTAAATTGTTCGACCAAGCCAAACTCACCCGCCATGTGTAAGGCACCTACGGCAACGCAAACCGTACTGTTATGTTGTGGTGAGTTTGTCAGTATGCCCATCCAATTATTATTACGATCGGTAAGCATGGCTTGTTCGATCTCTCGGTAGTTTTCGAACGCGGCTTGCTGGTATAAGCTTTCGACATCGCCCTGCTGCCAATAGGAAACAAGTTGCTCGACTAATTGTTCAACGTTGTCCATTTCATTGGTTGAAAATTCTATGAACTCTTCGGTGTATGTCGTACCAAGATTATCAAGCATACGCATTTGCCACAACAATGATTCAAACCCTTGCGTCGGTATGCCATCACGTTCTGCCCAGCCTGCTAGGTGTTCGTCTAACCCATGTTCGACATCAAACCCTTGCATCTGCATGACCGTAAGCGTTAAAACATTGACCGCAGCCCAAGGCTTCAACCCTTGAAAAAGCCCTAAGTTTAAGCCCGCTATTTCGGCTAACTCTTTCATTTGATTAAGACTGTTTTCAGACACCTGTTGGTCTAATATTTCACCGGCGGGCAATAGCATCATTTTTTGAGCTTCTAAAAGCAACGCGGTGTCTTCCATTTCCTTCTGGTCGATTTCTAACCACAGCTGATCGCATTGAGAGAAGGTTTCCTCATATACGTTGGGGAGTGGGTAAGATTCTGGTTTCATGACATGAATGGTGCCAAACAGATAGTACTCTTGGTCTCCAGTTACATGCCAAATAGAAGCGGCATGGGCCGTAGTAAGTACCAATAGAAAAGCGGTAAAGATCGAGCGCATCGGATTTTCCTTAATCAAATAATAATGCGCGCTACCTTACCATAGAAATCTTTCAAACTTACGGTTAGGCCGCTAGCAAATTCTCAATCTGTGATCGAATTTGCTCGGCTACTTTGGTATCTAGCATGGCAACTCTTAATCGCCGATTGAGCACATCATCTGCGGTAACCGCGCCTTCATATTGCAACGCCCAATCAATTTCGGCTTTGATGTAAGGCTGGCCTTCAACTAAGCGCTCTTCGCCACCGCGAAAGATAACTTGCGGGGCTCGATCCCCGTAGGCCTGCCAAAGGTGTTGCTGTATGTCTTTTGGCAAGTGAGCCAGCGCACGTTTTGCGGCATCGGCGTTGTCTTGTGCGCCGACCAGCTTAAGTTGATAAGTTGCGCAAGGCCGCGCACTGATCAAGTTATTTTTTACGACATGATCCATACAATCTTCAGCCATGCGCCGCCAAGTTGTCCACTTGCCGCCCGTTAAACTGATCAGACCGTTATCGTCTAACACGACATGGTCTCGACTGATCGATGCCGTGGATTGTGCATCAGGGTCTGATACTAACGGCCGCAAGCCTGACCAAACCGAGGTGATTTCATTGCGCTGTATGGGCTTACTCAGCCATGCGTTTGCCGTTTCTAACACATAGTCGATTTCAGCGTCACTTACCCCGGGTTCTTCGGATAAGGTTGCAGGGTCATCGGTGGTGCCAATAAGAGTTTTACCCAGCCATGGCAATATAAACAGCACTCGTCCATCGGACGTTTCAGGGACTAATATGCCCCGGCCTTGCGGTAATAGTTCACGATCAACAAGTACATGCACGCCACTGGATACTGTCATCAGTTTTTTATAGTCCGGGTCTGCCATTGCACGAAGTTTATCTGTCCAAGGGCCGGTCGTGTTAATAACCACCTTTGCGTTGATCTCAAATTGTTCTTGGCTTTTTAGGTTTTTACAACGAGCGCCTGAAACTCGTCCATCGGTTTTCGTCAACTCGAGCACATCAATATAGTTTGCGGCATATCCGCCCATTTCGATGCCGGTTCTTATCATAGAAATGCCAAAACGCGCATCGTCGAATTGACCATCGAAGTAACTCACCCCACCAGATAAAGATTGGGTGTCTAAATCGGGGCAAATTTGGCTTAACGTGGCTTTGCTTTCTATTTTTGACGGCCCGATCTTTTCGCTGCCCGATAGAAAGTCGTATACCCCTAAGCCAATTCGGAAATAGGGCAACGCAATTAAACCTTTAACCGGCGTTACTAAGTTTAATGGCCACGCTAAATGCGGCGCCATATTCAGCATCCGCTTACGCTCACTTAAGGCCTCTTTAACTAACTGATATTTACCGATGTTCAGTTCTTTTACCGCTTGCTCTAAGTAACGAACGCCACCATGCACCAACTTTGTTGAACGGCTTGAGGTACCCGCCATAAAGTCTTGCTTATCTATGATAGCCGCACTGAGACCACGACTGAGCGCATCTAAAAATACGCCGGCACCACTGGCTCCAGCACCAATGATTAATACATCGAACTCGTTGTTGGCGATTTGAGCCAATTGCTCTGCCCGAGACCAAGGCTGATATGGTGCTTTTGCCGACATGTTCACTCCCTAATTGTGTTTTTTGCAGAGCTTACGTAGATGTTCGGTATTAGCAATATATTTTCGCTTTATGTTCGTTAATCAAAAAACGAACATTCTGAGCGCAGAAAAAACCCCAGCATTAGCTAGGGTTTTGAAAGGCTATTTCTTTTGAACAGTGAGGTTAATTACCTAGGCTTTCAAAATAAGCGGCTAAGTTTTCAATGTCTGCATCCGACAAGGCTGCAACCATTCCGTACATAACAGGTGCCTGGCCGCCGGTGCGCTCTTGCGCTTTATAAGCTTTCATAGAAGACACTAAGTAGGCTGCTTTTTGCCCGGCAAGATTTGGATAAGTAGGAATAGCAGAAATGCCGTTAGCACCATGACAACCTGCACATACCGCGGCTTTGGCTTTACCCGCTTCGATATCAGCGGCAAAAGTGGTGGCTGCAAATAAGCTTGCGGCAGCTAATAACAATAATTTTTTCATTGGCTATCCTAAAAAAAATAAAAAGTTGAACCTATACTGTTCCAGAATCCTATTTAAAATTCAAACAGTTTAAGCACTTAATTTAGAAAATATTAATATAAGTCACAGCGACTACCCCTAAAAGGGTATTTATTCTAGTTTGGAGGCTCTCGTAACTAGGAGGTGGCTGAATCGTTAGATTTATCTTTGAGTAATCGCACTTCGCGTTGCGGGAATGGAAATTCGAACCCATGCTTGTTCATTAATTTCCAAAGTGCGTACAGTAAATCTCCCCCCACTCGATGCTCACCATCGTCGATGGCTTCCATCCAAAACTCAATATGCAAATCTATGCCGTTATCACCAAACCCTGAGATTTCAACATCGGGTTGTTCCTCGAAACTATAGTCACTTCCCGACAATACTTTTGGGTGCGCGCACAACATGTCTTTAATTAAAGGAAACAGCTGATCGAGATCGGTATGGTAGGCCACACTGTAATCTATGGAGTAACGTTGACGATCGTTTTTATGAGTCCAATTAATGAAGGTTTCTGTCGAGAACACATCATTTGGAACCACGATGTCTTTTCCATCAAAAGTCTCAAGCGTGATGGCGCGTAAGTTGAGCTCACGAATGGTGCCTGAACGGCCGTCTTCAAATTCAATGTAATCGCCTATCGATAACGATCGATCCAATAAAATAATTAAACCTGAAATGAAGTTTGACGCGATCGACTGTAGGCCAAAGCCAATACCTACACCTATTGCGCCACCAAAAACAGCTAAGGTGGTTAGGTTAATGCCCAATACGTTAAGCAGTATTAAGAACATAAACACGTACAAGGCTACTTCGAATAACTTAGCAATGACTTCACGTGTGCTGGAATCGACACCCGATTGGTTGCGAATAACCTGTTTACCTATTCGGCTAGATTCTTTACCCAACCAAAAAAGTAGTCCCCCGAAATAGATCACTCGAATGATATCAAAAAGGGATATATGGAAATTGCCAAGATTCAAATCATAGGCATCGAGCGCGGTGGTTAAGGGTGTTAATGCATTAAAGGCATCTAAGAGAATCAGTGGTGCGATGGTGTACAACAATACTCGGGCAAACGCCTTAGCTTTGATAAACGTAAAGCTGTATTTAACCACTATGAGTAACAGAATGAGCGACTGACAAAGCTGCACAATCTTTGATGGCTGCTTGTAAGCTTCTAGCCCATAGATCAGAAAGATGATTAAGAAAAACCAAGAGAATAAAATTGAAGAGTGGCCTAAAAAATCATAAATTTGCGACACAAACCCCGATTTGGATTGTTTCAGCTTGTTGATGAGCCGTGATGAAAAAATGGCCATCAACCATGCTATTGGCCACAATGACAGCACCATTAACAATTGAACAAGTTCACTGTTCGCTGCCATGCTGCTGTGATAAAAATTTAAAAGGAACTCTATGCTCAACACCTTCACCTACTCTGCTACTGTTTGCTTCAGCTCGCCTTTTACCTACCCACAGGCGACACTTTCCCAAAGTATATATGGACCGCCGACACCTGCATCGACTAACTCTTTGTGATATTTACCACAGCCACCTAATTGCGTCTTTGGTATTTGATGGTCCGCATCTACTTTTGTTTTAGCGACGATGCGGTCTAAAATATCAAAAACGGAGTCGGTAATTTCAATATGTCCACCGGCCGGACCGAGGTATTTTTGGCCCGTTAAGACACCGTCTTTGATTTCTTCAAAATAGGCCGCCCCTACCGTTAAGCTACCACCTTTTGGATCTTCCATTCCACCGAACGGGTGCACCGCCAAAAAGCCATCTTGCACCATACTGATCAATTCACCTAGCGATTTATCACCGGGGGTAAAATAGGTATTGGTTTGGCGTGACATCAACGGACGACGCCAACTCTCGCGCTTGCCATTGGCTGTTCGAGCCACCTCTAACTCATTAGCTGAAGTCAGATCTGTCATCGGCGTCGATAAATAGCCTTTATCTAAAATGGCTTGTGGACGAGCTAACTGGCCTTCATGGTCAAAGTAATAACTGCCATTTGAACCGGCGGCCATTCCATCCATTTGATATAAGGCGGGATTATTCATAATGGTGGCTTGGTCATTTCCCACTCGAACGCCTTCTTCTCGCAATCGTGTAGCAATGCTACGGCCTTTCATCCACGTATCGCCTTCTTGGGTGTGACCAAAGGCTTCGTGAGCGATCACCCCCGATATACCCGGACCCGTAATTACTTGATAGCGGCCGGCGGGTAACTTGGGAGCTTGAGATAACTCCAAAGGTGTAATCGCCAGTTCATGTAACTTATCTTCATCGAACTGGATCAGTTCAAAAGTGCCCATACCACCATCGGATATCCTCGCCATTTGACCACTGGCGGTCATACCCATCGCATTCAACATAGATACAGGTAATACCTGTGACAGTGTTTTTTCTCGATCGACAAAAATGTGTGTCGTGGTTTTAAAACGCAACATCACCATGGCGTCGGCTAAGGGTTTATAAACACTTTCTTCTTCGACTGCGCGAGTGGATAAGCTGAGTATTTTTTGCCGAAATGTAGTGGCCATTTCAACAAGGGCATCGAGATTAATGTCTTCAAACCGCTGGCGACACTGAGGCGCAAAATGCACCGGCGTAGTCGCGTCTAGGTTTTCGGGTAGTTGTTGCTGAATATCCTGAGGTAAACCATGGGCGATTTCTTGCGACCATGATGTTGGCTCATATTCTTCTGAATGAGTTTGCACGGCTAAAGCATCAATTTGTGCTCTCAACTGTTGCGCCGATCGAAGAATAGATTCTGGACTAATAGTATTGGTGGCGTTTTCAATATGAACGCCGCCAACATAAGCTCTGAGCACAATGCCGCTATCGCCATCAACCGAAGTGCTTATGTTTCGTCTGGCTTCAACCATTTTAGTTTGTTTATGCTCATACCAGGCAAATGCATATACGCCAGGTTGTGGCGACCCTTCGATCAATGCAACGGCTTTTTGTAGGCTTTCGATTAACTGGCTTGCTTGCTCTGGCAAGGCTGGCCGATATGCGGCCACGGTTGCTATGCTGTTCATTCTGCCTCCTGTTCGGATTCACCCGCAATACTGATGCCTTTCCACATTAACATATGCTCTGGCCCTAAATAACCTCCCGCGGGTTCGAAATACCCCCCTGCGGTGTTACGACGAGTGAGGTCACGGCTGAACTTAAACCCTGCCAAAGACTCACGTATATTGCCCGAAACAATGCCTCCTTTTAACGTTTTTACGGGCTTGCCCTGTTGATACAACCGCCCTAGCTTTATTTCGCTGCTCCACGTTAAAGAAGTCGGATTAACCAATAAGGAAGAGAAGTCCAATATCTCTATAACTTCCTCCTTACTCTCCAATAGCGACTCACGAGTGGCTGAACCCTCAGTCACAACTAAGTTGCCATATATTCCATTCGGTTCTTTTCCCAGTATATGGGCAAAACGGGTATTGAGTAGTTGATGCTTTACTTCGTTATTAACAATGACATCCGCTTTCTGAGCAACTAAGCCTTCTTCAGTATAGGCCGTAGATTTGGCCATCTGCGCTAAGGTAGGGTCGATGGTTATCGTTAACGTATCAGACTGTTCATCACGATCTGAAATCGTTAATTGATCGTTCGGCTTTAAGTGAGGACCTTGAGCATACTCGGCCTCTCCACTCAATTGGGTGGTGATTGCGGTAACAAATTTACTGATGGCGTAGCTGTCTACTAGTATTGTCGCACTGGTACGGGCGGGCGGCATCAACGCCCCGGTCGTTAATTGGGTTTCTTCAGCAACGGCGTCTAGTCGCTCTTCTAGGTTAGCATCTCCCATGCCCACAAAGTGCCAATACTTTAAAACTTCTTGGAGGTTTGGACCCGGCACTCGTTCCATGGCCACTTCAAAATAAACATCGGTGGTGGTTTTTTGCGCTTTGATACCTGTCGAGGTTTTTAAGCCATGATAGTGAACGTTAGAATAAAGCTCAGCACTGTTGACCTGAACATTAGTCAAGCTTGCAACGTGCGCTTCAATTCGCTTCACCATAGACTGGTGAGATTCGACAATGTTAGCACTGATCTCCGGACAAGAAGACTCTACATTGGGGTATTCTTGGTCTGGTTTTTCGGCCAATGGGTAGGCTGCGTTCATCGCTAAACGAGCATTCGCCAGAATTTGCAAAAGTTGAGACTCAATCGCATCGGCCGGTTGAATCGTTGCCGTGGACGCACCCGTTTTTGCCCCCTCTTCTCCGGTGACATAAAGCGTAACTTTGTAGCTGGTATCGTCAACATCACGGGATTGGTAAACCTGCATTTCATTATGTTTTTTTGCCATCATTAGGCTTTGAACCGATTGGGTGGCTTTAGCGTTAATAGCCCAACCCATTAAGTCTTTATGCTGATCTGTTAACAGCTCTATTTGTAGTTCTATTTGGTTGTAGTTTGAATCTTCCGACCAATTCATAACAGCTCTCCAATTGAATAAATCCAGACTAACACAGTGCTCGAAAAGCAAAAACTCCTAGCCAAATGATTTTCTGTTACGTCGCTGTTCATTCCGTACTACAATGGAGCATTCAAATTCTTGTTTTAGATTTAGGTTGTTCATGGCGCAAATAGGTAAATACAATACTCTTCCGGTGGTAAGCAAAGCTGATTTTGGCGTTTATTTAGATGCGAGTCCGCTAGACACCGTGTTATTGCCAAAGCGACAAGTACCCGAAGGCTGCGAAGTGGGCGATGAAATTAACGTTTTTATCTATCACGATTCTGAAGATCGACTCATTGCAACAACCGCTAAAGCAAAAGCCCAAGTCAATGAATGCGCCTGCTTAGAAGTTAAGGATGTCACCAAATTTGGGGCATTTTTAGATTGGGGCTTAGATAAAGACTTACTGGTACCGAGCAACCAAATGCGTAAACCCATGGAAGTAGGTGAACGCCATGTGGTGTATTTGTACTTAGATGATTTTACTGATCGAGTTGCCGCTACGGCAAAACTCAGTAACTTCTTGCGTGAAGAAACCACCAATTATCAAAAGAACGATCGCGTCAGTTTAATGGTCGTTAATCGCACGAACATCGGCTACAAGGTCATTATTGATCAACTTTATTTGGGTGTAATCTTTAATGATGATGTTTTAAAGCCACTCAAACCTGGCCAAAAGTTAATGGGTTACATTAAGAATGTGCGCAGTGATAATAAACTCGATGTGCAAATGCAACTGCAAGGCCATGAAGCACGTGTTGATATTGGCGATCGTATTTTACAGCGCTTAGCAGAGCATGATGGTTGCTTATTACTGTCCGATAAAAGCTCGCCCGATGATATTTATGCCCACTTTCAAGTCAGCAAAGGCAATTTCAAAAAAGCCATTGGCCGCTTATATAAACAGAAGCAAATCATCATAGAGCCAGACCGAATTTTACTGCCGTAAATACGCATATGGGCTCACTGGTGAGCCCTATTTGCGGTAGGTACTAAAAAGAGTGATGGCGCTTACGCACATATTTCGGTTTGGTGTGGGATTTAAATCGCTCCGACATCATCGCCGCTCGCTCTCGAGCTGTTAAATGTCGAAAATGGTACCGTAAGTAAATAATGTAGGCTGCCGTTGATAACAACAAGGCAACGGGCAATACAACGATAAAATGATCTGCCACGGCAAGTGCGATGATAGACCCAACTACATAGGCAATAGGTAACACCTCATAGACTGGCTTAGGTAACATAATTGAACTCCTTCTCTGTTTACACCTATCAAAGTAGTCGATTAACGCCCTGGTAGCGGTCTAATTGAGTGTATTTTTGTAACCTCGGTAATTTACATATGAACACTTGGGCTATTGAACCTGTGCTGCTAAAATCGCCCGCCCACCGTTAAAGACATCCAAATTCATGGCAAACCGCTTAAACCCGCGTCAAAAAGAATCCGTAGACTACATCAGTGGTCCATTATTGGTGTTGGCCGGTGCTGGCTCGGGTAAAACGTCGGTTATTACCACTAAAATCGCCTATTTGATTGAAGAATGCGGCTATTTGGGCCGAAATATCGCTGCAGTGACATTCACCAATAAAGCCGCACGCGAAATGAAAGCCCGCGTGATGAAGCTGGTCAGCGGTAAAAAGGCTCACGGTCTCATTGTGTCTACTTTTCACAACCTGGGTTTAAATATTTTACGTAAAGAAGCCGAGCACCTTGGCTTAAAAAGCTCCTTTACGCTTTTTGATGACCACGATTCAAAAGCCCTAATCAAAGATATTGTCTTGCGAACGGCACCTAATGCGGTTGATGAAGTAGATTATTTTCGAAACACCATCAGCCTCTGGAAAAACGATTTAATAGAAGCGAATGAATTGATTGGCAAAGTAGACGATGCCCGCGAAGTGTTGGCCATCTCTGTTTATGAAGAATATAACCGCATGCTGACGGCCTATAACGCTGTTGATTTTGACGATTTAATTCGTTTGCCCACGCTATTATTTTTAAACCACCCAGAAGTATTAGGTAAATGGCAACGCCGAATTCGATATTTGTTAGTGGATGAGTATCAAGACACCAATATCTCTCAGTACTTGTTAGTCAAGCTCATCGTTGGCGACCAGCCTCGTTTCACCGTAGTTGGCGATGACGACCAATCTATTTACAGTTGGCGTGGTGCTCGCCCTGAAAACCTAGTCAAACTGCAAGATGATTTCCCCAATTTAAAGCTGGTAAAGCTGGAGCAAAATTATCGTTCAACAGGGCTTATCTTAAAGGCCGCTAACACGGTAATCGACAATAACCCACACGTATTTAAAAAGACCTTATGGAGCGAGATGGGCTTTGGCGACCCAATTCGTATTGTTCGCTGCCCTTCTGATGAGGCCGAAGCTGAACGAGTGGCAAATGAGATTCTCCATAAACGCTTAGTCACTAAAGGCAGCTACAGTGACTTTGCCGTACTCTATCGCGGCAACCATCAAGCTCGCATTATGGAACTAAAGCTTCAACAAAATCGCATTCCTTATAAAATAAATGGGGGTACTTCATTTTTTGCTAAAGCAGAAATTAAAGACGTCATGAGCTATCTGCGCCTTCTGATTAACCCTGATGATGACGCCGCTTTTTTGCGAATCATCAATACGCCGCGACGGGAGATCGGTGCAGCTACGTTAGAAAAGCTAAACGATTACGCTACGGTGCGAGGCGTAAGCTTAGCTGCGGCTTCTGAAGAACTTGGCCTGCGCCAACATTTAACACCGAAAGCGGGTGAACGTTTAGAGCGTTTCTCAAGTTGGTTAAGTCGCACCATCAAAAAACTGCACACCGATGAAAACCCAGTCATGGTGATCCGTGAACTGATTACAGACATCAATTACGAGGCATGGTTGCGTCAAGACAGTCAAACGGATCGCCAAGCTGAAAAACGCTTAGCCAACGTCCATATATTGATAGACGGCTTACAATCCATGTTAGAACGCGGCAATGATGAGGATGACTCAGACCTTGCCATCGAAGAAGCCATCGGCAAGTTAGTGTTGCGAGATTTAATGGATCGCCAAGAAGAAGATGAAGTAGAAGACGCGGTTCAGTTAATGACCCTTCACGCCTCTAAAGGGTTGGAGTTCCCTTATGTCTATATTCTCGGTTTAGAAGAAGAGCTGCTGCCACATAGAAACTCGATTGAAAGCGATGACATTGAAGAAGAGCGTCGACTCATGTACGTCGGCATTACTCGAGCCAAGAAAAACTTAACCCTAACCTTTGCGGCAAAGCGCAAACAATTTGGCGAGCTGGTTGATTGCACTCCCAGCCGATTTTTAGACGAGCTTCCTGAAGAGGACGTAACTTGGGTGGGTGGCAAAGAAGAAGGCGGCCAAACCGCTAATAAGGAGCAAAACGCTCAAACCTTATCCGATTTAAGAGCACTACTTAACAACTAATGCACACATGAGTAACACCCTACAACTAAAGCCGTTTAAAATCAGACCATTTGTTGACAAAACAGTGGTTTATAAGCTTTAGTAAATAGACCTCCATTAATGTGCCTACTTCTGATAAAAGATGAGTTTTAACTATTCAAATTGGATGCGTTCAAGCGCCAATTTAGCCACGATCAGCGTATTTCTCTTAGGCACCTTACTAGCTTTTGGGGGCATGCTTTGGGATTTTAAACGTACTCACACTGAATATGCGGCCGAAATTTTTAAAGAAATAGCGTCGACGGCGATTGAAATTGAAATCACATTAAATAATTTAAATGCCAAAGGCTTTGATGATTGCTCGCCTGAAACCTTATTGGCCATGCGTCAGGCTTTATTTGTCGCCAATTTTATTAAAGATATTGGTTTTTTAAAAAATTTCGAACTGGTGTGTACCACTGGAACAGGCGTTTTAGAAACACCTTACCCATCCTCCTTACCTAATTTTGTTACCGAAAAAGGCTTCGAACTGTGGGTTGATCAGCCACTAGTAATGTTTAATAAACAATACAATGCCCTTATCGCCAAAAAAGATAATTTCAATGCCGTTTATGATTTAGCCGTTATTGCAGCTATTACACCTGAGAACTTTCGTTGGCAGTTGATTTATCATGGTAATAACAAACCACATCACCTAGCGGGCGAAGATGGGCTTTATCAAAATGAGCACGGTTTAAAAGGCTTTGATTTTTCTTTAATCACACAATATTCAGAGCATTGCATTCCGAATTCTTCTAACTACTGTGTTGCCTTGGAATCTAATTATCAGCTCTTTTTCGCAAGCTATTCCAAGTTAATGTTGATTTCTCTTATTCTTTTACTCGTGGTTGCGTTTCGGGTTCATTCTCTAGTTCTAATAGGATACAAAAAGTTTTATTCTACTCGCTCTATTGTTACCCGCGGTATTCGGAAAGACCAATTTTTCAGCCTTTATCAACCCATTGTCGATTTGAACACAGGTGAAATAATAGGCTGTGAAGCATTGGCGCGCTATAAAGATAGACGCATGGCGATTTACCCTGATCAATTTATTCCAGAAGTGCGAGAATTGGAACTTTCTTGGCTCTTCACTGAACAAATCATCAAAAAAGCGCTGTTAGATTTAGGGGCGCAATCTGAGCTACCAGCCAACTTCAAAATCAATTTTAATTTGTTTCCAAGTGACATATCGTCCGGGCGAATTCAAAAAGTGATAGACATTCACGAAGTTAAAAACTCTCGATTTAATATTGAATTTGAAATAACTGAAGATGAGAAGCTTGAAGAATCAGAAGCCATCAGCCAGCTTGCTTGGTTAAAAGACCAAGGCTTTACCATTGCAGTAGACGATTTTGGCACCGGCTATTCCAGCCTCAATCAAGTCAAAAGCATGCACTGTAATGTTTTAAAAATTGATCGTAGTTTTGTGATGGATATGGAGGAAGGCAGTATTAAATCGTCTTTAATTCCTCACATCATAAAAATTGCCAATGATCTTAATTTGAAAGTTGTTGCAGAAGGCATCGAAAACGTGATGCAAGAAAATGAATTGCGAGAGCTCGGCGTAGAATTTGGCCAAGGATGGGGCTTTGGTAAGCCAATGACAGCTAAGAACTTAGCCGATCTATATAAAGCTAAGCGTAACTAAAATGCGTAAAAGTAAGCGCTCGTTAGCGTTGACTAGTTTAAAGACAGCTTCTTTTGATAAAACAGTCGATCTACCCCATCTAGCGGGAAATCTTTAAAGCAACCGACTTGTTTAAATCCATTTTTTTCATAAAACTTAGGCGCCTGAAAAGTATAGGTATCTAAACACAGATTCGTCACACCTAGCTTAACGGCTTCCTGCTCCAGTTGTTTAATCAGCCTTTCTCCAATACCGCAGCCACGTACCGACTCCGAAAGCCATAAATAATTAACAAAAATTGTCGTAAAGGTAATTTCACCCGACAAGCCACCCACGATCTTACTTTCATCATTTCGAACAAATAGACCAAAGCTCTCGGTTTTCCTATTTGGAAAAATGGGGGCATTGTACGAACGAAGTCCATCGAGCAATAGTTCAATATCATCTTCAGCCGGTGATAGCGAAAACTCTATATTCATAATGTTCCATTTTAGTGGTGTACTATAAAAACGAAGGGTGCCCTATGGCACCCTCTTACTTACTATTATATTCTATTTATTGTCAGGCAGCATTTCTAAATCGGTCATCTTTAACCAACCTTGGAAATCCGCTACGTTTGCTGGCAACACAACACGTGTTTTTGCATCGCCTAAGGTCCCCACTTTTGAGAACAGTTTCTCAGCTAATTGCAAACGGATTGATTCCTCACCACCTTCTTCATTAATGGCTTTACCAATTTTTTGAATGGATTCAGCGGTTGCCTTTGCAATGGTTAATATCTCTTGCGCTTTACCTTCGGCTTCATTAATAAGTTGCTGCTTATCACCTTCTGAAACGTTAATGGTTTCGGTCATCACACCTTCAGAAATGTTAATGCGCGCTTGTTTATCCCCTAAGCTCTTCGCCAGAATTGCTCGACGATTACGCTCCGCGGTAACCTGGCGCTCCATCGCTTCGTTGACACTGATTGGTGGCAAAATATTCTTAATCTCGAAACGGTGTACGCGAATACCCCAAGATTGCCCAGCGCTGTTTAGTACTTCCACAACTTTCGAGCTGACTAAATCACGTTCTTCAAAAGTACGTTCTAAATCTAAGGTACCAATAACAGAACGTGTTGTGGTTCTGGCCAGTTGCACGGCAGCATCGTGGTAATCGACAATACCGTAGGAAGCCTTACTAGGGTCTTCTACCGACATATAAATTACACCATCGACCTGCAAGTTAATTTCATCTTTCGAAAAACAATACTGCGGCGGCACATCTATGGTCATTTCTTTTAAATTAACTTTATCTACAACCTTGTCGATAAAAGGAATTATTGCATGGAAACCAGGCTCTAGCGTTCGTAAGTACTTACCAAATCGCTCAACGATGTAGGCATTTTTTGTCGGTACAAAAAAGAGCGATCGCAATAATTGAAATATTAGAATCAAGAATGCAATTGACCAAACACCGACGTTAAAAATATCACTGATTGAATTTATGTCCATGATAATTCTCCTTAGCTCTTAAACTGTTTAGTTACTTGGTCAACACCTTCAAAGATGCCTTTCACTCGCGCCATTTCACTAGGCAATACCGAAATATCAGCCCCTTCTAAAATGGTGCCAAGTTCACCAACAAATTGTTCAACTAAACGCATTTTTATGGCTTTATTTCCACCAGGCATGTTAATGGCTTCAGCGACCATCGCAATACCAGTGGCCTGGGCTTCAGCCAATAATGAAATTTCTTGCGCACGACCTTCGGCAATGTTGATACGACGTTGGCGCTCACCCACCGAGTGGTTAATTGCTTCTTGGCGCTCACCTTCAGACATATTAATCTTGGCTTCCTTTTCGGCCGTGGCTAAGGTGATATCCGCTCGACGATCTCGCTCAGCAACCATTTGCTTTTCAAGTGTTGAAACAACATGATCAGAAGGGCTGATGTTGGCAACTTCATAGCGGTAGACTTTAATGCCCCAGCTTTGAGAGGCTTTATCGATCTCTCTTACAATGGTTTCGTTTAACGTTTCACGTTCTGCAAAGATTTCACCCAGTGATAACTTACCCACTTCTGATCTCATGGTTGTTTGAGCCAAGTTAATGGCTGCGTTGCGGTAATCGCCAATACCATAACTGGCCAACTGTGGGTCCATAACTTTTAAATAAACTAAGCCATCAATTTCAACTTGAATGTTGTCTTTCGTAATACAGTGCTGAGCGGGTATGTCGTACACCTGCTCACGTATCTCATGCCGATACGCTATGTTATCAATGAACGGGATCATAAAGTGAAGCCCCGGCTGAAAAACCGTTCGAAACTTCCCTAATCGCTCGATCACAAATGATTCCCGCATGGGCACCACCACCAATAAAACTTTTAGTACAACAAAGGTGGCTAGCACCAATAATGTTATTAACGTCATCTTAATTTCCTTCTATTGATTTAACGATCCAGCAATTACCGTCTTGACCAGCGATAACGGCCTGTTCTCCTACTACAAAATCAGTTTCGGCTTGCGCCTCCCAACTGGTCTCTAAATATTTAATTCTTCCTCGCTTATAAGGACTGATGTCTTCGGTGACTTCTACAATTCGGCCTATAGCATCCTGTAACTCGTCCGTATTTTGAACAACTGAATTATCAGGAAATAGTTTTAGCAAGGCCGATCGAAGAAAGAGAATGAACACAAATGACGCAATGAAAAACGTCATCATGATATTCACAAAGCCTTCTATATGACCAAAGTGTATCAAAGCACCTGTAAGCATGGCCGCAGCACCAATAAAACCAAAAACAGCACCGGGCACTAAAAATTCAATGACGATAAGAACAGCGCCAATAATGATCCAAATCAGAGGTAAGGTTTCCATAATCTCTCCTTAAATTTCATCTTGGTAGGCTTGTGCTACCTTATCTTCAATAAACCGCCAAGCACTGACCGGCAGCTGAATATGCTGAGCCACCTGCTGAATATAATCGAGTGTTTTAAAGTGCGGTTGACCATCGATTCTAGACACGAGATGTAGAGTCCAAATAAGAAAATGTTTATAGGCATCACGTGGCAAGCTTTTCGACATAGATTTACCAAAAAATAGTTTTCGGAACGCCCGACTGATACTCTGTTTTTCGCTGTCGGTCAGCTCAATCTTTGCTTGAGCTAAAATGGTGTCACGCAAACTCAGCTCTGAGTTTTTTATTTCCCCATCACTGCTGATCACAGAGTTTATGTAACGATAAAGATCTAAAACGAAGTGTTGCTTTTGAACGTCTGTCAGCTTTGCCAACAGCAAATCCATTATGGGCTGCGCACCCATTTCACCCACGCCAATCTCTGCAACTATGACCGGGTCTTGTGCTATGTACTCCGTTAAAGGGTGAAACGCGCCACTCAGCACACCGAGAGACTCCAACGGCGCTACGTTGTTTGGCGCGGTTTCGGTATCTATCATTTCGCTGGCACCGCGCACCAACTCTCCAATATCGATGTGATAAAGCGCCGAGAGTTGAACGGCTAAGACAAAAGGCAGTTTTTGGCGATTCTTTTCTATGTCGTACAACGTATTGGTGCGTAACGCCAACTGTTGCTCAACCTGCTTCTGCGATAACCCGGCTTTTTTTCGAAAGCGTACTAAGTTATTCAATACGGTTTGCTCTAGTTCTTCCATACTGGCTCCTTCGCTGATAACACCCAAGATACGCTCAATAATCGTTCTATAAAACTATTTTTTCTCAAATTGCCTGATTTTGTTACTTTCGTCACAACGATAATCGAAATATTTTGCACTTAACTTTAGAGGTTTCTACATCAGAAAATTCTAATACATATTACTTTTCAAGCTAAAAACCCTTTCCGATATAAGTAATCAATTTAACGCGCTAGTCGATTCTTTGATAGGGTAGTGTGAGCTTTTAGTTATTAGCATATAACTTTTAAATATAACAAAAACAACATTATGCTGGAGGTTGCATGCCCGGTTTTAAACGAGCAGAAGAAAACCGCCTTTTGTCTCGACTCATAAAAGATGGTGATCAGCTTAAAGGGTTGGATAGAAGGTTATTTTTAAAACAAGCGATTGGAACTCTAGGCGGTGCATCAGTTGCGGCTCTTTCCCCTATGGCTTTGGGCAATGCCAATTTGCCTCCGAATGTGCCCAGTTGGACGTCTAGCTTAGGTGAAGGGGTTGTAACAAACCCGTATGGCATGCCATCTAAATACGAAGCCGATACGATTCGTCGAACCGTGCCTTGGCTCACCGCAGACCCTATTTCATCGATCAGTTTTTCACCCTTACATAAGCTTAAAGGCATTATTACGCCGAATGGGTTAGTGTTTGAGCGCTACCATGCCGGTGTGCCCACCATTAATCCCGAAGAACACCGACTGATCATTCATGGTTTGGTTGAGCGCCCGCTTATTTTCACGATGGATCAACTGCGACGCTTTCCCAGTGTTTCAGAAATTAAATTTTTGGAGTGCCCTGCCAATGGTGGTATGGAATGGCGCGGCCCGCAAATGGAAGGCTTGCAGTTTACTCATGGAATGGTGTCTTGCTGTGAATGGACCGGCGTCAAACTCTCAACTTTGCTGGAAGAAGTAGGAGTAAAGCCTGAAGGAAAGTGGGTTTTAGCCGAAGGTGCCGATGGCGCTGCAATGTCTCGAAGCATTCCTATGGAAAAAGCCCTTGATGATACCCTCATTGTTTACGCCCAAAACGGCGAAGCCTTAAGACCTGAACAAGGCTACCCGATTCGACTGCTAAACCCTGGTTGGGAAGGCAACACCAGCATTAAATGGTTAAGGCGCTTAGAGATCGGCGATAAACCCTGGTACCACAGAGAAGAAACCTCAAAATACACAGACTTAATGCCCGACGGTCGCAGTCGCGAATTCACTTGGGTTCAAGAGTGTAACTCAGTCGTAACCTCTCCCTGCCCGGAAAACCCTTGGATGGAAAAAGGCTGGCATGAAATTGAAGGGTTTGCTTGGTCAGGTCATGGAAAAATTAAAGCCGTAGACGTGTCTCTTGATGGCGGTGCAACCTGGCAAAATGCGCCATTGAAAGGCTTAGTTTTATCTAAAGCACTGACGCGATTCTCATTTATGTTTAAGTGGGACGGCCAGCCATTGTTAATACAATCTCGTGCCATGGATGAAACCGGTTATGTACAGCCCACTTTGAAGCAACTGCGCGCTGAACGCGGCGGCAATTCTATTTACCACAAAAACTCGATTCACACTTGGCAAGTTAAAGAAGATGGGAGCGTATTTAATGTTCAACTCTCATAACACAGCAAAAAAACTCGTCACTACAGCACTTTGCACGGTCGTAATTAGCAGCGGGCTGGCGTTTGCCGAAGTTTATAGCATTGGGTCCACGCCAACAGATGCCGAAATCAAAGGCTGGGATATTGATATTCGACCAGATGGGTTAGGTTTACCTCCGGGCCAAGGCAGCGTTGAAGACGGTGAGTTTTTATACGATGAAAAATGCGCCAGTTGCCATGGGGTGTTTGGCGAAGGTGAAAAACGGTGGCCCAAATTGGCGGGCGGCCAAGGCACACTCACCAATGATCGTCCAGATAAAACAGTGGGCAGCTATTGGCCTTACGCATCCACCTTGTGGGATTACATTCACAGAGCCATGCCGTTTACAGCGCCACAATCGCTTAGCGATGACGAAGTTTATGCCATAACGGCCTATGTACTGTATTTAAACGAGCTGGTTGAAGACGACTTCGTTTTAACGCAACAAAACCTGGCCGACATAACCATGCCAAATGCCGACAGTTTCTATCGCGATGACCGACCCGATGTGAACAATGAGCGCTGCATGAGCAATTGCAAAGATGTCAGCACAATTACAGTCGTACACAGTTTACGAGGCGTAACGCCTACGGATCACTTTAAAGAAGATGGTAACGACGGTGTAGCTTACGCTGAAGAAGAAGTCGCCGTAAAAGAATCAAGCGAACTTTCAGCCCAAGCTCTGGCTGGTCTAGAAACTTATCAGCTTGCTTGTCGCGCTTGCCACGACTCTGGCATTGCTGGCGCGCCGAAATTAGGCGATGTCGAGCAATGGACACTTCGCTCTACCAAAGGTTTCGATACGTTAGTCAATAATGCGTTATTTGGGTTTAAAGGTGAGCAAGGTGTGATGCCGGCTAAAGGAGGGCAAACGCAATTGTCAGATCAAGCGGTTACCGATGCCGTGCACTATATGGTCGAAAGCAGCGAGTAATACGTCGCTTTCAAAATAACAACAATAAGAGAAGGTGGAGATGATGAAAATAAAGATCGCGGGTTCTACCCTGCTGTGCCTGTTTTTATCGATGCCCAGCTGGGCAGGACCAGAAGAGGTCGAAAAAGGTAAAGACGTGGTGTATACGCGCACTAAGGGCAATTGCATTTCGTGCCACATGATGCCCGGAGGAAATTTACCCGGCAACTATGGGCCACCGTTGCTCCAGATGAAAGCGCGTTATCCGAATCCAGATGATTTATATGCGCAAATTTACGATGCGCGTACTAAAAATGCGCAAACCATTATGCCTCCTTTTGGAGCACACAAAATGCTAACCGAAGAAGAAATTCATTGGTTAGTTGAATACCTATATACGCTATAGAAGAGGTTTACTATGCAAAATTCACGACGCCAATTTTTGGGGCGCTTAGCCAAAGCAACTGGGCTACTCGTTGCCGTTATTAATTTCCCTAGAGTGGTTTGGGCCAGTTGGAATGCCAGTGCATTTTCAGCTGAAGAAATTAATCTGGCCATTTCCGAAACCTATGGCGACATGCCCATCAGTGATTCTGACGCAATCGCATTAAAGGCGCCCAGTATTGCTGAAAACGGAGCTGTAGTGCCTATTTCTGTTAAAACAGACTTACCTGTCGAAAGCATCAGCATTTACGTTGAGAAAAACCCATCGCCATTAGCCTGTAAATTTAACATTCAATCACGCATGGCCGCTGATGTCTCGGCGCGAATTCGTATGGGCGAAACTTCAAATATCATCGTTCTGGCGCAAGCAGACGGTCAACTGTACCGCACCACTCAAGAAGTGAAAGTAACCATTGGCGGTTGCGGCGGTTAACAACGAATTAGGGGAAGATCATGAAAGTAAAAGCAAGTGTTAGAGACGGCATGGTGTTGGTAAAAATGCTGATGAAACATCCAATGGAAACCGGTCGCCGTAAAGATAAGAACGGTGAACTCATTCCTGGGCATTACATAACGGAAGTGAAAGCTACGCACAACGATGACATCGTTTTTCATGGCGAACTTGGACCGGCCGTATCAAAAGACCCGTATTTGTCGTTCTCGTTCAGTGGTGCAAATTCTGGAGATATGTTCACTGTATCTTGGGTTGATAATAAAGGTGAATCTGAATCTTCAGAGTTTGCTATTCGCTAAAATAAATGGAGAGAGGTTATGTTAAAAACAAAAACTCAACTAACCCTCAGTTTGATAACCGCTGTCAGTTTGGCTGTATCTTGCATGCCAAATGCAAAAAAAAGCGACGCTGATTATCAAGCCTTGGTGGATCAAGATATTGCAACGTTTCAAAGTTTTTTTAAAAAGCGATTTCCAGATGTAGCGCTTGAAGACTATAAAGACGGTGTTTATGCCATTGATGAAAACGCACGATTTCAGTGGCTCGATTTAGAAGAGTTTCCGCCCTATGAGTTTGAAATAGAGGAAGGACAAATTCTGTTTGAAACCCCGTTTGCAAATGGCAAATCTTTTGCTGATTGCTTCGGTGACGGACGCGTTCGCGACCAGTATCCGCACTATGATGAAAAACGCGAAATGGTGGTGACTTTAGAGTTGGCAATCAATGAGTGTCTCGAAAGCAATGGAGAGAAACCTTACAGCTATAAGAAAGGCAACATAGCGAATGTTTCAGCCTACATTGCCTATCAAAGCCGTGGGCAAAAAGTTGCGGTAGACGTAAATTCGGCCGGTGCCTATGACGCATACATGGAAGGAAAGGAATTTTTCTACAGTAAACGTGGGCAATTTAATATCAGTTGTGCCGATTGCCATATGAGAGCAACAGGGTACAACCTGCGTGCCGATATTCCATCACCCGCTATTGGTCAAGTGACTCACTTCCCAGTACACCGCTCCAAGTGGGGACAACTAGGAACACTCCATCGCCGTTATGCCGGTTGCAATGAGAACATACGCGCGAAAGCGTTTGCCCCTCAATCACCGGAATATCGCAATTTGGAATATTTCCAAACAGTGATGTCCAATAGCCTGGAATTTAATGGTCCTGGTTCACGAAAATAGGAGAAGGTCATGCATTTATTAAAATACATTGCACTGGTTGGCTTTATCTTAATGGCCTCTTTGACTTTTTCCGAAAATTCGATGAGCGCACAAGAGATGATAATAGAAGCGGAGCAAGCGAATGCATTAGCATCGGAAGTTGGTTTTGAATGGCGCGATACTGCAAAAATGATCGCCCAAGCCAAAACAGCCTTAGCCGATGGTAAAGAAGCTGAAGCGTTCGATTTGGCACAAGCGGCTTATGAACAAGCCGTATTAGCCAAGCAGCAAGGTGATTATATGAAAGAAAATTGGCAGGCCTATATTCCTAGGTAACGGCCTGACGACAACGAACAGGAGCACCGCAAGGTGCTCTTATATTTTAACAATAACAATGGGTTCCTTCACTTATGCAACTTTCACGCAGAGAATTTTCACGACTTCTAGGTTTAGCTGGTGCTGCGGGTATCTTGCCTGGCTGTATCAGTCTTGGAAAACAAAACGAAGATTTATATCAGGTCGCTAATGTCGGCGATGTTCGACTGTTACACATCACCGACACTCACGCGCAACTGATGCCTGTGTACTTTCGAGAACCCACTGTGAACCTAGGGTTTGGCGATGCTTTTGGCCGCCCACCACACTTGGTCAATGATGCCCTGTTAAACTATTTCGGTATTCAAAAAGATACTCCATACGCGCACGCTTACACGGCACTCAATTTTTCCGACGCGGCACAGCTTTACGGTCGAGTTGGTGGGTTTGCGCATTTAAAAACCCTGGTCGATTTAATGCGCGGTGAGTTTGGTCCCGATAAAACAATGCTTCTCGATGGCGGAGATACTTGGCAAGGATCAGGTACCGCTCTTTGGACGCGCGGGCGAGACATGGTAGATGCGTGCAACTTACTTGGCGTTGACATCATGACAGGCCACTGGGAATTTACTTACCACAGTGAAGAAGTGCGAGCCAACATTGAAGCGTTCAATGGTGAATTTGTAGCCCAGAATATAAAAGTAAAAGAAGATGCGTTGTTCGACGGAGCGGAAGCATTCGATGAATTCACGGGCCATGCCTTTAAACCTTACGTGGTAAAAGCGCTTAATGGTCGAAGAGTTGCGGTAGTCGGGCAAGCGTTCCCCTATACCCCTATTGCAAACCCACAACGCTTTATTCCCGACTGGACTTTTGGCATTAACCCACAAGATTTACAAGAACTCGTCGACAGCATTAGAGAGACCGAATCGGTCGATGCCGTCGTATTGTTATCTCATAACGGCATGGACGTTGATCTAAAATTAGCGGCCGATGTTTCAGGGATTGATGCCATCCTTGGCGGACATACCCACGACGGAGTTCCTCAGCCTATAGAAGTTAAGAACGCTAAAGGAAAAACACTGGTTACAAATGCGGGTTCTAATGGCAAGTTCTTGGGCGTACTCGATTTAAAATTTGGGCAAAACGGTATTGAGAGTTATCAGTACCGGCTGCTTCCGGTATTTTCGGATCGATTAAGAGCTGACCCAGAAATGGCTCAATTAATTACCAACATTCGAGCGCCTTACCTCGATACGTTGACCGAACCGCTAGCTACGGCCAGCAGTCTACTTTACAGACGTGGTAATTTTAATGGCACGTTCGATCAAGTCATTTGTGATGCTCTGCGCTCAGTGAACGATTCGCAAATTTCATTGTCGCCTGGTTTTAGATGGGGCACCACCATTTTACCGGGGCAATCTATCACCATGGAAAATGTCCTTGATCAAACCTGCATTACTTATCCAGAAACCTACACGCGTGAAATGTCTGGCGCTGACTTAAAGCTCATATTAGAAGATGTGGCGGATAACCTGTTCAACAGCGATCCTTATTATCAACAAGGAGGCGACATGGTTCGGGTTGGCGGTTTAGATTATCGCATTGATCCGAAAGCGGGCTTTGGTGAACGAATCGATTCCATGCAACTCGATAATGGCCAATCAATAGATCTGAATAAAAACTATAAGGTCTCTGGCTGGGCCACCGTTGGTTCACAATCTGAAGGTGAACCTATTTGGGACACCGTAGCAACTTACTTACGAGACCAAAAGCAAGTCAATTTAGAAAAAGTAAACAGCCCTTCACTTAAAAATGTAGGCAGTAATCCAGGGCTTGCGTTATAGGAGAAGAGCAATGTTAAAAGTATTTATCACTCTCTTAGTTTCACTTTGTGCTAGCTTTGCGGTAGCGAAACCTGTGCAATTGGATTATCAGGGGCTCAGCATTAATGCAGACTATATTAATCACGGCACCGATAAGCCTATATTCGTCATGTTGCATGGAACTTGGATGCATCAGACGAACGATCTGCCCGTTTATCTTCAAGAGCTGATTGATTACGAGGGCTATAGCAGTCTAAATATTAGCTTAAGTTTGGGAGTAGATGATCGACAACAATTTGTTGATTGCGAAACCACGCCCACCATTACGGATACACACGAGCAGGCAGTTGACGAATTAAAAATTTGGTTTGATTGGTTATCGGAGCAAGGACACAAGCGATTTATATTACTCGGCCATTCTCGTGGCGGAGCGCAATCGAGTCTTTTTTATACGACCTTTCGCTACCCCGGCTTAGAGCGATTGATTTTGCTAGCGCCTGCTACGTACAACCAAGACAAAGTCGCTAAGAGCTATGAAAATCGATACTCCACTAATTTGAACGACCAGTTAAACTACTTTAAGCAACTCGAAGATCAAGAGTCGCCCCTAACTGAGACTTCAATTTTGTACTGTATTTTTGCCAAAGTCAGCGCAAAGTCCTTTTTATCATACTACTCACCTTCTCAAGAAAAACACACGCCGTTTTTACTGAAATCGATTGATGTACCTACCACCGTCTTTTTAGGATCGGAGGATAATCTTTCTCATGAATTTAATAATTACCACTCTGAGTTCGATCAAAACAGCCATGTTACGATAAAGTGGATTGAAGGAGCCGATCACTTTTTCCGAGATTTTTACGCGGATGAGATCGTCGAGGAGGTCTTGAATGACCTCAATAACTAAGCACTTTAGCCTCGCAATTTTTGGTATATTAATCGGTGTCGCAGCCTATTCTGAGCCCTTGAATTTTGCATCCGTCGATTTGCCAAAGGCTACGCAACACATTGTTGAACAACAAAAGCCTTTGATTTTATATGTCGCCCACTCTACCTGCCCGTTTTGCAAACAGCTCGATAAAGAAATAATGCCGGCCGTATTAAACAGCAAGGCGTACACTGACACCGTCATCGTGCAGAAACTGGTTTGGGACAGCTTCGCTCCTGTTGACTGGGTTGATAACCAACCCACTCCCCCCGATGACATCGTGACGATGTATAAAGTAAGAGCAACCCCAACGCTGTTATTTTTGAATGAAAAGGGCGAAGAAATAGCAAAGCGAATTGAAGGTTATCGTGGTGCTGATTTTTATTGGGTTTATTTAGATAAAAGTATTGAGCAAGCCCGCCAACATTTACAAGGAACCTAATTTCGTGAGAATTATTATTCTTTTAGCGCTGCTGTTTCCTTTTGCAAGCCACGCCAGTGATTACAAAGAAATAGACGCCAGCTGGGTATTTAGTACGGAAAACAACTTTGAATCCGCCTTAGAGAACTTAGTATTTGCAATTGAATCTAGAGGGCTAGTTATTTCTTATACGGCACATGCAAGTGATATGCTGAATCGAACCGCAAGTGCCGTGGGTGCAGAAAACCAAGTATATGGCGACGCTCAAATACTGTTGTTTTGTAAATCAGACTTATCGCATGCCATGGTTGCCGATAACCCTCATCACCTTCCATTGTGCCCTTACTCCATTAGTATCTACACATTATTTCAACACCCCGACCTTACCTACCTTTCGATTCGCAAACCCGATCCTACCGCCCCCTTCAGCAGTGAAATTGCCAAGCTATTAATTTCGATCATTGAAGAAGCTCAAGACGGGTTTTAACCGTCCTATTTGGAAAGTGTGTTTTGGCCTATGGTTTGTTCAATATTTGATGTAATATTGAACGATTGTAAAATATAACAAACATAGGCGCTCAAATGGTAGAACCTCGTTGCAATGCGTACTACACGGCAACCATGAACACTCAACTGGAATTCCCTGTTTTAACAGAGGATATTCGAGTTGATGTAGCCATTATTGGCGGCGGCTTCACGGGTATCAACACCGCCCTAGAACTGGCGGAACGAGGTCTAAAAGTAGCATTGCTCGAGGCGAACAAAATCGCGTGGGGAGCCAGCGGCCGTAACGGCGGCCAAGTGACTGGCAGCCTTTCTGGAGACAACGCAATGCGCAAAGCCATGCGAAATCACTTAGGCAATGAGGCCGATGATTTTGTTTGGAACCTTCGCTGGCGCGGACATGACATTATTAAGAAAAGAGTCGCCCAATATAATATTCAATGTGACTTAAAACAGGGGCATTTGCATACGGCCATGAAGCCTAGCCATATGAAGGAGCTTCATAAAAACTTTAATGAAGCCATAGCTCATGGCATGGCTGATCAAGTATCACTTTTAGATAAGCAGGAAGTACAAAGCTTCTTAGAAACCAATTTGTATCAAGGTGCTTTGTATAATAAAAAGAACATGCACTTGCACCCGTTAAATCTGTGTTTGGGTGAAGCTCGAGCGGCATCCGATTTAGGCGCACTTATTTTTGAGCAATCAAAAGCCATCGACATTATTCATGGCGATACACCCAAAGCTGTGACCTCACAAGGATCTGTCACTGCGAATGCGATCTTGATTGCCGGTAACGCTTATCATCGACTTGAACGCAAAAAGATGAGGGGCAAAATTTTCCCAGCGGCTGGCGGTATCGTTACCACTCAACCGTTGGGAGATGAAACCGCTAACGCCATTAACCCAAAAGATGTTGCCGTCTATGACAGTCGTTTCGTACTTGATTATTATCGGCTCACGGCCGATAAACGGCTGTTATTTGGCGGCGGTGCGCATTACAGCGGAAAACCGAGTCGTAATATAGAAGCGGAGCTAAGACCCGCCTTAGAGCGCACCTTTCCGCGCCTTAAGGGCATAAAAATTGACTACCAATGGAGTGGCATGATGGGCGTGGTAATTAACCGTATCCCGCAATTGGGCAAGCTTTCGCAGAATGTCTTTTATGCGCAAGGTTATTCAGGTCACGGCGTGGCTACTTCGCATATTGTCGGTGAAATTATGGCGGATGCCATAACGGGCCAATTATCTCAATTTGACGTTTTTGCTCAATGCCCTCACATTCGAGTACCAGGTTCCGAATGGTTAGGGAATCAATTTTTAGCGTTAGGTATGTGGTATTACTTATTACTAGAAAAGCTGCGCTAAATGCATAAGGCTAACCTGGATCTCAGGTTAGCCTTTTATAAGTTAGTGCCTGTGGTTGCTGAAACTAACTGGCAAGGTTCTTCAAATGGGTTGCGAAAACGATGGGGGCGCTTTGACTCAAAATAAAAAGCCTCACCCGGGCCTAAGGTATATTTTTGATCATCAACGCTTAGTTCAATTTGCCCAGACACCACGTAACCAACTTCTTCACCTTCATGGCTATAGGCTTCATCACCGGTATCGGCACCGGATTCATAATGTTCGACTAAAAAGGTTATTTTTCTATCTGGGAAGAACTTACCAACCAAGCCCCATTTAATACCTTCACCATCGCCCGCAGCTTCACGAATATCTTCTTTACGATAAACCACCGGCGTCTCAGCCGATTCGAATTCTTCTGTATTGAAAAATTCAAGCAATGACATGGGGATACCCGACAATACCTTTTTCAATGAGCTGATACTTGGACTCACGCTGTTCTTTTCAATCATTGAAATGGTTGAATTAGTTACACCAGCTCGTTTGGCGAGTTCTCGTTGAGATATCCCGACTTGTTTACGTACAGTCTTTAGGCGTTTGCCAATATCATCCACTCGTTTTTCCCTTTGTGTTGGTCATACTTATTTAAATACAGTATACGTCCTACGCTAGGTGATTGAAATAGTTGAACATCTGTCTACTATTTGCAACAAATGAGCGCTAACGCATTGATGTGGCGTATCTAATGTGCGATATTGAAAACATCAACATAAAATATATCAAACAGGTCGATCCATGCTTAACCCTAAAACCCACTCTGCTGATTACCCCGACTCGTACTACGCTGCCACACGCGAATACTCTTGTGATTACCCGAAACTGAGCGAAGCAAAAGACACGCAGGTTTGTGTAATAGGAGGAGGCCTCAGTGGTGTTAATACGGCGTTGGAGTTGAGCGAGCGAGGATACAAAGTCGTTTTACTGGAGGCTTTTAAAATTGGCTGGGGAGCCTCCGGTCGAAATGGAGGGCAACTCATTCGGGGAATCGGGCATGGCACGGCTCAATTTGCCAATAGTATTGGTGTTGATGGTGTGAATGCCCTCGATCATATGGGTTTAGAAGCTGTGGATATCGTTCGCGATCGTGTTAAGAAATACAATATTCAATGCGACCTAAAGATGGGCTATTCCGATTTAGCTCACAAGCCACGCCACCTGCGTGAACTAGAAACCGAAAAAGAGTGGTTAGACAGCGTTAACTATAGCCATGAAACAAGGCTGCTTGAACAGCATGAAATGCACGAGGTGGTCGGCTCCTCTAATTATATTGGCGGCCTCATTGATATGGGCAGTGGCCATGTTCATCCACTAAACCTCACTTTAGGTGAAGCAGACGCAGCCCAGGCGCAAGGCGTTGAAATTTATGAACACTCCAAGGTGGTTAACATCGAATACCGCGAGCGCCCCGTCGTCAAAACGGAAAACGGCCAAGTGACGGCCGATAAACTCGTTATTTGCGGTAACGCTTATGTCGCTGGTTTAAATGATGAGCTGGAAGCACGAGTCCTCCCGGCAGGTAGCTACGTCATTGCGACAGAACCTTTGCCAGAAAGTGTTTGGCGGCGCGTTCTACCTAAAGATATGGCGGTTTGTGATTTGCGGGTTGCCCTAGATTATTATCGGTTAAGTGCCGACAAAAGATTGCTCTTTGGAGGGTTGTGCAATTATTCAGGTCGCGACCCTAGATCTATTGTTGGAACGTTAAAACCGCATATGGACGACGTGTTTCCCTATTTAAAAGACGTAAAAATTGAATACCAATGGGGCGGCATGATCGGTATCGGAGCAAACCGCATGCCTCAAGTTGGTAGGCTTCACCCGAATGTTTACTATGCCCAAGCCTATTCTGGCCATGGCGTTAACGCGACGCATCTATGCGCGAAAGTAATTGCGGAGCATATTTCAGAAGAAACGAACCGCATGGAAATATTTGAAAAAATACATCACATGCGCTTCCCTGGTGGTCGGCGATTTAGGTCGCCGATGTTAGCCGCAGGAATGATCTTTCATCGCCTTAAAGATCTTTTTTAAGCAGCCTTTTAAGGCTGCTTATCAAAGGTTTTCGCGCCTTCTGGAATGTCATACCAACTGAGTTTACTGCTCACCCAAATGTGCGCTTTAGGGGCAAAAACAGAGTCATCTTGCCCTTTTGATTTTAACTTCAGCTTTATATTGGTTGGATCATCTGGGTTGTAGTGATAAATACGCGTACCGCAGGTTGGGCAAAACTTAGCGCAACTGGTGTTGCCACTATCGGCTAAACGACACCACTCACTCATATCCCCTTTAAACTCTATCGTGTCGGCATTGACCATGGCCGTCACACTAAAAGGACTGGTGGCGAGTTTTTGGCATTCCGTGCAATGGCAAGCAATAACATTTTTCGGTGCTTCTAATAGTTTGTAGCTTACTTGGCCACACTGGCATGAACCCTCAATTGGATAGCTCATATTGATCCCTCTGTGCTGTGAAAGGTAGACAGTAGACTTGCATATCTACCTTTTCTTTTCCAACACTTTTAACGAATCAAAGCCTTTATGGTGGCGTATTAAACTCTTTCTCTAGCGCTTCTTTGCCGCAGCCAGCAAACACATTATGTTTGTCGCCATGGTAGCACCTGCTAATGCGGTAATTTCGGCGTGGTCATAGGCTGGTGCAACCTCTACAACATCGGCACCGATCAAGTTAATACCTTGTAACCCATGCAGCAGTTTAACCGCGGTTATAGTGTCAAATCCACCACAAACCGGCGTACCCGTACCCGGTGCACAAGATGGGTCCAAGAAGTCGATATCAAACGTTATGTATGTCGGTTTATTACCCACGGTTTCTTTGATTACTTTCAGCGCCGCATCGACCCCTTGCTCATGCAACCACAGGGCGTCTAATACTTTATAGCCTAAATCAAGATCATTCACGGTTCGCATACCCACTTGAACCGACGCGGTCGCATCGACGATGCCTTGCTTTGCGGCATGATAAAACATAGTGCCATGATCAACGCGACCTTCTTTATCGGGCCAGGTATCACAATGTGCATCGAAGTGAATTAATGAAATGGGTCCGTGTTTTTTTGCCAACGCTTTGATGATCGGATAGCTGACAAAATGATCGCCGCCAATCGATAAAGGTTTTACGCCTTGACTAAGTATATGGTCATACCAGCGCTCTATTGCTGGCGCGATGGTCTCCGGTTGGCCTGGGTCAAACACACAATCACCGTAATCAACAACATTCAAGGTCTCGAACGGGTCTTCTAACCATGGCCAAGGGCGCGCCCAACTCAATTGCGTTGAGGCCGCACGAACACTTCGAGGACCAAAGCGTGCACCCGGGCGATTCGAGGTAGCTAGATCAAACGGGACACCAATGACAGCGACATCAACATTGGTTAAATCTCGGCTGTAACGTCGGCGCATAAAACTGGTCGCGCCCGAATACATCGCTTCAATTTCAGTCCCATACGGGTTTTGCCGAGTAAAAGCTAAGTCGCCACTGTCATACTGATTAAAATCGTCTTTCATAATGTACTCTACTTATTAGGCGTTTTGCATGGAGGCACTGACACGTCGATTAAGCCGCCGCGTCATAAACCAAGCAAAGATGGCCACCAATGTGACCGCCCCGATGATCAAAGTTGCTAGGGCATTAATTTTTGGCGTCACCCCTAAGCGAACTGAGCTGAAGACTTCGATAGGCAGCGTTGTGGCACCGGGACCCGTGACGAAGCTTGCAATCACCACGTCATCCAATGACAAAGTAAAAGAAAGCAGCCAAGCTGACACGACAGCTGGGGAAATAATTGGCAAGGTGATTAACAAAAATGATTTTAATTGACTCGCACCTAAATCTAACGCCGCTTCTTCCAATGAATGATCCATTTCTCTTAATCGAGAAGAAATGACGACGGTCGAATACGCCAAACCAAAGGTGGTGTGTGCAATCCAAATGGTTAACATGCCACGCGTTTCTGGCCAGCCTAAGAACTGGCTCATTGCCACAAACAACAACAGCATTGATAAACCAATGATGACATCTGGCATGACCAGAGGCGCGGTAATCATGCCTGAAAACGTGGTGCGCCCTTTAAATTTTTTAATCCGAACCATCACAACCGAGGCAAATATACCGAAGAATACCGCCGCAGTGGCTGAATAGAACGCAATCTCAAGCGATCGCCCTACGGCGGTCATCATTTGTTGATCTCGGAATAGCTCACCATACCATTTAGTTGAAAAGCCAGCCCAGACGGTTACTAATCTACTTTCATTAAATGAATAAACAACTAGCACCACCATCGGGGCGTATAAAAATACAATACCGAGCCAAAACATAAAGTTGGAAAACCTGAAATTTGACAGCTTCATGTGTTCGCCTCCTTGTTTTGGAATCGATGGAAGAGCATGATCGGCACAATTAAAATCGCGACCATAATCAATGCCAAGGCTGAAGCCACTGGCCAATCTCGATTATTAAAGAATTCTTGCCATAGCACTTTACCGATCATTATGGTGTCTGTACCGCCTAAAAGCTCAGGTATGACGTACTCACCCACCGCAGGAATAAAAACCAACATCGAACCGGCAACTATGCCGTTAACCGACAGCGGTAATGTTATTCTAAAAAATTGCGTCAGCTTATTTGCGCCTAAATCGGACGCCGCTTCTAGCAGGGCGTTATCGTGTTTTACCAGGTTGGCGTAGAGTGGCAGCACCATAAAAGGTAAGTAGGAATATACGATTCCAATGTATACCGCGAAGTTGGTATTAATCATCTGAATCGGCTCGTCGATCAAGCCGGTCCAAATTAAGAATCCGTTTATGAGACCTGTATTTTTCAATAAACCCATCCAAGCGTAAACTCGGATTAAAAATGAAGTCCAGCTTGGCAACAACACCAGCAATAACCAGATGGCCTGTTTATCTTTTGGCGCATTTGCAATGGCGTATGCCATAGGATAACCAAGAAGCAAACAGAAAACCGTTGACCAAAACGCCATCTTGATCGAATTCCAATAGGCTAACGCGTACAAAGGGTCATCCATTAACCACGAAAAATTGCTGAAGCTAATTCGAATGCTCAGCACGCCTTCTAGCCAATGAAACATAGGAGTATAAGGAGGTATTGCTAACTCAGCTTCGGATACGGCTATTTTTGCAACAAAAATAAACGGCAATAAGAAAAAAACCAACAGCCAAATAAAAGGCACACTGATGATGTAGTGTCGACCCTTTGGTAACCACATTTTCATATTCACCGCCCTCATGAACGCATGACCATGCCGGCATCTTCCGCCCAGTATACATAAACCGCTTCCTCCCATTCTGGGCGTTCAACACGGCGCTCTGTATTAGCTAAAAAACATTGAATAATTTTGCCATCTTTCAGTTTAACGTAATAAACGGTATGGCCTCCTAAGTAGGCAATGTCTTCTACGATTCCCGATGCAAAGTTATATTGTTGATCGGGCAGCTCAACAGACAAAAATGTTTTTTCTGGTCGCAATGCAAACAACATATTTCGGTCGTCGATACCCGATGACACACCGCGTCCAACGAAAATATCATGATCTAAGCTTGGGCTTCTTAACACCATGAAATTTTCTTGGTCATCGATAATTTCAGATTCGAAAATATTTACCGAGCCAATAAACTCGGCCACCATCCGATTCATAGGGCTTTCGTATACATCGACGGGTGAACCTACTTGCTGAATATAACCATCGTCCATGATCGCGATGCGATCGGCCATGGTCATCGCTTCTTCTTGATCGTGCGTGACCATGACACAGGTAACACCCACTCGTTCAATAATATCGACAACTTCGAGTTGCATTTCTGTACGAAGCTTTTTATCTAGTGCTCCCATGGGTTCGTCAAGAAGCAACAGCTTAGGGTGCTTTGCTAACGATCGAGCCAAGGCCACACGTTGACGCTGGCCCCCTGAAAGTTGATGAGGCTTACGCTTAGCGTATTTCTCCATATGCACGAGTTTTAGCATTTCAGACACTCGAGCATCTATGTCAGCCTTCGGCATCTTGTCTTGCTTAAGTCCAAAAGCGATATTTTTCTCTACGGTCATATGAGGAAACAACGCGTAAGATTGAAACATCATATTGAAGGGACGTTCATTTGGAGACAACACGGTGATGTCATCTTCACCAAGACAAAGCTTGCCTGATGTCGGCTTTTCAAACCCCGCTAGTATTCGTAACAAGGTTGACTTACCTGAACCAGATGCACCAAGCAATGCAAAAATCTCACCTTTACGAATGTCTAAACTGACATCATCTACCGCTAAAGCATCATCATAGTATTTAGTGATATTCTTAATGCTGATTAAAATTTCTTCTTGGGCACGAGTGGACTTACGCGCAATATCCGTAGAGGTCATAACATACACTTCTTAAAAAAGAGAACTTAGATTTATAGCCCGAGCAATACTACGCTCGGGCAGGTCTTATTGTTATTGTCCAGACTTGATAGAAGTCCAAATGCGCGTCATCACACGTGTGACTTTATTCGGCAACACTGCAAAGGTAAACAGATTGGTACCTTGAGGAGGAAACACGCCGGGGTCATTAAGAATTTCTTCATCAATGAATTCTTTGGCGGCTTCGTTAGGGCTTCCGTACCAAACATAGTTAGTAATATCAGCTCCAATTTGGGCGTCTAATACGAAGTTGATGAATTCATGCGCTTCTTCTACATTCTTAGCGTCTTTTGGAATCGCCATCATGTCAGCCCACATAGCTGTCCCTTCTTTTGGAATGTAATAGCTGATCTCAACGCCATTGTCCGCTTCTTCCGCTCGAGCCATGGCTTGGAATACATCGCCGCTCCAGCCGACCGATAAGCAGATATCGCCATTCGCTAAATCTGAGATGTAGCGAGAACTGTGAAAGTAGGTAATGTAGGGTCTGATTTCAAGCAATTTATCTGCAGCTGTTTGGTAATCTTTAGTCGACAGGCTATTCGGATCCAAACCTAAATAATTTAACACCAAAGGTAAAACTTCACCGGAGGAGTCTAAAATTGAGATGCCACACTGTTCTAGTTTAGAGGCATACTTTGGATCAAAGATAAGATCCCAACTGTCAGTCGGTGCATCATCACCCAGAATTTCTTCAATTTTTGCAACGTTGTAGCCAATACCCGTTGTACCCCACTGCCACGGCACTCCGTATTCATTATTAGGATCGTAGTTTTCAAGTGACGCTAACAACTCTTTATCAAGATTGCCCCAATTCGGAATCTTTGACTTATCTAGTTTCTGATAAGCACCGGCCTTAATATGGCGAGCTAAATAATCGCTTGTTGGCACCACAATATCGTAGCCAGATTGCCCCGACAGTACTTTTGCTTCTAAGACTTCGTTAGAATCAAATACATCGTATGTCACCTTAATACTTGTTTTAGCTTCAAATTTTTCGAGCGTATCTTCGGCAATATAATCTGACCAGTTATAGACACGAACAATTTGATCATCGGCTAGGGTGGCTGTGGCTGTCGTTACGACAATAGCGGCTCCCAACAGTGTTTTAGTCATCAGTTTCATAGCGCATTCACCTTCTCGGTTTATTGTTATTTGCGATTATTTAGGGTGTTACTCATATTTTGACTCTTAAAAAATTCAATTGCTTCTTTAAATAATTAAACGGTAGACAACAGATACTGTCGCTCCCAAGAACTTATCACTCGTCGAAATCCTTCGTACTCCGCACGACGTGTGGCTACAAAGCCATCTACAAAGTTGGCGCCAAGTGCGTTCCTAATATCCTCCGAATTAGACATGGCTTCGAGCGCCGCTTCTAAATTCCAAGGAACCGTTTCATCGGCTTCTTCACTGGCCCTGCCTTGAATTGGCATGCGTGGTTTCAAATGATTAACCATCCCTAAATAGCCACAGATTAAATTACCTGCCAGCGATAGGTATGGATTGGTATCTGAACCCGGTAATCGGTTTTCAACACGGCGCGCCGAAGGAACCGCTTGCGGTACCCTTAACCCTACCGTGCGGTTTTCATTACCCCATTCAATGTTTACAGGTGCGTTCCCGTCTGCGCCTGGCAAATAGCGTCTATAGCTGTTCACGTTTGGGGCGAAAATCGGCATCATTTGCGGTATATAGTGTTGTAACCCACCGATATAACTGTGGAAAAGTTCTGAAGGCGACCCATCTTCATTGGAGAAAATATTTTTTCCGGTTTTAGCATCGGTCAAAGATTGGTGCACATGCATCGAACTGCCTGGCTCACCTGAGATAGGTTTGGCCATAAACGTAGCCCCTATTTTGTGCTTTAAAGCCGCTTCACGCACTGCGCGCTTAAAAATAAAAACTTGATCGGCTAACTTTAAGGCTTCCCCATGGCGAAAGTTAAATTCTAACTGCGCCGCACCTTCTTCATGAATCAACGTATCAATATCGAGGTGCATTTCTTCGCACCAATCGTAAATGTCTTCAATGATTGGGTCGAATTCATTTGCAGCATCAATACTGAAACTTTGCCGCCCGCTTTCTTGGCGGCCGGAACGGCCAATGGGCGGTACCAAGGGTAAATCTGGGTCGGTACAACGTTTGGTTAAATAGAACTCGACTTCAGGAGCTACGATGGGCTTCCAGCCTTTAGCTTCATACAAGGCCAATACTTTCTTTAAAACAGCACGCGAAGAAAGCTCCATTAAATTACCCATCGAGTCATAACAATCGTGGATGATTTGCGCAGAAGGTTCGGCCGCCCACGGTACGGTAAATACCGCAGAATCATCTGGTCGCAAGACCATATCGATGTCTTGTGGGTCTAATAAACTGTAGTAAGTTTCATCGTCTGGGTAGTCGCCCGTGGTGGTTTGCAGCAAGACGCTTTCTGGTAAGCGTATTCCTTTCTCATCGATGAATTTGTCGGTTGGCATTATTTTACCGCGTGCAATACCCGTTTGATCTGGCGTAATGCATTCAATTTCGGTTATTTTATTTTCTTCAAGCCACTTCGTTAATTTTTTCATGGTAATCCTGCTAGCTGTCGCGCTCTGCACGCGTCGCCAAAGGCCTCAAATAATAGTGTTTGGGTTTTGTTTTCTGTCACTTTCCATTCTGGGTGCCATTGCACGGCTAAACCAAATGCCACCCCTTCTACCCGGATAGCTTCCACTAACCCGTCATCGGCTTTGGCTTCAATCTCTAACCCCGAGCCTACTCGATTAATCGCTTGAGAGTGAAGTGAATTAACGTCTATTTTTTTGGCGTTAAAGATATTTTGAAGCATACCATTCTCGCTCAACGTCACTGTATGAGCTGGTGCGTATTGCTCATCTAATGTAGCACTCTTGTCTTCTCTATGGTCATTCAATTCTGGATGCTCTTGCACAACCTGATGTAACGACCCGCCTAGAGCGACATTGATATCTTGCAAGCCACGACATACCCCTAACAAAGGCAAATTATTGGCAATCGCTTTATGCACAAAAGCAAATGCTGTGGCATCACGTTGCGCATCATAGTCGTATTGTTTATCGACTTTGATTTCATTGTAGTGCGCTGGGTCTACCATTGAATAAGCGCCCGTTAGAAACAAACCATCCAGTCTTGCTAACCATTGATCTACGTCTTGATCTTCTAACAATGCCGGAATTAAAACAGGGATCACATCGGCACTTCGGCTGAGCGCTCTCAGATACTTATCTCCAGCGGCATGAAAGTCGTGCGGTGCAATATGCTGAACATCACACACCACCCCAACCAACGGTTTTAAATGTTTTTGTTTTTGTGCTTTGCTCATGTCTTCACTCAAAAATTGAACAACTACAGTGTACACACACCATAAATTATTTTAAACACCTCGACCAACATTATTTACAATTGGTTCAAAAAAGTGCAATCCCGCTCTATAGTGCGCTATAGCTGGGCGTCGGTAGCGGTATAATTTCGAAATTTATCGATAAATGCAATAAATTTTATTGTTTCGCGTACCTATAATAGTTACATTAGTGTTCAATATATAAATCACTCTTTGATGTTTAAACGCTTAAAAAAGCAAATATACGCAGTTTAGATAACACCAGAACGCACCCTAAAACTTTTGTTGTCCGTTGGGAGAATAACACCCATCAACAACTCAACTAATATAGACGTTTAACAACCGTTAGGTTGTTAAGAAGGCGACAGCAATATGAGTAAAAGCGAAGTTAAAGATTTTTTAAGCCAACACCCAGACATCACCACCATTGAGCTCTTGCTCAGTGACTTAAATGGCGTGGTGCGCGGTAAACGTATTGAACGCGATCTGTTAGAGAAGGTTTTTACCAAAGGGTTTTATTTACCCGGCTCTGTAATGGCTTTGGATTCTGCCGGCACGACCGTAGAAGAATCTGGATTAGGCATGGATGTGGGCGATCGAGACCGGTTATGCAAACCCATTCCAGGCACACTAAGTATTGTTCCTTGGCATGAAGGAGGCGACAGAGCGCAGGCGTTATGTACCATGTATAAAGACCGCTCCACTGGTTTTTTTGCCGATCCTCGTCAGGTTTTGGTGAATGCAATCGACCGTTTTTCCCAACTCGGGTATGACGTTGGTTTTGCCGTTGAACTTGAATTTTATTTAATAGATAAACAGCGCGATGAAAAAGGCAATATCCAGCCACCGATAGCTTTAGGCAGCGAACGCCGAATGATGTCGTCACAGGTTTATTCTATCGATGATTTAGATCAATACGATTTCTTCATTCGCGATGTGATCGAAACGGCTCGCCAACAAAACATACCGGCCGATACCGTCATAGCAGAGTACGCACCGGGCCAGTTTGAAGTCAATCTGGATTATGGCACTGACATTTTAAAAGCTGTAGACCAAGCGGTATTGTTAAAGCGCGTTATCCGCAGCGTCGCTAACAAATACAATATGGATGCCAGCTTTATGGCAAAACCCTATATTGATCAATCGGGTAGTGGTTTGCATCTTCATTTAAGTTTATTAAAAGACGGTGAAAATGTTTTTGCTGCAGAAGACCCAACGCAAAATCCATTGCTTCGACAAGCCATCGCGGGGTTATTAAGTATGGCAGACAGCACACAAGCATTTTTAGCCCCGACTGTGAACAGCTTTCGTCGCTTAGCCCCGGAAAATTTTGCGCCCACCAGCAAGACTTGGGCTTATGACAATAGAACCGTTGCGCTAAGAATTCCTTCTGGCGGCCAATCAGCTACACGTATTGAGCATCGTATGTCTGGTGCCGATGCCAACCCTTATCTAGCAACGGCCGTACTGTTAGCCGGTGTCACCGAAGGGATACAAAATAAACTTGAAGCGCCCGATCCTGTCGTCGGGAATGCTTACGATCAAGAACACGAGCAAGTTGCCGACAATCAACGCGATGCACTGCGCAAAATGGAAGCCGACACTAGAGTGAGTGATTGGTTTGGCAAAGACTTTGTTGAGCTTTACAGCGCCTGTAAATGGTCTGAACTTCGAATGTTTGAGCAGCAAATAACGCCGATGGAATACGATTTATTACTGCCGTACGTTTAATAAATTCAATGAAAAACCTGTCTTAAACAGGTTTTTTTGTTTAAAGACCTAGCTTATCTCGTAAACCATAATAGGTTGCACCAATGGCGGTATAAGGCACTCGAAACAAGCGCCCCCCTGGAAACGGGAAGTGCTTTAATTGGCCAAACGCATCGAACCGCTCTGCATGCCCTTTCATTGCTTCCGCGATGAGCCTTCCGGCTAAGTGCGTAGTAGTCACACCATGCCCACTGTAGCCTTGCGCATAATAAATGTTAGGCGTTAGTCGCCCAAACTGAGGTAGCCGACTCATTGTTAACAAGAAGTCACCGCCCCATGCGTAATCAAATTTAATGCCTTTAAGTTGTGGGAACGTCTTCTCCATTCGGCCACGAAGAAATGCTTGAATAGAAGCCGGATCTCCGCCGCCATAGGTCACGCCTCCACCATAAAGTAATCGATTATCTGCAGTCACGCGATAGTAATCGAGCTTGTAATTACAATCTTCAACGCAGTATTGATTCGGAATGAGTGACTTAGCCAGTGATTCATCAAGCACTTCCGTGGTTACAATTTGCGTCCCACAAGGCATTGACTTGGCCGCGAGTTCTGGAATTAATCCGGCCATATAGGCGTTGCCTGCCATTAATACATAGTTTGCAATGACCTGACCGTGCTCTGTTTTAACCACCGGCTTTTCACTGCGTTCAACGTGAACAACTTTTGAATCTTCATAAATAACACCGCCCAAGCTTTCAAACGCTTTCGCTTCGCCGAGCAGTAAATTTAACGGATGAATATGCCCACCAGTGTGATCAAGCATGCCACCTATATAGACATCCGATTGAATCTGCTCTGCTATGGCTTGTTTATCGAGTAGCTCCAACCCTGTATGGCCATAGCGCTCCCAAAGCGCTTTTTGTTCGATGAGCGCATGCATTTGCTTTTTGTTAAAAGCAGCAAAAATTCCACCGGGTTTGTAGTCGCAGTTAATATTATATTTTTTAATGCGTTCGCGAATAATGTTTCCGCCTTCGAACGCCATATCCCCCAGTGTTTTACCAAGATCTTTACCGTAGTTTTTTTCAATGGTGTCTATGTCTCGGCTGTAGCTATTCACCAGTTGGCCGCCATTTCGACCGCTGGCACCAAAGCCTATCCGCGCCGCTTCCAAAACAACAACGCTAAAACCCGCTTCGGCCAAATGCAATGCACTGGACATACCGGTAAAGCCACCACCGACAATGCACACATCGGCTTCAATCGATACTTTCAGTATCGGTCTATCATTGGTGTCTTGGCGTGTTGCCGCATAATATGAACCCGTATGGGGTGTTCGGTTTGTCATTTACTGCTCCCTTATTTCATCGTCGGCATAACAAATTCAGCGTTGCTGACATCGCCTTCTGGCCAACGCGCGGTAATCGCTTTTCGTTTGGTATAAAAACGAACACCTTCAGGGCCGTGCATGTGGTTGGCTCCAAATAAACTTCGCTTCCAACCGCCAAAACTATGAAACGCCATGGGAACTGGGATTGGGATGTTAATGCCCACCATGCCTACTTGAATATCATGACTGAACTTACGAGCCACGGCACCGCTGCGGGTAAAGATTGAGGTACCGTTACCGTATTCATGCTCGTTAATAAGCTTAGCGGCGGCAGCGTAGTCGCTTACCCGAACGACACATAATACCGGCCCAAATATTTCATCGGTGTATATGCTCATGTTTGGCGTAACATGGTCGAATAAAGTACCGCCTAAAAAGTAGCCTTCTTCAGCGCCTGGTACAACAATGTTGCGACCATCGACCACTAATGTAGCCCCTTCAGCCTCGCCGGCATCAATATAGTTTTTTACTTTTGCATGATGCTCTTTGCTGATCAAAGGACCCATATCTAAACCAAGGTTTTTGCCATTGCCAATTTTTAAGTGAGTGGCTTTTTCTTTCAGCTTAGCAACCAATTCATCGGCGATATCACCGACAGCTACGGCCACAGAAATAGCCATGCAACGTTCGCCCGCTGAACCATAGGCTGCGCCCGTTAACGCATTCACAGCGGCATCGATATCGGCATCAGGCATTACCACCATGTGATTTTTTGCCCCACCTAAAGCTTGCACTCGTTTACCGTGCGCGCTCGCGGTGCCATAAATGTATTCTGCAATGGGTGTAGAGCCAACAAAGCTGACGGCTTGGATGTCTTTATGGGTCAGTAGTACATCAACAGCTTCTTTATCGCCATTGATCACATTAAATACACCGTCTGGTAACCCACATTCTTTTAGCCATTCGCCTATGAGCATTGATGCCGTAGGGTTTTTCTCAGACGGTTTTAATACAAAGGTGTTTCCGCACGCAATGGCCACTGGCCACATCCACATGGGCACCATGGCGGGAAAGTTAAATGGCGTTATTCCAGCCACCACGCCTAGCGCTTGATTCAGTGTCCAAGCATCAACACCAGAGCCTACTTGTTCTGTCATCTCGCCTTTCAACATTTGCGGAATGCCACACGCAAACTCGACTACTTCTATTCCACGAACAATTTCGCCTTTGGCATCTTCGAATACCTTACCGTGCTCGGTTGTAATGGCGTGTGCCAATTCATCGATGCGCTCATCTAGTAACATTTTAAACTTGAACAGAATACGTGATCGACTCAACGGGCTCATTGCTGACCAAACAGGGAAAGCTTCCTTTGCAGAGGCGATGGCTTGTTCAACTTCAGTTTTAGAAGCCAAAGAAACTTCAGCTATGGGTAAGCCGAGCGCGGGATTAAAAACCGACGCAGTGCGTATACTGGCCGCGGTCTTTGCTCCGCTAACAAAGTGTGTAATCTGGTTCATAACTTGCCTTTTATTGTTATCTATTTTAATTCAATGATCGAATGGCACAATGAATAGCATTCATTAGTTCATTGATGTGTTCTTTTTCTAAAATTAATGGTGGAGACAGCGCAATGGTATCGGCCGTACATCGCACCAGGGCATTACCGTGCCAAAAGCAATGCTCAAAAACTTTGTAACCACGCTCGCCAAATTTATCGGTCGACTTAAATTCAATAGCGCCGACCAAACCATAATTGCGGATATCTTTAACAACATCGAATTCTCGTAAATTGTGCAGTTGTTCTTCAAAGTAGCCACCGAGTTGCTTGGCTTTGTTAAACAAGCCTTCTTGCTCATAGGTATCGAGCGCCGCAATGGCTGCCGCCGCAGACACAGGGTGTCCTGAATAAGTGTAGCCATGGAAAAGCTCAATCACCTCTTCTGGTCCGCTCATAAATGCTTGGTGAATATCGTCACTGATAAAAACCGCCCCCATTGGCACAGCACCATTCGTTAACCCTTTTGCTGTAGTTATAATATCGGGTGTTACGTTAAAGTGTGTTGCGGCGAAGGCATCCCCTATTCGACCATAGCCGGTAATAACTTCGTCTAATATCAATAAAATGCCGTATTTCTTTGTAATCTCACGTAAGCGTTTAAGGTAACCTTGAGGCGGCATCCAGACGCCGCCCGACCCAGCAATAGGCTCAACAATGACAGCGGCGATTGTTTCGGCACCGTGCAACGCAACCATTGATTCAAGTTCATCCGCTAAATGGGCGCCTTCCTTGGGTAGCCCTTTGGTAAACTCGGTACCAGGGGTCCATGCATGTTTAAGGTGATCGACACCGCTTAATAATGGACCAAAGCCTTTTCGATTATTGCCCAAGCCCCCAACAGAAATGCCACCAAAGCCTGTGCCGTGGTAGCCTTTTTCTCGTCCAATTAAACGAGTACGCGACGATTCTCCGCGAGCTTTGTGGTACGCCAAGGCAATCTTCAGTGCGGTATCTACCGATTCAGAGCCTGAATTGGTAAAAAACACCTTATTGATGCCTTTAGGTGTGTGCTTAATCAAACGATTTGCCAATTCAAAGGCTAAAGGGTGCCCCATTTGAAAGGTCGGTGCAAAATCGAGCTCTTGAATTTGCTTGCTCACCGCCTGGGTAATTTCTGTTCGGCCATGCCCTGCGTTAGTGCACCACAAACCCGCTGTACCGTCGATAATGGAACGCCCATCGTCACTTTGATAGTACATTCCCTGTGCTGACACAAGCATGCGAGGTTGCGCTTTAAATTGACGATTAGCCGTAAATGGCATCCAAAACGCGTCTAGATTTGCGGGGGTAGATTGAGTCATAAATCGCACCTTAGTGTTTTTTATATTGAACAAGCAAAGCCGAGTTTATGTCAATTAAATAAAACATCAATAAAAAGTTATTTAAAACATAAAAATTCTTCCGTAAGTCTATGTGTATTGGGCTAGAGGACTAACTGAACAAAATAAATGCGAATATTTGTGTTCGATATATTGATACAAAGCACTAAAGTGAGTATGTTCTCCATTCTTTATAAATGTTTGCCTGCGGAGACACTATGGCTAACTTACATGATCTAAGCTTTTGGCAAGCAAAAGCGGCATCTCTCTCGATCGAATCTCGCGCCTTTATAAATGGCGCTTATGTTGACGCTGTCGATGGTGGAACCTTTGAAAAAACTTCACCGATAGACCAGCGACTCCTAGCCAAAGTAGCCTCTTGCGATCAAGCAGATGCCAACTTGGCTGTAAAAGCCGCCCGTGACTCTTTTAATGCTGGCGTTTGGTCTGAACGACCACCGGCTGTGCGCAAAAAAATTCTCTTGAAATTTGCCGGCCTCATTCGTGAACACGGCGATGAGCTTGCTTTGTTAGATACCTTAGATATGGGCAAGCCGATTGGCGATTCACGAACGGTAGACATTAACGGTACCGCCCGCGCAATTGAATGGACAGCCGAAGCAATTGATAAAATCTACGATGAGGTTGCACCTACCGCGAGTAATGAGCTTGGCCTGGTTACGCGCCAAGCCGTTGGTGTGGTTGCGGCCATAGTGCCATGGAATTTCCCAATGATTATGGCGGCGTGGAAATTTGCACCGGCATTGGCGATGGGAAATTCATTCATACTTAAGCCCTCTGAAAAGTCACCTTTATCAGCCATTCGCATGGCGCAACTTGCTCTAGAAGCAGGCATACCAAAGGGTGTTTTTAATGTACTGCCCGGCTTTGGGCATACCGTAGGAAAAGCGCTCGCACGACACATGGATGTTGATACGCTCGTATTCACCGGCTCAACTGGCGTTGCTAAACAGCTGATGATTTATTCTGGCGAATCCAACATGAAACGTGTCTGGACAGAAGCCGGCGGGAAATCTGCAAATGTTGTATTTGCCGACGCCCCGAATTTAGACGAAGCCGCTGAAGCTGCGGCAGGCGCTATTTGCTTTAATGCAGGCGAGGTTTGTACGGCAGGCTCAAGGCTTCTTGTCGAAGAAAGCATTGCAGAAGCATTCACAGCCAAAGTTCGCCAAGCTATGAAAAAATGGACACCTGGAAACCCATTAGACCCTACAACTAAAATGGGCGCTATAGTCGACAGTAGCCAAATGCAACGCGTATTGAGCTATGTCGACAAAGGTAAGCTCGAAGGGGCGACCTTAACACAAGGCGGCGGCCTACAAGCGCCTGTTAAAAACGGCTGCTATATAGAACCCGCCATTTTCGAGAATGTCAGCAACGATATGACCATTGCCAGCGAAGAAATTTTTGGTCCGGTCTTATCGGTCATCCCATTTAAAACAGAAGAGCAAGCCTTGAGCATTGCTAATGATTCTATTTATGGTTTAGCCGCAGGTGTATGGACAAGCAACCTCAGCCGCGCGCATCGTTTCTCCAGCAAACTACAGGCAGGATCGGTTTGGGTAAATCAATATGATGGTGGTGATATGACCGCGCCTTTTGGCGGGTTTAAACAAAGCGGTAATGGGCGAGATAAATCGCTGCATGCTTTTGATAAATACAGTGAAATAAAGGCCACCTGGATAAAGTTGTAAAAAGTCTGAGAATTTAAAATGTAATAAAAAAGGGCGCATGTATCAGCGCCCTTTTTTGTGACAAATTTGGGTTGGTTACGCCAACGCTTAGTGCTGATGACCACCGGCGCCATGAACATGACCGTGTTCAATTTCTTCAGCTGTCGCTTCACGAATATCGATGATCTTTCCGGTAAAGCCTAGCGTTTTACCAGACAATGGGTGGTTTGGGTCAACGGTGATGTCGTCACCCTCTACACCCGTAACAACTAACTGCACAGGGCCACCTTGAGTTTGTGCGGTAAATGCCATTCCCGGCTCAACGCTTTCTACGCCTTCAAAAGCGCTGCGTGGCACAACTTGAACCATTTCTTCGTTGTACTCACCGTAAGCGTCTTTTGGCTCTACGGTTACTTCAAAAGTGTCGTTAAGGTTTTTACCCGTTAATGCGTTTTCTAGGCCTGGAATGATGTTTTGAGCACCGTGTAAATACACCAATGGATCTTGGCCTTCAGACGTGTCGATAACGTCGCCTTTTTCATCAGTAACTTGGTATTCTAGAGTGATAACTTTTTTATCTTCGATCATGGTAGAACGTGACCTCGGTTAGTTTTAATGTATGAATGCGAGCTAACGAAGGGGACGTACGGAGCAGTGCAAAAGCAACCGCCGTTCAACGAAGAAACACGCGAGTGCGGCTATTGTAGCAGAACACAACCCCTCCTGTGAAAGGGCTGTGTTCAATTACCAGGGGGCTGGCTGCCTTTCTTTGACAGGTTATTTCAGATGAAGTTCAATCTTATTTGAGTTCATGCACTGAACCACGCCATAATGGCATTTCATATCTTAAGAGCTATTACCTTGCAGGCCATAACCGACTACGCGCAACTGTTTTTATCTGATACCCCATTACTGGATGTTCGAGCACCGATCGAGTTTTCCAAGGGGGCGTTTCCAACCAGTATTAATGCCCCTTTAATGAACGACCAAGAACGTGAGCTAGTCGGCACTTGCTATAAAGACCAAGGTGCTCAAGCAGCACAAGACTTAGGTCACCGCCTTGTTTGTGGCGACGTAAAACAACAACGCATCAACGCCTGGATTGACTTCGCAGAACAATACCCTAAAGGTGTTTTGTATTGCTTTCGCGGCGGTTTGCGGTCTCGTATTACACAGCAATGGTTAGCGGAAGCCGGTATAAACCGTCCCTTTATTCAAGGTGGCTATAAAGCCATGCGGGGCTTTTTATTGCAGCAATTACACGAACGGGTCGAGTCAGGCGCATTCATGGTGTTATCCGGCGCGACCGGCTCAGGAAAGACAGAGGTCATACACGATTGGCCACACTCGATCGACCTAGAAGGCTTAGCGAAACATCGAGGCAGTGCTTTTGGAAAAACAACGCAGCCGCAACCCTCACAAATAGATTTTGAAAATGCATGGTCAGTGGCCTGGTTAAAGCGCAAGCAATTAAGCAGTGCACCTGTGTTGATTGAAGATGAGTCCCGCCTCATAGGCAGAATTGCCGTGTTACCTGAATACCTAGATGCTGCAAAAGACGCCAATAATGTATTACTGGAAGCCCCTTTTGAAGAGCGAGTCAGACGCATAAGGCAAGACTATTTTATGGACGCTTTTGACCACTTTCAAAAGGCAGAATCTGATCATGCCTACCAAATGCTCGATGATTTTATCAGAAACGCAGTGTCGAGAATAAAAAAACGATTGGGCGGTGTTCGCTTTAATCTGCTCAATGACATGCTAGATTCAGCGATAGTTTCGTTAAAAAGCCAAAACGATTGGACAGGGTTCGATGCGTTAATCGAAGTGTTATTAAACGATTACTATGACCCTATGTATCAATATCAATACCAACAAAAGGCTGATAAAACCATATTCAAAGGGTCGCATTCTGACATCCTAGAATGGTTAGCCACTAGGTAACTTTATGTTATTCAACCACACACAAAAAATGGCCATTAGCGTTGTACTTCTTTTTATGGTCGTTATGAACTGGCTACCTCAGATTGACGCAATGGCGCAGCAATTTTTATCTGACAGCATCAACAGCAACGCCATTGTGTTTGGTGTTGTCCGCACACTGAATGGTGTTATATCGGTTATTCAGTCGGCCGATATCGGCATTGGGGTTGCCAGTGTTTCTATTGGTGAAATATTAGACCCCGTCAACGATTTGGTTGAGCGGTTTTCTGGTTTGTTGTTGATAACCCTAACCGCTTTGGGTATTTCACAAGTGCTGTTACTGTTAACTATTTCGGTTACTTTAAAAACCGTTTTTACCGCTGTGTGTTTGATAGCCACGATTCTAATTTGGGCAAAGCCCAGCACATCTCAAACCCTACTTCGTTGGATTCTGGTTGCGGTTTTTATTCGGTTTATATTAGTTGTGCAAATCTTCTTAGTTTGGCTGTTTGATACGCTTTATTTTGAGGCTACCGGTGAACAAGCCCTGTCTGTTTTAGAAGCCACTATTGCCGTCGTTGAGCGGTTAAAGGAGAGCATCTCACAAATAAATTTGAGTGAGCTTATATTTGGTTCAGATGCACCGGTAATTGCCGATGAAGATTTGGGCGCAAAAATTTCAAGTTCTGTGGTGACGCTCATTGTCGGCATGTTATTTAAAAGCATCATTATTCCAATGGCCACTCTGTGGCTGGGTTATAAAGTCACTTTCAACTTATTTAATAGATCAGCTAATTATGCATGAACGTGACATTGTGTTTATTGGTGGCGGTCATTGCCACGCTCTAGCAATTCGCATGCTTGCAATGAAGCCCTTGCAGAATGCTCGGCTCACTTTAATTACAGACACACTCCAAACGCCCTATTCGGGAATGCTGCCCGGTTACATCGCTGGTCACTATTCACTCGACGATATCCATATTGACTTAAACCTGCTCTGCCAACGCGCTAATGTTCGATTAATTCATGGTCGAGTATGTGGGTTAGATCTCAATAAAAAAGAAATCAAAATTATTGGTCAAGCCAATATTCGCTACGATAAAGTTTCTATTAACACCGGATCAACACCTAATCTTGGTGTACCTGGTGCCGCTGAGTTTGCTCTAGGTGTTAAGCCTGTGAGTCAATTAACCCAAACGTGGCAAACATTACTCGATAAATGCAACGCTCAGAAAAAACCGCATTGGGCCATTGTTGGCGCGGGTGCTGCGGGTATTGAAATGACACTGGCCATTGCCCATCGGTTTAAACAGTCCAACAAATCTATTCATCTTTCATTAGTGCATGCCGGCGAGTGCATCTTGCCGCACGTCAAATCCGGCACTCGGAAAATAGCTGAAAAGGCACTGGCTAACGCTCATGTTTCGGTTGTTAGTCATTTTCGTGTGGCTGAAGTACATCAATCTTCGATTGTGTCGACTCATGAGCAAAAATTAGATGTAGACCAATCTATTTGGTGTACACCCGCAACGGCCCCTGCTTGGCCTAGCGAGTCTGGTTTAGCAACGGACGACAATGGTTTTATCGCCGTCAATGAATTTTTGCAAAGCACTTCTCATGGCGATGTGTTTGCCTGCGGAGATGTGGCCGCTATGTTAAAATCGCCAAGACCTAAGTCTGGCGTATATGCCGTTAGATCCGCTCCCTTTCTTGTTAAAAACTTACGTGCTGTCATGTTGGGTAACGCCATGGCTCCTTTAAATTTACAGACTGACTTTTTATCGCTTATATCTTTAGGTGACACACGCGCAGTAGGGCAACGATTCGGCGTTAGTTTTTCAGGAAACTGGGTTTGGCAATGGAAAAACCGTATTGATCAGGCGTTTATGTCTAAATTCAATGCGCCACTGTCTGCGATGGATAGCGTGGAAAATGAACCTATGCACTGTGCTGGATGCGGAAGCAAGATTGGACCGGAGCTGTTAACCAGCACGCTAAAAGAACTGCCCATATTTCCGAATTCAACTTTAAAGCCAGACCTAACACTTGCTGAAGATGCAGCGGTGGCCGCTGTGCATCAAGACGTTGCTATGCTGCAAAGTATCGACGGATTCCGAGCCTTCACAGACGATATGTACCGGCTAGGCGTCGTAGCTACTCACCATGCCATCAATGATTTATACGCCATGGGTAATACCCCTACAAGCGCACAGGTATGGGTTAACCTAGCGTTTAATCACCCTCGATTAATTCAACGTGATTTTAAACGCTTGATGACGGGCATTACCGAAACACTATTGCATCACGAAACAACCTTAGTGGGTGGGCACAGTACCGAAGGCGCAGAAACCCATGTCGCGTTGGTGGTGAACGGTATAGGGCATTCGGTTTGGCCAAAGAACGCCGTGGAAGAAGGCGATTGGCTACTGCTAAACAAACCGCTTGGATCCGGCATACTGTTAGCCGCCGATGCTCAAGGTAAGGCACCTGCTCCATCAAAAGAAGCCCTCTGGCACGTGCTACAACAGTCAAATCGAGATTTCTTTTTAGCGATAAAGAATGAAAAAATACATGCGGCAACCGATGTCACCGGTTTTGGGCTAATAGGCCATCTTTTGGAAATGTTAAAACACAGATCGCTCGCAGCGAACCTTAACGTAGAGGACCTACCTCTCATACCTGGAGCACTCGACGCGAGTCATCAAGGCATCACCTCTTCACTAATGCCAAAACTATTGCCGTTGCTCAACGAATGCTCTCTAAACAATACACAGCAAGCGCTAGTTAACTGTTTAATAGACCCTCAAACAAACGGTGGCTTACTGGTATCGACAGACCCGAGCACTGCAAAAGAAATCATCGCAAAAACAGACGCGGTTAAAATTGGACAAATTCAGCGGTGTAGTGATGGAATGAAAATAAACTTAATTCAGAGTTAGAATTAAAGTGCTATATTTTCTTGATTTTTTTCCTGACATTGCAATACCGCGTTCAAGAACTCTTTCACTGAAACAATATGAGCACCGTCTATGTTCGGCTGGGTAGACGCTGTAGTGAGATTGGAGAACAACCAATCTAAAGTTTCGGCAGCTGATTTATAGCTACAGGCCATATAGAGCGTTACTAAATCGGTAAATAACACCGGTTCGTTTAGCGTGATTTTTCTTAGCATAGACTTTCGGTGAATTTTAACATCCATTTTAAGACTGATGGTTCTTTCTTGTAGGGCTAAATTGTCACTGGGTATAAGATATTTATCGGTACTTTCACCAAGACCCCTTACAAAAACTAAATTTGATTTTAATTCAGGGTCTTCAACAGTCCAAGCTAACTGATCGCTAGGAATTTTATGTCTAGAATAAGAAACCCAGTTATTCTTGGTTACTATGTTTTTACTTACATTATTCAAATAATCTGTATTAGACTTTGCAAGTGACTGAATAAGGATATTCTTATTATTGAAAAAATCCATGTACTTCTTTTTTTCTTGATCACCAAAATATACGAATGGATCCATATAACTCATCGAAAACCGATCAACGAAATGTCGATAGTAGATATCAGCGCCTAACACTTGCGCGGCCAATAAGCCTCTCGTTCGATGTGCAACCTCTTCATCTATTACAATCTTGCTATCTCGGCGTTGCAGTATCCATGTTCGGCCAACACTCAGTGTATGGACAATATTGCCATTGACTGAAAAATCCCAAGCCGTATAAGTATACTCACCTAAGACGGGTCGTTGCTCTTGCCTAGGGGCAATATATATACTATCGACTTCGCCCAGTTCTGCATTTGGTTTTAGCTCTTTAGCACCCGGTTCAGGTAATACTCGGTATCCCCATAGATTTAATTCTGGAAACTGCTCTGAAACAGCGACATTATAGGCTTCTGTAACTATAGTCGCCGAGTGCACATTGATACCGATCATGGCAACTAAAGCTACCAACAATTTTCTACTCATCATTAAATTTGATATGTCCTTTAAAAATTTTTTGAAAATAACAGAATCAATCTGCAATAAATCTAGCTGAACCCGATACGCGAACTGAGGCACCTTTCTCATTGCTCAGTTCAACCTTTAACAAAGACCGTGCACCCATATCTTCTCCTTGAATAATTTGAATACTATTCTCATGCGGCCAATCTATATCTCGTAGATATCCGGCGAAGGCCGCTGACGCCGCACCGGTTGCTGGGTCCTCATATACACCGCCAGAAGCAAAGGGGTTTCGTGAATGAAAAACAGTATTACTTTGGGCATAGACCAGCATAACGGTGACTAAACCGTTTGCCAGCATAAAATCTCGACCTGCGCTTTGCACGTAGCTCATTCCGGCCAACAGTTCACGATTTTTCATTGATAAAATAAGGTGGTCGGCACCACCATGGGCAATGTAAGGCGGCAATCGGCTGTCTAAGTCGTTTGCATCTAAATTAAATAAACCTAAAGCCGATTGCACTAATGCATCGCTCGCTATTTGACTGCGGGTAGCAGGGGATTGAAGCGCTGCGATATAAAGGTTTTCGTTCTTAGAAGCTTCTACTGTTATATTCGCGTTATTAAGCTGCAATTTATAAACGGCTGGTCCAAACTCCTTAGACAACACAGCCCCTAAGGCAATAGTAGCATGACCGCAAAAAGGCACTTCGGATTCAGGTGAGAAGTAGCGCACTCGCCAACTTCGGGCATTCCCGCCTTTTTCAATAGGGGCCGCAAACGCTGTTTCAGAATATCCTAGCTCGGCCGCTATTGCTCTCATTTCAGATTCTTCTGGGTGTTGATCACTAATATATACACCGGCAGGGTTGCCACCTTGTTGACCGTCCGAAAACGCCGCCACTTTAAATAATGCCATTTAAATCTCCAGTTATTCGGTAATGGAAGATCGCCACTGCCCTCCTTTAAATGCATTGAGTAGTCTTTTAGCTCTACTATCGTCTAAGTCTGTGAAGCATTGTCCGGATTGAAAAAAATCGTTCAGCCCTTCTATCGTGGCTAGCTGTTTCATTTTTAAGGGCGCAAGCCCCATACTCCAGTCAGCAAAATCTCTGTCATCTATCGGTTCAACGATTATTTTTGAAATATGAGAGTGGCGTTTGTCTAAACTGATTTTTTTGTAAAGTGCTTCTAATGTTTTTTGCTCGCCCTCTAGAATTTGAAAAAATGAGTTTCCTTCAAACAGTAACATGCCAGATACCCCGAGCATGGCGTTATTCTTTCTGCACTTCTCTAACAGTAATTCAATATCTTTTTCCGAGAAATCTATCGATGCCGTACTCGCATAAATACAATGCATTAAATTTGGTTCTTCTGAATCTCTCGACATAATTTGGCACCTATTGGCGTTTACTTTTGATGTGACCTTTTGAATTTTCGATTTGGCTAACGCCATTGTTTAAAACGGGTTAGGTTCTATTCGTTCTATTTCATAATCAATGAGTTTAAAATTAGCGTCTAAACGAATCAGTAAACCATCACCACCTTTGTCTAAATCTTTTGGCGCGATATAAACCTCGTATCCAAACTCCATTTTTGAAATCGTTACGGTATTGTAGCGAATATCAATTTTGTCGCTTATTAGCCCTTTCGGTAACTCTTGCATCCACTCAATTGAACCGATGTGTTCGTTAAAATCATAATATTCAATATCCATAGGGCCTTACCTTTTTAATTTTCAGCCAACACAAGCCAAGCAAGCAGAACGGTAAATGCCACAGAACAAAATAGGTTGACCCAATAAGCGATGGCGTTTTGATCGCGGTGATAAACGTCATTGTTTGTTAAAGCATAGCCTGTTTTAGCAACTTGCCAACTGTGGTAAACGCTAAATGGCAAGATAAAAACATAGAGCGCATCGATCGATTTATTTGTCAAAAATACAAACGCCATTGACATCATTAATGCCAACATAAAAAAATGCTGTGCCGTTTGCACCGGCTTTGCAGGATTAGGGATTTCTTTTTTACTGAATAGAGGCTTTTGGTTAATCATCGTTGTTCACACAGTGTCCATTAGAGTCAGCGCATGTTCAGCCTGTTCTAAATTAAATTGATTAAAAACAAGGACGCCGTGTTGCTCAAGTAAGGCCGCTGTAACGCCTTTCCCAGCGGTTTTTTGGCTGGTAAAGGTGCCATCATAGATCATTTGGCTACCACAAGAAGGGCTGTCTTCTGTTAAAACCGCCACTTTTATGTGATGCTGCTGGCAAAGCCTCAAGGCCAGTTGTGCTCCCGTTTTAAAGGCACTGGTCACCTCTTCTCCATCGTTATTTACAACGATCGCTTTTCTCTGCCAAACGTCTTCTCCGCTGCCGTGCTTTATCTCGGCGGGTTGACGAGGAGTGCTCATACCACCCCCCACCTCTGGGCATACTGAAACAACTCTACCTTGTTGCTGCCAGCGAAGAAGAATATCGCTTTGCAGTGTAAGCGATTTACCATTGTAACGAACTGGATTGCCAAGTAAGCAAGCGCTGACTAATATTTTATCTTGAGGCATTACTAGTGACTCTATTTGAAGTCTATTAATGGGTCAGTTTGGCGGCTTATCCGTTAGGTGTCAATTTGATTAGTGTTTGCAAGATAAATTATTCAATTCGCTTTATAATTCAACGCTTTCACCCAATAAACGATCTATATTTATGACAACTAAGGCAACGGCCGAGGCGTTGAATACGCTTAGAGAAATAGCGCAGTTTATCACTACAGGCCAAAGCACTGAGCACCAAATCGATGCCTTAGAAAAGTTTATTGTACTTTGCCAGAGTGCCGTTGAGATAACCCCCGATGTTTGCTTTTCAGCCTTCTCTGGAGATACTGAGTTAACTCAGGGAATCGCAATAAACCCTGCAGCCGCCGCGCAGTGCGTGAAAGACTACATCCGTACTATTAAGTTTGTTAATGCTGTGCATCACGCCATCACGCAACAGCACGCTTTACACCCAGGATCTACCCTAAAAATTTTATACGCAGGGTGCGGCCCATTCGCAACGTTATTATTGCCACTACTGGCTCTGCACTGCGAAAAAGAAATGAGCATTCATTTTTTAGACATCCACGAAGAATCGCTTAGCAGTGTGCAAACACTCATGCAGGTTTTTAACTTTGACCAACTTCGCCTTCACTATCATTGCGACAATGCTTGTCACTTTCAGGCTTCTGATCCTTTTGACATCATCGTCGCAGAAACCATGCAAAAAGCCTTGGAACAAGAGCCCCAGTTTATGGTGACCGCTCAACTTGCTGACCAGTTAAAACCAACCGGTATTTTTATACCCGAAGAAATATTCGTTTCGTTAGCGCTTCAAGATAGAGAAACCTTAGTTTTCAACAATAAGTCTAAACCTTTACTGGCGCTGTCGAGTCAATGCCCGCTGTTCAGTAAATTAAACAACGCTTCAAACCAAAACAGCCTTAGGCTGCCCCTGACTCAATTTTACATACCTGAACTATATAACTCTGTGCAACAACGCTTTGTGCTACAAACCCGAATACAAGTTTTGAAAGATATTTGGTTATACGAAGATGAATCGGACATCACCTTAACTGTGCCAGCGTTTTCTTTAGATAACGCGTTGCCAAATCAAGTTTGGCACGCTCAATACTATTATGGGTCATACCCTTGCATAGAGTTTCAACACCTCAGTCTATGAATTGATTTCGGGTAAGAAGTACTCGATCACCATTCTAAACAAGACTATGACTGACCTCATGGATAGCCCATAAAAATAAGCCAATTTTTTAGGAAAATTGAGTAGCCCGTCAGAATTCTGGTCTATGCTTGATGTATGTATTAACGAGATTCAACTGTGATCAAAAAAATAAACATCGAGCACCTCATTCCAGGCATGTACGTATCGGACCTGAATAATCAGTGGGTGCCCTCTGGCAATGCATCGCGCAGCGGTAAAATTGGCAGTACAGCGACAGTCAATAAAATTAAGGCGCTCGGCGTCACAGAAATCTATATAGATACCAGCAAAGGGTTAGACTGTGAGGCTGGCGAGGCGGCCGATTCTATTAAGCAACTGCAAGCTAGCCAGTTTGAATCGTTAAAAACCCAAAGTGACGCTAACCATACGCCAAAGCGATTGTCTGTTGAGAAAGCCCGAGATAAAGCCGAGAAATCATACGCGCAAGCAAAAGGGCTAGTAGGCGACATACTTGCTGATATTAAGAACGGTAAAGGCATTGACGCTCAAGCTGTAGACAACACCACCGATGATTTAATTTTATCCTTAAATGAAAACGAAAATGCATTGGCTTGCTTATCTTTTATTCGTGAAAAAGATGAATACTTATTAGAGCACTCTGTCAATGTTGGCATTCTGCTCGGCATCTTTTGCCGTGCTCGCCGAGTAGAGCCAGAGATCATGCGCCAAGTGGTTTCTGGAGGCATCCTTCATGATATTGGAAAGATTCTGGTCCCAACGGAAATTTTAGATAAGCCCGGTAAGCTTGAAGGCCATGAATGGGAAGAAATGAAGCGCCACGTGACTTATGGTGAACAAATTCTTGATGTAACTTCGGGGCTTTCTGACATCACTCGCTCTATTTGCAGCCAACATCATGAACGCTTAGACGGCAGTGGATACCCACGTAATCTAAAAGCCGAGCAAATTTCTGAATACGGTCGCATGTCTGCTATTTGCGATGTCTACGATGCAATTACCGCCGATCGGGTCTATCACACTGGTATGCCGCCCAACGATGCGTTACGAAAACTGGTAGAATGGAGTATTTTCCATCTCGACAAAGAGTTGGTTTACGATTTCATTCGAAGTTTGTCGGTATACCCAGTGGGAACGTTAGTCGAGCTTTCAAATGGCCGAGCGGGTGTTGTTCTTGAAGCCAACCGCCGCAGCCCAAAGCACCCATTAGTTAAGGTGTTTTATAACACCCGTCATAACCATCAAATTGAACAAGAAATCATTAATCTCGCTGACAACAAAGTAAGCCTCGAAATAGTCAATACACTTGATGCTCGATCATTAAAACTCGACATCTCTGACTTTATTTAATTTATGGCTGCAAGCGATTAATTTGCCACTCATCTTCAGCTCGCTCATACATAAAGCGGTCATGCAGCCGTGCACCTCGCCCTTGCCAAAACTCAATTTTAACAGGCTTGACGCGAAAGCCGCCCCAAAAAGATGGAATCGGAACATCGCCCTGTTTGAATTTGGCTTTCATTTGATCAAAGGCTTGCTCTAAGACTTTGCGAGACTCTACAACGCGGCTCTGCTGGCTGCTCCATGCCGCCACTTTTGAATCGAATGGGCGCGATACAAAATAGCTCGTGGCTTCGGCAAGGCTCAATTTTTCAGCTTCACCGTAAACTATCACCTGACGTTCTAATGGTGTCCAAGGAAAGTGAAGACTTACTTTACTATTTTGCGCTATGTCTTTGGCTTTATGGCTTTCTAAGTTGGTATAAAATACAAAGCCTTTTTCATCCAAGTGTTTGAGCAACACAATGCGCTGGCTAGGTTGCCCAGAGGCATCGACGGTGGCTAAACACATGGCCGTTGGGTCGGCCGACAATTTGGCCTCGATGGCTTGGTTTAACCAAGTTTCAAATTGAAAGATCGGGTCTGAATGAAGGTCTTCTCGATTCAACCCCATTTGAGTGTATTCTCTGCGAATGTCTTCTAACTTCATGAAACTCCCTTAACGTGATGGCTGGCAATGTGAACAATAGAAGGTGCCACGATTGTTGGTACGCATTTCCTTTATGAGTGATTCACACTGAAAACAAGGTAAACCGGTGCGGCCATAAACATTGAGCGATTGTGCAAAATAACCTGGCTTGCCATCGCCACCGACAAAGTCTTTTAGAGTGGTGCCGCCTTGGTCTATGGCGCGCGCCAATACTTTTTTGATGTTGCTAATCAGCAAAGTTGTTTCGGCTTTGGTGATTTTACCAGCCAACTTGTGCGGGTTAATACCCGATAAAAACAGCGCTTCATTGGCGTAAATATTACCAACACCAACAACTATATGGGCGTCCATGATGAAGGTCTTAATCTTGGTTTTACGCTTACGAGTTAGCGGGTAGAAGTAGTCAAAATTAAAGGCATCGGTGAGTGGTTCAGGACCGAGCTTTTCAATTAAACTGTGCTCGTTTACGGGCTGCTCTGTGTATAGCCAAGCTCCGAAACGACGTGGGTCGTTGTAGCGTAACCGAATGCCGTTATCGAGTTCTACATCCACATGATCGTGCTTGGTGGGCGTTGGGTCGTCTAGCAGTACGCGTAACGAGCCAGACATGCCCAAATGCACCAGCACGGTACCGCGTTCGAGCACCAACAAAAGGTACTTCGAGCGGCGCTCCACACGCACAATGGTTTGGTCTTCTGCCCAAGCGGGTAGGCTATCTGGAATGGGCCATCGAAGCCGTTTGTCTCGAACCGTAATTCGCGAAATTGAGCGCCCTGTAACATGGGGCTCTATACCACGGCGGGTAGTTTCAACTTCGGGTAATTCTGGCATAACAACCCTTCATCTACGTGAGTGGCAGAAGCAACCTCTTTACGAAACGTGTAGCCCGTAAAGAGGTTCTGCGTTGTGCTTTTACAAGACTGAGATATCAGCCACTAAGATAAACAACCCACGTAACTTAGCGAGTAGCGCTAAGCGGTTGTTCTTAACGGCATCATCGTCGGCCATCACCATCACTTTATCAAAGAACGAATCAACTACCTCGCGCAATCCAGCTAATAAGGCCAGCGCACCGGCGTAGTCAGCTTCGGCTACGGCGGCATTGACATCGGCACTGACGGAGTCGAGCGCACGCAGTAAATCGGTTTCGGCTTGCTCACTGAATAAGCTTTCATCCACTTGCTCACTGATCTCACCTTTCACTTTCGACAATATGTTCGACACACGTTTATTTGCGGCCGCTAGCGCACTGGCTTGTTCTAATTGGCTAAACTGAGACACAGCACGCACACGACGATCAATATCGTATGGGTGGGTGAGCTTTAACGCTCTAACCGATTGGAACACTTCGGTACGAATACCGGCATCTTGGTATAAGGCACTAAACCGATCGAGTGCATATTCTACCACTTGAGACACCACCTCTTTGTTACTCAGGCTTGTGTGTTGCTGTGCCGCAAAGCTCACCATGTCGACTAAATCTAGGTCAAGTTTACGTTCAACAGAAATTCGCAACACACCTAGCGCGGCACGCCGCAGCGCAAACGGATCTTTTGTACCCGTGGGCGGCTGACCAATACCGAATAATCCCGATAAATTATCGAGACGGTCGGCTAATGCCAGCGCCATACCTTCACGCGTTTGCGGCAGTTCATCACCTGCTCCGGCTGGCTTGTATTGCTCGTGCAATGCTTCGGCGACGGCTTCGGCTTCGCCATCGGCCAAGGCATAGTACTTTCCGGCTAATCCTTGCAAGTCGGTAAATTCAAACACCATGTCGGTAACAAGATCGGCTTTTGATAAGTAAGCCGCTCGTTCAGACTCGGTCACTGAGGCATCAATTTTAGCGGCAATAAACGACGCGACTTTTTGCAAGCGTTCAACTTTATCAAAGGTACTGCCCAAATCTTTTTGGAACATGACCGTTTTTAATTGAGGTACTCGGTTCGCTAATGGCGTCTTTTTATCGGTTTCCCAGAAGAAAGCAGCATCGGCTAATCGAGGGCGAATCACTTTCTCGTTACCTTCGATGACTATTTTCGGGTCTTTACTTTCGATGTTAGCGATGAAAATAAAGTACGGCTGTATGTCGCCTTTGCTGTTTACCGTTGGGAAATATTTTTGATGCTCTTCCATAGAAGACATCAACGCTTCTGCGGGCACATCTAAGAAGCGTTCTTCAAATTGTCCAACCAACGCCACCGGCCATTCATTCAACGAGGTCACTTCTTCAAGTAACGCTGGGTCGATGACCGCCACAATGCCTTTTTCTTTGGCGAGTGACTTTACTTGCGTTTCGATTAATTGCTGACGCTCAGAGTAAGACGCCATAACTTTACCTTGGCTTCTCAATACATCGGCGTAAGAAAGTGGATCGGTGATGGTAATTTCTTGCGGTGCGTGGAAGCGATGGCCGCGCGTTGTATTGCCGCTTTCAACACCGTACATGCTGGCCGGTACAACTTGATCATCTAATAGCATCAACATCCATTTTACTGGACGTACAAACTCAGTTCGGCTGGCACCCCAACGCATGCGTTTGGCAATGGGTAGCGTATCGAGTGTTTCTTGCACGATGGAAGGCAATAAATCTTTAGTGGCTTGTCCGGCTTTGGTGCCGTTATAAACCACATAAGTGCCTTTGTTGGTTTCAAGTTGCGTTAGCTCATCGACGCTCACACCACATGAGCGTGCAAAACCTTCACAAGCTTTGGTGGGCTTTCCATCGGCATCATAGGCACCTTGAATGGCAGGGCCACGACGTTCAATTTTTTCATCTGGCTGAGTCAGCTGTAATGCACTAATGCTTAACGCCAATCGACGCGGTGCGGCAAAACGTTCGCTGCTCTCAAATCCGAGACCAGCGTCTTTCAGGCGTTTTAATATGCCATCGGCAAAGGCATTTTGAAGTGTTTTAAGTGCCTTTGGCGGTAATTCTTCGGTGCCCAGTTCTATTAAAAAATTGGCCTGTGACATTATTTTTTATCTCCCTGAGCTTGTTCTTTTGCAATCACTTCATCACGCAACGCCGCAGGCGCTTGTGGAAACCCTAATCGTAAGCGCGAATCGTAATAGCCTTTCGCCACTGAACGAGACAAGGTACGAATTTGCAAAATGTAACGCTGCCGTTCGGTTACCGAAATAGCTTTACGCGCGTCTAACAAGTTAAAGGTATGGCCGGCTTTTAAAATTTGCTCATACGCGGGTAACGGTAAATCTTTGCCTATGAGCATTTGTGCTTCAGCGGCGTGGTAATCGAACTGGTGAAACAATTCTTTAACGTTGGCGTGCTCGAAATTATAGGTCGATTGCTCAACTTCGTTTTGGTGGAATACATCTCCGTAAGTAACCGGTGTGCCGTCGGGCCCAACCGTCCAAATAAGGTCGTAAACACTGTCAACACCTTGAACGTACATGGCGAGTCGCTCTAAACCGTAGGTGATCTCGCCGGTAACTGGGTAACATTCAATGCCTCCAACTTGCTGGAAGTAGGTAAACTGAGTGACTTCCATACCGTTGAGCCACACTTCCCAACCTAAGCCCCAGGCGCCCAACGTTGGGTTTTCCCAGTTGTCTTCCACAAAGCGAATGTCATACACGGTTGGGTCAATGCCAATGGCCTCTAACGAACCTAAGTACAGTTCTTGGATGTTATCTGGGCTTGGCTTCAACACAACCTGATACTGATAGTAGTGCTGCAAGCGGTTCGGGTTTTCACCGTAACGGCCATCGGTCGGTCTACGTGAAGGTTGCACATAGGCGGCGTTCCAGGTTTCTGGCCCGAGCGCACGTAAAAAGGTAGCCGGGTGGCTGGTACCCGCGCCCACTTCCATATCGAGAGGTTGTAAAACTACGCAGCCTTGGTCGGCCCAGTATTTTTGCAGTGTCAGGATTAAGCCCTGAAATGTCTGTGTATCCGATTTTAGTTTCGTCACGATAAAGTCCGTTCGCCCGATAGTTTAAAATTCAAAAGGTCTGCCATTATACACAGGGCAAAGCCAGTGGTCATGCGGGTTTTTTATTGTTTAGTTTGGGACGTTTGAGTGTGGCGCAAAGAGCCAACTAAATTGTAAAAGGTCGCTGTGAACACGTCCGTGTGCGCTATGCTTCGCCATCCTTGGCTCAGAATCCCTTTTACAATTTAGTCGGATATTCGCTTAGCGTTGCGTCACCTTTTTGTTGGTTTTCGTTGGCTGTTGCACGCATTCGCTACCTTTGGCTTCCTATTTGGTTAACGCAATAGATCTTTCAATAGGGTTTCTGCGGCTGGGGTGTGGTTATCTTGCGGAATTTGCAAGTAGTAGCCATTATCGGTTGTTATCTGTATGGGAGACGGCGTAATAAGTCGCCCGCTTTCCAATTCATGAACGGCCAAATTGATATCCCCTATGACAATACCAAAGCCTCTCGCGGCTGCACTGGTGGCCATATCTAAGGTGGCGAATATTTGGTTTCGTTCGGCTTGAATACTTTCGTGCCCCGTTCTGATTAACCAAAGTCGCCAATCGACTTGTTCTTGATTCGCGTGCAACCACGTATGTTCAGTAAAGCTGTGAAGCAAATCATTGTTATCCAGAGTTTGGGCTATTTCAGGGCTGCACATAGGTGTAAGTACTTCCTCCAGCAACCAATGCCTATCGGCTCCTTGGCTATTTGAGCGGTGTCCGTAACAAATGGCGGCATCAAATTGCTCGGTCAAAAAGTTAACATCGTGGGTGGTTGTCGAAGTGAGCTCCACCTCTAAGGTTGGGTGCCGGCCATGAAAGTCGGCCAACTTTGGCATCAGCCAATAGGTAATACAGCTTGGGGCTTTCAAGCGAATTCGGCGATGATTGATAGCCAGGTGATCGACAGCTTGTTGAATTCTCTGTAGCGCTTGGCTTATCTCGGGCAATAGTTGCCGGCCTGCACTCGTTAACGATAACCCTTTTGCTTCACGATTAAATAATTTAACCCCAAGGTCTTGTTCAAAGCTAGATAACTGGCGGCTAATCGCGCCTTGCGTCAAGTTTAGAGATTCTGCCGCGCGGGTAATATTCAGGCATTGAGCCGTGGTAACAAAAGCCAACATAGCTTTGCTAGAGGGTAAGCGTTTCATTGGCTCAGCCATGATTAAATTGCATGGCAAGCATGACAATAATTCGATTCTTTATCAACCTAAGACTCTCTATAGTCAACTAAATATCGATCATTTAAGCGGTATTTCCCGTATTGTTTTGAGTACACTATGAATAACCTTGTTGAACAATTATTGCCTGAGGCAATAAAAAATCTCATACCTTACCAATCGGCAAGACGCATTGGTGCAAAAGGGCATTTATATTTAAATGCTAATGAACTTGAGCAGCCTTTAGCCACTGAACCTAGCTTTGCGCCACTTAACCGATATCCAGATTTTAAACCTCAGCAACTGGCCGATGCCTACCAGGCTTTTAGCGGTACCGATGCTGATTGCATAGCCGTACGTGGGGCCGATGAAGGGATAGAGTTATTAGTACGTACTTTTTGCGCCCCAGGTGATGATCACATTATTGTTTGCCCACCCACCTATGGCATGTATGAAATTTGCGCTTCCGCCACCAACGTTGGCGTTCATAAAGCGGCACTCACCGATAGTTTTCAATTAGACCTCGTCACCATTGACCAACAGTTACCGAGCTCTAAACTTATTTTTATTTGCTCCCCAAATAACCCAACCGGTAATTTGATCAACCTAGACGACATCCAGTTTTTGCTTGAACATACGCGGCAATCGCACATTGTGGTCGTCGATGAAGCCTATATTGAATACAGCGAACAAGATTCTGTATTGCCCTTATTAGATCAGTACCCAAACTTGGTTGTCATTCGCACTTTATCAAAAGCTTTTGGTTTAGCAGCCGCGCGCGTTGGCTTTGTTTTGGGACATTGCACGATTATTGATGCACTGCGCAAATTAATCGCTCCTTACCCGATCCCGGATCCATGCGCTGACATCGCCATTGCCGCTTTAAAGCCTATAAACACAGAAATCATGCGCCAAGGTGTTGCAAATTTAAATCGGATAAAAGTGAGTTTTTGCGAACAACTCATACAAACCGGTTTAATAGAAGCCTTATACCCAAGTGCGACCAATTTCGTACTGGTGCGCTTTAAACCCAACATTAACCCTTTTGATCTTTTGATTGCGCAGGGCATTGTCACGCGCAATCAAAGTCACGAACCTGCGCTGCAAGATTGCGTGCGCATTACCATTGGCTCAGAAAAAAGCATGGCCGAAATACTTTTGGCCCTTAATAACAAAGTGAGAGATGCCGTATGAAAAAATTAGTAACCGTTTTAGGGTTAGCCGCTACTTGCATCAGTGCAAGCCTTTTTGCAGAAACTGTTAAATTAGGGTCCGATTTCACCTACCCTCCTTTTAACTATAAAAACGAGCAACAGGTACCGGTTGGTTTTGACATTGAAATCGCAGATGCCTTATGCGCTGAAGCAAAGCTCGATTGCGAGTGGGTCTCGATGGGATGGGACGGATTAATACCAGGCTTATTGTCTCGTAAAATTGATGTCATCATGGCGTCTATGCGAATAACAGAAGAGCGAGAAAAAAGAGTACTCTTTACGGATCGCTACTATAAAACACCCGCTCAATTTGCGGGTCGCAGTGACCGTAACTTTAATATCAGTCCAGAAGGTTTAAAAGGGCTAAATATTGGCGTACAACGTGGCACCATTCACGATGCCTATATTTCAGACACCTTCGGCAAAGCGGTCAATATTTTACGTTACGATGGTCAAAGTGAAGTTTATATGGAGCTGGTCAGTGGCCGCCTGGATTTGGTTTTCGCTAATTCAGATCAGCTTGCGCTCAGTTTTTTAAATACCGAAGACGGTAAGGCGTTTGAATTTGTTGGCAAACCTGTCACCGATGAAGCCTATATCGGGAAAGGTACAGCCTTAGCATTGCGTAAGCGCGACAAAGAATTAGCGGATAAATTTAATGCGGCCATCGCAGCCATTCGGGCGAATGGCACTTACGATAAAATTGCGGATAAATATTTCAACTTTGATATTTACGGCGAATAATCAACTAATCACCTGCCCTAAATGCCTGAACTGGGTTTAGGGCAATGCTCCTTATAAGCTAATGACTCTCTTCTGGCCCGTAGGTCGCTTCCATAAAGTCTAACGATTCTCTAATTAAGCGGCGTAAGACATCGATATCGACATCTTCAAGCTTCTTAACGTACAAACATGATTTACCCGTTTTGAACTTGCCCAGCTTAGACATTAAATCGGGGTAGGCATCGAAGCCTGCCATGATATATAACGAAATGTTGCTCTTGCGGCTCGAAAAACCCGCACGCATAAAATCGCCTTCATGACCGGTTTTGTATTTGTAATGATATTTGCCAAAGCCCACAATGGTGCCCCACATTACCGGTTCACAGCCGCTTTCTTCACTCATTATCTCTATAATTTTGCGGCAGTCAGCTTGACGCGATTCGTCTTCAATTGCGCTAAGATAGGTTTCTATAGATTCCGATGTAGGTTGTGTTTTTAATGTGTATTTAGCCATATCAATCTCGCTTACAGCTTAAAAATTTAGAATAGGCGTATTTCGATAAAAACGCACGAAACGATTACTTTCGCCAATACTGAGGCGTTAATATCACCAACAAGGTGAATATTTCGAGTCTCCCTAACAGCATGGCAAAGCATAGCAACCATTTTGCCGTATCGGGGATTGAGCCGTAGTTTAAAGCCACTTCGCCTAAGCCAGGACCTAAGTTATTTAACGAAGAACCTACTGCAGACCAAGTTGTTTCGAAATCGAGACCCGTGGCAAGCAAGCCAAAAAATATCAGTGCGTAAGCCATAATGTAAACGCTAAAAAAGCCCCAGACCGATTCTACCACTCGGTTACTCACTGGCCGCTTGCCGATTTTAACGGGGAACACACCAGTAGGATGTATAAGTCGTTTCACCTCACGCATGCCTTGCTTCAGTATCAGTAATACGCGAATGGCTTTCATGCCACCGGCGGTTGAGCCGGCGGAACCGCCCACAAAAGATGCCATGAAAAGTAAAAAAGGTAAGAATAATGGCCAGGTTGAAAAATCAGCCGTGCCGTACCCTGTTGTTGTTAACAGGCTAACGGATACAAACATTCCATAGCGTGCCGAATCACTTAAATTGTAAGTATGGGTCCCCCATAACACCAACGATGCCAGCGCCATGAGTCCAAAGGCTATAAATAAAAAGAAACGATATTCAGGATCTTTTAAATAATGACTTATAGATTTTGAGTGCCATGCGGCGAAGTGCAATCCAAAATTAGCGCACGATAAAATCATGAACAATATCGCGATCATTTCAATGGTGGCGCTGTCAAAATAGCCTATCGATGCATCGTGGGTCGAAAACCCACCAATGGCCACCGTCGAAAAGCTGTGCGCTATTGCATCGAAAAAACTCATGCCCGCGAGCCAATAGGCTAATGCGCAGACCACCGTTAAGGTTAAGTAGATATACCACAATGCTTTTGCGGTTTCGGCAATCCTGGGGGTGAGCTTACTGTCTTTCATTGGTCCAGGAATTTCAGCGCGGTATAACTGCATACCGCCAATGCCTAGCATAGGTAATACTGCGACCGCTAATACGACGATACCCATGCCACCCAACCACTGAAGTTGCTGGCGATAAAACTGGATACTTTTTGGAAGGGAATCAATTCCCGTTATAACGGTAGAGCCTGTCGTGGTAAGCCCACTGAATGACTCAAAAAAGGCATCGGTATAGGTTAGATCAACTGAAGGCGCTAAAGAAAGAGGTACAGAACCGGCCACGCCGAGTACCACCCAAAACATAACTGTGATTAAAAACCCATCTCGGGTGCGCAGTTCTTTGCGGCGGTTTCGTACTGGATACCACATGATAAAGCCCGCACAGAGGACTAATAGAAACCCCAGTACAAAAGCGTTATGCGCGCCATCGTCATAGATTAACGACACTACGGCCGACGGTAGCATCGATAAACTAAATACCATCAACAGCAATCCCAGTATTCGTATGATCAAGCGAAACTGCATAAATTAGGGGTCCTGTTAAAAGAAAGTAAAGCCAACCTGAAACAAACGCTCTACATCAACGGTACGGCGCTTATCTATGAGGAACAAAATTACGTGGTCGCCCGATTCAATAACCGTATGATCATGCGCGATAATCACTTGGTCTTTTCGAACGATCGCCCCAATGGTGCAGCCTTCGGGTAAGTCGATGTCTTCAATGCTGCGGCCAACAACTTTCGAAGAACGTTCATCGCCATGGGCGACAGCTTCAATGGCTTCAGCCGCGCCACGACGCAATGAATACACATTCACAATATCGCCGCGTCTTACGTGCGTCAGCAAACTACCAATGGTGGTTTGAGAAGGTGAAATCGCAATATCAATATCACCCCCTTGAACAAGATCAACATAAGCGGTGTTGTTAATTAGCGTCATCACTTTGCGCGCGCCTAAGCGTTTTGCCAGCATTGAGGCCATGATGTTTACTTCGTCGTCATCGGTTAGCGATAAGAAAATATCGATGTCTTCAATGTTTTCATCGAGCATTAAATCTTGATCCGACGCATCGGAGTTCAGCACGATGGCTTGCGTTAAATGGTTACTTAACCAGTCGGCGCGCTCTTCATTGCGTTCGATAAGTTTAACCGAGTATCGGCTTTCTAGGGTTTTAGCAAGGCTGTAACCAATATTGCCGCCACCGGCTATCATGATGCGCTTGTAGTTGCTTTCTTTACGACGCAACTCACTCATGACAGCGTTAATATCGGCTTTTCCCGCAATGAAGAAAATTTCATCATCGGCTTCAATAACGGTTGAGCCTTGCGGAGTAATGGCGCGGCCTTTTCGGAAAATAGCAGCAACTCGCGTTTCAATTGACGGCATGTGGTGCTTTAAAAACCGAAGCTCTTGACCCACCAATAGACCACCATGAACGGCTTTAACGGCCACTAACTGCAACTGTCCTTGCGCAAAATCGAGCACCTGCAATGCACCAGGTGTTTCAATTAACCTTTGAATGTAGTTGGTCACCAACAGCTCTGGCGAGATAAGCACATCGATCGGAACATGCTCTTGCTTGAACAGACGGTCGCCTTCACGAATGTATTGCGGGTTGCGAATACGAGCGATCTTCATGGGCGTCCGGTACAGGGTGAAAGCCACCTGACATGCAATCATGTTGACTTCATCGCTGTTCGTAACTGCGATCAGCATGTCAGCGTCTTCGGCACCGGCTTGCTTTAATACATCGGGTAACGAGGCCAAGCCATTGACGGTTCGAATATCGAGCCGATCTTGTAAGTCTCGCAATCGCTTACCGTCGGTATCAACTACGGTAATATCGTTTTCTTCAGAAGCGAGGTTCTCGGCTAAGTTACCACCAACTTGACCCGCTCCTAACAAAATAATCTTCAACGCAGCACACCCATTCGTTAATGACTTTTACGTTTACGCAGCTTAAGAACTGCACTCTAACTATAGTACTCTGTTTTCAATTCTTTCGACTATTGTTCGGTGGCTTTTTTATGCAATAACGCAAAATAGAAACCATCGTGTCCTTCGCTCCGCGGTAACCATTGCACACCCGCTTCACAGGCAACGTCAGTTTTTAAATTAAGCGCTAAAAGCTCTGCATCAGCATGATTGGCCAAAAACTGAACCACTTGGTCGCTGTTTTCGTCAGGCAGAATCGAACAGGTCGCGTAGAGCAGCCGCCCGCCCGGCTTTACTGTAGACCAGAGTTTTTCAAGCAAATTTTTCTGCACTTTGGCCAGCGCGGTGATATCGGCCGATTTACGAAGTAGCTTTATATCGGGGTGGCGGCGAATAACACCGGTGCCTGAACAGGGCGCATCGAGTAAAACGGCATCAAAAACTTCGCCATTCCACCATTGTTCTAAATCACCAGCATCGCAGGCCGTCAGAGTCGCTGCCAAGCCGATTCTTGATAAGTTTTCTTCAACGCGGGTCAATCGACGTTCATCAACATCTAAAGCAATCAAATCTATGTTGGCCGATTCTAACAAGTGGCCGGTTTTGCCTCCGGGCGCGGCACAAGCGTCCAATACTTTTTCACCGTCTTGCACGTTCAGCAGCGTGGCACACATTTGCGCCGCTTCATCTTGAACCGAAACTAGCCCTTGCTCAAAGCCTGGCAAAGCAAACACGGGTGCTGGGGCAGCTAAGTGAATTCCCACCGGTGAATATTCGGTGGCTTGGCATTCAAGCCCTTGTTCATCGGCTAAAGCTAGCCAAGCATCGCGAGTGTGGTGACGCTGATTAACGCGTAACGTCATTGGACCAAGTTGGTTAGATTGCTGACAAATGTCTTGCCAGTGATCAGGGTAGGCTTTGCGCAAACGCTTATTCAACCAACCTGGAAAAGAGTCTTTTCGACGAAGATCGGCGGTAATTTGCTCTTTTTCACGCTGAAAACGCCTTAAGGTAGCGTTTAACAAGGGTTTGGCCCATTGCTTTTTGCTATCGACCGCCGCTTGCACGGTTTCATTCAAGGCAGCGTGATCAGCCACTTCTAGTTTCCACAATTGGTATACACCCACCAGTAGCAACATATGAACCAAGCGTTCTTTTTCTTTGATGGGCTTTTCGAGCAACAGGCTGGCAATTTCATCAAGCGCGAAGTAATAACGGGTAGCGCCATAGACCAGCTGTTGATAAAACGGATGTTGATCAATATCGAGTTTTTCTAGGTTAGCTGGAATCAGGTCATTTAAACTGCGTCCGTGCTCGACCATTTGATACAAGGTGTCTGCTGCCGCTAATCGTGTGGATAAACTCATTGATCGCCTTCGGTGTTATGGGTCTGACCAAAAACGGGATGTGCTTCGAATTGGGCTTTACGTGCGTTTAAGACATCGGCCGCGGACATGGCTTTTTTACCCGGCATTTGCAGCGTGGTAACCAGTAAGCTGCCCTCGCCGGTGGCCACTTCAATACCTTGTTTAGACATTGATGCTAATGAACCTGGTGGTAATGCACCACTATATAGCTGTGCTTTGGCTTTGTGGATGCGAATGTTGTCACCTTGCCATTGCGTATATGCGCCCGGCCAAGGTGTGAGACCTCTTATTTTTCGGTCAATAGCGTCCGCCGATTCTGACCAATCAATGAGGCCTTCGGATTTTTCTAACTTATGCGCATAGGTTGCTTGCGTATCATCTTGTTTGATTGGATAAGCTGAGTCAGACTCAAGCTGCATACAAGCCTCTAGCAACGCTGGGCTACCAATGGAAATGAGCCGATCATGCAGTATTTCGCTGGTATCGGTTGGTAAAATGTCACACTCTGCTTTTACCAGCATATCGCCCGTATCTAAGCCTTTGTCCATTTGCATAATGGTGACACCGGTTTTTTCATCGCCCGCCAGCAAACTGCGGTGAATGGGTGCGGCACCTCGCCAACGCGGCAATAAAGATGCGTGAACATTGATACACCCTAAGCGCGGCGTATCAAGCACAACTTGCGGCAAAATTAAGCCATAGGCCACTACCACCATTAAATCGGCGTTGAGTGAGGCCAGTTCTTGCACGGCTTCTTCGCTTTTGAAGTTTTGTGGCTGATAAACAGGAATGTCATGCTCTAATGCTAAAGCTTTAACAGGTGAAGCAACCAATTTACGGCCTCGACCGGCCGGCCGATCGGGCTGGCTATAGGCTGCAATAACATTGTGCTCGCTGCTTATTAAGGCTTGAAGATGATGTGCTGCAAATTCTGGCGTGCCTGCAAAAACAATATTCAACGCCATTAACCGCGTGCCGCCATTTTGTGCTGCTTCTCTAGTTTCTTCTTAATGCGGGTTCGCTTTAAGTTAGAGAGGTAGTCTACGAACAGCTTGCCATCGAGATGGTCTATTTCGTGCTGAATGCAGATTGCAAATAGGTCTTCAGCAATAAATTTGATCGACTCGCCCTCTTTATTCAGCGCCGTCACTTCAATTTTATCGGAACGTGACACCTTTTCATAAAACCCAGGAATAGACAAACACCCTTCTTGGTATTCAATATCATCGCCTAACTTCACGTATTCTGGGTTAATCAAGACATGAGGTTCATCCTGATCTTCTGATACATCGACGACAATTAAACGCTTATGTACGTTTACCTGACTGGCCGCTAAACCAATACCAGGCGCTTCATACATGGTTTCGAGCATGTCTTCGGCTAATTTTTGGATGTTTGCATCCACTTTTTCGATATTCGTTGCAACGGTACGCAAACGATCATCGGGAAATTCTAAAATATCGAGTATTGCCATAACTTATTGATTCACCAACTGTTTATTAAGCTAAATAATCTTAGCGAACCTTCTGCAAAATGATACGCAGTTAACAAAATCACACTTTTCACAGATAGATTTGGCTTTAAGGTGTTTCGCTAAGCGATTGACTGCTAAACTAAAAGTGTTCACTCTTGTACCCTGTCGCCTGTATTATACTGGCTACAAGAATTAAAATTAGCTTAGTGCCTACAACACCGAATTGTATAGGGAATCTGGCCATGAGGAAAATCATCGCTGCTTTATTAACATCCATTGTCATAACAGGGATGTCTTGGGCCGACGAATTAGTCATCAATAATGATGTACCTGAGCGGTATGTCGTCGTTAAAGGCGATACATTATGGGATATCGCTGCCATGTACCTGCAGGACCCTTGGAAATGGCAAGACATTTGGTATCTCAACCCGCAAGTTGAAAACCCACATCTCATCTTCCCTGGCGATATTATAGGGCTGATCACTGTAGATGGCCAAACGCGGTTAACTCGTTTAACTGATGGGGACAACGCCAACACGCTAAAAATTAACACCAACCAAGCCGATGAAAATGGCGTGGTTAAATTACGGCCTACGGCGCGCATAACACCAATATTTGGTGCGATCCCTGCCATTGCTCGTGAGCACATTGAAGGCTTTTTATCGGGTAACCGTATTTTAAGCACTCAAGAGTTAAATTCAGCACCATATATCATCAGCGGTACAGAAGGCCGTGTGATTATGGGTGCTGGCGATACTGTTTTCGGACGAGGTGAGTTTGATTCCGAATTACCTGTGTACCAAATCTACCGAATGGGCAAGCGCTATAAAGATCCATTTACGAAAGAAGGCTTAGGTTTTGAAGCGATCGAGCTAGGCCAAGCTCGAATTAAAGATTTAGAGAGCGACATTGCAACGTTTTTAATTGAACGCTCAAACCAGCAAATCGGAATTTCCGATCGCATCTTACCTTCCGATGAAGCGACGTTAGACACCTTTTTCTACCCGAGTGAGCCTCCTAAAGATTTAGTCGGTGCAATCGTTGATGTTGCCAGAGGTGTTCGTTTCATAGGGCAATACGACATTGTTTTGTTAAACCTTGGTGCTCGAGAAGGAGTTGAAGCCGGTAACATTTTCCGAGTTTCACGCTTTGGGGATAAAGTTCGCGACCCGATTAACAACCAAAAAATCCAATTACCGCTCGAAGATGCTGGGTTAGCCATGGTCTTCCGAGTGTTTGATAAAATGTCTTACGCGCTCGTCTTAGAATCTGATATTCCAATGCGGATTGGAGACCGAGTGACCAACCCTGGATTCTAAACAAGGGTACTTTTGACAACGTTAAAAAGCAGCCGCCATGGCTGCTTTTTTTTGGCTTTACACCTGAACACTGCCCTACTTCTTTCGCATGATATTTACTTGCAGTCCTGTGTTTTTAACTATACTGAAGCTAACTTCATCTATTTATTTAAACAATTCGGTTTAATTTCAGTTAAGAAATTTAGCTATATGTCGATAAATATTGAACGACCTTCATTGAGATACTTAAGGGCAAATTATGCGTGTATTGCAAACTATCATTAGTAAAGTCACCTTTGGCTTTGCGCTCGTTTTGGCGTTTGTTATTGCGATTACCCTAGTGGCGATCAATAACCAGCGAACGGCCGGTAACGAATTTGAGTCCTTAAGTAATGAAGTGATACCGCTGTTGCAGCAGGTGTATCAACTGCAATCCACCATTCAAAATATCAATAAGGCGGTAACCCAACACGCTGCGGTAGAAGATTCAGAACAACTGGATGCCTTCACCGCTCAGTACGAACAATTCGCAGTCCAATACGCCCAAGTGCTTGAACAAATACAAAATAACCGATTAATTGATGAGCCACTTATGAACGCGCTGAAGCGCTCGGATGAATCTGCTCAGGTGAGTATCACCTTGGGCAAGCAGCATATGGATTCCCATAAGCGAAAGCTAAAACTCAGTGCCGACTTCAATGCGCTATACAACGAAATAAACAGCCAGTGGCTGGCTTATAATGGCGATTTAAAGATAGTAGACCTTACTATCGGTCGGATGAAGAGTGAAGGAAATCCAAACGCAACCTCCATTGAAACCGCGGCTCGTTTAGTCACAGAAAAACTCTCGTTATCTCGAGCTTCTGCGGGTGCTATCGTTGGTGTGCAAAGTACCGATACACTAGAAATTACCCTAAATAACCTAACTCGCAATGCAAAACTGATTCAAGACAGCATGGCGAAGCTCGAAACTGAACAAAGCTTTCTATTTCGTAAGCTTGGTAAATATGTTGAATTATCGAACAAAATCATCGATGGCGATGAGTCCATGTTTAGCCTGTATATTAAATTACAGCAGGCTAAAAACAACGACAGCACCTTATTAGCCGACTTAGCAACTTCGGTTAATACCACCTTAACTGAACAGCAAGCACTCATTGATCAAGTTACAGAAAACACCAATTTAACCACCGCTAGAGTACAGAAAAGCAGCCAGAACGCTTTATTGGTGCAGTTTTTCGTCGCCGGTTTATCTCTTTTATTAGGGGCTTTAGTCGTATACAGCGTAGTACGGTCAATCAAAAAGCCACTGAAAACTATAATTTCCACACTAAGAAAAGTCAGTGATGGCGATTTAACCTCTACCGCTCAAGTGGCCAGTAAGGATGAATTTGGTCAAATTTCTGAAGGGGTGAATACCCTAATCACAAACATACGAAATGTGATCGGTGAAATAATCGAAAACGCGACTCAAATCGAAAACCTTGTTTCAAATGTCACTAACACAACAAAAGGCTCCTTAACACGCCTGCAGGTTCAAAAAGACAAATCCGAAGGCATTGTACAGGCCACTGGGCGATTGGCGGACGCGTCTGAAGGGATCAATAGCAACTCTTCCGCCACACTCACCGATGTCCGAGAGGTAAGCGAAGTAGCCACACAGGGTCAATCTAATGTTGATACCAGCTACCAATTCATTAAAAAATTAGTCTCTGATATTACTAAAACCAATGATGTGATGGGCGAGTTAAAGCAAGAAAGTAATAACATCAGCCAAATTGTCACCACGATTCAAGCCATTGCCGAACAAACCAACTTACTGGCTTTGAACGCAGCCATTGAAGCAGCGCGAGCCGGGGAGCAAGGTCGTGGTTTCGCAGTGGTAGCCGATGAAGTCAGAAGTTTGGCCAGCAAGACTCAAGCCGCGACAGAAGAAATTTACAACACCATTGAAGGCTTTCAGAACCAAACCAACACAGCCGCGAATACAATGAGTCATAATTTACTGCAAATAAACGATTTGCTTGAAAATTTTGAGGCGACCAATAAAGCCATGTCATTGATCATGGAATCTCTCGTCCGAATTACGCACATGAGTGAAAGCATCGATGCACAAACATCAGAACAACAAGCTACGGTTGATGATGTAAAACTTGAAATACAAGAAATTGCGAGTATCGCAGACTCAGTATTTAATAACGCAGGCAAAAACGTAAATTCATTTGAAGCCCTAAACGAACTGGTTGAAAAGCAGCACGCCTCTATCTCTCGGTTCAAAATATAGCTACTTTGATCACATTTATAACAAAAAGGTCTCTTAGCTTTATTCTTTCGGTTTTATTTTTCGACAATTCGCTTTAATCTGAACTGGGCTTTATAAGCCCATTTCTTAACACAGAACAAGGATTGTTCGAATGAATAAAGACACGCTTGCGTGGCTGCGTTGGGTGCTTGTGCCTGGTTTAGGCGTAAAGCGCTCCCACGAATTATTAGCCTACATTGACTCACCTTCCAGTTTATTTTTACACCCTGACCGCTGGCCTTTACCAGATTCTATTAAAGCCGTTCTCAAACAGATGGCACATTTAGGCGAACAACATCCGGTGCATCGCCGTGCAATGGATCAACTGGTTTGGCAGGCTGAAAACGATAATCATCACCTGATCGCGCTGCCCGATGATGCTTACCCAAGTTTATTGGCTGAGATTCATGACGCTCCCTTAATGTTATGGGTACAAGGTCAACCTACTCTACTCAGCAGCCAACAGATTGGCATTGTAGGAAGCCGCAGTGCCAGCCCAAATGCTCGTAATCATGCAAAGTCACTCGCCAAAAAATTATGTCGCCACCAAAGGACTATAACCAGCGGTGGTGCTTCCGGTATTGATAAAGCCTGTCATGAGGGAGCCTTAGAAGCACAGGGCCATACCATCGCTGTTTTTGGCTGTGGAATTGATCAGATTTACCCTAAAAGCCATCGTGCATTGTTTGGTGATATAGCCCGATCCGGAGCACTAGTCAGTGAGCACCCATTAGGAACCTTACCAAAGCCGGGTCACTTTCCGAGAAGAAATCGCATAATCAGTGGTCTATCGGAATCAATAGTGGTGGTAGAAGCCGCGCTCAAAAGTGGTTCACTTGTAACGGCACAGCACGCATTGGAACAAGGTCGCGATGTCTATGCAATGCCCGGCGATGTGCTAAACCCGAACAGTGCGGGTTGTCATCAATTGATTCGAGATGGTGCTTATTTGTTAACCGATGCTCAAGATATGTTGGAGTTTGGTCACCACAATCAAGTAGAAATACCTGAGCTACCTAGTCACTTAAACCCCGTTCAGCTAAGAATTATTGAGCAGCTAAAAAGAGCGCACTTACCCATAGAAGGGCTCAGCCATGAGTTGTCCATCGCTGCCCACCAACTTCTAGAGCCTTTGCTCGAACTGGAGCTGGAAGGCTTGATAGAACAGCACCCGGGTGGTTATGTTTATTCTGGGTTTGCCTAGACGAAACCAAATCGCTACTCTTTACGGCAAATTCAACTATCCGATGGTTTGCCGTTGTTAATTCCTCACCATACTTTAAGAAAACTCACCGATATTGTTCACGCTGGCGGTGTTATTGCTTACCCTACCGAAGGTGTTTTCGGTTTAGGCTGTGATTATCGGAACCAGCAAGCCGTGCAGCGTATTTTAGACATAAAAAAACGAGACGTTGCTAAAGGGTTAATTTTAGTTGCACATTCAATGGACTCTGTTTTGCCATTTTTGACCCCAATAACCGTTGCTCAACGTGACTTGCTTCAACAAAGCTGGCCAGGACCAAATACCTGGGTAATAGAGCACAATGGAACACTGCCTGATTGGGTAACCGGTGGTCGACCAAGCGTGGCTATTCGTGTCAGCGACCATCCTATTGTAAAAACCTTGTGTGCCGCTTTAAAACAACCATTGGTTTCCACCAGTGCCAACCGATCAGGTAAACCAGCCTTTACTAATCGAACTCAAGTGGCCACTTGTTTAGGCCAAGAAGTCGATGCAATCGTCACCGGACAGGTGCAATCTGCTGGTAAGGCCAGTACCATTCGCGATTTATCCACAGGACTCGTTTTACGAGCCAATTAACAAGGGTGTTTTAAATGACCGAGCGCGCATTTGATGTCAACGCAGTTAAGCAGTATTTATTGTCTCTTCAAGACAATATATGCAAGAACCTCGAAGCAGAAGATGGCGCTGCACACTTTCAAGAAGAAAGTTGGGAGCGCCCTGGCGGCGGCGGCGGCCGATCTCGAATCATCGAAAATGGAGCTGTATTCGAAAAAGGCGGTGTCGGTTTTAGTCACGTAATGGGTGATCAGTTACCGCCTTCAGCATCACAAGCACGTCCAGAATTAGCCGGTGCTCGCTGGCAAGCCATGGGTGTTTCCTTGGTAATGCACCCTAAAAACCCTTTTGTACCAACCTCTCACGCCAATGTCCGTTTTTTTGTAGCCGAGCGCGAAGGCATGGAACCGGTTTGGTGGTTTGGCGGGGGTTATGATCTTACCCCCTATTATGGCTTTGACGAAGATTGCGTACATTGGCACCAAACCGCAAAGTCGGCCTGTGATCCCTTTGGAAGCCATGTTTATAACGACTTCAAAAAGTGGTGCGATGAATACTTTTACTTGAAACACCGTGACGAACCACGCGGTGTGGGCGGTATTTTTTACGATGATTTAAACGAGTGGGGCTTTGAACAAAGCTTTGCTTTTATGCAGTCTATCGGAAACTCCTATCTAGACGCCTATTTACCCATTGTACAAAAGCGTAAAAGTACTCCTTACTTACCCGAACATCGTGATTGGCAAGAAGTTCGACGTGGCCGCTACGTTGAATTCAACCTGGTATTTGACCGAGGCACAATTTTTGGACTGCAATCGGGCGGCCGTACAGAATCGATCTTAATGTCGTTGCCACCGAATGTGCAGTGGCGATATAACCACCAGCCGGAGCCTGGCAGTGCTGAAGAAAAGCTACTCACTCACACACTTCAGAACAGAGACTGGCTTGGAGTCTTATAACTCAATTTAAATCATCAGGGCTTATTTAGCTCAGGATAAAATCTCCTCAACTTGAGCCAAAGCCCCGCTATAATCTTTGTAATCTAAAACGATACTGTGCCATTGATCATTATGCTTCAGCACCATAGAGGGGAAGCCTGATATCGGCATACTGTGTGCAAACCGCAGTTGCCGGTTAAACTCGGCCTCAAGTTCGTTAGAGGCTAATTCATTGCTGAATTTGGATACGTCTAAGCCGAGTTCAGCCGCTAAAAGCTCATGAATTGAAACATCCGAAGGGTTCAAGGCACGCAAATAATAGGCTTCTTGTAGGGCATGTATCATTTTTTCTTCCGCCTGCTGGCTTTTGGCCGCTATGACCGCTCGGCATGCTGGGTAGGTACTGCGTCTTGGCGTCGCAGAGCTCCAAAAGTCATGATTAAATGGCGTACCTAATAAAGCTTCAATCTTTCTCCAATAGCCAGAAACCGTTTCCTTTTGCTCTTCTGGCATCGGTTTATCACTGTCGGGCGCTAATCCACCAACAACGTACTCCACCGGAACGTTTCGTGATTCAAGGGCTTTTTTAAATTGATCCCATTGAGGTCGATGCGCCCAGCACCAACTGCACATTGGGTCATGAACATAATAAAATTGACTGTTTTCCATAAATTTATCCAAAATATGACATTTGACCTATGCCTAGTCTAACGACAAGGGCTACAGTAAGGCGAGACTATTTTTAAAGGGCACTTTATGGCCTCTAACATACTTCAACCAGACCAGCTCCCCACGCTCGGTGATCACCTTTGGATTCATAAAAAAGGCTACAGTCATCATGCGTTATTTGTGGGTTTGACCCAAGAAGAACACCCTATGGTCATTCATTATGCTGGTTGGGTAGATGGTTTTCGCAGTGGTCCGTTGTGCCTAGAAACCTTAGATCGATTTAGCCAAGGTAAAACGGTGCATGTTCGCCGGTATCGAAATCGACTCTATAGCCGCGAAGAAAGTGTCGAGCGGGCGCTGCAACGCTTGGGAGAAGACCAATACAACGTTCACGACAACAATTGTGAGCACTTTTGTGCCTGGGCCATTATGGGCGAGCATAATTCTAAGCAAGTAGATTGGTTCAATACCGCATTAGGAGCAATTCACCCCGGTCTTGAAGCCGCGAGTAAAGGGGTGAGTGGTTTAAAACGTCCAAGCGGAATGTCTAGCAGAGCACGCAAACAAGTCATTGGCGCGATCGCAAAAGACCTTGCGATTGACTGGGGCTTAAAATCTGCCGCACGATGGGCAGCAGGCCCGGTTGGAGTGGCAGCCTATGTTGGATACCGAGTATCCAAACAAATATTGCAACACCGAAAACACTATAATTGACGGTTGAAACAAACGTGTCCAAGTAACTTCAAATAGCCTACCTTTTGAATGCGCTGAAGCTCTTTTTCATTTTTCGCTAAGAGTGCGCCAGCAAACCCCAATGCATTGATCGACATCCCTTCACTTTTTTCAGTACGACGAGGAATCACTAACATCCAGTTACGAGTGATTAATAAATTATAAGGCTGCCAGCTAAACTCAATTTTCTGCCAAGCGTCGAACAATGTGCCGTTTTCAAAGTTTGGTAGACTATAAAATCGGTGCTCAAAGGGAAATAGTTTCGAAGATGACGAATGGTGAACGTGCTCGATGATCCTCTCAATTGGGAGATTACCGCCTCCTAAGTCTCTTTGGACGAGCTGAAAATGGCGATGAGATTGCGACGCTCCGGCCTCACGGCCACCATTATAAAACACCAGCCCATCAACTTCTCGGAGTACAGCTTCAATAGCTTTGAAATCACTCAAGTGCAGTTGGTCCGTTTGAGAAACAAATTCTTGAGTCGTTATAAGGCAATGATTGGGTATAACACTGTATTTATTGAGGACAAGATTGTGTGTATTACACAACGAAGTGACTGTTAATTCAGGTTCTGGCGGCAAGAAAGGGTTGGTGGGTTTTGTCGACGATTTCGGATACTTAGCAGTAGATAATTCAGGTGCTATTCGCACGACAACTTGAATGCCGTCATTTTCAATACAGTATAAAATGCTCTTATAATGAATTAAATGCCCCGAAAGAGTCGCTATTTTCGCAGTATCTTGTACCTTTTGCCAAAGACCTTTTTCTTGGAGGTCATTCATTTGTCTACACCATCATTGTAGCCACTTGGCGTATTATTTCAGCCTCCTTAGGGTGCAAATCTCCATCCGCATTCGCCAAATTACGGAATAAGGCTAATACTTTCCCATCTGAGCGCAAAGCAGGCACAAACTCCTGAAGATAGTCAGCAATGCTATTTTGCTCAAGGGCATTTAAAGACTTAGTGATTTGACTGCGATGGAATGCTTCTTTTGAAACACCTTTGTCGTGCCATGGAAGGTCTTCCATCACACGATCAAATGCTTCCTGCTCTTGAATGCGGAACTTGCCGTCTACTTGATACAGTAAGGTCATGATCGCAATGATGGCTTCGGATTTAACTTGGTCTACAGGCTCTGTTTTTTCTAACAACAGCAAGATATCGGTAAACATCGTCATCGTATTTTCTACCCATTAAAAAACCCACGACAAACTGTAATGGGTTTTTATATTGAGCGCTAGCAAATTTAACGCTGTTAGGCTGATTCGGCTTGTTGCGATAATAAATTTAACCCAGAACGGCCAACGGCCGATAACAACGCCTGTAGGTTTGCGGTGGTGGTGTCTTCATGAATAAAACAGGCCACACTTTGTTTACCGTCTACATCAATACACACACTGGAAATGGCTTTAGAATCGGTGCCTTGCGATAAAGCATGCTCATCAAATTGAGTGACCTTAAGTTCTACGCCCAATTCACTCGATATCGCTTGAGCAAGTGCTTCTAGAGCGCCTTGCCCTTTTCCTTCAAATTTACGATCGCCAATTTTAAAGTTAGCGATCGTTAAATTGTCCTGACTGTTCAATGAATACCCATTGAGAGCCCATTGCGTCGGCGTTTCAATAAAGTTATCCACAAACAACTGATGAATAGCTTTACTTGAGATTTCATCACCCGACACTTCCGCGGCTTTTTGAACCACTTGGCTTACATGGCCATGCATCCATTTTGGTAATTCAATACCGTAATCACGTTCAAGTACATGCGCCACACCGCCTTTACCAGATTGGCTATTGATACGCACCACAGCCTCGTAATCACGCCCTAAATCTGCGGGGTTGATCGGCAAATAAGCGACCTGCCAATGAGGCAAGTTTTCATCACTGTGGTATTGCAAAGACTTTCGAATGGCATCCTGATGGCTGCCGGAAAATGCCGTGTAAACGAGCTCGCCCACCCAGGGGTGCCGAGGATGAACAGGCAAATTCGTACATGCCGTACATATATCGATCATTTCTTGAACGTTGCTAAAATCTAACTCAGGGTCGATTCCTTGAGAATAGAGGTTCATGGCTAGAGTAACGATGTCCATATTCCCGGTACGCTCCCCATTACCTAACAACGCACCTTCAACACGGTCTGCACCGGCCATCAAGCCAAGTTCAGTCGCTGCCACACCACAGCCGCGATCGTTATGTGTATGCAAACTGACGATGACATGGTCGCGCTGACTTAACCCTCGACACATGTACTCTATTTGATCCGCAAATACGTTAGGCGTAGACATCTCGACGGTAGCAGGTAAGTTTATAATGACCTTGCCAGTATCTTTTGGATTCCACGTTTCGATCACCTGGTTACAAACATCAATGGCGTAGTCTATTTCTGTGCCGGTGAAACTTTCTGGAGAATATTGGAATGTCCACTCGGTTTCAGGGTGTTTTGCAGCATATTCTTGCACCCACGTTGCGCCTTGCACGGCGATGGCTGCAATTTGCTCTTTGCTCATGGCAAAGGTTTGTTGGCGTTGAACCGTTGAAGTCGAATTGTACACATGCACAATTGCACGCTTAACACCCTTTAAAGACTCAAAGGTGCGTTCGATAAGATGTTCGCGTGCCTGTACCAGTACCTGAATCGTAACATCATCGGGAATTAGATTTTCTTCGATTAATCGACGTGCAAAGTCGAACTCTGGTTGCGCGGCCGATGGGAAGCCAATCTCTATTTGTTTGAAGCCAAGTTTAACCAACATATTGAACATGGTCACTTTCTGCTCAACCGACATCGGCTGTATGAGCGCTTGATTACCATCTCGTAAGTCAACGCTGCACCAAATTGGCGCTTTGCTTAAGGTTTTATCCGGCCAGGTCCGATCTTTCAGGCTCATGGGTTGATACTGTTTATATTTACGGTGGTCGAACGAGCCTGCGGCGGCCATTTGTTGCGCGACAGACGTATTCGCTTTCATCGATTTAGTATCACTCATAATTCACCCAAAAAAATCACCAAGATTTACAAAGAAATAAAGATATTGGTCGGCTCTGCTGATCCGACCGTAGATAGTAATGATGAGGATAGACCATCATGTGCTTACCGGGTAGGTATGGGATTAAATGCATCGTTGATTGCGGGTAACAAATCTTCGAATAAGCGTCAGTGGTATCCAGCGCTGAAGCATTCATGCCTTAGTTGGTAAAAATAATAGAACTTAAGGTGCGCAATGTGTGTGCAAGTTCAAAGTTATTTGCTATTTTTGAACAACCAATCACTCAAAAAACTTATTAAAACGCCATTATATTGCGCAAAGGAAAGTTATATGGAAAGCGAATCGCATTTAGATCGATATGATCGCAAAATTCTAGAGATAATTCAGACCGATGCTAGCTTATCAAATCAAGATATAGCAGATCAAATTGGACTGTCTGCTTCGCCTTGTTCACGGCGAATTAAGAGCTTAGAAGATCGGGGCTATATTCAGCGCCGCATTACCGTAGTGAACCCTAAATCGGTGAATTTAAACTTAACGGCAATTCTCAATATTCGCATGGATAAACATACCCCTGAACGATTTGAAAACTTCGAGCAGCGCGTTGCCATGCTACCCGAAGTCATCGAGTGCTTGCTAGTTACAGGGCAAGATGCCGATTATCAATTAAAAGTGGTCGTGCCAGATATGGATGAATACCACAATGTGCTACTAAAAAACATTACTACCATTGAAGGCGTCGACGGTGTTCATTCCAGCTTTTTGCTGCGCCAAATCATTAACCATAAAGCTTTACCGTTGAAGTACATTTGATGCGGTAATTTCAGTTATACTCACGCTAAATCATCAGATCGACAGACCTTTATGACATTTACAATTAAAAGCCGCTTAAAAGTATTACTTCCATTGATGGCGGTGACCATAATAGTTGACCAGCTTTCAAAGCTTTGGGCCGTCTCTTTTTTAAAGTCAGGCCCACAATACAGCTATCTATTTGATTCTATCCGCATTCTTTATGCTGAAAACTATGGCGCATTTTTAGGGTTAGGTACCAGCCTAGATCCGAATCTACGATTTTGGATATTTACCGCATTAGTGGGTGTCTTTTTAACGGCGCTTTTGATCTATGTGTTGGTCAGTAAAGATATGGATAAAATCAGCCTAATCTCACTCGCTTTGGTTCTGGCCGGTGGCTACAGCAACTTCATAGACAGAGCATTAAACAATGGCGGTGTGGTAGATTTCCTAAATATGGGCATTGGTGGACTACGAACAGGAATATTCAACATCGCCGATGTTTACATCATGATTGGCGCTGGTTTAATGATCGTAGGCCCAGCAATTTTTGGTCACAAAGAAAACAAGACACACTAGCTTCGCTAATGTGTCTTTCGCCCAATGCTCGCTTTTAAGCTACAGCGTTCTTATGGACATTATGCAGTTTTTCGATAAGTTGATCTTCAAAATCAAAGCGTTCAGATAACTTTTCACCTAGTCGAGATAGGTCTTCATGAAGGTCGGTTAAGTTCTCATGAATATGGGCATCAGTGTCGTATTTATCGTTAAAGTCGAGCATGATTTGAGTGGTTGCGTCGATTTTTGGATAAATCTCATTCGCTAAAGCCAGCCCGCCGTCATCAAATTCTTTAGCCTCTCGAAACAGCTGTTCATAAATTTCGAAATGCCCTTCTGATAAATAGTCCATCAAACGTTCACAAAAAGCTTTGAGCGATGAAGAGACGTCTTCTTCCCCTTCCTTGCCTTGTATATCAAAAAATGTGACCAGAGTTTCACGTCGGTCGGCTAACCAACGATCAATCATCTCGTGTGTGCCACCCCAGCGTTCCTGTGCGGTTTTACAATTTTCCAACATAATTAATAACCCTTTATGTAAGCTTTGATACCTTCCGTTGACTTCAATATATGCTTTGTGATCAAGGCATTCAACCGCAGATTGATCTTTTACCTTTTCTAGGTCAAGTTTCCATTTAAGTGGCCGATTTATAAAGCTAACCTATACTTGCCTAAGCCACTCATTAACCGTAAAGAAGGATTCTCATGTTACTTCGCCACTTTTATAAATGCACTTTACGCGGCGTTGGCAGCCTAATCTGCTGCTTTGGGTTAGTTTCAGCGGTATTTGCCGAAGATCCACCCGCCGCCACAGGACCTTCGTATGTAGAATTAGAACCTTCGTTTACGCTAAATTATGGTTCCTCTGCTCGTTTACGCTATATACAAGCTTCAATAACCCTTCGGGTAAGAGACAGTTCTGCAGCGCTTGATGTAACGGCTCATTCCGATGCTATTCGGCATCAAATTATAATGCTGTTTTCACGACAATCTCCCGAGCAAATCAAGTCATCGGCGGGTCGTGATAATATATTGGATCAAGCGTTGCGGGAGCTTCAAGATTTGATGATAAAGGAGACGGGCCGACCATTAATCGACCGCGTTCTATTTACTGATTTTATTGTGCAATCGTAATTAGGCAGATTTCATACTGCTGCGATTTCTTTCATCGAGAGAACGCTGGTATTGACTGGCGCCATCATCCCAACCGGCTTCCCAAGCAGCAATGAGTACATCATTTTCAAACTGGCATTCACTTCGTTCTTTACCGGCGAGGCCTGTCATATAGCCCTGCTGGTAACCTTTGTTCAGTGTCTCCAGTGTCCATTCTGTTTCTGACATGCTAGCTCATTCCTTTATTTATCGAGATAGAGAAGGCCTCAATCAGTAATATTGAATCTTACGTTCAATTTAGCAGACATTGTATAGGATGTTAGTACTGAAAACGCTGGTTTGATCACACTTTTAGCGTGAATTTTGAGAATTGGTTTGCAATTACCGACCCAGCGACAAAAAATTGCCGCTGATCGATAAGTAAACAGTCAAAATCAGATCAATTAAGATTGTTCGAAATAACTTTTTAAGAACGAGTCAAAATCACCGACATCGGCGGCTTCTTTATCTCGAGCTTCCTGCCAACTTTGTTCGGCCATTTTTGTAAAGGCGTCTTGTTTTTCTTTGGGTAAATTTAATGCAGTGAAATACCGGCTAAGTGCTTTTGAATGCTCCAAAAGCGTGCTCGCAAACGATCCATTTTGCTTAATTCTCGACAGTATTTTACTCGAAGGCGTTAGGTTCTCATCACGAACTTTTGCAAGCTGCTCAGTACAGGCTTCTCGGTATCGAGTGCAACCTTCATGTTCATCAATCAGTTCCGCAAATTGATAAATTTGATCTAATAAACGTTCTGAAAGTGGCTTAATCGCTTCAATTTCACCATTAAAATAGATGCCTAAATCGGGTTGGCGACCTTTTAGAGCGACGCGTTCACTGTTATCTCTCAATAACGAACACTCGTTCGGCTCAATCATTGGACTGTCTTGAACTAAACACCAAAGTAAAAATAAATCGATAAAGTTCATTTGAGATTTATTAATACCCAGAGGCTCAAATGGGTTGATATCTAAACAACGTACTTCAATATACTCAACTCCACGCGCCCTCAAACCATTGATTGGCGTCTCACCACTGCCTACAACTCGTTTGGGTCTTATATCGCTGTAATACTCATTTTCTATCTGCAAAATACTGGTATTGAGTTGGTTATACCCTGCTTCTGTTTTTGTACCTATTTTTTCATAATCGGCATAAGGGGTTTTGATTGCCTTTATCAGGGTATCGGCATAGCTTTCTAGCGAATTAAAGCAGACGAAGAGCTCTTTTTGCGCACGATTGGAATAGCCTAAATCGCTCATCCGTAACGACGTGGCGTAGGGAGCAAAAAGCGTATCATCACCCAAGGATGCCAAATTATCATTTTTAGTGTCTAAAAATGATTTGTCCATGGCAGGTGAAGCACCGAATAAGTACAGTAACAACCAGGAGTGGCGACGGAACGAGCGAATTAATCCAAAATACTCTTTGGTTTTAAAATCTTGCAGGTTATCGGTTTCACCGTTGCTTTTCGCCCATTGTGTCCAAAATGCATCCGGTAATGACCAGTTGTAGTGCAGACCCGCTATGGTTTGCATTTTACGACCGTAGCGGTGCCATAAGCCATGGCGATAATAGGTTTTCATCAAACCACTGTGGCTTGAGCCATATTGAGCAATAGGTATTTGCTCTTGCTCTGGTAACTTAGACGGCATGCTACCAGCCCAAAAATGCTCGCCTTTTATCTGACTATGAGTAAAGCGATGCAGCGAGTCTAGCTCTTCAATCAGCTCGTCGGAGTTGGTATGAACGCCCGTAATAAACTCTAACAGGGCTTCGGAGTAATCGGTGGTAATAGAGCCATGGGTTAACGCGGCGCCCAATGTCTCTGGATGAGGCGTTTGGCTAAGGGTACCCGTTGTATCGACTCGAAGGGTTTCTCGCTCGATTCCTCGTTGAAATTTAAATGCGGCATGATCGAGCGCTTGTAGACGCTTTAGCCTGGAAAGTTTCGCCAAACCGGAAATCCTTTAAAAATGAGTGACTCAAAGTATGGGGGCAATTCGAATAAGATCAAATTATTTCTATCATTGGTTGGCTGCCCAAATCCGGCTCTTTCTCTACTACCAAGTTCAGTGCTAACCCCTGCCAAGCTCTATTCTATTACGACCGTTGGTTTTTGCCTTATACAACAGTTTATCGGCTCGTTTGATTAAATCTTGTTCTGATTCATAATCAATAGGCATGAGTTCTGCTATGCCAATACTCGCTGAAAGCTTAGTTCCTGTTGGCGCATTGATGTTTTCAATGTCTAACTCGGCAATCTGATCAAGGAAGGATTGAGCAAAAGTGCAGGCATTTTCTAGCTGAGTATCTCCTAACACTAAGGCAAACTCTTCGCCTCCATAACGAGCGGCAAGATCACCAGGACGATGCGCTAACCCGTTAAGTAAATTCGCCACGAGCTTTAAGCATTCATCACCTTTTTGGTGGCCGTATTCGTCGTTGAGCTCTTTAAAAAAATCCAAATCAATGATGGCTAAGCAAATAGGCTTTTCTAAGCGCTTACACCGTCGCCATTCTAAATTCAAAAACTGATCGAACATTCGACGGTTAGCAATGTTCGTCAATCCGTCTGCCATGGCGAGGTTCGCGATGGCTTCTTCAACTTGCTTACGCTCGGTTATGTTTTGATGGGATATAATAAAAAATCGGTCTCCATCCAGTTCAAACTGAGTCACATGCATCATAAACCAGCGCTTTTCTAAAGGGCTATGACAAGGATATTCAAAATAGAAGCTGGGCAACGTTTGGTTGATCAACCCTCTAATCCCCTTCGCGGCTTGAGCGCCAAATTCATCTCCCATGGCGGCGGCTTTATCACATTCAGAAATGTAGTTAACGCCCTTCCAACTTTGACCAACCGTACATTCATTATGCAAGCCAAAATTAGACCATTGCTTGTTCACAAATTGAATATCGCCCTGCTCATCGATGACCACAATGTGTTCAGACGTTGAGTCTAATATGAGCTTATAAAATTGCAGTGCGCTTTCCACGCCAATACCCAGACTAGGATTCAAGTAATGTTTCAAAGCCACCGTAAATTAGTCTTTTACCATCAAAAGGCATTGGGTTTGCCTCATCACTCATTCTGGGGTCTTCCATGATGGCGGCCCAGCCCTGGTTTCGAGCTTCTTTCGACGGCCACACGACAGTAGAAAATACGACGTTCTCATCTTCCTTGCATTGAACAGCCAAGGGTAACGAAGTGGTTTCACCCTCAGGTACGTCATCACCCCAGGCTTCTGTTATTTTGAGCGCGCCGTGGTCTTTAAATACTTCCGCAGAAATCCGAGCGTGCTCTAAATATTTTTGTTTATTTTCTTTGGGTACTGCAGCAACAAAACAATCGAAATAATGCATTATGTGTCCCTTAATAATGTTAGTTGTATATCACTCTGATTTAACTAAATGTGCCTTTAAATAGGTCTGATCCTTGAAAACGCACACAGAGGTCTTCTCCTCCAGAAACAACCGGAAAGGACGTTGTTTCATCACTCCAGTGGTCAAAATCTATACTCGAGCGTCGGTTTACCTTAACTCTCGCGAACCGCTGACCATCCATAAGCAATTCAACTTCTTCTCCTGCTGCAATCGGTAAATTATCGATTTCGATATTGATATGATCAGGGCGACCTTCTTTAAATACTGCATAAGTTGCTTCTGTCTTGCAGCCCTGAAAACTTGGCTCAACTGCCACCAGTTTTGCTTCATAGCGCTTAGTTACAACGCCACCTTTGCCTCTTTTAACAATGGCAAAAATGATCACTGCAATAAGGATATACCACCAGTGAAATTCTAGTAAGTTGTCCATCAGCGATGACTATTTTCTACATGGCGCTTAAAGTTATTCAAAATAGCCAACCAACCCGTACGCTGCAATTCAATAGTGTTTTCATTTTCAGCATCAAAGGTCTCCATAATTTTCACCCCAGCTTCAACCTCGATAAACTCAATAAGCACATGACGACTATCCTCGAGCTTATAACGTATTGATTTATTTGGCTCAATTGCGACAATCTCGCCTTCAAAATCAAACCCCATCGATCCATCTGTTGCTTCCATGCGATATGAAAAACGCCCACCCACGCGAAGGTCAATTTCTGCTTTCGGGCAAGCCCAATCGGCACTGGCAAAGTTCCATTGGATAATATCATCTGGAGTGACCCACGCATTCCAGGCTTGGCTGAGTGTTGCATTAACGGTTGTTTCAATGGCTATTTGCATCAAAGTTCCTTTTTAAAAAGCGGTGGATTTTAAGCCATGCGCTATGGGCATTGACTGAGGAATCTGGACTAGGCCATGGCTGAGGGGTTCATCCACATGAGTTCCCAAACATGACCATCTAAATCAGCAATACTTCGATTATACATAAAGCCTAAATCTTGTTTGGAGTTGATATCTCCCGTCCCGCCAGACTGTATGGCTGCTTCAGTGAGTGTATCGACTGTATTTTTATCATCGAGAGAAATAGCCAACATGACTTCACTTGACGTTGAAGGGGGTATCTCACGTTGGGTAAAGGTGCGCCATTTTTCATGTGTCAGTAGCATGACATTTATGGTGTCACTCCATACCATGCAAGCCGCTGTCTCGTCTGTAAAGGTCGGGTTATTTTTAAAACCCAGGGTTTCATAAAAATTTATTGAGTCCGATAAACTTACGACAGGTAAGTTTACAAAGATCATTTTAGCCATAAAGGGTTTCTCCTCTTGTTTGCCCTATATTGACGCTTTTTTAGTAGTTCATCACTACTTGGTACTTCACCATAGACCTTATTTCTAGCTCTTTGGCAATAGGCGAACTTCAACCTGCCTTTTTACAATTGGAAATTGCCCTTAGAAACTCATATTGTAGCTTAGGTTCGATGGAGTCAACGGGAACGATTAAATTTCGAACAATATTGTGTGAGGGCGCTAGAAAATTACGGAAGGGAGTTCAGAGTCACAACGCTTTCTTTGTTTAGAAAGCGTTGTGATTAGGTGCAATGGTTACTTCTTCAATACTTGATCAAACAATGACCCTAGCGTGTTTGCGGGTGCTTGCTTTTGTTGCTGTTGATTTGAACGTGTTTTTGCCCTGCTGCCATTGTTTTGTAGCCGTTGCCCGCTACGATTAGCACCGGCTTGTTCATGCTCACTGGCGTCATCGTCTAAGCGCATAGATAAAGCAATTCGTTTCCGTTCTGGATCTACATCCATCACTTTCACTTTGACAATATCGCCGGCTTTAACCACTTTAGATGGGTCTTCAACAAAAGTATGGCTCAATGCTGAAATATGCACTAAACCATCTTGATGTACGCCAACATCGACAAATGCCCCAAAATGAGTGACGTTAGTAACCACGCCTTCAAGTGTCATATTTGGACGTAAATCTCCGATTTTTTCAACGCCATCTTGGAAAGTGGCGGTTTTAAATTCAGGGCGAGGATCGCGGCCAGGTTTATCAAGTTCTTTGATAATGTCGGTAACAGTTGGTAACCCGAAGGTATCATCGGTAAAATCTGCCGCATTCACTGCTTTAAGAAATGCGGTATCGCCAATCACATCGCTGACAGCCTTTTGGTGTGTTTCTACTATGCGCTTAACCACTGAATAAGCTTCAGGGTGAACACCAGATCGATCTAACGGGTTCTTGCCGTTCATAATTCGTAAAAACCCAGCCGCCTGTTCAAAAGCTTTAGGGCCCAAACGCGGCACGTCTTTTAACTGTTTGCGCTCAACAAAAGCACCGTTCGCGTCTCGAAATGCCACAATATTCGAGGCGATGGTCTGGTTTAAGCCAGAAACACGCGCCAATAAAGGAGCCGATGCGGTATTTAGATCCACACCCACACCGTTAACACAGTCTTCAACAACGGAGTCTAGCTGACGCGCCAACGCAACTTGCGACACATCGTGCTGATATTGACCCACGCCAATTGATTTAGGGTCAATCTTCACCAATTCGGCTAGCGGGTCTTGCAAGCGGTGGGCAATTGAGACAGCGCCACGAATGGTTACATCTAAATCAGGGTATTCTTTGGCCGCGTATTTTGATGCTGAGTAAATAGAAGCGCCCGACTCATTTACAACCACCGGCTGTGCTTTGATTTGCGGGTACTTCTTGATCATATCTTTCACAAAACGTTCTGTTTCTCGACTGGCGGTACCATTACCAATGGCAATCAACTCGACGTTATATTTTGCACACAACGCGGCTAATATTTGTTCGGATTCAACCGTTTTATTTTGTGGTGCCGTTGGGTAAATAGCGCAATGATCAAGTACTTTGCCGGTAGCATCTACCACCGCAACCTTTACACCGGTTCTCAAACCAGGATCCAAACCGATCGTGGCTTTTGGTCCGGCCGGTGCTGCCAACAGTAGGTCTTTAAGGTTTTTAGCGAAGACATCAATCGCGGATTGCTCTGCCTCTTCTCTTACACGACCAAACAGGTCAGTCTCAATATGAGTTAACAATTTAATGCGCCACGTCCACCGGCATACATCCAACAGCCACTTATCACCTGGGCGTTGCTGATCTTCGATACCGAATTGCTCTGCAACCATTAAAGCGCCAACACCGGCAGCGCGTGGATCCTCATCGGGCATAACTAGGCTAACTTGCAAGAAACCTTCATTGCGACCGCGGAACATTGCCAAGGCTCGGTGACTGGGCACTTTAGAAATCAACTCATCGTGTTCAAAATAGTCTCGAAACTTCTCAGCTTCTCGCTCTTTCCCTGTAATCACGCGAGACTGCATTTCACCGTGACGCCACATGTAGTCTCGTAAAGTTTTCAACAAGCTGGCTTCTTCAGCAAAACGCTCCATTAAAATGTATCTTGCTCCGTCTAACGCAGCTTTGGTTTCATTAATTTCTTTTTCAGGATTTAAATAATTTGCGGCTTCCAATTCTGGGTTAAGCATTGGGTCGTTGAGCAATGCATCGGCTAATGGCTCTAGCCCCGCTTCTTTAGCTATCTCACCCTTGGTACGGCGTTTTTTCTTATACGGTAGATAGAGGTCTTCTAGCTCGGTTTTGGTTTCGCACGTTAAGATGTCTTTTTTGAGTGCATCCGTTAGTTTGCCCTGTTCTTCTATGCTCGCCAGAATTGTGCCTCTGCGATCATCCAGTTCTCTCAGATATCGTAATCGCTCTTCTAAATTACGCAATTGGGTGTCATCAAGGCCCCCTGTTACTTCCTTTCGGTATCGTGAGATAAACGGGACCGTGGCTCCTTCATCCAATAAAGCGACGGTTGCGGCCACCTGGCGCTCATGTACATTTAATTCTTTGGCAATTTTTTGTTCGATGAGACTCATACACTTCCTAATCAGGTAACGATAAACATTTCCGCCATCATTTGAGCAATGACAAAACTTAAGACTACTCTACACTATTCTAACTCTATGATTTTACTGCATTATTAGAAATGTGACGAGTCACTATTTTGTGAGGTTGAGTAACTCTAGGTTACCCTAAGTTTAGTGATTTATATGTTCATTTGTCTAAAGCTTGCCCTTTTACCCATGGGTCAACTAAAATGTGATCAAGGTCACAGGGAAGTAATATTTTGAAACGTCTTCACCAAGCTGGTTTTACACTCATCGAGCTCATCACGGTCATCGTTATCGTTGCCATTCTAGCGACCTTCGCTTTACCGCGATTCGCAAATTTACAACAGAACTCAAGAGTAGCGGTGCTCCAAGGCATGCAAGGCTCAATGCGCTCTGCCATTGCGGTAGCAAGAGTGAATGCCTTAGCAAACGGGTTGTCAGTGTTGCCCAGTAATCCAGGAAACTCAGCTCAAGACTCCCATCTCATTCAAATGGAAGGTTTTTCTGTAGAAGTTGATTGGCGCAATTTATGCCCCGAAAGCTCTGGTGAGCGCGGGGATGCAAAAGACATGTATCACTTTCTAAACCTTACAGAAAGCACCCTCACTATTACCAGTGACATTACAAGTACAAACACGCCACAAATCAATACGTTAAACGGTCAAATTCAATTATGGTATGGAAACCGTTACACCGTCGTTGGCTACGATTTAGACCAAAACCCAAGTAGGAATGTTAATTATTATTCAAACCTTAACCCGGGTTGCTACGTATTTTATGACTCGTTTGGCCTACCAGAATGCACGATTAATATGGTCACCGATGAATGTTAGCTAACTACTGGAGATTGTAGCCTACGTTGTTTATCCGATAGGTGATAAAAAATACCAGCGATAACACACACAAAAGCGGTCGAAACAAACAGTGCCGTACCGCCAAAAAACTGCAGTATTATTCCGCCAATTAACGGCGACAAACTCACTCCAATGGCGGCAAGGCTGCCGGCACCAAAGTAACTGCCACGCATATGCGCTGGTGCGGCTCGGTCTATAAATAAATTGAAGGTAGGAAACAACACCACTTCACCGATGGCCAACACGGTGGCGCCTGCAAACCACCAATAGACAGGCGCATCGAGTGGTGTAAAGGCATACATTAAAAATGCCAACGCAAAGCCCGATAAGCCAAAGTAGGCTCGATGGGTCAGTGGCCAAGCCGACATAAGCTTTAACAACGGAAACTGAAAAACAATAATAATCACGCCGTTAATCAAAATCATCGGGGTATACACATCGACTACTCGGTCACCCAGCTGATTTAAATGCTGAACGAGCGAAGTTTCTTGATGCATATAACTGTACATCACAAACATATTAGCCAGTATCAATAACAAGAATGAGCGGTCTTGGCGCAATACGGTAAGAGTCTGCTGAAAATTCAACTCACTTTTTGGTGGCTCAACCTCATTTTTAACTAAATGGAATACATACATAAATCCGAATCCATAGAGCGCATAGGTTAAAGCTACAAACCAAAAAGTGGTTTGTGCTCCTGTGAAGCCTAAATATAAACCTAAGATAGGCCCCATCGAAGCGCCAACATTGACCATGTAATACCGCACCTGATGGGCTAAATCTCTTATTTCTTTATCTTCCAAAAGATCAGATATCATTGCTCTAGCGGGTGTTTCTAGCATTGACCGGCTCATACCCACCATCATTGCGCCCACAGAAACCCAAACAGCCGTCGTAGATATAGCTAAAATGATGAAGGCCACCACATAGGTTACGCACCCCAACATCATCAAGCCTTTTCGACCCAATTTATCGGATAAGTAGCCAACATAAAGTGAAAAGAAAGCGCTAGCCAACGCACTGAGGCTTAAAATAAAACCAATGACAGCCTCACTCATCTCAAAGCGTTGATTTAATATCACCGCCATAAACGGCCAAACCATAAAAAAAGCAGCGCGCGTTAAAAAGGTTCCAATTAATACAACCCATATTTGCAGGGGGAAATATCGAATGTTTGACAATGTCATGCCGTTGGCTTCCTTGACTGGGTGGCGAATGATACCGAATACGAATCAATTCGACAGCCTAATTTATTTTTAGCAATCAAATCTCAGTCGTAATACGCCACAGAATTGTGGGTAAAGCTTGGCCGATGAAGTGGAAATTAGTGGGTTTTTTTACTTTTTTGCTAAATTCTCTATTGTCTTTTTTACAGCCTCTGCAATACTCGGCGAACTATCTTGAAAAACACCCTACATGTAAGGATCTATCACATGGCTAAAAAAACAACAGCAGTCAAAGAACGTTACACTAAAACTCAAATTTTATCTGAAATTGCCGAAAACACTGAGTTGAGCAAAAAAGAAGTCGCTTCCGTTTTAGATGAGTTAGCCGACGTGATTGAACGTCATATTCGTAAGCGTTCTTGTGGTGAGTTTGTATTACCAGGTTTGTTAAAAATTCAAACCGTTAAAAAACCAGCTAGAAAAGCACGTCCAGGTGTTAACCCATTCACCGGTGAAGAAATTATGATTGCAGCTAAGCCCGCTTCTACTGCCGTTAAAGTTCGTCCTCTTAAGCGTTTAAAAGAAATGGCTGAGTAAGTCACCTCCTGTCGTTTACCTTGTTAAATTATGTGCCATCCATGTTATTAAATGGCACTTCATTACTATAGGAGCAACGTAAAATGCGTCTTTTAACAAAATTAGGTATGTCTTCCCTGTTTGCTGGAGCTATTTTAAGTGGCTGTACAACATTAGAAGCTTATTCTGGTGAATCTCAAATTAGCGGTGCTTCTAAAGGAGCCATTGCTGGTGGCCTCATTGGCGCCGTAATTGGTGCAGCCACTTCGCCTAAAGAAGATCGAATGAAACGTGCAATCATTGGTGCCGGTATCGGTGGTGTTGCAGGTGGTGGTGTTGGCCTCTACATGGATAAACAGGAAGAAAAGTTACGTGATGAGTTAGTCGGCTCAGGTGTTCAGGTTAAACGTACAGAAGAAGGGCAAATCGAACTTATCATGCCGGGTAACATCACTTTTGATGTGAGCAGCAGTGAAGTTGCTGGTAGCTTTTTACCAACCTTAAAGTCGGTGGCTAAAGTACTCGCAGAATATGATGATACGCTAGTAACGATTTCCGGTCATACTGACAGCACCGGCAGCGAATCTTACAATCAATTGCTTTCAGAGCAACGAGCTACATCGGTTGCCAATATTATATTAGAGCAAGGCATTGTTGTGGAGCGAATTGCAGCGATGGGTCACGGCGAATCAAAACCCATCGCAGATAACAGCACGGAACAAGGACGCGCTCAAAACCGCCGAGTTGAAATTACGCTCGACGCCATTGTGGCTGAATGATAGAACGCTTGTTTTGCTAATGTATATGTTGGCTTAACCGTTTTTTTCAAATTTGCGCGCTATTTAGCGCGCTTTTTCGTTGAAAGGATCTTCGTGGAATTTATTGGTTATCTTGCTGCACTTGGCGCGGCTACCTGTTGGGCTGTAAGTAGCATGCTTTCTGTTGGCCCCGTTCGCCAATTAGGGCCCATTCCATTTAATGCCATTCGAATGTTCATGGTGGCGCTATTCCTCACTTTATTTTTAATCATTTCAGGGCAATGGCACCCACCAACGACTGAAGATATTGGCATCCTCATTGTTTCTGGTTTCATCGGTATATTTTTAGGCGATACGCTGCTGTTTACGGCGGTAAAGATACTGGGCCCAAGAATGGCCGGTTTACTTTTTGCCTGTAATGCACCCATGAGTTTTGCTTTTGGAGCTTGGTTGCTGGGTGAACACTATGTTTGGCTTAATATTCTCGGTGTACTTGGAGTCATGCTTGGTGTTTTTTTAGCTATTGCCAGCCGTGGAAAAGCAGGCGCACATCAATGGGAACAAACGTTAGGGCAAGCCAGTTTAGGGCTAGTAGCAGGCTTTGGCGCAGCACTGTGCCAGTCAATAGGCACGCTTGTGGTGTATGACATCATGAAAGGCGGACAAGATCCAATTTTTGCGACCATGATCCGAGTTTGGGTTGCCGTCATTTGCCTCGGCCTTGCGGTGTTTACCGTTAAGTCTTTAGGGGGCCTTGCCATTTACCGTCAATTAACGCGTCGATCTTTAGGCCAAGTATTTATCAGCGGCTTTTTAGGCATGGGCGTGGGCATGAGCTTGCTACTTTGGGGGGTTAACCTAGCGCCGCTCGGGATCGTGTCAATTTTATCGGCAACCACTCCAATTATATTGTTACCCTTGGTTTGGTACGCAACCAAAGAACGCCCTTCGATGATGTCTTTTATGGCCGCGGCAATCGTAGTCGCCGGCACTTCTCTCATTTTTGTAGCGGTATAATTTCACATGAAAAACGCACTGTTTAAAGCGCTTCAAAAAGTTCATTTTCTTGCAAAGCCTATATATTGGGTTGCCGCTTGCTCACTCATTGGGACATTAGCATTGCCGGTTATTTTTCCAAGCTTTGATACTTTGTATTGGTTTACGGCTCTTGCGATGACGGCATTCTTGTTTTCCAGCGCTGCGATCATAGACATTGCTTTTCAACATCAACAAAAAAAATCGGGATTGTCTGGCTGGTTTTCCAACTTATGGAATCATCTGATGTATTGGGCTTGGGTGGTTGCTAGCGGTTTTTTGCTTTTGTTTTTATTAAAAATAATCAGCTATATGATCACTCACTGATGGTTTTCAACAAATTGAAAACCACCGGTACCTAATCGTTTAATGGCGTACATTGCTTGATCGGCACTGTGCATCAGGCGGTCTAAATCGGAGCCCTGTTCAGGAAAACGGGCGGCACCAATACTGGCAGAAACGGTTAAGTTATATTGATCAACCGCAATGGGCTCTTGGATAACACCCAGTAAGCGCTCTAAGAAACCCTTAACTGCGCCCTTTTTATCGAAGCTATCGATGATCAATACAAATTCATCTCCCCCAACTCGTGCGGCAAAATCTAATGATCTTAAGGCTTTTTGAATTCGACGACTGATGACAATTAACACTTGATCACCAACTCGATGACCAAATTGATCATTAACCGGTTTGAATCCATCTAAGTCGATATAGACCAAATGGAAGTTACGCCGTTCAAAACGAGCTTTTTCTATTTGGCCATTAATGAAAATGTCGAGCGACTCTCTGTTTGGTAAGCTGGTAAGAGAATCATGGTACGCCATGTGTTCGATACGTTGCTGTGCAGTTTCAATTTCTTGCTTTTCTTGATGTAAAATTTTATTGAGCTGCTTCACTGTTTCATGACTTTGAATATTACTGACCGCAATCGAAATAAACGTTGTCACCGCCTCTAACAAATGAATCTCTTCTTCACTAAAAGCTGAAGGTATTGGCGACTGAATTGAAAACACACCAATGACTTCATTTTCTTGAACCAATGGAAAGAACAACATGGTTCGAGGTGAAACGGCGTGATTACCAATTAAATTCACTACTTTTTCTTTACGCGCGTCATTAATAACCACTACCTTGCGTGTAAGGGCGGCTTTAACCATATTACTTCCGGGCGTATTAAAGGGGATATTCTCTGACTCGACCAATTCATTTTGGTCTATCACGAACTGAAATTTTAAACTTTGCAATTCGTAATCTGTTGTCACTAAGGACAAAAAATGAGTGTCCACTTTTCGGCTAAAAATATCGAACAGTCGCTGTCCCAATTCTACAAAATTTAACGTTGAAGCTAGCTGATGAGCAATATCATTTAAAAATTCTAATCGGTTTTGAGCTCTCTTTAGAGCTTGGTTTTCTTGATCGAGCAACTTCTTTTGAAATTGATCTTTCACTTGCTGACGCTTAATGCGGCGCACATCTAAAAAGCTTTGCCCTTGACGCTTGCTACTGTGCTTCATAGCCGATACCAGCAAAGACAATGCCTTTGCGTGATTATGAGTATCTTCAGCCATTTCATAGGCATAGGCCAATTGACCTAAGGCTTTAATGTTTTGCGGGGATCGCTTTAAAGGTTTAACAAAAGTAATGCCGTCTTCAACTATCTCAATGGCATCATCGATTTGGCCTTTACTTATCAGCAACTTAGATAATTCGATATAGATATAAATAGCATCAGATCCGACAGAATAAATATCACTGTCCTCTATTAAAGCTTTAAAAATCGATTCGGCTTCGTCTAATCGCCCTTGCAAACGTCGTAAGCGCCCTAGCACTTCTTGACAGCGTAACTTAAATGAGGCGTAATTTATCGAATGCGCTAAAGCTATCGCCTTAGCCAAGTAGGCTTCTGCTTCTTGAAAGTTAAGATAACCTAACTGAATTCTAGCCCGAAGCAGATCTATCTCCACCAGATTGTCATCAGATATTTTGGTATTTAACTCATCTATTTCTCTGAGTTGATCGCTGGCCGACTCCAAATCACCCATATCAAAGAATACTTGAGCCATATTAGACAAAGGCGGTACTAGCGCCGGGGTATTTCCCGATTCGCGTGCAAACTCAGAAGTGAGTTCAAAGTGATCTAAAGCTGGGCCGTATCGACCATTGGATTGGTGCACCATACCCAAAGCATTGTTTATACGCGAAGTATTTAAATCAAAGTGGTGTTCATGGGCGTGGTGTAGGGCGTCGGTGAGTTCATCAAAAGCACGGTTAAAGTCACCCTGATACATATAACTTAAGCCACGATAGTACAAACCTGAAGAACGATATTCGCTCTGAGGTTCTGAGTTATCTATAACTTGGTTGGCTAATGTTATGGCCTTAGCAGGCTCACTAATCATTATATCCCAACAAGCAGATAACCATTGTTCTATCTGAACTTGGGCTTCCATTCAATGAGCTCTTCTTTGAAATAGGTCTAAAAAATCACGACTGACTTGTATTAAACTACATTTATTTGTTGCTTAATTGTACTTATACCTCATTTTTGATTAAACAGTCAGCTTTATTTAGATTTTGATTAGTTTTCTAATAAAAACGTCACTGGACCGTCATTTTGCAGGAAAACCTGCATATCAGCGCCAAATACCCCCATTTGTGTATCAGGTCGTTGGTTTTTAATATACTGGCATGCGTAGTCAAAAAGCTTGCGACCTTGTTCTGGGGTAGCCGCGCTTGAAAAGCCGGGTCTTAACCCTTTGTGAGTATCCGCAGATAAGGTAAATTGCGAAACGAGCAAAAGCTGTCCATTTATTTGCTGAACGTTTAGGTTCATTTTACCGCTATCATCAACAAAAATTCGATACTTTAACAGCTTATCTGAAAGCTTTTTTACAGAGTCTTGGTTGTCATGTGCATCGATGCCAATGAGCACCAACATGCCCTGTGATATAGCTCCAACCACCTGGCCATCAACTTCTACTCGCGCTTCGACAACTCTTTGAACTAAGGCTTTCATGCTTCTGTTTCTGGCGCTCCTAACTGTTTCGCAAAATCGTTCGTTACGCATATCAGTGCATCTAGCATGGCGTTATCAAACGCTGAATGGCCACCTTCACGTACTATATTCAACTTAGCCAACGGCCAGTGTTCGGAAAGTATATAAGCCTGCTCAGGTGGGCAAACCATATCGTATCGTCCGTGCACAATATGGCCAGGAATATCGGCGATCTTGGCTATATTGTCGAGAATTTGGTTCTCATCTAAGAAACATTTATTTTTAAAATAATGGCTTGATATACACGACAGCGCTAAGGCTACATGGGTTGCGGTAAAGTATTCTTTTGAACTTTGATTTGGGCGAAATGAACTGTTCGCCGCCTCCCATCGAGCCCACGCTTTAGCGGCGGCAACTCTCGCTAAATCGTTATCGCCTTGTAATATTTGATAGTATTGATCAATAACGTTAGCTTTAACGTTACTTTGCAACGGCTCTAAGAACAGTTGCCACTCTTCAGGAAAAAAGCGCCCTGCGCCATTTTTATAGAGCCAATCTAAATCTTGTTGTCTGCCTAGAAACACGCCTCTTAATATTAATCCGCAGACATGTTTTGAGAAATGTTGGGCGTAGAGTAAAGCTAATGTTGCGCCAAAACTGCCCCCAAACAACACCCAACGAGAGATGCCTAGATGCTTCCTAAGCACTTCAATGTCGTCCAGAATATGGCTGGGCGTATTATGTTCGATACTGGCATGAGGTGTAGACCGACCGGCACCGCGCTGGTCGAATACGATGATGTTGTAACGCTCTGGGTCAAAGAATCGCCGCATTTTATCTGAGCAACCCGCACCAGGACCACCATGTATCACTAAAACGGGAATTCCTGATTGAGTGCCAGAGCACTCAACGTACAACTGATGACCATCTGAAACTGGCAGCATGGTCGTCATATAAGGTCTAATCTCAGGAAATAGGGCTTTCATGGCTAACCTCCATTTAGCGCTACAGTGTCACATAGAACCCGTTCGGCTGTCGACAGGTTAATTTTTAGTCATCCTCTAGGCTCCAGACCAAGCGCTCATCATAATCGACAACGCTTCAAACATAGATTGCGGTTTATGCGGTGGTCTTAGTAGAGCGACAAAATGGCCATTTGGGTCAATTACCGCATAGTTGTCACTGTGCGCAACGGTATACCCTTCTCCAGTACCTTCTTGATAAAAAACGGCACTCATCGACGTTGCTATGGCTTGAATGTTATCCAAATCGCCCGTTAGGCCCGTAAAGGCTTTATTAAAATAAGGTACATAAAGGCTGAGTTTTTCAACGGTATCTCGTGCTGGGTCAACCGTTACCATCCAAAAGTTTATCGAGTCTGCTTCTCCTGCCTCAGTCATTAATCGATGAACAATGTTCATATCGGCCATATTAGTTGGGCAAATGTCAGGGCAATGTGTGTAACCAAAGTTAATTAAATCCCATTGACCTTTAAACTGCTCAATTGAAAAAGTGGCACCTTGATGATCGACCAATGCAACATCAGGAATTAATCTTGGCTTTTCAAACCAAATGACCGAATAACCCGACAACGCCGACTTTACATCTGGTTTTGTTGTTAATACCTGAAGCACAATACCAGCAACAATGCTGGTAATAATAAAAATCAATATACCTACGGTCAGTCGAATGGATTTCTTTTGTGCGGCAGTGCGTGTGCTCATTCTGTAATATCGCTCTGTTATTCGTTTAAGTGGTTTAATTTATGAAAGTAGCTAGCCACGGCCAGGTAAAGCGATCTACCAGCATCATGACAAACAACACCATTAAATAGGTAATTGAGTATTTAAACGTACCCCACGCAGCATCTGGTTTCTTGTCATACAACAGCCAAAAACTCCACTGCAAGAATCGCGCACCTAAAATAAGCGCTGAAACGGCATATATTAATCCTAATGAGCCCAATGCAACCGGTAGCATCGAGATAGACAACAACAACCAGCTGTACAGCCAGACTTGGATTTTAGTAAAGGCAATACCGTGGGTTACTGGCATCATAGGAATTTCCGCGCGCGCATAATCATCTCTACGGTGAATGGCTAACGCCCAAAAATGGGGCGGTGTCCAAGCAAAGATAATTAAAACCAGCAACAGTGGAAGCCCCATAATGTGTCCAGTAATCGCTGTCCAGCCCAGCAAAGGAGGCATTGCTCCGGCTAAACCACCAATGACAATATTTTGTGGCGTTGCGCGCTTTAAAAACGCCGTATACACCAGCGCATACCCAACCATTGAAAACAAGGTAAGCCAAGCTGTCAACGCATTGGTAAATGCCATGAGCACAACAAAACCAAAGACGGATAGGCTCGTTGCAAAAATAAGACCCGCTTTACGACTGATACGACCCGTTGCAACTGGGCGTTTGTGGGTTCGAGCCATTTTCTGGTCAATGTGCTCATCAAGAATATGGTTAAAGGCCGCACCAGCACCGGCTAATGCTGCAATCCCTATATTTCCTGCTATTACCGCGAGCCATGGAATAGCGCCGATTGGGGTCAGTGCCATACCAACCCAAACGGTAATTAGCATAACAAACACCACTTTGGGCTTGGTCATTTCAAACAGGTCGGCGAGTATTTCTCGCCAAGAATCGGACGTGGGTGCAATGGCGTGATCAGACATAAACAGGCTCCTTACGGTTGAGCATTACATTCAAAACCGCGAGATAAATAAGTAAAAGTGCACCAAAAAGATTGTGCAGTACCGCAACAGACAGCGGTAATCCAAAATAAACGTTACTGAGCCCTAAGCTAACTTGAATGGCTAATAGCGTGAGCAAACCCATCGCCCATGGCTTCAGTCCTCGCATGTATAACACGGCAACTAACATCAAGCTCAGCAAGGTAACAACCATCGCTCCAATACGATGCGACAAATGAATAGCTATTTGTGCAGGCAAATCTAAAGTGCCACCTTGATAGTTAGGACCTATTGGATGAATAAGATCAAAACCGGTTTTAAAATCTGCTTCTGGCCACCATTGTAACTGACAAGTAGGTAAGTCTGGGCAGGCCATAGCGGCATAGTTCGAGCTGGTCCAGCCGCCTAAAAAGATTTGTATAATGACCGCGAGCAATGACACCGCAGCCAATCGTTTCGGCTTGAGTGCACGGTTTAACAAAGAAATTTTTGGAAAATTAAGACCACTTAATCGTAAGGTTAAAATGACTAATAAGGTAAAGGTTGTAAACCCACCCAATAAGTGAGCCGTTACCACTTGAGGCAATAATTTCATGGTCACAGTCCAAGCACCGAAAATGCCTTGAATAATGACAAACGCCAATAAAAACAACGGCAGTTTAAATGGCTGATCCGGCAATTTTCGATGCCGAACCGATACCGCGACAATGGCGATGATGATCAACCCTAAACTCGACGCAAAATAGCGATGAACCATTTCTGGCCAAGTTTTATTCAGATCAACCGGAATCTCGGGGTAGGCACCGTTCGCCGCAGCAATCTCAGTTTCTGTCGTTGGTGCCCAAATATGACCGTAGCAGGTTGGCCAGTCTGGACAGCCTAACCCTGCGTCGACTAATCGAGTGAATGCACCCAAAACAACGACAACGGACACCACTATGGTCGCTAATAGAGACAACCCAAAACCGGGTTTTACTTTTCTAAAGCTCATGGCATCACCCTATTGTCGATAATTTCAGTAACTTCTTAATGTCACTGATTTGGGCTTTATAATCATGTTCATCTGTAAAGTAGAGCATGACGTTTCCAAAAGGGTCGGCAATAAACACAGGGTTGTTTAATAACACTTCTTCAGGAACGCGCTCACGCAATTGTTCGCTTAAATCCAGTTGAGTGATTGGCTTTATCGTTAATCGAGGGAAGTTTTGTTTTAACTGGTCACTGTTCGAGTTTTCAGTCAGCAACACGCGATCAATACGCGATTCCAGCTTACCCAATGCTACGTGAATTTGGCGTTGTACGTAGACACGTTCTTCACATTGCTCGGTACAATCAGTAGAAAGTTGAATCATCATCCACTGACGCTCTTCGCTAATGACGGGCTCAGGAAAACCAAAGTCAGTCACGGACAATACCGGCGTCAACAGTACGCCTTTGTTGGTGTGACCATCTGGCATTAACACCCCACTAAAATACAACCAACTAGAAGCGCCCATCACTATAATAGGCGTTAAAAGAATGATGAGTAGTTGCATTTTACTGTATGGAGCACTCTGCGCCGGAGAAACGGCTGAATTCTGTGACACGGTTACATCCTCTAAAATTTTATTGTTGTTGCTTTCTAGAAAAGCCAGCATACAAAAACATGCCCAGCAAAGCTATCGACATACCAAACCATTGCAATGAATACCCAAGGTGTTTTTCTACCGTCATGACTGATGGTTGCCAAACACTAGGTCCTACGCCAAAGAGCTCAGAATCTTTTAATTGAGCCAATCCGAGCAATGGCTTTTTAGGGTATAAATTTTCAATCCATTGTTGATTTAGGCTTTGTACCAACCAAACACTTTTACCGTCGTTCAAGGGCGTGTTTGTATCGACACCGTACAGCGGATTTTCTGAATCGGGTCGTACAATAATTTCAATAGCTTGGGGTTTTGTCGAAAGCTCAAAGCTAGGCATTTTTTCGCGAGTATTTAGCCCAGCGACCCACCCAGAAGAAACCAACCAGCGGCCTTGCTTGGTTTCAAAGAACAACCAAACCTCGTAACCCGCCTGCCCATTCAGCGTTCGGTTATCCATATAAAAGGTTGGCAGCTCAGTAAACTGCCCTGCTATTTTAAAGGATTGATAAGGTGATGGGTTGGTCGAGGCTTCAAATTGGCTGGCCGATGAATTAACCTGCTCAGCTAAGACCGATTTTTCGTGTGCTCTATTTAATTGCCAAAAACCCAAGGTTAAGAATAAACAAAAAAATACCGTAAAAAACACCGTTAATAACTTACCGGGCTTAAACCGCTTTAATACAACTATGACAGGTACTTTCATGTATAAATTTATTCTCGTGATTTTAATCATTGCAATGTTAGTGTCACTTGCGGCCTCACTAAAAGCTCTTTTTAAAGAGCAAGGTCAAGCGCATGGAAAATCAAAGACTCTAAACTGGCTAACCATTCGAGTGACTCTAGCTGTGGCTATTGGCGTCGTTGTGGCAATTGGTTTTTTTACTGGGGAGTTGACGATAGGAGCACCCTGGACAGGCAAATACTAAACCTGCCCAGAGTGTTTATTTATACGATATAAACAAATACAAATAACATGACCCACACAACATCAACAAAATGCCAATACCATGCGGTCGCTTCAAAGCCAAAATGATCGTCCGGTTCAAAGTGACCTTTAAAGCCACGAATCATTTGTACAATCAGCATAAAAGTACCAATGGTAACGTGGGCACCGTGGAAGCCGGTCAACATAAAGAAGGTTGATCCATATATTCCTGATTGCAGTGTTAGCCCTAGATGGGTGTAAGCCTCAATGTATTCTTCAATTTGGAAGAATAAAAAGGTTAAACCCAATGCCACGGTTATGGCCATCCAAATGTTTAATTGCTTACGCTTACGTGCGCGCAATGCATGGTGAGCAAACGTTAGGGTAATACTAGATGTAATTAATAGAATTGTGTTCAACAGAGGTAAATGCCAAGCATTGATTACTTCTGTAGGTGGCGTAAACAAACTGTTGTCGGGGTTACTCAACATAGGCCAGCTGTAGCTAAAGCCTTCATAAAGGTAATTTGTAACACCCTTGGCGCCTTCGCCTCCGATCCAAGGACCAACAAAGTTACGAATGTAAAAAAGCCCACCGAAGAATGCAGCAAAAAACATCACTTCAGAGAAAATAAACCAGCCCATTCCCCAAACGTAGGAGTGTTTAAGCTGCTTATTTACTAAACCGGCTTGGTTTTCCTTTATCGTGGCTGCAAACCAAAGATAAAGCACAAAGGCTAATGCAATAAATCCGGCTAATAGTATCCACTGGGCATTCGATTCAATGCCCTTAGACATATCATTGAATAAACTGCCCGCACCAAAAACGGTAAGGAACATTGCAAATGCGGTCCATACCGGCAATCGTGATTGCGTTGGAACATAATAATGATCATGTTCTGTATGTTGACTGGATGAGGTCATGTTGCTCTCCAATTGTTTTTATTGTGTTTGATGTACTCTTAATCGAACAACCTAGTTGGTTGCTTGATCACTGTTGTTAACGGTCTTTTGTTCAGCAAGTTGTGCGCTTTCGGTAATATCAAAGAGTGAATAGGTTAAGCTGATCGTTTTTACCCACTCCGGTAAATCGGGATCTATTTGAAAAACCAACCCCATATCGACCTCTTCACCAGCCGCCAATGGCTGCGAATTAAAACAAAAGCACTCAGTTTTTAAAAAATAATTGGTTGCATCAAAAGGCGATAAACTCGGAACCGCTTGAGCCACCATATCTCGCTGACTGGTATTTTTAGCGTAGTAGAAAATAGACGTTTGCTCACCAGGGTAAGCAATTATTTCCGTTTCTACCGGCTTAAACTTCCAGGGCATACTGGCGTTATTCATTGCTAAAAACTGAACTTTGATTGGGCGATCGTAATCAACCTCGAACGATCGTGCTTCGACCTCCTCAAATGTGCTGCCGGTAATACCAGTCCATTCACATATCAGGTAATACATCGGTCGAAGTACGAAGTACACAAACAGAACCATCCCAATAACCACCAGCACTGAGCTGATGACCACCTTTTTATGAGATATTGGCTGATCTGTCTGTGTATGTTCAGTCATAGCAATAACGTCTTCTTAATCTACTTTAGGAGGCGTAGAAAAAGTATGGAACGGCGCTGGAGATGGTACAGTCCACTCAAGCCCTTCCGCACCTTCCCAAGGTTTAGCTGGTGCTTTCTTACCTGCCATAATCGTATTGATCACGATGTACAGGAATAAGATCTGGCTCGCACCAAACAAGAACGCACCCACACTCGACACCATGTTGAAATCGGCAAATTGCACGGCATAGTCCGGAATTCGACGTGGCATGCCGGCCAAGCCAATAAAGTGTTGTGGGAAGAACGTTAAGTTAACGCCCACAAAACTCAACCAAAAGTGAACCTTACCTAATGTCTCGTTGTACATTTTGCCTGACCACTTAGGTAACCAGTAATAGGCAGCCGCCATAATTGAGAATACAGCACCCGGAACAAGAACATAGTGGAAGTGAGCAACAACAAAGTAAGTATCGTGATACTGGAAATCTGCAGGAGCCACCGCAAGCATCAACCCTGAGAAGCCACCAATGGTAAACAACACCACGAAGGCGATTGAGAACAGCATCGGAGTTTCAAATGTGATCGAACCACGGAACATAGTGGTGACCCAGTTAAATACTTTCACACCTGTCGGAATCGAGATCAGCATGGTGGCGGCCATAAAGAACAATTCACCGGCAAATGGGATACCAACGGTAAACATGTGGTGAGCCCAAACAATGAAACTCAACAAAGCAATCGACGCAGTGGCGTATACCATGGACGCATAGCCAAATAGTGGCTTACGCGAGAAGGTTGGAATAATAGCGGAAACCACACCAAAGGCCGGTAAAATCATGATGTACACTTCTGGGTGACCAAAGAACCAGAATAAATGCTGGAACAATACCGGTGAGCCACCCCCTGCGGCATTAAAGAAAGAGGTGCCGAAGTGAATATCCATCAACATCATCGTAACCACGCCAGCCAACACTGGCATTACCGCGATCAACAAGAACGCCGTGATTAACCACGTCCACACGAATAATGGCATCTTCATCCAAGTCATGCCTGGAGCGCGCATATTCAAAATGGTCGCAACAACGTTAATTGCCCCCATAATTGAGCTCGCACCCATAATATGAACCGCAAAAATAAAGAAGGTTACACTTGGAGGCGCATACGTTGTCGATAATGGCGCGTAAAAGGTCCAACCAAAGTTAGGTGCGCCGCCTTCCATAAACAACGTGCTCGCCAACATGGCAAACGCAAAAGGAAGAATCCAAAAACTCAAGTTATTCATACGTGGTAACGCCATATCTGGCGCACCAATCATGAGTGGAATCATCCAGTTGGCTAAACCCACAAACGCTGGCATAACTGCACCAAATACCATCACCAAACCATGCATGGTAGTCATTTGGTTGAAAAACTCAGGTTGAACTAATTGCAAACCCGGCTGAAATAATTCAGCACGGATGACCATTGCAAAAGCACCACCTAAAATAAACATGGCAAAACTGAACCATAGATACAGTGTGCCGATGTCTTTGTGGTTGGTAGAATATAACCAGCGGCCTATACCTTTAGCCGGGCCATGATGTTCATGATCATCGTGATGATCGGTAACTGCTGTCATAACAAATCTCCTATTGACCCGAATTAAAGTTGAGAACGTCTACTGGCGTAACCATATCGCCCATGTCATTGCCCCACGCATTTCGCTCGTAAGTAATAACCGCAGCTAGATCTACTTCGCTCAGTTGTGCACCAAAGGCTGACATGGCTGGGTTCTTCGCAGACCCATTAATCACTACATCTAAATGATCAAATACAGCGCCGGTGGCAATTGGGCTTCCTTTTAAGCCAGGGAATACACCCGGTACACCTTCGCCATTGGCTTGGTGACAAGAGGCACAGTTCTTCTGGTAAACCGATTCACCCAAGGTCATGAGTTCATCAAAGGTCCAATCTTTTTGTGTTAACTCAGCCAATTTACGGGCTTCTTCTTTCTTGCCCGCTAACCACTCATCAAATTCAGCTTGAGGCTTTGCAATTACTACTACTGGCATAAAGCCATGATCTTTACCGCACAGCTCAGTACACTGACCACGGTATGTGCCTGGTTCATTAATAATGGTCCAGCTTTCATTCACAATACCTGGAATAGCATCTTTCTTAACGGCTAACTGCGGTACCCACCAGCTGTGAATTACATCAGCAGACGACAACACAAAGCGAACTTTCGTGCCGACAGGTAAAACCAACGGCTCATCAACTTCAAGTAAGTAGTTTTCTGACTTCTCTTGTAGGTTATTAATCTGATCTTGAGGCGTAGTTAACGTTGAGAAGAAACTCACTTGTTCATCTGGGTTTTCATCCAAATAGGTATAACGCCACTTCCATTGATAACCAACAACTTCTACCGTCATAGAGGAGTCTTCAAAATCGTACATTTTTTCCAATGTAAAGAAGGCTCGAACACCAATGGCAACAATGATGATGGTTGGAATAATGGTCCAAAGTAATTCTACTTTTGTACTTTCATGGAAATTAGAGGCAACGGCCCCTTTTGATTTTCTGTGTTTGAACATTGCGTAGAACATGACACCAAACACCAGTATGCCAATGACAACGCAGACCCAAAACGTCAGCATGTGCAGACCATACACATCCGCACTTATGTCTGTGACACCTCGTGGCATATTTAATTCCCAGTCGGCATGCGCGAGAGAACTCAACGCAAAGACCAGTAGTGCCACTGTTCTAACAAGCAGCTTAAACGGCATAATTCACCCCTGTTTATTGTTATTTTTGGTCATCAAAGGATTCAATTAACTCAATTGAATAAGTTTTCTTAGAATCCTTATAGAAACCGATGAAATCCTTACTCCCTTAGTATAAACAGTGTTAATTTAAACACCCAAGAGGGTTTTTAGATCAAAAAACCATCAGCCGATGAATATTTGTGAGAAAATCTATATAAATCAGTCACTTAAAGTTGATCTATGTCATTAAAAATATTTAATTTTTTCGCAAATATTTTTGCAAAAGAGGAAAAAACAGCACTTTTTAAAAGCTGGTCGCTAGCGTGGCCCGTTATATTGGCGAATATGTCTATGCCATTATTAGGGTTAACCGATGCGGCGATACTCGGCCACCTCGACAACAGCCTCTATTTAGCGGGTGTAACTGCGGGCCTGGCACTCATGGCTTATGTATTTGGTGGTTTTAATTTTCTGGCCATGGGTTTATCGGGGTTTACATCGCAACTCCTTGGCCAGAAAAATTACTCCGAGTTAAAACTGACGTTGTATCGCTACATAGCTTTAGCGCTTTTCTTAATCGTATCGTTCATTTTGTTTTCGCCGATTTTTATCAAAGTAGGGCTAACGTTTATAAACCCGCCAGCGGCCGTCGCAGAACAAGCCCAACTGTATTTAAGTATCCGAATGTTTGGCGTCCCGGCATTAGTGTTAAATTCTTTATTGCTGGGCTTTTTTATTGGTATGCAAAACACAAAGATTGGCTTACAAACAGTCGCCGTAAGCCAAGTGGCAAATATCGGCTTAAACCTATGGTTCGTTTATGGGCTGGGCATGACAATTGATGGCATTGCTTGGGGTACAGTTATCAGTGAGTACCTTGGCCTAAGTTTAATATTGTGGCGATTGTGGCGAACTTTTCAGTCAACGTCTTTAAAAAACGAGAAAGTTAGTTCATTTAGCATTAAATGGCGGGCTTTTAAACCAATCTTCGAAGTCAGTTCCCATATCTTTGTTCGTACCTTTATTTTACTGACCAGTTTTTTATGGTTCAGTCGAATTAGTGCAGATTTAGGAGCGTCTACGCTTGCAGCCAATGGGTTACTGCTGCAGTTTTTCTACTTTATTTCGCATTTTTTAGACGGCACTGCCGCTGCTGCAGAGGCTCAAACAGGGCATGCTATTGGTCGCAACAATAAGCCACTCAAAAGGTTAGTGTTTAAAACCACATTCTTCTTAACGGTTGGATTTATGCTCACCATGAGCGCTTTTTTTGGTGTGTTCGGCAGCCATTTTGTGGCATTACTGAATAGCCAGCCAGATGTGCTTATCGAAGCCAATCAAGTCATCTGGCTCATTGCGTGGCTACCGATCACGGGTGGATTAGCATTTTGGTTAGACGGTATATTCATAGGTGCACGAGAATCAAAAGCCATGCGTAACAGCGTGGTCTTTGGCTTTTTAAGCTTTTTTGGCATCAGTTGGTTTTTAATCGAGTCCAACACAGGGTTGTGGTTGAGCTTTCATTGTATGTTTATGGTGCGGTCACTTTGGTTATTGACCGTTTTCTTCCGGCGTGTCTATTAACCTTAAATACCACGCCAGAAGCATGACTGCGATTCGACTAAAGCTGATTAACCAACAATGCTTCAACGGCTTTAACACGAACCGTTAACTCGGCTTGAGAAGGTGCACTTATATTGATATGTGCAATTTTCCGTCCTGGCCGTTCTGATTTACCGTAATCGTTTAGATGCACTCCAGGAACCGACAAAAGTTTCGAGATATCTGGACGTGCACCGATTACATTAAGCATTGCTATTGGGTGTAACGTTTCTGTAGAACCTAATGGAAGACCCATAACAGCACGAACGTGATTTTCAAATTGGCTGCAAGCAGAGCCTTCTATGCTCCAGTGTCCAGAGTTATGGACTCTAGGGGCTATTTCATTAGCTATCAGCTCATCACCTTTTACAAAAAATTCAAACGCCATTACACCGACATAATCGAGAGCGTTCATGACGGATTGTGCGGCCTGTTCAGCTTTAGATTGCAACGGATGGTTTATCAATGGTTGGCTCTTGTGCAATATGCCTTGGCGGTGTTCATTTTCAACTAACGGGTAAAACTTACAATCGCCCTGCTTCGACCGAACACTGATACAAGACACCTCGTAATCAAATGCTACAAACCCTTCCAGTAACATTGGCACCGAGCCCAGCTCTGTAAAAGTACCGGCGATGTCTTTGTTCTCGCGAATAACTTTTTGCCCTTTGCCATCATAGCCAAGGGTGCGTGTTTTCAACACGGCAGGCAACCCTACTTTTTCTAAACCCGCTTCTAAACTTGCTTGATCATCAACTAACGCGAGCGGCGCGGTTGCAATGTTTAACGATTGAAACAACGATTTTTCATTCCAACGATCACGAGCCGTATCGAGCGCTTTCGCTGGCGGAAATGCTGGCAAAGCTCGCTCAAGTCTAGCAAATGCAGCGGCAGGGACATTTTCAAACTCAAACGTCACCGCGTCTGTTTTATCCGTCAGTTGGTCTAGAGCATTTTCATCAGCGTAATCGGCAATGATCAAATCGCCGCAATCACCTCCACAGGCTTGATCCGATGGATCAAGTAGAACCGTCTTTATTCCCAATGGCAGTGCAGCTTGAGCCATCATTCGACCCAGCTGTCCTCCGCCTACGATTGCTAATTTCATTTCACCTCACCTGGAATTGGGTTTGCTAACACGGTGTCGGTCTGCTTTGTCCGATAAGATAGTAATGCCGCTTTGATAGATTCGTCATTCAACGACAGAATACTGGCTGCCATTAAAGCTGAGTTAATTGCCCCAGCTTTACCAATAGCTAGGGTGCCTGTTGGAATGCCGGCCGGCATTTGCACAATACTCAGCAGCGAGTCTACGCCACTGAGCATACTGCTTTGCACCGGCACCCCTAAAACGGGTAAATGTGTTTTAGCTGCGCACATTCCTGGCAAATGGGCTGCACCGCCGGCTCCGGCAATGATTACTTTAAGGCCTCGAGTGTCGGCTTCTGTGGCATATTCAAATAATAAATCAGGCGTTCTATGGGCAGAGACCACTTTACATTCATGGTTGATGCCAAGGGATGTGAGTGTTTCAGAGGCATGACTCATGGTCCCCCAATCAGATTGAGACCCCATGATGATTCCTACAAGCGGAGAATTGGTATGACTAGACACAGCAGGACGTTCCTTATTCAATAAATTTTACGATTTGTACCGGTTCATGTTCTGTTGAAGGTTTTAATGGGTCATTCACCCGAGTCGTGAGCTCATTCGGTACATTCAACCCCGTGCTGAGCTTGTCGGTGAAGCCACAGTCTACACATTCGCGCTCTAAGACCGTTCCGTCTTCATTTTCACCTGCACGCATTGCATCGGCAGCACCACATTTTGGGCACACTACACCGGCGATAAAACGTTTTTTCATAAAGGAAGCACTCGACAAAGACCGCTAGTATAGCGGCCTGTAAGCCAATCGTCATGAGGTAGGGTTAATTATTTAATTGGCCTTTTAGTCAGGTTTCCAGTTTAATTATTAGTAATGACAATTTACTATAGTGGTTTTCTGCTATATTCATTGAATAAGCAACCCACTCTCTTCCATATCAGATGCTTTTTTTATGGCCAAATTAAAATCCAAATGGTTTGAAACGCCCTCTTCTGGCTTTGGCTATGCGACAAAGTTTTATTACAAAGTTTTTAAAAGCATCTCTCAAGATGAAACCCTCTCTTTAAATTCTGAACTGCCGCCCATGAAAACCACCTGGTTTTTAACAGAAAAAAAGATGGCGGCATGGCTCAAACTTACTGGCTATGATTTACCCTATCCGCAGGCATTTACGTTTAGTGCACCGGCCGGTGTTTGGGCTTTGATGCAAGTGCTCAAGGAGATTGGCATCAGTTTTGGGCGCATAATGCACTTAAGCAGTCGGCTGCTAATGTTGAGTAAAGACGGCTTTCAGGTTGGCGAGCATTATTCTACCTATGTGCATTATTTGGGCGTGAAACCGCACAGCAAGCGCGCCGTTATGATTCGTTTTTTATCAATTGTAAAAAATGTTCGCGGCCAAGACATTATGCATCTGGAAGATGAACTCTACGTTGCAGGCTTAGATGAGGATTTCGTAAAACAACTTAATTTGAGCAGCGAAGAAACTCAGCGCCGAAACACCAAGGCCACCTTATTAAATAATAAAATGGCCGACAGCTTAAAAATAGATATTGGTCGCTCACTGGGCCAGCAATACGGTAAGTTATCGGGCGATTTGAACCCAATGCACATTTCCTCTATTGGCGCTCGCCTGTTTGGTCATAAAAAATCGTTTATACAAGGCTTATGTACCTTAAACGTCGTTGTGGCCACTTTAGGAAAGCACTGGAAATGCACGATACGCAGTATGGATATCAACTTTATTCGCCCTGTTTCCCAACCGTCAAAGCCAACGCTGCTGTGCACATTAGATCACTTTGAACTGGTCGATGATGAAGGCAATTTATTGGTATCAGGCCGATACATTTGCTCAAACTGATTCTTCGTTCGGCTCTTCTTCGTTGTTTACGTCAGTTAACTGTTCAGTGATCCATTGATTTAATTCAGGCACGCCTTCTTTCTTTAACGAACTGAACATTTGAGCACTTAACCAGGGCGCTTTAGAATGCAGCTCAGCTTGTACTTTTAAGTAGGTGCTCTTTGCCGGACCTTTTTTTAATTTGTCAGATTTAGTAAGCACTGCGCGCAATGGCATTTCAGCGGTTACAGCCCAGTCGATCATCATTCGGTCGAATTCAGTCAACGGGTGTCTAATATCCATCAAAAGAACGACACCTTTTAAACTGAGTCGCTCTGCCATATATTCGCCGATATTTTCTTCCCAATCGGCTTTCATATTTTTATTAACTTTGGCAAAGCCATAACCTGGGAGATCGACTAAACGGTATTCACCACCTGATAAGGTAAAAAAATTCAGTAATTGAGTGCGTCCCGGTGTTTTTGAAATTCTCGCGAGCTTTGAGTTTCGGGTGATTGTATTCATAGCAGAACTTTTACCGGCATTAGATCGACCTGCAAAGGCCACTTCGGAGCCTATATCGGCTGGGCATTGCGAATATTTTGCTGCGCTGGTCATAAATTCGGCGGAGTCATACTTAATTGAAGACATATAGAACCATTTAAAAGTTTGATGATGTAATTAGCATTGTAGCGGTTTTCTGATCTACTCTATATACTATCGGCACTTTATTAATGGCTCAGCGATAGTGCTGGTGCGAACAATGACAAAAATTTAGCCTGGAATGCGATATGAAAAAACTATTAGTAAGCTTTTTAGTCATTGCCGGTTTGGCCGCTGGCGCCAATGCTGCTGGTAATGCAGAAGATGGTAAAGCACTGACTGCTGTATGTGCAGGGTGCCACGGTGCCGATGGTAACAGCGCCGTCGCTACTTTTCCTAAATTGGCCGGCCAAGGTGAAAAGTACTTGGTTAAGCAGTTAAAGGATATTAAAGAAGGCAATCGTGTCATTGTTGAGATGACCGGCCTATTAACACCCTACACTGATCAACAACTTGAAGATATCAGCGCTTTTTACGCTGCTCAAAGTACTCAAGTAGGTCAAGCGGACCCTGAACTAGTTAAACTAGGCGAAGCTTTGTATAAAGCCGGAAATGCTAAAACGGGCGTTCCTGCCTGTGCAGGTTGCCACTCTCCTAAAGGGGAAGGTATTGCATTAGGCGGTTTCCCTGCGTTATCGGGCCAACACGCTGATTACACCATCGCGCAATTGAAGAAATTCCAAAAAGGATATCGTTTTGATGCGCCAGCGGCTGATAACCGCATTAATGATGGTGAAGCAAAAATTATGCGTAGCATTGCTTTCAATTTGAAAGATTTCGAAATTGAAGCCTTAGCAAGTTATATCCAAGGTCTACATTAAGATTTATTGTTCAGCTTATATTCAAGCGCAGTAAAGATACTGAAAAGCGAGCAGAAGGAGACTTCTACTCGCTTTTTTTGTTTAAGCCCTCAAGGCACTATAGAGCAGACAAGACATTCTTTTTTTTGGAGCACGAACATGATTAAAAAACTTATGATTACAGCGGCCTTATGCGCGGTGTCACTTTTCGCCGCCGCTGAAGATAAATGGGTAGAAGGTGTTCACTATCGAACTCTAGCCAACCCACTACCTACAACTTACAGTGGTGATGAAATTGGAGAGATTACAGAGTTCTTCAGTTATGGCTGTATTCATTGTTTCAATCTAGAACCCGCCGCTCAAGCTTTTAAAAAGAGCCTACCGGAAAACATTCGATTTTCACCAGTACCTGTCATGTTTAACGAGCGTCAATCTGCCGAAGTGAAGGCTTACTACGCCTCTGTGCTACTAAAGATCAATGACGATGCCCACCAAGCAATCTACAATGAGTTTCACGTAGCACGTAAACCCATGCGTTCAGATAAAGCTTTCGCGAAGTTCTTTACTCGTTTTGGCGTGTCAGAAGATCAATATATGGCGATGGCTAATTCATTTGGCGTAGCTGGAAAAGTGAATCAAAGTATTCAGTTAACCGGTAAGAGCGGAATTCAAGGCACGCCATCAATTATGGCCAATGGTAAATACTTAATAGACTCTGGCGCGGTTGGTGGCAATAATGTCGCTTTAGAAGTTGCAAAGTGGCTTGTTGAGCGTGACGCTGCACAATAAATAGTTACACCCGCACTAAAAAGAGTGCGGGTGACTTCTTTATCGGTAATTTCTACAGAATTCATTTCAAAATCTGCTAGTCTATAAAAACACCTTCATTGCGTTGCCAGCATGTTAAACAACTTGTCATACAAACAGATGTGCACCCCCGTTGTACTGGAGCCTTGGCAACGCTACCTGCACGATCAAGCGAATCATCAGAAAGACACGCTCAAGTTATTGTCCTATAACATTCAAGTAGGCATTCAAACTCGCCACTACCGAGATTACTTAACTCGGGCATGGCAACACATACTCCCTTCTAAATCCCGTTTAACAAACCTTGATAAAATTGCTCAATTAATACAGCACTTTGACCTAGTAGCACTTCAAGAGGTCGATGGTGGAAGTTACAGAACGCAATTCATAAATCAAATTCATTACCTTGCAAAAGCCGCCAACAAAGAATTTTGGCATCAACAACGCAACCGTAATTTAGGTAAATGGGGTCAACACAGTAATGGCGTGATCAGTGATTTACAGCCGATTAGAATCGATAACCATGCCCTTCCCGGACTAAAGGGTCGTGGTGCGATAGCATTCGAAATTGGCGATATCGAACCCGTATTAATTGTGGTCGTTCATTTAGCGTTAACACGCGAGGCTCAAAACAAGCAACTTCGCTATATTAAAAACCTCGTTAATCGATATCGTCATGCCATTATAATGGGTGATATGAATACGCACAGTTTAAGAATACTTAATGACTCCCCTCTTAGTGAGTGCAACCTAAAGTCGGCTCATGCGCGAGCGACCTACCCCAGCTGGCGTCCGGTAAAGTGTTTTGACCAAATACTCATTAGCCAACACTTAAAAGTTGAACGTATGGCCGTACTCGATTTCGCCTTATCGGACCACCTCCCGGTTGCTATCGAGATCGAAAAGCCATTTTAGCTGGCAGTGTTGAGACTTAGGCTATACTAATCATTTATCCCGTAAGTAGGTTTTAATCGATGCCTCAAGATATTAATACATGTGAACAAAGTGCTAACAGCTTAGCACTTATGTTAATGGGCTTAGATGCAAAGCTGGATGTTAAGTTAAAAGAGTTCCGTAGCCTTCTTAAATCGAATGATGTTTCCGATGATGCCCTAAAGGCAGCATTAAGCGATGCTGAGGCGGTCTATGATGAGCTAGAACTTGATATGCAAGCCAACATAAATCGTTTTGGTGATTCCTTTAGAAGACTCTTGCATGGCAGCACTGAACAGAGAAGAGAATCACTCGTTGGCCCGTTATTACAAAAAGACGCTTTAATAAATGATCTCATCCAAATAGCCGAACCCATATCTGCCGAAATAGATAAGGTCCTTTTGCACCCAGTATCTGAGGGTACTGTAAACGAAGATTTAGATAAGGTAAGAGAACGATTAAGTTCCCGTTTTTTATCTTTAATCGAAGCCTTAGCGCAATTGGGGGACCAAGACGGAGTGCTGGTTGAGTTATCAAAATCGCTCTCACCCACCCCTGATTGGGAAACCTTAGATAAATTAGCATCGAAAATTATTACTTTATTGCAAGAGCGGGTTACAAAAGAAAAAGAGCAATTTGAAGACTACTTAGCTGAACTCAATTTAAAGCTCAAGCGCATCAATGACATCGTTGCCGACGATTCAAAGACGCTCGATGAAATCAAACAAATAAATTTAGATTTTAACAGCAGTATCAGTCAGCAAATGAGCGATGCTCGCGATAAAATTGACCAACACAGTGAACTAAATTTACTCAAAAACGATTTACTCGAATCTCTCGACGCAATTACAAATCGTTTAGAAGCTTATCAAAGCAGTTACGCTGGAAAACTGTCTAACCTTAATGCTAATAAAATTGTAATGAATGAGCACATTCAAGCGCTAGAAAGTGAAAATGTTTCGCTGATCAAGGCTCTACAAAAAGAACGGCAATTGAGTATGCATGACCCCCTCACTCAATTACCCAACAGGCTTGGTTTTGAGCAAAGGCTGAATGAAGAGCTCACTCGCGCTCAGCGCTTTAACCAACCCATTAGCATTGCTGTTTTGGATATTGATTTTTTTAAGCGCATTAACGATCAGTTTGGTCATCTTGTCGGTGATAAGGTGTTAAAAATGATGTCAAAAGAAATGAAAAAAGTATCCCGCGCTTCAGACTTTTTAGCCCGCTTTGGTGGCGAGGAATTTATTCTACTATTACCGCAAACTTCCTTAGAAGAGGCGTTTACGGCGGTTGATAAAATACGACAGCGAATAGAATCCCGACCATTTCATTTTCAAAACAAACCGGTCCCCATTACTATTTCAGCCGGTGTGGCTCAATTGGTAAAAAACGAAGCCACTGAGGAATGGATAAATAGAGCCGATGGCGCGCTCTATGCTTCAAAAAATGAGGGGCGCAATAAGGTTTCTACAGCCGCCTAATTAATATTTGTTTAATGTTCGAATCAATTTATTGGTATTTATTGGCTTAGTTAAAAAGTCAGTCATACCCGATTGTATGCAACGATTTCGTACTTCTTCTAGGGCATGTGCAGTCAGCGCGACAATTGGAATTTCAGGCAAGCGTTCTTGTTTTTCAAATGCTCTAATTCTTGCTGTCGCTTCGTAACCGTCCATACTTGGCATCTCACAATCCATCAAAATAAGGTCGAAATCAAAATCAGCCGACTGTCTTCTTTCCAGTGCGTCTTTACCGTGGTGTACCACACTGACAGAATGGCCCAATTTAATTAATAAACCTTCCACTACTTTTTGGTTCACTAGGTTATCTTCAGCCACCAAAATTCTCATGGTTCGGCCTGGCTCTATTTTAAGCTCTTTTTCTGAAGGCAGTTCTGGGAGCTCAACTACATTCAACGGTAAGAGTATTTTAAAGATAGACCCTTTACCTAAGTCACTTTCTAACGAAATTGAACCTCCCAGCAATTCGACTAATTCTTTAGAAATAGCCAAGCCTAAGCCGGTTCCTCCATAAACTCTTCGCTTACCTACTTTCACTTGTTTATAGGCGTTAAATAGTGATGGCTGCTCATTTATAGGTATACCCATGCCACTGTCGCTTACTGAAAAACTGAGCTGCTTCTCATCGTTTTCGACAGTGACTCCCAAAAAGACTCTGACGTAGCCGTAATCCGTAAACTTAATCGCATTAGAAATTAAGTTAGACCAAATTTGTCGCAAACGGTGTGCGTCTGTTGATACCCATGTTGGAACATTGCTGGAAATATGGAGCGTAAACTCTAAATTCTTTTGTGCCGCATTCGGCCTGAATAATTCAAATTCTTGGGTGGCCAGATCTTGTATTGCTACCTGATCATATTTAACGTCCATTTTTCCGGCTTCAATTTTAGAATAATCAAGAACATCACCCACAAGGGTTAACAAAGACTGCCCAGACCCTTTAATGATATTTATGTAACCTTTTTGCTCTTGGTTTAAATCTGTCTGATCTAAAAGCTCTACCGTCCCTAAAACGCCGTTAAGTGGGGTTCGAATTTCGTGGCTTACTTGGGCTAAAAAGTAACTTTGCGCTTCCGCTTTAATACGTTGTTTTTCACGATCATCACTGAGTCGTCGTATTCTTTGCGCTAATGCAAAGCTCAAAAGCATCGCCTCAGCAAATGCAGAGGCTTTTGAGACCAGCAAAGGCGAAAAATCAAATAAGGGTGCACCTGATAAAGAAATCATCAAATAAGTATTGCCTAAGGCAAACAATAACCAGGCAATTAAGAAGTATCTTGCTGTTTCGAGACCTTTAGCCGTAGCATAAAAGCCAACGCAAACCGCTAAAACCAACATGAGAGATATCGGCAATAATGTCCAACGATCGAACGCAACATCATGGTAGTAAATTGATAAGAAGATAATTGGAATTTGGATCAGCGCCAGTGAAACAATAACTCGGTTAATGTTTGGGAGCTGATGCTTTAAATCCATGAATTTGCTGAGAAAAAGGAAGCCGAACATGGCCGTCATTAGTGTAAAAACAGTATCTGGTGCATAACTATAGCCTTGGTCAAATGGCCAGAAATGCTGAAAGATATAGCCGTCGAGTGAAAGGTGTAACATCGCAAACGAGGAAATAAAAAACACATAATATAGGTACGCAGAATCTTTAACCGAGGTGTACAAAAATAGGTTGTACAACGCCATGGCTAGAATTACGCCGTAGAACATCCAGTTGAAAATATCTTGCTTTTGCAAAGGGGACCAAAAATCGCCACTGGGGTAGAGCTTTAGTGGCATGTAAAAAGAACCTTTTGTTTTAACGCGCAACATAAACTCTGTAGGCTTGCCCGGTTCGTTGTATATTTTAAGCGGCACAATTGAAAATCGATGATCTTCTATTCTATTCGCAAAAGACCGTTGCATACCTGAACGATAAATTAGTCTAGGCCCTGTATCTTCAAAGATTTGGTAGATATCTATGTAATCTAATACAGCCGTACTGATCACTAGGTCCCACTGTTTATAGAGTGACGCCGATGCGTCTACTCGAAACCGAATCCAGTAAGGAATTGTGGCATAACCTAAATTAATAATATCTTTATCATAGCTTTGCCATTGCGAGGACCATTCAGGCAAAGCGATTGAAAACGGTGAAAGAGCATCATCTTTATCGGGGAGGAGTTCAACAAACGTGCCCAGATAAGGAGATGGTTGGTTATTGAGTTCAACGGTTGTGGTAGTCTCAGCGGCGACTGACATTTGCTGAAAAGCAAAAAAAACAAACATTCCGAATGCTAAAAGCTTCTTATGAATCAAATGGGAATTGAACTTAAGCAAAATAGAAGTAACTCACAATTATAACAAGGTATCCCTTTAGTCTAGCAGTATTTAATCGGGAATGGCCGTCTAAATAGTGAGTATGGTGAAAAGTAAGTATTGAAAGCGTGCAACTTGTCCCCATTGTTTAAATACTTTTCATACAATAAGAGATTTATTATGCCTATTAAAGTCGGTGATACTTTACCCAGTGTTGAACTATCTGAATTATCAAAAGAAGGGCCTGTGAAGGTTTCCAGTGATGAAATCTTTGCAAACAAAAAGGTCGTGCTTTTCGCACTTCCAGGCGCGTTTACGCCAACTTGCAGCGCTGCTCACCTTCCAGGCTTTGTTGTAAAAGCAGATGAGTTGAAAGCTAAAGGTGTTGATGAAATTGTATGCCTCAGTGTTAATGATGCTTGGGTGATGGGTGCTTGGGGCGAATCTCAGAACGCAGAAAATATACGTATGATTGCAGACGGCAGTGCTAATTTTACTGAAGCCGTAGATTTAGTCTTAGATTTAACCGATGCAAACATGGGTGTTCGTTCAGAACGCTACGCGTTAATAGCTAATAATGGTGTCGTTGAATGGATTGGCATTGAAGAAGGTGGGTTCGAGCACTCTTCAGTAGAAGCGGTATTAAACGCACTTTAATTGTTTGCAATTAACTAAAAAGCCTAACTATTAATTGTTGGGCTTTTTTTTGTCTTTCCGTTTATGCTTAGTCATTCAAGTGTAAATGCACAGTGCGATGAACGACAAAACCATATTCTACCAAACCTTAGCCTCTATTCCGGAGGGCTATTACACAAGCTACGGGGCGATTGCCCAACTTTGTGGCGTGCATGTAAGACAAATACAAGCTTGGTTAAGAACCTTACCCGAAGGCAGTAATTTACCTTGGTTTAGAATCATTAACAGTCAGCGAAAAATCACTCAACACTCTGGTTCGTTATTACAGCACCAACTGTTAGCCAAAGAAGGTCTAATTCCTAACGAAAGGGGAAAGTTCCCTATTGAGTATTACTGGCCTAACGAGTCTCCGTAAACCATTTTTAAGGCTATACATGCACCCAAAAGTTACCATTAGACATATTGAAGAAAAAGATCTCTCAGCCGTTGTTTCAATCCTTAATCCGTTTATTGAAGATACCGCGGTCACTTTCGATACCCTGCCCTATTCCACTGAAACTAGACTCCCTTGGTTTAATCAATTTGGTCATTCTGGTCGGCATCAATGCCTTGTGGCAGAGGTCGACTCTAACGTAGTCGCTTATGCTAATTCCGGACCTCTAAGGCCAAAAGCAGCCTATGACACCTCGGTTGAAGTAAGTATCTATAAAGCATCGAATGTTAATCACAAAGGGTTAGGATCTGTTTTGTACGAGGCTTTATTTGATCGCTTAAGAAAAGAAGACGTTCACCGTGCACATGCATTGATTACTTTGCCTAATTCAGCTTCTATAGGGTTACATAAGAAAATGGGCTTTTATGAGGTGGGTATATTGAATGAAGCAGGCCGTAAATTTGATCAATACCATGATGTTTTATGGATGGAAATGAAACTAAGAAAGTAAAGTGTTCCACGTGGAACAAAAAAGCCTACCTCTTTTCAGAAGGTAGGCTTTTTAAATTTAACGGCAATGGTACTTAGTAGTCTAGGTTTGACACCATCAAAGCATTAGACTCAATAAATTCACGTCTAGGTTCAACATCATCGCCCATCAGCGTCGTAAAGATTTGATCGGCCGCAACGGCATCTTCGATCGTAACCTTTAGCATACGTCTTGCCTCAGGATCCATGGTGGTTTCCCATAGCTGCTCTGGGTTCATTTCGCCCAGACCCTTATAGCGTTGAATCTGATAACCACGTTTTGCTTCGCCCATTAACCATTCAATAACTTCCTCAAATGAGCTTACTTCGTGTTTCTTATCTCCACGAGCAATATAGGCACCCTCTTCAATTAAACCTTGTAAGGTATCCCCTAACTCAACAATCAACCTGTAGTCATTACTTTCAAAGAAACTGTGTGAAATTGGGTAATCTGTACTTAGGCCATGAGCGGTAGCCTGTATTTTCGGTAAGAAAATATGACGCTCTTTATCTTTTTCTAACAGAACCTGGTATTCAGCGGAACCAGATCTAAAATTAACTAAAGCTTCGCTTAAATCATCACACCAGCTCGCAACAGCTTCTTGGTTTCCAAGTTGGTCAACGGCTAGCTTAGGCATGTAAAGCAATTGCTCAAGCACCGCTTTAGGGTAAACCCGACTCATCTTCTCAATCCGGGCTAAAACAGCCTTATATTGAGTAACAAGCGCTTCTAATTGAACTTCACCGATTCCTGGAGCAGAGTCATTTACGTATAAAGTGGTGCCTTCAAGAGCTTGCGACAACAAGAATTGCTCTAAAGCGGCTTCATCTTTAATGTAAGTCTCTTGCTTACCTTTTTTGATTTTATATAACGGTGGCTGCGCAATAAATATATGCCCGTTTTCAATCAACTCAGGCATTTGCCTAAAAAAGAAGGTTAACAATAAAGTACGGATGTGAGATCCATCAACGTCGGCATCGGTCATAATAATGATGCTGTGATAGCGCAGCTTTTCAACATTAAACTCTTCTCGCCCAATGCCGGTGCCCAGCGCCTTAATTAGAGTGCCAACTTCTTGCGACTGCAACATCTTGTCGAAGCGCGCTTTTTCAACGTTAAGGATTTTACCCTTCAACGGTAAAATAGCCTGCGCCTTACGATCGCGCCCCTGCTTGGCTGAACCGCCAGCAGAGTCCCCTTCCACAAGGTATATCTCTGATAATGCAGGGTCTTTCTCTTGGCAATCTGCTAGCTTTCCAGGCAGACCGGCAATATCGAGAGCTCCCTTCCGGCGAGTCATATCACGTGCATTTCGAGCCGCTTCTCGCGCCCGAGCCGCGTCAATCATTTTACCAACGATTACCTTAGCTTCATTTGGGTGTTCTAATAGGTATTCAGCAAATACTCGACCCATTTCTTGTTCAACGGCAGGTTTTACTTCAGAAGAAACCAACTTGTCTTTTGTTTGAGAACTAAACTTAGGATCTGGAACTTTAACCGAAATAATTGCAGTCAAACCTTCACGAGCATCGTCGCCCGTTGTGGCAACCTTTTGCTTCTTTTGAACATTCTCTTGCGTAATGTAACCATTAAGGGTTCGTGTCAGTGCCGCGCGGAAACCAGCAAGGTGAGAACCACCATCACGTTGAGGGATATTATTGGTGTAACAGAAGATATTTTCTTGGTAGCTATCGTTCCACTGCAACGCAACTTCTACGGCAATACCATCTTCTTCACGCTCAAAGTTGAAGTGAAACACTTCATTAATGGTTGTCTTATTTTGATTTAGGTAGGTCACAAAAGCCTTTAGACCACCCTCATAGTGGAAAAACTCTTCACTGCCAGTTCGCTCATCTTTTAGACGAATAGCAACGCCTGAGTTCAGGAAGCTAAGCTCTCTTAGGCGTTTAGCTAATATATCGAAAGAATATTCAATATTACCGAATGTTTCACTGGAAGGCATAAAGGTTACCTTCGTACCTGTTGTAGAGGCATCGCCTACTACTTTTAACGGCTCAATAGGTACACCATGACGATAAACCTGTTCGTGTACTTTGCCTTCTCGGCGAATGGTCATTTTTAGCTCAGCCGATAGTGCGTTTACAACTGAAACACCAACACCGTGTAAACCGCCTGAAACTTTATAAGAGTTATCATCAAATTTACCGCCCGCGTGCAGCACGGTTAAGATAACTTCAGCGGCCGATTTGCCACCTTCTTCTTCCATAGGCTCTGTCGGAATACCACGACCATTATCTTCTACGCTGATCGATTCATCCGGGTGAATAGTTACGGATATCTCACTGCAATAACCCGCTAGGGCTTCATCGATAGAATTATCCACTACCTCGAATACCATGTGATGCAAACCCGTGCCGTCATCGGTATCACCAATGTACATACCCGGCCGTTTTCTAACTGCATCTAATCCTTTAAGTACTTTAATACTCGAGGAATCGTAATTATCACTCATTCTTGTTCTCCATTGACCGCAGAGTTTATGACTGCGCCATGTTCCACGTGAAACATCTTTACTTGTTCAGGCTTATTCCAAAAATTACTGAGTGGCTTAGGATCAACGCAGGTCATAAACACTTGACCTTCTAAACGCTCCATTAAAGCCCCCAACTTCTGAATATGATTTTGATCCAGTTCAGCAGGTAAATCATCCAACAAAAAGGTAGTTGGCATCTTTTGCTGAGACTGCAAATACACACTTTGAGCAATCTTTAATGCACAGACCACTAACTTTTGTTGGCCCCGTGATAAAACATCCGCCGCATTAAGCTTACCCGTCTTTATTCTCATATCGGCTCTTTGAGGCCCCGATTGGGTGTAACCTAATTTTTGGTCACGCTCCCTTTGATGCTCTATCACTTCATTCAACGGTTTAGATTTATCCCAACCTCGATAATAATGAATACGAAGCTCTGGCAACTCGATTAAGGCCGATAACACCTCATGAAAGCAAGGGACGAACCCTTCTAAATACCCTTTTCTAGCCTGATCAATACGCTCAGAACAACTTAGGTATTCACGCTCCCACACTTCAAATTCAGCTTTAGATAGTTTACCAGAACGTAGCAAAGAGTTCCGATTTTTAAGGCTTTTTTGTAACTTTTGCCAATCTGAATGAAAGTTAGGAAATTGATGAAAAACACCCCAGTCGAGAAACTGGCGTCGATCACTAGGTGACCCTTCAAGTAATGAAAAACTACTGGAATCGATCAGCTGAAGAGGCTTTTGTTGAACCAACTCAGCAAGACTTGCAAGTGACTGGCCGTTTTGACGAATTTGAACCTGGCCTTTTGCTGTCCTTCGGACGGCTAGCTGGCCTAAATCAGAATCCTTTGCGGTTATGAGTAGCTCATCTAACTCATGACTTACTACGGTCTTAGTGCGGGCTTGGCGAAAAGATCTCGCCATAGAAAGCAAATGTATACTTTCAAGCAAGGAGGTCTTACCTGCCCCATTTAAGCCGTAGAATATATTCACATTCGGGGACAGATTTAACTGGGTGTTCGCGAGATTACGAACACCCTGTACAGACAATGTGTCAATTGACACTTTAAGCTCGATTAAACGCTATAGGCGCATTGGCATAACGACATATTGAGATGCGTCATCATCAAAGTCGGTAACCAACGAGCTCGAGTTTGCATCGGCCATCACAAATCGAACTTGCTCGCCATTAATAACGTTTAAAACATCGAGAAGGTAACTCACATTAAACCCTACTTCGATATCTGGACCGTTATAATCCACTTCGATCGCTACTTCGGCTTCTTCTTGTTCTGGGTTATTCGCTTTAACAACCAAATTGCCATCACTCAATGACATTCTGACACCGCGATACTTTTCGTTAGATAAAATAGCCGCGCGGCTGAATATTGATTTAAGAACCTGACGATCACCCACCATTTCTTTATCGCCACCACGTGGAATAACGCGCTCATAATCTGGAAATTTCCCATCTACGAGTTTAGTGGTAAAACTAAAAGTCGGCGTAACTGCTCTTAAATGCGACGAACTGATATCAATCTGCACCGTACTGTCGCTATCTTCGAGCAAACGATTAAGCTCTAATATGCCTTTACGAGGTACAATAACTTGCTTGCGCTCAACAACATTTAGCCCTTCGATATGCCTAGCACTCATCGCTAATCGGTGACCATCTGTCGACACAGTTCTCACCGTGCTGTTATGAAACTCAACCAACATACCATTTAAATAGTAGCGAACGTCTTGTTGGGCCATTGCAAAAGCTGTGGCTTCAATGAGTTTGCTGACTACATTTTGCGGCAACTGATATTGCTCAGCTTCAGCGTCGTTTTCAATATTAGGGAATTCGGTCGCAGCTAAAGAAGATAAGGTAAACTTACTACGACCACTAACAACCTGAACACGCTCTTCATTTTGCTGCAAACTGATGATGGCGTCGTCGGGCAGTGATCGTACAATATCTAAGAACTTCTTAGCCGGTACCGTAATTGCACCTTCCGTTGCTGGCTCAGATAATTCTACTCGTCCGACCAACTCGACTTCCAAATCGGTTCCGGTTAACGACAACATATTTGCTTCGACTTCCAACAACACATTAGAAAGTACGGGCAATGTTTGACGTTTCTCAACTACACCACTGACCAGCTGCAGCGGCTTAATAAGTTGTTCTCTAGCGAGGGAAAATTGAATCATTAGGTTCGTTCCATCTTTTATGTTGTCAAAGTTCGATGTAAGTTACTGTAATCTTCTCGTATATCTTGAATAGTTTCACGCAATTCTTTCACTTTTCGGCATGCATGCAACACCGTTGTATGGTCTCGACCACCAAATGCCTCACCTATTTCAGGTAAACTGTGTTGAGTCAGCTCTTTTGACAAAGCCATAGCCACCTGCCTAGGGCGTGCAATGCTTCGACTGCGTCTTTTACTGTGAAGATCAGATATCTTTATTTTATAGTATTCTGCTACTGTTCGTTGAATGTTTTCAATACTGACTTGCTTATCTTGTAAAGCTAATAGGTCTTTTAACGCTTCCTTAACAAAAGCTGTATTAATAGCAGAGCCGGTAAATCGAGCATTTGCACTGACTCGTTTTAAAGCGCCTTCTAATTCACGAACGTTTGATCGAATCCGTTGCGCTATAAAGAACGCAGCTTCGCCAGGTAATTTAACTTTTTGCTCTTCTGCTTTCTTCATCAAAATAGCAACACGCGTCTCAAGATCAGGAGGCTCTACCGCAACGGTTAAACCCCATCCAAACCGAGATTTCAAACGATCTTCTAAGCCTTCAATTTCTTTCGGAAACCGGTCACAGGTAAGTATGACTTGCTGATTACCTTCAAGCAGTGCATTAAAGGTATGAAAAAATTCTTCTTGCGAACGATCTTTCTTTGCGAAGAATTGAATATCGTCAATTAACAGCGCATCTAAACTACGGTAAAACTTTTTAAATTCTGGCATCGCATTTAATTGTAATGCCTTGACCATATCGGCAACGAAGCGTTCTGAGTGCAAATAAACCACTTTGGCGGCGGGGTTTTGATCAATAATGTGATTACCAATAGCCTGCATTAAGTGGGTTTTACCTAAACCCACTCCACCGTAAATAAACAATGGGTTGTAGGCCCCACCGACATTTTCAGCAATTTGCTGGCTGGCGGCCAATGCCAGCTGGTTTGATTTACCCTCAACGAACGACTTAAACGTAAAGGAAGGGTTTAAGTAGCTCTGAACCTTTCCTTTTCCGCGTTTAGCACCAGTGGTTTGAACTTCAATTTCTTTTGGCTGCTTTCGATCTTCAATCACAGCAGGCGCTGCACTAGTTGTTGAAACAGGTGAACTGGCCGAGGGCTTAAGATCCATTTGAGTTGGTTTTTTAGCACCGGCTTGTCTAGAAGAGGCAACAACCGGTTTTTTTCCCTGGCCATTAGCGATTTCTATTTCGATTGCATCGTTATAACCAAGTTCTTCTAAAATAGTTTGAATACGCTGAACATATTTATCTCGAACCCAATTAGCAATGAATCTATTGGGTGCCAGTAGTGTTAAAACACTAGATTCAGACAATGTTAGAGGGCGCAGCCAAGTATTAAATTGGTGAGAAGGCAGTTCATTTTGTAGTTGCTCTATGCATTGCTGCCAAAGTGACTCGTGCACCTTTACTCCAATTCAATTAAAACGGCCGAACATTTTAGCTAACAGAGCAAGGCATCGCTACCCTTAATCACTATTTTTGTGGATAAAAGCTGTGGAAAACTAGGCGCATAAGTCTGTTATTAAGCTTGTGCTCTAAAATGTGCATAAAGTTCTGTGCATAAAACGGCTACTTATACACTGGTTACACGCCCTCAATTCTCAGCTTATCTTATCTTTTTAAACAACCTTATCATTCTCTGATCGTTAATGATTTAAAGGCCTGCAGCACCTTTTCCACAGATAAAGGCTTCACTAATAAATACTAATAACAATAAATCTTAAAAACATATAATTCATATATATATTAATAATTTAAACCTCTTTGAGATCAAAAAGGATTATTTATCCATGATCAAAAAAACATCATTGATTTACTGGCGCAAAGCCTTTAGAATCCGCCATCCAATTTTTAGCCGATTGATCTTTTTAAATTTAAGGTTGATCACAGAACTGTAAAGCCATCAAACTGACGATGGCTAACCAAAAGAGATCGTGAACATGAAACGTACATTTCAACCTAGTACCATCAAGCGTAAGCGTAGCCACGGTTTCCGTGCACGTATGGCAACAAAAAACGGCCGTAAAATCCTAGCTCGTCGTCGTGCTCGTGGACGTGCGGTATTGAGCGCTTAATTCATTAACATTTTGTTAAAGAATTCAGTGGCTGAAAAAACGTTCGGATTTCCACGTCGTGTAAGACTTCTCACGGCAGAAGATTTCCGGACGGTTTTTGATAAAGTTGATGTCAAAGCCCCTTCCCCAAATTGCCTATTGTTGGCAAAATTTAATGAAACTAAGCCTCGCCTTGGTTTTATCATCTCCAAGAAAAATGTAAAAAATGCGACCGATCGGAATCGCGTTAAACGGTTTGCTCGAGATTATTTCCGCCTAAATCAATCTAAATTGCCAAATTTAGACATCATATTCATGGGTCGAAAAGGCTTGTCAGAGCTTTCTGATAAAGAATTACATGAGTTGATAGAAAAGCAATTTAAAAAATTAGCCAAGCGCGCTAATAAAAACCTGAATCCCTAAATTCTGACTGGCAATATAGGCCGTCGACAGGTACCATTTCGCCTCTTTTTTAATCGTATAAACGCCTATAAAGGGCATTTTCCAACATTGGAACTTTAAATAATGGATGTTCGTCGTATATCAATCATGGCTGCATTAGCCGTAGTTTCTTATTTAATGATATTACAGTGGTCAAAAGACTATTCTGGCGTAGAGCCAACCACCTCAGACGTTGCTCAGGCAGTCGTTGTTGATAGCAGTGGCGTAGTCAGTGAAAACGTGGCAAGTGATATCCCACAGGGGAATAGCACCACAACACAAACACCTACAGCTGCGACGGCACCCTCAGACAATCGTTTAGTGACCGTTAAAACGAATGAATTGATTGTAACCATCGATCTTAATGGTGGGGATGTCTTATACACAGGCCTTCCAAAATACCCTGCCAATATAAATACCCCAAATGTCCCATTCGCGATTTTAGAAAATGTTGACCGTACTTATATCGCTCAATCTGGGTTAGTGGGTGAAAATGGCGTCGATGCTCAAAATCGCGCGCAATATACATCAGAACAATCAGAATACACATTAAACGGAGATAGCCTTGATGTGGTGTTAACCCATGTCAGCAAAGATGGCATCGTGGTTAAGAAAACTTACCGTTTTACTAACGGTTCCTATCTTATGGATATTCGCTACGATGTAGAAAACAAGTCTGCACAAACGGTTCGAATGAATCTATTTGCTCAATTACGCCGCGATAAGAGTGAAGACCCTAGTGCAACCGGCGGTATCGGTATGAATTCTTACCTAGGAACTACCTTTTCGACCTCAAATGAAGCCTATAATAAGGTTAAATTTAAAGATTTAGAGAAAGAGCGCTTTACCGATTCCAGTACGGGCGGTTGGGTTGCCATTTTACAACATTACTTCCTTTCGGCGTTTGTGCCTGCTCAAACCGATGTGAATAACTATTATGGTCAACAAGGTAAGAATGGTCATTTTTATGCGGGCTACCAAGCACCGACAATGGTGATGGGACCAGGTGAATCCGCTTCTACGGCCACTCAGTTATATGTGGGTCCTAAAGATCAAGATTCATTAGAATTGATCGCACCTAACTTAGAAAAAACAGTCGATTATGGTTGGTTGTGGTGGATCGCAACGCCAATCTTTAAGTTACTGCAAATTATCCATGGTTGGGTGGGTAACTGGGGTTGGGCGATCGTATTAATGACACTGACCATTAAGATGGTTTTATACCCACTGACCGCTTCTTCTTATCGTTCAATGGCGAAAATGAAGAAGTTTGCGCCTAAAATTCAAGAAATGCGCGACATGTATGGCGATGATCGTCAGAAGATGAGCCAAGAAATGATGAAGCTTTATCAGAAAGAAAAGCTGAATCCATTGGGTGGTTGTTTACCTATGTTAGTGCAAATGCCTGTGTTTATTGCGTTGTACTGGGTGTTGATGGAATCGGTAGAGCTTCGCCAATCGCCGTTTATCTTCTGGATTGTTGATATGTCGGTTAAGGACCCATATTTCGTTCTTCCGTTGTTGATGGGTGCTTCTATGTTCTTCCAGATGCAAATGCAGCAACAACCGACTATGGATCCAATGCAAGCTAAAATCATGAAGCTGATGCCGATCATGTTTACCTTCATGTTCTTATGGTTCCCAGCGGGCTTAACATTATACTGGTTTGTGAATAACTTGATTACCATTGCGCAGCAAGCCTACGTTAACCGCAGTGTTCAAAAGGCAGACGCAAAAGCCAAGTAACAACTAAAGTGGCTAGCGTGTATTCTAAAAGGCAGACTAAACTCTGCCTTTTTTTGTTTAAATTGTTCGATAAAGGTAAAACACAATGCTCAGTGCTGAAACCATTGCCGCCGTCGCAACGCCACCTGGAAGAGGTGGTGTCGGTATTATCCGTGTTTCAGGTGCAAAAGCCGCCAATATTGCACAAGCCATTTTAGGGACACTCCCTAAACCAAGGTTTGCCCACTATGGTGATTTCCTAGATGCGCAAGACCGTGCCATCGATCAAGGTATTGCACTTTATTTCCCGGGTCCAAACTCATTTACGGGTGAAGACGTTCTAGAACTGCAAGGGCACGGCGGACCTGTCATATTAGAGCTTTTACTGGAGCGAGTTGTTTCTTTAGGCGTCAGATTAGCTCGTCCTGGTGAATTTTCAGAACGTGCCTTCTTAAACGATAAAATAGATTTAACCCAAGCCGAAGCCATTGCGGATTTAATTGATGCTAGTTCAAAAGAAGCCGCTCGATCAGCGGTCAGATCCTTGCAAGGCGACTTTTCGAAACAAGTCCATTCATTGGTTGAACAACTCATACAACTGCGAATCTATGTAGAAGCCGCCATAGATTTCCCAGAAGAGGAAATCGATTTTTTATCAGATGGAAAGGTTGAGTCAGATTTAACAGACGTTATGGCGCAATTGCGACAAGTGCTTAAAACCGCTAATCAAGGCAGTTTAATGCGCGAAGGCATGTCTGTGGTTATTGCGGGTAGACCTAATGCGGGTAAATCCAGTTTATTGAACGCCTTAGCAGGCCAAGAGCGGGCTATTGTCACAGACATCGCTGGTACGACACGAGACGTCCTTAAAGAGCATATACACTTAGATGGCATGCCTTTGCATATCATCGATACTGCCGGCCTGCGTGATGCACCTGATGAGGTAGAACGAATAGGTGTTGAACGAGCATGGCAAGAAATTGAACGAGCGGATCGCATTTTGTTGATGGTAGATGCCAGTGATACCGATGCAACAGACCCAGAGACTATTTGGCCCGATTTTATGCACAGATTACCCGAAAATGCCCGCATAACCGTCGTTCGCAATAAAATTGACAAGACGCTTGAGAGTGCTGGTATAACGGAATGCGAAGATAGTTATCCCGTTGTCAGAATTTCAGCCGATAAAGAACTCGGCTTAGACGCATTACGAGATCATTTAAAGCAATTAATGGGTTTTGAAGGCCAACATGAGTCTGGCTTTATCGCTCGTAAACGACATTTAGATGCCCTTAACATTGCACAAGATGCACTTGATAAGGGGCTTGCGCAACTTTTAGGCCCAGCGGCGGGTGAGTTGTTAGCTGAAGACCTGAGAGTGGCACAAAATGCATTGAATGAGATTACTGGTGAATTCAGTTCAGATGATTTGTTAGGTCGAATCTTTGGAAGCTTTTGCATTGGAAAATAACTTAAAAGAGCGTTCTGTCATTGATGTGACGGCGGCTTTGTTAATTCAAAATGGAAAAGTCTTTGCTGCAAAACGCAGTAATGGACGGCATTTAGCGGGTTATTGGGAGTTCCCAGGTGGGAAAATAGAAGCCAACGAAACAGCGCCTGAATGTTTAAAACGAGAATTAGCTGAAGAGCTTAATTTATCCACAGAAATAGGGCCGTTTTTTATGAAAACGACCCATGATTATGGGGATAAAAAAGTAGTCTTACATGTTTACCGGGTCGCATCCTTCATAGGCGAGCTTAAGTTGGTTGATCATGATGAATACTGTTGGTTGTCATTGACCGACTGTACGCCTTTAAAATGGGCACCTGCAGACATACCTATCGTGAATCGTTTAGCGACAATTCTCTAAATTATTAATCCGTCTTACCTGTTTTCAAAATAGTTAAGATGTCTTGCCACACCTCGTCCCTGTTGCTCTCATTGATAATTTCATGTCGAGCTTGTGGATAAAGTTTAACGCTTTGCAGGTTTTTTTCGCTTTGCTTCAATTGCTCCGCTAACAATTTAACCCCTTTACCCATATCGCCTACAGGGTCTGATGTACCCGACAAAAGATGCAATTTCACGTCATTAGGCCAGGATTTAGGTTGAATCGCCAACATGCCAGAAATAAAGTCTGTCCACAGACCGAGCGTGCAATCAAACCCACAAAATGGGTCGGCTATATACTCATCAACAATGGCATCATCGCGAGAAATCCAATCAAATTCGGTTCTATTAGGCTTAAACTTTGCGTTAAAAGGAGCGAAAGCCGTTTGGGTGACAAACGTACTAGTGCTTCTTTTTCCTTTAAAGGCTTTGATGGCAGAGATTAGCAGGTTTGAAGCATGTAACTTAGGTCGATCAATTCGATTTGTAGCACTGAGAATCAGGTGCTCTAAATGTTGGCCGTATTGTTGAATATAAGCTTGGCTAATAAAAGAGCCCATGCTGTGTCCGAGCAGACTTACCTTCACATTAGGGATTTCTTTGCGGCCGTATTCGATAGCTTGATGTAAATCATCGATAACTTTTTGCCAGCCTTGATCGTCGGCGTAGTGGCCTAAATCATCGTCGGGGCAATCCATTCCATGGCCGCGATGATTAATAGCAAGAACAGCAATATTTTGTTCAGTTAAAAACTCAGCTAGCGGTGCATAACGCTCGCAATATTCAGCCATACCATGAGAAATGACCAACAGCTGTTCGCAAGGCTCAGGTCGCCAGAGTCTGACCGGAATTTCGTGTCCATCGGGAGCGTTTAAAAACTCTTCTAAATACTGCAATGAGGTGCCCTCTACCATTTATTCCCAGCTTATCACGGCTTAATCATAGGTTATACAACTGGTTACTCAATGTTTATCTACAAAGTTATCCACACTATAGTTTTGCGGAAAGTAAGCTAAAAACCACCTAACTGTCGTTATCTTCTAGGTTTATGCGGTGTTCTTGCTGCTCCACTTTAGCTTTTAGATAGCCGGCATTATATTTATTCACATATACGCCGGTATCAACTCTTTCTGTTACCTCAATACCGGCTTGCTCGAGTTCGTCGGCCTTATGAGGATTATTGGATAATAACCGAACGCGCCTAACGTTGAGGCTGGCTAACATTTCAATGGCTGGACCAAAGTCGCGTAAATCGTGCCCAAAGCCCAGCATCTCATTGGCTTTGTAAGTATCAATTCCTTTGTCTTGCAGGGCGTAGGCATCTAATTTGTTATAGAGACCAATACCGCGGCCTTCTTGTCTTAAGTAGAGCAGAATGCCACCTTCTACACTCATTAAGCGCTGCGCTTCTTCAAGTTGTTCTCCACAATCACACCGCTGCGAACCAAAGACGTCGCCTGTTAAACATTCTGAATGTATTCGCACTAATGGCGCGTCTTGTTCGGTAGGTTGTCCAAAAAGCACTGCGATGTGTTCTTTATTGTCAGAAAAACCTGAAAAACTGATGAATTTAGTTTCTACGGCTTGGTCGGTAAGAGGGATTGGTACATTTGCACGGATAGTGACAGACATGTGCTTTCTCAATAATGACTAGAAATGAATATATATGGGTAAGTTTAGCGCATTAAAGTTATCTATGGCTTGTATTTTCCAACTACGCACGCATTAAAGCGAGTAAATTAAACTTTGGTGATCATTTACGATCTAAAGAATGATCGCAATTAAGGACCTCATTTGAAAAACCTAAAAATAGATATCGTATCGGATGTTATGTGCCCTTGGTGTGTAGTGGGTTATAACAACTTAGACGCCGCATTAAATGAATTGAATGATTCGATACAAGCAAATATAGAATGGCATGCGTTTGAGCTTAACCCCGCCATGCCGAAAGAAGGCCAAGATCTCCGAGAACATTTGATGGAGAAATACGGTATTACCGAAGCGCAAAGTGATCAAAACCGACAAAATATAATCGACCGTGGCAAAGAATCAGGCTTTGAATTTAACTTTTCAGAGAAAATGCGCATGATTAATAGTTTTGATTGCCACCGACTACTGACGTGGGCCAAACGCTTTGATAAACAAACGCCGTTAAAATTAGCGCTATTCGATGCACACTTTACGACAAATCTAGATTTGAGTGACCCTGTACAGCTTTTAACTGTCGTTGAATCTGTAGGGTTAGATAAAGACGCCGCTGAAAAAGTACTGAACAGCGACGAATTTGCCCAAGATGTGCGAGAAGAACAAAATAAAATGCAACAGCTGGGTATTACGTCAGTTCCCACCTTTATTGTGAATGACAAATACGCCATTTCTGGTGGCCAACCTGTTGCTGCTTTTAAACAAGCCTTAACTCAAATATCTTCAGAAATGTGATAAACTGCGCGCCGTTTTATGGGCTTCGTTTTTAAGCCTAAATACACTTACCAATTGGAATTACTATGTCTAAATACAACACGCCTCAGCTACAAGTCAGTTATGGTATTGGTCGTCAAATGGGTGGCCAACTTCTAGAACAACCTTTTGAAGGTTTGGATATCGACGCAGTTGCTGCAGGTGTTGTCGAAGCATTCACTGGCGTTGCCGATCCTATCAACCCAATGGATATGCAAAAAGCCTATGACGTTATCCGTGAAGAAATGTCAAAAGTTCAGGCTGAGCAAGAAAAGGAACTCGCGAAAGAAGGCGAAAACTTTTTAGCTGAAAACGCTAAACGCGAAGAAGTAACGGTGACGGAATCTGGATTGCAATATGAAGTTATTAAATCCGGGGACGAATCGGCTACAAAGCCAGCGGTTAATTCTAAAGTGAAGACTCACTATCACGGAACATTAATATCGGGCGATGTATTCGACAGCTCAGTGGATCGTGGCCAGCCAATTGAATTTGCCGTAAACGGTGTTATTGCCGGCTGGACCGAAGCGCTCCAGTTAATGGTGCCTGGTGATAAATGGAAGCTTTATATTCCTCATCACCTAGCTTATGGCGCACAAGGTGCCGGTGGTGCAATTGGCCCATACCAAGCATTAATCTTTGAAGTAGAATTACTCGATATCGTTTAATTCGTTTGTACGCCTAAGCTGAGAATACTTGGCTTAGGCTACAATGAAACTAGGTACCCTTTCTATGGCGCAGAAAAAAGCGACCCAATTGTCTGATTTAGATGCCCTATTTGGCGCCGGTTCACGAGTATATAGCACTGAACAAGGTCGAATATGCCCGGTCTGTGATCAAGCCGTTGATCAATGTTTATGCTCTAATGATGTTGTGCCAGAAGGCGATGGAATCGTTCGATTAAAACGTGAAACCAAAGGCCGTAAAGGCAAGGGTGTCACGCTTATTACGGGAGTGTTATTAGCACCATCTGAGCTTAAAGCACTCGCTAAAAAGTTAAAAACGCGATGTGGAACGGGCGGAACAGTCAAAGAAGGTGTTATTGAAATTCAAGGTGATTTCCGAGATCTGCTAAAAGAAGAACTGGAGCAGCGCGGTTACACTGTAAAAATAGCAGGCGGTTAATAGAGGAAAACATGGATAAGCAAACTCAAACCGAAATCGAAGCGGCAGCGTTTAGACGTTTGTTGGCGCATTTAGATGACCGAAAAGATGTCCAGAATATAGATTTAATGAATTTAGCTGGGTTTTGCCGAAACTGTTTGTCTAAATGGTATGCCGCAGCCGCACTGGAAAAAGGCTTTGAAATAGATTCAGATACGGCACGGGAACACATCTACGGAATGCCTTATTCTGAGTGGAAGAAAAATTATCAAACACCTACCAATGCACAGCAACAAGCCAGTTTTGAAGCAAATAAACCGAAGGACTCACAATGAGCCAATGGGCCAGTAGTTACACTTATCGTGAATGTTTAGACGAATTTTCCCGACGTTTACAGCAACTTAGCGAAACTGATCGAGTTATTATCAGTGATCTTCATGCAAATATGAGTACGATAGATGGCTATTTATTTGCCATCAGCAGTGCACCAGCAACCGTATCACCTACCGATTGGTTAGGGGATTTATTGCCGTTAGTTCAGCTGCCAGATGATGAAAAAGCAGCCACAGCCGTGAATCTGCTCATTTCATACCAAATGCACCTTAAAAAGCGGATGATTTCGCAAAAATATAATTTACCCGATGCTGGCGATGCGCTTGAAGGGTTGAAACCGGGCAGTGAATTAAACAGTTTTAGCCAAGGCTTTAGTGCGGGTTATGACAGAATTTCGTCGATATGGTCGGTAAAAATACCGAATGAGTTGCAAAAAGAACTGACTTCACAAGTATTTGCACTGAGCTTTTTTGCCAGTACAGACAATGCCAAAGCATTCTTAAAACAGAAAAAATCCAAACTAAGACCCGAACAATTAGCCGACCAAGTGTTAGCTAATTTTCCTAAAGCGGCCGATTTACATGTCCGCTTAGGAATGGCTGTTGAAGCCGATGCTGGTGGCGAATCGTTGCATTAGAACCGACGATACATTCCAACTGAAAAGGTATAATCTGCTGCTTCTGTTGGAATGTTTTCTTGATAGTTCCAATATTCTTCAAGTTTAGACACATCGCGATAGGTTATACGACCATCGAAAGACCAGTTCTCAGTATTTAGAATAAACCCGGCACCAAATTGTAAGCCCGATATCATCACATCTGTCTTATTGGGTCGTTTAAATGGCGTGTTAAAATAACCCACTTCTAAAAAGCTGTGCTTTCCTAAGCGTGACAAACCTTTTCCTAGCTTGACGCCAACATCCCAACCCGACAATGAATAACCGCTTGAACCAAACCATAAAGGTTTTAGTGTATACCCGCCTCTAACAGCAAGTGCATCAAAGGCTACTTCGGTTTCTAAACTTGGGCCTATAAAAAAATTAGCCGGTCCATCGCCATAAAACCAAATTCTAGAACCCAAATTTAGGCCTACTAAGGTGTGAATTCGTTTAGCTTGTGTGAAGTCACCATGGCAATGGTAATTATTCGAGCTGTCTTTATGGCACCCGTATCGATCTATTGCGCCAGGGCTCGCCCAAGCAACGCTAGCCATCAAACAACCCAGCGTTGCCATTAGTTGGTTTCTCATTTATCTAAGGTCACCGTTCTTTAACTTTCAGCAACTGTACGTTATTGAAGTGAAATTTTTGAAGACAATGAGCAAGATAGGCCTTGCTCATATTGCGTTGATTCGATCCGTTTAGAAGCGAGCCCCTAAACTTACCTGGGCGCCGATATCATAAGCCACAGACTCAGATTGCGTGCTTTCCACATAGTCGTTTGCGGTGGTTGGATCGTTATATACGACACTGGCATCTAGGCTCATCGCTGGCCAGTTATAGCCAGTACCTACGCCCACATAATATCCGCCTAACTCGGCGGTTGTGTCGTCAATGCTATTGGTTAAGGTAGATCCACTCCATCCGGCTAATACATAATGCTTGGTGCCAATACGACCAACACCAGGACCTACTTTAATACCCGCATCCCAACCGGTTTGAAGTACCGATTCATTGGCTTCTAAATCTGCGGTTAATAGGTATTTTCCATAATAGGACGCCGTTACCGCGTACCACATATGGGTGTATTCACCGGTAACACCGGCACCGGCTAAAAGGTAAACACTGTTATTACCGACCGACCAAACTTGCGAACGAGCACCTGCACTGACGATCAAGCCTCCCAATTTGGCATTGTTAGCATCCCCATGACAATGATATTGTTTGGTCTGTTGATGTTTATGACAGTCGTATTTATCGAGCACACCGACATCAGCCATGCTAAAACCAGTGGCCGCGGATAAAACTACCAGCGAAGCGATACGTTTTTTATTTAGTCCCATGGTGGAATCTCCTTGATGACACCGATTGGCACGGTGAATAGTCTAATTTGGTCACAGTGTAGCATAGCGCGAAGTGTCACTAATCTTAAACAGGTCTCAAAACTTATTAAGGAAAAAGATGTTAAATTGGGCTCTCCTCGTTGCATTTGTACCCACGTTTTTGTTTGTTTCGTTTACACCGGGCATGTGTATGACGCTTTCAATGACACTAGGCATTACGCTTGGAGTTAAAAGAGCGTTGTGGATGATGTTAGGTGAATTAGTCGGGGTTGGCATAGTTGCCATTTGTGCGGTTGTGGGTGTTGCCGCCATTATGCTTGGCGCACCTATGGTGTTTACGGCCTTTAAATGGTTAGGTGGCGCCTATTTAGCGTGGCTGGGCATTCAAATGTGGCAATCTAAAGGTAAAATGGCGATACCGACTGATGCCAATGTTCAGCCGAATGTCTCAGCAAAAGCACTGATGACTCAGGGCTTTGTTACGGCCATTGCAAATCCTAAGGGCTGGGCCTTTTTTATGGTTCTTTTACCCCCCTTCATCGATGAATCGCTTCCCATGCCAATGCAGCTCAGTGTTTTAGTGTTTATGATATTGCTTATCGAATTTTCAGCGCTGTTATCTTATGCCAGCGGTGGTCAAACATTGAGTAAATTATTAGCGAAATCCTCAAATGTTCAATTGCTTAACCGCATATCGGGCACGCTCATGATTGGTGTCGCGTTTTGGTTGGCGCTGGGTTAATGAAGATCTCCATGCTTGAGCAATTAACGTTAATATTTAAAGATCGCATGAGATTTAAGCTCTTGCTGTTGTCTTTAAGCATGGGTATGGCCGGCGCTTCCATTATGCCGGTTTTAAGTACGCACCTTGCACTAAACATGGGTATAGAACCCTTGTGGATCGGCTTTATTTTTGCGGCGAATACATTATCAGGCATTGTTGTCAGCCATTGGATCGCGAACCATTCTGATTCTGGCTTAAGCCGATTAGGCATTATTCAAAATGGGGCTTGGATTAGTTTTTTCTCCGTGATCGGCTTGGGCGTATCGACTCACTATATTGTTTTGATGGTTACGGGCATGGCTTTGTTTGCGGCCGTATCTCCGATTCAGCCGCAAATATTTGCCATGGCTCGAGATTTAGTCGAAGAAGAGGATGCAGCACTCTTTCAAAGCCTATTGCGTGCTTCTATTTCGTTTAGCTGGATTATTGGGCCGCCGTTGGCTTACATTTTGTTTTCGTTAATTGGTTTTAGCGGCCTCTCATTTATTTGCGCGGGCATTTTTTTGTTGTCGTTAGTTTCACTTAAAGGGTTTCAAGACGCACCATTGCAGGTTAAAACTACTGAGGTGAAACTGACGGATCCTCGTCTAAAATGGTTAGTTCTAGCCATGGCTGCGGTATTCGCTGCCAACAATATGTACATCGTATATATGCCAATTTACCTCCAAGAAAACCTAAATTTTGTTGCGGTTATTCCCGGTTTACTGATGGGCTTTACGGCAGGGCTAGAAATTCCCATGATGATATACACGGGCGCACGCTCGAATCATTGGCCGTTATTTTCCCCACTTAAGTTTGCTGCTTTAATGGGCGTGGTTTTTTATAGCCTGATATTTTTTAGCCAAAATTTATCGATATTGTTTATGGCACAGCTTTTCAATGGTGCATTTATCGGCATTATGGCGGGATTGGGGATATCGGTTTTTCAAGCCTTAATGAAAGGCCGTATGGGCATGGCTTCAACTCTATACACTAATGCCATAAGAATGGGCGGTTTGGCAGGTGCTTTAGGCGGCGGTGTTTTAGCGCAAATGATCGGTATTCGGGGTGTATTTGTGGCATGTACCCTGATGGCAATAATTGCCTTTATGGCTTTATCTAAAGCATCTCAATTGAAACCTAATTAAAGAGCCTCACCCGGAGCAATTCAGCTTCATTTGCCTTGTTTAGTTAAAATCTCTATAGTTCTGAAAACGTTACCAAGAAAACGCTACATCCTTAAAAAAAATACTAATTAGAGGCCATAATGACAACGATTAGAGATTTTATTGCTTCTCGACCTTGGGAAAACCCGAGCATAACTCAAATCGAGACTTTGGCGGCGCATGCACCTTTGCATGGCTTTCAAAATCAACAGCAAGCCTTACATAAGCAATCTCAACGTCGTAGTCTGAATGGCCAATGGAAGTTTGCCTTTTATGATCGCCCTGAGGACATTCCAGAAAAAGTCCTAGACGCCGACCATTACTTTGAAAGTACACTCAAAGTACCGGCTAATTGGCAACTAGAAGGGTTTGACCGGCCAATTTATACCAACGTTCAATACCCATTTGAAGTGAACCCCCCTAAGGTGCCAGCCCAAAATCCGACAGGCGTTTATCGCACCGAATTTGAATTAACCGAACATGATGTGCTTAAGCAAATTAGGCTTATCTTTGATGGGGCAAACTCTTTATTAAACGTCTATTGTAATGGGCGATTTGTTGGTTTGAGTAAAGACAGTCGCTTACCCGCAGAGTTCGATATTTCAGCTTGTGTGCATAAGGGCATCAATAACTTGACCGTGATTGTCGTGCGCTGGAGCGACGGCTCTTATCTAGAAGACCAAGACATGTGGTGGTTGAGCGGGCTGTTTCGAGATGTCACGTTGCTAATCAAGCCAACAACCGGTATCGAAGATTATTGGGTACAGACACAATTAGATGCCTGCTATCGAGATGCTGATTTAATCGTTGAAACTCGCATTCAAGGGTCTCTTCAAGCGGGTCTAACCGTTTGCGCCGAGTTATATGATGCCGACAATCTTTGCGTGGCTTCTGAAACATCGTTACTCGGTTCAAAAATAGTTGATGAAGCTGGTGGTTACCGTGAAATATGTCAGCAGCGCATTGCAATTACGGAACCTAAAAAATGGAGCGATGAAAGCCCCTATTTATATCGGCTTGTTTTGTCATTAAAAAATGAACAGGGAGACGTGTTAGATACCGAAGCTACCTCGGTTGGGTTTCGGAGTGTTGAAATCAAAGAAGGTCAGTTGCGCTTAAATGGAAAGCCGGTGCTCATTCGAGGCGTTAATCGCCATGAGCACGATCCAATTCGGGGCCATGCTGTGAGTAACGACAGTATGGAACGCGATGTTATCTTGATGAAGCAGTTCAACTTTAATGCGGTGCGTACAGCACACTACCCTAACCATCCAGATTTCTATGATCTATGTGATCAGTATGGATTACTGGTGGTAGATGAAGCTAATATTGAAACTCACGGCATGGCGCCTGTTTCTCGACTGTCAGAAGACCCTCTGTGGTTGAACAGCTATATGGATCGAATCATTAGATTAGTTCTGCGCGATCGAAATCATCCCTGCGTCATTGTGTGGTCGTTAGGCAATGAATCGGGGGTCGGAAAAAACCATCACGCTATGTATCAATGGGTAAAAGCCACAGACCCCACAAGACCTGTGCAGTACGAAGGTGGCGGTGCCGATACAGCGGCCACGGATATCATTTGCCCAATGTATGCACGGGTTGATTCCGATGTCGCGCATCCTGCAGTCCCTAAATGGGCGCTTAAAAAATGGATTAGCCTACCTAACGAATCGCGCCCACTTATTTTATGTGAATATGCACACGCGATGGGCAACAGCTTGGGTTCGTTTAACAAATACTGGCAAGCGTTTCGAGAGTACCCTCGACTGCAAGGCGGCTTTATTTGGGATTGGGTAGATCAAGGGTTAAGTCAGCATGATGAGCAAGGCCAGCATTTCTATGCTTACGGAGGTGATTTTGGTGATCAACCCAATGATCGGCAATTTTGTATAAATGGTCTAATGTTCCCTGATCGAAGCCCGCACCCGAGTGCCTTTGAAGCAAAATACTGTCAGCAACATATTCAATTTAATTTGGTTTCGGCTCACCCACTTATTGTATGTGCCTACAGCGAGTATTTGTTTAGGAGCACCGATAATGAGCAGCTGCATTGGCGTATCTTGGAAAACGGCGAGTCCATTCAGTCAGGTGTCATCGACTTAAATCTGAGCCCTGGTGAATCGCTCGAGATCGCTTTGGCGGAAAAGCTTCCAGACCCTAAACCCGGCCGAGAATACTTTTTAAGTTTGAATGTTTGCCATAAAAAGGCAACGCCATGGAGTGAAGCTGGGCATACTACGGCCCAAGCACAATTTAATTTACCCAGCCAACTTTCGATGCCTGAGCGATTCAAAACCGATTCGAAAAACATTGAATTTGAACAACAGGAGCATTGGGTTATTTCAGCTGCGGACAGTCGTTGGGAGATCGATCCAACACAGGGTTTATTAATCGGCTGGCATAAATCGGGTGAAGCGCAACTATTGACGCCGCCAGTCGACAACTTCTGGCGAGCCCCCATAGACAACGATATCGGAGTCAGTGAAGCCAGTGCACTTGACCCAAATGCACCGATGGTTCAGTGGCAGCGATTCGGCATTGATGCATTGCAAAGACAATGTGATTCGGTAGAACTCCTTAAGTCGTCAAAGGGTGCTCTAGAAGTGCTGGTGGTTCAACGTTACTTTGGAAGCGGTCATGCCATTATAGAATCGACCTGGCGTTATCGTTTTTTTGCAAACGGTGAATGGCATATTGAAATTACGAATAATGTCAGTCCTGATATACCGTCATTGGCTCGGGTGGGTATTTCATTTCAAGTGCCCGACAACTCTGAAAAAGTTAGCTGGTATGGTCGAGGACCCCATGAAAACTATCCCGATCGGTGTGAATCTGCGCTGATTGGCCGCTACAGTGAAACTAAAGAGGCGCTATATACACCTTACATTTACCCTTCGGAAAACGGATTACGATGCGATGTGCGTGAAGCAAAAATTGGTTCGTTGCGGGTTAGTGGACTATTTCAATTTAGCGTAAGCCGTTACAGTCAACGTAGCTTAGCAAGCGCCCAACATCCTCATGAATTAGAGTCCGAAGCTGGATGGGTGGTTAATTTAGATCACCGTCATATGGGCATCGGTGGTGATGACTCTTGGACACCGAGTGTCCACGAGGAATTTAAGCTGACAGAGACGACCTATCGCTATCAGCTTAACTTTAGCTAGCCATTGCAAATGTGCAAATATCGACGAGCCACGGATGGCAAGCCGAATTCTAAACATTCAACAATAAGTGCGTGGCCGATCGACACCTCCAGAATTCCTGGAATGGTCACAAACTTAGCTAGATTTTCTAAACTCAAATCGTGCCCAGCATTGACACCCAGTCCTAATTTTTGAGCCTCAATCGCCGCTTGTTTGTAACGAGCATGCACCTCTTGGTGAATTGGCTGATGGTAAGTTCGAGCGTATTCTTCTGTGTATAACTCTATGCGATCAGTTTTTGATTGAGCGGCCAGCCGTACTTGCTCTACATCAGGGTCTAAAAAGACACACGCACGAGTCCCCGTGGCTTTTAAGCGCGCTAGAATTGGGTCCAAAAACTCAGCTTGGGTATGAAAATCAAAGCCATGATCGGATGTAATTTGGTCTGGTGCATCCGGAACCAAGGTGGTTTGGTCGGGTTTGATTTCTTCGATCAGTTGCAAGAAGTCTTCACTAGGATACCCTTCTATATTGAGTTCTACCCCGTTCAAAGGGCGAATGTAATCACCAAGGTCACGTGCATCTTGTCGTGTAATGTGCCGCTCATCTTGTCGGGGGTGAATGGTGATGCCCTTTACGCCTTGCTCAATAAATTTCTTAGCAAAGCCCACCACATTAGGCGTGTCGTGGCCACGTGAATTTCGCAACAAGGCTATTTTATTCACATTCACACTTAATTCGGTCATGCTGGATCCTATTCAGATTCATGGTTGCCGTGTAGTGTAAGGAAATTTAACCAACAGGCCAGTGAATCTATTGATCAGGCTCATTAAAAGGAGATTTTAGTGGTACGTCGAATTGCGTATTTTTGCATCGCTTTGTGTTTAATGGGGTTAGCCCTTTTGGGTTTTACAGTGGGCTTTTCCAAACTGGCTGATGTCCGTCAGCTCGATCGTTTGCCGGTTTCGCCTTTGTCAGCATTGACCAAAGGCGAATATTTAGTGTCGGGTACTATCACAAATAAGGCTACTAGCATTATTGCGCCCTATTCTGATGATGCGGTTGTGTATTACCACTATGTGCTTACAGAAACCTATACGGACTCGGACGGGAATCAACAAACCAGAACGTTAGAAAGCGGTAAAAGTGCGACTCCATTCTTTATTCAAGACAACACAGCGCAGGTCCAAGTTGACCCCGGTTTTAGGTTATCGGATATTCGTTTTATTGCCCCGCAAACCTACCAATATAAAAAAGGGGACTTAACCTATACAGAACAGACCTTGCGTACGGGTGATGCTATTCAGTTGACGGGCACCTACGGTTCTGAAAACCAAACCCTCGAGTTGCAATCAAATATGACTCTCCCAAAATTCGTAACCAACGACGCGCTAAACGAATCTACAGGTCAGTCTTTGTTAGGCATTAGCTTAATACTCAGCGCATCGGCTGGCGCATTGGCGATTGGCTTTGCATTGCTGCTGTCGAGCTTTGCGGTTCATCGTTTTTGGGTATTTGTTGTTTCTATGACACTGGGACTCATGGGTGCATTTTCCTATCTTGGATTGCACTGGGTGCAAATAGATTGGCAAAGTGCTGAGCAGTTGTATTCATTAAGATCCGAAGGGGTCTTACATCAACCAAATAACAAAAGTGCTGAGCAAGACTTGTATCAATATTTTGTACGCATTGAACAAAGCGCTCAAGGCTGGCCAGACAGTGCATTGTTTTCTAGTTTTTTTGACACTAAAACTCAACCAAATGTTTGGTCACAGCAAGAGCAGCAACAACTCCAAGAAGCCGCACTGGTACGTGATTTCAGCCGTTTAAAACCGGTTTGGTTAGGCTCTCTACTTGCTATAGTCGGTGCCATTATTTGTTTGGTGTTTATTGGCTCTGCACTAAAAGCCATACGTTTTAAGCGCTTAGTTGAATTTATTCCAACTTCCAAAACAACCGGCCTAAGCTATGGATTAGCCGAATTAAATGGTCAAGCTAAGACTCACACCCATGCTCTGACTAGCCCACTTAATCAGCAAGAATGTTTTGCCTATGAATACTGCATAGAACAAAAACAAGGCACTGGCAAAAACCAAAAATGGGTTGAAATTGAATCTGGTGCGGAACGTGTGTCATTTTCGCTAAAAGACGAACTTGGGCGCGTTCGAGTTAATCCTAATGAAGCTAATATTGAGTACTCCGATCAAAAAGTTGAACAAAAAGGATCTCGCCGCTACACCGAAAAATGGTTGGCGACAGGCGCACAACTTTATTGCTTAGGTTTTGCACGAATCGATACCGAAACAGCAGGCCAGCTCATATTAGCGGAAGACCCAAATAAAGAGATGAAGTTTCTAATCTCTGCAAAAACTGAACAACAAGTGATTCTAGGCAAAGGCGTGAATGGTTTTTTACTGACGGGTTTTGCGCTGATGTTTGGGATTGTGGCCGCTACCATGTGGCTAACCTTGCAAAGTAACTTTAGTCCGCTCGATCTTCTGAAGGTTTCCCTCGTTGTCCCTGCTATATTGTTGGGTATCACTGTGATAATGCACTACAACGGTTTGGTTTTTTTAAGGCAAAGAATTCATAAGACCGCGGCTGATATTGATACCTTGTTACAAAAAAGAGCCGATCTTTTTCCTCGCTTGGCTGAAATTGTCAGTGCTTACTTATCGCACGAATCCGACGTAATGAAGCAATTGGTTAATGCAAGATCTCAAGTAACTCCCGTAGGAGAATCCGTAGTTGAAGCAGAAACTCAGTTGAAGACTCAAAACGCGGCCAAGCACTCACTTTTGGCGTTGGTAGAACAATACCCAGATTTAAAAGCCAATAAGCCTATCGAATTAATTATGCAACAAATGAGCGAAGCAGAGGACGAGTTAGCCTTGATTCGCCAAGGTTATAACGATGCGGTAATGCTGTATAACAATCAAATCGAAAAATTACCGGACGTATTCTTAGCCAAACTCTTTGCATTTAAACCATCGGCGCCATTCCAAATGAGTTAGTTAATAAGGCTGACCACACAGTTGCGCCCGTTATCCTTAGCTTTGTATAAAGCTTCGTCTGCTTTAGCAAGAGCGTGTTGATAGTTTTCCTCTTTGGGAATGGTGGCGTATACCCCTAAACTGGCTGTTATCGTCAAGGAGATCTGTTCATCTTGATAGGCAGGGCCGTAGGCAATTGCTTTGCGAAGGTTTTGAGCAATATTGTAGGCATCTTCTAAATGGGTATCGGGTAATACAACAACAAACTCTTCACCGCCATAGCGACTGATAAAATCTCCTTTGCGTAGATTCTGACTGCGTAATAAAGAAGCTGTATAAACCAGAACTTCATCACCGATTAAATGACCATGAGTATCGTTAATTTCCTTAAAGTGATCTAAATCCATAATGATGATGCTGACGGTTTCTTGGCTAATCATTGCGCTTTGCCAAGTTAGGCTAAACAACTCAGAAAATGCTTTACGGTTATAGAGACCGGTAAGGTGATCCAACTGTCCTTCTAAAACGACGCGGTCGTGTTTATGTTCGAGCTTTTGCTTTTCCGATTTAAGGCGCGCGGCTAAATTAACTGTCTCATTCAGTTTTATTCCCACCAATTGCGCCTGGAAAATTAAGAATAGAAAGCCAAAAAATTCAATCAGATAAATATGGTAGGTGTCTGATACTGACGCAAAAAGGTCATTTAATACGCCCACCACAATGATGCCTGTGCCAGCTAACATTAAGCGAGCAAAGGGCTCTCCGCGCAGAACAGGAACAAGGAGACTATAAAACACAAGCACCGAAATTATCCCTAAATGAAGCTGAATAAGCAGCAAGTACTTAGTCATTAGATAAAACGGAATAGTCATAGCTAAGGTTGCGAACGTGAGTGTGTAAACCCAAATCGAAATAATAAATCGTTTAGAGAGGTATTCGTTTAACAGCGATTGAATAAAGTGCCAAAACAAGGGCGGACCGACAATAATAGACAAATATTCAAGGCGAAGGCGAATAACAAAATGATGTGGCGTAAAGTAAGACAAGATTAAATCGGTATAACCTGAAACGCCCAATGAGCGAACAAACATAACCAAACAAATGAGCGAAAGAATTAATAGGCTGATGTTATTTCGCCAGTGAAAGTATTGCACCATATAGTGAATACTCATGATCAAAATTGCGCCCATCATCAATGCCCGTGTAAAGCTGGTTAGGTCTCTCATATTTTGAGCATCGATCGTGTTTTGCAATGCGATAGGTTCTCGAATGCCACCTGGAAAAGACTGCGTTTTAGCAACATAAATCACTAATAGTGCATCTTTTAGCGAGGGCAGCGGGTAAAGTAAGTCTTCGCGGGAGTTGATCATACCCACTTGCCAATCGCCGGATTCACCAATAACCATCGCTTGTTCTGGTTGCCCAAATGGCATCCACATAATTCGATAAGCATCATTAATAAACGGCACAGCGACACTGTAAGGTTCATCGGGAAGGCTATCGAAGCTTATTCGAGCGGCGTAGGTTGCAATACCATGTAGGCTAGGGTTAGCTTTGTCTTGGTCTAAAAAGTCATGCCAACTAGCGGGGCTTGGTACTTTAATCAGACTATTTTGATTAATTGCTGAAGTAAGGGCTTCGGGCGAAAGGTGCTCACCAAACTCAAACCACCATTCGCCAATTAATTCGATTTTTTGACCGGATACAAGATCTTCGCTACTGATTTTAAACTCAGTGGCGCTAGAAAATGGTATCACGAACAAAAAACAGACCCACACTATTAAACTTTGACGATACAAAGGATGCTCCTCTACTTCCTATATAGCGTAGTTTAATTATGAGTGTCTGCCATTTTGAAACGTTTATAAGTGCAAAAAATAAAGTTAATCTAGATATTGCCATGTGTCAGCGCCATCAAAGTGCCGAACAGTAATGTCGATCATATCTTGCGGGTTGCACATTCTCGTATTAATGGCGACACGATCTTGCTCATTTTGTTTACCGGTGCCGGTATAATGGGTCATACAGCCACAATTTGGGCAGTGGTGAAAGTCTATGTCCTCATCGCCCCAGCGATACGTGTGGGTTTCAGAACCTGTTGTTTTAACCGTAACCTCGATTTGTTTGTAATATGCCCAACGGGCACCAAATCGGCCGCATATGGAACAATTACATTCCGTCACGGTACTGGGCTTATGTGTGGCGGTGACAGATATCTGACCACAATGGCATTGTGCTAATAACATGTGCATTCCTCATCAACTATTTTTATGTGCGTAAGTACGAAGACCGGACAAACCCCAAAACACATTCCCCTGTGTCAATGCTACACTCTATAGTATCAGTCTGGTTTTTATTGAGAGTTTGTGTGCGTATACAACACCTTATAATTTTTATTTGCATACCGCTACTTGTTGCCTGTTGGCCAACGGGCCCTGAAAAGCATCAACAACTTGCTATGCAAGGTGCTTATTCAGCATCGATCGATCCTCAAGGGCAAAACCTAGTGATTGGTTCGTTGCAGCATGGCGGCAGTTATTGGAATATTCCCAAATACGCCCGCCTTTATAATTGGAATCACCGAGCAGGTTTCTTGACTGAAATACTCTATTCTTCTTTCTCTTCAGATGGAAAGTATGCATTAACGGCTAACTACTATAATTTAGTGTTATGGAATACTGCGACTGGTGAGTCTGTCGCATTTTGGGAAGCGCCCTCTAGAATTCAATCGGCCGATTTATCCGGCGATGGGCGATTTGCATTGCTGGGTATGGATAACGGCCAAGCTGTATTGTTCGACATTCAAAACGGTGGCGTTTTAAGAGAGTTTCAACACGGTGGCCCGGTGATCAGTGTCAGTCTTAATATCCAGGCTGGGATCGCATTAACAGGCTCTGAAGACAACTCAGCTATACTTTGGAATACAAGAGATGCCAGCGTGATTCGAGAGTTTAAATATTCGAATCAGGTATCGTTAGTAAAATTGAGTGAAACAGGCGTTATTGCGTTAATGGTTCCTTCCAGTGAAAAAGCGGAACTTTGGAATTTAGCGACGCGGAAAAAAATTGCTGAACTGAAAACTGCAAAATACAGACTTACAAGTGCAACCTTTATGGGCGATTCTCGACTACTTACCGGGACAACCTACCGTGATATTTTTGAATTTGATGCGAAGACGGGTAAAAAGTTATCGCGTTGGCGTATTGGAACAGAAGCTAAGCATGCACTGAAAAGTACATCGGTGTTAGACGTTGGCTATAAAGGAGGGCGGCTTATCGCCGTTGGATCAAACGGTTACCTATATACGTTTTGACCTTAAGGAATATCTGTTAGCATGATGGAACATCGATAGGAGTAAAGATGGTAAATACACTGTCAGTATCTGAATCGCGTGCCCGTGTTGTCAATACACCCACGCCAACAAGAATATTAGTGGCTAACGCTAAAGGTGGTAGCGGCAAAACAACCGTTGCAACTAATTTGTCTAGCTTCTATGCGAGTCGTGATGAACAATGCGCATTAATAGATTTTGACCCACAAGGTTCATCAGCTCAATGGCTGCAATTACGTCAAAATGTCCGTTCCAAAATACATGGTGTTAATGCCTTTAAAAAGGCAACGGGCCATGTGACTCGGACCTGGTATTTAAGAAATTTGCCAGAAAAGACCACCAAAGTTGTGATTGATACGCCAGCAGGCCTGAGTGGTATGCTTTTAAACGACCTCGTACGCGAGTGTGATTTTATCATTATACCGGTCACGCCTTCCCCAATTGATATTCGCGCCACCACCTTTTTTATAAAAGAACTCTTTCTCAGTGCAGCTTATCGTTCAAATAAAAAGAAAATTGCCGTGGTTGCGAACCGTGTTCGTAAAAACACCCTTGTTTATTCGAAGCTTGAACTGTTTTTGAAAAGTTTAAAAATTCCTTTTGTATCTACTATTAGAGACACTCAATACTATATTCGTGCTTCAGAATACGGCTTAGGCATTCACGATTTACAAAATGCACAAAAGAAAGATTTAAGCGATTGGCAAAAATTAGTCGATTGGATTGACGAAAACAGCTAAAACAGCAAAAAAACCGCCTTTATTCGTCTTTATTGCTTGAATTTTTACAGGTGATAACAATAGTATGGCGGTACTAAAAACGTGCGTGAAATTTTTCATTGAAAGAGGAACTCGATCATGGCTGCCACTAAAAAGAAAGCTGTAAAAAAACCTGCTCCAAAAAAGGTTGCTAAAAAAGCAACTGCGAAAAAAACAACAGCCAAAAAAGCTGTTAAAAAAACTGTCGCTAAGAAAGCACCCGCTCAGAAAAAAGCGGTTTCAGTTGTCGATCAATTGAACAAAGACTTACTAAAGCTTGAAGCTCAGATAGCGAAAGAGCAGGAAAAAGAATTAAAAGCAGCCGATAAAGAAGTGGCCCAACTCACCAAAAAACTGACAGCGGCAACCGCTAAAGTAAAAGCGGCGACTGCGAAGAAAGCAAAAGCAGCGGCTAAGAAAACACCAGCAGGTAAAGCAGCGACTGCGAAAGCAGCTGAAGCTGTTGCAGCTGCGAAAGCCACTGTTGCAACTCTAAAAGATGAATTATCAGCCGCTAAAGAAACCTTAGCCGCACACAAATTTGAACAAAAACTTGCCGATCAGTATCAAAAAGGCGTAGCTGCTTTAAGAAAGGCTGAAGAAGCTGCACGTAAGGTTGCAGAAAAAGCGGCTGCTAAAAAAGCCGCTGCAGAAGCGAAGAAGAAAGCCGCCGCAGAGAAAAAAGCCGCCGCTGCCGCTGAAAAGAAAGCCAAAGCCGCTGAGAAGAAAGCTAAAGAGAAAGAGAAATTAGCCTTAAAGAAGGCGAAAGCTAAAGCAGCTGCTGCAGCGAAAAAAGCAAAAGCTAAGAAACCTGCTGCTAAAAAAGCCACGGCAAAAACGGCAACGTCTAAAAAGACATCGGCTAAAAAAGCCACAGTAAAGAAAGCTGCCGCTAAAAAAACAGTCGCTAAAAAGCCTGCTGCGAAGAAAGCCGCTCCTAAAAAGGCTGCAACTAAGAAGCCTGCGGCTAAAAAAGCGACAGCAACTAAAAAGCCTGCCGTTAAAAAAGCCGCTAAGAAGGCGCCAGCTAAAAAAGCACCAGTGAAGAAAGTTGAAAAGCCGAGCGTTCAAGTGAAACCTGCCGCTGCTCCGGCACCTGTTGTAAAGCCTAGTGTTCCGGCGGCACCTATCAGTGCACCAGCACCAGCGGCTAAACCTGCAGAACCTGTTGTCAATACAGCGCCATCTGAAGGTCGTAGCCTGTTCGATCCTAAATCTGATGCCTAAATTGGTATAGATTTGACTAAAAAGGAGCTTAGGCTCCTTTTTTTGGGTTTAGACTTGCAATAAATGCCTTTAATGCCGATGCGTTTGCCACCGTGTAGTGGGCACAATATTGTTCGATTAAGAGAGTGTTGTCATGGTCAGATACGAGGCTTTCTGCGATTATGTCTAGATCTTGTTGTTCGCATCTTAATTCTATATCGAGAATGATATCTCTATAGTGTCGATATTCTGGTCGATCACGAAGTGTTCGGAGTTGCCCAATAATCACTCTTAACGACTGTAAATCAGGGTTCTGCCACCAGGGATGATCTGACTTCAATTGGTGATTTAAACAAAACCCTAGGGCAATGAGATCATTCACGCACAATTGTTCGGTGTTTTGGAAATTGAGAAAAGCCGCTTTATTTTCAGAATAAACATTATTAGCGTACTTCCACAATGGCTTAGCGTACGACACGTTGGTAAACTTCTGCCCCATGATAAAACTCTCTAATATTTCTTTACAACTTGGCGGTAAATCCTTATTGGATGATACCTCTGTTACGTTCAATACCGGTGAGCGCATTGCGGTAATTGGCGCAAATGGCACGGGCAAAACGACCTTGTTTAAGGTTTTGCAAAATGAACTGCAAGTCGATGCCGGAACGGTAGAAGTGCCTAAGCATTGGCGATTGTCGCACATGAAACAAGAGATTGCAGAGGTAGATCGCAGTGCTCTTGATTTTGTATTGGATGGTGACCAACCGTTACGACAATTGCAACGCTCACTGACCGAAGCTGAAAACAAACATGATGATGATGCAATGGCACAAGCGCTCGGCGCGCTCGATACCTATCATGCTTTCGAAAAGCAAAACCAGGCCGAACAGTTACTGGCAGGTTTAGGCTTTAATGTGAATGAATTTGCAAAGCCAGTTGGTGAATTCTCTGGTGGTTGGCGAGTTCGGCTCAACCTTGCACGCGCGTTAATGTGTCCTTCCGACTTACTATTGTTAGATGAACCAACCAACCATTTAGATTTGCATACCTGCTATTGGTTGGAGCAATGGTTAAAACAGTATCCTGGAACGCTTTTACTGATATCCCATGACCGTGACTTTATGGATGGTGTCGCTACGCAGGTTGTGAGTTTCGAACAGCAAAAGTTAATCGGTTATCGAGGTAACTACAGCCAATACGAACGTCAAAAAGGTGAACGTTTAGCGCAGCAGCAACAAGCCTTTGATAAGCAGCAACAGCAAAAAGAGCATTTAGAATCGTTTGTACGGCGCTTTAAAGCGAAAGCGTCAAAGGCGAAACAAGCGCAAAGCCGAGTAAAGATGCTCGAAAAACTAACGCTCACAGCGCCCGCCTCTATCAGTTATCAATACAATATTACGATCCCTACGGGTGGACGTGTTTCTGATCCTGTTGTCAGTTTAGATAACGTAGATTTAGGCTATACAACAAACCAACCTATTTTGAAAAACGTGAACGTTTCGTTGCAACCCGGTTCACGCTTGGGGCTATTGGGTGTTAACGGTGCGGGTAAATCGACGTTAATTAAAGCCATCGTCGGCGATTTAATACCGCAGTCTGGGGAAGTTATTCGAGGGCATAATTTACGCATAGGCTATTTTGCGCAGCATCAATTGGAATCGCTTGATGAACAAGCCTCACCTTTTTTACATCTAAGACGTTTAGATGCCGATGCCTCAGATCAGGTGTTGAAAAATTTTGTTGGACGATTTGGGTTCTCAGGTGAACGGGCGGATGAAGCCATCGTGAATTTCTCAGGAGGCGAAAAAGCACGCGTCGCTTTAGCAATGATTGCTTGGCAAAAACCTAATTTGCTCTTGCTGGATGAACCGACTAACCACCTTGACTTAGAAATGCGAGAATCGCTGAACATTGCGTTACAAGAATACGATGGCGCGGTTATATTGGTTTCACACGATCGTTACATGCTTAATTCAACCGCTGATGAGTTCTGGTGGGTACGCAATGGACAAGTAGAACAATACGAAGGTGATTTAGAAGACTACTTTCAAGCTCTGCTGAAAGCGCCTAACGAGGTGCCGGCAAGCGCGGATCAAGGTGCAGACCTAGTCAATGATAAAAAAGCGCAACGCCAAGCAAGAGCCGCTGAACGTGAAAAATTAAAACCTTTATTATCTGCATTCAAAAAAGCCGAAGCCCGTTTAGACAAAGCGCAACAAAAGTTGGTGGAGGTTGAAACTCAATTGGCTGACCCAACCCTATATGAAGCCGACAATAAATCTAAGCTACAGCCCCTCTTAAAAGAGCAAGGCCAATTAAAGACAGAAGTTGAAGCGGTAGAATTAGAATGGCTCGATCTGTCAGAGCAAATTGAACAAGCGCAAGCTAGTTAATATTTTAATGCACAGTATCTGTGGATAACTCTAGGGATAACCTCTGTGCATAAGTGGCTAAGCTAGAGCCGCTGGTGGCTGGCATCGAATGCCGTTAAAGTAATCAGAAATGCAGGTAATTCAACAACTTAGCGCGAAAATGAAAAAGAAAGTAGATTCATTCCGTTGCTAAACTAAATCATTGGTCGAACACGCGCTATACTGTGGTGATTGATTCAAAGGAGAGTATTGTGAAAGACGAAGAAAAATCATTAGATCCTGTAGGAGAACGCCTATTCTCGGGTCGCAAGGTGTTAATTGTTGAAGAAATTAACCAAAAAATGGCAAAGCGCGTTACCGCTCAATTGTTGGCGCTGGCTGAAGAATCCAATGATGACATCGTTTTGTTTATCAACAGCCAAGGTGGTCATGTTGAAGCCGGTGATACCATCCACGATGTGATTCAATTTATTGAGCCTAAAGTTAAAGTTGTGGGTACAGGGTATGTGGCCAGTGCGGGCACGCATATCTTTTTAGCGGCCGATAAAGAAGACCGCTTTTGTTTACCGAACACTCGATTTTTGATTCACCAACCCTCTGGCGGAGTCGGTGGTCAGGCGAGTGATATCGCAATTCAGGCCGAGCAAATTATAAGAATGCGTGAACGGTTAGCTCGTACCATCTCTGATACCACTGGGCAGCCTATTGAGCGCGTACGCTTAGACATTGAGCGTGATAACTGGATGACTACACAAGAAGCTATTGAATACGGTATTGTGAGTAAAGTCATTAAATCTAGCCGTGAGCTTTAGAGGTTATACCTCGTTAACCTGGTCTTGATATTACAAGGCCAGCCTCAGTAAACTGTTGAGGTTGAACAGATAACAATTACAAAGGAATACTCTATGAAGCTGGTGACTGCAATCATCAAACCATTCAAGCTCGATGACGTAAGAGAAGCGTTGTCGGAAGTGGGTGTCCAAGGCATCACTGTGACAGAAGTTAAAGGGTTTGGGCGCCAAAAAGGTCATACCGAACTGTACCGTGGTGCAGAGTACGTGGTAGATTTTTTGCCAAAAATCAAATTGGAAATCGCCATTGATGATGAAAAAGTGGAAGCCGTGATCGACGCGATTTCACGAGCAGCAGCCACCGGTAAAATAGGCGATGGCAAAATATTTGTGTCACCCCTTGAGCAAGTCATCCGTATCCGAACTGGTGAAACGGGTTCTGAAGCCGTATAAAACCAGTTTTGTGTTTTAAAGCGGCAAATAAAAAAGCCACGACGTTTAGTTCGTGGCTTTTTTTTGGCAACTTAAAAGACGATAGCCGACATTTGGCGCTATATCTAGCTAAATAAGGCTGCTCACATGCGATTCACAAGAATCATTTAAGTTGCGTCCGGTGCAAGCGAATTACCGAATCGTTTCATCACGGCTAGTTTTACGGTTCTGACGAATAAGCTGGTTGCGATGGCAAAAAGATATCCGGCTAAGTAGACTGGAGCCGTTACTCTAACCACCTCTCCGTAACTCATGTATTCGCGTACAAGTGTCAGTGCAATCCCTATCGCAAACCCTGTAATCACATGGCGTTGCCCATCTTTGAATACCAGCCCGGTGATTAAACCAATGGCGGCGAGCACCATCCAAACCTGATATGGCGAAGACAGTAGCATCCCTGCAAAGATAAGACTGATTAACGTTAATATAACGGTCGTAAATAATTGTTGATTGGCCATAACACTCACTTTTTTCTTTCAGTAAGCGCTTTTACGGGAGTCATGTCTATTCGACTTTGGTGTCAACTGGCTTTATCTTTTCCGATTAAGCCGTGCTTTCTCAATTGACTGCGAAATTGATGGTAAGTGAGACCCAATACGTCTGCAGCTTTGCCCTGATGTTGGTCATTTTTATCGAGCGCTTGAGTTAATAAAGAAACCTCTAAACGGGCTACTTGCTCACTGAATCCTAACGTAGGGTCTAGTGATTCAGTTTTACTGGTAGACGATTGTAGATGATTTGAGCTAGGTTTCCATGGGGATTCAAATGGATCAACAACCAAATGGTTGATTTCTTCAAGTGGGTTGCCCCACCGGTAAACGCTTCGCTCGACAATATTTTTAAGCTCTCGAACGTTGCCATAAAAAGGTAACGCTCTGAGTTCGTCCTGAACATCAAGCGAGAACCCTGGAAACACTTCCCAGCCCAGTTCGGTACTCATGGATACCGCAAAATGTTCCGCCAGCCGTAAAATATCATTCTCGCGAGAACGCAGTGGCGGGATGGTAATAACATCAAAGGCTAATCGATCGAGCAAGTCTTCACGAAATTTCCCATTGCGTGCAAGCTCGGGCAAGTGTTCATTGGTGGCCGCAATTATGCGTACGTTCACTTTCAACGTCTTCTGTCCGCCTAATCGCTCAAACTCACCATACTCGATTACCCTGAGAAGTTTTTCTTGTAACTGAGCGGACATATTACCGAGCTCATCTAAAAATAATGTGCCTTCGTCTGCGCGTTCAAAACGCCCTTTGTGTATCTTATTGGCTCCGGTAAAAGCCCCTGGTTCGTATCCAAATAAGTCAGCATCCAATAAGGTTTCGCTGATAGCGCCGCAGTTAACTTTTAAAATGGGTGCATCCCATCGTGTCGATAGAAAGTGCAATCGTTCTGCAATGAGTTCTTTGCCGGTACCACGCTCTCCGACAACCAGAACGGGCCTATTTAGCGGTGCGACCTGTGATACTTGGTCAAAGACATCCGATAATGCCGAGCTTTCACCAATCATGCGCTGGGTTTGGTTACGATCCATTTTTATAGTTACATTTGGCTGATTTCGCTAAATAACTTAGCCTAAATGATCAAATTTAAGCAATAGCCAAAAGTCAGATGTTAGAAAAGTCCTTTAAAAACAACAACTTAAAAGTTGGCACGCATTGTGATAATGCAAAATAAGAATAAAATGGAGGACTCAACATGGAATTAACCGAGCGAACACCGCTTTACTTAGGTCTTATTACACTGAGCAGCGCATTAGCCTCAGTCACGTTTTTATGGGCTGGCTTATTAAGCTTTGGAGTTTCAGCCTTGATTTTGGAAGCCGTTAATCGAATTTTTAATCGATAGAAATAAACCTTTATCGACACGTTTTATCAGGAGAAAAAAGATGGGAATATTTTCAAGACTTAGCGATATCATAAACAGCAACCTCAACTCGTTATTAGATCGAGCGGAAGATCCTGAAAAAATGATTCGCTTGATAATTCAAGAAATGGAAGAAACTTTAGTTGAAGTGCGCTCAAGCTCTGCACGCGTCATCGCTGATAAAAAAGACGCCGAACGTCGCTTAAATCGCTTAAAATCAGAAGCGCTCGATTGGGAGTCTAAAGCACGATTAGCCTTAGATAAAAACCGAGAAGACCTTGCCCGCGCTGCAATTGCTGAAAAGCAATCGATCGATGACGAAGTCATTATGGTCGAAAAGGAATTTGATTCACTAGACGATCATTTAGCCCATTTATCGGAAGAAATCGCTCAATTACAACAAAAATTGAACGATGCGAAAGCCAAACAGAAAGGCTTGTTAATGCGACAAAAGACGGTTTCTACTCGTATGCGCACACGTGGCCAATTAAGTCGTGAGCAGCTGACGGATGCATTTGAGAAGTTCGAGCATTATGAGCGTCGAATGGATACAATGGAAAGCCAAATAGAAGCCGATGATTTAGGCCGGGATGCCAAAGTAGATCTAAAAACTGAAATCGATTCATTAGCCAAAGACGATGCCGTTAATGAGGCTCTTGAGAAGCTCCGTAAGGATATGAAGCAGGACTAAACCATGCAATTTTTTGACTTTATTTTTGTACCGACCATCTTATTCTTGGTCATTGTGATGCCACTTTGGCTGATAATGCATTATCGGTACAAGAGCAAAAACAGCCGTGGCTTAACGGAATCCGATCAGGCGGTTTTAGATGATTTATTGCGAACTTTGGATAAACTAACCGACCGCATGGAAACATTAGAATCTATTCTCGATGCGCGCAGTCCTCAGTGGCGGCGTGAATCTTCAAGAAGAGAGGATAAACGATGAATCGTCAGCGCAATACTTATCAAGATCCTGCTGAGGCCGTTCAAACCTGGTGGGCTCGCCGTAAAGACGGCTATGGCATGAACATGTATCGCAACATGGACCATAAAAAGCTCGCAGGAGTTTGCGCCGGCCTCGCCGATCATTTTAATGTGGAACCGTGGGTGATGAGATTAGCGGCATTCGGTGGTTTTTTGTTTTTTAACACCTTGATGTTTTTCGCTTATATCGGCGCTTGGATAGCCATGGCTCAGCGTCCAAAGCATGGCACGATAAGCACTCATTACCGATACGACGAGCACTTGCACGAAGACCGTCCAATTAATATGTTCCGTTATAGGAGCAACCCAACCGAACGGTTATCGCTCGCAAAAGAAAGACTGGATGCCATTGTTGAGCGTACCAGCCGAATGGAATCCTATGTGACTTCGCGACGCTTTGAACTCGATAAAGAATTCTCCAAAATACAAGATTAGGTGATATGACTCAGGTACTAGATCGCTTACCGCGACTACTTAAAGAACCCACAGGATGGGTTCTCATTGTGTTAACGGCAGGTTTTTTCTATATGCAGTGGCCAACTCGCGGCGTAACCATTGAAGAGCCCACCTATGTCACCCAACAGATCAGCCCTAACCTTTCTCTTCAATGGGAAGATGAGCCGGATCAGGTAGCCAACCAGCCAACAACATGGGTGCTCGATAGAAAGCGAATGCTGTTTATGGTGCAAACCGATACCTTAGCAAAGCCATTCGATGAATTCGTTCGTGATCTCATGGTCCAAGACCAACAAGTAGGCGCCAGTGATATTAAAGTACCGCTAGCCACCACAGAGCAAAGCGCGAGTTACACGCTCTATGATGCGGAGAACCGTACCCAAGAACACCGTATTTTTGTAGACGGTGATCAATGGGTGAAAATCTCAATGATGTATAAACCCTCGATGGAAACACGCGTGGATCGAGCAAAAATCTTTTTAGATCGCATTCGTTGGCAAGGCCAGTAAAGATTGGCTTTAAAAAGTCACGCCAATCCAGTGAATTGCGCTAAACTGTTAAAAACTCAGTTCATTGGTCGTGTATGAAACCCAACCCGTTTGCAAATTTGCCGGTGCCGCCCGCATTGGTCTATTTGTTACATCAGCTCGATGCTCATGGCATTGGCTATCTGATGTACGGTGAAGTGTCTGATGCTCAAATGGTATTTGTTGATATAGAGTACCAAGTGGCCAGTTCATTACACGCAGAAGATTTTGGTGGTCAATGGTCGTTAGTAAGCCCTCACTTTATTGCTGAGCGTGCCTTGCAAGAGGGTGCACAAGACCCAATAAGCAATGAAACGCAAATGCCAGAAGCGGCCGTCATTGCTTACGGTGGGCAAGAAGCCGCAACACCAGAGCAATTTCAAGCTCTGTGTGAGCAAGTCCGCTACCTTCGACATAAATCGCCTTCACGACTGGTCTATCACAGTAATCAGCCACCCAATCCTATGGACATTCAGCAGTTGATCGCGAAAATTAAAAAATCAATTTCACAATAAAATGGAGAGTCTATGACAACTTGGGGTGTCGCAGGGACAGGCGGAATGGCGAGCTTATTTTTAGATGATGCTTCGAAACTCACCTCTGGTCATTTTAATGCGGTGTATTCAGGGTCACTTTCTCGCGCAACAGCGTTTGCTCAACAGCATAAGTTAGACCATGCCTACGATGATTATAATGCGTTTGTAGAAAACCCCGATCTAGATGTCATCTACATTGCCGGGGTACATACCACGCACGCCGACTTAGCTATTCGTGCGTTGCAGGCTAAAAAGCATGTTCTGATTGAAAAGCCGATGACGCTTAATGTCACACAAGCTCAACAGATTATAGACGCCGCAAAAAAGGCGAATCGCTTTTGTGCTGAAGCGTTATGGACTCGTTTTACGCCTACATTAGAATCCGTAATAAGTGACATATCTTCTGGTAAAATCGGCGAAATTAGGCATATTTCGGCGAGTTTTGGCTTTAGAGTCGATTTAGATGATCATCAACAACGGTTGTTAAACCCACAGTTAGCCGGCGGGGCCTTGCTTGATATTGGCCTATACCCGCTGCTATTGCCGTTGTTTTTACTAGGCCAACCTACCGAAATTAAAGCCAATGTTGAGTTTTCAGAGAGCCAAGTAGATTTGGCGTCGGATCTGATACTAACTTATCCACAGGGTGTGAGTGCGCAGCTCAGTTATAGACTGGATGCCTATTTGCCGAATAAGGCCTTCATTGCTGGCACCAAGGGCTATGTTGAATTAGAAGCGCCTTGGTTTGCCAGTAACAGGGCTGACTGGTGCATGGCAGACCAACCCATAGAATCGCAATACTTTGCTCTTACAAACCGTGGTTGGGGTTATGAGTTTGACGAAGTGAACGGCTGTATTGCGGCAGGCTTATTGGAATCGTCTAAGCACAGCTGGCAAGATGCGCTGAGCTTAGCGACTTTGTTAGAGCGTATTCGTTCAGAATACGGCCCTATTTATCCGTTTGAGCAGCCTTAGGTATTTTTCGCTAAGATTACTTCTTTGATGTCGTCATCTTTTCGGTCCAAGAAGTGTGTAGATTGGATTTTGCGAACCGTTCGGCTTTTGCCTCGAATCAACAACGTCTCGGTTGTGGCTAAGTTACCCTTTCGAAGTATGCCTTCAAGTAAGTCACCCTTGGTAATGCCTGTTGCCGAAAAAACAATATTGTCTGATCGAACCATGTCTTCTAATTTGAAGATAACATTAGGCTCAACCCCCATCTCTTGGCAGCGACGTTTTTCATCTTCCGCTAGGGCTACAGTTTCAGGATCATTGCCTTTCGCTTCGGTACGAAGCACTAATCGACCCTGCATGTCACCGCCCAATGCGCGAATGACCGCTGCTGATATCACGCCCTCAGGCGCACCACCGACACAATACATCATGTCGACTTCGCTCTCTGGCATGCAGGTTAAAATACTTGCAGCGACATCACCGTCGGGTAATGCAAACACTCGAGCGCCCATTTGTTGAATCATTGCGATGGCGTCATCGTGTCTTGGTTTAGCCAGAGTAACGACCACTAGATCTTCGAGTTTTTTGTTTAAAGCTCTCGCAACCAGTTTTATGTTTTGCTCAAGAGGTAAGGTTAAATCGATGAAGCCCTTTGCTTCGGGTCCAACAACTAACTTTTCCATGTACATATCAGGAGCCTTTAAAAAAGCACCCTTTTCACCCACGGCCATAACAGCGACAGCATTTGATTGCCCCATGGCCGTCATTCGTGTCCCTTCAATTGGGTCTACAGCAATGTCACAAGCGTCTCCTCGACCCGTGCCAACCTTTTCACCAATATACAACATGGGCGCTTCATCAATTTCACCTTCACCAATCACAATTTCGCCGTCGAACTCAACTTTATTGAGCATTGAGCGCATGACTTCTACCGCCGCGCCATCGGCTTTGTTTTTATCGCCACGCCCTAACCAGTTGTATCCGGCTAAAGCGGCGGCTTCAGTTACTCGAGAAAAGTTGAACGCTAGGTCACGTCGCATGGGAAATATCCTGAATAAATTTTGCGCGCATTCTACCTTGTTGATAGGCTGACCACCACGCTCAAACTCTTTAAATCCGTAAACAACGTTAATTAAAGTCAGGAATAGGTTTTAAAATTTTTGAGAGTCGCTATATTTTAAGTGATGGCGTAAAAAAAAGTATAAAACCCCATTTGATTCTGATTGAATGGTCAACAAACTAACGAACGAAGACAATGTTTTAATGAGCATTGCTTTACGGAAGGAGTCCATGATGATCGATCAAAATTCTCGGTATGTGAGTCGGCTAACGAAAGACACATTTGCGTTAGTTCTAGCCGGTGGGCGCGGATCTCGCCTAAAAGAATTGACCAATTGGCGCGCCAAGCCTGCCCTCTATTTTGGCGGTAAGTATCGCATCATCGATTTTCCACTTTCCAATTGCATTAACTCAGGCATTCGCCGAGTGGGCGTGCTCACGCAATATAAAGCGCACTCATTGGTTCGCCATTTAGTACATGGTTGGACTCACTTTAAAAAAGAACTGGGCGAGTTTGTTGAAATTTTACCGGCTTCACAGCGCTATTCTGAAGATTGGTATTTAGGAACGGCAGATGCAATCTATCAAAACTTAGACATAATTCGAGCAGAACGACCAAAGTACGTTTTGGTTTTATCCGGTGATCACATTTACAAAATGGATTACGGCGCCATGTTGGTCGCCCATGTCGAAAGTGGCGCTCAAATGACAGTATCTTGTTTGGAAGTTCCAATAGAAGAAGCCGCTGGTGCATTTGGCGTGATGAAAGTCGACGAAACCAATCGAATTGTGGGTTTCGAAGAAAAGCCCGAACAACCCTCACCCATTCCTGGCCAGCCCGATTTAACGCTCGCCTCAATGGGAAATTACATCTTTAACACTGACTTTTTGTTTGAGCAACTGCAAATAGATGCGCAAACAGAAGGTTCATCGCATGATTTTGGCAACGACATTATTCCTAAGGTCGTCGATCATCATCATGTGCAGGCATTCCCTTTCAGAAATTTAGAAACAGGTGAGCGCGCCTATTGGCGAGACGTAGGAACGCTTGATTCTTTTTGGGAGGCCAATATGGAACTGGTCTCTACAACACCCTCTTTAGATATGTATGATCCGGACTGGCCAATTTGGACAGCACAAACCCAACTGCCGCCGGCTAAGTTTGTGTTTAATTCTGATGAACGGCGAGGTATGGCTGTAGACTCAATGGTATCGGGTGGCTGCATTATTTCTGGCGCGCACATCGAGCGATCTTTGTTGTTTTCAGAAGTAAGAGTCCATTCGTTTAGCTCTATAGAAAGCACCGTGATACTGCCAAAAGTCGATATCGGAAGGAATTGTAAAATTAAAAATGCCATCATCGATCGTGGATGCACTGTGCCAGATAACACCGTGATAGGTTTCGACACTGAGCAAGATAAAAAGAATGGCTTTAGAGTGTCGGAAAAAGGCATCGTTTTGGTCACACGGGGTATGTTGGGGCAGCCAGAGGGGTATGCATAAAATCAGTACTTTGGTTGATGCGGCATTGCCTTGCGCCTACACTAGCGTGCTTCATTTTTCATTGAGCAAGCCATGAGTAAGAAACGCGAGATACCAGTTTTTAACCTGCCTATTATCGAAACCCATTGCCATCTTGATTATCTCAAAGATTCTGAGTTAAACGAGGTGGTTTCCGATGCCCAGGCCATTGGCGTTGAAAAAATTGTGACCATTGCGGTGTCACCCGATAACCTGAGCACTGTCCGTAGTTTAACCCAGCATGACATTATTTTTGGCACCCAAGGTGTTCACCCTCATGATGCTGAGAAGTTTACCCCCGAAACGGCGCAAGAGATACGAGAGTACGGCAAGGCCGATAAAATAGTTGCGATTGGTGAAATTGGGTTAGATTACTTTTATGATCATGCCGACAGAGCTGTGCAGCGTAAGGTGTTCGAAGAGCAATTGGCTATAGCCGTAGAGCTGAATCAGCCCATTGTTGTGCACACGCGTGAAGCCGATGCCGATACTCAAGCCATCTTGAAAAATTTCGCGCCTCAATTAAAACGCAAGGGCGTTATTCACAGCTTTACCTCGGGGTTACCACTGGCTGAATTTTGTTTAGAGCAAGGTTTTATGCTTGGCTTTAACGGCATCATAACCTTTAATAAAGTCGAGAACGTGCGCGATGTGCTACGAGCAACACCAATAGAGCAGCTTGTCGTGGAAACTGATGCCCCTTATTTAACACCGGTTCCGTATCGGGGTAAGCAAAACGAATCAAAATACTTACCGTTCATCATAGAAAAAATTGCTGAAGTTAAAGAGCTTACTGTTGAGCAGGTTCTTCAATACAGCTATGCCAATTCAAATCGATTGTTTGATTTTACTTAAACCACGCCATCGCTTAGCTTAGGTGCCGTTTGTTGCAAGACTTTCGAAGGGCGGTGCCTCATTAAATAAAATAGCGCGAGCGCGAATGTGAGCGCTTCTCCTAAGGCTAGGGCATAAATGAACCGGTAATCATCAATTAAGAAGTAAAGTGTCACAAGCAAAGTTGCAGGCAGTAATAAGCTTCTACTGAGTGCTACAACGCCAGATTGGTAAGCCAAATGAACTGAAGTTAAATAGCCAGAAATCAGCATGTTAAAGCCGGCAAACAAGAACAGTGGCCAAACATAATGAATAAATTCATTGGCCAGCCCTAGCGCTAAGTCACTGTTTTGATCTGATAAGAAAATTAAAATAAGTGGCTCATTAAAAAACAACAGCAACGAGATACAAATGGTACTGATCGCCAAAACATTCGCGGCGGCGACATAGAAAAAGGCGTTCATGCGCTTGCCGTTTCTAGCCCCAAAGTTTTGACTCATCATCACCTGGCTGGTGTCGCCAATGGCAAAAAACACCATAAAGCCCATCATCATTAAATAGTTCATGACGGTCATGGCCGCCACACCATCAACACCGGCGCGATGAATCAGCATTAAGTTAAACAAAAATGCGATGATGCCGCCTGAGGTCTCATTAATAAACTCAGAAATTCCGTTATAGGCTGCTTGAATCACTTCATACCAGTTTGATTGTTTTACTGAAAATTTCAGCTTTCGTTGCTTAGTAAAGAAGTATCCGAGTAATACCAATAAAGGGAACATCTGTGATAAGCCTGTTGCCCAAGCGGCCCCTGAAATGCCCCATTGAAAGTGCGCAATAAACAAATAATCCAGTGCAATATTGATGACTGAGCCCACGACGAGTGCCGCGGCCGTCAAGGAAGGGTAACCGTCGAGTCGTATAAAGAAATACAAAACAATGGTGCCCAATTGAGCAAAGAAAAACGGCATAACAACGCGATAGTATTCGCTCATTAACCTCATTAAGTCGGCATCGGCACCTAAAAAGCGAAACAATTGGCGCTCAAAGATAAGCCCTAAGGCGATCACTACGGTGGCGTAAATAAGTACCGCAATCAGTGTTTTACTAAAAATTGCCGAGGCCGCTACCGGGTTCTTTTCACCTAGAAACTTCCCCGCCCTGACAGAACCCCCGATCGATAGCATAAGGCCAACACCGAACAACAGTGATAAAATTGGGATAATTAAATTCACCGCAGCCAATGCAGGTACACCAATAAAGTTTCCAATAAAGATGCCATCGACTAAAGAAGCGGATGTCATGGCCAGCAGACCAACGATTGAAGGCAGCAAGTACCGATAAAAGGTTAGATTGATGGGGCCATCTAACGCGTGGGTGTTTTCTTGGTCGCTCATTGAGTCTGTGTTTCCGTGGTCATGGCGCGAATAGCGTCTATTCGAGCTTGAGGGTGTGGGTGGCTAGAAAATATAACCGGTACATCTTGGTGATCGCTTTCTAACAATTTCACAAACAATTCTTCAGCACCGTTAACTTCACTGTAAATGGTTTTAAGGGCATTTAAAGCGGCTTGGTCGGCGGCTTTCTCTTGCGCTCGACTGTGGTTTAAGAAAATCACCTGATTGCCAACCGACATCAAACCATTGGCTTGCGCAAAGTTTCCATTCCCGGTGATGATAGCGGTCGCTAAACTGACACCTAGCATGCCTGATGCAGCTTGAATTGGGTCTCGATGCAAAATATGTGCAGCTTCATGGGCAATCACCATGTCTAATCCAATATCTGAGTCAATAGACTCAAGTAGGCCGGTTAGTATAAAAATGTGGCCCCCTAACGTAGCAAAAGCGTTCACCTCTGGGCTCTTGATGAGGTGGAGTTGAATCTCTGCTTCGCCGTGATAACCCATAACAGCTAGTATTCTACCTAAACGAACTTGCAGTTCAGCTTGTTGATCGGAGTCTTTTACCATCGAAGCGACTATGGGGTCAGCAATACGTTTCTCCCAGCTCAGCGGTACAAATTGCACTAAGAAGGTAAGAGACATCCATAGAGCTAGAGTGACTAAAGTGAAAATAACCGCCACACCAAAGGATAACATCAACAAGTCTTTGATGGGGTGGCTCTTGCTGACATTGATCCCTTCTGGAATGCGAGGGTTCTCGTTAGGCATCATTCTGTTATTAACGCCGTTCCATAAGCTAACACTTCAATACTGCCAATTCGGTCTTTTGCACCCTTCGAGATTGAGCTGGTTTCAAATTTGATATTATAAACTTGAGTAGAATGATAAAAATCGGCCTGGGCTTGTAAGCGTAATATGGCTTCGCGTCGGGCTCTGTCTAACAGGCTTTCGTAGCTGGTTAATCGCCCACCGACTAGCATTCTAAGTGTCGCTACGAAACGCTTAAAGTAATCGACGGAGATAACAACACTGCCGGTAACCAGCACCGTGCGGCGAACATTTGGCACAAAAGGGAAACGTTGGGCGATAACAACAATGTTTCGATAGCGTTCTTCTCGTTCTTGGATCGATTTATAATGTCTCCGTTCAGCAAGGCTCCCGAAGATATATCCCAGCACCATAAAAACGACAAAGCTGCCCAGAGTAAAATAAAAGTCCATCCTCTTACTCCACGATAACGGCAGACCCGTAGACAAATATTTCAGACGCGCCTTGAGCGACCGAAGAGGTCGAGAACCGAATATTAATAATGGCATTTGCGCCTAATGCTTCGGCTTGCTGTTTTATGCGCAGTAGAGCTTCTTCTCGAGAGTCTTCTAATAGCTCCGTGTAACCTTTTAACTCTCCACCAAAGACGTTTTTAAAGCCAGCCATAATGTCACGCCCAACATGTTTCGCACGTACCGTACTGCCCTGTACCAACCCTAAATGCTGAACGATTTTCTTACCAGGTACTAGCTCAAGATTACTTATTAACACAGTCATTCCCTTTTAATGGCGTATAAAAAACTTACAGAGAATCGATCTTCTCTTTAAGTTGTGACTTTTGATCGGTCACAATGCGCTCTAACGTAATAATGCGTTGCTCCAACTCTTTAAAGCGAGACTCTGTGTCTTCGGTAGAAGTTGAATCGTTGTCTTTGGTTTCTAAATGCTTTTTGACGACATCACCAATGATGCCCAATGCAACAATGGCAAGAATAAAAACAAAAATATCCATATCGGTTCCTTACAGTGCGTCAATCTTATCTTTAAGTGAGGTTTTAGTGTCTGTTGCAATACGTTCTAAGGTTTGGATGCGGTCTTCGAGCTCAGATACCTTCTGCTTCAGGGCATTTTCTATGTCTGATGGCTCCTGTTCACGCATTTTCACCACTTGTTTCATGATCATGGTTGCGCCGATAACCAGCGCCAACACGATACCAAAGACCATTTGGAAAACATTCATATCTTTCTCCTTCCTTGTTCTTTTTATTCGTTTGGCAGCCAGTTTAAACCGATACTGGGAAAAGTGAACGGTGAAAAGTCATAAAATACGCTCATAAATAGCACAAATGTCACAAGCGAGTGTGCAGAGTAAATGCTATACTGTGCAAATTCTCACCTCGCGCCCTTCTGTGCGCATTTGCAAAAGTTGAACCGATCCTATTTATGAATTTTTCTGAATTAAAGTTATCCCCGAAGATAGAAACCGCTGTGGCTGAGCAAGGCTACACCACACCTACGCCCATTCAGGCGCAAGCCATTCCAGCTGTATTGCAAGGCCGCGACATACTGGCCGCTGCCCAAACGGGTACCGGTAAAACCGCTGGCTTTACTCTGCCGATGTTGCAGTTGCTTTCAGAGAAGGCATTGGCCAGTGGCCAACATTTAAAGAGCAATCAAGTACGTGCTTTAGTACTTACGCCCACGCGCGAGCTCGCCGCTCAAGTTGAAGAAAGTGTGAATCAATACGGTAAACATTTACCTATTCGCTCTACCGTTGTGTTTGGCGGTGTTAAAATTAACCCGCAAATGATGAAGTTACGTGGGGGCGTCGATATTTTGGTTGCCACTCCAGGACGATTGATGGACTTATTTCAACAACGCGCGGTTAAGTTTGATCAGTTAGAAATATTGGTGTTGGATGAAGCCGACCGGATGCTCGATATGGGCTTTATTCATGACATTCGTCGGATTTTAAAGCTGCTGCCTTCCAAACGACAAAATTTAATGTTTTCGGCGACATTTTCTGATGATATCCGAAGTTTAGCAAAAACCATTGTTCATGACCCGATCGAAATATCGGTAACTCCTAAAAATGCCGCGGCTAAATCCGTTAAGCAAAGTGTGGTTCCGTGTGAAAAAGCACAGAAAACTAACTTGTTGATAGATTTAGTAAAAACGCGCGATTGGCACCAGGTATTGGTGTTTTCACGTACAAAACATGGCGCTAACCGAATTGCCACCAAATTACTGGCTAAGGGGATATCCGCTGCTGCGATTCATGGCAATAAAAGCCAAGGCGCACGAACAAAAGCCCTTGCTCAGTTTAAGTCCGGTGAGGTACAGGTGCTCGTGGCGACCGATATCGCCGCACGTGGGATCGATATTGATCAGCTGCCCTATGTGGTTAATTTTGATCTACCGAATGTCTCTGAAGATTATGTGCATCGCATTGGTCGTACCGGCAGAGCAGGTGCGGAAGGTGAAGCGGTTTCTTTTGTAACCAATGATGAGTTCCCACTGCTGGTCGATGTTGAAAACTTCATTGGTAAAATACTAGACCGTGTTGAAGTGAAGGGATATAACACAACCAGCCCATTGCCAGAATCTCGGTTACGCCCGGCTAAGGCTAAAAAGCCTAAGAAACCGAAAAAGCCAAAAACACAGCATGCCGATGGACTGCGCTCAGGTGAGAACAGACGCGGCCATCAACCGAATGGCAACGCAAAACCTGCGAAAAAGCCAAGGCGATCTAATTCTCAATAGTCGCACTGACGAGCCTAGTCAGCGGTCGCAATCTGTTTAACTAGGCCGTGTTAGGGTCTTGACTAGATTGGCACCCAAAAAAAAGGGCCGTTGTAAAACGGCCCTTAGTTTCCCAACAAGATTGAATTAGCTTATTGCTTGGCTTTTTAGGTAATCATCGTATGTGCCGTGGAAGTCTACAATGCCGTTGGGCGTTAACTCGATGATGCGTGTTGCAAGGCTTGAAACAAACTCACGGTCATGGCTGACAAACAGTAAGGTACCCGCGTAGTTTTCTAACGCTAAGTTTAATGACTCGATCGATTCCATATCTAAGTGGTTAGTGGGTTCATCCATTACCATGATATTTGGGCGTTGCAGCATCATGCGACCAAAGATCATACGACCCTGTTCACCACCTGAAATGACCGAGGCTTTTTTCGAAATATCGTTGTTCGAAAATAGTAAGCGACCAAGGGTACCGCGAATAACCTGCTCATCATCGCCCTCTTTTCCATAGCGAGACATCCAATCATATAGGTTGGTGTCTGTTTTGAAATCATCAGCATGATCTTGCGCGTAATAAGCTATGTTGGCGTTGTCTGACCATTTAATGGTGCCGCCATCGTTTTCGATGTCTTGAACTAGGCACTTCATCAAAGTGGATTTACCAATACCGTTCGGGCCAATCACGGCAATGCGCTCGCCGACTTCAATTTTAAGGTTTAAGTTTTCGAACAGGGTTTCTTCGTACTTCTTGGTTAAACCTTCAACCTCTAACGCTAATCGATGCAGCTTTTGTTCCTGCTCAAAACGTATAAACGGGTTTTGACGGCTAGAAGGCTTCACTTCGGCCAATTCAATTTTATCAATGCGTTTCGCACGTGAAGTGGCTTGCTTAGACTTAGATGCGTTGGCAGAGAAGCGGCTAACAAAGGATTTTAAATCAGCTATTTCTTTTTTCTTCTTTGCGTTGTCATTGAGTAAACGCTCACGGGCTTGCGTCGATGCGGTCATATACTCGTCGTAGTTGCCTGGGTAAAGGCGCAGCTCACCGTAGTCTAGGTCGGCCATGTGTGTACACACACTGTTTAAGAAGTGACGGTCATGCGAAATGATAATCATGGTGCAATTACGTTCGTTTAAGATGCCCTCTAACCAACGAATGGTGTTAATGTCGAGGTTGTTGGTTGGTTCGTCTAATAACAATATTTCTGGGTCTGAGAACAATGCCTGCGCTAGCAATACACGGAGCTTCCAACCCGGTGCGACTTCACTCATCGGACCATAATGTTGCTCACTAGGAATACCGACGCCTAATAACAATTCGCCGGCGCGTGCTTCGGCAGAATACCCGTCCATTTCAGCAAATTCGCCTTCAAGATCACCGGCGCGAATACCATCGGCTTCGGTCATTTCGGCTTTTGCGTAAATTTCGTCTTTTTCAGATTTTACCGCCCAAAGCTCTGTATGGCCCATGATGACGGTATCGATCACGCTGTATTCTTCGAAAGCAAACTGGTCTTGCTTTAACTTACCTAAACGCTCGTTGGGTTCTTTTGAAACGTTACCCGAGCTAGGCTCAAGGTCGCCGCCCAAAATTTTCATGAAAGTCGATTTACCGCAGCCGTTTGCGCCGATTAGGCCGTAGCGGTTACCTTCTCCAAATTTTACAGAGACGTTTTCAAATAGCGGCTTTGCGCCGAATTGCATGGTGATATTGGCAGTGGTTAGCAAGGTATTGTATCCAGATGTCGTAGTGTCAAAAGGGTGTTCAGCTGCGAGCCGAATTCTAAAGGCGCAGATGCTAATGATAAAGACACTCAGAGTCCACGATCTTTTGTGCTTTTTTGATGGTTATTTAATCAGGCTTGGTTATAAGAACGATATCGCGATCATAGAATGTTAGTGCTTGAGCGCTTAAATAGCTTGCCAACCAAGTAAAGCTTTCTTCGTGGAAAAAGCACACATGCGTAGGGTCGTTCTTATACTGCCATTGTTTAAATCGCTCTAAGCTGATAACTCTTTGAGTCATGATGGCTAACACACCGCCAGGCTTCAGTATTCGCCATAGTTGATCAATCACTTGCTTGGGGTTGTGTAAATGTTCAATCACTTCTGTCAGAGTAATTGCGTCATAGGTTTGTTCCAGTGTTTCTGGCGAATGATGATAAAACACATCGTAAAGCGATACCGAATAACCCCGTTCTTTAAATTGTTCGGCCAGTGCAGGTGCTGGGCCACAACCAAAATCTAACAACGATTTATCGGTGCCGATGAGGTTCACAATGGGAGGCACGATGCGGCTTAAAAACCGATGATAACCAGAGTCTTCTAGGCTGTTTTCATGCAAATCATATTCTTGCTTTTCTTGCTCAGGGCTGAGCCGTTGCTCAGGATCGGCCAAAACTAAATGGCAAAGAGTACACTGTACGTAGCGGCGTTTTTTATCTTGATGATAAAAGGTTGTATTGTGCCGGCACAGTGGGCAGCGAATACCTAATAAACTTGAGGGCATGTTAACAGAGCTCAAATACAGCTATTCTGCCAACTTTGGTGAAACGTAGCTATCAAAGATTGCTTGATAACTGCCGTCTTCTAAAATCTCAAAGAAGGCGTGATCAAACTTCTCGACCCAAGGCTTTAAATGGTCTTTTTTTGCAAAGGTAAGAAACGCCGCTGTAGATCGAATGGGTGGCTTCAATGGCTCAATATCATTGTAGCCCAGCTGTTTTGCCTGGTAAGCACCCACGACTTGATTGGTAAGCACGGCATTTACGCGTTCAGCATTTAACATTTTAAAGGCTTGGGAATCTTCACGAACACGATACTCGCTGATCAACTCTTCTTTTACAGCCGCTTCAAATTCAGGTGTGGTTTGAAAGCCTTGGTTCACGGCCACTTGAAAGCCTTTAATATCTTCCATGGAGTCAAAAGGACGAAGTTGATCGGCATTCACAAATAAAGTGTAACTAGTAATGTGCAGTGGAACGTTAGTGAAATGCATATAAGTTAAACGTTCATCGGTTCGAAAATAGGCAAACGCACAATCGTGAATGCCTTGTTTTATATCACGTTCTAAGCGTACCCAAGGTTTAAGTTCGATGGAGATATCAAGATTCAGTCGCCGACCAATTTCGCGAACGGCATCGGAGTCGATACCAACAACCTTCCCGTCACGCTCAAATACGTAGGGTTCATAAGTGGTGCTGTAACAAGTTAACGTTTGAGGCTCTTTTGAAAAAACAAACGATGCCAAAGCTACGTTTGCAAGAAGAGTGGCCAAATAACCGCGGGTGAAATATTGAACATTACTGTAATGAGCCATTGCACGAATACCTTTTCAATGCCTGATGACAGTAAAGTAGAGGTTCGATGATTTCTCAAATGTTCAAAGTGGCAATAACATAGCAAGTACTACACTAAAATTACCGCAACATGGTGACGTTTGAGCAAATCTAATATTGTCGGGTCGGCTCCTCGACCGGTGATCACCATGTCGAGTTCATCGAGTCCAAACAATGACATGCCGCCGAAAACACCGATCTTGTCGGAATCGACTAAGGCGATAACTTTATCGGCGTAAGCCAACATTTTCTTTTCTTCCATAAAAGCTAAGAGCGCAGACTTTGTTAGGCCGCCATCGGTTAGTCCATCTCCAGATACAAATAAGTAGCGACCTTGATAGGAAATGTTTTTCTCAGCCGACACCAATAAGTTTTGGCTTTTAATGTATTGTCCGCCAAGTACGACAAGGTGTGGAAAGTCTTCGGTAATCAGGTAGGTAATGAGCGGCAAATAGTTGGTGTATACGTGAATGTTTTCATTTAACAAATATTTGCCCATTAAAAAGGTGGTTTGGCCTTCACCTATAAAAATATTGTCCTTGTCTTGGCAAATATGAACGGCGGCCTTAGCAATGCGCTCACTTTCACTGAAATCTGAATAATCAGATATGTTCGGGTATAGCTTACTGATACCAGAAGATTTTGATTCTCTTGGTGAAAGAATTTTCTCTGCGCCATTTCGAATCTTTTTAATAAGCCCTTGGCGGTCTAACTCTGTTATGTCTCGTCGAACGGTTGCCGGTGAAGTTTCCAGCTCTTCGACTAAATCAGATACCGTGGCAACGGTATGTTCCTGAACATATTCTACCAGTTTTCTATGACGACTTCGTGATGACAAAGGGCAGCTCGCTTTAAAAATGAGACCAGAAATTTGATTATAGTTGAGCCTAAGCGCTTTAAATAGTCACTTTTTAGGTTGATTGGTGATTACTATTGATTAGTTTTGATTATTTGATCATATGCAGATTTGTGATCAATTTTGTGGTCATCTGGGTGCTCACTAAGGGTTGCTGCTTTTTTGACCTCTTCGAGCTTAGCTCTATACTGATTTTCGTCGAATGAGGAAACAATATGAATAATACACTCATCACACCAGAAACCGTGTTACTTAATTTAGAAAGTGATTCTAAGCAAGATGCGATTCACCGATTATGTGGCCACATGTTTCTGAACAAACTTACGTCTAATCCGTCTGAACTTTACGATGACATTATTGCGCGGGAAAACATTGTTAGCACTTTTGCCGGTTGCCAAACAGCGATCCCACACGCCATATCCAATCATGTTGATCAGCCGGTGCTATGTTTTGCTCGTTTAGGTGATCAAATGATCACGTGGGACGGTGATGATGAAGAAGTTTTATTCGTGTTGTTGCTTTGTGCGCCAGCAACAGATGATCTAAAGCAGCTGCGTAAAAGTCAGTCTTATGTTTTTTCATCTGTCGCACAGTTGATCAGTCAACCCGACGTTCTCGAACGTTGGGCTAATGCCGATCAGCCTCAAACCATACTGACCGATCTGCAGAACGCGTTCGCGGATCATAAGTAAAAACAATAATTAATCGGGGGCATTGTAATGTCTGTAAACAATATGAAAGTCGGCGTCCAATCGTTTGGGCGATTCTTAAGTGGCATGGTGATGCCAAATATCGGAGCCTTCATTGCATGGGGTTTAATCACTGCGCTATTCATTCCTACCGGATGGATTCCTAATGAAAATCTAGCGGCCTTAGTGGGTCCGATGATCTTAAACATGTTGCCACTGCTTATTGGTTACACCGGTGGTAAATTAGTTGCAGGTGAGCGCGGTGCCGTAGCCGGAGCGGTAACGACGATGGGTGTCATTGTCGGTACAGATATTCCAATGTTCCTTGGCGCGATGATTGCCGGTCCTATGGGCGGCTATCTCATTAAAAAGTTTGATGAACAAGTGCACGGGAAAATCAAACCCGGCTTTGAAATGCTGGTTAATAACTTTTCGCTTGGCATTATTGCCATGATAGCGGCCATTATTGCTTATCTTGTGGTCGGTCCGGTTGTATCGGCTATCACCACGGCGTTAGGCAATGGTGTCGGTTGGATCGTAGATCACCACCTATTGCCGTTGGTTTCTATCATCGTAGAACCGGCTAAAATTTTATTCTTAAACAATGCCATTAACCACGGTGTGTTTACGCCATTAGGCGCTGATCAAGCAGCGACCGCCGGTGGTTCAATATTCTACCTCATCGAAACTAACCCAGGCCCTGGTTTAGGTGTATTGCTTGCATACATGCTTGTAGGCAAAGGTGCCGCTCAAAAATCAGCGTATGGCGCTAGTATCATTCATTTCTTTGGTGGCATTCACGAAATTTACTTCCCTTACATTTTAATGAAGCCAAAGCTTATCTTTGCGGTCATTGCCGGTGGTATGGCAGGCGTTGCATTTAACATGATTACAGGAAACATGTTAGTTGGACCTCCTTCGCCAGGCTCTGTTTTTGCATTAGCGATCATGTCGACTAAAGGTTTCGGTGTTGTACTAACCCTAACGTCAATTGCAATAGCGGCCGGTGTTTCTTTCTTCGTGGCTGCGTTACTTATTCGCAAAGATGAAGAAGTAGATGAAAGTGCGTTAGCGTCTGCTCAAGCGCAAGTGAGCTCAGCGAAGGCTGAATCTAAAGGTTTAGGTCAAGGCGTAACGGCGGCTTCTGTTAGCCGAATTGTGGTTGCCTGTGATGCTGGCATGGGCTCTTCAGCCATGGGTGCAACCGTGTTGCGTGAAAAAATCAAAGAAAAAGGCTTGAATATCGAAGTGACGAACCTAGCCATCAATGATTTAGACCACGCAGACATTGTGATTACGCAAGCGGAATTAACCGCTCGAGCGCAAGGCAAATTACCAAATGCACAGCATTTAAGCATCGACAACTTCATGGACAGCTCGTTTTATGACGATCTGGTTGCGAAGCTAGTCTAAGTCTTTTTTGGGGCATGGCTGTACCCTTACGGTCAGTGCCCCCGTTTTCTAAGGAGTTATTAGGCGGTCTATTCAGCCCTATATTTGTAACGGTTTTAGGCTAGATAGACAGTTTAATAAATTCACAACAACGTTGGGGAATTATCATGGCACTTTTTGGACTGCTAAATAAAAAAACACCGGTTGAACCAACCAAAAATGAAACAACGGAAAGCAAAGCGCAAGAGCAGGCCATTCAAGTTCATGCCGAAGATGTGGTTGTTTCATGTAACGCGACAAACAAGGAATTAGTACTGGCGTTGATAGCCGAAAAAATGCAACAGCGCGGTTATGTATCTGGCAACTATTTAGACGCATTAATCGGGCGCGAAGAAAAAGTAAGTACCTATTTAATCAATGGTGTCGCCATCCCTCACGGCACCGAAACGGCGAAAAAGCAGGTTGAAAAAACAGGCCTCGTTGTTGTTCAAATTCCTGCTGGCGTTAAGTGGAATGAAAAAGGCGAAGTGGTCCATTTTGCGGTTGGTATCGCGGCTAAAGGGCAAGAGCATTTAGCCTTACTTCAGCAGTTGACCAAAGTGGTTATGGATAAAGAGCTGGCGACGATTCTGGGTAGCCATGCAACGGCCAAGCTTATCGTCGATACCCTAAATAATAACGAAACAAACTCTGATGCTTCACCGGTGACCGATTTAGACCATGCAACCTCAGTTGAAGTGGTTGATGAGGCAGGGATGCACGCACGTCCAGCCAGCCTTTTATCAGAGATGGCCAGTGCGTTTAAAGAAACTCAAATTCAAATTCGTAACGGTGGTAACAAAGCCAGTGCAAAATCTATGGCTGAGTTGCTCACCATGGGCGCGGTTTTAGGCGATACGTTAGTTGTATCTGCACAAGGAGAACAAGCCCAACAAGCCGTAAACAAAATCTCTGACGCTATTAAGCAGGGCTTAGACGGTGACGCCGACGAATGTGAAAACGCAACGTATCAAGCCACTTCATCGGTAGCGGCCCTGAAAGATCCTAAAGCGGATCATATCGCTAAAGGCTCATCCGCCAGCAGTGGTATTGCCTTAGCGCCTGCCTTTGTTTTGGTTGGCGAAGAACAAATGAGTATTGAAAAAGACGCACGTGATGCACGCGCCGAACAGCATCGCCTCAACACAGCCTTAGAAGCCGGGCAAGACCAGTTGGCCGTGGTTGAAGAAAGTTTGTTATCTAGCGCACCACAAGAGTCGGCTATCTTTAAAGCTCAGCGCCAGTTACTCCAAGATGAATCAATTTTAAATGATGCTCAACAGCACATTATTCAGGGGCGAACGGCTGCCTGGGCATGGAAAGAAGCGGTTCAAAAACAAATTGAAGCACTTGAGCAAATTAAAGATGAGCGTTTAGCGGCTCGAGTAGCGGATATGTCGGATGTGTCCGATCGTATTGTGAATATATTGCTTAATCATTCGGCTGATATTCGATTCCCCGAACATGACTTTATCTTATTGGCAAAAGAGCTGACGCCTTCACAAACGGTTCAGCTAAAAAATGCCCCCATAAAAGCTATATGTACCGAGCAAGGTGGACCAAACAGCCATATGGCTATTTTAGCCCGCGCACTAGGGTTGCCGGCCATTGTTGGTATTGGCGAGCCGCTCACTCAGTCTGTCTCGCAAAATACACCCGTGATTGTTGATGCTCAATCGTCAATGTTTGTGGTTAATCCAGATGAGCAGACATCAAAGCAGGCGGAACAACTCATTGACCAATGGCGTTTGGTTGTAGAAGCTCAAGATAAAGTAAAACACGAAACACCGATTACCCTTGACGGTCATCAAATGGAGGTGGTGTGTAATATCGCAAGCCCAGACGATGCCGAAAGCGTGGTAGAACAAGGCGGTGAAGGGGTGGGCTTATTACGTACCGAGTTTTTATTTGAAGCTTCAGCTGTAGAGCCGACGGTAGAAGAACAGCAACAAGCGCTGCAAAAAATTATTGAGCACTTAGGTGCAAAACCGTTGGTGGTGCGAACCGCAGACATCGGCGGCGATAAACCCGTCTCCTGGATGGATATGCCTAAAGAAGAAAACCCATTCTTAGGTGTTCGTGGCATTCGATTATCGTTTAAACATGAAGGCATGTTTCGACGCCAGCTGGAAGCCATTTACCGTGCAGCTCAGTGGCAAGCCGATAAAGGCGAATCAACCGGACTGCACATTATGTTTCCGATGATCGCTAATCTGGCCGAGTGGCGAAAAGCGCGCGATATTGCAGAGCAGGTCCGTGCGCAATTAGGTGCTCCGGTATTACCGCTGGGCATCATGATTGAAGTGCCTTCCGCCGTGATTTGTGCGGACCATTTTGCGAAAGAGGTCGATTTTTTCTCAATCGGTTCCAACGACTTAACTCAATACACTTTGGCGATGGACCGTTTACACCCTGAACTCCCGAGTGAATTGGATAATTATCACCCTGCGTTACTTCGGTTAATTAAAATGACCGTTGATGCCGCGAACAAACATAACAAGTGGGTCGGCGTGTGTGGAAACATGGCCGCTGACCCTCATCTAGCTTGCTTGTTAACAGGGTTGGGCGTCACTGAATTGTCGATCAGCCCCGCCAACGTAGCAGCGGTTAAACACCTCATTCGTTCCATGAATTACCAAAGCTTGAAAGAAAAAGCAGAGCAAGCGTTGGCGCTGGACGACCCCTCACAAATTAAAGCGTTATTCGAGACCTGATCGGAATAACTAACGAACATTATTTAGGAGCTTAATATGTCCACATATAAAGACTACAAATCATTAGTAAACCCGATTCCAGAGGTCACTTTGGCTTGGAACCTCTACGGCGAAGGCGTTTCTAATATTGGCAAAAACGACCAAGCCGAAGCCTTCCCGGTGGAAGAGCCTGGCGATAATGAATTGCTAGTGCGCATCGATGCCGTAGGGTTGTGCTTTTCTGATGTAAAAGTGATCAATCAAGGCAGCGCTCACCCGAAACTGTATAACCGAGACCTCAGTGTGGAACCTACTCGTTTAGGGCATGAAGCAACGGTTACGATTGTTAAAGCGGGCAAAAATTTAGCAGCAGACTATAAAACGGGTGAACGCTATGCCGTGCAACCGGATATTTACCAAAACGGCAAGAGCACAGCTTATGGCTACACAGTTCCGGGCGGTTTAACTCAATATCAAATCATTGGGCCTGAAGTGCTTGAAACAGATACCGGCGCATGTTTGCTGAGGGTTTCAGATCAAATGGGTTTTGCAGAGTCGGCGTTGCTCGAACCATGGGGTTGTGTCTGGGCTTCATACACTCAGCGTCGCCGTTTAGAGCCAAAACAAGATGGCATCATGTGGATTGTGGGCGAGCCTGGTGACAACGGCGAATATCAATTCACTAAAGGGTTAGATGCTCCCAAAACGATCGTCTTAACCAACGTACCGCAAAGCATTGCTCAGTTAGTGAATGCTCTAAGTGGTACAGACGTTGTGGTCCGGGATGATGTCGATTTCAGTAATGTAAAGGCGCTATCAGATGAACTGACGCAAGGCGTTGGCTTTGATGACATTGTGCTTATTCAGACGACTTCAGCGAAAAAAGTAACCGAAGTGGCAAAGCATATCGCTCGTCGAGGCACTATGACCTTAGCAGCAAATAGGCCTTTAGACGGTTTAGTCGACGCCGATGTAGGTCGTTTGCACTATGACTATATAGCGTTCTTCGGAACACAAGAAAGTGATATTTCGACCGCCTATGGCGAAGCCAGAAATCGCTGCGATTTAAGCAACGAAGGTTCAGCCGTATTTGTTGGCGCAGGTGGTCCCATGGGCCAAATGCACGTTCAGCGGGCAATAGAAAAAGAAAATGGACCTAAACTAGTTGTTGTAACCGATATTAATGATCAGCGCTTGTCTGAAATTGAATCTCGCTTTGCGCCGCTAACGAAAGCTAACGGCTGTACCCTGCTTACTTATAACCCTGTAGGCAATGACACCAGCTTGCATGATTTTGTGATGCAGCATACCGATCAAAAGGGCGCCGATGATGTAGTCGTGTGTGTGCCAAATGGTGACATCATGGCCGATTCAGCAACCTTCATGAATGAAAATGGCATGTTGGTATTGTTCGCGGGGGTTCCCAATGGCACCTTAGCGCCTGTTGATCTAAGCAATGTCTATCTAAACAATGCACAGTTCACGGGTACTTCAGGTTTAACCATTGATGATCAAACCGTTGTGATGGATAACGCCGTAGCCGGTAACATTGCTCCGGCAGTTTGTGTTGCCGCGATAGGCGGAATGAAAGTGGCGCGTGATGGCATTGAAGCCATGATCGCCAGCGAATATCCAGGCAAAATTTTAATATTTCCTCAGCTATTAGATTTACCGTTAATGGGCCTTGATGAACTTGCTGAAAAACTACCCAACGTTGCAAAAGCGCTCGCGCCAGGAAACATCTGGACAGTTGCAGCCGAAGAAGCCTTATTCGCTGAGTTTCTAGAGGTGAAATAATGATATATACGCTCACGTTAAACCCAGCCGTAGACCTTGAGTATCAGGTTAAATCGTTCGATTTAAACAGTGTCACCCGTGCGTCTTCGTGCCGCATGGATGCGGGTGGGAAAGGCTTTAATGTCTCGCGTATGTTGGCTCAATTAGACATGGTCAGCACCGCGGTTGGGTTTATTGGTGGGCACTCGGGTGCGCGTTTGGAAGCGGCGTTAAAACGACAAAAAATAGAAACGAACTTTTGCGATATAGCAGGTGAGTCTCGAACCAATGTCAGCTTTGTTCGTGAAGGCAGTTCTGATCATTATAAAGTGAACGATCCTGGTCCAGAAATTTCCGCATTTGAAGTGGCCAGTCTTTATGAAAAAGTGAGCCGACTAGCGCTACCGGGTGATTGGTGGATATTAGCGGGCAGTGTGCCGCCAGGCGTGCCTTTAACTGTGTATGCAGAATTAATACGCCTGTTAAAGCAAAAAGGCGCACAAGTTTTTTTAGACAGCAGTGGCGATGCGTTTAAATTAGCCTGCAGTGCACAACCAACTTTAATCAAGCCTAACTTGGAAGAAGCCGAAGAGCTTCTTGGGTTACCAAAAGGGCATGGGCTCAGTTTAAAAGAAATCAGCCAAAAACTGATTCAATTAGGACCAGAAAAAGTGGTCATTTCATTAGGTAAAGACGGCGCTTGCTGCTTTGATGGTTCGTCTTTAAATATTGTTAAATCGCCAAATATTGTTGAAAAGAACCCTGTCGGCGCGGGTGATTCATTGGTTGCTGGCATGGTCTGGGGCTTATTCCAAGGCGATGCATTACCCATAGCGCTTAAAAAAGGGATTGCCTGCGGAGCGGCAACAGCCAGCATCGAAGGCACTGGCTTAGGAACGCTCGAACAGGTTCAACAATTAATGGCGAGAGTAGACGTTCAATAATGACTTGCCCAATACGGCTAAACGTTTTTGGGCAAGTATACAGGTTTTTTCTTAGCTGAATTGAAGCCCGTTGTTTGATATACGCATGGCTTGGCCTGTTTTAATAGATTCCTGCGCTGCTAAGCCTAGTACGACGGCTTTCAGTCCATCATTAATTGAAACTTCAACATCAGCGCCTTCCGTTATGGCTTTATAAAAGCCTAAATGCTGGTAGTAAGTAGAACCATTGTGATCACCCGCGGCTAGCAGATTGGGGTCTACAGGTATCGGAGTTTCTATTGGACCGGTCGGGCTTCGTGGGCTAACGATTAATTTCGGCAAAGGAGCCGGGCCTAAATTGGTGTTCCAAAAACGGCCAGGACCTGGAACTTTGGCTTCTATTTTTGCATTTTCACCAACCACACAAAGCTCTTCTTGGTATTCTGAACCTTCGGCAAACATACTGAGTTCTAGTAACGCTCGCTGACCATTGGCGAAATCAACAATAACAAAGGCATTGTCTAGAATATCGGGCTGCTTACCATCGTATCGTTCTTCAATATGGTTAACGTCCTGCCCGCCCGAGGCGAAAACTCGAACAGCTTCACTGCCTGCTTGTAAACGCATTAAATCAAAGAAGTGACAACATTTTTCAACCAGCGTGCCACCAGTATTTTGGTTAAATCGATTCCAGTCGTTAACTTTTTCTAAAAATGGGAAGCGATGTTCACGAATACTGAATTGTTTAGTGTGGCCGTGAGTTTGTTTTTTAATTTCTGAGAGCAGAGCCGCGACAGGTGGCATATAGCGGTATTCCATAGCAACCCAAACCGGTGCTGGGTGTGCGGCGGCAGCTTGCTTTATTCTTTCGATATCTTCAGTGCGTGTGACCAGAGGCTTCTCGACCAGAATAGGCAGATCGGATTTTTGGAAGATCTCCAATAACTGCTCTGCGTGCATGAAATTTGGACTGGCAATTAACAAAGCATCCAGGTCTTTTCGTTTAAGAAGGGAATCTATTGTCGGCTCAAACTCTACCGTTGGCAGTAGCGTATTAATAGATAATTGCATGTGAGTATCGGGCTCGACAATGGCGTGGATTGCGGCGTCTGGCAGCAATAAAATATTGCGAATGTGTTCTTGGCCCATCATTCCGCAGCCAATGATTCCATATCTTAGGGTCATAGAGATTCCTGCTAGTTGTTATTATTAAAATGAGTGCTAACAGAAAATGTGCTTAGGCCATCCGTGATACATAATGACAAACTTCAGGATCAAACCAAGTTCGAGAATACTCTTCTACCGAGTCTTGGCCAGACCAACTAATCCGCTCGATCCAACCTAAGGGCGTGCCCGATTCTTTATTAAGAATGTCAGCCGACCAAGGTGTGCAAAAATCGAGTCGAATACGATCCTCGACATGACTGATCCAAAAGCCAAAATGTTCACGATAATGGCGATACAGCGATTCATCTAATTCTTCAGCCTTTAGCTGTTTAGCGTGTGATCCACGAATCCACATCTCTTCGGCCGCGATGGGCGTTTCATTGAGAAACCGCTTTCGCTCTATGCGCCAAAACAGAGTTGAGCTAGAAACACCAAATACTCTGGCAACCTCAGGATTTTTTTCTTTTCTAACGGCTAAGGTTTTTGCATGCGGAGTACCACCACCTTGCAACAGTTCAAGTCTAAACAACTGATATGCAGCTTCCTTTGGCGGCTTTTTTACATATGTGCCTGAACCTTGCCTGCGTTCTAACAACCCTTCGCTTTCGAGCAGAGTCAGCGCTTTTCGCAAAGTACCAACGGCTACTTTTAACTCAACGGCCAATTCTGCTTCTACCGGTAATCGCTCACCTTCACGCCAATGACCCGCTTTAATTTCACGAATTAATAAATCACTGACTTGAACGTATTTCGGGCGGTTTTTTCCAGAACGGGCCGCAAAATCATCAGGCTTAGGGTGTTGATCGTCAGTCATCACGCATGGAGCTCCACTAGATATCAAAAAGATCGCCAGCCTATCACATTTTCTAAATCAAATTATTTTTTGAAAAATTCATTCATTATTGATTTACATCAGTATCATACATTGCTAGGGTGTTCTAGCAAGCGAAATATGAATGAATAGTAAATGAAATGATTTTCTGTTTATTTATTTTTATAGACTGATAAGCTTGCCCTTAAGTTTTGAAATCGTTTTCAAAAAAGATAAAAGTGTTCGTGTTAAAAGCAAAACTACCATTTGCCACTAGAGCGAATGGAGAACAATAAAAACAATAATGGATGACCTATGAAGTACGTCAGTCGACGATGGAGGGCTTAATGAAAGCCATCAATCAGTTTGTTTCTCTGTTAGAAGGGTTAAACACCCTCATAATGCGCATCGGTGCTCAAGTGGCTTGGGTGTGCGTGGCTTTAATGGTGATCACCATTTTAATGCAAGTAGTGTTGCGGTACGTCTTTAATAATGCGCTGCCTTGGCCAGAAGAAGTGGCGCGCGCCTTAATGATTTGGATGATGGCGTTAGTTGCTTCACAAGCCTACCGAAACCATGCCTTTGTTGCGATTAACATGTTACCCGATGCCTTACCAGCCGCGCTGAGTCGCTGGCTTCAATTGATGCTTCTACTTATAGCTGGCGTCGTTCTCTATAAGTTGTTCTTTTTAGGTCTTGAGTTTTTTGATCGTGGCTTTCGAACCCGTGCAGCATCGTTCAAATTGCCGCGCGCTTGGATATACCTCGCGATGCCGGTGTGCTTTGGCACCATGCTGTTGGTCAATATCGAAATGGTGTTAAAAAATTTGCTGGGCATTAAACACGCGCCCACCCAAGTAACGATGTCTGGGGAATAATCTATGTTAGTGCTTTTTTTACCTCTGTTTCTGATACTTATTTTGATTGGCTTGCCGGTTTTTTTCGCTACATTGTTCGCGCCTGGCTTGATGCTAATTCTGTCTGATATGTCGCGTGACATTCCTTTGCTCTTTCGCAATATTTATAACGGCATTGACTCATTCCCGTTAATGGCCATTCCGTTTTTTATGCTCGCTGGTGAAGTGATGAATCGAGGCGGTATTACTTTGCGCCTTGTTAACTTTTCGCAAGTGTTTATTGGCCATGTTAGAGGTGGCTTGGCGCACGTTAACATTATGTCCAGCATGCTGTTTGCAGGCCTGAGTGGTTCTGCAGTTGCGGATACGTCGGCGTTAGGATCCATGTTGATTCCTGCCATGGAAAAAAATGGCTACTCTCGGCGTTTTGCCGCTGCGATTACCGCGGCCAGTTCAGTAATAGGTCCCATCATTCCGCCTTCAGGCATTATGATTATTTACGCTTACACGATGGAAGTCTCTGTTGCAGCGTTGTTTGCCGCAGGCATAGTGCCCGGCATTTTAGTTGGCTTAGCGTTAATGGGTGTCACCGCCCTATTGGCTAAAAAGCACGATTTTCCAATTGCTGCCAAAAAAGCCACTTGGTCCGAACGTGGCTCCGCCACTAAGTTGGCTATTTTACCCTTACTGACACCCGTAATAATTTTAGGCGGAATTATATTTGGTGTCTTTACGCCAACAGAAGCTTCAGCCATTGCCGTCGGCTATGCACTGTTTCTCAGTATCTGGGTTTTAAAAACCGTAAAGCTTTCTGACTTACCGGCTATTTTCACAAAATCAGCCATGGCGTCTTCGGTGGTATTGCTCATCGTCGGCTCCGCCATTGCTTTTAAAACGGTAGTGAGCTTATCTCATGCCGCAGAAGATCTTGCAGGCTGGGTTTTGGCGATCAGCGATAATCCGTTGATTCTATTATTAGCCATCAATTTATTGCTGTTCGTTGTGGGAATGTTTTTAGATGCAGGACCAGCCATCATTATTCTAGGGCCAATATTAGCGCCCATCTTTATTCAATTGGGTATAGACCCTGTGCATTTTGCAATCATCATGAGTGTTAACTTAACCGTTGGCTTAGCAACGCCTCCCATGGGCTTGGTGTTGTTTGTGGCGTCGAGTGTCTCCGGTGAAAAGGTGGAATCCATTGCCAAGGCCATATTGCCGTTTTTAGCGGTTGAAATTGCAGTGATTTTTTTAATTACATTCTTCCCAGCGGTATCGATGACGATTCCTCGTTGGCTGGGGCTTGCGTAAGAGAATTAAAGCCTAATCGGGCATAGAGCTGATATCAGGTTTTAACGGTCGTCCGGTTCCTTAAATCGGAAAATATAAACAATAATAATGAGGGTTACTCAATGACGGTAGAAACAAAACACTTCACAAAAAGAATCGTTGGCGGCCTTGCAGCTGCAGCGCTTACTTTTTCTATTGGCGTAGCGCAAGCTGCCGATTTTAAACTGCGTGCAGTAGCAAACTCTAACGAAAATGATGAAGACTACGATGGCTTAGTTGTGTTCAAGGATTTCGTAGAAGCTCACTCTAACGGCAAGATCAGTGTCGATCTATTTATTGGTACTCAACTATGTGCAAACGGTACGGAGTGTTTGCAGGCGCTAGAAGATGGCTCGGTTGATATTTATATTTCGACCAGTGGCGGTACCGCGAACATGTTCCCTTATGTTCAGGTACTCGACCTTCCTTACTTATTGCGTGATGACCGCATTGCCGAAGCGGTACTTTCTGGAGATTTCGTTCGTGAAATGCGCAAAGACATTTTGGCCGATTCGAATGACAGCATTCGTTTAATGACCATTGGCAATACCGGTGGCTGGCGCAATTTTGCTAACACCAAACGTACGGTTAAATCGCCTGAAGATATGGAAGGCTTAAAAATTCGTACCGTAGTGGCCGATCTACCACAAGAATTAGTTAAAGCCTTAGGCGCTAGCCCTACACCAATCCCTTGGCCTGAGCTATATACCTCGTTCCAAACCGGTGTTGTTGAAGGTTCTAAAAACGGAATTACCGATATAATGGGAATGAAATTTCCAGAAGCCGGTCTTAAGTATGTAACCTTAGATGGCCACGCATACATGTCTGCATTATGGTTCATGAATAATGAAGTATTTTTAGATATGCCTGAAGAACTACGTCGCGTTATGGTCGATGGCTTCAGTGCACTTCAGCAAGCGACGTTTGCTTCACCTAAGCGAAAGTCGATTCAAGCTTATCAAGATTTCGCCAAAGCTGGCGGAACGCTTTACGTACCAACGCCTGAAGAAAAAGCACAATTTAAACAAGCTGCAGCCCCTGTTTATACTTGGTTCAGTGAAAATGTGAAGTCAGGTAAGAAATATTACGAATTACTTGTATCTGAAGCGAGCAAAGCTGAAAAAGCCGTAGCTATGCAGTACGCGAAAGATTTAAATTAAGATAAAGCTGCGGCGATTCGAATTATGAATCGCCGCTTTTCTTAGTGAATCCATGGCGATACTAATCTTTAAATGGATACAAATGACCTCGATAATCTTCAATTAATTCTCGAGCCTTGCTGATTTGATTGGGTGTCATTTTCTTTACAACCTCCTCTATGCTGACCGCTGCATCAGGGTCACCTCCAATAGCAGAAAGACCGTACCATAGATAAGCCCTTACTAAGTCAACTTCTGTGATACCTCGACCCACTTCATAGTACCAACCAATGCCTGATTGCGCTCCAGGGTGGCCTTTCATAGCGGAACGTAAATACCATTCAAAAGCGCGAATATCATCTTTCTCAACTCCCAGGCCCATGGCATACATGACCCCGATTAGCTCTTCAGCTTCGGCATTTCCAGCTTGTGCAAATGGCAGTAAAGTTTGATACGCCTTGGTAAATTGATCCGCTTCCATTAACTGTTTGGCGTGTTCTAAGTCGGCCTGAGTTGTGGATGAAAAAGAGATCGTTAAACCGATAATTATTGCTTTAAATAGTTTCATTGCTGTGTCATTCATTCATCTTTGATACACTCAGCATATAACAACAATAAAAGAGATACGAGTGTGAATATACGGCATTGGCTCAGCACAATTGTGTTTTGTTTTATGAACCAACTCGTGTTGGCACATAGCCTTCCTAAGCCTTTAACGGACGATGCATTTCTTCCCGTGTCATTAGAGGCCGCGAAGCTTGGACAGCTTTTGTTCTACGATAAAATTCTCAGCGGCAATAAAAATATTGCCTGCGCTACCTGTCATCACCCCGACTTTGGCAGTTCCGATGGTTTATCGTTGGGTATTGGCGAAGGCGGTGATGGCATTGGCGCAATGCGATCATTCGGTTCTGGGCATTTAAAAGCTGAACGACGAGTGCCACGGAACGCGCCTGCTTTATGGAATATCGGCGCGCGTGAATTTACTCACTTATTTCACGATGGGCGCGTCAGCCGAGATACCTTATTTGCTTCGGGCTTTAACTCCCCAGCCGAGGAGTTTTTGCCAATTGGCTTAACTGATTTGGTCGCCGTGCAAGCCATGTTTCCTTTAGCATCAGATGTCGAAATGGCTGGCGATAAAAATGAAAATGAAATGCCGGGCGCTGTTCGCCGCCGTATTGACTATGGTTGGCAAATCATGGTTCAGCGCATTGTGAGTTTTCCTGAGTATGTAGATCTGTTTATAGATGCCTTTGATGATGTTGAACAGAGTTCTGATATAACAATGGTGCATATTGCCAACGCCATCAGTGCGTTTGAACGGTTTGAATTTAGAGCCGATGAGAGTCCGTTTGATGACTACTTACGAGGCGATACCGCCGCGTTAAATGAAGAACAGGAAAAAGGAATGGCACTTTTTTATGGCTCAGCTAACTGCGCTATCTGCCACGCTGGTGCATTACAAACCGACCATGACTTTCATAACATCGCACTGCCTTTTTTAGGTCCTGGCCGGACTCGGCAGTTTGATTATAAAGCTCGCGATATGGGTCGAATAAATGAAACAGATTTAGCTGAAGATGCCTATAAGTTTAGAACACCAAGCTTGCGTAATGTTACTGAGACAGGGCCATACGGACATAACGGTGCATATAATTCGCTAGCAGAAATTGTCATGCACCATACCGACCCAAAGACTTATTTTAAAAATTACCGATTAGATTTAGCCACATTGCCAAAAGCCGAACACATTCGACCTGATGATATTCTGTGGCACGATAAACAAGAACAGCAGCGATTGTTCAGCACCGTGACAAACATCCCCGTAACAGTAAACCCATCTGACATGCCATTCATCATGGCATTTTTAGAAGCCCTGACCGATAAAGAAAGTTTGCGAGGTCGTTTAGGGGTACCCGAACGGGTACCTTCAGGGTTAAAAGTTGATTAGCAACGACTTTGAAAGTGCTAGTACAGTACTTGGTGTATTAAGAAACCGCCACCCAATAAAAGACCAAACAAGGTGGCTGAAAGTAATAACGGTTTAGTACCTGCTGCTTTAATCGCGCTGAATTTGGTCTGCAACCCAAGGGCCGTCATAGCCACCGTCAGTAGCAGTTGAGCGCTAACTTGTAAGGCGCTAACGATAAAGTCTGGCAAATTAAATAGGCTGTTAAATGCAACCATCGCAATAAAGCCAAACACAAACCACGGCCAAGGAAGGGCGTGAGCCGTATTCAATTGTTGGTCGCTGATGGTGCGTTGATAAAGCGAAGCAATAATAATCACGACAGGCGCAAGCATCATCACTCGCATTAGTTTTACCACGACAGCGTTATTCATTGCCTCAGAGTCTATGGCTTGGCCTGCAGCAACGGCTTGGGCTACCTCATGTACGGTACTTCCAATATATACTCCAAACGCTTCACTGCTCAATTGGCTGAGGTGAAATATAAAGGGGTAGCAAAATAAGGCCAAAGTGCCAAACACCACAACGGTTGCAACCGCGACCGAAACATCACGTTGCTTGGCGTTTAAAACGGGTTCTGTAGCCAATATGGCCGCTGCGCCACATACCGCGCTGCCTACCGAAATAAGAATGGTTTCTTCTCGATCCATGCCCAGAAAGCGCACGCCAAGAATATAGCCAACAGTCAGAACGGTACTGATAACAACCGCATCCAGTAAGGCGGCCTGCCAACCAACCGCCACTAATTGTGACCAAGTTAGGTGGCTTCCAAATAAAATAATACCTGCGCGTAACAGTTTCTTTTTACTGAACTCAAGAATGGTCGAACTGCGCTGAGTTAATGGCTTATTCGCCAGTAAATTGCCAACAATTATCCCTAGTACAATCGCCAGAGGCAGTGCGCCGATCCCATTTTGCTGTGCAAATTCTGTTTTTGCGACCATAAAGGCGATCAAACTGATGATTGGTAAAGCTAACCACATAAGGCATCACACTAGTATTTCGATAACACTAGACTAAATCAGTTATATAGATAAAAATAATGGATATATACAATTTAATATATAAGTATTTCTAATGAATTTATCGATGCGTCAGTTGAAGTTGTTCGAAGCCATTTGTCGTTGTCAGTCATTAACTAAGGCAGCAAACGAGCAAGCGATCAGTCAATCTGCGGCTAGCCAAGCACTCAAAGAGATCGAAAATCAGCTGGGGTATCGACTATTTCGGAAAACGGGACGAACGTTGAAGCTAACCGAAGCCGGAACCTTGGTTTTACCAAAAGTGCGCCAAGTTTTAGCGAGCTTAGACAGCCTTCGCTTCCCCAGCGAGCATTTTGTTGGTGGTGTCTTGAATGTCAGCGCCAGTGAAACAATCGCATCCTACCTAATGCCTCAGCTACTGGCCGACTTCGTAGCCCAATACCCAAAAGTACAACCGCAGTTAAATATCGATAACACTGAGCGTGTTGTTCAGCATATTGAAAGCGGCCGAGCCAGTGTCGGCTTTATTGAAGGGCCGGCCTATTCTGTTCATGCCAAATCAGAGATGTGGTTAGACGATGAACTAGTGGTCTTTGCTCAGCCCGGCTTCTTTTGGTCTAACAAAGGGTCGATACCCAGTAGTGAATTGGCGGCTCAGCCTTGGATTGTGCGTGAGCAAGGCTCTGGTACTCGGGCTGTGTTTGATACGGCTTTTGCGCAGCGCCATGAAACACCCAAAATAGCGATGTCGTTGTCGCGACAAGAAGCCATTAAGCAATCAGCCCGAGCCGGTCTGGGTGTCGGTTGTTTATCGAGATTGGCCGTTAAAGATGAATTGGCCGCAAATACGCTAATAGAATTAAAAACAGAGCTTGCATTGGCGCGCCAGTTTACCTTGTTAGCGCATAAAGATGTTTCGCCCAATGCTACGTTAGATACTTTCCTTTCATTTGCACGCCAATGGCGGCCGGCTCTGAGTCAATCCTAACAGGAATTTCAATACTAAATTTTACAATCGGCCAGAGAATAAAGGCGGAGCTTCTGCGCGAGTTTTACATAATTCATTCACTATTGATTTACATCAATGCATTTCATTGTTAAGGTGCTCTTAGTTAAATTCATACAACATTGATACACATAAGTAAGCGAGCATCGAATGAGTCTAAACATCGGTAAAATTGAAGAACAAAAACAGGTGAATGGCTTAGATTTCCCTTTAGTCGTATTACCACCCAATGAAACGGTCGCCAGTGAGAAGCCAGCGTTTGATACCTGGGTTACAGAAAACAAAGAGGCGCTTCATGCGCAACTTATTAAACACGGTGCACTTTTGTTTCGAGGCTTTCCTGTGTCATCGGCCGATGCCTTCGAACAGTTTTTAGACCAAACCGATTACCAAAACATGCCTTATGTCGGCGGTGCGGCGCCAAGAACGCAGGTTACGTCCTCGCGAATTGTTACGGCGAATGAGTCTCCCGCCACAGAAAAAATACCATTTCATCATGAAATGGCACAAACCCCTCATCCACCGGGTTATATTTTCTTCTATTGCGATACCGCTCCAGCGTCTGGGGGGGCAACTTCCATTTTACACTCGGGAGAAATATGCGAACGTTTTTTTGAAATTTCGCCTGAGTTTGCTCAAGAAGTAGAGCGGCAGGGCGTGCGCTATATTCGCTTTATGCCTGCTAAAACAGATGCGAACTCGGCCATTGGTCGCTCTTGGAAAGAAACATTTAACGTCAGTGACCGAGCTTCTTGTGAAGAAAAACTTAAAGAGCATGGCATGTCCTGGTCGTGGTTAGACAATGATCTGCTTCGTACTGAATCGAAAACATTACCTGCGATACGATTTGACGAAGAGACCCAACAAAAAACTTTCTTCAATTCTATTTTGGCCGTTTACACCGGTTGGGATGATGCCCGGAATGTTGCAAACAAAGCCGTGGTATTAGCCGATGGGCAAGAAATGGATGCCATAGTTATGGCACAAACAGTAGAGGCCATGGATGAGCTGTGTGTTAATTTTAAATGGCACGAAGGCGATGTTTTGTTTTTGAATAATCACACGGTATTGCATGCGCGCCAGCCCTTTACTGGTGATCGGCGTATTCTGGCGTCCATAGCATTTAAATAATCGTAAAAAATCATACTTAGATAAACGTTAAGGAAACATTATGAATCGAGTCATGCTACCGAATTCGGATTTTAGTTTGAGTCAGCTGGTTTATGGCGTTTGGCGAATTGCGGATGACAGCGACACAAGCGCAAAGCACGTTCGCGCTAAAATTGAATTGGCATTAGAGCAAGGTATGACGACCTTTGATCATGCTGATATTTATGGCAATTATGAATGTGAACGCTTGTTTGGCCAGGTGCTGGCTGAAGATAAGTCACTGCGTGAGCAAATGGAAATAATTACTAAATGTGATATCTGTTTAGATACCGATAAGTTTCCGGCGCGCCGAGTAAAGTATTACGACACATCACCGAGCTATATTCAGTCCAGTGTTGAGCAATCTTTGAAATTATTGCATTCAGACACGATTGAAACCTTATTGATTCACCGCCCTGACCCATTTATGGATGCTGAAGCAACGGGCAGAACACTCGATAACCTGATCGAGTCAGGCAAAGTTCGATCGGTAGGTGTTTCAAATTTCAAGCCTGAAGATTGGCGCTGGTTGCAGAAAAATATGCATCATAAATTGGTGTTAAACCAAATAGAATTGAGCGTCATGGAAAACAGCGCTTTAAAAAATGGAGACCTTTCAGCGTTACAGAACGATAACATGGCTACCATGGCTTGGTCTCCATTAGCGGGCGGTCGTTTATTTGGCGATGAAGCGGCAGCTCAGCGAGTGATGCCTGTGTTAGCGCGAATTGCGCAAGAGCAAAATAGCCGAGTAGACTTAGTGGCCATTGCATGGTTGCTGGCCCACCCTGCGAATATTATTCCTGTGGTGGGTACTAATAACCTGAAGCGATTGAATGGCGTAGCGGGTGCGTTAGAAGTTGAGCTTGATCGTGAGACTTGGTTTGAAATTATGGTTGCTGCAGACGGACATGAGGTGCCTTAAAAGTCACCCCAGCGTTGCTGCAATAGAGCCAGAATTACCACTGGTGCTGTCTCTGTTCTTAAGATGCGTGGCCCTAGTTGCCATGCATCAAAGCCATTATTTTGCGCTGACTTTATTTCGGCTTCGGTTAACCCGCCTTCGGAGCCAATCAAAAAACTGATTGATGACGGTGATTGATCGGGCCAGTTTGGCTCATCGGTTGCCGTATGCAAAACAAGTTTGACCTCACTTTCTTGTGTGCGAGTCCACTCTTCTATGTTTGAAATGGGTGATAGTGTTGGCAGTTTATCTCGGTAACATTGCTCACAAGCACTGGAAATTACCCCTTGCCAATGGTGCATTTTCTTTTCTATTCGATCGGCTTTGAGCTTTAAATCGCAGCGTTCACTGGTCAGTGGTGTTATGTGTGTGACGCCGAGCTCGGTGGCTTTTTGAAGTGCGTAGTCAAAACGATCCCCTTTACTCATGACCAGCCCCATTCGAGTTTGAATGGGGGATTCAGTCTGCGAAGTAAGTTCGCTTAACAAGGTTACCTGAGCCGATTTCTTGCTAACTTCGATTAACTGCCCAGAAAATCTTTGACCTTGGCCATTAAATAGCTGCAGCTCCGCTCCATTACTAAGCCTTAGCACTTTAATCAGATGCTGAAATACGCTGTCGGGTAGCACTAAGGTTTGCCCAGCTTTGGTGGCTTCGGGTAATAAGGCTCTAATGGTTCTCATAGGCTGTTATTTGGCTCGCACAGGGTGAGTTGTTCGGGGGTGACCCATTGCTGAGTGATCCAATCTTCCAAAATACACTGGCGATACTCAGCCCCATAAAACAGTGCATTCTCCTGGCTTTCAGTGAACGATTCCGGCCATTGTGATAATAAGGTTGGGCCACAACGCTTTGCAGCGGTTTCAACGCCTTTCGTGCACACTGTTGTTGGAATGCCTAAACAACTAAAAGTAGCGTCTTGTTGGCAGAGCCATTGGGGGGCGTTTTGATTTAGGAACTGCAAGTAAATGACTGAAGGTACTTGAGCGCGCGCAGATTCTTCAGCCGTTAACATCAAGGGTGCGAAACTAAGTACAAAAATTAAAAGTCGCATCATTAAAGTAGGCCAGTCGTTTCATCAAGGTTGAATCGGCAATTCATATTTTGGACGGCTGCACCTGAAGCCCCTTTACCTAAATTATCTAATCGCGCGACAAGGTAAATTCGCTGATCGGATTCGTAAACAAACAATTCAATTCTATTCGTACCGTTACAGGCGGTCGGTGCTAAAAAGCCATCATCCAATACGGATTCATCGTTTAACGGCATCACTGTTACAAAAGGTTCGTTTTGGTAAGTGGTTAACAGCGATTGATAAATAGATTCTGCTGAACCCTCAAGTAAGTGCCCATGAAGTGCAATAGAGACCAACATCCCTTGTTCAAAGTTGCCAACCGTCGGCACAAAGACGGGTGCGAAATCTAATTCGGGAATGGCCTGCATCTCAGGTAAATGCTTGTGGTTGAGGTCTAAGTTTTTTAGCCGAGCGGCACCGTCTTCGGATTGTTGCTTATTAAAGGCTCGGTAGTCGGCAATCATGGTTTTTCCGCCACCGCTATAACCGGTAATGGCTTGCACAACCATTGGGTAATTTTTAGGTACGATACCCGCTTGAACCAAGGGCGTGATCAGAAGTGTCATACCGCTTGGGTAGCAGCCAGGGTTTGCGATACGCTGAGTCTGCTTTAGTCGTGAACGTTGGTTTGGTAATTCTGGAATACCATACACCCAACTTGGATCCGTTCTAAAGGCACTGGATGCATCGATCACCACGGTATTATCGTTGTCTATCAGTGAAACGGCTTCACGGCTTGCATCATCGGGCAAACATAAAAACACCACATCGGCTTTGTTAAGAAATTCTTTGCGCAATTTAGGGTCTTTCTTTTGAGCTTCCGGAATGCTTAAAACAGTCACATTAGGGTGCGCGGCTAATCGGTCTTGAATTTGTAAGCCGGTGGTGCCGTACTGACCATCGATGTATGCAGTAATGTTTGTCATGATAAAGGTACTTAGATGCTTGGCTACTAGTGTATTGAGTATAAGCTATTGGCGGGCAAAACTGAAAAACGACTTTCGCAAGCTGGCTTTGCAGTATGAGCAGTATTAGCTGTGATTTGATTGCTCATGCATGGCGGCTAGCTGATCGTCTTTTTCTAGCCAGAGTTTGTTAACCCAGGCTTGAAAGTGTGCTTTGTGTTCTGGGTTATGGGTGTAATCCATATTTGAAAATTCAGCCGGTATTGGCCGTTGTTTTATGTGTAGGCTGATATCACCGCAGCGTCCACAAGCCATTTCCCAAGTGCTAGGTGCCTTGTCTTGGTAATAAATTGTAGCGTCGAGCAAGGTATCAAATTTGTCGCCAAGCGCTTGAATGGTAAAGGCTAAACCACCTGATTTAGGCTTAAGTAACCGTTTATAAGGAGATTTCTGACGCTTGTGTTTGGCTTCTGTGAAGCGCGTGCCCTCTAAAAAATTAACAATGGAGGTAGGTACATAGGTAAATTTTTTACAGGCGTCTTTGGTAGTTTCTAAGTCTTTTCCTGCCTTTTCCGGGTGTTTTGCGAGGTATTTACGTGAATATCGCGACATAAAGGGGTAATCCATCGCCCACCAAGCCGCACCAGCTATTGGCACATACAATAATTGTTTTTTTATGAAGAATTTCAATACCGGCAGTTTGCGATAGGTTGCAAAGAACAAGACAAAAATATCGAGCCAACTTTGATGATTACCAATGACGAGGTTCCATTGAGCCATGCTCAGCTGAGCTTCATTATTTATGGTAACTTTTAAGCGGTGCACATGGCGCATCCAAAAAAGAATCCCGCCCATCCAGATGAGAGACACTTCAACAATGATTGGATCGGCTAGGCGTATTTTGAGCGATTTAGGTAAGATTAGTTTTAGTAAAATACCGCAAAAAAGAAACACCCCTAAAAACAGCGTGTGTACTATCAACGCGAATACAGACAAGAGCCCTATTAGGTTAAAGTAGAGTGATTGCACGGTATTATTCTTTACAGTTTAAGTGAGTATTCTTGCGCTGCTCACTCACATTTGCAAGTGAGCAGACACAGTTGCCATTTAGTTATTCTGCAGTTGCTCCAAAATGGCCAGCGATGGCGCTGATTGATTCATGCTGTAAAAGTGCAGCTTTGGTGCACCTGCGGCGATCAGTTCTTTGCACAGATCGACGACAAAGTTCAAACCAATGGATTGGATTCTCTTGGTATCGTCTCCGCAAGTTTGTAAGGCCAGTCGCATCCAGCGAGGAATATCGGCACCACACGCGTCTGAGAATCGAGCTAGGGCACTGTAGTTTGTAATTGGCATAATGCCGGGCACAATCGGTATGTTGCATCCTCGCTTTCTTACTTCATCTACAAAATGCTTGTAGGCGTTGGCGTTATAAAAATACTGGGTTATTGCGCTATCGGCTCCTGCATTTGCTTTGGCGACAAAGAAGTCGATGTCTTTATCTAAATTTTCGGCCTGAGGGTGCATTTCTGGGTAGGCGGCTACTTCAATATTAAATGCGTCGCCAAAAGTTTCTCGCACATACCGTACTAAATCTGAAGCATGGCTAAAATCACCACCAGTGCCGACCATGCCGCTGGGTAAGTCACCTCGCAGTGCCACGATGCGATTAATGCCTGCCGCCTGGTATTTCTCTAGCAAAGCTTTAACCGTTTCTTTCTCAGAACCAATGCACGATAAATGAGGGGCCGCAGAGACGCCACGCTGGTTCAGTTCGATCACAGTGTTAATGGTTCGCTCTTGAGTTGAGCCGCCTGCACCGTATGTAACACTGAAAAACTCAGGGTTAGCCGCTTTCAATTCGTCGTGTGCTTTTAAAAGTTTTTCATAGCCCGCTTCAGTCTTAGGCGGGAAAAACTCAAAGCTTACAGGAACGACAGTGTTCATTTTCATTTTCCTTTGGTTTTTAGAGCATTAACGCCTTCTTAAGAAGATCTAAATAACGCTGTAATTTGATTTTGACTTTCTTTCTTTTTAAAAACGGTTTTAAGCTGCGGGCTTCGAGCTGCTAGTAACAACCAATTTGCAGCATTCCTATACTAAACGCCACGATGCTAGCCTTTGGACACCGGTATTAATTTAAGCCGTTCATAACAACTCGCTTCGCTCAGACAGTCATTCACTTTTAAATTTACACCCTCGCCCAGCAAGCATCTGATATTAACTGTTTTCCGCAAGCTGCTTCTTTTGAACTTACTTGTAGCTAGCAGCTAAAAACTTGCAGCTTCTTTTCCTACAGCGCCACGATACTGGCTCTGCACTCCGGTATAAATTTAAGCCGTTTATAACAACTCGCTACGCTCAAACAGTCATTCACTTTTAAATTTACACCCTCGCCCAGCAAATATCTGATACGAACGGTTTACCACAATCTCATTCTTTTGAACTTACTTGCAGCTAGCAGCTAAAAACTTGCAGCTTCTCCTAATACTTATAATCATCAGGCTTAAACGGACCTTCAACCGGCACGTTAATGTAGTTCGCCTGATCGGCGGTTAGCGTGGTTATAACGCCTCCAAATCCTTTAACCATTTCCGCTGCAACTTCTTCGTCTAGTTTCTTTGGCAAAATTTTAACGTACAAATTTTTTGCTTTTTCTTCGGCGGGTAAGTCGGCAAATTTTTGCTCATACAAATACATCTGAGCCAGTACTTGGTTGGCAAATGAGCCATCCATGATTCGGCTTGGGTGGCCGGTGGCGTTACCTAAGTTTACTAAGCGGCCTTCGGATAATAAGATGATGAAATCATCCTTGGCGTCACTTCGATACACTTGGTGAACCTGTGGTTTAACTTCTTCCCACTTCCAGTTTTTGCGCATGAATGCGGTATCGATTTCGTTGTCGAAGTGACCGATGTTGCACACTACTGCACCTTTTTTAACGGCAGCGAGCATGTGCTTGTCACAGACATTTGTGTTACCAGTTGTAGTGACTATAAGGTCGGTATTTTCTAACAGTTGGGTGTTGATGCTGCTTGCTGTTCCGTCGTTTTGACCGTTGTTGTATGGCGAAACCACTTCGAAGCCGTCCATGCAGGCTTGCATGGCGCAGATTGGATCAATTTCAGTAACTTTTACAATCATGCCTTCTTGGCGTAATGAGGCGGCTGAACCTTTACCAACGTCGCCGTAGCCAATAACAAGGGCTTTTTTACCGGCCAGTAGGTGGTCGGTACCGCGTTTTATGGCATCGTTTAGTGAGTGACGGCAACCGTATTTGTTGTCGTTTTTAGATTTTGTAACGGCATCGTTGACGTTAATGGCGGGAACTTTCAGTTCGCCTTTTTCTAACATTTCTAGCAAGCGATGAACGCCGGTGGTGGTTTCTTCTGAAATGCCGTGTATGTTATCTAACAAATGTGGGTATTTGTTGTGCACCATTTCAGTTAAGTCGCCGCCATCGTCTAATATGATGTTGGCATCCCAAACATCGGTACCATCTTTTTCAGCCAGAATGGTTTGCTCGATGCACCACAAAAATTCTTCTTCGGTTTCGCCTTTCCAAGCAAATACTGGAATGTTGGCTGCAGCAATGGCGGCGGCTGCGTGATCTTGCGTTGAGAAAATATTACAAGAAGACCAACGAACATCGGCACCGAGGTCTATAAGGGTTTCAATTAATACTGCAGTTTGGATTGTCATGTGGATACAACCCATAATTTTTGCACCCGCTAAAGGTTGCTCTGCACGGTACTTTTTACGCAGGGCCATCAGGGCTGGCATTTCACTTTCGGCAATGGCGATTTCTTTTCGGCCCCAATCAGCTAAAGAAATATCGGCCACTTTATAATCGGTAAATGTTGACATATGTTGTAATCCTCTATTTTCAGTAGGTGCATCAGGACGATCTGATCCAGCCATTTTTTAAAATTCTGTTTCAAGCTTCAAACTGCTAGATACAACCAAATTGCAGCATACCTATGCTCAAAGCCACGATGCTCGCCCAGCAAGCATCTGATACGAACGGTTTACCGCAAGCCCCTTCTTTCGAACTTACTTGCAGCTTGCAGCTAAAAACTTGCAGCTTCTCTTCCTACAGTGCCACGATGCTTGCCCTGCGCTCCGATATAAATTTAGGCCGTTCATAACAACTCGCTATGCTCAAACAGTCATTCACTTTTAAATTTACACCCTCGCCCAGCAAGCACCTGATACTAACTGTTTACCGCAAGCCCCTTCTTTTGAACTTACTAGCAGCTAGCAGCTAAAAACTTGCAGCTTTTTCTAACACCTACAAAGCGCTCTTCAAAACCTCAACTTTATCCAAATTCTCCCAACTAAAGCCTTCACGACCAAAGTGACCGTAAGCCGCGGTTGGCTGGTAAATTGGTTTGCGAAGGTCGAGCATTTCAATAATGCCGCGTGGGCGCAGATCAAAGTTTTCACGAACAAGTTGCGCGATTACCTGCTCTGAAATTTTATGGGTGCCAAAGGTATTAATTGAAATAGATGTTGGCTCTGCCACACCAATGGCGTAAGACACCTGAATTTCACAACGGTCGGCTAGGCCAGCAGCTACAATATTTTTAGCCACATAACGACCTGCGTAAGCCGCTGAACGGTCTACTTTAGAAGGGTCTTTTCCTGAGAATGCACCACCACCGTGTCGTGCCATGCCGCCGTAAGTATCGACGATAATTTTACGACCGGTTAAGCCACAATCGCCTACTGGACCACCGATGACAAAAATCCCCGTTGGGTTGATGTGGTATTGAGTATCAGCGTGTAACCACTCGGCCGGTAACACTTCTTTAATAATTTCTTCACGCACGGCTTCGCGCAAATCATCTAGGCTGATGTCAGGGTTGTGCTGGGTTGAAAGAACAACGGCATCAACAGCAACTGGCTTGCCGTTTTCGTAACGTAAGGTGACCTGTGATTTTGCATCGGGGCGCAACCAGCCAAGCTTGCCGTTTTTACGAAGCTTTGCTTGCTGTTCTACTAATCGGTGAGAGTAGTAAATAGGCGCTGGCATTAGGGTGTCGGTTTCATTCGTTGCATAGCCAAACATTAAGCCTTGGTCGCCGGCGCCTAAGTCTTTATCTTCGGCTTCGTCTACACCCACGGCGATATCGCTCGACTGCTTGCCAATGGCGTTTAAAACGGCACAAGATTTACCATCGAAACCAACATCTGAGCTGTCATAGCCTATGTCTAAAATAACATCGCGGACAATGTCTTCTAAATCTACATATGTTGAGGTTCGAACTTCACCTGCGACTATTGCCATGCCGGTTTTTACTAAGGTTTCAACGGCCACGCGTGCATGTGGGTCTTCTTTAATGATGGCATCCAATACCGCATCGGATATTTGATCGGCCATTTTATCTGGGTGGCCTTCTGAAACACTTTCAGAAGTAAAAACACTGTATTCGCTCATTTAAGGGTCCTCTTTATCTAATCTGTTATGCGTTGCTATACACTTGGGTTTGCACTTGAAACCCGTTACGCAAGGCTAAAAATCGGCTTTGATTGTGGGCGAATCCATGTTTATTGGCCCACTGGTGTAATTCTTCTGGTTCAAATCCCAGCCATTGATCCCCACACTGTTCTCTTGCCCACTCTTGATCGTGGTGGCACAGATCGGTCACGATGAGCAAACCACCTGTTCGCAACAGTTGCGCACATTGCGCTATTTCGCCTTCAGGTGTGGGTACGTGGTGCAGAACCATATTGTAGATGATGATATCGAATTGTTGGTTTTGCTCGGCCAAAAACTCGGTACTACCTTCTATAAATTTCACGTTGTTATATTCGCCCACTTGAGCTTTTGCTTGATCAAGCATTACGGGAGAAATATCGATGCCCGTGACGTCATCAAAACGTTCAGCCAAGGCGCGTAAAAACTCGCCTTTGCCGGGGCCTACTTCTAATACATTTTGTTGTTTTGGTCGGTCTAAGCTGTCTAACAATTGCAAGGCTTCAGGACCGTAATGTTCAAATAAAACGATGCGTTCTTGATGCAATTCGAACTCATCAACATGTTCAACAAAAAACTGCCGAGCAGAATTTAAACGCTCAGATCGGATTTGCTGTTGTTGTATACGCACGGCTTCATCAATTGGATGTAGATCGAGCTCACGAAATATTTGCTGTTGTATGCTCAGTGCATCTCCCAACGCTCGACGATAAAAAATGGTATTTCCTTCACGTCTTTTCTCTACCCAGCCGGCCGTACTGAGCACTTTTAAGTGATGGCTCATTCCAGATTGTTTTACATCGAGCATGTCGCACAGTTCCAGTACGCCGTACGCACCTGAACCAAGAATCTGCAATATAGCCAGACGAGTAGGGTCTGAAATGGCTTTAAAGAAGCCTGAAATGTCATTTATGTTCATAACGGGGAACGATAGCAGCGCATTGAAGAATTGCAAGAACTATATCAATATATTTTGATATAGGTTTGGTTTGATGCTGCTATGGCAAGGTGATGGTTTTTATTTGCATTTGATAATGGTTCTCATTACTATTTGTTTAAATCTAAATTGATGAGCACAGATGAATTTTACTGCCCCTCTAGAATGCCGCCATATCAGTGCTGGTTATACGTTACCGATTCTAAAAAATGTTGATTTACAACTTAACTCAGGTGAACTGACTATCCTAATCGGACCTAATGGTTGCGGTAAGTCTACGTTGCTTAAAGCATTGTCTAACAGACTGGCTTTGTCTTGCGGTTCGGTGCTGCTTAATAGTAAGCGCATTAAAGAATGGCCAACCAAACAACTGGCACAGCAACTAGGGGTCTTGCCTCAGCATCCACTTGCGCCAGAAGAACTCACTGTTAAGGAGCTCGTTAGTCTGGGGCGTTTCCCCTACCAAGGCTTGTTGAGTGGCAATAAAAAAGATGCTTATTGCATAGAAGACGCTATGAATTTGGCGCAAGTCAGTGAATTTGCGAATAGCCCGATAGATCAGTTGTCGGGTGGGCAACGACAACGATGCTGGATCGCCATGGTGTTGGCTCAAGATACGGACGTTCTGCTGTTAGACGAGCCTACCTCTTATCTAGATTTAAAAGTTCAAGTTGAATTATTACAACTGTTACAACAGCTAGCAAAAAACAAACAATACGCCATCGGCATAGTCATGCACGAGCTCAATTTGGCCGCGGCCTTCGCCGATAAACTTGTAATGATGAAAGATGGTCAAGTACAGGCACAGGGGTGCGTTAAACAAGTTTTTACAGAGGCCAATTTGAGCTTGGTGTTTGATTTAGAGGCACAGGTTGTTACCGACGCTCATTCCGGAAAGCCTTTCTGTATTCCTAAAATTAATTCGTACTCTGCTGAGCTGGCGTTGGTAGGGTCATGACCACTTCTTTGCCAGTAGCTTCTGCTTATAGAGCCAATTTAAGGCGTAATGTTGGCTTTGTTATTAGCTTGCTCGTTCTTATCTGTGTATCCGTTCTTCATATTGCCTTGGGTGCCCGAACGGTCTCAATTACTGAAGTGATGTTAGCGTTAACCTCGTTCAACGATTCTAACTTAAACCATATCATTATTATGGAGCTTCGCGTGCCAAGATTGGTGGCCGCTATTATTGCTGGCTCCGGTTTGGCTTTGACGGGAGCGGGTTTACAAGCAATGACTCGAAACCCCTTAGCCGACCCAGGCCTATTAGCGATTTTATCGGGAGCTTCTTTTTTTGTGCTCGCGTTTGTCAGTGTGTTGCAGTGGTTTGCGATGGCTTTTATTCCTCTGGTAGCGGCGGTAGGTGCGAGTGTTGCGGGTGCATTTGTTTGGTGGATTGCAAAAAAATTGCCAGGTGGAGCTTCGCCGCTGGCACTTATCCTCAGCGGCGCTATCGTTTCGGCCATGCTCGCTGCGGCTATAACTTTGCTGCAATTATTTAATGATCAAAGCTTCAATGAGTTACGCGTTTGGCTGGTGGGTAGTTTGGCGGGCAATGCTTGGCCAGCTTTATACTGGGTAGCGCCTTTATGGTGTCTCGCACTGGTTGGTATCTTATCGCAATCACGTGTTTTTACATTGCTGCTGCTAGGTGAGCAAACCGCCCAAGCAATGGGGGCTCATTTACCGAGACGAAAAGTCTTGATTGTGGTTTGTTTAATTTTGCTATCTGCGGCGGCGGTTGCTGTAGCTGGGCCATTAGGTTTTGTTGGGCTGGTCATTCCGCATGTGGTTAAATTGCTAATCGGTGCTGATTATCGATGGGTTCTGCCATTTTCGGCGGTACTTGGTGCCGCTTATTTGATTGGCGTTGATTGCTTAGCCCGAACATTGATAGCACCTCGCGAATTATCAACAGGCCTGTTAACCGTACTAATTGGATCGCCACTGTTTATTTATTTGGTTCGCCAAAATTTTGGTCGAGGTCTTGGATGATGCAAAGTACCTTCACTAAAATAAACTTAAGCCAGCCATCTTATAAACACATCTATTGCACGTTGATGATCGTATTGATTTTAGTAGCTATCGGTTCGACATTGGCTGGCAGTTACAAGCTAAGTTTAGCAGAACTATGGCAGGGCTTATTCCACCCGCAGTCGCAATCGAGCTCAACATTAATGTTGTGGGAGTTTCGTTTACCAAGGCTCGCCAGCGCGCTCCTTGTTGGTGCCCTTTTCGCGAGTTCTGGCTTTTTATTGCAGGGTCTAACGCGTAACCCATTAGCCGACCCATCTTTGGTTGGTGTCTCGCAAGGCGCAGCTTTTGCGGTAGTGTTGTTTGTTGTCTTTTACCCTCAAGAGTTGGCGGGGAATCGTGTATGGGCGGCAATGTCTGGCGCTTGTTTGGCTGCGTTTCTCATTTACACCTTAACTACTCGTAAAAATCAATCGGCCTCGCCTTTAGTGTTTATTTTGACGGGAGTGGGTCTTTCGCTTTTTATAACGGCGCTTACCTCAACTTTTTTAACATATGGCCAATTAGAAAATGTCATGACGGCCTTGTCTTGGCTCAGCGGTAGCTTGCATCGAGTAAGCGCTTCAGATGTCAGTTTGTTGTGTATCAGCACTTTACTCATTTTACCCAGTGCTTGGATTCTGGCTCATTTTCTAAAAGCGCAACAACTGGGAAATGAACTGGCACAAAGTTTAGGTGTGCCACTTAAAGCAATTCATTCATTTCAATTATTGGTAGCTGTTTTAGCCGCGGCTATCGCCACAGCGGTGGTTGGTCCTATTGGTTTTATTGGCCTGATTGCACCGCACATCGCACGGAAATTAACACTAGGCTCTCCTCGTCATCAACTGCTTATCAGCATGCTTGTGGGGGCGTTGTTAGTTTCAGGTGCTGATTTACTAGGTCGAACTTTGTGGGCACCGGTGCAAATACCCGCTGGAATTGTTTCAACGTTAGCAGGCGCCCCGCTACTGCTTATTTTACTTTTTACCAACCCAAAAAAATCTTAAGGAACAACCATGAACTTTTCACGATTAACGGTGATGGCCACAGTAACGCTGGTGGTCACTTTATACAGTACCTTGGTAAACGCTGGCGATTTCCCAGTAACTATTGACCATAAGTTTGGCTCTTTAACGCTACAAGAGCCGGCAAAACGAGTGGTGTCTATTGGCTACAGTGATCAAGACGACATCTTAGCGCTGGGCGTTCAACCAATTGCCGTTAGAGACTGGTTTGGCGATAAACCGTTTGCGACCTGGCCATGGGCCAGTGATGAGCTCGGTGATGCTAAACCATTAGTGCTAGGAAGAGATGCCCTCGACTTTGAAGCCATTGCAGCCCTGAACCCCGATTTAATAATCGGAATTTCATCGGGAATGACTCAAGAAGATTATAATAAATTATCCAAAATTGCCCCGACATTACCGCAGTCGGGAGACTATGTTGAATGGGGAATGCCGTGGCAAGAAAGAACTCGAAGTATAGGCTTAGCTTTAGGCAAACTTGAACAAGCCAATAAAATCGTCGATAGAATTGAATCACGCATCGAGCAAGAAGCACAAAACCATACAAACTTCACCGGTAAAACAGCGGCCGTTGCATTTTACTATTCAGGCCAACCGGGAGTGTACGCTACACATGATTTAAGAAGCCAACTATTACAGCAGCTCGGCTTTGTAATTCCACCTCAATACGATGAGTTAGCCGGTGAATCTTTCTATGCATCTTTCAGTGAAGAAAAACTCGATTTGCTAAACGTTGATGCGTTGCTTTGGTTATCTGCCTCAGACGCTTTGGCCGATGTAGATGCACTGCCATTGCGAAAGCACATGCCTTTTTACAAAGAAGGTCGAGAAGTGTTTTTAGGCGAATTAGTAGGCGGTGCATTTTCTTTTATGAGCCCACTCAGTTTGGAGTATTTGCTCGATAATTTACTGCCCGAGCTAGAGCTGGCAATCGATGGTGATCCTAAAACGGTCGTGCCATCTTCGCGTTCATCTCATTAAGCGAGATAGTTAGATGCAGAAGGTAAACGTTCAGCGCTTCACTTCTTTATTACCAACAGCTGACTCGAAGGCGATTAAAGTGAGTTGGTTAAACTTGATAGAAGATGACAGCGATATACTTGATCTTCTGTATCTGAACTTCGTTAAAGCTTACCCTGGCTTAGATAAAAAGGGCCAGGCAAGCTTTAGCGTTCAGTTGTTAACTTATCAACTGGCTTCTATTCTCGCTCAGGCGGTGTTATCTGAAAAATTACAATTGAATATTAGCGTTAACGATGTCCAACTTAGTTTAAATAACAAAAGCGGAGACCAGCTTCAGAATGGCCTACCTACGCTTCACTTAATTGAGCCGAGTGTTAACGCACAAACTATGTCTATTAAGCCACTGGCTGCGCATTTTTATATCACCATCACTCAATTTGTAGAGCCATTAATAGATAAACAGCGCATTGCCATGCGGTTAAGTGTTGGCGCTCAATGGCGACTTGTTGCCGACGCAATTGCCTCTGCTTGCTTAGCGGCTGGGCAGCTTCACAGTAAATCAGAGCAAGCGATCTTGCTGTTCAAAATGATGCAAAAAATAAATGAATCTAAGATCGCGAACCCACACACCAGCATAATTAAGCTAAGCCAAAAAATTGACCGATATTTTGTCAGTCGCGGAGGGTGTTGCCGTTACTACACCGCTGTTGGTGGTGACTATTGTGCCGGCTGCATTCATCGCACAATGGATAATCAAATTGAGCGAATTAATGCACTGTTGGTGGGGTGATTTTAATTTCTAGTCGGCGGCTCTGACACAATTGCGGCCACTTTCTTTGGCGGTGTATAGTGCGGCATCTGCAATTCTGAATAGGTTATCTAAATCAATGACTTGATCTGAAGAGGCAACACCAAAGCTCGCCGAAACATCCAACATTGGAAATCCGTCTAATCGGGTGATTGCCATTCGTAACTTTTCAGCGACATGAACAGCATTTTCAATAGGCGTTAGAGGTAATATAACTAAAAACTCCTCACCTCCCCAACGGCCGACCAAATCGGTATTGCGAATAGCTAAGGTAATGGCGTCGGCTACGGCCTTTAACACTCGATCCCCTTCAGGGTGCCCAAAGTTATCATTGATGCTTTTAAAATGGTCTAAATCTAAAACGATAATTGAAAATACTTCTTTGTAGCGAATATAACGAGCCCATTCCTGCTTTAAGGTACTGTCGAGCTTTTTACGATTTGCAATATCCGTCAACACATCTGTTTCAGATAATCGTTGCACGAGTTTTTTTTCAGTAACATCAGTTGCAGTGATCTGTATCGCATTGATATTGCCATTTTCATCTCGAATAGGGTCAGCAAACATGTGCAACCAGTAAGAAGAGCCGTCTTTATTTATTTGCCGTATTTCACCGTGTTCTGAGGAGCCCGCAAAAACGCGATGAATAATTTCATTACGCCCTTCACGGTACCCTGGAGGGGTGAGTTGCTCTGGGTCTATGCAGAGTAATTCCTGACGGCTGTATCCTGCCAACTGACAAAAAGCGGTCGAAACTTCCTTAAAAAGACCGTTACTACCGATAGTAGCCGAGATTACGTGCTTATCGGACAATTCTATTTGGCGTGTTAAATCTTTATTTAATTCAAATAATTGTGATGTGCGCTTTTTAATCGTGCTCTGCATTGATCGCATTCCGATCACCAGCAACGCGATTAGGCTAATGAGTATAGCTGAAACAATACCCAATGCGCGTAAGTACTGTTTAGACGTGTCTGATTTTTGCTTGAGATATTCATCTAATGTTAAACCAGATATATCGCCACTTTTCGGTGCGAGACCAAGTTGTTTATATACATCTGCAATTCGGCTGAATCGCGCCGGATACATACTGCCGAGTTGTACGAAGTCTTGAGCGACCATTTTTTTTATGATTTCAGCTTCGTATTCAAGCGCTGCCAAGCTTTTACCAGAAGGGTACTTAGTTTGCAGCCAAGTAAAAACTTCTTCTGGGTTGTCTAAAGCGTATCGCCAACCTCGTAAGCTGGCATCCTTAAAGGCGATGGCTCGATCGGGAGACTGCTTAATATAGTCTTCGGTGGAGTAAAGTAAATCGCCGTAAAAATCGATGCCGTAGTTGGCTGGGTCTATTATCTGAACGTCATGGCCTTTTTCTTTAAACAAAAATGGTTCGTTGCTTAAGTAGGCAGACATTACATCAATGCTTGGCTCGTCTTGTAATAACGCAAGCTTATTGAAAGAGTGAGGCACAAATTCGTAATCCGATTCTTGAATGCCCAGAGAAATTAGCAAAGCTTGTAGGGCCGCATCGTCAGCGTTGCGCTGAAACATAATTCGTTTGCCCTTCAGTTCAAAAGGACCTAGCACGCCTTTTTCTTTTAAACTGATTAAAACAGATGGAGAATGTTGGTAGACCGTCGTAAGAACAACGAGTGGGTCACCTTTAAGCCGCCTAGCGACAAGAGAAGAGTCGGCGGTGCCAAATTCAATTTCATTGTTGATAATTGGGTCGTATAGATCAGAAGAGCCATCGTGTTCGATAAGTGTTACATCAAACCCGGCCTCTCGGTAAAAGCCTTTCTCAATGGCGGCATAGTAACCGGCAAATTGAAATTGGTGCTGCCACTTTAGCTTTAAGGAAACCGATTCTAAATCTTCTGAAAATACAGCCGAGCCCAAAAATAAGGTAGGTAGAATAAAACACCCTATGAGCTTCTTAGTGATTCTTTTTAACATTAAACCTTTCAATTCAAGCCCATAGCAGACACAAAGTAAGTTATAAGCATAGTGCGATAGCGTGGAAAATCAACGTTTCATAGTACGTGAGGTGCATAGCTAACAAAAAGCACCAAAAATCAACGCGCTAGTTATTGATAATAATTATCATTTGCGATAGTGTATCTGCATTCTTGCAATGCACAGTTTACGGTGTGTCTCTTCCATAGAGGCCTTTGGTGCGGCCAGTTCTCTGCGCTGCACCTTTTTTTATAGCCGCTAAAGTTAATTGCTGGGAATCACCTCAGGGTAATATGGCACTAAACGAGCTAATAAGTCATTTTGTGCGCCCACTTCAACATTATTTTCATCCATTGCCGCGACTAAGCTAGTGACTAATGCGTCGAAGTGGCTTTTGTCAATCGCCATGGATTCATGCACTTGCTTCATAGAGTCGCCTGTATACTCACAAGGACCATCACTCACTTCACAAAGCATTTCGATTAACTTGGTTCGAAACCTATTTAAGTCGGTCTCTATGAAAAACTCAATCAGCTTTTCGTTGCTGGCAATGTCATACAGCATGCTGTCTACAATATTGCCTATCCCTTGGTTTTTACCCAAACGATCATAGAGAGTCGGTGCATTTGATTGTGTCGAACCCGCGCAACCTAAAGAGATAGAGACCACTAAAGCAAGAATGAGCTTAACAAAAATATTCATAAAGGACCTAATGGGTTATTTGAATGGAAAGGTACATGCCACGCTGCTCTTCCCAAAGGGCAACGGTGCCTAAATCCACATAGGCGGCTACTACAGCAACGCGTTTATTTGGAAACCAAGCTGAATAGAGATCCCACCAGTGGCTCTCATCTACCGATGCCAACTTGTTTGGTTGCTGCCGAAATTCTCCGCCAATAGCCCACTGATGATTCAGAAATAATCCCGCGCTGACTTCACCCACCCAGCGGTATTGGCTTTCTGACCCTTGCCCAAAGCCTAATAAGCCCGTTTGATTTGCATCGGTATAGCGGAGCGTTGCATTTAAAAGTAAATTACGTTCGGCAAGCGCATGTAACCACAGCTTGCTCGCTGTTATATAGTAGTCGGTGCTTTGATCAGAGTGTGCGCCTAATACATCAATTGCTATGCTGGGGTTTTCGTTAATTTTATACTGAAAACCCGCACTGACTTGAGGCCAGCCTTGATAAATAAGATCGCCAGCAAGACGCGCTTTGGCTCCGAAAATATTTTGAACAATAGCTGTATTTAAAGGTAAAACTTGCAGGGCTTGTTGGGCGTAGCTTAACTCTAAGCGATTGTTGTAAGAGCCTAATAGGCTGTGCGTTGAAAGCTTAAAGTCTTCTACGTTTACTTGGCTGCTACTGGCCGCCACACTCCATTCGCCAGTGCTACCATAGCCTCCTATTACGGCCCAAGGCACTATTCCGCCTCCAGCGCTACCCTCTATTGAAGACAGTGCTGAGGTTGCCAGTATTTTACTGGTGTCATTAGCATAGGTTTGAGCACTTAAAAGTATGGATGCAGCTAAACAGAAGCATAATTTAATGAGTTTCATGATTGAGCCCAGTTTTATTGAATTGCACAAGCCAGGTTAAAAGATCGGCTGAACTAATGGGCTTGCTTAGAAAATACCCTTGTATTGCGTCACAATTCATTGCTTTTAATAGGTTGATCGATTCTATGTTTTCAGTGCCTTCAGCAATGGTGCTAATGCCAAGGCTATGAGCCATTTCTATGGTAGATCGTACAATTTTTTGATCATCAGCATCCTCATTCAAATTCAATACAAAAGATTTGTCGATTTTTAGCTCGTGTACAGGGAGCTCTTTTAATTGCGCTAATGATGAGAACCCTGTGCCAAAGTCATCCATTGCGAGCTGTATACCGGCATCATAGAGCCTGCGCAAATTTTGAATTGCGTGTTCCATGTCTTCCACAATGGCACTCTCGGTGACTTCTAGCATCAGAAAATGGCTGGGAATATGACGCTCTTTTATGGTGTCTAAGACGTGGTCTATAAATTCATTTTTGAGAATATCTCTTGCCGATAAATTAATGCTGACGCCTAAATCAAACCCTTGACCTTGCCATTGCTGTAGTTGATCGAGAGATTCACTAAAGACCCATTCTGTAATTAAGGTAATATCGCCGGAACTTTCTGCTAATGGTATGAATTCGTCTGGATAAACAGGACCCAACTCAGCATCGTGCCAACGAATGAGTGCTTCGGCGGAATGAACTCGGCCTTCTTTTAAATTAAATTGCGGCTGAAACAATAAGGTGAAAGATTGGGTAGTGATCGCTTGTTGAAGCCTTTGTGTGACCTCCAATTTCCGTAAGTAACGTTTTTCCAAGCGGGTATCAAAAAGGAAATGGCAACTATTGGTAAGTCTCGCTTCATTCATCGCAATGTGCGCACGCCTTAACGTATCTTCATAGTTATCGGCATGCTCAGGGCAAATAACTGCGCCAATGCGAGTGTCTAGGGTGAGTTCTATTTGATTACAGTAGATAGGTTTAGCAAAAATATTCTTAATGGTGGCAACAGTGCCACTAATATTCTGATTCGGTGCCAACTGCACAAGAACTAGAAATTCGTCATCCCCAACATGGCCAATAGACAGCCAAGCCTCAGAGTTATGTTTCAAAATATCGGCAGCCTGTTTTAATACGGAATCCATAATAGACATGCCATAAATATCACTGAGTGGCTCAAAATTTACCAGCTTTACCAATAATACGCCCAGAGATCCATTGTATCTGTTATCGGAAAGCTGTTGGTTCAAAATAGAAGCCATTTTATGGCGATTTGGCAAGTTGGTTAAAAGATCGTGCTCAGCTTGGTGGCTTATATGTTGCTCTCGTTCCTGAATGTCGTGCTGCATCTGATTCAGCGTCTCACCTAATTCGTTAAACTCTGTATTGCCCGGCACATTGATATTGTGCTGGTATTCACCACGGGCAATTCTGCGTGCGGCTTTTACTAAAGCGTGTATGGGTTTGTTAAACGAATTCGCAATGAAAATAGACACTACAAACGCCAGTATCAATATAAAAATTGTAATCACTAACATTTGGGTTTGTAGGTCTCTATTGGTGGCGATGGCTTGCTGTAAACTTACCGATAGAACAAGATCTATTCGTTGTTCGCCATCGTTGAGCAGGCTAGTTTCTAAATTTAGCCAGTCTTTGTTTTCTAGCGCTGCAATATAGGCTGTAGAAAAGGAATCAAAACTTTGGCTTGCCGCCGTGCTTTGCATAAAGTTTGTGTTTAATGTCGAAAGTACCTTTACGCTGCTTTGGGTTTCGCTGTGAAACAACAAGCTAACATCGGCTTTGGTAATAGATCGAAAGCTATCAATGAGGTTTTCGTCGATACTAAACCCCACACCCACCCAGGCAATAAGATCGGGTCCATAAACCGGTACCATAACCAGCTGAAAAGGTTCTTCCTCAGCAATGATGAGCTCGTTAAAAGGGGACGACATTTGTTGTGTGTGCTGCTGGATTTTTGTTACCGAGCCCGATAAATCGTGCGTGCCAATGAGTATTTCCCCACTCGTATCCATCAACAATATTAGATCTGCGGCAATACGTTCACCGTGATTCACCAACGCACTCACGATAGTTTGTTCTTCATTGGTGGCGATGGCTTGGCGAAAGCCAAAGTCTTCGGCGAGCAGTGATGTTCTATCGGTCAGTTGTCGTCGGTTCTCTTCCAATAAAGTTTCAAAAACTCGCTCCGCAACTAAGAGTTCACGCTCGGCGTTTATAGCCGCATTGGTATCCAACGCGCGAAAAACAGCCCAAGTTAATGTAGAAAGTGTAATGCCGACCAATAAAATAAAGAGAATAATCAGGCGGCTTCTAAAACTAATCGCCATCGTTTTTATAGCTCTTTAAACGGGACTTCAGGCTGTTGATAGCGTCTGAACTTTCTTCTTGAACTTCGGGCAATGCGATAGGCAGCGTAATGACCGTATTATTGCTGGAATCAATGTTCAGGTTGGCCAGATTAAACCGTTGTGGTCGCATGAGCAGTGGATGCCATACTTGAATTTCGTTTGTGCTGGCTTCTTTGTAGTCGGGTATCGCCGCCATGCCATTGGCGTCGCTTTTAACCGCAATTGGGGAATCGGTAATGTAGATGTAACCATTCATTCTATCGTGAATGTTACAACCCACGGCCACTGCACCTGTTTTATCGAATTGAACAGGCGGTGCCTGATTGCCCGAAAATAGCTTGAGCTCAAATTGTTTCGTTTCAGAAAACGAGTAAACATGGTGGCGTGAGTCATCGCTGTTTGGGAATCGGACATAGGCGTTGCTTGGAATAATTAGCACTTCGGGCACAAATTCAAAATTGACTTGGTCCATTAAGTATTCCGATTGCGTGCGAATTTCTAGAGTGGGCGTGGCACTCATTTCAATGACAGCATTCGGGATGGGCTTGCCAGATAAGTCTATCAGCTGAACGCCATTCAGCGAGGCCGCGGAAGTAATGCTTGTCACTAGCAGTAGGTGAAACAATAGTGTGATTTTGATGTAGTTTCGCATAGTTACCTTTACAACATGGTGCTGAGAAAATAAGAAGAATCCCAAGCAAAGATATACATGGTGCTCTAAAGCTTGGATCGAATTTAACAATGGTCAAAACCCGTTTGGTACGAAAGATCACCCTGTAAAAATGAGTATAGTTGAAGAACTTGAATTTACATTAATTCACCCTGGTTTCATTCAATTGACTGAAATGATTAGAAAATAGCCGAATTGGCTTTGCGAATAGGGCGCTATTCAGGGATAATCCGCGCTTTCAAAATGTGCCAAGCGTTACATCCAACTCAAAGGAACCTTATAGATGCCTTCTCGTAGTGATTTAGCCAATGCCATTCGTGCTTTAAGCATGGATGCCGTTCAAAAAGCCAAGTCTGGACACCCAGGTGCGCCCATGGGTATGGCCGATATCGCCCAAGTATTATGGAGCGATTTTCTAAGCCACAACCCTACCAACCCAGATTGGTCTAACCGTGATCGTTTTGTGTTATCAAACGGCCACGGCTCTATGCTTATTTATTCACTGCTGCATTTATCGGGTTACGATGTCACCATTGACGACATTAAAAACTTCCGTCAAATGGATTCCAGAACACCAGGCCACCCAGAATACGGTTACACGCCAGGCGTTGAAACCACTACTGGCCCTCTAGGCCAAGGTATTGCCAATGCCGTGGGTATGGCGTTAGCTGAAAAGGTTTTGGCGGCGCAGTTTAACCGCGACGGTCACGACATTGTAGATCACCACACATACGCCTTTATGGGCGATGGCTGCATGATGGAAGGCATCTCTCATGAAGTGTGTTCACTCGCCGGTACCCTTGGCTTAGGTAAGCTGGTTGCATTCTACGATGACAACGGCATTTCTATCGATGGTGAAGTCGAAGGTTGGTTCACAGACGACACTGTTCAGCGTTTTGAGTCTTACGGTTGGCAGGTTATTCCACGTGTAAACGGCCATGACCCTGAAGAAATTAAGCAGGCGATTGAAACCGCGCGTGAAAACACCGAACAGCCTACGTTAATTTGCTGTAAAACCATCATCGGCTTTGGTTCGCCAAACAAAGAAGGCAAAGAAGATTGCCACGGCGCTCCATTAGGTGATGAAGAAATTAAACTAACCCGTGAAAAATTGGGTTGGACAGCGCCAGCATTTGAGATCCCAGCTGATATTCAAGACGCTTGGAACGCTCAAGAAAAAGGTAAAGCCGCTCAAGCAGCATGGGAAGAAAAATTTGCCGCCTACAGCGCTGCATTCCCAGAACTTGCTGCTGAGTACACTCGCCGTATGGCCGGTGATCTACCCGATAACTTCGATGACATTGCTGAGCAATTCATTAAAGAAGTCGATGCCAAAGGCGACACCATTGCTAGCCGTAAAGCGTCTCAAAACTCTATTGAAGCGCTTGCACCTTCGCTACCAGAACTGTTTGGTGGTTCAGCCGATTTAGCCGGTTCTAACCTAACACTTTGGAGCGGTGCGCAAGGCGTCAGCAGCGCCGACCCATCGGGCAACTATTGCTTCTACGGTGTACGTGAATTTGGTATGAGCGCCATCATGAACGGCGTTATGTTGCACGGTGGTTTAAAACCTTACGGCGCAACCTTCTTCATCTTCATGGAATACGCCCGTAACGCGGTACGCATGGCGGCATTAATGAAGTTGCCATTGATCCACGTTTACACGCACGATTCTATCGGCCTAGGCGAAGACGGCCCCACGCATCAGCCGGTTGAACAACTAGCCGCCATGCGCGCTACGCCAAACCTAAACACTTGGCGCCCAGCCGATGCGGTAGAAAGTGCCGTTTCATGGGTATACGCATTAAAGAGCACAGAAACACCAAACGCCTTGGTTTTCTCTCGTCAAAACTTAGCGCATAACGAACGTACGCCAGAGCAAATTGCGAACATTGCAAAAGGTGGTTACGTACTGAAAGCCGCCAAAGGCACACCAGACGCCGTACTAATTGCGACAGGTTCAGAAGTAAGCCTAGCAGTAGAAGCTGCAGCTAAATTAGAAGCAGCCGGTAAAGACGTACAGGTAGTTTCAATGCCGTGTACCGACGTATTCGAAGCACAAAGCGACGATTACAAAGCCAGCGTTTTACCAGTAGGGCCAAAACGCTTTGCCATTGAAGCCGGTGCAAAAGACTTCTGGTACAAGTACGTTGGCCTAGAAGGCGGCATCATCGGCATGAGCAGCTTCGGTGAATCTGCCCCAGCCGGTGAGTTGTTCAAGCACTTCGGCATTACTGCTGATGCACTTGTAGAGTTAGTAAACTCGAAAATTTAGTTATACCATTGGTCGTAAGCAACCAAGAAAAGACAGCGCCCTCGGCGCTGTTTTTTTATGGCTAATGTCCGCACCAAAACCCGCTTTGGCATCGGCTTCCACAGCCGCGGGTAGCTATTCGCGCATCCTGCACCGCTAAACTTCGCCATCCATGGCTCAGATACCCGCTGCAGTGAAACCAGATACCAAAGCTAATCATCACCAACCATCAACACCCTGTTGGAGCGCTCGAAGCAAAGCGAAGACGCGAAGCTTTTGAATTTACCCGCAGCCCACAGCCCGCAGCCTAAAACACGCTCTAGCCAACCAACAAATTGCCCCAGCTCGCTGGCATTAAACCAATCAAAATGGTGTACTAGCCCCTCTATTCTACAGAAATAATAAACGATTTATTTCCAAGCACTCATGGTTTAGCATGTAGTAAAGTAATCATTTTGAATACAACTAAATAAGCATCGCAAAGCCCACTAAGCTTTCGATAACACGAGAAACACAATGACCAACACCGAAGAACAACAATTTTTAAACGAGCTAGAAAAGAAACTCTGGACCAGCGCCAACAAGCTGCTGCCCTCGCTCGACGCCAGCCAATACAAACACGTTATGCTCGGCTTGGTGTTTTTAAAGTATGTGTCCGACTCCTTCGACATTCGCCGCAAAGAACTCACCGAACAGTTCAAAAACCCAGAGCATGAATACTTTTTAGACCCCGAAGACTTTGACGGCCTAAATGAGCAAGGCGAACCCAACCCAGAATACCAAGCTGAAATTAACATTGAGCTCGAAAACCGCGACTTCTACCTAGAAAAAAACGTCTTCTGGGTACCGCAGCAAGCCCGCTGGCAATTCCTGCAAAGCAACAACAAAGTCGCCATTGGCGGTGCCGAACTGGCCATAACCGAACCCTCAGTTAACGGTAAAGACGGCGAACCAAAAACCTTAAAAGTCAGCTCCGTTGGCCACTTAATTGATAACGCCCTCGACGCCATAGAAATAGACAACCCAAAACTCAAAGGCGTACTCAACAAACGCTACACCCAATTGCAAATAGACCAAAGCAAACTCGGTGAACTGATCGACCTGATCGCGACGATTCCGTTCACCCACGCCACGCTCAGCAGCAAAGACATTCTCGGCCATGTGTATGAATACTTCCTCGGCCAATTTGCCCTCGCCGAAGGCAAAAAGGGCGGCCAGTTCTACACCCCAAAAAGTATCGTTAGCTTAATAGTACAAATGCTCGAACCCTATAAAGGCCGCGTGTATGACCCAGCCATGGGTTCCGGTGGTTTCTTTGTACAAAGCGAACACTTTATTACCGCGCACCAAGGCAAAATTGGTGACGTGTCTATTTACGGCCAAGAAGCCAACCACACCACCTGGCAACTGGCCGCCATGAACATGGCCATACGCGGCATCGACTTTAACTTCGGCAAAGAACCCGCCAGCACCTACACCAACGACCAACACCCAGACCTACGCGCCGACTTCGTCATGGCCAATCCACCATTCAACATGAAAGAGTGGGACACCGGCGTAGACGACAACGACCCACGCTGGCAATACGGTAAACCGCCCACCGGTAACGCCAATTTTGCTTGGCTGCAACACATGCTCTACCACCTAGCCCCCAACGGCAGCTTAGGCCTATTACTCGCCAACGGCAGCATGAGCAGTAACACCAGCGGCGAAGGCGACATACGCAAAGCCCTAATAGAACACGACCTCGTAGAATGCATGGTCGCCTTACCCGGCCAACTATTCACCAACACCCAAATACCCGCCTGCATTTGGTTTTTAAGCAAAAACAAAGGCGAACGCTTAAAAGAAGTCGGCGGCAGCCATAAAAAATTACGCGACCGCAAAGGCGAAGTACTGTTTATAGATGCCCGCAACCTCGGCTACATGAAAGACCGAGTACTGCGTGACTTTACCGCAGAAGACCTCGCCCAAATTACCGATACGTACCATGCATGGCAAACCGGTGGTTCTGACAGGCTGCCTTATGAAGACATCGCTGGCTTTTGTAAGAGCGCCAAACTAGAAGACATCAAAAAACACGACTACGTACTCACCCCCGGCCGTTATGTAGGCGCAGCCGAAGAAGAAACAGACGGCGAACCCTTTGCTGAAAAAATGGCGCGTTTAACAGGGCAATTGAAAGCCCAGTTTGAAGAATCGGATCGCTTAGAAGCTGAGATTAAAAAGAACTTGGCGGGGTTGGGTTATGAAGTCTAATTGGCCATTGCATCAACTGTCTGAGTTCATTAATGTCAAGCACGGTTTTGCATTTAAAGGTGAATTTTTCCAAAGTGAAGAGACACCCGATCTATTAGTTACACCTGGCAACTTTGCCATAGGAGGTGGCTTTAAAGCAGACAAGTTTAAATATTATGATGGACCTGTTCTTGAAGATTACATCCTAAGTCAAGATGACCTTGTGATTACAATGACAGATTTAAGCAAGGAGGCAGATACACTTGGCTATTCAGCACTAATTCCTGAACTTGTGGGGCATAGATTATTACATAATCAACGAGTGGGCTTGGTTGAGTTTAAAAATGATGAATTAGACAAGACTTACTTGTATTTTCTGCTTAGATCTAGAGAGTATCGACATCATGTAATTGGTGGAGCAACTGGAACTACTGTAAAGCATACCTCTCCAACTAAAATTATGTCTTTTGAGTTTAAAAAGCCTCCGAAAGATATTCAGATTGGAATTGGTAAAAAGCTGATTGCGCTAGAGAAAAAAATCGAATTCAACCGCCAAACCAACCAAACCCTAGAAGCCATCGCCCAAGCCATCTTCAAAAGCTGGTTTGTCGACTTCGACCCAACCCGCGCTAAAATCGCCGCCAACGAATGCGCCCTAGCCCGCACGGCCGGCGTAAGCACCGAAGAACTCATCGCACAACTGCTCGAAGACGGCCGCTGGACAAAAAACCAAGCCCAAACCATCGCCCAAGGCGACCCAGAACTCGCCGCCATGTCTGCTATTTGCGGCCAGTTTATTTCTGCCGCAGCGAACAAAGGGCACGAAACGAACGAGCCTTACCCACAACTCACACCTGAAAAATTAGAAGAGCTTCGCCAAACCGCCGCACTGTTTCCAAGCGCGCTGGTGGATTCGGAATTGGGCGAGATACCGGAGGGGTGGGAGATTGGAAATATTGGAGATATTGCAATTGCTAAAGGTGGGTATGCATTTAAAGGGAAGAGTTTTATCAATGTAGGAAACCCTGTTATTAAAATTAAAAACATTACAGGCGACGGTCGAGTCGATATTCAAGGAACAGTGTGTATAGATGATGAGCAAGCAAAGCTGGCAGAACGATTTAAGCTTAGTGATGGCGACTTGTTAATGGCAATGACTGGTGCCACAGTTGGTAAAATTGGGTTTGTTGTTACTGAGGGTAAAGCAATATATCTCAATCAGCGAGTTGCAAAGTTTGAATCAAAACAATTTGGACGGAAAATTTCATGGTTTCTATTTTGTTGCTTTAGACGAGACCCGATTTTTGATTCGGTCGTGAGTGCGGCGCAAGGTAGTGCACAGCCGAATATTAGTTCAAATGGTATCGAAACTATTAAAATTATTAAACCTAATGCGGAAATGATTTCAAGGTTTTGTGATATTACAGATTCCATATTTAGGCAATGGTTGGGTCTTGTTAGCGAGTCCTCAATGTTAGAAAAATCACGTGATGCTTTACTCCCTAAACTCCTTTGCGGCGAAATCGAGGTTAACTAATGAGCAAATACGCTGATCAATTCGAGTCCCATCAAATACATGGCTCGATTGCACAACTTGAAGAGTGGCTTAGTCTCGTAGATGAAGAAATCCCCGAAGACGCTGTTGAAGAATTACGTGTAGCTAAGAAAACCATTTTACAAGTAAAGCAATTCTTAGCAGATGCAGACCCTGAATTGGTTCGGACACAAATGCTGAACAACTTGGATGCGATTTTACGGCATGCTCAAGTTTGGAATCATATTTCGCAGTTCCATACTTCAAAAAATGTATCTCAGTTGGCTGCAGCGAACAATCACTTAGGGGCTAGCCTTGCTGCATACCCTGGCATCCTTTGGTCGGTAGATCCTAAATATTCATTGACTGATATAGAAACGACTGCAGATTCGCTTCAAATTCTTTACGGGAACTTAAAGAAACAAGTTGTTGAACTGAGCAAAGAAAAAGACCGGCTAGAAACGGAAATAGATGCTAAGAATACAGAGGTAAACAGCCAAATTAACCAATGGCAACAGCAGTTCTCAGAAGCACAAGAGAATCGTTCTGAAAAATATAATCTCTGGCGTGAACAGGTTAAAAAAGAGATTGATACAGATGCTCAGGAAATCTCAGATAAATTTGAAACGGATATCGAAAACTCAAAACAGAAAATTCTGGATGAGCTGGCCGGGTTACGTGAATCCTCAAAAAATAAACACCAAGATATTTTAGAGCTTTACCAGTTGGCATCTGGCGACAGTATCGCAGGTGGTTATGCCCAATCCGCGAATAACGAAGAAAAAGCAGCAAATTTCTGGCGATGGTTTTCAATTGTATTTATCGGAATTACGTTTATTTGGTTAGTCATTGCTTTTTCTCAATATGACAACACTGTTCAACCAATAACTGAAACAGACGGTAGTATTTCTTCTATTTCCCAACAAAGCCAAACTGTTTCTTTTAACTGGCAACGGTATTTAGTTGGAGCATCTATTACGGGTGTTCTACTTTTTGGCGCAGGTTTCACCGCAAGGCAGTCTTCAAAACACCGTGAAGAGGCGATTCGTACTCGCCGTTTTGCATTGCAAATAAAGGCATTAGATCCTTATATAAATTCGATGGATGAAAATGCAAAAAATGAAACTCGCAAAGCTCTCCTTGATCGTTTTTTTACAGGTGTTGATTTCAAAGACAAAGATTCAAAAAAACTTGATGAAGATTCCATGAATTTCTTTGTTAGTACACTGCAGAGCATTGTTAAGGCGGTGAAATGACTACAGGCCAAACACAGGAGGATAAAAAGGTTGCCGATTCCAATTCCGATGCCATGAAGCAGGAAAAGGATTTATTGTCATTCGTACCAAAAATTAAGTGGATCTTTCCCATATTGGGGTCAGCGCTTTTAGCCTTTATTCCTTTCTTTGGTTACTCCTATTTGATTGGCCGATTGGAAACTTATGGTTTCAGTGGTGTAGATATAGACCCGAAACTGTACGACTTAGTATTAAATGCGCTTTATGGTGTTGTAGGCCCGCTTAGTGATATCAGCAGAATTTCAGTTTTTGAGCTGTTTTTTTGGGTGGCGGGGCTTACTTTAGTCGTGGGACTTTTTGTTCCTATTGTCTTTGCAATTGTTTCTAGGTGCTCAAAATATGTTGAATCTGTTAAAAAAGCAGAAGGTACAAATGTTTTTAAGTTAAATGATGATGATGTTCAGGCAGCAGGTAGTTCTTGGTCGGCTTTTTTTAGGCTGTGTATTTTTTTCTGGTACAAAGCAGGCCAGATATACTTTGGCGCGCTGTTACTATTATTGTTAACGCTTGCTGGAGCGTTAATGCTGATGCTCCTTGGTTTATCTGGCATATTGCTTGGCTCGGGTGATGGAAAAGCTGTCATAAAATCAAGTATTTGCTCGGAACGTGATTTTACCGAGGCTGAAATAAAGCAAGGTTTTGCTCAGCACTGCGCTCAAATTAAAATTAATGGTGAATTAGTTTCCGGTCAGAGAGTTTTTAGCGATAGCAAATCCACGTTTTTTGTAACCAACGAAGGTTCATTCCAAGTAAGCCCTGAAGGTGCGGTCATCTACTTTCGCCCAATCACACGACTAGACGATTCGGGTAATGCCAAAAATGACTGATGCCCAGAAAGTTTCATTACCCCATAGTCCTCTTGGTTGCGTTCAACGTAATGCTAGTTTTAAGCAACCTCTAAAAAACGCATTGATTGTCATAGCTACCTATTGCGAAGTGACTGAAATAGCAACTACCGAGGTTTCCTCGTCAGTTGGCTTTCAGCCTCTAAATAACCGGGCGGGTGCTTATGCCTAACTACTCACCCCCATTCACACTCAACAATAAAATCCTCACCTTGGTGGCTGACATCAGCAACAAAGTTGGCCGCTTATCAGTTGAGTTCGAACAAAGCCAATTGCGCTTACGCAAAGTAAACCGTATGCGCACCATTCAAGGCTCGTTGGCCATTGAAGGCAATACACTCTCCGAAGAGCAAATCACCGCCATGCTGGAAGGCAAGCGCATTATTGCACCACCCAAAGAAGTGCAAGAAGCCCATAACGCCATCGCGGTTTATGACCAGCTTGAGCGTTGGCAACCGGCAAACGAGGCCGATTTACTTGCCACCCATAAAGCCTTAATGATGGGTTTAGTACCCGAAGCCGGGCAATACCGTTCGGGTGGCGTTGGTGTTATGTCCGGTGAGCAAGTGGTGCACATGGCACCGCAAGCCGAACGTGTGCCCAAATTAATGGCCGACCTGCTCGCTTGGGTGGAAACCTCAGACGCCCATGCGTTAATTGTGAGCTGCGTATTCCACTATGAATTCGAATTTATTCACCCTTTCGCCGACGGCAATGGCCGTATGGGCCGCTTATGGCAAACCTTGCTATTAGCCAAGTGGCAACCGGTGTTTGCCAATATCCCCGTAGAAAGTTTGGTGTATCAACACCAAGAAGATTACTACCGTGCAATACGCGAAAGTACCGCACTGGGCGAGGCCACACCGTTTATCGAGTTTATGCTGCAAATGATTTTGGATGCCGTAATCGAGCTTGATAGACTCCCTCTTGAAGATGTGAGTGACGGGGTAAGTGACGGACTAAATGGCGGGGTAAAACAACCCAAGTTACCGGCACTGCAAGTGCAAATTCTCTATATTTTAAAAGCCGAACCGCAAACCACGGTGCAACAACTGGTTGTTGTCACTGGTAAATCGACACGAACCATTGAGCGTCATTTAAAAACACTGCGCGAAAAACACATGCTAGAGCGTGTCGGCCCCGATAAAACCGGATATTGGAACGTATTGCTATGATCACCGAAGACCAACTCGAACAGCTCTGCCTAGAATGGTTTCAAGAAACCGGTTACCAGTACGTTTGTGGTTACGACATAGCCCCTGGTGAGCCCGCAGCAGAACGTACCGATTATCACCAGGTGATATTGCAGGGCCGCTTACTCAGCCAGTTGGCCATTATTAACCCGCACATTCCCGTTGCCACCTTAGAGCAAGTGGCCTTACAAGTCGCCAAACCTGAAACTCCGGTGCTGATTAAAAACAACAAGGCGTTTCATCAGTATTTATTAGAAGGCGTGAAGGTTGAGTTTAAAGAAAATGGCGAAGAGAAAACCGATTACGTTCGCTTGATTGATTTCTCAAATATAAAAAACAATGCGTTTTTGGTGGCAAATCAATTCACTATTATTGGCACTAAAGGTAAACGCCGCCCCGACTCCATTGTATTTATTAACGGCTTACCACTTGCCGTGATAGAGCTTAAAAACCCAGCCGATAGTCACGCCGATATTTGGCAAGCGTTCCAGCAGTTGCAAACCTATAAAGAAGAAGTGCCTGATTTATTTGCTTTTAACGAAGCCTTAGTGGTGAGTGATGGTTTGCTGGCAAGGGTTGGTTCACTCACCGCCAGTAAAGAACGGTTTTTACCATGGCTTACGGTGGAGCACGAAGACGACCGGCCAACCTTTGAATACCGTTTAGAAACATTGGTAAAAGGTTTCTTTAAACCAGAATTGTTTTTAGATTACTTGCATCACTTTGTGTTGTTTGAACAAGATGGCGATAAAACCATTAAAAAAATTGCCGGTTACCACCAGTTTCATGCTGTGCGTGAAGCCGTAAAGGCCACCGTGATTGCCGCACAACAACCCAGCGGCACCCAAGAAAAACGCGCCACCTATGGCAATAAAGTTCAACCGGGTTCCGGTAAAGCGGGCGTGGTTTGGCACACCCAAGGTTCGGGTAAATCGATTTCAATGGTTTGTTACGCCGGTAAGTTGTTAGCACAATCTGAAATGAATAACCCCACCATTGTGGTGGTGACTGACAGAAACGATTTAGACGGCCAGTTGTTCAATACCTTTAGTATGGCTTCTGAAACCTTAAAGCAAACTCCAGTACAAGCCAGCGATCGTGATGACCTGCGTGATATTCTTGCCTCACGCCAAGCGGGCGGCATTATATTTACCACGATCCAAAAGTTTGCCTTATTAGCTGAAGAATCAAATCACCCAGTACTAAGTAGCCGCCATAATATTGTGGTGGTCAGTGATGAGGCTCATCGCAGCCAATATGGCGATAAAGCGAAATTAGTCGATGTCAAAAACAAAGACGGTAACGTCATTGATAAAAAATATGTCTTTGGTTATTCCAAGCACTTACGAGATGCATTACCACACGCATCGTTTATTGGCTTCACGGGGACACCCATTGATAGCGCCGATAAAGATACGCGCGCCGTGTTCGGTGATTATGTCTCTATATATGATATTCAAGACGCCGTTGACGATGGGGCTACCGTACCCATTTATTACGAATCACGTTTAGCCAAACTAGACATTAAGCAAGCCGAAATTGAAGCTCTAAATGATGAAGTCGACGAGGTGATTGAAGACGAAGAAGATATTGCCACGCGTGAAAGCACAAAGTCGAAATGGGCCGCGTTAGAAAAGCTCGTTGGCAGTGGCCCAAGGGTGGCGCAAGTCGCGGACGATTTGGTAAAACATTTCGGTGAGCGAATAGCCGTCATGCCAGGCAAAGGCATGATCGTTTGCATGAGCCGTGAAATCTGTGTGGAAATGTATGATGCCATTGTCGCGTTAAAGCCCGAATGGCACAGCGAAGACCCAACTAAAGGCGCCATTAAAATTGTCATGACGGGGTCGGCTTCTGATAAAGCAAAATTACAGCCTCATATCTTCAAAAAAGAAACCAAAAAGTTATTTGAAAGGCGCTTTAAAGATGTTGAAGACCCGCTGCAACTCGTGATTGTGCGCGACATGTGGTTAACCGGCTTCGATGCACCCAATTGCCATACCATGTATATCGACAAGCCAATGAAAGGCCATAACCTCATGCAGGCCATTGCGCGAGTAAACCGGGTGTTTAAAGATAAACCCGGCGGTTTGGTGGTCGACTACATCGGCATTGCCAATGAACTCAAAGAAGCGCTAAAAACCTATACCGATTCAAAAGGCAAAGGCGCACCCACGCTCGATGCTACCGAAGCCTTCGCCATTTTCTTAGAGAAACTCGACATTGTGCATGGCATATTTGCATCAACTGAAGGCGGTTCCGCTTTTGACTACAGTGCTTATGAAACCAAAGCACTGCAACTATTGCCAGGCGCTATGAACCACATTTTAGGGCTGAAAGATGGCAAAAAACGTTTCTTGGATGTGATGGCGGCGCTGGCCAAAGCCTATACTCTGTGCGGCACTATCGATGAAGCCACACCCTACAAAAAAGAAGTGGCTTTTTTAGCCGCCGTAAAGGCAGCGTTAACCAAATTCACCACGGTCGATAAAAAAGTCACCGATGAAGAAAAGAACTCCACGCTTAAACAAATTATCGACAATGCGATTGTTGCCGAAGGCGTGGCCGATGTATTCGACATGGTCGGGCTCGACAAACCTAATATCGGCTTACTATCACCAGAATTCCTTGAAGACGTAGCCAATTTGCCGCAAAAAAACCTCGCGGTAGATTTACTCGAAAAGCTCCTGCGAGATGAAGTGAAAGCCCGCATGAAAACCGATGTTGTGTCTGAAAAAAAATACTCCGACCGCATTATGGAAACACTACGCAAATACCATAACCGCGCCGTTGAAACCGCGCAGGTAATCGAAGAGCTCATCCACATGGCCAAAGACATGGCCGATGACGCTGAGCTAGCAGAAAAGTCGGGGCTCACCACTGATGAAATCGCCTTTTACCGTGCACTCATTCAAAACGAAGCCGCGGTAAAAGAGCTGGGCGACAACAACCTAAGGGAACTCGCAAAATATGTAACAGCGCAATTGCGTAAATCAACCACCGTCGATTGGCAAGTACGCGACAGCGTGCGAGCGAAACTACGTAACCTAGTTCGCAGGGCCCTTAAAAAATGGAAATACCCACCTGATAAGTCTGACGAAGCGATAGACCTTTGCTTGCAACAGGCCGAAGCATTAAGTGAAAGTTGGAGCTCCTTTTGAGCCATTAACCCACTTTTAATTAACACAGGCCTGTTTCGTAGCGGTATACGAAACGAAATGAAGGCAAGAAGCGAATAAACATAGAACTGGAACTAGAACGATATGAATAAATTACTTACCTTAGCTATTTCAATAGGCTGCATGTTATTTTTAGCAGGCTGCGAAGCGCCTTTGTCTGAATCTGACGAAATTCTTCAGAACGCCTATGATAATAAAACCAGTGGTCTTCAGGTTGAGGGTTCTGGTGAAGTGACCCAGTTATTAGCAGATGACACTGAGGGTGATAAGCATCAGCGTTTTATCGTTACTTTAGATTCTGGTCAAACGTTGCTTGTTGCACATAACATTGATATCGCTCCTCGGATCGATGTAATCGCGACTGGCAATCGCATTGAATTCTATGGTGTTTACGAATGGAATGATGAAGGGGGCGTTGTTCACTGGACGCATCGCGATCCGAATCAAAAGCACGTAGACGGTTGGCTGAAATACAAGGGCGTTAAATACTGGTAAACAAGGAGGTCTACATCTTAAGGATAACTTCTCTACTCTTCATACTATTCTGCAGCCTTTCAGGGTTTTCATTCTCTGCGAGTGCTTTGGTGTGGACAGATGTTATCCGCAATGCGCCCTATTATTCGGCTAACGGAATGACGTCGAATTTTCAGACTATTCGGCGTTGGGTTTTGTTTGGTGAAGCTTATTGTGAAACGGAAAACCGCCATATTCTATTTGATATTTCTGGGCGCTTTTTAGGTTGGATGAAGAATGCCCCAAGCGATAAAGCGACTCAAGCTTTGCTGAACGAGCGTCGGGAAACTTATTTCAACAATGGTGCGGTTAGTCAATGGTTGCCGGGCAGTGAGCGTTCTTTGGGTTACCCGTTTGCGCTGTCTTGTAATCAACCTCATGTAAATGTCGATGATTCGGTGGCGCGTTTGTTCGGTGATGCAAAAGCCGATCGGTTGTGGGGTACCTGGGATGGCATTACCGCCGGCAGTAAACAACAACCCATTTCGTTGGCTGAAACGGTTCAGTTGGTTTGGCAGCACAGGCAAGGCAACTTTAAACAGCCGCTGCAGGCGTTAAGTTTCGAGTTATTTCTGGCGCAATTGGTTATTGAGAGCGGGGCCGATAAGGCCGCTACCTCCCGTGATAATGCCATTGGTATTTTTCAATTGCGCGAGCAAGTTCTGCAAGATTGCGAAATACCCAGTCGGTTTTATCGGCACCGTATGGCACAAGTCGATTGTGCGGTTCGATTGTATGTTTTGAATCGTCGCAATTTAGAGCCTTTGTTTATGAGTCGTTTTGGGCATGTGCCGGTGACTAAACGGGAGCGATTGTTTGGCTTGCTGCTGGTGCAAACTTACCACAGTGGAATCGGTAATATGCGCCGGTTGCTGGGCGAAGGCGAGCAAGGCAAGGCGGCGCATTATTTTGCTGATCATCATGAAAACTTCAGTGCAGAAGACATGGTGGCCGGTATATTATTTCATAACATCGGCCGCACGCCTTGGGGCTGGGAATCGTTGTATTATCTGATCGATATCGAGTTGGTAGAATCGCTTATTACCGAGCGGTTATCTTCGCAACCATAAATATGCTCCTTTGTGATTTGGCGAGTGCGGCCTCAGAATAAGCCAAGCCTTCTTTGAATGTTAACCTTTTACTTAAAAGTGAGTTCACTTTGACCACACAGAATTCCAGTTCGTTACAAGCGCCCGATCTGCTTGCCTATGCATTACTCTTTTTGCAGGGCGCTATATTTGGGTCGTCTTTTTTCATCATAAAAATTGCGTTGATAGATTTTGGTCCTATTACGGTGGCGGCGGGTCGTATTGGCTTTGGTGCGTTGGTGATGTTGCTATACGCCATGATGCGTGGCGAAAAATTTCCTCGTTCGCCTGCGGTGTTAGGCTTACTGGCTGTGGTTGGATTATTCAATTGCGCTTTGCCATTTTTCTTGATCCCTTGGGGTGAGCAATTTTTAGAATCAGGGCAGGCGGCTATTTTAATGGCCATTGGTCCCTTGATTGCGTTGGTGATTGGGCATTTTACCACCACGGATGAACGCATGAACCGATACAAAAGTTTCGGATTTTCATTAGGGTTTATCGGCGTACTATTGGTTATTGGTATTCAGCCGTTGGCGAATGGTTTGGGTGGTTTGCTGCCTCAGTTATCCATTTTACTTGCCGCCACCTGTTATGCCGTATCTGGTGCGTTTGCGCGTCGTATACATGGGGTGAGCAGTGTCATGATGACCGCATGCGTTTTGTTGTTTGCCAGCGCTATGACCATTCCGTTTAGCTTGGCTCTTGAAACGCCCATTGCCGCCGCCGTGCAACCCAATGCATTGCATGGTTTACTGGCCTTGGCTTGGTTAGGCATTGTGCCGACTGGAATCACTTTTTTAATTCGTTTCTATTTAATTAAACGAGCCGGTTACACCTTTGTATCGCAGGTCGGTTATTTGGTTCCGGTGTTTGGCGTAATTTTCGGCGTGATAATGTTGAATGAACACGTCACCTGGGCGATGTTGGCTGGGTTGTTGTTAATTTTAACCGGGCTAGCCATCAGTCGCCGCAATAGCTAACTTTTGGGAAGTGCTGTTGTGATGCCAAAGCCTTGGTGCGCTAATGGTAACCCTCTACTATTGTTTAACTTATAAACAAAGCAGAACCGCAAACCATGACGACAGATAAAGCAGAATCGATTGGCCGTTTAACCACCCGCACCATTGCTATGCCCAGCGATACTAACCCAGCGGGCGATATTTTTGGCGGCTGGGTGCTATCGCAAATGGATATTGCGGCCGGTATTTGCGCTGGGCAGCGTGCTCAATCGCGTGTGGTTACGGTAGCGCTCGACAGCATGAGCTTTATTCGGCCTGTTAAGGTGGGCGATATTCTGGGGATATATACTCAAGTTTCTGAGATTGGTCGTTCGTCAATGACCATTCATGTGCAAGCCTGGGTCAGAAGAGACCGCATTGGTAACCGCGAAAAAGTGACAGAAGGGCATTTTAAATTTGTCGCGATCGATGAAAACGGCAAGCCAACTCAAATACCGAGTGAAGCTGACTTGCCAACCTATGTGCTAGAAAACCAATACTTTTAGTTTTCTACCGGTTTTAACCGCGCGGTGAAATGGCGCAGTACTGGGGGTTCGTAATCAAAGGTTAAGCCTTTAATTTGGCTGGCTCTTTCTTTGATGGCAATTAAGCTATCGGCTATGTAGTCCATGTGGTCATTGGTATAGACACGGCGCGGAATGGTTAAGCGCAATAATTCGAATGGCGATGCCTTTTGCGCACCGGTTTCTGGGTCTCGGCCTAGCAGTAACGAGCCTATTTCAACACCTCGTACACCGCCTTCTAAATAAAGCTCATTCGCTAATGCGTGTGCTGGAAATTGATCAGCCGGAATATGAGGTAACAGCTTGCCCGCGTCTACAAATACCGCATGTCCACCTGTTGGGTACTGAATAGGAATACCACCTTCGCGCAAGCGTTCGCCTAAGTATTCCACTTGGCCAATGCGGTAGCGCAAAAAGTCTTCATCGGCGCATTCCCATAAACCTATGTTTAGCGCTTCCATGTCCCGTCCGTTTAACCCGCCGTATGTGACAAAGCCTTCCATCGGCACGCACAATACTTGCGCGGCTTTGAATAGCTCTTCATCTTCTTTAAAGCAGCACAAGCCGCCCATATTCACCATTGGGTCTTTTTTAGCAGACATCGTAAACATATCGGCATAGGCGAACATTTCGCGTATCACATCACCTATGGCCACATCGGCATAGCCTTCTTCGCGTTGCTTAATAAACCAAGCATTTTCCGCAAAGCGTGCGGCATCAATAATAATAGGGATGCCGTGCTTTCGCGCCAAAGCAGAAGCGGCCTTTATGTTCGCCATGGCGACAGGCTGGCCGCCCGCGGAGTTACAAGTAATGGTAATGATGACACCGGCCACATTGGCGGCACCGGCTTCGTTAATGGTTTTTTCTAACTGGGGCAGATCAAAATTGCCTTTAAAGTCGAACCATTGTGCGGTGTTTGTCGCCTCTGGCGTCAGCGTGTTAATGGCTTTTGCACCGCTCAATTCAACATGCGCTGCGGTGGTATCGAAGTGGTAATTAGAAATAAAGATGGGCTTAAACTCGCCCGATTCATGGTTGGCTTTAAATTGCTTTTGGCGTTTTTCGATTAGTGTAGGGAATAAAATTTGCTCGGCACCGCGACCTTGGTGCACCGGAATCACATGCTGGTATTTAAATAAGGTGCGAACCGAATCTTGTAACTTGATAAAGCTGCGGCTTCCGGCATAGGCTTCATCACCTATCATAAGCCCGGCCCATTGGTTTGCGCTCATTGCACCAGTGCCTGAATCGGTCAGTAAATCTATATACACATCTTCGCTTTTGAGTGAAAACGGATTGTAGCCAGCTTCCTTCAAGGCAACCTCACGGTCTGCAAGTGTGGTCATTTTAATGGGTTCGACCATTTTGATGCGAAAGGGTTCAGGAATTCTTTTCATTTTAAGGCTCTTTTTAAAATCAATAAACGTAACCCGCCAACACATCAAAGGCGTTGGCAGTTCATTAAAGTTCAGTCGTTTTTAAAGCGAGATTAGAAGTGTAGGCAGGCGCTAGACAGGCGGTAATCGTGGTTATACCACTGGCTGCTGTCGTTTGTTTGTTGAAAAAAATTTAACTGCACGATGAAAGCTCTTGTTGTTTGAGCTTACTTTATCCCATTTAGTAGGCGATTCAAAGACGTCATTAAAGGTGAAAGGATTGATTTAACGGCTTAATGCGTACTAAGGTAAGCCAAAAACAATGGAGCCTCACCTTATGAACCACCCTGCTATCAATGTACAGGTTAAACGCGGTGGCATTACCGAATCTGCGCACCAAATTAAAGCAATTATTGTAAACTCCTCGGGTGAAACGCTCCACTCTTGGGGCGATATGGAACCATTGGTTTATCCGCGCAGTGCTATTAAGGCGCTGCAAGCTTTAGCTTTTTTAGAGCGAGGTGGTGCGCAAAAATACGATTTTACCGAGCAAGAGATCGCTATTTTAGGTGCTTCACATAATGGCGAGCAAAGACACACCGAAACGGTACAGAAAATGCTAGCTAAGCTGTGGCATACGCCGAAAGATTTCGAATGTGGGCACCATTGGCCCATGTTTGTTGAAGCAGGTTATGAACTTGCAGGTAAAGGTGAAACGCCAAATAACTTGCACAATAACTGTTCGGGTAAACACGCCGGTATGTTGGGTTTGGCAAAGCTACTAAACGTAGACTCTAAAGGTTACATACAGGTGGAGCACGATGTTCAGCAAACCATTGCAGACACTATGGGGCAAATGTGTGAAATAGACTTTTCAACGTTGCCGCATTCACCCGATGGTTGCTCGGCACCTACATGGGCGATGCCTTTGTTCAACTTAGCCTTAGGTTTTGCAAAATTTGCAGATCCTTCTAATCTTTCAGCTGAGCGACAAAAAGCGTGTAGAACCATGTTCAATGCCGTAGTGAATAACCCGTTCATGGTCGCGGGTACAAAGCGATATTGCACAGAAATGATGGAAGCTTTAGGCCAGCGAGTGTTTTTGAAAGTGGGTGCCGAAGGCGTCTATATAGCCGCTGTTCCAGATCTCAAATTAGCTATAGCGTTAAAATGTGAAGATGGCGCAACTCGTGGCGCTGAATCTGTAATGACATCCTTGTTGCACAAGGTCGGCGCTACAGATCATGTTGATCGTGGTCAATTAGAGAGGTTTGATCGGGTGTCGATTAAGAACTGGAATCAGATTGAGACAGGTGAAATCATCTGTCCGATGTAAAAAACTCACAAAAGACTGACGATTCTCAATACTGTGTTGCATTGTTTTTGATATCGTCGAAATAACTGTATAATCGGTCAATCTTTGGACAAGGTCGTTGAGATAAATTGCATGGATGTAAATTGACGTGGCTGTACCAACTCCTTAATGAGAAAAATAATATGAACTTAAAATCGATCGCCTGCGCCATAGTTGCTGTAATTGCACCGTTAGCGTTGGCCAGTAACCCAGCGGTGGTCTATACCGAGGCGCCTAAATTCGACAGCTCATTTAATGAGGCCATGTATCGCCAAGGGGTTGTGCCGTTTAAGGCCGAATATGGTCGAAATCTCGTTGAGGCGAACCCGAGTTCTCCGGATGAATTTGTCGATCAATTGACCAATTTAGCAAAGCAGGGTCGTAGCCCTATTATTGCATTGGGGTTTTCTTTCGCATCGGCTCTTCAAGAGGTTGCGCCACAATTTCCCGATACTCAGTTTGCCATTATTGATTCCGTAGTCGATTTACCCAATGTTCAATCAATTGTGTTTAAAGAGCACGAAGGGTCATTCGTGGTTGGCGCGTTAGCGGCGTTAAAAGCAAAGGGCGATAAAATTGGTTTCATCGGTGGTGTAGATTTACCTTTTATTCGCCGTTTTGGTTGTGGCTACGCACAAGGTGCCGCCTATATTAATGATGATATTCAAGTGTATTTGAGTATGGCTTCTACCGACTTCTCGGGCTTTTCGATTCCTGAAAAGGGTAATGAACTGGCCAGTAAAATGATTACTCAAGGTGTCGAGGTGATCTATGCCGCCGCCGGTGGTACTGGGAATGGCGTTTATGAAGCAGCGGCCAACCATTCTAATGTATACGCTATCGGCGTAGATTCTAATCAAAACTTTTTGCATACCGGCACGATGTTAACGTCAATGGTTAAGAACGTTGGCATTGCTGCGTATAACGTTCTGGAAGATGCTGAAAAAGGCATTTGGAACCCAGGTGTTACAGAGCTTGGTCTCGCCGAAAATGGTGTTGATTGGGTGTTGGATATTTTCAACCGCGGTTTGGTTTCAAAAAGCGATGAGAAAAAGATCAACAAAATTCGCGACGCTATTAAGTCGGGCAAAATTAAAGTGGTCGATTACAACGCCACCAACCAGTGTCCGGTGCCTTTTATAGAAGGCTAGTGAATAAAATTAGGCACGAAGGAAGTTGATTTCATTTATGAATAAAAGATGAATGAAAGTTGACTTGAGCGATGTAACTGGTCATTCAGCGTGTATAATGAAAAAGAATTTTAAGCAATTCCATTGACCATATGGTCAACAAAGCTTAAAGTGGCATCGCCACCAAATGGTATGCCACGCGTAAACTAGAAACACTAACAATAAATACGTATAGAGGACTCTCCATGAAAGCATTATTAACTTTAGCTGCATCTACCGTTATCGGTATGTCTGCATCTGCCATTGCAGCAGACTTTAACCCAGCGGTTGTTTACGATACCGCAGGTAAATTCGATAAATCATTCAACGAAGCTGTATTCCGTAACGGAGCTGAGAAGTTCTCTATGGATAAAGGCGTTGCCGTTCGTGAATTTGAACCACAAAACGAAGAGCAGCGTGAACAGGGACTTCGTCGTTTAGCGAGTCGTGGCAATAGCCCAATCGTAGCCGTTGGTTTCAACATGGCTTCTTCAGTTACTAAAGTTGCGGCTGAATTCCCAGATAGCCAGTTCGTCATCATTGATATGGTTGTTGATCTACCAAACGTTCAGTCTATTGTTTTCTCTGAGCATGAAGGTTCTTTCCTAGTGGGTGCATTAGCGGCACTTAAGTCTGAATCAAACACTGTTGGCTTCGTAGGCGGAATGGACATTCCTCTTATTCGTAAGTTCGCATGTGGTTATGAGCAAGGTGCTAAGCACATTTCTGGTGACATCACTGTATTACAAAACATGGCAGGTTCTACGCCAACAGCATTTAATGACCCTGCTCGTGGTTCTGAGCTTGCTAAGTCTCAAATCTCTAAAGGCGCAGACACTGTATTCGCAGCTGCTGGTGGTACCGGTATCGGTGTTTATCAGGCCGCTAAAGACGAAGGCGTTTTCGCAATTGGTGTAGATTCAAACCAAAACCACATCCAGCCAGGCACAATGTTAACGTCTATGGTTAAGCGTGTTGGTGTTGCAGCTTACGGTGCTTGGGAAGATGCTCAAAACGGTGAGTGGACTCCTGGTATTCAGGTTCTTGGTCTAGCAGAAGGTGGTGTTGATTACGCGGTTGATCAGCACAACGAAGCACTGATTTCTGCAGATGAAAAAGCGAAGGTAGATGCAATCAAAGCTGACATCATCGCTGGTAAGATCAAGGTTCACGACTACATGTCTGACAACACTTGTAACTACTAAGATCGATTAAAATTAAGGCATTGGCTTAAGAGCCAATGCCTTTTTTCGTATCTGGACTATTAAAAAACAGACCACTGTTCTTTAATCGTCTAGTCTTTCAATAACCAACTATCAGGTGCGTCATGACAACTCAACTCGCAATAGAGTTGCGTGGTATCGACAAGCGTTTCGGTGCCGTTCACGCAAACAAATATATCGATCTGAAAGTCGAAAAAGGAACCATTCACGGCATTGTCGGAGAAAATGGTGCCGGCAAATCGACCTTAATGAGTATTATCTATGGCTTCTACGAAGCCGATGAAGGCGATATTCTTATCGATGGCGAAGTTACCCGAATCAGCGATTCAAAAGTGGCCATTGCTTCAGGCATCGGCATGGTTCACCAACACTTTATGTTGATCCAAAACTTTACCGCCCTAGAAAACGTTGTATTAGGCGCTGAGAGCGGCGAGTTAATCGATAAAAGTCTTGATAAAGCACGTGCAGAGTTAAAACGCCTAGCCGATGAATATGGCTTAGATGTGCCTTTAGATACACCGGTTCAAGAGCTGTCTGTGGGTATGCAGCAGCGCGTCGAAATTTTAAAAGCTCTGTACCGAGGCGCTAAAATCTTAATTTTAGATGAGCCGACAGGCGTACTTACGCCACAAGAAACAGAGCATCTATTTAAAGTATTAGCCTCGCTGAAAGAGCAAGGCAATACCGTTATGTTGATCACCCATAAGTTACAAGAAATTATGGCCGCCACAGATAACGTTAGCATTATGCGTCGTGGTGAAATGGTGGCCCATGTTAAAACCGCCGAAACCAGCCGTGAAGACTTAGCTGAGTTAATGGTCGGCCGTAAAGTTCTGTTGCGTGTTGATAAGCAACCTGCAGAACCAAAAGACGTATTGCTAGACGTTAAAAACGTCTCATTGAAAAACGATGCCGGCGTTGTTCGCCTTGATAATGTGAGCTTCAACGTCCGCGCCGGCGAAATTGTTGGTGTTGCCGGTGTCAGTGGTAATGGTCAGTCTGAGCTTTTAGATGTTATCGCTGGGATTGAGCCTTTGCAAAACGGTTCTATCGAAATTAACGGGCATACCATCACTAAAGAAAACCCGTTAACACCCTCTGAAATACGCGACATAAAAGTGGGTCACATTCCTGAAGACCGACATAAGATGGGTTTGATAAACTCTTTCCCTGCGGAACAAGCGTATATTCTTGGTTTCCATCGCCATCAAGACTACAACGGTAAATTACTCACGAAAGTCGAAGCCATTACCGAAGACTGCAAAGCCAAAATGGAAAAATGGGATGTACGTCCTCAAGATCCAAACCTCAAAGCTGCAAACTTCTCTGGTGGTAACCAGCAAAAATTAGTCATTGCACGAGAAATGGAACAAGACCCCGATGTACTTTTGGTTGGTCAGCCTACTCGTGGTGTTGATATCGGCGCAATTGAAACCATTCACCAGCGTGTTATCGATATGCGCGATGCAGGCAAAGCTGTACTGCTTATTTCGGTTGAGCTTGAAGAAATCATGAGCTTAGCGGATCGCATCTTGGTGATGTTCGATGGACAAATCGTCGGTGAAGTACCGGCCGATAAGGCAAATGAACAAATTTTAGGATTAATGATGGCAAATATTGTGCCTGATGAAGTTAAAGCACTGCAGCAGGAGACCAACGTATGAGTGCGCAACGAATTCCCGCGTGGATCTATGTAGTCATTATCCCCATCGTTAACATCATGTTAGCGGCGTTGGCAGCCGGTATTATGTTTTGGTACTTAGACATTAACCCAATTGAAGCTGTAAACACGATGGCCTATGGTGCCTTTGGTGATTCTTACGGCTGGGGTTATACCCTTTATTACACAACGAGCTTTATTTTTACCGGCCTAGCGGTGGCGGTTGCCTTTCAGGCGGGCTTATTCAACATTGGCGGCGAAGGCCAGGCCTATGTGGGTGCATTGGGCGTAGGCATTGTCTGTTTAGCCTTAGGTGACGTACTTCCTTTCATCATTCTGTTACCGCTTAGCATTATGGCGGCGGGCATTTTTGGTGCAGCATGGGCTTATATTCCAGCCTTTTTACAAGCTAAGCGTGGCTCTCACATTGTAATTACGACCATTATGTTCAACTTCATTGCAGCCTCTTTGATGGGTTATCTATTAGTCGAAGTTTTTAAAGTTGAAGGCTCGATGTCAGTTGAAAGTGCGGTCTTTGCTCAATCGGCTTGGATTCCAAAAATATCTGAAGTGCTTTCGCCTTTAGGCATAAACCTGCAGCGCTCACCTTTAAATCTATCAATAGTTTGGGCATTAATATGCTGTGTAGGTGTGTACTTCTTTATGTGGCGTACCCGTTGGGGCTATGAAATTAGAGCCACTGGGCAAAACCCAAGTGCGGCTAAATACGCCGGTATCCCGCTGGATAAAACCATTATTATGACCATGCTGGTTTCTGGCATGTTAGCCGGTTTCTTCGCGCTTAACGTGGTTCAAGGTGAAGCCCACCAAATTAAACTGAACCTTGTCAATGGCTTTGGATTTACAGGTATTGCGGTAGCATTAATTGGCCGAAACCATCCAGTGGGTATTATCTTAGCAAGCTTGTTATTTGGTTTCTTGTATCAAGGTGGCGGTGAGTTGCAGTTTGAATACGGCGTTGACCCTCGCATTATTGTTGTCTTACAAGGCTTAGTTATCTTGTTCTCTAGTGCCTTAGAAAACATGACAAAGCACCCTGTTGAAAAAGCGTATTTAAAATTGTCTGCGCTGTTAACTAAACCAGATGCGAAGGAGGCTTAATCATGGAAGCGTTCACTAATTTAATCCTTATTTTAGATGCAACATTGCGTGTGGCAACGCCTCTAATCTTTGCGGCTTTGGCCGGTATGTTTTCAGAACGATCTGGTATCGTAAACATTGCTTTGGAAGGCAAAATTTTGGCATCGGCCTTTGCCGGTGCTGCTGCGGCCTATGTAACCAACTCACCTTGGATGGGCCTTTTGGCCGGTGTAATGGTGTCGGTTGTATTTGCAATGATGCACGCATTTGCAACGGTTACTCACAACGGTGACCAAGTCGTTTCTGGTATGGCCATTAACATTTTAGCGGCCGGTTTAACGGCTGCACTGGGTAATTACTGGTTTAAGCAAGGTGGTAACACGCCAAACCTAGTAGATTCTGCGAATGGCATTAATGCTCGCTTCGAACCACTTAATTTTCCGTTTGCCGATGCGCTTGCCGATGTTCCAATCATTGGGGGTATTTATTCCGAGTTAATCAGCGGGCACTTTTTGCTGGTCTATGTGGCACTTATCATGGTTCCGATTACCTGGTTTATATTATTTAAAACACGCTTTGGCTTGCGCCTTCGAGCCGTAGGTGAAAACCCATCGGCTGTAGATACCGCGGGTATTTCTGTTACCACCATGCGTTATTCTGCCTTGTTAATTTGTGGTATTCTGGCTGGTTTGGCCGGTGTTTATTTATCGGTTGCGGTAACGGCTCAATTCTTACCGAACATGAGTGCGGGTAAAGGTTATATGGCCTTAGCGGCGCTAATTTTTGGTAAATGGCATCCTCGTGGCGCACTGTTAGCCTGCTTAATGTTTGGTATCTTGCAAGCGATTGCAGACAGAACCCAAGGTGCGGCAATTGGTTCATTTACCATCCCAGTACAGCTGATTGAAGCATTGCCATACATCTTAACAGTCATCCTATTAGGTGGCTTTATTGGCCGAGCTGTGGCACCTAAAGCTATTGGCAAACCGTACGTGAAAGAGCGTACCTAATATAACTGAATTCACCCAGCGTTAGATTGGGGCTTCACTGAGACAACCTGTCTTGAGCCAAGCTCTTGGCAGGTTTTTTTTAATAAGGCGAAATAACAATGACTCAACCCACCGTACCAACACTTGATATCTCTAGTTTTGCGAAAGACCAAGATGCGTTCGTTGCCCAACTAGGCGAAGCCTACCAAGAATGGGGCTTTGCGGGCATTCAAAACCATGGTATTTCTACAGACCTCATTCGACGTGCCATGGCTGTTATGGAAGCGGTTTTTTCGTTGCCAGAAGACACTAAAAAACAGTACTTTAAAGACAACGGTGGTACTCGCGGTTATACGCCTTTCGGAACTGAAATTGCTAAAAACGCAGACCATGTAGATTTAAAAGAGTTTTGGCACGTAGGTCGTGAAATTAGCGGAACTCCGCCTTATCCGCAGCTGACTCCGAATGTATGGCCTGAAGAAGTTCCTGAGTTTAAGCCGGTCATGTTAGAGCTGTTTACCGAGCTCGATAAGCTGGCCAATACAATGCTTAGAGCATTTGCATTATTTATAGGTGAAAAAGCGGATTTCTTTGAAGACAAGGCAAATTGGGGAAACTCAATATTACGCCCATTACATTACCCGCCTATTACCGACCCAAGCTTACCGAATGTTCGCGCGGGTGCGCATGAAGATATTAACCTAATTACGTTACTCGTTGGCTCTGAGCAAGAAGGATTGGAAGTGCTTAGTAAAAAAGGCGAATGGGTTGGCATCTCAATGATCGAAGGTACGATTATTTGTAACGTTGGCGACATGCTGCAACGTCTAACCAATAAAGTACTGCCTTCAACAACACATCGAGTGGTTAATCCAAAAGGCGAAGCTGGAAAAACGTCACGTTACTCGATTCCGTTTTTCATGCACGCCAATCCAGATATGTCTTTAGATTGCTTGCCTCAATGCGTTACCGAAGAAAATCCAAAACAGTTTGAACCCACGACGGCTCATGACTACCTAATGGAACGCTTACGAGAAATCGGCCTTGTAAAGTAAATCAGATAAAGGGGCGCTAGCCCCTTTTTTAATGCTAGTACTTTAGCGTTTTCTTTTGCTTAAGATGGTTGTTTATCATCTTACCAAATTGCCGGTGCTTCTCACGTTGTTGCCATTTATTACTGGCTGCGAAGTCCGCTTCTCTTTGTAGTTTGAGGTAGTTCGACCAGCGGCGCGTTGTCAGTTCGCCAGCCTCAATGGCCTCTTGAATGGCACATCCTTCATCACCTTCATGATGACAATTACGAAACTTACATCGCAACTTCAAAGCTTCAATATCATCGAATACTTCAGCAATGCCATCGCTCACATCGGTAATTCTAAGCTCTCTCATACCCGGAGTGTCTATAACCCAAGTACCCGTCGGAGAAAGGTGCATCGACCGATCTGTTGTAGTGTGCCGTCCTTTGGCATCATCTTCCCGAATGCTTTGGGTCGCCTGTGCCTCTCTACCCAGAACTGCATTCGTAAGCGTAGATTTTCCCACACCAGAAGACCCAACAAAGGCAACGGCATCACCTTTGACCAGCCAAGGCTTAAGGTGTTCAACCGCTTCATCAGATAATGCATCTACTACAACCACGGGTGTGTTTACATGTATGCTATTAGCTTGGGCTTCATAGTCTTCAACACTGTTTGTCAGATCGGCTTTGGTGAGAATAATCACCGTTGGAATTTTTGCCTCTAATGCCAGAGCCAAATAGCGCTCCAGCTTACTGGCGTTAAAGTCTTTATTGCACGAGCTGACTAAAAACAACGTATCAATATTCGCCGCTATCGATTGAGGTTTTGGGTTGCTGCCAGCCGCCGTGCGCTTTAAATAACTTAAACGTTCTAATACTCGTGCACGACTGTGTTTAGACTCTACCCAAGCCCAATCCCCTACCGTCGGTCGGAACTCTGGATCATCTTTTTGATCAAATAATCTGAGTGGCAATAATGATTCGCCTTGTTCAGATAAAATGCCGATAACATCACGTTGTGCACTAACAACGCGAGCAACATAGCCTTGTTCTAAATCTTCTAACGTTAATTGTTGTTGTAAAATAGGTCGCCAACCGAGATCGGTCAGTGACATTTTATTTGGATTATTCAATGGTATAACCCCAATTTAATAAATTTAAAAAGGGTCATCAATAGATGGCCCGATGCAAAAGTTAAGCACCGAGAAGCTGAAGGTAATTTTAAAAAAGAGTGTTAAATTACGCGCCAGATCCTAAGTGCGTTTTGTTTAATACAATCATATTTAACCCTCCTAAATGAGAAAACGCCGTGAATATGGCGATAGAAATTTGGCGTGATACTGCGCCTTTCAAATTTAAAATGCAACACTGATTTAAAAAGTTTTCCAAAAAGCGCTTGCCTTTTTGAATGGCTTGTTCTAACTTTGTCGACACTCAGTTGCACATTGTGCAAAACACTCACCCGTCTTACGGCATATTTTAATGATTAGTTTTAAATAGGAATAACCAAATATGACTATGTTAATCACCGTACCATACGGCGCCTTTGCAGCGCTTGGAAATACCTTCTGACGGTGTGCTAATCGTTTGTCGATTGCCCGTCTGATAAATTCGCGGGCTTTCGAATACGACCAAAAACTATTAATCGTATTTTAAAAAGCTCGCTAAATTGCGGGCTTTTTTGCGTGTTGATGTTGTGAAAAAGTCTTAGAAAACAAAGCATTAAGGAAGATAACGTGAACAAGAAAGCTTCACAGCGTAATCAAATATTAATAGATTTAATTCATCAAAAAAAATGGCCCTACCTCGGCGCAATTATCAGCGTAGGTATTGCCAGTTACTTTATGTTTCTAGTACCAACCATTGGTAAATTAGTGATAGATCGAGTCATTACTGAGCCGCGTGTTCACAATGGCGATAAGATTGATGCCGTTATTAGTTGGGTCGGTGGACCGGATGCCCTAGCCAACCAACTTTGGTTAGCCGGTTTGGCCATTGTCATCGTCACGGCGTTGAGTGGTCTTTTTATGTACCTAAAAGATTACCTCGCCGCAGGAGCTTGCGAAACTACAGTTCGAGAATTGAGGAATAAACTCTACCACCATTTACATCATATCGATGAGCGCTATTTAAATAATGCCGACAGTGGTGACATTCTTCAGCGTTGCACATCCGATATTGATACCTTGCGAGAGTTTTTAACCATGCAAGTGATGAATATAGGACGAACCATTATTTTAATGGCCGTCGTTATTCCATTGATGTTTATGCAAAATGCGTGGCTTACGGTTCTTTCGCTAATATTAGTGCCTGTCGTTTTATACTACGGCATGGTGTTCTTTGTAAAAGTTCGTGAACTGTTTCAGAAGGTAGACGAAGCCGAAGGCGAACTGACTACCATAGTTCAAGAAAACCTCACCGGTATTCGAGTTGTGCGCGCTTTTGCACGCCAAGACTATGAGTGTGAAAAATTTGATGAAAAGAATGCTCGGTACAGTGATTTAAACTACAAGCTTATTTGTATGTTTGCCAACTTCTGGTCGCTCTCAGATTTATTGTGTATTGCGCAGAGCGGCATTGTTCTCATCGGCGGTGGTTGGTTAACCGCGCAAGGTCACATTTCATTCGGTACCTACTTCGCCTTCATTGGCTACACCAATTTGTTAATTTGGCCGATACGTCAGTTAGGCAAAGAACTCAGTGAAGCAGGCAAAGCCACCGTTGCGATTGGCCGAATTCAAGAAATATTAGAAGCGCCTGAGGAAGATGAACTCCAGAACGTTACCCCTTTGCCAGATCGAATCATGGGGGCGATAAAGTTTGAAAATATACATTTTCAGTACGATAAAGATCGCCCGGTGCTCACCGACGTAAGTTTTGATGTTGCCCCTGGAGAAACCATAGCCATTGTAGGTCCTACCGGTGCTGGTAAAAGTACCCTGATCCAATTGCTGATGCGTTTACATGATTACGAACAAGGGTCTATATCTGTAGACGGTATTGAGCTGAGTTCAATTGCTCGAAAGGATATTCGTCACCAAATCGGCACACTGCTTCAAGAGCCGTTTTTGTTCAGTCGAAGCTTACGAGAAAACATTAAGTTTAGTCATTTAGAGGCCAGCGATGGCGCTATGGTTCATTCGACAACAGCGGCGGCTGTTCACCACACTATTGAAAGTTTCCAAGGTGGTTATAGTACGGTCATTGGTGAACGAGGCGTGAGTTTAAGTGGTGGCCAAAAGCAACGGGTAACTTTGTCTCGTACTTTATTAAATACGCCCCCAATTTTGGTGCTAGATGACACGCTCAGTGCTGTAGATGCCTCGACTGAACAAAAGATTATCTCGGCCTTGCATGAGAAAAAGGGTGAGCAAACGCTGCTCATAATTACGCATCGAATCAGTGTGTGCCAAAAGGCAGACCGGATAATAGTGATGCAAGATGGTCGGATTACGGATCAAGGAACGCATCACGAATTGACTCATCGAGATGGTTTTTACAACGAGCTTTGGGAAATACAAAGCGACCAAAAAGACCAATTTGAATCGGAAATTACAGTAACGGTTTAATCTGTTGCGCAGAAGGAATTAAGATGGACGCTACACAAAATAGTACGCCTTTTGAAAAAGGCGCCTGGAAAGCGGTTTTTAACCGTTGCTACCAGCCACAAAAAAAGCTATTTCATCGAGTGATCGCACTTGCACTAACGACGGCAGGTGTTGAAGCCAGCTTTACGTTGATTACGAAAGAAGTTTTCGACGAAATTGCTGATAAAGGAGCGGATGCTCAGTTGTTAGGGTATGGGCTGGTGTTCTTTATCGCATTAGCTGTTCTGGTGGTATGCATTCGAAGCTTTATTCGGCTTACCGGTAAGTTGTCGATGACGCTCATGTACGAGCTAAGAAAAGAGAGTTTTGAACACCTACAATCTCTATCGTTCTCGTTTTATGACAACAACGCCGTGGGCTGGTTGGTTTCTCGAATAACTTCTGATACAGCCCGTATCGCCAGAATAGTTGCCTGGGGGACGCTCGATTTGTTTTGGGGAATACCCATGATTCTGGCGATCTTTATTGTTCTTTTTGTTTTAGACGCAAGAATGGCCTTAATTGTTTTGGCTTTATTCCCACTGTTGGCGGGTGTGGCTTGGGTGTTTAATCAAAAAATACTGAACAGCTCGCGTGAGTTACGTAAAACTAACTCAAGGTTAACCGCTGTATATAACGAAGGGATTGCCGGCATACAAACCAGTAAAATTTTGGTTCGTGAACAGCAGAATTTAAAAGAATTTAAAGTCGATACAGATAAGATGTACGGGTTATCTATGCATAACCTGTTACTTACGTCGGCCTTTTTCCCTTTTGTAAACGTCTTTGTCAGTTTGGCCGTGGGTATTGCGCTTTGGCTAGGCGGTGTTGATGTACTTGCTGGGGTATTAACGCTAGGTACCTTAGTCGCGTTTATGAATTATGCACGTACACTGATGGACCCAATGTTGGAGGTGAGTGAAACTTTAGCCAACTTGCAGCGAACAACCGCCTGTGTTGAGCGAGTTATGGGGTTGTTAGTCGTTGAGCCAACGATTAAAGATTCGGAAGCTGTTGTAGAGCTAATGAAAAGAGCCTATGAATCGGATCACCAAACCCTTGATGGTTTAGAAAATGACATTCGAGATATAGAATTTAAAGATATTCAGTTTTCATATAAACCAGACGAGCCCGTACTCTCGGATTTCAATTTGAAAGTTCCAGCAGGTTCTACCGTGGCACTCGTTGGTCCAACCGGGAGCGGTAAGTCAACCGTCGTCAGTTTACTGTGTCGTTTTTATGAGCCAAACCAAGGGCAAGTATTGGTTAACGGTGTTGATTATCGAGATCGCAGTCTTTTATGGCTGCAATCGAATTTAGGCATTGTTTTGCAAACACCGTTTCTTTTTACCGGCACCATTCGATCTAACATACGATACGGTAAGTTAGACGCGACTGATGCTGAAATAGAAGCGGCTGCAAAAGCTGTTAACGTTCACGATATTATCATGGGTATGGAACATGGTTATGAAACACAGGTTCAAGAAGGTGGTACAAACCTGTCGACGGGGCAAAAACAGTTAATCAGTTTTGCCCGAGCCATTATTCATGATCCGCAAATTTTAGTTATGGATGAAGCAACCTCATCGGTTGATACTCAAACTGAAGCTCGCCTGCAAAAGAGCTTAGCAACAGTTTTAAAAGGTCGCACAAGCTTCATTATTGCACATCGCCTTTCTACCATACGTAATGCCGATGTTATTGTGGTGATTGAAGATGGCAGGCTGATTGAGCAAGGCAGCCACAGTGAATTGCTTGAGAAAAAGGGTCATTACTTTGAGCTTTACCAAAAGCAATTTAAGAACGAACTAGAGGAAACGCTGTTGAAAGAAGGCGAGATATAATGACCTAACCTAGTGAACAGTAGCTAATGCATTTTTTTTAGCTACTGTTGGCTGAGTTCAACAGCACCTACTTCCTTTTCTCCCAAGATGTCGTCAGGGTTGCGCAGTTTGCATGATTGCAACGATAGGCAGCCGCATCCTATACAATCTCCCAAATGATCACGTAATTTTTCAAGCTTTGATATACGAGCATCAAGCTCATGCTGCCACTGTTTAGACATTTTTAACCAATCTTGCTTGGTCGGTGCTTTGCTGGTGGGCAGGCAGGCCATCGACTGGGCGATATCTTTTAAGCTAAGCCCAAGCTGTTGCGCGGTTTTAATAATCGCTACTCTTCGAAGAACACTTCGTTCGTAGCGACGTTGGTTGCCCTGATTTCGACGGCTGGTTATTAGGCCTTTAGATTCATAAAAGTGTAATGTCGGTACCGATATTCCGCTACGCTTTGCCACTTCACCCACACTTAATTCCATAAACATTCCTTAAAGGCTTGACCTAAAGTTAACTTAAGGTTTTAAACTGCATCATACACAGCAACGAGTAAATTAGGAAATTAGATGACGAGTTCTTATCGCGCCTTTCTCTGCGGTCGTTTTTTTGATGGCCTTTCTTCAGGCATGTTTATGATGGCACTGCCTTGGCTGATGCTGGCCGATGGGGCGAGTGGCGCTTTGGTTGCATTAACGGCTTTTGTTTGTACCGCAGGTTCATTTTTGCTTACGCCACTATTAGCAACCTATATTGATCGACATTCGCGCAAAAATATACTTATCGGTGTTCAATGTGCACAGGCGCTTACGGCTGCACTAGTTTTTTTGAGTTTTCTGAAAGGTGATGCGCACATAGGAGTGCTCATCTTTGCTCAACTGGTTTTTTGGTGGACTGGTGATTTTGCTTGGAGTACCAATTCTGCCTTCACTCAAGAGCACTTCAATGCGAATGAATACCCTAAGGTTTCTGGTCGGCTAGAAATGGTCATGCAAACTACATCGCTAGGCTCAGGAGCAGCGGGAATTTTACTGATGTCGATTTGGTCAATGCGAGAATTCTCAGCTTTTGCAATGCTCGCGTCACTCATTGCGGCGCTATGCTACGGGCTAATGCCCTACCGTCGTCAGCTCAGCGTTGCTCTCAAGTCTTCGTTTATTGCTCAGCTGGTAGAAACTAAAACTATTTTTCAGCGCCAGCCTAGATTTTTTATATTTTTAGCGTTGTCTTGCCTTTCATACCCCGTATTAACCTTTTTATCGAAACTAATACCGATTTATTTTTCTGAGTTGGGTTTAACGGGTGATTATTTTGCAGCTTGGAAGGTTGCTTACGGGTTAGGAGCGCTTATTTGTGGTATCGGTGTAGCCAAACTGTTAGAAAATTTTGAAGCTGAAAAAGTTATGTTTAACAGCGTGTTGATACTCTCGATGCTGTTGGTTGCGATGTTTATTATTTTGAATCCAATTTTGTTAATTGTATTTACACTGCCCTTTGGTTTTTTTAATTCATTTAACCGAATCGCCAGAACGGTAAAAATGAGCCGCGAACTTGATGTGTCGGAACGGGGCCGAATCGACGGCGGTCTAAAATTGTTTTCAACGATGAGCCAAAGTTTAGGTTATGTGTTGATTGCTTGGCTAAGCCATTCGCAAATGACTTATCTTGGGTTTTTAATAGCCGCTATTATTCTGCTCATGTCGGCATTTGCCATGAAAGCTCTGTATAAGCAAAGCGCGCATATATCCGTTTAGTGTGCCTTTGCTCTAATAACAATAAAGATTCCACCCATAATAATGGCGAGTGACACAATTAAAAGAGTTGTCAGGCGGTCTCCAGCAAATAAAACGCCACCAAATGCGGCTAGCGCTGGAACCAACAATTGAGATACGGCCGCTTGGCTGGTGGTCAATTTTGGTAACACGGTGTACCACAGCGCGTAACCAATTCCAGATGCTAAAGCGCCTGAAGCCATGGCAAGCGAGACCCCTGAAAACTCTACATTTTCAATGGGAGCACTAAAGAGAATGATCGGCAAAGACATGATTGAAGCCCTTATAAAATTGCCGGTCGTTAATAAGGTGGGTGAAACAGCGCCTTTACCTAATAGCGTATAACCGCCCCAGGCTATACCTGAAGCCACCATAAGCACAATGCCGATGCTTGTAGTACCTGAGCGCAAGTTAGGTAGGATCAATACGACAAATCCCAAAAAGGCAATGATTAGCCCCACCCACTCCATGAGAGAAAACCGTTGGCCGCGAACATAACTAATGATTAACATGGTTAACTGAACTGTCGTAAATAGTATGAGTGCGCCAGTAGCGGTGTCTAAGTGGAGGTAGCCATAAGAAAAGCATACCGCATACAACCACAGTGAAAATGCGCCCAACCAAGTTCCCGTTGTAAAAACGCCTTGCACGCTGTTTCTATTTACAAAGAAACAGATAATAGCCAAGGTAATGGCACCACTGATTAAGCGAATTACAGTGAAGTTTCCTGGATCGATAAACCCTTGTGCCAATGCCATCCGGGTCAGTACAGAATTTGCCGCAAAAGCAACGAGCGCCAAGCTTGTTATTAAAAAGAGTTTTATCAAGGACACGAAAAGAAGGCTTCTCAGTCGAAAGGGGAGCCCCTACAATAGCATTGAATAATCAAATCCGTCACGAGCAACAGGCATCTTTAATGCGTATTTACCCGCAAATCACATCCTTGTTTAAACATCAAAAGCTTTGGCTGGGGTTGTTGGTGTTTTCTTTGAGCAGTTGTTCTATGACGCCAACGTTGCAGTACGCCGGCGCAAATAGTGCCTTTGAGCGATACCAAATTGCCGATAAAGTTATACTAGATGAACTCGATTTTGTCGAAGTGCACTACGCGACCAACCGGCTCATTCAATCGCCGGGGAAACTGGCCAATATTACCGATGATCGAGGCTCTCTCACCTATGGAGCTTCGCTAATAAGTATTCCCAAAGCGACTTATCAAACCGCCGATGCCAAGCTGGCTTTTGTTTGGGGGCCTGTTGGAATTAATCGTAACCCGAGTAAAAATATTTTCTTACACGATGTTAGCACGTTAAATCCCAGTGAATTTTTTCACGAAGTGAGCCACACAGAAAAATCGCAAAACGATCATGCGCTTTTATATGTACATGGTTATAACGTCACCTTTGAAAATGCCATTCGCATTGCTGCACAGTTAAAGCATGATATGGGGTTTTCAGGTCTCGCCTTTGCATTTAGCTGGCCGTCACGCGGGAATTTTGCCCAATACACGGTAGATGAAGCCAACGTTGAGTGGAGTAAAGTTGATTTTATAAAAACGGTTAAAAGTATATGTGACCAAACTCAAGTGAAAACACTCGATATCATTGCGCATTCGATGGGCTCACGGCTGGTCACCTCGGCGTTGATCAACCTGTTTAACGATTCACCCAGCTATCGAAAGTGTTTAGGCGAGTTGGTGTTGGCCTCTCCAGACATTGATGCCGATTACTTTAAACGTGATTTACTACCTCGATTGTCAGCGCACCAATTGCCCATTACCTTGTACTCATCGTCAAAAGATGTTGCATTAAAAGCCTCAAAAACCATTCATGGCAAATACCCACGCGCAGGGGAATCGGGTAAAGACATCACGGTCGCCAAAGGTGTAGAAACGATAGATACCTCTGAGGTAAGCGACAGTATGTTTGGGCATTCTGACTATGCGGAAACGGCTATTTTGATTAAAGATTTGTCTGGTTTGTTGGTCGAAGGCAAGCGAGCGGAACAGCGAGAGCATTTAGTTGCCGTGCCGTATCGAAACACTGAGTTAAATTATTGGATTTTGCGGCATAACTTAACGCAGCCAGTACAACCGTGATTATTGCCTCAAGTTCACGAGTGGCCCCATAAACAAGCATGCTTGTGAGCAGGGATTTAATTCACACAAAGAAAGCTGGGAGATTGCAGGCTTCTGGTCAACAATCGTTAGCACTTTTATAATTGTGTGAAACTTATGTTAGATTTAAATAAAGTCGCTAAAACCGTTGCCCGTTTAGAGAAGTCTCCTAAATTTATGCGTACTTGGGTGCTGTCTAAAGCTTTTGGAACAATGATTCCATATGCTGGGCGTTCTAAGGTCATTGTGCAGCAGCTCACTGCCAGCCAATCTAAAATTAGCATTAAAAATCAACGCAAAGTACAAAACCACATTGGCAGCATCCATGCGACGGCTATTGCCATTGCGGCCGAATCGGCGACGGGTTACTTGGTTGCGATGAACGTTCCTGATTCCTCAGTGCCTGTCATAAAAACGCTAAAAGTTGATTATGAAAAGCGGTGTAAGGGAGATATAACGGCTGTAGCGACCCTAACCGAAGCCCAACGAGAGCAAATAAGAACGCAAGAAAAAGGAGAGGTTTCCGTAGCTGTAACCATAACCGATGGTGAAGACAAGCAGCCCGTGCAATGCGAAATGATATGGGCTTGGACTCCTAAGCGGCGTTGATTCGCTATAAAGAGTAGCTATTCACGGTCGGAATGTAATAAAACCAACAAAATAGAAGTTTAGCGCTAAATTATTGATTGATTTGCCCGAATATCGGCTCATAATGTAATTAAATTACATTTTACCGATCGGGAGAGCAACATGAATATAGTCATTGTTGGCGGGGGTGCAGGTGGTTTGGAATTAGCGACGCGATTAGGTCGCAAATTTGGGCGACGTAAAAAAGCCAATATCACCCTTATCGATCGGAACAATACTCACCTTTGGAAGCCACTGCTTCATGAAGTGGCTTCGGGCAGTTTAGATATGGGCGTAGACTCGCTCAGCTACAGAGCCCACGCTTATAATCACCATTTTCGATTCAAGCTCGGTTCACTTAGCGGGATAGATCGGAACACCAAAACAATTACACTCGCCCCATTAACCGATGAAGATGGGCATGAGGTATTGCCCGAGCGCAAAGTAGATTACGACATACTGGTGTTAGCCTTAGGCAGTGTCACTAATGATTTCGGAACACCAGGGGTTAAGGAGCACGCACTCTTTTTAGATGCTGCAACGCAGGCTGAAAAATTCCATACCAAATTATTGAATGGGCTACTAAAGCTAAATAAAAATGCGGAGCAAGATGAGTCTGCTGTATACCGCATTGCTATTGTTGGCGCAGGGGCGACCGGTGTCGAGCTTTCTGCTGAACTGCACCACACCTTTAATACCATGAAAGCCTATGGCCTTAATGAGCTAAAGCCATCACAACTTAAAATCAGCTTAATAGAGGCAGGCCCTCGTATACTGCCTGCACTGCCCGAGCGGATATCGGCATCGGCGCATAAAGAACTCAGTGAATTAGGCGTGGATGTAAAAACCAATACGCTCGTAGCGCGCGGTGAAGCGGGCGCCTTTATTACTAAAGACGATCAAGCCATAGAGGCCGATTTACTCGTTTGGGCCGCCGGAATCAAGGTTCCCGATCAGTTCGCCGCTATGTCTGATTTAGAGACTAATCGCATAAACCAGTGGCAGGTAAAGCCTACACTGCAAACCACACTCGATAACAACATATACGCCCTTGGCGATTGTGCCGCCTGCATCATGCCCGATGGCAAACAAGTTCCACCAAGGGCTCAATCGGCTCACCAAATGGCGTCGCATGTCTATTTGAATATTGCTCGGCAGTTAAAAGGGGAGCCAGCAGATAAAGAATACCAATACACGGATTACGGCTCACTGGTTAATCTAAGCCGATACTCAACTGTAGGTAGCCTCATGGGCAATTTGTCTAAAGGCAGCATGATGATAGAAGGCCGTATCGCGCGGCTAATGTATGTTTCGCTGTATCGATTACATCAACTCGCTTTGCATGGTTGGGTGAGAACAGGGTTACGGATGGTGTCTGATCGAATCAATAAGATTATTCGCCCTCGCTTAAAGTTGCATTAAAAACACCTCCCAGACCATAGTCGTATTCTCAACGGCTATGGAACCCATCTATGCTGTTATAAATTAAAACTGAATCAGAGCGGGAAACGAAATTATGTCGACATCCTTTAAAGCACTCATCGTTGAAAAATCAGAAGACAAACAGTTCAGTCGTCATATCGGCGAGCGCACCATTGATGAGTTACCGGAAGGCGAAATACTCATAAAGGTTCAGTACTCATCGCTTAATTATAAAGATGCGTTATCGGCCACAGGCAACCCAGGTGTTAGCCGGAACTTCCCGCATACGCCCGGTATTGATGCCGCAGGCACCGTCGTTGAAAGCCAAAGTGACGCCTTCAAAAAAGGCGATGAAGTGATCGTGACCAGCTATGACTTAGGCATGAACACCGCTGGTGGGCTGGGCCAATATATTCGCGTTCCCCAGCAGTGGGTGCTAAAACGCCCACAAGGGCTAACCGCAAAAGAAGCGATGGGCTACGGAACGGCCGGTTTAACCGCCGCGTTGATGATCAGTGCGCTGCAAAGTAATGGCGTAACACCAGAGAAAGGCCCTGTTTTAGTAACCGGAGCGACTGGTGGCGTTGGCTCAATCGCGGTATCTATATTATCGAAGCTTGGGTTCAACGTAACGGCGGCCACTGGCAAGGCCAGTGCTGAAGACTTCTTAAAGCGACTCGGCGCCAGTGAAGTAATTAACCGTGAGACATTGCTAGATAACAGCCGGCCCATGTTTAAAGAGCACTGGGCAGGAGTAGTTGATGTGGTGGCAGGTGATACCTTAGCCAATGCCATAAAATCGTGCCAATACAATGGTGTTGTCACCGCCAGTGGTTTAGTCGGCGCAGTCGATTTTACGACATCGATATTCCCTTTCATTTTAAGAGGGGTGCGATTAATCGGTATCGATTCGGTAGAGTGCTCAATGGATGTTCGAACTCAAGCATGGCAAGCGCTCGCGAGTGACTATAAGGTAGATACACTCGAAAGTTTAGTCACAGAGATAACCTTAGACCAAGCTGAGTCATCATTGCTGGCCATGTTAAAAGGACAATCTCATGGTCGAATCGTAGTAAACATGGAAAATTCTTAGCCACAAGTTACACTGTAGTGACTAATTTTAAAATGACAGTGGACACAGTTAATCGATGAGCGAACAATATTTAAATAACCCGTTACATGGACTCAAATTAGACGTATTGCTAACGGAGCTCGTCGATTTTTATGGCTGGGAAATACTCGCCGCTGCATTAAACTTTAACTGCTTTAAAACCAATCCATCGATCAAAGGCAGCGTAAAGTTTTTCAGAAAGACCGAATGGGCGCGCCATAAGCTTGAAGCATTCTACCTATATCGTTACAAGCACTTGCCCAGACCCGACGACAAGCAATTTGCACTTCCACCTAGAGATCGCATTATTCCAGAACACCAAAAACCACGTGACCCTGTTGTGTTAACCTTAGAAGAGTTAGAGCGAATTAATGAGCGTAAAGCTAAAAATGCGCCCAAACCAAATCGCGGTCGACCCAATAATAGAACGGAATCTAACTATCGTAGCCAAGCATCCTCAACTAAACCTTCACAAGATAGTGCAGACCCTTGGGCTAATGCTCGTAAAATAATTGCAGAGAAGAATAGCGATAACAGCTAACTGGCTATACTCGTATATGGGCATTTTTCATTTCTGCTTGAATCACCAAGAATAAACGGCAAAGCAACATTTTAAATGCAAAGTGCCTCTACAATGAAAAAGTGCCCATGACTGGGCACTAAACTCCTACGTTCAAGATTCAGTCAGTAATCCTTCGTTTATTTGGTTCAGTATCGATTTATCCTTAATCTTATTGTCATCTAGCAATAGAAAAATTTTGCTTATTATTTCAGTTGCTTTTCGATCGGTCTCATCAAACGGTAGATAAAAGTCATCTGCCTTGGTTGCGTTGTCTGGTACCACACACAGGTAATTACCAGGTTCAATATGAATAACTCCGCTTCCTAAATGAATTCTATATTTAGCAAGGTGACCCTGGACAAATGCATAGTGATCTTTTATCTCTACCTTTGAAATTTGTAGTGAAGTAAATAAGTTTTGAATCAGACTGATCCTTGAACTGGTGGATTCATTCGACCAGCGGATATTGCTAGAGTCTATTCCTGCAACAGATACGATCAAATCTATATCGCGCATAACCTCAGAAAATTCGATGGGATGAACGGTATCCATATTCATAGGACCATCGTCTTTAAAAAAACTGAGCTCATCTACTGTTACTTCTCCAAGCTCTGATAAATAATGACCAGCATCTGGTACATTTAAATCGACTCGGGCTTTAGACATGCTTATAAATTTATATATCTCTACAACATCCCATGAATTTTGGCGCCAACGTCGTTGAGAAAGCAATGCACTGGCTTTGGCACCGTCTACTACATGGCCAGCAAAACGGCGGCTGGTGTGACCTGATTCCACTTCCGCGGGCGTTACCACATAAAGCTCGCGATAGGCCTGCTTAAAAGGCTGTACTATTTGTTGATCAACAATATATTTCTGCCAACTAGGTAGACTACCTGAATGAAATAAATCATGTACATGAGCGAGCGTAACTGGTTTTGATATTTGAATTCTCTCACCATTAAGCTTCTGAAGGTGACACCCATCACCTATATACAACCCAAGCTCACCTGAATCGGTTTGGAATATTAAACCTTGAAGCATTAAGTTTAGTACTTGCAAGGCTTTGAGTTGTTGTAGCTCTTCTGGCTTAAATGACTCTTGTGTGCACATCATTTCTTCTAGAGTCTTCTTAAATCTCCCCGATTGGCCGCGAACGTGGTCCTGTGTTTTTCGTAGGGCTTGATATATATCCGTTTTACGTACTTTTGCTGGTACTGACTTGAGTTGCTTTTCCCCTTTGTAAATTTTAATTTTAGGGCTAGTCCCTTCCAATACGAGCTCTACACCATAGTCATCTGCCGCTGTGCGCTCTCCAAAGGCAACTAGGTCACTTGTTATTTCAGCTTCAACTGCCCATTCTAAACGCGTTGAATCAACGTATCCGGCAACATGAGCAAGATTTGTTAATCCGGCTTTTGCCGCAGCACGAGTATTTTCACTACGTTCTTGGCCAAATTGTGATGCTCCTTTATATAGCTCTTTTAACTTCAGGTAACGAGCCTTGAGGTCTTCGAGATTAGCGATGGGGTACAGCCCGTAAGCCTTGATACTGATTTGGGAGAAGCGGACGAGTGACTTTTCAAGTTTTTCTTTATCTATATTTAAGATCGCATCTATTAACTTAAATGCGTTTGTCATTTTAAATGAGGTAGCTTTATAGGCCGTTTTAATTTTTTTGTAAGATTTTACATCTTCAATAGTAGAGATGTTCTCTATCGTAGCGCGTTCGACAACACCAGAACCTTCGTAAGCACAGTTATATGGACCTTCACTTTCATCCAAAGATTCCCATGAGGGCGCTTGAGCCATTGAATAAACCAGCTTCAATAATGGCTGAAAATCTTTAAAACCCGCTGCTTCAAGGATCGCCATTCTTGCGGCACCTGCATAGGGGAGTGCAACCAGTAAAGCTTGTTCTGAATACTTCTTAAGCATGGGTACTAATGCATCATGTTCAATATCTAGTGAACCTTGGCGAATAAATCTTGCCGCTGCTAAATGGTGCTTGTTAATTGGTTCTTCATATTCCGGCTCCTTGATCTCTTTTTTGGTAAGTCCAAGCTCTGAAATAATATCAAGCCCATTCAATAATAAAATATGGTCTTTAAAGGTTTCCCACTTTAATTTTTCTTCCAAACTAGTGGCAGAGACCGAGTTGTTATTTAACGCATCTAGATACCAATTACGTTTATAGCTGGAGACTAGCGTTGATAAGGGTTGGCTGAACGTTACTTTCTCTTGATCTTCTTGGTTTGGTGACCAAAGGTTGTCGCTAACCGAAAGGGGGAAATCGTAAAAACAAAGGCAGAGACGATCGTATGATTCACGATCGAATAAATTATGAACCTCCATCCAATTCAATAATAAGTTGAAGTGGTGTTCGTAGCTACAATCATAGTAATGATCACTAAAATCGATACTGTTGACCGTACTAGCGTAGCTATTGAGCAGCCAATCAACAAGCTGTGGATACTTAGCTTCAGGTAGGTTGTGATAATAACAACTGAAAGCAGTAAAAACACTCATGGCCATAGACTTATAATAAGCTTCGTTTTCAACTTCTGATTTCATAAAAGCCCAAAGAGCATCTTTGAATTTCGTTTGATGATATCGTTCAAGATAGTAGGCGATTAATGAATGATACTTTAAGAGCTTAGCGTCGTTTTCTTCTTTAAATTCAATGCTCAAATGATCAAAAAAATTTTCTCTTCTCAAGAAGTATTCGATTAGGAAATCTACAGAAACATTACTGAATAGATCCTTAACTATATTGTCATATTCCGAAGGTTCATTGTTAACGACGTTAAAAATATCTAGTCGCCGAATCCGGCGTAAGTCCGTTCTTTCCATTTCGCCATTTTCGAGAGTGTCGATTGCCTCAGCAAGTTTGTTTATCTGGTCCATCAGCTTTAACCTCCAATAAGGGGTAATAATCTTAAAAATTTCACGTCTGTGGTTTTTGATAATGTAATATTAGTATCTAAACCAAGAGTATCTTGGCCTGCAATAAATATTTTATAACGACCTTTTTCGAACCCTGAAATGGCTTTTTCGATAGCAACGGTAAGAAAATCTTTAGAGTGATCTCCATGATTTATTACAATTTTACCTTCACTAGCTAATCGACTAACATCGGATTCAGATAGATACTGCTTGTTTACTTTGTCAGCAATAATATCTTCTTCGAATGATTCACTAAGGAGCATTATTTGATGAGTGACAGTGTTTCGGATTAGTTCCTTCAGTGTAATTGAAGGTTCAGGAACGCTGAAGTGTATAGCAGGTATTGTGACACGGTGTTCTTGCCCAATAGACAGTGTGGACACATTCAATAGAAACATAACTCTCCTTCGCGAAAGCTTGAATTGGCACTAAAATTTTATAAAACAGTGGCAGGTCGTCTTACTTTAAAATTAGTATCACATGGGATTCTTAGATTTTTACTGAAAATCAATATCCCTTATCTGAAAATTTTATGCAACTCTGAATCAGCCTGACTTGCAACCCTATTCAATACATCCTTAACAATTATAGGGCTTTACTTAATATACTTATCAGCTCATCAATCTGATTGATCGGAACTCCAATGCCTTAAGCAAGGTAGTCCTATTCGCTTTTGTGATATTAATTCTCATTTTCAGTTGCAATAGGTTCTCATATAGGGATAATGCGAATCATTATCAATTGAAGGAAATAAATATGATCAAGCAGCTCTTCTCTTTTTGTGTGGCCTTACTTATTAGTGGACTATCTTTCGGTCAGATTACTGTCCAAGATGAGTTAGGGGTTGTTGAATTAGACAGTGCTCCCAAGCGAGTAGTGGCGTTGGAGTTCTCATTTGTTGATGCGTTGGCAAGTTTAGACATCGCCCCTGTAGGCGTTGCCGACGACGGTGATAAAACACGCGTTATTGAACAAATTCGAGCGCGTATTGGTGATGATTGGGTGTCGCTAGGCTCACGTTCACAACCTAGCTTGGAAGTGATCGCCTCTCTAAAGCCAGATTTAATTATTGCCGACCGAGAGCGACATGAAGCTATCTACGAAGACCTAAAACGTATTGCACCCACACTCATTTTGAAAAGCCGTGGCGAAACATACCAAGATAATTTAAAAGCCGTAGTTAAAGTAGCGGCGGCATTTGGTCGTGCTAATGAAATGGCAAGCATAGTGGCTGAACATGGCGCAAAAATGGATGCATTTGCAGAGCAGATCGCAGGCGACGCATCATTAATGTTCGCAGTGTCGAGTGCGCGCGGTGTCACAATGCACACACCAAAAGCCTATGCCGGTGGCGTGGTAAATCGACTAGGCTTGCGTTCTCCTGTTTCTGAATTAGCAGATGAAGCCTATGTCCCTATTACTATCGAAGGTTTGCTAAAGCTCGATCCAGACTATTTCTTAGTGGGCGAATATGGAGAGGAAACTGTTATCGATTCGTTCAAAGAAAATAATTTATGGCACCTAATGAGCGCCGTTAAAAATGATCGCTATGTCGAAACAGATCCGCGCCTTTGGTCACTGAATCGCGGCATGATCGCCGCTGAAATAATGGCTGAAGAAATAATCGCATTGTTAAAAGATTAATCTGGTGGCACAACTCGTTTCGTATAGTGTGCCAGCGGTTCGCTGGCGCCTACTCATTTCCAATTTAATTGGCCTACTCGCATTGATTTTTGGTATGGGTTGGTCGCTATTTGTCGCTTCACAATTTGATATAAGTTGGGTTGATGTAAGCCACTTTTTATTGGGTGAAGAGGGAGTGGCAATTCACCAATACATCATTAAAGACACACGACTTCCGAGAGTATTAAGTGCTGCAGGTGTCGGAGCGGGTCTTGCCTTAGCTGGGTTGCTGATGCAAGCGCTCACTCGTAACCCACTGGCTTCACCTTCTATATTTGGTGTCAGTGCAGGTGCGGCGTTTGCATTTGCTTTTGCCGCCACCGGAATATTGCCATGGTTATCAGCGTTACCTATTTTAGTAACGACGATACTAGGCGCATCAACAGCCGGAATCGCGGTGTTCTTTCTAGCCGGGTTATACAAACAAAACGTAAACCCCATACGTGTTGTACTAGCAGGCGTTGCTTTAAATTTTTTATTTATATCTCTGACGCGCGCAGCCGTGATTTTAGCTGATGAAAACGCTTATGGAGTTCTTCATTGGTTAACGGGTTCGCTAGGAAATGTTGATTGGACTCACGTACAGCTACTGTGGCCGGCGCTTCTAGTTGGCGTGATATTAAGCATTTACTTAAGCTTTCAGCTCAACTTATTAGCACTCGGCGAAGCCATGATGAAAAGTTTGGGTGGTCGGCTTTTATGGGTGCGAACGTTAGCGGCCTTAACGATTGTGTTACTCATAGCGGTAGCTGTTTCAGTCGCAGGGCCATTAGCATTTATTGGGCTGGTTATACCGCATATATGCCGAGCTTTTGTGGGCACGGATATTCGTGTCTTAGTTCCAACGGTTGCAGTTTTTGGTGCGAACTTACTGGTGTATGCAGATGCAATAACCAGGCTTATTAGCCCATTGAGAGATAACCCAGTTGGTATAGTGACTAGCCTATTTGGAGCATTGTTTTTTCTCGCGCTGGTGCGTTGGCAAGCTAGGAAGTCTTATGTTTAATCAGTTGAAAACTACACCAAAAATAGCAATGACGCGATTAAACAAAACAATTCTAGTATTCGCCTTATTCATAGTTACATGGCTGTTTTTCGCCATTTGGCATGTCAGTGCCGGAGCAGTTTCTATTCCTTGGCAAGAGGTGGTTAACAGCGTATTCCGGGGAAGCGATGAACATGCGTTTATTGTTAACGGTTATCGACTGCCTCGCATGTTCATAGCGAGTTTAGTCGGGGCCAGCCTAGCGTTATCGGGCCTATTAGTTCAAGGTGTTGTTCGTAATCCGCTAGCCTCACCCGATGTACTCGGCGTTACCACCGGAGCCAGTTTGGCCGTCGTTTGTGCCAATGCCCTGATGCCGAGTATCGCTGTTGACTGGTTGCCATTAGTTGCTTTATTTGGTGGTGCTGTTAGTACAGTAATATTGCTGACTATGGCGAAGCCGGTGATTCATCACCCCGCGGCAATGGCCCTAATTGGTATCGCGCTTGCTGCAGTCATGAGTGCCGGAATCGACTTTGTATTAATTAGCCGACCCATGGAAATTAATCTATCTATGATTTGGTTAACGGGATCTGTATGGGGGCGAAATTGGTCGCACCTGCCAATATTGTTATGTTTTTTCGCCGTTTTATTGCCCTGCGCTATTTGGCTTGCTTACCGCTTAGACTTATTGAGCTTGGGAGAACCCACTGCGCATGGCTTGGGTGTAAATGTTCAGCGGATGCGCATCGTAACTTTACTGGTAGCCATTAGCCTAGCCTGTGTAGCAGTTTCGGTATGCGGTAATATCGGTTTTGTTGGGTTAGTAGCGCCACATGCGGCTCGTTTTGTTTTAGGAAATCGACACTTAGCGCTTGTGCCATTGGCTATGGTGGTAGGCGCAATATTGCTGGTAAGTGCCGATCTATTTGCACGCATACTAATGCCACCTATTGAACTACCCGCAGGTATTCTCACCGCCTTTATTGGCGCACCCTACTTCATCTTTTTACTCAGTCGATATAAACATTGGTAATGCAAATGAACGTAAACTCAACAGCTATCACAATATCTAATCTCAGTACGGGTTACGCCAAAAAACAAATACTAACGGGAATTAATTGTCATATTAGAAAAGGAAAATTGACCGCGTTGATAGGGCCGAATGGTTGTGGGAAATCAACGTTACTTAACAGCATCAATGGAAATTTGCCTTATCAGCAAGGCGAAATTTCTTTAGCTAACGGAACATTAATTCAACGCATAGCCGATAAAGAAAGAGCACGTTTATTGTCTATGTTACCGCAAACACCCATTTCACCTGAAGGCGTATCCGTGCGACAGCTTGTAGGCTATGGGCGCGCACCTTACCTTAATTTTATGGGCCAAATGAGAGAGCACGACCACCAGTTAGTGGAGCAAGCTTTGAATCAGGCCGATATATTAGACCTAGCCGAAAAACCAATCGCGTCCTTGTCGGGGGGCCAGAGACAGCGTGCTTGGATAGCCATGGTATTGGCGCAAGACACAGATATTATTTTACTAGATGAGCCCACCACCTATTTAGATGTTGCCCATCAATTCGAGTTATTAGAATTATTAGAAGACCTAGTCCAACACCAAGGAAAAACAATCGTAATGGTATTGCATGACCTACACCAAGCATGCCGCTTTGCTGACGAATTAATTATTATAAATGAGGGTAAAGTTTTCGATCAGGGGAAGCCAGGGGACGTATTTACCGAACCTATGCTCAGAACAGTATTTGATTTAAACGCCCAAATAATACACGACCCTCAAACCGGAACGCCAATGGCAATTCCGTGTAAAAAAGGTCTGCGTAAAGTTGCTTAGGGGTAAAAGTGTGTTTTTGTTTCGGGCTGCGGGCTGCGGGCTGCGGGCTGCGGGCTGCGGGCTGCGGGTAATTTCAATGAGACATTCATTGAGGTTTTTTGGCTAATGCTTTTGGCTAAAAATATTTTTTCAGCTCATTCAAACTACTTACTTTTGATTCTGGAGGGTTCTGGTTCATCGTATAAAAACCTTCCAGCCAAATCGCATTCATTCCGCATTTTTTAGCGCCTTCGTAATCATTAATGAAGTGATCTCCTATGTAACAACATCTTTCTACAGGCGAGTTTAGGCAGGCTGCCGCATGTGAAAATATGCGCGGATCTGGTTTTTTAAAACCTACGGCCCCCGAGCTAATGATCGCTTCAAAATAATGAGTAAAACCTAGAGATTCTAGCGTTGCTTTTCGGCTTTCATCTGCGCCATTTGAAACCAGCCCAAGCCGGTAACCTTTATTAGAAAGGTACTTTAATATTTCACTGGCTCCATACATTTCTACGGAGCTCTTAGGGAACTCTAGCATCCAATAATCTAGCAGCTCTTCAAAATTCATGTCGTATTTCCAGTCTAACTGTTCAAGTAGAGCTGTAGCTATTGAAAGCTTAATTTTTTTATGAGTATTGTTGATGCTCCCATAGCCATTGTTATCTATAGAAGTTATCAACTTATAGAGACTTGAAAAATCGATAACTTTTAACTTGTCTTTATACTGGTCTATAAATTTCTTGCACAAAGCCGCAATGCTATTGTTTCTGTGAGTGAGCGTATTATCGAGATCAAAAATTACTGTGTCTATCATTGAGGTTCCCTTTAAATTTGATATTGCAGCGACAGAGAAAACGGGATGCAGTGGGAGAGCCTAATTTAACAATCGCGCCTCCGCAAGCTTCGGACGCTCCTACGGGTGGTGAAGGTTTGAAGTTGTTGGAGAGTTAAGTTTAAAAATAGTAAGTGTTGCGATATACCAATGGGAATGCCGTGGCAGTGCTAGGTTAAAGATCGCGCCTCCGCAAGCTTCGGACGCTCCTACGGGTGATTTAGGTTTAAACGTTGCGGAAGGGTAAGCAGTGGTTATGGATTTGTTTTGATCGGGTATCTTCGCCATGTTTGGTGCGAATTATTGTAGTGAAAGGCTAGGGAGAGTTCAGTGGTAGGGCTCGGTTAACAATCGCGCCTCCGCAAGCTTCGGACGCTCCTACGGGTGGTGAAGGTTTGAAAGTGGCGGAAGGGTAAGCTGTGGTGATGGATTTGCTTTGATCGGGTATCTGAGCCATGGATGGCGAAGTTAAGCTTACAAGGATGTACTTGCAGCGACCGAGCAAAGCAAACCCATCTCTACTTCGCTTTAACAGACGAGCATAAAAAAGCCCCAAATGAATGAGGCTTCGACGACGTGCATATGTACCTCATCCTGAGTGTATATTCCGGCCCAGCCATCCTTGGCTGGTCATAAAAACTCGTGAATATTTCGGGCATAAAAAAGCCCCAAAATATTCAGGGCTTCGACGACGTGCATACGTAACTCATCCTGAGTGTATATTCCGGCCCAGCCATCCGTGGCTGGTCATAAAAACGCTAAAATAATACCGTTAAGGTATTATTTTTTGGGCTTTGCCCAAATGCGTTTTTATCCCTTCATGCTGTTGAAGAATTCGTCGTTGGTTTTGGTGATTTTTAGGCGATCCATTAGGAATTCAATGGCGGCTACGTCTTCCATTTCGGTGAGTAGCTTTCTTAAAATCCACATGCGTTGCAGTTCTTCTGGCGTGGTCAGTTTTTCTTCACGACGGGTACCAGAGCGACGAATGTTAATGGCTGGGAAGATACGTTTTTCAGCAATCTTACGATCTAAATGCACTTCCATGTTACCGGTGCCTTTAAATTCTTCGTAGATAACTTCATCCATTTTAGAACCCGTATCAACCAATGCGGTAGCGATAATGGTTAATGAACCACCTTCTTCTACGTTACGTGCCGCACCGAAGAATCGCTTAGGACGCTCTAGGGCATTGGCATCAACACCACCGGTTAATACCTTGCCTGAGCTTGGTACAATGGTGTTGTAAGCACGCGCTAAACGCGTGATCGAATCTAATAAAATAATAACATCGCGCTTGTGTTCGACTAAACGTTTGGCTTTTTCGATAACCATTTCAGCCACTTGAACATGACGTGCTGGTGGTTCATCGAAGGTAGAAGCAATGACTTCGCCACGTACAGAGCGCTGCATTTCGGTTACTTCTTCAGGGCGTTCATCAATCAACAATACAATAAGGTGCGCATCTGGATCATCATTGGTGATCGCCTGGGCAACGTTTTGTAGCAATAAAGTTTTACCCGCTTTTGGTGGCGATACAATCAAGCCACGCTGACCTTTCCCGATAGGCGACGCTAAATCTAAGATTCGGCCGGCCATATCTTCAGTAGAACCGTTTCCAGTTTCTAACTTAAGGCGGTCTTCCGGGAAAAGTGGGGTAAGGTTTTCAAATAAAATCTTGTTTTTCGAGCTTTCAAGAGAGGCAAAGTTGATTGAGTCGACTTTTAATAATGCAAAATAACGCTCGCCGTCTTTAGGTGGCCGGATTTTCCCAGCGATGGTGTCACCTGTGCGTAAATTAAAGCGTCGAATTTGGCTTGGCGATACATAGATATCGTCAGGACCCGCTAAATAAGAGGCCGATGCGCTTCGTAAAAATCCGAACCCATCTTGCAGAATTTCAAGTACACCTTCTCCGTAAATGTCTTCACCGCTTTTAGCGTGGCGCTTTAAGATGGTGAAAATAAGGTCTTGTTTACGAGTTCGGTTGATGTTCTCAAGTCCCATTTCTTTCGCAATGTCGAGAAGTTGAGGAACGGCTTTGGTTTTTAGGTCACTAAGATTCATAGGTATTTTTTTTACTTGAAAGTAGGAGGAGCTGATTGCTCAGAGAGTTATATTTGAAGGTTTTTTGTTCGATTCAGACAATATAGGCGCTGATTTTGAGGCTGTCCAGCGTTAATTACCCTGAAACACTGAAAAAGTGCTCCAGGGTTAGGTCTTTTTAGCTATTCGCTTGAATGAATTCAAGCAGCTGAGACTTAGATAGTGCGCCAACTTTAGTGGCGGCTACTTCGCCATTTTTGAAAATCATCAATGTAGGAATGCCACGAATACCGTATTTAGGCGGTGTGTTCGGGTTATCATCGATGTTTAATTTGGCCACGGCCATTTTGCCGTTGTATTCATCTGCTACTTCTTCAAGAACCGGCGCTATCATCTTGCACGGACCACACCATTCAGCCCAGTAATCAACTAAAACAGGCTGTTCGCTGCGTAATACATCAGATTCAAAGCTGTCATCAGTTACGTTAAGAATATTTTCGCTCATTTGGTTATATAGTTTCGCTAAGAGTTGAAAGGAAGAGTTTACCCTTTCCGAGACCACTGTCCAATAGTTGGGCTGAAAAAATGCTGCAAGTAATAAAAAAAGCTTCAAGTTTTGAGCTGCAAGCTGCAAGTAAGTTCAAGTGATACAAACACGCTGTTAAGCTTTCTAGTCTCATTTAGCGATGCCGCCTTGACCCACAGCCCAAATTTGCTCTTAATCTTTCGCTTGCAGCCAAGCCGCCGCCGCGCCGCTGAGTTTCCCTTGCTCGGTCGCTGCAAGTACATCCATGTAAGCTAAGCCTCGCCATCCATGGCTCGGATTCCCGCTCAAGGAAAACCCAGCACCACGGCTTATTAGAGCACTGATGTGGAAAAAGCTTCAAGTTTTGAGCTGCAAGCTGCAAGTAAGTTCAAGTGATACAAACACGCTGTTAAGCTTTCTAGTCTCATTTAGCGATGCCGCCTTGACCCACAGCCCAAATTTGCTCTTAATCTTTCGCTTGCAGCCAGGCCGCCGCCGCGCCGCTGAGTTTCCCTTGCTCGGTCGCTGCAAGTACATCCATGTAAGCTAAGCCTCGCCATCCATGGCTCGGATTCCCGATCAAGGAAAACCCAGCACCACGGCTTATTAGAGCACTGATGTGGAAAAAGCTTCAAGTTTTGAGCTGCAAGCTGCAAGTAAGTTCAAGTGATACAAACACGCTGTTAAGCTTTCTAGGCTCGTTTAGCGATACCGCCTTGACCCACAGCCCAAATCAGCTCTTAATCTTTTGCTTGCAGCTCCAAACCCGCAGCCCGCAGCCCGAAACCGCCCTTAACCCTTCAAAATCTCCGCAGCTTCCACCGCAAAATAGGTCAAAATCCCATCGGCCCCTGCGCGTTTAAAGGCTAGTAAGCTTTCCATCATTACTTTGTCGTGGTCTAGCCAACCGTTTTGGGAGGCCGCTTGGATCATGGCGTATTCGCCGCTGACTTGATAAGCGTAGGTAGGTGCGCGTAGTTCGGTTTTTACACGGTGAACTATATCTAAGTACGGCATGCCGGGTTTGACCATGACCATGTCTGCGCCTTCTTCTAAATCTAGGCGAACTTCATGTATGGCTTCGTCGCTGTTGGCGGGGTCCATTTGGTAAGTTTCTTTGCTGCTTTTACCAAGGTTGCCGGCTGAGCCGACGGCGTCTCGGAAGGGGCCATAGAAGCTAGAAGCGTATTTGGCTGAATAAGCCATGATGAGCGTATTCACGAAGCCTTGCTGTTCAAGTTCTTCGCGAATGGCTCCGATGCGACCGTCCATCATATCGCTTGGCGCGATAACATCGGCACCGGCCATAGCGTGGGAGAGGGCTTGCTTGACTAGTATGTCATTGGTGATGTCGTTGAGAACATAGCCGTTGTCGTCAATGATGCCGTCTTGTCCATGTGTGGTGAACGGGTCTAAAGCGACATCGGTCATGATGCCTAGCTCTGGTAGTTCGGCCTTTAAAGCACGTACGGCTCGCTGTGCTAATCCGTCAGGGTTGTAGGCTTCTTCGGCCAGCTCTGATTTAGCGTCTACGGGAGTCACTGGAAACAGCGCCAGCATAGGTATGCCTAGTGCGGCCCAGTGTTTGGCCGACTCGACTAATTGATCGATTGATAAGCGTTCAACGCCCGGCATTGACGGTACGGCCTCACGCTGGTTTTCACCTTCGAGGACAAAAACCGGATAGATGAGGTCGTCAACAGTTAACTTGTTTTCACGTACCAGCCGTCTAGAAAAATCTTGCGCTCTTAGGCGGCGTAATCGAGTATTTGGAAATGCGCGCATGCGGCTTACCTTTGCTAAGTTTTGACATAGGTTAACGACAGCACGATCAAAGGGCAAAGCGCAGTACCTGTTTTTTACATGATCTATGACAGTCGCCCCCCGCGGCGGAAACCGTTACAATGCTGGCTATTATCAAATTTAGAGCTGACCATGACCGACCAACACAATCCAAAGCCCGAACAAGACACCACGCATTTTGGCTATAAGACCGTTAAAACTGAAGAAAAGCAGGCCATGGTGGCCGATGTTTTTCATTCCGTAGCGGCGAAATACGACATAATGAACGATCTCATGTCGTTTGGCGTTCATCGCGTTTGGAAAAAATACACCATTGAGATGTCTGGTGTACGTGTTGGCAATAAGGTGCTCGATATTGCTGGCGGAACTGGTGATCTCACTAAAGCATTTTCAAAGCGCGTTGGGCCTAATGGCCAGGTCATTTTGGCGGACATCAATGAATCGATGCTCAGAGTGGGTCGCGATAAATTGGCCGATTCCGGTGTGGCAGGCAATTTAGAAGTTGTGCAAGCCAACGCGGAAGTTCTGCCGTTCCCGAATGATTTTTTCGATGTGGTCACCATTGCATTCGGGTTGCGAAATGTTACTGATAAAGACAAAGCGTTGGCTGAAATGCACCGTGTGTTAAAGCCCGGTGGTCGGTTACTGGTGTTAGAGTTTTCTAAGCCTAAAAATGAACTGCTCAGTAAAGCCTATGATCTTTATTCATTTAAAGCGCTTCCACTAATGGGCAAATTAGTCACTCAAGATGCCGATAGCTATCAATACCTTGCGGAGTCTATTCGCAAGCATCCCGATCAAGAAACCTTAAAAGGCATGATGCTCAACGCGGGTTTTGCGCGAGTCAGCTTTCATAACCTCACTGGTGGGATCGTGGCGATGCATCGAGGCGTAAAAGCATGAGTGAATGGTTGTGGCCATTACAGAAATTAATAAACGATGGCCTAGAGTATGATCTTGCCTCTAAGGAAAAGGTCAAAAATCTTGCGGGTAAAACATTGGTTCTTGAAACCAAAGAGCCGAATTTGTCGATAAGCGTATCAATTGAGTCTGACGGTTTTGTGTTTTTGCAGCCTGAAAAAGTTGTACCGTTTGATGCCTTAGTGGCCGGTAAAGCCAGTGATTTGTTCGCGGTCATGCGAGCAGAAGACAGAACCGCCGCAATGATGGCACACCAAATTAGTATTGAAGGCGATACGCGAACCTTTTTTACGCTTCAAGAGATTATGTCGCATTTAGATTTAGACTGGGAAATGGCGATTGGTGATAAAATTGGTGATACCGCCGCTCACTTTGTTGCCGATGGCCTTAAATTGTTTGGCTCGATGTTGAAGAATCAGGTCACCTCATTCGAACGTACGTCACGAAACTACTTTCGAGAAGAAAGCCAACTCTTCGTTCAGTCTGATTTATGGCGACCACACAAAGATGCGGTTCAGCAACTGCGAATGGATGCCGACAGAATGGCTGCTAAAATTCGCAAGCTCGCCGCGACGCGAACTGCGCCAACCGATTCAGGGAACAAACATTGAGTTCATTGCGATTATTAAAAATTGTCTGGGTATTTGGTCGTTACCGTTTAGATACATTAATAGATGCGCCCGCATTGCCATGGTATTTACGACTAGCCTTAGCCTGCTTCCCTCTGCGATGGATTTTTCGCGCGAAAGGTTCTAACGGCCGTCGCTTACGATTGGCACTAGAGCATCTTGGTCCTGTTTTTGTGAAGTTTGGGCAAATATTGTCGACGCGACGAGACTTATTGCCAGAAGACATGGCAACTGAGCTGGCCTTTTTGCAAGACAAAGTAGCGCCTTTCTCAAGTAAGCTGGCGATTCAAATTATTGAGAACGCACACGGGCAGCCTGTTTCGCAAACCTTTGCTCGCTTCGATGAAAAACCGTTGGCCTCGGCCTCCATTGCTCAAGTGCATACCGCGGCCTTGCACAATGGCTCTGAAGTCGTGGTTAAAGTAATTCGCCCAAATATCGAGCCTACGATACGCAAAGACGTTAAGTTAATGCGTCGCCTCGCTAAACTGGTCCGCCTGACAAACGATGGCAAGCGATTACGCCCCGTTGAAGTGGTCGATGATTTTAAACGCACCATTTTAGATGAGCTCGACTTACTAAGAGAAGCCGCGAATGCTTCGATGTTGCGACGTAATACCATCGAAGCCGGCAAACTTTATGTACCGTGGGTAGACTTCGATTTAACCAAACGCTCTGTTTTGGTCATGGAGCGAATTTACGGAATTCCTATTTCAGATATCGATAGGCTAAAAGCCGAAGGTACCGATATGGCCGTGTTGGCCGAGCGAGGCGTGGAAATATTCTTTTCCCAGGTGTTTGAAGACTCGTTTTTTCATGCTGACATGCACCCTGGCAATGTCTTTGTTGATATTACCAACCCTGGCCAGCCTAAGTATATTGGTATTGATTGCGGCATAGTGGGCTCGTTGTCTCGTGAAGATCAGGCCTATTTAGCGCAGAACTTATTGGCCTTTTTTAATCGCGATTATTATCGAGTGGCGCAATTGCACGTAGAGTCGGGTTGGGTGCCTTCTACGACGCGCGTCAATGAGTTTGAAGCCGCCATTCGCAGTGTCTGTGAGCCTATATTTGAAAAGCCACTAGGAGAGATCTCGTTTGGCTTGCTGCTGATTCGGTTATTCCAAACGGCCAGACGATACGATATGACCGTGCAGCCACAATTAGTGTTGTTGCAAAAAACCTTGCTTAATATTGAAGGGTTAGGCCGCCAGCTTTATCCACAGTTAGATCTTTGGAAAACAGCTAAACCCTTTTTAGAAAACTGGGTAAAGGCGCAAGTGGGACCAAAACGTTTCTTTGATTCAGTGAAACAACATGCACCGAGCTGGATTACCAAAGCCCCTGAGATGCCAGATTTAGTGCATACAGCCTTAACGCAATTGCAAACAGGCTCTAAGGCAAACCAGCAATTGGTCGACGAGCTCGCCGCTCTCAACCTGCGTGAACAGCGACAATCTAAGCAACGAACCCGACGATGGATTGGTGTCACCGTCGTGGCGGTTGCTTTGTGGCTGCCAAATGCGGAAAATTGGCTTGAATCGGTCAGCACGGGGCAATGGCTAGCCATAATAGCAGGGCTGCTGTTGTTTTTGTGGTCATAACATAGATTGAAATCAGTAAAAGGAAACTCAATGAGCGATATCCTTAGCACGTTGGCTAAAACGCTGGAAGACCGCAAAAAAGCAGAACCCGAAACCTCGTATGTATCATCATTGTATGCCAAGGGTCTTGATAAAATCTTGGAAAAGGTCGGTGAAGAGGCCTTTGAGACAGTATTAGCGGCTAAAAATGCTGAAGTTGATACACAGCAACGCGAAAAGGTTGTTTATGAAACGGCTGACCTGTGGTTTCATACGCTTGTTATGTTAGCGCAGTTAAATATACATCCGGATGAGATTTTATCCGAGCTTGCGCGTCGTGAAGGTCTTTCAGGAATCGAAGAAAAGGCCAGCCGGCAGCCCTAGTATGGTTTAATGAGGCTTTTGTATGTCAGATTGTTTATTTTGTAAAATTGTCGATGGCGATATTCCATCGAAAAAAGTATATGAAGATGATGAATACCTCGCGTTTTGGGATATTGCTCCGAAAGCGCCGGTTCATATTCTGTTGATTCCTAAACAGCACATTGCCAGTCTATACCATTTGGATGATAGTAATGTGGGCGTTGTTCAAGGCATGATGAGCAAAGCGCCAGAAATTGCACGACTGATGAAGCTAGACGATGGTTTTCGTGCCATCGTTAACACCGGTGACGGTGGTGGGCAAGAAGTTGGTCACATACATTTACACATTTTAGGTGATGTCAGAAAGGCCACCTGGAATGGTTTTCCGATACAAGATAAATAAAAGAGGATTTCAATATGGGTTTTGGTGGTATTTCTATTTGGCAGTTATTGATTGTATTGGCCATAGTAATTTTAATTTTTGGTACTAAACGTTTAAAAAACATTGGTGGCGATATGGGCGGAGCAATCAAAAGCTTTAAGTCTGCCATGAATGAAGACGATAAGAAGCCAGAGTCTTTAGAAGATAAAGACAAAGCCGATGCGAACTTCAGCGAAGCAAAATCTGAAGAAAAAGCCGAAGAAAAAAAGTAAGCTGAACAGCGGAAGTAGATAATCATGTTTGATATTGGATTCACCGAGCTCTTGGTGTTGGTCATTATCGCGTTGGTCGTTGTGGGTCCTGAAAAACTGCCCACAGTGATGCGTACAGTCGGCAAAGCGGCGGGTCAAGCGCGCCGCTTTGTAACGGGTATTCAAAACCAAATAGAGCAAGAAGTTAAGCTCGATGAGTTGAATAAAAAAATAATGGCACAGGATTTAGAAAAAAAGATTCTATCTCCTCATGAAACAGAAGATGCGCAAACGCCTTCCAGCCCTCCAGAGGCTGACGCTTCGCTTAGCTCAGTAGAAAAAACGGAAGAAAATGACAACGCCAAATCCTAATGAACATGCCATGCCCTTGGTAGAACACCTTAAAGAACTGAGAGATCGGTTGTTAAAGTCGGTGTTGTCTATTTTAATTTTGTTTGTCGGGCTATATTTCTTTTCTGGGGAAATGTATTTAATACTGGTCGAGCCTTTAAATGCACTCATCGCCGATAAAGAGAACGCATCCTTAATTGCAACAGGTGTTGCGTCTCCCTTTTTGGTGCCCTTAAAGCTAGCGTTTGTTATGTCAGCGCTGATAGCCATGCCGTATATACTGCATCAGGTTTGGGGGTTTATTGCACCGGCACTTTATAAGCACGAACGTAAGCTTGCGATACCGCTATTTGTCACTAGTGTGATTTTGTTTTACAGCGGTGTTGCTTTTGTTTACTTCGTTGTATTGCCTTTAGTGTTCGGGTTTTTTACCGGTACAGGTCCTGAAGGCATAAATATTATGCCGGACATATCAAATGTTCTCGATTTTTGTTTGAAAATGTTCTTTTCATTTGGCATTGCTTTTGAGATTCCTATCGCTACTTTTTTGATGGTTCGTGCAGGGATGGTGTCCGCACAATCGCTGGGTGAAAAGCGTCCTTATATCTTTGTCGGGTGCTTTGTCATTGGCATGCTTCTGACTCCGCCAGATGTTATTTCACAAAGCATATTAGCCATACCCATGTATGCATTGTTTGAATTAGGCTTATTGATGAGCCGCTTTTTACCAAAGGCTGTAAAAGAAGAAGACCCAAAATAATAATTATATAGAGCACGCTTATGCATAACGAGTTTGATCGACCCGATCTAATGTATCCGCCTTCTTTTCGAGCGGCGTTCTCTGATAGGCAAGCTTTTGTATGTGCGGTTCTCGCAAAATACGCATACTATCCGTTTGAGGGTTTAGCGGACCAAGAAAAACTGGTTGCTGATGCCCAAGCGCTGGTTACCGACTCAGCCAAGCAAGCGCAATTAAATGCCCTCCTTAATAAAATTCTTGCCATGCATATCGTTAAGCCGAGTCACGCAGAACAGGTGTTTGCACAGCTACTCGGTGCCGGCGGTTTTACATTGCTTAAAACTTTTGACCACATCGGTGCGCAAGCCTTTGTGTGCCAGCGCGAATCTCAGTTAAACGGTGGTGGTACCCGAGTAGAATTGTACGTCGTATTTCGCGGTACCGAGATAAAAGACAAGCGCGATATTAAGGCTGATCTTATGGCCAATTTAGATCTCGACCCTGATTTTGGACAAAAATCTAAGGTACATAGAGGCTTTCGAAGCTATTTAGATGCCCTCGATCGAACATCGGAAGGCAGTTTATCGGCCTTTGTTAAGGCGCAAAAATTCGATCAGCTGTTTATTGTCGGGCATTCGTTGGGCGGTGCCATTGCGAAATTGTTCACGCGAAAGTACTTTCCAGCTGATCAAGCCAGTTGCTATACCTATGGCGCACCTCCTGTCGGCAATCAAGCGTTTCAAGAGGGGCTTAAAACGCCGGTTTACGAAATCATCAATGAAACAGATATCGTACCAAGACTGCCAAACCAAACCTTGGTTATGGGCACACAGCTTTTATTTAAATTTGTTCAAATTGTGGCAGGGCGATTAAACCTGTTCACAGATTTACTGATCGAAAAAAATTGGTCGAGTAAAATTGAGCAACGGCTGCAACAATTTCATGAGTATTACCATTGTGGGTATGTCAGCTATTTAGTTGGCCATGGTAAAAACGTTACCCTAACGTTAAATGTACCTGCGTTAACGCGTGCAAATTGGTATGTTAAACGTGCCTTTAAATGGCGATTATGGAAGCAACCTTTGACCGATCACAGTATTGATCAGTATATTGAAAAGCTACGATTTCATGCCATAAAGCGTAATTCGGAAAGCTCATAAAGCCCAATAAAGGTGTTTTTGCTGCCCTTTTTGACGGGGGCAATTGCAAATAATTACCAAACAGATCACATTTACATGGCTGAAAATTGGGCGAAAAGCTTTTCAAGAGCTATAACTTAGTGCTTAGACAATTGAATTGTTGATAACGCTATGCAAGAAAACTTGCGAATTGTGCTGTTTACATTAGAAGCCGACATCCTGTCGACTCTGTCCCCCATATTGTCTGAACTAGGTTACCTACCGTACGTTGCTCAATCACCTACCGATATCGAAGAAGCTGATATCATCCTATTTTCACCCAGCGAAAAAGCTTTCAGTGCTTTTGAAAAGTATCAAGATGCGAGTATTTGGATCGCGATAGAAGAAGAGTTTATAGAACCCCATTTCAGTGCTCTACTCGAACTAGGGATACACGATGTAATAACCTTGGAAGAACTGAATCGTAGAGTATTGATGCAAGCCATACTTCGTGCGATGCATCGGCGTGAAGTCGTCACAACCATGAATACACATGACTCATTGACAGGGTGTTTAAATACCGAAGGCTTTGTCGCGCAGTTGAATCGTGCCATGGCATTTGTTACCCAAAGCGGCACCCCTTTAAGCGTCATTTCAGTTGATATCGCTCAGTTTCAGAAAATTAATGAATCGCATGGCTATACCGTTGCCAATCAATTGTTGTGCAAAATTGCGCAGCGGTTTGCCCTTATTTTAGGAGGGCGGTTTAAAGTTGGACGGCTTGGTGGCAACGAATTCCTGCTGTTAATTGAAAGTGTGGCCGATAAAAATGAACTCAGCGAAATCCTAGATATAGTTCGAAACGCGTTTAACCATCAGTTTGAAATCAGTGATCAAAAGATTCAAGTAGAAGCCTTTATCGGTGCGGTGCTTTACCCAGATACATTTGGTAATGCTGAAGAGCTGGTGGCTCAGGCCCATGAAGCCATGATTACCGGTAAACGACACAATAGTAAAATTTATCTCTACGATCGCTCATCATCGCCATGGTTCCAAATGGACATGGCCGCTGAAATTAGGCGCGCGCTTCGCGAAAATGAATTTGAACTGCATTACCAACCTAGAGTTGCGTTAGAGACTGGCCGCGTCATTGGTATGGAAGCTCTGCTGAGGTGGCCACACCCTGAACACGGCAATATTCCCCCTACCGATTTTATCTACGTTGCAGAAAATAGCGGTATGATTTTACCCTTAGGTAATTGGGTGCTCAGTCAGGCCGAGTCCGATATCCAAACGTTAGAAGCCAGTGGTTTAGTTGGTCTTCATATCGCCATTAATTTAAGCTTTAAACAACTTCAAGACGCTACTTTTTGTGAAACACTGCCTCAGCGCATTCGATCGTGGCAAAACTATCAATCGCATTTAGAATTTGAGCTCACAGAAACCGCTGTGCTGAGTAATCCTGAGCTGGTAAAAGCGACACTGAAAGAAATAAACGATATGGGTGTCTGTATTTCATTGGATGACTTTGGCACCGGTTATTCGGCGTTGGTCCATGTAAAAGAATTCCCAATTTCAGTGGTTAAAATCGATAAGAGTTTCGTGCAACGAATGGATAAAGACCGCTCGACACATGATATTGTTGAGTCGATCGTTAATTTTGCACATCGGCTAAAAATGGCTGTCGTAGGGGAAGGCATTGAACGACAAGAGCACCTTATCGCGTTAAAAGCGATGGGGTGTGAACAAGGGCAAGGTTACTACTTTGAAAAAGCCTTACCGTTGGCGCAATTTGCGGCTTATACCCGTTCCGTTAACGAATCCTCAACACGAAAAGCTACAAAGACATAGTGTTTAAACCGCTTGAGCATGGACTTTTGGGGCTTAGACCACTATCTTCATTTCAAATAGTTCACTTCAAGGGTCATTATGGATCGTTACGCTGTTATTGGACACCCAATTACGCATAGTTTGTCACCGCAAATCCATACTATTTTTGCCAAACAAACCCAGCAAGCTCTCGAGTATGAAGGCATCGAGTTACCATTGACGAGTTTTGAAACTCGGCTCTGGCAATTAATTAAATCGGGCTATTTAGGGTTTAATGTGACGGTCCCTTTTAAAGGCGATGCCTTTGATTTTGTTGATGAATTGTCAGAGCGATCTAAACGCGCTCGTGCCGTGAATACCATTAAAATTCTTCCTGATGGTCGAAGCATGGGAGATACCACCGACGGCATTGGCTTGTTGAATGATTTACAAGATAACTTAGGCTGGAAATTCGATGGCGCCAATGTCCTTATTTTGGGCGCAGGAGGCGCAGTGAGAGGCGTGTTAGACCCTATCATAGCGGCCAACCCCGCATCCATTACCTTAGCAAACAGAACCCTAGAGAAAGCTGAAGAACTGGCGGATGATTTTGCGCAAATTACACCGAGCTCCTTTGAAGAGCTCAGTGGCCGATTTGATATTATTATCAATGGTACTTCGGCCAGCTTATCAGGCCAACTACCGCCCATTTCAGAATCTCTGATCAATCCAGATGTTAAATGTTATGACATGATGTACAGCGCGGAGCCTACAGCCTTCCTTAAATGGGCGTTGCAGCTCGGTGCTGTTGATGTATCCGATGGTTTAGGCATGTTGGTTGGTCAGGCTGCTGAAAGCTTTTACTGTTGGCGAGGAGTAAAACCCGAGGTTAAATCGGTAATCGATGCCTTAAGAGGCCAATTAACAGATTCAAAAGGTTAGGTCTATTTTTAATAAGAATAATACATTGGCTTTGAGTGATCTGATGTTTCAAGTTTTACGGTTGGCGATACTGTTTGTGTGCACTTTCGCCTATGGCTATGACCCCCAAGTGTCTATAGGGGCCAATGCAACGGCGCTCGGCTTCGCTGCGCCAGGAGCGTCGATCGAAACAGCCAATACTTATAATAAACGCACTGTGCTTGCAGCAGAAATTGGTGTGACCGATGCGCCCAGCTCAGGTGAACCTAGAGAAGTCATCATTGGGGTCAATGGTCGGCTTCTGTATTCATTAGGTTTAAGTAGCCAATGGTATCCTGCCTTGTTTGCACGAAGTAGACTGGCCGATCAGAGCATAGAGACAGGCTTTGGCATTGGCGCTCAGTTTCAAACGACCAGGGCCGTAGCGCTGTTCACCGAAACGTCGTGGTCAATGCAGCGTCAAGAGGTGCACCACAAGTTGGGGTTAAGAATTTGGCTGAGTCGTTTTTCATCGCTCGATAGCCGAGTAAAGAGATCAGAACCAGTAGGGGCGGTTTATAGCGGTGGCGTTCGTGAAAGCAAAGCCGAAACCATGACCCTAACCTCCCCCGTTGAAGAGGCGCTTAAGTCAGATACTGACGACGTTGAATCAAGCGCCATAGCCAGTGCGCCATTGGCGTTAAACGGTATTGAAGAGTCGCAATGGTTCGCGCATTTGGGTTTATTCTCAAAAATCGATTCAGTTGTGGGTTTAGAGCAAGATTTACGCTTACAACCCTATAAAAATCAGTTTGTGCGCTGGTATGATAATAACCGAAGTGCTTACCGCCTGTTGCTAGGCCCTTATACTAAACAAAGAGCCATAGCGGTCGTAGACCAATTGCAACAGCTCAAGTTAGACAGCTTTGTCTATCAAAAGCCAAATGAGCCATCTAGGCCATAAGGATTCGTCATGTCATTAACCAAAAAAATAGTTTTTGGGCTACTCGCCTTTGGTTTCGCTGGGTTAGCCGTCGTTCTGCTGGTCGGTCTTAATGTAGAGGAACGCCCTAAAATAACGTTTGAAGGCAATGCGCAAAACGGAACAACGTTGTTGCAAACAGCGGGTTGCTACGCTTGCCATACTCAGGCGGAAAGCACGAATGGTTTATACGCTGGTGGCGCTGCACTGGTCTCGCCTTTTGGGAATTTCTACGCGCCTAACATAACCTCGAGTAAACAACATGGCATTGGCGAGTGGGACATCGTGACGTTTGAAAGAGCGCTGCGCCAGGGTGTAAATCCGGACGGGCAATCCTATTACCCGGCGTTTCCATTTATGAGTTATCGAAGCTTAACGGACCAAGATGTTGCCGATTTATTTGCGGCTTTACAGCAAGTTGAAGCCGTCGAAGAGGATCACCGAGACCACGAAGTCGGCTTTCCTTTTAACATTCGTTTAGGGTTGAAGCCGTGGCGTTGGTTATTTTCCACGGTTAAGCCATTAAAGATTGATCAATCTACGTCGGTCGGCCGAGGTCGATATTTAGTTGACGCCGTTGCACATTGCGGTGAGTGTCATACCCCTAGAAACTCACTAGGGGCACCCATTCCGCCCTATTTAGGTGGCGCCGATTTAAATGGTGACTGGGCACCTCCCATTACAGCTCGTGCCTTTGAACAAATGGAGTGGACTAAAGACGATTTAGTTTACTTTTTAGAAGACGGCATGCTCCCCGATGGCGATTTTATCGGAAGCTCAATGGTAGAGGTCATCGAACATGGCACATCGAATATGCCATTTGAAGACCGAGAGGCCATTGCCGATTATTTATTTTCATTGGTTCAGCGGTAAATGCAGAGCCTCACTAACAATTTTCATAGAGATTTATAAGATTATGACGCTGAAGGAATTACTCGCTGTTTTACACACCAATCCGGAATCATTGGTTTTTTCTCAAGTACTAGAAGCAATCGACAGTGAATTTGAATTTACTCCCAGTGCCTTTACAAATGGAAAAGTGCACAGTCAAGCTAGTGAAAATCAAGGCTCGTGTAAAGTCTTTGCTTTTGCGAATCAGGCCGGATTATCTCAAGCGCATACGTTAAAGTTATTTGCAGAGCATTACACCGAAGTGCTAGAGAATGTGAATGGCACTAGCCATCAAAACATTCGCGCTTTCATGAAGTCTGGTTGGAAAGGCATCAGTTTTGAGAAAAAAAATGTGTTAGTGAAAAAGTAATTTTTAAAAGCCAACTTAAGTTGGCTTTTGTTGATTAGGACGAAGCTAAATATTGGTGGTGAAAGCGTAGGTGATCGTCAATAAAGCTACTGATAAAAAAATAGCTGTGGTCATACCCACTTTGCATGCGCAACGTTAGTGGAAAATCACTCTTTTTGGCCGCAACGGTTAAAGCCTCAGGCTTTAACTGCTCCGTTAAAAAGCTATCTGCATCGCCTTGGTCTACTAAAGCAGGGCGCCGATCTTCTGGTTTACAATCGGCCAATAATAAGCTGCTATCGTATTCGCGCCATAGTGACTGATCAGCCCCTAAATAACCCGTAAAGGCTTTTTGCCCCCACGGACAATTAATCGGATTTGCAATAGGGCTAAACGCTGAGACCGAGGTATACCGCTCAGGGTTTTTAAGTGCAATCATGAGAGCACCATGCCCCCCCATAGAGTGCCCACTGATAGCACGAGTTGACGTTACCGGAAAGTTTTCTTCTACCAGTTTAGGTAACTCGTGCACAATGTAATCGTACATTTGGTAGTGTTCGTTGTATGGTGCTTGAGTGGCGTTCAGATAGAACCCCGCACCTAGTCCAAAGTCGTAACGGCCTTCCGGATCATCGGCGACACCTTCACCACGAGGGCTGGTATCGGGTGCGACAATGGCAATGCCTAAACGAGCCGCTTCAGCGAACGCACCGGCTTTTTGCATAAAGTTCTCATCGGTGCAGGTTAAGCCCGACAACCAATAAAGCACCGGCACTTTGCCGCCCGTTGCGGTCTGTGGCGGAAGATAAATTGCAAAGCGCATGGTGCAATGTGTACTGGTAGAAGGGTGGCTGTATTGCTTATGCCATCCATCAAAAGATTTTGCGCTACTCAGGCATTCTAAGCTCATATTGAATCTCGCGTTTGAGTGATTAATTTCAGGCACAGATTTATGTGCCTGGTAAAATATTATTTGTTGTAATGTATAACGCTGCGGATGCTTTTGCCTGCGTGCATTAAATCGAAGGCTTCGTTGATATCTTCTAAGCCCATCGTATGGGTAATAAAGTCATTCAGCTTAAACTCGCCGTCTAAATAACGCTCTACAATGCCCGGTAACTCTGAACGACCTTTAACGCCACCAAAAGCACTGCCACGCCAAACACGGCCAGTAACTAACTGGAACGGGCGGGTAGAAATTTCTTGCCCTGCGCCTGCCACACCAATAATGACCGATTCGCCCCAGCCCTTGTGACAGCATTCAAGCGCCGAACGCATGACATCAACATTGCCAATACATTCAAACGAGTAATCCACACCACCATCGGTGAGCTCTACAATCACTTCCTGAATGGGTTTGTCGAAATCGTTCGGGTTAATGCAATCGGTTGCGCCCAACTGCTTGGCCAGTTCGAATTTACTTTCGTTGATATCAATCGCAATTATGCGAGACGCACCCGCCATAGTGGCACCAATAACGGCCGATAAACCAATACCACCAAGCCCAAAAATAGCGACCGTGTCTCCGGCTTGAACTTTTGCTGTATTCATAACAGCGCCCATACCCGTGGTAACGCCACAGCCTAGTAAGCAAACTTCTTCAAGAGGGGCGTCTTTATTTACTTTGGCGAGAGAAATTTCTGGCAATACCGTGTATTCGGAAAAAGTAGAAGTACCCATGTAGTGGTAAATAGGCATGCCGTCTTTATAAAACCGCGTGGTGCCGTCTGGCATTAGCCCTTTACCCTGGGTTTCACGTATTTGCTGACACAAATTTGTTTTGCCCGATTTACAGAACTTACATTCACCGCATTCAGGTGTGTACAATGGAATAACATGATCGCCAATGGCGACACTGGTTACACCTTCGCCGACGGCTTCGACGATTCCGCCCCCTTCGTGACCTAAAATAGCTGGGAAGACGCCCTCAGGGTCCTCACCTGATAGCGTAAAGGCATCGGTATGGCAAACGCCGGTTGCGATAATCTTAACCAATACTTCGCCTTTGCGAGGCATCATTACATCAACTTCTTCAATACTCAGTGGTTGCTTAGGACCCCAGGCAATGGCGGCTTTTGATTTTATAAATGTATCGGTCATGTCAGGCTTCCTCGCGTTATTTTTTTCCAGCACCTTAAGTGCTGTTTCTCGGTTGCCAGTATAGTGACATACAAAAAAAAGTTAATCCGCTATACGAATTAAGTACAGAGACCAAAGAGTGCTGAGTTTGATTGGCTAGGAAGGGACTTATTGATGAAAAAAGCCCAGCGTGTGCTGCTGGGCTGGTCGTGAGCTTTATTAGGCTTCCGAGAGCGTTAAATAGACCATAGTTTGATTTAGAAGTTGATAGGCCACTTCCCCAAAGGTAATAGGACCCGTCATATGTCCTGTTTTTTTGCCTTCTAATTCTGAGTATAAGAAATTTAAAATACAGTTACATGAAAAGGCGATGTTTTGTGTGTCGTTTTTCTTCAGTTCGGTTTCAAACTCGGTGACGTAATTATCAATCGGACTGGCAAAATGATATTTAACGCCTTCAAACACTGGCGCGTATAAATCAACGCGGCCTGCATCAGCATCTACGGCTTTAACACTCACGTTTACCTTAATTCCAGAATAATCGGCAACAAGGGGAAGTCGCGTGTCGATATTTTGTTCTTGAATGTACTGAGCTAAATTGCTGGCTTTGCCATCAATTGTGCAGGTTCCTGCGGCAAAGCCAGTGGTTGGAAACTCTATTGTTGCTCCCTTACCTTCTTCAAATAAATTGATAATACTGACATCGGCCATCTGATGTTCGGGTAACGGAATGTGCATAGCCACCGCTTGCTGGTCTAACAGCATATTATTTCCGGGTCCAAACCCTACTTTTGCCGTTGCGTCATCGTCTAAGTGGTAGCCCGATATCCAACCAACGATTGGCGTAAAAAACATATTTGGAAATTCAGGTGCATTTTGTGAATAATTCAGATGCACATCAGAAGAGGCAGGCAATATTAAAAGTGTAAAGCCGTGACCAGGAGCATCTTTTGCGATACGGTTAATTGACCCGTTATCGTAAATAGTAATTCTTGGTGGGTTGTTGCTCTGAACACCTTCTATAGAGTTCACAAATATTTTTTCCTTGCTTACCACTCCGCCCGATTCATCCATGAAATAAGGAATGGTTCCGCCAATCCAATTACCAGATGGGAGCTCCGATAAAATACTTTCGTCTGCGGCAATGGTTAAAAACTCCCCTGCTTGGATCTTAGCTTTAACGGTATCCAAGTCCAGCATTTGGCTTTCTATTTTAATTGATTGTTTATTAGACATTTTAATTCCTTGGATATTGATTAACTGGCTTTAGCGAGCGAATTGATTAACGCTATTTCTTCTTTCATTGATCGAGAGTTTTGAAAGAAGAAATCTCTGATGTTTTTCAAGCATTCCTCATCTTGTTCCTTGAGGTACTTAGATTTTTCTTTAGATAGGAACAGCCGATAATTTATTTTTTCACTGGATAAAATTTTATCGTCTGTTAGTAGCTTCTTCCATATGTCATGGTTTTGCGGAGGCAAAATGTCAGAAGCTGTCTGTTGAGTAGAAATCATTTCGGTTAAAAATTTTAGTTCAGAGATATATTTTTTTGCATTACGTTTAAAAAATATCTGCAATGATCGAATAATATCTAACTGTTCGGCTTTGGTTTCGGCAGAACGATAACTGTTCTTCTTATGTGCCAAACTCAATTGCAATGGCATGCTTGAGGTTGGTAGATCCATCTCTCCCATCAATATCGAATGCCAAATAGGGTTCTGTGTGCTGGGCAGAACAAGCTTAACTTTAGTTTGAGGCGCCGACTGATGTGATCTATTCTGAGTTGCACCTACTTGCTCGTATTCACTTTTAAGTTGCAATGCGTGTCGATCAAAAAAGTTTCGTAGCTCCGCTGAAGAGCGTTGCATTAATGCTTTGTCATCTGGATTTCGATTAATGTCTAACTTAAGGCGAGACAATAATAACTTAAGGGGTAGCAAGCGGGTGGTGAGTTTGGTTTTGTCGAGCAAAATGTCTCGCCACACAGCATCGGATTCTAATGGCAAAACAGCTAGCTTCTTTGCTTGAGAATCTTCCGTTTCAATTTCTCGGATCTTAGTTTCAATAATTTCCGGAGATACGCCGAGTAATCCGCTAATGATATCGGGCAGTGACGTTCTTGAATGCGCAATGCGAATTGTTTCATCAAGTTCACGGGTAATCTTTTTTCCATCAAGGCCAAGAAACGCTGGGCAGTGTGATTCGGTTAATTCAGCTAAATCGTTAAGCGCCATGGTCGCTTGAATATAAGTGGAGTAGTGACCAATGCGAACATGTTGCCAACGTCGAGTCACTTGTTGTTGCTTCTTATTACTGGTCAAAAAAGAAAAGCGACCTTTTTCGGCTTGCTTTTCAATAATGATCGTTAAAGAATCGGAATCGGTTGATAGCTCAAGCGATTTAACGACCCAAGGTAAATAAACCCCGAGCACTCTTGCAAAATCTTCATTCTTTAAACTTTCCATTTTCATTCCAAATGCTAAAGCAACAATTTTAGTAGACTGATTAAATTAAAAATTTAAATCACCTTTTAAATAAATATTCCGCATCACTAAAAGAGTTTTGCTGTTTGATGATGCCTTGAGTATTAATGACTCTGCCAGCGCGTCAAATTGGTCTCTTAATATTATAGACGTGCGTCACAAAATCGCAGGAAACATTCTCGAAAACCATTTCTCGAACACCAATTCGTCAATAGTTAGACGCACTTAACATAAATTAATGGCCTCATAATGTTTTAGTTAAACGGTACTCAAACCTCTATTTGTTAGGTTGGACCGTTGTATGATGAATAAAATTTTTGTCCATGATGACATCGTCGCATTGAATTCTAAGCATCGATCAATCGCGAAAGTCACGGAATTGGGGACTCTAGTGACCGTGAGCAAAGGTGACTTGTTGTATCGTCAAGGTGAGTTAGCAAAAGACACCATTTTTGTGACCAATGGGTCAATTCACACTTTTGAATTCGATGATGCGTTAGAAATGGAATCAAACCATCGCTTGTATAAATCGGGACAGTTATTAACGAGCGTAGCAAGCCATGGCCAGCATCATTGTGTCAGTGCCAGAGCACTAGAAGAATCAACAGTGTGTTTACTGAGCCAAGAAACGACAGAAGCTTTAATGAGTGGCACTGTAGCGCAATCAAAGTATTTTTTTCAAATGATGCGCGACACCTTAAATGCGCAAACTCAAACGGCGATAGACGTTAGAAATTATGAAGAATCGAGCCCTGTATTAGACGCAATTATTGACCGCTCTGTTCAAGCGCAAACCTCCCTATTTGAAATGCCAGAAACTGAGTTAGACGAATTAATTTTTGACATAGCTGATCAGATAAATAGACAAGCTTGGCAGTTGGCCGCTCAAGCCATTGAAGAGTCTGGTATGGGTAAGTTAGAACACCGAGTGCAAAAAATAATGCTCGGCTCACTTGAAGTTGCGGCTTCTTTAAAAGATCAGCCCGGTGTGGGTTCGTTGACTCTAGAAGGTGATGAAGTTGAGCAAATGCTCACTTCTATGGGCGTAATTTTAGGGCTTATTCCTATCACTAACCCAGTTGAAACATTGGTGTTTAAAGTTCTCATTGCACTGAAGTCTCGTAATTCAATCGTGCTCAGTTGCCATAGAAATGCCAAGAATGTTAGCCTGGAAACCGTGTCTATCATTCACCAAGTTTTAACTCAGTATGGAATTAACCCAGATGTAGTGTTGCTTCCAGATCTGCCAATTGGACGTAAGGTGACTCAATTGTTGATGCGCCATAAGGGTGTCAACTTTATATTAGCCACTGGCGGCGAAGGTGTAGTACAAGAATCCTATCGATCTGGAACCCCGAGCATTGGCGTAGGTAAAGGCAATGCACCGGTTTGGATTCGAGAAGATGCAAATATTCAACAAGCTGCGGCGATGATTGTCGAAAGTAAAGCGTTTGATAATGGCGTTGTTTGTGGCTCTGAAAATAATTTGATCGTCAGCGAAGCGGTAGCGAGTGATTTTTGTGAATCGTTAATTGCAAACAATGCGGCGGTGTTAACTGAACATGAAGTTCGACAACTGTTAGGCCATTGTTTTGATACGAAAGGAATACAACGTGATTGGCTGGGTAAATCGGCGGCAGCTATAGCCGAGCACTGCAACATTGAAAGAGATTACCCCATTGAACTGTTGGTATGCCCAATTGAGGTTGACCAGCTTGATAGTCTATTTTTATGTGAAAAGCTTGCGCCGATATTATCTTTACTTCAAGTCAACACAGACCAGCAAGCACTAAGCATAGCGCAAGCTATTCTTGCTAGCGAAGGCCGAGGTCATACGGCGATTGTTCATTCCCAAAATAGAGAAGCGGTAGAAGCTTACACCAAAGCCGTAGACGTTAGCCGAGTGCTCGTAAACTCACCCGGTACTCAAGGCTGTATTGGCGCTTGCAATGGCTTAAAGCTTTCGTGGACATTAGGGTGTGGAACGGCCGGCGGCGGCTCTACCAGTGACAATGTTACCTATGAGCACCTCATGAATAAAAAGCGTTTGGCGTTTGGCCATATTAAGAGCGAGGAATAATGAGTGAAGTTGGCTAAATCAGTTTTGCTAATATTCTATCCAGTGCATTGGCAAACTCATTCGCATCTCGCTTATTAAAAGGAGCCGGACCACCAGACTGAACACCCGAAGAGCGCATGGTTTCCATAAAGTCACGCATATTTAAACGTGCGCCTATATTGTTTTTTGTCCACTGTTCGCCACGCGGATTAATGGCAAAACAACCTTTCTCGATTAATTCGGCCGCTAAAGGGATGTCTTGCGTCATCACCAAATCGCAAGCCTCTGAGCGTAAAACAATCTCATCATCGGCAACGTCAAAACCTTGTGATACTTGCAACGAGTGCAAATAAGGGGAGTTGGGTAACTTAATGTGATGGTTAGCGACAAAGGTCGTGTGTATTTCTTTTCGATTCGCCGCCCGAATGATGATCTCTTTGATCGGCAAAGGGCAAGCATCGGCATCGACCCATATTTTCATATCATTTCCTAAGAGTGTAAAAACGCAATGATAAAAGCTTAGTCAGCTAATCTCCAGTTGATAAAGTAAGTGCGTTTGAGAAGCAAATTTATAAACGGGTCACAAAACTTGGTTTAAGTTCTTAAATTAACCGTAATCGTTCGCTCTAAATCCTTAAAACCCGTATATTTAGCCATTCAAATTGATCAATTTTAGGTTGTGTTTAAATGGCTGCTGAACAAGCGCTACAGGTTCTAAATAAAGTATTTGGTTACAACGAGTTTCGACCACCACAAGCGGACATCATTTCGACGGTTATAGAGGGCGGCGATGCCTTCGTTCTCATGCCAACCGGGGGTGGTAAGTCCTTATGCTTTCAGATTCCTGCACTGGTTCGCGAAGGTGTGGCGATAGTGGTTTCTCCGCTTATTGCGTTAATGCAAGATCAAACTGCGGCATTGTGTCAATTAGGTATTTCGGCGGCGTGTTTAAATTCCTCGTTATCGGCCAGCGAAAACGCCAGCATTGAAGCGAAAGCGTTAGCTGGAGAATTAGATTTATTGTATATCGCACCTGAGCGTTTGGTTTTGCCGCAAACGCTTTCCTGGTTAAAGCAACTCAAGCTGTCTTTGTTTGCCATTGACGAAGCACACTGCGTTTCACAGTGGGGGCATGATTTTCGATCTGACTATTTGCAGTTAGCTATGTTGCATGAGCAATTCCCCGAAGTCCCTAGGATTGCATTAACGGCCACCGCGGATAAAAGAACACGCGAAGAAATTATTCAGCGATTAGCGCTCGATACGGCTAAAACCTTTGTGTGTTCCTTTGATCGGCCAAACATCCAGTATCGAATCACGCAAAAAAATAACCCAAAGCAACAACTGCTTTCATTTATTAAATCTGAGCATGCCGATCAAGCCGGTGTTGTTTATTGTTTATCACGGAAAAAAGTAGAGGCCACCGCCGATTGGTTAAGAGACCAAGGTATTAATGCATTGCCATATCATGCCGGGCTTAGTGCAGACGTTCGTTTAGGTCACCAAACCCAGTTTTTAAATGAAGAGGGGGTGGTCATCGTCGCTACGATTGCATTTGGAATGGGAATCGACAAACCCGATGTACGTTTTGTAGCACACCTTGATTTACCTAAAAGCATAGAAGCCTATTATCAAGAAACGGGCCGAGCAGGGCGAGATGGAGAGCCCTCAACTGCCTGGATGGCGTACGGCTTAGAAGATGTATTGAAGCTAAAGCAAATGATGGCAGGTTCACAAGGTAATGAGGCTTTTAAACGTTTAGAGCAGCAAAAGCTAAATGCCATGCTTGGGATCGCCGAGGTAACCACTTGTCGGCGTCAAGTATTGCTAAATTATTTTGGTGATGAACTACCGCAACCCTGTGGCAATTGCGATAACTGTATAACTCCGCCCAAAACTTGGCAGGCCACTGAAGCAGCGCGCAAGGCATTAAGCTGTGTTTTTAGAACGGATCAACGGTTTGGTGTAGCCCATTTAATTGATGTGCTACGTGGCAAAGAAACGCCCAAGGTAATGCAGTTTAATCACAATGCGATTTCTACTTTTGGAATAGGAACCGAACTGTCTGAGGCGCAATGGCGTTCAGTGTTCCGACAATTAGTCGCACGCGGCTTTTTAAATGTGGATGAAAACTACGGTCAATTAAGTTTGTCTGAACAATGTAGGCCTATTCTCAAAGGAGAACAGAGCATTGAATTAAGGCTGGATGAAAAGCGAAATATTTCAACCAGCAGTACCAAAAAGGCCAAGAAGAGTTTAGATATAGCCGAAGCAGATGCTCCATTATGGGAAGCGTTGCGAGCGTGTCGTAAAACCTTAGCCAGCACACAAAAGGTGCCTCCTTTTGTCATATTTCATGATGCAACGTTGCACGAAATGTTGAAAGCTAAACCAACAAACATGGAAGCCTTTGGCTCGATCAGCGGCATCGGTGAAACCAAAATGAAAAAGTACGGGCAAGAATTCTTAGCTGTTATTGAGCAGTATTCCTAAACTTATTTAACTGACAAATTCGCTGGAGAAAATTTTGAACTTCCGAATACTCAACAATAATGATCAAGAAGCATTACAAACCTTGCTGAAAAAATTCGCCAGTACGAGTTTGTTTATGCTCAGTAATATAGAGCAAACACAAATTAACTACAGCGGTGCAATGTTTGAAGGTAGATACTATGGTGCATTTGATGGCGCGCAGCTAATAGCGGTTCTTGTCCAGTATTGGAATGGAAACTTAATGTTTCAAGGCGATGCTGACGCAATAGAAGAGCTTTGGGTTCGGTTTGGAACAGAGTTTACAAAGATTCATGGCTTTATGGGGCGAGAAGATTTGTGCCAACTATTGAAAGCTAAATACGATCAACAACCAAACGCAAGAGCCTATAGTATTAGCTCAAAAGAGCGTCTTTATGAACTAGAGTTATCTGCCCTACAAACGCCGACGCTAATCAATGAGCACCAAATTCAGTGGCGCTTAGCAACACTTGACGATCTGGAATATCTAGTGCCTTGGATGGTCGATTACAACATTGAAGCATTGGGTGCCGTAAAAAATGAGGCCTTAGTAGAAGAGACAACTCAATCTACGTTGTCAAAAATAAATAATCAGATGACTTTTGTTATTACTCACAATGATGAGCCGGTTGCCACCGCCTCCTATAACGCAAAAACACACCCTTTTGTTCAAATAGGAGCCGTATGGACGCCTATTCAGTTAAGAGGTCGTGGGTATGCGCAATGCGCCGTTGCAGCGGCATTAATAACAGCGCGAGAAGATGGTTTTAGCCGCTCAATTCTATTCACGGATGAACAAAATATCGCCGCTCAGAAAGCCTATGAAAAAATAGGGTATCAGTCGTGTGGTGATTTTGGGCTGTATATTTTAACAAATTAAGAGAAGCTGGCCTTGCGTGTTTTTGGGCTAAGTTTTAGACTGCAAAAATGACCTTATCTTTTTCACAACAACTCAAAGGTTATTGGTTAGGTTTCTTTGCTTGGCTGATTTTAACCTTCGCACCCATTGCTACCTCATTCGCTCAGTCGGATGAGGGCTTTCTGCGCCTTTGTACCTCTAAAGGGGCTCAATGGGTACAGTTGAAAGGATCTGAGGCAAGTAACAGCCAGAGTGCATGTGTCTGTTTAAGCGCTGTTATTAGCCCCGATACCTTAGACTATAACTCTCCTGAAGCGTCTATTGGTGCCACGAGCCTGATTCAAGCAAGTCGCTTTAGCCAACCTAGCTTTCATCGCTATCACTCCAGGGCGCCGCCATTCGTTTCTTAATTCAACATTATCAGTAAAGAAAGAGCTTTTGTTGGCAGTAGTGATGCTGCCTGAATTAAGATATAAATAGGAAATATAGAATGAAGTTTTTACACAGTTTATTAGTAGCCGCGTTTTGCCTTTCATCTGTTGGATTGTGGGCACATGGCTCCACTCAACATGCTATAGCCGTTGAATCCGCTTGGGCAAGAGCCAGCGCTCCTGGTGCACCTTCGGCCGGCTTTATGGTGCTTCACAATCACAGCGATGATGACGACATGCTCTTAAGTGTAAGCGGTGACTTTGCCAAAAAATTAGAAGTACATCAGTCGTTTGAAGACAATGGCATCATGCGTATGGAGCACCAAAAAAAGGGTGTCGTTATTCCCGCGAATGGCATGGTTACTTTCGCTCCGGGAGGCTACCATTTAATGTTTATGGGTTTAAATAAAAACTTTGAAGTGGGCGAAACTTATTCTGTAACGCTGACCTTTGAGCATGCAGGTGACATCACCGTGCAACTTGAGGTGATGCAGGGGAATAACATGAGCATGTCTCACTAAAATAATCAAAGCACCTTACTGAATATCTCAAGGCAACGTTGGTTGTCTTGAGCCTTTTATACCTTTGGGAGAATTGTGATGGAATATCGTCGATTGGGAAAAGCCGGGTTAAAAGTATCCGCATTGTCGCTTGGATCTTGGGTGACCTTTGGCAAACAAGTGAATACCAGTGATGCAAAAAAATTATTAAAAACAGCTTACGATGGCGGCGTTAATTTTTTTGACAATGCCGAAGGGTACGAGGCTGGTGAGTCTGAAAAAATTATGGGTGATGCCATCAGTGGTTTAGGCTTAGCACGTGATACTTTTGCCGTGTCTTCTAAAGTTTTTTGGGGCGGCGATCAGCAAATGCAAATGGGACTCAGCGCAAAACACGTACGCGATGCCTGTGATGCAGCACTGAAACGATTGCATGTTGATTATTTAGATATGTACTTTTGCCACCGTCCTGATGTTGACACTCCTATCGAAGAAACCGTACGGGCTATGCATAACTTAGTTCAGCAAGGTAAGGTCATGTATTGGGGAACCTCAGAATGGAATGCGCAGCAAATTACACAGGCACATGCCATTGCTCGACAAGAGCATCTTACACCGCCGACCATGGAGCAACCACAATACAACTTATTGCACCGTGATAAAGTTGATGGTGAGTTTACGCCGTTGTATGAAGAATATGGAATGGGTACCACTATCTGGTCTCCCTTAGCGAGCGGCATGCTAACAGGAAAGTACAATGAAGGCATTCCAGATGATAGCCGTTTAAATTTACCAGGCTACGAGTGGTTGCGTGATCTTTGGATGAGCGAAGAAGGTAAGTTAAAGCTGTCCAAAATTAAGCAATTAACCGAGTTATCAAATGAGATAGGCATTAGTATGGCCCACTTATCGATTGCTTGGTGTTTAAAGAACCCCAATGTTAGTACCGTAATATTGGGCGCTTCACGCTTGTCGCAACTTGAAGATAACTTAAGCGCGATGGATTCGTTGGCGAAACTAACCCCTGAAATTATGGCGAAAATTGAAGGCATCGTAAACAATAAGCCTGCAGCGGCGGATAGATTTGGTCGTTAATCATTGATTAGGATTTGGCGGTTAGCACATGCCAGCCGCCTTTATGTAACGTTCTTTCAAGGATGTCGTTATGTGGTTACAAGAAGTTGAGTTAGTCTCTAGATCTGTCATTTTAAGACCCTTGCGCGAAACGCACATTGAAGCACTGGTTCAAGCCGCCGCTGATGGCTGTCTCTGGGAGCTTTGGTTTACCGGGGTGCCCAGTAAAGAATCGGCCTCCGCCTATGTAAAACAAGCCCTACTTGATCAAGAAAAAGGCGTAGCTTTGCCATTTGTAGTAATTGACCGCGCCACTAATACAGTTATAGGTTCTACTCGGTTTTGCAATGCAGATTCAAAAAATCATCGGGTTGAAATAGGCTATACTTGGTATGCAAAAAGCTTCCAACGTTCATCCGTAAATACCGAGTGCAAGCAACTGCTACTCACCCATGCATTTGAAACCTTAGAGGCTATTGCTGTAGAGTTTAGAACGCACTGGCATAATTTGGCCTCAAGGCAAGCCATTGCACGTTTAGGCGCTAAACAAGATGGCGTGCTACGAAACCATCAAAAATCGCCCGAGGGAATTTATCGAGACACCGTCGTGTTTTCGATCATTGACCATGAATGGCCGGCGGTTAAGTGCAGTTTAGCAAGCAAATTAGCCCGCTATCGCTAAACGTTGAGTCGTATGCATCAACGTTAATAACTCTTTCTGATTTTGGATGTGTTTATGACTACAAATAAAACCCAGCCCACCGATGTACCCGTCTCTGAGTTCTTAAAAACGGTTACGGTGAAACGGCGTTTAGCCGATGCAGAAGTTCTGTTAGAACTATTTACCAATGTTACAAGGCAAGCGGCCGTCATGTGGGGGCCATCTATTATTGGCTTCGGGCAAATGGAATTTCATTACGACAGTGGTCGCTCTGGAATTATGCCTGTGACAGCCTTTTCACCCCGAAAAGCAAATATGACGCTGTATGTGGGTGACAAATTTGAAGGGGCTGCTAGTCTGTACGAACAGTTAGGAAAGTATAAAAAATCCGTTGCGTGCCTTTATATCAATAAATTAGACGATGTCGATTTAAACATTTTAACTGAGATCGTAAGAGCGGATTATCTCGCCAATATGCGCAAGAAGTAGTTTCTTAAGGCAAACCTCATACCGTGCTTAACTTAAAAAAACAATAAAAAGGAAGCAGAAATGGACATATCTCAACTCAACATACTCGCAATTTTTGTCGCCGCGGCATCAAGCTTTGTTATAGGCGGTGTCTGGTATTCACCAATAGGCTTTGGAAAGCGTTGGATGGCTGAAGCGGGCCTCACGGAAGAATCCATCGCCGAAGTTGATATGAAAAAGGTATTCGGGCTCGCTTTTTTAGCCAGCTTGGTCATTGCATTTAATTTAGCCATGTTCTTAGGTCCGAGCAGCACATTCGGTTCGGGTGTGTTTTATGGTTTTATAACGGGTTTTGGTTGGGTGGCGATGGCATTTGCCATTAATGATTTATTTGAACGTCGATCTTTAGCCCTGTATGCCATTAACGCCGGTTACCACATCGTCACTTTTACACTTGTCGGTGGCATCGTAGGAGCGTGGCATTAAAGCCCGTATCCTAAACGTTAATCATATTTTGGAGCATTCATGATGAATAACTATCTATTTGTATACCATGGCGGCAAAGAGCCAGAATCTGAAGAAGAATTTCAAAGCACTATTAAAGCTTGGCAACAATGGTATGAAGGAATGGGTGACGCGGTTGTAGATGGGGGTAACCCTGTTGGACCAAACATAACCGTGCATGCCGGTGGAAAAGTGACAAACGACGGTGGCAGTAACCCAGTGACCGGATACGGTGTTTTTAAAGCTAGCGATGCTGAAGCGGCCGCCGAATTGGCCAGTAAATGTCCTATTTTAGACGCAGGCGGAAGTGTCGAGGTAGCTCAGGTGTTTGATATGTCTCAAGCTTAAACTTACACCCTATTAAGGTATTGAACGGCGCTTTTACAATGCGCCATTCAATGCCTTTCTTCCGCTTTAATAAAACAAGTAGCAGAGTCACACAGCCATGAAAATGAAAATTACCACCATTGAAGAGTATTTTACGATTGGTTGTGGTCGTTGTGAAAAAGGCAGCACACCAGATTGCAAAGTACATACCTGGGCGCAGGAACTGGCCATGCTACGGCAAATAGCATTGAGTGCTGGGCTGGTAGAAGAATTGAAATGGAGCCAACCTTGCTATACCTACCAAGGTACCAATGTTGTTATTGTCAGTGCGTTTAAACAGCACGCTATCATGACCTTTTTTAAAGGCTCCTTATTAAAAGACCCAGAAAATATATTACATAAACCGGGGCCCAATTCAGAGGCAGGCCGAGTGGCAAAGTTTACCAGTGTAGACGACATTAAAAAGTACAAAAATGTACTTGCAGGCTACATTCAAGAAGGCATTGAGTTAGTAAGAGCAGGAAGAAAAGTTGAAAAGAATACCGAAAAATATGTCATGCCAGAAGAGTTGCTTGTGGCGCTTGAATCTGACCCTGAGTTTTTTGAAGCGTTCGAACTGTTAACACCGGGTCGTCAACGTTCCTATTTTTTACATGTATCTTCAGCTAAGCAATCTAAAACTCGTTCTACAAGAGCATTAAAAATTAAACCCAAGGTCATTTCTGGCCTTGGGTTTAATGAGTATCAAAAAGGGTGAACTTTTAAGAGATATCCGGGCTTTCTAGAGAAGGATGATATATTTGATCGCGCCCACGATTCTTAGCTTCGTATAGGTATGTATCTGAACATTCAATAACTTCAACATTGCTACATGAAAGTATTGTCGAAGCGCCAATGCTTACGGTTATTGGGTTGCTAGTACCTTCGCTGTTGGTGATTTTTTCAGAATCAAAGGCCGATTTTATACGATTGGCAACTTCAAGTGTCCCTGGTAAATCGGTATCGGGTAAAATGACGGCAAATTCTTCACCACCATAGCGCGCCACAAAGTCAGTTGGTCTCAATAAAGCTTTTCGAATTAGATTGGCCGTTGAGATGAGCGCTTGATCGCCCTCTATATGGCCATAGTCATCATTAAATGCTTTAAAGTGGTCTATATCGACCATTAAACAGCCTGCGTCATGCTTTGTTCGGCTAGCTTCATTCTTAACGCGATCAAGGTGTAAGTCTAAATAGCGGCGGTTAAAAGTACCCGTAAGGCCATCCACAAAAACCAGCTTATGCAGCATGTCTTTTTGTGCCTTTAGGGTTAAATGTGCCTTGACACGGTTTTTTAACGTCATCGGGTTGACAGGCTTCATGATGAAGTCGACACCGCCGCGGCTCCAGCATTCATCTTCTTCGTGTTGTTCATTAAAGGAAGTTACAAAGATTATCGGGATGTCCCGAGTAGCGTCATCCTGTTTTAGCTGATCGCACAGTTCTAATCCGTCCATTCCAGGCATTAGCACGTCGAGCAAAATTAGATCTGGAAGTACCTCGCTGCATACTTCAAGAGCAGCCGGTCCACTTGTGGCCGCGAGAACGGTATAAGAATCGGAGAGTATGTTATAAACAGCTTGGATATTTATCGGTTGATCGTCGACAACCAATATCTTTGCCTTTGATAAATCTACTTCGGAAAAATCCTCGATTTTCTTACTTTCCATTCTCTAAACCTTTTAATAGCTTTTCTAAATCACTCATTAACTGCTCGGCACGTTTGAAATCTAACCCATTTAATGCGCTCATGAGGCTATCTGTTATGTCGGGTGATACGTCTTTCAAATGAACCGTAATTTTCTGAAAAGTATCAATGGCATGCATATTGAAGCTAGATACTTCATTTTTAAGCTCATTAAATGCTTCGGTGAAGCTTTCGTGCTTGGTTACTTTAGAGGCATTGTCCGTACTTTGTAACATACTTTTTAGCATTATGGCATTATTTTGGGCACTCTTGATTTGGTTCACAACGCTCATGTGCATTTCGTTGCGTTCATCAAGGTGGACCCATTTCGCGAGCTGGTTTTCTTCAAATTTAGCCATTTCCGCTAATTTTATAAAACCTAGCGAAGCGGCAGTGCCTTTCAAGGTATGAAAGATTAATACCACATCGTCGCGTGTTAGCTCGTTGTTTTCGAGCTGGTTGGCATAATCACCTAAGCTGACAATAAACAATTGCAGCGCTCTATCGTACAACTCGGGCATATTGTTAAAACGAACTAACGCGCTTGTTAAGTCAATGTCGTTTTCTAATCCAAAACGCGTGGCAGCCGGGCTTAACCCACCTCCGACGGGAGTGGCTTGATTAAAGGCCTTCTCTTGAGCTTCCATCGCGCGATTTTTGCGTTTTGCTTTAAGTATTTCATTAACCATGTCTTTCAAGCTGAATGGCTTTTCTATGTGGCCCGTCATACCTAAGAGGCGGCATTTCTCCTTGACCGAGTCTTTTAAATTTGTGGTCATTGGAATAATTGGCATGTTTTGGTAGAGGTCGTTTTGCCTGATTCGAGCGGCGGTTTCTAGTCCGTCCATACCCGCCATGTGTATATCCATAAGAACAGCGTCATAAGGCATTAACGTTGTTTCGAGTTCTTTTAAACACTCTTTTCCGTTGGCGGCAATGGCCACGCTGGCTCCCTGAGTTTTTAACAGCGACTTCACGATCAGTTGGTTTGTCGGGTTGTCGTCAACCACTAACACCCTCACTCGCCGTAGAGGTGCCGTTGGCATGGGCAGAGGCTTTTCAACCAAAATCGGATTCGTTTTGGTTTGGATGGCATCGATATAAGCATCAAATATTTGTGTGCGTGTTATAGGCTTCGTTAGGCAACCGTTAAATATTCCTGGGTTGTTTTCCAATTGCTGATAAAGCTGATCTTGAGTTCTGGCTGAGGCCATGATTAAAATCGGTAAATCATCGCTGCTTAACGATTGCTTTATTTCTTTTCCTAGCTCCCAACCGTCTTTTTCTGGCATAACCCAATCGATCAACGCAATATCAAATCGTTCTTTTTTGGCAACGGCTGTTTGAATGATTTCTAGTGCATCAAAGGAGTTTGACGCAACGGTCACGTTCCAACCAATTTTACCCATGGTCGATTGAAGAATTTGAGCACTGGTCGCGTTGTCATCCACAATAAGTACTTTAATTGGACTGACTATTTCAGTGAATTTACTCACTTTTTGAGGGGGTGAACCCGCCTCTGCTTTAAACGTTAGCTTAAAGTTAGACCCTCTATTCACAGTACTGGTTACATTGATATCGCCATCCAGTAAGTGAACGTATTTTTTCACAATCGATAACCCGATTCCCAGCCCTCTGTGCGAGCGAGATTCACTATTATCAAGCTGCCAAAATTCGTTAAAAATTTTGCCTTGGTCGGCATCTGGTATACCAATGCCGGTATCTGATACTTCTAGCTGTAAACTGATGTCCGATGCCGATTCACTTTTTGCCACCGACAATTTGAAAACCACTTCACCATAGTTGGTAAATTTGATGGCATTATTTCCTAAATGAAGCAGTATCCGTTTGAGTTTATGTCGATCGGTTTTTAAAATGTATGGAACATTTATATCAACATCAAAATGAATCTCTATGCGCTTACCTTGAGTAAATTCAAATAAGTTCTGAGACACCTCTGCAAGCAGTTCATCTAATTCAAATTCTGACTTAGACACAGCAACAACACCATGATCTAAAAAGGCTAAATCGAGCACATCGTCAATTGAGTGGGTAAGGGTATTCACAGCACGCTTAATATCAGTGAGATAATCGCGTTGAACATCATCAAGTTTTGATAGTTCAAATAGCGATATATAGCCATGAATAGCCGTTAACGGCGACCGAAACTCATGAAAAACATTCGCCGTGAAAGCGTTCACCTGTTGGTTGCTTAAATTAGATAATCGACTGGCTACGGTCGGGTAGTTCGCACTGTGGTTTTTCTGTGTACCGTTGATCCTGTCTGGGTGGTGTTCAGATTCCATGCCTGTGATTTGAATCTGGAAAACGTACCCCAAAATTGTCTCGTATTCATTGACTGCGGTAATTTCCGTAAAGCAAGCGAGCCTCTCATTCTTCTTAGTGATTAAATTACACTCTTCTTTTTTTGTGATGGCCGAGTGTATGGGTACATTGAGTACGCGAATGAGTTGCTTAAATGACTTTGCCGTATCAGATGGGATATCCGGGTCAGTGAATCTTAAAACATCGACGATGTTTAGCTTAGACTCTAATTCCGATTCACTGTATCCGAGAATCGTTAAGGCCTGCTTGCTGCTAGACAATATAACCCCGTTACTGTCGCAGGCAAGTGTCGCCTGGTGACGAGTGGCTTTGACTACCTGTTCTAAAATTCTTGATTTTTTGAGCTCGCCTTCCAGTAATTGTGCTTCGTTTTCTAAATCGGAGTTTTTATCAAGTAGTTCACGTTGTAAATTTTTTATCTCCGATACATCGTTTAAGCTAATGGTTGCACCGGTAAACTTATCTCTGGCAATAATCGGTGAAATATTCACATTGAGTGTTCGTATTTCGCCTTGATTATCGCCAGGAAGGGTAAATAACATGTTTTTAACCGTGTCACCGGCGGCAACTCGTTTAAATGTATTTACAATTTCATCTGAATTTATACCGGTCGATAACCAGTCAATGATCGGGTGATTTCGTGCACCACTGGCGCGTAAATTAAAAATTCTGTCAGCCGCGTCGTTCCAATGGGTTATCTTGTAGTGCTCATCTACACCAATAATGCCATCGCTGGAGTTATCGACCACGGATGCGAACGCGATGCGTTGCCTGAGTTTCAGGACACTTTGTAAGAACAGACTCTCCAGTAAATAGGTTAGCCCTATCAGCACAAGCGTGATCACGCCAATGGTAAAAGCTTTGTTGGTTGGAGTGGTCAGCTCTAACTTATCCAGAAATTTTCGGGTTGGCGTAATCGACACGGTCCATTGACGCCCAAAAACAACAATAGACTCTGATTGTTGATAATCTTCTATGTAGCTCGAACCTTCGATGTCGGTAGAGTAAAAGTTAATGGCAGGTGTAGCCGTGGTATCAGAAACGGTAATTCTATAAAGGTCGTCCTCCACCAGAGTGGCATCGAGTATTTCATTTATCAGTAAAGGGGCATAAGACCACCCCAACAACTTAGGTGAAAGCGAAGCATCTTTTGATTCAAAAATGGGGTGCAGCAATAAAAAACCATGATCTACTTTGTCACTGGCTTGTACCAAAGTTATGGGCGCGGTGAGCTGTGTTGATTTGGTTGCGGCACTGGTCAAGGCAGCATGTCGACGGTTTGCTTCTGAACCAATATCGAGCCCGATAGCCTGCTCATTATCTATCTCGGGCTCAATGTACTGAATAATAAATAAAGGGTCTTGAGGGCTCGATAGTTGTTTTAACTCAAATGGCGCATTGCGATCTTTCGTTGCTTCCGCTAAAAACGCATCCAACTCATCTTCAGAGATTTTCTTTATTAACCCAAACCCGCGTGCGCCGGGGTATTCAGTGTCGTAATCACGGCTTTGAAAGTATCGTAATTGCTGATCGTAGCTCCATTGGTAAAAGCCCACGGACTCTACAGCGCCTCTGACGCCTCTGACCCCATATTCATATAAACCGACGGCATCTAATATATTTGAATTAACGTGCGATAATTGGGAGGTTACTGCGTTTGCAATCGCGGTTTCATTGAATTTTTGGGTTTGAATAATGCTGTATTGGCCGTAAAGCAAACCGATGATCAGTAACCCTAATGGAAACCATAACCTGAAGAATAATCTGTTAACCATAGCGACCGTTCCCTGAACTATCATATTCGAATGTGCATAGGATATTAACAATAGATTACAAAATGGGTATTTGCCAATACACACTGCCTATACTGGTATGGCGAATCACTAAGATTCGTCTACCATTAGATACTGCAACCCAGGTTAAGTTACATTCATACAAACACTGATACAAGGCCGCAGCGACTGCACTCTAATGGACATAAATAAATCGATTAAAACGACCTATCAAAAGAGCCCATTACCATTGAGTGGACTAGCCTCGTTACTCATTTGCGGTTTGCTTTATTTTATCGTTGCCTGGGTGCTTAAAGAGGACTTATTAGACGATAAAACCAGTGAATTAGAGCAAGCTTCGGATACGGCCTACAGTTTACTGGATAAAGAGTTAAATAATGCCAGGAACGCGGTAGACTTTCTGCACGCAACGCCCCCCGTTCACGGCATTACTCGGGCTCTCCTTAACGGCGGCATCGATCCCCTAGAAAATGTGGCCGCAGAGCGCTGGAAAGAGAGGCTGACGGCTATTTTTTCGGCCTATATCAAAAGCACACCGTCTATTCGGCAGTTACGATTTGTCAGTGCGCAAAACAACGGTAAAGAAATTATCAGAGTCGAAAAGCGTTCCGACGCCGTTACCGTAGTGCCCGATGAGTTACTCCAAGAAAAATCCGATGCTTTTTACTTCAATGATATTCAGCGATTAAAGCCTGAAGAAATTTATATATCCAACATTGATTTAAACCGAGAGTATGGCGTTCTAGATGTTCCTATTTGGCCCACTTTTCGCGTGGCTAAAGCTGTATTTGATGAAAACTACAACTTTTTTGGGTTTATTATTGCAAATTTCGACGCCACTGAAGTATTGGGAAACCTAACCAATATTCATTCTAACCTTGGGTTATCACTCTACATCACTAATTCAGAAGGTTATTTTATAGTAGCCCCGACTAAAACGCTTGAGTTTGGCCAAGATCTCAATAATGAAGATGCCAACTGGGCGGCACTTGCTAATGGACAACCATTGCCCAAGGCCAGTCAAGTGAGTCAGATATTACTGGCTAATGAAACGCATTTTGCCCTGTCAAAGAATTACCTATACTCGAATCGAGGAAACGGCCAGTTGGTGTTAATTTCAACCCTACCGAAATCGACTCTTGACGCTGTCTGGCAACCCAAGCGATTAGCCATTTTCATCGGTGTAACGCTATTGTTCTTGGTGACTTTTGTGTTTATCTGGTTTTATAAACGTTATTTAACCCGGCTAATATCGCTTTATGATGATCAATCGCGTTACGAAGCTATTGTTGCTGGCTCTTCTGATTCCATTATTAATTTAGATCGTAATGGCAGGCTTAAAAGTTGGAATGAATCCGCTTCATATATGTTTGGTTTAACGTTGCAGCAAAGCGAAGGAAAACCCATTACAGATATTATTCCGGTCGATGGACGCAATCCTAGGCTTGAACCTTCTTTGTATACGTCCATTATAGAAAACAATCAATCGGTTCAACTAGAGGTTGAATCTTACAATTCAAGAGGGACAAAACGTGTTTACTCTTTAAGTCTTTCTCCTGTTATCCCAAAAGACAGTTCTATTGCGCCAACGGTTGCAGCCATTGTTCGAGATATTACTGAGCTTAAAGAAAACCAAGAAGAAATTATTTCCATGAATGACTCGTTAGAAAAGCAAGTCATTGAGCGTACTGAGCAACTAGAAATAGCCACAGAAGAAGCCGTGAGTGCAAGCCAAACCAAGAGTGCTTTTCTTGCCAACATGAGCCATGAAATTAGGACGCCATTAAATGGTATTCGTGGCATGTTAGAACTGTTATCGCGAGAAAACCTAACTGAGAATCAAGTCGGTTACGTTACTATGGCTAAAAACAGTATTGCAACCTTATCCATTTTAATTAACGATTTATTGGACTTAACTAAAATTGAATCCGGCAAATTGGATATTGAGCTCACTGAGTTAAATTTAATTGAAACAACCAGTGCAATCATGGAAAGCATGTCAATAAACGCGTCGGCTAAAAACCTTGAATTGTTGTTCGATTGCGCTGATTTAAACTATGAAAAAATAGTCTCTGACCCTTATCGAATAAAGCAAATTTTAACAAATCTTGTGGGTAACGCCATTAAGTTTACGCACACAGGTACGATAACCGTAAAACTGGCCTCAACGACGACTTCGACTAATTTTAATCGCCCTGCCATTGAGATCATCGTTGCAGATACGGGTATCGGCATATCAGCCGATCAACAAGCGAAGCTATTTAAACCCTTTATTCAGGCAAAGAATTCCATTGCAAAAAATTACGGGGGTACTGGGCTGGGCCTATCCATTTCAAAACAACTGGCTAATTTACTCGGTGGGGATATTTCACTGCGCAGCAACATTGGCGTGGGCAGTGAATTTACCTTTACCTTTGAGCCGGAAATTGTTGATCCTGATTTTAGTTTTTTTGAGTTTCCGAAAGAAACCAAAATAAACTGCCACCTGATTATGCAAGATAGTCGAGAGCGGGATATTTTGTATCGTCAGTTTAACCGTTGGGAAATGCTCGTTTCGGTATACAATGATGTGCAAAGTTGTATAAATTTAGCGGCACAATACCCAATAGATTTGCTGGTGATTGATGAGCACTTTACGCAAGACTCATTTGATGAGTTGTATCAAAAATTAACCAAAGAGCAGGCGTGTAAAATTATAGTGTTAAGTAATGAACACTACTCCAATGACATATTAGAGCAAGGTACGATTCCCTATGGTTTTATAAAGCGTCCGATACTACCTTACCCACTCTATTTGTTACTTAAGAAGCTACGACACCCTAATACAATGCCCAAAAATTTAACTAAATTGCCCGATGCGCAAGAAATTTTGGATATGCCAGAAAGCAATTACAATGTGTTAATCGTAGATGATAATGAGATAAACAGGGTCGTTGCCGAAGGTTTATTAGTACGCTTTCCCGTAACCACCTATTCTGTCGGTGACGGTGAAAAAGCGCTCAGCATATTAAACGATGAAACCGATGTGCGCTTTAATCTCATCTTGATGGATTGCCAAATGCCGGTGATGAATGGCTTTGATGCGACTCGTGCCATTCGCAATGGTCACGCAGGCAAGCGAGTAAAAAATGTGCCTATCATTGCGTTAACAGCGGGTGCAATGGCTGGAGAGCGTGAGGCCTGTTTAGACGCCGGCATGAATGATTTTATACCGAAGCCGATAGACCCTAGTTTATTTGAAAGTAAGGTGTTTCAGTGGCTCGCTAAAGCGAGTGACAAGAATTCGCTTTAGCCCTTGCCCAACTTATGAAGGCTAGTATTGTCGATTACACAGTGCCCTTTTGGCGATTGTTTTAAGTGAGTGAGAATGGCATTCGATACTTTGCTGGCTTGTATTGGCCGGTACTTTAGAAGTTTTCCTTTTAGTATCGGAGCAAAAACCTTTGCAGCCAATTCGCCCATTTTTTCGCCTAGCCGAAACTCTCCTCTAGCCCCTAATAAAAGAGACGGCCTTACAATGGTAAGGCTGGTAAACGGCAATGGAAATAAGCTTGATTCCATTTTATGTTTGGTTTGTAAGTAAAAATTACTTCCTGGCTTGTCGGCCCCTAAACTAGATACAACCACAAAATGTTTATAACCTTTAGAGAGTGCCTGGTTAGCTAAATTTATGACCATGTCATAATCGACAGCGGCAAACGCTTTCTTAGACCCTGCGGTTTTTATGGTAGTCCCTAAAGCGCAAATAACAACAGAAGACTCATCTAGAGCTGGCTCTAAGGTTAAGTCACTGTAATCGACTAATAACACAGATTGATTCGAATGTGGGAGATTGATTTTCCGCCGACTGAGAGCGGTGACGTGCTGACAATGTTCAACAGTAAGTTGTTTTAATAATTGCTGACCAATTAAACCTGTGGCTCCGGCCACCACTACGTGTTTCATAGGTACCCTTTTATAAAGGCAAAAAATAAGGCGCGAGGTTGAGTCGCGCCTGAGTTATTTAAAACAAACTAGCTTGCCCGCCTTTCATTAAGGCTTCTATATCGGCTGGGTCTTTAATGACGTCTTTTGATAAAACATCACAGCCATCTTTAGTCACAACGATATCGTCTTCAATACGTACGCCGATTCCACGCCATTTTTCATCTACATCGGTGTTATCTGGCGAGATATAAATACCTGGCTCAATTGTAAGCACCATGCCCGGCTCAAGCACGCGCCATTCGCCACCGACTCGGTAGTCGCCTACATCATGAACGTCCATGCCTATCCAGTGTCCGGTTTTGTGCATGAAGAACTCTTTATAAGCTTCATCTTTAATGAGCTGCTCTACATCGCCCGATAAAATACCGAGCTCTACTAGCCCTTCGGTTAGGATTTCTACGACCACATTGTGTGGATCAATCCAGCTGTTGCCGGGTTTTACTGCATCAATCGAGGCCAACTGCGACTTCAACACTAAGTCATAAATTGCACGTTGCTCCGTTGAGAATGTGCCGTTGACCGGAAAAGTCCGGGTAATATCAGAGGCGTAGTATTGCAGTTCACAGCCAGCGTCGATTAAGACTAAATCGCCATCATTTAGCTTCTGATTATTTTCAATGTAATGCAATATGCAGGCGTTCTTTCCACCCCCTACAATGGCTGTATAGGCAGGTCTCAAGCTACCGGCCATCATGCATTCGTGCTCAATTTCGGCTTGCAGCTGGTATTCCATCATACCTGGCTTGCAGCTGGTCATGGCACGCGTGTGGGCGCGTGCAGAAATGCTCGCGGCATCGGCCATAATTGCGATTTCTTGCTTGCTTTTAAACAAGCGTTGATCGTGCAGCAGGTGGGCAATATCAGAAAAGTCTTCCGGTGGTACCGCACCTTGACGAACTTTGCCGCGAATTTGGTTTAACCAAGCCATAAGCTGGTGGTCAAAGCCAGAATCAACACCCATGTGTGCATACACGCGAGTTTTACCTTCCATAAGACCGGGTAAAATATCGTCGATATCGTCTATTGGAAAAGCATCATCGGCTTTATGGTCTTGAACCGCGCCATCAGGACCGGCACGGTATCCGTCCCAAATTTCACGTTCTTTGTTCTTATCGCGAACAAATAATACGTATTCACCTTGCTCGCGCCCTGGCATGAGCACACATACTGCTTCGGGCTCTTCAAAACCGGTTAAATATTGAAAATCGCTGTTTTGGCGAAAAAGATGGTGTACATCATTGTTACGAATTTGCTCTTTAGCAGCTGGAATAATAGCGATGCTACCGTTTTCCATCTGCTCCATTAACTTGGTGCGTCGAGTTGCAAACTCGCTGTGACTTATTGTTTTCATATCGAATAACCTTTAATGAATAACGGATTCAGAATCGTCAGATTTAGGTGGCTCGTTGTACTCGAGGTAGACGGTAATAGCGCTTACTTTTACGTGCTCGGCAATAGCTAAGTAGTCTTCTTCAGCGTTCTCTAAACTGTCACCACTTTGTGCATCTACTTGTGCTATCTCGGCTAAGTCTTCTAAAATTTCTTGAATGGTCGCTGGCATATCGCTGGTCTCTTGAACCGTTCCGGCCGCACCAAATGCCCCTAAAAAACTGCCCGTCCATTCACTGAGCGCAAAGAGGCGGTCGAGCATCGGGGCGTCTTCATCAGGCAACAATAAACTGAAACTTAAACCGGGGTCTTCAAACTCAGATAATGCTTTAAAGTAAAGCCCTTGCAGAATGGTCACGTGGCTTTCTTCTACTTCTTGGCTTGGGGCCATTTGATCTAATGCCCAATCCAGCCAATCTTCTTGAGCCATGCGTTTACCGGCGGCGAGAACACCGCAAATAGAGCCATGAAGGTAATTTGGCGCTAAACTTGAGCCTAATTTGACGAAAAGGGCGGCTAAATCATCATAGGTTAGTGCAATACCCGATTGGGGTGTGTTACTCATAAATTCTCCAGTGTAGGCTCGGTGAAGCGACATTAATGCAGCAGATAATACGTTATTCAAGGCAGTTGCTAAACATTCGTGCTAATTTTATTGGCGTCAAACTGTAAAAATGACGATTTTTGCTTGATTCCTCACATATTCTGAGCGAATGGGCAATGCATCCTAACAACCAGCCTGATAAACTTAATGTGATGGATGATTTTTCGGCCCTAGTGATGTAAAAAGTAAGGGTTTTTACTGTTGTGTTAAATAACACGTCTTTTGTTGTGTATTGAGATTTCTGTGATTATGGCTAATCAAAATTTGCTTGGGCTCGAAAGTAAAATCGACGAGCTGCTAAAAGCGTATCGAAAATTAGAGCAAGAGAACCGACTGTTGAGTGCCGAACGTGAAGCATGGAAAACAGAGCGAGCTAAGCTCATTAAACAAAACGAGCTGGCCCGCAGCCGTGTAGAAGCTATGATCGAGCGACTGAAAACCATGGAGGCGCCAGATGTCTGAACAAAATACACTTAACGTATCCATATTAGATCGTGATTACCGAGTGGCGTGCCCAGCAGGCCAAGAAAATGAGCTAACAGAAGCCGCGCGTAAACTCGATGAGAAAATGAAAGAAATTCGTGGCACAGGCAAAGTGTTCGGTATTGAAAGAATCGCTGTTATGGCCGCATTAAACTTAACCCATGAGTTGTTGCAAGCCAGTCCAAGCCTCGAAAACAACAGTGCCGCCATAGAAAAGCTCAGCGCAAAAATAGACGCCGTTTTACCGGAAAGCTCAGATGACGACTTCGATCTAGATTTTGATCCAGTAGAACCTGTTTAAGTTTTATTCTTTATTAGTGGCTAACCCTGATGTTGAAAATGGCAAAGGGTTACTCAGTTGGCAAAAACTTGATTTCTCCTCTCTATTAATGCCATAAATGCGATCTAGCGCAAATATTTTGTAATGGTTCAGGTTACACTCAGCTTTACAGGGTTAATGTAACCTAAAGCTTGTGAAGAGGTAATTATGAACATTCAAGGATTTGTGTTGGCGGCTGCAACCTTCGGGTTAGTAGCCTGTATGCCCGATACGGAAATCAATGCTGATAATGTTGAGACTATCCTCGCCGCGAGCTCTGTTACCACCGATATTAACGATACGGTGCACATTGGTGTTCAGTCCCAAGCCTCCCTCACTAAAAGCTTAAATCGTTTGTCTGCCAAAGCGCTCGCTAATTTTTATGTTGAAGACAAGTGTTTAAACGAGTCTGGTGATTATCAATTTACGGGTGAGTACTCAGAGGTTGAACCTGAGTTTAAAGGGCAGTTTAACCTTGCTTTTAATCAGTGCCGCCAGCCACAGGCAACCTTAGATGGTGTGGTGGCCGGTAGCTTCAACGGCCATATAAGTGAGCAATCACTAAGCCTAGATTATACGTTGTCCGGCGGTATCGATATAAAACGTGCCAACCATACCATTCGTGTATCCGATTATTCTGCCGATGTACTGTTAGAAGCTCAATACAGTGGTTTAACCCAGCTAGAGTGGACCATTCAATACAGCCACGCCGGCGTTTACCAGTACAACACACACGCTTATAAAGGCCGAATAACGGCTCAAACCATTACAGACGTGCGCTGGAGCTTTTTAGGAAGCGATGTATCTGAGGTTGTCGGAGAAGTGCACTACAAAGACGACGATGGCAATTTACTGGCCGTCGTACATTCAGAAAATGGCGTCACGGTCAGTTTAAACGACCAATGGGTTAGAACTTATTCGCATGAAGAATGGTTGAAAAAGTTCTAACCGCTGGAATGCGGGCATGCTCTGGCTTAGCCGAAAAGTGGCTTAATTTGTTGGCTGTTTTCTCAATGTCAAGGCTGTGATTTTTTAATTTTTAGTTATAATCGTTTTAACCCTGGGTTACTCGCCAGCTGTGCAAAGTCCTCTGCCGATAAATCTTATTTAGGGGTCGGCCTGTGATTGATGTGTGCATGTCTGCCTTGAGCAGAAAGCCTAATTCAGTTCGGAAGGCTCCGTCTTGAACTCTACGGTTCAAGGTCTCACATAGCAGCGGTAACTTGGGGCTCTATCTCCCTTCTTTTGATGCAGGGTTTGACTGTTTATGTCGGTTAATGCAACACCCAATCCTTCAAATACTATCCAAAAAGTAGAATTACGACGCCGGCTAAGAAAAGCGCGACGTTCTCTTTCCTATTCAGAGCAACAAACGGCAGCGAATGCGTTAGTAGAAGCCATTAGGCCACAACTTAGCGTTGCTAAAACGCCACGTATTGCTATGTATTGGGCTGCTGATGGAGAAATTTCGCTAAAACCTTTGATGGAGTATTGTTTTGACCTAGGCATAGAAGTGTATTTGCCAGTACTGCATCCGTTTAAGCCACGCTTGTGGTTTGCCCAATACTTCGCAGGCGCGCCGCTGTTAAATAATCACTTTGGTATTCCAGAGCCTCAAGCGAAACAGAGAATTAAATCTTGGCAGCTCAGTATGGTTTTATTGCCTTTAGTCGGGTTTGATGAGTTTGGCGGGCGCATTGGCATGGGCGGAGGTTTTTATGATCGGACATTTGCTGGCATAGAAAGCTGGCCACATAAGCCTAAATTGATTGGCGTTGCACATGAATGTCAAAAATTAGAGAAGGTGCCGCTAGAGCCTTGGGATATAGAATTAACTGGCGTGGTTTCAGATAAACAGTGGTATTGCGTCGACTAGTCTGAGATTTTAAAAAGAGTGATGATAAGTACGCGAACTCCTTTTCGCGACTCTATTAATTATTGGCTATTGCTAATGATAATGCCTGAGGCTTGAATCTCAGCTTGACTGAGTGGGCGGCGCTGATCGCTGTTCGACATGCTCGAAACAGTAACGCCCAACCCTAACATCAACACTAGAAGCACAATAATATCTGGCTTACTGCGTTTTTTGATCATAGCTATTCTTTTTATAAGTTTTTAGTGACTACTCAATGTTCAGATAGCAAACTTGCGCTTACTTCTGACTTCTTTTTTAATGGTGCACTTATTTATAACCCAGTTCTGTGCCCAAGTTCAAACTTTGTTTTCATTTCGGCGCACTTAGCGTCAAAACGTGAACTATAACCAATTTTTAAAGGGATATATCATCATGGCTTCGCAATATTGGTTGTTAAAAACCGAACCTAACGAGTTCTCGATCGATGACTTAAAAGCGAAAGGTTCAAAAGGTGAGCCGTGGGATGGTATTAGAAACTACCAAGCTCGCAACTTTATGCGGGAAATGGCGATGGGCGATACCGTTTTAATTTATCATTCTGCCTGTGCTGTACCGGCTATTGTCGGGGAAGGTAAGATTGTTAAAACCGCCTACGATGATCACTTTGCGCTTGACCCGAAATCTAAGTATTTTGATGAAAAAAGCAGTGCCGAGAAAAACCGCTGGTCTCTGGTTGATGTTGCCTTTGTCGAAAAATGGCAAAAACCGGTGCCACTTTCAACCATAAAAACCGTCAACACATTGTCAGAAATGAAGTTAGTGAAGCAATCTCGCTTATCCGTATCGCCGGTAACGGCCGAAGAATACGAGGTCTTGCTCACTTTAAAGTGATTCTGTGAACTGCTTCTAAAACATAAAATAAATTGTACAGATCTTGCCCGAATCAATATTGGATGGTTAACTGAAGATCAGCAGTCGTAGGTAATCGCTATGGAAAAAATCAAAGCCACAAACTTTTCAGCCAAAGCCGTTGCAGAGCTCATAGATTCTACAAACTGGGCGAATGACTTCCAATGGAGTGACATCTTGTTGATGGGCCAGTATTTTACCGCTTATGAAGCTGAGCGCGGGCAAGTCATCTTTTATGAAGGGGCCAAAGCCGACTACATGGGTCTCATTGTCTCGGGTTCTATCCGCATTAGTAAAACAGCCGCCGACAACCAAGTTAGAGCTTTAGCCACGCTGAAAGAATCGCAAACCTTTGGCGAGTTATCGCTTATCGATGGAGCGCCGCGTTCAGGGTTAGCCGAAGCAACCACTAAAACGCAATTTGTCATCACAACTAAACGCCAATTGTTGCAAATGGCTGAAGACGAACCCGCGTTAGCCTTCCACATACTCTGGAAATTGGCGGAGTCTATTAGTCACCGCCTGCGCCATACCAGCTTTAAGCTTCTCGATACGATGAGCTCAACACATTAATTTCAAATAAAGTATTGGGCTGTGGCGACTCACTAAAGACTAACCGAGAGGCGATGCAGTCGAGTGTTTCATCTTGGCGGTGCGACACTAACAATAAAGTACTGTCATTCGATTCAATGAGCGCATTGACAACCTGCATGACGTAGTGGCGATTAAAGTCGTCTAAGCCTTGAGTAGGCTCATCTAAGATGAGCAGTGTCGGTTGTTTTATTAGCGCGCGTGCTATTAACACCAGCCGTTGCTCTCCCATAGAAAGCTGTTTAAACGGCCGATTGGCTTTATCGGCTAAGCCAATGAGTGCCAGCCATTGCATAGCAATTTTATGTTCCGATTCCCCTGTGGCCTGGTACACACCTATTGAGTCGGTTAAACCTGAAATGATAGCGGTAACCGCATTGCCCGAAACTCTATAATCTCGATGTAATGCGCCAGATACATAGCCAATGTTTTTCTTCACTTGCCATATACTTTCACCTTGTCCGCGTTGAAAGCCCAGTACCGCTAAATCGTTTCGGTAGCATTGTGGGTGATCACCAGTAATGAGACCCAACAACGTTGATTTCCCACATCCATTAGGGCCGTGAATTTGGCTGTGTTGTCCTGGCATTAATGACCACTCCAAATCTTTAAATTGGTAGGTTTCATCATATTGAACAAAGCCATTATTTAATTGTATAAGCGGTTTATCTTTTGGCCATGCTTGGTTGTTTGTCAGTGTCTCGGGCAGCTCGATAGGACCTCGGCTCAAGGAGGCTAAATGCTGCCACTGAGACTCAGACGCTTCATTTGATCTCGGACCTTGATAAAGCAGTCTACCTTTATCTAAAAAGGCTAACTTATCAAAGCCAAGCACGGCATCTTCAAACTGGTTCACAAGCAGCATTAACCAATGACCGTCGTTGATCAGGTTGTTAATTAACGTATGCAGTTCTTTACGGCTGTCTAGATCGAGCCCTTCAAAAGGCTCATCTAAAATTAATAGATCAGGCGCTTCTAGTAACGCCATGGCTAACATAACCCGACGCCCTTCGCCGCTCGAAAGCACTCGGTAGCCTTTGTTCAGTAGGGGCTCTAAATGCAGTGACGCTACTATGCGATCATGTGTATCCGACCATTGGCGTTGTTCAACGAGCAAATCCTTTACTGGGGTGCCGTTATCAATTTGATCCAGAAAGTCTGTGTCGTCGCGGTACAGTTCGCGTTCGTAGAGTTCTTGTTGGCTTTCTAATGACAAAAACTTAACCTTTTTAGGTAAGCCAACTATTTCGCCTGAGGCAAGTGGCTGCTCCTCGGCAAGTACTTTTCCTAGCGTGGTTTTGCCACTGCCGTTTGTGCCCATGACCAGCCAAGACTCAGATGGTTGGATCTCCCAGTTTTTTACAGATAACAAAAACTGTGCACCAATTTTGACAGTCAAATCAGATAACAACATTAGATGTCTCGTAATACTTTATGGAATAAGCCACTATACTGACGAACTTTTACTGTTTCGACAATCGCTAAGGGAGCAATATCAATGAGTTACGCCTCACTAGAAAAAACCTTTTATAGGCTTGCACAATTAGATCACGCGGGCGCTATGTTAGGTTGGGACCAGCAAGTCATGATGCCCAGTGGTGGTAACGATGCACGAGGCCGAGCATTAGCTGAGCTTAGCGTATTAACGACTGAGATATTGCAAAACCCGGCATTGGCCGATGACTTCGCGCGTGCAGAACAGGAACAGTCAAAATTAAATACCTGGCAAGTAGCTAACTTAAAACAAATGAAAAAAGAATGGCAGCACGCCACTGCCATGCCCAAAGCTTTGGTAGAAGCCATCTCGATGGCGACAAATGAATGTGAATACGCGTGGCGAGCGATGCGAGCAGACAATAACTGGACCGACTTTGAGCCCATGTTGCAAAAAGTGTTCGACTTAACCAAAGAGAAAGCACAAGCACTTAACAGTGCTTTGGGTGCAGAAAATGGTTATGCGAATGATTACGAAGCCATGCTCGATATATTTGATCCGGGCACAAAAATGAGCCGCATAGATCCAGTGTTCGCTGAATTAAAAGAAACCATACCAGGTTTATTGCAACAGATTACGGAAAAGCAAAACGCGGCGTCAGCGATTATTCAACCTTCGGCACCGGTGGCTAAGTCTAAACAAATTGAACTCGCGAAAGCGTTAATGGGCGCACTAGGGTTTGACTTTAACCAAGGCCGTTTAGACGAAGCCGCGCACCCGTTTAGTGGTGGCGTGAGTGACGACAGTCGAATTACGTCACGTTACGATGAAAACAACGTTATTGAAGGCATTATGGGTGTTATCCATGAAACGGGGCACTCACGCTATGAAACGGGTTTGCCGAAAGACTGGCGCTACCAGCCCGTAGGTCAAGCCATGGGCATGGGCGTACACGAAAGCCAAAGTTTGTTTTTTGAAATGCAAATGGGTCGTTCAGCGCCGTTTATTAATGCTATCGCGCCTTTAGTGCAACAATACGCAGGTAACGACCCAGCCTACAGCGCTGAGAATATGCGTAAAATGTATACGCACGTTGAACCGGGGTTAATTCGTGTCAACGCCGATGAAGTTACTTATCCATTACACGTTATTCTTCGCTATGAATTAGAGCGCGATATTATTTTAGGTTCAGCCAGTGTCAAAGACATTCCAGAGCGTTGGAATGACGCGATGAGTCGCTACTTAGGGCTAGATACGCGCGGTGATTATAAGAATGGACCTATGCAAGATGTGCATTGGCCGGGTGGCGCGGTGGGTTATTTCCCTTCTTATACATTAGGGGCCATGAATGCGGCTCAATTGCATGATGCCATGCTAAAGCAAATCCCTAATGCGGCCGATTTAATTGCGTCGCTTGAGCTTGCACCGATATTTGATTGGTTAGGGAATAATGTTTGGAGCCAAGGCAGCTTGAACAGTTACGATGAGTTAATGATTAATGCAACGGGTGAACCACTTAACTCGAGTTACTTTATTAATCATATTAAGAATCGTTATTTAGGCTAAACGCGATCACAATGCGTGGGATTAAGCCGCGGCTTTTTCCCAACGCATGATGTACTCATCAAATGGCAAGTGTGCATTTTTTTGTTCACCTGTGATTTCAAAGCCTTGAGAAAAGTAAAAGCGTTGCGCTTTGTAATTGTCGGCAAAACAATATAACTCTAACTGCTTATGTCGTTCTTTTGCGTGTTTAATTAAATCAGAACCAATACCTTTGCGTTGCTCATCTACGACTACAAATAATCCATTGATGTGGCTTTGTGTCAGTGAGATAAAGCCAAGGATTAGGCCATTCTTTTCATAGACATAAGACTGATTCAGTGGAAGGTATTCATCTCGAACTCGGTGGCGATCTTTCGCAACAAATTCAGGGTCTATGAAGGGGTGAGCCAACAAGCTTGCATCGTGATATATGTCGGCTAACTCAGGAAAGTCGGTATTGGTGGCCTGCCGAATCATTGTTCACCCCTTATTTTATAGTATTTAACCGTCTCGCGTGATTTTATCAATCAGAATCGCTAAAACATCATCCGCTTCTTCATTGCTCACTTGGCAGGTCCCTGCAGCATGATGGCCGCCACCGTTATAAGATAAACAAAGTTCACCGACATTGGTTTTTGAAGATTTATCAAGAATCGATTTTCCGATGGCAAATACCGTGTTCTGTTGCTTTAGGCCCCACATTCGATGAATAGAAATATTACATTGTGGGAACAAGGCATAAATAATGAAACGATTGGTTGCCCAAATGGGGTCTTCATTTTGCAAGTCTAGCACGACCAAGTTTTTATGAACCGTGGCACAGCGCATTATTTGTTCGTTCGCTTTGGTTTGGTGTTCCATATAAAGCTCGACGCGCTCATGAACATCGGGCATTTTTAAAATTTCTTCTATGGGGTTGCGACGACACTCATCGATAAGTTTCATCATTAATTGATAATTAGAAATGGTGAATTCTCTAAAGCGGCCAAGACCGGTTCGTGCATCCATTAAGAAGTTCATTAAATCCCAGCCACGAGGGTCTAGAATTTCATCTTTGGTAAAGTTTGCTGAATCGCCTTTATCCACCGCGATCATAAGTTCATCTGAAATGTGACCTATGTTTTCTTTACCACCATAATAATCGTATACAACCCGCGCCGCTGAAGGAGCGGTAGGGTCAATTATGTGGTTTGCTCTTTTTTCATTACGAATGGTTTCACTTAAATGATGGTCAAAGGCTAGATAGGCGCCTTCTACAAATGGCAGATTGGTGGTTATGTCATTCGATGTGATCTCAATTTTGCCATCTTGCATGTCTTTAGGGTGCACGAATAAGATATCGTCGATCATATCGAGTTCTTTTAAAATGGCGGCACAAACCAAGCCATCAAAATCACTCCGAGTGACCAATCTATATTTTTGTTCTGCCATACTCTGTCAACCTACTCGATAAATTGCTGTTTTTTCAGTATAGAAGCAATTTTACCAAAATACAGAAACTGGCTGAAAACGTGAGGAACATTTTAAAGCGGTAAGTATTAAGGGTTCTCGGTTGGAACTCTCGAAGCAAAGCGAAGACGCGAATGCTCTAATGTTTTGACCTTACTCGAAGCCCGCAGCCCTAAACAGGTTAAACCCGCTTCGACAGCGTGTTCCACTTCCGCGGGTCGCTGTTCGTGCATCCTGCACCGCTAAACTTCGCCATCCATGGCTCAGATGCCCGCTCCAGTGAAACCCACTGCCAAAGCTAGTCTCCAACTTCAAAGCCTGAGCACTTAAAGCAAAGACCCGATTGCTTTCATCTTTTGAACTTACCCGCAGCCCTATGCCGCAGCCTGAAACAGGTTAAACCCGCTTCGGCAGCGTGTTCCACTTCCGCGGGTCGCTGTTCGTGCATCTTGCACCGCTAAACTTCGCCATCCATGGCTCAGATGCCCGCTCCAGCGCAACCCACCGCCAAAGCTAGCCCTCAACGCTATAACCAAGTAGAAGCGCGCGAAGCAAAGCAAAGCCGCGATTGTTTTCATCTTTTGACCTTACCCGCAGCCTTAAACAGATTAAACCCGCATTGGCGGCGCGCTCCACTTCCGCGGGTCGCTGTTCGTTCATCCTGCACCGCTAAACTTCGCCAGCCATGGCTCAGATGCCCGCTCCAGCGCAACCCACCGCCAAAGCTAACCGTCAACGCCACACCCAAGTAGAAGCGCGCGAAGCAAAGCGAAGCCGCGATGTTTTTTTGCACTTCACTTGCAGCTTGCAGCTAAAAACTGGCAGCTTAAAAAAACAACATCCGTTGTTTTTTACCCGTCCTTAACCCTGCCCCTCAAAGCCTTTGTCCGACTGTGTTTGGTTTTCTTATCCATTCGGCGCTTTTGCGAATTACGGCTAGGTTTGGTGGGTCTGCGAGTTTTCTGCACTACGGTGGCTTCTAGGATGAGGGTTTTTAGGCGTTCTAGCGCGTCTGTTCGGTTTTTTTCTTGGGTCCGGTGTTGTTGGGCTTTGATGATGACGATGCCATCTGCTGTGATGCGGCTGTCTTTTAAGGCAAGTAGGCGTTCTTTGTAAAAGTAGGGCAGTGAAGATGCGTGTATGTTGAAGCGCAGGTGTATGGCAGATGAAACTTTGTTGACATTTTGCCCGCCAGCGCCTTGTGCGCGGATGGCGTTTAGCTCTATTTCGTCGCTACTGAGGCTGACGTTATTCGAGATATACAACAAAGTTGGGTTCCTATTGGTTTTTTGTCAGTTTAACAGTTTTCAGTTTGGTTGGCTTGTTTGCGGTTCGCACCAAAGTGCGAGTTTTCAGGTGGTTGTTGGTTGCTATTGGCCGCCGTAGCGTTACAGTTACCTTAATTTTTAGGGTTTAAAGGTGTGTTATGCAAAGAATTACGTTGCCAAATTCTTCGGTGAGTCTAAGTCGCCTTATCTATGGCGCTTGGCGTTTGGCTGATGATTCGGATACCAGCATTAAGAACGTACGTGCAAAAATTGATGCCGTATTGGCGGAAGGCATCACTACAATTGATCATGCCGATATTTATGGTAATCACGAATGCGAAAAGCTATTTGGATTGGCGCTCGCAGAAAACAAGTCACTTAGAGATCAAATGGAAATAGTGACTAAATGCGATATCTGCATGAACACCGATAAGTTTCCTGAGCGCAATGTTGGGTTTTACGATACGTCGCCAGAGTACATTGAAAAAAGTGTTACGGAATCTTTGCGTCTGTTGCAAACCGATGTTGTAGATACACTGCTTTTGCATCGCCCTGACCCTTTCATGGATGCAGAAAAAACTGGTCGGGCGTTAGATTTATTGATTGATTCAGGCAAGGTCAAAACTATTGGCGTTTCTAATTTTCAGCCTGAAGATTGGCGTTGGTTACAAAATAATATGCACCATAAATTGGTGCTGAACCAAATCGAAATAAACGTTCTGGCGAAAGAACCTTTCAGAAACGGTGATGTATCGGCGTTACAAAATGACGGTATAAAAATCATGGCATGGTCGCCATTAGCTGGTGGTGAAATATTTGGCAATAGTGCCGCTGCACAGCGGGTAATGCCGTTGTTATCACGTGTTGCTGAAGCTCAAAACACGCGTGTAGATTTAGTCGCGATAGCTTGGTTGTTAGCACATCCAGCTAATATTATGCCGGTAGCAGGAACCAACAACATAAGCCGAATAAACGGCTTAAGCGAAGCGTTAAACATTAAGATAGACCGCCACACCTGGTTCGAAATTTGGACCGCTTCAGACGGTCACCCAGTGCCTTAAGGTTTTGGAAAGCTGCAAGTTTTTAGCTTCAAGCTGCAAGTAAATGCATAAATGATTGTCGCGCCTCCACGATGTTTCGGACACTCCTACAGGGCTAGCACCCAAGGTAGGAGTGTTCGCAGCAAAGCGAAGACGCGACTGTTCCGGTGTTTTGACCTTACCCGCAGCCCGCAGCCAAAAACACTCACACCTCACGATGTTTCGGACACTCCTACAGGGCTAGTACCCAGGTAGGAGTGTTCGCAGCAAAGCGAAGACGCGACTGTTCCCCTGTTGTGACCTTACCCGCAGCCCGAAGCCCGCAGCCAAAATCCCTCACTCCCCCACCTCACTCGGCCATTCCCCAAAATGCTGGTGGAACGCCCGTGAGAATCCTTCGTTAGATTGATACCCAATTGACTTTGCAACTTGGCTAATTCGATGACCTTTAAGCAGTTGGCTTCTGGCTAAAGTTAGTCGCCATTGGCGGAGGTAGTGAGAAGGGGAGCAGCCTACTTTTTCATTAAAACGTTTATAAAAAACGGTTCTAGAAACGCCACTTTGATGTGCCAACTCATCTACGGTCCAAGGGTGGTCTGGGGAGTCATGCACAGCAACTAATGCATGCTTTAATTGAGGATCGGCCAGCCCTAATAACATGCCCGTCTGTTGAGCCCCAAATTCTATGGCATCCCGAAGCAGGTATATCATCAACACTTCGACCAGCCGTTCCAACATAATAGGACCGCCACATCGAGGTGTTTTGAGTTCGGTTAAGACCGTTTGTGCCACCGCCCATGCTGCGTGTTGCGGATTCAAATTCATTCTGATTGCATCAGGAATGGCTTGAAACAGCGCACTTTGCTCTCCGCCAAAATCTATGCATATAGCGAGAGGATCATTATTGCTATTTTGCGCGCTGCGCTGATAGCGAATCTCGATGTGTCCTGATTGAGCCTCAGAAAGCACTAACATCGGCGCTGATAGGTTTAGGGGAGGGTTGGCGATGCTGAAGTGAGCTTGTCGGAATAAGGTGCTTAGGCGATCAAGTGGCATCTTTTTGTACATTCCATCATCAAATATGCACATATGATAGCAGAATGTACTGTAAAGTGTGATTCTAACTTAAAAAGAGGTGCCACTATGCTTATTCCACGTCAAAAAACGCCAAACCTTAAACTACCCACATTAGGGGGTGCTGAGTTTGATTTATCCACCGCCAGTGGCGATCGCGGTACCTTGGTGGTGTTTTACCGCGGTTTGCATTGCCCTATTTGCGCTAAATATTTGAAAGAGCTCGATGAACAATTACCCGCATTAGCTGAGCGCGGAATTACAGTTGTAGCGGCTAGCAGTGATAATCAAGAGCGCACTCAAGCCATGGCCGATAAAGTTGGCTCAAGCACGTTACAATTTGCGTACGATTTACCGTTATCTGTCGCAAAAGAATGGGGTTTGTTTATTTCTACTTCGCGTGGAAAAACATCGCTGGGTATAGAAGAGCCTGCGTTGTTTTCTGAGCCCGGTTTATTCTTAATAAGCCCAGATCAAAGCCTGTATTTTTCTTCGATACAAACCATGCCGTTTATACGTCCAAACTTTGCCGAGCTGGTGGGTGCCTTGGATTTTGTCATTAAAAACAGCTATCCAGCACGAGGTGAATACCGAGGCGACGTTTAAACCATTCGCCTAATTCACGAATCGGTATCTTTTGGCCCTATCCAAGCGAAGGGGTTGTGGGCAATTTCCCACAAGTGCCCATCAGGGTCTTTGAAATAACCGCTATAGCCACCCCAGAAAACTTTCTGGGGGGCTTTAACAACCTGTGCACCCGCATCGATAGCTTGCTGATAAACCTCGTCCACATCGGCTTCACTCGCTAAGTTGTGAGACATTGAGCATGAATTAAATGAGCTTGTTTCAAACGCTACTTGAGCATCTTCGGCCAGTGCTTCGCGACCATACAAACCCAACCAAGTTCCCTGCAAGTTAAAAAACGCAACGTTCTCATCTTCGCCTTCACCGTGGCGAGGAAAGCCAAGGCCATGTTGATAAAACTTTATGGCGCGTTGAAGGTCGTCTACCCCTAAGGTAATCATGCTGATGCGTGGTTTCATAACATTCGCTCCTTAAAAAAGAACACTGTATCATTGTGCGCTGTTATTTATACATTCATCAACTACATTCAACAGATAAAGTTTAACTTAAGGCCATCTTTTGAACCGAATTTTTGTCTCTCTAGTTGCGTTGCTTGGCGGCGGTTTACTGGCCATGATGATCGCCTTAAATGGTAAATTAATGGCCTTTGTCTCACCCATTTACGCCTCATGGATTGCCCATGCCACGGGTGCAATTGCCGCGTTGATTATTGTTCAATGGGTAAGATACAAACGTACGGCTGAGGCAACGGCAAATTTATCGAAGGCGCCTGCTTGGTCTTTTTTAGGGGGTATTCCGGGCGCATTTGTCGTGGTTTTAGCTGTGATTACTGTCAACAGCACGTTAGGTTTTACCGGAACATTAGTGCTGAGTATCACAGGGCAAATATTATTTAGCTTGATAACCGATCAATGGGGTTGGTTTGGTTTTGCGAAAAGAGTGCTTACAGTACGTCGGTTGGTATCGAGCTTACTCATTTTCTTTGGCAGCATGTTGATCGTTGTTGCGAAGGGGCAGTTATGACCTTATATATTGTTTTGGCGCTGTTTAACGGAATTTTAATTGCGGTCGCTCGTTTACTCAATGGTCGGCTAGCCACACATAGCGGCGCATTTTACTCCAGCTGGATTAACCATATTGGCGGGTTTTTGTTTTTATCGATTCTGTTGCTCTTTAGCCAAGGGTTTTATGCACCGTTAAATTCTATTCCATGGTACTTGTATTTTGGTGGTGTCATCGGCGGGCTTTATGTCGGTCTCAACAGTTTTGTCACGCCAAAATTAGGGGCCACATTGGCAACGTTGTTGGTTATTGCAGGCCAATTAATCGTCAGTGTCGTGGTGGATATTTTTCTCGGAAACATAAGGCTCAACCTAAACTGGCCTAGCCTGCAATTAGTGATCGGTTGCTTGATGCTCGTGGCCGGTTTTTATTTGATGTCGGTAGTAAAAGACGAGAAACGCTCTAATTAACGAAAGGAAGTTGGAATGGCGATTGAACGAATCATGGGTTTGTTCGTAACGAACGAAGAAGAGTATAGTTTATATCGTGCAGGCATGACGCCTATACTGCATGATTTTGGTGGTGCCTTTGGTTACGACTTCAAGGTATCTGATGTTTTAATATCTAAAACCAAAGATCCAATAAACCGGGTATTCACGATCGAGTTCCCAAGTAAGGCGGTGATGGATGCCTTTTTTTCAGATCCACAGTATTTAAAAATTCAACAAGCCCATTTCGCTAAGTCAGTAAGTTATAAAACCGTCATTGGCATTCACGAAGTTAGCTAATTTAACTGGCCAATAAGACACCGCCTTTCGATGAATTTTTAATTTCATACATGGCTACATCGGCATTGTGAATGAGTGTATCTAAATTAATGCCGTGCTTTTGATAATCGACCACACCAATGCTGGCTGAGATATTAATGATATGAGAGTCTACGCTAATTGGCTTTTCTATCGATTCTAATATTCGGTTGCACATATTTTTCAGCTGAGTTTTATCATCAATGTGGTCTATCACTAACACAAATTCATCACCACCAACTCGAGCTGAAAAATCAGAGCTTCTTAACACGCTATTAATTCGCTCGGCGACTATTTGTAATACTTTGTCTCCAACTTTATGCCCGAATTGATCATTCACTGGTTTGAATTTATCAAGGTCTATATAGGCCAGCGAAAAAAATTTGTTGGGCTGTAAGTTTGCAATCGTGGTATCTATGTATTGTGTTAGCGCCCTTCGGTTTGGCAATTCTGTGAGTGGGTCATGCAGCGCCAAAAATTCAATCTTTTCCTGAGCTGCAATGATCTCTTTCTTATCTTGCACTAACACACGATTCAATTTCTGAAGTTTTTCATGGCTCAGCGCGTTGCTAAACGCTAATGAAATAAATGGAGCAATGGCCAAGATCAATTTGTATTCACTACCCGTAAACCGGTTGGGTATTTCACTTTGTATCGACAAAACACCGATCACATCGTCTTTATTTTTTAACGGTAAAAATAGTTGAGAATTAGGTACTTTCTTGCTTTTACCCACCAGTTTTCTTTTTTTACTGGGTTCATTAATAGAAACAGGTTTTCCTGTTACGGCCGCAAGAACGGTGTTACTACCGGGTTCGTCGTAACGAATCTCGTAAAGCTCTAACGGAGTACCGTCGTCAATAAATGTTCTAAAGACGACCCTTGACTGTTCTGGATCATTTTCCGAAAGCGCAATGACATGGGCGTCTAGGTACTCGCTGAGCAATCCATATAAGCGTTCACCAAGCGCGCTCAAGCTTAAGGTTTCGGCCAGTCGAATGGCAATCTTGTTTATAGTTTGCAGTTGGCTTTGTTCGTTCTTTAAATAGGTGTTCTCTTTTTGAATGATTTCTTGTTTTATTTTTTGATTTTCTTGTTGCAAGCGAGCTTTACTTAACTCCATAGCTCTGCGATTTCGCTGATTCACCACCGACCGTTCAAGCTCTAAGGTTAATTGGAAGTAGCGGTTTGCCTTTTCGATATCGCCTGCGGCTTGATAACAAAATGCGGCCAGCTCGTAAACCTGCAAACGCAGGGCGGCATGATCACTGCCATCTGAATTCACATTGAGCGCAAGATTAATGACGGTCAGCGCTCGTTGTTGATTGCCGTCGCTGAATAAAGCTTTAGCTAACTCGATATAGGCACTGAGCCCCATCGTACCTTCGAATTCTAAGTTTGGGTCATTAATGACAGCTTCTAAAATAGTCTCGGCTTGAGATAAATCTCCCATCAGGCGATACATACGCCCCTTTAGGATAAGTGAGAATATTCTCAAATGAACGTAATCTATTTTAACGGCAATTTCGAAAGTGCGCTTTAAGGCTTGTGCGGCACTGTTAAAATCCATGTGCAATAAAAAGATACGAGCTTGTTGCCAATAAAGCTCGGCGATGGACTCTTCATCGCAATGGCTATGGTCGAGTCCCGTAACTTCATTGACATGCTGCTCGCAAGTACTGTAGTCATGTGTTTCAAAAAACAAGTCGGCTAAATTCAATTGAGCGGTAAATTGACCATAGACATCGTTCAGTTTTTTGGACAGCTCAATCGCTGTTTCTAGGGCCTTTAGAGCTTGGCCGTATTCACCGGTACTTTTGTAGGCCATGCCCAATGCATTATTTACGCGTCTAATTTGGTTAAGGTCTTTAGCTAAAACCGCACGGTCCAGTGCCTCGTTGAGCTGTTGAATTGCACCGCGATAATCAGCGGTAAAGATGAGGCAGCTCCCACGGTAAAAAATGGCGGTTTCGTATTCAGGGGCCGTTTTAGGCATCTCAGAAATTAACTTATCCAGTTCAGACAATGTCTCTAGCGGAGACTGAATCATCGAAATCCACAAACGCTCTAACTGTGGAGTGGTATGGAGCTTTGCTGAGGACATCTTACGTATAACCCTGCATAAAGATTCAATGTTGGATAACTTTTATTTGAGTATAGTCGAATTTCTAAGCAAAGCTAAGCAGGGCGAGTACTTAGCGGATTTAATCAAACGCTTAATTTCGATGAACGAAATGGCTAGGCAAGTCGATTTGTAAGGTCTAACCTGTTCATCAAGTGATTAATTCAATAAAGGTCAGCCACATGACACCCGACAGCCAGCAACAAGATACGGCTCGGAAAGCGCTATTAAATGCGGCGCGTGAGCTGTTTTTGAAAAATGCCTACGCCAATATATCCATTCGCCGAATAGCCGATAAGGCTAAGGTGAATTCCGCCATGATTGCCTATTATTTTGGTTCCAAAAGCGGCTTATTTAGGGAAATGTTGGCGTCTTATGTCGAGCAAGTAACTTCTGAACTGAAAGCCAATATGAATCAAACACCTAAAGCATCCTCGTTAGAGGGCATTTTATTGAATTTTTACCGCAGCATGCCCGCTGAGCTAGCAACGCTTTTATTCAGAACCTTGTCTTTTGAGCAAAGTGACATGCGCGATTGGATATTGGAATCGCTCTTGAAACCAACACTGGCGATGGCTGAAGCCTATTTTGCGCAGGTCATTTCACATTCAAATAAAGACGAAATTGCCATGGTTGTTCGAGTGTCGTTCCAATCGATGCTTGTAGGGCCAAAATTACTCGAAAAACCATTAAATGAGCTCGATCTTGGCACCATCGATGATGACTTTTATCAACATCTGGCTAAATTCAACGCCGGACTCTTTGCCAGCTATTTTAATTTGGAGGCTACAGAATGAGCCAGTGGATGATGAAAGTAGAGCAGTGGCTTGTTGCTCTCAGTACAGCTTTTGTGCATCACCCCAAGCGATCTTTATTGGCTTTTTTAATCGTCATTGTTGCGATGGGGCAAAACCTACGTTTTATTGAATTAGACCCTGAAATGGAAAGTTTTGTCTCGCCAACGTCAGATATTCGAGTCGACTATAGCGCTGTGAAAGAAGCATTTGGCCGCAACGATATTGTCATGTTGGGCCTGCAAGGTGACGTTATGTCGGCGTCTTTTATGGCGTCACTTCAGCAGCTGCACTCAAGATTAGAAAATGAACTGCCGTATGTTGATGACGTCACCTCGCTCATCAATGCGCCGTATCAGCAGGGGTCTGATAACAGCTTACTGGTGGTCGATTTAGTAGAAGAGCTTCCAAGCCTTGAGGCCGATTTTAAGCAGCTAGAGCAAAGAATTCAGAACAGTACCCTGGCCAGTACAATTTTAGTGAACGATGCCCGCTCGATGGCGCTGGTGATGATAGAGCCGGCCACCTATGATTATGGCGAGCAAAATCAGGATACCCAAGATTTTGATAACGCATTTGAAGATGCCTTTAGCGATGATGCATTCTCAACGGTGGCTTTTGAAGCACCACCAGAGCAACAAAGTTTGCCGTTAGTGACTCAGTTTCAACTTATGGACATGATCGAAAAAGTTGAACTCATCATGGCCGACTACCCGCAACTATCGCCCATTTTAGCGGGCATGCCTGCCTTAAATGTGGCACTAGAAAGCACCATGAAAAGCGAAATGGCCTTTTTCTTACGACTCACAGTAGCTCTCATTGTGATTACATTGCTGCTCTTTTTCCGCCAGCTTGCCGCGGTTATTGCGCCTGTAGTAGCGCTATTATCTGGGTTACTGCTCACCTTCGCTGTATTTGTGTTAGCGGGTCAAAAAATACAAATTCCATTGATATTACTGCCAACATTTTTGCTGGCCGTTACGGTCGGAGATGCCGTTCACTTAATTACGCACTATTACCAGTTTATTAGAAAAGGGCAATTAAAACCCCAAGCCATTCACAGCGCCATTAAAAACACCGCAATACCAATGTTACTCACTTCTTTGACGACGGCCGGTGGGTTGTTGTCTTTATCGGTCGCCGAAGTTGTACCCATTAAGAATTTAGGAATCTATGCAGCAATAGGTGTGATGCTAGCGTTTGTGCTGACGATTACAATAGTGCCCGCTTTGCTGATGCTACTGCCTCAATCAAAGGTGAAGCCATTAGAAAGTGGTGGTCGATTCACTGAGCTTATGAATTTTTTGTCGGCGTTTTCTTGGCAACACGGAGGTAAGATAGCCGTGTTGTGGTTGATTGGCTCTATGCTGGCTTTTACGCAAATTGTAAAACTCAACTTTTCACATGATCCACTCAATTGGATGCCTGCAAGCTTACCTATTGTGCAAGCCACCCAAATTATTGATGAACAGCTCAGTGGTACCATGACATTGGATGTTGTGTTTGACACCGGCGAGCCAAACGGCGTAAAGCAATTGGCATTTTTAACTCAGCTAGCAAGCTGGCAAGAATCTCTTGAAAGCTACTCAAAAGGGAGCGTAGAAGTAAAAGGCGTAAACTCCATTATCGATGTTATTAAAGAGTCTAACCGTGCATTGCAAGGCGGCGGCGAAGAACATTTTTCTTTGCCAAAGACTCAGTCGCTGATCAATGAGGAGTTGTTTCTATTTGAAAACAGTGCGCCCGAGCAATTGTATCAGCTCGTCGATAGTGATTTTCAAAAAACTAGAATGACGTTGATACTGCCTTGGAGTGACTTGATGTTTTACGATGGGTTTGTTGCCGAACTTCAAGCACAAGGGGATGCTCTATTTGCCGATCACGCTAGCGTAAATGTAAGTGGGCTGATCGCATTATTGGCCGGCACCATGACTGCATTGGTTTACTCGGCGGCATTCAGTTACGTTATTGCGGCTGTTGTTATTGGGCTGATGATGATGCTGTTACTCAACTCAATAAAGCTCGGCATTGTCGCCATGATTCCTAATGTTGCCCCCATTGTCATCGTAATGGGGTTAATGTACCCGTTAGGCATTGAGCTCGATATGCTCACCATTTTAGTTGCCACAATTGCTATTGGGATTGCGGTAGACAACACCGTACATTTTACACATCACTTTCGCCGCGGTATTGAACAAGGGCACACGTTGAAGCAGGCGATGGACGATGCCTTTTCGGGTGCAGGTAAAGCGTTATTAACAACCTGCGTTGTGCTCGCGGCAGGGTTCTATGTATTTCTGTTCAGTGATGTGAGTAGCATATTCAATCTAGGTTTTTTGTGTGGTACTTCGTTTGTATTGGCCATGCTTTCTAACTTTACCTTAACGCCCTTTTTATTGCGCTGGTATTTTAGGAATACGGAAACTGAAAAAGTACATTCAATAACTTAAAGGAGAGGCTCATGAAAAAGTGTCTGCTGATCGCCGTTCTGGTTTTTTCTGGATCGTTAATGGCAATGACCGCCGATGAAATTATGTCGCGCGTTGATCAAGTTAAAACGCCTTCAACCTTGCAATCGAATATGACGATGATTTTAGTTGATAACAAAGGCAAGCAGCGTATTCGAGCCATGCAATCGCAAAGTGCCGATATGGGCGGCTATGACGCGTCATTGTTGTTCTTTTTAGAACCGGCTGATGTGAAAGGTACCGGGTTTTTAATGAAAGATTACAAAGCGGCGAATGAAGACGACGATCAGTGGATGTTTTTACCCAGCTTAGGAAAAGCTAAGCGAATAGCTGGGAGCGATAAAACAGGAAGCTTTATGGGCAGTGACTTCTCATACGCCGATATGAGTAAACGAAACCTAGAAGAATGGCAATTCAAATTGCTGAAAGAAGACGAAGTGAATGATCAAAAGGTGTGGGTCATAGAAGCCTTGCCTGCTTCTGAAGCGGTCATTGAAAAGACCGGTTATGTAAAAACCATTAGTTATGTGCGGCAAGATAATTTCCTGCCAATTAGAGGCGTAAACTATTTAGTAAAGAAAGGTGAGGTTAAGCTACTGAATGTTGCAGAAACGAAGTTAATTAACGGCTATTGGATAAACACTAAAGTTCAAATGATAAGCCAAAAAAATGGTAAAACTGTTCATCGAACACAAATGAGCACGACGGATATTATTGTCGATGCAAATATTGATCAAAATAGTTTTACGTTGAATCGCTTAGAGCAAGGTTTGTAAGATGCATACGCCGATAAAGCTGTGCCCACTGGTTGTGATTACACTCATTACGGGTTCATTATATGCACACAACCAAGCGCGTGCAGACGATTTTGACGATGCGTTCTCAGAAGACTTGTTCGATACAATAGAACCCAATGAACCGTTGCAAACAACGCCCAGTCTCATTAATTGGCAGCATGAAATTGGATCGAGGGTGATTGCTAACATTAACAGTGATGAAGCTACCCCTGTGGAGGCACGCTTTTCGGGTGTCTCTGGCGTGCAGGCCTACTATAACCCTGAATTAAATATTAACCCGACTCAATGGTTAGATATTAAAGCCGATGTTTCGTTACAAGCCGACTCAATATTCATACTGAGAAGCAATGAAGATTGGAGTTCACAAGATCAAAGCGCTCGTGAGTTTAGCTATTCAATCAACCAGCTTACGGCACGTGTGCAACACAACCTTTGGCAATACAGTACCGGTATTCAAACCTTAACCCTTGGCCTGGCGGATGCGTTTTCTATTGCCAATACCTTGTATGCTCAAGATCTCTCTTTGCCTGGCTTAGTTGACCCTAAAGATGCGTCTATTCCTACCTGGACCAGCTGGGCATCGGGCTCTATCGGTTCTACTCGAGTTAAACTAGGCGTGGTGCATGAGCACACAGCATCTAAACTGGGCGCGCCCGGAACCGATTTCACAACGCCTTTGTCGGCCTTGGATGTTTCTGCTGAGCCGTTTGCTATTGAAAACATGAGTGCCTTCTTATCGCTTTCTGGCGTGAATGGCGCATTAGATTGGCAGCTTAATGCCAACACGCAGCTTCAACACACGCCGACTGTTAAGATGCAACTCGTTGAAGGGGGCTTGGTGCCTGAGTACAGTCTATTTGCAAGAACGCAATCCGTTTCGGCCGCGGCCAGTTATGTGCTGGGCTCAACGTTATTGAAAGCTGAAACAGGGATCACCACAAACTTAAAGGCGCAATCCGTTATTGAAGGCCTGCCGGCCGATCTTGTGAATTACAACCAGTTCAATGCGGTTGTGGGGTTAGACTACCACCCTGCATCAATGGGTAGGTTCATGACGGAAGTTCAATTTGGACAAGTGCTTAACTATGACGCACTTAATTTAATGGCCGAAAACAAAACTAATGTCGCTTGGCTGATGCTGTATTCTAAATCATGGTTGAGAGATACACTAACGCTTCAGGCACAAACGATGGGTTTTGGGTTCGATTCCGATTCTGGCCGTATTCAAGGCCTAGCGCTGGAGTACCACCATAATGATACATTGAGCAGTACACTGCGTTTCATAGATTATGTCGCGGGTGATTTCCCATTGTTAATCGGTGCGGATGATAGAGATCGACTCGTGTTCGAGGTGACGTACCAATTTTAAAAGCACGAAAAAATATTAAAAAAAGTTGATATCGCTAGGAATTGCCTGAAAAATTTTGTTAACCTTACAAGTTGATTGTAAGGAAACAAATCATGATTATCTTCCCCACCGAAAAACGGCTCGAAATGTCTCGTGCGCCGTTCGTGCTCATTGCGCTCATTTTATTAAATGTATTCATTTATTTTACCTATCAGTCAGGTGATAACGAAAAGGCAGGCCGAGCGATTGAAAGCTACATGGAGCGTAATTTTCTTGAGCAAGAATACCCCATTTTTGTTGACTACCTTAAAGCCGAAGAAGACAAAGTTACATTAGAACGTGTTGAACAGTTTTACTACGATGAACAGCTCGTGAATGTTGCTGCCAGCATTCTGATGCACACTGAGTTTTATAGCCATTTACAACGGTACGCAAAATCTGAATTTGAACTCAGCTTTTACAATGAATGGCGTCGACCAAGGCAAGAAATTCAAGATCAGTTTTCGTCAATTAGCTCTTTCTCCGGCGGGCTAATCTCCAACGATGTTTCAGTATCTGATTTATTGTCACATCAGTTTCTACACGGTAGCGTTAGCCACTTACTCGGCAATATGGTGTTTTTGTTTATCTTCGGCTATGCCGTAGAAGCCGCGATTGGTCATCTAAGATTTTTAGTTTTTTACTTAGTAGGCGGTGTATTTGCCGGATTAGCGCAAGTAGCGACTCATCTCGACAGCGGGGTGCCCTTAGTGGGTGCTTCTGGCGCAATTTCTGGTGTAATGGCTATGTACTTAGCGGTCTTCCGATTTAAGAAAATAGAATTTTTCTATTGGATTTTGTTTTTTGTGGGTTATTTTAGAGCGCCAGCTTTGCTGATTCTGCCATTTTATATTGGCAAAGAAATATACTCATACATGACCGCAATTGACTCAAACGTTGCTTTTATGGCGCATGCGGGAGGGTTTGTGGCCGGCGCTATCTTAATTGGCGTAGCATTGATACTTTCACCAAAGTTATTAGATCAGAGCTACCTAGACGAAGATCAAGATTTTTCACCCCGGCAAAAAGCCTTAGCCAAAATTTACTCAGCTATCGATGCGCTTCGTTTTGATTCTGCACTTACGCAACTTAATCAGTTAATTCAAGCCGAAGGGCTCGATTATGAACTGGCTAATATTCGCTACAACCTAAACCGAGTAGTGCGCAATAGAACCTTTAGCCGAGAGCTGAATGAATTTTTAACACTGTCTAATTTATCGATCGAACAGAAAAAAGAGCTTGCGCAGGTTTGGCAAACAACGGGCGAGCAATACGCAACGTTAGCGCCCGATGAGCTTCTAAAGTTAGGATTAAAATTACTTACGCCTAATAATTCGGTCGCGGCAAAATCGATACACGAGCGATTGTTCCAACTTGAAACTCGGCCCGCCGATTTAAAACTGCTGACGCAAAAACTCATGGAAGTGTTTGCACAGGAACATGATCACCACAATTTAAGTTTATTTAAAGAACGTTATCAATCATTAACGCAGGAGGGTGCGCATGGACACCTGTAAGTACCATCCGCTTGTTCCTACATCGTTTCATTGCAATAGCTGTGAACAAGATACCTGCAGTGAGTGTGTTGATAACTCCAGTAGCCATGGTCAACCACGTTGCATTCGATGCAGTGAACTTTTAGAGTCGGTCGCAAACAGTGACAACGTTGAACCGTTTTGGCGACGTATTGAGCAAGCATTTAAATACCCGCTTAACTCTGAAGCACTCATGATGATTGTTGGGGTTTCGGTTAGTATGGCCGTAGTTTCTAGCTTACCCTTCGGTGCTTTAACGTTATTTATCATTACGCTTGCACTTTACGGAGCTATGTTAAATTACAGTTTTATGGCCATGACGCTTTCTTCCGATGGTGACTTTGAGCCACCTACTGCTGTCGATGCTGTTGCTGGCGGGTTAGGTTTATCCTTTAAAATGATCTTAATGATTATACTCATGGTCGGGATTCTAATCGTGACGGCTTTGCAAGTTGGCCAGGTTGCTGTCAACTTATTAGGGTTTCTCTTTATCGTTGGCTTACCGGCGATTCTCATTTGCTTTGCGCATACCGGCAGTATTATTCAATCACTCAACCCAGTTATGTTTGTTAACCTTATGGCTAAAGTTGGGTTCCCTTATGCGGTATTGCTTGGGTTGTTACTGGTGATGACGTCTTCTGTGAGTGTTATTTCAGCCATTATCGGCAACGATTTTGCGGCGGTATCTTCGGTGTTTCAGTCAATCGTGGCGAACTATTACACCCTAGTGATGTTTCATATTATGGGTTACATGCTATATCAATACCAAGATCGTTTAGGCTTTACATCGGGTAACGATATTACCGGTTACGACCACGAGCGCAACCCTGAAGATACTCTTCTGGCAAAAGTGGGTGTGTTTTTAAAAGAAGGTGACTATGCGCGCAGCCTAGGTTTGTTAAAAGAGGGCGCCGCTACTTTTCCAACCAATAAGAAACTGGCCGAAAAGTATTTCGATTTATTATTGTTATTGAAACAACAAAAGGCGTTAGCCACCTACGCCGACATCTATTTTATGAATTTAGCCCGCGAAGTTCAAATGAATCGACTGTATTCACAGTACCGCAGACTTAGCCTGGTATTGCCAAAATACAAACCGCAGTCGAGCGAATTGCGTTATCAGTTGGCGGTAAGTTGTGAGCAGCAAAGTAATTTTAAAGCTGTGGTTTGGATGATTAACGGCTTGCATGTTGATGACTTGAATTATGTAAACATTGTACCGGCGTATCAATTACTGACAGAAGCTTTGCAAGCACTTGGTCAAGACGCTATGGCTAAAAAGTGTGGTTTTCTGTTGGAAAAACTTAAACAACGCATGCCCGCTAAAGCTCCGAAGGAGGCCGCGCGACCGGCAGGTAAAGCGGTGTTTGATGCGCAACCAGTATCAACACCCAAGATACCGCCGGCAAAGGTCGAGTTTGGCGCTACTGCACCTGAGCCAGAGATTGAAGCCGCGCCAGAATCGTTACCGCCGATAGAATTTAAGCCCTAAGGTTCATTTAAACGCTCGTTTTAATTGCCATTTTGTTGAAAATCCGTATTGTGTGCGGCGCACCTTGGTGCACAACTTCAGGGCGGGGCGAAATTCCCCACCGGTGGTAAATGGTTTAGGCCAAAGCCCACGAGCGCTTACATTCTTTTGTAAGGTCAAGCAGATCTGGTGAAACTCCAGAGCCGACGGTTACAGTCCGGATAAAGAGAAGTTGCTAAGTATTGGCTATCAATGCGCCTTTTTGGCTGCGTGGTGGCTGGTGCTTTTGCTTTTCTGTGCCCTGTTTACGTTAACACTTCCAAAAGGAAAACAACGTGACAGGTATTCTGTTAATCATGCTCGCCGCAACATTATGGGCAGCCGATACGTTAATTCGTTACCCTCTACTCGAATCTAATTCGACCTTACTGATTGTATTCTACGAGCACTTATTGTTAGTGATCGCGCTCATTGGCATTACGCTGATAAACCGGCGAACTAAATTCATGTTTAAAAAAGAAGCGCTCATTCCGTTTCTCTTTATAGGCATTTTAGGCTCAGCGGTTGGCACTTTAGCGTTTACTAAAGCCTTTACTATGATGAACCCAACCTTGGTCATTTTGTTGCAAAAGCTGCAGCCTGTAGTGGCCATCGCCATGGCGGCGTTTTTGTTGGGCGAGCCATTACGCAAGCGTTTTGCCTTGTGGGCTGCGGTAAGTTTAGCGGGCTCAATTTTGATGATTCTGCCCGATATAAACGCCTTATTAAAAACCAGCCAATGGTTTTATGACCCAGCATTGCAAAAAGTATTGCTCGCTACGGGCTCTGCTTTAATTGCCGTATTTGTTTGGGGCAGCAGCACCGTGTTTGGTCGCAAGCTCACCTTAATGGGTTACCAAAGCCACCAAATTATGACCGGCCGGTTTTCATTAGGCTTTGTAACCTTGCTCATTTTAATGGTGGCTTATCAAGAAAGCTTTATACTCAGCGTTGGGTCTTTACCCAAACTCACCTTAATGGTGGCTATGTCAGGTTTGCTGGGCATGTGGCTTTACTATCAAGGTTTAAAAAGAATACCGGCACGCTACGGCACCATTGGTGAATTGTTCTTCCCTGTAGCGGCGGTTCTTATTAACTGGCTTATCTTAGATATCCCGTTAACTTGGCACCAAATTGCTGGCGGTGCAGTGTTAATTTTAGGGTCGCTCATGGTCACCCGAGAGCCAAAAATTGAATTGGAAGTGCAGCCATCGAGTCGAGCTATGAGCCAACTTTAATTCACAACCAATAGATCAATAGCGCATATCAAATAGGCATAGCGCCCTTCCCGTTTATGCCTAAATATACTCACGGTAGGCACTGCCTACCGATCCTCAGAGTTTCCAATGAACCGCTTTGGTAGAGGTAATCGAATTAAAGTCTACAACCGAAAAATAAAAATATCGGTTTAAAGAGTAGAGTGCTATGTTAAATGAACACTAGCTTCATATCGGAAGGTACCAACCATGAAACTTGCCATTCTTTCCTGCGGACCCAATTCTTACAGCACTAAGCGGCTCAAAGAAGCCGCTGAAGTACGCGGACATGACGTTAAAGTATTGAATACGTTGAAGTTTGCTATTGACCTCGAACGCGGCTCCCCGAGTCTTTATTACAAACAAAAACAATTAAGTGAATACGATGCCGTACTTCCTCGCGTGGGCGCGTCGATCACTTATTATGGAACAGCGGTTGTGCGTCAGTTTCAAGAGATGGATGTCTATTGTGCCAATACGGCGCATGGCATTTTGAATTCTCGTGATAAGTTGCGAAGCTTACAAATTCTGAGTCGCCATCATCTAGGTATTCCTAAAACCAATTTCGTACGCGATAAAAAAGATGTATTGCCAGCTATTGAGCGAGTGGGCAATGCACCCGTTGTTATTAAACTAATTGAAGGGACTCAAGGAATAGGTGTATTGCTGGCCGAATCGACAAAAGCCGCAGAAGGCATCATTGAATTGCTGCAAAGTCAGAAGCAAAACGTCTTGGTGCAGAAATTTGTGTCAGAGAGTAAAGGGAAGGACATACGAGCATTAGTCGTAGGTGATCGTGTTGTCGCAGCTATGCGACGAGTCGCGCAAGGTCAAGAGTTTCGCAGTAATGTTCACCGAGGCGGTGTTGCAGAGGTTGTTGAACTCAGTGATGCCTATAAAGAAACCGCCGTAAGAGCCGCGCAAATATTAGGGTTGCAAGTCGCGGGTGTGGATATGCTAGAAGGCAAAGACGGCCCACAAATTATGGAAGTTAATTCATCGCCAGGCTTAGAAGGCATTGAAACTTGTACCGGGTTAGATATTGCCGGCGCAATTATTGATTACATCGCTGCTCAAGTTGATTTCCCAGAAATTGATATACGCCAGCGCCTAACGGTGAGCAAAGGCTACGGCATTGCTGAAATCTACATTCCACCGGAAGCTAACTTTGTTGGGCAAACCATTACCGAATCGGGCTTACCCGAACTAGATGTAAATGTGCTTACCCTTTATCGAGGCGATAAAGTCATTCCTAACCCTAAATACTCCCGTGTGCTCGAACCTGGAGATAAGCTTTTATGTTTTGGAAAAATGGCATCGATGAAAACCTTAGTGCCTAAATCGGCTAGAGATAATCGTAAGCCTGATCTAAAAAAATTGGATTCTGAGATAGCATCAGAGGAACAGTCAGAAACTCCAGAGTAATCTCATTTCTCTGTTTAACAGGCGGTACAAAACGCCGTCTGTTAAACACCTGAATGCTATGCACCAATCCTCCACATCTATTGACGGAAACTACTCGATTGTGTTGCTTATTTTTTAAAGGGCATAGAGTCATCGATTCAAATAAACAATAATAAGAGAATCCTATGTCTTCTAAACCGATACTCGCACTGGCGTCGAGCCTGCTTGTTTTAAGCGCTTGCAAAGTGCCCGAAGAAGTCACCTACAGAAACGACTATACCGATTGGCCGGCCATAGAAAGCTCCGTGCAGTTAGATGAAGAAGTCGAAGCACAAATTTCTACGTTGCTGGCCAATATGTCGTTGGCCGAAAAAATTGGACAAATGGTGCAGCCGGAAATTAATTCAGCCACGCCACAAGACGTGATTGATTATCACCTTGGCTCTGTTTTAAACGGTGGGGGCTCTTGGCCCGAGAACAACAAAGCGGCTACGGCGGCTGATTGGGTAGCATTAGCCGATGCCTATTGGGAGGCATCGATGGATGCAAGTGATGGCCGAGAGTCGATACCTATTATCTGGGGCACCGATGCGGTGCACGGTCATAGTAATGTGTTTGGTGCTGTTATATTTCCACACAACATTGGTTTAGGCGCGGCCAATGATAAACATTTATTGCAGAAGATTGGCTCTGCAACGGCAAAGCAAGTAACCGTGACCGGTCTAGATTGGACCTTTGCACCCACGTTAGCCGTGGTAAGGGATGACCGTTGGGGCCGAACCTATGAGGGTTATTCGGAAGACCCTGAGATTGTCTTCGATTATGGCCGAGCCATGGTTAAAGGGCTGCAAGGTTCGTTTGATGAAAACAAAGTGGTTGCGACAGCCAAGCATTTTATTGGCGACGGTGGCACCGACTTAGGTGATGACCAGGGTGATAATTTATCAACGGAACAGGACATGATTAATATTCATGGCCAAGGCTATTTCTCATCGCTAAACGCAGGCGTGCAAACAGTTATGGCGTCTTTTAACAGCTGGAACGGTGAGAAAATTCATGGCGATGAATACCTATTAACCCATGTGCTAAAAGAAAAAATGAAATTTGATGGCTTTGTGATTTCTGACTGGAATGGCCAGGGTCAAGTCGAAGGCTGCACTAACGATCATTGCGCTCAAGCCATCAACGCCGGTATCGATATGATGATGGTACCTCATGATTGGAAAAGCTTTATCACCAACACCATGGCCGATGTTGATGCTGGCTTAATATCAATGGAGCGCATTGACGATGCTGTGACTCGAATATTGCGTGTTAAATTCAGGGCCGGTCTGTTTGAAAAACCAAAGCCTTCCGCGCGTTTAGATGCCGGTAACGACAGCAAGTTAGCCACACCAAAAATGCGAGCCCTAGCGCGAAAGGCTGTGCAAAAGTCGCTAGTGTTATTAAAAAATAATGATGCAACTTTACCCTTATCAAAAGACGCCAACATATTAGTTGTGGGCGCATCCGCTGACAGCATGCAAAATCAAACCGGCGGTTGGACATTAACCTGGCAAGGCACAGGTAACTCTAATCTCGACTTTCCAAATGGCGATACCATTTTAGATGGCTTTGTCGCAGAAGTTGCTGAAGGCGTTGGTTCTATTACCTACAGTGAAACTGGCTCGGTGACAAACGGTGACTTTGATGTCATTGTTGCGGTGATTGGTGAGACACCTTATGCCGAAGGCAATGGTGACATCAGTAAATTCGAAACCCTATCATTTGCAAAGCAAAACCCTAGCGCCAGTAACTTACTGAACAACGTTGCGACGAATAACCCTAATACGCCTATTGTGACGGTTTATGTTGGCGGGCGTCCGTTGTGGATGAATAAAGAACTGAATGTCAGCGATGCCTTTGTCAGTGCATGGTTACCGGGCTCTGAAGGCAAGGGCGTGGCCGATGTTCTCTTTGGCGATAAACCCTTTACGGGCAAGTTGTCTTACTCATGGCCAGCTGAAGATTGCCAGGTGCCCATTAACGCAGGCGATGAACAAACACCCTTGTTCGCCCTAGGGTATGGGTTGACCACTACCGATACCGTAACCGTTGACTGGTTAGATGAAACTGAATCTGACATTGGTTGCGACGCACCCGATATTATTGATGCGGGTACCACAAACCAACCGTTAGATTTATTCACCAGTGGCAGTGCCCAAGGTGATTTTGCATTACGCATTGGCGGGCAAAGTAATTGGGGCGGTGTTGATGTCAGTGTCGATCCTTTGGCATCGACCGATACCACACCCGATGATCCTGCTGTCACCGACATCAATGTAACTACCGTAGATGGAGCCGTACAATACAGTGCTAAGAAGGCGCAATGGATTGGCAATGGTCAAATTTATGTGCAAACCACGAACGCCGCAGAAGGCCAAAATTTGGCGGCCTACGCTAATTCAGAAACGTCGATTTCATTCCGCGTAAAAGTGAATTCAGCACCGCAATCGGGTACCGTGAATTTAAGTGTTCATTGCGTTTACCCTTGCTTGGGAGAAGTGAACATTGCGCCTATGTTAAGTGCACTGCCCACGGGGCAATGGACAGACATTTCGATTCCATTGCAATGCTTATCGGGCTTGGACATTACCAATGTAAATACACCCTTTCTCATTTGGGCCGATGATGCCGGAATGGACCTTAGTTTAGAAAACATTCGTTGGATGCCGTTCACGGCTGGCAGTAATCCTGATTGCTCTAGCTTTGAACCCGATGCTGCGCCGTCGTTAACAACGCAAACCGATGTCTACGTAAACGGGCTTAGTAATACCGATATGTTTAATGCGCCCAGTGTTTGGTCGGCCAAAAGCGCAACCGATTGGAGTGGCATCGCAAACTATGTAACCGTGGCCGATGTAGACCAAGGTGGCGATTTAGTTATGGACATTCAATACGGCTATCACGACCCTGCCGATGGACCAAAGGCAACCGTGGCGATTCCGTTTGCAACACCACATAACCTAACCGCATTGTCTAAATTGCAGTTCGATATTAAGGTGCTCGACTACGCTGGCGCAACGGAAGTGTGGGGTAAAATGGTCAGCCCTGGTAATTTATCGACCGGTGATATCGTGTTAAATACTGCATTGAATACTTGGGTAACTAACGAAATAGTGTTTGCTGACTATGCCCAAAACGAAATTGATTTTGGCAATGTCGGTACTGTATTAGAGGTGCTACCTAGCTGGGTTGAAGACCACAACAACGTTCATTTCCAGTTGGACAATATTCGAATCTTGCCATAAACCAGGGTTTTCGTGTGTTTGGCCGGTGTATACCGGCCTTTTTTATGCTCCTGTAACCGGTGCTTGCTAAACACTATGTAATACTTTGATACAATGGAAAGGTAAAAAACATCTAGAATGATGGGCTAAATAAAAACAATAAAGTTAGATTATTATGCCCAACACCACTTATGTTGCGTCATTGTTGTCTTTAATGTCGTTTAAAACTTACGATCAGAGCTACGTTTCTCGCATGATAGTGCCCGGTCGCGAAGAAATGGAGTTGGTACTAGATGGTCAAGCTGTTTTAAAAACACCTCATGCAGAGTATCGCATTGGCCCAGGTGATTTAATCTGGCATCGGCCGGGTGATCAAACCATTTGCAGTAACAAAGAAGGCGACGCCTATGAATGCGTTATCTTGTCATTTAAAATTAATCCTCACCGAAGCTTACGTAAATCTCGCTTAAATCATTGGACCGGCTCTATCAGCGCAAGGCAGTTTGCTGAAGACGCCCTGCGTCAATTAGGCGATCACATCAACGACAGTGAATTTGCCGAGTACTTGTATTGTGCATTGAAAGTTCACAGCACCCCAGTTCATGGAACACATACCTCTTCAATTAACTACACCGCCGCAATTGCTTACGATAAAGCCTTTCAATACATCTCAACGAATTTTCGAGACAAAGCATTGAGTATTGATGCTGTTGCTAACGCCGCAACCGTGAGCGCATCGCAATTGCATACACTTTTTAAAGAGCAAACAGAATTAACCCCGTACCAATTGATTAACCGGTGCCGAATGGAGTTTGCATTGTCGCTGTTGGCCGAAAATAGAACCATTAAACAAGTAGCGTGCATGAGTGGCTTTGATTCAGAAAGTGGTTTTATTCGTGCTTTTAAAAAAACTTATGGCAGCAGCCCAGGGTTGTTTAAAAAGAAGCATCAGGAACGATGTATACGAGGAACAGTTGGTAGAGAAATAGATAGCCCACTGGGTGAGCTATCTGTGCAATTCCCTTAAGCCGCAATACCGTTGTGGCGTAACAAAGCATCGACACTCGGTGCACGGCCACGGAACTCGGCAAACAATTCAGCCGCAGGTTTAGAACCGCCGTTGGCTAATACAATATTACGGAACGCTAAGCCCGTTTCGGTGTTGAAGATGCCATCTTCTTCAAACTTACTGAATGCATCAGCGCTGAGTACTTCAGCCCACTTATAGCTGTAATAACCTGCGGCATAACCGCCACCGAAGATGTGACCAAAACCATTTTGGAATTTGTTTTCTGCAATGGCAGGAACAACCGCCACCTGTTCACGAACGGTGTCGAGCACGCTTTGAATGTCATCGCTGCTGTAACCTTCGGTGCGCATGTGTAGGTGCATATCGAATAAAGAAAACTCAAGCTGGCGCACCTTCGCCATCGCGCTTTGGAAGTTTTTCGCAGCCAAAAGTTTATCGAGCAATTCTTTTGGTAAGGCTTCACCGGTAGACTCATGACCTGAAATAAACGCCAGCGCTTCTTCTTCCCAACACCAGTTTTCCATAAACTGGCTTGGCAGCTCTACGGCATCCCAGGCTACGCCATTAATGCCGCTCACCGCTTTAGAATCGATGCGCGTCAGCATGTGGTGTAAGCCATGACCAAACTCATGGAATAAGGTGGTCAGCTCATCGTGCGTTAGCAACGAAGGTTTACCATCGACCGGTGGCGTGAAGTTACAGGTTAGGTACGCAACAGGAAGCTGCACAGCATCGCCCGTGTTCATGCGTACACGGCAATCGTCCATCCAAGCGCCACCGCGTTTGCCTTCACGCGCGTATAAATCTAAATAGAAACGCGCAATGAGTTTGCCATCTTCATAAACATTGTGCAGCGTGACATCGGGGTGGTAAGTTTCGTAATCTTCCGCGGGTTCAAAAGTAACGTTGAACAATCGCGTTACCGTTTCAAACAAACCTGCCAAGGCTTTTGGCGCAGGGAAGTAAGCGCGCAACTCTTCTTGCGATACCGCGTAGCGTTCTTGCTTTAACTTTTCAGACGCGTAGCTGACATCCCACGGTTGTAAATCGTCTATGCCAAGGTTGGTTTTGGCAAACTCAGCGAGCTCTGCAAATTCTTTTTGCGCTTGAGGGTAAGCTTTCTCGGCCAGTTCATTTAGAAACACGATCACTTCTTCAGGTGATTCAGCCATTTTGGTGGCGAGTGATACATCAGCATAGTGGCGGTAACCTAATAACTCGGCCACTTGCTGCTTTTTCTCTAAAATTTGCGTCATTATAGGGCCGTTATCAAACTTGCCAGCATCGGGGCCTTGATCAGACGCTTTACTGACATTGGCACGATACACTTCTTCACGTAGTTCGCGGTTGTCGGCATAAGTGAGTACGGGCAATACCGACGGCATTTCTAAGGTGATTAACCAACCATCTTTGTCTTTTTGTTTCGCGTATTGCGCGAGTGTTGCTTTGGCTGTATCGGGCAGGCCAACTAGATCGGCTTCGTTGGTAATGTGCTTTGTCCAAGATTGGGTCGCATCTAATAACTGCTCAGAAAAGGTTTGGCTGAGTTTTGCCAGCTCGCCTTTAAGCGCTGCAAACTGCTCTTGCTGTTCTTTGGGTAAATCAATCCCGCTTAAACGGAACTCTAACAACGCCTGATTCACACTTTCTTGCTGAGCTTGGCTTAGGCTGGCAAAGGCATCGCTCTCGCTGATGGTTTGGTACGCCTTAAACAAACCTTCATGCTGGCCAACCCATGTAGAAAACTCGGTGACTAGGCCAAGCGCTTTACCATAGGCTTCTCGTAATTCGGGGGTATCGGCCACATTGCTTAAATGGCTAAACACAGCCCAAGCGTTATCGAGCAAGCGGCTTTGCTGATCTATCGGGTCTATGGTGTTTGCCCAAGTAGCGTTGCTGGCATTTTCGGTGAGCTTATTGATCAGATTTTTGCCATCGTCTATAAGCTGTGTAATGGCAGGTTCTATTTGCTCTGGCTTAAATTGCTCGAACGGTGGCAATTCATGGTTTTCAAGTAGCGGGTTTGGGGTTGTCATAATCGGTTCCTTTTAAACTTAAAATTACTATAAGGCCAAAAGCTGTAACTGCAAGCAAGGCAACGTAAAACGCTGGTCAAGCAATGTAAACTCACCGTTTCGACCTTGGAGGTAAAAGCTGACAGTAAGTATGCGAAAGTGGTGATTAAACCGTACTCGCTATATAATCGCCGACCAAATTTAGAAAAGAGTGGTAGCGTTATGCGTCCAAGTGGCCGACAAAATGATCAATTACGAGAAGTCTCCATCGAGCGAAGCTTTACTAAGCATGCCGAAGGGTCTGTATTAATCAGCTTTGGCGATACCAAGGTAATATGCACCGCATCGGTAGAAGCGGGCGTACCACGCTTTATGAAAGGCCAAGGTAAAGGCTGGGTTACTGCCGAATACGGCATGTTACCGCGCTCTACCGGCACCCGTAACAACCGTGAAGCCGCACGAGGCAAGCAGACCGGCCGCACTGTAGAAATTGGCCGCCTTATTGGCCGTTCATTACGTGCAGCTATCGATATGGAAAAACTTGGTGAATACACCATAGTGGTTGATTGCGATGTGATACAAGCCGATGGCGGTACGCGAACGGCTTCAATTACCGGGGCATTTGTCGCATTGACCGACGCTATCAACGGTTTATTGGCTAAGGGAGCCATTAAAAAGAACCCCATTAAATACTCGTTGGCCGCAATTTCAGTGGGCATTTGGCAAGACACGCCCGTGCTCGATTTAGATTACGCCGAAGACAGCACCGCCGAAACCGACCTAAACGTTATTATGACTGGCGACGGAGGTTTTGTAGAAATTCAAGGCACCGCAGAAGGCGAGCCATTCCGCCCAGAACAGTTAACGGCCATGTTGGCCCTAGCTGAAAAAGGCGTAAAAGAACTGTGTGCAAAGCAAGAACAAGCCTTAACACAAGCCAGCTAAAGCCAGATTAATACTGTGACAAAGGTAAAGAAATAAGGGTTTCAAATGACGTACAGCATGACCGCGTTTGCGCGCAAAGAGCAAAGTTTTGATTTCGGAACACTCTCAATAGAGATTAAATCGGTGAATCAACGTTACTTGGAACCCACCTTTCGATTACCCGAAACCCTACGCCCAGTAGAGATGAAACTGCGCGAACGGCTTAAGCAAAAAGTAAAACGCGGCAAGCTAGAAGTAAACGTTCGCTTCTACGCACAATCGGGTGCCGACAGCCTAGGCGTCGATGAAGCCCGCCTAACCGCCTTGCAACGCGCACTTGAAAAGGTACAAGCGCAAGTACCCAACACCGCACCAGTTAACCCACTGGAGCTACTGCAATACCCAGGTGTATTAATCGACGAAGCGTTAGATTTAGACGCCGTAAACGCCGCATTGATCGCCCAATTTGACGACGCCCTAACCGACTTTTTAGCCGGCCGAACCCGAGAAGGCGAAGTACTGGCCAACGCCATTGCCGAACGCCTAGACGACATTACCACCATTGTTGCCGCCATACGCGAAGAAGCCCCAGAATGGGTACAAACCTTTCGCGACAACTTACGTGAAAAAGCCCTCAACCTAGGTGCCGAAATAAACCCAGACCGCCTAGAGCAAGAAGTAGTGATGTTAGCCCAAAAAGCCGACGTAGCCGAAGAGTTAGACCGCCTAGACGGCCACGTAAAAGAATGCCGCAGCATCCTCAAACAAAAAGGCGCTGTAGGCCGAAAACTCGACTTTTTAATGCAAGAGTTTAACCGCGAAGCCAATACGTTAGGCTCTAAAGCCACTAAGGAAAGCATTACGCGTAATGCGGTGCAGCTGAAGGTGTTGATTGAGCAAATGCGGGAGCAGATCCAAAATATCGAATAGGTTCCTAGGTAGAAAGTTACCCGTCCAAGAATGTCTTAAAAGCCCGGTATTACCTTGTGAAGAGCATTGAAAATACAGGGCTTTTTTATTTTCCCCGTCCAAATCGGTTTGCAGATGTCCGTTACCAGTTGCTGTTTAAGTGGTGGGCAATGGTGAGCAAATTTTAACGGTTTCTTAGGAATATAGAGTAACAAACGATGGCAAAACTAACCGCAACTCAGGTGCAGTCTTATGCTCGCACCACAACAGCAAACAAAAATACAATGATGGGAATGGCCTATATTTTTGCGTAAGAAAATCTGGCATGCCGTATTGGATGCTAAGGTATACCAGCCTAAACGGACGACGAGAAGCCACGCTCGGTCAATATCCAAGCATGACCTTAGCAGAGGCTCGACTTGAATCGTCTAAAATGCAGCTGCAACTTCAGCAAGGTGAAGATCCATTACCTTTCCAATAGCCATGCTGGCAGGCCTTGGTTGGTGTATTGGCATTGCCCTACTCGAACAATCTCATGGCGTAGGCTACGCACTTACCCGGCAATGCCTGATGGTATTCGTGGTACTCGCTCCTTGGCTGACGTTAAAACTCACGTTCTACGTGATTGTCAGCCTAGGACGCAAACTGGGGCTCATCCCGCCTGCACTCCCAACGTACAGCCTAAGTTATGAAGAATCGCTCTATTGGTTCAGAGTATTGGCGTTCTTCGATGGCAAACGCAGCCGTATGCCAAAAAAGCCAATCAGGCGAAATTAGCAAGCCCCCATTTGCTCACTTACTGTGGGCAGTTGGGACAATGGGGCAACACTTGATATACCGAGCTTTAGAGGGTGAATAAGAGGAAATTAAACTGCCCCAAGGAATGGGGCAATTGGGGGCTTTGATTGACAAAAATAGGTCACTAAACATAATCTTCAAGCCAATATGGCCGACGCCTCTGCATTTCTGTACGCGTCGGTTCTCATTTCGCCTTGTCACTATCCAGCCATTGCTTTTCCTATCGATAGCTCGCTTACAAAATACCACACCCAGCTTTAAGCTAAATCAACCAACCCAATTACTTACTTTGATCGGCTGATGCAATCCCCCTAGGTGTCATTTGCTAATCCATGAGTTTCAACAGCCGCCACACACTTCCCCATGCCTTTACCCCCATACGCCAAAACCACTATCAGTTTGGCTTTTGGATCGAAACGCCAAACAGGGAAATTAGCCCATTCACTGTTTGGCGTCTCGATTTTTTTGCACTTGGCGAACGCAGCCAAACAGCGTCTTATTGGACTATGTATATCAAACAGTTAACTGCGCACAGGCCATAACAAAAAACGATTTGACTGGTTAGTTTTATGGCAATTTCTTTCATCTAATTCACCACCGCGTCTGCGCCCGACGACTGAAAATAGACGGCATGACGAACCAACAAGGTGAAAAGTGACGTGTTATGGGCAAGTGGTAACGATTGGGATAGAGAATGGATACAGCAGATGGTCGCGTTACTGATTGGGCATGGCGCGTTTACCCTCTACCCGGCACTAAGCCAGTGCGATAATGCCGCCGAACGCTTAACCCGCTGGCTGACCTATCAGTTACCGCGCGTTAAACAAGCACACCCTGGCTGCCCGATTCACCAATGGCTGAATAGCATTGGCACACAAGTGATCGTAGAAAAATGGCAGAGCCCCGAGCAATGGCCAAACCTGTATTGGCTACCTTTACCTGAGGTTGAAGGCCACGCGCAAGGCGGGTTGGTTTTGTTACCGGCACATTTGTTTCCGGTATATGTGGATTACACGAGCAAAACCAACACATTGAAAGCAAGCACACCGGCCAACGCCTGTATCTTTTGGTGCATTACGCCTTTATCTAAAACAGGAAAGCGCGCTACCTTGCACCCCAAACAGCAAAACCGCGCCTTTTGCCTGCCCAGTTCGCCGGAGCAAATGGGTAAATCGTGCACAGGTTTATTACTGAGAGGTTTGAGAAAAGCCAACCGAAAACGAAACAGCAACGTGATCAGCCACCAAATCAATCTAGCGCTGCTGCACCACCTTTGTGGACCGGAGAATGATGTGTGGTTGAAAGCGAATTTTGGTGCCGTAACTCATTACGGTACCAAAAATTAGAAGCCTGAAAAAAGAGTAACCCCTCGCAGGGCGCTGATCTAACGGGTAGCGGGAGGGGTGTTGTTGATGAGATTTTAATATCAAAAGCGCCAAATAGCTCGATATTTTTGACTAGAGCGGTCTCAGTTAGGTTTTACTCAGGCTTCACTTTGAACTATTCGGAATTTCCAGATGGTTGCGTTTTGTACAGCTCTACCAGCTTGATTATATGACTCTTAATAATTAACTCTTTTTTATCAGCAAGATGCCTGGTACCGACATAAATGTCGGTACCAGGCAACAACCACTACTCCCTCTCAATACAGCCAGGCATCCGCTCAATTCAAGCATCTCCAAACGCTATTAAAAAATAAATTTACAGTAATGGCGTTTTTGCAAAACAAATAGTTGACGGTTTGTGAGTCTCAGCATAAGCTTATTCGCAAGTTGCAGAAACGCCATTACAACGCATTTGAGGTGACAATGAAAGTTAATTTGAAAAAAATTGCCTCTGTACAGATGGGACACTCTTTTAGGTCAAAGCTTGAGCCAGACACTAATGGAAATATCTCTGTTATTCAGATGAAGGATCTTACTGAAGTTAACCGACTAAATGCCCAAGAGCTAGTGCAGATTGCTATGCAAGATTTGAAGGATCATCACAGAGTTAAATTTAACGATTTAGCTTTTCGCTCTAGAGGCCAAACCAACACAGCAGCATTGATTGACCAAGAGTTGAATGATGCTGTTATCGCTGCGCCACTGTTGCGAATTCGAGTTGAAAGTGATTCGGTTATGCCTGCGTATTTATGCTGGTTTATTAATCAACCGACTTCACAAGCAGTATTGCAAAGTAAGGCAACAGGCACGGCGGTAAGAATGATTGGCAAACCTGCACTTGAGGGTCTGGAGATAGTAATCCCTAGTCTCGATGTGCAGAAAAAGATTATTGAGATTTACCAATTATCCATCAACGAGCAGAAGCTAATGAATGCATTAGCCAAGAAAAAGGAGGTGTTAACTGACGCAATATTAATGAATTTAGCAATGAATACCCAGTAATGACAGTTACTGGGTTTAGACGAGCCAAAAGTGTGACAGCACTTTTAGCAAAACTTTAATCCACGTTTAATTTGAAAAAACAGGAGCCGAAATTATGGCAAAGAATAGATCATCAAGCAAGGGCAATACCCGACATGTCGTACCACATCCTGACGGATGGGCAAGCAAAAAAGGCGGTGCAGAACGCGCTTCAAGCGTGCACAGCACCAAAAAAGAGGCCGAAGCTGCGGCGCGCGAACAAAGCAAGCGCGAAGGTTCTGAGCTTGTTGTACATGGCAAAGACGGCCAGATACAACGCAAAGATAGCCACGGTAACGACCCAAAAGACATTAAAGGATAGGAGCCCTTATGAGTGATGAATACAAAAAGAAAATAGGTGTACCTGAATCGCATACCCTCAACATCGTAAGTAGTCAGTGGTCGCAACGAAAAGGCCAAGACACTGATACCTATGAATGTGAAGAGCTAAACGAGCAAGGTGAAGTCATTGCACGGTACACCATAAAGGACAGTACATCGATTTACCCTCCATTTGGGCGGTCGATTACCTGGACTCAATCAGCCGTACTCGATTCTTAACCTTTTAACTTACAGCTAGCGGGGCGCTACCGGTATAGCCTGCCCCTCCTTATAGACACTGACCAAATTTGAGGGCCATTTATGAGCGATAAAATTCAGCAAAAAGACATTAACAATGCAGCATGGGCTGCATGCGATACTTTCCGTGGCGCGGTAGACCCAGCGCAATATAAAGACTACATCCTAGTAATGCTGTTCGTAAAATACATCTCCGATGTATGGAATGACCACTACGCAGAATATAAAAAACAGTACGGTGATAACGACGTCCGTATCAGACGTAAGCTTGAGCGCGAGCGCTTTGTACTGCCAATGGTTGAACTGACAGAAGAAGTTGAAGACCCAGCAACCAAAGAGAAGAAAACCGTTGTTACCGACACCTTTTTGGCCAACTACTACTCATTGTTAGAGCGTAAAAACGAACCCAACATTGGCGAGCTGATCAACATTGTTTTAGAGCATATTGAAACCGCGAACAAAGCCAAGTTAGAAGGCGTGTTCCGTAACATCGACTTCAATAGCGAAGCCAACTTGGGTAAAACCAAAGACCGCAACCGTCGCCTAAAAACCTTGCTGGATGACTTCAACAAACCCGCACTCGACATGAGCCCGTCGCGCGTGTCTGAAGATGTCATTGGTAATACCTACATCTACCTTATTGAGCGCTTTGGCTCCGATGCAGGTAAAAAAGCCGGTGAATTCTATACCCCCCACAAAGTCTCTGAGCTGGTTGCGCGTCTGTCTGCACCAAAATCGGGGGCGCGTATTTGCGACCCTGCCTGTGGCTCAGCCGGGCTATTGATTGAAGCCGCTCGTCAAGTAGGTGACCGCAATTACTCACTCTATGGCATGGAAGTCAACGGCAGCACTTGGGCGCTTGCGCGTATGAATATGTTCTTGCACGGCTCCGACTCTGCTCGCATTGAATGGTGTAACACCCTAACCTCACCAGCGTTGGTCGAAAATGACAGACTGATGAAGTTTGATAACGTGGTTGCCAACCCTCCGTTTTCACTCGACAAATGGGGTTCAGAAGACGTTGAATCCGACAGATACAACCGCTACTGGCGCGGGCTACCACCGAAATCAAAGGCCGACTTTGCCTTTATCAGCCACATGGTTGAAGCCGCCGTTGAAAAAGAAGGCCGCATTGCCGTAGTGGTACCTCATGGCGTGCTGTTTAGAGGCGCAGCCGAAGGCCGTATTCGTCAAAAACTGATTGAAGAAAACCTACTGGATGCCGTGATTGGTTTACCCGGCAACTTGTTCCCAAGTACCGGTATTCCAGTGGCTATCCTGATATTTGACCGCTCACGTGAAAAAGGCGGCGCCAATGAAAACCGCAAAGACGTGCTGTTTGTTGATGCCAGCGGCAAAGACCATTACCAAGCGGGTAAAAACCAAAACATCCTGCTGGATGAACACTTAGACAAAATTGTTGCGGCGGTAACCGCCCGTGAAGAGGTAGAAAAATACGCCCATTTAGCCACCTTTGATGAGATCAAAGAGAACGACTTTAACCTGAATATCCCGCGCTACGTCGATACCTTCGAAGAAGAATTAGAAATCGACATTGTCGCCGTGCAGGCTGAGATCACCACCCTTGAAACTGAACTTGCCGACGTCCGCAACAAAATGGCGGCGCTGTTAAAGGATATCGTACCTAACGAGGCGCAAACCAACACAACGGAGGTGGCTGAATGAATCAAGAATTAATCACCCAGCTTAGTCAAAGCTTTAATCAGACCTCCCACACATGGGAGGGTTCAGAGATAGAGTATTGGTATGCTCGCGACCTTCAGAAAATGTTGGAATACAGCGATTGGCGTAACTTTATCAAGGTTATTGAAAAGGCCAAAGAAGCCTGTAGCAACAGTGGTGGCAAGGTCGAAAACCATTTCGTTGGCGTCAACGAAATGGTCACCATTGGCTCGGGTGCTGAACGGAAAATAGACGACATAATGCTCACCCGTTATGCCTGTTATTTGATCGCTCAAAACGGCGATCCTCGCAAAGATGCCATTGCCTTTGCTCAAACCTACTTTGCTTTGCAAACGCGCAAACAAGAGCTCATTGAAGAACAGCTACGTCTGCAAGATCGAATGCAGGCACGAGAGAAGCTTCGAGAGTCAGAAACAGAGCTGTCTAAAAATATTTATGAGCGTGGTGTTGACGATAAAGGCTTCGGCCGCATTCGTTCGCGCGGTGATGCAGCATTATTTGGCGGTAATACTACCCAAAGCATGAAGAATAAGCTCAGCGTGCCCAAAAGCCGCGCTTTAGCTGACTTTTTGCCGACGGTGACCATCGCTGCCAAAAACCTGGCCACCGAAATCACAAATCACAACGTGCGCCAAAATGATCTGCAAGGTGAACGTTCGATTACTGATGAGCACGTGCAAAACAACAAAAGCCTGCGCGATATGCTCGCAGAACGCGGCATTAAGCCAGAGGAGTTGCCTGCTGAAGAAGACCTAAAAAAGCTAGAACGCCGAGTGAAATCTGATGAAAAACGCCTGATCAAAGCGGCGGAGCTACCCAAAGATGCCAAGGAGGAAAAATGATGTTAAACACAACACACCATTTTTCCCAAGTGGGAAATATGGTCGCCCACCAACACATGGGCAGTACCGAGCTTGCCGCTAACCTGTTCCGCGCCACGCAAACAGAAGAGAAGCTAAAGCGTGATCAGGTTAGCAATAAAGCCCATGCCAACCAGACTCATTTTGAAGTGGGCGCCAAAGTGCGCGCCACCATTGAGGAACTGGGCGGCACCATGCCAGAGGATTTGCCAACGCCGGAAAAAGGTATTCCTCAGTTGGCTCGTGCACAGAAAAAGTTGGAGGGGGATCAATGAGTAAGGAATGGAAAAATGGTCGTGTTGGCGAACTGATTGCGTCTTTAGAATCGGGCATAAGTGTAAACGGTGAGGATGGAACTCCCTTTAACGATGACTATGCTGTTTTAAAAGTTAGCGCCGTGACATATGGCAAGTTTAATCCGCAAGCTAGTAAAAAAATAACAGGAAGCGAGCTTCAAAGAGCGAAATGCAATCCTAAAAAAGGGCAAATTATTATTAGTCGAAGCAACACTCCCGACCTAGTAGGTGCGAGCTGTTACGTTTCGGAAGATTATCCTAATCGTTTTCTTCCAGATAAGCTTTGGCAAACCGTACCTCACCCAGAAAAGAAAGTTGAGCATAAGTGGCTCGCTTACTTCTTGGCTTCACCGTGGGCGAGGTTTAGATTGTCGAAACTAGCTACTGGCACAAGTAACAGCATGAAAAATATCACCAAAAGTGAACTGTTAACTTTACCTGTAGCAATCCCACCTTTTCTTGAACAAAAAAAGATTGCTTCTTTCCTTGAGTGCTGGGACAACGCCATCGAAAAAACAGAGGCGTTAATTGCAGCCAAGGAAAAGCAGTTTGAGTGGTTAAGATCCCACTTAATCAGCAGCTCTCAGGCGAACCAGACGCTAAAGTTTGGAGATTTCCTAACTGAAAGCAGAATTCCAGACACTACACAAGATCCAGAGAGAAGGCTTACTGTCAGATTACATTTGAAAGGCGTAAGTGTAAGAGATTATCGTGGCACGGAATCGACTGACGCAACGAAATATTTTCATCGTAAATCAGGCCAGCTTATCTATGGCAAGCAAAATGTATTTAGAGGCTCTATAGGAATCGTTCCTCCGAATCTAGATGGCTATAGCTCATCGCAGGATATTCCAGCATTCGATATAGCTGATAATGTTAATTCTAAATGGCTGTACTGGTATCTTTCTCGTCCATCATTTTATTCATGGCTAGAAAATTTTTCAGCAGGCTCGGGCTCTAAGCGATTACACCCAAAAGAGCTATTTAAAATCAGCGTTGATCTTCCATCATTGGAGGATCAGAAGCGTATTTCTGACAGTTTAAATTTAGCTGATAAGGAAATCAGCTTACTCAAAAAGACCTTAGAAAAATACCGCAGCCAGAAACGCGGTCTGATGCAAAAGCTGCTTACTGGTGAGTGGCAGGTGAGCAGTTCCCAGCCAGTCGCTGAGGATATGTATCAGGAGGCAAGCGCATGAGCACACCTCCAGTCAATTACGCGGCAAACTCGGAGCCTTCGGGCTTTGAGTTTAACGAAAAGTACTTGTCGCAAATTCCTACCCTACAACAGTTGATCAATTTGGGGTATCAGTACCTCACCCCTGAGCAGGCTTTGGCTGAACGGGGTGGGCGCAGTGCCAATGTGATTTTGGAAGGGGTGCTTCGTCAGCAGCTAAAAAAGATTAATCGCATTCACTATAAAGGTGGCGAGTATCTGTTTAGCGAAGAGAACATTCAAACCGCAATCCAAAAGCTCAAAAATATTAAGTTTGATGGCCTGCAAAAAACCAATGAGTCGATTTACGATTTAATCACCTTAGGCTCAGCCATGGAGCAAACCATTGAGGGGGACTCAAAAAGTTTTACCCTCAATTACATTGATTGGAAGACGCCTTCTAACAACAGCTTGCATGTAGTCGCTGAGTTCTCGGTTGAGCGCGCGCGCAGCACCGATACCGTGCGCCCCGATATCGTCCTGTTTGTCAATGGCATTCCCTTTAGCGTGATTGAATGTAAATCACCAAAAGTGGATGTAGAGCAAGCCGTATCACAAAACATTCGTAACCAGGGTGATGACTATATTCCGCGCCTGTTTACTTATGTGCAGCAAGTGTTGGCAGTGAATAAAAACGCCGCCCAATACGCCACAGCTGGCACACCTAAGAAGTTTTGGGGCGTATGGAAGGAGCAAGAAGACAAACCTGCCGATGTCGATAAAGCCGTAAATACAACTTTAGACGAAGACACTAAAGCACAGTTATTCAGTGGTGAGTTTGCTGCCGCACGTCCATTTTTTGATGCGCTAGAGGCGGAAGGTAAACGCTTGGTGACGGAACAAGACAATGCCATTCACAGCCTGTGCCGCCCAGAGCGTTTATTAGATTTGGTGTATCGCTTTACTCTGTTTGATGGTGGCATTAAGAAAGTAGCCCGCTATCAGCAATATTTCGTGATTAAAGCGACCATCGCCCGAATTAAGCGTTTGACCAATAAAGGCAATGGTGCAAAAGAAAACCGCCAAGGTGGTGTTATTTGGCATACCCAAGGCTCGGGTAAATCTCTCACCATGGTGATGCTCACCCGTGCTATGGCACTAGAGCCGCAGCTTATCAATCCCAGAATCATTTTGGTTACCGACCGGGATGATCTTGATAAACAACTGGGTAATACCTTTGCTGCCTGTGGTTTAAGCCGTGAACGTGCCACGTCTGGTCGAAACTTAGTTAAGCACCTGAAAAACAAAGTAGGTCTGATCACCACACTGATCCACAAATTTGATAAAGGCTGGGTAGCCGAGAAGTTTGTTGATGAGTCGCACGATATTTTTGTATTGGTCGATGAAAGTCACCGCACTAACTTTGGCTCATTGGCGGCCCGAATGCGCCAAATGTTGCCCAATGCCTGTTTTCTTGGCTTTACCGGTACGCCACTACTGAAAAAAGAAAAGAACAACTTTGCCAAGTTTGGTGGCCTGATTGAGCCGCACTACACCATTAAACAAGCGGTCGCCGACGAAGCGGTATTGCCACTGCTGTACGAAGGCCGACATATTGAAATGGAGCAGAATCAGTCGGCTATCGACCTCTGGTTTGAGCGCCACACCGCCGATTTAAGTAAAGAGCAAAAGGCCGACCTTAAAAAGAAATACGCCCGCGCTGAAATGCTAAACAAAGCCGATCAGGTGATATATATGCGAGCCTTTGATATCAGCGAGCATTTTCGTGCGAACTGGCAAGGCACTGGCTTTAAGGCTCAGTTGGTTGCCCCAGGCAAACCGGCAGCGTTAAAGTACCAGCAGTTTTTGCAAGAGATTGGCACCGTCACCACAGAGGTAGTGATTTCTGGCCCTGATACCCGCGAAGGCCACGACGAAGTGGACGAAGGGCCAACCGATGAGGTGGGTAAGTTCTGGAATAAAATGATGAAGCGCTTTGGCTCTGAAGAAGAGTACACCAAGCAAATCATCAACCAGTTTAAACACGGCGATGACCCTGAAATATTGATTGTGGTGGATAAGCTATTAACCGGTTTTGATGCGCCGCGCAACACCGTACTGTATCTATGCCGAACCCTGCGAGAGCACACGCTATTACAGGCCATCGCTCGGGTTAACCGCCTTTACGAAGGCAAAGAGTTTGGCTATATCATCGACTATGCCAGCGTATTGGGCGAGCTGGATAAAGCCCTAACCATGTACGAAGCCTTTGAAGGGTTTGACGAAGATGACTTAGCAGGCACACTCACCTCCATCAACGAAGAAGTGTTTAAACTGCCACAACGTTACTCTGACTTATGGGATTTGTTTAAAGCCGTTAAAAACTCAAAAGACGAAGAAGCCTATGAGGTGTTGTTGGCCGATGACGAGTTGCGTGAAGAGTTTTACGAATGTTTATCGGCATACAGTAAATCTTTAGCTATCGCTTTATCGTCTGAGCAGTTCATCATGAGCTCTGATGAGAAGAAGCTACAAACCTATAAAAACGATTTGAAACGTTTTCAGAACTTAAAGGCAGCGGTTAAGTTGCGTTACGCCGAGGCGATTGATTATCGCGACTACGAGCCGAAAATTAAAAAACTGCTGGATACCCATATTCAGGCTAATGAGGTGACTCAGCTTAACGAGCCCGTGAATATTTTTGATGAAAAAATGTTTACCGCCGTGAAAGAAGAGCAAGGGGTTTATCAGACCAAAACCACGGCGTCAAAAGCGGACACTATCGCCCACGCCACGAAGCGCAGCATTTCGGAGAACATGGACGAAGACCCTGCGTTTTATGAGAAGTTTTCGAAGCTGATCCAAGCCGCTATTGATGACTTTAAGGCCAAGCGTATCTCAGACTTAGAATATCTCAACCGAGTGATTGATATTCGTAACAAAGTGGCCACGAAGCAGCATGATGATATGCCTGATTGCATTCGAGATAACGACGAAGCGTGTGCCTATTTTGGTTTGATTAAGCCGCAGTTTCAGCAAGTGGCAACACTCAACGAGTTAGATGATGCTCAGCTTGATGCGATTGCGGCACAAACATCGTTAGCAATACAAAAGATTATTGATACTCATTGGAAAGTTGATTTTTGGGACGATGCCGACGTTCAAAAAACGGCGATGAATGATATTGACGATTTTCTTTATGATGAAGTCAAAGAGCAGTACGGCGTGACGCTGAGCTTAGAGCAAATGGACGAAATCATTGAGAAAACCATGCAGGTTGCGAAGCACCGGAGGCATTCTTGATATCGTCAACCATCAAGCAAACCGAGACACCAGCGGCAAGTGCTGAAAGGCTAGCGGTTGTATACGGAGGGGGAGAAATCCCCTTCCAGCTGGCTTTTTCTAAACGCAAATCGCTGGAAATATCAGTTCACCCTGACAAATCAGTTTTTGTGAAAGCTCCTGAAGGCACCGACCGTGAGGCCATTGAAGCTAAGGTGAAGAAGCGCGCTCGGTGGATCAAGCGTCAAATTCGCTACTTTGACCAGTTTGACCCAAGAACCCCTTCTCGCAAATACGTCAGTGGTGAAAGCCATTTGTATCTAGGCAAAAAGTATCGGCTAAAAATTGAAGTAGGCACTGACAACGGTGTAGCGCTGAAAGCGGGCTTTTTTTGGGTAACGTCAGCCAATGGTAAACCAGACCATGTGGAGTCGCTACTCAGTGATTGGTATCGAGAAAAAGCCGATTTTCATTTAAATAAGGTGTTTTCGGATTGTTGGGACAAGTTCAAACATTCAGATGACAACAAGCCAAAAATTAAAATCATGCAACTCAAAAAACGCTGGGGCAGTCTATCAAAAAGCGGAACGCTGACCTTAAACCGTGATCTGATTAAAGCACCGAAAGAATGCATTGAGTATGTGATCATTCATGAACTGTGTCACCTAGAGCACCACAGCCACGGCCCAGAGTTTTATCGCTTGCTCGAACGCTCTCTACCAGATTGGGTGAAGCGAAAACATAAACTGGAAATGGCATTGATTTAGTCAGCATGCTGTATCGAATAGCTAAGTACACAACCAGTACACTAGCGGTATTGTCCGCGTTAGACTTTGAACCTCGCCCAGTCCGGATGTTTACTGCCGGTACACTGCAAGGCGACAAGCCCACACAGGATTTATCGCCTTTTTAGTCATCTAAGATGTTGCCTTTCACGCAGTACATTCGTGGTTGGGTGTTGTCGGGCAGGCTGACTTTACGCTGTGGTCGGTTGCCATCGGGGATTAGGTAGCCTGCAACCATCAGTGCTTTGGCGGCGCGATCTGGGCTTAGGCCTTCGGTGGCTTCACGCCAACCGGTTGGGTAAAACAGGTAGAGGGTTTGTGAGCCTGTAGAATCAAACCAACCCGCGCGTTGGCGTACTTGGCTGCTGTAACCGGTTTATTTAGGTGTAAAACGGCTTTCGCCATGTTGCTCAATAAAGCTGCGTACTTGGCGGATGGCTTGTTGGTCTTCATTGGCGGCCACACCACCGCGGGCAAGTATCCATTGGTTTAGCTGGCTTAAACAGGCAGCTTCGACACTTTGGGTTGGCCAATCAAGTACCTTGGCTTGAATGGCTAACAACCCTGCACTGGCCAGTAAAGCAAATTTTTCGGCGACTCGGCGCACTTGACCGTCAGCCTCAGTGGGTAAGCTGGCTAAAAAACGTTGGCGTACGTTTTGGAAAACGGGTCGCACCTGCGCGCTGTGCTGCGTTAAATACCGTAACCAGTCCAAGACCAAGCTGCCGTAATGTTGGCGACTTTGCTGTTTTAGGTGATCGGCTAAATCGGCGGCGTTCATACCGTGGCTATGGTTAAACACGCTCATTTAGGGACCAGCATCGGCACTCCTTCGTCATCTTTCTACCTGCAAGGGTGTTGGCTGCACTTTTTCATCCTAATCACTTAGGCTACTAAGCTCATAGGATTCAAAAGCTTGCCGCCTACTTGCAGTCAGAAATCTATAGAAGGGATCAATCACGCGCACTTGCTGCCCGGCTTTTATGTTCAGGACGAACGGTATGTCGTGGGCGCATGGATGCGCAGGAACGACCACGCGCTTGCCAATACTAGCAAGGTGGCTTTCGAGCGTCACTTCGCCATTGGATAAAAACACCAAACGCCAACGGGCAGGTAAACGCATTTCACCGTATTTGCCTGCGCGAGTTTTACCCTGACCATTGGCAAGCATATATGCGACATCGCCCGCCTCTTTGGGGTCAACTTCGCCCATTTCATCGAGCGCCAGTAAGGCATCGTTATGCGCTAAGGCTGTGCCTTCTAAACCATTGGCCGTGGCGCGCCAACTATGGCGCAATTGATTAGGCTCGCCCCACACCGATAACGCCGGATACAGCGCCGCGGTTTTACCGATACTGCTGGCACCATAGAGGTGTAAACCAAAACCATTCACCCCACATAAATGCAATAAAGGTGCGGCCGTCGCTCTTGCGCATCCATGCGCCCGCGACATACCGTTCGTCCTGAACATAAGTGCAGAGCAGACACCAACAATTAATAGCGGGTTATCCAGACAATAACGGCCTACGTGCTGCCGCCAACTGTCGCTACTACCTTGTTGAATAAAGCCTTCTATCGGATGCATGGTTTGCAAAACCATGCGCGGGTTGTTGCTGTGTTCGCTTGGGTAAAAGGTGAGGCGCGGATGCACATAAGCATGGTGATGCCAACCAATGCAGTTCACGCTAATGGCCTTTTGTGTAGCCAGTTCGCCCAACTGTTGAATAAACAGCGAGAGCAACTGCCGCGCTTTGACACTGTTACTTAGCCGCATGCCTCGGCTGAGTAGAATTCGGCGGTACTCGCTGCCGTCTCCGGCCAATAGCTCTGCGGGCATGGCCCAGTAACGATGGCGATTGTCATCGTCTAACCAGTGCAATAAATAGCCGTAGTTGTCCCCCTGCGGATCGCGGGTGCGGGCAGCCACTTGCAGCCAAGAACAGATTTTAACTAGGCTATCTTGCCCTGTCGGTTGCATCACCAGCCAGTTTTGCGCGTTATAGGCAAAACCAGCCGGTAATGTTGGCGCGTTGTTATTCATCTCATTGGCAAGTAACGGGGTTGATGCTGATGGTTTATCCACGGCCATAAGCAGCACCGATACGGCGAGTTTCAATCCACTGATCGATATCGCTTTCTAACCAGCCCACGGCACGCGCCCCAATACGAATGGAGCGGGGAAATTCACCATTGGCCATCAGAGCATAAATGGTGCTGCGGTCAAAGCCGGTTTTGGCCTTTACCTCAGGCAAGCGCAAAATCCGCTGCTGACGCGCTGGGTGTACTGAGTTTGAGGGGAATTGTGTGGTTGGGTTCATCGTTTGCTTCCTCACTGATCTGTTAAGTTCTCTTAGGAGTTTGCCCCACTAGTATGAAGAGTTAAACGGACGCAGTAGGCAGATAAATGCCCAGATCGTGCAGCTTTCTGAGGGTACAGGTAGCCACTTGCCCCAGTTTGTAGATAGTGCCCCAAGTAATTAATGCTCTATGGGCAGGGTTGGTGTGTGGCTAAGCGGCGTGAATTAAGGCTTTGCCCATACTGCCCCAGATGCCCAAGAGGTGGCATACCACTTTGAAGTTTCCTACTCAAAACTCGGTTTTGGTGAGTCGTATGGATTGAGTGTTGATGTGTCGAGTGTATCGACACACAAGAAACTCATGTCGAAAAAATAGCAAAAAATCGACACATGGAATTGATATGTCGATCTAATCGACATAAACTGACCCAATAGTTCATTTATGTCGATATAAACTGGAAATTTAAACATGACTTGGCAAGCAGAGCAGCCTTACAACCAATTACCCACATTACCGCCAAATCTAAATTCCATAGAAACGAAGGCCGTTCTGAAAGCCTGTATTTCTGCACGCGCCGCTGTAGCAGAATTAAAAAAGGCAGGGGAACTCATACCTAACCAAAGCATGCTAATTAACTTATTGCCTTTGCTGGAAGCAAAAGACAGTTCAGAAATTGAAAATATTGTTACCACTACCGATAAGCTTTTTCAGTATGCGCTAGAAGATAAAGGCGCTGATCATGCAACAAAGGAAGCTTTACGCTACAGAACAGCGTTATATCAAGGTTATATACAACTTGAAAGAAAGCCGCTTTGCACAGCAACTGCCATTGAAGTATGTAGTACGTTAAAGCACTCCGAAATGGATATTCGTAAAGTACCGGGGACTTTTATAGGCAACCAGACGACTGGAGAAATTATCTATACCCCGCCTGCGGGAGAGAACGTTATCCGCGACTTGTTAACTAACTGGGAGCGATTTCTTCATGATGACGATGATATAGATCCATTAATTAAGATGGCTGTTAGCCATTATCAATTTGAAGCTATACATCCATTTTATGATGGGAATGGTCGAACAGGACGTATTTTAAATGTTTTGTACCTTATTGAATGCGGTCTTTTAACGCTACCTATTTTGTACTTAAGCCGTTTCATCGTTCATAACAAACAAGACTATTATCGCCTATTGAACCAAGTGACCAAAGATCAGAATTGGGAAGATTGGCTGTTATTTATGCTAAAAGGTGTCGAGCAAACTGCCATATGGACTAGTGATAAGATCACAGCGATTAGGGCACTTATGGAAAGTACAACCGATTACATAAAAGCACAGCTACCTAAAATATATAGCTATGAGCTAGTTCAGCTTATTTTTGAACAACCCTACTGCCGTATCAATAATCTAGTTGAACGTGACATTGCAAAACGCCAAACTGCTTCAACGTATTTAAAGCAGTTAGCGGATATTGGTGTGCTGCAAGAAATAAATTCCGGTAAGGAAAAATTATTTGTACACCCGCGATTGATGACGTTAATGACAAAAGATAGTAATAGCATCAACGCATTTTGAGCGTAAAAAATGGCAAAGCTAGATTGCCAGAAATCGTGCTCGATAAAGCCTTTCAAAACTGCTATTTTTAAACCCTAACAGCAGCATAAAAACGGCACTGTTTTTCCATTGCTAACCACTAAGATTTAGTAAAAGCCATAGGCAAGTGGTGGGCAGTTTGGTGGGCAAACAGGCATTTTTGAACGATTTCTTTTCGGTAAATCATTGAGTTTGTTAGGATCTAGTCCGTTGCTCAATGAGCAGATACAGAATATTGAGTAGGGGTCACTAAAAAGTTGTTTTAAACCGAGGCTACAAGTAGATAATTCTCAATTTACTGTTTATGAAACACGTACTTATTTAATCTGACATATAAACATTCTAGTTCGTTTATTCCAAGGTTGAGGCACTTTAGTATCGAATTACGCCTTGTCTTGTGGGTCTAGAGGGATATCTTCACTTTTCCCTTCCAGCACAAATACATCAAAGGAGCTAATTAAATTACAGCTAAAATTTAGGTCCTGAGGTGATATAGTATCAACCTGTTCAAACCCAGGGCCATAAGGTGATCGCCCTTCACTTAATAGACTGTCTTTAATATATTGTTGTATATATTCTGGCACATCATCAACAAATGAAAGCTCTCCAAGAGTAAACCAATCTTCGGAGCTTACGCGAACTTTAAACATACCTATTTCGCTGCTTATTAAAAACTTAAACACGTTGATCCCTTATAATTGTCTTAAACCGTTGATATGGTATTGCCTTATTCTCAATTGCCCTAATCAGCCCCCTCTAAAACCTGATACCCAACACTGGAAACTACCGCACTTCTTTCAACGTCAATTATCAAACTTTCTAAATCAGTCATCGAATATGCCTTACGCTTTGACTTCCTCGTAAGTATTTTCTTATCTAAATCAAGCCGTTGGTTTTCACTCAAAACCGCAAACAACACTTCTTTCCCAAAAGGAGCCGAAGCCGTCAGTTTATACGGGGCGTTTTCCTCGGGAAAGGCGATAAAATATCCAGGTTCGATGAATAGGCTGGGTTGGTAGGTGTTGGGTAGTAATTGCTGAATGTTTCCGTTCGCGTCTTGCAAAAACAAGCTTAGGTAGCCGCTGGTTTCGGTGGTAATTAAAAATTGTATTGTGTCGCCTGCAACATAGCTGGCGTTATCGCCCAGTGATGTTGTTACCGAGAAGTGCTCACTAGTTGTTATTGGTGTTTCTGCGCTTTGTGCCAAGTTGTGAACATTTATGCACAGAGCCACCATTGCAATGAGTAAATGCTTCATTTCCCAAAGCGCCGCTGAAGGCCAATGGTGATTGTGCTAATGCTGTGGGTCTGTTTTTTCTGGTTGCGATATTGGTTTTCTAGGCTGTGGCCTTCTAAAGAAATTTGCAGCAGCGTTCTATTTGAAAAATAGTAAGCGGTGCCGAGCTCAATGGCTACGCCTCTGGCGTCGCCAATGTCTTCTGCTTCACCGTCTACCTTAATATTTATGTTCATGCTTTCTGAGGCTACTGAACCGAATAATAAAAAGCGTTTTCCAATGGGGTAATTACCGGCAATACCAACGGAGTATCCGGCTAGTTCTTGAGTTATATCGGGGTCTTCCCATACCAAGCCGAATCGCTTGAAGCCAAATATAGGGTACAACCGAGGCCACACGCGGTACCCAAAGGCTAAATCGAATTCAGACGCGCCGGCTTTTTTAAAATCTAAACCCATGTATTCATCAAGTGGAATTCTGTCGGGGCCGGTGCCATCAAAATTGTAGCCGGCTAATGAAAGCGAGAGCGCTCCTACCCATTTATCTTTTTGATACCCTGCACTTATGCCTAACCCGCCACCTTCACCGTAAAAATCTTCGTTATCGGGTTCGCTGTTTACGCCGCTCCAATTGCCATTGGTTAACTTTACGCCGCCAACAAAATTAAAAGGTGTTTGCGCCCAAACGTTTGAAGTCAGTACCACTAGAGTTGCGGTTATAATTAGTCCAATCACTCGGTGTTTTTGCATACATTTTCCCGTGTATCGTGCCATTGAATGAATCTCGCTAAATAGGTTTACAACGTTGGCATGGGAACCATGGCGTCACTGAGTTTTTCTGGTTTTTGTTCGGGGTCTTTTTCTACATTGCGCACTTCACGCGTAGATTGCGGCGGCTGTACTTTTATTTCAACCACGGTTTCATTTGCTTTACGGGTAGTATCTATGTTCACTTTAATAAATAAAAACTCACCAAGCTCGTCACCAGCGCCATACAAAACGCCACTTTCGGGAACCTGATTCACATTATTCGCTACGGCTTTGCTAACGTTCGCGCCCAGTTCGGTTGCCGTTAAAATAGGGTTGTTGTTGAGCGTTAATTCGCTTAATAAAAAATAGGTGAATGGTGAGTGCCCAGAAGATCGGTAATCATCATCTACGAATTCAATACCTCCGGCGGCAATAATTTGTGCGCTGCGTTTTTGGGCGATTTTTTCATAGTATGAATAGCTATCGTCCTTATCCGCTGCTCCGCGATTACCGTCGCGCAGTAAGGTACCACTGAAGCATGAATCGCTGAGTAACAGGGTGTGCTTTGCCCGTTCAGCAATGATAGAAAGCTCATCACGTATAGTTGAGTTACGAACAAAGGTTGTGTGATCAGTGCCTACGGCGTCTACCGGTACCCAGTAACCTTTGTTGTTGTCTTCATCTAAAAAACCATGCCCGGCGTAGTACATTAAAACACTGTCATTTGGTTGAACGCGGTCGGTTAGGTTGCGTAGAGCCAATAATATATCGCGCCGCGAAGCGTTTTCTAAAAGCGTGACATCGGTAAAGCCGTAGTCGTTGGTTAATACATTTGCCACCGATCTTGAATCGGATACGGCCGTTTTCAACGGCGCCCATAAGTTTTCGGGGTCGAGATAGTCGTTGTTACCAATGATTAGTGCGCGGTAGGTGCCGGTGGCTAATGGGTGGTTTAGCTTGGTGTTGGCTTCTATTTGTATGCCTCGTTTGGCGTTCTTTTTGGCTAAAACGTTTGTCGTTAAAAGCAAGGTGGTTGCCAAAAAACAAACAGCAATACTCATGCGCCTAAGGTTACTTGGTTTTATTATAGACATATACGCTACTCATCCTATTCGCTACTGCTTTTAACGGCATCGATGTTTGATACCACAAAACCACCACTGGTTTGAAATTGCCGTCCATCGTTTGCTAATCCAGATAATACCCATTCATAGGCTTTACCGCTAGAAAAGAGCGAAGCGGGTAGGGTTAGTTCTGTGTCTGCTATTTGCTGATCGGCAATTGTATGGATAGCGCCCTGTGTAAAATGGGTGATTCTGAATTGATAGATTTCCACACCTTCAATGGCGGGCCATTGGGCATTTAGTTGGAGCGCATCGAGTTGAATATAAACGCCAGCGTAAGGCGCACGCTCTGCATTGGCTGAATGGAAGAATCCCAAACCGGGGGTTGGCTGTTGCCAAAATAAGCCTTCGTCGCTTTGAAACTGAACCAGTTGCGGCGCATCGGTGGCATCGGTCGTCTTATTCTGAGCATCGTTAATTACAAACAATCCTACTGCGAAGGTCACAATAAAAGTAGCCGCAATCGGTTGCCAAATAGGCGCTTGCCAGCTATCTAGGCTATTCCGTATTTTTTCAAACCATGATTTTTTATTTTTATGCTGAGATTTTTTTGAACTTGTTACCGCAGCCGTATGTTGAATACTTTCCAGTGCGTTCACTTGGGTAGAATGCATTGCATAATGCAACGCTGCTTTTTGCCATTGTGCATCGTGTTTGATGCGCTGTTCTATTTTTTGGTGTTCAGCTGTGTCTAACCTTTTCTCAACATAAGCGGCAATTAATAAGGCATCTTCATCGGTGAGGCCTTGGCAAGAAGCTAAATGCATTTGGCTTTCTAAAAGCTGAGTTGGCATCGCTTTTAATTGCGCCAATTTGTTACGGCATTGCGCACAATCAACTAGGTGAGTTCTTAGCACCTGTTGGCTTGGGTTCTTTGGATCATCCAAAAAACCTAATAATTCTTCGGCGTTAAAATGGTTCATAGGTTATCTTCGTTTTCATTGGCCTGATCGTCAATAGACACGGAAACGGCCCATTTTTGAATATTAAGTTCATATTAATTGTGCTCGCCGTTGTGTAAAAGTGCGTGTAATTTAGCGAGCGTTTTACGTTTAAAATAATACAGCTGTTGTTTGTTGGTGCTAGCTGCCGGGATATTAGGGCTCAACGGTAAATCTAGCTGCGCCAGTGCTTGTAAAACGCTGTCGGCATCTTCTTGGTCTATCACCATGGCTTCTAGAACAAACTGTTCAACGCCATCGAGCTGAGAAAATGCTTTATTTAACTGCTCCGATTGCAACCATTGCTCTTGGCTAGGCTGCTCGCTTACGGCGTCAAATTCTTCGGCTTCATCGTTCAACTCAGAAAATGCTCGGGTCGTTGGCGGGTCTAATAAATGCAGCTTATTGTGTTCTAGCAACGTCAGTAAAATTTGTTCAGCGGTTGCAGTCACTTGTTCTGGTGGCAGTGCTAATTTTGATGCGATTAACGATGCCGAATCGCCGGTGCGTAATGCAAGAAATATTTTCTTCGCATCAGTGTTTAAGGCTTCTATAAATTCAGGTACATGCACTCGGCGACCAAAACGCCAATCTTTCCAGCGTTCATAAAACGGCATTGAATTTACAATAACGCGCACGTAGTGAATAAAAGGAGCGCCTTCTTTTTGGCTAAAGGTATCTAGGCGTTTATTGTTGGTTAAATCGGCAAGCATCCAACCGTAGCTGGCATTACCCCATTCACATAAGGGCAATTCTTTGTTCATTGAGCCTTCTGGTGGCTTTAAAGTGCATTGCGAGTTAAATTTGTTTTGCTGGCAAAAACGACGACAAAACCGATCCGTTTGCGCTTGCACTTCTGGGTCTACCAGTTGGCTTAATTGCGCACGAGCTCGCGTGTCTCCCTCTAGCACGCGAGCGATAAGGTTGGCGTTTTCGTTTTTATTGGTCTTTGTTACGTCAGTCATAAGTGGGTAACATCGCCGTCTTATGAGCTGGGTAAATAGTAAAACCAACCATGCACAACTCCTTGTTCAATTTTTACAGCCAAACCTAAATGGTCGTAAGCCAAATACTGGCCGGCAACGAGATCGAGCCGCCGACTGGGTGTACCAAGGTTTGTTATCACGCGATCTATAGGCCAGCGCATTTGCACTTTATCAATCATGTCGCGGACATTATCGGTCACCCATACGCTGATGATCCGCGCTTGATCATCAATAACGATAGAGCGGCCATCGAGTGTTAACAGTTGAAATGGCGCGCCGTTGTACCATAGCTCGGCCGTTGCATCAGGCCGGTCTTTCAACCATTTATCGCCAATGCGGTATTCTTGCACAGCAAATGGTATGGATACCGATTGCTTTGCCATTCTATTAGGTTGCAATTGGTTTAACGCCACCTGAAATAAATCACTGTGTGCTTGTTGTTCACGTTGGGCATACTGCAGCCACAGTTGCTTTGCGGTGTCTGCTTGGCTTTCGCGTAAATAATGGCCGGTCATGTTCATTAAGGCGGAGTACTGGAGTTGGCTTAACGACAACCCTTGCGGCTTGCTTTGGCTATCTCTAACTTCGCTCAACAGGGTTAATGCTTGGCTGTTTTTCCCATCTAATAGCAAGTTAATGCCTTGCAAATAAGCACTTGTAATGTCACTGCCAAAACGCGCTATGTATTCACCTTGAAGAATGCCTGCGGCCATGGGGGTGTTATTCATCATTTGGTAGGCGCTAATCATTAACACGTACGTGGCTGGGTTATCTGGGGCTAATTTTTTTGCTTGCGTGAAGTATTCAAGGCTCTTCTGTGCCAGAGCACTCACACCTTGGTGCGTTTGGATGCCTCGTTTGGCCACCAACGCTGGCCGAAGCTGTGGTGTCGCATCAATGAATAATGGGAAGTAATACGGAAAGGTTTCCTTTGTGGCGGCATCCAGTTGATACACTCGAAACGCTTCGGCCAAATAAGTTAACCCTATGCTCGTTAAAACGGCACGGTTCGGGTAACTGCGACCGTAGGTCGTAAAGTAGCGTCTGGCTTGCTCATAGTCTCCTGTGACCATCGCTTGAACACCCATTTCATACATCACGGCTTGCGCAGAAATCGCCTCAATTTGCGATTTAGTACGCAAAGCGCGTAATTGTGCTTGCGCGCAGGCTATTTTGAATTGGGTATTCACACCTTGTTCGCAACTGTTTTGCCAAAGTTGCTCAACCCAGGTGGTGTAAAAATCTTGCTGGTGCTGGGTCTGAATCACGGCTTGGGTATCAAAGCCTACGCTGGCCATTAATACGATGGCATCTTGGTCGGCTTGCGCCTCGGCTTTTTCTATTTCGGCCATATCGGCGTTGGCTAAATTACCCATCACTTTAGATTGTTGTTCTGGGCTTTGATCGCCCACCATGCGATAAAATTTTAAGTGCCATAAATCATCTGAGCGCTGATGCGCCAACTCATGTGCTATTACAAAGGCCAGTAGATGGTCGGCCTGCGTTGGATGTTGTTCTTTTATCAGTGAAACAGCGCTGCGAGTAAGCAGTATATTGCCATCGGCTAACGAGGCCGCCCAAGGGCCGTTTTTTGCTTCAATGATGTTCAAGGTTGGCGCAACGCGTGTGTAATCCCATGCTCTTAGTAGGCGGTCGAATATTTGATGCGCCCAAAACACGTCTTCATGGTTGGCAGGATCTACAATTTGATCATTCCAATACCGAATATATTGCGTCGGGTCATTAGGTGAAATCTGAGTCGTCGCCCAAGCAAAAGGTGATGTTAAACACAGGCTAAAGAGTGTCAATAATACAAATTTCATGGGTCTTGAAGTCGCTTTTAGGTTCATGAAGCATAACGTACTTTATAAGTTTTATCTTAATAGACACTGAATGTTGAGTTATTTGAATAAAAAGTTTAAATATTTTATCTCGCCTTAAAAAGGGCTCTTTAGACCTAGCTCCGATAAGGAACATAAACTTTTTTAAATTATTTTTTCAAATAACCAACATTAGGGTGTCTTTAGTTACCTGACCTCTGGCAATAAGTGTTGTCAGCAACCCAAACATGACAGAACAGGTGAGACTATGAAACCGTTAGCAACCACGAAAACCGTACTTTTTAGCACAATTCTCGCAATCTCCTTGGCGGGTTGTGAGCAACCAGGTTTAAGCGCAGCGCCAGAATTTGACTTAGACATACCCAACAGCTTGAAAGCTTCAAGCGAATCCGCAAAATCGAATGCGGAACGTATGGATTCATTTAGCCGTACACTAGAAACAATTTCCGTAAGCGCTGGCGAAGCTGGAAATACCTTTAACAGTGGCGGCGTCAGTGCTCGAAGCGGTACAGGTGAACCTTGTAGCTTTAACAGTGTAAGCGACGACGATATGTTTGCTAACGGCTACAACATGACGCGCTTTATGGTGTCTGCCGTTTCAACCTGGACCTGTGTTGCCGATACTTTAATAACCCTTACAGACGGCCTTCCTCATGATGGCGCTATCGTTGCGACCGATAACGTAAAAGGGACTGAAGGCTATGAGGCCGACGAGCCAACGCATTATAGCGTGAGCGATGAAAGCGATAGCCAAACAACGATCCGAATTTACTATGGCTATGATCAAGAGCTACCCCCCACATCTTCTGATGAAGCTGGCTTCTATTTAGCCTGGGATAGTTTCTTAAGCGATGTCAGCGGTAAGCTGATCATTAATTCTCAGTTCCATGATGAAGTACCTGAAAGCGACGATCCTGTGCAAATGCGTCTAGATTTTGATTTCAGCGAGTCGAGTAAAGTGGCCGACATGTACATGAAGTTTGATGACGCAAATGAATGGGCCGAAGGTTATCGTATTAAAGTCACCAAAGACTTAACGGCACCACTCTCTGGCAAGGTATTTGAAGCGCAAGGCTTGTTGGCCATGACAGCGCAGTACGTACCGGTGAATGGCATTGAAGCCTTACCTGATCTAAGCGTTTACACCGTAGCAAACCAGTTAGGTGATGGCGCGGCAGTAGCTCAAATGACAGACTTAGTATTGCCATTAGAACTAACCAATACCAATCACTTAGGTAACTACTTAACGACCAAAGAAGATACTTACTACTTCGACAGCGATTCCGATTGGGATTACATTGCAAAAACCTTTACCGTGGCAACGTTAGAAGGTGGTCGCACCACGGCCGCAACGGGCGGTACTTGGCTGAACCCATTTGACCCTTCATTGGATATGATCGCGGCTGAATTAGAATTAGGAAGCAGTTACTTCACTGGGTCAGAATGCGCAGCCGATGGTGACAACTGTGTCGAATTGATCAACGCGGTAGTAGAAGATGGGTTTGCAAATCAAGAGCAAAACCAAGGAGCAAATCCGATGGATTGGCGTTCAACAGAACTGATGGCACCTGTGTACTTAGACACCGTATTCCCGAACGGCTTAAACTGGGATGGCGCCTTTGACCAAGTGTTTTACCCATAATCTAGAATCAGTTTTACAACCGTAAACGCGATTAGAAAAAACCCGACTTAGGTCGGGTTTCTTTGTGGAATTGAAACGACAGCCAGCTTGCACCCCTTGCACTCTATAGCTCTCCCGCCTATGGTTACGGTACCTTAAACAGCTGGAGGAAGTAATGAGTACGTCTAAGGACAAGTACAGTATTGAGAATACCGATTATTCGGTAGGACAAGATAACGTCCAGAAATGGGGTTTTGATATTCACAATCCTGTTTTTGGCATCAGTGCAGGATTGATCCTGTTATTTTTATTGGCGGTTTTAATCAGCGATGCTGAAACAGCAAAAGCCACGTTAGATGGTTTGAAGTGGGATATTATTGCTAAGTTTGATACTTGGTTTATGTGGTCTGGCAATATCTTTGTTGTTTTTTGCATTTGTTTAGCGGTGTCACCGTGGGGCAAAATTCGTTTAGGTGGGCGTGATGCCAAAGCCGAGCATTCTACGTTATCGTGGATCGCGATGTTATTCGCGGCCGGCATGGGCATTGGGCTTATGTTTTGGGGAGTTGCTGAGCCAGCGGCTTATTTCACTGGCTGGTATGAAACGCCGTTAGGAGTTGAGCCATACACGCAAGAAGCGGCCGATTTAGCCTTAGGTGCAACCATGTATCACTGGGGCTTGCACCCTTGGGCCATTTACGGCGTGGTTGCGTTGTCGTTAGCTTTCTTTACTTACAACAAAGGTTTACCGCTTTCTATCCGTTCGGTGTTTTATCCGATACTGGGCGATAGAGCATGGGGTTGGCCTGGGCATATCATCGATATTATTGCCGTGTTGGCCACCTTGTTTGGTTTGGCAACATCGTTAGGTTTAGGTGCGCAGCAGGCCGCGGCCGGTATGAGCCATGTGTTTGGCATCACCGGTGGCGTTGGGCTGCAAATTATTGTGATCGTAGGCGTTACCTTGTTGGCTATTGTATCTGTGATGCGCGGTCTTGAGGGGGGCGTGAAGCTGCTGTCTAACGTCAACATGATCATCGCAATAATGTTGTTGGTGTTCGTAGCGGCGGTGGCATTTGCCGTTTCTATGGGGACCATTCCGCAAACTATCGGTGCCTATGTTAAGAATATTATTCCGTTGTCTAACCCACATGGCCGTCCTGATGAAGCTTGGCTGCAAGGTTGGACTGTATTCTATTGGGCATGGTGGATGTCTTGGTCGCCGTTCGTGGGTATGTTCATTGCGCGCGTTTCTAAAGGCCGTACCGTACGTGAATTTGTCACCGCTGTGCTGGTGGTGCCTACGCTGGTCACTGTGATTTGGATGTCGGTATATGGCGGAACGGCCATTGATCAAATTCAAAACGGTATTGGTACTTTAGGAGCCGAAGGGGTAGGCGCAGTTGAGTTGGCGATGTTCCAAATGTTCGATGAGCTAGCTTTAGGTTCTATATTGTCGTTCATTGCCATTGTCTTGGTGTTGGTATTCTTTATTACCTCGTCCGATTCTGGCTCTCTAGTAATCGACAGCATTACCGCAGGCGGGAAAATAGACGCCCCAGTACCTCAGCGCATTTTCTGGGCATCTATAGAGGGGGCGATTGCAGCCGCCTTGTTATGGATAGGTGGTACAGAGGCGATTCAAGCCTTACAAGCCGGCGCGATTTCTACTGGCTTGCCGTTTATGTTTGTGCTGCTAATTATGTGTGTCTCGTTATTAATGGGTATGCGGACGGAAATTAATAAGTAACCAACCTGCTTGTTAGAAAGCACATCTAAGCGCCCAACACATGGGCGCTTTTTTTATAGCCAAAAATCGCGCACGTTTTTTTCCAGCCAGTGTTGTTTAGCGATTTGGGCTTGTAACAGTTCAGCAGTGGCCAGTGCGTCTACCAATGCGTTATGGTTTTCATATGCGGGTAAGTTATAGCGTTCACGTACATTGAGTAAGCGCAGTGATGGCATTGTTCGTTTTAGTATGCGGTCTAGCAACGTGCGTTTTTTAAGTAAGACATTTGCTTCCAGCTCTAGGGTATCGATAACGGGGAATAGACAGTTTTGTTCAAATAAATTTATGACTGCTTTGCGAAAAAACTCACGTTCCATATAGCGGTAATGCACCACCACCTGTTTACCTTGCAGCTGCTTCAGAATCTCCGGCAGCACTGACCTAAAAGAAGGAGCCTCGGCTACTTCAGAATGTGTAATGCCGTGTATCACTACCGACTCCGACGTAAGCTTACGTGGCCGAACCACCCAATGTTTGGCTTTGGCTAAATATATTCTATGCACATCAAATGGCACAATGCCGATGCTGACAATATCATCGGTTTGGGCATTTAAGCCCGTGGTTTCAATATCGAGTGCAACAAAATTTATTTCTTGCAAAGTTTGTTGGGCTTTTACAAGCGGTTGCAGGTAAAACGATTGCAGTGCTTCAGGTAAACCGGCTGTGAGTTGCTCGGTGAAAAATGCTTCCCAGTTATCGGGTACTTCTTGGTAATTCAGCAACGCCATTTATAAACCCTTGCTTGAAGCGGTGTAGCGGAATTTTAAGAACTTTTGTGCGCTGCTCAAAACTTGAAAAGCTTCTTTTAAACCGCGACGTTCTTTGCCAGTGAGTGTTTCGGGTTCTACCGTGTTATCGGGTTCTTCTTCGGCTTCTAGTGCGACTACCTGTTGGCGAATACGAATTTTAGATAAATACTCTAGCGCATCGGAAAGCTCTTCGGTTTTGCCTTCTGGTAATAGCGAGGAATTAGCAATGTCTTCTAAGCGATCAAATGAATTTTGTGAAAGCGAGCCAACGGCAAGGGCATGCACGCGAATGACATCGACCATCGGTGCGGTACCTCGACGCTTTAAGTTCATGCTGTAGCGTTGGCGGCCATCTATTTCTAAAACAAAGTCTTTAAAAAAACCCAGTGGCGGTGTTCTGTTTAAAGCATTGCGCGCTAAGGCTGCCAGAAAAGCTTTATTGTTTTTGGCTTTTTGGCTGATAAATCGAGTGAGTTGGTCGGCCCAGGCGGTGCGTCCTTCAACGCCACTTAAATCAAAAAAAATCGAAGCGTTGAGTAGGGCTTTTGGATCCGGGTTTTCTATCCAATTAGAAAATTGTTTTTTCCAGTCTTGTAAAGTCATGCGCCAGTTAGGGTTCGTGGCCATGATGCCTCCGTCACAATAGGAATATCCGCAGGCGGCTAAGCCATCGCATACAAAATGGGCGAGTTCGTTAAAGTAATCATCGTGTAGGTTGGCATCATAATCGGGCGACAAAATTATTGCGTTGTCTTGATCGGTTACAATGAGTTGTTCTTCGCGCGCCATAGAACCCAATGCTAAAAAGCAATAGGGCACCGGAGACGGCCCCAGATGTTGTTCCGCTAATTGCAGTAAACGTTGTTTAAAGGCGCGCCCAATGACCGACATCGCCGTACCTATCATTTGCGAGTTTGCGCCTTCTTTATGCATACGCACCATGACCGCGCTCACTTGCGGTGAAAGCTCGGCCAACTCTTCCACGGTTTCACGACTTAAAATTCCACGCACTAACAATAAGCTGTTTTGCGATTCGTGCCGAACCACATCTGAAAGCGCTACAACGCCAGTGATTTTATGCTGCTTAATTAAGGGCAAGTGGTGCACGTTGTGGCGCAGCATTATCAACATGGCTTCATACACATAAGCATCGTGGGCGATGGTGATGAGATCGGTTGACATAATTTCACGCAATGGCGTGGTATAGGGCAATGCTTTAGCGAGAACACGTTTGCGTAAGTCGCGATCCGTGACAATGCCGGCGGGTAGCAACTGATCGTTGCTGTCATCATCGTCTTCAGAGTTATCGATGTAATCGTACACGACCACCGACGATACTTTTTGGTCGTTCATCAGGCGTGCGCATTCATGAACGGTAGCATCGGCGGTTAAGTGCACCGGAGGTCGCATAATTAAGTCACGCACGCTGGCCGTAGTCATATCATTCTCATCGGCAAGGCTTTGCACTTGTTGTTGCAGCGTAGAGTGCTCGTTGACTTCAAAAAAGTCGCCAAACTCGCCGTGCTTGTCGCACATTTCCAAAAAATAAACCGTGGGTATACGGTAGATTAAGGTGTCTTCACGCGCCTGTACTGGGTATCGAACATGGCCATTCATTAAAATACCCATTTGGCCGAACACCTGACCAGGTTCTAGCCAGTTGTAAAGCTCACCCGTGCGCCGAAACACTTCCACCGAACCTGAACGAATCATAAAAAGAGCATCAATAGATGCGCCATAGGCCAGAATTTGGCTTTGGGCTTGGAAGTAACTGACTTCTATGTGAGCGCACAGTTTGGCCAGGTCTTCCTCGGGGAGGTCATCAAACGGTTCATGTGCGCCAACAAAGGTAATAATATCTTGTATTTCGATCGACATAGGCCAATAACCTCAGCATAAGTGGGCATTGCTGTAGAGAATAATTGTGTGCCCAGAAGTGTTGCATATTTGTAACGCAAATCAATGCCGAGCTTGCATTTAACGGTTGAGTCGGGGGGCGTTAGCTGCCTATAATTTGCCCATTCATAATGATGTTGATTGGAGAAAAAATGAAGTTTACCGCAATGTTGGTTCGCGCATTGGTAATAATAGCGGCATTTTATGGCGGTTACTTATGGGTTTCTCCCACCATGAACCTACCTGAATTTGCGAAAGGGCAGGTAGATAATATTGCCCACCAAGGTGGTAATTTAGAGTATCCGGACGCTACCCTTAAAGCATACGATGAAGCATTAAACAGCCAAGCCGATGTGCTTGAGGTTGATGTTCATCTAACCAAAGATGGCCATCTAATTGTATTGCACGATACTACCATAGACAGAACCACTAATGGCAAAGGCGCTGTAAGAGACCACACATTAGCCGAGCTTAAGGCACTCGATGCGGCTTACTGGTGGCCGTATCACCCTAACGATGATATTGAAAAAGTACGAGTACCCGTTGGCCAAGAGTTTCCGTATCGCGGGGCTGGGTTGCAAATATCGACATTAAATGAAATGTTTGATCGTTATCCCCACCACCGGTTCACCATTGAACTCAAAGATAATACCGATGAGTTGCGTAATGCATTAGCGACCGCACTAGATAAGTATAACCGTTGGCATAATACGCTGGTGGCTTCGTTCTATTTAGATACCTTGCAAAAATTACGTGCGTCTCACCCTCAGGCGCAAACGTACGCGGGCGAATCTGAAATAAAGTTTTTTTACGCCTTACATCTTTTGCGGCTAGAAAAACTGTTCCCATATTCTGTCGATGCATTTGCGGTGCCTATGAGCAGCGGTAACGTAAACCTGGCGACGCGGCGTTTCATACAGGCGGCTCATAATGCGGGGATATTAGTGCATTACTGGACAATCAACCAAGAAGAAGACATGCGGTTTCTGATAGACATAGGTGCCGATGGCATTATGACCGATCGCCCAGCCCTGTTAAATGCCCTGCAAACAGGACGGCCATCGCCGAATCTGCTATGATTGTGCACTTTAAAACTCGTTAAATAGGCGCTCTTATGCCCAAAATTATTCCTGGTACCTTATATATTGTTGCCGCGCCTAGCGGTGCGGGTAAAAGCAGCTTGGTGAACGCATTAATTGCGCGGTTGCCCTTTGTTTATTTGTCTATTTCTCACACCACTCGGCCCATGCGCCCTGGTGAAGAAGATGGTGAACATTATCACTTTACGACTGTAGAAGATTTTACGGCACGTATCGAACAAGCCGAATTTCTAGAGCATGCGAAAGTGTTTGATAATTACTACGGCACATCGCAAACCTATGTTCAGCAACAGCTCGATGCGGGGCACGATGTAATATTGGAAATTGATTGGCAAGGTGGTCAACAAATTCGTCGGCTCATGCCCGAGGCAAAAAGTATCTTTATTCTGCCGCCTTCAAAAGATGCTTTACAAGAACGCTTAGAAAAACGTCAGCAAGACAGTGCAGAAGTGATCGCGCGGCGAATGAAAGATGCCGTTTCCGAAATGTCGCATTATGCTGAGTTTGATTACTTAATCATTAACGATGATTTTTATAAAGCCCTCGATGAAATGAGTGCCATTTTTGTGGCCAATCGTATGGCGATTGAGCAGCAAAAAGATCGTTACCAAAACTTATTAGAACAATTGCTGAACTAAGGTTATTTGAATTATGTCAAAGTCGTTGGCAGATCAATTAGCAGGCTTAGGCCTCGCCAATAAGAAACAAATACAAAAAGATAAAGCTGAGAAGCGTAAGCAAGAGAAGCTTGCGCGAAAGCATAAAATAGAAACCGTCGATGAATCTAAAGCGGCGGTTGAAAAAGCGCGCAAAGAAAAACTTGAAAGAGACCGTCAGTTAAATTTAGAACGTCAAGAAGCGCTTAAAAAGCGTGAAGTAATGGCGCAAGTTAAACAAATGGTCATGCACGCAAAGTTAAACTTAGATGACGGCGATGTTAAATACAGTTTTGTTGATCAAACCGACAACAAAGTTAAATCACTCTATGTCACAGAGCAAATCCAAAGAGACTTAGCCATGGCTCGTTTAGCTATTGCCAGTGTTGAAGACAAGTATTTTGTGATTCCAAAAAATATGGCCGATAAAATTGCCGAGCGCAGTGAAGCGTCAATCGTTTTTATCGCCGCCAACGATTCTGCTCAAGTAGATGACGATGATCCTTATAAAGACTTTGTCGTTCCTGATGATTTAATGTGGTAACCACTCATGAGTAAATGGCAAGGTTTCACCAGTAAAATAGTTCACCACGATCGCCAGCAAGGCTATGCCGATGGGCCGATTCATGCGCCTGTCTATAACTCAGTGCCCTATGGTTATGCCACCACTAAAGATTTAGAAGACGTGTTTCAAGGCAATAAAACCGGTCATGCTTATGCTCGGCAATCGACGCCCACCACCGATTCTCTACAATCTATGCTTACGCAAGCCGAAGGAGGGTTGGGTTCGTTGGTGTTTGCTACCGGTATGGCGGCACTTAGTGCGGTTTTCCTATCTTTACTGAAAAGCGGTGATCACATTATTGCCAGCCGTTACTTATTTGGTAACAGCCATAGCTTGTTAACTACGTTAGAAAACTTTGGCATTGAAGTCAGTTTGGTCGATGCTACTAGCGTCGAAAACATTGCCGCGGTTCAACAAAAAAACACTCGTATCGTGTTTGTTGAAACCATTGCAAACCCCGGAACACAAGTGGTCGACCTGGCAGCCATTGGCGATTGGTGTGAACAAAATAAGCTGGTGTATTTAGTGGATAACACCTTAACATCACCCTATTTGTTTAACCCAAAGTCGGTAAAAGCCAGTTTAATTATGAACAGCTTGTCTAAGTACTTTTGCGGTCACGGTACGGTACTCGGCGGCGCGGTAACCGATACGGGTTTGTACGATTGGTCGCAGTACCCGAATATTTTTGATGGCTACCGAAAAGGTGATGCAAAAAAATGGGCGCTGACACAAATAAAGAAAAAAGCGCTACGAGATATGGGCGGAACGCTTAGCTCCGATGCCGCGTTCCAAATATCGGTTGGTGCTGAAACAATGGCACTTAGAATGGACCGCGCTTGCTCAAATGCCTTCGCGTTAGCAACCATGCTGAATGCACATGAAAAAGTTGCTCAGGTTTACTACCCAGGCTTAAGCTCGCACCCGCAGCACCAAAAAGCTGAGCAATGGTTCAAACACTTTGGGGCTATTTTAAGTTTCGATCTCAAACCAGGCTACGATTGCGCAACTTTGCTCGACAGTATCGATATCGTAATCAATGCAACGCACCTAGGTGATAACCGAACCTTAGCGTTGCCTATGGCCAGTACTATTTTTTATGAAATGGGTCCACAAAATCGTGCTGCGGCGGGCATCAGTGAGCAGATGATTCGCTGTTCAATTGGTATTGAAGATGCAGATGATTTAGTGAATGGCTTTCAACATGGACTCGATTCATTGGCTAAAACACTGTAAAAATTAAGGCAGTGACAAGCGGCGAAAAACAAGTAACAATTGGCGCATAATAAATACAAAATTGAAAAGTCGCCTTTTGTTGCTAAGACGGCTGTACTGCCCTTCTAATGCTTTAGAAGCGTAGTCGTCAACTAAGAGTATCCCTGTATGCATAAACTGCTAATTGTCGATGATCATCCGCTATTTAGAGATGCGTTAAGCTTATCTCTGAACCAAGCAGCCAGCGTTTTACAGCTCTCACAAGAAAGTCCGATCTTATACTCAGCCTCCTTAGAAGATGCCTTTGGCCAGTTACAGCGTACATCGAACATAGATTTGATAATGCTCGATTTACATTTGCCCGGCCACGATGGCTTTTGGGGCTTGGTTGAAATTCGTAAGTTGTACCCTGCGGTTGCCGTGGTCGTTATCTCTGGCAATGACGACAGCGCAACCGTCGCAAAAGCCAAGGCATGTGGGGCTTCGGGCTTTATATCTAAATCCGCGATGTCGAGTGTGATAGTTGAAGGCGTACAATCCGTGCTTCAAGGCGAAGAATTTTGGCCAGAAGGGCGTGATGATCTCGATTCTGAAGTTGCCAATATAGCCGCCAAAGTTCATGAACTCACCGATCAGCAAATGGTGGTGCTCAAGCATTTGCAAGAAGGCCGGCTGAATAAACAGATTGCGTTCGATCTTGATATTTCCGAAGCTACGGTAAAAGCCCATGTTACGGCCATATTTCGCAAACTTGGGGTGGTAAATCGCACGCAAGCGGTGATTTTAGCGAATAAACTCCAGCTAGATACGCCCATCGCGAGCTAATTGCTTCTGCTAGTCTTCCTCAATGACTAGGTGACGCTTTAGGTCACTTACAGTCGTAATTGGCATTTTGCCTGTGACCAACTTCCTCGTTTAACGCTATAAATAGGCTGTGCTTAATTGGCATAGTTATCGCTTTATTACTGTTTAAATAATCTTATCGGAGCCGATGATGACTCAAGCAGTAAAGGATAATGTCATTCGCCTATCACAAAAACGCCCAGAACTGGCTTTAGAAAGATTAAAGCGCGCAACCGGACTGGATTTTGATGCGGCACCACAAAGCTTGGTTAACTTAGCAGAGCAAGAACTGTCGTCGCACTTAGAGCAGGTAGAATCGGAACAGGCCCCTGTACTTACAGAGGTTGTTGAAGGGCCTGTATGGGCAAAGTTAGCCGATTAATGGTTAATTAAAAAAGCGCTTTGCTGGCGGTTTTTTGGTTTCTTTTTTTACCGGTTGTACGTAGAGCTCATCGACATGATACGTCGATTGAGCGGTGGCTAATGCAACGCTCATAGAGCGTAATTGGCCAACCAACTTTAATTTAGCAATACCTGATAACAATGACGATACCGATGAGGTGGTGCATTGATCGACACAGTGTCGATGCTCCCCTAACTCATCGACCCACACCAGATACAACTTGCAAAGATCACTGTGAGATTGATCAAAGCGTATCCACGCGGCGACATTGTACTCAGATTGCCATGTTGTGCCGGTCTTTATGCCGGCCGGCTTGTCCAGAATATGCTCTGGAACATCCGTTAATTTTAATAGTGGCATTCTGTTTTCCTTCCTCGATTTGTGACAATAACCTAGGTTTTTACAAAATACCGTGCATTAGATCTCAAATTTTCTCTGCGGCAATGGGCTTTAATAGCGCTCTTAGTGCCGCTGGTTTTACCGGTTTGGCTAAAAACGATAAGCTTTTTTTTAGCGCTTGGCCACGCAAGTCACTGTCGGTATGTGCCGTAACTAGAATGGTTGGGACAGCCGCTTGCCATTGCTCTAAAAGAGTATCATAAAGCGAAAATCCCGTGAGTTTTTCGCCCAATTGATAATCGATGATCAAGGCATCGGGCTTAAGAATGTTCTGAGCGCTCTGAGCATCGGTTGCAGATACCACACGGCACCCCCAACTGGCCAGAAGGGTTGTTAACGCATCCACATTGTCTTGGTCGTTATCGATAACGGCGATCGTTAGACCTAAAGCACTGCGTGTTTTATAGCTTGGCTTTTGCACGGCAATTGGGTGCTCAATGTTGCTCAGCGGCGTGAGAATTTCAAAACAAGAGCCTTTGCCTTCGCGAGATTTGACACTGATTTTGTGCCCTAAATGCGCACTCATGCGCCACACAACACTTAAGCCTAAACCAACGCCATGCGCATACTGGGCATGCTGATCTAGCCGATTAAAATCGTGAAAAATACGCTCGTGGTCGGCCTCGGCTATGCCTAGGCCGGAGTCCCAAACCTGAATTAAAATTGCATCACCGCGTTTTCGGGCGGCTAATAAAATGGAGCCTTGTTGAGTGTACTTGACCGCATTAGAGACTAAATTTTGAATGATACGGCGCAGTTGTCTCGATTCAGATAGAACAAAGTAAGCGTTAGGCCGCACAATTAAACGCAGGCCTTTTTCTTCGGCCAGTGAGTAAAATTCATTGGCGATGGAATGGAATAGTGCATTTAAATCTACCGGTTCTAACTCGGGTTTTCTTGGGTTGCCGTCTAACTTGGCAATTTCGAGCAAGGTCGATAACAGCTCTTCTGTTGTTTTTAATGAATGTTCTAATTTTATGACCACATCGTCATCGCGGTATCGTTCGAGCAAGGCCGTGTTATATAAACGTGCCGCGTTGAGTGGTTGCAAAATATCGTGGCTGGCTAAGGCTAAAAATCGGGTCTTACTTTCATTGGCCAACTCGGCTTCGTTTTTCGCTTCAAATAATAATTCTTCAGCGCGTTCACGTTCGTTAATTTCATTTCGCAACTCTAAGGTGCGTTCTAGGACACGCTTCTCTAAATTATCTTTGGCTTCTTTTAAATCGTTTTGCACTTTGACGTATTCTGAAATGTCATTGAAGGTGGTAACAAAGCCGCCGCCCGGGAGCGGGTTGCCTTTGATTTCAATCACACTGCCATCTTGTCGCACTCGGATGAAACGATGCGGTGCGGCAGAGTGCAAATGCTCGACCCGTTTAATGACATGGTCTTCTACTTCGCCAGGACCGCATTCCCCTCGCTCAGCATTGTAACGAACTAAATCTGCAATGGGCGTGCCTACTCTGAGCAGATCAGTAGGGTAGGGATACATCTCAACGTACTTACGATTCCAAGCAACCAATCTTAGATCTCGGTCTATAACCGAAACGCCGTGGTCGAGGTTTTCAAGGGTTGAAGATAAAACCTTTTGATTAAACTGAATGGCTTGGGTGGTTTCATCGAAAAAAGTTACGACGTCTTCAAGGTGAAGGACGCTGCCTGCTACCGCTGAATGTATCATAGCGCGTGCTGAGCTTGCGCCAATGACACCGGACAAGATACGTTCAATGTAGCGAATAAATTCAGACGAAGGGGGCTCGTTGTCGATAATTCTTAAATGGTTTACGCGCTCAAAATCGGAGATCCAGCGGCGCGTTTGAGTACTCCCTGCAAAGCGCTCTAACATTGACACTAAATCGCCGGATCGTACTTGCCGTTCAGATTGTTTTGCTTCGCTTGGGAGTAAGTGTTTATCGAGTTGCACAAAAGCTGAGGCTTGGAGCCGGTCGGCCAATGAATGCTCGGCTCGTGCTGAAAACCAAATTAAGCAGGTGATGTTAAACAGTAAGCTGAAGAAAACACCATGCGATAAACTGTCACTGAATTGAAACCCTAGCATTTGTTCAGGGCGAAGCCAGCTAATACCCCAAGGACCGTTCTCGATGAGTGACGAAGGAACATATCCGGCGTCATTTAACATGGGGATCATCAGTGTCCATACCCAGGTAATGCCGCCCGCTATCATGCCAGCGTAAGCGCCTCGGTAGTGTGCTTTACGCCAGTACAGACCGAGCAACAGTGCGGGCGTAAGTTGTACCACCAGTGAAAAAGCGAGCAAACCAATTTTTGATAAGGCTTCACTTTGTCCAAACATCACGGAGTAAAACCAGGCCGATAAAATAACGGCCACAATGATTAAGCGCCGCATTAAAATGAGCCAAGTGGCCACTTGAGTGGAATCTTGCGCTAATTTATTTCGGATCAGTACAGGGAACAGTGCATCGTTACTGAGCATGGTAGAAAGCGCTAGAGTGGTTATAACAATCATGGCCACAGAAGCAGAAAAACCACCGATAAATACTAACGCGACTAACCAAGTTTGTTCAGCGACTTGAGGTAACAACAATACGTAGGTATCGGCATTCATGTTTGCGTGTTGAAAGAGGCGTAACCCAGCAGCGGTGATTGGTAAAATCACAATGCAAATGATGACTAAGTACAAAGGAAAAACCCAGCGGGCGGTTTGTAAGTGTGATCGGTGGGTGTTCTCCACAACCATCACGTGGAATTGTCTGGGAAGTACTAAAACGGCGCTCGCCGCCAATAGTAGCTGTGTTAAAAAACTTAAGTTTAAACCATTCCAAGTAAATCGGCCGGTTGCTTGTAACTCACCTTTAAACTCTCCGTAGCCGGAATAGAAATAAAAAATGACATAGGCCGCCAACGCAATTAACGCCCCTAATTTAATCAGCGATTCAAAAGCAATGGTTAACATGATGCCATGATGGTGTCTTGAAGCATCGACTTGCCGTGTGCCAAATAAAATGGCAAATATAATCATCGCAATGGCCACAAACAAAGCTGTATTCGAAGAGTTAAATGGCATGGCCGAAGTTTGGCTGACAATCGTAAGGCTGTTGGTTACCGCCTTGAGCTGCAAGCCTATATATGGAATACCCGCCACCGTACAAATTAACGTGGCTAAAAAGGCTACGCCGCGTTTTTTGCTGTAGCGTGAAGCAAGAAAGTCGGCAATTGAGGTGGTGTTTTGGCGTTTGCCAACGCGCACTAGCTTATTCAGTAAGCGGCCTGCAAACACAAAGACTAAAAATGGACCTAAATAGATGGGTAAAAAGCTCCAACCAGAGCTGGCTGCTGTGCCTACCGCGCCATAAAATGTCCAGCTAGAACAATAAACCGCTAATGACAAAGCGTAAATATAAGGCGATATTGCTTTTGTTTTGCTGATGCCGCGTTCAGAATCACCATAGATAGCAATCGCGAATAAGATGGCGACGTATAAAAAAGCACAAACTAAAATAATCCAAGAAGTCATTATTATTGTATTCGTTTATGATACTTAAGCGATAATGAATCAGAGTTAGACTTTGCAAACAAGTTATTTTTTAAAAGGCCGTTGAATGAAGCATTTCCCAGTTGGGCATCCAGACGTTAAATTTGGACGCATTGGCGTAGTTTTAGTGAATTTAGGCACGCCTGATGATCTCTCACCTAAAAGTGTTCGACGTTATTTAAAAGAGTTTTTATCTGATTCTCGTGTGGTTGAAATACCTAAACTTCTTTGGTGGCCACTGTTGAATGGCATCATTTTAAACACACGGCCTAAAAAGTCGGCGCAGGCTTACCGTAAAATTTGGCTGCACGATATTAATGAATCACCGTTACGTCATTACACACAACAGCAAGCCGAAAAGCTGGCCCACCAAATGCCAGAAGTCGATGTGGTTTGGGCGATGCGGTATGGGCAACCTAGTGTTAGCACAGCGCTCACTCAGTTACAGGCAAAGGGTTGTGATCGTATTGTTGTGTTTCCTATGTACCCTCAATATTCAGCGACAACGAATGCCACGGTATCAGATGCGGTGTTCGATCACCTTAAAACGCTTCGCTGGCAGCCTACTGTGCGCATCGCACACCCTTGGTACCGCCAAGAAGCCTATATTAATGCCATCGCCGCTCAACTGAAGGCACGCCTAGACGAGCGTGAATCAGCCCCTGAAAAAATCATCATGTCTTTTCATGGTTTACCCGAGCGATTTATTAATCAAGGTGATCCGTACCAATGTCATTGCTTTGTTACCCGTCGGCTGATCGCTGAAGCAATCGGCTGGTCATTAGACGATGTTTTGGTGACATTCCAAAGCCGTTTCGGTAAAGCCAAGTGGATAGAGCCCTATACCAATGCAACGTTAACATCGTTGGCAGAGCAAGGTATAAAAGACATATTAGTGCTGACACCAGGATTTGTGGTGGACTGCTTAGAAACACTTGAAGAAATTGCGATGGAAGGCAAAGAGGTTTTCGAAGAAGCAGGGGGCACACATTATGATGTATTACCGTGCTTAAACGACAGCGGTGAAGCAATGGATATGATTGAGCAGTTGGTAAAAGCAGAGTTGAGCGGGTGGGAACTTTAACAACGTTTCTAGCTATTTTTATTTTTAGTGGCTAGAAATAAAAACAGCGCCCTTATTCTTGTTTTTAGGTGGGCGCCGATGTTCTTAACTCCACTCTTTTATTGTTTTTGTTTTCGAGTGTCTTTTAATCGTTGTGACCTAGTAATAGCACTTGGTGTGCCAGTTTTAAAAAACCCTTATATATCAATGACTTATGGCTTAATGATTGTTTTTTGAGCAATGAAAGCAAGTTTGTTACCGAATCTGTAGGTAACGTTTGGGAACTGAGGTAACACTTTTTAAGTCAGGGTAACGTTTTGCATCAAAACGTCTCAAGCATGTAATGTTATGTTGCAAAAATAGTTAAATATTTGGCTAGCAACCAAAAATTTGCCGTTTAATAATAGGCTTCAGTCATTATTTAGTGTCAATGAGGTGTGTATGTTTGGTTGGTTTAAAAAGGATAAGTCAGGAAAGGCGTCGGTACCAAAGTTAGACTTTGAAGAATATAAGGGGTTTCAAATAGCAGCGACCCCAATCAATGAGGGTGGGCAGTTTCGTGTTTCAGGTGTAATCGAGCTTGCAGCAGAAGGTGAAACAACTAAACAGCACCGTTTTGTGCGCGCTGATTTGATTCCTAATGAGGAAGAAGCCGTTCGTATCACCCAGCTGAAAGCCCGTATGATGGTCGATCAGATGGGTGAACGTTTATTTGAAGAATAACGGCGCAGTCAATCAACTGCGCTAAAACGATATTGTTTAATTTAGGGTTGAGTCACCAGGTTCTTTAAACAGCTCAACCACATCTTCTGCGCTGAAGGCGTACTTTTCACGGCAAAACTGGCAATCTAGGTCAATGTGGCCCATTTCACGAACAATATCTAACGCTTCATCTTCACCTAATGTTCTTACAGCGTTCGCGGTTTTTTCTTTACTGCACGTGCATTCAAATTTTAGGCTTCTGGGTTCGAAAACACGCACAGTCTCTTCGTGGAACAAGCGATTTAGCATGACATCGGGCTCAAGCGATAAAATTTCTTCTTCGGAAGTGGTGCTGGCCAAATGAATAACTCTTTCCCAGGTTTCTAAGTCGGCATCGCTGCTTAAGCTGCTTTCGCTTGCCGAGCTCGGCATTGCTTGAATCATCAGGCCCGCTGATTGATATTGATTAGAAAATAGCCAAATTCGAGTGCGAATTTGTTCAGATTGCTGGAAATAGTCTTCTAATACGGCCGCTAAAGAGAGTTCGCTGTCATTTATGGGCACCACACCTTGGTAGCGCTGCCCTTTCTTGGGCTCAATGGTGATCGCCATTTGCCCATGGCCTAGCAATTCGCCTTGTTCGTCAAAATCATCATTGTACTGAGCAATTGCACGAATCGCGCTGTTGTCGCGACACTCGGCCATAATCGTACGTACTTGTCCCGCGCCGCGTACTTGCAATGATAAGGTGCCTTCAAACTTTATTGTATCGCTGAGCATGGCCGCGGCCGCCATGAATTGGCCCAACAAAGATTTAATTGTATCGGGGTAATTATGCTTGCTGAATACGTCGTTTAGAGTGGTTTCTAACTGGGTTAACTCACCACGAATGGGCGTATCTTCGAATAAAAATCGTTGTGTGGCATCGTGTAATGTCATAACTGGCCTTGGCTTATTCAGTAGATTTGGTTTTGAAACGATGAATTTGTCGTCGTTCCTTTTTATTGGGTCGGTGGTCACTTAATACTTTACCCACGTTCATGGCTTTGCGTTGCACCGCAAGCGCTTCTCGCTTGGTAACAGACTCTGGTGTTTCGGTATAGAGTAGTTGAGCCTCGGGTGCTCCGCGACGTTGTTCTGAAATTGCATCCACAATGACGGTTTTTTCATCCCAACCCAGTTTAAGGCGTACTTCCTTGCCTAGCTCTACGACACGGCTGGGTTTTGATTTAGCGCCATCGTAATGAACTTTACCACCCTCTATGGCAGCTTTGGCCAGTGCTCGTGTTTTATAGAAACGAGCCGCCCAGAGCCATTTATCGAGACGAACATTGGGTTTAGCATCAGACATGTTAGGTCGCTTATATGTGTTTTAAACCATTGGAACTAAGCGTCTCAAGGTAAGGGCAAAATTGCCATTTGCAACCATGAGTCGTGGGATTAATCTGCACATGGTAATATAGCCGATCAATTTTGCGTACTCGAATCGGCATGAACTCAACTTTACCCTTACTAGGCCTTCAACATATCCCTTTGTTGTATCAACTGGCCGAACGAGCCGGCGATGCCATCTTAAAAATATACGAAGATGAATCGCTGTGGCATACCGAGCAAAAGTCTGACGCAACACCCGTCACTCATGCTGATATAGCCTCTTCAGATATTCTAATTGAAGGGTTGCCTCATATTTTTCATGCGCCGGTGGTGTCTGAAGAAGCCTTACCTGACTACACACAGCGGCAACAATGGCCAATTTATTGGTTAGTCGACCCGATGGATGGCACGCGAGAGTTTATTCATAAAACGGGCGAGTTTGTTATTAACATCGCGCTTATGCATCAGCACCAACCTGTGTTTGGCATGCTTTACCAACCGCAAACGAGATTTGCCTGGTGGGGTGGGCAATCGCTAGGGGCATTTATGGGGACGCCTGAAAGCCACTCATCGATGCGGCCGAGCAAAAGCTCACAGTCTTTAGTTGCGCTGGGGTCTCGCCGTTCTAAATGGCAGGGCGCTTGGTTAAGTGCATTAGAACAAGCCGATTATCAGGTCGAAAAAAAATCTCTCGGCAGCGCGCTCAAGTTTATGCAACTTGCGCAAGGGGATGCCGATCTATACCCCCGTTTGGGCCCGACCAGTGAATGGGACACTGCGGCGCCTCAAGCGATTTTAGAGCAAACGGGCGGCGCTATCGTGCAATGGGATGGTTCGCCTTTACGCTATGGAAAAGAAAACACCCTGAACCCTCACTTTGTCGCGGTTAAAGATAAAAGCTTATTAGCGATGCTAGTGAACCCGTAAATAAAAAACGCTCCGATACCGCTTGGTCGCACCAATGTAACTTGTGCACTAAGCTGCAGTGAGCACTTACTTCTTATGCAAAAAAACGAGTTTAGATTTTAATTATGACTAATGTACTGAAATTAAATAAGGGCGCAGAGCGGCGTATTCGAGCTGGGCATCATTGGGTGTACAGCAATGAAATAGACAATAGTTTTGTGCCGTTAAAAGAAGTTCAGCCTGGCTCAGTGATTAACATTGTTGACGCTCAAGGTAAAAACTTAGGCAGCTTTATGGTTAACCCGAATGCGCTCATTTGTGGCCGTTTGGTAAGTCGAAAAGCGGATCGCCAATTCAGCAGTTCGTTGTTAAAAAACCGCTTAAAGCAAGCGTTAGCCATTCGTGAACAGTGCTTTGATCAGCCCTGCTACCGATGGGTTTTTGGTGACAGTGACGGCCTCTCGGGGTTAGTGATTGATCGCTTTTTCGATATTCTCACGGTGCAAGTTTCTACGGCGGGTATGGAAGCACAGCTTGATGTCATTCTAGAACACGTGATTCGGTTGGTTCAGCCTAAGGGTGTTTTGCTTAAAAATGATGGCAAAATGCGCGCCGTTGAAGGGCTAGACTCCTATGTGCGCGTTGCCTATGGCGAAGTGCCCGATTTAGTAGAGTTGGTCGAAAATGGCACTAAGTTTTTAGCGCCGTTAATGACGGGCCAAAAAACCGGTTGGTTCTACGATCATCGACCGAATCGAGCATTAGCCGCTTCCTATGCGAAAGGTAAAACCGTCTTAGATGTTTTCAGTTATCTAGGGGGTTGGGGGCTAACCGCAGCAAATGCAGGTGCTGAGCAGGTAACGTGTGTGGATGCCTCAGCGTTAGCGTTAGAAGGCGTACTTGAAAGCGCTGCTTTAAACAACTTGCAAGGTAAAGTAGAAACCGCTCATGGCGATGCGTTTGAGGTACTAGCTCAATTCCAAAAAGAAAAACGACGATTCGACATTGTCATTGTTGATCCGCCTGCTTTTATTACCCGCCGCAAAGACATTGCCGCAGGTGAGCGTGCTTATCAAAAGCTCAATGATGCTGCAATGAAGCTGGTGAGCCATGGCGGAATTCTGGTCAGTGCCAGTTGCTCAATGCATTTAGAAAGTGATCGCCTGCGCGATATGATTCGAGCCAGTGCGATAAAACTTGAACGGCATGCCATGATACTTTCAGAAGGGTATCAGGGTGCCGATCATCCCGTGTTGCCGGCTGTCCCTGAGACGCGCTATATCAAATCGATCTTTGCGCAAATTAGCCCAAGCTTATAGTTGGGCTATTGCGTTACGACGGTTAAATTTAGGTTTTGTGAGAGCTTGGTGAAATCAAGCGCCATCGCAGCAACGGCTTGACGAGCGGCGAGCCATTGTTCATTCGTTTCCGATTCAAATGGAAAGCTTTCAGGTAACTCGGCTAAGCTTGCTTGTACTTTAGCCACAGCCGCTTGTAAATCTTTGCCGGTTATTTCTATACTGGTTTCTTTGGTTAGCCATTGGCTAAATACAGAGGGCTCAGCTTCAGTTCCTAATAGCCGCGAAATCTCATCGACCTGTTTTAACAAGTAAGCACGACCGTTGCCGGCAAATTGTGCTGGGTGGATCCACTCTGGTTCTTCTAGCGAAGTTTCAGCAAAGGTGTGATTTAACAGTTTAACCATTGTAAAACGCTGCAAGGTTTTTACTAAAACATTGAACTTTGCCCGATCGGGCAGTTCGCTGAATTCACCAGAATCACTCCAACGAGCCTGCGCTTTATCAAGTTGTTTGCTTAGGTGAGCGTTGGCAATATTTAAATAACTTAATCGTCGATTCACCAGCGTTTGCGCATCTTCATCGGTTTTGGTTTGCCAAAAATCGGCTAAAGGCGTTTTCCAAAGAAAGAATTCTACAACGGGAAAGCCGAGAGACGCAGACTCTTCATCCATCAATCTGTGCTGGCCCAAAAGCGTGTCTTCAGTGATTGCCAGTTCGAGTTCGTGCACTAAGCCACTATAAGGGTAAAGAGGAATGCCATCGATATAGCCTGGTAAAAATGGGCGCGTATCAATCAGGTCGAGTGTACGTTTTAGGCCTTTCGCTTCGTTTAAATTAAATGGCTCCGTAAAGTACAACGCGCTGGCGGTCCAGCGTTGGTGGCATTCAATAAAACGCTGCTGGGCGTTGGCTTGGGTTTCTTCATTTGGATCGTTCAAGAAACTTTGAACACCAACTTCGAGTTGACGGCATAGCGCCACGGTTTCGGCCATAGCGGATTGAGCCGCTTGTTGAAACGCCGCCGCTACAGGGGCTAAATCGGTTAGGCGTTCACTGGTTGCGGGTAATTCCGATTCTCCAGCATTGGTATTAGCGCCTTCAGAAGGCGTGATTGAAATATCGTCGTCCTTGTCACCGCAACTCGAAAGCAGCAGCAGTAACGTGCAAGTCAAGGTGGTCAGTCGCTTCACGCGTTGCCTCGTAAGTCCATTATTGTCCATGAGTGTTGTTGCGCAATATCACGCAAACGATCATCAGGATTAACAGCTACCGGATGGTCTACTTGTTCTAACAAGGGTAAATCATTGTGAGAGTCTGAGTAAAAATAGCTGCCTGTGAGGCTTTCATCAGAATCATCGAGCCATTGCTGTAACCTCACTACTTTACCATGAGCAAAGCTCGGCGTGCCAGTCGCGTTCCCCGTATATTTGCCATCGACAATTTCAGGTTCGCAGGCGATAAGGTTGTGTATGCCTAAACGGTGTGCAATGGGCTCGGTTACAAAGCGATTCGTCGCCGTGATGATCAACAAAGTATCACCGGCTTTTTGGTGTTGATCAATGAGCGCACTGGCTTGTGAAAGCAACATAGGTTCAATGTACTCAGCCATAAATTGCCGATGCAGCGGGGCGAGCTCTTCTGGAGTTTTGCCACTTAAAAACTGCAATGCAAACTGAAGGTATTCGTTAATATCTAAACTGCCTTGCTGATATTGTACTAAAAATTTGTCATTTGCTTCTTGTACGACGTCAGGATCGACCAATTTGTGCTTTACTAAGAATTCGCCCCAAGCATGGTCGGAGTCGCCATTGATGAGGGTGTTATCGAGATCAAATATAGCAAGCGCCACGGTAAGTCCTTGTTTAAATTGGGTTTGCTGGCTATTTTATGTGTTTTATTGGCGCGCTGCAGCTCTTTTAGGCTCAGAGTGTGAGGTTAACAGGAATGGCGCTTTTTAAGCGCTTGTGAAACAATGGATATTCGTCGCTTGAATAAAACGGGCGTTCAAACGATAGGACATGAGATGAGAAGGGTATGATCGATTCAGATGGGTTTCGCCCAAATGTTGGCATTATATTAACCAATAATGAAGGGCAGGTACTGTGGGCACGCCGTATTGGTCAAGATGCTTGGCAATTTCCACAAGGTGGCATTCGTCAGCATGAGACGCCTGTGCAAGCTCTGTATCGTGAACTCAAAGAAGAAGTTGGCCTCGACCCTAAAGATGTCGATATTTTAGCCTGCACGCGTGGTTGGCTAAAATATCGGCTCCCTAAACGCATGATTCGCCAAAACACGCTGCCTATCTGTGTTGGACAAAAACAAAAATGGTTTTTATTGCGAATGCTCAGTGAAGACCATTGCGTAAACTTTGATGCCTGCGAAGACCCTGAATTTGATGGCTGGCAATGGGTGTCTTACTGGTACCCGCTGTCTAAAGTCGTTTCCTTTAAGCGGGATGTCTACCGCAAAGCCTTGACGGAGCTTAGCCCTCGCGTGCACAAGGTGGCTGATGCCTATGCCTGATTTACTGCACCTGTTGCGTAAAGTTGTTGAAGCCGTCACTGGTTCGCGCAACTTACAGCCGTCATTAGAGCGCTTAACCAAAATGGTGCGAGAAGGCATGGAAGTTGATGCCTGTTCGGTATTTTTATGGGATGGGAATATTGAACGCTATGTCTTAATGGCGACCGACGGGCTCAAAGATGGCTTAGCAGGTAAAATAACCTTGACCAAAAATGAAGGCATGATTGGTCTGGTGGGTAAGCGCGAAGAGCCTCTGAATATTGCAAACTCTACATTACATCCCAATTTCCATTCTGTGCCGTCGGCTGGTGAAGAAAAATTTCGTGCCTTATTGGCAGTACCCATTATTCACAATCGCAAACTGTTAGGCGTACTGACGGTTCAACGGTTTAAAGATGACCGTTTTAGCGATGAAGCAGAAGCCTTTTTGGTGACTTTGTCGGCTCAAATGGCGGGAATCATTGCCAATGCTGAGGCCACGGGCGCACTGAGTGGTATGAACTTAATTGGCGAGCAAAGCCAAGACGATATCCGGTTTTCTGGCGTTGCGTGCTCTACTGGAGTAGCCATTGGGCAAGGCCATGTGATCGCGGCCGAAGTCGAGCTCGACAGTGTTCGTTTTCACTCCACAGAAGACATCAACGGTGAAATCGAGCGTTTTAAAACCGCACTCGACGATGTTCGCCAAGATTTATCGCAGACTCGAGAGCGGTTAGAGAGTGAGCTTAGACCTGAAGAACTCGCGTTGTTTGATGTGTATGCTGGCATATTAAATGATCAGGCAGTGGGTGGCTCCGTCATAGAAAAAATTGAAGACGGTGAAAGCGCGCCGAGTGCTTTAGCGACTGTCATGCGTGGCTATATTCAGCACTTTGAAGAAATGGAAGACACCTATTTAAGAGAACGCGCCGCTGACATGCGCGATCTCGGCCAACGTTTACTCAATTGTTTACTGGCCGATGAATCGGAGCGTGTTATTCCAAAAGGCGCAATCCTGTTGGGTGAAGAGTTATCCGCGACGGTGTTTGGCGATATCAATCCAGAACACATTGCCGGTATCGTGTGCGCACGGGGCTCCGCTAATTCGCATTTAGCTATTTTGGCTAGAGCTTTAAACATTCCTACAGTTTTAGGTGCGCAAGATATTCCCTGGACCGAGCTCGAAGGCAAAGAGCTGGTGGTCGATGGTTATCGTGGGCATGTTTACTATCAACTATCGGAAGAACGACGAGCTCACTTTGAAGAGTTGGTGGCCGACGAAAAAGCCAGGGTATCTGGGTTAGATGCGCTGATCGATATGCGCGCAGAAACCGCCAATGGGTTAAACATTAACCTGATGGTGAATACCGGCTTACAAACTGACATTTTGCGCTCAAAAGATTCCGGCGCCGATGGTGTAGGGCTGTTTCGTACCGAAGTGCCCTTTATGATGCTAGGGCGGTTCCCCAGTGAAGAAGAGCAAGCTAAAATTTATCGCTCTCAGTTACAAACATTTCATCCACGACCGGTAACCATGCGTACCTTGGATATCGGTGGGGATAAAAGCTTAGATTACTTCCCGATTGTTGAAGACAACCCGTTTTTGGGGTGGCGTGGGTTAAGGGTGACTTTAGATCATCCTGAGATTTTTATTGTTCAAGTTCGAGCCATGTTGCGTGCCAGTGTAGGTCTGAATAATTTAAAAATCATGCTGCCTATGGTCACTAGCATTAGTGAAGTTGAAGATTCCTTGCAAATAATTCACCGTGCCGTGTACGAGCTGAATGAAGAAGGCGTGCCCGTAGAGTCGCCTGATGTAGGTGTGATGATTGAAGTGCCATCGGCGGTTTATTTGATCAAAGATTTTGCGAATTTGGTTGATTTTATGTCGGTAGGCAGTAACGATTTAACCCAGTATTTGCTTGCCGTCGACCGCAACAACCCACGAGTGGCCGACATCTACGACAGTATGCATCCGGCCGTTCTAAAGGCGTTAAAATCTATAGTCGATGAATGCGATGCGGCAAACGTTCCGTTAAGTTTGTGTGGTGAGTTAGCCGGTGATCCGTTAGGGGCTGTTACTTTGCTAGGCTTAGGTTACCGTAATTTATCCATGAGCAGTGCAAACTTACTGCGAGTGAAGGCTGTTTTAATGCAGATTGATTCGGGTTGGGCGCAAACGGTGTCGAGCGGGTTGCTTAATTTAGATGACCCTAAAGTTATTCGTTCTACCTTACAGTTAGCTCTGCAAAAAGCGGGCGTTCCGCTTACTTCGTTAGGTGTTTTGCCTACTCATTAGTTGTCTCGCTTAAACGGCACTGAACTATCATTTCAAAATGACCCTCATCAAATGGTATAGCCTCCTTACAATGTAGGAGGCTTTTTACTAGCTTTTGATCTATTTTTAACCGTTACAACAAAAAGAAATAATAAAAAGAGATGTAAATATGAAGTTAAAATTCGGGTTATTCATTGTAAGTTTAATGTTGTCGTTGCCGGTATTTGCCAGTGATGTTTTTATAGTGCAAAGCTATAACATCGAATATGAATGGGATGCCGAGTACGTGGAATCGGTTCAACGTGTTCTAGGTGCGGAGCACAACTACACCATTCGAGAATTAGACAGCAAGCGTAAGCAACCAGAGCAATGGAAAGAAACGGCGCGCCAAGTCGTTGAAGAAATAAAGCAGGTTCAACCCGATATCGTCATTGTAGGTGACGATAACGCCATGAGCTCGGTTGCGGTCGCCTTGAATGGTTCTACTATTCCCGTTGTCTTTCTTGGTGTTAATGGCACTTTGCAAGACTATGGCGTACAAGGCAGTGCAAATATTACTGGCGTTTTGGAGCGGCCGTTTTTTGAACAAAGTGTGCGCCACTTACGTAAAGTGACCGACAATAACAGTCGTTTTTTGGTGTTAATGGACGATTCCATTACGATGCGCAACGCCGTAAGCGAAACCTACGGAGATCAGCGTACCGCCACTGTGCAAAATACCCAGGTAGACTTCTTTTTATCGAACAGTGCCGAGCAATGGAAAGAACGCGCTAGAAGCGCAAAAGATGATGGCTATGACGCGATCATTATTGGAACCTACCATACCTTGCGTTATGCAGATGATACTTACTTCCCGCCAGCCGACGCGATAGCTTTCTTACGAGAGACCTCTGTTATTCCGGTCTTCTCATTTTGGAACATATTTATTGGCGCTGACAAAGCCATTGGTGGTTATTCAATTACCGCCTATGAAGAAGGCAAGGCCGCGGCCCGTATGGCCCAGCTTATCTTAAGAGGGGTTTCTATCAATAAAGTGCCGCCAATTACGTCAATTTCAGGGCAGTACGTTTACAGTAAACAAGGTTTAGAAAAGTGGGGTGTAAAACTCACCACCTTAACTCGCTCTCAGGCTGTATTCGTAGAATAAACGCTTTCTAGAAGGCAAAAAAATCCTGCTAAGCAGGATTTTTTTATGCGGATTAAAAACTACTTAGAAGAGCGGCTTGCGCGCTTACGTTCGTTTTCAGTCAACAGCTTCTTACGCAAACGTATGCTTTCAGGCGTAACTTCTACGAGCTCATCGTCTTCGATGAATTCAAGCGCCTGCTCTAATGTGTGCTTAATTGGTGGTGACAATGTTAAAGCTTCATCGGTACCGCTGGCACGAACGTTAGTTAGCTGCTTTCCTTTCGTTGGGTTAACAACGAGGTCATTTGCGCGTGAGTGAATGCCCACAATCTGGCCTTCATAAACATCAATACCATGACCTAAGAATAAACGACCACGATCTTGCAGTGGGTACAGACCGTAAGCCAGTGTTTTACCTTTAACCATAGAAACCAATACGCCGTTTTGACGGCTGACTACATCACCTTCTTTAACCGGACCATAGTGGTCGAAGATGCTGGTCATGATGCCAGAACCGCTGGTTAAGGTTAAAAACAAGCCACGGAAGCCAATCAAACCACGTGAAGGTGCCATGAATTCTAATTTGATACGGCCTTTACCATCGGGTTCCATGTTCGTTAACTCGGCTTTACGCAAGCCCAGTTCTTCCATGATTGAACCTTGGTGCTCTTCTTCAACGTCAATAACAACGGTTTCAAACGGCTCTTCAATTTTGCCGTCTACAACGCGTTGAATTACTTCAGGACGGGACACACCCAGCTCGAAGCCTTCACGACGCATTGTTTCAATCAATACAGAAAGGTGAAGCTCTCCACGACCAGAAACACGGAATTTATCCGGTGTATCGCCTGGCTCTACACGTAACGCAACATTGTGGATAAGTTCTTGGTCTAAACGCTCTTTAATATTACGAGTGGTAATGAACTTACCTTCTTTACCCGCAAATGGAGAGTCGTTTACTTGGAATGTCATGCTTACTGTTGGTTCATCAACTGTTAAAGCAGGTAATGCTTCAACTGTTTGAGGGTGGCATAAGGTGTCTGAAATAGACAAGCCTTCGATACCCGTAATACAAACAATGTCACCGGCATTTGCAGTGTCTACTTCAACACGTTCTAGACCATGATAACCCATGACTTGTAAGATTTTACCTTTACGCGTTTTGCCTTCGTTATCTACAATAACGACTTGGTCGTTAGGCTTAACGCTGCCGCGAGTAATTCGGCCAACACCAATAACGCCAACATAGCTGTTATAGTCTAATGCAGAAATTTGCATTTGGAACGCACCGTCAGAATCAACTTTTGGTGAAGGTACACGTTCAGTGACCATTTGGAACAATGGCTCCATGTCTTCAGCCATATCTTCTGGGTCTAAGCCAGCAATACCATTTAAGGCAGAAGCATAGATAACTGGGAAATCTAATTGCTCATCGGTTGCACCAAGACGATCAAACAAATCAAAAACTTGATCCATTACCCAGTCAGGGCGTGCGCCTGGGCGGTCAATCTTGTTAATAACAACAATTGGCTTTAAGCCTTGAGCGAATGCTTTAGAGGTTACGAAGCGAGTTTGTGGCATTGGGCCATCTACTGCGTCTACCAACAATAATACGGAATCTACCATCGATAATACACGTTCAACTTCGCCACCGAAGTCGGCGTGGCCAGGGGTGTCTACGATGTTAATACGGTAATCGTTCCACTTAATCGCGGTGTTTTTTGCCAAGATCGTGATACCACGTTCTTTTTCTTGGTCGTTGCTGTCCATGACACGTTCACTGCCTTGGTCTTTACGGCCAAGTGTGCCCGACTGGCTTAGTAGTTGGTCGACTAGGGTAGTTTTACCATGGTCAACGTGGGCAATAATGGCAATGTTGCGTAAGTTATCGATCACTGTTTTGATTATCCGGTATTAAAATTCAAGGGCGCGGATTATACCTTTAGTGAGCGAAAAAGATACAATTTTAAGCAGAATCGGAAGAAATCTTTAACTTAAAACAAAGGTCGAAAAATCGCGCCAATGCTCACGCCACTGCTCTGGCATCAAGGTTTCGTAACCTTCGCCAAAGCTAAGCTCGAACCAAAGTTGACCATTGGTCACTTTATAAGGGGGCGGCAATATCGCAATCTTATTTTGCTCAACCCATTGGCTGGCTTTGGCTAAAAAACGCTCAGGGTCGGCTTCAATGCGTAATCTAAACATATTCGTTTGAGGCGTTTTGGGCCAAGTTGAGACGCCTTGTGTCGCGTTTAGGACCGGCGCAAAAGAGTGGCAGTGCTTTAAATAGACGGGCATTTTAGGTAGATAATGCTCTAAACCTTGTTTTGCCGCTAAAATATAAGGATACAGCGCGTATAGGTTTCCTCCAACGCGGCGTTGCCAGATTTTCGCTTTGCTAATGAATTCGGCATCGCCCGCTAATACCGCGCCAGCAATCCCGCCTAAATCTTTGTAAAAACTGACATAAACTGAATCGAATAATGCTGATATTTCAGCCAAAGATTTACCGTAATAGCTGGGGCATTGCCATAAGCGTGCGCCGTCCATGTGTAACTTGATGCCTTGTTCACGCGCCCAATCGGATTGTTCTTGCAAGGCTTCCCAGCTGGGCAGTTGACCTCCAATTTCACGCATTGGCAGCTCTAATAAGATGGCGGCTAACGGGTCATTTGCGGCGTGTTTTAAATCGTCTAATTGCGGAACCTGATCAGCATCGCCTAATGTACAACCTTTTAGCTGATACAGAACTTGGTATGCGTTTTCTTCGTGAATGTGCACGTGGCTGGTAGCCGGCAGTGCAACATAGGGTGTGCGTGCTTGGTCGGCCCAAATACGTAGAGCGATGGGTTGCGCTTGCGTGCCAGAAGGTAAAAACAGCGCCGCCTCTTTGCCCAGTAATTGAGCGACGTCTTGTTCAAACGATTCGATCAGTTTGCCAGAACCATAAAGGTCAGGTTCATCATCAGCACTTAAGTTGTCTGCCAGTGATTGCAGGCGTTGTTTCATGCTGCGCTTAGCATGCCTAACCATGACATGCTCACTTTGGATAAAGAGCGAACGGTAGTGTTGGATAGCGGGTTGAATGTTGTTCATGAACTTCCTTTTTGTTATCCCAAAAACGCGCTGTAAACAGGGTTGTCTGTTTCATCCCAGTACCGATATCCAAGATTATCGAGCTCTTTTTTAAAGGCTTTTAGATCGGATTTTGGTACTTGAACGCCGCTGAGCACTTTACCGTAGGCCGCACCGTGGTTTCGATAATGAAACAAGCTAATGTTCCAATGCCCACCTAAGGCGTTTAAGAATTTCAACAAAGCTCCTGGGCGTTCTGGAAATTCAAATCGATACAGCCGTTCATCTTGCGCTTGAGGCGCATGCCCTCCAACCATGTGCCGTACGTGCGTTTTTGCGGCCTCATTGTGAGTCAGATCAAGAACCGCATAGCCATCGTCGGTAAGACGTTGCAGTAAATCGGAGCGCTCTTCGTCGCTGCTGATTTTTATGCCGACAAAAATTTGTGCATCTTTACTGTCGTTATAGCGATAATTAAATTCCGTTACAGATCGTTTGCCTAAATGAGAGATAAATCGTTTAAAGCTCCCTGGCTTCTCATTAATAGTTACCGCGAAGATGGCCTCATGATGTTCACCCACTTGCGCTCGCTCGGCAACATACCTGAGGCGATCAAAGTTCATGTTGGCGCCTGAGCAAATGCTGATGAAGGTTTGGCCTTGCGCGGACTCACGATCAATGTACTTTTTCATGCCCGCAAGCGCGGTTGCTCCGGCCGGTTCCGCAACGGAGCGAGTGTCATCAAAAATGTCTTTGATGCTGGCACATATTTGATCCGCAGACACGGTGATGACTTCATCAATGTGGTGCTTCAGTATTTTAAACGTTTCTTTGCCAATTTGTGCCACGGCAATGCCATCTGCAAATAACCCTACTTCTTTGAGCGTTGAGCGTTTGCCCGATTTTAATGCGGCCGCCAGGCACGCACTTTCTTCGTATTCGACACCAATCACTTTAATGTCTGGTCTTAAGTACTTTACGTACGCCGCAATGCCAGCGGCCAGCCCGCCTCCGCCGACGGGGACGAAAATTGCATCGAGGTTGTTTGAACCTATTTGATGAATGATTTCGCGAGCCACAGTGCCTTGCCCGGCTATAACCAGTTCATCATCGTATGGGTGAACAAAGGTTAGGCCTTGCTCTTCTTGTAATTTAATGGCGTGCGCAAAAGCCACATCAAATGAATCACCAAACAATACAACTTTACCGCCACGTGCTCTGACCGACTTCACTTTAATGTCGGGTGTGGTCACGGGCATCACGATGGTGGCTTTGACTTTCATAAGTCGCGCGGCTTCGGCAATTCCTTGGGCGTGGTTGCCTGCAGAGGCGCATATTACCCCTGCTTTTTTCTGAGCTTCAGTCAAATGTGCCATTTTGTTGTAAGCGCCACGAAGCTTAAATGAAAATACCGGCTGCAAGTCTTCACGTTTAATCAAAATACGATTGCCAATGCGTGCGCTGAGTGAACTCGCTTCGTCGAGCGGAGTTTCTATGGCCGCTTCATAAACTTTGGCATTCAGTATTTGTTTAACGTACGACTCTAACATGCAATCTTGCCTTACAGGGTGAATGGAACACACAGTGTACGGATTATAACGCATGAACCCTAGCAAAAAATGGCGCTAAAACTGCGATAATACGTTGCGTGAACTGCGTATATTGGGGTTTACCCCTAGTCTAAATTTTCGGTGCGGCTTTTTTAGGCACAGTAGGTGAGAAATAGAGCGTTACCCTCTATAATAAGGCTCTACATAACCTTAGGATGTTCGCCATGACTCAAGACGAATTGAAACAAAAAGTAGCTCAAGCCGCACTCGACTACATTAAACCCGATCTGCGCGACGATGCGATTATAGGCGTCGGCACTGGCTCAACCGCAAATTTCTTTATCGATGCTTTGGGCAAACTTGTTGGTCAATTTAAAGGCGCTGTTGCCAGCAGTGATGCGACAGCCGAAAGACTAAAAGGGCATGGTATTGAAGTATTCGATTTAAACGATGTTGATCATTTGTCTGTGTACGTAGATGGTGCAGATGAAGCCAACGCCAAGTTGGAAGTGGTAAAAGGTGGTGGTGCAGCGTTAACTCGTGAAAAAATTGTAGCCGCAGTGGCGGAAACATTTATTTGTATTGCAGATGCCTCTAAAGCCGTTGAAACGTTAGGCAGCTTTCCTTTGCCGGTAGAAGTTATTCCTATGGCTCGAAGCTATGTTGCCCGTGAAATTCAAAAGCTAGGTGGTCAGCCTGTGTACCGCGAAGGGGTTGTTACCGATAATGGAAATGTTATTTTAGATGTACACGGTTTATCGATAACCGATGCGAAAGATCTAGAGAAAACGCTGAATAATATCGTGGGTGTGGTCACAAACGGCTTGTTTGCGCATCGTCCTGCCGATGTACTCATGCTGGGCACCGAAGAGGGTGTTAAAACTCTGACGGTGATAAACACCATGTCAGCTTCAGGCGAGTTTTATTAATCGCTAACAAAAAAGCCCTCAACCGAGGGCTTTTTTAGGCTTTAAATAACAGCAATGTTTAGTTTACACGTTCCCATACTTGGGTACGGCCGATCAACGCAAATCCGATAAAGCCGCGCACTGAAAGTTTTTTGCCGTTTTCAATGAGCTCTAAGTTGGCTTTGTATTCTTTGCCGTTGTTTGGATCCAAAATTTTACCGCCGGTCCATTCGTCACCGTCTTTTTCGAGCCCCCAAACAAACACCATGCCTTCAATAGGTTTGTTTTTACGAGAACCTTTGCATTCTTTGCACACAGGATTTGGTTCGCTTGGGTTAAGTAGTTCGATAATTTGGCCATTAAGTTCACCTTTGTCGATCCAGATTTTGACAAGGCTTTTGGCTTTGCCTGTTTCATCGTCAATGGTTTTCCAAGTGCCTTCTGGCGAAGAGTTATCTGCGCTGGCTAAGGACAGGGTAAAAACGGACAGTAATGTGAGTAATATTTTTTTCATTGTTATGTAAACTCCTTTGTTGTGTGGCCACCTTACCAGATGAATAGGTCACCTCAAATACCGCTTAAGTTTTTGTGAATTTCCTTCACTAATGAAGATGGTTTAATCATTAGTGAGCTCATAGCGGGTGGCATTGAGTAATGATAATAAATGGTTTGGGCTTAATTCTAGCTGAATTCCACGCTTGCCAGCACTGACAAACATTCGATCTAGATTTAACGCCGACTCATCTACAGCAAAGTGTAGACGATTTTTTTGGCCAAAGGGGCTAATTCCTCCGACAACATAGCCCGTTGCTCTTTCTGCAAAGGCCGTTTTTGCCATAGTCGCAGATTTTGCTTGATGTGCCTTAGCGGCTTTTTTTAAATTTAGCGTACTCGACACAGGGATAATGCATACAGCGAGCTGTTTGTCGTCTCCATTGAGACTGACCAATAGAGTTTTAAAAAGGTGGTCATGTGGCACGTTTAAGGCATCGGCAACGGCCTGACCATAGTTGTCGGCGTTGTGAATATCGACTTCATACTTATGAACCTGAAAGTCTATTCCGTGTTTTTTTAGGCTGTTTATGGCGGGTGTCACAATCGCTAAACCTTTTATTTTGCCACCGGTAGGCGAATGTCTACAGTTAAGCCATTAGGGGAGTTGTTGTGAGCCGATATTTTACCGTGGTGCAATTGAACAGCCTGCAACGCAATGTTTAAACCTAATCCAGCCCCTGTATTGGCTTGATCTAAGCGATAAAAAGGATCAAACAATCGCTCAAGTTTGTCTTCGGGCACGCCAGGGCCTTGATCGGTAATGGAAAGTTGAACCTGTTTCTTTTTCAGCGTCATGGTCACACTTAGCTCGCCGTGTTCCGGTGAAAAGCGCAAGGCATTACGCAGCACATTGTCTACGATTGAGTGCAATAGTTGAAGGTCGCCGACTAAGATGCACTCTTCCAAAAGTTCTTCATGGATGGTGACCGCTCGAGTGGAGGATTCAAACCGAGCATCCTCTACAACCTTGGTAACGAGTTCGCTAAAATCGACCTGTTGCAACTCTACTTTCAACATGTCGTTTTCAAACCGGCTTAACTTTAGAATTTGTGCGATAAGGTTTTCTAAACGATCGCTCTCACGCTCAATTCGATTTAACGCTTTATCGAGCTCGGGCGGGGACTTTTGACGAACAATACCCATAGCCACTTGTAAACGGGTTAAAGGAGAGCGCAACTCATGAGATACGTTGCCAAGCAATCGTTTTTGGGCGGCGACCAGTTTTTCTATGCGGCTGGCCATGTCGTCGAAGTCACGGCCTAATTCACCGATTTCATCACTACGCCGGCTTACGCTAGAACCAGCACGTGCGTCTAAGGTACCACTGGCCAGAGCTTTGGTGGTGGTTCTTAACTTTTCTAACGGCCTTACAATAGACCAGCTCAGCACCAAACTCATCAGGCCAGAAACCACTAAGGCAAAGACAACACGAACCCACTGGCTTTCCATCCAAAAGGGAAGGTTTGCTGGCGGCAAATTAGGTACGCCTCTTAAAAACAGTTGGAAATTTTGCCCGTTAATTGGAATGTCCATAGGGCCTAACCAGGCTTCACTGCGCCATTGACCCACTTGCATGCCTTCTTTTTCGATCATTTCGGACAGCATGACCAAAATCCGGTTAGGCGGTTTAGGCGTGCCGAGCATTTGATAAGCGCTATCAACGAGGTACCACTGTAAACGAGATTGGGCATTGTAAGCCGCCAATTCGTTGGCAATGAGGTTGTAGTCGTTGCCAACATAGGTGAAATCGGGCAAGACAATATTGGTCAAAATATCAATGTGGCGAGGAGCGGGTGGTGCGATTTGGTAGGTTTGCGCGACTTGGAACGACACGAAATACACCGCGAGCACAATAAAAATAAGTGTTAACCAAAAGCTCAGCCAAATTTTTCCTAAGACTGAGCCCAGAGGGTTAAGTTTGCGCCACTGCACGAGTTACTCGGCCTCGGCAAACATATAGCCGACACCACGAATGGTTTGGATTGAGTTTTCGTTCCCAGCACTGGCTAACTTGCGGCGAACATTACTGACATGCATATCAATGGATCGGTCATAAGCCATGATTTCTCGGCCAAGCACTTCTAAATAGAGGTCTTCTTTCGGCACAGCTTTACCAACATTGGTCATTAATACACGTAATACTTTGAATTCGCTGGTGGTCATTGGTAGGTGTTGACCATTGCAATGCACCCGGTAGGTATCAAAGTTAAGTTCTACACCTTGAATCGCTAAAATTCCGCGATCGGAGGCTTTTTCATTCTTATCCAGTTCAATGCGACGAATTAATGCTTTAATGCGTGCTAACAATTCGCGGTGACTGTAGGGCTTGGCTAAATAATCATCTGCACCGAGCTCTAAACCCAACACGCGATCTGTTTCCTCGCCTTTAGCCGTAAGCATGAGCACTGGGATAATCGAAAATTCACGAATGCGTTTCAACGTTTCAAAGCCATCGATGCCTGGCATCATCACATCGAGCAGAACTAAATCGTAGTGGTGTTCTTTAAGTTGGTCGATACCCGCTTCACCCGAATGGGCGGCGACAAGACGATAGCCTTCAACTTCAAGGTATTCGCCAAGCAGTTCGGCTAAATCTTTATCGTCATCGATCAGTAATATACTGTGTGTACTCATTGTCTGTGCTCCAAAATTCTGTACGGGCGAAATATAACGGGCGTTAGGCACTTTATGGTGCCAAAATCGACAAATCTAAAGCTATTGGCAATGCCATTTACTGCACGTTTACACCATGCGAGCCTGCGTATTTTAAGGTAAACTGAGCCAATTGTAATAGGTGATCTATGATAGACGACTCAGAATTTGAATCCTTTGCAAAAGAAATGCAAGGAGTCGCCCCTCTCAAGGCGAAGAAAAAAGTTGATCTGCGAAAAACGACGGTTGCTGAGCCGTCGTTAATTGCGCGCAGACAAATGGCCATTACGTTGAAAGAAACGGCCGCGGGTAATCCGTTAACGGAAGAAATCATCGATTTAGTGCACCCACTCGATATTATTGAATACCGCAGTGATGGTGTGGCGCATGGCGTGTATAGAAACCTTAAGCGTGGCGTATACCCCATTGATGCTCGATTAGATTTGCATCAGAAAAAAATGCAACAAGCCCGCACTGAAGTTTTTCAGTTTATTAAGGATTGTCAAAAATACGACATTCGCAGCGCGATTATTTTGCATGGTAAAGGTGAGCTCGGCGAACCCAAGGCTTTTTTGAAGTCGTGTGTGAATACTTGGTTAAAGCAAATTCCTGAGGTCTTAGCTTTTCATTCCGCTCAAAAAAAACATGGCAGTGTTGGTGCGCTTTACGTTCTGATTAAAAAGAGCGAGCATAAAAAACTAGAAAACAAGTTGGTCTACAGTAAAGGTCGTGTAGACCCTAAATAAGGTTGATTTGATGAAAAAAATAGTAACAATTTTAATGGCCAGTATGGTGTTGTTGCATTCACAGGCTCACGCCGATGAAATAGAAACAGCCGGTGACATTGTTCAGCTCGCAATTCCTTTAACGGCCTTAGTGGCAACTTATACGCTCGATGACCCTGAAGGCCGTAAGCAATTTTTATGGTCCTTTGGCAGTACATTTGCGGTTACTCATATTTTAAAAAGGACCGTGAATAAAGAGCGCCCCGATGGATCAAATACGCTAAGTTTTCCTAGTGGGCACACCAGTTCGGCTATGTCTGGCGCGGCATTTTTGCAAAAGCGCTATGGCTGGGATGTTGGCTTGCCGGCTTATTTAGCCGCTGGTTTTGTCGGCTATAGTCGAGTGCACGCGCAAAAGCACGATTGGGTAGACGTCAGTGCGGGTGCTTTGTTGGCTATTGGCATGAACGAGTGGTTCGTTTCTGAACGCTTAGATTTAGAAGTTGGACTTATGCCGAGCCAAGATGGTTGGCACTTTAAACTTGCACTGGCTTTTTAATTAACCTTCTTTTACTAAAGGTTGTTCTTGCTTGCTTGGAAAATGTTTGCTCAGAAGTGCAGTTAAACGTTGACTGTTTACGGGCTTGGATAAGTAATCGACCATGCCCGCCTCGAAGCAGGCGTTCACAAACTCTGTGCCAACATGAGCTGATAACCCGACGATGATGGTTGGCTGTATTTTTAGAATCTCAATCGCGGCTTCTGGTCCGCTTAACACAGGCATTTCGTAATCCATTAGAATCAAGTCATAGGCTTTTGATTTACATTGAGCAATGCTTTCAGACCCGTCAATACAGCTGTCGGCTTTGATTCCCAATCGTTTCAAAAGACCCTTGATAACCATCAAGTTGGTTTCTACGTCATCGACCACCAAAACAGATAATTCTCGGAACTCATTCGGTATCTGGTCATGCGTTGAGGCTGCTGCAAGCGCTGTAGATTTTGGCGACTTAGACCATAGGTCTTGTAAAATATAGGGCTTAGAGCAGTAACGGTCGATAAAGGGTAAATCGCTGCAATCGCCGACGTATTTTTCATAGCCGATTAACGTTGTGAAGGCAGATTCAGACTGCTCTTTTACCCACTTTAATAAATCCGGGCCATGACCATTTCGTGCTCGCTGCTCGACAATAACTTGGTCGAATTGTTGTTGAGGAAACAATTGTTTGAATGCTTCGGCATCACGCGCAAACGTAACGTTGGGCGCATTTGGGTCTAGAGTCCATAGTTGCGCGAGCTCATCGAACCGACTGCAAACTAATATATTGCCTTTGTTGCTTGTCTTTATTGCTTTTGATGGCTCTTTAATTGGCAGTTCAAACCAAAATGTAGAGCCTTGGCCATATACGCTGTCTACGCCAACCTTACCTTGCCATAACTCAACGATGTTTTTGATAATCGTAAGCCCTAAACCTGAGCCTCCAAATCGATTGCTGATGTCTTCTGCGCCTTGCTCGAATCGTTCAAATAACTTTGTAAGGTGCTTCTCTTGGATACCTGTACCCGTATCTTTCACTTCCACTCGCATGGTTTGTTGATCGGCCAAGCTGATGGTTAATAAAATGGATCCTTCTTGCGTAAACTTGAACGCATTGCCAAGTAAATTTAACAGGGCTTGTTGTAGGCGAATTGAATCGCCCGTTAATGTGTTGGGAAGCCTTGAATCTAAGTGCGCTGCTAAGAAAATATTTTTGCTGTCGCTTTCTTGGGTATATACAGACAAGCACTGAGTAACCGCTTCTTTCAAATCAAACGGTTTCATCTCTAGGTTTAGCTTGCCTGCCTCCATTTTACTTAAGTCTAAAATATCATTCACAATGCGCATTAGGACATTGCCGCTGTTTTTAAGCGTACTTAAGTAGCTTCGTTGGACAGAGTTGAGCGATTGCTCATCAAGTAATTCGATAAGCCCTAAAATAGCGTTCATCGGTGTGCGTATTTCATGGCTCATATTGGCTAAAAATTGTGTTTTGGCCAGCATGCCCGAAACAGCACGTTGACGTTCACGTAGCAATGCTTGCTCATAGCGCTTTTGATTGGTGAGGTCGAAGTGAAAGCCAAAAGATTCAATGATGCTTCCTTCGTGATCCCTTCTTAAATAGCCAGTACCGCCTACCCAACGAATCTCACCTGAAGGTAAGCAAATTCGATATTCATGAGACATGATTTGGGTGTCTTTATCGCTGAGTAATTGAATGGCGCCATCTATGACGCGTTCGCGATCTTCTTCAAATACCCGTGATTCCCAAAACCCAGGTGGAATGGGGTCAGGCAGTTCAGGAAAGCCAAAAATCTCTTTCGATCGTGCATCCCAATACGACGCGTCTTTTTGAATGTTGTAGTAAAAGGTGCCCGCACCGATTGTGCGAATGGAGTTTTGGATCAGTTCTATCTCGTCTTCAATGCGACGATGATCTTTAGCGATGCGACGCTGTTTTATATAGGACGCCAACCACCCAATAGAGGAGATAATAGCGATAGCGAGCAAGATTCCATTCATAGTATGCAATAACGAATCATTTTGAATATCTGTCCAGTATAGTCGCTCCAGCGCAAGATACTATCATTAATATTTATCAAAGCATCACTTTACGTTAACGTAAAGGTTAAGTACTATCCAAAACAAATAAAAAACAATCCATCGAGTTTTTTCGATATTTGGCTGGAGAACACACATGAATACCCATTACGCCACCTTAAACTTTGACCTAGGTTCCGATATCGACATGCTGCGAGATACCGTATATCGGTTTGCTCAAGCAGAGATAGCACCGCGCGCCGAGCAAATAGACATAGACAATGAATTTCCGGCCGACATGTGGCGTAAGTTTGGTGATATGGGCTTATTGGGCATCACCGTTAAGGAAGAGTATGGCGGTTCGGATATGGGCTACTTAGCGCATACGGTCGCAATGGAAGAAATTTCACGAGCGTCGGCTTCGGTAGCGCTCTCTTATGGTGCCCATTCGAATCTATGTGTGAATCAGATCCATAAAAACGGTTCGCACGAGCAAAAGTTAAAATACCTGCCTAAATTATGTTCCGGTGAACACGTGGGTGCTTTGGCGATGTCTGAGCCTGGTGCCGGCAGCGATGTAGTGAGCATGAAACTCAAAGCCGAAAAACAAGGCGATAAGTTCATTCTTAATGGTAACAAAATGTGGATCACCAATGGTCCAGATGCTGACACCTATGTGGTTTACGCTAAAACCGATATAAACGCCGGCTCTAAAGGCATTACCGCTTTTATTATTGAACGTGGATTTAAAGGGTTCAGCCAAGCGCAGAAGCTCGACAAGCTCGGCATGCGTGGTTCGAATACCTGTGAGTTGGTGTTCCAAGACTGTGAAGTACCCGCTGAAAATATTTTGGGCGAAGAAGGCAAAGGCGTCAAAGTGCTGATGAGTGGTCTTGACTATGAGCGAACCATCTTATCCGGTGGGCCGGTAGGTATTATGCAAGCTTGCTTAGATCTTGTTGTACCTTATATTCATGATCGCAAGCAATTTGATCAGTCGATAGGCGAGTTTCAGTTAGTGCAGGGCAAAGTGGCTGATATGTACGCTGAACTGAACGCGTCACGAGCCTACCTATACGCCGTTGCTAAGGCATGCGACCGAGGTGAATCAAGTCGAAAAGATGCCGCCGCCGTTATTTTGTATACCGCAGAACGAGCCACGCAAAAAGCACTCGATGCGATTCAGTTGTTAGGTGGCAATGGTTACATCAATGAATTCCCTGCCGGCCGTTTATTGCGTGACGCTAAGTTATATGAAATTGGTGCGGGAACCAGTGAGATCCGCCGAATGTTAATTGGTCGAGAATTATTTAACGAAACCAAGTAATCATTGAAGTCGGGCATAAACTAAAGGTATCGCTATGGGCATTTTTAAAAGCCAAATAAATACTCGAACAGACGAATTTGCCGCTAACGCTGAACATATGACAGCGCAAGTTAAAGACTTGGAAGCGACTATTGAAATCATCAAGCAAGGTGGCGGTGAAAAAGCCAATGCGCGGCATTTATCGCGTGGGAAACTACTCCCTCGTGAACGAATAAATGCCCTCATAGATGAGGGCTCACCGTTTTTAGAACTATCGCAACTCGCCGCCTGGGAAGTGTATGGTGAAAATGTTCATGCAGCAGGTGTCATCAGTGGTATTGGTCGAGTTAATGGCCAAGAATGCATGATCGTTGCTAATGATGCTACGGTGAAAGGGGGTACATATTATCCGCTGACAGCGAAAAAGCATTTGCGAGCGCAATCAATTGCTCAAGAAAACAACTTACCGTGCATTTATTTAGTCGATTCAGGTGGCGCTAACCTACCCCGCCAAGACGAAGTGTTTCCGGATCGCGATCACTTTGGTCGTATTTTCTTTAATCAAGCCAATATGTCGGCGCAAAACATTCCTCAAATCGCTGTTGTTATGGGTTCTTGTACCGCTGGTGGTGCTTATGTGCCCGCCATGGCCGATGAATCGATCATTGTTAAAGAGCAAGGCACTATTTTTCTGGCCGGTCCACCATTGGTTCAAGCGGCTACTGGCGAAGTCGTCAGTGCTGAAGAGTTAGGTGGTGCCGATGTTCATGCGCGGACGTCTGGCGTCGTTGACCACATTGCACAAAACGATCATCACGCCCTGCAGTTGGCACGCGATGCCATTGCACGATTAAACCGTGTAAAGAAAGTAGATTTAGCGATCAGTGAACCTAAAGAGCCACTTTACGACAGCAAAGAAATCTACGGCATCATTCCGAAAGATTCGCGGCAGCCATACGACGTCCGTGAAGTCATTGCGCGCATTGTTGATGGCTCGGTATTTGATGAATTTAAAGCGCTGTATGGCACCACCTTAGTGTGTGGCTTTGCCAATATTTACGGCTACCCAGTGGGCATTATTGCGAATAACGGAATTTTATTCAGTGAGTCAGCACAAAAGGGCGCGCACTTTATTGAGCTGTGCGCGCAACGAAAAATTCCATTAGTATTTTTACAAAACATCACCGGCTTTATGGTCGGCAAGCAATATGAAAATAATGGTATTGCAAAGCATGGTGCAAAAATGGTGACCGCTGTTGCAACAGCACAAGTACCTAAATTTACCGTGCTCATTGGCGGTTCTTTTGGCGCAGGTAACTACGGTATGTGTGGTCGTGCTTACGACCCTCGATTCTTATTTATGTGGCCCAATGCTCGAATATCTGTCATGGGAGGGGAGCAAGCCGCAGGTGTCCTTGCCCAAGTGAAGCGCGATCAAAAATCTAAACTGGGTGAAACCTGGAGCGCAGAAGAAGAAGCTGAATTTAAGCAGCCAATTATAGATACCTACGAAAAGCAGGGCCACCCATACTATGCCTCGGCTCGACTGTGGGATGACGGCGTTATAGACCCAGCAGACACACGACGTGTTTTGGGTCTGAGCATTTCAGCCAGCCTTAATCAAGAAATTAAAGACACCAAGTTTGGATTGTTCCGAATGTAGTTGAACGTTTTAACGTGGGAATAATTTTAGTTTTAGCTACAGATTTTAGATGGGTTGGAATGAGCACTATATCGCTTAGCATAACGATATGAACTTAAACAAAGTGCTTTCAACTGGTCGTTAAAAATAAGAAGGAAAGGCGATGTTTGATAAAATTCTAATAGCGAATCGAGGCGAAATTGCGTGCCGAGTGATTCGCACCGCTCGAAAAATGGGTGTTCGCACCGTGGCTGTTTACAGCGATGCCGACCAAAATGCTTTGCATGTATCGCTCGCCGACGAAGCTGTGCACATTGGCGGTTCTGCCTCTCGCGATTCCTATCTGTGTGTTGATAAAGTAATTAACGCAGCGCTTAAAACCGGTGCACAAGCCATTCACCCAGGTTATGGATTTTTATCTGAAAACGCCGCCTTTTGTGATGCCTGTGCTCAGCACAATATAACCTTTATCGGACCACCAAAATCCGCAATTGAAGCCATGGGGTCTAAGTCGGCGGCCAAACAAATTATGGGTGATGCCGGTGTTCCGTTAGTGCCAGGTTATCATGGTGAAGATCAAGACCCGCAAGTGTTACGAAACGCTTCTAATGACATGGGTTACCCCGTGCTGTTAAAAGCCACCGCCGGTGGTGGAGGCAAAGGCATGCGCCAAGTATGGTCGGAATCGGAATTTGATGAGGCCTTGGCCGCAGCGAAGCGTGAATCTTTAAACGCTTTTGGTGATGACACCATGTTGGTTGAAAAATATTTAACCCAGCCTCGCCATGTCGAAATTCAAGTATTTTGTGATCAACACAAAAACGCCGTTTATCTTTTTGAGCGTGACTGTTCTGTTCAGCGTCGACATCAAAAAATTATTGAAGAAGCACCTGCACCCGGCATGACTGAATCATTACGAAGCGCGATGGGTGAAGCCGCTATTCAAGCAGCGCAAGCAATTGACTACGAAGGTGCAGGCACTGTTGAGTTTCTGCTCGATGAAGATGGATCGTTTTATTTTATGGAGATGAACACTCGTCTTCAGGTGGAGCACCCAGTTACCGAAATGATCTCGGGGCAAGATTTAGTTGAGTGGCAGTTACGAGTGGCGTCAGGTGAGCCTTTGCCTTGTCAACAAAAAGATCTCACAATTAACGGTCACGCCTTCGAAGCTAGAATTTACGCCGAAGACCCTAGCAACGATTTTCTACCGGTATCCGGTCGCATTGCCTATTTAAACCCGCCGAAAGAATCTGAGTATGTCCGTATTGATACGGGTGTCGTGGCAGGCGATGAAGTCAGTGTGTTTTACGATCCAATGATCGCTAAATTGGTGGTATGGGATGAAGATCGAGATCGCGCGTTAAGCCGGTTAACCAAAGCATTGCGTGAGTATCAATTGGCTGGCATGACCACCAACATCGGTTTTTTGCACGATCTTGCTGCGTGTAAGCCATTTAAAGCGGCTGAACTCGATACCGGGTTCATTGAGAAGCATCATGCGCTAATTTTCAGACCAATGCCCGAGTTGAGCACATTTGATTTGGCGTTAGCGGGATTGTATTTGGTACTCAGCCAGCAACAACAAAATGAACAACACAGATTAAACCGTGGTGATGCAACTTCTCCTTGGCATGATACGAGTGCCTGGCGCTCTGGCGAACCAAATCAGCAAAGTTTTCATCTGCAGGTTGAAGAAACGGAGCATCGTGTGGTCGTTATTCACGATTCCAGTGAAAGTGGTTTTTATCAATTGCTTGTTAATGATCAGGTGCTGAAAGCCCAAGGTCAGCTTAACAACCATGAGATGGCCGTTAACATTGATGGTGTTCAGTTAACCGCGCATGTGGCACAACACGATGAGTTTTACAGTGTATATCGTTCAAACCAAGTTCATGCAGATAGCACGATGCGGTTTAAAGTTGCGACGCCCGATTTAGGCATCGACGATGCACACGGCGCCGCAGGGAGTTTGACCGCCCCTATGAATGGCACCATGGTGGCCTTGTTGGTCGAACCCGGTCAATCGGTTAAAAAAGGAGATGCTTTGTTGGTCATGGAAGCCATGAAGATGGAGCATACTGTGAAAGCGCCGGCCGATGGTCAAGTGGACACCTTCTTTTATAAAGCCGGAGAATTAGTTGAAGGTGGCTCAGAATTACTGGCCTTTAATGTTTCAGAGTAGAAAGGACATTGACTCGATGAGTTACCCGCAAAAAGTGAGAATCGTTGAGGTTGGTGCACGCGATGGATTGCAAAACGAAAAACAACCCATTGATGTCGCAACTAAACTTTCGTTGATTCATCAATTAGTCGATGCCGGTATTGTTCACATAGAAGCCGGCAGTTTTGTGAATCCGAAATGGGTGCCGCAGATGGCCGGCAGTGCCGATGTGTTTAATGGCTTGCAGCGACAACGAGGTGTCACTTATTCGGCACTGACACCAAACATGAAAGGCTTTGAAGCCGCATTAGCCGCAGGAGCATCTGAAGTGGCCATTTTTGGTGCGGCGTCCGAAAGCTTCAGTCAAAAAAATATTAATTGCAGTATCGCAGAGAGTATAGAGCGCTTTAAACCGGTCATAGAAGCTGCGAAGAAAGCAAATATCCCTGTGAGAGGCTATGTATCTTGCATAGCAGGTTGCCCATACGAGGGCGATATTTCTATCGATAAAGTAGCTGAAGTAGCACGTACTTTATTCGACATGGGTTGCTATGAAATTTCCTTGGGCGACACCATTGGAGTAGGAACACCCGCAGCGATAAAGCGTATTATAGCGGCCACGCAACAACAGGTACCGATTGAGAAACTGGCCGTACATTTTCACGATACTTATGGCCAAGCCTTAGCAAATATATACGCTGCTTTGGAGTTAGGTGTTTCGGTGATAGATAGTTCAGTTGCAGGCTTAGGTGGGTGCCCATATGCGCAAGGGGCATCGGGTAATGTCGCCACAGAAGATGTGGTTTATATGCTCAATGGTTTAGGCATCGATCACGGCATTGATTTAGACAAGCTAATACAAGCCGGAACGTCTATATGCCAACATTTAGGTCGCAGCAGTGGTTCTAAAGTAGCTATTGCTTGCCAAGGTTAATGGTCTGATAAAGATAAGCCGCCTAGTGATCGTACTAAGCAGCTTTAGTTATCGCTTATTGAGCCGCCATTTTAGACAGTACGCGAGTAGCCGCCGCTACAGTGTCATCGATATCTTGCTCACTATGTGACAAAGACATAAAGCCTGCTTCGTAGCTTGAAGGCGCTAAGTAAACCCCTTCTTCTAACATGCCATGGAAAAACGTATTAAAGGCGTTTGAATCACATTTAGAGGTTTCGGCAAAACTTGAAACCGACGTTTGATCAGTAAAGAATAACCCGAACATACTGCCGACTTGATTCGATGTCATCGCAATGCCCGCATCCTTAGCCGCATTTGTAATGCCCGATACTAACGCAGTAGTCCGTTCGGTTAATTGCTCGTATACGCCAGGTTTAGAAATTTCATCTAACACCGCCAAACCCGCAGCCATGGCAACAGGGTTGCCCGATAATGTGCCTGCTTGATAGACAGGGCCGGTGGGTGCAAGGCTGTCCATAATGTCTGCGCGTCCACCAAATGCGGCCACTGGCATACCACCACCTATAACTTTACCTAAGGTGGTTAAATCAGCCTTCACACCGTAATGAGCTTGAGCGCCGCCTAAAGCGACACGAAACCCACACATGACTTCATCAAAAATTAAAATTGCACCGGATTCATCGCACACACTTCTAAGTGCTTCTAAAAAACCTTCGCGTGGAGGAATACAGTTCATGTTGCCAGCAACCGGCTCAACTATGACGGCAGCTATTTGGTCGCCTAACTCGGCAAAGCATTTTTTCACATCGTCAATGTTATTGTATTCCAATGTAATGGTGTGCTTCGCAACACTGGCCGGAACGCCAGGAGAGGTAGGGACCCCTAGTGTTAATGCGCCAGAGCCGGCTTTAATAAGTAAGCTGTCCGCATGGCCATGGTAACAACCTTCAAACTTAACCAGTAAATCACGGCCAGTGTGGCCACGAGCTAAACGAATTGCCGACATGGTGGCTTCGGTCCCTGAGTTAACCATACGCACTTTCTCGATGGTCGGGATAATCTCGCATACTTTCTCAGCCATTTCGACTTCAAGCAGGGTTGGAGCACCAAAAGACATCGCCTTGTCTATTTGTGCGTGAACCGCTTGAGTCACCGGTTCCGCGTTATGACCTAAAATCATTGGCCCCCAAGATAAAACGTAATCGATATACCGTTTACCTTGAGTATCAAACATGTATGCGCCTTTGGCGTGGTCAAAAAAGACCGGTGTACCGCCGACGCCCTTAAAAGCACGAACGGGCGAGTTTACGCCACCAGGAATGTGCTGTTGGGCGCGTTCAAAAAGCTGTTCAGATGTTGGTTGAGTCATTAGGACTCTCCTAAGCCAGAAAATAGATGGCGGCTATTTTGGCGATGTTCGACCCATTGCGCAAATATGTAGGCGAACTATTGAGTCCTTTTCGAGTTAAATAGCCATTTATTATCAATTTTTTACTGATTCAAGTGATTAAATGCTTAAACATTGATCGAGATTGTTTGAAACTCACCTATTCAGGTCTGTATTATGTATCATTCTGTTATTCTAATTAGGCCGTGTGTGATTCATGAGTGAATCGATTTCTTCTCAGTATTTAGTTCCATCGAAATTATCGGTGCCGTATTTACCGCCTAACGCGATTCATCGGTCTCGTTTAGACGAAGAGTTTATACGAGCGTGTCAAAAATCTTTGGTGGTGCTTAGCGCGCCTGCTGGGTTTGGTAAAACAACGGCTGTGCTGCACGGTGCTAAAGCGTTGAAAGAACAACAGCCAGACACACGGCTGGCGTGGGTGTCGTTAGATCCTGAAGATACCGATCCCAACTTGTTTGCCGCCTATTTTATCTCGGCCATTGCAAAGCAAATTCGGTTATCCGAGCAACTCACCCACTCCGGTGTTCACGAAAAACAAGCGCAATTGAAATCACTGTTTGGGCAACTACTTTTCGAGCTAGATCGATCAAAACAGCCCCTTGTCATTGTGTTGGATGACTATCACCTCATTGATAATGAAGAAGTGCATCAGGCGATTGCCTACTTCACAAAACATATCCCAACTAGTGTTACATTAGTATTGACCACTCGTTCAGATCCGCCAGCCAGTATAATGTCATTAAGACTGCAAGGGTTAGTCGCCGATATAAATGCTGAGGCATTAGGCTTTACGATTCCAGAAACTCAGAGTTTTTTCCAACACCTAGGCGGTGGCTTTCAGCTCGCTGAAAATGATGTAAAGCAGTTGCTAGAGCACGTCGAAGGGTGGGCTGTTGGATTACAGTTAATTGTACTAGGCCTTAAAACTAAGCCATCGTTCGACGAACTCAAAGCTCGGTTAGATCAGAAAGACTTAAACGCTATCGATTATTTTGAGTCGGAAGTGTTTGATGCTCTGCCTGAAGACGTAAAGCAATTTATGCTGTCGACCAGTATCGTTAAACGTTTTAATGTCGACATAGGTGAAGCTCTGACGCAAAACATTAACGTGCATGAAGTGTTAGAATTTTTACAGCGCCAAAATCTATTTATTGTGCAATTCAATGAGCCACAACAGTGGTTCCGCTACCACCATCTATTGCGAGAATTCCTACAGCATAAGTTGAACACCGCTCTCGGAGACGATGTAAAAGCGTTGCACTTTAAAGCCAGCAATGCCTTTTTAACAATGGGCTATATTGTTGGTGCTGTAGATCATGCCATTCGCTCCCAAGATCAAGATCAGATCGTCAGTATATTAGTGAACTACGGCGATGACCTGATCCATAAAGCCCATTATGAATTGGTTAAATCCTGTTTAGTGGCGCTGCCTGATTCGGTTATTGCCAGTAACAGTCAGTTGACGCTGGTTTATTGCTGGGTTGAAGCTATTTCCGGAGACCCAAAGCGGGTGCAACCGATGTTAGACATGGCGGTTTCTCATATCCACGCTCAGTCGATGGACGCTGAAATTCTTAAGGCCGAATACGAAACGGTTCAATCTCAAGCATTTTATGGGCTGGGATTGTATCGCCAGGCCGAAGAATCTGCTAAGGCTGCGCTTGAATTATTCCCTGATAAAAATACTCGCCGACAATCGGCCTTGTTAACTTACGCCAATGTGAAATTCGAACAAGGCGAGTTAGACAGAGCACTGTCTATTTATGAAGAAAGTGAAGTGCTAAGTCGGCAAGAGGGAAACCACGATGCGGTTTTGTGGAGCCTGAATCAACAAGCACAAATTTGGAAGCAACGTTGTGATTTTAGCCATGCGTTGCAGTTAGCAAAAGAAGTTCAAGAATATGCGGCGGCGCATAATGTAAGCAGCGGCTATAACGCATGCTTCTCATTATATTGCCAAGCCGAGCTTGCCTTAGAGGCTTATCACTTGCGCGAAGCTCGTTTAATTATTAATGATGTAAACAGTTACGTGCAAAACTGGGATGAATTTTGGCAGCAGCATTCGTATGGCTGGCTGTTAAAAATGGAAATGCTCAAAGGAAAGCCAACCGTTGCACGAGAGCTGTCTGCTAAACACGAGCGCATTTTGGCTCGCGAAGATGTGGCCGAACATCTTATTTCCTATTCGATGGAAGTGCAGCTGATGTATTGGTGGCAAAATGAAGAAACCAAGAAGATTGAAACTTGGTTAAAGACGTCACCGGTTATTAAAAAGCCAGTCAGTGCTCGAGATTACTCGATGATGCGAGCTCAACTATACGGGCATATAGCTTGCCATCGCTATGAAGAAGCATTGCAGCGTATTGAGCAGATCTACGAACCGCTGCGAGAATACGAAGGGCGACCGTTTCAGTTTGAATTTATAAGGCTCGGTATTTTATTGGTGGCATTATTAAACATTCAAGGTCGAAAAGAAGAAGCTGAAAACGAGTTGCTGCTGCTTCTACCGCTCATTCAACAGAATTCAATTGTCGCCAGCATTTTGTATTTACGAAACTGGATCATGCCAATGTTTGAAGACATGGCATTAGAATCCTTGCCAGAAGATCAATCGAAGTTTGTTGAGCAGTTGTTAATTTTATACAAGCAACGCAACACCAGCAGTCGACGAGGTGAAGAAGAGGTTCCGGATGGATTGTTGGCCTTAGGCATTTCGAAAAAGGAGTGGCGTGTGTTGCAGTATATTATCGATGGAAAAAGCAACGACGACATCGCAAATGCAATGTTTATTGCCGTAAGTACTGTTAAAACGCACATTAATAATCTGTACAAAAAATTGAGTGTGGCAAACCGCAAAGAAGCGATAGCGTTAGGAAAGGAGCTGGTAACCTAGCTTTAAAGCGGGAAGCACGAGTGTGCTTCCCAAATGTGTTATGCCAACGTTGGCACGCCTTGATTTAGGCGTTCGCGAGCAATGGTATCGGCAAGTTCAGCCGTTGATATGTTTTCTTTTTCTGAGCGTTCAAAGATTTCAATAAGGGTGTCGTATATCCCTTCAATGTGTTTATTCACTTTTTCCGCTTCATACAAACCTAAGTGTTCGTAACAAACATCAATTATGCCGCCAGCATTGATAACATAATCGGGAGCGTAAAGCGTACCGCTTGCGTGCAGCTGCTCACCTGTTTTCAGTGTATCTAGTTGGTTATTCGCACTGCCGGCAATAATCGTAGCGTTGAGGTGCTTTAAAGTTTCTGGATTCACCGTTGCACCCATTGCGCAAGGGGCAAAAATATCCATCGGCTGGCTATAGATGTCATCCAAGCCAACAATTTCCGCGTTCAGCTCTTGCTTGGCTTTTTCTAGCGCCGCTTCATTGAGATCGCATGCGATAATGTGAGCCCCGTCTTGATGTAAAAACTCAGCGAGCCGGTAACCCACGTTACCAAGGCCCTGCACACCAATTCGAAGGCCCGTAATATCGTCACGCTTTAACTTGTGTTTTACGGCCGCTTTTATGCCAAGGTAACAACCATAGGCGGTGGCTGGAGAAGGATCACCCGATTTGCTGCCGCCATCGGAAGCAACTTTTTCATGGTAACCGGTAACATGTTCAGTTTGCTGATGAATAATTTTCATGTCTGGCACGGAGGTGCCTGAGTCTTCTGCGGCCACATAGATGCCATTTAAACGCTCTAGCGCATTTCCGAAAGCTTTCAGCAATGCTTCGCTTTTTAATGTCTTGGGGTTCCCAATAATGACAGATTTTCCACCACCTAAGGGTAATCGAGCCATGGCACTTTTATAGGTCATTCCGCGAGATAACCGAAGAGCGTCGGTCAGCGCATCTTCATCACTGGCGTAATCAAAAAATCGTGTACCGCCTAGTGATGGACCTAGTTGGGTGTTATGTACGGCGATAATGGCCTTGAGTCCAGAGTCTTGGTCAGAGAAATAACAGACCTGTTCGTGGTTATCGAAGTCTTTATGGGTAAAAAAGCTCATTTTTGCTCCTGTGACGGCTCAGGTTATGGGCCGTAGCGTTTTTTGTTGTAGTTTGAATGCCTTGTGGGCGCAACTAAGGGTCAAAGGTAATCGAACTGGCAAAACAATCTAGTCGTACGCTTGAAAATGGCGCATTTTCACAAACATCGCGCTGTACAGTGAAGTTGCCAATTGATTTTAAGTTGACCATTCGTTTATTTTTTGGGGCGTGGTAAACTGCGCCGCTATTTTTCTAGGGTCCCCCTTGGCCATGCCGTCTCAATCTCAAAAACAACCTCACATTGCTGAGTTCATCATGCTTATCGCGCTGCTGTCTTCTTTGGTCGCGTTAAGCTTAGATACTATGCTACCGGCGTTTAATACGATCGCCGCTGATCTTAATATCCAAGATATTCGCCAAACCCAATGGATCATTACGGCCATTATTGTAGGCATGGCGTTTGGCCAGTTGTTTTTTGGACCTCTTTCCGATGCTTATGGTCGTAAGGGTTCCATATTATTGGGCATAGGGTTGTTTTGTTTAGGTGCGGTTTTATCGATGACAGCGCAGTCTTTTGAGGCCTTGTTGATTGGACGATTTATTCAAGGCATCGGTGTTTCTGGCCCTCGAATTGCAACCATGGCGTTAGTCCGTGATAAGTTTGTTGGCAATGCGATGGCTCGAATTATGTCATTCGTAATGGTTGCCTTTGTCATGGTGCCAATGCTTGCGCCACTTGTGGGTCAAGCGATTTTGCTGGCATTCAGCTGGCGTGCCATCTTTGGTTTATTTGTCGTGCTGTCGGTGATTGCAGGGATCTGGCTGGCAATACGTCAACCTGAAACCTTACAGCCGGAAAATCGTAGACCGATGAATGCCAAGTCGATTGGATTTGGCATCAAAATTGTTGTTTCCCACCCAAGAACACTTGGGTTCTCGATGGCGTCAGGGGTAATATTTGGTGGGCTCCTAACCTATGTCGGTTCCGCGCAAGCCATTTTTGAAGGTATTTATGGATTGGGCGATAAGTTTCCATTCTTTTTTGCAGCCTTAGCCTTTGGCATCGGCTCGGCGAGTTACGTTAATGGCCGGCTTGTGATGCGCATCGGTGCACTGAACTTAGCCATTTACGCTCTTATTGGTAAAATGCTCTTAGCGCTTATCTTAGTTGTTTTAGCCATGCTACAGGGAGGCTCCCCCACCTTATGGCAATTCATGCTGCTTGGTTTCATGCTCATGTTTTGCGTGGGGATTTTGTTCGGTAATCTCAGCTCTTTAGCGATGGTACCCCTAGGGAAATTAGCCGGTGTCGGTGCCGCCGTTGTGGGGACGTTGCAAAACATTGTCTCTGTTGTAGTCTCGGTCTCAATTGGCTGGTTCTTTAACGGTACGTTATTGCCCGTTGTTGCTGGTTTCTTTGTTTCCGCAGTACTTGCTTTAGGCTTAGTCTTACTCGTAAAAGATAAATCAGAAGACCAAATAGGCTAATACCTTGGCCATTTAAAGGCAGCTGCTAAACTTTAAATGGCCCATAATTTTACTCAGTGCGTTTGCTTTTCAAACACACAAAACGAATAGTCATAAGGGTTTGGCCCGTCTTTTTCAAAGAACTCTCTGGTGACTTCTTTATATTGAGTTAAATCGATGTCAGGAAAATAAGCATCGCCTTCAACCTGAGCATGTACCAACGTAACATAGAGCCGGTCTGCGCTTGGTAAAGCTAATTTATATATTTCTGCCCCGCCCATTACAATCACTTCGTCTTGCGCATTAATTAAGCAATTGGCTTCGGCTAATTCAATTGCCGCTTCAAGAGTGTTGACCACCTTTACGCCATCAACTTGGTAGCCCTGATCTCGAGTGATAACGATATTGGTTCGGTTTGGCAATGGTCGCCCGATGCTTTCATATGTTTTACGACCCATGATCACCGGCTTTCCTGTGGTAAGCCGTTTAAAGTACTTTAAGTCGTTTGGTAAATGCCATGGAAGCTTATTGTCTCTACCGATGACGTTGTTTTCAGACATAGCCCAGATGAGTGAAATTTTCATAGTACGCTCTTTGCAGGTTCAGCCGTATTATAGGTTGAACGGTGTCTAATGATCTAGATCTTCGGCAAAAGATGGGCGTCAAATTAAATAGGACTGATCGATGTGAAAAAGAGAGTCAAAAAGTTGGCGAGCTCATCGAAAATGAGTATATTGAAATAGTTGAACACTGATCAAAGTGCTAGGGAGTGCACAGATCTGTGATTTGTTTGGCAAACTTACGGTTTAAAAACAACCAATCAGCTAAACTAAGCCCAGTTGTAATAGAGAGCTCCTAAATTATGTCATCTAATAACGCAGCGTCAGTGACGTCGTTGGACCAGCATCGCCGCTTCAATCGAGCGCCTGATCATCAGCGTCTTACGAAGCTATCAGACCGTTTTTGCGAACGCATGCCCAATCTAATGACGGCATTTTTTAATCACGCCGATGAGTTTCTTTTTAACACAGCTGAAAAATCGGTCGATGGCTTCGCCGCTAATAAATATTTTGATCAGCTTCGTCAATTGCGCAAGCAAAAAGATAATTTACAGCAACTGATGCTTCATGATGTTCGAAAGTGGGTGACTGAAGGGGCGCCTAAGCATGGAGAAAAAGCCGAAGCGTTAGACGATTTATCCTTAATGGAAGACCAAGAGCTTGAGCGAGATCTTGCTATTTCAAGTTTTGCCAATCGAGTATATGAACGGGCGGGTAATGAATGGCTGGCTTGGCATGAACGCATGCTTGCGGTAACGTGCGCAAAAAAACTACACAATAAAGAAACGCCTTTCACGCCCTATGTTTTTGGCGATATCGTTTTTAAGCAACTTGAGTCACTTGAATTCCCGACAAAAACCACTCTGATGCTGTTTCGCCTGTTCGATGATAAAGCCGTAAACGAATTGACTGATTTTTACCAAAGCAGCAACCATTGGTTAATTGAAGAAGGCATTTTACCCAACTTAAAATTAGAAAATGCGAGGCGCGAAACCCCCAGCTCCATTGATACATCGGATTTATCTAAAGTCGCGGCTCTGTTGTCGGAGCAACAAGTGTCGGGCCAGCCTAACTTAACACCAGGCATCGGTGGTTTTACGCCAGGACTCATGGCCAACGCCGGCGGGGTTACCATAGACCCTGCATTGCTAACTAATTTATTAAGTTCATTCACGTTGCTACAGCAAAATGCAGCTCCGGCCGCAACCAATATGGATGAGTTGAAGCAGTGGACCAGTGCTCAGGTTCAACAAGTTTCACAATCGGTGCAAGGCACGCAAGAAAGCGGCACGATTTCCTTAGTTGCCATGCTGTTCGAATACATTCTTGATGATGATCAGCTTTCTCCATACATGAAGCAATTATTAGCACGCATGCAAATACCCATAATTAAGGTAGCGTTGCTGGATAAATCATTTTTCCAACAATCTGAACATGCCGCGCGACAGTTACTGAATAAAATGGCCAAAGCGGCCAATGGTTGGCATAAGCAAGACAATGTCGAAGGCGATGCATTGCTTACCGGAATGGAACACATTGTTGATCAACTGAACCATGATTTAGACGATAACATCGAAATATTCTCGACCTTGTTAGAGCAATTTACTGAATTGCATGAGAGCTATCGCGCTAATTCAGAGACGAAAGTACGTGAGCTTGAGCAAGTCGAAATTGCCACCGTAGAAGCTCACGTAGCCTTAGACCGTACGCGAGTGTTCATTGACACTCTAATGGCCGATCAAGGTTTGCCAGAAGACATAGAGTTGTTGTTGGGAGAAAAATGGTATCGTTTAATGGCGGCTATTTTTAAAAAGCAGGGCGAATGTCAGGCTTGGAAGACCAGTGCCAGAATTGCCCGTGAACTGGTTTGGAGTTTGCAGCCCAGTGTGCAAATGACGCACGGCAAACGCTTTACAACGATCGTGCCCAAAATGCTTTCGGGCCTTCAAGATGGTCTTAAAAGTATTGGTTTATCAGAAGCTGAGCGGCAGTCCATCATTACGTCTATTCAAGATCAGCACGCCATTAATAGCGGCGCATTGGATGAGAATATTTGGGATGCACAAGCCAAATTAGATAACTTTGAAGAAGCCGCAGAAGAGGCCGAAAGAGTTATTGAGGCCGAAATACCCTTGCCGGTCGACGAACCTGTTCAAGAGCTTCGCCAGGCTGATTTAAGTTATTATTTAGATCAAGTTGAATCGTTAGCTCTGCAGCAATGGTTCGATATTGAATTACAGCCAGGCGAAGTTAAGCGAGGTGAACTCAGTCTAATTGTCGGAGAAGGAGCGAAATACATTTTTACCGACAGCCAAGGAGAAAAAATTGTCGAAAGATCAGCGATTGGATTAGCGATGGGAATGCGAGATGAAGTCTTTACGCCCATAGCTGAAGACCCATTGTTTGATCGAATGATTGACTCCATTGTGGATGATATTGGCTGACCGAGCTATTCAACATCTGCTAAGCTATGCCGTAAATAAATAGGTTAAAGGGTTTGCGGCATGTCACGAATTAAAAAAGTCGCCATCACAGGTGGTACGCATGGTAATGAACTGACTGGCGTGCATCTGCTAAAACATTGGCGCGAAGCACCTGAAGAAGTTTCTAGAACAAATTTCGCAACAGAACTTCACTTAGCCAATCCGCAAGCCAACAAAGCCAATCGGCGGTACATCGATCAAGATCTCAACCGCCAATTCAAAATTCAAGATCTCAATAACCCCTGTTTAAGTGGCTACGAACATAGCCGTGCAAAAGTTATTAATACGTTGCTAGGGCCTAAAGAAAACCCACGCGTCGATTTTATTATCGACCTACATACCACCACCGCTAACATGGGCATGACGCTAATTTTTAACACCGATGATCCTTTGGTGGTAGGAATGGCGTTTTATGTTCAAGATAAAATGCCCGAAGCAACGTTGTTTTTTGATCCTGTTGAGCGCCTGGAAGATAGCTTCCTAACGTCTACTGCTCGCTTTAATGGCTTTTTGATAGAGGTAGGCGCAGTGCCTCAAGGTTTGCTGAGAGCCGATGTTTATCAGTCTACTCGTGAAGCAACCAAACATTGCTTGGATTACCTGGAATTAATAAACCAAGGCGAAAGCCCTGTTAAGCCTCAAGTTCGCGAAGGTTATCGGTTTATTGAAAAAGTTAAACTGCCTGAAAACGAGCAGGGTGAGATCACCGCAATGGTGCATCCAAATTTACAAGATCAAGATTACCAGCCCATTAACCCTGGCGATCCCTTGTTTATGAAGCTTGATGGAACAACCATCCCTTACCAAGGCAAAGACAAAGTGTATGGCGCTTTTATAAACGAAGCCGCTTATTATGACGCACATGTTGGATTAAGCTTTATGGAAAAAGTAGAGGTCAGTCTGAAAAACGATCCAGCAAACGACTGATCACATTCGCGAGATGGCTTAAAAATAGGGTATCAGTCCCCGATCGAAAATGAGCATCACTCTTGCTGCCGAGTGCTAAAATACCCACTTGCCCAGATTTACATTTGATGGCTCCTAGTGCAAGGGAGCCCATTGGGGTTTGGCCAAATAATAAGCTTCGAGTTTCTTCATCAAAGATGCCACAACTACTTTTTTGATCTTTGATAACCGAAGGAAACTGTTTCAATAAGGTGTGCTTATCGCAATGTAGCCATAGGTCTCCATCACGGCTGACTTGGTGGCTAAGCACTAGCTGCACATCGTCTACATCAAAGTTTTCAATTAAACCTTTTTGTAAAATAGCCGCCATTTCATTCAGTTGCTCGCATTCGATTAATTTTAATACTAAGGCTTGCAGCTTTAAAAATAGGCGATCGTTTCTTTGCGCAACGTTGATGAATTTATTTAATCGGTCGATCAAATCTCGATTTTCTTGGCGAAAAATATGATTTTGGCGTTCAATTAAGGAGATCGCTTGGCCGCTATCATGCTGTAAATGCAAGCGCTTCAACAACATAGGATGATGTTCAAAAAATGAAGGGTGTTGCTTTAAATAACGAACAATATCTTCTTCGCTAAACTCATCATTATTGATCACTTCGGTCAAACCAACACTCCTTGATATACGGTTGCCACGGGTCCTGTCATTCTAACGTTCCCTTCACCGGACCATTCAATTGTTAAATCGCCACCTGGTAAGGTAACAGTCACCTTGTGTTCAAGCCAGTTATTTATGATACCCGCTACAACCGCCGCACATGCTCCTGTGCCACAGGCCATGGTCTCTCCAACTCCGCGCTCAAATACACGTAATTTTATGTGCGTAGGGGAAACAATTTGCATAAAACCAACATTGACGCGTTGTGGGAAATCAGAGTGACTTTCCACTGCGGTACCCAGAGCTTCTACTTCTGCGGTGTCTACATCTTCGGTGCGAATGACACAATGAGGGTTACCCATGCCAACAGCACTGATATGCAGCGTTTCACCATTCACTTCAATGGGGTAAAGCGGTGCTTTTTCATCGGCATTGAAAGGTATTTTGCTTGGATTTAATCGAGGGCGACCCATATCGACGGTCACTTGGCCGTCTTCTTGAACATGAAGTTCTAAATCGCCGCCCGCGGTTTCTACACGAATCGTTGTTGCTTTGATTAATTTGGCGTCTAAAACAAATCGAGCAAAACAACGTGCGCCATTACCGCAGTTTTCGACCTCGGTACCATCGGCGTTGAAAATGCGGTATTTAAAGTCTCGGTCTGGCCGTGTAGGGGGTTCCACTAAGAGCAGTTGGTCGAAGCCAACGCCAAAATGACGATCAGCCCACTGCTCAATTAATTCAGGAGAAAGTTCAACCTCTTGGGATACGCCATCAACGACCATGAAATCATTGCCGAGTCCGTGCATTTTCGTAAATTTTAAGCGCATGAAATGCTTATTCCCCAAGAGATTCTAACGCCCATAAATCGGACAACTGTTCACGTTGACGTACAACTTTAGCTTCACGGTCACTGACTAATATTTCAGCAGGGCGACCACGGGTGTTATAGTTCGATGCCATTACAAAACTATAGGCGCCTGCCGACATCACCGCAATCAAATCACCTGATTTTAAAGACATTTTACGATTTTTGCCTAAAAAATCACCTGTTTCGCAAATAGGTCCGACAAAATCCCAATACGCTTCTTTGCCATCGCTACGCGGTTGAACAGGTTTAATTTCCATCCAAGCTTGGTATAGGGCGGGGCGTATTAGGTCATTCATGCCGCCATCTATGATTGCGAAATGATGTTCGCCATTGTCTTTTAAGTATTCAACTCGGCTTACTAATACACCGGCGTTCGCTACGATGCTTCTTCCTGGTTCTAAAACTAAGGCTAAATTGCGAGATTTAAGATGGTTGACCAGTTTTTGAATATATTGAGTCACATTAGGTTCAATGTCGACTTCTGAGTACTTAACGCCGATTCCACCACCCATATCAATGTGTTTGAGGTTAATACCGATGGCCGATAACTCGTCGACCAGCGTTAATAACCGGTCGATAGCGTCTTCAAAAGGCTGGGCTTCTAGTAATTGTGAGCCTATATGGCAATCCATTCCAACGACATTAATATGGCTCATTTGAGCGGCGCGCTGATAAGTTGCTTTTACGGTGCGAATATCAATACCAAATTTGTTTTCACGCAGTCCTGTCGATATATAAGGGTGCGTTTGGGCATCAACATCGGGGTTGACGCGAAATGAGACGGGTGCTTTCACATTTAACTTGGCCGCGACATCATTTAGCCGATCGAGCTCTTCATCCGATTCGACATTAAAGCAGTGAATGCCAAGTTCGAGTGCCCGTTCCATTTCTTTTGCTTGCTTAGCAACACCAGAAAATACAATTTTGCTTGCATCACCGCCGGCTGCAATTACTCGCTCAAGTTCGCCCTGAGAAACAATATCAAAGCCGGCTCCGCGTTTTGCTAAACAGTTTAAAACCGCTAAATTGGAGTTGGCTTTCACGGCGTAACAAATTAACCCATCATGGCCGCCAAGACCTTGTTGATAGGCATCGAATTGTTGCTCGATTGCGCTTTTGGAGTAAACATAAAGCGGTGTACCGTGAGTTTCGGCGAGCTCTGTTAAAGATACGTTTTCGACATACAATTGATCTTGCTGATAAGTAAATGCGGACATCAAGCGGGGAAACCTTTACGTTATTGAACCACGATGGTTACAGGTGAAGTTGCATCTATAGGCAGTACCAACGGACCTTTATTGCCACACGCCACCAATAATAAGGCGAGTAAGCTGAATACTAGGGCTCTTCTCACGGTGCTTCTCTACAAAAAATCTCAAGTGAGTATACCTAAGTTTCAAGGTCGCGCGAACCCCGAAACCCCCAACTTAGTGTTGCAATAAAAAGCAGTCCTGAGCAGGCTTTACCCACATTGGCGGCGTGTTCAAGTGTTTTGACCTTACCCGCAGCTCGCAGCCCGCAGCCTAAAACCGGTTCCACCCGCTTCGGCGGCGTGTTCCGCTTCCGTGGGTTGCTGTTCGCGCATCCTGCGCCGCTNNGCCTTTTGCACCAAACTCAATTCGGAGCGCTCGAAGCAAAGACGCGATGGCTCCAGTGTTTTGACCTTACCCGAAGCTCGCAGCCAGCAGCCTAAAACCGGTTCCACCCGCTTCGGCGGCGTGTTCCGCTTCCATGGGTCGCTGTTCGCGCATCCTGCGCCGCTAAACTTCGCCATCCATGGCTCAGATGCCCATTCCAGCGAAACCCACCACCAAAGCTAGCCTTTTGCACCAAACTCAATATAGAGCGCTCGAAGAAAAGCGAAGAAGCGATGGTTCCAGTGTTTTGACCTTACCCGCAGCTCGCAGCCCGCAGCCTAAAACCGGTTCCACCCGCTTCGGCGGCGTGTTCCGCTTCCGTGGGTCGCTGTTCGCGCATCCTGCGCCGCTAAACTTCGCCATCCATGGCTCAGATGCCCATTCCAGCGAAACCCACCACCAAAGCTAGCCTTCTGCACCAAACTCAATTCGGAGCACTCGAAGCAAACACACGATGGCTCCAGTGTTTTGACCTTACCCGAAGCCCGCAGCCAATAACACACCCTAACTTGCAGCAGCACTCCCTTCTCCCTAAACTTACCTACATTCCATCACGTTGAGAATGACATGCCAAAAATTTTGTTGGTGCTTGTTTTGTTGCTTACGTCTGCGCAGCAATCGATATACGCTCAAGATCTTCCTTGGCGAGAAAGTGCGATTGGTGTGAGTGTGGCTTCTTTGTTAGTTTGGAATCCAATGAAGTTAGATGGCATTGGGTTTGATCAAGGTTCGGACGGTGATTTTGATCGTTCCCGCTTGCTTTGGCTGTGGTCTATGGATGAGGAAATTACCACTATTGGACCCATTTCGTTAACTGGGCATTACGAGTTTTCATTTGGTCAAATAACGCCTTCGCCCCAAAATGTTCAGTTGGGGTTTATGCCGGTTTTGTCTTGGAGGTTTCCAAATTTACCCGGTTCGCCTGCGCTTGAAACGGGTTTGAGTGCAAATTGGCTCAGTTTAACAGAACAACAAGATCGTGAAATTAGCACTCACTTCCAATTCGGTGAAGTGCTGGGCTTTGCTGTTTCTATGGGGGATTGGGAGTTAGGCACTCGATATCAGCATTTATCCAATGGTGATATCAAGAAGCCTAATAATGGATACAACTTTTTTAACTTTGTTGTTCGCTATTGGTATTAACAACCATTCGTTGACGAATAAACGCGGTGATTTTTTTCGCGAGAATCGGGAAGATACCGAGTAAAACGAACGATAGTAAAATAGCGGGAGAGGCAATATCTCCTAAGCTGTCTATTTTAGCCAACTGCGTTCCTGCATTTGCGTAAACCGCGGCGCCTGCCAGCATCCCTATGAGTGATACCCAGAAAAAGGTCCATACCTTTAAGGTGGTGATGCCCATCACTACGTTGATCACGAAAAAGGGAAACACGGGTACAAGCCTAAGGCTGAATAAGTAAAAGGCGCCATCTTTGCTGATTCCTTGGTTTATAGCACCGATACGATCACCAAACTTGGACTGTACCCAATCTTTTAATAAGAAGCGGGCGATTAAAAACGCAAATGTAGCCCCAATAGTTGCGGAGACTAGAGCAAGCCCCGTTCCTAGTGTTAGACCAAAAATCGCGCCGCCACTAATCGTCATTATGGCTGAACCAGGCAAAGAAAGTGCTGCAATGACGATGTAGGTCAGCATATAAATTAGAGCAACCAATATTGGGTTGTTGGCTCGATACCCTTCGAGCGCAGCTTGTTGGCTTTTTAGTTGTTCAAGCGTTAGCCATTGACCTAAATCGAAATAGAAATAAGACCCAATCACTAGTAAAGCAGCGGTTAGTATGATGATTTTTTTCACGGCTGTGCGACCTCGTTGAGTGACCAATCGTATTCGTATTTAATCTTACCTTTGTAGCCATTTAGGCGAGCTCGCGTTGTGGCGTTGACTTTCGGGGCTATAAGCTGAATCAAGGCGGTTTCATTTTGTGCAAAGTCTTCTAAATACCAGTCAAAAATTTTAGATAACACCAACTGTCGGCCATCAAACCGAACACCGCGTTGGTGATTGACAAAAGTAGCTTCCGCTTCGTTTAGCTGTTGTTCGATATTAGACGCCGTAAACACCTGGTTAGAAAGGTTAGGGCAGCCTTTCGCGGCGCAGTTGAGTGCAAAGTGAATGCGGTAATCATTGTATTTTGGGCGAACAATATCGTGTTCTATATTGTTTAAGCTTAACCCAACGCCACTGACCATGATGCGTTCTTTCTCCCACGGGCCAGTGGCAAATAAACCACCAAACTTGCCATCAATATCCTTGATGGAATCTACAGGGTAGGCGTCTAAAACAACTTTTACAGTCAGTGCGTTATACAGATTAATCCAAAATGCTTTTTCTTCGATGGCACTGAGTTGGTGTGGTTTTACCTTTTCCATGCGCTGTATATAGTTGTTTAACATGGCAAGTTCTTGCGGTGTGACTTGCTGATATGAAAAGTAAGATTGCCCAAATTCATCGTAGTTTAAATGGGTGTCTAAGAAGTACTGCCAATCGGAATGATCAAGCGCGGTGGATGAATTCGGCTGGTTGGTACTAAAAGCTGATATCGGCGTGTTGGCGTGGGCTATTGCGGTAAAGGCGAATAAACTAACCGCCATTAAAATATACTTGAACATGGTGACCTCCTGTGGAATGTGGATTAGACCGCGAGGAGGTCAAAAAGTTCTACTCGGCACTCGAATCTGTGGATTCTTCTTTATCTACCCATTCCTCACCCGTGATAATCTTCCACAGTTCGACCATGCGTTCTCGGTCTAGCTCAAATTGTCCACGTGATTCATCTTGCCGAAGTTGAACTTCACGTATCTCTAATTTAAATTGCTCGATTTCTAAACGAATGGATTTCATCTTTTCTTCAATCTCTGGATCGACCGTTTGACCGCTACGCTCTAAATTTGCCGCCTGCTCCTGCAGTTTTGCAAACTCATTTTCTTTGATCCGTATTCGGTTTTGCTTTACGCGAATTTCCATGTCCATTCGGCTCAACCAAGTGCTCATGGCACGATCAACATCGGAAGGCGAGCGATAAAACTTAAGTAGCTCTTCATCGCGTGCGCGCTGCATTTCGCCATTAATTCGTGAGAGTTCTTTGGCTTGCTTTTCTGCTTCGCTGATTTGAGGCGCAACCGATTTAATTAAATTCCCAGCCTCATCAACGATTTCATAGCCATTGGCGACATATTCTGGCGGTATATAGCTTTGAACAAATAGGTTGCCTTGTTCATCTTTCCAACGATAAAACTGGGCGGCGCTGACACTGGTGGCCAACCCAATAAAAGATACTAAAATAGTAGCGCTGATAATGCGTTTCATGAATAACTGCCTAAATTGATACTGTTATTACTATATCGTTAAATTGCCAAACCACAAGTGATGTGGGTCTCGTTCTTTATACCCATTGGTCGGTGAACCCAGACTGAATGAGCTCGTTTAAACACCGTATTGCTCACGGTAATTCTTCATAGCAATTAGGGCTTCTTTGTAATTTCCGTTGTCTTCTAAGTACTTCATAATCTGATTCAAGCGAATAGCCGGCAAAATGCGTAAGCCAAAGTTTTGCTCTAGCGCTTGAATCGCCGATAAATCAGAGTCGGCCAACTTTTCTTGGCGATCGATCAAGATCACTGCAGCTGTCAAAGAGGCACTTGGGAATGCTTCTAATAAGGAAAGTGTTTCTTTAATAGCTGTTCCTGCCGTAATTACGTCATCAACCAGGACTAAATTGCCCTCTAATGGTGCGCCAACGATGGTGCCACCTTCACCGTGATCTTTTGCTTCTTTGCGGTTGAATGAAAAAAACTTATTTTGACCATGGCTGTTTTGTAGAGCAAACACGGTAGACGCCGCCAAGGGAATACCTTTGTAGGCCGGTCCAAAAACTAGATCGAAGTCGATGTCAGATTCGACCAGCGTTTTGGCGTATATCTCTCCGATTCGTTGTTGAGATTCGCCATCGTTAAAATTGCCTGCGTTAAAAAAGTAAGGGCTGACTCGGCCAGACTTCAACGTAAATTCACCAAATTGTAGCACTTGTTTTTCCAGTGCAAATTCAATAAATGATCGTTGCCAATCGTGTAATGTGTCTGTACTTTTTGCAGTTTCTGTACTATTCATTAAGTAGACCTTATAAAAATGATAAAAATTCGGACGGAATTGGCGTTTTACACGTTCCGAGGTCGGCATTATACGTGAAAATCGAGTAACATACGCAGTTAGAAATTTGACTCAATAATTGAGGGCATAACTGAGGCCTTCTTTTTAATATCTGGAAGAACCGAATGAAAGTAATAACCTTGAATGTGAATGGCCTGGTCAATGCGGCAGAGCGAGGATTCCTCGACTGGTTGACACACGTCGATGCCGACGTCGTCTGCATTCAGGATACCCGAAGCAAAGAATACCAGCTGCCAGAAAACCTATTAGATGTTCCTGGATTTAACGCCTTCTTTTTCGATGCCGATGAAGATGGCCATGCCGGTACGGCCATATACAGTCGTGTTATGCCAAAGGCGGTGATGCGTGGTTTTGGAAACATGAATTGTGACTTGCAGGGCGGCTTTATCCAAGCCGATTTCGATAACGTCAGTGTGGCTTCTATTTGGGTGCCACAAGCCGATTATATTGAAGATGTTGATGATAAGCTCGACTACTTAGAAGCGCTGCAATTACATTTTAAAAAGACTCGTCGCAAACGCCGCGAGTTTATATTCACAGGTTCATTTCACATTGCCCACCGTTCAGTAGATTTAGGCAATTGGGAATCTCATCAGCGTGAACCCGGATTTTTACCTGAAGAACGAGCCTGGATGGATCAAGTGACCGGACCGATCGGTTTTGTTGATGGCTTTAGATCCGTAAACAAAAAAGATCGTCAGCATACTTTTTGGCCTTTTGATGAAGCTCAAGTCAACGGCGCGCGATACGATTACCAATTTGTAACGCCAAACATTGCCGACTTTATCGTAGAGGCCACGATCATTCGTGAACCTCGATTAAGCCCTCACTGTGCCGTGCAAATAGAATACGATATGGACTTATAGTAGAGGTTGCCGCCTCTACCATTTACCCAGTAGTTTCTCTAGCTGCCTGCAATTTAACGCTTCAATGATTGCGGGCTTATCAATGAGTGGCTGGTTTTTTAAATCGGCCACAGTGCGCGCGACTTTTAAAATTCGATGGTAGGCACGAGCACTTAACCCCAGCCGATCAATGGCATTATCCAACAGTGCCTTTTCGGCTGCTGACACTTTACAAATAGATTCTAACTGTTTCCCCGACAACTCACTGTTTGAACAACCCTGACGTGACAACTGTGCTTGCCATGCTTGTTCAACTCTTACTCTGATATCTTTGCTGCTTTCAGCGGGTTGGTCTGTTAATAACAGCTCTTTAGGGAGTGTGGGGACTTCTATATGGAGGTCTATGCGATCGAGAAATGGACCGGATAATCGCGAAATGTAGCGTTGAATTTGCTCGGGTGAATATCGTTTTGAACGTGGGTCATCGGCCCCATAGCCGCCGGGTGTCGGGTTCATGGCTGCCACCAACTGAAACCCAGCCGGGAAAGTGCATTGGCGTGCCGCCCTTGAAATGCACACTTCGTGGCTTTCAAGAGGTTCGCGTAACACGTCGAGAACATGGCGAGGGAACTCTGGTAACTCATCTAAGAATAACACGCCTTGGTGCGCCAAGGTGACTTCACCCGGCTTAGGAATGCTGCCGCCGCCAATTAAAGCGGCCGCTGAAGCCGAGTGATGCGGGCTTCGAAATGGTCTTTGCTGCCATGTAAGAGGAAGCCCTGCGACGGATTGAACCGCTGCAACTTCAAGCGCTTGAGAATCTGTCATTGAAGGCAGCAGCCCGGGTAATCGAGAGGCCAGCAGTGTTTTGCCCGTTCCCGGTGGACCAAAAAGCAATAAATTATGTTTGCCCGCAGCGGCTATTTCTAAGGCTCTGCGAGCACTGGTTTGCCCTTTTACATCAGACATACAGGGGTAGTGTTGTACATTGGGTTCAACACTCGCCGTAGGCGTGGACAGTGTAAAGTCGGCATCTTTTAACATTCGACACACTTCTAGCAGGTGGCTGGCACCGTACACGTTGGCCTCTTTAACCAGCACGGCTTCTTGGGCGTTTTGAGTTGTGCAAACTAAGGCACGGCCAGCCTTGTGGCAGGCCATGGCAGCAGGTAATGCGCCTGGACCGTTGCTTAAATGCCCTGAAAGCGATAGCTCGCCCAACCATTCGTACGTGTTGAGTTTGTCTATTGCAATCTGTTCGCTGGCGGCGAGAATGCCCAAAGCAATAGCAAGATCAAATTGCCCGCCTTGCTTAGGAAGGTCGGCCGGCGCCATATTGACGGTGATCCGGCCATTGGGGAAATCAAATTGGCTATTCAAAATAGCTGAGCGAACACGTTCTTTGGCTTCACGTACGGCTGTTTCAGCCAAACCTACAATTGAAAAGGCCGGCAAGCCTCCAGATATGTGTACTTCGATGGTGACAAGTGGAGCTTCCATACCCACGTGGGCACGGCTATAAGTTAAGGCGAGTGTCATAGGCATCCTTGCTGTGACAAAATTACTAGGCCAGCCTAATTAACTTGGGTAGAATCAACAAGGCACCCATGATTTCTTTGTGATCAAATTCTCAATAAAGGCTTTCTCCTTCCGTGTATATCTTAACCACAGCAAAAAGAGTGAAACAGATCACTGGTTTGATCGTAGTTTTGGTCATAGCGATCAGTATTACCTTTTTGATTTCTTGGCGCTCAACACATATTTCAGCACCCGCTCAACTGGTTGACGACATTCGAACTTCTCAAAAAGTTACGTTATCGACTACCACAATACAGCAGGTGCGAGAGCAATATAAACGTCTCATTGAAGCGCAGCTCATTAGTCAGCTTAAGGCTTCAAATATAGAAGCACCCATTGAGGCGAGTACTTTGATGATGCCTTTAGCCACTGAATTTTTAAAAGATGACAAAGCCGTAGCGGCTTGGTTGAATGAAAGATTAAGTGCTTTGCCCAAAGATAAAGAGCAATGGCAGCTGCTTGAAAAGAGTGCAAGTGAGCATGTGTATCGAGTGCAAACACATTGCCTTACGATTGAGAGAATGAATGGGTTTTGGGCGTTTAAGCAGTTAGAACTATGCGATTTGCACAGCTAAAAACCTATTAAATGATTCCATATTTGGAAATTAGTAGGGTTACAAATGAAAAAAAAGGCCGCTAAAAGCGGCCTCCTTCAACAACGATTCAAATTACTTCACCATAATGTCATAGAAGAAATACTTACGACGGAAGCGCTGGAAATCGCCATAGGTTTTGGCGTTATCTAAGGCTTTGTTCATCGCTTTTCTTAAGTTCTCGTCAGACTTACGGAAGGCTATGCCAACGCCATCACCAATTTGAAGTGGCTCACCAATAACTTCGTAGACGCCTTCTAACATAAACTCGCCTTCCCATTGTGGGTAATCGGTCAATACTACATCGGCTTCCCCTGAACGGAACGATGCACTGACGCCATCCCAACCATCGAATGTTAAGATGGTTATATTGTCGCCATATTCTTCTACTAAGTGCTTATATTGTAGGGTGCCCGATTGAACGGCTACTTTTTTGCCTTTTAGATCAGAGACAGACGTCCCTTCAAAAAAATCACCCTTTCGAGCAAAATAAACTGACGGCGTAGAATAATAAGGGTCACTGAAATCAACCCGCTTTTTACGCTCAGATTCGATAGACATGGAAGACATGATCATATCGAACTTACCTGCATTTAAGTCATCAATAATGGTATCCCAAGGCGTCACCACCCACTCACATTTTATGTTTAAGTAGCTGCACATGGAGTTTCCAAGTTCGACTTCAAAGCCAGTGAGCTCTCCATTGCTATCAAAAAATTCATAGGGTGGGTAAGGTGCATCAACACCTATTTTAACTGTGGTGTATTCCAAAGGAGCGATTTGATTACTTGAATACCACCAGCCTGCTGCAGCGCCAAGGATAGCGATGGCAGCGACCGACGTAATGACGATTGACTTTTTCATTGAACTCTCGATCTAGTTATTTTTTGGTTGCCCGACTATAGCGACATATGTTCGGTTTTTGAACGGTAAGAGCCAAATATCTTTAATTTGCGCCGCATTTGTGCAATTTGACGCCTATTTAAAGGTATTTAAGGACAATTTAATTAAAAATTGCCCTTTGGCCGGTCAACTTATTGTCGTATCAAGTTTAACTTTAGTTTGATTTGCTCAATCGTCAACAATAAAGCAGGCACAAACAGCAAGATCAACGTGGTACCAAACAGTAGGCCAAATACGATCCCCGCCGCGATTGGCTTTAAAAACTCAGCGTCGAGACTGGTTTCAAATAAGAAGGGTGTCAACCCTGCCATTGTGGTCACGGTGGTTAAAATAACCGGCCTTAACCTACGTACCACAGCTTCTTCAAGTGCGTGAACTATTTCCATGCCTTCGTCGCGTAACTCTTGGTACACGCTGATTAATACAATGCTGTCATTAATCACAATGCCCGATAAACCAAACAAACCAAGGATCGATAAAGACGATAAAGGTAAGTCGATAATCCAGTGCCCAAAAATAGCGCCTGTTAAACCAAACGGAATGGTCGCTAGAATGGCCAGTGGCCATATCCAGCTCTCAAACACCCAAGCGAGAATGCCATAAATGAGGGCAAGCACCGCCAACAGTATTAACATTGTTTCAGCAAAAAACTGTTCTTGCTCTTGAGCATCACCGGCCAACTCAACGTCTATGCCGCCATACTGAGCCGCGAACGCTGGTAACACAGATTCTTCAAGTAAAGTGTACATGCTGTCGCTGGTCATCTGATCGGTATCGAGTGTTGCCGAAACACTGGCAGAAATGACACCGTCTTGCGCTCGAATCGTTTCAATACCACGTTGATAAGAACTGTTGATCAAATCTTGCATTGGCACCAAGCTATTGTCCGCTAATCGATAAGGCAACGCCATAATCTCATTAATGGTTCGGCGCTGAGCTTCCGGTAGCATAACCATCACATCAAAAGTTTGGCTGCCATCAATAACCGTTGTCGCTTTAACACCCTCAATATGTTGCCTTAGAAAGTTTGCCAAAGTTGCTTCGGTTATTCCAAGGTCTATTGCCAGTGGAGTCAATGAAAACTGAAGTTGTTCATCTCCATAAGCGAGTGTATCCGTTGCATCCGATAACGCATCGAGCGCTTCCAATCTGTTTTGTAACTCAAGCGCAGCAGACTTTAATAAGGTGACGTTGCTGCCACTGAGTTCAATGCTGATATCGCCTGATTCACCGCCCCAACGCCGGCCTCGACCAAATGAAATGCTGTCGATTTCTGATGGCAAGTTGGTGGCTTGACGCCACTGATTGACGAGTTCTTGGTTGGTGTAAGGTCGATTTTGATCGCTGATAAGCTCAACATCGATCCGCGCTTGGTTCCCTTGGTTACCTTGGTTTCGAGTAATTAGGGCGGTTTTAATAAAGTCGTAACCTGTTTCATCTTCCACGGCTTGCAATGTGTCGGCTAAGTGATCGACAAAATTATCCACTTTGGTTTGGTCGGCTCCTTCTGTAAAAGCAACACTGACCGATAAGCTGGGCGCTTCGACCGAAGGCTGAAACTGAAACGGTACGGTTCGGCTAGAGATCATCCCTACGGCAATGATAAAACCCGCCACAATCATAGAAATAAGGACAGCGCGGTGCGTTAAGCTCCAGCGCACGATAGGGCGGAAGTATTGGTCGCGTACAAAGTTATAACCTGCATCCATTTTCTTACGGAAGGGTCGATCCTCTTTATGGTTACTGTGTGATAAATGCCCCGGAAGAATTAGGAAGCATTCAATCAGTGAGGCGACAATTGCGATCGTTACAATCACCGGCAAATCTACCGATAAACGACCAATGGGACCACTAATAAAGGTTAGGGGTAAAAACGCAGCAATGGTGGTTAAGCTAGACGCTAGAACCGGCGGCCACATTTTTTTAGCGGCTTTTAGAGACGCAGCATTCGCAGGTAAACCTTGCTGTTGATACGCTCTCGCTTGTTCACCCACCACAATAGCGTCATCGACAATGATGCCTAGCGCAATCATAAAGCCGAACAAACTGATGGTGTTCATCGATATGCCTAATTGAGCCATAATGATGAACGTTGCAAAAAAACTAATCGGAATACCCAGCGCTACCCAAAACGCTAATCGAGTATTTAAAAAGATAAATAACGTAACCAATACCAAGGCCATGCCTAATAAACCGTTGTCTATTAGCAACGATAATTGCGATTCAACAATCTTCCAGGTTTCGTTATAAATGTGCAGCTGAACGCTTTGCGGAAGCGTCGGAATAAATTCTTCCAACCATTGATTCATCAGCTCGGCATTTTCTAACGTATCTTCGCCTAAGGTTCTTAACAGCGAAATACGAATCGCCGGTAAGCCTTCGAAGTAGAGTTGATTCGATTGCTTGGCTTCAATTTGTTTAACCGTCGCAACATCGGCCAAGGTAAGCACGCTGCCATCTTCTAAAGATTGCACGACGGTATTTAACAAACTGTTTAATTCTATTTCAGGTGTTTGCGAGCGCAGCTGTAAGGTAATGGAATCACCACTCGACGTACCCGCAGGTGACGGTGTGTATTCTTGTTCAATGCTCTGAGATATTTGGGCTAGAGTCAGGCCTGTATCGAGCAGTGTCTCCATAGCGACACTGACTTGAACTTCTTGGCTTGGAATACCCTGCAGGCTGACCTGTGCAAACCCCGTCTGCAATAGATCAGACTGAACGCTATAGGCATAGGATGCCAGTTCATCTAAGCCAACGTCTCCATACAGTAGAAAGTCAGCAACGTTCTCACGGCGTTGCGGCATGGACACATTTACCTCACCCGCGTCTTCAGGCAAAGAAACCGCTGCCAGCGTTTCTTCTACTAAATCAACCGCTGCCTCGACACTCTCGGCACGATCACTGACGCCAATCGACAAGCTCACTCGGCCTTCACTGGCGCTGGTGGTGATGCCATCGAGTTCTGGTAAACCGATAAGCGCTTGTTGTAGCGGCGCTCCGGTTGTGTTGTACATATCTTCAGCGCTTACGCCACTCCAACTAACGCTGGCGGATATGCGAGAAGTTTCAAAGTCTGGAAAAAATTGGTTGTTGATTTTCCCGACACTCCATAAACCTAACGCGATGATGAGTATCATGGCACCGTTAGCGGCAATTTTATGGTTAGCAAATGTTTCGATCCATTTCATCATTGTCGGCCACCTGCTGACTGAACCAATGATACAGCCATACCGGTAATTGGGTTATTTAAGCGAGTGGTCACAATCATGGTCGATTCATTTGACAATTCTGGCGCGGCAATTAAAAAGCCTTGATCCGTTTGACCGATCAATTCAATGTCGACAGGTGAAATAGTGCCACGCTTAAATAGGTAGACACGTTGTTGGTCGTACACGGCGGTAATAGGCACTTCAACGGCATTTTTTTCTATAGGGTAATGCAGCGTTAACGCAAGGTGGGTTCCTGGTAACGGTGCTGAGGCGAGCGGAAACTCTGGCGTAAAGGTAATACGTTGAGCGCCGCTTTCGCTGATGGGGCGAATGGCTTGGGCTAACCAAGTACGGCCATTGGCATCGGTCGCGGTAATGCTCGTTAAATCAAAGTTATCAAGCCGGTAGCGTTGAGGCACTCGGACGTACGCCGCTAAGGAACTAGGGTTGTATAACTCTGCTAGGGTTTCGCCAGATTTTAAAATTTGCCCTTGGTTGATAGGCAGTTTTGCCACAACGCCGGCAAATTCACTCGATGGCGATAACGCATTCACGAGTAGTTGGCTTTGTTTAATTTGGCTTTGTAATGAGGCACGCTGAGCGTTAGATTGAGCCAAGGTATCGGCATATTGTGCAATGGTCAGCTCACGGTTTTGAACCGACATTAATTGGGCATGGTATGCTTTTAGCGCGCTCTCATAATCGGAACTTGAGCTCAGTTGTTGAGAGCCTAAATTGGAGAATCGATCCACGCTGTTTTTAGCGATGGCTAAAAGCTCTTTTTCAATGGCAAGCGAAGCTTTATCGTTTTCATGCTTCAACGCTTCGTTGCGTAAACGCGCTTCGAGTTCAGTTAAAGACGCCTGCTTTTGAGCTAATGCCGCGGTAATATTTGAATCCGCTAATTGAGCAATGGCCTGGTTCGCTTCGACTTTATCGCCTTCTTTAACGAGTATTTTGGTTACCGTGGCGTTGCTTTGTGCCGTGATGATGGTTTTTTCTTGAGCATCGATCACCCCAAAGACTTTTAATTGAGAAGAGCCTTCATAAGTAACGGCCCGCTTAACTTCAACGGCGGTAGCGCCCTGGCTGGCTAAAACGCCGCTGCGTAAACCGCCGCCACCGCCACCGCGTTGTGGACGATTATTCTCGGCCACTTGCTCAGAGGCTTCGCCATTAGCGCTTTCAGTGCTTTCATTATTATTAGCTCTACCTGATCTATCTTCACTTTCAGCATTGGGTGTTGATTCTCGGTTGGCATTCGCCGGGCGTTCGCGGTTACCTAGGTTAGCAGGCGGTGTTCGATTCGCTTCACCTGTGCTTACTTCAGTTGTTTCAGTCGTCGCCGCTTGTGTTGCTTGGCGAGCCCCGCTGGGCGCTTCATCGGCGTTCATCAGTTGATAACCTATCAATGCTGCTGCAATGATAATGGCTGGAAGTAGTATTTTATTTAGCATAACAACCCTTTAAATGGTGGCATCGTTGGTAGTTTGTTAAAGTTTCACACGACAATGTGCAAAAAAGATGGAAGTAATGGCTCAAGAAAGTCCATGGTGGGTGTATTTTGTAAAGTGCGCTGACAATTCGCTCTATACGGGCATCACCACAGATTTAAATCGGCGAGTTCGGCAACATAATGGTGAATTAGTTGGAGGTGCGCGCTATACTCAAGCTCGACGCCCCGTTGAACTGGTGTATGCAGAGCCTTGTGATAACCGATCCAAAGCCAGCGCAGTGGAGTACCAATTGCGGAAACTTCCCAAGTTAAAAAAGCAGGCGTTAATTCAACACTATAACCGTGAGCAAAAGGAGTAACCGATGGCTCAAAAACAGCACAAGCGAAACCCACATGCATTCGCCCCAATTATGAAAAAGGGCGGTGTTCACGAAAAGACCAACAAAGCCAAACGGCAAAAAGAGAAAATGCAATCGAGAAAAGAGGCTCACAATCGTGGGCCTTTTTTTTGGCTGTTTATTTTGCCATTGTTTCAGCGTTTCGCTAACTCAAACATCGCCTCTCCACTGCGTTCCGAAGGCTCCTACATTTACTAATCGCTGTTGGAGCGTTCGAAGCAAAGCAAAGTCGCGACTATCCGAATGTACTTGAACCTCAAAACTCGCTACTAAACCGCCTCAAAAACTGGTGAATAACCCCATACCCCTATATGCTACTAAAACTGCAAGTTTTTAATCCCATTACCTGACCCTCACTTTCTAAAGGCGCAAATTCAAATGGCACAAACTGAGTTCTTATATACCTTCAGCAGTGTTGCGATTGTTCTGCTTTTGTTTTTAACCATGATCGCTGTAAATGAAGGTGGCTTTCGCATTGGGCGTTTTGTACAAAAACGAACAGATGATGAAGTTAAGGCGTTAACCGGATCTATTCAAGGCAGCGTTCTAGGGTTGCTGGCATTGTTGCTAGGTTTTACATTTAGTATGTCGATGCAGCGTTTCGATAACCGAACCATGGCGTTGATCGATGAAGCAAATGCCATTGGCACGGCCGTATTGAGGGTCGATTTATTACCCGAGCAATACAGCGCTGAAGCGATGGGCCTGTTTAAAAAATACATTCAACTTCGAGTGGAAATAGGGTCAGTAGATCTTACTAGGTTTGAAGAGCGTCGGGCTTATAATGCAAAGATTGAACAAGTACAACGCAAGCTTTGGACTTTGGCTATGGCCGCTACGAATGATGACCCTAGCCCAGTGACGACAGGCGCTTTTGTAAAATCATTAAATGATGTGATAGACGCGCAAGGAAAACGAAACGCGCTTTTACAAATGCATGTACCTGAAGTTGTTTTACTTTTGCTCTTTGTTGTCTTCATTTGCTCAGGTGGGTTTATGGGGTATTCTGCTGGATTAAGCGGCAAACGAGTCTTTACCCCGATAATATTAATTTCCTTATTAATCGCCCTAATTGTCTTTATCATTATTGATCTAGACCGACCAAAAAGAGGGCTGATTCAAGTGAATCAAAGTGTGATGATTGAGTTACAAAAACCTTAGGGTTTTTCATTTTTGGGTCGCCTCTCCACTGCGTTCCGAAGGCTCTTACAGTTACTCATCTCTGTTGGAGCGCTCAAAGCAATGCAAAGACGCGATTAGCTTCTCACCACCCCAACTAGATGCCAACTATCATCAAATAAAGCCTAGGTGTGCCATCTTTTTTGAGCGGTTATCTGAGTCATGGATGACGAAGTTAAGCGGCGCATGGAAGCGCGAACAGCGGCCGCTCAAAAAAGATGGTGCACCTAGGCGACGTTAACCACAAAACCATCCACCAAACCATCCACCTAAAAAAACCAAAACTTGCAGCCGCCTCAAATCCCCATTACCTTAATCAGATGGAACACAACCTTAAGCACTTTTACATCCCCGAAGAACAAAGTATTTATTTGCTATCACATCGTGATGCCGCAAAGCTGAAGGCGTGGATTCAATTATGCATCAGGCAGTTAGAGCGGTTGGGGTATCAAGATATTGAGCTCATCGGCAAAGGGGCCTTTGGTTTTGTGTTTGGCGGTACCACTCCATTTGGGCATGAATTGGTGTTTAAGTTTTCGCGAGTTAACTTGCCGCAACATGTTCAAGATAAACTGGAAGAAGAAAGTTATTTACAGTCATTGCTGGATCATCCGTTAATTCCAAGGGTGATAGATTATGTTCGTGTCGGTAAACAGCGAATTTTGGTGATGACGCGGGCACCAGGGCGAGATTTAGATCAGTGGGGTCTCGAAAAGGGAGCCTTGACGCCTCGGGTTGTGGTGCGCATTGCCTCACAATTGGCTGAGCTTTTAGATTACTTGCGAACCTTCAAAAATAAGCAGGGTGTATTAATGCCGGTGGTGCATGGCGACATTAAACCCTCGAATATTGTTTATGATCCAACGACAGAGTCTATTCAGTTGATCGATTGGGGTTCTTCTGTGTTTGCCCAAACCGATATTCATGGCCAGTTTTTATCGACCAGCGTTATGGATTTAATGTCGAGCGATATGCGTAACACCAACGCCAAATTAGGCGATGTCTATTTTATTGGACGCGATCAACTTAATGGCGCTTTATCGTCGCCGCGATTTGATGAACAAGGCACCGCAGCTACCTTATATGCATTGGCTTCCAGCCAAGGTGCGCGTTTTGCCTCCGAGGTAATCACACCCTTGTCTTTAGGGTTACCAATTGAGTTTGCGCGCATTTTAGACAAGATGATGTCGACCGACCCAACTCAGCGTAACGAAGCCGCCGATTACTTTATGGCCAACATGCCGCGATTAAAACATTTGGTACTACCGGAAATACGCGAACCCGAAGAAAAACCATTGATTCCGGTTTGGATTGGCGAATCTCCCAAAGCAATCGATACGGTCGTGTATAGCTCGCGAAAGTCATTTTTGCGGGAACAGCACCCCGATATCAATGTCGACGATATCGAAGATGAGCAGCTTGATAAATATTACAAAAATTACCTACAAGGCATGGGCGAAACCGAAAAGGCCTTTGTTGCCGCAGTTTCTCGGCTGGGTCGGTTTCCTGTGGTGGGGGGCATTACCGTACGTTGGCTGGCAGAAGAAGTGCATATATCCTCAGCGTTTAACCTATTTGATAAAGCCATGCGCCGATCTTTTGTTCAATCGCTCAACCACATGGTCACACTCGCCCGAGCCATGACGCGCAACGGCACCTTTAAAGCCGTATTGTATGATGCACGCGATACCTTGCATTTAGATCGCTCAAGCGAAGAGCAGCCATTTATTGTGCCAAATCACATGAAACTGCCGTACACCATTACGCCTGCGCCAGAAGGTCGACTTAATGAAAAAATGCATTCTTACTTTGAAGATGGTCGCGACCCCGATGAGCATTTAGTGTTGCCGGAATCTATAATGGACAACATTCGTTTGCTCGATACCATTCACCATACCGGCTGTATTATCTTTGAAGTACTGGAAAAAAACCTAAAAATACACAATTATTATCGCTTGCTAGACCCTGCCAAAGAACAAGAATTTAAAGAATGTTTAAACAGAATACTCATCGCCGTATCCGATATTGAAGGCTTAGGCATTGGTGGCTTTATGAAAATGCCCTATAAAGACACCCGAATCTTTAGCAATATTGAGCAATGTGAGCCGCACTTTTACCCTGTAGCGCCCAAGCCTTCAACTTTACCCATGCCAGACTAACCAGTGCGTGGCAGCTCACACGGGTTTTGGTATAGTGAGCGCGATTTTCAATTAAGGACACCCCATGATCCACCCTCAATTTGACCCGATTGCCTTTAGTATTGGCCCCTTGTCCGTACATTGGTATGGCCTGATGTATTTAGCCGGTTTTATGGCTGGCCAATATTTGGGTATTTGGCGTGCCTCTAAAGATGCGTGGCGGTTGTTTACCTCCGATCAAGTGAAAGACCTGCTGTTTTATATCGTAGTCGGCATTATTGTCGGTGGTCGAGTCGGTTATGTGTTGTTTTATCATATCGATTTATTCTTTGCGAACCCGCTGTATCTATTTAAAGTGTGGGAAGGCGGAATGTCTTTTCACGGAGGCTTTTTAGGCGTCGCCGTCGCGGTTATTTTGTTTGCAAAACACACCAATAAAGCTTGGTTTGCGGTGGGTGATTTTGTCGCGCCACTGGTACCGCCAGGCATCTTTTTTGGCCGATTCGGAAATTTTTGGAACGGTGAACTCTGGGGCCGAGAAACCGACGTGGCTTGGGGCATGATCTTCCCGCAAATAGGCGATGGCCTAACCCGACATCCTTCACAGATATATCAAATGATGGGCGAAGGCTTATTATTGTTCATCGTCTTATGGTGGTATAGTGCAAAGCCTAAACCACGAATGGCCGTATCGGCCATGTTTATGATTGGCTACGGCGTGCTGAGAACCGCAGCCGAATTCTTTAGGCAACCCGATGAGCACATAGGTTACTTATTAGGCGGCTATTTAACACAAGGCATGCTACTTAGCATACCGATGATTTTAGTAGGTGGTGTACTTATAACACTGGCCTATAGAAACCCTGTATTTGAAACCGCGCCTGAAAGCGGTAAAAGTAAGAAAAAGAATAAGTCTGGCAAACCAAAAAAAGGCGCTAAAAAATGAACCAGTATTTAGCCTTATGCCAACGCATCATAGATGAAGGCCAATGGGTAGAAAATAAACGCACCGGCAAACGTTGCTTAACCGTAATTAATGCCGATTTAGAATACAACGTCGGCAACAACGAATTCCCTTTAATCACCACTCGAAAAAGTTTTTATAAAGCCGCCATCGCTGAGTTTTTAGGTTACATCCGTGGCTACGACAACGCCGCCGATTTTCGCAAACTTGGAGCAAAAACATGGGACGCCAACGCTAACGAAAACAGGGCATGGCTGGCCAATGAACACCGCAAAGGTAACGACGACATGGGCCGAGTATACGGCGTGCAAGGCCGAGCTTGGGCCAAACCCGACGGCGGTTTTGTAGATCAGTTGAAAAAAATAGTCGACAACTTAAGCCAAGGTATCGACGATCGTGGTGAGATTCTCAGTTTTTATAACCCAGGTGAATTCCACATGGGTTGCTTGCGCCCCTGCATGCATACCCACACCTTCAGCTTATTAGGCGACACACTCTCACTAACCAGTTACCAGCGTTCATGCGATGTCCCCTTAGGCTTAAACTTTAACCAAGTACAGGTGTTCTTCTTTTTAGCCATTGTGGCGCAAATAACCGGCCTCAAACCCGACAAGGCGTACCACAAAATAGTGAACGCTCACATATACGAAGACCAGCTTGAACTCTTGCGCGACGTGCAGTTAAAACGCAAACCTTTTCCATCGCCCAAACTGATTATTAACCCAGAGATTAAATCGCTAAAAGACTTGGAAACCTGGGTCACCATGGACGATTTCAGTGTCGAAGGCTACCAACACCATGAAGCCATTGCTTATCCGTTTTCGGTCTAAGGTTATAGAAAGTCATTAAACTTATGACCAAATCACTGTTGACTTGATGGCTGAAAATATTAGATATTAAGGATGAAAAGTTTTTAACACCAATAAATAAGGGAATAAAATGCAGGTTTTAAGTAAAAGTCTTTTCGTAGTAACGGCGGCATCAGTAGCCTTAATGGGCTGTAACCCAGAGGGTGAAGGCAAGGGCAGTGCAGGCTCTTCGTTTTCTTTAAGCAGTGTTGCTTTGAAAACTCCAACTTACGTGCTGACAGACAGCGATGCAGAATTTGCGGCCACTATATCAGACAGTGCTGAAGCGGGCTATTCGGTTGGAATGGATGCCGGCATGTCACGCTCGTTAGGTTCGGATATAACCCAAAGAGCATTAAGTAGTTTTTCTGCTCGAAATTCAGAAACAGAGTCGTTCGATTGCGACACAGGTTCTATGACCATTACCGTATCATCAAGTGACGTGACGAGTAGTGGAGAGCCAAAAGAAAGTGGCTCTATGAGCTTCGATACTACGTTCAACAATTGTTATGACGATTGGGAAGAACAAACGGTAAATGGCTCAGTAGATGTTGAATTTTCTTGGACTGGATACAATCCAAATTCTAATTCTGAATTGGGATTCGACACTATGAGCGTCGTGATGGAATTTAAAGATCTGAATGTGGTTGCTTATGATTATTGGGAAGACGCCGATGTTGAGTCAACTTTAGACGGCGCAATAGTCTATGGATTAGCAGAAAACGCCATTACTCTAGACTGGGCGTTGTCTGTTGCAGGCACTGAAACAAACAACGAGTTTGTGACGACTAAAACGACCCAGACCATAACAATGGATCTTGAAACGGACGAAATGTCAGGTGCATGGGTTGTCAATGGCGCGAACGGCACAAAAGCTGAAGTTACCCAGCAAAATAATGGATACTCAGTTTCAGTTAATGGTGGCGCGTCAGTAATCGTTTATAACTAACTGGCCGTTAAAAAGCCGCGAAGCGGTGACGGACTAGCGGGTGTTATACGGCATGGATGCCGTCTCCAAGCCTACATGGACGTATATACGGCGTCCCGCTAGACCGTTACCGCTTCACGGCGAATTCAACCACATACCTCAGCCAACAAGGTAAACCACCCAAACTAACCACCAAACCCAGCCCCACTCAAACCACCCACCAAAACACCCGTTGAAGCTATGCCTTCAAACCTCACCTGTGCCATACTGTCAGCAATTGTTATCAGACTAGAGTACGACATGACAGAGAAGGTTCATCCGCTCGCCCCCGAGGCATTGCGCGCCCGTGTAGATCTAAGCTACTTAAACATACAAACCACCGCCGACGTCCAAGGCGAATCGAGCTTTTTAGGCCAGCCCAGAGCCAAAAAATCGTTAGAATTTGGCATCGCCATGCGCGGAGGTGGCTACAACCTTTATGTGATGGGAGATTCCGGCACCGGCCGAAACTCACTGGTCTCTAAATACGTCAAAGAGCTGGCCGACAGTCAGCCCGCACCCAGTGAATGGGCCTATATAAATAACTTTGAAGTAACCCGAGAGCCCTACGCCCTAGAGATGCCTGCGGGTCAGGGTAATAAGCTTAAAGAATCAATCGATCAGTTCATTAGCGATTTGATGGATACTTTTCCGGCCGCGTTTGAAAACCCAACTTATCAACGCAAGCGCACCGGCATAGATAAAGAATTTAATAAACGCTACGACGCCGCTTTAAAAGTAGTCGAGCGTTTCGCCAATGAAAAAGAAGTGGCCGTCATCGCCGATGGTGGTTCCGTGATGTTATTGCCCGTAGTGAATGGCAAAGCGCTCGACGATACAGAGTTTGCACAACTGCCCGAAGAGCAACGTACCTCATTTCAAGACCGTATTAATGCGATCGAAGGCTTTTTAAATGAACAGGTTTTAGAATTGCCTACATGGCGGCGTAAAAGCTCAGAAGATTTTCGACAGCTTAACATTACAACGGTTCAACAAGCGATTAAACCCTTGTTGAAAGAACTCGAAGTAAAAAACAAAAGCCTGTTAAGCGTACTTCGATTTATTCGCGAAATTAAAAATCATTTACCGAAATTGATTGTTGATTTGTTTATTGAAGAATCTATTACCGATGCAACTTCTGATCAAGAGCGTCGTGCCACAATAGAACGATGGTTAAAGCCCAACTTGATGGTGCAGCATGAAGCCAACGAAGGCGCACCAGTTGTCTATGAAATGCTGCCAACCTATCAAAACCTGTTTGGCCGCATTGAATATACAACCCAGCAAGGAATTCCCAATACAAACTTTCAACTGATTCGTGCCGGTAGTTTATTAAAAGCCAATGGCGGCTATTTGATTTTGGATGCCGAAAAATTATTGCAAGAGCCTTTTGCATACGATGCCTTAAAACTGGCATTGAAATCAAAAGAGCTAAAAATGGAAATGCCTTTTTCCGATGCAACGCTCATGCACTCAATAACACTCAGCCCCCAATCGATCGATCTAGATGTTAAAGTAATTTTACTCGGCTCGCGCGAAATATATTATCAATTGCAAGAGTGGGACCCAGAGTTTATGGAGCTGTTTCGTGTACCGGTAGATTTCGATAGCTTTATACCGCGTACTCGTAACACGGTCGATAACTTGATTTTACGTATAAAAGATTACGGCGAAGAAAAAAACTTTAAGCCGCTGACTCGAAACGCCTTAGAGCGCTTAATAGAATACAGTTTGCGTGAATCCGAACATCAGCAGCGAATATCAGCTCGAATAGTGCGATTATTTAAAGTGTTTGCCGAGGCCGATTTTATCAGTGGGCATGATCAATCTGAATTTATTACCGAGCAACACATACAGCAAGCCCTAGAAGCTGCGGAGTATCGTAATGGCCGAATAGCGGATCAGATGCTCAGTGAAATAGAAGAGGGCACCATCTTAATTGATACCGATGGCGAACGAGTCGGGTGCATCAATGGCCTAACGGTCATGGAGATTGGCGAAAGCCGCTTTGGTTCGCCGGCGCGTATTACTTCCACTGTGCATGTCGGTGGCAAAGGCGTGGTTGATATTGAGCGCGAAGTTGAGCTCGGTCAATCGTTGCACAGTAAAGGCGTGATGATTTTAAGCGGGTTTCTAGGGCATGAGTTTGGCCGTCGTTTTCCACTGACATTGTCGGCGCACATTGCCATGGAGCAAAGCTATGGCTATATCGATGGTGACAGCGCCACGGTGGCAGAGTATTGCTCATTAATTTCGGCCATCGCACAGGTACCCATAAAACAAAGTATTGCTATTACCGGCTCTATGAATCAATTGGGTGAAGTTCAAGCCATTGGTGGCGTTAATGAAAAAATTGAAGGCTTTTTCAAGCTTTGCCAATTACGTGGTTTAAATGGTGAGCACGGCGTCATTGTGCCGGCCGACAACGTTAAACACCTCATGTTGTCACCCGAAGTAGTTGAAGCCGTAAAAGCGGAGCAGTTTACGATATGGGCGGTTTCGCACGTATACCAAGCCATTCGTTTGCTTTCTAACTTAGAGCCTGGCAGCCCTAACGAAAAACTAGAGTTCCCAGCCGATTCCGTCAATGGTAAAGCGCAGACTGAATTAAAAACACTGTGTGAACTGTACCAAGAAGCAGAAGAAGAGTAGCCAATGAACTCTTTTAGAGCAGCGATTCGATGGTGCTTCATTGTTTTATTGTGTCAGCTGGCTTGGGTACATGCTTATACGGCGGATGAAATTTTCAAAGAATTTCGAAGCCGCATTTATCAGATAAAGGTTGTCGATATTGAGTCCGACAGCCGTACCTCTATTGGCTCAGGTTTTGTAGTACACAACGACACAACGGTAGCCACGAACTACCACGTAGTGTCGGCCTTTGTGTCAAAGCCGGAGAAGTATCGGGTTATGATCATTCCTGAAAACGGCGAGCCTATTGCGGTAAAGGTGGTCGATTTTGACATCGTAAATGATTTGGCATTGCTAACGTCTGATGTTTCTCTGGGCACGCCTATTAGGATAGCCGATGAAGAACCCATTCAAGGCACGGAAATTTTTGCCGTCGGGAACCCCCACGATCTAGGTATGACGGTCGTGCCAGGCACTTATAATGGATTGGCCGATACAGCCTATTACCACCGTATTCATTTTTCAGGCTCTATTAACCCTGGTATGAGTGGAGGACCGGTTTTTAATGCCTCGGGTGAATTGACCGGTATTAATGTCGCGACTTCTGGAAACCAGGTTAGCTTTTTGGTGCCCGCCAAAAAACTAACCCGCTTCTTAGCTAACCAAGAAGTGATTTTGCCAGAAAAAATGGCCGAGCGTGCGCAGGCGCAGTTACTGGCCAGCCAATCAAAATTACTGAACGATTTTCTAACTTACCCGCGTGATATCGACACACTAGGGCAAGCTCAGGTGATTGGGGATGTTAAAGGCTTGGTGTCATGCTGGGGGAACTCATCACGCGATGAAGTGGATGAGTTGCTCATCGTTGCTGTTACAAAGGGTTGTTCGTTAACCGACAATATTTACATCAACGGTGGTATGACCACAGGCAGTTTGGGGTATCAGTTTAACTGGTACGATGGCCAAGCTCTGTCGCGGGCACAATTTGATCACTTCTTACAAGGTCGGTTGGATTGGCGAGCCGATAATCGAGTTACATTTAAAGATGTATCCGCTTATCAATGCCATGAAGATTTCACTCAAATAAATAGCAATGACTCTACCTCTGGCATTGCGAAGTCATTTTTTTGCGCAAGACAATATACTCAGTTTCCAGAGCTCTACGATGTTCTCTATTTTAGATTGGCTAAGCGAGACGATTTTGCCTTGGTCAGTCACCTCACCGTTTCAGGAGTGAGCCAACAATCGGCCCTGGCATTTTTGGAATCATTTACTGAGGACGTGCAATGGCCACAGTAATTGAAGTACTTAATAAAAAAGGAGAGGTGATTTCTTATGAGCGATTCGATCAAGATCGCGTTAGCATCGGTAGAAGTTATGAAAACGACTTACGCCTAGCCGATGAAACCATTGATGCTAAGCATCTTGAAATTAGTCTTAACGAAGATGGTACTTTCCGAGTGGTCGATCAAGGCACGGTGAATGGGTCCTTGTTGGTTAAGAAATCAGCTAAATCCAAGACTGTTTTGTCTATTTTAGATATACATTCTGGCGATGAAATTAAGCTTGGTCACAGTCGAATCCGAGTAGTTGATTCAACACGTTCTGTTCCAAAAGCGCAGAAGATTGTGCCCGACAATGGTTGGGTTGTGTGGTTTAAAAAGCCGCTGGTCGTCTTTGGTTTATTGATTCTATCGTTGCTGAATTTAATGTACCAAGACTATGCCACCAAAATAGTCGAGATAGAAGCAGCCGATTATGTCATGAGTTTTTTTCAAGCGGGTGCCGGTGTACTGGTGGTCTGTTTGATATTGAGTTTGTTAGCTAAAGCCGTTCGACATCAATGGCTGTTTATAGAAAACTTGGTCAATGTGTGTCTCTTTATTTTGGTGTTGGATATTGGTCGCGAGCTGTTAGACATACTCATATTCAATTTTGGGTATTGGTACAGCAAAGAGTTGCTTGATGCTGTTATTCTGTTTTCTGTTGCATTGATGGGTGCTTGGATCATTACGTTTAATGTGTTTACAGAAAAGCGAATGCTTCGAATCGGCATGGTGACCGCGTTTGCAGGCTTAGTATTAACTTACAATCTAGTGAAAAATTATTCTGATGATAAAGAGTTTGATAAAATTCGCCCGGTGGTAACGGATAAATATAAGTCGTGGGTTTTAGTGCCGAACAGCCCAGTTACGGATGCGCAATTTATTAACGATAGTGCGGTGATTTTTGAAAATACACCAAAGAACGACACGGATTAAAAAGCCAGCCGCGTTGTGCTGGCTTTATTGAAGAGGCAACCCGATTAAAACAGACTGCCCATGCCAATTTTCGCGTTTAACCCAACACTCAGGCCTTCGACATCTTCATTAGCGCCCAGTAAGTAACCGGCCTCAATGGCAAACAGCACGTATTTATCGAGCGGTGTAGGAAGGTTCGCATCGGCGAACATGTAAGTGCCTACACCATCGGCACCATACATAATATCTAACCCATAACGAAAACTTTCGGCGTGATTCAATGCATTATTTAATCCGGCACTCACATACCAGTTATCGCCATAGCTGCCTTTGAATCGGAACGACATATCTGTGCTGAAAGCCGACTCTAGGTTTAGCCCGAGCGACCACTTAGAATCTGTTTCTCCTAAGACACCGAAACTCGTTTGACTAAAGATAATCTGGTTTCGATGTAGGTAACTAATTTCATCAATGTAGTCACCTTCTTCAATGAGAGCTTTCGCTAAATGGTAGTGATCACTGCGTGCAATTTCGCCCCGCGCACTGTTAGCATCTACTTCTGTAATGCGAATGCGGCCAATGATTTCGCGAAATGCTTCATCTTCGTCAATTTCTTTGATGTCTTTGTAAACCGCAAAGTAAGCACCCGGAACGACACCGGCTTTATGACCAATATTCACTGCAATTTGTTCGTCTAATTTTGACAATACTTGGCCGCGGGTTTGAATGCCGGGCTCTGCTAACTCTACCCAGTCGTTTGCTTTAATGCTTAATCGCCCGAGGCTTATGTCAGCGACGGCATAAATTGAACTCACTTCGGTCACTTCAATGATGCCCGTTTGTTCATCTACGAAACCAAAGCTATCGCCACTGCGGTCTTTAATTTCTGCACCACGTCGAAATACTTTGTATACTTGCCCTACAGCCACATCGGCGTTTTTACCTAAGTCAAAATAAACCTGGTCGTTGGTGATCTTAACCACAGAGCCTAATTCGCGAAACTCACGCTTTAACATCAGAGGTAGCTCATTCTCTAATTGAGCTAATAATGCGGTCATCTCTTTAAAGCGAAACTCTAAAGCGCGCTGAATAATTAACTCACCCGTTGCGACGCTGTATAATGAAACGGTAACCGTTGCTTGGCGACGCTTTGGGGTGTAGAGCGTTACCACCGCTAATGCGTCTAAATTTGCACTGCTCGCGGCGTCGATCATTGCCGCAATTGCCTCTTCTGAATTAGGGCGTACTTGTGTTTTTGCATTGGCAACATTGTAATCTTGTAAGCGATTGAGGCCATTCGTCGCGATTAAACGTAGATCGGGCCGAAAATTTAAATAGTCATCCGATAAATCGGTCGCTAAAAGTAAGTTTCCATTCGCCATAGCAAGTTGGCTAAAAAGTGAAAGAATCAGCGTGATAAAAGACGCTTGAAGGGTGAGGCGCATATTAAAGTTACCTGTGGTTACTGCATTTTAAGGTCAGTATAGTCGGCATTTTTGAATGCGCAGTGAAAAGCCATTAGGTGTATAGCATAGGGGGGTAAAAGCACGTATAATCGCGCACCCTTTTAGTGTGGCATTGATTGATAATTGATCAATCGTAATTGAGTTGAGGTGTGTGGTGGATTTTCCAAAACAGTACGATGTAATTGTGATCGGCGGCGGTCATGCCGGAACAGAAGCGGCATTAGCTGCGGCGCGTGCGGGCAGTCAAACACTGTTATTGACCCATAACATCGAAACGGTTGGGGTTATGTCGTGTAACCCGGCGATTGGCGGTATAGGTAAAAGCCATCTTGTTAAAGAAATTGATGCCCTTGGTGGCGCTATGGCTACGGCTACCGATTACGCAGGTATTCAGTGGCGAGTTTTAAACTCCCGAAAAGGTCCGGCTGTTCGAGCAACCCGCGCCCAAGCCGACCGGGCTTTGTATAAAGCCGCTATCCGCCACATTGTTGAACATCAAGAGAACTTAGAGGTGTTTTCACAGGCCGCCGATGATTTGATCTTAGAAGGTGATCAGGTCGTGGGTGCCGTCACGCAAACGGGTATTCGTATTCGCGCTAAAGCCGTGGTTTTAACCGCGGGTACATTCTTAGGCGGAAAAATACACGTCGGTATGCAAAATTATTCCGGTGGCCGCATGGGCGATGCACCCAGTAATTCGCTATCAGAGCGGTTGCGAGAATTGCCATTTAATGTGGGCCGTTTAAAAACCGGTACGCCGGCGCGTATCGATGCTCGCTCGGTAGATTTTAGTAAAATGATCGAGCAGCCCGGTGATGAAAAGCCAGCGGTTATGTCTTATATGGGTTCAGTTGATCAGCATCCCGAGCAAGTGAGTTGCTATATCACCAACACCAGCGAAGAAACACACGACATTATTCGTAATAATTTAGACAAATCGCCCATGTTTGCCGGCGAGATTGAAGGCATCGGACCACGCTATTGCCCGTCTATCGAAGATAAAGTCACTCGCTTTGCAGATAAAAACAGCCACCAAATATTTGTCGAGCCAGAAGGTTTAACCACCTACGAGTTATACCCGAACGGTATTTCAACGAGTCTTCCGTTTGATGTGCAGGTGCAATTTATACGCACCATGAAAGGTTTTGAAAATGCCCATATTACTCGTCCTGGTTATGCCATCGAGTACGATTATTTTAACCCACAAGATTTAAAACATTCTTTAGAAACCAAATACATCGCTAATTTGTTCTTTGCGGGCCAAATTAACGGAACCACTGGCTATGAAGAAGCCGGTGCGCAAGGCTTATTGGCGGGTTTAAATGCCGCTCGCAAAGCGCAAGGACAAGAAACCTGGTACCCAAGAAGAGATGAAGCCTACATTGGCGTGTTGGTCGACGATCTCATTACCATGGGTACCTTAGAGCCTTATCGCATGTTTACCAGCAGAGCCGAACACCGCTTGCTGTTACGTGAAGATAACGCCGATGCGCGATTAACCGAAACCGGCCGTCAGTTAGGCTTAGTCGATGATGCTCGTTGGGCTGCATTCAGTGCGAAACAAGATGCCATTGCCGCTGAGCAAGCCCGATTGCGAACTACCTTTATTCAGCCTAAAACAGAGCAAGCGGCCGTGTTATCTGAAAAGCTGCCACAGCCTTTGAAGAAAGAATTTAGCTTAGCCGATCTCCTCAAACGACCTGAGCTCACCTACAGCGACATAGAGCAAGCGGCCGCACCAGATGCTCCACTTTCGATTGATGCCGCCGAGCAAGTTGAGATTGCGGCAAAATATGAAGGCTATATTTCTCGCCAGCAAGAAGAAATTGAAAGCATGCGTCGCCATGAAAACACTAAGCTGCCAGAAACATTAGATTTAGACAATGTAGGTGGGCTTTCCAACGAGGTGAAGCAAAAATTGAAGCAAGTTCAGCCGGAAACATTGGCGCAAGCATCTCGAATACAAGGCGTTACGCCAGCGGCGATTTCAATGCTTTATATTCATATCAAGAAACACAACGCCAGTAAGCAAAGCGCATGAGCCAAGACTACCGAGCGCAGTTAGAACGAGGCATTGCTCAGTTAGAGTTGCCCTTGAATGACGAACAAATAGAAAGGCTTTTGGCGTACCACGCCATGCTCGTAAAATGGAATAAAGCTTATAACCTCACCAGTGTGCGTGACCCAGCCCAGATGATCGCTAGGCACCTAATTGACAGCTTAAGCATTGTTCCTTTTATAAAACCGACCAATTTACTGGATGTCGGCACAGGCCCGGGGCTGCCTGGGATGATCATTGCCTTAATTAACCCAGCGCTGCCGGTTTATATGCTCGACAGTAATGGCAAAAAAACGCGCTTCTTGAATCAAGTAAAGATGGAGCTTAAGGTTGATAACGCCGAAGTGGTCCATCATCGGCTAGAAAGTTGGCAACCTGGCCAAGATTTTAACCAGATCACATCTAGAGCCTTTGCAACGCTGTCAGATATGGTAGGCTTCTCTCGCCACTTATTATCATCAGATGGTCGATTTATCGCCATGAAGGGGCAGTACCCCGAAGATGAAATAGCTCAACTGCCCGAAGACATTGATGTGTTGGCCGTTTCGCCGATAAAAGTACCCGGCAATGAAGGCGAGCGGCACATGGTAGAGCTAGGTATTCGTTAACAATTATTATTAAAGCCCATACTTAGGAAGCGTTTTGAGTCAAATATTCGCAATTACGAACCAAAAAGGCGGTGTCGGCAAAACAACGACGGCGATAAACTTGCCCGCATCTCTTGTCGCTATGAAGCGCAGAGTGCTGGTGGTCGACCTAGATCCTCAGGGTAACGCGACCATGGGCAGCGGAATCGATAAATCTGACCTCAGTTTGTCAGCCTACGATGTATTGACCGGAAAGTGCGATTGCAATGAAGCCATATTGCATTCTGAAGAAGCGGGCTATGATGTTTTGCCAGCCAATGGTGACTTAACCGCCGCAGAAGTTGAGCTCATTGAGCTTAAAATGAAAGAGCATCGATTGCAGTATGCGCTGGCAGAAGTTAAGAAAAATTACGATTATATTTTCATCGATTGCCCGCCATCGTTGAATATGCTGACCGTCAATGCGCTTTGTGCCGCGCAAAAAATCCTTATTCCAATGCAATGTGAATACTACGCGTTAGAAGGGTTGGCCGCTTTGCTCGATACCATCAGCCGAATCCAGAAAGTGATTAACCCCTCTTTAGAGGTGGGTGGATTACTGCGTACCATGTACGATCCAAGAAATAGCCTAACGAATGATGTGTCAGAACAATTGTTTGAGCACTTTGGCGATAAAGTATTCAGTGCCGTTATTCCCAGAAACGTGCGTTTAGCTGAAGCCCCAAGTTATGGGTTGCCAGCCTTGGTTTATGATCGTCAATCCAGCGGTGCGAAAGCTTATTTGGCGTTAGCCGGCGAGCTTGTTCGTCGAGTTGAAGGCGACAAAGCCAGCACAGACACTGCGTTAGAAACCGTAAAACAGTAAGGTAATAGAGATGTCAGCCAAAAGAAGAGGCTTAGGTAAAGGATTAGACGCGCTCATTACTAAGCGCCAGGAAGTTGCTGAGATAACGGAGCAGCCGGTTGAGACCCTTAAAGATGGTGGCCTTAAAGAGTTGCCTATTGAATGGGTACAACCGGGGACTTATCAGCCTCGACGCGATATGTCGACCGAGGCGTTAGAAGAGTTAGCCAGTTCTATACGTGCTCAAGGTGTTATGCAGCCCGTAGTGGTGCGTCCTATCGGCCCGCAATCGTATGAATTAATTGCTGGCGAGCGTCGTTGGCGTGCTTCGCAAATGGCTGAGTTGGAAAAAATTCCAGCGGTGATTCGCGATGTGTCCGATGAAGACGCCATTGCCATGGCGTTGATTGAGAACGTTCAGCGAGAAAACTTAAATCCAATGGAAGAGGCGTTTGCATTGCAGCGCCTACAAAAAGAATTTGAGCTTACTCAAGCTGAAGTGGCTCAAGCCATTGGTAAATCCCGTGTGACGGTGACTAACCTATTGCGCTTAATCAGTTTAGAGCCTGATGTGCGCCGCATGTTAGAGCATGGCGATTTAGAAATGGGTCATGCGCGAGCTTTGTTAGGGTTGTCGGGAGACTCGCAGATAGATGCGGCTCGGCAAGTTGTCGCTAAAGGCTTAACGGTTCGCCAAACAGAGGCATTGGTTCGTCAAGCGAACTCACCGAAACCAACGGATTCGTCAAAATCGGTCATGTCTAATGATGCCAACATTAAGCGTCTAGAGAGCATGCTGGAAAAGCGTTTGGGTGCGTCAGTGCAAATTAAGCATGGCGCTGGTGGTAAAGGTTCATTGACAATCAAATACACCAGTTTAGATGAGCTCGACGGTATCTTGGCGCACGTAAAGTAATTCGAACGCTGTGTCAGGTGGGTTGCATGTAAATTGTTGTAGCGCCATGTCACTATGCTAGTTGATGCGGAACAACGAACCCAATATACTCTGCGCTCGAATTTGGCACCGAATCGCCAGTAAATAAAAATAAGTATTGATGCCATATTTTAAAGACAGACCCAAGCCAAGTATAAAACGACCTGAGACAGCACAGGTGCTTGTGGTTATGTGTGTTGTGACTATAGTGCTAGCTGTATTAGCGGCATTCATTAACACACAATCCGGAATGACGATATTGTCCGGAGGAATGATTGCTATTTGCGGCCAAGCGTTTTATAACATGCGCGCGCTGAAACATTACGGATCACCCAATACGGGGTTGGTCTTACTCTCCGCCAGTAGGGCGATGTGGGGTAAATGGCTGATTATCATTGCAGCCACTACGGCGGTAGCCGTAACAATACAAGAATTTAATGCAGCAGTGCTCTACGCCAGTGTTTTTGGCCTTCATACGTTAGGTGCATTGCTGTTGCCAGTTTTAGTTAAAAAGTCGTCGAAAGACGAATTATACAATTAAGGGGTTTAACATTTATGGCAAGCGAAGGCGGTTACGCAAATTCGGCTGAATATATTCAGCACCATTTGACGAACTTGACCTACGGTAAACTAGAAGCTGGCACTACGCTATGCGACGGTACTGTAGCCGAGCAATCATCTTGGGGTTTTGCACATTGTGGCGACGAAGCCGCTGCAATGGGGTTCAATGCAATCCATGTCGATAGTATGGCGTGGTCTATCATTCTCGGTGCTATCTTCTTGATGGTATTTCGCAGCGTTGCGAAACGAGTTACTACCGGCGTACCTTCTGGTATGCAAAACTTCATCGAAACGGTTGTTGAATTTGTAGATAACAACGTTAAAGATGTCTTTCATGGTCGAAACCCATGGATTGCGCCAATAGCTCTAACTGTATTCTGTTGGGTGTTGTTGTCCAATTTTATGGATATTCTACCTGTCGATCTTATTCCATGGTTGTTGGAGCTAGCTGGGGTTAAATACCAGAAGATCGTTCCATCAACAGATCCAAATATTACCTTAGGTACGGCCATTTTCGTCTTTATTCTTATGATCTATTATTCGATCAAAGTGAAAGGCATGGGCTTTGTTAAAGAACTGTGTTTAACACCGTTTAATACGCCGTACTTGTTTTGGTTTAACTTACCACTAGAGTTAGTTGGATTAATCGCTAAGCCATTCTCATTAGGCCTACGATTATTCGGTAACTTATATGCGGCTGAAATCATCTTTATTTTGATCGCATTAATGTTTGGCGGTGGATTAGTGTTTGCAGTACTGGGTGGTGTAATGCAGTTAGCGTGGGCCGCGTTCCACATACTGGTTATTCCATTGCAGGCCTTTATTTTCATGGTCTTGACGATAGTTTACTTAAGTCAGGCACACGAAGATCATTAAAAAATTCGCTCAGCTTCGGTTGGGCACCAGGGTTACACCCTTTTTATAAACTGAAACTTGTAATTTAAAAAACTAGGAGAAACATATGGAATTTTTATATCTAGCTGCTGGCTTGATGATGGGTTTGGGCGCAATTGGCGCGGCAATCGGTGTTGGCCTTTTGGGCAGCAAATTGCTTGAGTCTACAGCTCGTCAACCTGAGTTGGGTCCTATGCTACAAACTAAATTCTTCATCGTAGCTGGCTTGATCGATGCGATTCCAATTATTGGTGTTGGTATTGCTATGTACCTGATCTTCGTTCTTGGTGCTTAATTGTCGGTCAAAAGACCTTTTGATTCATTAACCAAAACGAGGTGAAGGCGTGAATTTTAACGCAACATTAATTGGCCAAATCGTCGTCTTCGCCATTTTCGTCTGGTTGTGTGCTATGTATGTATGGCCGCCTATTATGGCAGCCATGCAGGAGCGCCAGAAGAAAATTGCCGAAGGCTTAGACGCCGCAAGCCGCGCAAGCAAAGATTTAGAACTTGCTCAAGCAAACGCAGGAAAGCAAATTAGCGAAGCTAAAGCGACTGCCGCTGAAATTATTGAGCAAGCGAATCGACGTGCTGCCGGTATTGTAGACGAAGCAAAAGCTGAAGCAGCCGCTGAAGCTAAGCGCATTGTCGCAAGTGCCGCATCTGACGTAGAGAAAGAACGCAATTTAGCTCGTGAAGAATTACGCGCTAAAGTGTCTGAACTTACGTTAGCCGGTGCAGAGAAAATTCTTCAGTCTGAAGTTGATGAGAAGAAACACAGCGAATTGTTGGACAAGCTAGCAGCGTCGCTGTAAGGAGATGGGAATATGGCAGAATTAAGTACGCTCGCCCGACCTTACGCGAAAGCTGCATTTAATGCAGCCGTTGAAGCCGGCGAACTATCCGCATGGTCTTCAGCATTAGCAACGCTTGGCGCAATTATTGGCTCTGATGAGGTACACCAGTTTATTGGTAACCCATCAGTAACGGCATCTGAGAAAGCGACTACTCTTGCGCAGTTAGCAGGGGATGATTGCAACGAAGGGGCGAAAAGCCTGCTAGATGTATTAGCAGAAAATAACCGTTTTCCTTTGTTGACAGAAATCAGCGCACAATTTGACTTGCTCAAAGCCGAGCATGAAAAAAGTGCCGATGTAGTCGTTAAGAGTGCCTTTTCACTCAGCGACGCTCAGCAAAAAACGTTATCAGATAAACTGGCGAAGAAGTTAGATCGTGAAGTTTCTCTGACAATTGAAATCGATACAGCCTTAATTGGCGGTGTCATCATCAAAGCTGGCGATCTGGTTATCGACGACTCCGTACGCGGAAAATTGTCGAAACTCGCTGACGCAATGAATTCCTAATGAGGGAAAACGCATGCAGCAACTGAATCCTTCAGAAATCAGTGACATTATTAAGGATCGTATCGCGAAGTTAGATACGGGTTCTAAAGCACAAAATGAAGGTACTATCGTCGGTGTATCTGACGGTATTGTACGTATCCACGGTCTAGCCGATGTAATGTACGGCGAAATGATCGAATTCGAAGGCGGCGCTTTCGGTATGGCACTTAACCTAGAGCAAGACTCTGTTGGTGCTGTTGTACTTGGTGAGTACAAGATGTTGGCCGAAGGCCAAACTTGTAAGTGCACCGGCCGTATTCTTGAAGTCCCTGTTGGTCCTGAACTACTGGGTCGTGTGGTTGACTCTTTGGGTAACCCAATCGATGGTAAAGGCGATATCAATGCGAAATTGTCTGACCCAATCGAGAAAGTTGCACCAGGTGTAATTGCTCGTCAGTCGGTCGATCAGCCGGTACAAACTGGTTATAAGTCTGTTGACTCAATGGTACCAATCGGCCGCGGACAACGTGAGCTTATTATTGGTGACCGTCAAACAGGTAAAACAGCGATGGCCGTTGATGCTATCTTGGCTCAGAAAGGAACTGGCATTAAATGTGTCTATGTTGCTATCGGCCAGAAGCGTTCAACCATTGCTAACGTTGTACGTAAATTAGAAGAGCACGGTGCGATGGAATATACCACCATCGTTGTAGCTTCGGCTTCTGAACCAGCATCGATGCAATTTATTGCACCATATTCTGGTTGCTCTATGGGCGAATACTTCCGCGACCGCGGTGAAGATGCCCTAATCATTTATGATGATTTGTCTAAGCAAGCCGTTGCTTATCGTCAAATTTCATTGTTGTTACGTCGTCCGCCGGGTCGTGAAGCTTACCCAGGTGACGTTTTCTACTTGCATTCACGTTTACTAGAGCGTTCTTCGCGCGTAAACGCAGAATACGTAGAAGAATTCACTAAAGGTGAAGTAAAAGGTAAGACAGGTTCTTTAACTGCATTACCAATTATTGAAACCCAAGGTGGTGACGTATCTGCATTCGTACCTACCAACGTAATTTCGATTACCGATGGTCAGATCTTCTTAGAATCTGATTTATTCAACGCAGGTGTTCGTCCTGCGATGAACGCCGGTATTTCGGTATCTCGTGTGGGTGGTTCGGCGCAAACGAAAATCATGAAAAAGCTGTCTGGCGGTATTCGTACTGCATTGGCTCAGTATCGTGAACTTGCGGCATTCTCGCAGTTCGCATCTGACCTAGACGACGCTACTAAAGCACAGTTAGACCACGGTGCTCGTGTTACCGAATTGATGAAGCAAAACCAGTATGCGCCTTTAAGCGTTGCTGAAATGGCTGTCTCAGTTTATGCCGCTAACGAAGGTCACTTGAATGAACTTGAAGTTTCACAAGTACTTCCTTTTGAAGCCGCTCTTCATGCTTACATGAACAGTGAACACGGCGACCTGATGAAAGAAATTTCTGAATCAGGTAAGTGGAATGATGATATCGAAGGCACCTTTAAAGCCGCTTTTGAAAAATTCAAAGCGACTCAAAGCTGGTAAATTGATTCTGGCTACGAAAGTAGCCAACTAACTGAGGCTAATGCTATGGCAGTCGGAAAAGAAATACGAACGCAGATAAATAGCATTAATAATACGCGTAAAATTACCTCTGCAATGCAGTTAGTTGCAGCGAGTAAAATGCGTAAAGCTCAAGATCGTATGTTAGTTAGCCAGCCGTATGCACAAAAAGTGCAAGCGGTAATCGGGCATCTAGCGAATGCGAACACTGAGTATAAGCACGTTTATCTGCAAGATCGTGAAGTAAAAAGAGTGGGCTACATTGTAGTGTCCACCGACCGAGGTCTCTGTGGTGGTTTGAACGCTAACCTTTTCAAGTCGATCAGCAAAAATGCTGAAGAATGGAAAGCAAAAGGTGTTGAAACTCAGGTTTGTGCCATTGGTAGTAAAGGCACAGGTTTTTTTAAAGCGCGTGGATTCGACGTAGTCGCATCCATCACGCATGTTGGTGATAAGCCAACCGTAAAAGACCTAATCGGCGGCGTTAAAGTTATGTTAGATGACTTTGAATCCGGCAAGATTGACCGTCTGTATGTTGTTTATAACGAGTTTATAAACACCATGGTACAGAAACCAAAGGTAGACCAGTTGTTACCGTTGAAAGCGGCAGAAGATGAAACGAAGCGCAGTTATGCGTGGGATTATCTCTATGAGCCAGATGCGGAATCGCTTTTGAATGGATTGTTAACACGCTTTATCGAAGCCCAGGTATACCAGGGTGTTGTCGAAAATGGAGCCTGTGAACAAGCCTCTCGAATGATGGCTATGAAGAGCGCCACCGACAACGCTGGTGAAATGATCGATAACCTGAAACTTGAGTACAACAAGGCCCGTCAGGCCGCGATTACTCAAGAAATTTCTGAAATTGTTGGCGGCGCTGCGGCGGTGCAATAACGGTTTAAAGAGGACACAAACATGAGTAGCGGACGTATTACGCAAATCATTGGTGCCGTTGTAGACGTAGAATTCCCACGTGAAAGCGTGCCACGTGTTTACGATGCATTAATGGTCGATGCGAAAGGTCTAACACTAGAAGTTCAGCAGCAGCTGGGCGACGGTGTTGTACGTACAATTGCAATGGGTTCAACTGAAGGTCTGCAACGTGGACTAGACGTGAACAATACTGGTGAAGCGATTTCGGTACCTGTAGGTATGGGTACTTTGGGTCGCATCATGGACGTATTGGGTAACCCAATTGACGAACGTGGCGAGATTGAAGTAACAGAAAAGATGGGCATTCACCGTGAAGCGCCTACTTATGCTGAACAATCTCAATCTCAAGATATTCTTGAGACAGGTATTAAAGTAATCGACTTGGTCTGCCCGTTTGCTAAGGGTGGTAAAGTTGGCTTGTTCGGTGGTGCCGGTGTTGGTAAAACCGTAAACATGCTTGAGTTGATTAACAACATTGCAACAGAGCACTCTGGTTTATCTGTATTCGCAGGTGTTGGTGAGCGTACTCGTGAAGGTAACGATTTCTATCACGAGATGTCTGACGCAGGCGTAATTAAATTAGATAACCTTGCAGAGTCTAAAGTTGCGATGGTTTACGGCCAAATGAATGAACCACCAGGTAACCGTTTACGCGTTGCTTTGACTGGTTTGACCATGGCTGAAAAATTCCGTGACGAAGGTAAAGACGTACTTTTCTTCGTAGATAACATCTACCGTTATACTCTTGCTGGTACTGAAGTATCTGCATTGTTAGGTCGTATGCCGTCTGCGGTAGGTTACCAGCCAACTTTGGCTGAAGAAATGGGAGTTCTTCAGGAACGTATTACTTCAACGAAAGAAGGTTCTATTACTTCTGTTCAAGCGGTTTACGTACCAGCGGATGACTTAACTGACCCATCTCCAGCAACTACCTTTGCTCACTTAGATGCAACGGTTGTATTGAGCCGAGATATTGCAGCTTTAGGTATTTACCCAGCGGTAGATCCTCTAGACTCTACTTCTCGTCAGTTAGACCCACTAGTTATCGGTAACGAACACTATGATGTAGCTCGTAATGTTCAAGGTGTTCTTCAGGGCTATAAAGAGCTGAAAGACATCATTGCGATCTTGGGTATGGACGAATTGTCTGATGAAGACAAATTGACTGTAAGCCGAGCGCGTAAGATTGAGCGTTTCTTGTCTCAGCCTTTCCATGTTGCAGAAATCTTTACAGGTGCTCCTGGTAAGTACGTATCGTTGAAAGACACGATCCGTGGCTTTAAAGGCATCTTAGACGGTGAGTACGATCACATCGCCGAGCAAGATTTCTACATGAAGGGCAGTATTGACGAAGTTGTGGAAGCTCACAACAAGCGTAGTTAATCACACACTGGAGGTAACATCACATGGCTATGACAGTACGTTGCGACATCGTCAGTGCCGAAGAGAAGGTCTTTGATGGCCTTGTCGAACTGTTGGTGTGTGAGGGTGAAGCGGGCGAGCTCGGTATAAAACCAGGGCACGCTCCTCTACTAACTCGTTTAGTGCCGGGACCTGTCCGAGTCATTAAGCAGCATGGTAAAGAAGAAGTCATCTACGTAGATGGCGGTTATCTTGAAGTTCAGCCAAACCAAATTACGGTTTTAGCTGATACAGCTGTGCGAGCCGATGACTTAGACGAAGCGAAAGCCGAACAGGCGAAGCAAGCGGCTGCTCAAACCTTAGCTGATAGCATGGCAAGCAAAGAGTTTGCTGAAGTTGCTTCTCAGTTAGCAAGAGCTGTTGGCCAACTTCGTACCATTAAGCAGGCACGAAAAGCACTTCGTTAATAACCATTTTTGGTTTAAGTTAAAAGCGACCCTAGGGTCGCTTTTTTTTTAGTGAGAGGGACAATGGCAAATCAAACCGTAATAGCAGTAGTGCTCGCATCGACCGCCAGCTTTTTTTGGGCGGCTAATGCGATTGTAGGAAAGATGGTAGTGGCAACATTACCGGCCTTTACCCTTTCACAGTTTCGTTGGATTACCGCTTTTTTAATTTTACTGCCATTCGGTTTGCCAAAACTACTTGCCCAAAAAAACTGGTTTAAAGCGAATTTTTGGCCATTGGTTGGGTTGTCCATTTTAAGTGTTACTTTGTACAACACTTTCCAATATTGGGCATTAGAATATACTCAGCCTGTTAACGTAGGGGCCTTTTTAGCGATGCTGCCGGTATTTATTGCCATTGTGTCGAGTATATTTGGTGGCGCTAAACAATCACTTATCCAGTGGCTTACTTTTTTGTTGGCGGTGTTTGGAGCACTTGTCGTTGTCACGCAAGGAGACTGGTCAGTTTTAAGTGAATCAGGTGCCGGGGTCGGCGAATTGCTGCTTGTGGTCGCTATGCTAAGTTGGTCTTTCTATACCGTTTTATTGAAAAAGCTGTCTCCCATTGGTATTAGTTCAGTGGCTTTACTGACATTTTTTATGGGCGTCGGAACGCTCTTTATTATTCCGTTTTGGGTCTTTGATATGGTTCGCGAAGGCGCATTCATTGCTCCTGCTAAGGACCAATATTGGGCTGTGTTATTTGTTGCCCTGTTCCCTTCATTGGTGTCTTACTTTTGTTGGATATCGGCCGTTAACAGATCAAACGCTACCATTGCAGGTTTAATGATCACGACTGCGCCTTTGTTCAACGCAATTTTAAGCATGGTGGTGTTAAACGCGACAATAAGCCCAATACAATGGATGGGCATTGCATTCGTCAGTGCAGGCGTTGCAGCAACATTGCTGTTGAATAAAAAGGCATCAAGCTAATCTGTTGATGAGCTCTTCAATGGGGGCTGGTTTATAAAAGTAGAAGCCTTGGAGCTCTTCGCACCCTAATTTTTCTAGATAAGAGACCTGTTCAATGGTTTCAACACCTTCTGCAACAGTGTGTAGCCCTAAGGTGTGGCCCAAATCTATGATGGCTCGGACCAACTCATTCGACTTATCACTAAAGCCAATGTTTCTTATGAAACTCATATCTATTTTTAGAACGTGCAGCGGTAAAGATTGCAACATACTTAGATTAGAATAGCCGGTGCCAAAGTCGTCAAGGGCGAATTTAAACCCTAAGTTATTAAGCTCTTTCATATTGCTCAACACGATATCAGACTCGACCGCGATAGAATGTTCGGTAACTTCTAACTCTATACAATTTGGGTCAATATCGAACTTATCGAGTGCCTGTTTTACCTTACTGACTAAGGTAGTGTCTTCTAACTGGCGAGGAGATAAATTGATGGATATCGACAAACCTCTGGGCAGTTGATCTTTATACTGATGCAGTGCTGAAAAAGCCGCATTCATGACCCAAGTACCAATATCGGCAATTAAGCTGGTACCTTCGGCAATCGGAATAAACTCGCCAGGTGAGACAAACCCTAGCTCAGGGTCTTGCCAGCGTACCAACGCCTCCATGCTCAGTGATGAGTGATCCCCAGTACTGCTGACCCTAGGTTGAAAGACAATGTAAAAGTGATCATTCTTCAGAGCGCTTGGAAGGCTAGCCAAAATTCGCTGCCGGCGGTTCGTTTGAGAATCCAACTCGGCTGAATAAAATGAATAGTGTCCGCGTTTATTTGTTTTAGCGATCGATAATGTTTGTTCACACCGCTGTAACAGATGTTCAAAATCTAGCCCATCGTCTGGGTATAGCGCCACACCACAGGTAAGTTGCGGAAATACCTCTTCATTATTTAATCGATAAGGCATTTTTAACTTTCGAAGGATATTTTCAACCGCGATAACCGACTGACTTGCTGTGCCGACATCGACAAGTGCTACAGCAAATGTGTCACCACCTAATCTAGAAATAAAATCTGTTTTGCGGCAAATGGTGGTTAATCGGCTGGCGATTAGTTTTAGCAGCTCATCACCAACGGCTTGATTGTATTTTTCATTGACGGATCGAAAGTCATCAATGTTGATCAGCATTAAACCAAGAGTGGTATTACGACGATCACACAGGGCGATGTTTTGTGACACGAGCTGGTGAAAGTGTCGACGATTAGATGCACCTGTCAGCGGGTCAAATGCTTCAAGCTTTGCAACCTGCTTTTCTTGCTCTTTAATCGTTTGAATATCGCGCACAATGCCAGTTAACTCACCATCTTCAGAGCGTGCGATTCGGTGTTCAAACCAACGATAGCGTTCGCCAACTCTAAGGCGATGCTGAGTCGTGATTCTGGTGAGTTTCCCCGAGGAGAGTTCCTCAAATGCAGTCTGAACCTTTTTGTGTTCACTCGGATGAACCAAGCTGTCTAAGTCTTTGAGCGCAATTGTTTCTTTCATCACGCCAATTAAACTTTGCAGCGGCTCTGACAGCTTGAAGGAGTCATCGCCCGATTGCCGCCAAGAGCCCAGTTGCCCTAGGCGCTGCGCTTCGATTAAGGCGTTTTTGTTTTCTAAAATGGCGCTGCGTTGTTGGTCTCTTAAGCGAATAGAATGCCTTTGCCATGTGAAACTTGACGTTAATAGCAGCCAAGCTAAAAAAGACACCGCATATGAGGTCCATCGCGTTCGAGTGATCGTCGATTGCAGTAGATCAGACTGAATATAGATATCTACTTTAATATCCTGATACTCAACTCGTTTTAGGATGCTCTTTTTAGGTTCTGCTTGGTTAACTAGGTAATAAGGGTCTGCATAACCTGTGACGGCAATAGATAGCTTACTGGACTCCGAAACGAGTGGAATCAGCTGTTCTTTTAGGCTTTGTAGAGAAAGGACTCCAGAAATGATGACATTTGGCTTGCCTTCGACTGGTACCACTCGAATCACTCCAGGCACGCCTTGTATTAAATCGACCGGGCCGATGATGCCAGGTACATTAGTTTTTAATACCTCATGATAAACAAACCCCATGTTGGGAGTTTCGCCTAAATTGCGTGCGAGTACCTTTAAATTGGCTTCTGATTTTGGGTAAACGTGTTTCGCAATGAGATCTTCACTGATGGCAATATTTAAGTAGTTGTTGCGGTAATCAGGCAGCAGCTGTTTCATCCAGTTTTGAAAAACTCGGTCCGTCAGTACTTCTTCATTGGCGATTAACAGATTCAAAGAATCGAGAGCGGCAGAGTTGTTGAAGAAAAATTGCTGCAGAGTACTCTCGATAACATCGAATTCAGTTTCAATTTTGCTTTCTAAAACCGAAGTAGACTGTTTTAACAGAGCCGGTAGGTACCATTTAGTTACCGGAACCACGATCAATGCCATTATCAACGCAAACCCGGGGAATAGCATTTTGGGCGATTTTTGCACTACATAGATTAAACTTGCCACACCGAGTATTGTGAGTAAGAGGTTAATCCAGACTGATGGAAGCAGTAAAATAGCAACTAAACAGACAGATGCGATAATGGTGAGAATAAATGTCATAGTTGCCAGTTAATCTTCGGTAGGAGAATAGTTAGTTTCATTCGATTTAGTATAGCTGAGTCAGCGTATCTGTCACTTTTTCCTGCTAAAGTTTTTAACTGTGTTAAAAAACGATTAAATAAAGAGCAAGGCCACAGAAGGCTTTGGGGTACAAGCATTAAAAATAGCGTGATACTGTAGTCAAAAAAACGACACTAAAACAGGGTGAGTTAAGTGACAGAATCGAGAGCGCCAAGATGTGGACAGCTGGAAATACCACTGACATTGGTCACACAAGACAACCAGCCATTGGTTTGTTCATGTATTAATATCTCCAGTAGCGGAGCCTATCTAAGACCCGCCGAGCCCTTAGCTGAAGTAAAAGTAGGGGCAATGTTTCAGACCAAAATGCTGAAAAGGGGGACCTTAACGAGCGTTTCGATTGTGGTTGAACGTGTTGAGGCTGATGGGTTTGCCGTTAGGTTTGTATAACTTGGCTTATAATTAGGCTAATGGGCAAGGCCCGGAACCCAAACCGGTACCTAATGTAATCATCATTGCAGGTTGACTGAATCGAAAGGCTAGCCCTGCTGCTGAGCTGTCGTGTTCTAGCAATGCAAGCGAACCTAACCCACAACTGGGCAGCCATTCATCGTTTAATGCCTTCGTTAGGTTGTCGCAATCAGCTTCCAATGGATAGTAAATGCCAGATTTATATTGAAATGGATGACCTTGGTTTAGGTAGCAAGCTAAGCTAATGGCTACGGGCAACGGCGACGATAACTCACGGCGGGTTTGCCTTAATACCTCTAATACCCCCTGTTTCCCGATGTGGCCGTGCGCGTCGGTAAAGGAAACCGTAGAAAATTCTGTCAGTTCTTTTAAACGATTTCCATAATTGGACGCCACCGCCCGTTTAATGCCTGTGGCTCCGAAATCAATCACCAGTAAATCCGAAGCGCTTTTAACGGTTTGAGCTAAGCCAATTAACGCCGTTTGACCGGCCCAAGGCGAGCTCAACACGGTAATTTCAGGTAGCAAGGTTTCAATTCGGGAGGCTAAAAATTGACCGAACGAACCCGTTGTTAAGCCGCCAGAAATAACGATGGTGTCGGTATTTTGCCAATAGTGCATCAACGCTGTTAAATCCGTATTAGCTTTTGATGGCCACCGTTGACCTGCTTTAGCGGTATTAATCACACTGGCGAGTCGGCGGCTGTAGCAATCGAGAATATTATTATGTTGCGCATTTTTATCGCTGAATTCGTCTAAAAACCGGCGAATGTTCATTGAGTGATCGACGATAAAATGTGTGATAAGTTGCTGTAAAGCCAGGCTAGAAGCCAATTGAGCTCCAGTGAGATTATCAGCGCCCATTAATGGGTCCTGTTGAGATAACAGTGAGCATTCAACTTCTAAGTGATTCAACGAGCCATCAGGCGTCATCGTCAATGATTTGTTGTCAGGGCGGTTACGCATCTAGATTACTCTGGTAAACTTATCTCATTCAGTTTAATTACTTGGAAGAACCCAACTATGACCACACTCTATCATGAAATTAGTTTAGTAACTTCTCCAAGTGATGTTTGGGCCGCGTTAACTACACGTGTTGGGTTGTTAAAGTGGTGGCCCGATGATGTTTCTATTTCTGGCGGCGATAGCTGGTGTTTAACGCACCAGGCGACCAAATCTTCAATCATCATAAAAGTCGTTGAAGACATACCCGACCAAGCGCTTGAGTGGTTGTGCGTGCAAGGCCCTGAAGAGTGGGTGAACACATTGATTCATTGGCGCTTAGAGAGCCGAGATGATCGACAGACTTTAACGTTGGAGCATCGCGACCTTCAAGTGACGTCGCAACATGCTGCTGGGCTAAACACCTTTTGGGGTGTAACAATTGATCGACTCAAGCATTCCTTACTCAGCGAAGTTAATCCAAACGATGACGTAGACTTGGGTTTATGGACCTAACAAATCAACCGTTAGACACTCCCTATATTATTGAGCGACATGAGGGTTTTTGTATCGTCTTCAAACCCATTGGGTGGACAGTGCAAAAAGATGCCCAAGCACCTGGAATTTTAGAATGGGTGACACAAACGCTTTCTGTGCCGTGCTTTCCTGTTCATCGTTTAGACAAGCCTACTTCTGGGTTGCTGATTGTGGCCTTAACTCGTGTTGCTAATCAAAAGCTGAGCCAGTTATTCGCGAGCAAAGAAATTAAAAAAACATACTTGGCCATCAGCGATCAAAAACCGAAAAAAAAGCAAGGCTGGATCAAAGGTGATATGGCGCCCAGCCGGCGTGGTCAGTTTAAATTGTTGCGTAGCCAAGAAAACCCCGCAATAACTTATTTCGAATCTGAGTTGATAGAGCCAGGGTTACGCGGATTTAAGTTGTTCCCAAAAACAGGTAAAACACATCAGCTAAGGGTGGCGATGAAAAGTATTGGCAGCCCAATATTAGGGGATGCATTATATTCTGGGTCGCCATCGGCCCGTCTGTATTTACACGCCTGGCAATTAGCGTTTGATTTAGAGGGTAGAAAATTCAGTGTCACAGCACCGCCTAAAGACCCTTTGTTTCGCCAATGGTTAGAGAGTGATCAAAATGATTGAATGGTTGTTTGCCGATAAAAGCTTATTTGCAGCGGTCTTTGTATTGGGTTTTGCTGTCAGCAGCTTGGCTTATCTTTGGCTTTATGGTCGTGGACAGAGAGAACAGGGCGAATTACTGGAGACATTGAAGCAATACGAATTAGAACTCGCAAAAGTTCAAGGCCAACTGCTGCAATCACAAGAATTGGATGCCACTAAACAGCAGCTAAAAAAAGAATTTAGCTTATTGGCTAGCCATCTGTTTGAACAAAAAAACAATCAATTTCAACAGCAATCAAAAGCTAATATCAGTGCCATGCTAGAGCCATTTGAGAAACAATTGGCTCACTTTCGTCAACGAGTTGATGAAATACACACGCACGATACTCAAGGCCGGGCAATGTTGCAATCGCAGCTAAACCAGCTTCGCGATTTGAATGGCCAGCTGCATAAACAGGCCGAAGACCTTACCCTAGCATTACGAGGCGACAAAAAGCTGCAAGGAAACTGGGGTGAATTGCAGTTAGAGCGCATATTAGAAAGTGTAGGTCTGAAAAATGGCCGAGAGTACCAACGTGAAGCAAACTTCAAAACAACTGAAGGGCAGAATCAGCGGCCTGATTTTGTCGTTAATTTGCCTGAAGGCAAGCACATCATAATAGACAGCAAAGTCAGTTTAAATGCGTATCAAAGCTATGTCAGCGCAGATGACGAAGAGACTCATGTACAATACTTAAAGCAACACATCGCCGCCGTACGCCAGCATGTACGAAGCCTAAGTGACAAAAACTACCCAGCCTTAGAAGGCTTAAATGCCCCTGAATTTGTGTTGATGTTTATGCCGATAGAAAGCGCATTTGTGGCCGCCTTCGAAGCGGAGCCGCGTTTATTTGATGAGGCGTTTGAGCGCAATATTGTTGTTGTCACGCCTTCAACGTTATTGGCAACATTAAAAACGGTTGCCACCATGTGGGTGTTAGAAAAGCAGAATGAAAATGCATCTATCCTGTTTCAACATGCCGGTAAAATATACGACAAAATGACGGTGCTGGTAAAAAAGCTAGAAAAGCTCGGGCAGCAAGTGGAAACAACACAATCAACCTGGCAAGAAGCGATGGGGACGTTACGAGATGGTCGCGGCTCATTGATTGATCAGGTTGAAAAATTAAAAGACCTAGGGGCACCGACGTCTAAAACAATGCCCGAAAACTACCATGGCAAGCGAGTAGATAAAGAAAACTAAATACCAATCGCGGCTAGCGTTTCAAGAATATTGCGAGCAATGGCTGCGCTTTTTGGGTGCTCAGCTTCGATCTCATCAAGTAGAATTTCAACCGATTCCCTTAAATTAGGCTCTGCAGGGTCTGCTTCACCTTCATCGTGAATATGGTACTGAATTTTTTCCATCAGCATCTGCTGGGTCGGGCTAGCTTCTGATTCTGGCAGCCTTTCGCGAAGGTGTTGGAACAAACTCTTTAGCTCGGTCTTAGGCATACTAGGTGCTCCACAATTATCAAGGTGTGATATTACTATAGCAAGGTTTTTTGCTACCCGCCAAAATGCTATTCTTGTCTAACTTTATTAAAAGACACCCTACCTGTGCGCTATACCAACGAACAATCCCAAGTCATTCAGCACCCATCTGGTCATGCACGTATTATTGCAGTGGCTGGTTCAGGCAAAACTCAAACTCTGACAGCTTATGTTTCAGCTCGCCTAGCGGCGGGGGTAAGGGCGAAGCGTATGCTGATACTTATGTATAATAAGTCTGCTCAGCTTGATTTTCGGCGCAGGTTGGCACAGCAATCGGGTTTCGCGTCGCATCAATTGCCCTCCGTTCGCACTTTTCATTCTTTGGGTTATAAATTATGCGAAAGCTTGGTGTCACAAGGGGACATGCCGTCTTTCAAAAAAGAACTGCTTAAAGACAGTGAAATTGAACAAGTGTTATGGCGAATACTTCGCTCTCTTGCCGACGCCACACTAGTCGAAGATATTCTGGCACGTAAAAAAAAGTGGGTAGAACCATTAGTCTCATTTATTGAACAGGTTAAGAGTACACTGGATTCACCTACCGAAGTTTTTGAGCGCTCCGGGTTACCTAAAAGCTGTGAACTCTTTATTGAGGCTTTTGATCATTTCGAAGATTGGCGCGCTCAGTCACGCCAGCTCACCTTCAACGACTTGTTGTATGAGCCAGCTATAAGGTTTAAAAGAGAACCATCGATCGCCCAACACTTTGCCGCCCACATGGATGAAATTATTGTCGATGAGTATCAGGACATTAATCCAACTCAGCAGTACTTGTTAGACGTACTCCATGGCGAACGGGGACAAATTATCGTGGTGGGCGATCCGGACCAAACCATTTATGAATTTCGCGGTTCACGCCCAAGCTTATTGACACATAACTTTTCTGAGCAATATGAAGCAGTAACAGACTATCACCTAAGCAATACCTTTCGTTTTGGTGACAGCGTAAGTTTGCTGGCGAACCAGGTGATTGCGGGCAACTACCATGCCGATCATGCTCGTACTCAATGTTTTTCGCATAGCTCAACGCCCAACACAGAAGTTGAAGCGATTGTCAGTGGTGACAGCGCAACTGCCGCATTAAAAAGTATCAAGTTGTGGGCAGAAAATAGGCCGTTAACAGAGATAGCGGTGCTTAATCGTCTTTGGTCAAACAGCGTCCGTTTAGAGTTGCTGCTACTGGCAGAAAATATTCCTTATCGGCTCGATAACAATACTATGGTGCTGGAGAGACATGAGCTTAAACCATTCAGGGTGCTGTTCCAATTGGCCAGCGGCGAAGCTGCAAATTGGTCGGTAGCCGTTAGACGCGCGGCTTGGCAAGCGTTGCTAACTCAGCCATTTTTAAAAGTTAAAAAAGCCGTGACCGATACGATGATGACGTCGCTCATTTCAAACTCAACAGGGTGGGGTCAAGCGTTACGTAATGCGATACCTGAAACGCTGTCAAAATATCAAGCAGAGCAACTACTCGAACGCGCTCGGTGGATAGAAAAAGCCGAGCGAGGCAACGCCAGCGCTTACGAATTAGCTGTGGGTTGGTCGCAAGCAACAGACTACTACGAGGCACTAAAAGACAACGCTTTTTCAGTCGCGCAAGTAGATGATCAAATCGCCACGGTCAAAGCCTTTTCTAAATTCTTACGGCAGAATAACTGGTTAGCCAGTGAGACAACCGCACACTTGGCGGAACTGTTGCAACGTAAGCGTGATAACAAAAGTGATGGTGTATTAATATCTTCTATCCACAAAGCTAAAGGCAGAGAGTGGCCCTTGGTTATCATTCCTGAGCTTAATGGGCGCTTCTTTCCTTATGAACCAGAACACGAACTCGCCAGCCAAAGTTCGCTTGCCAGTGAGCGTCGCCTATTATATGTTGCCATAACACGTGCTCAAGAAAAGTTAATTTTATTGGTACCAAAAGACACCTCAGAACAACTGCAATCTCCATTTCTACCTATGGATTTTGTTAGGGGCTTACCAACTTTGTTTAAAGCAATCGAAACGCAGCAATCAGCCGTTTCGCTACCAAGATTAATGCACCGCCCCAGCGTAGAGCATTATATCAACTGTCTTAGCTCACCCTTAAAAGTGGATTGGACGCTTGGACACTCCACCGATACCTTAATTGGCCAAACTGTTTCTCACCCGAGTTTAGGCGTAGGACAAATTGTTAAAGAAAGCCCAACAAGGTTATCAATACACTTTTTAGCTGAAAAAAATATAAGAGAGTTTGAGAGGAGTATTGTGTTGCCGCTGATTAAGTACTAATTTGAATTAGATTCAGCAATAGATGCGTACTTAGATATACTAAAAATATTTATGCAGATTTTTTTTGAGGTCCATCACATTTTAAATAGTCTATAGTAAGCTTCATTCCACAAAATTTAGAATGACGATAATATTCAACTCGATCAAATTTTACTGAGCGTTATTAGATTGGTAAAATATTAGGTATTTAATATCTACTCCCCAAGCAATCAGCTAGCTTGCAGATAGAGTTAGCCAAATGATTTGCTTTTAGTTTATTGGGGTAGTTTTGATAATCTTATCTCTAGTGATCATTTAAGTAACTCACCATCTTTGACAAAGTAGAGATTAAAAATTCTTTCAATTGCTTAGTAGGGTGAGTAGAAGAACAAGGATATAGCTCGTTGTAAGCTAGTTAATTAAAAGGATTTTAACAAATGAATGAAATAAATATGGAAAAATCTGAGCTTGTCTCTGGTGGTATGCATGATAGAGGGACAGATGGTACAGGTGGAGGTTGGATGAAGGGTGATGATGCACCTGGTGGCGCCTTTTACTTTGTAGAGGTTTATGTCCCAAAAAGAAAAAGAAGAAAGTGAGTAAGACTAGACCTGGGGATTGCGCTAAATCAAGTTGGAGTAAAGCTGGATCTATCTGTCCAGGGGGACGCTAGAGCTGAGATGGAGGGGGGAGACCTCCTCCATCCACTGTTTATTGAGTTGACCACTACAAATTGGACTTAAAGGAATATTTATTAAACTGCCTGTAAATTCAATCGCGAAAATTATTTTCATATTGTCCCTTCTAATGATATTTGCCTTTCTATTACTTGGAACTTGTAGTGAATATACATCTTCTGCTCGAGAGACTAAGTTATTGGTTTCAAAACTAAACGGCGCAGTAGATACATTCTATGAGTATAAGTGGCAAAGTGTGCTGAATGAGTGTGATGAAAATCTTGTGCTACCGGGTACAGGAGGGCCTGGTTTTTTCATATCTGAGGACGAAGCTGCTGAATTGGTTACGCTACTAATAGCAGAAGGCGATTTTTGCACTATTACTATCTATACAATACCTGGTACGTCTCCTAATAATTCGCTAGCATGTTCAGCAGCGACTTCTTACGAAGACTGCTTAGCTCGGGTGATTAGTATGAACCCCGGAGCTTCCAGTTATAGTAGTAAAGGTTTTGCCAAGGATATTGCGACTCGATTGTTAGATGTTAATTTAACAGATATAGTGCTTTACGGAGTTTCTTATAGTGCAAGAGTGGCGGCTGAAATAACAATTCTAGGTATCCTAGAAATTGACCGGCTTGTTTTAAATGCACCACTTTCATTTAGCCATAAAAATCACATTCCAGATCCATATATGTACGCAAGAGTATTTCTGAATTTAAAAGGGGCGTGCTTAGCAGATGCTGATTGTAAGCGAAAGTTCCCAAATGTACTTACTGAGCTAACCCAAAAGGCAATATTTATAGAAGGTATTGGAACGTCAGTTTTTGACAATGTAGGTAGACCAGTATTGAAGCTGGACCTCATTAGAAAAATACAGAGAGTACTAGCAAACGAAGGTCCGATAGCGGCGATACGTTCTCTGCACGAGTTTGACTTTAAAGCATCTACGCAATATGAAGGATATAGCGTAAGTCAAAGTAGCCACTTTAGTAGAACACATTTTGAGCTAGTCATGTGTAATGATTTTGAAACCTTAGATCGTGATGAATATATTGTATTCGATCTAGGTGTTTACGGTGCCCGATGGGGGGATCCCCGTCAATTTATTTGTGGGAAAAGACTGAAACAACAAAAGCCAAGTACGAGTAGTGTACCAGTGCTAATCTTTTTTAATGCATATGATCCCATAGTTGATCTGGCCTATGCGTATTCATATCTAGAGATCTTTTCTTGTATAGAATTACAAATAAACGAAGGTGCCTACCACTCATTGCTACCAACAAGTTTACTTAGTTTGAAGCGGGGTGTCGAATGCACATCTATAGACAACCTAAAAGGAGATCTAAATGAAACGATTCATTCTAGATATATGTTTAATTAATATAGTCACTTTGATTGGTGTTTATTTAGCAAATAAGTTCATAGATTTTATAACCATAAGAACCATAGAAGAGTATATGTTTGCTCAAATTGGCTTGCTGATTTTTATTGCTATTTCAATATTGTCAACCCACTCCACTGGCAGTTTTGTAAGCCAATCAAGGGCAAACCGGGTTGCTATAGGTTTCATGGATAACAAAGCAAGCCTAAGCTCTTCGAACAATTACAATATGTCTAGAGCTCTCTCTGGAGTGCGTGTGCTTCAAGCCCTTTGTGTCCCGATCATTATTTGGTTATTAATTAGCTTTTTCTAATCAATGGCCTGGGTCACAAAATTGAAAGCTATCAGAATAAGCTGTTGCCAATAACTCAATAACTCACTAAAGTTCTTCCGAATTGAGCAAGGATGGCTCAGAACTGACAATAGAGTTTGTCATGTTTTATTTGGTTTAAAAGGGATTAGCAATGACCACTCACATGGACAATGCATCACTAGGTACTAGTGAGCAAAAAGACGAGCGCCATGGTTTATTTCGCAAGCAAGCTGTTGAAAAACAACAAGACAGATTGTTAGGCGATGTTCTAGTAATTCCGCCACTGTCGTATTCCATTATAACGATCACCCTCATATTGTTTGTGACTGCCGCTATGGTTCTGTTAATCAATGGCAGCTATGCGCGTAAAGAAACTGTGCAGGGCTTTCTAGTACCTAATACCGGAGTGTTAAAAGTATATGCATCGCGCTCAGGTATTGTTCGCGAGATCTTCGTAAAAGAAGGCGACAAGGTTGTGAAAGATCAAGCACTCGTCTTAATAAACGGCGATCAAATTCTAGCTAATGGTGATCACTTAGAAACACTCATGCTAGATGAGTATTTCTCCCAAAGGAATACACTGTCCAATCAACTTAGCCGTTTGCCAGAAGTATATGCAGGTAAGGCGAATGAGCTAACCAAGCGCGTTGTGGCCATAAAAAGTGATCTAAAACACTTAACTAAACAGAGAACTCTAATCACGCAACAACTTGATTTAGCCTCAAGACAGTTAGCAAATATGGAGTCATTAGCTGATCAGGCCTTAGCCACCCAAAGCGATGCCGATGCAGCCTTAGAAAAAGTACTGTCGCTAAAGTCCCAACTCCAAGAGATCGCTCGTACTTCCGATGCTCAAAAAATTACGCTAGAAACACTTCAACTACAAAGCACGGTTTTAAGCTTTGAGCAAATGGACAGTGAAGACCAATTAGAAGCCAGCCTTTCGGCTATTGCGCAAAGTATTACCCAGCTTTACGGCCAGCAGGCGTACATATTAAAGGCAAGTAGCGCAGGTGTTGTTTCAAATATTCAGATAAGTGAAGGGCAAGAAGCACATAGTAATATCCCGTTACTGACTTTAACCCCAGAGGGCAGCGAGCTAGAGGCAGAGTTATTGGTGCCCGCTCGTGCAATTGGTTTTGTTGAAAAAGATCAAACAGTCAAAATACGTTACTCGGCCTTTAGTTTCCAAAAGTTTGGCCAATACGATGCAACGATAACCAATGTCTCTCAAACCGTATTGTTACCGAATGAACTAACAGGTTTGGCTGTCAATGCACAAGAGCCCATGTACAGAGTGACTGCAAAGCTAGCCCAACAGAATATTGACGCATACGGCCAACCGTTGAGCCTTAAAGAAGGTATTTCGTTAGAAGCCGATATTAAATTAGCAGAACGAACCTTATTAGAATGGCTATTTGAGCCACTATTCAGTTTGAAAGGTAGGTTGTAATGCTTGGCTGCATGATTTCGATAGTGAAAATTAGAAATGATAAACGAACAGACAAGAATCACCCGTTTGATGGTGACAAAAGCGGGGCGCCCCTTGAGATATCCGCCAAGATGACCGGAAGCGCCCCTAACCAACACTCGAAAAGGAATGAGGTCTTTCGAGTTTAACAATAAAACTTGAAAAGGAAAACACATGGAAGATATTGGTCCTAAAAATCTAGTAGAAGTAAAAGGCGCTGGTCGAAGTGCTGTAACGCCAAAACACAAAGGTAGATCATTGCCAAAAGTAGGTGGCAAGAAGCTTTTGTTGCCGACTCCAAGACCAGTTAATGTGAATATACTTTAAAAAATTTGCTATAGAGCAAATCGAGCGAGTGAAATGGTTCACTTTCTTGTAAACCAATACAACCTTTGAGGAAATCGCCAAGATGACTGGGGTTGTAAATTTTAAAATGAAAAGGAAATGAAAATGAAAGAATTAAGCCTGAATTTAGTAAGAGAAGTGAATGGTGGCAAGTTGATTAACGGTGGCTATAGTGGCCACCCTGGTTGGGCCACTTCTGCAATTAAGGGGGATTCTAAGAAGGCAAAGAAAGATATTTGCAGAGGTTCACAGTATGTTGCAGTACTTTCAGCGAAAAAAGCTCCATATGTTTCTATGGCCGCTGGTCTTGTTTCAATAGCAACATGTAACTAATTTAGTAAGGAAGGGGGGGGCTCTCCCCCTAAGTTGGCTATTGAGTTTTTAAGTTTTAGTTGATTTATACCGAGTTTAATAAAATATTAAGTTAGGAGGAAAAGGTTTGATGAATTTAAGGGGGATTTTAGAAATTCTATTTATGCTGTCATTTGTGATTGTAGTTAATTATCAATCAGGTGAGATGCTTAATACAGTTGCACTGGTGGGATTACTGATTACGCATTTTTTAATTGTTTATTGGCCAAAACTAGGGAGGAATCTAAGAGTAAATAAATCCTCCTTGGAAGAGTAGACTTAGGGAGGTGAGTAATCTAACAGTTGGGATGTAACATTTTTTCTGCCTAATTAATCTGCTAGCCAAGTAGTGCTAAATTTTTAGAGGGTCTTTGTTTGGGCGATTTATGAAGAGAATTGTAGTCCCTGCCCTACTTTAGCAGCGCGAAGCATTCGTATGAGATATCGCTGCTATTATTTTTTACGTAGACAACAGTGTTGAGCTAGAAGAATCATTGTTTTATCGACTTCAATTTATGGACATTTACTTCGCTATCCTGCTTACAGTATTCAAATATTTCGATTTCGAATTTGTTGGCGAAATAAGGTAGATAAAAAACTTGATGAAATTAATACTACAAACCGAAATTTCAGAATGTAGTCTTGCCTGCGTCGGTATGATCGCGGGTCACTATGGCTATGTATCTGACCTCTCAAATTTAAGAAATCAATTTAAGATTTCGTTGCAAGGCACCAACTTAAAGCAGCTCATGGATATAGCTGCGAAGTTAGAGCAAGCGGGTCGAGCTTTGCAGTTAGACCTTGCAGATTTGTCACAGCTCCAACTCCCTTGCATCTTACATTGGGACATGAATCACTTTGTTGTATTAAAGGCTGTTGGTAAATCCAAAGTCACGATTCTTGATCCGGCTATTGGTGAGGTGGTTTATAGTCATGCGGAGTTTTCACAGCACTTCACCGGTATTGCACTTGAGCTAACACCCACTGCAAAATTCGAGAAAAAGGAAGTGCGACAAAAGCTAACCTTGTCTCACTTTTGGCAACGTATTTTTGGACTTAAACAAAATATAATCACCATTGTGGCGCTGTCTTTTTTATTACAGCTCTTTGCGGTGGTTGCGCCCTTCCCTATTAGAATGGTTATTTGAGCCCCTATTCAGTTTAAAAGGTAGGTTGTAGTGCTTGGCTGCATAATTTCGATAGTGAAAATTAGAGATGATAAACGAGTAGAAAGGAATCACACGTTTGATGGTGATAAAAGCGGGGCGCCCCTTGAGATATCCGCCAAGATGACCGGAAGCGCCCCTAACCAACACTCGAAAAGGAATGAGGTCTTTCGAGTTTAACAATAAAACTTGAAAAGGAAAACACATGGAAGATATTGGTCCTAAAAATCTAGTAGAAGTAAAAGGCGCTGGTCGAAGTGCTGTAACGCCAAAACACAAAGGTAGATCATTGCCAAAAGTAGGTGGCAAGAAGCTTTTGTTGCCGACTCCAAGACCAATTAATGTGAATATACTTTAAAAAATTTGCTATAGAGCAAATCGAGCGAGTGAAATGGTTCACTTTCTTGTAAACCAATACAACCTTTGAGGAAATCGCCAAGATGACTGGGGTTGTAAATTATAAAATGAAAAGGAAATGAAAGAATTAGTTGGGATTGAATTAGCTGAAGTATGTGGTTCTGGAAGTTCAGACGAAGTTAAGTCACTAGTAGCCAATTATTGCAATTCAATAGGAGCAAGCGACAATGATAAGGTTACTATAACCGTTACGAACAAACTGTCTGTAAACGAGACTGTTGGTAAGGTTACTGGTACCGCCAGCACATCAAGCTCCACAACATATACCATGACTTGTGGCGAAGCTCGCAATACTTAAGGGGTTGATATGATAATTATCGTAAATGAATTGAATTTAAAAGAAGTATTTGGTGGAGCTACTGTCCTTGAACAGTGTAATAGCAGCGGTGCTAGTAGTGTTACCAATAATACGACAGCAAGTTCGAGCAAAGGAGTGGTATTTGTTAAAAGTACTAGTACTAGTATTACGGTAACTTCGAGTTGCGCAGATGCTAGATCAGCAGATCGAGCTGCTAGAAAACAAGCTCACAACTTGCCTCAGGGTACATGATGAGATTTTGGGGGTAGTTCGCTACCCCTACTTTAAATAAGGGAAAAATATTGTGAATATAAAATACAAAATTCTATTTGGTGTTGGTGTAGCTGTCCTCAGTAATTTATATGCAGACGTGTTAGTTGGTGATGCAAATCGGTTAGATCTAAATTATGACGGCAGTCAGTATAAAATATCTAAAGATTCTAAGTTTTTTGAAAAATTAGATGGAAGCACTATAGACTCATTGGCAAAGATCACCTGCTCAGAGCTAATCGCTAGAGGTGAGGTAATAACAATGACAGTTACTACAAGCCTTCTACTTGACGAAAAAAAGGAAACATATAATGAAGAAAAACTAATTCTTAGACTTCGTTGCGCAGATTAACTTAATACAACAGTTTAAATTTGGAAAATTATGCTATAAATCGAGATTTCAGAATTGGACCTTGTCCATATAGGTATTAGAGCGAGTTACCATGATTAAGTATCAGCTGTCTCCAATTTAAGCGACTAATTCAAAGTTCATCACAAGAAACCTTTTAAAGTAGCTCATAGGTATTGCTACGAAGTTGGAGCTTTACAGTTAGGGCTGTAAGGCTTGCCTCAGCTTCAACTGCCTTGTTCTTAGCATTGGACTCATAATAATTTTCTGATTTTAAGTCAGCAGGTAAAAAAGTCACAATCCAGGTTAGGTGATCAGGAAGTTAAATTATAGCTAGATAGGTTTTTTAGCGGTTAAGCCACATAGTCCATACCTTAAGGGTTAAGTCTAAAATATTTGTCAGTATTTACTGGGGTTTATCGTTTACATAGGTAGATATCAAAGTTTGCGAGTATTGTATTGTTCAAAAAATAATGCTGACCCCGTGACAGGTTTGAAGCAGTAACAGAAGCGTTTATATATTTAGGAAGTGAGAATGCAACAAGGAAAAGAAATTAATATAACTTATGCTTAAGCTAATACTACAAACGGAAATTTCAGAATGTGGTCTTGCCTGCGTCGGCATGATCGCAGGCCACTATGGCTATGTATCTGACCTCTCAAATTTAAGAAATCAATTTAAGATTTCTTCACAAGGCACAAACTTAAAGCAGCTCATGGATATCTCTGCGAAGTTAGAATTAGCGGGTCGAGCTTTGCAATTAGACCTTGCTGATTTATCTAAGCTTCAACTCCCATGCATCTTGCATTGGGATATGAACCACTTTGTTGTTTTAAAGGCCGTAGGCAAAAACAAAGTTACGGTTCTTGATCCTGCGATCGGAGAAGTCACTTATAGCCACACTGAGTTTTCAGCGCACTTCACGGGAATTGCGCTTGAGTTAACACCCACTGCAAAATTCGAGAGAAAGGAGGTGCGACAAAAGCTGACCTTGTCTCACTTTTGGCAGCGTATTTTTGGACTTAAGCGAAATATAATCACCATTGTGGCGCTGTCCTTTCTATTGCAGCTCTTTGCAGTGGTTGCACCTTTTTATATGCAAACGGTTGTTGATGATGTGCTGTTACGGAACGACGGCAGTTTATTGTTGGTCTTGGCGCTGGGGTTTGGCTTACTTATGCTGTTGCAAACCGCAACTGATACTCTGCGTAGCTTTGTGATCTTGCATCTATCGACAAAATTGAACTATCAGATGGCCGCCAATTTATTTCGTCACCTTATTAGGTTGCCTTTAGACTATTTTGAAAAACGCCATATAGGTGATGTTGTTTCTCGTTTTGGGTCGTTACAGTCCGTTAAAGATTTGCTTACCACGGGCTTAGTTAGCTCCATAGTCGATGGCGTAATGGCTGTAATCACGTTAACGGCGATGTTTATATACTCTGTAAAAGTTGCCTTGGTTGTCTTAGTCATCGCTGGCCTATACACCTTGTTGCGCTTTGCTCTTTATCGCCCTTTTCGTCGCTTATCTGAAGAAAGTATAATTGCACATGCCAAAGAAGATTCTAATTTTATGGAGTCTGTTCGAGCCATTCAAACGGTTAAACTTTTTCAGCGGGAGAATGACCGACAAAATTTATGGCAAAATAAATACACTGAAGCTCTAAATACCGACGTGTCCGTTGCAAAATGGGGCATTGCCTATGAAACCCTAAATAGTCTGCTATTTGGTATAGAAAACATAGTCGTTATATACCTATTGGCAACGTCGGTGATGGGTAACCTAATGTCTTTGGGTATGCTCTATGCGTTTATGAGCTATAAAAACCAGTTTGTTGCTCGTATGGATGGGCTAATAGATATGCTCATCGAATTCAAGATGATTGGCCTTCATCTTGATCGGCTTGCTGATATAACCTTTACCGAAGCCGAAGATGTAGACCGACATACCGCAAACCTTCAACATCTATCTGATGTTAAAGGATCTATTGAAGTTAAGAACTTAACTTTCCGTTATTCTGAAACAGACGATTCTATCTTTGAAAATATTAGCTTTCGCATCCCCGCAGGTCAATCGGCTGCTATCGTCGGCCCAAGTGGCTGCGGCAAAACTACCTTACTGAAAGTAATGATGGGTTTGTTAAAGCCTAATAGTGGGCAAGTCTTAGTTGATGGAGTGGACATTACTAAGCGAGATGATTATCGCACCCAAATAGCCGCGGTGATGCAAGATGATCAGCTTTTGTCGGGTTCGGTAGCTGACAATATAGCCTGCTTTGATCCTAAACTCGATTTCGAGAAAATAGCCTTATGCGCCCAAAAAGCAGCCGTGCATGAAGATATTTTAAAGTTTGGCATGCGATACAATACCTTGGTCGGGGACATGGGCACCTCTCTCAGCGGCGGCCAAAAACAACGCGTGATCCTAGCGCGAGCACTTTACCGTGAACCAAAATTATTATTTCTAGACGAAGCCACCAGTCACTTAGATGTTGAGCGTGAGTCCGTTGTGAATAGCAATATAAAGAAAATGGACGTGACACGCATCATTGTTGCCCATCGCCCTGAAACTATAAAAAGTGCGGACGTGGCTATTAATATGGGCCAGCTTAATAATTCTGTAAGTGATTGATATTAACCAATCTAAGCATATTTACCCATTAGTTATTTACTGAAATCATAGAAGGAACCTTAATGAAAAAGTCAATAATCGGAGCTACCTTGTCTGCAGTTGTACTCGCAGGTTGCAGTGTTCTGTTGCCGCAGTCCACAGAGCGCTCGCAAGTCGTTTCTTTCAGCGCTGAGCAAGCGTGGCAGGCGGTGCCCGATCCTCTTATCCAAAGTGGTACATTGCCTAATGGGTTAGACTGGTATGTAAAAACGTTACCCGATAACGGCTCTCGTGACCGAGTAGAGTTGCGCTTACGGATACGCTCTGGTTCGTTGGTTGAAACGGATACTGAGTTAGGGCTTGCACACTTTGTCGAGCACATGGCCTTTAATGGTACTGAACGCTTTCCTAAAAATGATATTGTTGAATTTTTTGAATCGGCAGGCATGAGTTTTGGTGGCGATATCAACGCACATACTTCTTTTGACGAGACTGTTTATAAACTGACTGTTCCCGTCGATCAACCTGAGCTTATTGATACCGCTTTTGAAGTAATGTACGACTGGGCAACGGCCATTAGCTTTGCGCAAGAAGAGGTGTCTAAAGAGGCTCCAGTGGTCATTGAAGAATGGCGTTCTAACTTTGGAACAGAAGAGCAGTCTTGGTTGCAAGAATATAACGACTTGTATCAGGGTACGCATTTACTGAATCGTTTGCCTATTGGCGATAATGATATCGTGGCCAGCGCAACGGCCACACAGCTAAGAGATTATTATCAGAAATGGTACCGCCCAGACAACGCTGAGTTTGTTGTGGTGTATCCAGAAGGCGTTTTTGATGCGGTTGAAACGATTAATACTGTTTTTACGCCCTGGACTGCTGAGCCAACCTCTGAAATCAATTACGCATTAGGTACCGTAACAATAGAAGGATCTCGTTTTAAAGGTGTCACCGACAGTAATGTTACAAGCCATCAATGGCAGTTATATATGCCAGTACATCGGTATGGCTCAGACACGCCAATTGCCCGCGAGATTGATTTTATCGATCAGGTCTATACGTCTGTTTTAAGTGCAAGGTTACAACGATTGGGCGAAGTTTCAGATGCTGCAATTATTGATGCTGGCTCTCAAATAGGGGAGTTTTTTGAACAAACTAAATACCTAAATCTATGGGCGACGGCTTATGATGGGAAACAAAACCAAGCGCTAAACGATATAACACTAGAGCTTAACCGCCTACAACGATATGGTATTACGGCCTCCGAGTTTGCAACGGCCAAACAAAAAATTCTTATGCAGAATAAGAACATTCAAAGCTGGCTGCAAGGTGCTGATAGCGAGAGCCACTCCGACTACTTGATGTACTTTTTAAGCACAAATATGGCGTTAGAAGACATTGATGCCGCGGTTATTGAATCGGAAAAAATGGCAACTGCTGTTAAACTTGAAAAGATCAATCACTACATTGCTCAAACCATCGGTTCACAAGACCTGGCCGCCTATTTTTATCACCCAAAAACAATCACACCTGAGACGCAAGACTGGCCCGCAATATACGCAGAGGCTTGGCAGCAAGAGGTAAGTGCGCCAGTGGAAACTTCTGCTGCAGGGGGAGGGCTTAATTATGAATTCCCAGGCTCCATTAGCCAAGAATTTGACCTAACAGAAGAGGAAGGTTTGTTTATTTGGGCGCTAGAGAATGGAATTACCGTCGTTCTTAAGCAAAGTGACATTGAACCGAGTCGTGTCTATACCCAAACTATGGTTTTTGGTGGCAACCGTCAAATGAGCAATGACCTCATTGCGGCTTCGGAGCAATGGAGTGAGGTCCGTATTCGTTCCGGGCTAGAAGGCCGAAGCGGCCAAGATTTTTTCGATAAATTAGATCTTGATGGCATTGGTTACAATGTCTTTATTGATGAAAACGCTAGCGGGGTCGAACTTTCCGGTCAAGCAGACCAGCTAGGCCAAATGTTAAAGCTAACATCTGGTTCATTGACCGATGTTGCATTGAACGAGCAAATGATCGCTCTTACCTTAAACAGCAGTGTGGAACACAGTGCCCAATACCAGGCTACCCCGACGTATGAATTTGAAAAGCAGTTCTTAGCGGCGGTTTATGGCGTTGAAGATCCACGTTATGTCTATTTCAGCCCAGACGAATTTGCTGCGGTTACAAGAGCTGATCTTGTTGCGGTGCAAGAGTCGATTTTAAAGGATAATCAGGGGGTTATAGTGGCTATTGTGGGTGATGTAACGCCAGATCAAGTTGCCCCCGCCTTAAAGGCTTATTTGGCGGGTTTGCCATTGCCTGGGCCAAGTGTTAGCAGAAGCTTGGGACCCATTACCACAGAGAGCCGATTTATCCGCGTTGCGGGTCAAGCTGAAGAAAAAACCGACATCACTTACCTTTTTGCACAGACAGAATTACCCGTTGACGTGCAACGCTACTTAGCGTCGGAAGTGATGATTCAAGCTGTAGAAAAACGCTTGCATAAAGCGATACGTGAAGATTCGGGTCTCACATACGGAACGGCGGTTTTTCAGGGTATTCAGACCTTTGATCAACAGCAGTGGCAATTACAAATTCACCTGAGTACAGAACCAGCTCGAGAAAAAGAAGCCCTAACCGCATTGGATGAAACCTTGCAAAAACTGATAGAAACCCCGTTGACGGACCAGGAGGTCTTGGAAGCAAGTCATCGTGTGGCGGAATCAGAAAAACAAAACCTCGCCACCAATACAGGTATTTTGAATAATCTAACCGGTATTCTATTTTTAGGCGGCGATATTACAGATTATGATAATGGTGAGGCTATGCTAGCCACTGTCACAACTGAGCAAGTGAATGACTTACTTGGTAGGTTGTTAAATGGGAAAAAAGTTGTCGCGGTACACCACCCATAACGTCGAATTGGTTTTATTTTGGGTTAAAGCAGGTGTTTGCCTTTAGCCCTATTCTTACCTAGCTGTATAAATTAGTTAAAAAACGAAGCGTTATTTTGGTGGTAGACTCAGTAGTACGTACATTGGAGTTAAATACAGAAGTTGAAGTCGAACTGTTCATAAAAGCTGGGTTGGCGCTGACGCTCAAACGATGGGCATTAAAAAGGGCAGCATAGGCCACCCTTAAATTTTTTCATGTACTCAGATCAATGTTTTATAGACCATTCAACATGTGATCAACTGCGGCTTTCACTTCATCGTCGCTCAACGCGGCATTACCACCACGAGGCGGCATCGCATTGAAGCCATTAATAGCATTTGCGTAAAGTGTGTCTAAACCTTTGGTTTGGCGAGGCGCCCAAGCTGCGGCATCACCTAATTTCGGCGCATTTAAGGCACCAGTGCCGTGGCAGGCGGCGCAGGCCGTTGTATAAACTTGATCACCACTTTTAGGACCCGTGTCAGCAACGGTCGCTGTAGCCGTGGCGGTGGTACATTCTTCGCCTTGCACACAAACGTTTCCGGCCGGTTTCAAACGTTCGGCTACTTCGTCTTCATAGCTTGTATAGTCGGCAAACACGAAGCTTGCAGTCAATGTACTAATTAAAATAAGCAGTTTTTTCATGTATTAGTCCGTTTTATTCAAGTCAGCAATTTTTAGAATGGCGGCAAGTATAACGATATAGTGGCCTAGGCGGCAATAACCCAAGGGTAAAGAGGTCAGAATACTCAATATAACTCGTATCTGGTTGTGATTGAGTTAGAAAAAGGGCGAAAATACCCTGAAATGAATGATTACATTGCAATATTTGGCTGAAAATCCACATAAAGCCTGTGTTATCATGGAGTTGCAACCCTATTAGTCACCTTTAGCAGAGCCCAAAGATGAACAAAACTTCCCTCGATAAAAGCAAAATTCGCATTTTACTCTTAGAGGGCGTTCACCAAAGCGCCTTAGATACACTAACCAACGCTGGTTACAGCAACATAGAATTGCTGAAAGGTTCGCTTCCTGAAGCCGAACTGATCGAAAAAATCAAAAATGTCCACTTTATTGGCATCCGTTCTCGCACGCAATTGACTGAAAAAGTATTCGAAGCCGCGAAAAAGCTGGTCGCGGTAGGTTGCTTTTGCATAGGAACCAATCAGGTAGACTTAAAAGCCGCAGCCGCCCGTGGTATAGCTGTTTTTAACGCTCCTTATTCAAACACTCGATCGGTTGCTGAATTGGTCTTGGCCGAAGCCATATTATTGTTACGCGGTGTCCCTGAGAAAAACGCCGCCTGCCATCAAGGTGGTTGGAAAAAAACAGCCGAGAACAGCTATGAAATCCGAGGCAAAAAGCTCGGTATTGTGGGTTATGGCAGTATCGGCACCCAGTTAGGTGTGCTTGCTGAAGGGCTGGGCATGGAAGTGCTGTTTTATGACATTGTGACCAAGCTTCCAATGGGCAACGCTCAACAAGTTGGTTCTTTAAATGATCTTCTGAGTAAAGCCGATGTAGTTTCGCTTCATGTGCCAGAAACGACTTCAACTAAGTGGATGATGGCAAAAGCGCAGTTTGATCAAATGAAAGAGAATAGCGTCTTTATTAATGCAGCTAGAGGCACAGTAGTAGATATAGACGACTTAGCCGATGCGATACGAAGTAAAAAGCTTTTAGGTGCCGCTATTGATGTGTTCCCAGTTGAGCCACGCTCAAATACGGATGAGTTTGTCTCACCGTTAAGGGAGTTCGACAATGTTATTCTTACACCTCATGTCGGTGGGTCTACGCTTGAAGCGCAACTTAACATTGGCATTGAAGTTGCCGAAAAACTGGCGACATTCTCAGACAACGGTACTACGCTGTCGGCCGTTAACTTCCCACAAGTTGCATTACCATCGCACCCCAATGCGCATCGAATTTTGCATGTTCATAAAAATATTCCTGGCGTATTATCGGAAATTAACACCGTGTTTTCTGAAAATAACATCAACATTATTGGTCAGTACTTACAAACTTCTGAGCAAATTGGTTATGTTGTTATTGATGTTTCGGCAGATTGCTCTGAAACGGCATTAGAAAAAGTATTGGCAGTGACGGGAACAATTCGAGCTCGTATATTGTTTTAATAATACAGGCTCGGATTTTAAAGGTAGTACGAGGGTAATTATGGCGAACGTTTGGCTCCACATTAAGTCTTTGTTGGCCTATTTGGCCATAGGGTGCTTGATGTTGTCCTGTAGTTCTCGGTCTTTAAATACCGAGATGACTCGTTGCGTATACCCCGATAGCCCCCGCACTCCTGCGCCGGCATTTGTATGTGATCCTCAAATGCCGGGGTACCCTGTTACGCAACTTCGGCAGTCCCCTTTATCGGACGCCAGTGTCGATGAGCGCATTCGCCATGTGTATGAAGATCAAATAATGGCATGGAGTAATGAATGGGCGAACCAGTGGTATCGGCTCCCTAATTCAAGGCAAGCCGCTTTAGATTGGCTGCAAAAATACCTAGACCGAGAAGCTCGAGTCATTCGTAGCCGGGTCAGTCCTAAAGGCGAATTGTGGCTATTAATTGGTCTCCCAGAGAATGATGCCTTTTATAAGGCTCGTTTCGAGAAAGAAAAGCCCTTCAAGTAACTCAAACAATGGACGATAAATAAGACTCTGTTTCTCTATCAGCCTGATCTCACAATTTTTGCAAAGGCTGCTAGGCTACTCCTTAGGTATAGTTATGTTTGAGGCGCCTTTAATGAAAAACCACTCCCCAGAAAAGCCTAAGTCTCGAAGCGGGTCACTTAAGGTGCGTTTTGTCTGTTTCATATTCGCGATTGCGCTGGCAGTGCTTGCTGTAAACCTGTTTATTATAAAAAAGATTCAGACGGTTCATCCGATAGTCGATCAACAATTAACCCTCATAGCAACGCAAGCAGCGCAATCAACACAGCACATTGAGTTAATCGCAGATCAGCAAATTAATATCGAGCGGGTGCATCAAATAAACAGTGCCATTAATTTACTGAATGAGACTACCTATTGGTATTTTCAAGGAGCGTTGACGTTGGTCACCGCCTCATTAGAGTCTGGCCGAGAAAAGCATGACCAGCTTTTGCAACAGCTTACGGCTATGAGCCAAAGTGATCCCGAAAATGCTGCAGTTTTTGTAGGCATCACAAAAGAGGCTGAAAGCTTTCAACTCTACGCTGAGCGTATGTTTGAAATGTTCGAAAGTAATTCGGTGTCTATGGGTAAGTCGATGGGCGAAGGTGCAAAATTGCAGGCCGATAAAGTATTGACTTTGCTCAATGCCTTACGAGACCAATACGTGAATGAACAAGCCAACTCAATGGATCAGATTAGCCAAGGCTCTAATGCGATTAAGCAAGCTGGCGATGCTGCCTATGCCGCAGGAGAAGATATTGGACGCACCGCAAAGAGTATTATCGGATCGGCACTGACCTACAGCGTTGCCCTTCTGGTTATTATTGCAATAGCGGCGGCGGTTGCATTCCAAAGGTTGTTAAAACCGATTCAACAGTTATCGGTACGGGTACAGGCTGGTATTAAAAGAAACGATTGGCAGCTAATAGAAACGCAAAGCGATCCAGAGTTAAATGGCGTAGTTTCGGCCTACAATGAATTAGTCGAGCAAATAAACTCGTCACGGCAAGCAACGGAGCACAGTGCACAGTTACTTGATTCTTTAATGGCACAAGCGAGTCCAAAAGAAGAAGGGTTATCGGAAAATACCAACAAAGTACAAAAAGAAATAGAGATGGTATCGGTCGCCACCCATCAATTATCCGACAGTGCAGAGCAGGTAAAATCCACCACGGAAACGGCGTCTGAATTAGCCTCGCAAGTAACCAGTGCCGTCACTTTTGGTCAGCAAACGATTACTGAGAGCGTTCAAAGCTTGGAGCGATTAACTCATCGGATCGACAATTCTACCGAAGTCGTGAATGAGTTGGCTAAAAATACCGAAGAGATTGGCACGGTGCTGTCAGTGATCAGTGGAATATCAGAGCAAACCAACTTGCTGGCATTGAATGCTGCTATTGAGGCCGCCAGAGCAGGGGATCAAGGCCGCGGCTTTGCCGTGGTCGCTGATGAAGTACGGAGCTTAGCCAGCCGAACTCAGCAATCGACCATTGAGATTCAAGAGACTGTGCAAAAGCTGCAGCAAGGTGCCGAGCAGGCCGTAAAAGAAATGAGTGAATCTCGTGCCAGCAGCGAAAAAAATATGGCACATGCACGGCAAGTTCAAGATTCGATAGAACAGGTGGCTCAGCTCGTGAGTGAGATGCAAAAGTTAAATAATCAAATAGCCGAGGCAACGGGTGAGCAATCTTCGGTAGCCATCAGTGTCGACGACAGCGTCATGCGTATCACAGAGCAGATTACGCGCTTAACTGAACATGCCCTGTTGCTTGATCAGATGGCAGGCTCCGTGCACAAAATAAGTGATCAGCTCAAATCATAAGGGGTCTTTTGAGCTGTCAATTTGTCGTCAAATAGTGTTGTTTTGTACGATTCGCTGCAGGCCTGAAATATGTGAACTAAACTCTCTTTAACCAGTTGGCGCAGGGTGCGCTAGAATTCTGAAGAGAGGGGGTTGTATGAAAGGGTTGTTCTTGATTACCGTTTTTACCGCTTGCGCTTTATTAGGTACTGCCATGGTACTTATTGACAGTGGCCTGTTCAGCTTATCGATTTTTTGCACACTCGGAGCGTTGATTGCCTTTTTGGTGGCGTATCAATTGCAAACGCATTATTCATTATTAGACGATGAATAGAGCGTAAGGCAAATAAAAAAGTTGGCATTCAGCTATTGTTCACCCTTTGAGCAATAGACTTAAGATCGTCAAATAATTCACGGCTATTCCGTCTAATTTGCCAAAATAGGTAGTTAGATGGGGTGGGTTAGGTGGATTTTACCGTAGAATGAAAAAACCGATCTTGGACACTTAAGTAGAAGACGTTACTTTAAGTGCTGTAATGAAGTAATTCTTAGGCACACGACAATAATAAGATAGGAAGCTCCAACAATGATGAAGAAAACATTAGTTACTGCGTTGGCTGTTGCCAGTGCTACCTTAGGCACTCAAGCAATGGCTTGGGAAGAAGGCTCTCTGACCATTTGGATTGGTTCAGATAAAGGCTATAACGGTTTGCAAGAAGTCGGTGATGTTTTTGCCGATGACACTGGCATAACTGTTACAGTTGAAACGCCTGATGATGCAACTGGTAAATTCCAGCAAGAAGCTGCCATCGGTAAAGGTCCAGACGTTTTCATTTGGGCACACGATCGCTTTGGTTCTTGGGCGAAGTCTGGTTTGATCTCTCCAGTTTCTCCAAGTAAAGATGTTATGAAAGCATTAGATGACTCTTTCTGGGCGGCTACATCTTATAACGGTCAAGTCTATGGTTACCCAATCAACGTTGAAGGTCCTACTCAGATCTGTAACACCGATATCGTTGACAAGCCATTTAAATCTATTGATGAAGTACGTGAAGCAGCGCCTGGCCTAGCAGCTCAAGGTAAAAAAGCGCTTATGTGGGATTACAACAACACTTACTTCACTTATGGCTTCTTAACAGCTGAAGGTGGTTACGCGTTTGAACAGGTTGATGGTTCTTACAATTCTAAAGTAACGGGTGTTAATACTCCGGGTGCCATTGCTGGTGCTCAAATGATTAAAGATTTAATCGACGAAGGTGTTATGCCGGCTGGTGTTGACTACGGCGTATTCGATGCCGCATTTAAAGCTGGCGAAGTAGCTTGTGTCATTAACGGACCATGGGCTTGGGCTGATTACCAAAAAGCGGGCATCGATTTCGAACTTGCGCCTTATCCTAAAGTAGGAAAAGGTAAGCCAAGAGCTTTCACTGGCGTACTTTCTGCTGGTATCAACGCTTCTTCTCCAAACAAAGAGTTAGCGGTAGAGTTCATTGAAAACTACCTATTAACTGAAGAAGGTTTGACCATGGTTAATGATGATCGTGCCCTAGGTGCCGTGACTCATAAGAAATTCATGAAGAAAGTGGGTAAAGAAGATAAGCGTATTGCTGAAGCCTTTAAAGTTTGGACAACCAGTGAGCCAATGCCAAACGTACCAGAAATGGATGCGTTCTGGAGCAACATGGAAGCTGCGTTAACCTCTATTACTCAAGGTGCGCAAACAGCTGAAGCGGCATTGAATGATGCAGCGGCTCGTATCACTGAATAAGTGATCCGTTAGCTAGACCCCCGTAACTCTATTCGGGGGTTAAAAAAGGGTTTATAGCTGCGGCTGTAAGCCCTTTTTTTTGAGCTTAACTATAATCTAAGTGAAGAGCTTAAGGGGCAGTCCACCAACGAACTGGATTAAGCTGGGTTTTGCCCAACTATGTTAAATTCAACCCTTACAAATCAACGATTAAACTTTAATCTTAGCCCTATCAATTATAAGTAAATTAAAGGATGGAACATGGCGAATGCAAACGCCATCCCGATGGCGCCAGAAATGACGGCCCAGGAGCGATGGAAAACGGTAATTCAGTACGGCTTAGTCTGCACGTTGTCGGTGTTTTTTTTATACATTACCTTTTTAATGTATGCCCAAGGTGAAATGCTATACGCAGGCATAATGCTGGTGTTTACGTGTGCTTTTGCATTCGTATTTACGTCAGATAGAGCTTATGTCTGGCGCTATATATTCCCGTCACTTGTTGGCGTTTCCTTTTTTATCATCATGCCGATTTTATACACCTTAGGGCTGACCTTTACGAATAAGTCGAACCTGCACTTACTCGAATATGAGCAAGCTAAGAATTATTTCTTAAGCCAAACGTATATTGCCGAAGGCAGTGAATCTTATGGTTTAAAAATTTATCACCAAGGTGATCAGTTTCACTTAGCGCTGGTGGCGGACGATGATCAAATGTTCATCACGCAAGATCCGATTGGGTTAGACAATTCTGAAGCCATTAAACTACCCATGGTGCCAATCAACGAAGAGCCAGTGCTTGAAGAAGCCCCAAGAAAGTCTGTGATTACTTACCGACAACCACTCGCCGATATCAAGCTGGTGTTGCCTAATGGTACAGAGCTCGCGAAATCTAAATTACGGGAATATGCAGAAATACACCCATTGTGGGTCGCTGAAAAAGACGATGTTTTGGTCAATCAAGATACAGGGGAGCAGGTTTCCGCAAATTTTGAAACAGGCTTCTTCGAGCTACCCAATGGCGATTATGTCTCTCCCGGTTTCCAAGTTAACGTTGGATTGGATAACTACATAAGAGTCGTCACTGATAAAGATATGTTAAAACCATTTTTATCAATTTTTACCTGGACCATTTTCTTTTCTATATTCTCCGTAGCCGCAACATTTATGCTGGGAATTGTCTTAGCGAGTTTCGTGCAATGGGACCCAATCAAAGGCCGCAGTATTTATCAGCTGCTATTGATTTTACCTTACTCGGTGCCTGCCTTTATTCTAATGCTCGTTTTTAAAGCACTGTTCAATCAGAACTTTGGGCAGATTAACCACGCCTTAGATGCGCTGTTTCAATTTCAGGTGGCTTGGGATACTGACATCACCATGTCGAAAACCAAAATCTTGCTGGTGAATGTTTATTTAGGTTACCCCTATATGTTTATTTTATGTTTAGGTATGTTGCAATCAATCCCGAAAGACCTATACGAAGCATCGAGCTTAGAGGGGGCTAACCCCATCGTAAACTTTTTTAAGATTACTTTACCGTTAATCATTAAACCTTTGTTGCCGTTGTTGATTGCCTCCTTTGCATTTAACTTTAACAACTTTGTATTAATTCAGCTCTTAACCCGAGGCGCTCCACTGATGTTGGCCTCTAATCCTCCCGCTGGTGGAACCGATTTACTGGTGAACTACGCTTACCGATTAGCCTTTTTGGGTGATACGCAAGATTATGCACTGGGTGCAACCATATCGACTTTTATCTTTGTGATGATTGGCATCATGGCTGTGTTTTATCTCAAAGCATTGAAAGTAAAAATTGGCGTGCAAAAATAATTCTCGGAGAATTCACATGGTTAAATCAAAATCGTTTTTCGCCCGAGTTGTTGGCGTACACATTTTACTCTTAGCATTCTTGTTTTTTGTAATCTATCCGTTGCTCTATGTTATTTCGATTTCATTTCGCAGTGGCCAAACCTTAGTAGATCCAGTTAATTTGCTAATACCGTCTAGCCCTACAATGGAGCACTGGGCGTTAGCGCTGGAGAACAATTACACCGGTATGAACCCGCTTAAGAAAGATTTAGACGGTGTCGAGGTTGTTGAGTTAAATAACGGCTTAGGGGATCTTACTTTTTACGCTGATGGTCGCTGGTCGTTGCAAGCAGATACGGAATTCAGTGAAGAGGATTTTCCTATTACCAGTTACTTGGCGATTTCCTTCTTGAATCAAGTAGGCGACAAAATCATCATTGAAGGGGCAGACAAGCGAGGCTTTTACGATTATCAGAAAATTGTATTAGATCTAGAAGAAAACCGTGATCAATACTCAAGTGATGTTCATTTCACAACGCCCGAAGGCTCGATCAATGGGCAGTTAGATGTACCGAGTTTACCAGAAGGTGCAACGCGAACGACCTTACAATACGGGGATGCTTATGTAGCGGTTCCTAAATTCCCTGTGTTGTCTTGGTTAATGAATACAGTAAAAGTAGCCAGTATTACCGGCTTCCTAATTTTATTGTTCTCTACCACGGGAGCATACGCTTTTGGGCGTTTAGGCTTTACGGGTAAAGATCAGATGCTTAAAAGTTTACTGGTTATTCAAATGTTTCCGAATACCTTATTCTTGGTCGCGTTGTACCTAATCTTTGATAAGTTGGGTGCATTTATTGATCTGTTGGCACTTAATACTCACTCGGCGCTCATCTTTGGTTATATGGGCGGGATGGCTTTGAATATTTTCTTGATCATTGGCTATTTCGATACCATTGATCCCGCGATGGAGGAGTCTGCTTCAATCGATGGCGCAACACCGTGGCAAACATTTTATAAAATCTTATTACCATTAAGTGTGCCTATATTGGCCGTCGTGTTTATTTTGGCTTTTATTGGTATTGTGAATGAGTACCCTCTGGCGGCTTTGTTAATCAGTGACATTAATAAGATGACGCTCGCAGTAGGTTCGCAGCAATACATTCAAGATCAAAATTTATTGTGGGGCGACTTCGCTGCGGCCGCCGTTTTAGCCGGCGTTCCAATTACAATCGTATTCTTAATTGCTCAGCGCTTCCTTGTAGGTGGGTTAACCTCTGGTGGTGTGAAAGGTTAATTTCTAACAGCACAAAAAAAGGCTCCTAAACTTACGTTTAGGAGCCTTTTTTATATCGGCATTTTTAAAGAAGTATATCTTTAATCTCACTGAGTTCTTTTTTGCCTTCGACTAATTCTTCTGGCGTAAGGCCAGATAATTCATGTGGGAAAACCAACCACTCTTCACTTTGCTGAACGTAATAGTCAGGAACAATGTCCACTTGTGAGTTTTTAGGTTTATACCATGGGCAGGCAACGCGAATATCTTTCGGGGTGTTTAACCGAGACTGCTGGCGAATTTGTTTGATCAGGGCGTCTACACTGCGACCTGAATCAAAAACATCGTCAACAATAAGTAGCGAATCGTCAGCATTGGCGTGATCAATTAAGTAGTGCAAACCATGCACTTTAATTTCTTTAGATTGCTTTCCAATACCGTAATAAGACGATGTTCGAACCGCAATATGATCGGTTTCTATGCCTTTAAAATCAAAGTACTCTTGTACTGCGATACCAATCGGAGCGCCCCCTCGCCAAATACCAATAATAAAATCTGGACGAAAGCCATCTTCTAATACCTTATGTGCCAAGCGAAAGGAGTCCTGCAAGAGCTCTTGCGAGCTGATAAAAACCTTGTCTGTCATGTTGAGAACCTTAAAAGGAAAGTTAACCTGTTGGCCAGAATTATAAACGACCTTGACGAGAATGGGTTAATTTTAGTTTAAATTGCAACGGTTCGCTCAATAATCTCAGCATTTAAGCAAGCTCAGGAGCGCTTACCGAAAGAATCATGTGTTTTAACCTGTGTCTGTGGTAAGTTTTTGCGATAAAACCAATAACTTCAGGAGGGTACAGTCGCATGGCAATTCATACGTTAGGGGATCAGCAGCCTAGGCTCGGGCAACGAGTAATGATTGCAGAACTCAGTTTTGTGCTGGGTGATGTAACCTTAGAAGATGATGTCTCTGTGTGGCCTGGCGCAATTATACGAGGCGATATGCATCGAATATCCGTCGGTGCTCGAACCTCTGTACAAGACGGTGCCGTGCTGCATATTACTCACGCCAGTGATTACAATGAACTAGGATACCCCTTAACTATTGGCTCAGATGTCACAATTGGGCATCAAGCTTGTTTGCATGGCTGTACGATTGGAAGTGAAGTGTTGATTGGTATTGGCGCAACGGTATTAGATGGTGCTGTGGTAGAAGATAAGGTCATCATTGCGGCGGGCGCTTTAGTGCCACCTGGAAAACGATTAGAATCGGGTTATATGTACATTGGCTCACCCGCGAAACAAGCTCGAAAGTTGACCGACAAAGAATTGAGTTTCTTTAAATACTCAGCCAAAAACTATTGTAAATTGAAAGACCAGTACATTGATGAAGGGTTATCAGTCGTATAACTGGCAGGGTGTTAATTTTTGTAAGTTTTTTGAGCAGACTGGCCGTTCTCACCATCAAGAAAAAGGTGAGTGCTGCGATCAGGTAACCATCGGTAACATCTCGCGTAGAGTTAAGTAACAGCTTCAAAAACAATAAAGGCCGCTAATGCGGCCTTTATTGCTTACCCTGTTAGTTAAAAACGTCTAACTCAAGGTCGTGATACTCAGAGCGCATTCTTTGCTGCTCCATATAATCTTCAATAGCTCGGCGAGCCGCAAGACGACGATGATTTTCTTGTCGCTTGTTTTGGCTAGCATCGGCTGGCTTGTGGAGGATAGAGTCTTCAATATTGGCCAATTCGAGTTCAAAAAGGTTTGTAGACATTTACATGGCTCCTTTAGAGGCAACTGCCGTATTATTGTTATAAGTCGTTCAACCAAGAGTACTTATCATCGCTCAGTTCGAGTGTAATTTTAGCCATTTCGGATGACATTTCTGTGAACTTCATCGTAGCAATGAAGACGCTTTCCAAATTGGCCAGGTCACTTGGTCGCTATTAAGTAAGCAAGTGTCGCGCCAACAATGTTAAAGTCGTGTTTATATGTCTTGAGAGGCCAATCAGCGCATTTCTAATGCACTGATTCGGGGCTTTGATTCAGCATTTGTAAGTTTGAATGCCTGATTAAGGTGAGAATTTCAGACGCAGGTAACGCTCGGCTAATGATAAATCCTTGTGCGTAATCGCAAGCCAGCGATTCTAAATATTCCAGTTGTTGGCGAGTTTCAACGCCTTCTGCGACAACGCTTAAATTCAAACTGTCGGCCATAGCCATAATGGCCTCAACGATCGGGCTTTTTTCTCCCGGGCGTATCTCCGCCACAAACGATTGGTCTATTTTCAAGGTATCTATTGGCAATCGCTTTAAGTAACTTAAAGAAGAATAACCCGTGCCAAAATCGTCGAGCGCCAAGCGAACACCGAGAGATCTTAACTGGTTCAAAAAGTCCTGAGCATGATTGATGTCTTCCATCAACATGCTTTCGGTCAGCTCTAGCTCAAGGTACTCAGCCGGTAGCTGCGAGGTTTTGAGTGCATTTTGTATCACTTCGTAAAGATCATCACGTCTTATCTGGTGGCTAGATAAGTTAACCGAAACTGATATATCACCAAACCCTCGGTCACGCCAAGTAGAGGCCTCCATGCAGGCTTTATTAAGTACTTGCTCGCCAATGGCCGATATTAATCCTGTTTCTTCCGCTAATGGGATGAAATCTTGTGGATCGAGTAAGCCCTTGTGTGGGTGCCGCCAGCGAACCAGCGCTTCGACAGAATCGATAATGCCACTGGAGAGGTTCAATTTAGGTTGGAATTCGACAGAGAATTCATGGTTTACGATGGCTTTGCGTAGCGATTTTTCAAGTTGTAACCGCTCTAAAGGCGAAGTCGCGAGTTTTTGATGATAGAACTGAAAATTATTGCCGCCTTTATAACGCGCCTGATTCATAGCCGCGATTGCGTGATTCATTAATTGGCTCAGGTTATTTTCTGAAACGATACAAACCCCAATACTGGCCGTAACTATCAGCTCATGGTCGTCGACTAAGAACGGACGAGTTACGTCAGCTTGGATGGCGGACAGAATTTGATGCAAATGATTTTGGTCGTTTTCATACTCGATAATTAAAGCAAATTCATCACTGCTTAAGCGAGACACCTGCCTTACCGGCTCTTGCAAGTTGTTTAAGCGAGCCGCCAAATCACTTAACAGTTGGTCCCCAACTTCGATGCCTAAGCTTTCATTGATGGTTTTGAATCGGTCCAAGTTTAAAACACACACGGCGTAATGATTTTCTTGCAATGGGCGGTGTTCATGGAATTGATTCAATACCTGATGAAAATAACCACGATTATACAAGCCAGTGAGTTTATCGGTATGACCGAGCGTTTCTGTGTTGGCCGTGGCCGAGCTCACGTCGGATAAGTCTCTAAAAATGCCTAAGTAATGCGATACAGATTTATCATCTCGAGTGACGGCGGTCAGAGTTAAGGAAATAGGAATACGCTCATCTTTTCCTCTGGCAGCGACAATGTCGCCCTGCCATCGTCCATTGTTGGCTACACCTAATTCTATCCGTGCGTGTTGCTCTGTCCTCAATACTTTGAACAAAGGCTCTCCAAGTAACTCACCTTTTTGTCGTTGTAAAATGTCACAAAATGCACGGTTACAGGTTCTGAAGTTTTGTTGTGCATCTAAAATAAATACACCGTCTGGATTAGTATTAAATAAACTGGCCGCCAAACTCAGTTCTTCTTGTTGTTGCATATCTAAGGTGATATCTCGGCGCGTTCCCAGTAAACGAACGCCACGTCCTAAATCATCCCGTTCACTGATTTTCCCGGTGTCTTCGATCCACTTGATATCTTGGTTGCGTATCGTTTTAACGCGATACCGCGCGGTATAGTAATCTGTCCTTCCACGTAGGTGGTCAAGCATGGCTTTTCTGATCAAAGGGATATCGTCTTCAAGCACGATATCGAACAAATCCAAAGGTTCTTGTCCTGGCAATTGCTGAAACCCAAAAAAGCGCTCGGTGTCTGAGTGGTAAACTTTGCGTGCGGGAATATCCCAATCCCAAAACCCAATGCCTGCAGTTGCAATAGCTAGATTAAGTTGCTCTTCGCTATTAATAAGCGCTTGGTTTACGTCTTTACGCAAATCGACTTCGGTACTGAGTCGTGCATTTGCTTCCTGTAATTCGTGGGTTTTTTGCTGGATGGTTTTTTGCAGATCGGTTTGCGTTGTCGTCATCATATGATTCAAGCGCGATGCTTCAAAATCGCTCCGGACATTCGCCAAACCCATTGAGTGGCGCTGCTTACTGGCAATGTATATTAAAATGATCGCGGGCAAATGAAGTTGCCATAAAAACTCAAGGTTTGAAAAATACAAAAAAGGAATTGGAATTAACGTTGCTGGAATGATGGCTGCAGCACTTAGGCGGCCATGCGAGTAGAAGGCCATACTGGCAACCGCTGTTAATACAAGGGCAAGCGAGTTAAAAAAGGGCTCGTGGCGTGCAAATAGCCCCCAAACCATGCTGTTGCACAATAAAATAGCTAAAAACCATAACACCGGGCTCCACAAAGGGTCTTTGCGAGCCTGTACTTGGCTGAAAACTGTTGATAAATAACCCGCAATAGATACACAAACTAATACAGCGATAGAACCAAGGTGCAGAGTTTCTTTGAAATTGAGCTCATATATTGCACAGAGGATGCTTAAACCAAGGCTAGTGAGCCAATAATAGGGTGCATTTTTCAGTAAATATTGTAGGCGTCGGTGCCTTAAAGTCTCAAATTCTGAGTACATCTGTATCTTCATTTATGGTCTGTGTATTAATTATAGATACTTTTAAGCAAGTTTTTGGGATATGACGCGCTTTTCTTTGATTTCATTGAAAATTTTCAATGGCCAAGCCTTTTTTATTTCATTCTGATAAACTTAGCCTGTTTTTATATACAGTAGGCTTTTTCATGAATTCTCTGCAACTAGATTTGCTTAATACCGAACAAAGAGCAGCGGTAACTAGCGATGCACAGCATTTACTCGTATTAGCGGGCGCTGGTTCTGGTAAAACACGCGTATTAACGCATCGCATTGGTTGGCTTGTTGCAGCAGGGCTTGCCTCTCCCTACAGTGTTTTAGCGGTTACCTTTACAAATAAAGCGGCACGAGAAATGAAAGGCCGTATTGAAGAGTTATTGGAAACGCCTTCTCACGGTTTATGGGTTGGCACATTTCATGGTTTAGCGCATCGATTGTTAAAAGCACATTGGCAACAAGCTAATCTACCGCAAAACTTTACGGTCATGGATTCTGACGATCAGCTGAGATTAGTTAAACGAATCATGGCCGATCTCAATATTACCGATGATCGCGTGCAGCCTAAGCAAGTTCAATGGTTTATTAACGGGCAAAAAGATGAGGGTCGCCGAGCGGAATATGTCCAAACCCAGGGTGATTGGTATCAAGAAACATTAAAAGATTTATATAGCCGTTACGAAGAGCTTTGCCAGCAAAGTGGCTTGGTCGATTTCGGTGAATTATTGTTGCGTGCTCACGAGCTATGGCTGCACCAACCTGATGTATTGGCCCACTACCAAGACCGATTTACGCATGTCTTGGTCGACGAATTTCAAGACATTAACGAAATCCAATACGCTTGGTTACGTGTTCTGGTCGGAGAGAAGCTAAGCTTAACGATCGTAGGCGATGATGACCAATCAATTTACGGTTGGCGTGGTGCGAAAGTAGAAAACATTCAAAATTTTTCGGCGGTTCAAAGTGATGCCGAAGTCGTGCGTTTAGAGCAAAATTATCGTTCGACGGCCAATATTTTGAATGCCGCGAATGCGGTAATAGAAAACAACAGCGGCCGATTAGGTAAAAAACTTTGGACAGAAGGCGACGATGGCCAGCCTATCCGTTTATATGCGGGTTTTAACGAGCAAGATGAAGCACGATTTATTGCAGACGAAATGAAGCGACTCATTGAATCCTCGACAAACCCGAGCGAAATAGCCTTACTTTACCGTTCAAATGCTCAATCACGCGTACTCGAAGAAGCGCTTATTCAGGTTCAGGTGCCGTATCGAATTTATGGCGGTGTTCGCTTCTACGAGCGAATGGAAATACGCAATGCAGTCGCTTATTTACGTTTAGTGGTTAACCGATTAGACGATGCATCTATGGAGCGAATCATCAATGTTCCTCCTCGAGGCATTGGTAATAAAACGGTTGAGACTTTGCGATTATTTGCTCGCGATCAAGGCTGCTCTTTGTGGCAAGCGGCAGAGCTAGCGCTAGAAAATGGTGTATTTGCCGCACGCGCAGGCAATGCACTCAAGAATTTTATGCAACTCATTTCAGATATCGAAGTTGAGGTTATCGAACAAGATGATCTGGGCGATATAGTGAAGTTTGTAAACGACGCTTCAGGCATGATCGAATACCACGAGAAAGAAAAGGGTGAAAAAGGGCGCACTCGTATTGAGAACTTAAACGAGTTGATTACTGCGGCGCAAAGCTTTTCGACAGAAGTCGATGTTGAATCGACCGGTGAATTGCTGGCGCAATTTTTAGGCGAAGCGTCGTTGGATGCCGGTGACGGCCAAGCCGATGAATTTGAAGACAGCGTAAACCTAATGACATTGCACAGCGCAAAAGGCCTCGAGTTCGATCACGTATTTTTAGCCGGGATGGAAGAAAATCTGTTTCCTCATAAAATGTCGATGGACGATGTCGGCGGCATTCAAGAAGAGCGTCGCCTCGCCTACGTGGGTATAACGCGTGCCAAAAAAGAATTAACGCTAACCTATGCAGAGAGCAGAAGGTTGTATGGGAACGAAACGTTTAATAGCGTGTCGCGTTTTGTACGTGAAATTCCCGATGAATATTTAAATGAAGTTAGGCTGCGTTCACAGGTGTCTCGTCCAGTTAATTTTGGGTTGCAACAAAACATGGCTGTTGAAGATGCCGGTCTATCAATGGGGCAGCGCGTCGAACACGCCATGTTTGGAGAAGGCACCATTGTTCACGCCGAAGGCGGTGGTGCTCAAACTCGGATTACCGTTGCCTTTGATGAAGGTAAAGAGCGTGTGCTCATGCTGCAATACGCCAACTTGATTCCGTTGTAAGCAAAAATATCAGTTTATGAATAACGCCATTCAGTCTTTTGATGCGCAAACAAAGAGCGAGCCCAAGGTATTAATTTTGGGTTCGATCCCTGGCGTTGCTTCTCTCAACGCGCACCAATATTACGCGCACCCAAGAAATGCTTTTTGGCCCATCATGTGTCGCTATTTTGGTCTAGATGAACAGTCAGACTATGAACACCGCCTAGCGGGCTTACTCGATAAAAATATAGCCTTGTGGGATGTGCTTGGCCGGGCAGAGCGTCAAGGCAGTTTAGACAGCGCCATCAATATACAAACGGAACAAGCAAACCCCATTGATGCTTTTATAACGCAACACACAAGTGTGGCGGCTATTTTATTCAACGGGGGTAAAGCAGAAGCCAGTTTTAAAAAAGTATTTGCCAAGCAGCCTGTCTTTGCCAACATCGCCACACACAAGTTGCCATCAACAAGCCCTGCTTTTGCGGCGATGTCATTTGAACAAAAGTGTCAGCAATGGCACCAATGCTTATCTTTGTACTTTTAGAGAGTTACTCACTAACGCGTTTTATTAACGTTCGGCTTTTGCAAACAGCCTATCTTTGGCTAAGCGCATTTTAACACCCCACTGTAAAAAGGGTTGGGGTGGCAACCAATTCGGTTGTGGGCGCTGGTTTATCTGTTCAATTTCTGGCGTGTTCTCGCCGATGGCTAAATAAGCGAGCTGCTCACCAAAGTGCGTAGCCAAGCCAATACCGCCACCGTTATAGCAGCCAGCGGCAAGGCAATTTTCTGAGACCCGAGTAAAAATATTCGCTGAGTTTCCGCTGATACAGGTGATGCCTGCCCAGCTGTGCTCTATGAGGTTATCGGGCAGAGAAGGGAAACGTTTTTCTAAGCCCTGCTGGTGAACATGAATACGCCGTTGCAACGCTTGAGTTGATAAGTGAACACCGGTGATCGCTTCAGCCGTATTACGAATCATAATGCGTTTATCTTCGGTTAACCGTACGGTTGCGCCCATGGCTTGTGCCGACAATAACCCCCAAGGCTTTGGCGAGCCGATTGATGAATATTCTTGTTCGGTAAGCGTACGGGTTAAGCTAGCGGTTAACGTCAAAGGAAATGCGCGTTGCGTGAATGCACCTAACGATGGCAAAAAGCCGTTAGCACATAATAAAATTTGTTTCGCCGTCACTGAACCTTGGTGCGTAGTCACCGATACTTTTTTGGAGCCGTATTCTATTTTGTGGACAGGCGTATTCTCATATAACGCCACATTATTGGGTAAAGCGGTAATCATAGCGCGCGCTAATTTAGCCGGTTGTAACATGACGCCACCTTCCGTGTGCACCGCCATGCGATAAAATTTGGTACCAAGGCGCTCGTGTAGCTCGCTACCCGCCAGCAATGAACTTTTAATGCCACAGCTGGCCAATGTTTGATGAAACTGCTCTAGTTTAGTTTCGTTTTTTATCATTGACGTTGCGTGAAATTTGCCTGATTCATCCCAATCACAATCTACTTGATAAGCATCCACAAACTTCTTAACGGTTTCTAAAGCCACTTGGTTTAAATCATATTTTTGCTTATACAAACTGAGGTGTTCGCCGGTCAGGTGGCCGTCATTTAAGGTTGAATCTACTAAGTAGCCTGAGTTTCTTGCGCTGGCACCTTCGCCCGCGTGTTGCGCTTCAACAATAGCAATCTGATCATTTGGTCGCAGAGCAGCAAGTTTTCGTGCTGCAGACAAGCCTGTGTAACCTGCGCCTATGATCAGCCAGTCGCATATAATCTGCTCGTGCAGTTGCGCGTTTGCGGAGCGGGGCGCGAGTTGGTTAAGCCAACCACAACCGTCATCATTGTTTGGGAAAATCATACGGACCTCAGGGGTGATTCATGCCCCGATGTTCTCAAGGTTTTAGCTTATGTTCAAGTCGCACTGAAATGGTTATCCCATCGTATCTTGCTCGGAATCACATCTCCTTGGTTGTAGACTCTCCCTGTGCCTGAACCTGCGAACAAACCTTGAGAGGTTGCTGCCAGTGCGCATACGTCTGGCAGTAAAAACTGATCGGTCAATTCAAAATTATGCTCTGCAAACCAGCCTAGCCAGTGAGCACGAGGGCTGGTTGCTACAATCATTCCTTCACTGACTCCTACACTGCCGATGTAGCCTTTCAGTTGAGCCCAAAGGCTAGGCGGTGCCTTCAGTGGCGTGAGCGTTTCATTTTTTAGTGCAAACAAAAGTGGTGGGCTGTTGTTTGGGTCCAGTTGGTATTGGCCTGCAACATAAAGAGTTTCGTGTTCTGAGAAGGCTAGGTGTCTTAGGCTGAGACCCGCAAAAGGAGCCGGGAACACCTTTTCTACCTTTAAATTATTGGGTGATAGTTGGAGCACGCATGAGGTAAGACTATTTTTATTGGTTACTTCTCGACCCTTGGTTTTTAAACCTCCAACAGCAACCCAAACGGCATTAGCCGCAAAGGCGATTTCATGTGGTCCAATATAGTCAAAAAACTGCTGGCCAACTTCAACCAATTGATTTTCAGTTAATTCGTAGCTGAGTAAACACATTTGAGAGCTGACTCGATGACTGGCGCTGACAATGAGCTTGTTGTTTACCCAGCAAGCGTGGCCGTTCAACTTTAATTGATTACCAGCTCTGACTAGCCCTAAATCTTGGCCGGTTCGTGAGCTAAATAACTGTAAATAGCTGCCCGGTCGACGCGCAATGGCAATACCAATGTCTAGGTTTGGGTGCAATGCAATATCATGCCCGCGGCCCGGTAAAGGCAGTTGCCATTGCAGCGCGCCATCAAGGTTTACTGCGCTAATGGCAAAGTGGTCACTGCCTAATCTGGACGCGCCAATGATTAGCTCGTCAGTATTGGTCGTGGCGTTTGCAAAGGCTAAAGATTTAAGTGGAGCGGCTAACGCCAAAGCCGACCCTTGGCGTAAAAACGCTCGCCGACTAATCACCGTCAAAATTGTTAAACCCTAAATAAATATCGAGTGATAAGGCGAGGTCATTTTCTATATAGTGCGCCAGCATTTTAAGTTGCTGGTTTAAATCAGCTAGTTCTGATTGAGTTAGTGGTGCTTCTGAATCGATCACTTGTTTAAGCAACAGTTCTGTTCGTGCACGCTGATCAGAATCCGGGTCGAGCTGTTTAAACAAGGTATTAATTTGAGCGCTCAGTGCTTGTAAAATTGGCCAGCCAGATTGAGACCGCCACCCCGGTGCTAAGGCCCAGTTAACTTTTGCGCTGTTCGATAACACTTCTTTCAATAAACTATGACTAAGCAACACACTTGAGTGCAAGGCGGTGACCTGTTCGAAAGTTGAAAACTCATAATACTGTTGAAGGTCAAACAATTCTATTGCGAGCCCAGTTTGCTTTTTCATAATGGCCGCTTGCCATTGGCAATGCTCATCGCTTGGCGTAAGCGTTTGAATGTATTCAATGGCCGATAAGCTCATCACGGAGTTTGGTAAGGCATCTAATTGTGTTGAACTTAGTTGTGATGTGAGGGCATTGTTTACTTGCTTACGTAAACGATCTTTTGAATCGGGCCAAAACACAACTTGATGGTCTAACTGTAAAAACTCAAGCGCGGGTAATCCTAATCCTTTAATTAGAAACCACTGCGAAGCAGTTTCTGTCCATAGTTGTGTGAAGTTAACACCAGACTCGGTTTCACATTGGCTGGTCACGGCATTTTCTAGTTGTGTTGTATAGGTTTTAAATTGTCTTAAAACCTCCAAATCGTAACGGTTTTCTTCCGCGCTCAATGTACCCAATAAAGAAAAAAAGGCAGTGACAAGTAAAAATAGAAAGCGTTTCATATTGACCTTTTAAAGTGAGTTAACGAATGCAATTAAGGCGTCTCGCTTTTGCTTCGCTAAATAGATAAAGCGTTGCCGGCTTGTCTCGGCTTCTCCACCGTGCCACAAAATAGCTTCTTCAACACTTTGCGCGCGACCGTCGTGCAATAATGCCACCTGATCATTTACTTCAAGTGCATAACCCGTCCCCCATAATGGTGGCGTTCGCCATTCGAGACCACTGGCTAAAAACTCTTCTCGATGATCAGCTAATTTAGGACCCATATCGTGTAATAATAAATCGGTAAAGGGATGAAAGGTTTGCTCAGACAGCGCGGGTAAATCGGCTAGGTAAGGTGTTTTCATTGTGGGTGTATGGCAAGCAGCGCAACCTGTCGATTTAAATAACGCTTCTCCTTGCATAACCTCTTTACTGTTGTGGTTACGTTGTATAGGCACGGCTAAATGACGAGTGTAAAAAGTGACGGCGGTGAGAACATCTTTTTGCAATTCTTTTTCAGCACCTGAATCGCCATTGGGTGCGCTAAGGCATTGACGTTGAATTTCTGTGCAATGATCTTTAGGAAACAACTCACTGGTTATCCCCAAATCACCGTTAAAAGCCGCTGCATTTTGTTGTTCTAAGGTGGGCATGCCAGCTTTCCAACCGAATCGCCCTAGTTGAGTTTGTTGTTGTCGAACATTCCAAACAAAATTGGCTCGGCCAGAAATACCATCATTGTCGACATCATCCGGGTCAGCATTTGCGAGAATGGTTTGTTCGCTTACCTGTTCGAGCAACCCAAGTCCAATCATCTGGGGAGCAATCCGTATTGAGGTTTGTACCTGCTTAGACAACTCGCCATAGTTAAGATTGGTCAGTGATAATTGCGGAGATCTTAACGTAACCTTTTCACCATCGGGGTAACGAAACGACGCTGTATTCCAAGACATTTCAATTCGACCTTCTGGAGCCACACCTGGAACAGCGCCGTCTTGAAATTGGTGCCCATAGTTAGGCTCGGCATTTGGGCCACGCTTAAGTTGTTGGCGTTTTTCTTCGGCCGTTAGAGCCACGATTGATAATCGCACTAGCATCGAAGTTGCAGTATCGTCTTCATTGATTGGTGCGTGTCCGCGACCATCACGTATGTGGCAGTTTTGACAGCCGTTAGTATTAAACAGTGGCCCGAGCCCATCGCGCGCAACGGTCGAGCTGGGTGCAATCACCCAAGGGTTACGAAAGAATGAGTTTCCTACACTGAAGTCGACTCGGTCGAGCAGGGGTAAATTAGCCGCAGGCTGGCTAAAGGCTGCTGAGCCAGTTTTTTGTGTGGTGGTTTGCCCACCCGTCAGTGGTAATTGCGCAAAAGCAGTGGCTGAATAAACAGCCACCGCCATGCTAAAACCCAATAAGCATTTGGTATGATGATTAAAATTCATGTCCAGCATCGTCAGGTGTTAGTTGTGCAATATCTAAAAGCTGAGCCATGCGCTCAATGACGTGCGTTTCATTTACAAGGTTATTGATGGCGTTTGTTAACATTGCCTTGCCGGTGGCATTACCTGGTGCGATGAGTTGATCGAATGCAATGCCCGCTTTTGCGCTTTTAACCACTTTCATCAAGCTTGCTTCGGTTGCATGAAAAGCGTTATCGGCGTCGTGAATAAACTCTAATTCACCTTGGCTTGCAAAGTAGTCGCGCAAACTAGGTACGGACAAGGTTTCACCATTGGCATCGGTGTAGTGGCCAAAGTAAAGGTTAGCGATGCCTTGCGCGTTGTAGTAGTGAGAGTTATGTGTGTTGTCAGAAAAACAATCGTGTTCATCTTCGGTAGAGTTAGCGGTTAAAGCTACTTTTATTCGTTCGCCTGCCAGTTCACCTAAAGCTAACGAGCCCATACCAAAGAGCACTCTGTTTAACGCTTGTTTTGATTCTAGCGCTAACAGTTCAGCACGGTAATTGTCTTCGTTTGGCGCCCATTGGTTCACCATGTAGGCTAAATCATCAATCAGCAATTCACTGGCGGCCAATAAATATTGTCCTCGGCGCTTGCAGTGACCGTCGCGACACTCATTGCCCTTTGCATAATCGGTCCAAGGTCGATTGCCCGCACCAGCCTCGTGACCATTCAAATCTTGACCCCAAAGTAGAAACTCAATGGCGTGGTATCCGGTGGCAACGTTAGCTTCTGATCCGCCAAATTCGTTTAAATTGGCTAATGTTTTAGGGTTAAGTCGTGATACTTTTAGATCGCCAACCTTCTTGTTAGCTACAATGTTAGCCATACTGCCATCGTTACCTAATTCATGTTCATAGGCACTGTTGTCGACATAGTCAATTAAGCCTTCATCGAGCGGCCAAGCATTTAACTGGCCTTCCCAATCATCAACAATACTATTCCCGAAACGAAATACTTCAGATTGTTGGTATGAAGGTCGTGCTGCAATCCAAGCGGCCTTTGCCTCGTCTAGTGCACTCTGTGAGGGTGATTTAACCAGCCACTCTAAATGCTCATGCAGATGCTCCGCCGTATGTAGAGCATCACTGTAAGTGGCCAGCGCTAAATCGGCATAGCCTTCAATCACTTGGCTAGGCGTAATGTCGGCTTGAGCAATGCCGCAAACAAAAAGTGGGGCGAGCAGAAACTTTTTCATGGAGACTCTCTTTTATTGGTAATGGTTATCATTTGCGTGCGATTAAACATTAGTTGATAATGATTATCAATACCAAAGTAAATATTCACATAAAAAACCTCGACCTTTGCGTTACACCACCGCACACTGTGCACAAATATCAACGATGAAGAGTTTTATGAGTAACCCAAACCCATACCAGCACCTAGAGCAACTCGATTCACAAGAAAGGTATGAATACCTTGTCGAAACGGCGCTTGAGCAGCAGGAAATTTGGATCCTGTCCGACAACAAAGGCTTTGTGTTGTTGAACAGTGAAGATGGCGATTGTTTACCTATTTGGCCTCATAAAGAATGTGCGCAGCAGTGGGTTCATGGAGATTGGAAAGCTTGTGAACCTCAGTCGATAGATTTAAACGCATGGCAGACTCGTTGGGTGCCTGGGTTAACAGAAGATCAAGTTGTGGTCGCGGTCTTCCCAGATCGCCAAGAGGAAGCCATAGTGGTTAACCCAAGTGATATTGATGATGATTTATCAAATGCCATGTCGTTCTAAGTAAGGCTCGCCTTACAACACCGATTCGAGTGAGTGAGCACACACTCACTCTGCTTGTAACCTCCTGTTTATCAGCCTTTCTGAGTTAACCGTACACATTAACTGACAAATTTATATTTTCACCGAATTGACGTTAACGTAAACCTGAATTAGCCTACACCCCAAATAAAAATGAACGATTTAAGCCTTAGGGATTCTGCGTCTAAAGAAGCTGTATAAACAGCCTAGGGCGGTTTACTTAAGCTATCCTTATCAAGGCGAACTGCCGAAGAGGTCACTGTGATAGAGCTAAACGACATTCAACGCATGATGCGTGATGCCGCCTCAGACTTTTCTATTAATGCACTAAAACCGAACAGTGCACTCTGGGACAAAAGCAGCGAAATCCCCGTTGATACCATTCGAGAGCTGGGTGAAATGGGTTTTTACGGTATGTTAGTACCCGAGACTTACGGTGGAAGTGACGCAGGCTATTTATCTCTAGCGCTCGTGGTTGAAGAAATTGCCAAAGGCGATGGTGCTTTATCCACAGTGACTTCGGTTATGAACTCGGTTGTCTGCGGACCAGTAAATGCATTTGGCTCAGACCAACAGAAAGAGCAATGGCTAACGCCATTAGCGACAGGCGAACAACTGGGTGCATTTTGTTTAACGGAACCACAAGCCGGGTCAGATGCCGCGGCGTTAAAAACCAAAGCCACCAAAGTAGACGGTGGTTGGCGTATAAGTGGAACCAAGCAATTTATCACCAATGGCTCAATCTGCGATGTGGCTATTGTATTCGCCGTAACAAACCCAGAGTTAGGCAAAAAAGGCATGAGTGCGTTTTTAGTACCGTCTGAACTGCCTGGGTTTGAAGTGACCAACATTGAAAAGAAAATGGGTCAACATGCCTCTGATACGGCTCAATTGCATTTCAACGATGTGGTTGTACCCAGTGATGCTTTATTAGGTAAAGAAGGCCAAGGCTACGCAATTGCTTTAGCTAATTTAGAGGGTGGTCGTATTGGTATCGCGGCACAATGTGTCGGCATGGCTCAAGCAGCCTTTGATATTGCTGCAAACTACGCCCTTGAGCGAAAGAGTTTTGATAAGCCGCTAATGGAGCATCAAGCCATTGCGTTTAGGCTAGCCGATATGGATACCAAAATAGAAGCCGCGCGTCAGTTAGTTTGGTTGGCAGCGTGTAAAAAAGATAGAGGTGAAGCCGCACTAAGAGAAGCGGCTATGGCCAAGCTGATGGCTAGTGAAATGGCAGAATCGGTTGTTTCAGAAGCTATGCAGGTGTTAGGTGGGTACGGTTACCTAAATGACTTCCCTTTAGAACAAATTTATCGAGATGTTCGTGTGGCAAAAATTTATGAAGGCACCAGTGACATCCAAAAAATGATCATTGCGCGCGACATTGAAAAACGATTCAGTTAATAGGTAAGTCACAATGACGGTAATAGCCGAACTAGAAAATCATATTTTAACCTTACGTCTGAACAGACCAGACGTTTCTAATGCTTTTAATAACGAGTTAATCAACACGTTGAATGGGCACATAGAGAACGCTCAAGATTCAGAAGATATTCGTGCCATTGTTTTGCGCGGAAATGGCAAACACTTTAGTGCCGGTGCCGATTTGAATTGGATGAAGGGCATGAAAGCTGTCAGCATGGAAGACAACGTAGCCGATGCGAAGCAATTGGCCGATCTCATGTTTAATCTCGCGCATTGTCGAAAGCCTGTTATTGCCATTGTTCATGGGGCTGTAATGGGTGGCGGTGTTGGTTTAACCGCCTGTGCCGACATAGTTATTGCTGAACAGCAAACCTTTTTCGCGTTGTCTGAAACGCGGTTAGGATTAAGCCCAGCCACTATTTCCCCTTTTGTCGTCAAGGCATTGGGCGCCAGACAAGCTAAACGTTACATGCTAACGGGTGAACGTTTCAGTGCCGAAAAAGCGTTAAGCTTGGGGCTTGTACACGAGGTAGTTGCTTCTGATGAAATTGATGAAACGCTTTCAACGCTAGTGAATCACCTGTGTGCCGGCGGACCAAATTCGCATCGAAAAATTAAAAAGTTGGTTAGAGATGTCAGCACCCGAACAATAGATGAAACATTGATGGAAAACTTAGCTTGGCGTATTGCCAATCAACGTGTTTCTGACGAAGGCCAAGAAGGGTTGAGTGCTTTTCTTGAAAAACGAAAACCTAATTGGTTCTTAAATTAAAAGCGCCAAACTAAAATTAAAATATTAAAAATGAAAATAATAATAAAAAGTAACACAAGTTCAGTTCGAAAAAGGCTGTCTAAGTTTATCAGAATGATTCTTGGGCTAACCACGTCTAATTAAAATAACACGAGAGGAGGTTTTTATGAGTAAGACCATTCATAAACCTACATTTATCTCAGGCGACGCTTTAGAAATACCCATCTTTAAAGTGTTGAAGCAAGATGGCACCTTGTACCCCAAGGCTGTCGAACCTGAGATGTCGAAAGAATTTGCACTTAAAATATATCGCGACCTGGCCTTTATTCGGGTGTTTGACGAACGAATGGTCAGCGCCCAACGTCAAGGCCGTATTTCATTCTATATGCCTTGCTTAGGTGAAGAAGCCGCGTCGATTGGTTCGGCAGCAGCGTTAGAAGCCAAAGATATGGTGTTTGCTCAATATCGTGAGCAGGGCACCTTGCGTTATCGTGGCTTTAGTACCGAGCAGTTCATGGATCAGTGTTTTTCAAATGAGCGCGATCTGGGTAAAGGTCGACAGATGCCTATTCATTATGGTTCTAACGAATTGAACTACATGACCATCTCTTCACCTTTGGGTACGCAAATTCCGCAAGCCTCGGGATACGCCTACAGTCAAAAATTAGAAGGTAACAAAGCCTGTACTATTTGCTACTTTGGTGAAGGCGCCGCAAGTGAAGGTGATTTTCATGCCGGCTTAAACATGGCGGCCGTACTTAAATGCCCAACTATATTCTTCTGTCGAAATAATGGTTATGCCATTTCAACCCCTGCCTCAGAACAATACATTGGCGACGGCATTGCAAGCCGAGGCGTAGGCTATGGGATAAAAACCATTCGTATAGATGGTAACGATTTGCTCGCAGTTTATGAGGCCACACGAGTCGCTCGTGAGTATGCCATCGAGCACAATGCGCCTGTATTGATCGAAGCCATGAGTTATCGCTTAGGTGCGCATTCTACTTCAGATGATCCTACCGGTTATCGCTCAAAAGAAGAAGAAGCTAAATGGGCCACTAAAGACCCAGTTTTACGCTATAAGCATTGGTTGACCAAAAAAGGCTGGTGGGACGATGAGCAAGAAAACGCGCTCTATGCCGAATACCGCGAAGAGATTCTTGCGCAAATGAAAGAAGCCGAAAAACGTCCAGTGAATAAAATTGATGACATCATCACCGACGTATTTGATGAACCTTCGGCTATTTTAGAAAGCCAGTTGGCCGATCTTAAATCACACATTAGAAAGTACCCGTCGGCTTATCCGAAAACTTCTGGGAGGTTAGACTCATGAGTAAAATCAATCTCCTTCAGGCCGTAAACAGCGCTTTAGAAACGGCCATGCGTGAAGACGAAAAATGCGTTTGTTTTGGTGAAGATGTCGGCCACTTTGGCGGCGTTTTCAGAGCGACCAGCCACTTGCAAGAAAAGTTTGGCAAAGATCGAGTGTTTAATACTCCTTTAGTTGAACAAGGCATTTTAGGGTTTGCCAATGGCATGGCTGCAAACGGGTTTAAAGCCGTTGCAGAAATTCAATTCGCCGATTACATATTCCCAGCCTTTGATCAGATTGTTAATGAAACAGCTAAATTTCGTTACCGCAGTGGTAATGAATTTAATGTTGGCGGTCTTACCGTTAGAACGCCTTACGGTGGTGGCATTCATGGTGGGCATTACCACTCACAATCTCCCGAAGCTTATTTTGCCCATACGCCAGGCTTAAAAGTTGTGGTGCCTCGTAATCCGCATCAAGCTAAAGGTTTATTGTTGGCCTCTATTCGAGAAGATAACCCTGTAATTTTCTTTGAGCCGAAGCGCTTATACCGTGCGTCTGTTGGTGAAGTGCCTGAAGAAGACTATGAGATTCCATTGGGCGTGGCCGAAGTTGTAGAAGAAGGCACAGACATTACTTTATTAGCGTGGGGAGCTCAGATGGAGATCATTACTGAAGCCGCCAAGTTAGCGCAAGAAGAGGGAATCTCTTGTGAAGTCGTCGATTTAAGAACGATTGTACCTTGGGATGTCGAGACCATTGTTAATTCAGTGAAAAAGACAGGCCGACTGATTATTTCCCACGAAGCGACACTGACAAATGGTTTTGGTGCTGAAGTCGCTGCGACGGTCCAAGAGCAGGCGTTTTTGCACTTAGAGTCGCCAATATTGCGCGTGTGCGGAATGGATGTCCCTTACCCGTTATCGCATGAAGCCGAATACATTCCTGATGCCAGTAAAGTATTTGAAGCCATTAAACACAGCATGAATTATTAAGGAGCCGACCATGAAAGAAGATTTTATTTTACCGGATATCGGCGAAGGCATTGTGGAGTGTGAGCTGGTTGAATGGTTAGCACAAGAAGGCGATGTGATCGAAGAAGATCAGGCCATTGCTGATGTTCAAACCGATAAAGCATTGGTCCAGATACCTGCCAAGCACGCTGGCATTCTAGTAAAACACTATGTGAAAGAAGGTGAGATTGCTAAAGTGCATGCGCCATTGTTTCAAATAGAGTTATCTGCATCAGCCGGTAATACTGAAGCAGAACCTGCGGCTGAAGAAAAGCAAGAGGCTAAGCCAAGCAAAGTAGAAGCTGTAACGCAAAGCTTAAAAACTGAACCAAGCACCAGCCGAAAAGTATTGGCGACGCCTGCGGTAAGGCGCATTGCTAGAGAACAAGATGTCGACATTGCCCAGGTACCAGGTACAGGGCCAAATGGCCGAGTGCTTAAAGAAGATATGCTTAACTTTGTCGAAGGCGGCCAGCCAGCTGTCTCTGCCAACGCAACGCCCGCAGCTGAATCGGCCGTAGATATTATTCCTATTAAAGGCATTCGTGCGGCGATGGCAAAACAAATGTTGCACAGTGTCTCCACCATTCCGCATTTCACCTTTGCTGAAGAAGTGGATATTACCGCCGCCAACGCAATGCGTCGTACCTTGAATGAGGCATCGGAAGACAGTGAGCAAAAGTTAACCTTGATGGCCATTTTAGTAAAAAGTTTATCGCTGGCGCTGAAAGAATTTCCAATCATTAACAGCCATGTAAATGATGCTGGAACAGAGATACACCAGTTCTCTGATCATAACATTGGCATGGCAGTCGATTCCCCAATGGGGTTAATGGTGCCAAATATTAAAGGCGTGAATCGGATGTCGTTAGCGGAAGTCTCAGCCGAAATTAAGCGGCTGACAAAAGCCGGGCGCGCGGGCCGTTTATCGCCAGCCGATTTAAAAGGCGGTACGGTAACTATTTCGAACATTGGGTCTATTGGTGGCACGGTGACAACTCCCATTGTCAACGCGCCTGAAGTCGCTATTGTTGGCATTGGCCGAATACAGTCATTGCCTCGCTTTGACAGCAACGGTCAAGTCGTGGCACGCGAGATCATTCAAACCAGCTGGTCGGGCGATCACCGTGTACTCGATGGTGGCACCATTGCTCGCTTTAATAATCGCTGGAAGCAATTCTTAGAATCACCAATGACAATGATGATGACATTAAAGTAATCTCAAAATAGACTCATGCACTTTTAACTGTGCATGAGTCTTTAACAAAAACTAAGCGTCACCTTCTGTTGGTAACGTATTCGTGACTTCAATATAGAGTGTATAGTCGGTTGAGTCTTTCTCGGCGATGTATCTGAGTTTCTCCAATGTTTTTAGCGTAACCATGGTGCCTTTCGTTAGCATGATGACACCACGTACGTTAAATAAATCACGTGATAACACTATGCCTGGTTGAGCTTGTGACAGTGCGATACGGCTTTCAAACTGCCCTTTTTTGGCTAACTCTTCTTCCGCACATTCTAAAAATGCTTCCACTAAATCAGGGTCGACCCATTGACCGGCCTTTTGTCGAATAAACTTCTCCGATTCGTCTTCATCGTGGCTGTTGCCATCGATGAGCCCGTTCCGATACATGAAGTAATACATGCAAATCGAAATGATTCGAGAGCCGAGCGGAATTTGGCCTTCACTGAGTCGGTTAGGAAAACCTTTGCCATTAAAGTGTTCGCTGTGCGCCTGAATATAGTTCGCAACTTCGCCTAAGTTATCCAAGCTTGCTAACAGCGCATAACCTTGCATTGGGTAGGTTTTGTATTCTTTAAGCTCTTGAGTTGACATTTGTGTTAGTGGTTTCTTTAGAATGTTTTCAGGTATTCTGATTTTCCCTAGCTCGTGTAGTTTTGCAGCTTTATAAACATTATCTTGCTGATCTTCGTTCATGCCCTTAGCGGCCGCTAAGGCTTTTGCCGTATCGGCAATATCATTCAGGTAATCTTTAGGCGCAACGGAACGAAGGCTCAGCACCTGCCCAATCACATCAATAAAAACGCCATAACTGGCTTTAAGCTCTTGAAAGCTTAAATCGAGCATGTCGGAAGTTTGTTCCAGTTCGTTGGTGCGTGCCTTAACTTTTGCTTCTAAACCTTGGTTGGCATCTTTGAGCTCTTGAGCTTGTCGCTCTGTTAGCTCTCGTAGTCTATCGCGCTCGCTTCTTATTTTTACAGACTCAGCGGCATCGTGAATTTTTTGAAGGAGGGCTTCATCATCCCAAGGCTTGGAGATAAATTGATGTACACCGCCTTCATTCAGAGCCTTAATCATGGAGGTAAAGTCGGAGTAACCCGACAAAATAAATCGCATTGAATTTGGGCAAATCTCACGCGCGGCGGCTAAAAAATCATCGCCATTCATTTCCGGCATACGCATATCAGATATAATGATATCAATGGGTGTTTGTTGAAGTAGCTCTAACCCTTCTTTTCCGTTAGAGGCAAAAAAACATTCGTAATCCTCAAAACTCATTAAGCGTTTAAGGGTTTTTAAAATGTTTTCTTCATCGTCTACAAATAATATTTTTATTTGATCACTCGAAATTTCCGTCATATTTTAACCTAGTAACCTGAATAAACTGTGCTGTTCTGATTCAACGCGGGCACACATAGTCGCCAGCTCAGAAGGCTTAATGGATAACTCAGAAAGCAATGTTTCTAAATTAGGAATCGATGAGAATGGACAATCCTCAGTGGTAAGAATAATCGCCATGGCGTTAGCCAATTTCAATATTTTAGATTGGCTGTTGTCGGGGTTGTCACTGTATAAGTTGGTTATATTGTGGCAAGTCGACTCTGGCATGCCTATTTTTACCAATAAGGTGGAAGCCGCCGCCTGTAATAATTCATTGCTGAGCTGGCCTTCTAATTTCGGGTGATAGTTGGCAATAACCGGTAGTAGATGCAACAAGCCGCCTAAGTAAGCTTGGTCTTTGTCTTCGTTAGTAGCTTCAGCCAGCGCTTTGCCGAACAAGGCTGTGGTCAGTGAATGCTTTGCATAAGGCAATACCGAAGGGTTACTTGTGCTTTTTAGCAGTGTACTGGTGTAAATCAATGAGGTCAGTGTTTTACTGCCGATGATGACGACGGCTTCTTCAATGCGGTCAATTTGTCGGGCAAAACCAAAAAATGGACTGTTGGCAATCATCAAAATTCTGGCACAAAGAATGGGCTCCGACTCAAGCAGCTGGCTCACTCGAGCAATGTTTAAATCTTCACTGCCGAGTTCATCTAGTAGCTTCTGGGTTTCAGAGCTTATGATTTTAGTTTGATCGAGCTTTTCAAGGCTCGTTAGCCACTCTAAGAGTTCAGGGTTTGATTGATCAAGCATGTTTTTAGCTCATTCATTTTTGGTGAATCGTATGGATAAAAAAGGTGTTCAATTCGATCAATCTTTTTTTGCATGATTTCTGCAATGACGTCGTTTTCATTGCTTTCTAAAACTTCTACCGATTCAATCCCTTGCTTAATTAAGGCTTCAATAACTTTTTCAGACAACTCAAAACCGGCTGGAATTAAAACCGCCCCGCGACTGTTCACAATGGCCAAAGATGTGGTTCGGCCTACAGCTTCCGTAATCTGGATATTCATTTAGTTAAAACCCTTATTGAGAGCGTTTTTCCAAATACATGGTTGTTGTCTCGTAAAAAGTTAGAGGTGACATCAAATTTGGCGGTGTCTGTTTCAATAGTGTGGTGGCGACCGTCTTCAAAATTCTCTATAAGGTTGTTCATCTCAGCTGGTAGAATTCTATTGAACGGTAAGCCTTCAATAGCATGGTCAATGTTAAAGTCATGGTAAAATTGCTTATTGGCGAGCACGATCATCCCTTCATCGCTCAGGCAAATTATTCCGATAGGTAATTGTGAAATAATTAACTCATAGCGCTCTAGTGAATGAATATTCATACTCAATTCACGATTTTTCTGATCTACCGATCGCTCTAAATTTATGTTGAGCTTGGTTAATTTTTCTTTGATCGATCTGTTCTCACGTTCCAAATTGAAGGCGGCAACGGCCTCTTGGATGCAATTTATGAGCTCACTGTCATCCCAGGGTTTTAGCAATAATCTAAATATGGACCCTTGGTTGATGGCTTTTCGCAACGTCTCCATTTCAGTGTAACCTGTGAGCAATACTCGTTTCACCAGTGGGTGATCGAGTTGCATTTGCTTAAACAGATCAGCCCCCGTCATCACCGGCATTCGCTGGTCAGAAATGACCACGCTGATGTCGCTTTCACTATTGAGTATGTCGAGTGCGTTTTTGCCATTTTCAGCGGTAAATACTTGAAATCCCTGCTCTTCTAAAAGGCGCATCACTGACTTAGCAACGTTCGCTTCATCGTCTACTACGAGTATCTTAGCCATATATCCTCTAGGCATCTTCTTTAGGTAATCTAATGGCAGTATAGACAGGGGTTAACCTTTCGCAAAGATTTCTAATGAAGTTCTAATTCTCTGCTAAAGTCTTAAGTAGGGCGGCCGAATTTAGGCCCGTTTGAGCGTGGAGAAACAATGCAACTGAACTCATCCGAACAGCCATCTGTAGATCTACATTGGTTATTATCGGAAGCTGAACATGCTTTCGCACACTGTAAAAATTTAGACGACATTTGCCATGAAGCGGTGCAAATATCCTTAAATGTCTTATGTCTTGATCGGGCAGGCATACTTTTGCTGTCCGATGATCAAACTAAGGTGAAAGGGACTTGGGGAACAGACGAAAACGGGCAAATTAAAGACGAGCATGATCTAGAAATGTCGCTTTGCGATAATCACTGGATGAAAGACTCGCTTGAACAAAAAGGTGCATTAATTGTAAAAGAAAACATAACCCTCACAAGTTACGACAAAGAAGTGGGTACCGGTTGGAACGCAATTGTTTCTATCTGGCATGGTGAAAAACCGATTGGCTGGTTTGCGTGTGATAACCTTATTAAAGGAGCACCCATGACCGCGCACCTAAAGGATGTCATTGCGGTTTTCGGCACCATTTTTGGGCAGTGGTTCATCCGTAAACGAACGGAAATGGAATTGCATGAGCTGACCGACACGCTCGAACAACAAATTTATGAAAAAACCAGCGAGCTTCAGGCGACCATCGATAGCTTGTCGAGTACCCAAAGTGAATTGGTCGATACTGAGAAAGCTAACGCCTTGAGCCATTTCACCGCGGGTGTTGCTCATGAAATTAATAACCCCATTAGTTTCATAAAAAGTAATTTATCCTACATCGGAAAAGTAAGCTCTAAAGTTTTAGAGTCTATTGAAGCGTTAAATTTAGATAGCTTGAATAAGCCCAGTCAAATGTTGAAAGAAGTCGATCAAGTTATCGATGAATCTGTTGAAGGCTTGGATCGAGTCTCAGATATCGTGTCGCTCTTGCAACCATTGAATAAACTGGCCGATGAAGAGCCACAAGTATTTGATGTGAAAAGCTCCATTGAATTTTACATCATGAGTTTGGAAGAAGGCTCTGAGTACGTTGATTTAATATTACCCGATGAACCAATTTCGGTTTGCTTACCTTTGCAGGTGTTTACCCTAGCACTTGATAATATTGTCAGAAATGCCGTATACGCCGTTAAAGACAAAGCAAATCCTAAAATCAGTGTGTACTATTTTAAAGACGAATTAAATTTTGGTGTCAGCGTGTTAGATAACGGCGTCGGCATTACTGAAGAAGACTTACCTAATATATTTAATGCGTTTTTCACCACTAAGCCAGTGGGTGAAGGAGTCGGGTTAGGGCTAGCCTTAAGTGAGAATTTATTGAAAATGGTGAATGGTGCGGTGAAAGCTAAAAGTGTCTTGAATGAAAGTACTGAGTTTACGATGCTTTTTCCAAAGGAGGTGGTTGTCAATGAATAGAGTTGCAATTGTTGATGATCAAAAATCCAGTCGTTTGATTATTCAAAAAGTGGTTGCTGAAACCTATGACTCAGAACTGTTCAGTTCGGGCGAGGAGCTGTTCAATGCCTACCAAGCTGGCTCTCGTTGGGATATGGTTTTATCCGATTTACACATGAAAGACACCACAGGCCGAGATGTGGTTGAGTATTTTAAGGCTAAGAATATTCCTGTGATGATATTAACCGCTGACAGCGAACGCTCGGTCGAGTCTGAATTGCTCAGTTGCGGCGCGACAGATTTTGTAACCAAACCGATTCATCCTGAAATTTTGCTGAATCGAATCGCTATCCAATTGAGATTAAGGGAGCAAACGGAGCAAATTAATGCAACCCAAGATCAGTTAATTCAATCAGAGAAGTTAGCGGCGCTAGGTCAACTGGCCGCCGGCGTGGCGCATGAAATAAACAACCCTATTGGCTTTGTTTCTTCCAATATGAATCTCATTGGTCGTTACGTGGGTAAAATAAATGAAGAATTAGAGGCATTAAAGGAACATTGTGAACAAGACCCAACAGGTGCAGGCACACTTCTATATGCTACTTGGTCGGCAAAAACCAAAATCCCAATGTATATGGAAAGCTTAGAGGAAATAACCGGCGAATCAAAAGATGGTCTTGTACGGGTTCGTGATATCGTGAAAGATTTAAAAGAATACTCTCATATCGGTGAAGTTAAGTTTGAACATTCTGATATTAACCACCTTCTTGAGTCGTCAGTGAATTTACTGCGCAATGAGATTAAATATAAGGCCGAAGTCGAATTTGATTTGGCCAACGATGCAACCGTGGAATGTATTGCTTCGCAGTTAGGGCAAGTGTTTGTGAACATAATCGTCAATGCTTGCCATGCCATTGAGGAGTTTGGTCGTATAGGCGTTAAGACCACCGCCGATGCTGACAACATCGTTGTCTCTATTTCGGATAATGGCAAGGGGATGAGCGAAGAAGTTAAGCGTAAAATTTTTGACCCTTTCTTTACCACCAAAGGCATTGGAAAAGGAACGGGTATTGGTTTAGCCATTACTCAATCGATCATTGAGCGACACAATGGAAATGTTGAAGTTGACAGTGTCGAAGGCGAAGGCACTACCTTTATTATCAGTCTTCCCAAAGAGCAGCCGGAGCAAACTGAAGAAGAGCTCAGCAGCGCGCAAGAATAAAGCATCTTTATAGCGTTATTGAATATCCAAGTTCAATAACGCACTCAAAAATTCTACTCTCGCAGTACTGTCTCTCGGCGCTTGAATTTTTAACAAGGAAACGCTTTCAACTATCACCATGTCGGGGCCTAACCAAGATTCAACCGCATTTTTTATTGCGCTTGCGGTTTGGTAAGACCCAACATTTAACGTCAGCCTTATATAATCATCAGAAACATTATCAAGGTTTGTTGATTTTAAACCATCTTCAACTGAGGCTAAGTTACTTAGCGGTTCGGCATGCGTAGCTATGCTCAAGGATATTAATAAAATGAGAAAGATGGTTTTCATATGGCCTCCGTATGCCTTATCGACGTGGTCTTCTTGATTTTCGATGGCTTCCGCTATTGCCGCGTTTAGATTTTTTGGGCTTTTCGGGCGAAAAATTTTGATCTAAATCCGGCTCGTACCCGGGTAGCCATTGCTGAAGTAATCGAGTATCTAAAATTTTATGAACTTCATCGAGCAACCAATTTTCATCGGCACTTAGCAGGGTAATCGCTTTACCTGTTTCGCCTGCTCGACCCGTGCGACCGATTCGATGAATATAGTCTTCAGCATTGTGAGGCAACTCGTAGTTAATAACATATTTAAGTTGAGCAATATCTAAACCTCGGCTGGCGACATCAGTTGCAACCAGCGCACGAATGCTGCCATTTTTAAAATCGGCTAAGGCGCGTTCACGAGCCCCTTGGGATTTATCTCCGTGTATTGATTGTGTTTTTAAACCGTCTTTGCACATTTCTTTCGCTAGTGTATCGGCACCTGCTTTCGTGCGTGTAAAAATTAAAACCTGTTGCCAGTTGTTGGAGCCAATTAAGTAAGAGGTTATTTCACGTTTTTTATGTTTATCAACTTCGTAGGCTATTTGCTCTACTTGGCTCGCTGCGGCATTTCGCTGGTCCACTTCAATGAGTTTTGGGTCTTGCAATAACCCTTGGCTTAATTTAAAGATCGCATCATCAAAGGTGGCTGAAAATAGGAGAGTTTGTCGGGTGCTGGGTACTGATTTTAAGATGCGTTTTATATCGTCTATAAAACCCATGTCGAGCATCCGGTCGGCTTCATCTAACACTAAAAATTCAAGCGCTGATAAATCTACGGCTTTTCGAGAAAGCAAATCTAACAAACGCCCAGGCGTGGCTACAAGTATATCGACGCCTTGTTCGAGGGCGCTTAACTGATTGTTGATACTAACGCCACCATATGCCATGACCACTTTATGATGGGTATGTTGGCCATAAAATGAAAAGCTTTGGCTCACTTGTTGAGCCAGCTCGCGAGTGGGCGCAAGCACCAAGGCTTTAACCAAGGAGTGGTCACTGTTGGTCTCGTGCAGCCGATGTAAAATGGGCAGGGCGAAGGCGGCCGTTTTACCGGTACCTGTTTGTGCCCCGGCCATCACATCGTGTTTGTTTAAAATCTCAGGAATGGCTGACGATTGAATGGGCGTTGGCTGTTGGTAGCCCTTAGCCTCAACTGCTTTTAATAGTGCAGGTGCTAAGCCAAATGAAGCAAATGTCATGAATACAACCTATTAGAATAATCCACCTTAGTTTAGCAGATTCAAGCCTGAATCGAACCTGATTGTAAAGTGAGAACCAAAACAAAAAAAGCCAGCGCGGCTTTCTCAAGCGGCGCTGGCTTTATTAAAAAAGTAGTTTTCGGGCTATTCGACAACTTCTCCGTCGATCACTGCCGGTGGTTGATCTCCAACATTCGGCATAGCGCCAATGTTAAAGACGGCTTGGGCAATGCTAGTAGGTACCGCTTGTGACGGTTCCGTCAACGGCAGTGCAGAACAATTCGACAACGCCGTAGTGGCCATCTTCTGCTCTACATCCAACGCTTTAATAACGTATTGGTCATTGCCGCCCATGATTGTGCCATCAGCAAGGCTTAAGATAGGGTTCCAGCCATTTTCTGAGCCCTCCCACGGTAAGCCATGAAGTTGACCCTTGCCACCATACTCTAGGAAGAATACGGCGCCGTTGTGCGCAGAACTGTTATTACGATCGTTGGCTTGCTCGTGGGTGTATTTGAACGCAATAGGTTGGTCAAAAGCGACCGCTTCGCTGTTTTGGTCTACGAGTACAACTTGCTGTTGCCAAGCATTCATGCCAGTTTCCCAGTGGTAGAATTCAGTAAGCGTATTATTTTCAAGTGCATTATAGAAGCCTTGAGCTGTGGTAATACCCGAGCCAGCTGGTACCATCGGTCCAGTCTCTAAGCCCCACTGCCAATTTTGGCTGCTTTCAACGTCTGAAGAAGTCACATCCGAAGCATAACCAATGGCGTTCGTGCCACCATTTGATACTAAGGTTAAGCCACTTTGCGTGAAATCGTAATTCACAACAGTTTGTGCATCTGTATCAAAAACGGCGTCCCAATCACCCGCTAAATCGGCCTTAGACACATCCGCTTTTAAGCAGCGCTCAACACACACCAAGTCAGCTGAGGCTGTGCTGTCAAATAATTCACCAGACCCTGTTTCACTGCCGTTTACGTAAGAGCGAGCAAACAGTTTTAATGAGGAAGAGTTAGATTTGTATTTAACGTTGCCGCCTAACTGGTTAGACCAAAGATACAGCATACGATCCGCATTTAAATTAATGGCGACAGCAGGGCTAACATTGGTAATCTGAGGACCGCTATCTCCCCAGCCATCTTGAATGCCAACAACTTCAAATCCATCGTTAGTTCCGTTTACCTCAATGACAAGTTCTAGACTGTCGGTTTCATCTAAATCGCCATTAAAGTCTGTAGCAGATGCAAGCAAGTGAGTATCGCCTTCATAAATATGCGTATTAAAAGAGACCCCTGCTAAAGCCGATAAATTCACCGACTCTACCGTGTTTTTCACTAAGCGACCCGGAGCAACTTTCACCGTGTACTGCTCGCCTGTGCTGCCATCCCAAGTTGCGCGTTCTACGTTTTCATTGTTCGCAAACGCTTGGCCATCTTCACGCCAGCTGCCGTGATAGCCAATATGCCCCCAAGATTCAAAACCGTTTGCATCGTTACCTGAGCCATCGCCATCGGCGTCTACTTTGAGTTGCATGCCCGAATTAATGGCCACTTCAGCACCTGTAGATTTATTGAACAAACCGTAGTTCCAAGCGACTTCAGTAAATTCGTTTCGTAACAAGCAAGTTTCTTCATCCGGCGACGATAAGCCTGCCGTGGTCGAAGCCTTTGCCATATGAACGTAAGTATCATTGACCGCTAGCGCAAACGCTCCGCTGTGATCAGCAATTAGGGTATTCGTATTTTCGATGTAGCATTGACGAGCGGTTCGAGCTAAGCCTTCCTCGGTTGCATCGTTGTAATCAACAGACGCAGTGGTTGTACATTCAACCGTTTGGCTTTGCTCTTGTCGGCTATCCAATTGATAAAGCGTAAATGACGCGCCACCATCGCTGGTTTCAGACGAAGTCACTTCGCCATAACCCGTACTGTCTGATTGAGTACTGTTTAAGTTTGGAAGCAAACCATAAGTCAATGTAAATACACCAAACGGATTGTCATCGGTTGGTGTCTTAGAAACGGTACCTAAAAGTTTAATAGCATCGGGGCCACCGCCTTCACCTGACTGGCCGCTGTAATCTTCTATCCAAGCGTTGAGTACTAAAGGATCCGTTGCGCTATTTTGGCTAGAATTTGCGACGATTGTAACGTAGCTAGGCACCTGATCTGAGCTACCACTGCCTTGCTGCTGATCGGAGCCATCGTTTTCATCAAAGCAACGGCCAGCATCGGCCCAAGCAACATAGTCACCCTCGCCCAACATAGCTAAGGGTTTTGTTTGCCCAGTAAAACATAAGAAATCATCAATAAATGAAATGGGTTCAACGGCATCGAGCCAAACGTAAAGGTTTTGATGTGATTTAGCGTAGTCGCTGCTGCCTGCATAATTCGACGTATTATAAACTTCACGCTGCCCTAAAGATCGCTGCAACGATCGTTCACTGTCATCAGATGGCGTCACCAAAGCCATTTGATTCGGCAGCGCGGCGCTGCCAGTTAATGCAATAGAGACGGCATCGCTGACATCGCCCCCGCTTCCGCTACCGCCGCCACAAGCAACTAAAATTGAAGCAGAAGAAATCATTCCTAACGTTTTTACAAGTTTCATAGGCTTAGCCTTTTTAATACCATTTTTAAAATCGGCTCATGTGTTAAACGCCTACACTCCTATAGAGGTAAAACTTGTTAGGCATTTGCTTAGTGGAGCCTCCGTCTATAAAGGTAGGTCAAAAAATTTATACCGTGGTGGCTTTATGGTGTTGATATGTTGGCGTATTATCTTAAATTGACGTTAAACAATCGCCACTTAGGCGAAACAGTGTCGACTATCTGGCATTTGGCTTTTATGCTATTCAATTCGAATCTCTAGTTGATAAACCAGACCAGCTGGGCAAAAAAAATCTAAAGGAAACTTCATCATGCAAAAGCCTACGTACATTTCATGGAGTACCGGTAAAGATTCGGCATGGGCAACCTACCAGTTGCAACAAGATTCAAGTGTGTCGATACAAGGCATTTTATGTACGGTGAATGCTCAGTTTAAGCGCACAGCCATGCATGCAGTTCGTATTGAGCTGTTACAACGCCAAGCTGCTGCGTTGAATTTGCCGCTTCAACTGTTAGAAATTCCTTACCCATGCAATAACGAGCAATACTTAGAGGTTATGCAAAAAGCAAACGATGCGTTAGTTGAAAAAGGCGTTGAGTATTTATGCTTTGGTGATTTATTTTTAGAAGATGTTCGGCAGTATCGGATTGATAATTTAAAAAACACAGGCATTAACCCTGTTTTTCCCTTGTGGCAAAAAGATACCACTGAATTGGCAAACGAGATGATTCAAGGCGGTGTAAAAGCGATTGTGACCTGTATTGACCCTAAAGTGTTAGATAAACGCTTTGTAGGGCGAGAGTACAATCATCAATTTATAGCTGACTTACCCAATGGTGTAGACCCATGTGGAGAGAACGGTGAATTTCATACCTTTGTCTATCAAGGGCCTATGTTTGAGACAAACATAAAAGTAAAAGCCGGTGAAGTGGTTGAGCGTGATGGCTTTGTTTTTGCCGATGTCAGCTTGGCTAATCTCAACGATTCTTAAGCAAGATTAGCCATTTATTATTTATTGGAGCACCCAGCCAGAAAGGTCATTGTTCGCTGAAAACTCTTTCATTTTCGATTGCTTTTCAGTTTGGGTCATGCGTTCAAAGTAACCTTGTTGATAATAGGCGTTTGGCTTTTTATATAACCGAACTCTTAACCAGTTATCAGAGGTAGTAATTTCTCCCGCCTCAATGGTAAAAGTTAGGTTCGTTTTTCGATCTTCCATTAACTGGCCACTCTCGATATACATAGATTCAAAGTACTCTACTTTGTATTGACCAGGCTTTAAGTTTTTGACAAGACCATAGCTTTTATCGGCGTGCAAATAAGTCACTGTCCCATCGCTAAATACAACACGATATTTTACAAATGGTTTTCCGGTTGTTTCTTTTGAATATTTAATGGGTATAAATAACATGCCTGTGTCATTCGAGACCGGCGGAATAGAAGCGCAGCTGGCCAACAAAAGCGCGACGGCACTAACAGCAATGACTCGAGTAATATTTGTAAGCAAGGTCATAATAAGCCTTTGAATGTGAGAGTACATTGATCATAGCCAAACTAGCGTTAGAATCAAAATGAATTGCTAAATAAAATCCGCATGGGTTATCTTAGCGCTTTGAGATGAATGGATGCTTTGTGATGAAAAAAATTGGCTTAATCGGTGGCATGAGTTGGGAATCCACTGAATTGTATTACCGGCAAATAAACGAGTTGACCAAGCAAGCCTTAGGCGGGCACCACAGTGCTCGATTAGTATTAGACAGCTTAGATTTTCATCCAGTGATGGAAATGCAACATTCAAATAACTGGCAAGGTACCGCTGATGTGTTGGTCGAAAGTGCTAAAAATATCGAAAGGGCAGGGGCCGATTTTATTTTGATTTGCACAAATACGATGCACAAAGTGGCTCCAGAGGTCGACGCTGCGGTCAGTATCCCACTATTGCATTTAGCCGATGCCACTGCGCAGGCCATTATTAACGATGGTCATACTACAGTTGGCTTTTTAGGCACCAAGTTTTCAATGGAAGATGATTTTTATATCGGTCGGTTAAAAGAAAAATACGGATTAACGGTGATAACACCCAATAAAACCGATCGCGAGTTGGTGCATAAAGTAATCTATGAAGAGCTCTGCTTGGGTCAAATAAATGATCAATCTCGCGAGCAATATATACGAATTATTCAAGCGTTGGCCGATCAAGGTGCACAATGCGTTATAGAAGGCTGCACAGAAATAGCCATGTTGGTCAACCAACGCCATACACCCGTAAAGCTTTATGATACTACAGCCATTCATGCGCAAATGGCCGTAGAGTTCGCATTAGCACCCTAGTGTTTAAAGCCTACTCGGGAGAGTGTTGAAGATTGGCTTGGGTTGCATGCATTAAGTAATTGGCTAAACCAGGGTGAATGCTTTCATAGTACGCCGTAAAGCGCTCATCCATGGTATACATTTGCCCAAGGTTGGCGTGCATTACTTTTGAGCAAGGGTAAAACCATTGATCTATTAACAGCCGCATATTTTCGGCTGTCTCAATAACCTGCGAGTCATCACTCGGCAAGCCTTGCTTTAAATGCTCGGCCAATGTTTGGTTTAATGCATCTACTTTTTTATTGTATTGCTCCCAATCGTCCTTGCTGTAGTGCTGTGTTCTTTTTTTAGATTCTTTGTAAGCCTCAGTGTGACCCCATTTCTCTTTTGTCTCTGCTTCATACTGATCGGGATCAAAACCTTTAAAGGCATCAAACTGTTTGTCTTTCATTGGGGTCGTCTCCTTTTGGATCATCTCTTTAACGGTCGACTTTATGTGCGTGAGTCGGTCGATGTGTTGCTCTAAATCACTGTATTGCTGCTGAAGTAGTGCAATCTTAGACAAACCATCGGCCGCTAAGATTTCACCGACTTGTTTTAAACTTAAACCCAAGGCTCGATACACCAAAATGCTATGCAGTTTCTCGAGATCGGATTGAGTGTAAAGTCTGTAATTTGCCTGCGATCTAACACTGGGCTTTAATAGACTAATGGCATCGTAGTGGCGCAGCGTTTTAACACTGACGTGGCAAAACTTTGCAGCCTCACCTATCGTTTTGGGGGGTTGCGTTTGCATAGTTGAAAGTGCCTCTTTAACCCTGTTGCGATATAATGAAAGCATCCTAAACCCTAACGTAAGGGGCGAGTCAACTGGGCATGGCAAATATATGAAATCTAAACGCTTCAGGTTGGATCGCTTTTTGTGTCACCATTTTCAAATGAGCAAGCGACAAGCGCAGCAACTGATGGCCACACAACAAGTCAGTGTAGACGGAGTGATGGTTAATGACCCGCAACGGCTAGTTGACCAATTCTCCAATGTTGTCTGCGCCGGTAAAACAAAAATTGGGTTTAAGCGTACTTATATTATGCTCAATAAACCTGCCGGCATTCTGAGTGCGACCAAAGATGAAAGCCAATCTACGGTTATGGATATTATTGATCCTACCAATAAAGAAGCGCTTCACATTGCGGGCCGCTTAGATAAATACTCAACAGGGTTATTAATTTTGAGTAATGATGCGCAATGGAGTCAGCAATTAAGTGGCGCACAACATGGCTGTGAAAAAACCTATTTAGTTACGGTGCAGAACCCAATTAGTGAAGAGTGCATTGATGCTTTTGCCCAAGGAATGCACTTTGACTACGAAGATATTATAACGCGCCCTGCAAAACTTAACCGATTAGCGCCATGTCAAGCCCAAGTTAAGTTAACTGAAGGCCGATATCACCAAATAAAGCGCATGTTTGGACGATTTCGGAACCCGGTATTGTCGATTCATCGCACTCAGATTGGGCCAATTGTCCTAGATGATCAGTTACCAGCCGGCCAATTTAGGCCTCTAACCTCGAAGGAAATTTCATTTGACAGATAATGTAAATAAGCCTGAAAGCACTTGCCCATTTTGTCAGCAAGACAATAGCTGTACTGCACAAAGCAAAGAACCTTGTTGGTGCTTTAACGTAAGTATCCCCAACGAACTTGTTGCGCTTGTGCCGTCACAGCAAATAAATAAACACTGCATATGCTCTGTGTGCGTAAGCAAATACCTAGAAAGCCCTGAGCGCTTTATTCAGAATCTGTAACTCGTGTTTGGTTGTTTCTGTCTCTAGAGCGAATGATTAATTCGTTGCTTCGGTCTATGTGCTTGCTTTTAGCAAGTCGATCGTACAAAAGCACGTTGACAGATGCGGCCAAATTTAAACAGCCAGTGGTTGGGATATACACAACGGCATCCGCTTTAGAAATGGTTTCTTGGTTTATTGAGCCATCTTCAGGGCCAAATACATAGAGTGCCTGCTCAGGGTGTTCAAAATCCATCAGTGGAATCGCACCTTCAACAAGATCAACGCATACTAACTTTGCCTGTGTCGGCTTTTCACCACCAAAACACTCAACCTTAGTAAGCCCAATACTATGATTGGCTTGCTTGGTGTCGGTTTGAAACTTTTTGGCAATATCAAATCGATTACCAGTGTAGAGAACCTCATTGGCATTAAAGCAACCCGCGGCTCGTAACACCGCACCGACGTTGGTTGGGCTTTTTGGGTTTGTTAAGGCTATGCCGATATACGAATGGTAAGAAGCGTTAGATTTTGACAAGGGTTAGGCTCTATTGAATAAAAGTGAATAATGCCAACCTTAGGCGCAGTTGAGAAGGTTTATATTTTGCAATGATGATTCCTGAATGGGTCTTTTTGTTGCGTTAGGTGAAATGTTATGTTGATTTTTTTGACGCAGTTCACAAAAAACAATTTTTTTTTACACTGTTTGCTTGTCGGTTATCTGTAAACACCGTAACTTAGCTGATTGAAGATTCAATCTTCTTACTCGTACTATGGGTGTTTTCGGATACGCTGAATAGTTACCTAAAAGGTATTGTATTCATTCAACATATTCCAGTCCCAACAGTCCAGTCAGTGGTTCACTTACCCAGTGAGCTTTGGCTGAGTCAACTTAATAATAAAGCCTCATCACATAGCAAGTAATGATTACCCTTAACCTTACACAGTGTAGGCGGTGGGTTTTTTGCGCCCGTAATAAATGGGATTACTGTGCATTGAAGGGGGCAACCTCAAAAGAAGGAAGTGAATATGAGTCAGTCTAGAGCTCATAATGTTGTTCGTACTGGTTTAAAGTCGGCCGTTCTTGCGGTGACTCTTGGTACAGCCATTATATCTAGCCAAGCCTTTGCACAATCCAGTGTAACAACAGGCGCGGTTAAAACTGAACGACCCGTTATTGAAAAAACCATCAAGCAGACGCCAAGCACAGGCTTTAAAGCCTTTGGTGTTCAAAGCCGCATGATGTCGTTTGCTGTTGCAGAACCAACAGAGCGATACATTATTTCATTAAGAGATCCATCCGTGGCTCGTTACCGTGGTGGTATCAATGGCTATGAGGCCACCAGTACGGAAGGTAAATCGAAGCTAGAAGTCAATGCGCCGCATGTTCAAAACTATGCGAATTACTTAGAAACCACTCAAGACAAGTTCTTAGCGCAACTGTCTACACAAGTGGGCCGCATGGTGACTCCGCTTGAGCAGCTTCAATTAGCTTCTAACGTACTTATTATTGAGCTTACTGAAGCCGAAGCACAAAAAGCTGCCTCTATTCAGGGCGTTCGTAAAGTTCAAAAAGATCAACTATTCCAGTTAGAAAGCACAGAGTCTCTCACCGGCTATGCGGTTCCAGTAGACAATGCGAATGCTTCAGTATGGGCCATTACGGCCTTTACTTTGGTGCTCATGTTTGGCCTAACTGTATTTGCTTGGCGTCGTGGCTGGGTTGGCCGTAAGTCGGCTACCTTTGTTGCCATTGCCGCTTCTTTCGGTATGGCTGGCTGCTTTTATGAAGGCGGCTTTCAGTGGATTGGTGCTCCACAAATTTGGCACGGCACAGCCGGCTTAGAGCCGACCCGTGGCGAAGGCGTTGTGGTCGGTGTGATCGATACAGGTATTAACCCAATTTCAGATTCATTTGCTGAAGTTGCGGGCGATGGCTATCGTCACTCTAACCCAAAAGGCCAGTACTTTGGTGTGTGTGATCCTGCCAGTGAAGTCTACGATGCAACCTTCCCATGTAACGACAAGTTAATTGGGGCGTGGGGTGTACCGTTCATTAACGAAGGTAGCCCACGAGATCAAGACGGTCACGGCTCTCATACGGCCGGTACTTCGGCTGGTAACTTGGTCTACAACGCAACGGTATCAGCGCCGACAGGCTTTGAAATCAGCAAAACCATTTCGGGTGTTTCGCCACGTTCTAACGTGATTGCGTATACCGTTTGTGGTGATGCAGGCTGTTACTTAAGTGCTATTTTGTTTGCTATCAACCAAGCTATTTTAGATGGCGTTGATGTTATTAACTACTCTATTGGTGGCGGTTCTTCTGACCCGTGGGCCGATAACGATTCATTGTCTTTCTTAGCCGCAATGGATGCCGGTATCTTCGTTGCAACCTCTGCTGGTAACTCTGGTCCTGAATTTGCGACAGTAGGTAGCCCAGGCGATGCACCATGGATTACAACGGTAGCCGCAAGCTCACATGATTACCTGTATAAGAATTCAGTGACAGGTCTGACCAATGACCAAGGTGATTCATTGCCAGAAATGATCGGTCAATCGATCGCTCCAGGCTTTGGACCTGCGGCTATTGTTGATGCAGCCGATTACGGCAACCCACTATGTTTAGAAGGTCAATTCACCAGCAAGTTTGAAGGTGAAATTGTACTGTGTGAATTGGGTGCTATTGCTCGTGTCGCTAAAGGTACGAATGTAGCGGCCAATGGTGGTTCTGCAGTTATTGTTGCTCGGCCTCCTCGTACGCCAGACGGTTCTGGTTACTTTGAAACAGATGCGCACACCGTGCCAGCAACTCAAATTACCTTCACCGATTTCACGACTATTCGCGAATGGTTACAAACTGGTTCAGGACATGTCGGAAATATTACAGGCACGGAAGCTGTATTAGCGTCTGAATATGCCGATGTAATGGCTTACTTCAGTTCACGTGGCGTTAACCCAAGCGTGCCATCTATTGTTAAGCCAAACATTACCGCTCCGGGTCGTGCTATCTTTGCCGCTTTCCATGAAGGTTACAGCGAAGCAGAGCAAGACTACAACATCATTCAAGGTACATCGATGTCTAGCCCGCATATTGCAGGCGCAGGTGCGTTGTTAACCGCGCTTCACCCAGATTGGACACCAATGCAGATTCAATCGGCGATGATGACGACGGCGAATCTAAACCATGTAAAAGAAGATGGTGTAACGCAAGCCGATCCATTTGATATGGGTGCTGGTCGTATCGATCTAGTTGCGGCTGCAAACGCAGCGTTGGTTCTTGATGAGACATTGGATAACTTCTTAGCTAAAGATCCGTACATTGGTGGTAAGCCTTCTGAGTTGAACCTAACTGGCTTGGGCGAAGACGCTTGTGTGGTTAGCTGTACTTGGACTCGTACGGTGACTAACGTGTCGGATAAAACAACGCGTTGGAAGTCTCAATCGACGGATCACGTTTCTGTTGCTCCGAAGCACTTCCGTTTAGCGCCAGGTGAAAGCCAAACGCTTACCTTTACAGCGGATGCCTCTCGCACAAGTATTGGTGATTGGTTGTTTGATCAGGTTGTGATTAAGTCGAAGACTCGTCACGTTCCAGATGCCCACTTCCCAGTAGCTGCGTTGTCGGCATTATCTAACCTACCTGGTTCGGTTGATGTTACCGCGGCATTCGAAAGCGATTCGGTGGTATTACCAGGCTTGAAGGCGGTAGAGATTACTAACGCAATGGTTGAAATTACAGGCCTAGCGAAGTCTGAAGCGTATACGGGTGCTGTGGTTTCTGACCCGTCAAATGGAGATCCGTTCGATGGTGGGTTCGATCCTGCTGTTAATGGCCAAGAAGTATTTATCGTCGATGTACCGGCGGGAGCAACTCGATTTGTTGCTGAAATCACCGAATCAATGTCTGGCGATTTAGATCTCTTTGTTGGTATTGGTTCTACTCCTGGCTTTGGCACACTAGCCGGTTACAGTGCTGCTGGCGGATCATTCGAATACGTTAACATCGCTAACCCGCCTGCTGGTCAAATGTGGATTGTGGTTCAAAACTGGGAGCCTGGTCACGTAGATGCACAAGACTACACAGTGCATGCGGCCGTGGTTACTGGAGATGAAATGAACCTGTCAGTTGATATGCCAACCGTACAAGCCGGTGGTGTACCGTTCGATGCAACCTTGAACTTCAACCTACCAGGTTCTGTATCTGGAGATCGCTTCTATGGATCTTTCTCTGTGGGGACTGATGCAGCGAACGCTGGTAACCTTGGTACAGTACAAGTTGATTTAGTGAGACAATAACGCTCATAAAATAATTGTATAAAAGGGCTCCTATTTTAGGAGCCCTTTTTTTTGGTGAATAAAATTAATCTTCTATGATTTCTGAATAGTAAACTAGGTGAAAGTCGCTGAAATAAACCATTGATGATCTTAAAAAAAATACGCACTAAAAATAAAGGATGCTTCTAACCTTGCTTCTAACTTTGCTTCGAAGGTCGCTGCACAGGCATTAAAAAAGTGTAGCCCATAGCTATATCGCTAACGAATATAATTGAACTTTTTCTCGCAGTCTTGCTTGCTCTTGTACATGGCTTTATCGGCCAGCGCCTCTAATTCGTCACAAGTTTTGGCTGAATCCGGGTAAATCGCTGCACCAACACTGGCATTGAAATCGAGCGATACGTTTTTGTAATAGATGGGTTGCGAGGTAATGGCCGAATGTATTTTTGTAAGCAACTTTTCAATCGATCGGGAGTTTTTGCTGTCAATGTTTTCCACGATGATGGCGTACTCATCACCGCCCAATCGAGCCACAGTATCACTTTTTCTGACGCAAGACTCCAACCGAACGGCCACTTCTTTGAGCATAAGATCTCCTGCTTTGTGGCCGTGCACATCATTGACACCTTTAAACTTATCCAGATCGAGAAAGATCAACATAAAATGGCTCTCCGACCGCAAGCACCTTTCGATCGCACTATTAATACGATCTTGATATAAAGCTCTCCCTGCCAGTCCTGTTAAGTGATCATAGTTAGCCCGTTGGAAAATGGTGAGCTCGCGCTTTTTTCTTTCGATACCCTGAAGCATCACATTGACAATATTGGGGTATTTTATTTCATCTTTAGTTAGATAGTCTTGGGCGCCGTATTTCATTGATTCTACGGCAATGCGCTCGCTACCTTGTCCGGTTAACATAATGACGGGCAATTCCATATTATTTTCCCTTAACTGCTGCAGCACTTCTATGCCATTTAACGCCGGCAAGGAATAATCTAGGAGCATGCAATCAAAGCTATTTACTCGAATAATATTGAGGGCATCCTTTCCGTTATCGGTGGATAACGCTACCCACTCGTGGTGAGGGTCATTGGCTAGAGATTCAATGCAGTATTCAACATCGTCTTCATTGTCGTCTACTATGAGCACGCGCTTCTTTTCTATCATAGATCACCTTTTGGCAAAATAGAAACTTCAAACCAATATTCTCTAAGCTGCTTGATCGCGTCTAAAAAATTATCTAAATCGACTGGCTTTTTAATGTAGCTGTTGGCACCGAGTTCGTAACAGTCTTCAATGTCGCGTTCATCGTTTGAGGTGGTCAGTACAATTACTGGGATTTTTCGTAAAGTTTCGTCTGCCTTGACGGTTTTAAGCACTTGGCGACCGTCGATCCCTGGCATATTCAGATCGAGCAAAATAATGGCCGGTGGCGGGTATTTTTCTAGGTCATTAAATGGCGGTTTCTGCTGAAGATAATTCAACGCCGATTGACCATCTTCGCAATGATAAATTGGGTTGCGTAAGCTATCGGAAAGTTCAAAAGCGTCCATCATGACTTCATAGTCATCCTCACTGTCTTCAACGACCAAAATAAGTTGATTCGCCTTAATTCGGCTCATGAGTAACTCCTTCTAACGTGAAATGGAAGGTCGACCCTTTTCCAAGTTCAGAATCAACCCAGATCTGTCCGCCTACTTGTTTAATAATCTTTGCTACAAAGGCTAAACCGGCACCTGTGCCCGAACCATAGCTTTTTTCACTGTTCAGTCTTTTAAACATTCTAAAAATATTGTCATGGAACATAGGGTCAATGCCAATGCCATTGTCTTGCACATGAAATACATTATTAAGTGTTTTAGCATCGTGTTTAAAGTGCTTATCAAAACGGATGTTTATCAGTTTTTGCTCGTTGTCGTTATATTTTAAGGCGTTAGAAATTAAATTTCGGAAGATTATCGAAACTTTAAAACGATTGGCGTATAACTCCGGAAGCGGAGCGCTTATTTCTACACGTCCATTTGATTCACTGATTAGTTTCCCTAGCAATTGAACTTCACTATTGATCAGTTTTTCGACCGAGAATGTTTCTTTGGCGTCTTCTGCCCGTCCAATGCGAGAAAAATAGAGTAAATCGCTGATGAGATTCTCCATTTTTTCGGCCAGAACGGCCATTCGGTTTAGCTTTCGTTGACCTCTTTCATCGAATTTATCGTGGTACAGTTTTAGAAGTGAATGAGCATGGTTGTTAATGCCTCTTAATGGTTCCTTTAGGTCATGTGAGGCAATATAAGCAAAGTCATCTAATTCTTGATTACTGATTTCCAACGCCTCTAAATATTGCGACACCTGTGCCTCTTGAACCTTTCTCTCGTTAATGTCTTGAACTTGGGAAATAAAATGCATTGGGTTATTATGTTTATCTCGGATTAAAGATACGGTCAGCAGCACCCAGAATATTCTTCCAGATTTTGCTTTGTACCTTTTTTCTATTTCATAACTGTTGATTTCACCGTTAAACATGGGCTCTATATAGGGCAAATCCAGCTCAATATCGTCTGGGTGCGTGAGCTCTTTAAAGTTACGGGTGATGAGTTCCGCTTCTGGGTATTCAAGCAGTTCGCACATCGCCCGGTTCACTCTAATCCAATCGCCTTCAAGTGAGACTAATGCAATGCCGATGGGTGATGATTCCATTGCGGTTTGAAACTGTTCTTGTTCTAATTTTAACAGTTGTTGTACTTGGCGCTCGGCTGAAATATCACTGCCCAACGACCCAAAGTGCGTCGTTACGCCATCGGTATTTTGTACAGGGAAAATTGTCAGTCGAACCCAATATTCACGACCATCTTTTGTTACATTGATCATTTCACCCGTGAATACTTTGTTGTTTGCTAAAGCCTCTTTAATGCGCTGGCGTTGCTCCAGTTGCTCGCCCATAGAGCACTGACGGTCTTGTAAAATATTGGGGTTTTTTCCTAGCAGCTCTTCAGGTTGATAACCCGACAACGCTATATTAGACGCGCTGGCAAAAACAATCGAAGGGTCTTCAATGTTTGCATCGGTTATTAGTAGCGCATCTTTGGAATTATTAATGGCCGCTTCAAGTAGACGCAATTGTTCATCTTTTTGAATGCGTTCGGTGATGTTTTCATGGATGCCCGATACTTGAATAGGCTGACCAATAACAGATCGCTTTGAAACTTTGCCTAAGGAACGAAGCGTTAGCCATTGCCCTTGCTTGTGTTGCACACGAAACTCTATTTCAAAGGTCGATTTGTCACCTGTTAAGCAGTCCGAAATGACCGCTTTGGTGGCATCGTGATCGCCTGGGTGGATAAGGTTATACCACTCGGCCTCTTTGCTAGGAAATGAATGGACGTTGTAGCCCAGCATGGTTATTAGAGCGTTGGAAAATAATATCTCATCACTCACTAGATCCCATTTCCATGAGTTTAAAGCCGCACCTTCTAGCGCCATTTCGAGGTGCTCTTTAATTTCTACAGATTCTCGTTCTTTCTTTAAAAATAGGAAGACCGAGGCTGCAACCACCCAAACGGCGATAATAGAGAGCATTCGATTGATGAGGGCGTATTCAAGCGTAGAAATAGACGGCGGTGAAGCAAAGAGCCCTAAGATTATTAAAATGGAAGACAATACCGCACACAACCAAGGAGCATTTTTTTGTTTAAACCATAAACAGCTTAACACCAAGGGTACATATGAAAAGCCAATGGCAACGCCCAGTGGCACTATCATGTCTAGTGCGAAAACGGAAAAAAACAAAAACAGAGTAAAGAATAAATATTTGCGACCTTCGTATTGAGCCGTACCTTGATAAGCTAAGGCTAACGATAACAATAGGAAGCTGAAGGATGTTTGTGGTGCTATTTGAGTAAACTGACCCCAACCATAGGCCGCTTCCACACCGAGTAGGTAACCAATTAATGGTTCAATAGACAATGCCAACAGTGTTAGTACTAGCGCTAGTGCTATAAATTGGCTGGCGACGTGATACTTACAATGGTTCAAACCAACGATGGCCAACCCTAAAACAATAAAGCCTAACGCGCTGTTAGGCCCCATTCGCCCTGGGTGTGAGGTGCCTACCATGATTTCAGATGATATGAACAACTCGTCAATGCGTAAGTTAGTCTGAAAAACGTATTCAAGTAATGTGAGCAAACCGATAACGACAGGTACGGAGCACATTGCTAATGCGGTTCGATGGTACTGCTTTTCATAAAGGACAAGGGCTAAAGCACTTAAGGCCAACCCTAACGCTGAATTAAATTGCATGGGCGCAATTGTGGGCGTTAATTGGAAGAGCGCAGGCACAGCAAGTAACCAGCCAAATACCGCGGTTACCGCACTGAATAATACGAGTATAGCGATTACGATTACCATAGATCCATCTACTTAATGCTTAGGGTTTATTATTATTTTGTTCACTAATGAACATACTATAGCGTCAATTGTGAAAAATGCATCACTATCGTTTATTTTTTAGGCTGATGAGTCGATCGATTGTAAAGGCGGGTACACTTATCCACCTTCGATGAACTGGAAAGCAAAAGCGAATTGTCAACCCCGATATTTAACTAATAAAGCCGATTAATTAAATTAAAGTATTGATTTTATTGAGCTTTTCAGAAATAGAATGGATCTGAGTGTTTTTGACTCAGGTTTATAGATCCCTTTAAATTCGGGGCTCAGCGTGACTTCTCAAATGTTTATCCCAAGAGTTATCCACAGTTTCTGTGAGTAACGGACTTTCATTTGAGATGTGCACGCGGCCGGTCATTGGTGTGAGCTAGCTTGGCATTTCAATTCGTTCAGACACTTCAAGTTGGCCGTTGATTGTCAAAAACGGGCACGTTTTTGCCATATCTAAAGCCGCTTCCATCGATTCGGCTTCTACAATGGTGTAACCAGACATTTGAGAAGATCCGCCTTGCGAAACACTGCCATCGGGGTTGACTGTTACCGTTCCTTTGAGAGGGTTCATCGGGCTTACAGCGGCATCGCCGAGCGATTGAATCCACTGCATATAGTCGGCAAAGTGCTTTTTGCCTTCCTCAGGTGTTTTCGGGGTATCGCCACCGATATAAACCATTACATATTGCGACATAGCTATCTCCTTGAGATTTTGTTTTTAGTAGGAATCGGTTAACCTCAATCGACAAGCCACATTACCAAAAGGTCATATCATTGAGTTCACCACTTACTATAGGCATGTTATGTCGCAGTGCATACAAAAAAAAATAATTACTATCTTCAAACGTTTTTTGAGAATGTTGTTTCTATGTGCATGCATCCCTTTAGCGGGTGCTATAGACACTAAGCCGCAATGGCGGGTGATACACGAACCTATGTTTAGCTTGATCTACGAAGCAAATATTCATTCACATGCGCAAAGAGTCGCGACTCAGCTAAATTATTATTTGAATCAGCACCTAAATGAAATGCCGCTGACACGAGCCATGAAGCCCATTCCAATTGTTCTTTATACAAGAGCGCATACGTCGAATGGCAATGTTGGTCTAATGCCTTACCGGTCTCTTTGGTTTAATAAGCCAGCACCCTTTGCACAGTTAGAATGGTTTGACGCGCTTGCCGTACATGAAGGTAGGCACATTGTTCAATATAACCAAATGGGCGACAACTTTGTGGCAAAGGCGATGAGTTTTGCGCTCGGTGAATTAGGCTCGGGTGCTTTTTCAGCACTATTTTTGCCTGCTTGGTTTTTTGAAGGTGACGCCGTAGTCAGTGAAACACTGATGACTGAGGGTGGGCGGGGCCGCACGGCTTCGTTTGATCTGTGGTATCGCACAGATTTACTGGAGCACGCGCCCTATTCATACGATAGAGCCATGCTAGGGACAGGCTTTGATCGCACACCGAGACACAGCCCTTATGTTTTAGGTCGCTATTTAACCGCCTATTTGCGCAGCGAGTATGGTAGTGACCTGTTCGATCGCGTTATTAACCGGTTAGCGACAGCCTCGGGTTTTAATTTAGACAGTGCGTTGAAAAAAGAAACGGGGTTAACCTTAAATGAACACTACGAACGTATGGTGTCGACATTACAAGGCTATTGGCAGCATCAACTAAGCACATTGGGTGTTTCCACGGTTGACTTAATTAAGGGGCAACAAGGAGAGCATTGGCAGAGTTTTTACCCAATTAACGTGGTAGATCAACAAGTGTTTGCCGTTAAAGTCGACGCAAAGTTGGGTTCATCGATTGTGGTCATTGAAGAGGGGCGCGACCGACTTATTCAGCCGTTAACCAATCGGGCAGCTCGCAGTTACTATGGCGGATCAAAAACAATGTCTGTTGTCGCTCATAACGATCAATGGTGTTGGATCGAAGAAAAGCCTCATGCCAAAAAGCCCTTCCAAGAAACCGCGGATTTATATTGCTGGAGTCAGGATGAAGGGGAACAACAGCTTTCAGCTGGAGAGCGCTTCACCTATGTGGGTAGTAACCATCAACAGTTTTTGGTAAATCGTTTTAGTGAAGACAGAAGCAGTGAATTTGTTTTGTTAGATAAAAAAGGCGGTTTATTGAAAGTTGTATCCTTACCGAGCAACAGTATTGCTTACGATATTCGGCCTGTTCAAGATGGTTGGGTTTATGTTTTGTCTGGAGGCGAATCCGATGGCGTTTATCATATTGACCGCGAGCTAGAAAATACAACGTTGCTTAAGCCTAACTCTCATGAAACGTTGCGATCTCCTATATTAACAGAGCATTGGCTACTTTATAGTTCCGATGTTTCTGGCATAGATCAAGTTTACGCCCGCTCACGTGCATCCGACAAAACCTATCAGGTAGCGACACGCCCTTATGGCAGCTATTTTTTACATTGGGATAAAGTTAACCAGCGGATAGTGATGGCTGATTATACGGCGCAAGGTCAGCAAATTGTGGCGGTTGAATTTAAAGATTTACCTAAAGCTCCTTCTCACTGGAAGCAGGTAGTTGAACAGCCGCGTTCCGCCCCGATATTTATGGAAGCGTTAGAACAGCACTTGCCGATCACCGAGGTTGATTTTTCTAACGTTTCTTTTGAGAGCAAGCCTTACACGCCGGTTCGACACTTATGGAATCCTCACAGTTGGAATTTGTTTTTCGATGGTGATCAGTTAAGCGCTTCGATATTTTCAGACGATGTGATGGACAAAGTTAATGTCCAACTCACGAGTGGGTATGATGCCAGCGCTGAAGATTGGTTTGGTAGCATTAATGCACAGTATCGATCAGATGCGGGTCCTTATTATCGATCCCGTATAGAAAAAACGATAAACGAAAATGATCAAGTGGTATCAAACGTGAGTATTTTAGCTCAGCAACCCATTGAGAATTATTTTGGTGTGTATCAATCTACATGGCAGCCTTACCTTGGGATAGAGCGACAAGCGTTAAATCAAGGCGACTCGTTGACGCGGTTAGTTTATGGCACTCGTTATCAACGAACAAAAGAGCGCGCTTTTCAAGCAATAGAAACACCATCAGGCTTTGAGCAGAGTATTAATGGCCAGTTCTACCTAACCGAACAAACAATTAACTGGTTATCGAGCTCTAAGTTAACGCTGGAGGGCTTTAATGAGAAGCAATCTGTAGATTTTGCTTTGTCTCTACAGCACCTTAATACTCCGATTTCAATGTTAAGCCAACAGCGCATTTTTAGTTCGACAGATCAACTTGGCTACAGCGCTCAAATGGAAGCCAATTACCGAATTAACTTAGGCGCGGTTGGTCGGTCGTTCACGCCACTGTTGTATTGGCGAAATACGGAAGTAAATCTCAGTTTGCTGAGTCAGCAAGTAGGCGAGTCGAATGAGCTAGCCTTTGGGTTGGGTGTTGCACCCAATATCAATGCGTTAAGAAATACAAACATAAAACTAAAGCCCAGCTTATCATTGTACTTTCAGCCAAATAGCGGCGCTGTAAGCTTGGAATACCAAATTCAATTAGGCGGGTTTTAGGCTACGTTTGAAGAAAATATTTAATACTAAACCAACATTATTTGGAGTCAAAAATGACCACTGCGACAGAACACTACCCGATAGGAACGCCTGGACAACCGTGGGGCGACGTCGAAAAATTACAATGGCTGTCGCAGCAAGTTAAGCATCGAAGTTATAAGAAAGATGTGGTTAGCAAAGTTGAGGCACTGGCGGATCGGTTTGATGTGGAAACTTATGGCCAGTTAAATTATGGCGCTGATCAGTACCCACTTTATGCCATTCGAACTCGCAACTGGCAAGCGAATTTGCCGGTGGTATTAGTTACCGGCGGTGTGCATGGCTATGAAACCAGTGGCGTGCATGGCGCTTTTAAGTTTGTAGAAGAACATGCTGAACGCTTCAGTAAAAAAGTGAACTTGCTCATAGCACCTTGTGTCAGCCCGTGGGGCTATGAACGCATTCACCGTTGGAATGCTAACGCTATAGACCCTAACCGTTCTTTTAGAGACAACAGTCCAGCCGAAGAAGCTGCAGCCTTAATTCGTCTGGTTGAGCCAATTCAAGAGCGTATTTTGTTGCACATTGACCTTCATGAAACAACGGACACCGATGAAACAGAGTTTCGCCCTGCGTTAGCTGCACGAGATGGAAAATTCAGTGGCCCTCATATTATTCCCGATGGCTTTTACCTAGTAGATGATACTGAACATCCGCAGCCCGCGTTTCAAAAAGCAATCATTGAAGCCGTTGAGAAAGTGACTCATATAGCTCCAGCCGATTCAAAAGGTGAGTTAATTGGTTCGCCGATTACGGATAAAGGTGTGATTCGCTACCCACTAGAAGCACTGGGTTTATGTGCGGGAATGACACCTGCGACATTTAAAACCACAACAGAGGTGTACCCGGATAGCCCTAAGGCTACTCCTGAGCTATGCAATTTAGCACAAGCAGTGGCAGTTCAAAGTGCTATCGAATTTGCACTAAAACATGGTTGAAAATTTTGGTGTGTCGATTTGGATAGAGCAACGCCCCATATAAAGCACGGCCTTCTAGCTTGAAGGCCGTGTAATTAGGAGTCGTGTGAATTAACGTTATTGATTGAGACGCAGTTCAAATCGATCCGCATTCATAACCTTAACCCAGGCGCTAATAAAATCAGTAGTGAACTGATCATTGGCATCATCGCTTGCATAAAACTCTGCCAATGCTCTTAGCTGCGAGTTCGAGCCAAAGACTAAGTCTGCTCGGCTGGCCGTCCATTTTTTCTTGCCACGAGTTCGATCAATACCGTAAAAGGTTTGAGCATCGTCATCAGTCGGTATCCAGTTAATGTCCATATCTGTAATATTCACGAAAAAATTATGATTCAATGCTCCGGGTGTTTGAGTAAGCACCCCGGTCGAATCGTCGCTCACCGTTACATTTAGGGCGCGTAGGCCGCCCAATAATACTGTCATTTCCGGTGCTGTTAACGTTAGCAGCTGTGCTCTATCCAACAGTAGCTCTTCCATTGCTATGTTGTATTGTCGCGGGCAGTAATTACGGAAACCATCGGCCACGGGTTCAAGTGCTGCAAACGATTCAACATCGGTTTGCGCTTGGCTGGCATCGGTTCGACCCGGAGTAAAAGGTACTACTCTCTCATTCCCCGCTTCACGCGTTGCCTGCTCTATCGCCGCACAGCCAGCGAGTACAATTAAATCGGCCATAGATATTTTTTTGCCGTCACTTTGTGCACCGTTAAACGCACTTTGAATTTGTTCATATACAGTTAGTACCTTTTGCAATTGTTCGGGCTTGTTCACCGCCCAATCTTTTTGCGGTGCTAATCGAATACGAGCTCCATTAGCCCCGCCACGGAAATCAGATCCTCGAAAAGTTGAGGCCGACGACCAAGCCGTATAAATAATCTCTGCCGTGGAAAGTCCCGAAGACAATACCGATTTTTTTAATTCGGCGATGTCAGTTTCATTAACCAAAGGATGATCCACCCTAGGAATCGGATCTTGCCAAATTAAATCTTCGGACGGTACTTCTTCACCGATGTATCGAGATTTAGGTCCCATGTCTCGGTGGGTTAACTTAAACCATGCTTTTGCAAAGGCGTCGGCAAATTCATTTGGGTTTTTCTGAAAGTGCTCTGAAATTTTTCGATACTCAGGATCGAGCTTCAAAGACATATCAGCGGTCGTCATCATCAGGCCGACGGGGATATTGGCGTCTTCAGCATCGGGTGCATGGTCATTCTCAGCCAGTCCGACGGCTTTCCATTGATGCGCGCCAGCAGGGCTTTTAGTCAGTTCCCATTCATACCCAAGAAGTACTTCAAAATAGCTGTTGTCCCATTGCGTTGGGTTTGGCGTCCAGGCGCCCTCAATACCGCTGGTGATGGTGTCACGACCATGGCCTTTACCGAATTGGCTTTTCCAACCGAAACCCATTTCTTCTATAGCCGCGGCTTCAGGCTCAGCGCCAACTAAGCTTGCATCGCCGGCGCCGTGTGCTTTACCAAAGGTATGACCGCCAGCGACAAGGGCGACTGTTTCATAGTCGTCCATACCCATTCGGGCAAAGGTGTCTCGTACGTCGCGTCCAGAGGCCAATGGGTCTGGATTGCCATTAGGGCCTTCTGGGTTCACGTAGATTAAACCCATTTGTACCGCAGCAAGAGGCGCTTCAAGTTCGCGATCACCCGAGTAACGGTTATCGCCTAGCCATTCTTTTTCTGCACCCCAGTAGATATCCTCCTCTGGTTCCCAGATGTCTTCGCGGCCGCCACTAAAACCATAAGTTTTTAACCCCATTGATTCTATTGATACGTTGCCGGCTAAAATAAATAAATCGGCCCACGATAACGCTCGGCCGTATTTTTTCTTTACTGGCCAAAGCAATCGACGAGCTTTGTCTAGATTGCCGTTGTCTGGCCAGCTGTTGAGCGGTGCAAAACGCTGACTGCCACTACCAGCTCCGCCGCGACCGTCCGCAGTCCGGTAAGTGCCCGCCGAGTGCCAAGCCATACGTACCATAAATGGACCATAGTGATTGTAATCGGCCGGCCACCAATCCTTGGAGTCCGTTAAAACCGTTTCGATCGTCGCTTTTACTTCTTTTAAGTTCAGCGCCTGAAAGGCTTTTGCGTAATCAAAGTTTGCATCTAAAGGGTCAGACTTAGTATCGTTTTGATGCAATATTTTTAAGTTCAGTTGATTTGGCCACCAATCTACGTTTTGGGTACCGCTGTTTGCCAACTTAGTATTGCCGCCGTGCATTACAGGGCACTTTCCTACATTTTCATTGCTCATAGCATTCTACCTTTTGGTTGTTATTTGGAGGCCTATTGATCAGGTTGATCAGTGTAGACGATCGCAAGGTTTTGATCTGATGACCTATTTGTTAATCACAGTCTAGAGGGTGGGTTTGGTTCTGTATAATTGATTATTTAGCACAATATGTTCTATTTTTTAGAATGAAGGGGTGTGAAAGGGTGTCTAGTTAAATAGACTTTTGCTGGTCTCAATTCTGCATAAAGGCAAACTTTATAGCAGCACTTTGCAGCAGGCTCTAACAGCGCTGAATTGCAAGAACAGGGTTGGCAAAATATTTTAGATAATTTAAAAGCGCACTTAGAGGGACCATAATTAACCCCAAAATGTAGATCGGTGAGTTTGGCTATGTGAGTGTCTGTATGGATACTGAAGGTAATCTTTTTGGGTTAAGCTCCATGCAATAACCTCTTTTCAGAAACAAGAATGCCAGCGAAGGTCGACCAACGCTGGCATTAAACATGAGTTTAGAAAGCTTAAAGCTTAACGATCAACTTACCTTTGTTTCCACCGGTAAAGAATAAGTTCAAGCCTTCAATAGCTGACTCTAAACCTTCTAGGGTGTGGCTACGGTATTTGATTTTGCCCGCCATCACATAAGGGGTTAGCTTCTCAAGAAGTTGAGGGGTTTCGTGGAAGTGATCTGGCATGGTGAAGCCTTGAATGCTCAAGCGCTTACGAATGGCATTCATCCAGCTTGGACCTGGTGCAGGTTCGCCGCCCACGTAATCTGCAATCATGCCGCAAACGATTAATCGGCCATGGGCGTTCATGCGGTCAAAGACCAGCTTTTGAATTGGACCGCCGGTGTTTTCAAAGTAAACATCAATACCATTTGGCGTCAGCTCATTTAATTGAGCTGAAATATCGTCAGACTTATAGTTAATGGCACCATCAAAACCTAATTCATCGGTCAACCAAGCGCATTTTTCTTCACTACCCGCGACACCAATAACACGCAAGCCATCCGCTTTTGCCAGCTGACCCACAATTGAACCAACAGAGCCTGCAGCGCCAGTCACGACAATTGTCTCGCCTTCTTTAGGTTTACCAAAACTGTATAAGCCTTTTGTAGCCGTTAAACCCGGTAGTGCAAAAACCGAGAGTATCATTTCATCAGATAAGCTCTTATCTAATTTATTTACGCCAGTACCATCGCTGACCAGCATTTCAGTCCAGCCAAACATGCCATTCACTTTGTCGCCAACGGCGAAGTCTGGGTGTTGTGATTCAATCACTTCACCAACACCAGAAGAGCGCATTACTGTTCCCAGTTCCACGGGTGGAATGTAGCTTTCTGTGTCAGGCGACATCCAACCAAACATAGCTGGATCTAATGACATGTGATTCTGTTTAATTAAAAACTCACCACTTTTAATGTTAGGTACTTCTTTTTCAACAATTTCAAACAATTCTGGGCTGCTAGGACCCGTAGGGCGTTTAATCAGATTTATGGCTTTATAAGTAGGCATTTAGGATTCCAAAATAAGGTTGTTGTTTCGACATTGATAATATGGGGTGATTTTTATTTATTAAAATGGCTCCATATAGAGCGAATTTTGCGTATCTTTATTGTTTTTATAACAATAATAGAGTTTTTCAAGATAAACGAAGCGCGTTTTAGCTTTTAGTTATCGTTCAGCATCAAAGGTCGCTTCGGCAGTAAATCAACCTATCTCGGTCGCTCAAGAACATCCATGTGCCGCTAAACTTCGCCATCCATGGCTCAGATTCCCGAGCTAGGTGAATTCCCCACCAAAGCTTTGTACTGCGATATGTTTTAGTCTATTTAACCGTTCCGCATCAAAGGTCGCTTCGGCAGTAAATCAACCTATCTCGGTCGCTCAAGCACATCCATATGCCGCTAAACTTCGCCATCCATGGCTCAGATTCCCGAGCTAGGTGAATTCCCCACCAAACCTTTGTACTGCGGTGTTTTAATCTTTAAACACGCAGCCCGCAGCCCAAAACCTATATACACTCCCAATGTGCAACGCTAAACTGCTATTTTCCATTAACGGCTCTTTGATATGCGTTTACTCGTTGTGCTATTTCTGGTGTTTGCTGGCCAATTCGTTTTTGCCGCGAACGATTACCGACCATACATACTTGGGGAGTGGCAATGCCAAAGCAGTGTACACACCCAATATGGTGATACGCTTGCGGTAGGGGATTTAAGTATTAACGATAATGGTCATATGCTTGGATTGGGCAACCTGTTGTTTCTTTATCCAAGGTTAAATACGGAGGTGCCATTAGCTGCTAGTCTGAAAGCGAAGTGGATCTTTGTGAATAACCAGCTAGTTGTTAGCCAGTTGACAGGCGATATTATTTCACCTTACCCACTGTTAAACGGCGTTGCCAGCTCATTTAAGCAAGATATCCTGCAACAAAAATCCGTTACTTTTAAACTCGCTAAAATTGGCAAAAAGTTTATGGCCTTTACGGCAGAAGATCAGACTGAAATACAGTGTATTCGGCCTTTAGCTGAGTAGGTTTATTAAAGGCTAATTTGTAAATTGGTGTTTGAGTTTTTTCTTATTTCAAAAGTATTAGTCAGGTTCTATGGATCAATTACGGGCGTTAAAATATTTTGTTGCGGTGGCTCAAACAGGTAGCTTTACGCAAGCGGCCGCGCGCTTTAATGTACCTCCTTCTTCATTGTCTAGACGAGTGGCTGATCTAGAGGCGAGTTTAGGGGCTACTTTGCTGAAGCGGACTACTCGGGTGGTGAAGTTAACGGAAGTTGGCCGAAATTATTATTTACAGGTCGATGCAATTATTCGTGCCTTAGAGCAATCTGATGAGTCGGTGCGCAGTTACCATTCAGAACCGATGGGGCGACTTAAGATCAGTTCCATGGTGGGCTTTGGCGAGCAGGTGCTCATTCCGCTGTTGGACCAATTCTCAGTGCAATACCCTAAAGTCATACTCGACCTTACGCTCAGCGATCAACTTTCTGCATTCGATCGCGACGATGTCGACATTGCTATACGAGGAGGCTATGCACCCAACGAGCGAGTTGTAGCGGTAAAGCTCATGCAAAACGATTTCTACCCTGTAGCCGCACAGGCTTATTTAGACAGTGCCGGTACACCTAAACATCCTTTCGATTTAAAAACTCATCGAGGCTTATTTTTTCAATCACCTACCGGACCAACGCCCTGGTTATGTTTTGTCGAAAATCAATGGCACGATGTCTCAGGGACGCCGGTATTGATATCTAATAGTGGGCATTGGTTAGTCGATCGGGCTGTGAAAGGCGAGGGGATTTTGATGCTACCGAAGTGGGTGACTCAGCCTTATCTAGAGTCGGGTGCGCTACAAGAAATCCACTTTGACACCCCGGTTAACATAACTCAGCAACCGGATTTTGGCGTGTTTTTGTTGTATCAAAAACAGCGCTACTTAGTGCCTAAAATTAAGGCGGCGGTTGATTTTATTGTTTCGAATTTAAAAGCTTAAACGGAAGCCTGGCTGAGCTCAAATGATTGTACAAAGGGGTAAATTTGCTCAAAATCACTCACAACCTGTTGAGTTAAAGCCATTAACTTTTGCCTAGCCTGATGGCCGTGGTCTATGAGTAGGCAATGGGTATTTAGTTCGTTGGCTACATCGTAGTCGTGGTGAGTGTCTCCTATAATCAACGCAGTTTCCGGGTTAATGGCGTTAGCTTTTAGTAGTTGGCTACCTTGTTGCAGTTTGCTGGCGGCGTGTTGGTTGTCTAAACCAGTTACATCGTCAAAATAATGCAATATGTCTAAATGTTTCAATACCTGCATTAGCTCGTCGTGCTCAAAAGCCGAAAGAATATACTGTTTTATACCGGCTTCTTTAAAGTAAGCCAGTGTATTGAACGCACCAGGATACAGTGAGCAGTGTCGAACTGATTTGTTGTAGGGTGTGATATATTCTTGGGCAAGATTTTTAAAAGGATCTTGTTGAAAATCAAACCCTAGTGCCTGGTAATAATGAATGACCGGAAACTGAAAAACCTCTGAATATCTCGCTCGGTCTAACAAAGGCAGACCTCGCTTGATTAGCAGCCTATTCATAATGTTGATACATAGCTCGACATCATCGAGTAAGGTGCCGTTAAAATCCCATATAATATGTTGTATGCGGTTCATTGGCGGTAAATAGTTTGAATTATGTGAAATCCAAATTTTGTTTTTACTGGGCCATGAATGGCGAGAATCTCTTTTTTAAATACAATGTCATCAAAGGCTTTTACCATTTGACCACGGCGGAATTCGCCTAAGTCACCGCCTTTTTTTGCTGAAGGGCAAGTGGAGTGCTTTTTAGCGAGCTTACCGAAGTCTGCCCCTTTTTTAAGTTCCGCTAATATTTTTTCGGCTTGGTCTTTTTGCTTCACTAATATATGCCTAGCACAAGCAAGGTTGGCTGGTTTAGCCATGATGTTACTCCTATCAAATATTTAAAGCGTTTCTTTGGGTTGCTTTACAGATAACTTTTTTGTTCTGGTGAGTACTTCAACCCAAGTAATGAGTCTACCCAATGCGCCTTGCTGTTGCTGGTAAAACTGAAAAGCCTTTTGCCCAAAAGTGTCTCTTAAATCTCTTGATTTAAACAACCCGAGAATACGCTGCGTGAGTTGCTCTGGAGTATCAACTATGATCGCTGCATTATCGAGCTTCATGGCATCGAAAATGGTTTGAAAGTTTACGTAGCTGTTGCCGCTGATAACTGGCACGGCCAGCGAAGCGGGTTCGATTGGGTTGTGTCCGCCACCGTTGTTTAAAGAATTTCCTATAAAGGCGGCATCGGCTATGCCGTAGAACAGCATTAATTCACCTAATGTATCAACTAAAAATACAGAGTCTCGGTCGGAACAGTGAGTATCGACTGAGCGCTTTGAAAATTGAAAGCCTTGCTGGCGAATGAGCTCGGATATTTTATCTGAACGCTCAATGTGTCGAGGCACTAACAGGAGTAAAGCATTCGGTATTTGCTTTACGATGTGCTGGTGAACTTCTAACAAAATGGCCTCTTCACCAGGGTGTGTGCTTGCCGCAGTCCAAGTTGGACGACCATTGAGTGATTGTTTCCATCGTTTAATATCGGCCTGCAGTGCATCGTTAGGGGCAATGTCAAATTTAATAGAGCCTGTTACTTGCAAGCATTTTGAATGCACTCCGAGTCTAGCAAAGCGTTCAGCGTCGGGGGCATGTTGTGCTGCAATGCCAGAAATTCGTTGAAGCATGGGTTGAGTTAACGCAGAGAACCGACGGTAGCCGCGAAATGATCGCTCAGATAAGCGGGCGTTCGCTACAATTACGGGCACTTGTTCAGCGTAGCAAGCATGAATTAAATTTGGCCAGAGTTCCGTCTCCATGATGGTTAAAGAACAGGGCTTTAGTTGCTGCACTAATCGGCGTTGCGTGCTCTGAAAATCCCAAGGTAAATAGGCATGAAACACTCGCCCTGCAAATAACTTTTTAACGGTGTCTGAACCAGTAGGGGTCATCGTGGTGATCAGTACCGGCGTATTAGGGTGTTTTAACATCCATTGTTCTACCAGCTCTTTGCAGGCAATGACTTCGCCTACGCTTACCGCATGTACCCAAAAACTGCCGGTGGGCATGCTGGGCCAAACACCAAAACGTTCTTTGATTCGTTTGCGATAGCTTGGTTGTTTTAGGCTTTTTAAATACAGGCGAATTAAGGCCAAAGTGGCTACGGGCCACCACAACATTGAATATAAAAATAAAGCTAGTTTGGGGTGCATGTTAATCTAACCAATGGGCTAACACATCGTTTAAGTATAGATAACCTAAATCGGTTGTTTGAATGAATTCTGAATTTTTTTCAAGCCAGCCTTTTTCAATGAGGGCTTGAAGTGTGGGTTTAATCGTCTCGGCCTTTAACCCAGTAAACTGTTCAAAGTGCCCAATGGTAGTCGCTTCTCGTAATCTAAGGGTGTTAATAAAGTAGTCAAAGGGTCGATCAGAGGGTTCGACGTACTCTTCATGCCGCACCAATAACCTATCGGTTCTTAGGTAATCTTTAGGAAGCCGAGTTTTGCGAGTACGCCTGATCGTAAAATTGGGCTTAGTCTGGGTAATTTTACCATGGGCACCTGGACCTACTCCTAAATAATCACCGTAACGCCAATAGTTCAGGTTGTGCCGGCTTTCCTTGTCCGGCTTACAATAGGCAGAGACTTCATATTGGCCAAAGCCGTTGGCCGCCAAATGGGCTTGGCCTGCTTTCTGTATAGCCCATAACACATCATCTTCGGGTAACACGGGTGGCGCGCGATAAAACTCAGTATTGGCTTCAATGGTGAGTTGATACCAGCTTATATGTTGTGGCGATAATGCAAGGGCTTGGTCAATGTCGTTGAGTGCTTCGGCCTCAGATTGGTCTGGCAATCCGTGCATAAGGTCGATATTGAAATTGCTTAGACCGGCATCGTGGGCGAATTGTGCGGCTCTTTTCGCTTCGTCTCGATTATGAATTCGCCCGAGAGTGGCTAATCGTTGATTATCAAAACTTTGCACGCCAATCGATAATCGATTCACGCCTGCCTTTGCGAAGCCTTTAAATTTATTGGCTTCAGCTGTCCCGGGGTTAGCTTCTAGGGTGATCTCGGCATGCTCTTCAAAGCCGATGTTGTCATTGAGCGCATCTATAATGGTGGCAATGGCTTTTTCGGATAACAAGCTTGGCGTACCGCCACCAAAAAATACTGTGGAGATTAAGCGCCCTTGCGCTAGCGGTGCATCTTGCTTTATGTCGGCAATGAGCTGCTGAATAAAATCGTGCTCTGGGATGTCCTCTGCTTTAGAAGCATGAGAATTAAAATCACAGTAAGGGCATTTGCGAATGCACCAAGGTACGTGCACATACACCGATAACGGGGGCAAAATACTCAACTATCGGCCTAATCGCTGTTTGATTTGCTCGGCAAAAGCTCTTACCGCTTGGCCACGATGGCTTAATGCATTCTTTTGCGCCTTAGTGAGCTCAGCACTGCTGCATTGATGCGCCTCTACCCAAAAAATCGGATCATATCCAAACCCATTTTCACCCCGAGGTTCATTTAAAATTTGGCCTTCCCAACTTCGTTGAATAATTAAAGGGGTAGGGTCTTCCGCGTGGCGCATAAACGCGAGTACGCATTGAAATCTTGCGGTACGACGTTCAGTCGGGGTGTCTTTTAATCGTTCAAGTGCCAATTGCAAATTAGCGTGGTCAGATTTTTCACCGCCATGCATGGCACTGAAACGTGCGCTGTAGATTCCTGGCGCTCCATTTAATGCATCTATTTCTAATCCAGAGTCGTCAGCCAGTGCGGGCAAGCCAGTAATGCTAGCCGCATGTCGAGCTTTGATGATGGCGTTTTCAACAAAACTCAAACCGTCTTCAATGGCATCTTCAACACCAAATTCTTTTTGCGGTTTAATGGCTATATCGAGCGGAGTTAACAATTCGGAAAATTCTTTTAACTTGCCGGCATTATTCGATGCTAACACCCATTGTTGAGGTTGATTCATAATCAGTTTCGCCATACTTGTTGTGGAAATGTAAATTCAAAGGTGTCTTCACCTTCGATGTCGACGGTGATATCGAGCCAAATAGTTTCTTTATCAAAAATCAGAAAATCACCAATGTGATATATGGCTTTGCCTTCTTTAAAAGTGCGCAAGGCAATGTCTCCGCGCTGACCCATTAAATTGCGTTGTAATGCAGTCACCTTGGCTTCTACGGCAAATGGAACACCGCCTTCGTCTTGTTTCAGAACCGATAAATTCACAAACGCTCGTTTGCCTGAACGGCTGATGTCGTAACGCTTTGCTATTTCAGGGCTGAGCTCTGTTGTGTTAAGCACGATATAGTGAAGCTCATAGCCATTAAACTCGACCTTTTGCTCTGCGTGCACAAAGCTTTGTAAAGCCGCACAGATCATCGCGATAGTTAACAATAGTTTTTTCATTTTTTATTTCCTTAAGGCCACTGAAATAATTATTTTTTGCCAAGGTGATACAAAGCCACTTCACCTAACATATTGGGCAGAATTTTAATTTTCCAGTTGGCTTCATGTTCGCTGTCTACCACGGTACGCATCAGAATATCGATATTGTGTTCTTTGCAGAGCACCTCAAAATCTTTGAAGGTACAAAAGTGTATGTTCGGTGTATCGTACCATCGAAAGGGAAGGGCATCGGACATCGGCATCATGCCTCGTAAACCTAAGTAAATTCGAGTCGTCCAATGGCCAAAATTTGGGAAGGTTACAATGGCGCGTTTACCGATACGTAACATGTCATCGACAATTTTATCGGGCGCATTGGTTTGTTGAAGCGATTGAGTCATGAGGACGGTATCAAAACTTTGATCATCAATGTAGTCTAAGCTGTCATTTAAGTCTTGATGAATCACCTCTACGCCTTTCTCGACACAGCTGACAATTTTTTGTGTGTCAATTTCCATGCCATAGCCCGTAACTTGTTTTTCTTTCTTAAGGTAGGCTAATAACTCGCCATCACCACAACCTAAATCGAGCACTCGTTCACCTGGAGTGATCCATTGGCTGATCGCTTGCAAATCGGTTCTCATGAGCTCAGCCCCTGACTTGGTTTTGCTAAAAATCCAGATACGATGCCAACGTATTCGGGTATTGGAAACAAGAAGGCATCGTGACCTTGAGGGGCATCAATTTCTAAATAAGACACCGACTTTTGACCTCGCACTAAAGCATCCACAATTTCTTTGCTGCGACTAGGGTTAAAACGCCAATCGGTAGAAAACGAAACCACCAAAAAATCACATTGGCTTTGGCTTAAACATCGGCTTAAGTCATCACCATGGTCTGCGGCCGGGTCAAAGTAGTCTAATGCCTTGGTCATTAACAAGTAACTATTGGCATCGAACTTATCGGAGAAAATTTCACCTTGATATCGCAAGTAACTTTCGACTTCAAAATCGACTCCATAATCAAAACTCAGTTTTCCAGTTTTTAGATCGCGGCCAAATTTATCGCGCATAGAATCATCCGATAAATAGGTAATGTGGCCCAACATCCTGGCTAAAGATAAACCACGTTTTGGAAGGGTGTTGTGTTGATAATAATACCCCTGATGAAAATCGGGATCGCTGGTAATGGCTTGGCGTGCCACCTCGTTAAAACCAATATTTTGCGCCGTCAATTTTGGCGCCGAGGCGATGACCACGCATTTTTTTAGTCGGGCTGGGTAGTCAATAGACCAGCGCAGTGCTTGCATGCCCCCTAAAGACCCGCCAACAACAGCATGCCAGCAATCAATGCCTAAATAATCGGCTAAACGTGCTTGGCTTTTCACCCAGTCTCGCACGGCCATAATAGGAAAGTTAGGGCCGTATCGTTCACCCGTTTCAGGGTCTATTGACGTAGGGCCGGTTGAGCCATGACAGCCCCCTAGGTTATTTAGAGACACCACAAAGTAACGCTGCGTGTCTATCGCCTTTCCTGGACCAATACAGGCATCCCACCAGCCAGGTTTATCATCTTGTTCGCTATGATACCCGGCGGCATGGTGATGGCCGCTGAGGGCATGACAAATGAGAATTGCATTCGATTTATCTGCGTTGAGTTCGCCATAGGTTTCATACATTAAATCGTAGCGTGGCAAAGAGCGGCCGCTGCGTAATGGCAAAGGTTGATCAAAAGACGCTAGGTTTGGTGTGACAATACCGACGCTATCTGCTGGGATGTCCCTTGGCATTGGTTTTCCTTAAAGTCCAAAAAACGGATGTAAGCCTTTAAGGCCCATCACAAAATTATAATACCCTGTCGAGCTGAGAATCGCGCCGCCGATAATGAAATCGCGCAGAATAATAATAATTAAAAAGCCGACTAAATAAGATAAATCGAGCATGCCAACTTGCATGTTTAATTTGCGCAACGGACCAATAAATGGCTCGACAATTTCTTGTAAGAATGCCAAGAATGGATTGTATTGCCCCATGGTCAGCAAGCCACCTACAGCGCTGATAATCATGCTCCACTGTAAAACCACTAAAATTAGCCCAGCCACACTGACAATGGCCCAAATCACTAGTTGGCTAAGGTACGGAATAGGGTTAACACCTAATAAAGCAATCACTAAGTTCGCTAATATTAGCTGACCTAGAAAAACCACCACAAGCGCGGCGAAATCTAACCCGCCAACACTAGGAATAATGCGGCGCGCAGGGTTTAAAAATGGCGTCGTAATTTTAAAAACAGTGTGGGCTAATGGGTTGTTAAAGTTGGCTCTCGCTATTTGCGCTAAAAAACGCGCCACGAGCGCAATTAATACAATGCTAAAGGCCGTTCGTATAATCAGTACCGCTAATTCGCCGAGCATGTGTTACTCCTTAATTATTGTGACAATAGGTCAGTCAATTCTACAGATCGATCAAAGCAAGCTTTCATCGCGTTATTCACGACCGTATCAATCTGGTCATCGTTAAAACTAAAAATCGCACGTTCAGTGGTGCCATTGGGAGAGCATACATTTTTGCGCATTTGCCCAATGTCTTCATCGGTTTCGAGAATCATTTTTGCCGCGCCGAGCATGGTTTGGCCAATTAGGGTGCGAGCTTGTTGTTCCGTTAAGCCTTGTTCGAGTGCTGTTTTAGACATGGCTTCGGCAAAACGAAAGAAATAAGCCGGTGCGCTGCCAGCCGCAGCCGTGACGCTGTGAATTAAGTGTTCATCTTCTACCCAGCTAATACGGCCGACCGCGCGGAAAACCGTTTCGGCGAAGGCCTTATGCTCTGGTAAACATAGGTTGTTCGCGAAAAGTCCGCTGGCACCAGCTTGCACCAATGAGGGCGTGTTGGGCATGACACGGATGATTGGTAAGGAGGCAGACAACCATTGCGCAATGCTTTGCGCTGGAATCGCTGCAACCACACTAAGAATTAGGGGCTTATGATCCGCCACGACACTGGCAATGCTCTCACAGGTTTCTTTTAAACCTTGAGGTTTTACCGACAACACCAATGCATCACTGTGGATCACCAAATCATCGGCGTTATTGGCGATGCTTAACCCTAAGGCGGCCCAGCCATCGCGCTTATCTTGATTGCGATCAAACACCCAAATGCTCTTGGCCTCAAACCCACTGGCGATTAACCCTTTGATAATAGCGCCTGCCATATTGCCGGCACCTAAAAAGCCTATGGTGTTCATGGACATCGTGTTACTCCGTTGTTGTGGGTCTTGCCCCAAAAATTTCACTGCCAACGCGAACCATGGTCGCACCGCATTCTATGGCGAGCTCAAAATCCGCGCTCATGCCCATAGACAATTCTGTGCAGCTTGAAAAGTCTTGAATGAGGGTGTCTCGCAATGATTTCAATTGCAAAAATTGAGCTTTTAAATCGTCTTTTGATAAGTTGGCTGCGGTAATCGTCATTAAGCCCTTAAATTCAAGAGCAGGTAGTGTAAGCAATTGCTTGGCTAATGCGTAGACTTCTTCGGTTAAAACGCCCGACTTTGCGGGATCATTACTGATATTCACCTGAATCAATACTTTAAGTGGCGCTCGTTTAGACGGGCGCTGATCGTTTAATCGTTTGGCAATTTTAAACCGGTCTACGGTATGCACCCAATCGTAGTGTTCTGCAATGGCACGGGTTTTATTGCTCTGCAAAGGGCCAATAAAGTGCCATTCGCAATCCGAATGTGGCCATGAAGTGCGCTTTTCTACGGCTTCTTGGGCGTAATTTTCAGCAAAATGACGCTGGCCTGCCTGATAAGCTTGTTCTAATTGCTCCAAAGGCTTGGTTTTACTGACAGCCAGTAGCCTAACTTCATGGATCGGTCGCCCAGAAGCGCCCGCGCTGGCTATAATTCGTTCATTAACGGCCTTAAGTCGTGAACTAAGTAGCAAGTTCGTCATGATAATCTCATTTTTTTTGTTCACTATTGTCTGCATTATAACTGGCTGTGCTAAGCTGAACGACACTAAATTTATTTCTGTGTCGACTATTCGACGAATATAAGCCCCCTGATCGGAGTTTTGCATGGACATTACCGAACTACTTGCCTTTAGTGCCAAACAAGGTGCCTCAGATTTACACCTATCGGCAGGCCTTCCACCGATGATTCGAGTCGATGGTGACGTGCGTCGTATTAACCTTCCCCCGATGCCACATAAAGAAGTGCATTCTTTAATTTATGACATCATGAACGATAAACAGCGCAAAGATTACGAGGAGTTTTGGGAAACCGACTTCTCGTTTGAAGTACCTGGCGTTGCTCGTTTCCGTGTGAATGCGTACAACCACAACAGAGGCGCAGGTGCTGTATTTCGTACCATTCCATCGAAAGTATTAACGATGGAAGACCTTGGCATGGGGCAGGTCTTTAAAGATATTTCAGACACAGCTCGTGGTATATGCCTAGTCACTGGGCCGACGGGTTCTGGTAAATCTACCACCCTTGCGGCAATGATTAACTACATCAATGAAACAAAATATGAGCATATTTTAACCATTGAAGACCCGATTGAATTTGTTCACGAATCTAAAAAGTGTTTGGTGAACCAGCGTGAGGTTCACCGTGATACGTTAGGGTTTAGCGAAGCCTTGCGTTCGGCCTTACGTGAAGACCCTGATATTATTCTAGTGGGTGAGATGCGAGATTTAGAAACCATTCGTTTAGCGCTCGAAGCGGCCGAAACGGGTCACATGGTTTTTGGTACTTTGCACACTCAGTCTGCTGCAAAGACGATTGACCGTATTGTCGACGTTTTCCCGGCTACCGAAAAATCAATGGTGCGTTCGATGCTATCAGAGTCGTTAATGGCGGTAATTTCGCAAACCTTATTGAAGAAAAACGGCGGCGGACGAGTCGCTGCTCATGAAATTATGATTGGCACACCAGCCATTCGAAACCTCATACGTGAAGACAAAGTAGCGCAAATGTACTCCGCTATTCAAACTGGCTCACAGTATGGCATGCAAACACTTGATCAATGTCTGCAAAACTTGGTACAAAAAGGCATGATCTCACGAGAAGTTGCTCGGGAAAAAGCCAAGCAACCCGATAACTTCTAAATAGGAAGTACCATGGAATTCGATAAGTTATTACGTCTAATGGTTGAAAAAGGTGCGTCAGACCTTTTCATTACCGCAGGTGTGCCACCCAGCATGAAAGTGAACGGCTCGGTTCTTCCTGTGACTAAGTCGCCCTTAAGCCCTGAAAAAACCAGAGAGCTGGTTCTCTCGGTAATGTCAGAAAAACAACGTATTGAGTTTAACGAATCTCAAGAGTGTAACTTTGCCGTATCTGCACGCGGAATAGGACGATTCCGTTGCAGTGCCTTCCATCAAAGAAACTTAGCTGGCATGGTCTTGCGTCGCATTGAAACTCGCATTCCCCGCATAGAAGAGTTGGGCTTACCCGATGTCATTAAAAAGCTGGCCATGACGCGTCGTGGTTTAGTGATTTTTGTGGGCGCAACCGGTACCGGTAAATCGACCAGTTTGGCGGCCATGATTGGTCACCGAAACCGGAACTCTAAAGGGCATATTATTTCGATCGAAGACCCAATCGAGTTTATTCACCAACACGAAGGCAGTATTGTTACGCAGCGTGAAGTGGGCATTGATACCGATAGCTTTGAAATTGCGTTAAAAAACACCCTGCGTCAGGCCCCTGATGTCATCATGATTGGTGAGGTTCGTTCGCGTGAAACCATGGAATATGCGTTAGCATTCGCAGAAACGGGCCACTTATGTTTGGCGACATTGCATGCGAATAACGCCAACCAAGCGCTCGATCGAATCATGCACTTTTTCCCGCACGAGCGTCAGCGTCAGTTGTGGATGGATTTATCGCTGAACCTTCGAGGTATTGTGGCGCAGCAATTGGTGCCAACTCCCGATGGGCAGGGTCGAAAAGCCATTATTGAAGTGTTGTTGAACTCCCCATTGGTATCGGATCATATCCGAAAAGGTGAAGTTCACTTATTGAAAGATCTAATGAGTAAATCGAGTGAGCAGGGTATGCAAACCTTTGACCAGGCGCTCTTCAAAGCCTATAGCAAAGGGGAAATTACCTATGAAGATGCGCTTGCTTATGCCGATTCTGCGAATGATTTGCGTCTCATGATTAAACTTGATCAAGAAACCGATTCAAACCACTTAAGTGGTCAGGCCGCTAAATTGAGTATTCAAGAGTCCGGCGATTACGATTTTTAGTGATCTTCTTGGGCCAATCTTAATCGAACAGACTTAGCTTTTTCTAACAGGTCTGGCTCTTCTGGATGCGCTGCTAACGCTTGTTCTAGTGTTTTCAGCGCATTTTTATCATCGGCAACCGATTCAAACACTTCGGCCTTTTCCAACCAATGTTGCACCTGTGACTTTCGTTGACGCGCACTGTTGCGGTTATCAACCATTCTAAAATAGAAAATAAGCACTAACAGCAGCATTACACCGCCTACCATCGAAAATGCCATATTCGTTCCTTATCTTCGTGCTATTTGCCAAACAATAGCTTAAAAAATACCTTCATGACTACCTATAGCGGCGGGCTCGCGGTAATCTGTGGTGATTGCACGATCAACAATAATTATAAGGATTCAGTGTGGAATACGATTACATCATTATCGGAGGCGGCTCAGCAGGGTGTGTGCTCGCGAATCGATTGTCGGAAGACTCAGACGTTTCAGTGGCATTACTGGAGTTTGGCGCTGCTGATACCTCACCAGCGGTTCACATTCCTTTTGGTATGACAACAACAGTGCCGACTTCATATTTAAATTATGCCTATAAGACAGTACCTCAGAGCGGTTTGAATGGTCGTCAAGGTTACCAGCCACGAGGTAAAACCTTAGGCGGCTCAAGTGCTATAAACGCAATGATTTATGTGCGCGGTCATCGCTCTGATTACGATGAATGGGCGGCTCTTGGTAATGAGGGCTGGGGGTTTGATGACCTGTTGCCCTACTTTAAAAAATCAGAGCATAACGAGCGCCTCACTACCGAACTGCATGGCCAAGTTGGGCCATTAAACGTCAGTGAATTACAAAGCCCCAGTGCGGCTCGAGATGCTTTCGTCGCAGCAGGGGTAGAAGCCGGTTTTGTGCAAAATGATGATTTTAATGGCCCAGAACAAGAGGGCATTGGTGCGTATCAGGTTACCCAAATTGATGGCCATCGATGCAGCGCGGCGAGAGCTTATTTAACGCCCGTTATGCATCGCCCCAATTTAACGGTTTTAACCAAAGCAAAAGTATTGCGCCTAACCCTCGACAAAAAGCGTTGCACCGGCGTGCATTTATATTGGCGAGGCAAAGCGCATACCGTCACGGCTAAAAAAGAAGTCATTGTTTCGGCAGGTGGTTTAAATTCTCCACAAATTCTCCAATTATCGGGTATTGGTCACCCAGATGATTTACGATCTGTTGGTATTAAGGTTCAGCATGAATTGCCTGGCGTTGGTTACAATCTTATGGACCACCCCGATGTGGTGCTTACGTTTAAAAGTAAGAATAAAGCGACTTTAGGGCCATCGCCTAAAGGCCTGTATGATATTGCGAATGGGCTTTGGAAGTTCTATCGAGGCAATTACCAAAGTGTGGTGTCATCGAATGGCGCTGAGGCCGGTGGGTTTATAAAAAGTGAACCGAATAAAGATAAGCCCGATGTTCAATTGCATTTTGTGGTGGGTATTTTACAGGATCATTTACGTAAACCATCGCCTTTTCATGGTGTCAGTTGCCACGTATGTGCATTGCGACCTAAAAGCCGAGGCTGGGTGAAACTAGCGTCAGCGAATCCATTTGATGCGCCGTTAATTAACCCCAACTTTTTAGCGGAGCATGAAGATGTAGACACGCTTTTCAATGGCATTCGTGAAACGCAAAAAATACTGGAGTCACCAGCCTTGGCAGATTTTTGCAGCACCGAAACCCATTCGTTATTAAAGCTAAGTGACGCGGAACTAAAAGCGGCTATACGCAATAGAACTGATACGGTTTACCACCCATTGGGCAGTTGTAAAATGGGTAGCGATGAATGCTCCGTGGTGAATTCAGAGTTGAAAGTTCACGGTATAGAGGGGTTACGTGTGGTCGATGCGTCTGTTATGCCGACCATTATTGGAGGCAATACCAATGCACCGACGATGGCCATTGCTGAAAAAGCGGCCGACTTAATTAAGGCCGACAGGTTCACTCAACAATTGTCGGCGGCTTATGAGTTAAATGGCTAAAAAGTTTAGCCGAAACTGCTAGATGTTTGTTGTGGGTGGCCTGAAACCCTTTAAAACAAGGGGTATCAAGTTGGCACGGTTCCTGTAATAGGGTAAGTAAATGACCCTAAGGAGAGAACCGTGTCTAAATCTGATTACTATATTGATAACATGTACCCGCCCAGCCGAAAAAGTTCTTCTATTGCGCGCACCTGCGCTAAAGTCTTTCTGGTATTTTTACTTATTGCAGGCGCAGCAACCGGTGGCATGTGGATAGTCGGCGCCTTGTTTGGTGTGTTTTTTGGCTTGCTGGGTTTGGTGTTAAGCTTGGCTCCAGTGATTTTCACCATTTGGATTATTTGGCTCATCGTTAGAGCTATTGTCGTTTAACATCCGGCAGCGGCTATGCCGCTGCCTTTTGTTTAACTTAGTAACAATAGGTGACTGGCCATTTTCGGTTAGTCAGCAATAATGAGACGGCGCTGCTGGGCTTTATGGTTATGCTGCCAGTGAATTTAAAGCCCGACGTATCGATAAAGAAGTCGGTGCTGTCTTTTGCGATGAGCCGCTGGGCTGCAAATGGTGGCGGCCAGTTCACAACAGCCGATTCTACTAACGACATTCTAATGGGCAGCATGCCGGTTAGATCCGCTTCGGCGCTATTGTTTAGGCGTCGCATGATATCCGCCATCGATAAACTGTAGGTGCTTGCACTTTTGCTAATATCTATAGTGGTGCTCGATATAATGCGGCCGCACTGCACAGAAAAAGCTAAATGTCTTTTATCGGCGCTTGATTCATTCAAGCGAAGCATCAATTGATCCGATTTAAAAAACACTTGATTCTCAAGCGTCTCCTTGTCGGTTAAAACGACTTGCGGCAACGGCGGCACATTAACGCCACCAATACCTGTAATGTCGAGTCTCTGCGCAAAGGTGCCTTGCTTCAGCTTTAATCCGTAACGCCCATCTTTTCTGGCCGCCACGAGTGGTTTTGTTTCTCCCGTGCTGACAGTGAGTAAGGCATCGTCTGTTGAATCTAACCGAACGGGTTGGCTCCAAAAGCCACGCTTAAGGAAAATGTCGATGGTTTGCCGGTCTTCTTCAGCGACGACTGACACATTAACGGTTAGTTTATCGGGCTCTGTACTGCTTAAAGGTACGCTTGCACAACCTGTAATAAACCATAATGAGAAGAGCGTCACGGTGACAAGTTTTTTTGAAATGAAATTGTTCATAAACTGATGCGAACTCTGTAAGGTCGTATGGACATGATAAAGGGGACCATAAAAAATCGCGAGCTTGTGTTATTGCAATATTAGTTTTAACATTGTTCGAAATGTCGACTTCGTCACATTTTTATGTGCGTATGGTCGAGAAAAGAGTAGGTTAGGTTCAATACGTCTGCTTAAGTAATTAAAACAAATAACTAGGAAGAAATTAGTGAGCGAATTTCTAATTAATGGCGATGCAGGATGCCCAACGCTAGTTTTTGCCCACGGAGCAGGTGCTGGTATGGAGTCTGACTTCATGCAATATGTTTCAACCGAGCTGTCCTCGCTAGGGGTTCGAGTCATTCGGTTTAACTTTCAATATATGCAGCAGCAGTTGTTAACCGGGAAACGACGACCGCCCGATCGCCAGCCTAAGCTACTCGAACACTTCAAAGATGTTATCGATCGTCTTGCTATTACCGAACCCTGTTTTATTGGTGGCAAATCAATGGGCGGACGAATGGCCTCGGTTTTAGCGACCCAAATAGACGTTGATGGTGTCGTAGTATTTGGTTACCCCTTTCATGCATTGGGTAAGCCGGAAAAAGTTCGTATTGATCATTTCCCTGAATTGAAGTGCCCTGTCATGCTTTGCCAAGGCGAACGAGACAATATGGGTAACGCAGAAGATGTGGCTCAGTATCGTTTGGCTGAAAAGATGCAGATCGAATGGTTTCAAGACGGTGATCATGATTTAAAGCCACGAAAATCCAGTGGCTATACCCACGAGCAACACTTACAAAACGCGGTAGAAAAAGTCAGCCAGTTTATACTGTCGCGGGCAAAGTAAACGGCCATTTCAGTTGCCGCCTAGGGTCGATATCTAATAAAATTGTTAAGAGCGAGCTTAAACATACTGTCATCGGTATCTTGAGCTCGATTTTGCCATTGAAGCCAACCACCCTAGAGCGAGACGCCTTTTGCTAAAATATGAAATCATGCCCGTAACAGCCTTTGCACAAAATTGTTCATTACTTTGGTGTGATGAAACAAACGATGCAGTGTTAGTGGATGCCGGGGGTGAAGCCGACCGACTGCTTGATGCAATTAAGCAAAAAGGTTTGAACTTAACGGCCATATGGCTAACGCATGGGCACCTTGATCACGCAGGTGGCTCTCAAGATATTAGAGAGCGAACTCAAGTGCCGGTAATTGGACCAAACAAAGAAGATGAGTTTTGGCTAGAAGGAATAGAACAACAAGCGCAAATGTATGGCTTGCCGGGGTTACGCAATGTAATTCCAGACCGCTGGCTAGAGCAGGGTGATCAATTACAGGTTGGCCATGAATCTTTTAATGTCATTGCTGCGCCAGGGCATACACCAGGCCATGTCATTCTTCATCACCCTAAACAACAACTCGCTTGGGTCGGGGATGTAATATTCTCCGGTGGCATAGGGCGAACCGACTTCCCTAAAGGCGACTACCAGACCTTAATCAATTCGATCACGCAAAACTTATGGCCTTTGGGAGATGATGTGAATTTTATCCCAGGTCACGGCCCTGAATCTACCTTCGGTGCCGAGCGCCAATCGAACCCTTTTGTCGCCGATCATCTTTTTAAATAATATCTATATATGGTTTGACAAGCCATTTTTATCTCTATATCTTGTGCTTTGCTATTAAAGCAAATCAGATTGGTAACAACTATGACGGCTGTTTAAATTCACAGCCTCTTGGGAAATCGGTGAGAATCCGATGCTGCCCCCGCAACTGTAATGGAGAAGTCTGTATTGTAATCCCACTGAGACAATGTCTTGGGAAGGGAATGCAGATGTTGATCCCTAAGCCAGGAGACCGGCCATGACGATTATTCAAACACTAACTCGGGCGGGGCGAACCGATGACAAGTAATCACTTGTTTAATAAAGCATGTACATCAACATTCACCAGCTGTTTTTCTGGGTGTTGTTGTGTGACGGCTTCCCCGCTTTGTCATGATTGGAGATTGGCAAAGTGCAAATTAAAAAACGAAATGGTCGTTTAGAAGCGATCGAACTCGACAAAATCCATCGCGTATTAGATTGGGCATCTCAAGGGCTAGAAAAAGTTTCTGTATCTGAAGTTGAGCTCAATGCCAAGATTCGCTTTTACGATGGTATCTCTACTTTTGAAATTCATGAGACACTGATAAAGGCCGCAGCAGACCTAATATCAACAGATACACCCGACTACCAATTCTTTGCAGCACGTTTAGCGATTTTTCATATTCGTAAGCAGGCCTATGGCCAATTTACGCCACCGCCGTTGGCAACCCATGTGAAAAATCTAGTTGCTCAAGGCCGCTACGATAAAGAATTGCTATCGCAGTATTCTGAGGAAGACTGGCAACAGCTCGATAATATTATTCAGCATCATCGAGATTTAGAATTTGCTTATGCAGGCGTTAAGCAGCTGCAGGCAAAATACCTAGTGCAAGACAGAGTCACTGGGAAACTGTTCGAATCACCTCAGTTTCTCTATTTATTAATCGGTGCCTGCTTATTTGCCCATTACCCGCATGATAAACGGTTGGCTATGGTTGCTGAGTTTTATGAAGCCTGCTCAACCCACAAAGTATCGCTACCAACGCCTATTATGTCGGGTGTACGTACACCCACTCGGCAATTTTCATCGTGCGTGTTGATCGATTGCGATGATAGTTTAGATTCAATAAATGCCACTTCGGCCTCAATTGTAAATTATGTTTCTGCGCGTGCAGGTATTGGCGTTAACGTGGGAAAAATAAGAGCGATTGGCTCACCCATTCGCAATGGAGAAGCTTACCACACAGGCTGTATTCCCTTTTATAAACACTTCCAAACAGCGGTTAAATCATGCTCTCAAGGCGGCGTTCGAGGTGGAGCGGCAACCTTGTTTTACCCGTTATGGCACTTAGAAGTAGAAGACTTGTTGGTTCTTAAAAATAACCGAGGAGTTGAAGAAAACCGCGTCCGTCACTTAGATTATGGCGTTCAATTAAATAAGCTTATGTATAAGCGCCTGATCGAAAACAGCCATATAAGTTTGTTTTCACCTTCAGATGTTCCAGATCTTTATGATGCTTTTTTTGCAGACCAAGCTGAGTTTGAAGCGCTTTACCTTAAATACGAATCCGATGAGGGGATTCGCAAAAAAACCATCAAAGCCACCGATTTGTTTTCGCTCTTGCTGCAAGAGCGTGCATCTACCGGTCGAATTTACATTCAGAATGTAGATTTGTGCAACGATCACGGACCTTTTATTGCCAGCGTAGCGCCGATATTACAAAGCAATTTGTGCATGGAAATCGCGCTGCCAACGTCACCTTTAACCCGTGTCGATGATGAGAACGGTGAAATTGCACTCTGTACTCTCGCCGCTGTTAATCTGGGTAAAATTGAAGGCCTGCACGAACTGGCGAGCTTAAGCCGAATTTTAGTTCGAGCGCTCGATGCGTTATTGGATTACCAAGATTACCCTGTAGCCGCCGCTAAGCGGGCAACGATGAAGCGCCGTCCTTTGGGTGTTGGGGTGATCAACTATGCAAATTATTTAGCTAAAAACTCGAAACGTTATAGCGATGGATCAGCCAACAATTTAACCCACCAACTTTTTGAAGCGCTGCAGTATGAGTTGTTAAATGCCTCAGCCGATTTAGCTCAAGAGCAAGGTGCATGTCCTGGTTTTGTTGAAACTAAATACTCGCAAGGGTCATTGCCGATCGATCGTTATAAGCAGGAAATCGATAAGCTTGTCGATACTCCCTTGCAATACGATTGGGAGGCGTTGAGAACAAAAATTCTGTCTCACGGTTTACGCAATTCAACGCTCACGGCATTAATGCCCTCAGAGACTTCTTCTCAAGTGGCTAATGCAACGAATGGCATTGAACCACCTCGTGCGTTGGTTTCTGTTAAGGCTTCTAAAGACGGTATTTTAAAACAAGTCGTACCCGATATTAAAACACGGGCGAATAGTTACGAACTTCTGTGGCAGCAACCCAACAACAAAGGCTATTTGCAACTCGTCGCCATTATGCAGAAATTTGTCGATCAAGCGATTTCAGCCAACACCAGTTATCAGCCAGAACAGTTTGCCGAGCGCAAAGTACCCATGCAGCTGCTGATGCAAGATTTATTAACCAGTTATAAGTTGGGCTTAAAAACACTTTACTACCACAACACTCACGATGGCTCTAGCAATAAACACGAACAAAGTGTGCAGCAAGAAGTGGGTTGTGAATCTGGCGCGTGTGCCATTTAATTTAAGGAGTGTGAGATGAGTTTTTTATCGTTTAATCAAAAGCAATTTAACCCGTTAACTCAACCGATGTTTATGGGAGAGTCCGTCAATGTTGCACGATTTGATCAACAACGTTATCCCATGTTTGAACAATTGATAGAAAAGCAACTGTCTTTTTTTTGGCGCCCGGAAGAAGTAGATTTATCTCAAGATAGAAAAGACTTTTTAGCACTGAGTGAGCATGAAAAGCATATTTTCTTAAGTAATTTAAAATATCAGACTTTGCTAGACAGCGTGCAAGGGCGCTCACCTAATATTGCCTTCTTGCCGATAGTCAGTTTGCCTGAGTTAGAAACTTGGATAGAAACCTGGGCGTTTAGTGAGACGATTCATTCGCGCTCATACACGCATATCATTCGTAATATTGTGTCTGATCCCAGCGTCATCTTTGACGACATTGTGAATACACCGGAAATAGTCGAGCGGGCTGAATCCATCACCGATTACTACGATCAGTTGATTTATGCTGTTCAGCAATGGCACTTACTGGCTCCGAATGAACAAACATCGGCTAAGCAACGCGAAATAAAGCGATTGCTGTACCTGACAATGGTGACGGTTAATGTATTGGAGGCCATTCGCTTTTATGTCAGTTTTGCCTGCAGTTTTGCGTTTGCAGAAAATGCAAAAATGGAGGGTAATGCAAAAGTAGTGAAGCTTATCGCACGCGATGAGGCGCTGCATCTTAGCGGTACAGAGTTCATTATTAATACTTGGGCCGAAGGCAAAGACGATCCAGAAATGGCTGACATAGCAAAAGAGTGTCAGGGCGAGCTGATGGGTATTTTTAAAGATGCCGCAGATCAAGAAAAAGCCTGGGCAAACTACCTGTTTGCACAAGGATCTATGATGGGTATAAACGCAGATATTCTGCACCACTATATTGAGTTCTTAACCGATGAGCGACTGCAGGCGCTTAAGCAAGCTCCGTTGTTTAATCGCACCGATAATCCTCTGCCATGGATGGATCACTGGGTGTCGAGTGAGGCGGTACAAGTCGCTCCGCAAGAAGTTGAGATATCGAGTTACCTAGTGGGCGCAGTTAATACCGAAGTGAATACGAACGAATTCGAAGCGTTCGAGCTATAGTCATTAGAGCAAAGGGCTGGCGAGCTGAGCGATGCTTTCAAATACCTTTTTAGGTAAGGATCGCGCTCGCCATTGCGCCAATGTCAGTGATTTTGAGTCAGACAAATAGCTTTTGATCACAGCCATGATGGCCGCATTAAATTGAACATCTTCTACAATCAGTGTCGATTCAAAATTAAGCCAGATGCTTCGCATATCTAAATTAACCGAGCCGACCAAGGTTAATGAATCATCAATCACAACCGACTTAGTGTGTAGCAGCCCACCTTCAAAACGGCGAATGTCTACCCCAGAAAGCAAAAGCTCTTCGAAGAAAGATCGGCCTGCGTATTGGGCCAGCTTACTGTCATTTAATCGTGGCAGTAAAATGATAACTTCAACGTTGCGTTTTGCAGCGGTTTTTAACGCCTGCAATAGCGATTCATCTGGGACAAAGTAAGGCGTCGTAATGATCACGCGATGCTGCGCGCTGTGAATGGCGGTTAGCAGTACTTGTAATAATAGCTCGTCATCCAACGCGGGGCCACTGGGTAATAATTGCATTTGTTCCGATGTATGTGTGTTTTGTGTTGGCCAGCAAAGGTGTTTTTCGAGACGGATGCCTGTTTCTAACTCCCAATCAAACACCAGTGTGCTTTGAATAAAGTGCGATATTCCGCCTTCAAGGCGCACCATAATATCAATCCACTCACCCACGCCGGCATCGGTTTTGAAATACTTAGGATCCACTAAATTCATTGAGCCGGTGTAAGCTACGTTACCATCTATGCTGATCAGCTTGCGATGCATGCGCAGGTCTTGCCGGCGTAACGTCATCCTTAACAAATTTGCATGTAGTGAATCTATGATTTGAATGCCTTGGCTACGCATGTTTTTTACATGGTCGCTGCGAAAAAATCGGCTTGACCCAACGCTGTCAAACATGAGGTGAACGTGCACACCGCGTTTAGCGGCTGCAATGAGCGCATCGACAACGCGGTGAACATTGCCCTTAACCTCTATAATATAAAATTCAGCAAAAATGACTTTCTCTGCACGATTAATATCGTCGAGTAATGTGCTGTATAGCTCATCAGATTGGTTTAAAACTTTCCAACGCTCTACATTTAATGCGGGTGCACCAATGGCTTGGTGAACTAACTTCATAACTTTTGGTGCAGCGTCGGGTAAAAAGGTGGGTACTTGCAAAGAATGTAACCATTGCGAGTAGTGTTTAAACTGTTCAGCAGCACGCTTCGCTCTAAGGCTGCCTAAATAGCGTTCGCCAAACAGCAAGTACAGCACTATGCCCATACCGGGGAGAATATAAATAAATAAGAGCCAAGCTAGAGTTACGCCCACTGGGCGACGTCTCAGTAAAATACGAAAACTGAGGCCGAATAAAACTAAGGCGTAAGTGCTGGCCAACAGTGTAACGAAAAACTCAGTGGGCATAGCGGTTCTCTTGCGGAGTATCTAATGCGGTTAGGATAAATCGAATCGGACGATATTGTAAGCGTAACCTATAAGGGTGGTTAGCTCGTTAGCAGTTGCCGAGTGTAGTCGTGCATAAAAACACCATAGCAACCATCGTGCAGCATAGTTTTAATGCGCACTCGAGGATTACCTTGTTTATCGACAACATCACGTAAGTTGACGATGGTTTCTGGCATTTCATTTTTATTTTGATCACGAATGATGGAAAGCTTAGGCAATAAGCGGGCATTATTGTTTTGCCCAATAACGACACCCACCTCACCACTGCTCAATTCAACAAGGGTACCAATAGGGTAGGTGCCCATCATGGCGATAAATTGATCAACTAAGTAGCTGTCGAAGTCAGACCCTCGCCCGCGATAAAGAATACGACAGGCTTCAAATACGGTACGTTGCTCAGCATAGGGTCTAAAACTGGTCATGGCATCAAAGGCATCTAAGATGTGAATCAATTGAGCATATTGGTTGGTGTGGCTGCTTAAGCGCTTCGCAGGATAACCGTTCCCGTCTGCCCGTTCATGGTGGTAATAACCTGCATCGACCACGGCCTGCTCAAATCCAGATTTTTCCAGAAAATAACGAGTCCATTTAGGGTGCGACTGAATTAATTGCCATTCAGACTCAGTCAGTGGGCCTGGTTTGTTTAAGATAGCTTGGGGAATCTTAATGTTGCCTATGTCAAACAGTAACCCAGCAAGACCTGCAGTTTTTGCCTCCGCACGGGTCCAGCCACAATGGACAGCAAAAACCATGGCTAAGATGCTAACGTGCATGGCATGTTCAAAGCCATAGTTTTGGTGTGACTTCACTCTCGAAAGCCAAGACATGGCCGAGGTATTTTGCAAAATAGAATCCAAGCAATGCTCAACTTGTGAGGTGAGCTTTTTAGCATCAAATTCTTGATGTATTGAAAACTGCTTATAGCAAGCCCGTAAAGATTTTATGGATTCTGTGTACACAGGCAGCACTGTGCGCAGTCCGGTTTTAGCCAGATCTCTATCTATGGAAGCGGGGATTTCAGCGGTTGATGCCTTTAAGGGCTTTTTAAAGAGGGTGGTTTTCTTCTTTTGTTTGAAAGTGTAGATGCTTTTATGGGTATCAACATAAACAAATTCACACAGGTTTTGCAGTGTAGCGATGTCTTCGCCAGAATGAAGCATAAACCCTTGCATTAAAAAGGGTGTTCCTAGCCATGGCCGATCTAATCGACACACAAACATGCCTTTTTCCAGTAAATTGACTGGCAAGGCAAGCGTGCTGTCGTTGATCTGCTTAGGTGACTGGATCACATTGAACATCTACCTGTACATTAATGTATGAAGTCTATCACAAATTTGAGATTCCGCGAGCCGTGAGATCGCTAACGCTCTAGGTTTGTGTGCATAACAAAGGTATCGGCTTGTTGTGTCAAATCTGCAGCGGAGTAGGCATCTAGTTAGTTATATTTTGTAACTCAAATCTTCTTAAGTGGTCGAACACCCAGTAATCATGCTCCTACCAATGTAACCTTTTGTAAACAAATTCTACACCCAAAGGTAAGTGTATGATTTCTATAATGAAAACCAGATCTATTCTTAGATTGACACTTCTGGCCAAGATACATACAATACGCGTCCCTCGAATTTGGGGGAAATTAACTGCTGTTTAACATCTTTGGAGCTTTGGTCACATGCAGAACCAAAAGATCAGAATTCGCTTGAAAGCTTTCGATCATAGATTGATCGATGCGTCGACTCAAGAAATTGTCGATACGGCGAAACGTACAGGCGCGCAGGTGCGCGGCCCTATTCCGCTACCTACTCGTAAAGAGCGTTTCACTGTGCTGATCTCTCCGCACGTGAACAAGGATGCGCGTGATCAGTACGAAATTCGTACTCACAAGCGCATGCTAGATATTGTTGAACCAACTGAAAAGACAGTGGATGCACTGCGTAAGTTGGATTTGGCAGCAGGTGTGGATATTCAGATTAGCTTAGGCTAGTAAATAAAGTAGATGCTCTACTGTAACGGCCCTAGTAATACCGAAAGGTAAAGTTGGGGCGGCCATAGCGGGTTTTAGCCCCGTACATAGAGGAATAAAGTAATGTCAATTGGTTTAATTGGCCGAAAGCAAGGTATGACTCGCATTTTCACAGAAGATGGCGTTTCTATCCCTGTAACGGTCGTTGAAGTTGAGCCTAATCGCGTTTCTCAAGTGAAAACGAAAGAAACCGACGGCTATGTCGCTGTTCAGCTTACAGCTGGTAACAAGCGCGCAAACAAGGTTAGCAAGGCAGAGGCAGGTCATTTTGCTAAAGCTAACGTTGAAATGGGTGATTCTACTCGTGAATTCACAGTTGCTGATGCTTCAGAATACGAAGCAGGTAAAGAGCTAACTGTTGAATTGTTCGAAGCGGGTCAGAAAGTTGATGTGACCGGAACCTCTAAAGGTAAAGGCTTCGCTGGCGCGATCAAGCGTCACAACTTCTCTATGCAAGACGCAACTCATGGTAACTCCCTTTCTCACCGTGCTCCCGGTTCTATCGGTCAGTGTCAAACACCAGGTCGTGTTTGGAAAGGTAAGAAAATGGCAGGTCACATGGGTGCCGTTCGCAATACTGTTCAATCTTTAGAGGTTGTACGTGTAGATGCTGAGCGTAACTTGCTGCTCATTAAAGGTGCGGTACCGGGTGCAACCGGTGGTCGTGTTGTTGTTCAACCTGCGGTTAAAGGCTAGGAGGTAGCAATGGATATTCAAGTTGCTGGTAATGCTAGTACCAAGGTTGAGCTAAGCGAAGCCACCTTTGGTAATGAATATAATGAAGCGCTAGTGCATCAAGTAGTGAATGCTTACTTGGCTGGTGCTCGTCAAGGTAGTCGTGCAACTAAGACTCGTTCTCAAGTTGCTGGTGGTGGTGCTAAGCCATGGCGTCAAAAAGGTACGGGTCGTGCTCGTGCTGGTACTATCCGCAGCCCAATCTGGGTTGGTGGTGGTCACGCTTTTGCTCGTACTCCACAAGACTGGTCTCAGAAAGTTAACCGTAAAATGTATCGTGGTGCGGTTAAATCTATATTGTCTGAGTTAGTTCGTCAGGACCGTTTAGTTGTTGTTGAAGATCTTAAATTTGAACAACCAAAAACTAAATTATTCTTGGCAAAAATGAAAGAAATCGATGTAACAAGTGCTTTGATCATCGCTGATGAAGTAGATCAAAACCTGCATCTTTCTTCTCGTAACGTTCCACACATTGAAGTAAGTGACGTTGCTGGTGTAAACCCAGTTAACCTTGTAGCTTACAAGAAGGTGTTGGTAACTGTAGCCGCGCTTAAGAAGCTTGAGGAGGTTTACGCATGAACCAGGAACGTATCTATCAGGTCGTTTTAGGTCCGCACATCTCTGAAAAAGCGACGATCGTAGCGGAAGGGAATAGTCAATACGTTTTCCGTGTGGCTAAAGATGCAACTAAGCCTGAAATCAAAAAGGCTGTCGAGCAGTTGTTCGAAGTTAAGGTTGACTCAGTACGTACACTTATCCAAAAGGGTAAAACCAAGCGCACACAGCGTGGCATGGGTAAACGTGTTGATGTTAAGAAAGCTTACGTACGATTAGCTGACGGTCAGGAAATTGATTTCCTGGGCGCAGAATAAGGTAGGGGTTTCGAGCAATGGCTATTGTCAAAGCAAAACCGACCTCAGCGGGTCGTCGTCACCTAACTAAAATAGTACACGAAGAGCTTCATAAAGGTTCTCCGTACGCTCCTTTAGTTGAGAAGAAATCTAAATCAGGTGGTCGTAACAACAACGGTCGTATCACTACTCGCCACATCGGCGGTGGTCATAAGCACCATTATCGTTTAGTTGACTTTAAGCGCAACAAAGACGGAATTGCTGCGAAAGTCGAGCGTTTGGAATACGATCCAAACCGTTCTGCGCACATTGCATTAGTTTGCTACGCAGACGGTGAGCGTCGTTATATCTTGGCACCAGGCGGTTTGAAAGCTGGTGATCAGGTTATTTCTGGCGACCACGCGCCAATCAAGGTTGGTAATACAATGCCTTTGCGCAGCATGCCTGTTGGTTCTGTTGTGCATAATATTGAGATGAAGCCAGGCAAAGGCGGTCAAATCGCTCGTTCAGCCGGTACTTCAGTTCAGTTGGTCGCTCGTGAAGGTGCTTATGCAACTCTACGTTTGCGTTCAGGTGAAATGCGTAAAGTTCTTTCTGATTGCCGCGCCACTTTAGGTGAAGTGAGCAACTCAGAACATAGCTTGCGTCAGCTCGGTAAAGCAGGTGCTTCACGCTGGCGCGGTGTTCGTCCGACTGTTCGTGGTGTTGCCATGAACCCGGTAGATCACCCGCATGGTGGTGGTGAAGGTCGTACTTCGGGCGGTCGTCATCCAGTTACTCCTTGGGGCGTTCCAACTAAGGGTTACAAAACACGTAAGAACAAGCGCACGGATCAATATATTGTCCGTCGTCGTTCTAAGTAATTTAATTTAAGAGGAAAAGGCTGTGCCACGTTCACTTAAGAAAGGTCCATTTGTAGACCTGCACTTGATGAAAAAGGTAGAGGCTGCACTGGAAGCGGGCGAAAAGCGACCTATCAAAACTTGGTCTCGTCGCTCCACAATCTTCCCAGAATTTGTTGGGTTGACCTTTGCAGTCCATAATGGCCGTCAACATGTGCCTGTGTTTGTAACCGAAGATATGGTTGGACACAAGTTGGGTGAGTTTGCACTTACTCGTACTTATAAAGGCCATGCTGCGGACAAGAAAGCTAGGTAAGGGGTAGATATGATGGAAACACAAGCTGTAATGCGCGGTGCGCGTCTGTCTGCTCAGAAAGGTCGTCTTATTGCGGATTTAATCCGTGGTAAGTCGGTTGCTGAAGCTTTAGACATTCTAACGTTTAGCCCTAAAAAGGGTGCTGACTTAGTAAAGAAAGTTCTTGAGTCTGCAGTTGCAAACGCTGAACACAATAATGGTGCAGATGTTGACGAACTAAACGTCTCTACTGTCTTCGTTGATGAAGGCATGACTATGAAACGTATTCGTCCGCGTGCTAAAGGCCGTGCAGACCGGATCTTAAAAAGATCTTGTCACATCACGGTTAAAGTTGCCGAGCAGAATTAATAGGAGAGAGTTCAAATGGGTCAAAAGGTTCATCCGACTGGTATCCGACTCGGCATCACTAAAGACCATAACTCGGTCTGGTATGCGGGAAGTGATACGTACTCGAAGAAACTATTGAACGACATTGAAGTTCGTAGCTTTTTAGAGAAGAAATTAGAAAAGGCTTCTGTAAGCAAGATCGTTATTGAACGACCTGCTCAGAATGCGAAAATCTCAATTCATACCGCTCGTCCAGGTATTGTGATCGGTAAGAAAGGTGAAGATGTTGAAGTATTGCGTCAAGAATTGACAGCAATGATGGGCATTCCTGTCCATATCAACATCGAAGAGATTCGTAAGCCAGATCTTGACAGTAAGTTAGTTGCCCACTCTATTGCGGGTCAGCTAGAGCGCCGTGTAATGTTCCGCCGTGCGATGAAGCGCGTTATGCAGAACGCTATGCGAGGCGGTGCTCAAGGTATTCGTGTACAAGTAAGCGGCCGTTTAGGCGGTGCTGAAATTGCTCGAGCAGAGTGGTACATGGAAGGTCGCGTACCTTTGCATACCTTACGTGCTGATATTGATTATGCTACTGCCGAAGCTAATACCACTTACGGTATTATCGGTATTAAAGTTTGGATTTTCAAAGGTGAAGTTTTAGGCGGTATTGAAGAAGTACGCGCCAATGCGAAAGCAAAAGCAGCACCTAAGAAAAACGCGAAGCGATAAGGAGTACGTTCAATGTTAATGCCTAAACGTACGAAATTCCGCAAGATGATGAAGGGCCGTAATCGCGGTCTTGCACTTCGCGGAAGCAAAGTAAGCTTTGGAGAATATGCACTTAAAGCAACTGGCCGTGGTCGTATTACTGCCCGTCAGATTGAAGCCGCACGTCGTGCTATGACTCGTCATATTAAACGTGGTGGTAAAATCTGGATTCGTGTATTCCCAGATAAGCCGATTACTCAGAAGCCTCTAGAGGTTCGTCAGGGTAAAGGTAAGGGTAACGTTGAATACTGGGTATGCCAGATTCAACCAGGTAAAGTTCTATACGAAATGGAAGGCGTTAGTGAAGAGATTGCACGCGAAGCATTTGCTTTAGCGGCTGCAAAGATTCCTATTGCTACTACATTCGTTAAACGACAGGTGATGTGATGAACACTAAAGATCTTCGTGAAAAGTCTGTTGAAGAGCTGAACAACACTCTGTTGGACTTGCTACGCGATCAATTTAAATATCGCATGCAAAAGACGACTGGTCAGTTGAGCCAGACGAATTTGCTTGGGCAGGTCCGCAAGGACATTGCACGTGTGAAAACTGTATTGAACGAGAAGGCAGGTGCTTGATATGTCTGAAAACACAGCTCGTACCGTAACTGGTCACGTAGTCAGCGATAAAGCTGATAAGACAATCACTGTATTGCTAGAGCGCAAAGTAAAACACCCTATTTATGGGAAATACGTTAAGCGTTCTACTAAGATCCAGGCTCATGATGAAAAGAATGAGTGTGGCTTAGGCGATACCGTGACTGTTGAAGAGTGCCGTCCTATGTCTAAAACAAAGACATGGCGGTTGGTTAGTATCGACGAACGCGCAGTTCGCGTTTAATTCGGGAGTTTGATCCATGATCCAAACAGAATCCGTATTGGATGTAGCTGACAACAGCGGTGCTAAACGCGTCCAATGTATTAAAGTTTTGGGTGGCTCACACCGCCGTTACGCTCATATCGGTGACTTGATTAAAGTTTCTGTGAAGGAAGCAATTCCTCGCGGTAAAGTTAAGAAAGGTCAAGTTATGAACGCGGTAGTAGTGCGCACCAAAAAAGGTGTTCGTCGACCGGATGGCTCTGTTATCCGTTTTGATGTAAACTCAGCTGTTCTGCTGAACGCAAACAATGCGCCAATCGGTACCCGTATTTTCGGGCCTGTGACTCGCGAATTGCGTACTGAAAAATTCATGAAAATCATTTCCCTGGCGCCGGAAGTACTATAAGCCCCTTCGGGGCTTATTTTATGAGACGGTAGCAGGAGGTGGAGTAAAAAATGCAAAAGCTAATAAAAGGCGATGACGTAATTGTTATTGCTGGTAAAGACAAAGGTAAGCGCGGCAAGATTTCTGCTGTGATCTTTGATGAGAAGAAAGGCGATAAGTTTTTGGTATCTGGCATTAACCTTGTCAAGAAAAACCAAAAGCCTAATCCTCAAGCTGGTGTCCAAGGTGGCATCATTGAGAAGGAAGCGCCTATTGCTGTATCTAATGTTGCAATCTTCAACCCAGAAACTAACAAGGGCGACCGAGTTGGCTTCAAAGTAGAAGATGGTAAGAAAGTACGCATCTTTAAGTCCACGAAAAAAGTGATTGGTGAATAAGGGATACAACTATGTCTAGACTAAAAGATCTATACAAATCTGACGTTGTGTCTGCGCTCCAAAAAGAGTTCGGCTACAAGAACGTTATGGAAGTCCCACGAATCACAAAGATCACCCTTAACATGGGCGTGGGCGAAGCAATCGGTGACAAGAAGCAGATAGAAAACGCAGTGCGTGATCTTGAAGCAATTTCTGGTCAAAAGGTTGTTGTAACAAATGCACGTAAATCAGTTGCTGGCTTCAAAATTCGTGAAGGTTGGCCAATTGGTGTAAAGGTAACTTTACGTAAAGAACGCATGTGGGACTTTTTGGACCGCCTAGTCGATATTTCTTTGCCTCGTGTACGTGACTTCCGGGGTATTAACCCTAAGTCATTTGATGGTCGTGGTAACTACAGCATGGGTGTTAAAGAGCAAATTATCTTCCCTGAAATCGAGTATGACAAGGTTGATAAATTACGCGGTATGGATATCACCATCACCACAACTGCAAACACCAATGATGAAGGCCGCGCTCTATTAAAAGCGTTGTCCTTCCCGTTCAAGAGCTAAGGGGATAGGTTCATGGCTAAAGAGAGTATGAAAGCTCGCGAAGCGAAGCGTACCAAGCTAGTTGCTAAGTATGCAGAGAAGCGAGCGGCGCTAAAAGCGACCATAAAAAACCCAGAATCTTCAGCTGAAGATGTATGGGAAGCACAAATTGCACTACAAAAGCTGCCAAGAGACGCAAGTCCTGTTAGAATGCAGCGCCGTTGCCAAGTAACGGGTCGACCACACGGTGTATACCGTAAGTTTGGCCTGTCTCGTAACGTACTCCGTGAACAAGCCATGTTAGGCAACATTCCCGGTCTTAAAAAAGCAAGTTGGTAAGCTAAACGGTCTGGGCCGGGGTATGTCACCCCGGCTACCGCGTTTAAGCTGATTATAGAGGTTATATCTAATGAGTATGCAAGATACGCTTGCGGATATGTTCACACGTATTCGTAATGCACAGCGATCAGGTCATGCTGCTGTTGCAATGCCATCTTCTAAGCAGAAGACAGCTATTGCAGATGTACTAAAGGCAGAAGGTTTCGTAGCTGGTTACACCGTTGAAGGTGAAGCTAAAAAAGTTATGACAATCGAGCTTAAGTATTTCGAAGGCAAGCCTGTTATCGAATCAATTCAGCGTGTATCCCGCCCTGGTTTACGTCAATACTGCAGTGCAACTAATTTGCCTAAAGTATCTGGTGGTTTGGGAATCGCGATCATTTCTACTTCTAAAGGCGTCATGACTGACCGCGCAGCACGTGCTGCAAGCGTTGGTGGTGAAGTCATCTGTGAAGTTTTCTAAGGAGTGAACTAGCGATGTCTCGAATAGCAAATTCCCCAGTAACGGTTCCTGCCGGTGTTGAAGTTAAACTTGACAGTGAATCTATTACTGTTAACGGCGGAAAAGTAACGTTATCGCAAGCGATGCACCCTTCTGTTGAAGTTAAGCAAGAAGGTGACACTCTTACTTTTGCGGCACGTGATGGTGGTAAAATTTCACGTGCAATGTCTGGCACAATGCGCGCGTTAGTCAGCAACATGGTTGTTGGTGTTTCAGCGGGTTTTGAAAAGAAGCTAATCTTAAATGGTGTTGGTTACCGTGCGAAAGCAGCAGGTAAAACACTTAATTTAACGTTGGGTTTCTCTCACCCTGTTGATTACGTATTACCTGAAGGTGTGACAGCCGAAACTCCTAGCAATACGGAAATCGTATTGAAAGGCGCGAACAAGCAACAGCTTGGTCAAGCCGCAGCAGAGATTCGTGCATTCCGTCCGCCAGAGCCATATAAAGGCAAGGGTGTACGCTACGCTGACGAATACGTTCGTCGTAAAGAAGCTAAGAAAAAGTAAGGGCATAGGTCATGAGCGAAAAGAAAATTTCCCGTTTACGCCGTGCTCGTCGCAGTCGTGCAAAAATGCGCGAATTGTGTACGAATCGCTTAAGCGTAAATCGGTCGAATCAGCACATTTATGCGCAGATTATCTCAGAAGATGGCAGCAAGATTTTAGCAAGTGCTTCTACTTTGGATAAAACATTGCGTTCTGATGCAACTGGTAATATTGAAGCAGCCGCTAAAGTAGGCACTCTGATTGCAGAGCGCGCTAAAGAAGCTGGTATTGAAAACGTAGCTTTCGACAGATCTGGTTTTAAATACCACGGTCGTATGAAAGCATTGGCAGACGCGGCCCGTGAAGGCGGCCTGAAATTCTAAGGTGTGAATGATGGCGAATAATGATCAAGTTCAAGCTGGCGGCGATCTGCAAGAAAAGTTAGTACAGGTCAACCGTGTAGCAAAAGTAGTTAAAGGTGGCCGTATTTTCGGTTTCACAGCTTTAACGGTAGTAGGTGATGGCGAAGGTAAAGTTGGTTTCGGTCGCGGTAAAGCGAAAGAAGTCCCTGTCGCAATCCAAAAAGCCATGGACGCAGCGCGTCGTAACATGGTTGAAGTTAACATTGTAGACGGCACGGTACAGTACGCTGTAACGGCTCGACATGGTGGTTCTAAGGTGTTCATGCAACCAGCCTCTGAAGGTACTGGTGTAATTGCAGGCGGCGCTATGCGTGCTGTTCTTGAAGTTGCAGGCGTACACAACATCTTGGCTAAGTGTTATGGTTCTACAAACCCAGCTAACATCGTTCGCGCGACTGTTAAAGGTTTGTCCATGATGCGTTCACCTGAAGATATCGCTGCTAAGCGTGGTCTGTCTGTAGACGAGATTCTGGGGTAAACACCATGGCTAAGAAAACAGTAAAAGTTCAATTGTTCCGCAGCCCGATTGGTGCTCAGCCTAAACACCGTGCATCGGTTAAAGGTTTGGGTCTAACCAAAATGAATCAGGTACGCGAGCTTGAAGACACTCCCGCTGTACGCGGTATGATCAACAAAGTGCACTACTTAGTGCGCGTGGTTGAGGGGTAAGCAAATGTATTTGAATAAATTAAGCCCAGCAGAAGGTTCTACTCATGCGCCAAAGCGTGTTGGTCGTGGAATTGGTTCTGGCTTAGGCAAAACTTGTGGACGTGGCCATAAAGGCTTGAAATCACGTTCTGGTGGTTCAGTTAAAGCTGGTTTTGAAGGCGGTCAAATGCCTTTACAGCGTCGCTTACCAAAATTCGGTTTTAATTCTCGTCTTGCAGGTAAGACTGCAGAGATTCGTTTGAACGAATTGACGTTAATTGAAGGCGATGTTGTTACAGTTGATGCTCTTGTTAAGGCCGATGTCATCAGCCATAACATCCAGCGCGCTCGCGTAATCCTTTCTGGTGAAATTACTAAAGCTGTTACAGTTAAAGGCTTAAAAGTAACCAAGGGTGCGAAAGCAGCAATTGAAGCAGCAGGCGGTAAGGTAGAGGAATAATCCCTAATGACCACACAAGGACTACCTGCAGGAATGAGTGGTAAGGGTCTGGGCGAGCTTTGGGCTCGCCTCCGTTTCGTTTTACTGGCTTTGCTGGTTTATCGAATCGGTGCCCATATCCCAGTTCCTGGTATTAATCCGGACCAGTTAGCAGCAATGTTCGAGCGCAACCAAGATACTATCTTAAGCATGATTAACATGTTTTCAGGTGGTTCATTGGAGCGTATGAGTATATTTGCACTCGGCATTATGCCGTATATTAGTGCATCTATTATCATGCAGCTGATGACTGTAGTAAGCCCTCAGTTAGAGCAACTTAAGAAAGATGGTGAAGCAGGGCGTCGCAAGATGTCTCAATACACCCGGTATCTGACCCTTGCACTAGCCGTAGTTCAGTCGTTCGCGATCTCGGCAGGCCTAGCAAGTCAAGGCATCGCTTTTGAATCGAGCGCCAGCTTCTACTTTATCGCTGTCGTTACGTTTACTACAGGCACCATGTTTATGATGTGGCTGGGTGAGCAGATAACAGAGCGCGGTATCGGAAACGGTATTTCTTTGTTGATCTTTGCGGGTATTGTTGCTGGTTTACCAGGCGCGATTGGTCAGAGCTTTGAATCAGCTCGTTTAGGTAACTTGAGCATAATTGCATTACTGTTGATTGGCTTATTTGCTATCGCAGTGGTTGCTTTTATTGTCTTTATCGAACGTGGCCAACGTCGCATTACCATTAATTATGCCAAGCGTCAGCAAGGCCGTAAGGTCTTTCAGGCGCAAAGCAGTCATTTGCCTTTAAAGGTTAATATGGCTGGTGTGATTCCGCCGATCTTTGCATCAAGTATTTTGCTGTTCCCAGCATCACTTGGTAATTGGTTCGGTCAGAAAGAAGGTTTCGAGTGGTTGCAAGATGTAGCGTTATTGCTAGGTCCTAACCAGCCCTTGTATCTCGTAATGTTTGCATTAGCAGTGGTTTTCTTCTGCTATTTCTACACTGCGATTACCTTTAATCCAAAGGATGTTGCAGAAAACTTAAAGCGTAGCGGTGCGTTTATTCCTGGGATTCGTCCTGGTGAGCAAACCTCTCGATACATCGATGGTGTTTCTGCACGTTTAACATTTTTTGGGGCTTTGTATATCACTGCTGTTTCACTATTACCGCAAGGTTTAGTGATGGCCGCTAACGTACCGTTCTATCTAGGTGGAACTTCGTTATTGATCGTAGTGGTGGTTGTCATGGATTTCATGGCGCAAGTACAGAGTCATCTCATGTCGCATCAGTATTCATCATTGATGAAAAAGGCGAATTTGAAATAACCGAGCATCTCTTTGAGAGCCGGAAACTGGATGGAGTTAAGCATGAAAGTACGTGCATCCGTAAAGAAGATCTGCCGAAACTGCAAGGTTATCCGTCGCAATGGATCAGTTCGCGTAATTTGCGCAACAGACCCAAAGCATAAGCAGCGTCAAGGGTAATTCAGTTTATTTGGATAGTGCTTGATTTTAGTTTAATCTAGCGCTATTCTTTCGCGCCCTCAGATTACTGGGGGTTTTTGTTGGGGCGCATTAACGCTGCCCCAGTTTTATTACTAACGGAGAAGTTGAATGGCCCGTATAGCAGGCGTCAATATACCTGACAATAAGCATGCGGTGATTTCCCTGACTTATATCTTTGGTATAGGCCGCACCCGTGCTAATGACATCTGTAAGTCTGTTGGTGTTGAACCAACGACCAAAGTGTCAAGTCTCGATGAAGCTAAGCTTGACGAGATTCGCGCTGCAGTCGGAGAATTCACTGTTGAAGGTGATTTGCGCCGTGACATTCAGATGAATATCAAGCGCTTAATGGATTTGGGTTGTAACCGTGGAATTCGACATCGTCGTAATCTGCCCGTACGCGGACAGAACACGAAGAATAACGCGCGCACCCGTAAAGGTCCTCTGAAGCCTATCAAACGATAAGTTTGATTTGAATTAATTTACATAGGAAATCGAAGATGGCAAAGCCAGGTACGAAGGCACGAAAGAAGGTGAAAAAGCAAGTAGCGGATGGCATTGCGCACATCCATGCTTCTTTTAATAACACCATCGTGACTATCACGGACCGCCAAGGCAATACCCTGAGTTGGGCAACTGCTGGTGGCTCCGGTTTCCGTGGATCACGTAAGAGCACTCCTTACGCTGCACAGATCGCCGCTGAGCGAGCTGGTGTAGCAGCACAGGAATATGGTCTTAAGAATTTAGACGTGGAAGTTAAAGGTCCAGGTCCAGGTCGTGAGTCTGCGGTACGAGCATTAAACGCGGTGGGTTATCGCGTCAGTAATATTACTGATGTAACACCGATTCCACATAACGGTTGTCGCCCGCCTAAAAAGCGTCGCGTTTAATTAAGGAGACAGAAATCAATGGCACGTTATATTGGTCCTAAGTGTAAGCTGTCTCGTCGTGAAGGCACAGACCTCTTTCTAAAGAGCGGCGTTCGAGCACTTGATTCAAAGTGTAAACTCGAAGCGGTTCCTGGAGTTCATGGTGCACGTCGTGGTCGTTTATCTGACTACGGTGTACAGCTTCGCGAGAAGCAGAAAGTTCGTCGTATTTACGGTGTGTTAGAAAAGCAATTCCGTAACTACTACGCAGAAGCCGCTCGCCTTAAAGGCGCAACAGGTGAAAACTTGTTAAAGCTTTTAGAGCAGCGTTTAGATAATGTTGTTTATCGAATGGGCTTTGGTGTAACTCGTGCGGAATCGCGCCAGTTAGTATCACATAAGGCAATTTTGGTGAATGGCCAGACGGTTAACATTCCGTCATACCAAGTTAAACCAGGCGACGTAATCTCAGTTCGTGAAAAGTCTACTACCCAATTGCGCATCAAGAATGCCTTGGAAGTAAATGCATCACGTACTGCAGTTGTTTGGTTAGAAGTTGATAGCAAGAAAATGGAAGGTAAGTTCAACTCTATTCCAGAGCGTGCGGAACTTTCACAAGATATCAACGAAAACTTGATTGTAGAATTGTACTCTAAGTAATCTCACTGCAAATAGGGGCATCTATGCAGCGTTCAGCCAACGAGTTTTTGACACCACGTCACATCGATGTGCAGGAAATCAACGCAAATCGCGCTAAAATTACGCTTGAACCATTAGAGCGTGGTTTCGGCCATACCTTAGGTAATGCGTTGCGTCGTATTCTGTTGTCGTCTATGCCAGGCGCGGCTATCACCGAAGTAGAAATCGACGGTGTATTACATGAATACAGCACAATCGAAGGTGTTCAGGAAGATGTGCAAGAAATCTTGCTCAACCTGAAAGATGTGGCTGTTAAATTACATGAAAGAGATGAGTGCACACTTACTTTGAAAAAAGCAGGTGCAGGCACTTTGACCGCTGGAGATATTCAGCTTGATCATGGTGTTGAAGTCGCTAACCCTGACCATGTGATTGCTCACTTGGGCAGCAGCGCAGACGTCAGCATGACTCTGAAAGTTACTGTTGGTCGCGGTTACGTACCAGCAGAAGCCCGCAGCAGCGAAGAAGACGAGAGTAAACCGATTGGTCGCTTGCAATTGGATGCGACATACAGCCCAGTCGTTCGTGTAGCTTACGCCGTAGAAAGTGCGCGTGTTGAGCAACGTACAGACCTTGACAAGCTGGTTATTGAATTAGAAACAAACGGCACATTAGATCCTGAAGAAGCGATTCGTCGTTCTGCAACGATCTTACAGCAACAAGTTGCTGCGTTTGTCGATTTAGATCACCAAGCAGAAGCGGTACAAGAGAAAGAAGAAGATAAGATCGATCCTATCTTGTTGCGCCCTGTTGATGATCTAGAGCTAACAGTTCGTAGTGCTAACTGCCTAAAAGCAGAGAACATCTACTACATTGGCGATCTGATTCAACGTACAGAAGTTGAACTGTTAAAAACACCGAACTTGGGTAAGAAATCTTTAACTGAAATTAAAGACGTTCTTGCATCCAAAGGTCTGTCTCTAGGCATGGTTCTAGAAGCATGGCCACCTGCAAGTTTAAAGAATGATGACAAGGTTCTCGCGTAAGCGGGGCCTGTCTTCTGGCTGGTAAGGAATTTAGAAATGCGTCATCGTAAAAGTGGTCGTCACTTTAACCGCACCAGTGCTCACCGAAAAGCTATGTTGCAAAATTTAGCGAACAGCTTGTTTGAGCATGAAGTGATTAAAACGACCTTGCCTAAGGCGAAAGAATTGCGTCGTGTTGCAGAGCCTCTAATTACATTAGCAAAGAATGACTCAGTTGCTAATCGTCGTTTGGCTTTCGACCGTACACAATCGAAAGAAATGGTAGGTAAATTGTTCACCGATTTAGGTCCTCGTTATAAAGAGCGTCCTGGTGGTTACTTGCGTGTACTTAAGTGCGGATTCCGCGCTGGTGATAGTGCACCAATGGCAATCGTTGAACTTGTTGACCGTCCTGAAGTTGAAGCTGAATCAAGCGAAGACTAAAGTTCAGAGTTAACGAAAAAGCCCAGCTATGCTGGGCTTTTTTATGCCTGTGGTATTTACATCTATTTTTCTCGTTTCAATGGGTAGTGAAGCGCGATTAAAAATAAAGTTCACGAGAGTAGGCTTTTACTAGAGTGGTTCGAAACCAGCTTTAGCGCTCCGGCATTAATTTAAGCCGTTCATAACAACTCGCTGCGCTCAAACAGTCATTCACTTTTAAATTAACACCCTCGCCCATGCTGGTTTCTAT
>NZ_JAHKPH010000004.1:1701-5900 GCF_018860385.1 Reinekea forsetii | reverse complement strand
ACTAAAACGGGGGAAGTTCAGAGTGTACTTGAGCAACTTGTTATGTGGCTGGCTATTTTGCATGACTTGCCGATTGCTCCAGTTCAACGATTTTGGTTACAACACCTTTGCCTACAGTACGGGCACCTTCCCTTATTAAGAACTCCATGCCTACATGAACTTTACCGATGTGTTCTCGGGGGCTAAGAAAACCTAAATATGCACGAACAGTTTCTCCAGGATTGGCTACCTCGACATCTGGATAAATATGTGAGGCATCCCAGTCTTGTTCGTTGTAATAAAACTGCGGCCTATAGCCCGTAAACGCAGGAGTAGACCGACCACCTTCTTCTGCGGTTAGAAAATATATTTCAGCTTCTATATCTTTAGGTACAGGCATAATTCTTAAGCCACATAACGTTCCTAAGCTACGGCGAAATCGCGCGCAGCGTGTTTGAGTCCAAGGCCAGCCGCGTAGCGGTGTTTTGGCCTGAGTAGCCTTGGTTTGTTATGGGTACTTTGCACCAGATAGTTTCGCAAGTTCCACCAATAACTCATCGCAGGCTTTAATTAAACCTGGGTATGTGTCTTGCCCAAGATAAGTACATTCGTGAGCTAATAAGTTTCTATATTTAACTGCATACTCAACTACTTCATAAGTTTCAGAAGAAATAATTCTTTCAACGCCTAGCAACTCACAAAGTTTTTCATAGAGTTTTGGAGCAGACATATGACGATATTTGTTATATAGGTCTTCGCTCGGCTTTTCGTTTTGGTTTAATTGCCAAATTACAATTGACCTCAATACACCTTCAAGAGCTGAAACCTTATTAATAATCTCATTCGCTCCAGCATTAGTATTCGAGATTCGTTTCTTAGCTATATCAAATCTGAGCCTAGGTACCAACCTAAAGTAGCTTTCTCTTAAACTTTTTAAATGTTCTTCATAGTCCACGCTAGTACCTATAACGTCGCAATAAGCGGCATTTCACGGAGGGATGGAGTTTGTGTGAGAATGAAATGACACACAAATTTCGGCCCGCAGTGAAATGTCCGGCGGAAGCCCAAAGGGCTGGAGTGTACTTCATTGCCTTGTTATACGTCACTCCAGAATCTTGAGATAACATACGACTCTCTCCACCTCTTTGAAACCTAAAGCCAAATGAGCTTTTTGACTTTCAGTATTCTCCAGCTCCGTATCACTACCCAACTCAGAGTAACCTTTGTCTAGAGACCATTTTTCTGCCGCTTCCATCAGCTTTTTGCCCCAACCAAGATTTCTCTCTTTTTCATCAACATACCAAGCTTCTACAAATGGTACACCTCTATTTCGGCTACCTTCAGCATAGCTACGGACATTTAACTCCAAAAATCCTTGTAATTGATTTTTGCCATGCAAGTCCAATACTAACACTTCAACGATATCAGGCGATCTACCATCAAAGTACTCTTGAATTTCACTTACGTGACAATCAGGGGTATCTGGCCAAAGCAATGTGCGCATACGAGACCATTCTTTCAAATCAGAATGTTTAGCTGCTCTAATCATTTACCACCAGTGACATATAACGCCCACCACACAGGCGAGCAACTTGTTGCGAGTCCAAGGCACGGAGTGCCTGATTGTGCTGGTTCTTGTTACTAGTCTGGTTTGCCTTCATATTTAACTTTGGAGCGCTATTTGTTTTGGTTTTAGCGGAGCTAATAGCATATAAAACACCCATGCGAACCAAGATACAAAGATCATAGCTAAAAGCCAAGCAAGTTTCTCTTTACCGGAAACCTTCTTCGAGAAAATGATACTGAGAAATGGTATAAACCAAAAAATCAGAAAAAACTGGCTTAAAAAACTTAAATTGATAGTCATAGATTATCCTTATCTAATGATTACTAGTAACGTTTACGGCTGGGGCGAGGTACGAGTCCCAAGCCTGTACTTGTTATACCCTGTCCAGCCACTTCAAGTCGAAGAGACAAGGCATTGCATTTGTTTGAATTCCGCTAAACGTAGCAAACTCTTCTTCAGGACAAAACACAAAAAATAGTTCCTCATGAGTGAATGGCAGATTATCAGGATACCTCCACTCTCTTTCGTGAGTCGCATCGAAGGACGAGTGTATTACGTTGATAAAAGGCTGCAACGATGTAGGAATGAAATTATATATATGCCTTCCATACGAATCGCCTGCAAACGATACGTGTTCTCGAAGCATGTCTTCCCTTATATTCAAACAAGGGTTTGCACCTTTTGAATACAGAAGATCTCGATCGAAGGCAATACCATATTTTACGTCAAAGAGATCTCTGTGAGCTTTTAAACCGGCTAAGGTGCTCTCTGTAAAGCATACCGCCATATTCTTAATTGTTCCGTCGAGATTTTTCGTAGCAGGATTAAATACATATGAGCTAGATGTGCCGTACCAACCAGTAACTGACGCTCTTAAATTTGGCGAACCATGAGCCCCAGTAATATCCAAGATTGATTCTAAAATAGCCTTAGCGTCACTATCGGATCGACCATCACTCTGCCTAATTAGGTGACTCAATAGGAAGGAGCAATCAGCACTGTTTCTTGCAAGTTCACGCGCTGCTGAAGCATTTGTTTGCGGCACATTTCCTCCTTGGTATAACGCCCCTAAACTACGGCGAAAACGCGCGCAGCGTGTTTGAGTCCAAGCCCAGTTTGCGAAGCAAACGTCTTTAGGCTGTGTAGCTTTGGTTTGTTATGTGGCTATAAATAAGTCAGCTTCACAAAGTAAAATCCAAGCAATGGTCTAATTGTAGAAAAAAGCGACCGTTTTTAAGCCCTAACTCACGGATATTAGCGCTAAAAGTAGGCTTTCAACATTTTTTTATTTTTTTTAAAGGTCTACCTTTAGCATAAAACTTTTTTACAGCTATGGAAATCAATGACAGTGAAATATTCAAAGCGATCAAAGCTGCCACCATTATACCGATAATTTTTACTTCCCCAGTATCGTAATAATACAAAGCAGATAATAAAGAAATTACAATTAGAGAAATTATTTCAAATTTATACTTTTTCATAAACTTCCATTTTTACTACAAAGTGTTGACGGGTTACGAACAAACACATAACGCTTCAAGCTGCGGCGCGCAGCGTCCGACAGCCTTGACTTGTTATGTGATTTAGAACTATTTTGTGAACTGTTTTTCAATGATTATCCCATTTTCTTCTGATATTTTGCATTGAAAGCAGTCCCAAGAATTTGAATATAGATCACCACCTTTATAATACGGAGGGTTTGCATAAATATCTTTTTCAGACGGCAGTTCTGCCCTCCAAATGTTTTCGCCTTCTAGATTTAACTTTATGATATTTCCCTTACCGCCAATATTCTCAAAACCGTAGTGTCCGTTGTAAATAATGATTGAATCACTATTTTTTGACGGTAGGATTTTATATATAGGGGTGTTTCCGGTACAAACCTTCCATAGCTCTTTTCCTGTTTCTGGAGAAATACAAATAACGCTATTTGATGATGCAAAGAAGAGTAGGTTATTTATGATTTCTGCCAAATAAATACCGTTCCATGCCCCTGTTGGCATTTCAATATTCCCTAGTCTTCTTTCCCACTCTAGCTGCCAAGGGCTACTAAGCCACTGTTCGTTAACTTTAGATAAAAGCCTAATTTTTACATCTGTATTTGCTGGATTCCCTTTACCTGCTTCGCTTCCCCCGTTGAAAGATAGCTCAACAGACCAGCGATCAGATTCTGATTTGCTAATATATCTCGCTTCTTTCATGGTCTTCCTTCCAAATCCGAACTTCACATTTTTTTCACATAACAGTGCACTATACGGACCCAACTGCAAAAGACGGATCCGTATAGTACTTTTTATACGTTCTTAACACACCGTTTATTAACTTTAAAAGCAAACTTAACCAACAGCATACTAACGAATGGAAAAACAATCAAAGAGAGGAAAATCAATAATATTCCTCCGCCATCCATCAAACCTGCGTCTGTATGTTTTAATGGTGTAACAAAGATAACAGCTAAAGTTAAAACTAACGTAATAGGTCCAGACAACAGTGTTATCAAGATTGTTGATATTTTAGATAATCTAGCATCATAACCACTGCTATAAAATCGGCATACGCAGTAAGAAATTGAAAAATGTATGGCTAAAATTATCGTAAGAATTAAATATACCACTTGACCTCAACTGAACGTATAACGTTGTACACAGTGGCG
>NZ_JAHKPH010000004.1:0-1631 GCF_018860385.1 Reinekea forsetii | reverse complement strand
TAAGCCACAATTAGGGCAGACGATTGAGGTCCTCCTAATTAAAGGTAGCATTTTCCGCTTGGAAACTTCGAATTCCTCTAAGCATTTTGTACATTTCATATCAAACACTTAACGCTTCAAAGCAACGGCGCGCTGTTTGCGTCCGATGACTTTGTTTGTTAGTTGCCACCGCGCGTGGTGGACGTTGATTTTTTTGATAGCTAGGCAAGGTACGCCAAACCTTTTTGAAGTGGACGTTTTGGCCGTAACAACACAGATAAATTTGAAGATATTGAAAAACATGTGATGACCAACTTCCATTTAATGGTGTGACTACTTGCCCGACACTGACGAGCTAAAAACTTACCAGTTTGCGTACCCAATTACCAGTAAGCAACTTTAATAACGAATAAGGCAACTAACGCCTAATTAACAGGCAAAAAACAGTTGGTTAAAATAAGCGACGCAGGAGCAAAAACCAACTGTTTTTTGTCCTTGTTGAATTTCTTGTTAGGTACTTTGGAAACGCCATTGCTTCGGATTGTTTCTTATCTTGGAAATATCATCTGAACTTAATGAAAAATGAGTTTTTAAATATGACTCATTAACTTCATTGGTTTCCGATGACATACCGTGTGAATTCTCGATTGTACCTTCTTTGGTCTCAATAAATACCTCACAGTCTGGAGCATATAAAATGAGAGCTTTAGTTCCGCTAATGCATTCAATTACATCTATTGCAGCGTCAAGATCAAATTTTCCTATTTCACCAGATACTTTCAGATATTCGAGAAGTATTGTCATAAGTACCTAACGCCTTGCTAAGCGGTTGCGGTGAATTGGCGGCTTTTGTGCGTTTTTTTGCACAAAAGGTGACAGTTTACCGCAATCCGACTTGAGCAACTTGTTAGGCATTAATCATAACTCCAATCTAGATTAATAAAAACGTTTTCACTCTCGCTTTCAAGCACCATCACTAGTGACTTACCATACTCATAGTCATCTAGCTCTGCGTATATTTTGAAAGGTGCATACTGCTCATTTAATATATCTATAAGACCTGTAACAACACCATTTACTTTTTTCTGAGAGATCAAACCGGTCATAAATTTTTGGACCATTGACGGGAATTCATAGGAATCAATAGCCTCAAGAGATGGAAGTTCTGATCTCTCCCAACCGTCGTCAATTAGATGGGACTCGACCCATTTATTAATAGAGGCACACTTGTCGAATTTCTCTCCGTCAAATGAAAAGCCACCGTCGCTATGAGAACTTATAGTAGCTAATGCTCTCAGATATCCTTCAAGTAGTTGATCCATACTATTGCCTAACGCAAAGCTAAGCGGCGTGCGTTAGCACGTCCTTGCTTGAGCGCCTTGTTATTGGTTTTTGAAGTTCCATTCTTTAAATGCCAGTATAATTAAACTATTTGTTAGCCACATTAAAAGTACAAACAGTAATATAAATGTTCGGCCCAGATAGCCCATTTTGCCATCCTCAAAACTTACTAAAACCTGACCATTTAGGCTTAAGCCTATCAATACTCTTTTATAGGATATTAAAGTAATTGAGTTAATTTTATCATTAAATAGATAACAACTATCTATAAGCTCGCTAGGAGCAATTAGTTTGCTTGTAGTCCCAGTGAT
>NZ_JAHKPH010000001.1 GCF_018860385.1 Reinekea forsetii | reverse complement strand
GTGGGGCTTAGTACGTTCAAAAGTAGCCTTACCCATAAACAACGCCTCTAGTATGTTTCACATGCAAAAAAGGCAGTCACCCATAACTTGTGCTGCCTCAAGAAAATTTTAATGGTGCTCACGACGAGATTTGAACTCGTGACCTCTCCATTACCAATGGAGTGCTCTACCACTGAGCTACGCGAGCCTAACAAGTCATGGAGCGGGTAGCGAGAATCGAACTCGCATCATCAGCTTGGAAGGCTGAGGTTCTACCATTGTACCATACCCGCATTACGCAAAGTTAAATGGTGGAGGGGGACGGATTCGAACCATCGAAGCTTTCGCGGCAGATTTACAGTCTGCTCCCTTTGGCCACTCGGGAACCCCTCCAAACGGGCGCAAAGTTTGCCGTAAGGCTTCTTTGCTGTCAACTATGTATTTGAACTTTTTTCAATTAGAACAAGTACTTAGCCAACATTTCGCGTGACAACTACCCTCGCGTAACGAGGAGGTGCGCATAATAGTGATCAAATCTTAAGAATGCAAGCTTAATTGCAAATAAATCTAGTAAAATCAACACCTTCGAACTGATTAACAAGTGAAGCCAGTGTTGGATCGGCTATTAATAAGGAAGATTTACTGTCTAACACCAGCTGAATTGCTTCGTTAAAGCGTTCTATCTCTATTGCTCGCGCGGTAATATCAACGGCAGAGAGCTCTGCTAATCTGCGTTGCGCATTCTCTTTGGTTGAAAACAACCCTAAAGACAGACTATTGGCTAAATCGCCCTTCGAAATAACAAAGCTTTCAAATCCTTTTGCATTAATAGCAATCATTTCACTGCGAGCCTGATCAACACTATTAAAAGGACCTAAGACAACTTGATATTCTCGCTTTAATAACTCTTTAGCTCTAACCTGTTTTACGTTTAGCTCCAGCGCCTTTAATCTGGACTCCACCACAGGCAAGCTATCAGATTCTTTTAAACCCGTTATTCGAACACATTTGGCAGAGGTAGTTTGGGTGGTCTTTTGGCTGGTTTGAGTGGCCTCAGAAGACTTAGCTAGACGTGCCTGCTGGCTTTCACTTAACGCTAAATTACCGTGCTGAACAGAAAAAGAAGAGACCACCTCTTGCTCAGGTTGCTGCGCCTGCCAACCTTGGTATCCAAATAATGATGCATTCACAAGCAACAACATGATCAGTATCCATTTCATAACGCGCCTCTATCCATCCTTATGTTTTGCCAGCCAATAGGCTTTTAGCCCATCGAATATTAAATTTCTATTTACTTTATGCTCGATGCCTAATGAGTTTGACAGATAAGCTGCATCGCCACCAGTCACGAAAACCATCTCTTTGCCAGCCAAGGGCGCTACCGTTGCCTCAACGAACGTCACGGCCGACCTTAAAATACCGTGATTTATACAATCTTGAGTATTATCCCCCAATTCAGTCCCGCCACTAAACTCAACCAATGGTAAAGCGGATGCATGTTGATGTAACGATTTCGCTTGGGTTAATAAGCCCGGAACGATATAGCCACCTATATGCCGATTACTATCAATAACATCAATTGTCATTGCCGTACCCATGCTGACGATCACCTTAAACCCATTTGGAGAATGATGCATAGCCGCCAACATATTCAACCAACGATCAACACCCAGCGATGACTCATCCTCATAGGCAAGTATCAATCCTTCTAAACCCTGCTCAACTATAGCACTACGTACCCGCACACTTGGAAACAATCCATTCAGTGTCGCCGGCGTCCATTCTTGTGTCACGCTGGCCAACACAATTTCAGATACATTAAATCGACGGATTAAAGTGGATAGCTCAGTGCTATTTTCTATAGAACCAGTACGGTCTTGATAACCCCATTTTAATCGCGTATTCCCACTGTCCAGAAAAAACGGCTGATCGTTTACCACCGGATTGACACCTCACCGCCGTTCAGAACTTTTAATTTCCCTTCCTCATCCTGCATCAATAATTGCCCTTTGTTATCAATTCCTTTAGCAACACCGTTCACTACTAGATCACCTCTCATCATTTTAATGGGTCGGTCTAACATTATATCTAGACTTCTCCACTCATCTAATAGCGACGCTACTTTTAAAACAGAACCGTCACTAAATGCACCTATTGTTTCATTAACGATAGCCGCTAGTAGCTCAGTACGGTCGCGTTGATTTACGCCCAATGAGGCTAAAGAACAAGTTTCATAATCCAGACCGTCTGGGTTATAGCCCACATTAAGCCCTACCCCAGCAACTAACAATGGGTCATCTTGCGGGTTTCCTTGCATCTCGCACAAAATACCACCCAGCTTCTTTCGGTTTACATAAATATCGTTAGGCCACTTCAAGCCCACTTCTATATGACAATACCGCCTAATGGCTCTCGCAACTGCCACGCCGACTATCAAGCTCGCGCTGTAAAGCAGATCTGAGCTTAGCGGCCCTTTTCGAGCCATTGAAAACATTAGATTCTTTGCAAATGGGCTTTCCCATGCTTTGCCGCGTCGACCCTTGCCATGCGATTGCAGCTCAGTTGCGTAAATATGCCAAGACTGCCCTTGCATGGTTTTCTCTAGTGCGTCGTCATTGGTTGAACGAGTTTCTCCGCAAACGTCGAGATGAGAGACGTCTGCTTTAACACTTTCAGACAACAAGGATACGGCTCGGCTTTTATCGACAAGGTTTACCGGTTCAACTAAACGATATCCTTTACCTTTAATCGAGTTAATATCAATCCCAAGTTCGATTAACTTTGCTACCCAAGCTGAAATTGAAGCTCGAGATACATTTAATTGATCGGCCAACACTTGGCCAGACTGATAATGATCTACCGATAACAAACTCAGCAACTTTAACAATTGATCCAAAAAGATCCCCTTCAATTTGATTCACTTTAATTCAGGCCTGAATCTGGCGATGCTTAACCGCCACGCCTCTAAAAATAAAGCTCAAGACGGCCTTACAGAGGTCGATTTTACGGCCTTTAGCTTTAATAGTCCTAGATATTTAACTTTGGTATTGCCGATATTAGATATTTTTCATCAATTGAATAAGAAATAACAAAAATAATGCTCATTTTTTTAACTTTTTCCTGTACACTATCGCGCCAATTTAACCCATTATATTAGAAGCAGCTATGTCAGAATTATCACACTACAGAAACATTGGTATTTTCGCGCACGTTGATGCGGGGAAGACTACAACCACTGAGCGTATTCTAAAGCTTACCGGTAAAATTCATAAATCTGGTGAAGTACACGACGGTGAATCTACTACCGACTTTATGGAACAGGAAGCTGAGCGTGGTATTACCATTCAGTCTGCAGCGACCACCTGTTTCTGGAAAGATCACCGCATGAACATCATCGATACTCCAGGGCACGTTGACTTCACTGTTGAAGTTTACCGTTCTTTGAAGGTATTAGATGGCGGCATTGGCGTATTCTGTGGTTCTGGCGGTGTTGAGCCTCAGTCAGAAACTAACTGGCGTTATGCGAACGAATCAGAAGTAGCTCGTTTGATCTTGGTTAACAAGTTAGACCGTATGGGTGCTGACTTCTACCGCGTTGTTGGTCAAGTAGAGAAAGTACTAGGTGCCAAGCCACTTGTTATGACTCTTCCAATCGGCATCGAAGACGATTTCGTTGGTGTTGTAGACGTATTGTCTAAGAAAGCCTACATTTGGGATGAAACTGGACAACCTGAAAACTATGTAGTTGAAGACGTTCCTGCTGACATGGTTGATAAAGTTGAAGAATACCACGAGAAGTTGATCGAAACGGCTCTTGAAGTAGACGATGAACTTCTAATGGCTTACATGGAAGGCGAGCAGCCAACTGTTGAGCAAATCAAGCAGTGCATCCGTGACGGTACTCGTACACTAGCCTTCTTCCCAACTTACTGTGGTTCTGCATTTAAGAACAAAGGTATTCAGCTAGTACTAGATGCCGTTGTAGATTACTTACCTTCTCCTACTGAAGTTGATGCACAGCCATTAACTGATGCCGAAACCGGTGAAGCTACTGGTGAAGTTGCATTAGTTTCTACTGAAGAGCCTTTACGCGCATTGGCGTTCAAAATCATGGATGACCGTTTCGGCGCGTTAACCTTTATCCGTATTTACTCGGGTGTTTTGAACAAAGGCGACACGGTATTAAACTCGTTTACTGGTAAAACTGAACGTATTGGCCGAATGGTTGAAATGCACGCTAACGACCGTACTGAGTTAAGTACGGCACAAGCGGGTGACATTATCGCTGTTGTTGGTATGAAGAACGTACAAACTGGTCACACACTTTGTGATCCTAAGCACCCTTGTACTCTTGAGCCAATGATCTTCCCTGAGCCAGTAATCTCTATTGCTGTTAAGCCTAAAGACAAAGGTGGTTCTGAGAAAATGGGTGTTGCGATCGGTAAAATGGTTGCAGAAGATCCATCTTTCCAAGTTGAAACTGATGAAGATTCAGGTGAAACAATCCTTAAAGGTATGGGTGAATTACACCTAGACATTAAGGTTGATATCTTGAAGCGTACTTATGGCGTTGAACTAGAAGTAGGTCAACCACAGGTTGCTTACCGTGAAACAATTACACAGACTGTTGAAGATTCTTATACGCATAAGAAGCAATCAGGTGGTTCTGGTCAGTACGGTAAAATTGACTACCGCATTAAGCCGGGCGAGCCAGGTACTGGTTTCACTTTCAGCTCTTCTGTTGTGGGCGGTAACGTTCCTAAAGAATTCTTCCCAGCTGTTGAGAAGGGCTTCAAGTCTATGATGGACCAAGGTGTTCTAGCTGGCTTCCCAGTTCTAGACGTTGAAGTTGAGTTATACGATGGTGGTTACCACGCGGTTGACTCCTCGGCTGTTGCCTTCGAAATCGCGGCTAAAGGCGCTTTCCGTCAGTCTATCCCGAAAGCAGGTCCTCAGTTAATTGAACCGATCATGAAAGTTGATGTGTTCACTCCTGAAGACAATGTTGGTGATGTTATTGGTGACTTAAACCGTCGTCGTGGCATGATCAAAGATCAGGAAGCGGGTGTTACTGGTGTTCGTATTAAAGCTGACGTTCCTCTTTCAGAAATGTTCGGTTATATCGGTCACTTACGTACAATCACTTCAGGCCGTGGTCAATTCTCTATGGAATTCAGCCACTACATGCCTTGCCCTGCTAACGTTGCAGAGACTGTGATCGCTGAAGAAAAAGAAAAGCAAGCTGCTGCTAAGAAGTAAGCTTACTTTTTAATATCAAACCCGAGCGCCTTTTGGTCCTCGGGTTTTTTATTGTCTTTTGGAAAGTGAATCCGTGAAGGGTTGGGCTCGTCGCCTACGCAATGTGTATATACAGATTAGTTAGGCAACAGATATATAGAGGTAGAATGCGTTAATAACTTTTTACTAAAGCACACCATCCTATGACGAAAGTGAACCAGGCAATCACTCTCACAGGGTGTAATGATCTTGAAAATCGTAAGAAAATGCGAAGATATCAAATTTGGCTACAGTTTTTCGATCGCTAGCGGCTTGAAGCTGGAAGCTTGCCGCTCAATGATCATCTTTCCGCTGTACTCCGAAGATGCCTGCTACTGTGCCTATCTGCAGACCCAACCTACTTCTCTCGCCCAAATTTTTGCGGCTTTATAAATCGTATCCATGTATGGATCTTTTATGGCGTAATAGGCTTTCGAATCATGTGGGAATCTTCTTGCGAGCTCTAGTTTTACTTGTTCATAAGCCTCTTTAACATCACTATTAGCACGAAGGAAGTCACGAAATAGTATTGGGTATTCTTGATTTACTCGTCCACTTTCGCGAACGTGAATATGCACCCTTCGCTCCCCTGAGTGAGCTCTAAAAAAGTGTTTTTTAAGTTCATTTGAACTGGTACTAAACCCCACTAGATTATCAAACTTGATCTCAGGCAGATGTACGAAGCCTAAAGACTCTAGTGCCTTTATAATGTTTTTATTTTCTAAATCTTCTATTGTTATTTGAATATCAATGACATCTTTTGCAGCCAAATGTACCAAAGAAGTCGAACCAATATGATCTATTCTTTGAATGCCATCACCAAGGCTATCTATCAATAGAGCTCGAATCGCTTCATATTCTTCTTTCCACTTTGGTGTATAGGGAACTATTTGTATCTCAGCCGAGGATGAGTTCTTCTCCGCTAAATCCTTTTCCATAAATTCTATTCGGTTGCCAAAAGGGTCACGAGTTTCGAATCGTTTGCAACCTGGAATCTGCTTGCTTTCAGCAACCTCAATTTTTTTAGCGGCCAAGCTTTTTCTAACAGTTTCTAAATTGGGAACTTCATACGCCACATGGGCTTTAGTAGCTGCCCTATTTGGATTATCTTCACAACCAAAGTGAATTTGAATATTGCCCGCTTCGAGCCAAAAGCCACCATTTTCCCTGAGAACCGCGGGTTTAGGTATTTCAATTAACCCTAAAACACCGACATAAAAATCTCTCGCTGCTTCCTCACCGCCAACAGGTATGGAAACTTGAACATGATTTACAGACTTAATTTTCAATCAACTTTTTCCTAACATTATTGAAACAATACCTGGTTGATACTTTTGTTTTGCTAAGCCAACGCCTACGGCAAAGTACTTTAACGAGGCACAAAGCGAACATTCATTGGAACTTTTGGATGCCAAATGGGAACCGTAGCAACTTTTATGTCTAGCTCTGGTTCAGTTCGCTCAACTGATAGCTTTTGAAATATAGATCTCAGTAATATTTTGGCCTCCATCATCGACAGGTGCATTCCGATGCATTTATGCACACCGCCACCAAATGGAATAAATTGGTAAGGATGCTTTTTGTCTTCTTTTCTTTTAAATCGATCAGGGTCAAACTGTTCCGGATTACTCCAGTACTCTTGATCTCGATGAGTTTGAAAAATATTGACGCCTGTGCGAGTACCGGCTGGAATAGCATAGCCACTTAGCTCTACATCTTTTGATAAATACCGAGGTATGCTCACTAAAGGAGGATTTATTCGTATTGTCTCTTTAAATATATGCTCAGTCTGCTCAAGCTCGCTTAATGAATCGTAGTTAAACTCATTCACTGAATCTGCATCCGCTTGGAGCACTTGTTGCCAGTGAGGTGCTTTGGTCACTTGGTAAATAAGCGATGTTATTGAGCTAGCTGTAGTATCATGTGCCGCCATCATTGTAAAAATCAGATGATCAACGATCTGTTGATCACTAAACTCAGAACCGTCTTCGTCGCGAGCACTGATCATGTAACTAATTAGGTCATCATTCGGCTCTAATCTACGTTGCTGTACTAAAGTGCTGAACGCTGCAACTAGGGTTTGCCGACCTTTGATGCCTCTATGATATTTCGTGTTAAGTAAGGGGACTCGAACAAGACCCAAAGTTCCTGCAACAGTATCGCTAAAAGCGGTTGCGATCTTTTGGCCAAACTCTGCTTTATAATCTAGCCCCAAAAACATTTTCAGTGCTAAATCTAACGTCTGCTCTTTTATGTAAGGGAAGAAATCTATTTCGCGGCCACTAGCTATATCCGCTGTAAAGTCATCCGCCCAACGTTGAATTTGCTTAAAGTAGTTGAGCATTGCTGGCTTATTAAAGCCATGCTGCATTATGCGCCGATGAGTAATATGGTTTTTACCATCTTTTAGTAACAGTCCATTTGGAAAAAAACTATCCAGGACAGGCTGCCAGCCGAGCCCAGTTTGAACGCTATCACCACTATTTTTAAATATTAGTTGAGCTATGTCAGGACCATGCGCTCGAACATACTCTTTGCCCAGAATCTTACATCGATAGGTCTTACCGTGCTTCTTCATTTGTCGATCAAAAAACTTAGGGGCGTCACTAACAAACGCCAATGTGTGCAGAGTTTGTTGATACCAAGGGTCAATAGGGATATCTGTATAGGTCTTCATGCGGCAGCTCCATGACTTTGTCAGATTAACATACTGCATTTTAGACTTAAGAGCACCCCCGTTCGGTGTCGGTTGTCCGTTTAGTTACCGCAGCTTCGTACTTTCGGTGGCTGTGGTCGCCTATGGTGTCAGTGGTCGCCTCAGGTGTCAGTGGTCGGCTTTTGAGAACTGCTGCTTGGTGCTTTCGGAGGCTGTGGTCGCCTTGAGGGTGTGGATGGCTTGAGCGGTCGCTGTTCGCGCATTCATGCGCCGCTTAACTTCGCCATCCATGGCTCAGATACCCGCTCAACCCACCCACACCCTCAAGGCTTAATAGGTTGGCACCTTCATATCCATTGTTGCGTAGGAGCGATCGAAGCCTGCGGAGACGCGATGTTGTATGGAGATGCAAATGTTTTTGTCCCACTTGCAGCTTGCAGCTATAAACTAGCAGCTAAAAAAATCATCTCTCCGCTACGCTCCGAAGATTCCTACAAGTTATTTGGTGCATATACTTTGTTTCTCGGCTGACCCAAGCCGTGGTGGCTGTGTGGTTGACCTCGGGTATGTGAGCCATGGATGGCGAACTTAAGCGTACAGGGACGTATTCACCGCGACCGAGGGCAACCACACTGCCGCCGCGGCACAGCATGCCACTGAACTCAATCTTTTTAACCTTACCCGCAGCTCGCAGCCCTAAACCTTTTCAAATGCAATAAACCAAAAAACCCAGCACTAGGCTGGGTTCTTGGGTTTATTTGGCCGGGCTGCGGGCCGACTTGACGTTTCGTTAAACGCATAAAAAAACCCCAGTAGATTGCTCTACCGGGGCTCTTAGGTTTGGTCGGGCTGCGGGCAGACTTGACGATGGCCCGGCCCTGAGCCTAGCTCAGTGCGTTCTACACTAG
>NZ_JAHKPH010000018.1 GCF_018860385.1 Reinekea forsetii | reverse complement strand
CCCCTATGACAATTTGAGATCCTGAATAAATCAGATACCCAAATATCACAATTAGAATTAAAAAAATAGCTACGATGTACTTAATTATTCGCACTTAATGTATACCTAACGCCCACATTTTGTGGCGAGTTTACGAGTCCAAAGCCCACTTGCGTAGCAAGGTATTTGGGCTTGAACAACAATTGCTTGTTAGAGCTAATTTCTCACCATAGCTCGATTAGTTTTTCTACTATTGAACTAGGTTGTAAATTAATCTCATCTAAAAAAGATATTGGAACCCATTTAGGTTCATATCGATTAAGTGAATGCTGCCTGATTTGTTCTGGACCTTCACCTAACCCAACCGTGCCTTCATAGCTTATAATTTCAAAGTAATGTTCAGTGCGACCTTCATTCGTATTTTTGAACGCTTCGCGCAATTTCGTTACAACAAGTGATGTTTCTTCAAACGCTTCTCTTATTGCTGCATCTTCAGGTAATTCACCTTTTTCGATACTTCCGCCAGGAACTACCCAATACACGTTTTCATTTTTAGTACGCTTCATCAGAAGGACTTCGCCGGCATGATTCTTTATTAGCGCGCATGACCTAGGTTTCATAAAGCCTCTAACGCCGTTATAGCCCGCCGAAGCGAAGTTGGTTTGTTTGCGGTAGCGTAGCGACAAACCGCAAACGAAGCAACGCAGAGAAGGTCGGGTTAATAACTTTGTTATACGTTTTGCAGGTCTTTAAGCTGAACGCCATTTTTGTTAACCCAAGCAGTTAACCCATTTGCACTACCGCCGTGAATTGTAGCCGCAGCCGAGCTAGGACTAGAAAACTCTATATCCTTTGTAAATAGATAGGCCCCACCTTGCTCTACAAGGGAGCCTTCTTCGATAAGCTTATTTCGTTGCACCATCACACTAGGCCATTTTTTAGCGGAGTTACGCTCTTTTAAAACGGCCTGCGAACCTTTTAGCACCACTATCCCATTTGGAGTTAAATAGCCTGATGCTGACAGCCCCTTTATATTGCAAGAAATAATATCCTGCTGTTTTTCTTGCTCGTTCTTAGAGGCAGGCTGAACAAATGCCTCTACACCTAATACAGGTAAAACCTGTTGCATCTTCTCAAGGAAAACCTCCATATCCTCTCTGTCTGATTCGGGAAGCTTTGCACCACTACCTTGGCTATTCATTACAACGGCGCGCTCAATTGAGCGCGCCGTTTCAATAAGACGCCCTTCAATGTATTTAATATGAGCTTTTGTGAGGTTTTCGTCTTTAGTAATGAAGAATGTAATGTTGTTCCAAAAGTCTCTTGATAAATGGCTTTTGACTCGATCTTTTATACATTCAGCTTCGCCGATGTAAATCGCGCTCTTATTTGTTTCTGGGTCTGTACCGGTTAGGAAATATACGCCTGAACTTAAAGATTCTTCTCGGGCTAAAAGCTTCTCGAACTCACTTCGAGGCCCAGATACGGCCTTGCCTGTCCAGTTTGATAGCTCAGCAGTACGCAGCCTTTTTGGATCACCATAAACTAAGAATATTTTTAGTGTTGCTGTTGGCACTTAATTTCCTTACGTATAACGTTCAACTTTGGGGCGAGCGACGAAGGAGTGAGTCCCTTGGCCCGCCGCGTTAGCGGTTTTTGGCGGGGCAACTTGCAACAGTGCCTTGTTATGCATTTGCTAGAGCCTTAAATTGCTTAACGGGAAACTCATGCTCTACCCATCGTTCTTTGTATTCTGTTGGACCGATGTTTTGATGAATATTCCAGAGGACTTTGGTTATTTGCTGGATGATTCTAGTTAAAGAACAAGTGCCTTGAATCACTACTTTATACTCTGTATCTGGATACATATTCCAGCTAGCCCAATCATTAAACCAACGGCCCTCATAATGAGCTATTTCATCTAAGACTTTAACAACAAACTGCAATTCTCCTGGCTCATCCATAAACACGGCTTTAACGTCAGATAGCCCATTACTTAAATCAATTGCCAGCTCCGCTAATTCAGTAAGACTGTCATGCAAATACGAGACAGCTGAGTCAAACTTATCCTCACCGTTGGTCAGAATTACGGTTGCCCATCCATGCTCTTCAAGTTTGTATTCAATATCGAATTTCATATGACTTTATGCATAACGTTTGTATTTGCGGCGAACGGAGCGCAGCGTAGTGAGTCCAAGGCCGCCGCGATAGCGGTGATTTTAGGGCCGTTGCAACATACATTTGTTACGTGTTTATTGACCGGCATGCATTGTTTCTTCGTATATCTCAATTAACCTTTTTTCACTTATTCCGTCTCTCTGTTCGATAGACAGTAAGTGTTCCGAAGGCTCTATCTTTATAAAAGGTCTTATTCCGTCGTTTCGCAAATGAACTCTAGTTTTAAGATTTACGCATTGCTCAGCGTAAACAATAAAGTCACTACTTAACCAGCCAAAGAATGGACCGATATGGCTTCGTTCAGCTTCATCGAAGTGTTTTATGTATTGTATAAAACTCTCTTCACTCAATGAAACCCATGCACCCCATACAAACGGATCTTCAAATCCTTGAACGGGAATTTCAATGCAGCCTCTTATATAGAAATACTTTTCATCGATGACGCAATCATCAGTTCCCAACGCAACTCGACTAGCGCGTTCGTCTTCTGGAATTTGAAGTACAGTTATTGGATATGTAGTCCCAAATGTAGGAATACCCTTATGAATCTCATCACAACAACTACATTTAAATTCGAATTCAGTCATAGTTCCTTACACGTAACGCAAAGCTAAGCGGCGTGCGTTAGCACGTCCCTGCTTGAGCGCTTTGTTACTTGTAATACTATCCATAAAACCACAATACAATAAATATAAATACTACGATGCCAATACAGCTAGAAACAGTACTGCCCGCCTGCTGCATACCTTTAGGGTACTTTCCTAGGGTAAATAGTTTTAGGAATGGCCAGCCTATAAAATACGAAGCTATATCAAATACTATCTCACCAAGGATTTGACCTATTATTCGGAAAAGCCCTCTTCCCAGCCCACCAATAATGTCATCAATCAATTCCATTTACCTACAAGTAACGCAAAGCTAAGCGGCGTGCGTTAGCACGTCCTTGCTTGAGCGCCTTGTTATTGGTTTTTGAAGTTCCATTCTTTAAATGCCAGTATAATTAAACTATTTGTTAGCCACATTAAAAGTACAAACAGTAATATAAATGTTCGGCCCAGATAGCCCATTTTGCCATCTTCAAAACTTACTAAAACCTGACCATTTAGGCTTAAGCCTATCAATACTCTTTTATAGGATATTAAAGTAATTGAGTTAATTTTATCATTAAATAGATAACAACTATCTATAAGCTCGCTAGGAGCAATTAATTTGCTTGTAGTCCCAGTGATAAGCCCAAACTCAACCGAAGCCAGCTTGCCCGTCTTAGAATATATACAGCCCATACTAGTAATGGCCCTTTCACCTAAAACTAGATATTCATCTTCGATATCG
>NZ_JAHKPH010000005.1 GCF_018860385.1 Reinekea forsetii | reverse complement strand
GCGCAACTGCTGCAAGCGTTACAGGTGGTAGGGCATTTAAACCTGATCATTTAAGCTCGCACCAGAATCGAGTTTTTGCTCGTATAATTTTGTGACTTTGAGTGCAAAGGCTCGCAAAGTTCATAGGCTAGCTTGTACGCAATAGTCATCGCTCCCAAGCTTGGGTAGAGTGAATAGCCAGCCTCGTTAAGCTGGCAAGCAAGTTTTAAGGTCATCAAGCTATAATATCGCGCTAAAAGCGAAGTTTGATGGAAAACTATAAATAATTGAGCACGTCGGCACGTGATAGTTAAGAGCCAGAGGCTACAAGTTGTAACAAGGCGCAGCAACATCGTGCCTACGGCACTGGACTCGTTAACACTCGCCGTTGTGCTTTGCGTTAAGAGGCATTGAAATTGTCACCTCAAGATACACTTAAAAAGTACGAGCGTGCGTTGGCAAGTCAGGATTGGAATTCTGTTGAGCCGTTAATGCATAAGGATGTTTGTGTTACCTTTTCAAATGGCACTTTTAAAGGTTTTAATGAGGTTAGAGGCGTATTCGAAAGTAACTTTGGCTCAATTCAAGATGAGAAATATGAAATTTCCAATCTTCATTGGGCTCATGTATCCAATAGCGCAGCAGTTTGCTTATATGACTTCAACTGGCAAGGTATTATTGAAGGTGAAATGTGTTCCGGCGGTGGTCGAGGCACTTCCGTACTGATACTGGAAGATGGCCAGTGGAAAATTATAACTGAACATTTGGGGCCATTCGCCTCTTAACAATCACAGGCAGTCGACGCGAAAAAGCTCGCGCAACTGCTGCAAGCGTTAACTTAAGGAATGAAGTAATTGGGATCTCTGATACATGATCGTGTAGAGGCTGCACGAAATGGCGAGAATGAAACAGTTGTCTGTAAAACAAAAAGCGGCTGGGTAGTTATTGGTGATGTTCAGTTTTTAAAGGGCTATTGCCTTTTGTTAGCTGACCCTGTTGTTGAATCGTTAAATTGTCTGACTGAAGCTGAGCGCAAGCAATATTTATACGAAACTACAGTAATTGGTGATGCTTTATTAGAGTTAACTGGCTGCTATCGAGTCAACTACGAGACTTTGGGCAATAGCGAGCCAGCTTTACATACTCATATTTTTCCGCGCTACATGTCTGAGAAACCCGAAATACGAAGGTATCCGGCTTGGTTCTACGATTGGGAAAATGCTCCAAAATTCAATAAAGATGAAATGGCAGAATTTGCCAATGACTTAAACCGATACCTTTTAAAAGCAGGGGTTGCTATAAGTTAACAAGGCCCGGCACCATCAGGCCCGTAAAAGCCCCTCCGTTTTACTTCGGGCGGGCCTTGGACTCGCTACAGCTCGCCGGTGCGGGCAGCGTTATTGTGCAGAATGAGAGTGCCTTTTTAAGCTGGCTTAACTGATACTTTATTTTACATTTCAGTAGCAATAATTTTTAAAAAAAAGAAAAACTATTGCTAGCCACTAAGTTTTGGGGCTGGCATATTAAAGGCAATGAAATCGTCATAAAAGCTTTGGTTGATTGAGCTTTTACAAATTATAAAAAGTGGCAGTGGTGGTCAATGCACATTAACAAGGTACAGCAGTATCGTGCCTACGGCACTGGACTCGCATACGCTCGCCACTGTGTACAACGTTACGTGTAAATAATGAAATATCTAATAAAGGCGAAAACTGAAATTATCGGAAGCACTGATTTAGAGTATTCTGATGAATGCATGGGGATTCGACATGGGCTTTTTGTTCCGAGCGGTGCGTATAGTGATTTTCAATGCGTGTTCACTGAACTCTTTTCCGCAGAAATGAAATTAAGCGGAAACCCAGGAGAACAAAGGATTCCTGAGCTTCATACTTTGTCTACAAAAATTAGAGAGATGGAACTTAAACTGACTACTGAAGCAGGTAATGAAATACCTGTTGAGAATATCCATATTGAAGACGGCTCTGCCATTGATGACTTGAAAGGCGAGCCCTTACATGTAACGGCTATAGTAAAAAATAGTGAAACCTATGCCCAGTACTTTAGTGGCAATAACACGTAACAAGGCAATGAACTTCGTGCGTAAACACCGCTACGCGGTACGCACTGGACTCAATCACGCTGGCGCGCAATTTCGCCAGTTATTTTGGCGTTAGTTTCCAAAAATAGGATCGAGAAATGTTCGCTATATTCAAGAAAAAGGAAGATGAATGGCCATTCGATCAGCCGAAGAACTGTGCTGTTTTTACTATTCGGCAAATCATAGAAGGTGAATATCCGATTCAAGTTGTATATCACGACTTGGAAGATGATGGGTGGCAGTTTGTAAGCAATATTGAATACACAATGGAAGATGCCAAACTAGTTGGCCTAGAAGAAATTACTAAAATTGACCCTACTGTATTCGAGGTCGCCAAGATCGAACCAGGCTACCACGCTTGGCGAAACAAAGTCGGTGACAAGTGGACAATCGCCAAAACTCCCGAGCAATCCGATGAGTAAACTAACAAACTGTTAAGTGTAATTATGGACGATAGAGCTTTTACAAAATTAGTTGGGTATCTGAAAAAAGTCCCCGCGATTTCAGACTCCATTTTACATGGATCAGATGAAGATGGGCGGTGGTGGGTGAAATTTGAAATTGATATCCACCACGATTTAGCATGGCATACTGTTCAAGAGATGGGGCACGTACTAAATTATTTGTCGGTTAACGAGAGATTGCCTACACGTTTTCACCCTGTTTCGCCGCCTCCGTATATGAATGGTGGTCCGGATGAATTTCTATCTTGGGTTATAGAGTGTTCTGATAATGAATTCCGCCCAGGAACATGTGCCGAATGGCTAACAGGAAGATTACCCAATCCTGTAGATGATCTAATTCAGTGGGAAAACGAGTGACACTTAACAAACCCGTGTTGTGGATTAGTTTCTGCTTCGCGCCAACTAGCCACAAACGGAAACGTTATGAGTAGTGTATGAGCAAAGTTCTTGAATTCCTATATGGGACTGAAAAATTTGAAATAGAATTTCAAGTGCCAATAGACATAGCTATTGATCGACTTAAGGGTCATGTTGATAGTTCTTATTTTTCAAGTGTTGGCAAGGAAAGGATGGTGGGTTTTGTTTCGCCTAAGGGAGTTAAAATTCAGAGAGTAATGCCAAGCATTCAAAACTCATTCAAACCATTCTTAGTAGGGTCATTTTCGAGCTATGAAAACACTTCTACATTATCTGGAGTGTTTAGATTTCATAGATTTGTGCAAGTTTTTATGACTTTCTGGCTTTTCTTTGTGGGCTTGGCAACCCTGGTTATGACTTTAATTGCGATATTAAATCCACGAGAATCATGGTTTCTACCATTTATTGGTTTCCTCATGCTTGGATTAGGTGTCGGAATTATTAAATTGGGGAAATGGTTTTCTAGAAACGACATGAGCTGGTTCAAAAAGACCATTTCAAAAGTGGTTAACGGACGCTCATAACAAAACCGTGTTGCGGATTAGTTTCTGCTTCGCGCCAACTAACCACAAACGGAAACGTTATGAGCTACCAGCTAGGTATCGCCAAGGTCGGTTTTAAGGTTTAAATTTAGGTTACTTTGTATGCGCTATGGAATGGCTTTTTCCTCTGTTTTTCACTTCCATTCTAATTGTAAAAGTACTAGGCTAAACGCAATTCTAGCGAGTGTTTTCTAAGCTATTTTGTGATCTCTACTTAAAGCAAAGAAGGTTGGCGCTACTGTTTTGGCGTTAAGGCAACGCGGCTATAAGTAATATTAAAAGCATGTATGGGTTACTAATCAATTTAGTTGGTAATAAAATATTTAAGGTGTTGCAGGTATGGTTCGTGGTCTCTCATAACAAAACGCTAAAACACCGTTCCGGCCTGTGGCCTCCACTGGACGCCCAAAGCTCCGTTTGTTTGTGCATTTGCTTCGCAAATTGTTGCACAAACCAGCTCCACTTTGTGCGCCGTTTAGCTCTGCGTTAGCAGTCACCACAAATGAAGATAAGCAGCGATAACGAAATTTCAGTAGAATTCCACTCACCAGAATTAAATTCTGAGAGCTGGCTTGAGTACTACTCATTATCTCTTACTGGCAGAGCGATGAACGCAACCATTCGTGTGTGCAATTCGCCATACGGTGAAAGTCCATCAGATTTTTTCTCTACACTTGCTAGCGAATGGCAAGGCTGGGAGGGTAAGAAAGAATGGGCAGCCCTGGAAGGTGAATATAAGATGTCGGCAAAATGCGATAGCACCGGACATGTCACACTTATTATAAAAATTTGGTCTGGTAACTGGGAGCCATTTTGGAGTTCAGAAGTGGCAATGATAATAGAGGCTGGGCAACTGGAGGGAATAGCGCGTGAGTCCAAGTCCTTCCTGTATCCCGCTGCTAACAAGGCAAGCAACCCGACGCTGTAGGCGCGGGTTCTTTTGGCGTTACGTGCAAGGATAAAAAACATCGTGGTAATCACCGAGTCTTATACTCCGCTCAATGAAACGGATATAAAAACCATAGAAGCAAAACTTGGTCTTAGTCTTCCACGCGAATACCAAGAATTTTTGCTTAAGAACAACGGTGGTAAGCCTAATCCAGATGTGGTCAAATTTGAGGGTGAGTACTTTGATTATGTTTCATGCTTTTATGGGGCACGCTATAACACTTACTCGGACGATATCTTTCTCAATCGAGAAGAGTATAAGGAGTATATACTTCCTCACTATTTAGCAATCGGCGATAGTCCTGGAGGTGATGTATATTGTTTGTGTCTCAAGGAGCAAGATTTTGGTTCTGTATATTATTGGGATCATGAACTTGCAAACTATGATGGCGAACCATGGGAAGAAAATATGGTTAAGCTAGCTGATTCATTTACAGAGTTTCTTGCGGGCTTATACCATGAAGGCTAAAACACGTAACAAACGCAGGCAATGGACGCGAAAAAGACCGCGCCAATGCTGCAAGCGTTAAGCTTTTGAAATTAAGAGTATGAATATCAAGCCTGATTGGAACGAAATTGAAAAAATAATTGGAGCTGACTTAAGCCATGAAGAGTTAAACTCTAAATGGTCTATTGAGTGTGGCAAATGGCTCAATTCAATCGCCAAAGAATATGGTGAAGATTATCGTGTTGTAGAAACCGACAATTTTTCAATTCTGTCCAATGAAACCGATAGATACACAAAATTGTTTTCAGAATTCCTAGAAAGAACACTAAAAAGGATATTGCACACCCTTAATGGAATTGCATCAGACGAAGGGTACGGAAAGCATGCTGCAATGATCTTTCATGACATTGACAAGTATTATGAATATGTAAGTTTATTTCTTCCTGACGAAGGTGAATTTGGTTTAAGTTCGGGAATGTACATTAATGAAGGGTATGGCCATTTCGTGTTTCCTTCGCAGGACATAGGATTTGCTGAACCTATATCGGTACATGAGTTAACGCATGCCTGTTTGGCGCATCTGCCAATTCCCCTTTGGCTCAATGAAGGGTTAGCCGTTCTGATGGAGGAAGCATTGGCTGGTAATCAACTCATTCTCGATAGAGAGATCGTTAGTCGCCACCAGAAATACTGGAATGAAGAAACTATAGAAATGTTTTGGTCTGGTGAAAGCTTCTTTGCCATCGACGAGGGTCAAGAATTGAGTTACAACTTAGCTCATGTTTTGGTGCGGAATATTTCTCAAGACTACTCCTCGTTTAAGACGTTCTGTACAAATGCTAACTTAGAAGATGCAGGTGAAGAGGCTGCCCTAAAGTACTTAGGTTATTCACTTGAACAAATAGTTGGAACTTTCCTTGGGCAAGGAAATTGGGTGCCAAAAGGTAAGCTTAACAATCGCCAGCAGCCAGCCCGTTCCGGGCTTTGGACTAAAAACTCACTGGCGTTCCTTTTTAGCCGCTGTGGCGGGCGTTATGAGCTACCAGCTAGGTATCGCCAAGGTCGGTTTTAAAGTTTAAATATAGGTTAATTTGAATGTGCTATGGAATGGCTATCTTCCTTTGATTTTCACTTCCATTCCATTTGTAAAAGTAATAGGCTAAAGCCAATTACAACGTGCTTTCGTAGCCTTTGGTTGGCAGTTTTAATCCGGTTTAACTAAATTGTAAAAACACACAAATTAGTTAAACCTTGTTGGTGCTAGTCATCAAGTGTGTTCCTGTTGGGTAAATAGTCTTCAGGTTCGTATTATTTTATTGGCTTTAATACAACGCGGCTATAAGTACAATCAAAAGCATGTATGGGTTACTAATCAATTCGGTTGGTATTAAAAAATAAGGAGTTGCAGGTGCAGTTAGTGGTCTCTCATAACAAGGCGCACCAAGCTCGCCACTTCGTGGCTGGACCTCCACTGCGTCGCTTGTTTTGTGGCTTAACGCTTACGCTACCACAAACCAATCAACTACGTTCCGGCCCTTGTGCGCGGCGTTAAGTGTTTGATATGAAATGTACAAAATGCTTAGAGGAATTCGAAGTTTCCAAGCGGAAAATGCTACCTTTAATTAGGAGGACCTCAATTGTCTGCCCTAATTGTGGCTTACGCTATACGCATAGCCATTGGCCATCGATGATTGCAGGGTTTCTAGGTGGTATAGTTTCAGCTGAGCTTCGGATTAATGAAATTGAGTTTCTACACTATATTTCATTCCCTATTATCTTTGTAATAGTATGGGTACTTTTAGCATTGAGGTGGCCACTTCAAAAGGTTGGTCCTAACACTTAACAAGGTACAGCAGTTTCGTGCCTACGGCACTGGACTCGCTGACGCTCGCCACTGTGTACAACGTTATTGTGCAGAATGAGAGTGCCTTTTTAAGCTGGTTTAACTGATACTTTATTATACATTTCAGTAGCAATAATTTTTAAAAAAAAAGAAAAACTATTGCTAGCCACTAAGTTTTGGGGCTGGCATATTAAAGGCAATGAAATCGTCATAAAAGCTTTGGTTGATTGAGCTTTTACAAATTATAAAAAGTGGCAGTGGTGGTCTATGCACATTAACAAAGTGCAGCAGTATCGTGCCTACGGCACTGGACTCGTTAACACTCGCCACTGTGCACAACGTTAGGAATTAGATTTGGA
>NZ_JAHKPH010000015.1:2628-3103 GCF_018860385.1 Reinekea forsetii | reverse complement strand
GACAGGTATGCAACTAAGTGAACGAAGACAACAACGACGTTAAGGTGGGTTTGATCAAGCCAGAAACTTTTTTGGGTTATATGGTCAAGTGACTAAGCGTACACGGTGGATGCCTTGGCAATCAGAGGCGATGAAGGACGTGATAATCTGCGATAAGCGCGGGGGAGCCGATAAATAGGCATTATATCCCGCGATTTCCGAATGGGGGAACCCAGCTGTTATAAGACAGTTATCTCACACTGAATACATAGGTGTGAGAGGCAAACCCGGGGAACTGAAACATCTAAGTACCCGGAGGAAAAGAAATCAACCGAGATTCCCTAAGTAGCGGCGAGCGAACGGGGAGCAGCCCTTAAGCTGTGGGGACGTTAGTGGAAGCACCTGGGAAGGTGCGCCGTAGTGGGTGATAGCCCCGTACACGAAAACTAACCGCAGTGAAATCGAGTAGGTCGGGACACGAGAAATCTTGACTGAA
>NZ_JAHKPH010000015.1:0-2423 GCF_018860385.1 Reinekea forsetii | reverse complement strand
CTGAAACCGTGTACGTACAAGCAGTGGGAGCAGACTTGTTCTGTGACTGCGTACCTTTTGTATAATGGGTCAGCGACTTACATTTTGTGGCGAGGTTAACCGAATAGGGGAGCCGTAGGGAAACCGAGTCTTAACTGGGCGTCCAGTCGCAAGGTGTAGACCCGAAACCGAGTGATCTAGCCATGGGCAGGTTGAAGGTTGAGTAACATCAACTGGAGGACCGAACCGACTAACGTTGAAAAGTTAGCGGATGACCTGTGGCTGGGGGTGAAAGGCCAATCAAACTCGGAGATAGCTGGTTCTCCTCGAAATCTATTTAGGTAGAGCCTCGGATGAATACCACTGGGGGTAGAGCACTGTTAAGGCTAGGGGGTCATCCCGACTTACCAACCCTTTGCAAACTCCGAATACCAGTGAGTACTATCCGGGAGACACACGGCGGGTGCTAACGTCCGTCGTGGAAAGGGAAACAACCCAGACCGTCAGCTAAGGTCCCAAAGTTTTGGTTAAGTGGGAAACGATGTGGGAAGGCTCAGACAGCTAGGAGGTTGGCTTAGAAGCAGCCATCCTTTAAAGAAAGCGTAATAGCTCACTAGTCGAGTCGGCCTGCGCGGAAGATATAACGGGGCTCAAACCAAACACCGAAGCTACGGACTTGCGTTTAGGCGTGAGTGGTAGAGGAGCGTTCTGTAAGCGGATGAAGGTGAGTCGAGAGGCTTGCTGGACGTATCAGAAGTGCGAATGCTGACATGAGTAACGATAATGGGAGTGAAAAACTCCCACGCCGAAAGATCAAGGGTTCCTGTCCAACGTTAATCGGGGCAGGGTGAGTCGGCCCCTAAGGCGAGGCTGAGAAGCGTAGTCGATGGGAAACGGGTTAATATTCCCGTACTTGAGTGTAGTGCGAAGGGGGGACGGAGCAGGCTAGGTCATCCACGCGTTGGTTGTCGTGGTTCAAGCGAGTAGGCTGAGTGTTTAGGTAAATCCGGACGCTCATTAAGGCTGAGACGTGATGACGGTGTCTCTACGGAGACCGAAGTGATTGATGCCATACTTCCAGGAAAAGCCTCTAAGCTCCAGCTACACTGAAACCGTACTCTAAACCGACACAGGTGATCAGGTAGAGAATACCAAGGCGCTTGAGAGAACTCGGGTGAAGGAACTAGGCAAAATGGTGCCGTAACTTCGGGAGAAGGCACGCTGCTGGCGGTGATCGGACTTGCTCCGTAAGCTGTTGGCAGTCGAAGATACCAGGCCCCTGCGACTGTTTACTTAAAACACAGCACTCTGCAAACACGAAAGTGGACGTATAGGGTGTGACACCTGCCCGGTGCCGGAAGGTTAATTGATGGGGTTAGCGTAAGCGAAGCTCTTGATCGAAGCCCCGGTAAACGGCGGCCGTAACTATAACGGTCCTAAGGTAGCGAAATTCCTTGTCGGGTAAGTTCCGACCTGCACGAATGGTGTAACGATGGGGGCGCTGTCTCCACCCGAGACTCAGTGAAATTGAAATCGCTGTTAAGATGCAGTGTATCCGCGGCTAGACGGAAAGACCCCGTGAACCTTTACTATAGCTTCACACTGGACTTTGAATGTATTTGTGTAGGATAGGTGGGAGGCTTTGAAGCAGCGACGCTAGTTGTTGTGGAGCCAACCTTGAAATACCACCCTGATACATTTGAGGTTCTAACGCAGGCCTCGAAACGAGGTTGCGGACCGTGTGTGGTGGGTAGTTTGACTGGGGCGGTCTCCTCCCAAAGAGTAACGGAGGAGTACGAAGGTGCGCTAAGCATGGTCGGAAATCATGCGGTTAGTATAATGGCAAAAGCGCGCTTGACTGCGAGACGGACAGGTCGAGCAGGTACGAAAGTAGGTCATAGTGATCCGGTGGTTCTGTATGGAAGGGCCATCGCTCAACGGATAAAAGGTACTCCGGGGATAACAGGCTGATACCGCCCAAGAGTTCACATCGACGGCGGTGTTTGGCACCTCGATGTCGGCTCATCACATCCTGGGGCTGAAGCCGGTCCCAAGGGTATGGCTGTTCGCCATTTAAAGTGGTACGCGAGCTGGGTTTAGAACGTCGTGAGACAGTTCGGTCCCTATCTGCCGTGGACGTTGGAAAATTGAGAAGAGCTGCTCCTAGTACGAGAGGACCGGAGTGGACGAACCGCTGGTGTTCGGGTTGTCATGCCAATGGCATTGCCCGGTAGCTACGTTCGGACGGGATAACCGCTGAAAGCATCTAAGCGGGAAGCCCCCTTCAAGATAAGTTTTCCCTGAGACTTTAAGTCTCCTGAAGGGCCCAGTAAGACTAACTGGTTGATAGGCAGGGTGTGTAAGCGTTGTGAGGCGTTGAGCTAACCTGTACTAATTGCCCGTGCGGCTTGGCCATATAACGCCAAAAGAGTTTTGATTGTTGA
>NZ_JAHKPH010000007.1 GCF_018860385.1 Reinekea forsetii | reverse complement strand
GCGTAAAGCGTGTGAGAGCAACGTAAAAAGCCTCCACGAGTTACACAACCAGTTTGCTTGACGACCATAGAGCGTTGGAACCACCTGATCCCATACCGAACTCAGCAGTGAAACGACGTATCGCCGATGGTAGTGTGGGGTTTCCCCATGTGAGAGTAGGTCATCGTCAAGCGCCAAATAAACCCAAGAACCCAGCCTAGTGCTGGGTTTTTTGGTTTATGGGGTTTGTAAATAGAGACCTGCTCTCGAGTAGGGTGATGAACGGTTGGCGAAGCCAAAGCGGGCTACCTTAACGGTAGGGCGCTAGTGAAGAACGCACTGAGCTAGGCTCAGGGCCGGGCCATCGTCAAGTCTGCCCGCAGCCCGACCAAACCTAAGAGCCCCGGTAGAGCAATCTACTGGGGTTTTTTTATGCGTTTAACGAAACGTCAAGTCTGCCCGCAGCCCGGCCAAATAAACCCAAGAACCCAGCCTAGTGCTGGTTTTTTGGTTTATTGCATTTGAAAAGGTTTAGGGCTGCGAGCTGCGGGTAAGGTTAAAAAGATTGAGTTCAGTGGCATGCTGTGCCGCGGCGGCAGTGTGGTTGCCCTCGGTCGCGGTGAATACGTCCCTGTACGCTTAAGTTCGCCATCCATGGCTCACATACCCGAGGCCAACCACACTGCCACCACGGCTTGGGTCAGCTGAGAAACTGAGTATATGCCCGAGTAACTTGTAGGAATCTTCGGAGCGTAGCGGAGAGATGATTTTTTTAGCTGCTAGTTTATAGCTACAAGTGGGACAAAAACATTTGCATCTCCATACAACATCGCGTCTCCGCAGACTACGATCGCTCCTACGCAACATTGGATATGAAGGTGCCAACCTATTAAGCCTTGAGGGTGCGGGTGGGTTGAGCGGATATCTGAGCCATGGATGGCGAAGTTAAGCGGCGCAGGGATGCGCGAACAGCGACCGCTCAAGCTACCCACACCCTCAAGGCGACCACTGGCACCGAAAGAGCCAAGCCGCAATGCCCAAAAGGCGGCCAATGGCACCTAAGAAAACGCAACAGGAACCTCAAGACGACCACTGCCACCGAAAGCACCAACCCGAAGTACTTAAAAAGAGTTTTTTACCTTCGAAAAACTAGACAAAATAAATTGCCGATCCAAGGCTAATTATTGTTAAACTAACTTTTCTTATGTGAGGGTTATTTGTGACTGTTCAGGCTGATTGGAAAGACGATTATTTATCGGAAATGGGGGTTAACCGTTGGTATCCTCGAGTTCACCTTATCAATGCTTTGCCTACTACTCTTAGAGAAGCAAATGAGCCTACTGCAGTGCATCAAGGCGTTAGTAACGAAGATAACGATTATTCTAACCAATTATCGGCACTTGCTGCTCATGAAAAAGTTTCTAATGAAGTAATTAAAGAGACAGTACCTAAACCTAATCAGACTAAGGGTGCGTCCGCTCAAAGCCCTAATTCTCAAGTGGAGTCTGTTAAAGCTGAAACCGTTAAGTTTGGGTTGGGGGTGTATATAATTGGTGATTACATTGTCGCCAGTTCACTTGTGGCTAATCATGCCGAGTTACAAGATCAGGCCTGGCGTTTACTACAGAATATATTGCGATCAATCGATAAAACAGAATCAACCCTTGCTTATCACCACACTATTTTTTGGCCGTTTTTTCAAAATAAGAATGCTGACCAAAGTTTAGCGTCCGCAAAAGCTTATGTTGATGATTTTATAAATCATTTATCGGAAGAACATAAAACTAAGAAGATTATTGCATTAGGAGGCGTACTTCCGAAGCTTAAAGGCTGGGCACCCTCCTCAGATACTTATAAACCTGAAGAGCACCTAGTATTACCTTCATTGTACAAAATGTTGCAAAACCCTTCTGAAAAAGCAAAAGCTTGGAAACTGATTAAGGCATCCCCTTTTTATAATGTTTAAACCGTTAACCGATCTTCAACTAGACGTTATTGCACAAGCCTGCGAACGTGACGCTGAAACATCGTTACATACATCTGTAATCAAAAGGTACGCTGATCAAAATAAGGTTAATGGTTATTTTGTAAAGAGTCACCTTATTGGTTTTATCATTGAAGAGGTTATAGAGCCAGAAGCCGAGCTTATCCAACTATTTATCCTTTCCGAGTATCGCGGAAGTGGATTCGGAGCTCAGGCGCTTAACGCCTGGGTTTCCTCATTAGTCGATCGAAAATTAACCAAAGTATTTTTAGAAGTGCGAGAGGGTAATGAACCTGCTATTAGGCTTTATCAAAATCTAGGGTTTAAAACGGTCGGTCGGCGAAAAAATTATTACCAGTTAAACCTCGGTACATTTGATGCGCTCTTAATGGATAAAAGCCTAACGTCACAATGAGTCTCATGACTTCTGCCTCTTTCTTGCTCCAACGCAATTGAATAAACTGGTCCTACTTTAAAAAGGAGAAAGGTATGAGATCGGTACGATATGAAGTGGTTCGAAACGGCGTGTCATTTGGTTCTGTCTTAGCGATAACAATGTCATGGTCTGCAAACAACTCAATTTTGTGGGCCATTTTCCATGGACTGATCAGTTGGTTCTACGTTATCTATTTTGCATTGTTTAAGTAGTTAATATTAGCTGGTTTCTCGGATTTTTAACTCAGTCGGCAGCACTATGCTGTCATAGTTTTCTGGGTTTAAAACCATCTTGGCCGCTAATCGGCCTTTTTCTAAACTTGGCTGGTAAACCGTTGTCACTTCAGGATGATTAACACTGGCCGCAGGCGTGTCATCAAAACCGACAATACTGAGCTCTTGTGGAACGCGAAGCCCCATTTCACGAGCAACCGACAGTGCAGCTAATGCTAAATTATCTGACATACACAGCAGAGCGGTCGGTCTTGGTGAAACTGATAGGGCGCTCCGAGCCGCTTTTACCCCTTCATCCCAAGAGCTTTTAGAGGTATCCCAAATATAATCAAAGCCTATTGGGCGATTGACTTCTTTTGAGGCATCCAAGTAAGCGTTTAATCTTTGGCGAGAGATTGAGTAATTAGGGTCGTATAAATCGCTTGCCTTAATTCGATCTCCATCGGCGTCTTTTGATAACCTTAATCCGATAACCGCTACAGGTCCTGAGGTCGTTTCAAAGACATGATTGGCCGCAGCCTTTGCGCCGCCATAATTATCAATGTTGAGCGAAAGATGGTTCTCTAAATTGAAATCTACAGAAATAATAGGCTTATGCTGCCTTTCAATTCTATCCAGCAATGGCAAGTCTTTTGGTGGGCCATAAATAATGTAACGATCAGGAATTGATTCCAAAGAAGTCTTTTTGTAAAACTCCTCTCGTCCTGGCATCAGCAACATATTAACGCGCGCATCATCGAGTATTTGAGAAACGCCTTCTAAAAACTCGATTGCACAAGGGTCAGAAAAGTTATAGGCGAGCTTTTCGGCTAACATAATTCCAACGACCCCTGTAGACCCGGTTCTTAAGCTTCTAGCCGCTGGGTTTGGCCCGTGATAACCGATACGTTCACATTCATCTAATATTTTGTTGCGCAAATCAGATGACAACTGGTCAGGACGATTAAAAGCATTCGAAACAGTCGCCGTTGATACGCCCAAAATACTGGCTACAGATTTAACTGTAAGTTTTTTCTTGGGCGATCTAGGCGACATAGCAATTCTCGATAGTCTAATTAGTTTTCCAAACAGTGCACTGATACGGCTTAAATGAACTTTCTAGTTCGTGCGTAGACCAAGCAAGTTGCGCGTTATCAACAACGGGTGCCTTTGAGCTATTTTCAGAAAAATTAATAGCGATAATCAAGCGTTCACCGTCTTTGGCACGTTCAAAGAATAACATATCCTCAGACGATTCTAACCAATTAATACTGCCCGATTGCAATGCGTCGAACTGCTTTCGCCAGGCTAAAAACTGAGACGTAAATGTCAGCATTGAATGCTCGGCATTTGTTTGTTCAGAAACAGCTAATGCTTGATGTTTTTGCTCGGCAGGAAGCCATTGAATGTCCTTCGGAGACCCAAAACCTAAATCTTGGTTATTCTCCCAAGCCATCGGTGTTCTGCATCCATCTCTACCTTTGAATACTGGCCAAAACTCTATCCCAAATGGGTCGACAATTTTGTCGAAAGGCACTTCTGCTTCGGGCAGCCCTAACTCTTCTCCTTGGTATAGGCAAGGCGTACCACGTTGAGTCAAAAGAAATACGAGCATGGCTCTGGTTTTATCGGCTACAAAATTGCTGTCTTGAGTCCATCGACTGGCACTGCGCACTACATCATGATTGCTCAGAGCAAAACAAGGCCAGCCATCTTGTAGTGAGTCCTCTATTCGCTTCATCGTGTGTTTTAGATAGGGTGCGTCGCATCGCTCATTGAGTAGTTCGAAGGTATAAGCCATGTGCAACTTATCGCCGCCACTGGTGTACTGAGCCATATAGGTTAAGCCATCGGGCGCACCAATTTCACCGACTGTTGTAGACCCTGGGTACTGGTCCAGCAAGCTTCGAAGTCGCTTTAAAAATACTAAGTTATCGTCTCTACACATTTGGTGAATGTGGTATTGCTTAGAGAACGGGTTGTTTGGATCTACGCCAACAAATTGCTTTTCTGGGGTGTCTGCTATTCCGTTATCGGTTAGTGCTTCATCGTGGAAGTACATATTAACCACATCTAAACGGAATCCATCTACGCCTAAATCTAACCAAAACTTCGCGGTTGATAGGATGGTATCTTGAACTTCTACACTGTGGAAATTTAAGTCTGGCTGGCTAGACAGAAAGTTGTGTAAAAAATATTGCTGCCTTTGCGTATCCCATTGCCAAGCTGATCCACCAAAAAGTGACAGCCAGTTGTTAGGGGGCGTGCCATCTGGTTTTGCATCGGCCCAAACATACCAGTCTGCCTTTGAGTTAGAGTTGTTTTGTCGGCTCTCTTTAAACCATTCATGTTGATCAGAGGTGTGGCTGTAAACCTGATCGATGATGATTTTTAAGCCAAGGCCGTGCGCCTTTTTAATCAAGTCTTTAAAGTCGTCGATAGTCCCAAAGATAGGGTCAACGTCGCAATAGTCAGATACATCGTAACCAAAATCTTTCATGGGTGATTTAAAAAAAGGTGATAACCAAATTGCGTCAACATTAAGGCTGGCAATGTAATCCAATTTACTGGTGATGCCGGCAATGTCTCCAATACCATCTTGGTTAGAATCCTTATAGCTGCGCGGATAAATTTGATAAATGACAGCGCCTTTCCACCAAGTAATATTATTATCGATCATAATTGTGTCCTATTCATTAGATATGCTGGTTTACCAGCCAGTAGATGTCGTATGGATTAATAATTGAATCTTTTGTTGTGACTAATTTTTTTCCGAGTAAGTCCCTATAACTTAAAGTAATTCCTAGGGACTCCCGTTGTTCGTTTGTTAATTGAATGCTGTGTTCGGAGAAGTTTGCAATGACGATGACGCGACCTGAATCTTGCGTGCGATGAAAGATAAATAGATTTTCATGAAGAAGTGGTTCGATGCTTAATTCACCGTGTCCAAAAATTGAGTGCGCTGCACGTATTTTAATTTGCTGTTTTATGGCATTGAAAACAGCATGCTCTAAGGTTCCTTCTTGTTGCCGTTGCTTAGCGTTTTCTTCATTAAAGGCGACACGATGCACCCAGCGGCTATCGTTGGATTTTTCCGGTTGTTGTGTATAACTGAAGTCATTCAATGTGGCTAATTCATCGCCTAAATAGAGTAATGGAACCCCTTTAAATGCCATCATAACGCCATGAAGCATTATGATACGCTTTACCGATAAGTCGTCGATATTTGTATTAGAATCTACGCCTGCTAATGAGGCTAAGGTGCCAGATATTCTGCAATCACCGTTCTCGGGGTTAAATTGAAAAGGAACTCCCTTTGCAAAGCTGCCTTCAAATTTACCCGTATAAAAATTATTCAAAAACTGACGATGATCAAAAGGGTTTATGCCACGTTGCCATGCATCGTGATCAGCAAAAGCCCAGCCAATATCATCGTGGCAACGCAGGTAATTCACCCAGCGGGTGTGGCTCGGCAAGTCTGTGCGGTGTTGAGTCCCTTCAATTAGCAGCTGAGTTTGTCGGGTAGCGAGTGCTTCCCACAGTAACGCCATTAGATTTGGGTTGTACGAAAGAGAACATTCATCTTCAGAAATGTATTTCACTACTTCATCGGGCGCGACAATAGCTTCTGACTTTAAAACGACGGATGGTGCGGCCATGTTGAGAAAAGCGTTAAATGCTTTGACTAGGGTGTGCGCTTTATCTAAATTTTCGCAACTTGTTCCAGGCTCTTTCCATGTAAATGCTAAGGCATCTAAGCGCACTACATCAGCACCTAGCTCTACAATTTTTAGTAATTCTTGCGACATTAGGGTAAAGACGTCTGGATTAGAATAATTTAAATCCCATTGATAGCTATTAAAGGTGGTCCAAACATCCGCATGTAACTCCTCACTATAAGTGAAGCACCCGCGCCGTTTATCAGGAAAAATATCGCGTAAATGGGTTGAGTATTGCTCTTTATCCTGGTTGTTTTCAAATACCCAAAACAATCGTTTGGCTCGTTCGTCTCCTTGTTTCGCTTTGATAGCCCATAGATGTTGATCTGATACATGGTTAAATACAAAGTCGAGAACGAGTTTAATGTTGCTCTTGATAAAGAGCGATTTCACTCTTTTAAGGTCTTCATTCGTGCCCAGTTCGGGGTTCACTTGACCAAAATCTTTAACAGCATAACCGCCATCACTATCTCCAGCCGGTACTTCAAATAACGGCATCAGATGTAAGTAAGTGACTCCCAACTCTTCGAGGTAGGCTATTCGGTTTTCTAGGCCTGAGATATTCTCGGCAAACAAATCTACATAAGCAGAGGCGCCAACACAGTCTGACGACTCAAACCAATTTGCGTGGGGGTTGTTAAACGCGGGCTGGTCTAGCCAAAAGCGCGCCGCAATATTGCTGCACCTTTCTAAGAAGTAGTAGAAATCCCATTGATCATCGTAGAGTGATGCTAGCTGACTAAAAAACGCAGGGAATGAGGCTTTAAAATGCAAACTAAACGCTTGCCAGCGCTCATCGGAATACTCCGATTGATATCGGTCTGTAAGTCTACTTAAAATACGCTCGTAGGCAGACTCTAATTGATGCATAGAAAGTTGACTGTGGGGCATTTCTATTTGATTCCAAGAATAAGGAGTAGCTCAGGCATGTGCCTGAGCCTAGGTGTTAACCACCTTTGACCGAGCCCGCTAACAGGCCGCGAACAAAGTAGCGTTGCATGGATAAGAAAATAATGATCGGCACTACAATTGAAATGAAAGCCCCACTGGTTAAAATTTCCCAATTGTCACCACGAGACCCCAACAACTCAATTAACTGCTGTGTCATAACTGTTTTGTCTTCACCCTGACCTAAGAACACGGCCGCTACGAGTAGATCATTCCATGTCCATAAAAATTGAAAAATCGCGAATGAAGCCAGAGCTGGCATTGAAAGTGGCAATATCATTTTCATGAAAATTTGAAAATGCGTTGCACCATCCATGTAAGCAGATTCAATGATATCTCTTGGTAAGCTGGCCATATAATTACGTAGCAAGAATATCGCCAATGGCAATCCAAAACCTGTATGGGCCAACCATATCGTCACATAAGATTTGGAAGGTACATCAAAGGTTTGGCCGATGGCTGCAAATACCTGCAACACCGGGATTAAACTCATTTGTAGCGGCACGACTATGAGCCCGATGATCATCGCTAAAAAAACAAAGCGCCCTTTAAATTCCATCCAAGCAAGCGCGTATGCAGCAAACGCGGCGATTAAAATTGGAATGAAGGTAGCCGGTAACGTGACCGTGAAGGTATTGATAAATGCTCGGCCAACACCTTCTGACTGTAAGACTTCACGGTAATTGTCAAAGGTAAATCTTGGCGGTGATTTGGCTGAGTAGAACACGCGAGGTCCACGAGTGTGGGTGAAGGCTTCCTCTGAAGTCCAAACAATAGTGCCATCAGAAGCCACGGTGAGCGTTGTGTTATCACCAAATGCGGTTGGTTGGTCTGGAATATTGCTGTCCAGCTCATCAGCTCGAGGTCCCCATGTGCCGATGACACTGTTATTGTCTGCATCAAACAATTGGCTTTTAATTTCGTACAAGCCGTTATTAAAGACTTGCTCGTTTGCCTTTGGTAAACGGTGAACATCGGCTTGGGTTGTGCTGGTTAATGCCGACCACCAACCGGTAGAGCTTAGCTGATCTTTATCTCTCACAGAGCTGACCAGTAAACCGAGCGTTGGCAATGTCCAAAGTAACACCAGTACAAAGACCATGCTATGTTTCAGAGTTTTTGCGACAACAGATTGCTGTAATTCAAGTGACATGTGAAGCTCCTATTGTGCGCTGTTGCGTGCAGTGCGAATGTTGTAAATCATGACAGGCAACACGGCGACCATCAGTATTACAGCAACGGTACTGGCGGTTCCTGAGTTTGCGTTGCGAAACATTTCGTTATACATCAAGTTAGCCAACACCTGTGTTCCCCATTGACCGTTTGTCATGGCATACACAATATCGAAAACTTTAAGGACAAGAATGGTAATGGTGGTCCAGACCACAACAATTGTCGGCCAAATTTGTGGGATAACTATTTTAAAGAACACCTGTAACGGGCTTGCACCGTCCATTGTAGATGCCTCAATGGTGTCTTCGGGCACCCCTCTAATAGCAGCACCCAAGATGACCATTGCGAAGCCCGTTTGAATCCAGACTAAAATAATCATCAAAAAGAAGTTGTTCCAGAACAAAGTAGAAATGAGCGCTCTAGGCTCTCCTCCAAACGCCATAATGATGGCATTGAGTAAACCAATTTGTTCGGCATCTGGTCCTCGGAAGTCGTATACAAATTTCCATATAATGGACGCACCAACGAATGAGATGGCCATTGGTAAAAATATAAGTGTTCTAGCCAGTTTGCCCCACCAAATGTTGTCCGTAAGGTAGGCAATAACAAGACCAAAAGCGGTAGCTAATGTAGGTACAATAAGTAGCCAAAGAATATTGTTTCGAATAGAGACGTGGAACCCTTCGTTTTTAAACGCCCATATATAGTTGGCAATCCCAACAAAATCGTCTCCCTCTCTATCCATAAACGATAGTTGGAGTGAACGCAGTACGGGGTACACTAAAAAGAAGGCTAAGAACAGCAGTGCAGGTCCGATAAAAATCCACGGCCGGATGGCTTCTCTTAAGCGATCTCGTTTTATTTGTTGTGTCGGCGTTAAACCCGAGCTGGATAAGAATTTATCAATGAAAACATTTAGCCCAACGTAAAATAAAATACTGCCACCGATGGCAAACGTTATGGCGATTAACGCTGAAATAATTTGAGGTAACATAGGCCACTCCTTTTAACGTTTAAAGCAATTAAAATTGCCGCCTCAGAGTGAGGCGGCCAAGTGGTGCGCTGTTACTTCAGTTCTTTCCAGCTCTTTTCAATGCTGTCGGCAACGTCTTGCGCGCTGTCACCGCTGACAAAGTCAACCATTCCTGTCCAGAATGAGCCAGCACCAATTGCGCCAGGCATCAAGTCTGAGCCATCGAAACGGAACGTCGTAGCGTTGAGTAAAATATCGCCCAGTGCTTTTTGCGTATCAGATGCATACAGTGCCGTATTCACTTTCGTGTTGGCCGTTAGGAAGTTACCTTTTTCCATCCACAACTCATGCGCCAATGGCGATAGTAAATAATCCAAAACCGCCTCTGTTGCTTTGTTTGACTTAGTGATGCCTGCTACGGTGCCGGCACCTAAAACAGGTTTGCCTAAATCTTTCGAGGCGTAAGCAGGGAAATAGAAGAAATCGGCATCTTCACCTACCACCGTGCCTTCAGGGAAGAACGCTGGAATGAAGCTGGCTTGACGGTGCATAAAGCATTTAGCCGGTACCGAGAATAAATCTTTTGGGCTGTCTCGGAAATCGGTCGTGCCAACGGCAGAAGCACCGCCTGAAACGTAATCATCGTTCTTAGCAAATTGGCCAAAGGTTTCGATGGCGTTTACAACCTTTGGATCGTTGAATGGGATTTCATGGTTAACCCATTGATCGTAAACGGCAGGAGATTGCGTACGCAGCATGATATCTTCTACCCAGTCGGTAGCAGGCCAACCGGTTGCCGCACCTGAACCTAGACCAATACACCAAGGCTTTTTACCGTCTTTTACCATTTGATCCGATAAGGCAATAAGCTCTTCCATCGTTTCAGGAACGTCATAGCCATTGTCCTCGAAATTGTCAGGCGAGTACCAAACTAAGCTTTTTACGTCAGCGCGATAGAATACGCCGTAAAAATCTTCTTTGCCCGCTTTGTTCTCATAGGTAGCAAGATCGATCCAGCTTTGACCCGCCGCATAAGTATCTAAAACTTGTTGTTTGATTGAATCGGATACCGGCGTTAAGTAGCCTCGCGAAGCCATGTCGGCGGCTAAACCTGGTTGAGGGAAAAATGCAATGTTTGGCGGTGTGCCGGCTTGAGCATCAATAAGAATTTGCTGTTCAAAGCTATCCGACCCGTTGTATTTCACGGTTGCGCCCGTGGCTTGTTCAAACGGTTCAAATACACGGCGTAAGTAGTCGTCTTCCGGGGCTAACCATGGGCCTGTCACCGTTACAGTGACGCCTGAAAAGTCTAATTTATCGAATTTAGCGAGAGAGTCCCAGCTGTATTCGCCTGTTCCACGATTAGGAGCAGATTCAGCGGCTAAGGCAGAAGTTGCCATTACAGCAGCAACAGCCGATGCTAATGCGGCTTTTTTCAATGTTTTCATAATTTAGATACCTAATGTTTGTTTTTATTTTCCGTCGTCAGCGGTTGGGTGATCAAACCACAGTGCTATCTTAATCGTTTAAGTTGCTGAATCTCAATAGCGCTTTTAGAACCAATAGTCATTTAAATAAAGCTTATTATTCCTTTACTTAAACGATTAAGTTGTTCTACGTGTTTGAAAATTGGTGCTGGAGGTTAGTCTAGGTGGTATCGCTTCAAACGTTGGTTCTCTGGCTTTGTGGCAACAAGTGTTGCTCGAATAGGTGCAGGGTGCCCTTCAATGGTCAGCTGGTGGTTATTTGGGTCTAAGTAATTTTCTAAGCTTTGACCGGGCTTCCAATCAGAGGGGCGCTGCTCTTCGGGTGTTGTAATGGTCTGATCGACAATCTTGATATCAACGAAACCCATTTTATCAAGCCAGCTGGCAAGCGTATCGGCCGTCGGTAAGAACCACACATTGTTCATTCGCGCGTAACGACCTATAGGTACAAGTGATTCATTCGGGCCACCAGGGATGACGATAGTCTCAAGTACCAGTTCACCGCCTGGTCGTATTGCGCCTTTAAGCTCGTTTATGTGATCCAGCGGGGAGCGCCGATGATAAAGAACGCCCATAGAGAACACGGTGTCGAATAACTCTAAATTGGGTGTCAAGCTCTCTAAAGTGAACGGTAAAACGGTGTGGCTAGGGTCTGCAATGTATTTGTTTACGGCGAGATGCTGCACAACAGATAACCAAGATGGGTCAATGCCAGCGACAGTTCGTGCCCCTGCGGCTTTCATGCGCCAGCCATAATAACCATTGCCACTGCCAACATCGAGAATGTGCCGACCATTAAGGTCGCTAACATGGGGGGCTACGCGTTGCCATTTCATGTTGCATTGCCATTCTGAATCTATCGCCACATTAAATAAATCAAACGGTCCTTTGCGCCAAGGTATTAAGTTCTTTAATTGAGTGCGTAAAGCTTCGGTGTCTGAGACTTCGCCGGTGGCCATCACAACATCAGATAGACTTACCTTGGTCGTATTGGCTTCTGGTAAGGCATCGACATAGCTCAATAAGCGAGGCAAGTTTCCATCTTTTAATGTGCGCCATAGGTCTTCGAGTTGTGTCTCAAGTGGGGCTTGCCAAGGTTCTAGCGCCGTGCCGCTGAGGTGGTTTAAAAAAGAAGAGTAATCTATCATTTGATCGCTATAAAAGAGGCAAAGTTAAAAGACTGGAACCACTGACTAACGGTTTTAAAACCGGCGTTTGTGAGTCGGTCGGTGTGGGCTTGAGCGGTTTCGGGCAGTAACACTCGCTCAATGGCTTGGCGTTTCTGACTAATTTCTAAGTCGCTATAGCCGTTAGCGCGCTTAAAATCATGATGATGATCGACCAATAGTTGATTTAGACGAGCATCTTCCATGGTGAGTTTCTCAGATAGCACCAAGGCGCCACCGGGCTTCATTCCATCGTATATTTTTTGAATGGTTGCTGCTCGTTTTTCAACAGCAATAAACTGCAAGGTGAAATTTAATACCGCGAAACTACAGTTTTCGATGCTCAACTCAGATATATCGGCACAAACCGTCTTAACAGGGACCGGAGAGTCTTCGGTATCTAAATAGTCGGCGCTTCTCTTTAACATGGCTTCAGAGTTATCTACCGCATAAATGATAACCCCAGGTGCACTGACGCGGTGTCGCATCGACATAGTAGCGGCACCCAGTGAACAGCCCAAATCATAGATACGTGAGTGTTCAGTCGCGTATTGCTCCGCAAGGATACCAATACAGCCGATGATATGACTGTATCCGGGTACGGAGCGTTTAATCATGTCGGGAAAGACCGCCGCGACTTGGTCATCAAAGCGAAAGTCGCTCAAGTTTGCATGCGGTGAGGCGTAGATGTTATCGGTTTCTTGGCTCATAAATGGAAGCAATCATTGAATAAAGCGCGCATTGTACCTTGAGCGGTCGAAAAAATAACCCAGACAGGTATAATGCGCGCCCAGATTTTATTTATTTATAGAGATAACCATGTCCACCATTGCTGACGAAGTTGAAAATCGGCGTACCTTTGCCATCATCTCTCACCCAAATAAAGTTACCTAAGACATCCCACGACAAGAAAAGACACAAACTTTAGTAAAAACAAAAAGTTATAACGTGTCCTGGTTTGTCCTATCACACTTCCAAGTCACTCTGTGACACCCTAAGTCAGAAGAAATTTGTACAAATTCTCATACAAATTTTCTTGTACAAACCCCCTTTGGAAATTTTGTACAAACAGCTCCGTAATACGGGCTAAGGACTGAAAGGTGGCACTGACTGAAACATGGCTTAAAGCCAACAACAAGAAACTCAGTGACAAGACAATTGAGAAGACTGATCGGGATGGACTGAGCGCCAGACTATCGCCCAAGGGCAAGATCACCTTCACCATGCGATACCAGTATGTCGGCAAGGGCGGCAGAGTAGATATCGGCTCATATCCACTCATGTCCCTCAAAGAAGCCAGAAAGGAAACGCTGCGGCTCAAGAAACAGCTAGAGCAGGGGCATGATCCCAAGACAGTACGACTGCTGGAAAAGCAGAAGATCATCGCTGCTGAAAGCCTTACAGGGCTATTTGACCTATGGTACGAAGCCTACTGCATCAAAAACAAGAAAGGCCACCACGAAGTTAAGCGCAGCTTCGAAATTCATGTGTTTCCGAAGCTGGGTAAATTACCAGCCGAGAAGATCACGTTACACGCATGGCTGGAAATTTTAGAAGCTCTCGCTAATACCAAGCCAGCTATTGGCGAGCGTATTCTGGTTAACGCCAAACAGCTTTATCGCTTTGGGGTAAAGCGCAAGCTTTTACCCACTAATCCGCTCTCTGATATTTACGCCAAAGGTGACTTGAATATTCAGAAGCGTTTGACGGATCGCTGTTTGACAGATGAAGAGTTAAAGATGCTTTGGCTTGCCGTCAATAACTCCCGCATTACCCCTAAGAACAAACTCTTCGTGAAGCTCTGTTTACTGTATGGATGCCGCAATTGTGAATTGCGCCAAGCCCGTAAGAGTGACTTTGATTTTGAAGCCAAGGTTTGGACTGGTGAAAACTATACTTTAGTACCGCTAATTCCTTGCGGCCTCCTCAATTTTCTCATATGCTCCCTAAAGTCTCATGGGTGGATAAACTATGACTGATGAAATTCTAACCTTGAAAGAGGTCGCCGACTATCTCAAGTTGGCAGAGAAAACCGCATATCGACTGGCCTCTGAAGGTAAGTTGCCTGGATTCAAAGTAGGTGGCAGTTGGCGGTTTAAGCGCGAAGATATTGAGCGTTGGATAACTCAAAAGAAAAGTGAAGCTGGTAACAAATGAGAAAAAAGGATGTGACATATCCAATAATAGATCTATTCGCGGGGCCGGGTGGCTTGGGCGAAGGGTTTTCTGAACTATACAATTCAAATGATTCAAGAGTATTTAAGTCGGTCGCATCTATTGAAAGAGATGAATTTGCGCATCAGACATTACTTCTGAGGCATTTCTACAAGTCATTCAAAAGGCAGGATGTCCCTGATGACTATTACGCCTACTTGGAAGGGCGTATTGATAAAGAAGAGCTCATTGAGAGAAATAGTACTAATTGGGAGCATGCAAAAGCTACCGCTCTGAAAATTTCACTAGGTGAAGAAACACATAATGAAGTTCAGCAGATTATTAGTGACAGACTGAATTCTTCAAAGAAATGGGCCTTGATTGGTGGGCCACCTTGTCAGGCTTATTCCTTGGTTGGTCGTTCGAGGATGATGAACAATCCTGAGTTTGAGGAAGACGAACGGCACTTCTTATACAAAGAATATCTCAAAATTATCATTGATCATCGCCCTCCAGTTTTCGTCATGGAAAATGTGAAGGGCCTGCTTTCAGCTAAAGTCAACGGTGAGTCCGTCGTCGATAAGATTGTAGAAGACCTTCGCAGCCCTCGTAGAGCTATTGAAAAGAATAAAAATGGTTTGAAATACAAGCTTTACTCCTTGTCCCAGTCTGGTGAAGTCGTCGAAGAGATTGAGCCAAAATCCTTCGTTGTCAGAGCTGAAGAATATGGTGTACCACAAGCTCGACACAGAATATTTATCTTGGGAATTAGAGCCGACATAGACGTAGTGCCAGGAACGCTTGAAAAGTCTGAGCCACCAAGTGTGGAGCAAATAATCAGCAGTATGCCGAAAATTAGAAGCAGTATTTCAAGGCGAAAAGATGATTATGATGAGTGGAAAGAAGAATTGTTGTCAGTCAGTGCAACATCTTGGATACCCTCTAAAAAGAAGGAAGATGCCAGCATCAAAAAGGAGATTAAGAGTGCGCTAGCAACTATACGCAATACTCCGATGGACAAATCCTCCACGAAATACAAACCTCCCCGAGTCATGAAATCATGGTATTTCGACGACCGTCTCAAAGTGGCGACATGTCATGAGGCAAGATCTCATATGGTAAGTGACTTGCATCGCTATCTGTATGCTTCGGCTCATGCAAGCGCATTGGATATCTCGCCTAAATTAAGAGACTTTCCTGAAGAGCTTCTTCCTGCTCATAAGAACGTCAAAGATGGCTGTGAGGGCAAAATGTTCTCAGATCGCTTTAGAGTTCAGGTGAAGTCTCGTTTTAGCACGACCATCACGTCTCATATCTCTAAGGATGGTCACTATTTCATTCATTATGATCCATCACAATGTCGAAGTTTAACTGTACGGGAAGCTGCTAGGCTGCAAACCTTCCCAGATAATTACCATTTTGAAGGGCCGCGAACTGCTCAGTATCACCAAGTGGGTAACGCAGTTCCACCTTATTTAGCCGTTCAAATAGCCGAAGTCGTCAAAGAAATACTAGATAAAATACCGGGTGATTGATGACTGATATTTTAACGAGGGAAAAACGAAGCTGGAATATGTCGAGAATTAAGGGCAAGGATACTAAGCCTGAAATTACTCTTCGCTCTCTTTTACACAAGTCAGGCTTAAGGTTTCGTTTGCATGAAAAGAAACTGCCAGGGCGACCAGATATTGTTTTACCTCGTTATAAGACAGCAATCTTTGTGAATGGATGTTTTTGGCACCGACATCAAGGTTGTAAATATGCGTACATGCCCAAAACAAGAATCGAGTTTTGGAAAGAAAAATTTGGGCGAACTGTTCAGCGAGACAAAGAAAAGAACAGGGCGTTAGTTGCTGAGGGGTGGCACGTTTTTACGGCTTGGGAATGTGAGTTAAAAGAAGCTCCGGGCAAGGTCGTAGAGCGGATTCTTAAGTTTTTAAGGGAGTGGAGTTAATGGCTAGAGAATATACATTGCCACCAAGTGCCTCGTCATTGTCTGAGTCTATGAGAGACCTTGGGTATTCTTTGGCGACTGCTGTTGCGGACATAATAGATAATAGCATTACGGCTGGAGCGACTGAAGTCGATGTCTACTGCGATTTGACTTGCGAAAAGCCGACGCTGGTTATCATAGATAATGGAAGTGGAATGACAGAGGACGAACTTCTACTGGCAATGAAACATGGTTCAGCTAACCCCAAGCAGGCTAGAGAACCAAATGATCTGGGCCGATTTGGTTTGGGCTTGAAAACAGCTTCATTTTCACAATGTAGAAATTTGACGGTCGTTAGCTCGATAAATTCAATAGTTTGTGGGGCTGAATGGGATCTGGATCATGTAAGCAAGAGAGATGAATGGTGTCTCTCAATTCTTGATGATGAGGATATCAAAAAAATACCGTATTTAGATCAGCTGGGTGAGACTGGAACAGCGGTTGTTTGGACTAAGTTAGATCGTTTGTTTGAAGACCAATACGGTAGCAAGCGAGATGAAATTGTTTATGAAAAACTGGATCTCGTCGATCGTCATTTGTCTCTGGTTTTTCATAGGTTTCTGGCTGGTGAGGTTAAACATCATCCTAAATTTAGTATTCGTATAAATGGTAAACCCGTAGATGCATTCGATCCTTTCTGTCGGAAAATTAGAGCGACACAGGTGCTACCAGAGGAAATAGTCCGCGTTGATGGTATGGAAGTCGTTATACAGCCATACATCCTACCGCATCATAGCAAGCTTACGGCTAAGGTATATGATTTCTACGAAGATCGAAGCAGTTTTATCTCCAACCAAGGAGCATATATCTATCGGAATGGTAGGCTTATGGCTTGGGGAGATTGGTTCAGATTGGTACCCAAGGGCGAGGCTACTAAGCTTGCCAGGGTTCAGATAGATTTTCCAAATGCTCTAGACGAAAGCTGGACAATTGATATTAAAAAATCGAGAGCAAGACCGCCTCATGAAGTTAGAGAAAGACTTCGGCAGATAATATCTAAGGTCACTGGAACAAGTACCAGAATTCATCGAGGTAGAGGGCAGAAGCTTTTTCAGGATTCACCTGAGCCAATTTGGGAACGTTATGGCGATAAAGATCGAGTTCGGTTTGAGTTGAATTTATCTCATCCTCTTTTGCAAAGCTTAAAAGAGGGATTTTCAGACCAGCAGTCTTCAATTTTACATTCATATCTGGAAGCCGTTTCAGCAGCAATTCCAGTAGAGATGATCTACTCGGATTATTCTTCAGCGCCAAGAAGCGTTGATCAATTTTCAATAGAGAAACAAAATGTTTCACAAAAGCTGGAAGAGCTTAGAAATTCTTTATTTGGTTCTGGTGAGATTAATATCGATATGTTTCGGAGTGTTGTTGACTCTGTTCGCATGTTTGATGCTCACAAGGAGCTGGTAGAACAATATTTTGAAGGGATAAAAAATGGGGAATGAGAAAGAGAAGTTGGAGGCAAAAAAGAATTTTACTGTTTCCTTGATCACCGCTGCAAAAACGCGTTGGTCAGAGTATGTTCCAACACGCGAAGAAGTTGATGCCTTGGCAGTAGATCTAGCAAAGGTGTTAGGCCTTGATGAAGGTGATGCGATAAGTTGTGCAAAGGAAGCTTACTATGAAATAGATTCCAGAATGGGATTGGGTGTTTCACTTGTCGACCCGGAAGCTACTCATGACAAAGAGTGGGTGTATAAGCGTAAAGATATTGAATGGTTTTATTCTGACGCATATGAAAAGCATCTTAAGAAAGAGAAATGGTCACCTACTGTAGTTCAGTCTTTGAGTGATGTAGGCACGAAAATACTTGGTCATCTTCAAGATCCGACATCGCCCGGTGTTTGGGATAGACGTGGATTAGTTATTGGTCACGTGCAATCGGGTAAAACAGCGAATTACATGGGATTGGTGGCAAAAGCGGCTGATGCTGGATACAAGTTCATTATTGTAATCGCTGGTGTTCATAATAATCTCCGTAAACAGACGCAAGAACGGGTTGATGAGGGTTTTGTTGGTAGGACACGCGTTGAAGATAAGTGGAAAATTGTTGGAGTTGGTCATGACGATTATCCTCACCCGGCTACTCTGACTAACATATATGCAGATTTTAATAAGAAGACAGCTGATCACAGCGGATGGAGTATCAACGACTTTAGTAAGCCGGTGATACTCGTTATCAAGAAAAATGTTTCAACGTTAAAGTCTCTCCACCGCTGGTTGGATGAACTGAACTCTAAAGGTCATGGAAAAATTAAAGATGTTCCCATGCTTATGATTGATGATGAAGCTGATAACGCATCGATCAATACCAAAAAAGAAGACAACGATCCGACACAGACAAACAGAAGAATTAGAGAGATTTTGAGTTTGTTTGATAAGTCTTGTTATGTTGGATACACGGCAACGCCATTCGCTAATATTTTCATTAATCCTGATGCATATGGTGATGAACAACTTCGAGAAGAGCTCTTTCCTCGGGACTTTATTTATTGTCTCGATGCTCCGACAACATATTTTGGCCCTGATAGGGTTTTCTTGGATGATGATAGTTCTGATCGAATTTTAGAAACAATTGATGACGCAGAGAACTATATTCCTTTCGTTCATAAAAAAGATTTTGACGTGCTAGATCTTCCTCCATCGCTTTACAGGGCTATACGGCAATTTATTGTAGTGAAAGCGATCAGAAAGATTAGGGGGCAAGATGAAAAGCATTGCTCAATGCTTGTAAACGTTTCGAGGTTTGTGGATGTTCAGACATTAGTCCGCACACACATCAGCGTATATCTCAAAAAACTGAGGGAATCCATCAAGGCAAACTATTTGATGCCGGATTCAGTCTCTCAAAAAAATGAAAATATGGATCAGGTGAAACAGGTTTTTGAAGCTGATTTTGGGGATGCTGATGTTTCTTGGGAAGAGCTAAAGCGTGAGTTGTATGATGCTGCTGAATCCATAAGAACTTTTGTTGTTAACAGTAAGTCCGATGAGCCGCTTGATTACAAAAAACATGAAAGAGATGGTCATGGTATAACAGCTATTGCTGTGGGTGGTTTAAGTCTTTCTCGTGGTCTGACAATTGAGGGCCTATGTATTAGTTACATGTACAGAAATACTCGTATGTACGACACGCTTATGCAGATGGGACGTTGGTTCGGTTATCGTTCCGGTTATGATGATTTGTGCAGGGTTCACTTGTCTAGAGATTCAATAGATTGGTATTCGCATATTGCTGAGTCCTCGGATGACTTAAGAGAGCAGATAAAACAAATGCGAAGAGATGGCCTCAGTCCGAAAAAGTTTGGTTTATATGTCTTGGGTCACCCAGATCGCCTGCTCGTAACGGCCACCAATAAAATGAGGACGGGGGAAAAGCGCACTTTTAAACATAACTTTAGTGGTCGACTTGTAGAAAGCTACATTCTTTCAAATGACGATGGTGTCTCAAGCGATAATCGGGATTTAGTAAAGAGCTATTGGAAGACGGGATTTGGCAAGGGTAGTTCTTGCATTGAAGATACAGATAAAGGTTGGATCGTAAGAGACGTCGATCTAAACCAGATTGCTGAGTTCCTTAATTCATTCCGTGTTCACGAGAGTTTTCTGGAGAGAAGGTCAGCAGTAGTAACATATATAAAATCAATTTCTGCCTTGTTTTCATCAGCCGATGTACTTCTCATTTCCATGAAAAAAGGTGAGGACAGTGCTGAACGAGTTCTTGGCCCACAGTTAAGAAAAAGCGCTGAGGTTAAAGAAGGTGGGTATTGGCGCTTGACGAAAGACCGTGTGGCTAGCAGGGGAGACGAAAAGTTAGGTCTGAGCGATTCTCAGAAACAAGTTGCACAAGATTTGGCCGCTGAAAGTGGTAAGAAGCCGTCTGATTTCCATTATCGAACTATCAGGAAAAGGCCACTTCTAATGGTGCACTCATTGAACTTAGGTGAAGGGGAAGGTTCCAAGGAAGTTGTCCCTGCATTCGGAATCAGTTTTCCTCCTGGGGATTACTCAGAAGGTGTCAGTGTTGTAGCGAATACTGTTTGGGTTAATCAGTTGCATGGTGGAATATTTGATGCACCAGAAGATGAGGATGATGATGAGTAAAACAAATCCATGGAATGATATTAAGACGCCCGCTGAAGATCTCAGTGTAAGACAGATAAAAATCAGCAAACATCTTCCATTGTACTGGGGAAAGGACTCTAGCGGTCACTGTGTATTTATTTATGAAATGAGTGAAGATGGAGCAGAGATCTTTCAAAAAAACATGGTGCCTATTCATGGAATAAAGATTGATTACAGATTGCTAAGCACGACGGGAAATCAGGGCCTGATTTTGGTTCTTGAGAAGCATGTCGATCAAGATCTCTTTTATAGCTTATGCGAAACATTGATCCATGAACTTGCTGAAGTATCAGATCCAGTGGTTGGATTGTCTGTTGCTCTTTCCCAAATAAAACGCTGGAAAGCATTCATGGCTGGGAAGAAAGGCCGGGTGCTTAGTGCCGAAGAAGTAAGGGGTTTTTTCAGTGAGCTTAAGTTTCTGCAACAAATGCTAGGTGAAATGAATACTGAGCTGGATGCATTAGAAGCATGGCAGGGGCCTGAAACATCTCATCAGGATTTTATATTTTCCGATACGGCCGTAGAAGTTAAGTCATTATCAGGCCGCGAGAGAAATGCAGTTAAAATATCTTCCGAAGATCAGCTCGAAAGTTTAAGTAACAGCCTTTTTCTTAAGGTTTTTCGATTGGTTGATATGCCTGAATCAAAAGCATCAATTTCTTTGAACGAGTTAGTAAACGCAGTTGAGGGAAAGCTAACTGAGGCAGAAGCTATAGAGATGTTTGATACAAAACTGGCTAAAGCTGGTTATGTGCAAATACTTGCTTACGATAAGCCTAAATTTATTGTCGTTGAAGAGCAGACATATCGTGTCGAAAGTGATTTTCCAAAGATTGTTAGATCTGAATTAAATACAGGGCTAACAAGAGTTGGCTATGAAATTAAGTTGGAAAGCGTTCGGGATTTTTTATGCGCAGATAAGGATGTATGGGGGAAGTAAAATGGAACAAACCATCCAGGAATTTTTTCATGATTTCAAACAGGACTTGTTAGCTGGGGCGGAAGCCAGTAGTAGCTTTCAATTGTCACAGTTTGTAGAAACCGTCGCTGATGAGTTGATGGATACTGGATTTTTGGAGGGGTTTGAGCTTTGTCACTATCGCGCGCAAAGAGGAATGCGGGTTGATGGCTACTGGTTTAATGATGAGGGGGCTCTAGATCTTTTCATTGCTGATTTCGATTGTAGAGAAGAGTTAGCTTCTCTTACGGGGACTGACGTAGATAGCGCTTTTAAGCGAGTTGCGAAGTTTTTTGAAGCAAGTAAAAGCAAGGAATTGTTTAAAGATCTCGAAGAGACAGCCCCTGAGTATGGGCTATCAAGGCAAATTTACGATCGAGGACGTGCAATTCGAAAGGTGAATTTTTATCTCTTTTCTGAGCGAGCTTTGAGTGGTCGAGTTAGCGCTATTGAAGATGGCGAAATTTCTGGAGTTCCAGCTTCATATCATATTTGGGATGTTTCGAGGTTACAGCGCCAACAAAGCTCCCGAGGCCATAAAGAAATTCTTGATATCAATTTTCCTGAAACTTATGGGGCAGGGATTTCGTGTTTGCCTGCACATTTAGGATCAGATACTTACAAGTCTTATCTGATAGTAATTCCAGCAACTATTTTGTCATCAATGTATGAGAAATATGGTGCTCGCTTGTTAGAGCAAAACGTTCGATGTTTTTTGCAGGCCCGAGGGAATGTTAATAAGGGTATCAGAAGTACCATTATCAATGAGCCGCAAATGTTCTTTGCCTATAACAATGGTATTACTGCCACTGCTCAGGAAGTAGAAGTCAGGAAAGGAGATACCGGGCTTGAAGTGGTTCGCATGAAAGATCTACAGATAGTGAACGGTGGTCAAACTACAGCTTCTCTGTTTCATACAAGTCGTAAAGATAAGGCCTCCTTGGAAGGAATTTTTGTTCAGATGAAGCTATCAGTTATTGATAGCGAGCAAAGTGAAACGGTAGTGCCGCGTATTTCTGAATACGCAAACACTCAGAACAGAGTAAATGCTGCTGATTTCTTTTCAAACCATCCGTTTCATATTCGTATGGAAGAATTCTCAAGGCGTATATGGGCTCCTGCTCAACAAGGGGCGCTACGAGAGACAAAATGGTTTTATGAGCGTGCTCGTGGTCAATATGCTGACGCGCAAAGTAAGCTTACTCAAGGTGAAAAGAAAAAATTCCAGGCAGAAAACCCCAAGCCACAGATGTTCACTAAAACCGACCTCGCTAAGTTTGAGAACGTCTGGGATGAGAACCCAAGGTTCGTTAACCTTGGGGCGCAGAAAAACTTTGCTCAGTATGCGAAGCGAATTGGCTCTGAATGGGAAAAATCATCTGAAGGCTTTAGTGAGTTCTATTATAAACGAGCTATCGCCCGCGCCATCCTGTTTAGAAAAACAGAAAAGCTGGTTTCAGCTCAGCCTTGGTATAACGGTGGTTACAGAGCAAATGTTGTTGCTTATACGTTAGCTCTATTAGGGAATTATGCTTCAACGCAAGACAAGTCTTTAGACTTTATGCGTATTTGGAATACGCAGTTTATATCAAGTGATTTAGAAAGAGCGTTAGAGGTTACTTCCGAGCTCGTTCATGACGAGATTACTTTGCCTCAGCAGGGCATATCTAACGTCACAGAGTGGTGTAAAAAGGAAGGATGCTGGCAAAGACTAAGAGAGCAATTAGCTAGGCTGGATGAATTATTGCCACAGGGCTTCAAAGATAGCCTTGTTTCAAAAGAAGCTATACAGACCGAGAAAAAGCAAGCTCGCAAAGTTCAGAAAATGGACGATGGTATTGAGGCCCAGAAGCGGGTCATGGAAATACCTGCAACTAAGTGGGCTACTTTATTACAGCAATGCCGTTCGAGGGGATTATTAACGCCTAAAGAGATAGGTATCGTTAATGCGGCTACTCGGATGCAAAGCAAATTACCTTCTGAGAAACAATGTCTTGTACTTGTTGAATTGCTTGAGCGAGTAAAAGACGAAGGAATTGCCGTTTAATAGACGGATTAACCGAAATTTAAAGCTGTTCAAAAGGAATTATAAAAAATGACAAAGCAGTTAACGTTACGATATGACCCGCTAACTATTAAACATCTTGGAGTATCTTTGTACTCTCAGCTCCCAAGCGTTCTCTCTGAGCTAATTTCTAATTCGTACGATGCTGATGCGGAAGTAGTTAATATTGAACTTACTGACAACCAAAGCGGAAAGGAAATCTATATAAGAGACGACGGCCATGGAATGAGTTTTGATGAAATAAATGAAAAGTATTTAATGGTCGGGCGGAATAGAAGAGAGGATACTGAGACTCAAGTTACTCCTGTAAAAAAGAGAGATGTCATAGGGAAAAAGGGCTTAGGGAAGCTATCAGTTTTTGGGGTATGCACACAGATAGTTGTAAAAACTGTAAAAGATGGATTAGAAAATAGGTTCTCTATGGACCTAAATGAAATTGAAAGGTTGAAGGGCGAGTATCATCCAGAAATTACTGCTTTTAATAAACCAGTGTCCGAACAGAATGGAACGGAGCTTTGGTTGAAAAAAGTGAAACGAAAAGGATCTTTTGATTTTGATGCGATCGTAAAAAGTCTGTCTCAAAAGTTTACTATTTTTGATGAGATGGAAACTACCATATCTTTAAATTCACGTGAAAAAATAACGTTCACTAATGAAATGAAGTTTTCGGCATTAAAAACTGAATATAAGTGGACGTTGCCGAGTGAAGAGTTTGGTACTGAATATGCCCATTGGAAGCAGGTTTCCGGGGAGATAATTACTCCCGATAAGCCCTTAAAAGATAACTCAATGCGAGGTATCTACCTAATATCACGAGGTAAAATTGTTAATGAGGCTGAGTTTTATGGGGCAAGGGACAATGATTTTGTTCATACATATATGACTGGTTATTTATGTATCGATTTTATTGATGATTTTGATGAGGATATTATTAGTACAGATCGTCATTCCTTGATTTGGGAGAATGACAGGGCTAGAGAGTTGAGAGATTACCTTCAGTCAATTGTTAGAAAGGTCGGCGGTGATTGGAGGAAAAAGCGTAACGAACAAAAAGAAAGTGTCGTATCTACGCATGGAGGAAAAGATGTCAAAGCTTGGAAGAATGATTTATTCCCCATTGAAAAAGAACTGGCTAACAAGATTATAAATCCAATTCTCAGTGACCCTTCGATTGATATAGAGCAATCAACTCAGATGATTCACGGTGTTATGGATCACTTTGATAATCAAGCGTTCAAAGATTATGCTTCTCAGCTGGCTGACACTGTTTCTTCCAAGGAGTTACCTAAGATCGTAGAGCTTTTGAATCAATGGAAAATAACCGAAAATAGGGAAATGAGCTCTCTAGCGATCGCTCGTGTTGAGGTTATTAACAAGTTTGAAGAGTTGTTGGAGGCCGATACAAAAGAAGTTCCTACCTTGCATAACTTTTTAAAGCAGTTTTCTTGGTTGCTAGATCCTAGAATACTTGAATTTAGCGATGAGGTGACATACTCCAAACTTCTTAAAGAGAATTACCCTGATGATAAACTGGATGAAAAAGATCGACGGATTGATTTTTTATGTAGTAATGCTCTGGGTAATGTTTTGTATGTAATTGAGATTAAGCGAAGTAATTATAAAGTAGATGAGTCTGCCATAGAGCAAGCATTTCACTATCAGGCATTCTTAAAAGACAAATATGCGACGAGTAGCGGTTTTTCTAATGTTGTTTGTTACGTTATTGGTGGTAGTAGGGCTGATGACCGAATGACACGATCTAAGGAGGAAACTTACGGAAAAACTGGGCAAGTCTTTGTCAAGACCTATCGTGAGTTGTTGGAGCAGTCAAAAGTATTCCATAAAGAATTCATTGCAGCTCACCAATCTACTAAAGCTGACTGATCTATTGTACTAAAAAGACTTTCTTAAAAAACACATCAAGGGCAGGGCGCCCTTGACGCAATCTCAAGTTCAATATTTTCCAGTAAAGCCAAAGTGTTCACACGTTCCAGTGTTCTAGGCTCGCTTCTTACCATCTCGTTAAACACTTCTTTGTAAAGGCTGCGAAGCTCTGTTGTGTTTTTCGCTGCTAATTCAAATCTTGTAATCAATCTCATTGTTACCTCCTGTTTTTGGAGGCCGTGACTGCCACGGCCTTTGTGAGGCCGCGTGTTTGTGCGAAGGGGTTGATCTGCACCTTCGGTCGCAATGGAATGGAGAAGCTTTACGCTTGCTGGTCTATAGGCGCTTTGCGCTAGTGGTGAGGCTAAAAGGCAGTGCTGTTTATGGTCTTAGAACAAGGTGGTACTGATTGATTTAAAGATGCTGGCAGTGCAATGCACAACGGCTTTGTTTTGTGTACTTTCGCTGCGCTTGGCTTTGAGTGTAATGCGGGAACACTTCGTGTTCGTTTGTTTTGGTTTAATTTTCCCCTTTTGGGTATACGTAAAAATATCACATAACTTGTCTCCATCAAGACATCCCCCAGCCTTCCGCGCTTACGCTTGTGCAGGCAGGGTGGTTCCCCCTGTCTGGATTGCGCCAAAACATGTGATCTTACGCTCGTCTCCTCGCTCCTTTTTCTGGGGTTTTCAACCCCAAAAGGGGATGTGTTTTTAAGATATAGGAGACAAAGACATGAGCGAAGAAATTAGAATTTATGTGGCGTGTTTAGCCGCCTACAACAACGGCAAACTTCACGGTGTTTGGATTGATGCGTGTTTAGATGTTGATGACATTCAAGAGCAGGTTAATGAAATGCTTGCTTCTAGTCCTGAAGAAGATGCTGAAGAATGGGCAATTCATGATTATGAGGGGTATGGTTCTTATAATGTTTCTGAGTATGAAGGGTTTGAGTCAGCGCATGAAATAGCATGCTTTATTTCAGAGTATGGCGAACTAGCCGCTGAGCTATTAGGGCATTTTTCAGATTTGGCCGATTTTGCTGAAGAGCTAACAACAGATACCACCGAGATCCCCGAAAGCCTTGCTTACTATATCGACTATGAAAAAATGGGTCGTGATATGGAGTTAAGCGGGGATATTTTTACTATTGAGACATGTTACAGAGAAGTGCATATATTCTGGAACCACTAACACAAGGAGCCCTTGCCCTTATAGGGCAGGGGCAACGCTTGCGCGCTTTTGGGACTTAAGAGGCCTGTCGGCCTATACCGTTCATGCTTCGCTGGTACTGTCTCCGCTGTCGTCAGGCTTATGCCCCAAAAGTTTGAATAAGGCTGGTTTTCGGTACTTTCAGTACTTAAAAAAGCTTTTAATTAAACCTATCGGTTTGTTTTTTGTTATTTATACGGCGATTAACGCCGGATAAAATAACATTGGTAAACTCACTTGGATTGTGTTAGTTTATGCTTATTGATATTTACGGCGTTTTTCGCCGCAAATACTCCAAATTATAAACTATTTGGATGTTTTAGTGGCTGGATAGTCAAAAACCATAGAAAGGTCAGTGCGCTTAGTGAATAGCACAACTTTACAGGACGACGGCGTAAAAGGTGCATACAAGCAGTCGCTTAAAGCACTTTTACCTTATGGCATGTTAGCCACTAAAAAGTGGCTTGCCGAGCAGGGCTTGAGCGCTCATGCCATAGATAATGCCGTAAAAACAGAAACCTTGTTGCTATTAGCAACAGGTGTATATAGCCAGTATTCCCGCTCTGTAAGCTGGGAAGGTGTAGTTGCCTCTATGCAGCGTATGGAGCAAAACGAGGGGGCTGGTGTGCCGCCCGTTGTGGTTGGTGGGTTATCAGCGCTTTCTTTATCTGGTTTGTCGCAGTATCTGTCATTGGGCAATAAAACGCATATTCATCTCTATGCGGCAGGTAAATTGCCGACATGGATGGCACGTTTGTCATTGCCTTTTGAATTTGAAGGGCACAGTACAAGCAGGTTATGGCCTGAAAGTTTGTTATCAGACAAAGCTTTTATCAAAGAGCATGAGTGGGAGACAGAATTACCGCCTGTATATTTCTCATGCCCAGAAAAAGCGATATTAGAGTTATTGATGGATTTACCAGAGAGCGTGACCTTTGAGCATGCCGACGAGCTTATGCAAGGGCTCGTGAATTTATCGCCCAGAAAGCTCGATACGCTTTTAAAAGCTTGTAAGAGCGTAAAAGCTAAACGCTTGTTTTTCTGGTTGGCTAAACGTCAGTCCTATCCTTGGTTTAGCAAGCTAAATGTTATGGACTATGACTTAGGATCTGGTAAGCGCGTCGTCGCCAAAAGCGGAAAACTGGATACAGATTATTTAATCACTGTGCCGTCACAAATGGCGATGGAAAGCGAAAACTAAGATGGACAGAAGCAGTATTTATTACAAGCAAGTGCAGTTATTGATGCAGGTTTTGCCTTTTGTTGCTAAGCAAGAATGCTTTGCACTCAAAGGCGGTACGGCGATCAATCTGTTTGTAAGAGATTTTCCGCGCTTGTCTGTTGATATTGATTTGGTCTATCTGCCTATGAAAGGCCGTGATGAAGCATTACAGGATATTAGTGAAGCGCTAGATGCGATTAGCGCGGATTTAAAGGCCGCGTTTAAAGATATAGAGCTTACAGAAGCTTATAAGTCCAAGCGCGATGCGCTGAGACTGATTGTTGGTCGAAATGGTGTGCAGATAAAGGTTGAACTCTCACCCGTGCTACGTGGCACGGTTTATGAGCCGCAGATGATGGAAGTATGTGCCGCTGTAGAAGAAGAGTTTGGTTACGCTGAGGTGCCAGTCGTGGCACTAGCTGATCTTTATGCTGGCAAAATCTGTGCGGCATTAGACAGGCAACATCCAAGAGATTTATTTGATGTGAAGTGGCTCTTGGAAAATGAAGGCCTAAATGACGAGATACGAAAAGCACTCATTATCTATCTCGCTAGTCACAATCGGCCAATGGCCGAATTGCTAAGGCCGCAAATTAAAGATATATCAGCCGTCTATGCAGGTGAATTTGCAAATATGGCTGAGACCGACGTACCGCTTGAAGAGCTGGTAGCCGTTCGAGAGCGTTTGGTGGAGTTTATTCACCAAGGGCTTACCGATAATGAAAAAGCGTTTTTACTATCGTTTAAAAACCGTGAGCCGGATTGGGGGTTACTTAATCTAGACGATGTAAGTGATCTTCCGGTCATTAAATGGAAACAGATTAATCTGGCCAAAATGCCAGATGATAAACATAAGCTAGCGCTAGAAAAGCTAAAAGTAGTACTGGGTGTTTGATTTATAACGCTTAGTCATTTTGCTAGAATAGCGCTCAAATTTTTTAATGCTTTGATGGGAGGTTTTGCTGGCTGTAGGCCGTGGAAGACGACTTGGAAATCAGGGCTTAGAGTTAACTTTATTTATTTGTACAAATACTTGTACAAAATGGGAAATTAGATACATGGCTGAAGCCAATTTTATCAATGAAATCAATAAGAGAAGAACGTTTGCTATCATCTCTCACCCAGATGCCGGTAAAACGACTATTACAGAAAAAGTACTTTTATTTGGACAAGCCATTCAGCAGGCCGGCACCGTGAAAGGTAAAAAATCCGGTCAGCACGCTAAGTCCGATTGGATGGAGATGGAGAAAGAGCGTGGTATTTCTATAACCACCTCAGTTATGCAGTTTCCGTATGCCGATAAGTTGGTGAACTTACTGGATACACCAGGGCATGAAGACTTCTCTGAAGATACGTACCGTACATTAACGGCCGTGGACTCGTGTTTAATGGTGATCGACTCGGCCAAAGGTGTTGAAGATCGAACTATTAAACTCATGGATGTTGCGCGCATGCGTGAAACGCCCATCGTTACCTTCATGAATAAGCTCGATCGCGATACTCGAGACCCGTTTGATTTAATGGATGAAGTTGAAAGCGTTCTTAAAATGGATTGCGCACCGATTACATGGCCCATTGGCATGGGTAAAGAATTCAAAGGCATTTATCATCTGCTAAAAGATGAAGTGGTGCTGTACCAAAGCGGTATGGGACACACCATTCAAGACAGTCGTGTGATTAAAGGGATTGATAACCCAGAGCTAGACGACGCCATCAGTGATTATGTTGAAGAGCTGCGTGAGCAGGTTGAATTGCTTGAAGCGGGCAACTCATTCGATAAGCAAGCGTTCTTAGATGGCAAACTTACGCCAGTATATTTTGGTACCGCCTTAGGTAACTTTGGTGTGGATCATATACTTGATGGGCTGGTGGAGTGGGCGCCAGCGCCGATGTCACGTGAAACCACAACGCGAACCGTTGAGTCGAAAGAAGAAGCGCTGACAGGCTTTATATTTAAGATTCAGGCGAATATGGATCCAAATCACCGCGACCGTGTTGCGTTTATGCGCATCGTATCTGGGAAATATGAAAAAGGCATGAAAATGCGCCACGTACGCGTTGGTAAAGATGTTCGTATTTCAGATGCACTTACTTTTGTAGCGGGCGACCGCTCTAAAGTAGAAGAGGCGTATCCTGGCGATATTATCGGGCTTCACAATCACGGCACCATTCAGATTGGTGACACCTTTACGCAAGGCGAAGAGCTAAAATTTTCTGGTATTCCAAATTTTGCTCCTGAGCTGTTTCGACGTATTCGTCTCAAGGACCCGTTAAAGCTAAAGCAACTGCAGAAAGGCTTAATGCAGTTATCCGAAGAAGGGGCAGTGCAGGTGTTTCGTCCGTTGCGAAACAACGACCTTATCGTTGGGGCGGTGGGAACCTTGCAGTTTGATGTAGTCGCGCATCGGTTAAAAGCCGAGTATAAGGTCGATGCCGTCTATGAGCCGATCAGTGTTGCGACCGCTCGTTGGGTTGAGTGCGACAACGCGACAACGCTTCAGGCATTCAGAAACAAAGCTTATGATAACTTGGCTTTGGATGGTTCGGATAACCTAGCCTACGTTGCACCGACCATGGTTAACTTGCAAATGACGCAAGAGCGTCACCCAGATGTAAGATTCCGTGAAACTAGAGAGCACTAAGGGGGTATTATGTTGCTGTATGTATTGATCATGTTGGCAATGACAGCAGGCGCAACAACCCTTTGCTTTCGATTTTTAAACAATAAGCTGGCGCTTCAGGATATATCTATATATGATGCGCGCGGATTTTATATGGTCGCGATGGTGTTTGTTACCTTCGTTTTGACCAGTTTGGCATATTTTTGGGGTGATGTTCGCTTCGCTAATGAAACCACTGAAATCAGTGGGGCCATTATTGGCGTGTTGATCGCTCTATTAGGCTGTTTAGTCGGTTTGGGGTATGGCCTGACTAAACTGAAGGAAGTTGATTCTCGTAAGTGATTAAAAAATGACTTGCGTTGGGCGTATCTATTCTGTAGGATTCGCGCCCTCAAATTGGATTAACTTCCCCTGAGCCCCCCACTTTTCTAGGCGGAGTTAAATGAAAACATTTGTAGCAAAACCAGCTGAAGTTAAGCGCGACTGGTACGTAGTCGACGCTGAAGGGCAAACACTAGGACGTTTAGCGACGGAAATCGCTCGTCGTCTTCGTGGTAAACATAAAGCGGAGTTCACTCCTCACGTAGATACTGGCGATTATATCGTTGTTATTAATGCGGAGAAGGTGCATGTCACAGGCCGTAAGGTTAAAGACAAGCAGTACTACCGTCATACTGGTTACCCAGGTGGCTTGAAGTCAATGAGCTTCGAGAAGCTGATCGCCCATAAAGGCGAAAGCCCAATTGAATTAGCCGTAAAAGGTATGATTCCACGTACACCGCTTGGCCGTGCCATGTTGAAGAAGCTGAAGGTCTATGTTGGAACTGAACATCCACATACAGCCCAACAGCCCAAAGAACTTAAGATTTAATGGGGAATAACATGACAGCAGCAACTCAACAGAACTACGGTACTGGTCGTCGTAAGACGTCAAAGGCACGTGTATTTTTGCGTCCTGGTAAAGGTGACATTGTCATCAACAAGCGTACTATCGAAGAATACTTCGGTCGTGAAACATCTCGCATGATCGTTCGTCAGCCATTAGATTTGGTTGAAATGGGCGACAAGTTTGACCTTTACATCACTGTTGCAGGTGGTGGTTCTAACGGTCAGGCCGGTGCGATTCGTCACGGCATTACTCGAGCATTGATCGAGTATGATGAGAATCTTCGCAAGCCACTACGTGATGCAGGTTTCGTAACCCGTGATGCACGTATGGTAGAGCGTAAGAAAGTTGGTCTACGTAAAGCACGTCGTAAGCCACAGTTCTCTAAGCGTTAATTTATACGTATTTTCAAAAACCCGGTTATTGCCGGGTTTTTTTTCATCTGTAATAAAGTGAAGATCAGGGTGAATGAGTGTTCAACTTTAGGACGAGTTTTAAAAGCTTTTCTTGTCACACCCCGCGAATTTCTTTAGTATTCCGAGCATTTTCGTAAATGCTGAAAGTATTTCTTTCGTTAGAGGGCAATAATAATGACACAAGACGGCGTAAATAAAGGTCGACGCCGGTTCCTCTACATTGCTACAGGTGCCGTTGGCGCAGTGGGAGCAGTGGGAGTAGCCACACCGTTTGTTAAATCTTGGTTTCCGAGTGAAAAGGCGAAAGCCGTGGGCGCTCCAGTTTCCGTCGATATTAGTAGTATCGAAGCGGGTGAAATGCGCATTGTAGAATGGCGCGGTAAGCCAGTGTTTGTCGTTCGGAGAACGCCAGAGATGATTGAGACGCTGAAAAGCGCTGATCTCAAATCTCGCTTAAGCGATCCAGAATCCGATGTCGAGCAGCAACCTGAATTTGCTAAAAACGACACTCGCAGCTTGTCTGAAGAATTATTGGTGATCGAAGGTGTATGTACTCACCTTGGTTGTTCGCCTAAGTTCAATCCAGAAGTAGAGCCTCAAGCCTACGATTCTAACTGGCAAGGTGGTTTCTTCTGTCCTTGTCATGGTTCTCGATTCGATCTTTCAGGTCGTGTGTTCTCAGGTGTTCCTGCGCCAACGAATATGGTGATTCCGCCTCATAAGATTGAAGGTTCTATTCTGACTGTGGGTGAGGTGGCTTAATTATGAACTCTTTAAAAGATCACGTTAAAATAGTAAGTATTCGTAACAGTGCTTTTATGCGCTGGATCGATAAGCGTTTACCCGTTTCAAATGCTTACGAAAAGCACATGTCGCAATATTTTGCGCCAAAGAACTTTAACTTTTGGTATGTGTTTGGCTTGTTAGCCATGGTTATCTTCGTCAACCAAATCCTAACCGGTATTTGGCTAACCATGTCTTATGTCCCAAGTGCAGAAGAAGCATTTAATTCAGTTGAATACATCATGCGTGATGTTGAAATGGGTTGGCTACTTCGCTATATGCATTCCACGGGTGCCTCTTTCTTCTTCTTAACGGTTTACTTGCATATGTTCCGCGGCGTGCTGTATGGCTCTTACCAGAAGCCTCGCGAGCTTATTTGGGTGTTCGGTATGTTTGTATACCTCATCATGATGGCAGAAGGTTTCATGGGCTATGTATTGCCTTGGGGTCAAACTTCTTTCTGGGGTGCTCAGGTAATTATTTCTCTATTCGGTGCGATTCCTGTCATTGGCGATGGCCTAACGGAGTGGATCCGAGGCGATTTCTTAATATCAGGTATTACGTTAAACCGATTCTTTGCTTTGCATGTGATTGCATTGCCATTGGTGTTAGCACTGTTGGTCGTTCTGCATGTTTTGGCGTTGCATGAATCTGGCTCGAACAATCCAGACGGTATTGATATCAAAAAGCATGTAGATGACAAGGGTGTTCCACTAGACGCTATTCCTTTCCATCCTTACTTTACCGTGGGTAAATTGCCGCAAGTTGTTCTATTCTTGATTGTATTTTGTGCGGTTATCTTCTTCTTCCCTGAAGGTGGTGGTTATTTCTTAGAGCATCCAAACTTTGAACCAGCAAACGCACTGAAAACACCGGAGCATATTGCACCAACTTGGTACTATGGCGCATTTTACTCAATTCTCCGTGCGGTTGATTTCAACATCTTCTTCATTGAAGCTAAGCTGGGCGGGTTTATCGCAATGGGTGGCGCGATTGCAATTTTGTTTGTCTTGCCTTGGCTAGATAGAAGCCCTGTTAAGTCTTGGCGTTACAAAGGCTGGATGAGCCGTCTTGCAATCGTATTGTTTGCAATTGCATTCGCCGTATTGACCTACCTAGGTGGTCAACCAGTGACACCTGTAAACGGTGTGTTAGCCAAAATCGGCACCTTGATTTACTTTGCCTTCTTCTTGTTAATGCCATGGTATACGAAGTGGGAAAAAACTAAGCCTGTACCAGAGAGAGTGCCAGAATGATTAAAAAAATACTGACTGCTACCGCTATTTCTCTTTTATCCACTGTGGCTTTGGCTGCAGGGGGTGGCAATGTGCAACTTGATCATATGACACCAAACATGAACGACAAGGTGTCTATGCAAAAAGGGTTGCGTACCTATATGGACTATTGTGCTGCTTGTCACTCATTAGGTTTTGCCCGATACAACCGAGTGGCACGAGATCTTGAGATTCCAGAAGACATTATGATGAGCCAAGTTGCCTTTGCGCAGGATGCAAAGTTTGGCGATCTTATGGAGTTTGCGATGACTCAGAAAGATGGTAAAGCTTGGTTTGGTGCCGCACCACCAGATTTAACCATGGTAACTCGTGTTCGCGGAGTTGATTGGGTTTATAGCTACCTTCGTGGTTTCTATAAAGATGATTCGCGTCCTTACGGTGTAAACAATACCGTGTTTAAAGATGTTGGTATGCCTCATGTACTTATCGGCTTGCAAGGTTTGTGCGCTGTTAAGCCTGGGCATATTGAAGATGGTTCAGTAGATCCGCTTACGGGTGAAGAAGTGAACCCGGATAATTGTGGTGCTTACGAACAAGAAGGCTCATTAAATGCGCAAGAATACGATGAGGTCGTTTACGACTTAGTTAACTTCTTGAATTATATGGGTGAGCCGTATCAGCAAGAGCGTACAAGATTGGGTTGGAAGGTATTGGCTTTCTTACTGATCTTGCTTGTGTTTGCTACGTTGTTACAGCGTGAACTATTTAAAGATTTAAAACACTAGAAAGTTAGTGTTTCAATCTATTTGAAAAGCGCAGCTCTGTCTGCGCTTCTCGTGTTTTTAATATCAAGTAAATTTAGGAGTGTGCCTAATGGGCGTTGTTGCTAAGCGTTCTTCAATGACTTTTTATTCTGACCCTGCGTGTCAGTACAGTCATAGAGTTCGAATTGTGTTGGCGGAAAAAGGCGTGACGGTCGATATTAAAGATCACGAACCGGATTCAATTCCGAAAGAAGTGACGGATATAAACCCGTATAACAGTTTGCCGACTTTGGTCGATCGTGATCTCGTGTTGTATGAACATCATGTCATGATGGAATATTTAGATGAGCGTTTCCCGCATCCACCATTGCTGCCTGTATATCCAGTTGCGCGTGGTGAATCTCGTCAGCTAATTTCACGTATCGATCGTGATTGGAGTGCATCGGTAGATGCCATTGTTGCAGCTAAGAGCAAAGACAGTGTGACAAAAGCAAGAAAAGAATTGCGTGAAGGGCTTTTGGCTATTTCTCCAGTTTTTGCCGATAAGCCTTACTTTATGAGTGAAGAGTTTACGCTGGTTGATTGCTGTGTTGCGCCTATCTTGTGGCGATTGCCTTCTTTGGGGATTGAGCTACCAGAAAAGGCTGCTAAAGATATTCTCGCTTACATGGAAAGAGTATTCGAGCGCGAGTCGTTCCAAATCAGTCTTTCTGAAGTTGAGCAAGAGATGCGTGACTGATGAGTGACATGACTTCGAACAAGCCTTACATGATTCGCGCGATACATGAGTGGATATTAGATAATGAATGCACGCCTTATTTGGTGTTGCTGGCTGATTTCCCTGGTGTCGAGGTTCCGCAAGACTTTGTTCGTGATGGTCAAATTACGCTTAATATAAGTCCTACAGCTGTAAAAGAGCTCGACCTAGGAGATTCGGCGATTTCTTTCACCGCTCGCTTTGGTGGCGTACCGACAGAAATATCCGGTCCGGTCGATGCCGTTGTGGCTGTGTTTGCGAAAGAGAATGGGCAGGGCATGGGCTTTGAAGTTGAATTGCCGCCCGAACCTGAAACGCCAGAACCTAGTCCAGATCAGAGTTCAAAGAGACCTGCACTTAAAGTTGTGAAATAAATGGATTAATTGGTTGACTCAAATTAATCCATCCCTATAATGCGCCTCCGCTGCTTAGGGAAGACATC
>NZ_JAHKPH010000009.1:43056-128917 GCF_018860385.1 Reinekea forsetii | reverse complement strand
GGGCATCTGAGCCATGGATGGCGAAGTTTAGCGGCGCAGGATGCGCGAACAGCGACCCGCGGAAGTGAAGCTAGCCATCAAGGCGGAACAGTGGCGCAAATCAAGAATAACAGGACAATGAAACAGCGAATGAACTTAGAAACAGGAAATAAATAGAATCAAACTGGGGAAAGTTGGTCGGAGCAGAGGGATTCGAACCCCCGACCCTCTGGTCCCAAACCAGATGCGCTACCAAACTGCGCTATGCTCCGACTTTTAACTGGCGGTGAGTGAGAGATTCGAACTCTCGATACGATTTCTCGTATACACGCTTTCCAGGCGTGCTCCTTCAGCCACTCGGACAACTCACCTAAGGGTAAGTGTTGGCTTAATGACATAAGCTCTGACTCACCTCGTTTTCAAAAGAAAGACTCCTCTCGAAAACGGGAGCGAACTTTACCCAAATAATTAACAGTTCGCAAGTTTTATTTTTAAAAACAACGAGTTACCCGTTATTTTAGGCTTAACTCGGTAACATAATCTTCTACAGCTAAGCGCTGAATGTGTTTATCATCGTTCGAAGGTGTGCCTACATACAAAAAACCGACAATTTTATCTGTTTTTTCTAAACCCAGAGCCTCAACTAAATATTCAGAATCAGCCAAAGCGCCCGTTCGCCAAACGGCGCCAAAACCCTGCGCGTATGCCGCAGCGACGATATTTTGAGCCGCACACCCAGCCGCAACAACCTGCTCCCAAGCTGGCACCTTTGGGTGATCTTGAATGTGAGCCACAGCAATAATTACCAGCGGTGCGCGCAAGGGACCTTTTTGCGCCTTTGCCACAACAGCTTCAGCAGCGTCAGCATCGTTTGCCAATACAGCTTTTGCCATTAGCTCACCTAAAGCTACTCTTTGCTGGCCACGCACTTCAATAAACCGCCAAGGCCTCAAATAAGCATGATCTGGCGCGCGAAATGCCGCTTTATAACATTGCTCCAGTTCGGACTTATTTGGAGCAGGCTCAGTTAGAATTGCGTGAGAAACACGATTTTGCAGTCCTTCCAAGAATTCAGGGTTTTTATTAATAGTCATGGTTAAGCCAATGATTTAATTTGGTTTTATCATACATTATTTAGCTAAATCCGCTATGATAGCAAAAAATCAATAATAACTAGATTAGAAGAAGTGAAGGCACTCGATGGCGCGGCAAAAAACACCCCAACACCCCCCTAAAAAAACCGAGCAAAAGTCGAACAACTTAAGCCAACATGAAGTCACCCAAGAGCTTGAACTGTTTGATGATTTTACCGTGCTGCCCATATCAGCCGAATTTAACTCACGGTCGATAATTTATCTAACATTGGCCGGTACCTTAGTGAGCAGCATCTCGTTTGGCTCAATGTCCTCCCTATTTTCACTGGTTGTTGCCTTTTGTCTATTGTATCCAACCTTTATTCGCTTTTTGAGTTTGCCTCTTCGCCGTCAACACCCTAAACAAATCGGCTATACCCTAATATTATTTGATGCCTTCTTTATCGGCGCCATCTTGACGGTCATGGGATTGCCGCTCGAACCAACCATTTTCATTCTCATCATGGCCAATGCCAGCTTTATTGCCTTGGGCGGCGCAATGGCCTATTTGCTCTGCGTACTTTTCCTTTTTGGTGGTGCAGCAGCGGCCTACTCTATTCAACCTAATTTCATGATTCATGAGACTAGTACATTAATGATGTTTATAGCCGCATTTGGTACAGGCTTGTATGTTGCAGTTACAGCTTACTATACCAACCAGTCGGCCCGCCGTTTGAAAGTTGCGCGTTTAGATGCCTACCAACAAAATGAAAAGTATCGGACCATATCTCGCCAACTGTCTAAGTACTTATCACCACAAGTTTGGGAAAGCGTCTTCAGCGGAAAACGTGATGTGAAATTAGAAACCACACGAAAGCGCTTAGTTGTATTTTTTAGTGACATTAAAGGCTTTAGTGAGCTGTCAGAACAAATGGAATCTGAAGCCTTAACGGAATTAATTAACACCTACTTAACCGAAATGAGCCGAATCGTAATGAAACATGGCGGCACTATCGATAAGTTTATCGGTGATGCCATCATGGTGTTTTTCGGAGACCCCGAAACAAAAGGCGTAAAGAAAGACGCTGAGGCTTGCGTGTCGATGGCTATTGAAATGCGCCGACACATGAAAGTACTTCGACAACGATGGAAAGCGCAAGGCATTAAGCACCCGCTTGAAATTCGAATGGGCATCAATACTGGGTATTGTACCGTAGGTAACTTTGGTGCTGAAACACGAATGGATTACACCTTGCTCGGCAAAGAAGTGAACCTAGCCTCACGGTTGGAGTCGGCCTCCGAACCTGGTGAAATTTTAGTCTCATATGAAACCTACTCACTGATTCAAGATCGAATTTTATGCAAAGAGAAAGGGCAAATCCGAGCTAAAGGGTTTTCACGTCCAGTTCCTGTATACCAAGTTATCGATTTTAGACGTGACCTAGGTGGTAGCCGAACTTTTACGGAAGTTGAAATGGACGGCTTCTCGATGGCGCTAGATTTAGAAAAGATTAAAAACTACGACAAAGATCGTATTTTAGACGCCTTAGAAAAAGTGAAGAAAACAGTAGTAAGTAAAACGATTCCGTAAACCTAAATGACAGCCATGGCCGCATTGGACTATGGCTGCACTCTTACGACTTATTGCCGAACTAATCGAATGTTCTCAGGCTGAGCACCCTCCACATTGGAACGATACGGATTAATATCTAAGCCACCTCGGCGCGTGTACCTTGCGTATACAGAAAGCGACTCGCAATGGCACTGCGCCATTAAATCTGTATAAATGCGCTCCACGCACTGCTCATGAAACTCATTGTGCTGCCTAAACGATATTAAATATTTAAGTAGCGACTGCTGATCTATTTTCGGTCCTGTGTACTCAATCACAACACTGCCCCAGTCTGGCTGACCTGTAACTAAGCAGTTGGATTTTAACAAGTGCGATATTAGTTTTTCAGTGACTAATACCTCGTTATTAGCTATCAGCATATTAGGTAAAGTTTGATAGTGCTCAATATCGACATCATGATCATCAATGCATTGCGCTTCAATAGTTCCAATATCGGCCGAATGGCCCGCCTGATGCAAATACACGACAGTAGCATGAACATCAGCACCCGCTGCACTCGATAAATCAGTCTCTAATTTATTTTGCACGGATTGCAAAGAGTCGAATTTAGATTGATTGAAACTGTTTAAATAAAGCTTAAACGATTTTGACTCAATTAAATTTGGTGAGTTTGCTGGAATAAAAAATTCAGCCAACGCCACCACTGGCTTGCCCTTTAAATTCAACCACGATAACTCGTAAGCATTCCAAATATCGACTCCTGAAAAGGGAAGCTCGCCCTCAATACCCAGCTCAAGGCGCTTCTCAATTCTTGGAATGGGGAACAGCAAGGAAGGATCGTACTGATCTATGTAAGCACTGGATTTTCCCAACGGTGATTGTTCTGGCGTTGCCATAATAACCTCTATGTTAACGAATATTTAAGAGCGTAGCCCTTTTGCGGTATTTAACAAATGGAGCGCCCATCCGCCTAACACCAACACGAATATAGCCAACATAATATATGCAATGCCTACGGGTATATCGGTAATACCTATGATGCCATATCGAAAAGTGTTTACCATGTATAGGATAGGATTCAGCTTACTGACCCACTGCCAAAGCTCAGGCAACAAAGAAACCGAATAAAAAACGCCACCTAAATAGGTTAATGGAGTTAAGATGAATGTTGGCACAATGGTCACGTCATCAAATTTAGTTGCGAAAATGGCGTTGATCAGGCCGGCGGTTGCAAAGACAATCGCTGTTAATAATATCACCGATAAGGTGACCCAAATGTTGTGAACGTGTAGGTCGGTAAACCACAACGAGAGAGCGGTAACAATTAACCCGCAAGCAAGCCCGCGCGCCACTCCGCCAATGACAAACCCCGCTAAAATAATCCAATTAGGGACAGGAGCAACAAGCAACTCTTCAATAGATCGCTGGAATTTATTTGAGAAAAAACTGGAGCTTACATTGCCATAAGCGTTGGTTATCACAGACATCATAATCAGCCCAGGTACAATAAACTGCATGTAATCGAAACCATCCATTTCACCAATACGGGAGCCAATTAGGTTTCCAAAAATGACAAAATACAACACCATTGTTATCGCAGGGGGCAGCAATGTCTGTGGCCAAATTCTTAGGAATCGCTTCACTTCTTTATAGACGATAGACCAAAATGCTACCCAATATGGATGACTCATAATGCGGTCTCCTTTCCTTGTTCATTCCCAGTTAAATCAATAAACAGCTCTTCTAAACGATTAGTTTTTGGTCGAATGCTATTCACTTCTAACCCTACTTCTGTAAGTGCTGAAAATATTGTGTTCAAACTACGGCCTTTTTGTAAACTAAACTCTAAACTGGTGTTATCTACTAAGCGAGCATCGAATGGTGCTAAAGACTCAGGTACCTCAGCACATTCATTGGTTAAATCGGCAACAAAAGTCGATTTATTTTTCTCTTTTAGCAATTCTTTTGTTTGCCCTTGGGCAATGATGCTACCTTGGCCGATGATAGCGATATTACGACATAAGCTTTCCGCTTCTTCTAAATAGTGCGTCGTTAATATTATAGTTGTGCCTTGAGCGTTGAGCTCTTTCAAAAAAGTCCACATCGAGCGGCGAATTTCAATATCAACACCCGCCGTTGGTTCATCTAATATGAGCATTTTAGGTTCATGAACCAATGCACGGGCAATCATTAATCGGCGCTTCATCCCACCTGATAATCGTTGCGCCTGAGTGCTTCGCTTATCCCATAAATCGAGTTGCTTCAGATATTTTTCAGTTCTTTCTTTGGCAAGTTTTCTGGGCAGCCCATAGTAACCGGCCTGCTGAATGATGATGTCTTCTACTTTTTCAAATGAATTAAAGTTAAATTCTTGAGGCACAATCCCCAAACACCTTTTAACTTGCTCACGCTGAGTGTCTAGGTCATAACCAAATACCTTCACTTTACCAGCAGATTTATTCACCAAAGAGGAAACAATACCCAGCGATGTCGACTTACCTGCGCCGTTTGGGCCTAGCAGCGCAAAGAAATCGCCTTCCTGAACGGCTAAGTCGATTCCTTTTAAAGCGCGAAAACCATTTTCATAGACTTTTTCTAGCTGAGAAATTTCTAATGCATTCGACATAGCGGCCCTATTTTAACCAAAAGAAAGACCCAATATGGGTCTGATTCAACAAAGTTCAACGTGTATTATTAAAATCGCTTCGACAGCACGTTATCTATATAGCTGCGAGAGGCACACTCCATTCCAACGTCGTGTCCTTTTTCCTCGCTCAAATACCATCGGTGCTCGAGAATTTCATGGAACATCTCTGCATCATCCAAGTCACCTTTTAAGTGAGCGGGAATTTCCTGAACGGCGGGATTGAATATTTCAGATAACCAACGATAGGCTGCCACCGGCAATGGTACTTCTGAACCGGCCTGCTCAGACAAGGTGACTTTGTAGCGATACAGACTGTTGAGTAACCGGCGGGCTTGGTTTTCTTGCACTTGCAAGCCCGTTAAAGAAGCCAACCTTCTTTTGTGATGCCAATGCTCAACGACTCTCGGTACCATTCGAACCTGTTTGCCGTTGTCGACGGTGGTGATTTCCATCTCCTCTACATCAAACCCTAAGTCGTTTAATCGACTAATTCGCTTCTCTATTAGATATTGGTCTTCTGGGTCGAACACTTCATCGCGTGTTAACTCAGCCCAAAGCAAGTTGTAGCGTTCCACGAGATAATCGGACAAATCAACTGGGTCAAGATTTCCGGGTAACCCAACGGATGCTTCCAAATCCATTAAATCACCCGCAATATTTGTATGCGCAATATCGACATCAAATTCACGTCGGTTTTGCGACACTTCGTCCATAAGCTCACCGGTTTCGGCATCCACTAAATAGGCCGCCATAAGCCCTGCATCGCGTCTAAACAATGCGTTAGAGAAAGAGCAATCTCCCCAATAAAACCCTGACAAATGCAATCGAACCAATAACTCGGCCAAAGCATCCAGCATTTGGTGCATTTGAGCTGGGCTAATCCCTTGTTGAATAATAATTCTATAAGGTAGCGCTCCAACTAAATAGTTAGTTATTAATAACCCTCGGCCTTTCATATCAAAGGTGCGTTCTGATGTTACTAGGTGCGAATTGGCTTCTTGTATATTTTCATTGCGATGCGTCACCAAACCCACGGGTTCAACCACCGGTAATCCCATTTCTTCTAATTCGCGCAGCAATCGGTATTCTTTTGCTGCTATTGGTGTTGCCAATTCTTTGAGTGCATACACACGATCTTTGTGGCTGATAAATTTAACAACGTTTCGATGTATTCCTCGGGCAACCTCAACAAACAACGATTCCGGCCACTCATTAAGGTGGCGAGACCATGGTAGCCTTAGGTCTGTAAAATAATGACTGGGTGACGCAATCTGAAATTTCATTGTAGGCTCACTTTATCTATACATCTGTACATCGATTTAAACCGAAACCATTAAAAAAGCCGACATTATCGTCGGCTTTTATGATTCAACTTCTACACTAACATACCTGTGCTATAGACGCTCTTGCGTTTCGGCATCAAAAATATGCAATTTATCCGCATTAACATGCAAGGCCACTTCATCGCCCATCTTAGGCGTTTTATGAACATCCATTTTAGCAATAAAGGGGGCTTTTTCACCGGCAACGGTAAAGTGAACCACAACTTCGTGGCCTAACGTTTCTACAATACTCACTTTACCCGTAATGTTTGCTACGTTTTTCCATTCATGCTCTTGTTCTTCACGGACAAATTCAGGTCGGAAGCCAACAATCACCTGCTTACCTTTGCGCGCTTCAACACCTTCTTTCCAAGCTTCTGGAGTATTAAAAGTAACGCACTCGCTGACTAACTGCTTACCATCTTCTGAAACCGTCATTGTTAGAACGTTCATATTTGGCGTACCAATAAATTGGGCCACAAAAACGTTCGCTGGCGTATCGTACAAATCTAATGGCGTGCCCACTTGACGTAAATGGCCGTCGTGTAAAACAGCAATACGGTCACCCATGGTCATTGCTTCAACTTGGTCATGGGTCACGTAAACAGCGGTAATACCTAATCGCTTTTGCAGGTTCGCAATTTCGGCACGCATTTGCACACGTAACTCGGCATCTAAGTTCGAAAGTGGCTCATCGAACAAAAATACTGAAGGCTTACGAACAATCGCACGACCTAAGGCAACACGCTGGCGCTGGCCACCAGAAAGCGCCTTTGGTTTTCTATCTAATAACTGAGCTAAACCTAAGGTTTCAGCGGCTTCAGTCACCAGACGATCAATTTCATTTTTATCCATTTTACGCAAACGCAAACCGAAAGCGATGTTTTCGAAAACGGTCATGTGCGGGTATAGCGCATAACTTTGAAACACCATCGCCACATCACGATCTTTTGGGTGAACCGTATTTACAACTCGGTCACCAATGTAGAGTTTTCCGTCGGTGATTTCTTCTAGCCCTGCAATCATGCGTAATGTTGTAGATTTACCGCAGCCAGAGGGTCCAACCAGAACCATGAATTCTTTATCTTGAATCTCTAGGTCTAGCCCTTTAATGATGTTCACATCACCGTAACTTTTTATAACGTTCTCGAATTTAATACTCGCCATTAGTGTTTACTCGTTTGTCGATTCAACTCGTCTACTCATCTTCTCAGAGGATGAGAGCCCGTGCATGCTTACCCCCTGAGGGTTCGCATAGATACCGCTTTTATTTTTGTTGTTTTATTACAGCACAATTCGAATTTCATGTCGAACTTTTTCCAAACACCTGTAATTAAACTACCAATTGACAAGGGATACTAAAAAACCCCTGTTTATGGGGCTTTCAGAAGAGTCAACGCAGAAAAACAATCCACAACAACGTTATTTAAACTAATTTTCTCGGATTTTATTCAAAGTTTTACAAAATTGAACAATTTCCGGTTGCTTGAAGAGAGCTTCGGTACTTTTTGAAAGTTTTCTTCGCCAATTCGGATACTCTGAGCTAGTTCCGGGAATATTCACTGGCTTATTTATTAGCATGAGATCTTCTAGCTGCACCGCGACTATTTGCGAATTTACCTCGGCTAACTGCGCATGTATCGCCATACAGAGTGCTTCTGTCATTTCTGGTACTTGCTCTACTTCGCTCGACACGTTACTCGGCAATCGATTATGCCGTTTTAACAGGGTTAAAATATGCTGCTTATTTGTATCGCGGGTAACTTGCTCTGCCGTGTAATCTTGCTCTGAACCGAACATACCCAGCTCCCACCGTAGCGTAAGGTCACTTTTATTCCAAAACGCTTTGAGCGTTGGCATATCATGGTTACACACAATCGCCAGTGCTTTGCTCGCGTAGTCTGCAGGTTCCGTACACCCTTGTTCCGCTATTTCGAAATAGAATACTTTATTCGAATAAAGCTCAGCTTTCGGGAAAAACTCCGTCACTTCATCCGGTACCGTTCCTAAATCTTCAGCAATCACCAAACATTGGTTACGCTGCGACTCTAAATTTAAAATGCCGAGCATATCGAACATATCGTAATAAACGTAAGTCCCGTAGGCGGCGGTTTTGCCAGGTGGGCACCACCATAAACGCAAAAGAGACATCGCATGGTCTATGCGCAGCGCACCACAAGCCCTCATGTTATTTCGCAACAATGTTATAAACGTACTGTAAGCATTGTCTTTTAGTTTAACAGGGTCCAACGGAGGCAAGCCCCAGTTTTGGCCATTTGGCCCTAAGGCATCAGGCGGAGCTCCCACCGAGGCATCCAAGCAAAAGCTTTCTTTATTCGACCAGATTTCTGCGCCACCCTTGTCTGCCCCTACGGCTAAATCTCGGTATATCCCGATTTTCATGCCCAGCTGTTTCGCTAACGTATCTACCGCTTGCAGCTGCTCATCGGTAATAAATTGCAAGTATTGCCAGTAGCGAATAGCTTCTTGGTTTTCTTTTTTAAAGGCTTGAACTTCTGCAGAGCGATGGTCTTTATAGGCCTCCGGCCAAACCGGCCAACCCCAGGCATTAATATCGAGCGCTTTAAAGTGAGCCAGCAATGCTTCAAACAGTGCATGCTGCACTAATGGCTCACCTTGTTGCTCTACAAATGCATTGAAGGCCTGTTCTCGCGCCGAGCCAGTGCCGTGGTGCTCTTTCAAATAGGTTTGATACAGCAATTCAAAGCATTCATGTTTTGCAGCACTCACGCCCTGATAATCTACATCTTCAACCGCTCTAAGCTGCTTTAGACGCTCATTAAACACCTTTGAACTAACCTTTTTTTGCAACGCTTTAGAGTGCTTAAATTCTGGCACCTTCGTCACATCCGCATACAAGCTGTTCAAAAAACTTCGATTCGAAGGAGAATATGGACTGTTGTGATCTGGACTGATTGGATAAAGCGCGTGTATAGGATTTAACCCAATGACATCAGCGCCTTGGGCGGCTAAATCTTCTATCAGCTGAGCCAAGTCGGTAAAATCGCCCATCCCCCAGTTGCTGTCGGAGCGCAAGGTATATAGCTGAATCGCTGTACCCCAAATTTTATCACCTCTGGCCATTGGCTCAGACTGAAAGCTGGTTTTAGGGGTGACAATAAGCGGGCGGGTTTCAACGCGATCACCAACGACAACCTTTATTTGGTGGTAGCCTAAGGGTAAATCTGTCGGCAGCGTGAGAAGTCTTCGTACATATTGTGTCTCACCCATCCAATAATCACCGGTTTGAGTCAGCATATCTAAATGCACAACACTCTCTAAAGTACTTCCGTCTTCAAAGGAAATTTGCCAGTTAGAAGGAGTCATTAAATCTTGGCTGGTGATGTACAAATTAACACCCCAAGAATCACGTAATGGAGACAACACGGTAATTGGTTCGAGTAAAGTAAGCCACTGATGCGTATCTAATTGCGTAGCTTGCACACTTAAAGCTTCATCATCGTCAAGGTTGTAACCCATTGCGCGTAGAATTAACTCTATATTTTCAAACGCAACGTCAGCTTCATTACCAAGATAATCTACAAATTTATTTGAAACGTGACGCAGATGAGCAACTTTTGATGAAAGCTCATAGTTTGCCATTGATAACCCCTTTGTTTTTTGCACAACGTCGTCAATCTAGTTTGTGCAATTATCCTATTTATTGAGGCATTTTAGAGCACTATTAGAAAGAGCGCGCGTAAGAAATTATCTTTTAAGGTGGGATTTTTCATCAGGTGGAGTTTCTAAATCTAGAACGCCACTGTTTACTTTCCCAAGGCACTTTGCGCTAATTGAGTTACACGAGACCAGTCTTGCTGATTAATGGCATCGGCAGGCACCAGCCAAGACCCTCCGACACAAAGCACACTCGGAAGCTCGAGATAGTGTTTAAAGTTAGCCTCTGTAATGCCTCCCGTAGGGCAAAAAGATACATCCGGAAATGGACCAGCAAAGGATTTAAGCGACTCCACACCACCGGCGGCCTCGGCTGGAAAAAATTTAAAGCAACGATACCCGAGCTCAATACCTTGCATCATATCCGACACACTTGAAATGGCCGGTAAAAAAGGCACACCGACACGCTTTCCAGCTTCCAATAACTTTGGCGTTGCACCGGGGCTGACGGCAAAGTCTGCCCCTATCGATAACAACTCATGCAATTGGCCTTCGCGAGTTACCGTACCTGCACCAATGAGTAGCCCGTCGATTTTTTTCATTTCGGCTATGGCATTCATGGCAGCATCCGTTCTTAGGGTAACTTCAATTACACGAATACCACCTTGTTTTAGCGCCATCGCTAAAGGCAGCGCATCTTCCACTCGATTTACAGTTAACACTGGAATCACAGGCGCTGCGAGCGCCAGGATTGCCTCAATTTCTTTACTCATTTTACCAATCTCAATGTACTTCGCATTTTAATTCTGAGTATGAACTTGATGATTCAATACCGCCGCCGAGCCCAACAAACCTGGTTGCTTCGCCATAACAACGTACGTTGGAATACTCTCAACAAATCCCGACAACCTCGCTTTTTCTTCGAACCGAGCTCGAAACTCGCTTTCCAAGAAATAACCTAGAAAACGCGGCACAATACCACCCGTAATATACACACCGCCTTTTGCTCCAAGGGTTAAGGCCACATCACCGGCGTAACTTCCTGTGATTGCGCAAAACGTAGATAAAGCTTCTTCGGCTATCGGGTCTGCTTGCTCAAGCGCTCTTTTCGAAATTTCAGGTGCCTTTAATTCTACAATGGGTTGCTTTTTAAAATAACAAAGCCCTTGATAAATATTTTCTAAACCCATGCCAGACACTAATCGCTCATTCGAGACTCGATCATGCTTGGTCAATAGATACTGCAATATGGCGATTTCTTTTTCATTCGTTGGGGCAAAGTGAGCATGCCCACCTTCTGTTTCTATGGTGATAGGTCCTAAATCATTAAAGGCCAACGCAGCCAAACCCAACCCTGTTCCCGGCCCTGTAATTGCCATCGGTTTGCCAACTACGGCTTCACCACGCCCTACTTTCACTAATTCGTCAGCGGCCAAATGCGGAATAGCGTTTGCCATTGCATTGTAATCATTAATGAATTTTAAGCTCACTAATCCTAAACTCGCTTTGAGCGAAGAAACCGAGAATGACCAGGTGTGATTGGTCATGGTGATTTGGTCTTTGTCCGTTGGGCAGGCAATTGCCATAACTGCATGCTTAGGTTTTGAGTATTCTTTATCAAGGCCCGAAAGATAGGCTAAAATGGCGGCTTCAATCGTTTCATATTCTGCGCCGTTTAAGGCCTTTGGGGCAACAAGCTCACTTTCAGACAAACTCAGTAAATGGGGATGTTCAAAACTTTTGATAGGCGCTAGCGCGAACCGAGCATTAGTGCCGCCAATATCCGCGATTAATCCATACTGAGTCATTATGTAAAACCCTTATAAAGTTAAAAATTGATATGCTTTTTTGTAACTATATTTCAATTAAGGTCGCCATTGCCACTTTTTATAGCATTATCTAGTAACTTAATTACCAAAAATCTAAAATTCAAGCCCATACCAAAACCCATGGTTTCATGAGAGCGGGCTTCTTTGTTCACAATATTCGAACTTAGTTTATATAAAACGGAAATCTATCGCCTTTTTGCTTTACCTCGACTACTGATATTCCCTACAATCTACCTAAGACCCACTGTTCGGAATACAATTATAATGGCCACAAATATACTAGATCGCCTCAAATCGAACCCAAGCGTTTTAAGCAAAAGCGAACGCAAAGTGGCGGTCGTAATATTACAAGATCCCAACAAAGCGATTCGCTCCAGTATCGCCAGCTTAGCAAAGTCAGCTGACGTATCAGAACCTACCGTGAATCGCTTTTGCCGGTCATTAGACTGTACAGGTTTTCCAGATTTTAAATTGAAACTCGCGCAATGCTTGGCGACCGGTACCCCTTACGTTAACCGAAATGTTGAGCCTGATGATCGTGTCGAGGACTACAGCAGTAAAATATTTGAAGCAACCGTGAGCGCTATCAGCGATGCCAAACGCTCCATTGACCCAAATGCGTTAAGCCGTACGGTTGATGCGCTTTCTCAAGCAAGAAGAATAGAGTTTTACGGATTAGGCGCATCAGGCTCGGTTGTGATGGATGCCCAGAATAAATTTTTCCGTTTAAACACGCCCTGTGTCGCCTATATCGATGTTCTACAACAAAGAATGGCCGCAGCCGCTACCAAGCCTGGCGATGTCGTAGTGATTATTTCCAATACGGGTCGAACAATTTCCTTGGTAGAAACAGCAAAGATCGCCAAAGATTCAGGCGCAACGGTTATAGCACTAACCTCACCGCATACACCACTAGCTAACAGTAGCCATATTTTGTTAGGCGTTGATAGCCCTGAAAACACCGACATCTATACTCCACAGACGTCTCGATTAGTGCACTTAACTATCTTGGATGTCTTAGCAACAGGCGTTACCTTAAAGCTTGGTCCCGAATTTCAAAGCCACCTCAAGCGAATTAAAGCCGCTTTGTCTGAAACACGTTTCCAAGAAGAACAAAGCGACTGATCCCTTCTTTTCTCACTATTTATTCCCACACCTGCTTAACTCAATTTGCAGGTGTGATTCGTTTGAGAATCAAATCTAATTGTAATAAAATTACAAAATTAACTTATTATTGCTCGTACTGTAGTAGACTCCATTGGTTTTTTTCATATAAAAATTGAACAAGAGAGCCAAAAGAATGACCTTAAGACGCACTAAAATTGTCACCACGCTTGGCCCAGCCACCGATGCAGAGGGTGTTTTAGAGCAACTACTGATAGCCGGTGCCAATACAGTTCGTCTAAATTTCTCTCATGGCGACGCGGAACAACACCGTCAGCGAGCATTGGCCGTTCGATCTTTTTCTAAAAAATTAGGTATTTCTGTTGCGATTCTAGCCGACTTGCAAGGCCCAAAGATTCGTATCGCTAAATTTAAAGACAATAAAACCGTCCAACTTCAAAACAACCAATCTTTTATCCTTGACGCTGATTTCGATAAAAACGAAGGCTCAGAATCAATTGTTGGCATTGATTACCCAGAGTTAGCGCACGACAGCAAACCGGACGATGTTTACCTTTTAGATGACGGACGTGTTCGAGTAAAAGTCACTGAAATAGTAGGCAATGCCGTACATACTACGGTCATCCAAGGTGGTCCGCTGTCTAATAACAAAGGGATCAACAAGCTAGGCGGTGGGCTTTCGGCGGCCGCCTTAACTGAAAAAGATAAAGAAGACATTAAGTTAGCTGCCGAGCTTGAGGCCGATTATGTAGCCGTATCATTTCCGCGCGGCCCTAAAGACATGCATGAAGCAAGGCAATTGCTCAATGCGGCAGGTTCAAGCGCAGAATTAGTGGCTAAGTTAGAGCGAGCGGAAGCCGTTCTCGATCATGAAAACTTAGACAACATTATCTTAGCGTCTGAGGCAGTGATGGTTGCACGCGGTGACTTGGGTGTTGAGATTGGCGACCCGGAATTAATAGCCGTACAAAAGCACATTATTAAACGAGCACGCACATTAGACAGAATAGTCATAACCGCAACACAAATGATGGAGTCAATGATAGAGCACCCGTTTCCAACTAGAGCCGAGGTGTTTGATGTCGCTAACGCAGTGCTAGATGGCACAGATGCTATTATGTGTTCTGCTGAAACCGCTGCCGGCAAATATCCATTAGAAACGGTCCGAGCCATGAGTGATATTTGCATCGGAGCCGAAAAGCACAAATTGACTACCGAGTCTCGACACCGATTGGGCTCTGAGTTTAAGCGCATCGACGAAACGATAGCCATGACTGTCATGTATGCGGCTAATCATCTTCGCGGCGTAAAAGCTATAATTGCCATGACCGAATCGGGTTCCACGGCTAAATGGATGTCACGAATCAGTTCTGGCATGCCTATTTATGCACTGACTCGCCATGAAGCAACGCAAAGTCGCGTGTCTTTGTATCGTGGCGTTGAAGCCATTCCTTTTGATTTATTTAGTATCGAAGACAAACAAATTAACAAAGCCGCTGTTGATGAATTAAAAAAACGCAATCTGGTTAAAGATGGCGATTTAGTCATCTTAAGTTATGGCGATCATTCAGGCGTCCATGGCGGCAGCAATACATTTAAGATTGTAAGTGTTGGCAATATACTGTAAAAAGGCGTCCGTTAAATAACATTTCCCAAACGGCAGCCTCGGCTGCCGTTTGGCGTTTTTGGGACAGAAAAAAGCGTAATTTCGCCAGTTTTCTTTAACTCGCTAAATGGCGTAAGTTAGCTAAAGTAAACTGATTAAATGACAAACATAGATGTTTGAAACACACCATTGGGGCAAGAGGGTATTAACCTATGGAACATGATTTAGATCCTATCGAAACACAGGAATGGCTAGATGCACTGGCATCAGTCGTACGTGAAGAAGGTAATAATCGAGCGCAATTCTTATTAAAGCGATTATCGGACCAAGTAACAGACGGAGGCTCAGACGTTCCGTTTGCAATCAACACGCCGTTTCGCAATACCATTAAGCTTGAAGATGAACCAAAGTACCCTGGCGATAATGAAACGGAGCGAAAAATCCGTGCGATGATTCGTTGGAATGCGGTAGCAATGGTAGTTAAAGCCAATAAATCTGGCGATGACTTAGGCGGCCATATTTCAAGTTTCCAATCTTCTGCAACCTTATACGATATTGGTTTCAACCATTTTTGGCGTGCACCAACCGAAACCCATCCAGGAGATATGATTTATTTCCAAGGTCACATTGCTCCGGGTATTTATGCACGCTCTTATGTTGAAGGCCGTTTAACCGACGAGCAGCTTGAGAATTTCCGCCGTGAAGTAGACGGTAAAGGTCTGTCCTCATACCCGCACCCATGGTTAATGCCAGACTACTGGCAATTCCCAACGGTTTCGATGGGCTTAGGTCCTATTCAAGCCATTTACCAAGCCCATGTAATGCGTTATATGGAAAACCGTGAAAAGATCGACAAAGGGGGTCGTGTTTGGGCTTTCTTAGGCGACGGAGAAATGGATGAGCCAGAATCATTGGGTGCCATTTCGTTAGCTGGTCGCGAAAATCTTGATAACTTAAACTTTGTGATCAATTGTAACCTTCAGCGCTTAGACGGCCCTGTTCGTGGAAACGGAAAAATCATTCAAGAACTTGAAGGCATGTTCCGTGGCGCGGGTTGGAATGTCGTTAAAGTTGTCTGGGGTCGACATTGGGATCAACTGTTTGCTAAAGACAAGAAAGGGTTCATGCAAAAGCGCATGGACGAAGTCGTTGATGGCGAATTACAAGCCTACAAATCTCATGGCGGTGCGTACACGCGTGAATTCTTCTTTGGAAAATACCCTGAGCTGGCTGAGCTGGTTAAAGATATGTCCGATGAAGAAATTTATCGCCTAAACCGAGGTGGGCACGATCCGTATAAAGTTTATGCCGCTTTCCAAAAAGCCGTAAGCGACAACAATGGTAAACCAACGGTAATTTTAGCGCATACCGTTAAAGGATACGGCATCGAAGCGGGTGAAGCGAAAAACATGACTCACTCGTTGAAAAAGCTATCGGTCGATGATCTAAAAACGTTCCGTGATCGCTGTGGTGTTCCTATTAGCGACAAAGACTTAGAAGATGGGAAGATTCCATTCTATCGTCCAAGCGAGAACAGCCCTGAGATGCAATACATTCGTAACCACCGCAACAACCTAGGCGGTTACATTCCAGCACGACGCATCAACGCCGCTGAAAAAATTAAAATTCCAGGTATTGAAACGTTTGAAGCGCTAACCAAAGAAAGCGGTGAGCGTGAAATTTCGACAACCATGACTTTTGTTCGTATGTTGTCGCAATTAATGAAAGATAAAACCATTGGTGATCGTATTGTGCCTATTGTGCCTGATGAAGCACGTACTTTCGGTATGGAAGGCATGTTCCGTCAGTTTGGTATTTATTCTCCCTGGGGGCAAACGTACATCCCGCAAGATAAAAACCAAGTCATGTGGTACAAAGAAGACATCAAGGGTCAAATACTCCAAGAAGGTATCAACGAAGCTGGCGCTATGAGTGCTTGGATTGCAGCAGCAACCTCTTACAGCACTTACAACCACCAAATGATTCCGTTCTACGTTTATTATTCTATGTTTGGTTTCCAACGCATCGGCGACTTAGCTTGGGCGGCGGGTGATCTACAAGCCAGAGGCTTCTTAATTGGTGCTACGTCTGGTCGTACCACTCTTAACGGCGAAGGCTTGCAGCATCAAGATGGTCACAGCCATATATTGGCAGGCACTATTCCAAACTGCATCACTTACGATGCTACCTATGGTTATGAAGTTGCCGTGATCATCCAGGAAGGCATGCGCCGAATGGTCGAAAACCAAGAAAATGTTTTCTACTATCTCACTACGCTGAATGAAAACTACCAAAACCCAGGTTTGGTCGATGACAAAATGGCTGAAGGCATCAAGAAAGGCATGTATTTGCTTGAAGATGGCGTGAAAAAAGGTAAGAAAGCCGTTCAGCTAATGGGGTCTGGCTCTATCTTGCAAGAAGTTCGAGCAGCCGCAGAAATTTTGCGCAACGACTTTGACGTACAAGTCGATGTTTGGGCGGTTACATCGTACAACGAACTGACCCGCGACGGTTTAGATATTGATAGAACCAATTTATTAAACCCTGAATCTAAACCAAAAGAGGCGTATGTCACTAAGACATTAGCGAAGCGTCGTGGACCGGTTATTTCGGCCAGTGATTACATGAAAAACTACGCCAACCAAATCCGTAAATGGGTGCCACAAGATTACCATGTCTTAGGAACCGATGGTTTTGGACGCAGTGATTCTCGCGCGAAATTGCGTCACTTCTTTGAAGTGGATCGCCATTGGGTCACCGTAGCAGCGTTAAAAGCGCTCGCAGATGAAGGAACGATCGAAGTGAAAGTCGTCTCACAGGCGATCGAAAAATTCGGTCTAGACATCAATAAACCAAACCCAATGACAGTGTGATTGCGGAATTAGGAGTCTTATATGACAACTGAAATAATCCGAGTACCCGATATCGGTATGGATTCTGCCACCTGCATCGAAGTGGCAGTAAAAATAGGTGATACGATCAATGAAGACGACACTCTCATTGTTCTAGAATCAGACAAGGCGTCAATGGATGTTCCGTCGCCTATGTCTGGAAAAATAACTCAAATTAAAATTGCCGAAGGTGATGAAGTTAAAGAAGGCGATGAGCTGGTTTACCTTGAAGTTGAAGGGTCCAGCAATGCCAATGATAACTCGGCACCAAAAGCGGAAGCTTCTGATTCATCCAATAGCGAAGAAAGCACAGCCAGTGCACCAGCCTCTAGTAGCGTAGAAGAAATTGCGGTACCAGACATTGGTATGGACAGTGCGAATGTTATTGAGATCGCTGTGAAGGTAGGTGATACCTTATCAGAAGATGACACTCTCGTTGTTTTAGAATCAGATAAAGCGTCCATGGATGTTCCGACACCCAAGGCCGGTGAAGTTGTCGCGATTCGCGTTAAAGAAGGCGATGAAGTTTCTCAGGGCGCTATTTTAGTCGAGTTGAAAACAGCGTCTTCAGGCGCTAAAGCTTCGGCTCCTGCACCATCGAAAACGGCCGAATCAGCACCGGTAGCATCCACTGAATCGAGTGTTGAACAGGTAAAAGTTCCCGATATCGGCATGGACAGCGCAAAAGTCATTGAGATCGCCGTTAAACCGGGTGACCAATTGAGTATTGACGACACCTTAGTAGTTCTGGAGTCTGACAAAGCCTCTATGGATGTTCCTTCTCCCGTAGAAGGCGAAGTTACCGCGGTTAAAGTTTCTGATGGCGACGAAGTATCTCAAGGTGATTTGCTAATAGAAGTAAAAGTAAAAGGATCGGCGACATCGTCTTCTCCTGAAAGCCCTGCGCCAGCTAAAACGCCTAGCGCAGCGCCGGCGAGTTCACCAAAAGCCGCAGCAGAAGAGCAACCGGCTGTATTAGCTCATGCCTATGAATCTGCCCCTGTTAAACCGAGCAAAAACGTTCATGCAGGCCCTGCTGTGCGCCGTTTGGCTCGCGAATTTGGTGTTGATTTAGCGCTAGTACCCGGTACTGGACCACGCAACCGTATTATAAAAGACGATGTGGCAGCATGGGTTAAAAAGCGCTTACAAGAGCCAAAGCAAGAAACCGTGGGTGGTGCTTTGCCAACTGTGCCAGACCAAGATTTTTCGAAATTTGGCGATATCGATATTGTTGAGATGAATCGTATTCAACAAATAACTGCGGTCAATATGACGCGGAATGCGTTGGTCATCCCACATGTAACGCAATTTGATGAAGCTGACATCACTGATACCGAAAGTTTCCGACAGTCTTTAAAGCCTGAGATGGAAAAACGAGGCGTCAAAATCAGTCCGCTTGCTTTCATTGTAAAAGCTTGTGCTTCGGGCTTGGTAGAATTCCCGAAATTCAACGTGTCACTCATGGCAGACGGAAAACGCATGGTGCAGAAGCACTATGTAAATATTGGCATTGCAGTGGATACTCCGAACGGATTAATAGTACCGGTCATTAAAGATGCTGATAAGAAGTCGATCTGGCAAATTGCTGAAGAAATCATTGATTTTGCAAAGCGCGGCCGAGATGGCAAAGTGAAACCAAACGAAATGCAAGGCGGTTGCTTCACGGTCAGTAGCCTGGGCGGATTAGGCGGAACAGCCTTTACACCAATCGTAAATGCTCCTGAAGTGGCCATTCTAGGCGTTTCTAAGAATGCCGTGAAACCGCACTGGAACGGTTCTGAATTTGTTCCTCGTACATTCACTCCGTTGTCGCTTTCATACGATCATCGAGCGATTAATGGGGCTGATGCCGCAAAATTCACTACCTACATAGCCAGTGTAATGGCTGATGTGAGAAGGCTGGTGCTATAACAGCACTTTTCTAAAGCCGCTCATGTAAAGCCAACGTGTTCATCGTTGGCTTTTTTTTGCCTCAAAGATGAATATGAAAAGGCATAATTTTAGGTGAGCTTCTGCATTAACAATCTATAAAAATCATAAATTGTTGTAATTAAACAACAAAAATTCGCTATTCACCCACCTATTTTACTTGGAATGAGCCCAGTAACTTAAAGGCATTACAGCCATCGCACCCTTTATTTGCTCCCTTAAACGCCATTTATAGCGACAACTAGCGTTTTTTTTGGCATAATCTAAACTTATAATGAACACCGCATACAAGCTAAATTTTGTAGTATTACCAAAATTTAACGCCAACTAAGTGACATTATAATAATTTAAAGTTTAGCGGGTTCTATCATTACGTAACCATTCCATAAGGGGTTTCTTTACCATGAGAAAGACTAAGATCGTTTGTACTATCGGACCGGCTTCCGAATCTAAAGAGATGCTAACTCAGTTAGCCAATGCTGGCATGAATGTCATGCGACTCAATTTCTCTCACGGTGATTACGAAGAGCACGGATCTCGCATTCAAGCTGTTCGTGAAGTTTCTAAAGAAACCGGCAAGAAAATTGCCATTCTTCTCGATACCAAAGGCCCTGAAATTCGAACAATGAACCTAGCCGATGGCGATGTTCTCCTCAATGCAGGTCAAACATTTACGCTCACCACCGATCAAAGCGTTGTTGGCGACTGCACTAAAGTGGCCGTCACCTACCCTGATTTCACCAAAGATTTAAGCGTCGGCAATACGGTTTTACTCGACGATGGTTTGTTAGAACTCACTGTTACTGAAATTAAAGGCAATGATGTTATTTGTCGAGTAGAAAACACAGGTGAATTAGGCAATAAGAAAGGCGTCAACCTACCAGGCGTTAGCGTTAAATTACCGGCACTATCAGAAAAAGATAAGTCAGACATCGTTTGGGGTTGCGGACAAGGCGTAGACTTTGTTGCGGCTTCGTTTATCCGCAAAGCCTCAGATGTTGAAGAAATTCGTGCATTATTGAACGCAAATGGTGGCGAACAAATTAAGATTATATCTAAAATCGAAAACCAAGAAGGTGTTGATAACTTCGCTGGGATTCTTGAAGCCAGTGATGGCATCATGGTAGCTCGTGGTGACTTAGGTGTTGAAATAGCCGTCGAAGAAGTTATTTTTGCACAAAAAATGATGATTAGCGCCTGTGTTGAAGCACGTAAACCCGTTATTACGGCAACGCAGATGCTTGACTCGATGATTAAGAACCCTCGACCCACACGTGCCGAAGCTGGTGACGTTGCAAACGCAATCATCGATGGCACCGATGCCGTGATGTTGTCGGGTGAATCAGCAAAAGGTAAATACCCTGTAGAAACAGTTTCTATCATGGCACAAATTTGTGAACGTACCGATGATGCCATGTCGCAAGTTGAGCGAATCAGCAACGAAGAAGGTGGTGAACTTCGCGTCACGGAATCTGTGTGTAAAGCAGCCGTGCAAACAGCTGTTGATTTAGATTCATCTGTCATTGTCGTTGCTACGCAGCATGGTAAGTCCGTTAAATCGGTCCGTAAGTACTTCCCGAAAGCGCAAATTTTAGCGCTCACGCGAGACCCTAAGACAGCTCAACAATTATGCCTAACTAAAGGCGTAACGACTTCTGTAGTTGAGCCATTTGAGAACAGCGATTGCATATTTGAAAAGGCCAAAGAAAAAGCCGTTCAGTATAATCTCGCTAAATCTGGCGAGCCTATTGTCGTTGTTGGAGGCGCTTTATTTGCATCGACCAATACCATGTCAGTGCATTTTATAGACTAACTTTTGGTAAGGTGTAATCACCTATACCTATAAATCGGTATAACCACAAAAGGCTTGTTCGCAAGCCTTTTTTTATTTTTTAAACTCTTTAAATATTAATTTCTAAATTATTTCTCTCAGCCTACTCTGGCTATAAATTAAGCTAAACTTTCAAAATACTCAGTCGCAGCAGCGGTCGAAGAGTTGAGTAATTCTATTCAAGAGATTGCGAATATTGCTCAAGGTACAGCAGAGTCAACCAATGTTGCCAACGAAGAGACTCAAGCTGAACTAAAAAACCTCAACAGTGCAACCAAGAAAATAGAATCACTTGTTGCTACTAGGAGTGATACTGAAAAATCAGTGAATCAACTCAACAATCTGTAGCGGCAAATGAAATCAGCAGTAGCTCAGAAAGTGTTTTAGCATTAACAGCCGACTTAGCCGAAAGCGCAGCCCAAACTATGCAATTCAGCGATGACTTGAAGCAACGATCCAAGCAACAAGCAAAAGTGATTCGTCAGTTCAGATAAAAAGCTGAAACAAAAAAAAGCTTATACCGAAGTATAAGCTTTAAAGTCTACCACACTTAAAATTGGGTCAGATTACTTAGAAATATGAGCAGCCAAATCCAACACTTTATTTGAATAGCCAATCTCGTTATCGTACCAAGAAACAACTTTCACAAATTTGTCAGTTAGTGCAACACCAGCAGAGGCATCAAATACAGATGTCTTTGTTTCACCAATGAAATCTTGTGAAACAACTGCGTCTTCTGTGTAACCCATAACGCCAGCCATATCGCCTTCAGAGGCTTCTTTCATGGCCGCACAAATTTCTTCATACGTTGCAGGCTTAGATAGGTTCACCGTTAAATCAACAACAGAGACGTTCGCTGTCGGTACACGGAAAGCCATACCTGTTAACTTACCGTTCAACTCAGGAAGTACAACGCCAACCGCCTTTGCTGCGCCTGTTGAAGAAGGAATAATATTTTGAGAAGCACCACGACCACCACGCCAATCTTTTACAGATGGGCCATCAACCGTTTTTTGAGTTGCTGTAGTTGCATGAACAGTTGTCATAAGGCCACTTTCAATGCCCCACTTATCATTCAATACCTTAGCAATGGGTGCTAGGCAGTTAGTGGTACAGGATGCATTAGAAACGATGTCTTGACCCGCATAAGTCTCATGGTTAACACCCATAACAAACATAGGCGTAGCGTCTTTAGAAGGGCCTGTAAGAACAACTTTCTTAGCGCCTGCTTGAATGTGCTTTCGAGCGGTTTCGTCAGTTAAGAAAATACCTGTCGCCTCAGCCACTACATCAACACCCACATCGCCCCAAGCGAGGTCTTCAGGGTTGCGTTCAGCCGTTACGCGAACAACATTGCCATTTACAACAAGGTTGCCATCTTTAACTTCTACCGTGCCGTTAAAACGACCGTGAGTAGAATCGTATTTCAACATGTAAGCCATGTAATCAACATCAATTAAATCGTTGATCGCAACAACTTGAATATCGTCACGTTCACAAGATGCGCGAAATACGAAACGACCAATACGGCCAAAACCGTTAATACCTACTTTAATAGCCATGGTATTAAAACCCCCTATATTAGGTGTGTGATTTATGTAAAAACAATTAAGTAGTAAAATTACAAAATTCAGCGAAATAGTCAACCTTTTTCGCCATATACCGCGCAAATACACTCAAATATGTTGAAAGATAACAACAAAAATGCATAAAAGTGTTGTTTAGCTAGCAGTTTAGTAAATTGACCACGTTTTGCATGGGAAAAGTTTTTGGGGTTTTTTGGAGTGTTTTGGGCTGCGAGTAGGGTCAAAACTTACCTGCCTGTCCTGCGAGCGCTCCTTCCATTAAATATAGATTGGTACCGTTTTGAGCTTGGGTGGCTACTGCCCATTGATCGGAATCTGAGCAAGGAAGGCGAAGTTTAGCGGTGCATGGATGCACAAACAACGACCGAACAATGGGCATTGGCCGCTTATGCGGAGTTTTAGGCTGCGAGCTGCGGGCTTCAGGTAGGGTCAAAACATTTGCGGTGACGCTAGTGCTTCTCCCTTAAAGGAATACCGCCATAAAATGCATTAGTAATCTGCTTCATTATGGCGGTTTAAAAAAGGCTGATTAGTTGCCTTTACCTTCTTTATAAAGGTTTTCATAGCAATATTGAGTCGCTTCGACAAAGCCCTCAACTGAACCACAATCGAAACGTGTGCCTTTAAAGCGGTATGCTAACACCACACCATCTTGGGCTTGTTGCTTTAATGCGTCTGTAAGTTGAATCTCGTTGTTCTTGCCTGGAGGCGTGTCTTTTAAGATTTCAAATATGTCCGGTGTTAAAATGTAACGCCCGATAACGGCCAAGTTACTTGGTGCATCTTCTTTATCGGGCTTTTCAATCATATCACTGACTCGATAAAGACCATCTTTCATGGCTTCACCTGCAATGACACCGTATTTATGGATCTCGCCTTCCGGTACTTCCATGACGGCCACGATTGAGCATCGGAATTGCTTATAGACCTTAACCATTTGCGCAAGGACATTATCTTCACCTGAATCGCCCACGCATAAATCATCGGCTAAAACCACGCCAAACGGCTCATTACCCACCAGAGTCTCGCCGGCTAAAATTGCATGACCTAAGCCCTTCATTTCTTTTTGGCGGGTATAAGAAAAAATGCCTTCATGCATCACGTGTCGGATAGACTGAAGGTACTGTTCTTTAGATGTACCGCTGATCTCTTGCTCTAATTCATAAGAGATATCAAAATGGTCGGCAATTGCACGCTTGCCCCGCCCTGTAACGAACCCGACATAATTTAAGCCAGCCTCGATCGCCTCTTCTACACCGTATTGAACCAACGGCTTATTTACAACAGGCAACATCTCTTTTGGTAATGCTTTGGTTGCGGGAAGAAATCGAGTGCCATAACCACCCACCGGGAACATACATTTGCGTATCATTTGCATTTTTCCTTAAATTCAATACACCGAGACTGACGATTACCGTTACATTGAGCACAGAGACCATAGTCAATTAGATTTTACGGCTTTATAGAGCCTATTGTGCCCTATATTATGAAGTTACACTACCATTGCAAAAGATCGCTTGGCAAAATATTGCTTCCAATTAATTTTGGCATTAAAGTCAACGCCCTCCATAAAACTGACAATATCGAGAGCGAATGCCGAGTCATCAAAACCAAGGTGTAATCTTTGCTTTAGTAGCCTATACCTTTTGGGCATTTGCCCCAATCTATTTTAAATTAATAGACCAAGTTCCAGCTACAGAAATATTAACGCATCGAGTCATCTGGTCTTTGCTAATCACGCTAATTATTATTGCATTAACGAACCGTAAGGCCGCATTATTAGAGGCGTTAAAAAGCTCTAAGACACGAAAATACCTGCTCTTAACCACCTTACTCATTGGCGGTAACTGGGGCGTCTTTATCTGGTCGGTCAATGACAACCGAATGCTCGATGCCAGCCTTGGTTACTATATAAATCCGCTCATCAACATTATACTAGGAATGTTGTTTTTTGCCGAACGGCTCGACAGACCGCAAATTATTGCCGCTGCACTTTGTGTGATCGCGGTAGGTTTCGAGCTTATTCAGTTTGGTAAAGTGCCATGGGTCGCCTTATTTCTTGCGACCAGCTTCGCATTATATGGATTTTTTCGAAAAAAACTGGGCGTAGACAGCTTCGTAGGCATGGCACTAGAAACGGGTCTTTTACTGCCCTTTTTTGCAGTATACTTTCTATGGATGCCCCACACTACACTGAACTTGACAGAAAACAGTACGAGCCTAAACGCTCTTTTAGTATTAGCTGGTCCTGTCACGATGATCCCGCTGCTGTGTTTTGCCGCGGCAGCCAATCGAATTTCCCTTTCGGCGCTTGGCTTTTTCCAATACATCGGTCCCAGCGGCATGTTCCTATTAGCTGTCTTTGTTTACGATGAACCCTTTAGCACAGAAAAGCTCATTACCTTCTCAATAATATGGTCAGCACTTGCGATTTTGATTTGGGACAATATTTTAAAGGTTAAACACCGTCGAGGCGCAATCAAGCAAATTTAGGGCGTTCGGCTGATAACCTTACGCGCTTAGCCGCAGTATGCTGTCTCCATTCTCAGTCGAGCAATTAACGCTCAGAAAACAATAAAGCGACGTTGGAGACCTCTCGTGAACATAAAAGATTTTTACTCTGCTCTTTGGCAAGACTACGTAAACATGACACCCCAGGCCGAGACAATTGCCAATGCTTTGCGCCAACGCGGTGAAGAAGTGTTAAACGATCATGTCGCATTCCGAACATTTAATATCGGTCCAATTACCATTAAAGATTTAGAGCCTTATCTTTTAGAATTAGGCTATACAAGGTACGAGCCTTATCATTTTGCCGCCAAAAAACTCGATGCCTATGGCTACACACCACCCTCAAAAGATTTACCCCGTGTATTTTTAAGCGAACTTAGGGTTGAAGAACTCTCTGATACCGCTCAGAAGATTGTCCACGATTTGGTGGCTCAAATTGACGCCAAAGAAGTCAACGATCCGAGCATTTTTTGGCGCGGGCGCTTATGGAAAGCACCGAGTTACGAAGACTACTTAACGTTAGCCGAAGAGAGTGAATATGCAGCATGGTTAAGCATCATAGGGCTAAGAGCTAATCATTTTACTATTAACGTAAATGCCTTGATGCAAACCACGGAAGTTGCTCAAGTGAACGATCTCGTTGAAGAGCTTGGCTTTCAAATTAATGAAAGTGGCGGGCGCATTAAGGGTAGCCCTTCTGTATTGCTTGAACAGAGCTCGACCATGGCATCTAAACAAGAATTTGAATTCTCAGATGGTCAGAAACATGAAGTCACTACCTGTTACTACGAATTCGCAAAACGCTATTTTGATGAAACGGGCGAATTGTACCAAGGCTTTGTCGCAGCGAGTGCAGATAAAATTTTTGAATCGACCGACATGAAAAAATAACAATCTGACGATTGTTTCGGTATACACACTGCTCTAAACTCAATAGTTTTAGAGCAGTGATTATACAAATGACTTCACACAGCAATGCTATTGTATGGTTAGACATCCCCGTTTCTAATTTACCGCGTGCCATATCGTTTTATCAGGCTGTATTAAATTTTGATCTCGTCTCGACACAATCGAACCCTGATATGGCAACGCTGATGAAGCAAGGCTCAACAAGTGGTCTTTCGCTGCTCAGCGTCCCGAATTTAACACCTACCCCAAACGCCATGCTGCCCTACTTTAATTGTGAAGGGCGATTAGAACAAGCCGTCAGTAAGGCAAAACTGGAAGGTGGAAAAGTATTACAGGCGATACATTCTATGGAACCTTTTGGCCATCGCGCAGTCTTACAAGATGTTGATGGCAATCGATTTGCTGTGCATTCTAGCTGACAAACTTTAATCCCTTAAGAGCGAAACCTCCATGTGCTTAGCTGTTTTTTCTTGGCAACCTCAGTCACAGAACCCTCTTACCGTGGTCGCCAACCGCGATGAATTCAGAGCGCGACCAACAGAAGCTATGCACTGGTGGTCGAATGAAATTCTTGCGGGTAAAGATTTACAAGCGGGCGGAACATGGCTTGGACTAAATCGTCAAAAGAAGTTCGCATTGTTGACGAATATACGCCCCGGATACATCGGCATGAAAGGAGAACTTAGCCGCGGCGAACTGGTAACAAAATTTTTATCATCCGAATGCAGTATCGAGACTTTTCATGAAAGCATCACCCCCAAAATAATCGATTATGCTGGGTTCAATTTATTACTGTGTGATGGTGAACGCTTGTTTTGGTTTAGTTCGACGAATCCTTCTGGTCGTTTTTTAAACCCTGGAATATACGGGCTGAGCAATGACGCCTTAGACACACCCTGGCCAAAACTCAACGAGGCTAAACAACAGCTACATGATCAACTACCTAAGGTGCAGAACACTCTCACGGCACACAGCGTTCTGTGTTCCACTGAACCTGCTCCGAAAGAACAACTGCCTAACACAGGCGTACCAATAGAATGGGAAGCTAAGCTTTCTTCGCAATGTATTTTAGGCGAAGAGTATGGCACCCGCTGCCGAAGCCATATCGTGCAAGATGCCACAGGGCTAACCCGAGTGTGCGAACAGCAAATTGATCACAATGGGAATATCACCCATACAAATCAATGGGAGTTTTAGATCACGAAAGGCGCCGGTGCTGATTTACAGGAACGGCACTGCGAAACTCCGACACTTCAGAGAAATCAACCTCAACAATCAAAGCGTCAACATCATCAGCCAGTGTGTCTACCGTTCCATTAGGGTGAACCAATTGGCTGTGCCCCCATGTTTGTCGTTTTTCATCGTGTTGCCCAGTTTGATTGACACCGGCCACAAAATATCCGTTTTCTATCGCACGCGCTTTGATCAACGCGTCCCAATGCATTTTGCCGGTTTTATAGGTAAATGCTGAGGGTAAAAAAACCAATTCAGCCCCTTGATCATTTAAAGACCTAAACACTTCTGGAAAACGAAGATCGTAACAAACAGCCAAACCTAAACGCCCCCAAGGTGAATCAAAAACTACCGGTTCACGGCCATAAGAATAGCTATCAGATTCTTTGTAACTTCCTTGTGTATCCCCTACCGTTGCATCAAACAAATGTATTTTATCGTAGAAGGTTATTAGCTCGCCTTGATCATCAACGACATGGCAACGCGCTTTTGGTCTTTCTCCATCTTGAGCATCTACCGGCACGGTTCCGGCAACGATCCACACACCATGTTCTTTCGCAAGTGATCGAATCATTCTCCCGACTGGTCCGTTAAAGTGTGTCTCGAGCGCAGCAAGCTCTGTCGTATCCGATACGCCGAACTGAGCAAACATTTCAGGTAAAACCAATAAGTTACAACGATGACTGGAAGCCTGCTGTGCAAATTCTTGAACAGCTGCAAGGTTTGCGTGAATATCTTTTACACTGGTCATCTGTGCTAAAAGCATCTTCATAGTAATCTCCTATGGATTCGCGGTAGAAGGAACCACACTCTTTAGACGATCCGTAACCGTCTGGTCTTCATTGCCTAACTGACTGTCGAATACGCGATAAAACTTAATAATTGGCTCTTCAAATGACCCTGTAATGTGCATACGAGCGGAACTGATTTTTTTTAGCTCGTTGTTAAATACTCGCTCAGTTACATAAATTGCCGCCGCCGCTTGAGGGGAAACACCTGCTAATAATGCCACCAGCGGAAAGGTGCTCGACAACGGTACCGTTAACACCATATCGATATCAATAACATTGGCGAGCAAGTCCGCATCTCCACTGAATTGAAAATTGGTGGAAGCGCCATCAATTACTAAACCTTCGCCAACTCGAGCAAACCCTCGGTCAAACAGCAATTCGCCTTCAATGGTATCGAAGGTAATGCCGCTCGAAAGAAGATCTGAGAAATCTAAAGCAATACGCTGTAAAACACGGGTGAAATTTAACAACCCAATTAATTTTATTCCCTCATACTCTTCGACTTTTAAAATAGCCCCTTTGGTAAGGGCTAAATTTATTTTCCCTTGCACTCGTTTGAAATCGAAAAACGCAGGCGAACCTAACCAATTCAGAGATACAATAAACTGCCCATCTCTACTGGTCAGCACGGGGGCATACTCCCACTCATTTAAAACGGTTAATACATCACCCGTTAAAATGTTGCCACTAAAGTCAGTAAAGTGCTCTTCGTCTTCGTGTCGCCAAACCATATCACCTATGAGTGTAGCACCCGGCATATTCCCGACTATCGAGTTTACCGAAAGGGAATGTCCCGCAGAAGTTAAGGTAGCGCGCCAGTCTCCCATGTCTTGTTCGTTCCAAACTAACTTTTTAATTTGAATTTCCATATTTGGAACGTCAGATGGTAGGTATTCAGTTAATGGGTCTTGCTCTTCAAGCCAAGGAAGTTCAGGTTCTTCCGTTTCTATGGACAACCACTCAATATCAGCGAACATTGAATCGTCACTGTGGGGAACAAGCACGTTCCCGACACCTTCATCTGCTTCGAACTCAATAAGCCACGCATCGTTATTTCGCAATAGCTGAACAGCCGCCTGAGACCAATCGCGACCTAAATAAGAACCTAAATTTACATTCACATTAATTTCTTTCAATTTTGATTCAAAACTAGGTCCTTGAGCAGATTCAGTTGCTTTTACTGAATAAATTGACCTCATGTTTTGAATCGTTTGCCACCAAGCTTGTCCGTCAATATAGTGTGCTTGAACATCAATAAACACCCCTTCTTCTGGGTGCACTTTTAAAGCTTGACCTACGGAGAAACTGGCTCGCGTAAATTCGTTATCAGAACTTAATTCTAGAAGCCCTTGGAGTCTATCTTCAATATCAACATGTACTGATTTTTCATTTTCGTTATTAATATTAATATCAAAAACGATGGGCCAAGCGTCGTCGCTTTGCTTATTCAACGGAATGGGGAGGTTAAATTCCGGCCCTATAAAATCACTATTAACGGTTATTCTTACAAAATCGTCATAAATCTTAATATCCGTTTGGTGAGCAACCGATTCACTAAACCCTTTGAGGTATGGATCATTAAAGTACTCCCCCCAAAATGCTAAAGGGGTTTCTCCACTCGCTTCAATTGAAACTAACTGACGGTTGTCTGATAAATCTCGACTTAATGATAGCTTTTGTATAACGCCAGCATGTAAAGCCTCAATATTTTTGGCCTCAAACCCAAGCTTATTATTGAACTGTAGCAACCCGTTAATTTCTGATAACTCTAACCCTAAATCCACCAGCTTAAGTTCAGCTGATAGAACATCGGACAGCGAAGTGACATTCAACTCATTGGGCTTATTTAAATTTACTTCAAGTGACACTTCACTGTGAACATTCCCGGTGGCCTGCCAATCATCAATGACGGCTGGTGCAACCGGTTGAAGCGCACCGGTTTTAAATAGCCGTAGGTATTCAAAGGCGTCGCCCTCAACACCAAAATCAGCTTGAAGGTCACCTTTGGAGAAGTCTAATGACAAATCACCGCGTGAAATATTAAGGGCTTCGTACTGCGCTGAATTTATCTCAAAATTCAGTGATTCTTGATTAATACTGAGCTGACTCTGATTCACTGTCAGTGGCGACCAACCCTCTAAGAACGAGAGCGTTGCAGAATTAACAGAGGCCACTAAATCAAATTGTGATTTACGAGATTCTTTTTCGCCTCGACTAAAATAGCCGAATTCAGCTTCTGTTGCACTTCCACTTAAAAAATTGTCTAAAACATAACGACTAGCACTGTCAGGTATGAGCTTACTGCTGGCAACATACTTCACCCACTCGTTATTGATCTCTGGCGCACCCAAAACTAGCCCTAAGCTGTTTTCATAACCTTCATTTTTCATAGCCTGGTTTTTTAACGAAGCAAACCACTGCACATTTAAAGGTAATTTTGAATCGTTTAAGTGCTGAATGTTTGCACTGTGCTCCCCTTCTAGCAAAACACCTACCCCTTCCACGATGCGCCAATCAACGATCGATTTTTCTATCGAAGCTAATAGTGAATCATCATTGAATACTGGATATCGGAATCGAGACTCCGAAGGGTTTAGCATTATTTGACCTTGGAGGTTATCTACCGTAACAGTGCCTGATAAATTATCTAACCCTGGGACACCCATATAAGCATTGACTCGGGTATTACTAAAGGTGCTGGATATTTTTAAACGTTGAGCTTCACCAAACTGGTAGTGAGCCATGCCTTTATGAATATCGCCTTGCAGCCCTAAATTGATCCAAAAATCGGACGTATCATTCATAGCAAGCCATGCGCCGACCAACGAAGCCGAGAGTTGACTCCAAGTTACTCGGTACTCTTCTGGTAAAATGTCTAGCGTCAGTTCAGTACCATTGATGGCCAAATCATTCACGGAGTAGGTATCGACAATGGATTTAGCAAAAAAGCCGTTCTTGGTTTTCTCTAAAACCGTTGTCGATTTAACATCGGTCAGTTTTAGTGGTTTCGCTTTGCCTTCCACGGTGAGCACGTCAAGCATCGAGCGCGCCGTCAGTGATCGCCATTGGGTGCCATTAAAATTTAACCAATACTCTCCTGAAGCTTTTGCTTCACTGACCAACGACGCTGATTTATTCAGCCAAGGGGCGAAATCAATTGCGCCATGTTTGACATAAATGCTATTTAAATTGGGATTATTTTGATGAAATTCGGCTTGTAGCTCAACAGGAACCGTTAATTGTGAATATTCAATTTGAGCGTCGGCCGTTAAGGAGTTATGCCCTTCGTAACCGGAGAGTTCACCTTTGTTTAAGGTTAAATTGAATGAAGGTAACTCTAAAGGAGAGATTTTTAACGATGAGGCTATAAATTGAATGTTTTGCTGTCTTTGCAGCAACTTCAGTAACTTATCGAAACTAAACGCTGGCCGCTCGGCTTGCTGAGACCCTTTCAACCCAATTAATTGCCACCCTTGCTCCGATTGCTTTAAGTGACCATGAAATTCTCTTAGTTCAAATTTTAAGAACGAGAGACCACCGTGACTTAACGATTCAAAGACGCCAGGGGCCAGCACCATTTCTTTAATATCCAGAGATTCGCCGATGCTGATGTTCGTTAAGGTTACGATAGGACCAAACCGAGCCCACTCACCTTTAATGGAACCTATTTCAACTCGCTCTTGAAATTGCCCCGATAACCATTGTTCTATCGAAGTTTCATATCGTTCAATATAAGGAAAAAACTGACGACCTAATGCCAAGTAAACAGCAAATAGTAAAACCCAGAAAACAAAAACTTTTAAGACGGCACTTTTAAGAGCTCGCCAAATAGAGCCAATGTTCATTGCACGACTCTACGGCTGTTCTGTGAGACTTTGCTCATGTCATTCCTGAATCTACTGCAAAATAACATCAAACTGCTCTTGGCTATACATCGGCTCTACTTGGAATCGAATCGGCTTATTAATAAACTCTTCTAGATCGGCCACATTGGAAGACTCTTCGTCTAGTAGCGTATCAATGACCTGTTGCGAAGCTAACACCAAATACTGTGCCGTATTGTAAGCGCGCTCTTCTCTTAATATTTCTCTAAACACTTCATAACACACGGTTTGTGCGGTTTTTAAGCGACCTCGCCCAGCACAAACATTGCAGTGCTCGGTTAACACGTGCTCTAGGCTTTCGCGTGTTCGCTTACGCGTCATTTCTACTAACCCTAATTCAGAGACACTGGTCACTTTGCTCTTAGCGTGATCTTTCTCTAGGTGTTTCTCAAGCATACGGTGAACTTGACGCTTATGCTCTTCATCATCCATATCGATAAAATCAAGAATAATGATGCCACCTAAGTTTCTTAATCTAAGCTGACGTGCAATGGCAGTAACCGCTTCAAGGTTTGTTTTATAGATGGTTTCTTCTAAGTTACGGTGCCCCACAAACGCGCCTGTATTGACATCGATGGTCGTCATGGCCTCTGTTTGATCAATGATTAAGTAGCCGCCCGATTTTAATTCCACTTTGCGCCCTAACGCTTTAGAAATTTCATCTTCAACAGAAAACAGATCAAAAATGGGTCGTTCACCAGGGTAATACTCAAAGACACTTTCCACTTCGGGTGTGTATTTAGTGACAAATTCGTGCACTTTAGAAAAAGTTTCTTTGGAATCAATGCGAATTTTTTCCACATCGGTTTTCACCATATCGCGTGCAACTCGCAAATAGAGCGCTAAGTCTTCATAAATGATGGTAGCGGGCTTATTTTCTTTCATGCGTTGCTCTAGCACTCGAAACAAACGCTTTAAATAATTCATGTCGCTCTGAATCTCTGCCTCACCGACACCTTCTGCGGCCGTTCTTAAAATGAATCCGCCTTTTTTGATCTCTTCAGCTTCTTTGACGCTGGCGACTAAGGCTCGTAAGCGTTCGCGCTCTTCTTCACTGTCTATACGTTGAGAAATACCAATGTGATCTGAATCGGGCATAAAAACTAAGTAGCGAGAAGGCACCGACAGTGCTGTCGTTAGTCGCGCACCTTTTGTGCCCATCGGATCTTTAATGACTTGTACGACCAAAGCTTGACCTTCGCGTACTAAAGTCTGGATAGGCTTATGTGGCTCATTGTCGGTACGATTAAGATCAATATCAGATGCGTGTATAAAAGCAGCACGCTCAAGACCAATATCAACAAAGGCCGCCTGCATACCTGGCAGCACTCGAACAACTTTGCCTTTATAGATATTGCCTACAAGCCCACGGGTTTGGCTACGCTCAATGTAGAGCTCTTGTACGGCACCGTTTTCGACTAATGCCACACGCGTTTCCATCGGTGTAACATTGACCAGTATCTCGGAAGACATAAATACGCCTAAAAATAAGTTAAGTTTTGTTATTATAGAGGTTTAAGCGCCCAGTTGTAGCCTAATTACAGGTCATTTGCGTTTAAGGTTTCATTCCAAAGCGATATGTTATGAGCCAGCAGCATGCTGGCCGTTTCAGCCAACGGTAAACCAACCACAGCAGAGTAACTGCCACGAATTTCACGTACGAACAGTGATCCAAGCCCCTGAATACCATAACCACCAGCTTTGTCGCAGGGCTCACCGGTTTTCCAGTACTTTTCTAGGAGCGTGGTCGACAATGAGTGAAACACTACATCTGTCACAACAACCTGTTTGCTTATTTTTTGATCGCTGATAACAGCGACTGACGTCATCACTTGATGGGTTTGACCCGAAAGCCGAGCCATCATGCCCATAAATTCATCTTGATCTTGAGGCTTTCCTAATATGTGATCTTGAAAAATCACCGAGGTATCAGAACCAAGGACGGTATTTTTTGACGCGCCCAATCGATTAAAAATAACCGTCGCTTTTTCTTGGGCTAGACGCAGAACATAATCCGAAGGCGCTTCACCTTTTAAAACCGTTTCATCAATATCGGCACTGGCAACGTTAAAGTTTACCCCTAAGGTAGCCAGCAATTCCTTGCGGCGTGGCGATTGAGACGCTAAAACTAATGACACGACAACCCTTATTGAACTCGAAAATACTGCATTAAATTACGGCCTATGCCATAAACCCACGGCCAAACTATCGCTGAAACCAGCGCTGGCCATATTTGCATTTCGCCTGTTATGCCACCAACAAACCAATCTTTTAACCACTGCACCAACACATGACTGATGCCCAGAATCAAGAAAACAACCATCGCTTGCTGACCCAACGGATACATACGCAACCGAAAGTTCAGCAACAACACTAAATAGGCCACACTAGAAAATACTAACCCATAAGTACCCAGTTGTGTGCCGATGAGCGTGTCATACAGAATACCCACAACAAACGCCATGGTAATGCCAAAACGTTCTGGCAATACCAGGCACCAAAAGATTAAAAAGAGACCCACAAAATCGGGGCGAGCAAGTTGAAATTGCCCAGGAATGGGTACCGCCGCTAATGAAAAGGCAATAAAGAAACTGACGGCTATTAGCCATAACCCATGAGGCGGCTTTTGCTTCATTGTGCGACCTCTTTTTGGAATACCATCAATAAATTTTTACTTTTGTTTAATTGAGCTAATGGTTTCGCTCTGATACGAGCAAATGGTTCGCCAGGATCGTGCTCCTTAGCTACCACCATCGCCACGGGATACCCTTCCGGGTATCGGCCGGCTAAACCGGAGGTCACCAACACATCGCCAACGACAATATCGGCCGTGTCGGGCACGTACTCTAACTCTAAATTATTTAAATCACCGGTACCGATGACGACCGAGCGCATGCCGTTGCGGTTTACGTATACTGGCACGGCAATGTTGGCGTCCGCGACCAGTACGACTCTTGATGTCATGGAGTTAACTTGAGTAATCATGCCAAACAACCCTTCGGCATCTAGAATTGCCTGCCCAACATAGGCACCATCACTTGCGCCACGATTAATAATAACCTGAATCGAGTATGGGTCAGGGTCAACACTGATCATTTCAGTGGTCATAAAGCTTGACTCAATTCGTGCACTGGCGTCTAACAACCGTCTTAGGCGATCATTTTCGGCTTCTAAAACCGCAAGTTTTTGCATTTTCTGCTGCAAAACACTGATTTGATTATTGAGCGTACGATTTTCTTCGATCAACTGATCGCGCTCGGCAAAAGTCGTTGAAGACCAATGTATAACTTCGCTGGGGAATGTAACCAAAGATTGAACCGGTGAAACCAAATAGGAGATGGCCTGCCGCAGCATATCTACCTGGGCAAAGCGAGAATCTAAAACCAGTAGCGAAAGAGAGATAGCGGCCACGAGAGCAAAACGATAGCCATGTTGAGGACCAGCCGTAAACAGCGCTTTAATGGGTCTCTCCTCTTTTAGGTTATGCCATAATTATTGAATCAATTAACACAACAAAGCACTTCCTAAAGAAGTGCTTTGCTTTGATGAATACGCTCACTTAAATTATAGCGGCGTTTATTCTGAGCTCAAGAAGTCAAACGTTTGCTCATCCATCATTTCTAATGCTCGACCACCACCACGGGCAACGCAGGTTAACGGATCATCAGAGATCAACACAGGTAAGCCTGTTTCTTCACTCAGCAAGCGATCGATATCTCTTAACATAGCGCCACCACCGGTTAACACTAAACCGCTTTCGGCAATATCGGCCGCTAGCTCTGGTGGTGTTTGTTCAAGGGCGCTTTTAACAGCCTGAACAATGGCTGAAAGGCTTTCTTGTAACGCTTCCAATACTTCATTGCTGTTCAACGTGAAGCTGCGAGGAATCCCTTCGGCTAGGTTGCGACCACGAACGTCGATTTCTCTGATCTCAGCCCCAGGATAAGCACAGCCAATCTCAATTTTAACGCGCTCGGCGGTTGCTTCACCAATTAAAGAGCCATAGTTACGTCGAATATAAGAAACGATTGCTTCATCGAAACGATCACCGCCAACTCGGACGGACTCACTAAACACAATGCCGTTTAATGAAATGATGGCGATTTCAGTGGTACCACCACCAATATCAACAACCATAGAACCACGCGCTTCCTCAACAGGTAAGCCAGCTCCAATAGCCGCGGCCATCGGTTCTTCAATTAAATACACTTCACGGGCACCGGCACCATAAGCCGATTCGCGAATTGCTTTTCGTTCAACTTGGGTCGATTTACAAGGAACACAGACCAATACTCTTGGGCTTGGCGCAAACCAGCTGTTTTCATGAACCTTGGCTATAAAGTGCTGAAGCATTTTTTCAGTGACGTGAAAGTCGGCAATTACGCCATCTTTCATTGGGCGAATCGCCTGAATACTGCCTGGAGTACGCCCCAACATACGCTTAGCTTCTTGACCAACGGCGGCAACCGTCTTTTGATTGCCTGTCATGCGTACGGCAACCACCGACGGTTCGTTCAGAACGATGTCGCGATCACGCACATATATAAGTGTATTGGCTGTCCCTAAATCAATGGACAAATCGCTGGAAAATAAACCTCTAATTTTTTTAAACATGTTTAATATCGCTTTAAATGTACGTAAGAGCTAACGGTAACAGCGTTGCAATGTAACAACCGTAGGGTTTTTGAGCAAGCCGTAAATGTGATAACGTATACCCTGCACGGTTTTTTTACAGTAATTGTTCGTGTTTTAATCAAAGCGCTATTTCAATTTCAATCAAAACCCATATATTCAGACCATAATACCCTTTTGTAGATCCCTGTTGAGGAGTTAACAATGAGCATAGATAGCTCAAAAGTTGAATCTGTCGCGATACTTGCGCGACTTAAAGTGAGTGAAAGCGAACTACCCGAATACGTAAAGAGCCTGTCGAGCATTTTAGATTTAGTCGATACCATGCAGGCGGTCGATACTGAAAATGTTGAACCTTTAGCGAACCCGCTTGATGCAGCAGCAAGATTGCGCGCCGATGAAGTCACCGAGACCAATCAACGCGAAGCATTGCAAGCTAACGCGCCCAAAGCTGAGCACGGTTTATTTCTTGTCCCTAAAGTTATTGAATAAAATTAAGGTTCATCATGCTGCATAAAACACTCAAAGAACTCTCAGATGACCTACATGCCGGTAAATACAGCAGTGTAGAGCTGACACAACACTATTTAGATGCCATTAAAGCAAAAGATGGCGAGCTCAATGCCTATGTTACCGTCACGGATTCAGAAGCGTTGGCGCAAGCCGCGCAAGCGGACGAACAATTTAAAGCAGGAACGGCCGGTCCGTTAACAGGAATTCCGATTGCTCATAAAGATTTATTTTGCACCGAAGGCGTAAAAACAGCCTGTGGTTCGAAAATGCTCGACAACTTTATCGCTCCTTATGAATCTACCGCTACTGGCAACCTAAAAGCCGCAGGCATGGTCATGCTCGGTAAAACCAACATGGACGAGTTTGCCATGGGTTCATCTACCGAAAGCAGCTTCTATGGCGCTACAAAAAACCCTTGGAATCTTGATTGTGTGCCTGGTGGTTCATCCGGTGGCTCTGCAGTAGTGGTTGCAGCGGGTACAGCGCCAGCATCACTGGGGACAGATACCGGTGGCTCTATTCGCCAACCAGCCGCATTTTGCGGTATTACCGGCTTAAAGCCGACCTATGGCCGCGTATCGCGCTGGGGTATGGTTGCCTATGGCTCATCTTTAGACCAAGCCGGTCCTATGACACAAACCGCAGAAGACGCGGCAATGATCATGAATGCGCTGGCCAGTTTCGACACTAAAGATTCAACGTCTATGGATGAGCCTGTTGAAGATTACACAGCAAACCTAAATCAGTCGTTAGAGGGTTTGAAGATTGGTTTGCCGAAAGAATTTTTCGGTGACGCTCTAGATGAAGGCATACGCGCGACTATTATGGACGCCGTTAAGCAATTTGAAGCCATGGGCGCAACCGTCAAAGAGATCTCATTACCAAGAACCGAGTTGTCGATTCCTGCATACTATATTATTGCGCCGGCTGAAGCATCGACCAACTTGTCTCGTTACGATGGTGTCCGCTATGGCCACCGCTGTGAAGACCCGAAAGATTTAAACGACCTGTATATGCGTTCTCGTTCTGAAGGCTTTGGCGATGAAGTTAAGCGCCGAATCATGGTAGGTACCTACGCATTGTCGGCTGGTTACTACGATGCTTACTATCGAAAGGCTCAACAATTGCGACGCTTAATCAAAAATGATTTTGTGGCCGCATTGAATGATGTGGATGTCATTATGGGGCCTACTACGCCGTCTCCAGCGTGGAAAATTGGCGCAAAAAATCAAGACCCAGTATCGATGTACCTCGAAGATATCTATACCCTGTCAGTGAACCTAGCTGGCTTACCAGGCATGTCCGTGCCTTGCGGTTTTGTCGACGAAATGCCCGTTGGCCTACAAGTGATTGGCAATTATTTTCAAGAAGCCAAACTATTAAACATTGGTCATCAGTTCCAGCAGGCAACTGATTGGCACACCCGCAAACCACAGGCTTAAGGAGTTTTAAAATGCAATGGGAAACGGTTATCGGGTTAGAAATTCACGTTCAGCTTTCTACCCAATCGAAAATATTTTCTGGTTCTAGCACGCAGTTTGGTGCCGAGCCGAACACCCAAGCCAGCGCAATAGATTTAGCATTGCCAGGCGTATTACCCGTATTTAACGAAGGCGCACTGAAAAAAGCGGTCGCGTTTGGCTTAGCCATTGATGCAGAGATTGGAAAGAAATCGGTTTTTGATCGTAAAAACTATTTTTATCCAGATTTGCCCAAAGGTTATCAGGTGACCCAAATGGATCACCCCATTGTTGGGGTTGGTCATGTCGACATTACCACTGAAGATGGTGAGCAATTTCGAATTGGTGTAACGCGCGCGCACTTAGAGGAAGACGCTGGTAAGTCTTTACACGAAGACTTTGCAGGCCATTCGGGTATCGATTTAAACAGAGCAGGAACACCTCTGCTAGAAATAGTGTCAGAGCCGGATATTCGCAACGCGAAACAAGCGATCGCCTATCTAAAGAAAATACACAGTATTATCACCTATATTGGAATTTCAGATGGCGATATGTCTCAAGGCTCAATGCGTTGTGACGTGAACATTTCTTTGCGACCTAAGGGTCAGAAAGAATTTGGCACGCGCACTGAGCTGAAAAACTTAAACTCATTTAAGTTTATTGAAAAAGCCATCCACAGCGAAGTTGAACGCCAGATGGACATCTTAGAGGATGGAGGCAAAATCACTCAAGAGACTCGATTATACGATGCAGACAAAAACGAGACGCGCCCAATGCGTAGCAAAGAGTTTGCAAACGATTATCGCTATTTTCCTGAGCCAGACTTACTCCCTGTCTTGATCGATGATGCTTACATTTCAGCGGTTAAAGCAGAGCTGCCAGAACTACCAGACGCGAAAATAGCCCGTTTCAAAGCTGACTTAGGACTGACTGAATACGATGCCACAGTACTGTCTGCCAATCGCGTCATGGCCGATTACTTCGAACAGGCCTCACAAGTCTCTGGCGATGCCAAACTTGCGGCAAACTGGTGTATGGGAGAACTGTCAAAATTCTTGAATCAATCCGATTTAAGTATAGAGAGGTGCCCGATCAGTGCGGAAGATCTAGGTCTATTGTTAGCTCGCATCAAAGACAATACGATTTCTGGCAAAATCGCAAAGACCGTATTCCAAGCCATGACTCAAGGTGAAGGGACGGCGGATGAAATAATTGAAGCTAAGGGGTTAAAGCAGGTTACCGATACTGGCGCTATTGAAGCCATGGTCGATGAAGTGATCGCTGCCAACCAAGGCCAATTTGAAGAAATGAAAGCCGGCAAAGATAAATTGATGGGCTTTTTCGTTGGTCAAGTTATGAAGGTTTCGAAGGGCCAGGCGAACCCTGGTCAAGTAAACCAAATCATAAAAGCCAAACTAAACGCTTAAATCTTGCAAGCCAGTGCAGCAAAGGGATCGCCTCCTTTGCTGCATTTTTATACAGCCAGCACTTTTATGATCAACTTCCAACCATTTGAACAGCGTTTAATTTTTCTCGAAATGTCTGAAGTTTTGAACTTAATCACAGCCTCAAAAATATTTTAAATTTGCAATTCGCTCGAAACCCTCAAGTTATGCACCCTGCACTAAAGTCAACCATTCAAAACACAATTTATGGGTATTTTAGCCCTTCACACTACTACAGGTAGTGGTTTAGAATGCTTCGCAACACAAGTACACTTCTCATCCACCTTTGAGCATTAGAGGCGCTTAGCATGACGGATAACACACAACTGGATCGTGACAACTGCATAAAAATAGACCACCAACCCGCATCACTTGATATTTGGGATGCTAAGTACCGCCTGAAAAACGCTCAAGGCGAAGCAGTTGATCAAGACATGAAAGGCACCTTTGTACGCGTTGCTGAGGCACTTTCTTCCGTCGAAAAAGGTAAAAAGAAGCAGCAAGAATGGCGTGAAAAGTTTACCTGGGCACTTGAGAACGGCGCAATCCCAGCCGGTCGAATTACCTCTAATGCGGGTGCCTTAGCTCATAAACCAGCCACATCGACCATTAACTGCACCGTTTCGGGCACTATTGAAGACTCTATGGACGGTATCTTAGAGAAAGTTCATGAGGCTGGCCTTACGTTGAAAGCAGGTTGTGGTATTGGATACGAATTCTCAACGCTACGCCCTCGAAATGCTTTTGTCAGCGGTGCAGGCGCTTATACATCGGGTCCTTTATCCTTTATGGATATTTACGATCGCATGTGTTTTACCGTTTCTAGCGCAGGTGGCCGTCGTGGTGCCCAAATGGCTACATTTGATGTCAGCCACCCAGACGTTATCGATTTCATCAAAGCTAAGCGTGAAGACGGCCGTTTGCGCCAATTTAACTTATCATTATTAGTAACGTCTGAATTTATCGAATCGGTCGTCAACGATGCCGATTGGCCACTGGTGTTCCCAGTTAGCGAAGCAGAAGTTAAACGCGACTCCTTAGATGTGAATGACCCTGCCCAAATCATTTGGAAAGACTGGCATGTCAAAGATGGATACATGCAGAATGAGCAAGGTGAAACCGCTTGCCGTGTTTACCGCGTCATCAAAGCACGCAATTTGTGGAACATCATCATGACCTCCACTTATGATTTTGCTGAGCCTGGCTTTATCTTGATCGATAAAGTTAATGAGATGAACAACAACTGGTTCTGCGAAACAATCCGAGCAACAAACCCTTGCGGAGAGCAACCGTTGCCGCCGTATGGAAGCTGCTTACTCGGCTCGATCAACTTAACTCACTTTGTCGAAAACCCATTTACCGATAAAGCCCGTTTTAATTGGGATAAATATCGTAAAGTTGTCAGTATCTTCACCCGCATGCTCGATAACGTGGTTGAGATCAATGGCCTACCTCTTGAAGGTCAACGACGCGAAATTGAACGCAAACGCCGTCATGGTATGGGCTATCTAGGGTTAGGCAGCACCATTGCCATGTTGCAGATGAAATATGGCGATGAAAAGTCGGTTGAATTCACAGAAGAAGTGACCAAAGAAATGGCACTTTCTGGCTGGCAGACGTCATTAGAGCTTTCTAAAGAGAAAGGCGCTGCTCCAATCATGGATGAAGAGTTCGAGATCACTCATGAAATGACGCGCCAACGTCCTGAACTACTTCAAGATGGCTATCAGGTTGGCGACAAATTGCCAGGACGTATCTTGCACGCCAAATACAGCCGCTATATGCAAAAATTAGCGTCTGTGGCACCTGAGTTGGTGTCTGAACTCGCGCAAACAGGCGCTCGCTTCACCCACCACTCATCAATTGCACCGACAGGTACAATTTCGTTGTCTATTGCTAACAACGCCAGTAATGGTATTGAGCCTAGCTTTGCACACCATTACAGCCGAAACATTATTCGAGAAGGCAAAAAGTCGAAAGAAAAAGTCGATGTTTTCTCGTTTGAACTGCTGGCTTATCGCGAGCTGATCAACCAAAAAGCAATGCCTTTTAGCACAGACCCAGAAGAGCAATTACCAGAATATTTCGTGTCTTCTGAGACCATTTCGCCGAAGCAACATGTAGACATTCAAGCCGCTTCTCAGTTGTGGATTGATTCATCTATTTCTAAAACAGCGAACATTCCAACGGACTACCCGTTCGATGACTTTAAAGACATTTACTTATATGCCTACGAGAAAGGTCTAAAAGGTTGTACTACCTTTAGGTTTAACCCAGAAGCATTCCAAGGCGTATTAGTTAAAGAAGAAGATTTAGAAAATACAACTTACCGTTTCCAACTTGAAGATGGCAGCAATATTGAGCTGAAAGGTAATGAAAAGGTAGAGTACGACGGTGAAGAACATACAGCCGCCAACCTATTCGATGCACTCAAAGAAGGCTACTACGGGAAGTTTTAAGGATGACTGAAATGAAAAAGATTAATCAAAAAATTGTCGGCTTTGATGTTGTAACACCCGAGAAAAAAGCCGCTCAGTTAGCTAACGATGCCGCTCAAGCGGAAAAAAATGCACAAGCTCAAATTGAGCAAATGCATGAGTCAGTCGAGCGTGCCGAAATGCTCATTGGTTCTACTTATAAAATTAAAACGCCGATGTCTGAACATGCTATGTACGTCACCATTAACGACATGGTGTTAAACGAAGGTACGGAGCACGAAGTAAGACGCCCGTTCGAGATTTTTATAAACTCGAAAAACATGGAGCACTACCAGTGGGTTGTTGCACTGACGTTACTTATCTCGGCGGTTTTCCGTAAAGGTGGAGACATAACCTTTATTGTCGATGAGCTTAGCGCTGTATTTGATCCACAAGGCGGTTATTTCAAACGCGGTGGTAAATTTATGCCGAGTCTTGTTGCTGAAATTGGCGATGTCGTTGAAAAGCACTTAAAAATGATCGGTATGATTAAAGAAGAAGGCTTAGATGAGCATCAGCAAAAACTGATCGAAGAAAAGCGAAAGCAATATGAAGCAGCAACTGCAGCACCAAAATCTGGCGATGCCGCCGATTCTGGTGACTTTCCAGCCGATGCCCACGTATGTAAAAAGTGTAACACCAAAGCAGCCATCATTATGGACGGTTGTCTAACTTGCCTAAACTGCGGCGATTCAAAGTGTCAATAACGGCATAAACATTGTAAAGTTAAGGCGGTTAAAGTAAGAAAACACAAAAATTAAAAAAAGACCCAGAACCCTTGAAAACCATACGTTTCAGGGGTTTTTTTTATGTCTCGGAAATACCGCCTTTGCTGCTTGGCTCAAACAACGAGGTAAACTGCGTGGAACAGGCGCAATGGAGCCTGAAACAACAAAATTCTGGACAAAGCAAGCTTGCTTTTTAAGTGGTTTGCGGAACAATATTCAACTTTCGAAGGTCGCTCAAGTGAACATGAAGTTAAGCTTCAAATGTACAAGAAAGCCATCAGCCTTGTTGTATCGATAAATTTATTTAGTGTAAGTTCAAATTCCTTTCGGAGATTACAGACGATACCTTTACACTTCAATACCATCTACGAACAGTGCTCAATATTGTGGTAGAGGTCACATATTATATTTTTATGAATAAGACGAAACCTCGGAATTGTGGTCTAATTAGAATGATGGAATTTAGATAAAAGCGATCCACATTGGGTGAATTATTAAGGGAAGAGCAAATTGAAACAGAGCGCTGTATCAAACTACGTTGCTCGCATAATTCTACTAGTGCTTGTTGTGCTTCAAACAATTAGTTTAATTGGTGTAAAGCATGACCAGGAACTTCATCAAGAGCAAGTGCAACAGGCACTATCCGAAATTAGAGTCTCACTAGACAATCTAGAAAAGCGTATTAAAAACGCATCCTTGCAAGTTGACACGACTCAATAAATTGCCCCTACCGAGAGCAAAATAAATATAAGGATATCCGAGGCAAACGCTTCAAGTCTAAGCAATAAATCCCTAACTTCAATTTTCAACCCGGACTTTGACACACTATCCGAGAGTGAAATACTTGAGTGGTATACCGCATTCTCAAAGAGTTATGAGGATCAAATGAGCTTCTCAGACAACGATAGAGAAATGATACCGCTCGTCCAATTATCTGAAGAAAATCCAGAGTTATTACTAGAGCTATTTCTTCAAAACCCTGCAGATACATATGTTGAAATGGCTCTGTACAATGCCATCACATCAGAAAACTATTATTTAATTGAAGATTACATTTCTACAAACCCCATGCTCATGCAGATAGCTGTTAATGCTGGAATGCATCATGAGAAGCCTTCTACTTTTGATTCTTTGCTTGACCAACAGCTAAAGTCTGATCAAGAACTTATTAGCGATGCTTTGATCGAGGTATCTGCCAGTTCCCTAAAAGGAACGGAAGCCGAGGACAAGCTTAGAAAGTATGCTGTAGAAGGGCAAAATAGATATTTAACGTTTATGTCTTTAGAAAAAGCAGGCTATGATAACATTGAAGCACTTGCGAATGACATTTGGAAAAGTACAAGTAGCAATTCACTTGTAGTCGGCGAGTGGGATGAGATTATGATCTCATATTCTGCTGCTAGATATGGAAATAGAGACGCACTCAATAAATTTGTCTACTTCTATAAAACAAGTTCTGAAATGGTTGAGTTTGAACGTTTATTTAACAGCCTATTTAAATCAGTTGTAACAGTTGACGATTACGAGCAAAACAGGAGCTTGTTTTCTTATGATAAAGAAATTAAAAAATGATCATCAACTTAGCAAACGTTTCAAGTGCCAGGATAGTTGTTACAGTTCTATAACAATGAAACGCCTACTTTGCCTTGATAGCTTAATTCAGGAGCGATTGTTTCTGATGCCTTGTTCGCTCGTCCAGTTTATGTCCGCTATCGAACAGTGAGCACCTAACTCAATAAAGGCGGTTACTTCCGCTCCCACCACGGAGCGGACTTTGAGAGAATAAGACCTAACTTGGGTGATTGACTGTGTTCGGGTAAAACTTTTGGCATTCACTCTCTAAGTTATTGTTATTAATTGATTTTAAGCCGGTTATTTTTTTCTAATGCTTGAATTGGGCATTAGGCTAACGTTGATCAAGTTGATTTACCGAGTGTTATAAGTGGGAGCTTTTACAACTACAAGCTCCAGTAATGCCCAAAAAAGTAATTTTTGTAGATGCAAAAAAAAAAAGCTAAATCGAATTAACGACTCACCGAACGACGCGCAAAAGCCAGCCGCGAAGCGAGGTCGTAAACCCTTACCGAGCCATCTAGAACGTCGCCGTGTCGAGCACGACAAAGCCTGCCGTTGCGGTTGTCAGAAAACACGGATCGGTGAAGACATCAGCGAAAAGCTGAATGTCATCCCCGCGCAAGTGTTTGTTGAGCAGCATGTTCGCGCCAAATACGCCTGCCCAGCGTGCGAGGGCGACGTGATCATCGCCAAACCGGAACCCACCTAACTGCCCAAGAGCAACGCGGGAGTTGAACTGCAAGCCTTTGTTGTCACGGCAAAGTTCCAAGGTGCCTTACCGCTACATCGTCAGAGCCATATCTTCAACCTCTATGGCATCGACCTACCGCGCAACACGCTCGCCAACTGGATGCTGAACCTCAGTGAGTCGATACAACCGGTCATCGATTGCTTTGAACGTGAAATTCACCAAGCGCCCCTAATCCTCATGGCGGAAACCAGCGTCCAGGTGAATAAAGAACCTAGCAAGGCGGCCAGTTCAAAATCCTACATGTGGATACGCCGAGCCAAAGCCCCGCCGGGTAAGCTGGCCAAGCACGGCAAGGACATCACCTTGTTCCACTACAGTCCGAGCCGCAGTGGCTCGGTTACCACACAATTATTGGCGGATTGCAAAGGCGCGGTCATGACGGACGGTTATGCTGGTTATTAGGTGCCGTTGAAACGTATCAGTTACAGCACGCTCAGTGCTGGGCGCACCCACGCCGGAAATTTATGGACGCGGAAAAGGCGTTACCGAGAGGTAAGAAGAGTCCAGCGATCACCGAACTGATCAGACTGATCCAAAAGCTGTACGGCCTTGAAAAGAGTTTAAAAGGTAAAACGGCGAAAGATAAAAAACGAGCCCGAGATGAAAAAGCGCGTCCGATCTTAGCTAAGTTAAAACAGAAGCTGGAGAAGAAGATTGAGCAGGTTGCTCCAAAGGGTAAGTTCGGTGAAGCCATCGCGTACAGCTTAAAGCATTGGAAAGGTCTGACAGAATATATCAATAATGGGCATTTACCGATCGACAATAATAATGCGGTTAATGAGTCTAGTTTAAACAACTAGAAAAACTAAAAGCCAGCTCACTCATCGGTGAACTGGCTTTTTTTGAGTCTTAATTAAGCCCTTAAATTGCGCTGTAGCGCACGGACATCATTTCCCGTTGGCGCTTCATGAATGCGTAAATCAAAGGCCGGCATCGCTGCAAATATATGATCAAAGATATCGGCTTGAATATTTTCGTACTCTCCCCAACTGGTAGTATTGGTGAACGCATATATTTGAATCGGCAGCCCTTCTGAAGTGGGTGCCAGTTGCCGAACCATCAGTGTCATATCTTTATGAATGCAAGGATGACTTTGCAAATAGTTCACTAAATATTGGCGGAAAGTACCAATATTCGTAAGCCTTCGACCATTCACTAGAACGCCCATATCGACATTCTTTTGCTTGTTCTCGGCTTCAATTTGCTCAAGCCGTTCGCTTAAATAGCGCCCAACCAATTCTGATTTATTCAAATCAGCCAACAATGCTTCATCTAAGAACCGAATACTGCTAGTTTCAATCAACACGCTGCGGCTAATTCTACGCCCGCCCGACTCGGTCATGCCTCGCCAATTCTTAAACGAATCCGAAATAAGGGCATATGCAGGAATGGTCGTAATGGTTTTATCCCAATTGCGCACCTTAACGGTGGTTAATGCGATATCAATGACATCGCCATCGGCACCATATTTGGGCATTTCTAGCCAATCGCCAACGGCCAACATGTCGTTTGCGGAAAGTTGAATACCCGCCACTAACCCTAAAATGGGGTCTTTAAACACCAACATCATCACGGCGGATAACGCGCCTAACCCACTGAGCAGCAATAGCGGTGATTTGCCAATGAGCAGTGCAATAGCGACTAACCCGATAAACAATGACGCCAGTAATTTAATCGTTTGCAGAATGCCCTTTATTGGAAAATGGTTTCCGTCCGAAGCACGGCGATTCCAAACCCCATGAAAAACGTCTAACACAGAAAACAGGGTTAACAATAGAAACAGCAGTATCCATTGATCGCTGGCAAATTTGATGACTTTGAAGATGGTCGAGCTCTCATCTAACCACCAAACTGATTGCAATTGAACAACCGCACCTTGTATCACAAAAGAAGCACGACGAAACAAATTATGGCTAAATAACGAAAATTGCCAGTTGCCCTTTAATTTCGACGTCCAAAGTGAAATCCAATTGGCGACATAATGTCGAACAAACAAATGCAAAACTAAGTGAAGAAATACAGCAAAAACACCAATCCAGGCCACCACCAGCCATTCAAACCAAGCTTCTGCTCCACCGGGTAAAAATTCTAACCACGGCTCAACAATGACCTTAAACTCATCCCTTAAATTACTCATATCACTGGGTTCCTCCTATCTACATGGATGATTTTCTAAAGCCAACACTCTAACATAAGTTCCCCCTATACCTCGAACGCCCTATTCACGCCATTTACCGTTATCTTTACCGAGCAAACACTCAAGTTTTAGCTATAATTGTCGATATCCCTTCTAAATATCCATTCTAAGGCAGTCTGATGTTAAAAATTTCTTTGGTTCAACGCGTCGCACTGGGGTTTACACTCACATGCTTGCTGATATTTGCGATGGCGGGCTTTTCACTGACGTCGAATAATAAGCTCACGAGCCAATTAGAATACACCGCAACCACGCTAGGTCAGCTACTCGATAACGCCAATACGCTTCTTTTAAACGTACAGGACGCCAACCGAGCCGTGATGCAACATGCCAATGCGGAGGATGCTGAAAAATTAGCTCAGCTGAGACAAAACTTTGAATTAGCGACGTCAAAATACGAACAAAACTTAGCGCTTGTTCGCACAAAGCTCAGTGCTCTACCCGACTATGACAGCGGTGCGAGTAATGTTGACGAGTTGTCTCAACAAATTTTTGAACTATCTCGTCATCACTTAGACTTGCAAGATACCAAGGTTGAAGCACGCGTTAACGCGATAAAAGAGCTTGAATATTTCAATGGCGAATGGTTGTTTTTTAATCAAGACTTAAACTCTATTGTCAACACCGCAAAGCGGCAAAATGCGGAAAGCGCCGTTTGGGATTTAGAGTTCATTCAACGCCAAGCAATCAGCGCTCAATCTTTCATTCAGCAAGCACTGACCATTTTAGACCCAGAGCGGCTGGTGAAAGTTGAATCAGAGTTAATGAATTACTTAAGTGGAATTAACGAAAAAGTTAATAATATCTCCTCTAGCTTACCCTCTCAAGCGGGTGACGTTGAACAAATTGTATCCTTATTGAATCGCGCAATTGCTGAGCCTGAGGGTTTGTTTCAACGCCATAAATTATATGTTCAACTCACCAGCGACAGCCAAAATGAATTACAAACCCTAGCCGATTTAGTCAATCTCGCCACTCAAAATATGTCGGCCTTCGTCGGTCAGGTTCGCAACACAACCGATACCGCTGTTTCAGAGGCAAAAGATGTCGCTAAACAAGCCAACCTGTTAGGTATTTCTCTATTTCTCATCACTTTAACAGTTTCTATTTTAATTGGTGTTAACGTATTTCGTTCTATTCATTACCCTTTAGCGGGCATCATGGAAGCTTTAGATAAAATTGCCAGTGGAAATTTATCGGATCGTATAAAAACCAATTACGGTGCGGAAATGGGTCTTATTTCTGATCACATCAATTTAATTTCCGACCAGCTCAGTTTGCTTATTTCTAAGGTGCAGGAATCAGCTGTCACCATCAAAGAAGTTTCTCAAAAAAGTTACGACATGAGTCAGCAAACCAATCTTGATGTCAGTGCACAAAAAGAACAAACAGATTCAGTGGCCGCCGCCGTGACCGAGATGGAAGCCGCCGTATTAGAAGTTGCTTCCAACGCCGAACAAACCAGTGCCGAAGTGACCAGCGTGACCAATTACGCGCAGCAAAACATTGCAACCATTAGTGAAAATGTTGAGTTCGTTGAGCATTTAAAGGCGTCTTTAGATGAGGCTTCTCAAGTCATTAATTCGCTTTCAAATGATAGCCAGAAAATAGGTGAAATTTTGAATGTTATTCAAAGTATTGCCGAGCAAACGAACCTATTAGCCTTAAATGCCGCTATCGAGGCAGCTCGTGCGGGTGAACAAGGACGAGGCTTTGCCGTGGTAGCCGATGAAGTTAGATCGCTTGCAAACCGCTCACAATCTTCAGCAGACGAGATTCGAGAAATGATTACCGCCTTGCAAACTAACTCTTCTAAAGCGGTTAAAATTGTAGAAGAAAACGTAAGCAGTGCCGATGTTTCGGTAGAAAAAACTCAAGCCACCTTCCGTTCGTTGAATAAAATGGTCGATAGCTTGGAGCTAGTAAATGACATGAGCCGAACGATAGCCACAGCATCTGAAGAGCAAAGTGCTGTTGCAAAAGAAGTAAGCCAAAACATCATTCAAATATCGGATATGTCAGAAAATATTGCCGAAAGCGCTCAACAAGGCGCTGAAAACTCAAACAAATTAAACGAGCTTTCAACGACACAAAGTGAATTGGTCAATCAGTTTAAAATTTAGGCTTGACCACCTTGCCCAGACAAAACAGCTTGGTCTATACCGAGCTGTTTTAAGGCTTGAGTGTATTTTTCAGCGTTGGGTGCAAAAATAATATCAGTATCCGCTTTAACCGTTAGCCAAGCATTTGTTTTAAGCTCCTCTTCAAGCTGGCCTTTAGTCCAACCAGAATAGCCTAAGCAAAATAGATACTCTTCTGGACCTTTTTTACTCGCAATATCAACAAGAATATCTCGGCTGGTTGTTAAGCTCAGCTCATCGTTGGTGATAGCACTTGCCCAAGACCGCTCTCGCCGCCGATGCAAAATGAAACCCTGCTCTGGTGTTACCGGACCGCCATGATAAACAGGCAACTCTCCTACTTCAGGTTCATAGGTTTCAATCTGGGCGGCTTTGAAAACCTCTTGCAGTTCCACCTCTAGCGGACGATTAATAATGACACCTAAAGCTCCGTCATCATCATGCACCAACAAGTAAGTAACTGTACCTGAGAATACAGGATCACCCATATCTGGCATGGCGATTAAAAAGTGTCCGGTTAAATCAAGCGTCCTCTCTGTGGATTCAATATTCATGCTCTAGCCTTAGCGAAGGCAAATAAGGAGACCGTTTCGTTTCCAGATTCTGGGTGCCTAGGGATCATTTGACTACAGACCAATGACATAAATGCAAAACCAGCGCCGATATAAAAAACAAGCTCGGGAGATTTTAACCAGACCAAACCAAGAACTGCTGGTAACACAACGGCGGCAATGTGGTTAATGGTAAAAGAAACTCCTGCAGTAGAAGCCATATCAGCAGGATCTGCGACTTTTTGGAAATAGGTTTTAATAGCAATAGCAAACGCAAAAAACAAATGATCAATAACATAGAGTGCCGCGCCAATCCAAGCATTCTGAACCAGGGCGTAACTCACAAAGACAAAAATAAGCCCCACGTATTCAATCGTTAACGCTCGCTTTTCGCCAACACGACCGATCCATGCGCCAATTTTTTTAGCGAATAACATATTAAAAAAGTGGTTAATCAGCAGTAATAATGCAACTTGACCGGCACTGTAGCCAAATTTTTGAACCATCATAAAAGCGGCAAAAACAACAAAAATTTGCCGGCGGGCACCGCTTAAAAAAGTGAGTAAATAGAACAACCAATAACGCTGCTTAAACACTAGCTTTTTCTGCTGCGGCGTTTTGGCTTCAAACAAGGGGTATTTAAATATCATATAAATTACCAGCCCGAGCGTCAGCCCACCAAAGATCGCATACACCCATTTATAATCGATATGAAAATAGTCTATCGTTAGCCAGACACCACCAAACGTAAAAACAGCCGCAAACGCTTTTACAGACAGTGCTTTCCCCATAAATTCAGCGGCTCGTTCTTTTGGTAGCCATTGCAGCGTTAACGATTGATTAATGGTCTCAAAATAATGAAACCCAATAGACATAATAATAGTCGTTATGTACAAGCCCATGGCACTTGGAAAGAAGCCTGTTAAAAACACGCCAAAACCTAACGTGAACAGTGAAATGACCGCAAACCGCTGCTCTTTTAAAAACAATAAAACAAACACTGCGGTGAACGCTAAAAACCCAGGTACTTCTCTTAGGCTTTGTAAAATTCCTATCTCTCTCCCAGTAAATGAAGCGGCTTCAATTGTGAAGTTGTTCAACAACGCCATCCACGAAGAAAAAGCGATCGGCATTGCAAAGGCAATTAATAGCAGAAAATGTTCACGTTGTTTTTGATCTTGGGTCATGAATTACGCCTTAACGGAATGGCACACAGGACAAGCTGTGTTCTTAGCATAGTTGAATTTTTGAAACTCTAGGGATTTTGCATCCCAAGTCAGTAACTGGCCAAACAAAGGAGTGCCGAAGCCAACGATAATCTTTAGTACTTCTAAAGCCGCCAGTGACCCCATTGTGCCTACAACAGGCCCTAAAACTCCCGCCGTTGCGCAGCTGACTTGGTCATCTTGGCCGTCGGGATACACACAAGCAAAGCAAGCACTGTTTTCTTGTCTAAAATCGAAGCTCGTTAATTGGCCGCTTAGGCCAATCGCCGCAGCAGAAACTAGTGGGGTATTGAGCCGATGGCAGGTTTCATTCAGTAAATAACGACTACTGAAATTATCCGAACCAACAACCACAACATCAGCATTCGCAACCAGCCGCTTAGCATTCACTGATGTCACGTTTTCGGATATAACTTCGACTGAAACATCACTATTTAGCTGATGAACCCATTGTGCAGCGCTGTTAACTTTCAACTGCCCAACGGTATCTTGAGAGTGAATGATTTGCCGCTGCAGGTTAGTTTCATCAACGTAATCGGCATCGGCCAGTGTTAAAGCCCCGATACCTGCCGCCGCTAGGTACTGGACAATTGGGCTACCAAGCCCACCCACGCCCACCACAAGCACGTTTGCTGCGAGCAGCGCTTCTTGGCCTTTAATATCAACATCTGCTAGCAGAATATTTCGGGCGTATCGTAATAGTTGGGAATCTGTTAATGCCATAACGCTCTCTGAATAAGGGCAGATACATCCATTACCTGCACGTTAGGTTCCAAAAAAAAACCCCAAACTTAACCGTTTGGGGTCTTTCAGTTTAACACTATTTTCCGTGCTTATTCAGCTGCAGGAGCTGCTTCCGCTAACAGTGTTTGCAATTCACCCTTTTCGAACATTTCATTCACAATGTCACAACCGCCGATTAACTCACCCTTTACCCATAATTGAGGGAAAGTTGGCCAATTAGCGTATTTTGGAAGCTCAGCACGAATGTCAGGATTCTGTAGAATATCGACATAGGCAAAGCGCTGGCCGCAACTCATAACCGATTGCACTGTACGTGCCGAGAAACCACACATTGGCTGGTTAGGGTTGCCCTTCATGTAAAGTAAAATGTCGTTAGACGCTATTTGTTCTTTAATGTTTTCAATGGTATCAGTCATAAACCCTACTAATTTAGTCAATTATTTGCACTATTGTACTTATTCCCACAAACACAACAAGCACTCAGGCCAATAACAGTTGAATGTTCTGATCAAATCGGACGTTGCATGGAATAACCTATTGTATCGCTAAAATCGCAATTGCCGTTATATGGCATTGCGTGCTAGCCTTTCTCGCTTTCGTAAAAATAGTTGTACTATTTAAATTGGAGCAACCCGATGTCTGTTAGACACTTCCTAACGTTAAATGATCTTTCTAAAGCTGAAGCATTGAGCATTATTGAGCGTGCCGGTGAACTGAAAGCACTTCACAAATCTAAAACTCTGTTCGAACCTCTAAAAAACAGAGTTTTAGGCATGATCTTTGAAAAATCATCCACACGGACGCGGGTTTCTTTTGAAGCAGGAATGACGCAACTCGGCGGCAGCGCGATCTTTTTATCCTCGCGCGATACCCAACTGGGTCGAGGCGAACCCATAGAAGACAGCGCACGTGTCTTATCTCAAATGGTCGATGCGGTAATGATTCGAACCTTTGAACATGAAAAAATTGAAACCTTTGCACAATACAGCACCGTTCCTGTTATCAACGCGCTGACCGATGATTACCACCCATGCCAATTGTTAGCTGACATGCAAGCCTACATTGAAGCCAGAGGCAGCATTGAAGGCAAAACTGTCACCTGGATCGGCGATGGGAACAATATGTGTAGTAGCTACATTAACGCAGCCATGCTATTCGATTTCAAATTAAATATCGCCTGCCCAGAAGGTTATGAGCCTAATGCGAAATTAGTCGAGAAAGCGGGCGATAGAGTGACCATTACTCGTTCAATTGAAGAAGCGAGTCGCGGCGCGCACCTTATTACCACGGATGTATGGGCCAGCATGGGGCAAGAGGAAGAAACTAAGGCTCGTCTTGCTGCCTTTGCAGATTACCAAGTTTCACCCAAACTCATGGATTTAGCCGACAAAGACGCCGTATTCTTGCATTGCTTGCCAGCACACCGAGGCGAAGAAGTCAGCGAAGATATGCTGGATGACCCTCGATCGGTTGTTTTTGAACAAGCCGGAAACCGACTACACGCACAAAAGGCCTTATTAGAATTCTTAATTCTAAACTAAGCCCACTTAAAGTTGAGCAGGCCACCTAAAACGGCGGGCCCTGCTCATCTCTTAACTTTGATTGTGCAAATTAAAGCAATATGTCACTCTACTCTAAAAACAATAAACCATTTCTTATGACAATAATTTATCACTGGCTGTTTCTTGCAACATCTTTCTTCTATTTAGCGTTACTACCCTTTGACCCACTGCCCGTTACTTGGCTTCTAAAAATGCTGCCAATTGCTGTGCTATTTTTCGCTGTGTTCAAGGGCTTTCCTTTTTCCGGTCGAATCTTGTTGTTGCTGGCATTATTTTTTAGCGCTTGTGGTGATGTATTACTGCAATTCGATTTCTTTGTTCCTGGTGTCGCTGCATTTTTAGTGGCGCAATTAAATTACGGCGTTTTCTTCGCTAGGCATTGGTCTTCTGCTCACACGCGCTGGCCGATTTCTACAATGGCCATAGGATACATGCTGGTGATGGCATTTTTACTCACACCACACTTGGGAGATTTAATTGCGCCAGTATTTGCCTATTTAGTTGTTATTGGTTTCATGGGGGTTTTGGCCACGCATTCTACGCTACCCATAAAGTGGGCCGTACTGGGGGCATTTGTTTTTATTCTTTCTGACTCATTCATAGCGATTGATCGATTCTTAAGGCCTTTACCTTTTAGCAGCTACCTAATTATGATCACTTACTACGCCGCACAATGGATGATCATTCAAGGGGCCTTAAACAAATACAAACAATACCAAGCTTAATGCCTTGGACCAATCGACAAGGCCATCACCATACTAATTTCACATAAAGGTCTTTTTGATTCATCGGCAAGATCATTAAAATAATGTTGTACGGTGGCTAAATCTCGCAGACTTGTTGGCTTTTTAGTCACCACGTTAGCGTTTATGAGCGCTCGCGTTACATCTTCGCTCAGCACAAAGGTGTCTTTACCTGCCATACGAAGAAAGCGTGCTCCACCATCACCTCCTAAATGAGCGCCATGCTTTTTTACATACTGCCACAACCCGACTATATCGTGTGTAGGCCATTGCGATAAAAAGTGTCCGAATGACCCGTGCTCTTGAGCGGCATCTAACACCATCGTTGCATTGATGGGGATGGTTTTCATTTTTCGCCAATGCCGGATAAGCTCACTGTTTTGCATATGTTGATCAAACAATTCATCACTGATTAATTGGCACGCTTGAGGGTTAAAATGCCAAAATGCTTTTTCAAATGCAGCCCAACGTGAGTCGACAACAGAATGTTTCATCCCTGCTCGAAAAACACGTCTAGTGAGTAAACTTAAATATTCTGCATCGGTGCGTTCCATGAGCACGGCATTGTTTACAGGCGTTGGTAAAAGAGATTCAATAATCTGTGCCGTGCCATGATGGCGAATAGCCTGCTGCCAGAAGTCTTCAAACGTCAACGTGCTACTCTCCTTAGCTGTCTTTTTCTAACTGCATCGATGCTGAATTAATACAGTAACGCAAACCTTCTGGCCCTGGTCCATCTGGAAATACGTGCCCTAGGTGAGCATCACAGGCCGCACACACTACCTCGGTTCGAACCATGCCATGACTCGTGTCGGTAATTTCTTTTATTGCACTTTTATCGAGCGTTTCATAGAAACTAGGCCAGCCACAACCCGCATCGAATTTTGCCGTAGATTTAAACAGTGGTGTTTGGCAGCAAACACACCGATAAATTCCATCACTGGTTTCGTCCCAATAGATACCACTGAAAGGCCGTTCAGTATGCGCTTTTCTAGTCACCAAATATTGCTCTTCTGATAACTCTTGTTGCCACTGTTCATCACTTTTGACTATTTTATCACTCATGCCAATCTCCCATAGATTTCAGTCTGAGAATCTTTATACTCTAAATTGTACGATTTGGATGCATTTGATATTTAAACCATTGCCCCTGAGCGCATAACATAACCCATTTTAGGATTTTAAGACCCATGAAGGAAATACTTAAATCGAACAAGCTGGCGAATATATTTTACGAGATCCGCGGTCCGGTTCTTGATGAAGCCGCACGCATGGAAGATGAAGGTCACCGAATCCTAAAATTAAACATTGGTAATCCAAAGCCTTTTGGGTTTGATGCTCCGGACGAAATTATTACCGACGTCATCAAAAACTTACCTCACTCAGAAGGTTACTCTGAATCAAAGGGAATATATTCAGCCCGCAAAGCGGTTATGCAATATTACCAACAACAGCGCGTTCATAATGTTGATGTTGACGATGTGTATTTAGGCAATGGTGCAAGTGAACTCATACACTTGGCATGTACAGGTATTGTCAACAATGGCGATGAAGTACTTATTCCCGCGCCCGATTACCCGTTGTGGACAGGAGCCGTCACTTTATCTGGAGGTAAAGCTGTTCATTACATATGCGACGAACAGTCCGATTGGTTCCCCGATATAAACGATATTAAGAGTAAAATCACTGAGCGAACTCGTGCCATTGTGGTTATCAACCCGAATAACCCTACCGGTGCTGTTTATTCTAAAGCTCTGCTATTGGAAATAGTTGAGCTTGCGCGTGAACACAATCTCATTATTTTAGCCGATGAAATTTACGACAAAATACTTTTCGACGGTGCACAACATCACTGTTTAGCGGCGCTTTCACATGACGTTCTAACGCTAACCTTTAATGGCTTATCAAAAGCTTACCGGCTATGCGGTTGGCGATCGGGCTGGATGCTCATATCCGGGCCTAAGCATTTAGCAAAGGATTTAATCCAAGGCTTTAATATGCTGTCTAGCATGCGATTATGCCCCAATGTTCCGGCACAATACGCCATTCAAACCTCACTTGGAGGTTATCAAACCATTAATGATTTAGTTGCTCCCGGTGGTCGCTTTTACGAACAGCGTAACCAGGCTGTAGATGCAATAAGCAGCATACCTGGTTTGTCTGTTGTGAAGCCAAAAGGTGCACTGTACCTTTTTGTGAAAATGGATAAAAAGAAGTTCTCGCTATCCGATGATGAAGCCATGGCGCTCGATTTACTGAAGCAAGAAAAAATATTAGTCGTTCATGGGCGTGGTTTTAACTATCCAGACATTGACCATTTCAGAATGGTATTTTTACCGCCAAAAGAAGTGTTAACTGAAGCAGCTGAACGCATGGATCGATTTTTCAGAAATTATAAGCAAGACTAATATGTTAGATATTCATATTACTGAATTTTACAATGACAGCGCGCGAATTCTGCTGAGTTTGTATCGCGCATTTCCACGCCAAATTTCGATGTACGTTGAAGATATCAGTGGCTTAGATACTCCCGATGAATATGGCATGCACAGCGAACGTCATTTAGCCTGCTTCAATACTTTTTTATGGCTAAAAGAAGAAGGCTTAATTCGCTTTTCAGATATTGAACGGCAAATTGGTTTTGATCATTGCGTATTAACGCTCGAGGGTTTTCGCTGGCTCGCCAGCTTTGACCATGAAGGTGGTCCAAAGTTTATCGATGAACTTGAACTCGCCGTCAAAGAAAGTGATTCGATGCTCGTTGAGCAACTGATGAAGTCGGTTTTTCAAGCTCAGTCCAATATTAAAAACGCTAAATAAACGCTACTTAAATTGGGTAAAGCCAAACTTTTTTAAACGATCTTCAAGCACTTTTGGAGCGTGTGCAATAGCCGTAGAAGCTATTTCTCGGCGCGTTGGGTATTCTTTTCGGAGAGCATCAAAGGTACTCACATCTAACTGATTTTTACCGGCGCTAAATCGCATAACGGCAGTATCTCTTGCAGGGTCATACAGTGCTAATACTATTTCACTTGCCCACTGCTCAACATCTGATTTTTCAAATAAACGCGCATCTACCGTAACACCAGTAGGCAATGGCACAGATTTAATAGAGGTTAAGCCAAACTCCTTTGCAAACGCGCGCGCTAACATTTCAGTTCCCTTAAACTTCCCTTCTAAGCTGTAGCCAGCGACATGTGGAGAAGCCAGGTGCACCGCCTCTAACAAAGAAACATTGACATTGGGTTCATTGGGCCAAACATCCAAGACGACATTTAACGCGTTCTTAACTCGTGCTTCGAGCAGTGCTGATTCTTCAGTGACAGGTCCACGTCCAGCATTGATTAACCAACTGTTTTTTGGCATTAACGACAAACGATCAGCGTTTAACATCTGATGAGTAGGATAGTCGCCACTGCGAGTATGAGGAGCGTGCACACAAACGATATCGCTTTGAGATAAGAGTGACTCTATATCGATATGCTCTGGAAGTTCGCCATTTGCGTTTTTGACCGGATCACACACCAGCACTTTTGTTCCAAATTGCTTCAAACGGTTTGCAACCTTACTACCTACATGCCCGACGCCAATAACACCAACTACTTTTTTTGACCAATTTAGCTCGTGCTCAATATGCAAGCGGCAAAGTACTGACAAAAGCCAATCGACGACAGATTGAGCATTACAGCCAGGGGCATGATATAAAGGGATAGATTGTTGCTTTAAAAAAGATTGATCGATGTGATCTGTGCCAATGGTGGCGCTGCCTACAAATTTAACGGGCGTTCCGCTAAGCAGGTGCTTGTTGACTTGAGTAATAGACCGCACCAATAGGACATCGGCGTCTTTAAGTGCGCTAGCCGTTAACGTTCGCCCGGCCACACGCCTTATACTTTTTGCAAAAGGCGCGAACCAAGGCTCTACGTTAGGCATATTTTCATCCGCAACTATATTAAATTGCAATGTAAATGCCCTTAAGCGTTTTTGCTATTGCTTACTTCGACGTTGTTTTCGGCTTCTGCGCTTTCAAGAGCTAATTCAGCTTGCTCAACTTCAACGGCTTCGATTTCATCTTCAACGACGGTCACTTCGACCTCAATCTCAGGACCTTCTTCGGTTTCTGCAATTTCAATCGAAGATATTTCGCCGACAACTTCATCGGCAGCCGCATTGTTCTGCTCAGCACTGCTATCTTCGGTAGTTACCGTTTCGGTTACTTCGCCAGCACTCTCTGCCTCAGCTGCCGCTGTGGCTTCAGCTTCTTCAGCATCTAATTTACGCTGAGCAATAGCATCAATAAAGGCTTCGTCACTTACCCAAGCGGCAGGTACTTGCTCTACGTTAATTTTTGCCTTGATGTATTCTTCGATTGCCGGAATCTGGAATGAATCGTCTTCACAAGCAAAGCTAATTGAAACGCCTTTTTTGCCCGCGCGGCCAGTTCGTCCAATGCGGTGAACGTAATCTTCAGCATCTTCAGGCAAGGTGTAGTTTACAACATGCGAAACACCATCAATGTGAATGCCACGGCCAGCGACATCGGTTGCGACCAACACGCTGAATTTACCTTCTTTAAAACCGTCTAACGTACGTACACGCTTATTTTGAGGTACTTCACCGGAAAGCACCTGGCAATTGATACCATCGGCTTTCAATTTTTCAGCTAGATCACGAACAATGTCGCGGCGATTAGCAAACACCATCACTCTATCCGCTTCTTCTTCACTGACGATACGCTTAAGCACTTGATATTTTTCATCAGCAGAGACAAGGTAAACATGCTGCTCGACATCATCCGATGTTTTTATCTTTGGCTCAACTTCAACGCGTACAGGATCGTTCGTCCAACGATCGACCAAGTTCAGGATATCAGGCGAAAAAGTAGCCGAGAACATGAGTGTTTGGCGGTTCTCGTTACGAGGTGCTGCGCGAACAATGGTCTTAATATCAGGGATAAAGCCCATATCAAGCATGCGATCAGCTTCATCAATCACGAGTAATTCGATTTGATCTAAGAAAACCGATTTACGATTCATTAAGTCGATTAATCGGCCCGGTGTTGCGACTAAGATATCGCAACGTTGCTCTGCCAGCTGCTTTTGCTGTTTTTCTAAATCCATTCCACCAACGGCTGAAACAACCTTCAAGCGGCTGAACTTAGTCAAGGCGGTAGCATCTTCTGCAATCTGTAACGCCAACTCACGGGTTGGGGCCAGAATTAACGCCCGAGGCTCACCGGAATACTGCTCTTCTAAACGGTGCTCAAGTAGATCGGTAATCACGGTAATCAAGAACGCCGCGGTTTTACCAGTACCTGTTTGTGCTTTTCCGATTAAATCATAACCCGCCAAAGAGTATGGCAATGTCATGGCTTGAATTGGGCTTGCGTATTCGTAGCCAACTTCTTGAATGGCACGCATAAGAGCAATCGGTAAAAATAGATCGTGGAAGCGTACTTTGCCCTCAACTTCTTCAACTTTAAACTGAGAGATATGCCAACGCGGCCGACGATAACGTTTGTTTTGTGTAGTCACTAATATTTCACTTCTGGTTAAGTTGGTCGAGAACTCTGGGATTCTACGACCTTGGTTACATTTACTGGCGTTTAGTTGCCATTTATTTTCAAACTTGGCTTCGAACATCAAGTTTTGGGTGAGTGTCCGGATTTGAACGTCGGAGCACTCGCTTAGAGGGCTGAAAAGTCTTGGATTCGGCCCTATTTTCTCATTTTTCAGAGAACGGCAATTGTAGCCTATTTTTTAACTAGTCTCGACAGGGTTTTGCATTTACTATTCCTTTTTTAATGACCATCTCAGTAAACCTGACCCAACGAGTCGAAAATCGACCATGTTAAGCCTTTATACCACCAGTGCTATCCGTTTTGTGTTCCTGTTAGCGCCATTTTTCGTAGTGTCTATGTTTTTAGTTATGACGCATGGTGAAACCCTTGAAACCAAACGCCGAACAGCGATCAGAGCCTGCTTTGCGGCGACGGCGATGGGCGCAGTGCTATTTTTTGCTGGACCGCTAATCTTTAGCTTAATCGGCATTACATTGGATTCATTTCGGATTGGCGCCGGGGCGTTACTGTTTTTAACCGCCGTAAGCTTGGTTAATAATGGGACGCGCTTACACGCTAAAGGTTTACCCAATGAGCAACGAGATGACATTGCTGTAGTGCCGTTAGCGATGCCTATCATTGTTGGACCTGCCACCATTGGTACTATTTTAGTACTCGGTGCAGAATTACCGACACGTTTAGAAACTTTTATTGGCTTTTTAGGGATGGCAACCGCCATGCTTGCGCTGGCCATTATGCTGATTTTATCGAATTGGCTAGAAGATTTACTCGGCACTACTGGTTTGAACATTTTATCGAAGATAAGCGGCCTCATTTTGGCCGCAATGGCTTCAGACATTGTGTTTACTGGAATCTCTAATTATCTTGCTTAAGCTTTCGCAACAAAACGGATGTATCACAGCGATTCATGCCTTGTGCTTGGAGTTCTTGATAATAGCCGCGCACTTGGCTGGCAACGGGCAGCGTTAAATGGTTTCGTTTCGCTTCATCTAGGCAATACCCTAAGTCTTTAATCATCCAGTCAATGGCAAAGCCAAAATCATATTCGTCTTTTGCCATTGTATGAGCGCGATTCTCCAGTTGCCAACTCTGCGCGGCTCCGCCGGCTAAAACTTGCTGCACTTTCTCGACATCCAGACCTGTTTTTTGAGCCAGTGCGATTCCTTCGGCCAAGCCTTGCAGGATTCCGGCAATACAGACCTGATTAACCATTTTACAGCGTTGCCCACTGCCGGCCTTTCCAAGCAGCTGCCAGCCTTTCCCGTAGGCTTGAAAAACCGACTGTGCGCGTTCGTAACTGCTTTGTTCGCCACCACACATTATCGACAGCTGACCATTTTCAGCTCCTGCTTGCCCTCCTGATACAGGACCATCTACAAATTCGCTCTGTGCCGCTTTTACAGCAATGTCGAGCTCTTCAGCAAGCTCTGCCGATGTGGTCGTATGATCCACCACCAACGTGCCAGGTGTTAGCCCAGCTAAAATACCTTGATCACCAAAAAATACCGACCTGACGTCTTCATCATTACCAACACAAACTAAGACAATGTCGGCATTCGCAGCTGCTTCCTTTGGTGTATCAGCACTTGCGCCACCAAATTCTGCAACCCACTGCTGAGCTTTAGCGGCGGTTCGGTTATAAACCGTTGTTGAAAATCCTGCCTTTTGCAGATGGCCTGCCATTGGGTAGCCCATAACCCCCATACCGATAAATGCTACATTTTTCGACATTTGAATTTCTCTTTGTAAGTGAGTGAATCATCCAAGCTATGGTGCCAGAGATTTTTACTGGGTGGAAATCTTTAGTGATTCTTACGTTAGCTTATGTTTTGTGCCTCAATGACAGCATTAGCAAGCACATCTTAGGTGGCACGATTTCAGCTATAGGGTTCCGGCATAAATTTAAGCCGCTCATAACAACTCGCTACGCTCAGACAGCCATTCACTTTTAAATTTACCCCCTCACCCATGCTGATATCTGATATTTTATTTTGGCGAAGGGGAAATTGTTTGAATGGACTTAAGCTTTTGTTAAATCCTCGCGTTTAAGTGGCCAGCGATAAATGACAATTAATGTAAGAGCAAATACTACGGCGGGTATTACCGAAATACTTAACCGCAATGCATACAAAGCTTCTTCAGTCTGAGGTGGAAAACTGCCATCCGTTGAGCTTTGGTAACCCGACAACTGCAGCATCCATCCGATGATAAACGGCCCAAGTGCAATGCCAACTTTTTGCAATGCCGTCCACCAACCGTTGAACAATCCTTCCAACGATTTATCGGTGTATGTTTTAGCGTGGGTTATTGCATCGGCCATCATAGACCATGGGAAAATCATATAGGCTGAATACCCAAAGCCAATAATCATCATGACAAAATAAGCAAGGCTAACGGTCGCTGCGCTCATGAAGTACATGGAAGTCGCACCCAGCGCAAATACAATACCTCCATATACAAATGCCAAGTGTTTGCTAGTTTGCTTTGCAATCACGAGCCAAAATGGCAATGACAAGACTGTTGACAATACAAATATCGGGTAAAGTTGTGTTAGCAGTGCGTTCGCATCTTGCGCTTTAAAAATGTAAGCACAAGCCAACAGCAATCCTGCCGTCACTTGAGCCATCATGCCGGCCTGAACTAAATAGGTAAACGCTAACTGTATAAATGGTTTGTTTTGCTTAACTAATGCCCACTGCTCTTTAAACGTTAGTTTTTCGGGCATAGATTGCCTCAAGGGAGCTTTTCTAAGACAAAAAACGGTGATCAACGTCGGCAATGTGATCAGAGGAATAAATGCTACCCCCATGAGACGATGCCCCTCAAGACCACCACCAAAAACTGAAACAAGTAACGGAGCCCCCGCTCCTCCTATCAATAAACCAACCGAACCAAAGGTCATCCGCCAAGCCGTTAAGCTAGATCGCTCATCATAATCGTTCGTTAATTCAGGCGTCATGGCACCATAAGGAACACCCACCATGGTAAAAGCTGTGTAGGTGATCATTAAAGCTAACACAAAGTAAACGCCTTGAACGGTAGCCGAAGCATCCGAAAAAGGTGCTAAAAACATACCCGAAAAACCAAATCCCATTAATACAGAACCGACAGCCATCCAAGGCAAGCGGCGGCCGTATTTGGATTGCGTTTGATCACTAAGCCGACCGATGATTGGATCAGATATAACATCCCACACCTTAGCCGCCAACAATAATGTTCCAGCAACTCCAGCTTCTACGCCTAACACAGTGGTGAGGTAGGTGAAGGTTATTAAAATTGAGGCTATCACCAGTATATTTACGCCTAAATCAGAGGCGCCATAGGCAATTCGAGTTTTTGTGGTTAAGCGTGCCGACATAATCAATCTCATTGTTATTTTCTAATAAAGTATGACCAACTCAATTTCCAGTCAATTGAAATCGTTTTCAACGCGTTATTAAAGACCAAATCAAATCGATTTCTAGGTTTTAGCAGGGACTTTTAAATTTATGGAACAAACGGAGGGGGTTTTTGGCTGCGGCTGCGGGCTGCGAGTTTTCTGAAAACTTAAAACCTTGGAGGATTTCCAAACCAATTTCGGCTCCGAAAAACAAGATCAAGGCACCGTTGTTAAGCCATAAAATTAAAGATGTATCAGATGTTAGCGAGGGTGAAGATGTAAATTTAAAAGTGGATGACTGTCTGAGCGCAGCGAGTTGTTATGAACGGCTTAAATTTATATCGGAACTCAGAAGCTAGTATCGTGGCATTATAAACAAGCAACCAAGAAAAAGGCGACTCAGTTGAATCGCCTTTTCTTAATCTGCTTTTAAGATCATCAAATTGATCGTTAAGTTTTTTCAACAAAGTTTTTAATGTCTTCTAAATCTGCAGCGCACATTTTCTGCATAGAGTTTTTCATGAAAAAACCCATCACTTTAGACATAAACCGACCAAAGGCTGTAGTTGCTGAGCCCGAAAACTCCATTGAAAGCAAAGTTTTACCATTTTGCTCTTTTACCGCCATTTTGGTTTTATAAATGGCACCGTGATTTTCGGCGCGAGTCCAGTAATGGTCTAAAGGCACGCAATCGGTGATCCACATTGTTTCCATGGCTTCCTTACCAAATATTTTGCGAGTTTCTTTCCACTTAAACCCAACTAATGAATCTACAGGCTTGTTTACCACTTCTATTTTTAAAATGCCGCTAATCATGTGATCAGAGTGCTCAATATCTGTAATTGCGGCCCAAACTTTATCAATCGGGCTATTAATCTCTTGTTCGACATAAGTTTTCATAGCGTCTCCAGCGACAGGCTTATAGTTATTATGGGTAAATAACAATGTAAAGGGTTGAGGTAAAGGCTGCAAGTTTTTCGAATCAGCCTGAACGCCGAAACTGATGATTTAATATTTAAGCAATAGCTTCTGGCATTTCCGCCACTAAGAAATCAATGAACGCCTTTGTCTTTGCTGGCATATACTCTTTTTCTGGGTAAATAGCGTAGATCGGTAGCCCCCCTATTGGCTTGTAATCCGTCAAAACTGGCTGCAGCAGTCCTCTGGAAACAGTATCGCCGAGTAAACTTTTATCAATAAGCAAAACGCCCATATGCTGTGTCGCAGCCGAAACTAAAGCACTGGCATCATTTAAAGAAAACGAGCCATCAACATCGACCGTTTCCTCATTACCATCACGTACAAATGTCCAAGTATTCATTTTCGTCTTGGCATTTTGATAGTAAATGCAATTGTGGTTCAAAAGATCGAGTGGTTTTTCCAACGAAGGAGCTTGTTCTAAGTAGCGAGGGCTAGCGCATAGAGTCCAAGTTAAATCCCCCAATTTTCTAGCAATCAAACTCGAGTCAGGTAAAAACCCGATTCGGATAGAAACATCTATGTTTTCACTCAGCATATCAACGAAGCGATCTTCGAGTTGAAGGTTTATTTTTATTCTCGGATACCGGTGCAAAAACTTAGCCACCAGCGGAATCAAATGCTTGCGGCCTTGTGCGCTCGAACAAGATATTTTCAGCGGACCTGCTATTTCTAACTGATAATCTTCACTAATATGATCAATGGCCTGCATCGCCTGCTCTACTTTTAAAGCCTCTTTAAGGACTTGATGGCCAACCTCGGTCAACATGATTTTTCGGGTCGTTCTTTTCAACAAACGCGCGCCAACTCTCTGCTCTAAAGCGGCCAGTTGCTTACTGACAGTAGAACGACTCAGACCGAGTAACTGAGCGGCAGACGATAAGCTACCCTGCTTATTAATAATCGAAAAAAGCACCAATCCGTCTAATTTATCGCCTTTCATAGCCACGTACTCAATCTTTGTTTCGAAATTGGAAACAATATAGTCGCAATTCACTCTCTAATCAAAGTACCAAACACCGCGTACACTGCGCGCACCTTAAATAACAGAACCCAAAGAGACCTATATGACTTTATTAATGAAAGCAGCACAAATCAATCGCTTTGGTGATCAACGCGCCATTGAAATAAATACTATTGCCGTGCCCAGTCCGAACGCCGATGAAGTGCTAGTCAAAGTAAAATCTGCTGCCGTAAACCCTGTTGATTGGAAGATCCGCGAAGGGTACTTACAAGACATGCTGAATCATAACTTGCCTCTGACTTTAGGCTGGGACGTCGCCGGTGAAATCGAAAGCATTGGTGAAAACGTAAAAGAGTTCAAAGTAGGCGATGCGGTATATAGCCGTCCAGAAATCACAAAAAACGGCAGCTTCGCAGAGTACATGACCATCAGCGCCAACGAAGTTGCTTTGAAGCCGGCGTCTTTATCTTGGCAAGAGGCTGCTGGTGTACCGCTGGCTGGGCTAACGGCTTGGCAATCGTTATATGAACTCACTCAACTCCAAGCCGGTGATCGCGTTTTAATACATGCAGGCTCTGGCGCGGTTGGGCAATTTGCCATTCAGTTGGCAAAGCTTCGCGATGCCTATGTGTATACAACAACCTCGGCACGAAACACCGAACTGGTGTTGAGTCTCGGAGCAGATCAAGCCATTGATTATCATCATGAAGATTTTTCAGAGTTACGAGATTTAGACATTGTGTTTGACACTGTAGGCGGAGAAACGCTAGACAAAAGCTGGGAAACATTAAAGAAAGGTGGCCGTCTTGTCTCAATCATAAGCCCACCCAGTGAAGAAAAAGCCAGTCAGCACCAAGTAAGTGCCTACTTCTGTTTTGTACAGCCCAACAGCCAGCAGCTAGCTGAACTCTCAAAATTGGCCGACGCTGGCAAACTATTAGTTAACATAGACAGTGAGTTCACATTAGAACAAACCCACTTAGCGCATGAACGCAGTGAAACCGGTCGAGCTCAAGGAAAAATCATCGTCAACGTTTCAAAATAAGCAGTAAAGCGAAGCAAACTACGGTGCTTTCGAGCACCGTAGTTTTAAATGAATCCTCTTTACAATACTGTCGTCAGTTCATTCGCCAACCCTAAATACTTGCAAACCAAACAACCGTCACGTAATCTAACAAAAGTTAATATAGGTAACTTTTGTTATGAATGACATAGAATTCAAGATCATAAAAGCTATAAAAAGCGCGCCAATGGCGACACAGCAAGAGCTAGCGGACACATTGAATATGTCTCGGGAGTCCGTTGCGGGCTATATCATGAGGCTGACTCGTCGCGGAGCTATATTGGGCAAAGGCTATATTTTACCAACTCAAAACAATATTTTAGTCATTGGTGGTGCCAACGTAGATTTAACCGGCAACAGCACACAAAGCTTTAGGCCTGGCGATTCAAACCCAGGGCAAGTTGGTCAAAGCGCTGGTGGAGTTGGCCGCAACATCGCCGAAAATTTAGCTCGCCTAGGCAACGAAGTCTCCATTATTAGCATCATTGGAAACGACTATCGCGGACGATACCTATTAGAGCATGCACGAGAAATTGGCCTAGGTACCGAAGATGTCATTCAACACCCAGATTTTGCAACAAGTACTTATTTGGCGATGAACAATGAAAAAGGCGAGCTGGTCGGTTCAATCGCAGACATGACCATTATTGATCAACTAACACCCTCGATGTTAGAAGATAAACTCAGCCGAATACAAGCGGCCACAACCATTGTCGTAGAAGCCAATTTACCTAAAGCAACCTTGTCTTGGTTAAGCGAGCAAAGAATCAATGCACCGATAGTTGCCGACGCCGTCTCAGCAACAAAAGCGCCGCGCTTAATTCCACTTTTACCCCGAATCGACGTTTTAAAAGTAAACAAAGCTGAAGCTCTGGCCATTTTAGAACGTGAAGAAAACGATGCGACTCCCGCAGAAGTTTTGCTCGAAGAGTTGCTACAAAAAGGTGTAAAGACAGTACTGTTGAGTTTATCAGAGCAAGGGGTTTTGTACGGTGAAGGTGATCAAAAAATTCACCAAACCGTCCCTCAATGTCAGATGATAAGCGATACCGGCGCAGGTGATTCACTACTGGCAGGCTATGTGCACAGCCAGCGCTTGAGTGAAGAAAAACAACAGCGACTTCGATTTGCTATCGCATGCGCCGCCGCCACACTGGAGTCAAAAGATGCGGTTTCAAAAACAATGACTCAAACCAACGTATTAAAACGCTTTGGCGATTTTATCAACCTAAACACAGAAACGGTACAATCCGAATTGGAGAAATAATATGAATCAGTATTTAGATATCCACCCCGATGTCGCAAAAGCACTGGCAAACAATCAACCCGTCGTCGCACTAGAAAGCACAATTATTTCTCATGGCATGCCATGGCCAGAAAATGCAGAAACCGCAAAACTTGTTGAGCAAACGGTACGTGATAATGGTGCAACACCTGCAACCATCGCCATTATTAATGGTCGTTTAAAAGTGGGCTTAAGCAACGATGAAATTGATGAACTTGCCAAAGCAGGTTTAAGCGTAACAAAATGTTCCCGCAGAGATTTACCATTCGTAGTCGCAAAAAAACAGATGGGTGCAACCACCGTGGCAGCCACCATGATAATTGCCGACATGGCAGGCATTAAAGTGTTTGCCACCGGTGGCATTGGCGGTGTACACCGAGGCGCTCAAGAAACGTTTGATATTTCAGCCGACTTACAAGAGCTAGGAAAAACAAACGTAGCGGTTGTTTGTGCTGGTGCAAAATCAATTTTAGATTTGGGCTTAACACGAGAATATTTAGAAACGCTCGGCGTACCTGTATTGGGCTATAAAACCAATAGCTTGCCAGCCTTTTACACTCGAGAAAGTGAACATACGGTTGATTATCGCCAAGACAGCTCAGAAGAAATTGCCCAGTTCTTAAGTGCGAAATGGAGCATGGGTTTAGAAGGCGGCGTAGTCATTGCCAACCCCATTCCTGAAGAATACGCCATGGACAGCGATAAAATCAAAAACGCCGTAGAGCAAGCCGTTAAAGAATCTGTAGAACAAAACATTGTTGGTAAAGAATCAACGCCCTTCTTACTGGCAAGAGTTGCCGAGCTAACGGGAGGCGACAGCCTAGCCAGCAACATTCAATTGGTACTCAACAACGCACGTTTAGGTTCAGCGGTTGCCGCAGACTACTGCAAAGCTTAATAGAAACTGCGGCGTGAAAAAACGCCGCTATTCTTCACTGATAAACTCAAATCTTGCAACTTGATTGCCCTCAACTACTTTCGGCTCTAAAAACAAATTAATTGGTCGAACCCAAAGATCAAAATCACCATAAAGTGTTCGATACACCACCAGCATCTCCTCTGTTTCGGAATGTTTTGCAACACCAATAACTTCATATTCGTTACCTTTAAAGTGACGGTAGCGGCCTAGTTTTAGTTTGCCATTGTTGTCTAGCATTGAGGATCCTATGTAGTATTAATTTTTTATATAGAGTAGCGGTTTTTGTTTTGGGCTGCGAGTTTCAAGCTGCAAGCTGCAAGTTATTAGCTTCAAGTAAGGTCAAAACATTTAAACATTCGTGGCTTCGATTAGATGATTTGTTTTAGGCTGCGGGCTGCGAGTTTCGGGTAAGGTCAAAACATTTAAACTTTCGCGGCTTCGATTAGATGATTAGTTTTAGGCTGCGGGCTGCGGGCTTCGGGTAAGGTCAAAACATTTAAACTTTCGGGGGCTTTGCTTGCTCCTACTAAGGCTGGTGCTGTGGTTAGCCTTGGTGGCTGGCTTTGCTGGAGCGGGCATCTGAGCCATGGATGGCGAAGTTTAGCGGTGCATGGATGCACGAAAAGCGACCCGCGGAAGTGAAGCGAGCCACCAAGGCGGGTTTCGCTGATGTGTTTTTGTTTTAGGCTGCGGGCTGCGAGTTTTAGCTGCAAGCTGCAAGTTAGTAGCTTCAAGTAAGGTCAAAACATTTAAACTTTCGGGGCTTTGCTTGCTCCTACAAAAGCTGATGCTGTGGTTAGCCTTGGTGGCTGGCTTTGCTGGAGCGGGCATCTGAGCCATGGATGGCGAAGTTTAGCGGTGCATGGATGCACGAAAAGCGACCCGCGGAAGTGAAGCGAGCCACCAAGGCGGGTTTCGCTGATGTGTTTTTTTGGGCTGCAAGCTGCAAGTTATTAGCTTCAAGTAAGGTCAAAATATTTATACATTCGTGGCTTCGATTAGATGATTAGTTTTAGGCTGCGGGCTGCGGGCTGCGAGTTTTAGCTGCAAGCTACAAGTTAATAGTTTCAAGTAAGGTCAAAACATTAAAACTTTCGGGGCTTTGCTTGCTCCTACAAAAGCTGATGCTGTGGTTAGCCTTGGTGGCTGGCTTTGCTGGAGCGGGCATCTGAGCCATGGATGGCGAAGTTTAGCGGTGCATGGATGCACGAAAAGCGACCCGCGGAAGTGAAGTGAGCCACCTAGGCGTGTTTTACTGATGTGTTTTAGGTTGCGGGTCGGGCTACGGGTAAAAACAAAAGTTTTGCGTTTTTGATTTGCTTCGAGCGAAGCTAGGAAGATTGGAAAGCGGCTTGAAGGCGTTGCTTTATGCTTGAAGCTCTTTTCGGTAAGCCGTGTTGTTCGTAGAATCGCATTTGCTTGGTTACGCTTTTTTGAAAACGGCTAATGTCAGTGGCTTCACCCGTTAAATTATCGGCACTGACGTTAAATGTTCGTTGGCAGGCTTGGGTGAAATGCCATTCAATGGCTTGCGGTTTTACTTCGACTTGTTCAAACAATTTTTGTTGCTCAGCGGTTCGGCCATCGGGTTCATACCAATAGCCATAATCGGGTAATAACCTTCGATTTTCGCCGGCAACACACCAGTGCGCCAGCTCATGTAAAGCACTGCTAAAATATCCATGAGCAAACTGGATTTGATGATAGCTACCTTTGAGTGAAGCAGGCTTATAAAAAGGTTCTTCCGGTGCAGCAACAAGCGTTGTTTGCCAATTTGATTCTAGCCAAGGATTCAAACATGCAAGCAATTGTTCAACGCCTGATTCCCATTTTTCAGTGGGTAAAGTATGCAACTCAACACTACTCATTTACGGATAAGCGTCGAATTATAGTGAGCAAGCGTCACTTTGCAATGCACTCGTTCACGGCATGAAGTAAGATATGCTTTTTGACAACATTAAACGCTGCAGGTCACCCCATTGAACCATGAAATCATAGACGAAACGCATCAACCAAAAGCCGATAAAAAACAACCGCTCATCGGCCGGGTTAAACAAGAGTGGAGTGTTCTTGCGAAGTTGGGCGCCCCCATTCTTGTAGCGCAACTGGCGCAAATGGCCAACGGCGTCATTGATGTAATTATGGCCGGTCGCGCCAGCGCAGATGACCTTACCGGAGTCGCAATTGGGAACAGTCTTTGGACTCCCTTATTTTTATTTATGCTGGGTGTTTTGGGAGCCTCACAACCTATCATATCTAGCTTAAGAGGCGAAGGTAGCCATAATAAAATTGTACCTGTTACCTGGTCCGCAATATACGTTGGTATATGCGCGGCATTAATCAGCATTTTAGCCCTCACCAATATTGGTCCTGTGTTGGCACTTCTTAATATGGAAGCAAAACCTGAATACATTACGGTAGGTTACTTGCAAGCGTTTGTGTGGGGCATACCAGCCTTATTCTTATTGCTCGCACTTAGAGGCTTAACAGATGGGCTTGGGCACACCAAAACCTTCATGGCTTTTTCCATTCTCACAGCCTGTATCAATGCCCCACTAAACTATGCTTTTATTTACGGAAAATTTGGAGCGCCAGAGCTTGGTGGTATTGGTTGTGGCTGGGCCACGGCGATCTCAATGTGGGTGACTGTCGTTTTATATTTGGTCTATTTAAATTTCGCCAAGGCATTTCAAAACTTCCATCTTTGGCGCTACCGTATTCAGCCAAATTTAACAGAAATTAAAGCCTTTTTATCATTAGGCATACCCATCGGATTCACCATTTTTGTAGAATCAACTATGTTCGCGGTTATAGCGTTACTACTGGCTTCGTTTGGATCGCACATAGTCGCTGGGCATCAAATTGCGATAAATGTGGTCAGTGTTATGTTTATGGTGCCTTTGAGTTTAGGGATGGCACTTACCTTAAGAATTTCATTTTTAATGGGAGCAAAAGATAAAGACAGCGCAAATTTAGTCGCGAAAAGCTCCTTAATTCTTGTACTTATTATTGCCTTTTTTTACGCCGGAATTTTGGTTCCTTTTGCGGAAACGCTGGCTGGGTTTTACTCGACCGAGCAAGATGTTATTGACGTCGCCGTGGTTCTGCTAGGCTATGGCGCAATGTTTCAGATAGCCGATGTGATACAGGTAAATAGCATTTCTGCTTTACGAGGTTTTAAGGACACCAAAATTCCGATGTTGATTATGGTGTCCTCTTTCTGGGGGATCGGAATACCACTGGGATATATTTTGGCAAAAACAGATTGGCTTTTTCCAGCCATGGGTGCCGCAGGGTTTTGGATTGGCTTAATTGCAGGCCTGACGAATGCCGCCTTTTGGCTGACTTTAAGGCTATTTCGATTCAGCCGAGTTCAGCGTTGACCTTTTTTCAGCCAAAAAAGATACACATCATCTTCAACACTGCTGCTTAACAATTCATGCGGTAAGAACTCACAAAAACTTGGAATATCGCGCATCGTGGCCGGATCGGTCGCGATGACTTTAACCACCTCGCCCACTGCCATCTTTCGAATTTGTCGATGCAACATCATAACTGGTTCAGGGCATTTTAAACCCTTTGTATCGAGTTCAATATCGGCGCCTAAATCACTCATCCGTTTTGATTCCCTAAATCTAGAAACACTGTAATTTCTTCACGGTCATGGTAAAGGTGCTTAGCTTTCATAACCGCTTTTGGGTATTGACCAGTCTTCGCAATATCGAGTTGAGCTTTAATATCTTGCCACTCTTGAAAGCGTTTCTTCATCGGTAATTTTAAATTAAAAATTGCATACTTTGCTTGGCGGTTGTGTAGCCATTCATACATCAATTGTGCCACCCTGCCCGGCTTTTCAATCATATCGCACACCAACCAATCGACCATGAGTGGCGGCTTCCAAGTGAACCCATCCGCCGCAACATGCTCCACTAAACCGGAGTCCATTAATTGCTTATTCATAGGGCCGTTATCAATGGCGTAAGTATATAAACCTTGATTGACTAACTGCCAAGTCCAACCGCCTGGTGAAGCTCCTAGGTCAACACCGGTTCTGCAATGTGACAATTGCTCTCTCCAATCGTCTCCCAAGAAAAAGCCAAACGCTTCTTCTAATTTTAACGTTGAACGGCTTGGAGCAGCGGCAGGGAACCGTAAACGCGCTATCCCCATCGGCCATTTTGCACGCAGCCGCGGTTTATCCGCGCCTACCAATACCTGTGTAGAGTCTTTAAAAAATAGTCGCAACATTGGTTTCGACGGATCTTCCTTTTTACTCAACCAACCCAATTTGCGCAATGCTTGGCGCACTGGGTGAACAAACTTACCTGCAAACTTTGCGGTGGCACGATAATCATCACCCTCGGCATGCTCTGTTGAAACATCCCCAAAACTTTTAACGCCTTTTTCTTTCATAAGCTGATCAACACTGGCAATAATGGGGCTTATGCGGTCTTGTGGGTCTAAATCTGATAGGCGACTACTTATTGGCCACACATCACGACTAAAGACTAAATTATCACAGTGAGAATACAATGAATGCGCTTGCTCACACTCAAATACAACAAAACCAGAATTCATTTCTAAACTGGCCCAGCCATAGGCTTCTTTTGAGCCTGCTAACTCTGTGATTTCGGCCATGCATTCTTTTTCGAATCCGGGGCGACAGAACAGCATTAATGCACTCATTTTGATTTCTCCATAACATAATGCGCGAATGCTAATGCCCGCTGTTCACTCCATAACGGCTGATTTAGCCTCCAGCGTGCAAAGCCAACATGCCCACCATTTGAAGGCGTCTCCAAATACAATTTGGTACAGCGCTCAGATAAACCACTGTCGTGGCAGCTTGAGGCTAAGAAAGGGTCGTCCATTGCGTTTACAATGAGCGTGGGTCTTTTTAAACGGCACAAAGCCTTACGACTTGAACACTGCTGCCAGTAATCTTGCGCACTACTGAAACCGTGTAATGGCGCAGTATAGCGTTCGTCAAACTGATGAAAGCTAGTAATGGTTTCGTAGTCTTTGGCGCTGACAACATCTGGGAATAACTCAGCCTTTTGCTCAACTTTCACTTTTAGATCACGTAAAAAGCGCTTCATGTATATCGATTGAGCTGGCTTAGCCAACTCATCAGCGCAGGCACCTAAATCAAGCGGAACGCTGAAAGCTGCACCCCCAACTACTTGAGCAGGCAGGTCGTTTTCGGCAAGGGTGAGAACGGTTTGATTCCCTCCCATGCTAAACCCCAACAAAAACACCTTCTCGGCTTGCTCAGCGTTCAGAACATGGTGAACAACGGATTTTAAATCTTCAATTGCGCCACTGTGGTAAAATCGAGGCAACCGGTTAATTTCGCCCCCGCAGCCACGAAAGTTCCAAGCCATTACATTCCAGCCTGCCGCGTAAAACTCGCGTGCCATTCCCTGAATATAATGACGACGACTGTCTCCTTCTAAACCATGACTGATGACAACCCAAGGCGCGTCTTTATGCTGTTTGAGCTGATCGAGCAATAGAAAATCACCATCGGGCAGCTCTAATTTACTGCGCTGAAATGGCACTTCAACTTGACGAAATACAGAGGGGATTATCGATTGCAAATGACCATTGGCTAAGCCAAAGCCAGGAGCATAGGTAGGGTAATCAAACAGCGCTTCGGTCACAGAATCAGCCTTGCTAAAAATTAGCGGCATTCTAACGACTAATGACCTAACAATCACTAGCCGAGCAACTTTAAGTCGTGGCTTTTAGTAAACCGTAACCGATAAGCACTAAAATCAGAACCAGCAAAGAGCTGGTTCTGATCTGTTGGCAACGCTTACACGGCTTTTTAGCCATTACGCGAGCGCCTTTTTCGGCATATACCGAACGCTCAGAGCGTCAAAAAAAGACTCTTTTAACTGAGATATTTCTTTTTTCACGTCATCGATCAAGTGAATTTCCTCCCCAGTTAATTGCTGCTTTTCAGCGTAGACTTGTCGCCTCAGGTTGACGATTTTAGCGCCATAAATTCGTAATGAGCGCTCAAGGCGCTTCTCTCCCAGCAACAATAACGTGCTTTCTGCTTCTGTTAGAGCTTGAAACACGTCAACCAATTCATTGCCAACTCGCGCCAATTCATCACGTCGGCTCTTTGGCCAATGTACACCGTACCGCGTAAACTCAGTCGCCAGTGCCAAATATTGCTGATAAACATAATGTACTTTACCAACATTCGCCGCGACCGATTCAAACAACTCTCGACGACGACGCAAGTTTTCGGCGGCGGCACCATCTAATGATTGATGTCGACGCAAGTACCATAAAAAGAACAATCCCGAAATCAACATGCCTGTCGCAATTTTGACAGCTGCATCGATCATTTCCATCGTCAACATACTCTACCTCCAGAAATTTGACGCCAAATTGGGTTATTAAGGATATAGAGCAAAAACAATGCCTACTTCAAGCCCTACCCTTCTTCCTTACAAGGCATAAGATAGAAAATTGTTCACTCACTACTCAAAAAAACACAAAACATAAAAAAACCTAAAAAAAACAAGCAATTAGGCTTGACTCTTGGCCAGCGATCTCTAGAATACGGCTCCGTTGTTCCCCGATAGCTCAGTTGGTAGAGCAGTAGACTGTTAATCTATTGGTCGCTGGTTCGAGTCCAGCTCGGGGAGCCACTTCAATTACGAAGTATGGCTCTAGTAGCGGTATTTCAACGATTAATCCTCGATAGCTCAGTTGGTAGAGCAGTAGACTGTTAATCTATTGGTCGCTGGTTCGAGTCCAGCTCGAGGAGCCAAATAAGAGAAGCGCATCGAAAGATGCGCTTTTTTTTTTGCTTTTGAAAACAGTCATATAGAATTAATCGTCAAACCACCTTCGTCTTCGATCTTCTGCAACAAACGTCCATGCGACAAAGCGACTGATTTTTTGACCTTGGGCCATCTTGACGACTTTAACTTCAATGGCACCCGCTTTTTTCAGTGCTAGTTTAATGGGGTTAAGATTTTCTTTCTTCGAAATCAAAGAACTAAACCAAGCCACTTGCTCGGCAAATTCCTTACTTTCGCGAATCATGGTTTTAATAAAGGCCAATTCGCCGCCATCACACCACAATTCATTATGCTGGCCACCAAAGTTTAAGGTTGGCTTAGTGTCTTTTTTATTAGTGGTCTTTGCTTGCTTAGATAGGTTTAAGTTCTTTCGCTGGGAACCAGCGTTTGCGTCTTTGGCGGATGCATGAAATGGCGGGTTACATAGAGTTAGGCTTATTCGCTCGTTCGGTTCTATTACGCCTTTAAAAATAGATTTTGGTTCGGTTTGTTTTACTAAGTTTATTGCGTTACGCAAACTTTCATTGCGCTCAATATTTTCTTTAGCAGCAACATAAGAGGCTTCGTTAACTTCGCTGGCTGTGAAGTGCCAACCATAGCTTGATGAGCCAATGATTGGATACACTAAGTTAGCTCCTGTTCCAATATCGACTACTTTAACTTGAGTACCTTTTGGTACTTTACGATTGTTCATGTCGGCCAGTAAATCGGCAGCATAGTGAATATAATCCGCCCTACCCGGAATGGGCGGGCACAGAAAGCCTTTTGGTAATTGCCAATTTTTAACGTTATAAAAGTAACTTAACAAGGCCTTGTTCAGCGCCACTACAGCCTGTTGGCTTGAGAAATCTATAGTTTTTTGGCCCGACGGATTTTTAATCACAAACTCAGACAATTCAGGGGTCGTCTTCAACAATACATCGAAATTATAACGACCTTGATGAGGATTGCGCGGGTGCAGTTTCGCGACAGCAGGCGCATTGTGTGAATTTGGTTTGGGCATAAGGGCTCAGCTAAAGTGGGTTAAGCAATAAAGTATGCGATGACACCCGCAGTGAAACAATAGTAAAGCATTGGAATCAGAGTAAATCGTATAATCTGCCCTTCTTTTCCGACTAAATTTACAACAGAAGCGGCTGCGACCACATTAACCACGCAAATCATGTTCCCTGCATTAGCGCCAATCAGCTGCATGGCCAATATAACCTTTGTATCTAGCCCAAGCTCCAAAGCGGTAGATTGCTGTAATTCAGCAAACATCATGTTGGAAAAGGTCGCGCTGCCTGCAATAAAAGAGCCTAGCGCACCCACCAAGGGGGCCATGATAGGCCAAACGCCAGAAAATGTATGTGCTCCTGATTCTGCCAAAGCAATCGGCATGCTGAGCAATTGTGCGGAATTCACACCAGAATTTAAGAATATTCGCACCATAGGTACAGAGGCAGCGAGCGCAAGCACGGTGGGCAAAAGTGAGATTACAGACCCTACCCAAACCTCTTTGACTTGAGTCTTGCTTAAACCCAGTAACGCAATACTACCTAAAGCCACAACCACAAAAAGAGTACCTGGCAGATAGAGTGTATGTATGCTGGTGCTAATGGAGGTGCCTAACAAGTTTTCAAACTCTAGGGCAGTGCTTACAAGCCAAGCTTTAAAAGGCAAAAAACTGAGCCGTGTTAACACCAACAATGAGACTACCAATAAGTAAGGCAGCCACGCTCGCCAAAGAGAATGTGATTTTTCTACATCGGATTGCGTTTCACGTTGCGTGTTTTCTTCAGCACCTAACCCCCAGCTCTGTTTAGGCATTAAATAACCCTGTTTTGCAGCAAACGTCGTAACAACTAATCCAATTAAGGCACCAAAGATCGATGGGAACTCAGGCCCAAGAAACGACGCGACAACCCAAGCCGGCACCGTAAAACTTAGGCCCGCAAACCAAGCAAATGGCAATGCTGGCAAGCTTTCTTTAAACGACTTATTAGGACCAAAAAATCGGGTTAATAAAACAACCATGAGCACTGGCATAAACGAAGCTACCGCAATATCTATCGCTATAGCTTGTATTGATATCGCTTGTAATACTTGCGCGTCTATCCCCTGTATGCCTTGACCTAACCCCACCAGCACCGGTGTGCCTACCGCGCCAAATGAAACGGCAGAACTGTCTGCGATCAATGCTAACACTACCGATGCCATAGCTGGAAAGCCAAGCGCGACCAATAACGGTGCGACAATGGCCGCAGGAGTCCCAAACCCGGAAGCTCCTTCTAAAAACGAGACGAATAGCCAACCAATTATGACCAGCTGAATTCGCCTATCGCTGGTTATGCCCATGAAACCTTCACGAATAACGAAGAGCGCTCCGCTGATTTTCAAAGTATTCAGTAAGACAATCGCGCCGAAGACAATCCAAACAATAGTGAAAGCAATAATCCACCCTTCTAGTACAGAAGCTGTTAACTGCATGATCGGCATTTTCCAGACAATGGCGGCCATAACAGCCGTCATCAAAAAGCTCAACAACATAGCTTTCGTTGCTGACAGTCTAAAAAGAACAAGGAGGATGAGTACCGATAATACCGGCATGAGAGCCGTTAAAGTTTGAAGAGTTGTCATAGCAGGCTTATTGGATGAATTTCGCCTTATTATAAAGAGCAATCATCACTATTTTTTGACTAAGGTCATATTACTATAGAGGTATGCATTTCGAATGGGCAAAAAAAAAGGCTTAAATGCAGAATCCTGCACTTAAGCCCCTTGTTTTTAGCGTCTAAATTTTAAAGAATTTCTAAAAGTTCGACTTCAAAAATAAGTGTTGAGCCAGCTGGAATAGTTGGGCTCGGTGAACTATCACCATAAGCAAGGTCAGAAGGAATCGTGAAGCGATACTTATCACCAACAGCCATCAACTGAACGCCTTCTGTCCAGCCTTTAATAACGCCACCTAGATTAAATTCGATAGGCTCGCCACGGTCGACTGAACTATCAAATACTGTACCGTTCACTAAAGTACCGTGATAATGAACTTTAATATTGTCTTCAGCTGTAGGACGAACATCGCTGCCTGAAGCGGTAATTACTTCGTATTGCAAGCCGCTGTCAGTGACGTTTACACCCTCTTTTTTAGCATTAGTGGCTAAAAACTCTTCACCTTCCGCTTTAGCCGCTTCAGCTAGTTTTGCGCTTTCAGCTGCTGCAGCCGCTTGTTGCTTCGCTTGCAACGCCTGAATGGCGGCGGTGATTTCTTCTTCACTGATAGCTTGATCGGCTTTAGCAAAAGCATCTTCGATGCCTTTTACCATTGCATCAACATCTAGCTCTAGGCCTTGTGTTTGCTGAAGCATATTATTTGCAAAGCCGTACCCTATACCATAAGAAGCTTTTGATTCATCAGTGTCGAAATCGACTGCAAAGGCTGCACCTGCGGCAACAACAGCCGCCACACTGGCCCCCGCAATAACTAGCTTAATTTTTGTTAACTGCATTCAATGTTCCTTTAATTCTTTCAAAAATGTCGGTTCCCGATTTTAGGGGTAACCATAAAAAACAGCCAGTAGGTTTACTATCTACTGACTGCTAACGTATCTAATTAAGAGTATTGGGTTTAGCCAGCTTATTGCAAGGCTAATGCCTCTGTTCGATCTAAATCATTCACAATATGCCATTCGCCGCCACCGGTCTCTACCTTTGTTTGCCAAAGTTCCAATCGGTCCATATACACTTGAGGGTCTATGTTATCTTCCCGTAGCTTGGTTACGTTGAGGGCGAAAACATTAAAGCCTTCCAACTGATAATCAAAGTCGCGTTTATACCCTTCCGGTAGCTCCTCTTTTAAATCGGAGTATATAAGGACATACTTTTGCCCGGCTTCGGTTTCATTTAAAAATTCAACCGCCTGCAATAACCCACCCGATATATCCGTATATTGAGCGCTGTTTACTGAGGCTACGAAATCGCTTACAGCTTTAGCAAACTCTCGTTTTTGTGCATTCATCTGACTAGGACGGCCATCGAAAGTGACTTTCGCAATGATATCCTTTTCACTGAAGCTACCGCTGTCAATGCGGGCTACAGCAAACGAGTCTCCTGCGGACAATGTTCCTAGGTAATAATTTATGATTTGCTGCGCTTTCACCAATTCTTCGGTATAAGTGCCTGATGTATCTAACAGCAAGTAAACGCCACGGTAGGGGTTTTCTGTGCCACTGGAACAACTGAGCATCGAGGCTGCAAACAGCAGGGTGCAAAGGTACTTCATTTTGCTTCCTCCAGCCCACTTGCTTTTGTGGAATTATTGAGAGGCGCACGATGCACCAGCTTATATTCAACCCACAACGGCACACTGACCACAATGTCGTAAATAGCCAGCAGTATATCGACCGTGTATTTAACAATGGTGCCTAGTAATCTCATTAACACAATGATGAAGTGTAAAAATTGAATTAATAAGGTGCCTAAAATTACCCGACTGCTTTCAACAAACGACTCGAAAGGCACCGCAGCAAACATAAGCACAAAAGGTAATACAAAGCCCAACAACATTTGCGCTGTTTGCGGAATAAACTGACTGATGTTACTCGATACTTCCGCCGAGACTGCTTCCCCGCCCACCAACAAGGTTTTTAACGCCGCATTGTCAGATGCTATTTGATCGCGCATAAAAGCCAAACCCGATTCGATGGACGCGAAAACAAAGATAAAACCTAAGAATGTCCAGATGAGTATGGATCGCTTTCGATCATCTAATGTACCAAAAGCCGGAAACAACCGTGTAATGTGCAACACTTCCATGAGCAACATACCAATGACCATCTCAAGCACAACAATCATCATGCCGGAGATTTCAGCGATGGTGAACGTACCTATGCGAGCACCACCACCCACCATTTCTGACATGGGCAATGCAATTAGGTGAAAGTTTAAAAATGCGCCGCCGATTAAGCAGGCCATAATGAAGGTCGATTTAACAAAATCGTTCATGGCCGAGACACGCAACATGCGCTCGGCTTTATCTGTACCTGCATGTATTTCTCGGTACTGCACCATGTTTTTATCGATTTCTTCTGCTTGAATAATCAAGTTCTTCATGGTGCCACCCACGCGCTCAACAGCATTATTCAATTTGCGCCAATTCGGCATCATTGAGTGCAGTAGCTTGTGACGTGTAGAAACGCTGACACGGTATGACTCTAAGGTTTTCTTCTGTTGCGACTCTAAGCTGGCATAGAGGTCTTCCAATACCTTAACAATGACTGGATTTCCTTTTTGCGCTTCTTTTAAGTTGACGATCGCTTCGATCGCCTCGATCCAATCGGGGGAAGGCGGCGATGTTTCAGCCGATTTATGGTAATCCTCTTCTAGTTGTGTCACTAGGTGGGAAATGGTCTGCTGTAGCTCAGGATAGTTCGATAAATCGTTCGACACGATCTCGTTGACTCGATGAAAATCACGATTTAAACGCCGCTCCATCTGGCCTTTACCCATTTCGAGCAAAACCTCTTTGTTGCGACTGCGCAGATTTTCAATGACACGCCCTAGTGCTTTGGCATTTAAACGTAAAACCGACGCTATTAGGCGAGAAACGCGATACAACGCTTCGTGAACCGCTGTTCGTGCGAAATAGAGAACCGCTATGGTGAGAACACCAATTGCGATAGCAGACAACAAAGGCTGCCCTTCAATTATAACCCAATTCATATTTACTCCAGATGTTTCGTCTAATTAGTATTTACTGTTTTCGGGGTAACTTGATGACGATGTTCCAGTATTGCAGGCAATTTACTCACTAACTGTTATCTTGGTCAAAGAATCAACAAAAAAAAGATTGGCATTGCAAAATTGAGAACTAGGCAAGCATTTTGCTTTACTTCTCTTTATGGAAAAACTACTGATAAAGATTGCCGTTAAGTGTGCGTTTGTTTTTCTGGTAGCCGCCTGCGCCAGTGATGACGAGGGCTCTGGCACGAATAGCGACGCTGAAGAAGCCATTGAATACCAACGCATTAGCGGTACGTCGGCACTGGGGCGGCCTGGTCGCTGGGCAACAAATTGCCTAGGAACGGCCTGTGCAGGCTCTAACTCGGAAGGTTTTTACCTATTATCCGCTGAAGCTGATGCCACTTCACTGATGTTCAGCGATATCCCTGAAGCCGATGGGTCGACCGTACGCTTGCATGGTTTGTATCGTCACGATGCTGAACGTTCATCGAGCATGGTCAACTTTAACCCTAGTACTCAAGCAATTTTAGATGCCTACAGCCAATACAGCTCTGCGACCTCTATAGACGAATGCGCACTGGAAGCCGCCTGCTCTCAACAGCTGCTGACTGGCTTCACGACCGATGTAGAAGAGACAATGATCAGCCAACTATCAACGCTAATGGGCGCTATATGGCCAGAAAACTACAATCCGTTTAGTGATGTGTATATTGCGGACCCAAACCCGGCAAGCCCAACGTACACCGCGTTAGATCAGATGCATGATATGTTTGATTTCGTGGTAGCAGATGGTAATTGGCAAGTATTAGATAATAACGGTGATTTAATCAGTAGTGTCCCTCTAGATTTATTAATGATAAATAACCCGAACGCGATAACGCCCTTAACCGATGAACAGCTCACCAGGGCGGCGGCGTTAGATGTTCCGCCCCCACCTTCTGGTAACCCGATCACATTAATATACCAAACCTCGCCTTCACTAGCCGCAGAGCTACAGCCGCCCGCCAGTTTTGCAGTAGATGCTTCTCGAAGCCGATCACTGAACCCGGGTGACCTACTCTTTAGCCATGAGCTTACTGACCCTGAAGGCTTTAGAGTGCTGTTCGAAGGAGCCGGTGTGAGCACCACCTTAGAAAAACCAGGCAATCACGTTTGGTTAATCAGGGCGACCGATTCAGCCCAAGCAACGCTCGTACAAGGGTTTGTTATTCGCGTGGCCGCCGATGAAAATGCAGATCCCATTTTTGGCGGTGACGGCAGCTGCTATACCCCTAGTCCGTTATCGGCGAACCAATTGAATTATTGCATAGAAACTCAAAATGGCGGCCGCTTAGGCGCTTGTGAACCGATCAACTCTGGATCGGTTGTGACGCAGTTTTCACCCGCTCCCTGCGCAAGCGAGGTTCAAAATGAAGGGGCTTTATTTGGCGTGTGTACCATAGAAGCTGCTGAGCTTAGATATTTTTTGTACGATAACCCGAACCGACCAAATAACGCCGACAGCTTTCAAGATAAACAGCAAGATACCGCTGATTTGTGCCGGTTATTTTTTGAAGGAGATTGGTCTGATAGTCCGTAACCCCTAATACAAATTAGTGTTAACTATACCCTCTACCTCTTAACGCTTATACTATGCGTAGGTACTTAAGGAAATTAGAGTTCACTCATGAAACGAGCGAGAGCCCCGGAACAGAAAGCACAAAGACGCGCCACCATTTTACACGCAGCCGAGGTGTGCTATCACTTAAATGCGCCAAATCTTCCTTCAGTAGCTGATGTGGCCGCCCAAGCCGGTGTTTCAAAGGGAACGGTCTACCTATATTTCCACACCAAAGAAGAAATATTTTTAGCCTTATATAGCTTTCACCTCAACGCTATATTTAAAGACATTCAACAAGTGGATGTCAGTGAAAACGCAACACTGGCATTAACAGATGCCTTACTGCAATACGTCACTCAACACCCGATTTTTATGCCCCTCGCGGGCATGCTGCATTCGGTTTTAGAGTCTAATTTATCGCTCGATGTTTTGTTAAATTTCAAACTCCAACTGAGCCAAGGTTTAACACATACTGCCACAAAACTGGACCATAAACTTAACAGTGACGCAGGCTTTAGCGAACGCGCCCTTTTGCACAGTTACGCAGCCTTAACGGGGCTTTGGCAGTTGCTGCAATGGCCAAGTGCGCTTGCACATGAACAAGGCAACCCTCAATTTAGAGCACTGCATAAGAGCTTTGAAGAAGAGCTCCGTTTAATGTTGCGAAATATTTGGCGAATGGACTAGCCACTGATTAATACAGTGGCCCAAACCCTAATTACTTTGAAGAAGCGTTAATACTCAACGCCATTGCTTCTGCAATTTTTATCCCATCGATCGCAGCCGACATAATGCCACCCGCGTAGCCAGCACCCTCACCGGCAGGGAATAAACCCTGTGTATTCAAGCTCTGATATTGGTCATTGCGCTTTATACAGATAGGTGCCGATGTACGGGTTTCAACGCCGGTTAACAACGCATCATCCAGTGCAAAACCGTTAATTTTTCGGTTAAATGCTGGAATCGCTTCCCGAATGGCCTCAATACAAAAATCAGGAAGCGCATCAGCCAGATTGGTCAATTTAATGCCAGGCTTAAAAGATGGCTCAACTTGGCCCAATTCTGTAGAGGGCTTATTTTTCAAAAAATCACCGACACGCTGAGCCGGGGCATCGTAGTTTTCACCGCCCATCACATAGGCGTGGCTTTCAAGCTTACGTTGAAACTCAATACCCGCTAATGGACCGCCTGGATAATCGCTTGGATCGATCCCCACCACCACGGCACTGTTTGCGTTACGCTCATTACGAGAATACTGGCTCATGCCGTTAGTGACCACTCGCTTTTCTTCAGAAGTAGCGGCGACAACGGTGCCGCCGGGGCACATACAAAAGCTGTATACCGAACGACCATTTTTGCAATGATGCACTAACTTATAATCAGCAGCGCCTAATATTTTATTACCGGCATTCGGCCCAAATCGCGCTTTGTCGATCATGGATTGCTCATGCTCAATCCGGAAACCGACAGAAAATGGCTTAGCTTCAATGTATACGCCTTTATTAAACAGCATTTCAAACGTATCTCGAGCACTGTGCCCAATAGCCAAGGCAATATGTTTTGAGTGCAATTGCTCACCCGTAGACAAAGTTAAGCCCGTTATTTGTCCATCTTCTATATGCACATCGTCTACTTTTGAGCTAAATCGTATTTCACCACCCAACTCAACAATTTTGGCACGCATCTGCTCAACCATAGATACGAGGCGGAAGGTACCAATATGTGGCTTACTGACGTACATAATTTCTTCTGGCGCACCAGCAGCTACAAACTCACTCAGAACTTTGCGACCATATTGTTTTGGATCTTTGACTTGGCTGTACAGCTTGCCATCAGAAAAGGTTCCCGCCCCACCCTCACCAAATTGCACATTAGATTCTGTGTTGAGCTCTTTTTTTCGCCAAAATCCAAACGTATCTTTGGTCCGTTCTCGAACTTCTTTGCCCCGCTCTAACACGATAGGTTTATAACCCATTTGCGCCAAGGTCAGCGCGGCCAATAACCCGCAAGGGCCAAAACCTATAACTATCGGTCTTTCAGTTAAGGTTTTAGGAGCCTCCGCGACAAAGTGATAGCGTAAATCTGGAGTGGCTTTCACTTGGCTGTGTTCGGCAAATTTCTCTAACAACTGATCATTCAACTGGGTATCAACATCAAGCGTATATATAAGCCAAATGTTCGTTTTTTTACGCGCATCATAACCACGACGGAACACATGAATTTCGTTTAAATCGGCTTTTTCAATACCCAATGTATCGAGCACCGCTTTTTCTATAGCAGCCTCTGGGTGATCGAGTGGCAGTTTAATGTTGGATAAACGAATCATGTTTTACATCCTGAAGAGGTTTTCAAAAGAATAGAAGATCTATGAATAGGGTCAAAGATTATAGTAAAGATGGTTGGGCTAGATGTGGTTTCACAAAAAAAGCGATTCAATTGAA
>NZ_JAHKPH010000009.1:0-42986 GCF_018860385.1 Reinekea forsetii | reverse complement strand
GATTCAATTGAATCGCTTTTTAAAGTAAAACTAAAGCGGCTTAGAAGTGTGCAGTTGCACCTAAGAAGAAACCACTTACACCAACATCCGATGCGAAATCAGACGTATCGGCACCCAAAGTAGAATCACCAATAACCATGCTAAAGTTACGGTAACCGCCTTCTAGGCCAACCTTAACCAACATATTTGTTGGTAATGGCGCATACCAAGTGCCTTTAATATTCCAATCAGAGATTTTAGTATCACCTAATGGAAGCGTGCTCAATTCGCCCGATACCTTAACACCAGCGCCAGGAATGGTGCCTGCAGCACTAACATAGCCCATCGGAACGATTAAAGGTGTAGAACCAATTTGGAATGGTGCTTCTACTGTTTCACGCTCACCACTAACATCGCCTGTTGCGCTGAAGCCACCCAACATAGAACGAACGTTTAAACCAAAGTCGATATCAACTACAGGCAAAGGTAGGCCAATGGTGAGAGCCATATCAAGGTGAGATAGGTCTAACGTTGAGGCAATGTCACCATCCATCGTATATTGCTGACCATATACTTCTTGGTTTAATGTAAAGTTGTTCGTGCCTTCAAGCACCAAGCTTTCATACTTTAATTTAACATCTGGCAATAATGGTAGCGAAATAGATGCCCAACCATACAAGCCATTATTAGCTTCCATATTTAAGCCATAACTATCAGACGTTACGTCTTTGCTAGTTAAGTTAAAAGTTTCATTCATCAAGTGACTGCCTTCACCTAATGAATTGATGTTGTAACCCACACCACCATCGATGTTAATCAGTACTTTGGCAGAGGCCATAGGCACAGTAGCGGCAATAGCAGCGGCTAGAATCAGTTTTTTCATGTTGTTTTCCTCAAATAGTGACATTGTTTAGTATGACTTTAGAAGTGAATCGCTGAGCTTGCAACAGCTCACGCTATTCTTAATTACAATTCCAAGCCAATTCGGCGCGCTACTTCAATGTAACTTTCTACCACTCCGCCTAACCCTTGGCGGAATCTATCTTTATCTAATTTTTCTAACGTTTTGGCATCCCAAAGCCGGCAACCGTCTGGAGAGAATTCATCCCCTAACACGACGCGATCTTCAAAAATACCAAACTCAAGCTTGTAGTCGACTAAAATCATGCCGCCTGCTTCGAACAAGTCTTTCAGTACAGAGTTGACTTGGAAAGTTAACTCTTTCATGCGTGCAATTTGGTCTTTAGTAGCCCAACCAAATGTTTCGATATGGTAATCGTTAATCATCGGGTCGTGCAGTGCATCGTTTTTTAAGAAGAACTCAAAAATAGGAGGGTTTACCTCTAATCCTTCTTCTACACCTAAACGTCTTACTAAGCTGCCCGCGGCTCGGTTACGAACAACACACTCTACAGGCATCATCTTTAGGTTACGGACTAATGATTCATGGTCTGAGATCAACTTCACAAAATGCGTTTCTATACCCGCATCTTGAAGCTTTTGCATTACATAGGCATTAAATAGATTGTTCACTCGACCCTTGTCGTCTAACTGCTCCATTTTTTCACCGTCAAAGGCGGAGGTGTCATTTCGGAACTCAAGTACCATCAGATTTTCATCCGCAGTGGTATGAACGGTCTTTGCTTTGCCTGCGTATAGAACGCCTGTTTTTTCCATCAAAAAAGCCTCGTCAGAGATTATAGATGTTGCAGTAAGTGTATTTACCACCAAAATTAACGGTTATGTTACGTCTATCCATTCACAGCCTTGGACTTGCGAGAGCATTAAAATTTCGGCTTTCGTACCCTCCAGAGCCGACTCAACAGCCTGTATCGCGAGCTGCTCATCATTATTTTGCTCACTTATGTGCGAAATGAGCACATGAGACAATGCACGCTTATTAATGCAATTTAAAAGTTCGACCGCCTGCTGATTACTTAAATGCCCATAATCACCCCCAACACGCTTTTTTAAACTATAGGGGTAAGGACCATCTAACAACATTTGCGGATCATGATTACATTCTAACATTAACAGGTTGCAGTGTTGATAGGCTTGTTTCACGTGTTCGGTTATAGACCCAAGGTCGGTGAGTAACCCTGCGCATTGTTTTGCCGCTCTAAATACAAATTGAGTGGGTTCTGAAGCATCATGTGGCACGGTTACCGGTTCAATTTCGATATCGCCAATTTGGAACCGTTGTAAGGGGTTTATGGTTTGGAAGGTTGGCACTTCGCGCTTAAAAAAACGACTGGTTCCCGCGCTGGTCCATAGCGGAATGGCGTATTTATTCGCCAACATTGGCGCACCTTTAAGATGATCACCATGCTCATGCGTCACCAATATAGCCGACAATTCTTTCGCGGATACACCTTTTACGGCGAGCCGCTGCTCAATGTCTTTTAGCCCAAACCCGCAATCAACCAATAAAGTAGTTGATTGCGCCTGAATCAGCGTGGCATTACCTTTGCTGCCACTGCCAAGTGAGGCCACTCTCATCATCGTATTATTCAGACCAATGCGTTAACAGCTTTTCAAACAATTCGTCGGTCTGTTTGCTATCGGGTAACTCATCATTAGTCGATTCCAAGCTTAAAATTGTATTTTGGCCGCTGGGAATGAGCACCAGTAGCAATGGTTTCGTCTTTTTACTGAATAAACGAGCTAATAAGCCTTGCTTTTCTACGCTGCTGGCCAGCTCAAAGCGGTACTCACTTCGGTTTCTATCGGTAGTTTCAATCGCCAATTCTATTAACGCTTGATCCACTAACTCCCAACTCGATGCGGTGTTACGGTTGATTTTTAAGCTGGTTTGTCCAAAGCTATCGGTTATCTTTTCAACACTTAGCGGTGCAGTCGTAGCGTTAGATTCCGAACTGATATCAAGTGTTAAACGTGGGACTTCAATATCGTCAATATTGACTTGAGCTGGGGCGTCCGCAGGTAAAGGTAAATGGTCTTCACCAGAGACAACGCTGGCATCATAACTGACAATTGACGGCTTGGAGCTACAACCCAATACAAAAAATGATACAAAAATGGAACTGAGTAAAGTGTGTTTCATGTGTTTAAAGCACCCCAGATTCCATCAAAGCTTGCGTCACGGTTTCATGGTGCTCTTCGCCCAAGGTTACCAACGGCAGTCTTAAACCATTGGGAATTAGCCCCATTAAATTAAGGGCCCACTTTACAGGTACCGGGTTTGCGTCTACAAACAGCTTCTCATGCAAAGGCATCAGGCTGTCATTTAAGCGCTCGGCCAGTGCGGTATCTCCAGCCAGTGCGGCTTGACACATACTGGCCATGGCCTTTGGAGAAACATTCGCTGTCACCGAAATATCGCCATGCCAACCCGCTAAAAGGAAAGACAATGCCGTTGCGTCATCACCGCTATAAAGGGCAAAATCATCGGGCAGTTCGGCCTTGTAAAAGTGAGCGCGTTCAATTTTTCCGGTGGCTTCTTTTAAACCGACAATATTTTTGATTTTAGCTAAACGAAGGGTAGTTTCTGGTAGCAAATCTACGGCTGTGCGACCAGGCACATTATACAGCCATTGTGGAATATCAACCGCTTCAGCAATCGCTTTGTAATGCTGGTATAAGCCTTCTTGTGAAGGCTTGTTGTAATAAGGGGTCACGATCAGGGCGGCATCGGCGCCTGCGTCTTTTGCAGCTTGCGTTAAGTGGATCGCTTCACGCGTTGAATTGCCGCCAGTACCGGCGATAACTGGGATACGGGAGTTAACCTTTTCGACTGTGAAGCGTATTGCGGCTTCATGCTCTTTCATATCTAAAGTAGAAGATTCACCCGTGGTGCCGACAATGACGATAGCGGCCGTGTCATTGTCGATATGGAACTCAATCAAATCTTCTAAACTTTGCCAAGCAATACTGCCGTCAGTATTCATGGGTGTCACAATCGCGACTAAACTGCCCGTTATCATACTTTCACTACTCTTATCCGAAATTAGGCTAATGGTACTGAGGCGTAGAGGCCAGCACAAGCGCCAAAACTGGCAAAAACAAAATATTGAGCCATACTGTTTAAACCTTGATCAATTTTCCCATTCACTGATCCAAAAAGGAGGACGGTATGGTTCAAGAAGGACAGCCAGTACCTGATTTCATCGTACCCGCTACGAGCAATAAAAATATTCAACTAAAAGCACTGAGAGGCTACAAAGTACTGCTTTATTTTTATCCAAAAGATAATACGCCAGGATGCACCATCGAAAACCAAGATTTTGCAGCGAACTACCCGCGCTTTAAGGCGAAAAACATACTTGTTTTTGGTGTTAGCCGTGATTCTCTCGAAAAACATGAAGCGTTCAAAGACCAACAATCGCTTCCTTTTGAACTCATCTCCGATCACGATGGCAAGCTATGCGAGCTATTTAACGTATTGCGAGAAAAAGAACTGTTCGGTACAAAAATATTGAGCGTAAGCCGGAGTACCTTTTTAATTAATGAAGAAGGCGTTCTCGAACAGGCATGGCGCGATGTAGAAGTACGAGAACACGTTCATAAGGTATTGGAGTCAATAGAGTCCGGCACTAAAAGCCGAACCGGCACTCACTAAGGCTTTACAATTTCTTCGCTCTGATGCTTTGGCCAGGCGTTGAAAATGGCTTTGACCAGCGTCGCCAAAGGAATGGCGAAAAAGACGCCCCAAAAGCCCCAGATGCCACCAAATATAATCACCGCGACGATGATCGACACCGGATGTAGATTAACAGCCTCAGAGAATAAAAGCGGCACAAGCACGTTGCCATCGAGCATTTGGATGATCAGGTAGGCAATTAATACGCTGTATAGATCTGAATTAAACCCCCATTGCATCACACCAGCGGCAAAAACAGGGATCGTTACAAAAATAGCGCCAATATAGGGCACCAATACGGACAGCCCAATCAACACACCCAGCAAAGCGGCATATTCTAACCCGAGCAACTGCAAGGTAATAAACGAGACTCCGCCGACAATTAGAATCTCAACCGCCTTACCGCGAATGTAATTGGCAATTTGCCCGTTCATTTCCAAAGCAATTTGATTCATCAAACGTCGTTGTTCTGGCAGCACACTTTTAAAGCTACCCCATAATTGCTGCCGATCTTTTAAAATAAAGAAAACCATCAACGGCACTACAATGGCGTAGACCATAAAAGACACTAAACTTGGAATCGTGTTGAGTGAGAAACTTAAAACATCGGGTAACCAGGTCGAAAACTGCTGACCAATTTTTCTTAAATCAAAGCTGGTAACCCACTGCCCAACAATTTCTTCAGAAAACATATCCGGGAACTTTTCAGGCAAATTGCCGAGCTCTATCTGAATCATAGCCATCATTCGAGGCAAATCGGCGACCAAACTACTGACTTGGCGTACTAACGATGGAATCAGAATGAGCAGCGATATGGTCACAATGCCAAAGAAGCTCATGAATACCAGTGTAACAGCCAACGAATGCGGTATTTTAAAGCTCTCGATCTTATCGATTAAAGGTGACAGTAGGTAAGAAATAATAACGGCGGCAAACAAAGGCGTTAATACCTTACCGAACAAGTAAACTAAGGAGAAAAATATAACAAACAAGAAAAATAAGATAACCGCTTCTTCATCAGAGAAGTAACGATGAAAAAAGTCATTAATTACACGGTAAAGCTTCAATTCATTAACCCTTTTCAATTAAAAAATAGTATTGCTGATCTCGTTGATCAAATTGGAGCAAGGTATGCGAGGTTAAATCTATGAACGCGGGAATGTCTCTCATGGCTCCTGCGTCCGTTGCTAGCACTTCTAGCCTTTCACCTTGCTGCATGCCGGCTAAGCACTGTTTAACTTTCAACAATGGCAATGGACAGCGCAAACCGCTGGCATCCAAGTGTTGTTTTGGGGGTGCTTTACAACTCAATTACAAGCCTCAAATGTCTATTGCTATTGGATTCGTTATCATTGTCTCATAGCTCATCATACAACAATTAACTTTTACGCTGTATATTCACAGCCAAGGTGATTCAATGCCATTGCGCCTGCTACTCATTTTCTTTGTTACATTTTACTCTGGCTTCGTACGTGCCGACTATGGTGACCGACCGGTAGACTGGACGGCGAAAGATACTGCAATTTTTCAAGATTATGCCATACGAGCCTTAAACGCTAAGAGTAGCATTAAAAATAATTATTGGGCGCATTATTGGTTGTCTGAAAAGCTGAATCAATTCCAGCTCTCAGAAATGCGTTTAACGAATACTCCAACGCCTTTACTCATAGACCAAAACAGTATAAATGCCTTTGCACTGCCCGGTAATTTAATTGGCATACATACAGGCCTTTGGCGGTTTGCTCAATCCGAAGACGAGCTATTGTCTGTTCTCGCACACGAAATGGGCCATATATCTTTAGACCATTTTACGCGTTTAAGCGCAGATCGTGCACAAAAAGGCTGGTTAATTGCTTCCGGCATCGTGTTATCGTTTTTGTTGGCGAATGAGAACCCAGAGGCCGCCAATGCAGCGCTTTTAAGCTCCTTCGCCGCCGCTAGCCAGCAAAACTTGAGCTTTAGCCAAGCCATGGAGCTAGAGGCCGATCAGTTCGGCCAAGATTTGTTGAAGCATCTGGGCTATGAACCCCACGCTGGGCGCCACTTCTTCACTCGGCTCGATCAACAAACTTTTGCTAACACTCAAACTGAGTTTCTAAGATCTCACCCACTTGGTTCAACTCGCGCTTCTAAGTTGAGCAGCGCTGAAAAACAATCTCCTAGTTCTGAACAGCCTAAAGTCTTTGATTTTATTAATCTACTGGTACTTCAACACGATCAAAACGGTACTTTTGAATTCCTTAAGAGAACGTTAACCGAGCGCTCACTAACCCCTGTAATGAGCGATGATCCTCATTTAGAATATGCACTTGCACTCTTTGCGTTAACACAAGATCAAAAGCAGGCTCCTTTTTTAGAGCGCCTCAGTCGAATCACAAATCGTTTTCCTAATTATTTCCCCGCTTGGCATAAACGCCTAGAAGTTGCCTTGGAAATAAATTCAAAAGACAAATGCGAAGTTTGGCAAAACTTACCTGCAGGATTTGCGCAATCCAATTTAAGCTTAGATGCACTAGAAACTATTGCTCAAGGCGCACAGCATTGCCAACCGTTAGCCTCGGTAGAATGGCAAGCTCGATATTATTGGCGTTCAGGACAAGAAGAAAAGGCAATGAGCTTGTTGAGAAACTCAATTACAAGAGAGCAAAATACGAATCAGCTGGCTCGATTAAAAAACCAGCTGAACACATTCAATGAACATTATGAGCGCTTACGCTGACTGGCAAAATCGAGCATTCGATTCAACGGAATCACCGCCTTCTCTATTAACGTATCATCGACAAACACTTCATTCTTAGGCGCGATGAGTTCTTGCTTGATACGCTCTAAGTCATTCATGGCCATCCATGGGCAGTGGGCACAACTGCGACATTGCGCACCTGAACCACCCGTAGGCGCTTCAATAAATGATTTCTGTGGCGACCGCTGCTGCATTTTATAAAAAATACCGCGATCGGTAGCGACAATAAATTGAGGGTTTGGCATCGTTGCTGAGGCTTCAAGTAGCTGCGTAGTAGAACCAACGACATCAGCAATCTCTATGACAGAATCGGGTGATTCAGGGTGCACGAGTACGGCCGCATCGGGATACATCGCTTTCATATCCAATAAGCCTTTCGCTTTAAATTCTTCATGCACAATACAGCTACCATTCCAAAGCAGCATATCTGCGCCGGTTTGTTTCTGAACATAACCGCCCAGATGCTGATCTGGAGCCCAAAGAATCTTTTCACCTTGGCGATCTAAGTGATCGACAATATCCAATGCAACGCTCGAAGTAACGACCCAATCAGCACGCGCCTTAACGGCCGCAGAGGTATTGGCATACACCACCACAGTTCGGTCTGGGTGGGCATCACAAAACGCCTCAAACTCATCGATAGGGCAGCCTAGGTCAAGTGAGCAGGTGGCCTCTAACGTTGGCATGAGTATGCGTTTGTTAGGGCTCAGTATTTTTGAGGTTTCACCCATGAACTTGACGCCAGCGACGATGACCGTGTCAGCCTCTACGTCCCGACCATATCGCGCCATTTCAAGTGAATCACCGATAAAGCCACCTGATTTCTCGGCCAATGCCTGAACCAAAGGATCCGTATAGTAGTGCGCTACGAGCACGGCATTTTGCTCTTTTAAACGCTCTATGATCTCGTCGTTCAACTGTTGAACTTCTTGCTGGCTAAGTTGCGACGTGCGCTGAGCAACGGGAACATCAAAATTAACGATGAGATCGGACAACTGGTTTTGAGTTTTCATAGGGCTCGAATTAAATCAGGTAGGTGGAAAGGATATTCTAACAGGCACAAAAAAGGAGAGCTAGGCTCTCCTTCTTTTAAAAGTTGGTGGGTCGTGTGCGACTCGAACGCACGACCAATTGGTTAAAAGCCAACTGCTCTACCAACTGAGCTAACGACCCTAATCTTGTCGGTATTTTACAAAGCGAAATCCACAATTTCAAGTAAAATCAACCACTTACATTCAATTTCTTAAGTGGTGGGTCGTGTGCGACTCGAACGCACGACCAATTGGTTAAAAGCCAACTGCTCTACCAACTGAGCTAACGACCCCCGAAAGAGGCGCATATAATATTGAAATTTTCTGCTAACGCAAGCCTTAAATTAAAAAAAAGTCACCCAAGTTATTGTTTTTTAAAGACATTAAAACAAAAACAGGGCTACAGGCCGCGTTCTATAAGGCTTAAGCCTTCACATAACGAGTTTGATCAGGCACACCTGCATCGCTAAAACCTTTAATTCTTAAGCGGCAAGAGTCGCATTGACCACAGGCTTCACCTGCATCATTGGCTTGATAGCAACTAACTGTCAACGAATAATCGACACCCAGCTTGTGCCCAAGTTCAATGGTTTGTGCTTTGCTTAGGTCAATTAAGGGCGTCACAATCTTAATAGGGTGCCCTTCAACACCTCGCTTGGTCGCTAAATTAGCCAGCGTTTCAAACGCTGCGATGTATTCTGGACGACAATCTGGGTAGCCAGAGTAATCTACTGCGCTAACACCAATGCAAATTGCGTCTGCATTGATCACCTCGGCCCACCCTAAAGCCACCGACAAAAACACTGTATTACGGGCCGGCACGTAGGTAGAAGGGATTCCTTCAGACTCTTCAGTAGGCACATCTATTGAATCATCCGTTAACGCCGACCCGCCAATGCTGCGCAGGTTCATCGGTACAATTTTATGCTCTATCACCGAAAACTGCTGTGCGACTCGTCTAGCCGCCTCTAATTCAGAATCATGGCGCTGGCCATAATCAAAACTTAACGCATAAACGTCATAACCATCGGCTTGCGCCTTTGCAATGACTGTTGTTGAATCGAGTCCACCACTTAAAAGTACGACGGCTTTCGGCTTCATAGGAAGATGTCCTTTTGAATGTTTTTTACAATGTTAAGTAAATTTTTGCGAATTAGATACGACAGGAGAACCATTGAGAAAACCCACGCAAGTCTTATCGCTGACTAAAAATACCTTCGCTTCGTGTCGGTATTTTTTAACGCCTAAGGCTAACGTGGATTAGATTATTGTGCTTCTAACCGTGCTTTTGCTAACTTCGCACTTTGAGTGTCTGCATACTCTTTGATGACCCGATTAAAATAATCAGCGGCTTTTGCGGCATTTCCAGATTGCTGTGCAATAACACCCAATTTGTAGAGTGAGTCGGGCGTTTTATCGTGGTCACTGTAGTCTTTTACAATACGCTCAAAAGCCTTTTGTGCACTGGCTGTGTCTCGCTGCACAAGGTAGATTTCGCCAATCCAATACCATGAATTAGGCGTTAACGGGTGCTGCGGGTATTGTTTAGTAAACACTGAGAGCTGAGCAATGGCTTTATCAAAATCACGCTCTCGCATGAGATCTTTAGCCTGATTATATTGCGCTAAAATCTCTTCATCAGAGAGTGCTGCGTCATCTGGAGCATTGTTCGTGGCGGCAACAGGGCTTGCCTGTACTGTAGAGCGCTGCTCTTGCAATGACAGAATGCGCCGATCTAAGTCTACATAGCGCTCTTTTTGCTCTTGCTGCAACACCTGTACTTGATAATGCAATTCTTCGATCAAGCCTCGCTGCTCAGCAACCATCGACTGAAGATCTTGCACCTGAAACAACAACGATTCTATAACCGCGTTATCCGCAGCTGCTACCGTGGTTTGCCTGTTTAACGGCACCGCATCTTGGCTTTGAGCCACGTGATCGGCTTGAGACTGTACAATAGGGACATCTGCCCAAAGTTGTGCGCTCATAAACGCAAAAGTGCCGCCCATAAGGGCAGCACTTATTCTTTTATACATCAACTGCATAATCGCTCAGCTTATTTGTAAACGATCTGAACTCGACGGTTTTCAGAGTAAGCAGCTTCAGTTTTACCTAAAGATAAAGGCTTCTCTTCACCGTAGCTCACTACGTCGATTTGAGCTGCAGAAACACCTTTCAACTGAAGGTATGTTGCAACTTGCTTAGAACGACGCTCACCTAAACCTAGGTTGTATTCACGAGTACCACGCTCATCAGCATGACCTTCTAAAACAACGTTTTGGTTAGGGTTGTTGATTAAGAACATAGCGTGTGCATCTAGCATAGCCATGAAGTCTTTACGGATAGAAGACTGATCGAAGTCGAAGAACACTAACGTTTGGTCAAGCAATGCTTGATCGATATCGCTAGCCATGTCATCTACTTCAACCATTGCGTCAGATTCTACTTGTTCAACTTCTAGAACAATTTCATCATCAACAACTAGTTCAACAGTCGGCTCTTCAGTCGCTGTTCCTGTAGATTCTGTTGAGTTAGACGTATCTTCATCTTGAGTATTACCGCCACAAGCGACAAGTACTAATGCTGAAGAGAATACCGCAGCTGTTAAAAGTTTGGATTTAGCCATGTTACTATCCCATTTCCTGTTTTATTGTTTGTCCGTTCACTTTATTCTAAGTTCGGTCGACTTGTCTATCTTGAACTGCTTTTAAATTTAGTTCAAGTACGGAGACCACGAGGGCTCCAACACATCGCCGAAATCAGATTTCATTTGATTGGTGACCTGCCCATCTAAAGAGACCCAAGCTAAAACACCTTGCGAATCTCGTTGTGTAGCATACACCAACATCGTACCGTTTGGAGCGATAGATGGCGACTCATCTAAGTTTGTCTGCGTAAGAATTCGAACATCTCTTGTCGCCAAGTCCATCGCGGCGATATGAAAACGTCCTTCTAGCTGATGAACAAAGACTAAGTACTTACCATCGGTGCTATATCGAGCACGTAAATTCTGTGATCCTTCGAATGTTAATCGCTCTGAACGCTTGCTGGCAAGGTCATATCTGTAAATTTGTGGCCTACCTCCCTTTTCTGAGGTAAAAACAAAGGATTTTGCGTCTGGAGCAAAGCTTGGCTCAGTGTCAATGTAGGTATTTCGCGTAATTCGTTCCGATTTTCCTGTCTGAAAATCGTACAAATATATTTCAGGGCTGTTTTTATTACTCGACACATAGGCTAAATAACGGCCATCGGGAGAAAATGACGGCGCACTGGTATACCCACGTGCATCCGAAATGGATCTCACTTGACCACTGGCTAACTCTTGAATGAATATTTTCCAACGGTCGCCAACTTTATTGGCAAACGCGATTTTTTTACCATCGTGAGCCCAAGATACAGAAATAATGGGTTCACGTGATTTATAGATAGTTCTGGCACGTTGGCCGTCGGCGTCGGCAATTTGTAATCGATAGTCGAATTGATTTCCACCCAGGGATTTTCGCGTTACAAAGGCGATTTTAGTTGAGAAAATCCCTTTTACACCGGTGATACGCTCGTAAAATAAATCGGAAATAGAGTGTGAGAATTCACGAAGCTGATACACCCCAATATTCTGCGTAACTCGCACCATTCGAGTCTTCTTTACAACATCGTAGAGTGCAACCTGCACCTTTACTTGATTGTCTGGCAAAGGCGTTAGGTTACCGATCACCAGATACTCCTGCCCTAACAGCTGCCAATCTCGAAAATAAATGCCTTCTTCGGTAGAGGGTTGGCTTAACATTTCACTCGGGGCCAGCGGCTCAAACCGCCCTGTTCGTACCAAATTATTAGTCAGGGTGTTTTCAATGCGCTCTGGAAGCACCGACGTACCAGACCAATAAAACGGCACCACCGCTATGCGGGTTTTTGTATCGTAGCCCTTAGTTACCACAATTTCGAGGTCGGCTTGGGCAGGCAGCATTAAGAGCAGCAAACTCAGTAAGCTAAGGCTGGTAAATATTCGTCTTAAATTCATGGCTGCATTAAATCCTCTGGAATAAAGGTAATGGATAAACTTCGAAAGCCACCGGCTTCGAATACTTCTGGGTCTTCGGGTACTTCAAAGCGCCGAACTCGTTCAATGGCTCGTAATACGGATTGATCGTAAGTAGTCATACCACTGCTTTCAATGAGCTGAACCGATGACAATTCACCTGTGGGTAGTAATTTAACGGATACCTTGGCTTCTAATCCGGTCAGGTCTTTTAAGCGTAACTCGGCAGGCCGTGACCATCGCGATGATATTTGCTGAGTTATTGCGGCCTTGTAGTTATTAATCTCGGCACCAATTTGCTCAGCACGGGCTTTATCGGCCTCTAATTGCGCAAGCTTATTATCAATTTCAGCGTCTTCGGCGTCGAGGTCTGCCAAAAAATCATCAAATAAAGCTGCTTCTTCAGCTGCGGCCTTAGCAGCCGCTTCTGCGGCCGCTTGTTCTAGCTCCGCCTGTGTTGGGTCGGTAGGTTCTGGTTCTTTTTCTATGGGTGGTGCCGTAGGTGTCGTTGCCAGTTCCTTTGGGACGGTTTCTTTAGGCTTAGGCTGCTCTACGGGCTTAGGTTTAGGCTTTGGCGCTGGCTGGGTCTTTTCCACCGGTTTAGGTGTCGGCGTTGGTTTAGGCTTTACCACGGGCTTCGGTGTAGGTTTTGGTGCTTCTATGGTGACTACTTCAGCACGAATGGAATTAGGTATCTCAAAGGCTTTCGGTTCAGAGGTTGAAAACGACCATGAGTTAAACACAGCCACAGCCACAACCAAATGAACAACGACGGAGAATGCGACAGGAACCCCAAAAATTTTCAGCGATTCCGGCAACGAATTACTCATTAGGTGCCTCTGTGATTAGGCCAACGGAATCCATCCCCGCTGCTTGCAAGCTTGACATAATAGACATAACACGTCCATAAGGCACATTTGCGTCTGCACGCAACAGCACCTGTAAATTAGGCTGCTGCTTTTTAATTCCGGCGACGTAATTAGCCACACCGACATCATCTACCTTAGCGGGCTCTTCTTCGCCTCGTTCAATTAAGGCCTGACCTTCTTTGGTTAACGCTACGATTAAATGCTGCTCTTTCTCATCAATCGTTAATGGCGCAGAAGACACTTTAGGCACGTCAACTTCGACCCCTTGGATTAACATCGGTGCGGTGACCATAAAAATAATCAACAACACCAACATTACATCGATATAGGGCACAACGTTCATTTCGGCGACGGGTTTACGGCGCTTACGAAGCAACATCTTTAGGCACCTTGTTTTTTGTTTTGATTCGCCAAAATATGCGTTTGCCGATGCAATATAGACGCAAACTCCTCAGCAAAGACTTCTAAGTTGCCGAGCATTTTATCGGATCGAGCTGAAAAATTGTTGTAGGCAATAACCGCTGGAATAGCCGCAAATAAACCCATAGCCGTTGCGATCAAAGCTTCGGCAATACCAGGAGCAACAGTAGCCAAAGACACTTGCGCGACAGAAGCTAAGCCAAGGAAAGAGTTCATGATGCCCCAAACCGTACCAAACAGGCCAATATAAGGACTGGTTGAACCTACGGTGGCTAAAAAGTTAAGGTGAGCATCTAGCCGTTCGGCTTCTTTACTCAGTGCCACCCGCATTGCTCGCTGACAGGCTGCCATGATGGCATCAGAATCGGTCACGTTTTGCGCCCTTAAGCGCGAAAATTCTTTAAAACCGGCTCGGAATAACACTTCACCGCCATTAACTTCATCAGGGTTAGCGTTAACTTGGCGATAGAGATGCGCCAAATCTATGCCCGACCAAAAGCGTTCTTCAAACTCAGAAAATTTAGCGGACGCGGTATTCATCACTTTACGACGCTCATAAATGAACACCCAAGTAGCAATAGATAAACCCACTAAAACAAGCATGACTAGCTTAACTAAAAATGACGCATTAGAAATTAAATGCCAGTACGACAAGGAATCGCCCACGAGAATGTCCTTTCAATGAATAGTGCCCTTAGGCTAAAGAACTTCTCGACCTAATTCCAGCCTATTAAAGCTTTGTAATGAATAATTTTCTAAGCCTTTGCAAAGCAAAAAAGAATGGCTCAGTTAGTTTCTTTATGTGGAGGCTTTAAATCGAAATGCAAATAGGCCAAATCGGTGACTATACGCCCTCTAGGCGTTCGCATTAAAAAACCCTGTTGAATTAAATAAGGCTCTACGACATCTTCTATCGTATCTCGCTCTTCGCTCAGTGCAGTGGCTATATTTTCGACACCGGCGGGGCCGCCATTAAATTTTTCAATTAATGCCAACAACACTCGACGATCTAACTGATCGAAACCAGCGCGGTCTACATTCAGTAAATTCAAAGCACCATCAGCAATGGCTTCTGTCACAAAACCATCGTGACGAACCTCGGCAAAATCTCTCACTCGACGTAACAAACGGTTCGCAATTCGCGGCGTTCCTCGCGAACGACGCGCGACTTCTCGAGCACCAGGTTCGTCTATTTCAATGTTCATTTTCCCCGCAGAGCGCATCACAATCGTGGTTAAATCGGCCACGCTGTAAAACTCGAGTCGCTCTACAATTCCGAATCGGTCGCGTAACGGTGAAGTTAACAACCCTGCACGCGTAGTAGCGCCGACTAAAGTAAAAGGCGGTAAATCTAATTTTATGCTGCGCGCAGCGGGTCCTTCACCAATCATAATGTCAAGCTGATAATCTTCCATTGCAGGGTATAGTATTTCTTCGATATGCGCCGATAACCGGTGAATTTCATCGATAAAGAGCACATCGCCTTCTTCAAGGTTGGTCAGCATGGCCGCTAAATCACCTGCCTTTTCAAGCACGGGACCTGACGTGGTCTTGATATTTACACCCATTTCATTTGCGATGATGTTGGCTAAGGTGGTTTTTCCTAAGCCTGGCGGCCCAAATATCAAGCTGTGATCCAACGGCTCTTCTCGCTTTTTAGCCGCGCCAAGGAAAATCTCCATTTTTTCGCGCACAACCGCTTGGCCAATGTAGTCAGCCAACGTATCGGGGCGAATAGCGCGATCCTGGCTCACTTCTCTAGGGCTTTCCTCTACCGCACTGACAAAGCGATCGGTTTCTATCATGTGTTTTTTCCTACCCGTGTCCGTCTAAGGCTTTTTTAAAAGTTTACCGTTAAATAGCTTTCAATGCAGCGCGAATAATTTCTTCTGAGCTCATGCCGTCTAAGGCTACTTTTTCAACAGCTTTAGTGGCCTGCGCTGGCTTATAGCCTAATGCCAATAAGGCACTTTCGGCATCAGCTAATGCATCGTGACGCTCTACACGTGCCACTTGAGCCTCTAATGGCGTCATAAGTGCTTCGCCTGCTGAGCCCAATGCGGCTAGTTTATCTTTCATTTCAACAATTAATCGCTCGGCTGTCTTTTTGCCAACACCCGGGATTTTAACCAGACCACCGGGGTCTTGATCTTGAATGCACTGGATAAAGCGCGGTGTTTCCATGCCACTTAAAATAGCTAAAGCTAGTTTTGGCCCCACACCACTGATTTTTATGAGCGTACGAAAAAGCGTGCGCTCTTGTTGCGTGTTGAAGCCGTACAAAACATGAGCGTCTTCGCGCACGGCAAGGTGGGTATGTAGGACGACGCTTTCGCCCACGTGTGGCAGTGCAAACGCTGTTGAAAGCGGTGCTTTTATGTCATACCCGACGCCGTGTACATCGACCAAAAGGTCAGGCGCTTTGTTTTCAATGAGAATGCCAGAGATTCGACCTATCATAGTTCCCTCGGATGATTTTCTTTTCGATACGATGCTGTGTTTAAGAATGCGGGTAATGACAAGCGCCATTTAATGGCCGCAAAGCGAATAATGATGACGATGTTTAGCCCAATTAATGCCGCTAAGCTCATCGACATCCCTAATTTTTGAGCATAATACACCCAAATTGCGCCGGTTAAGGATGCTGTAGCATACACATCTCGGCGAAAGATAAGCGGAATTTCATTGGCCATAATATCGCGAATAATGCCGCCGAATATCCCCGACAACATACCCATCATGATGACAATAAGCCCTGGCAGCTCCATCGCTATCGCAGCTTGTGTGCCACTTACGGTAAATGCTGCGAGACCAATGGCATCAGCATAGAGCATCATCTGAAAGGGAACTCGGATAAATTTAGCCAAAACAAACATAGCAAAACCAGAAACTAAGGCGGTATAAGCCAGGGTTAAATCACCGATCCAAGCCAAGGGTGATACATCGAGCAACAAATCTCGAAGTGTGCCCCCGCCAAGTGCGGACACAAATGACAGCACCAGAACGCCGAACAAATCAAAACGATTTCGCGCGGCTTCTATGGCCCCAGCCATAGCAAATACGGCCACTCCAAATAGATCAATCCAATATAGTACGGTCATTAGACCACTCTTCCTCTGCGCGAGTGGCTGGCACCCGCTATGTTGACTAATCCTGCATGGTTATAGACATGACACAGGGCAATGGCTAACGCATCAGCCGCATCTTCCTGTGGTACACCAGGCAGCTTTAAAATAGATTGCACCATATAGCCCACCTGTTCTTTATTGGCATTGCCGTTTCCGGCAACGGACTGCTTCACTTTACGGGCGGCATATTCGTAGACTTCTAATTTGGCTTGAGTGGCGGCAACTATTGCAGCCCCTCTTGCCTGACCTAATTTGATAGCCGCATCGGGACCCTTGCCCAAAAACACCTGCTCAATGGCAAAACTCTGAGGACAATGCTCTTCAATTATTTGCGTGATGCTTTCAAATATTAGATTCAAACGTGCCGCTAAATCGGGTTCTTTGTGCAGCCTAATAACACCACTGGTGACATAGGTCGCCTTTTGGCCTACTTGATTAATTATTCCAAACCCAGTTTTACGTGAACCGGGGTCTATGCCTAAAATGAGTGCCATATATGTTTATTCACTTTCAACAAACGAAGCGTTGGTATAGACCGCTTGCACATCATCAAGATCTTCAAGCATGTCGATCAGCTTTTGAACTTGCTCGGCTTGCTCTCCCGTCACCTCGGCTTCTGTGCTCGGTAACATGGTAACTTCTCCCTCGGGCTCGTAACCTGCGGCAATAAGTGCCTGCTTAACCACAAGAAACTCTGTTTGCCCTGTACGAACTTCAAAGCTGCCATCGTCATTGCTTATGACATCTTCAGCCCCGGCTTCTAAGGCGACCTCCATGATGGCGTCTTCGTCGCCCTTTTCAATGAAGAGCTGGCCGGCGGTTTCAAACAAAAATGCAACAGACCCATCGGTGCCTAAATTGCCATTACTCTTTGTAAACGCGTGCCTAACATCTCCGACGGTTCTATTTTTATTATCTGATAAACACTTAACATATACAGCGACTCCGCCAACGCCATAACCTTCATAGGTCATCACTTCATAAGCGTCGCCTTCCATATTGCCCGCGCCCCGAGCAATTGCTTTCTCAATTGTGTCACGCTTCATATTTGCAGTTAATGCTTTATCAATGACGCTGCGCAACGTTGGGTTGTCCTCAGGATTAGGCCCACCTTGCCGAGCGGCGACCACCAGCTCACGAATCAGTTTGGTGAATATTTTACCGCGCTTGGCATCTTGTGCCGCTTTACGATGACGTATGTTTGCCCATTTACTGTGACCGGCCACGATGTTTTCCTCGTTTTTTTTGCCTATTTTTGGGGTGCTTGGTTTAACGTGGTGGTAAGCCTTTAAAAAGGACGCTGTGAACCCCTCCTTGGGCGCTCAAAGATGACATCCATGTCATCTCATGCCTTTATAAAGCCTCACCACCACGTATTCATCTAGTCGAGTGCTCAACTTTTATTAAGGGATAAAAAGTCGTGCTTAAAACTATACTGTCTTAAATAACAACGCCCGATGCAAGTCGGGCGTTGAGTTTAGCTACTGAGTTAGCAATGTTACTTGCTTAGCTTTCCGCGGCGGGCTTACGGACTCGAATACTGAGTTCTTTTAATTGCTCCGCTTCAACTTGGCCTGGTGCCTGTGTCATAACACAAGCCGCTGACTGTGTTTTCGGGAAGGCGATCACTTCACGGATCGATTCTGAGTTTGTCATCAACATAACCAGTCGATCTAAACCGAATGCCAAACCACCGTGTGGAGGTGCACCAAACTGTAGGGCATCTAATAAGAAGCCAAATTTTTCTTGCTGCTCTTCTTTACTGATTTTCAGTACATCGAACACGGTATTTTGCATGTCTTGGTCGTGAATACGAATAGACCCACCGCCCAATTCAACACCGTTCAATACCATGTCGTATGCTCGAGACAATGCTGTATCTGGGTTTGCAACGAGCTCTTCAGGAGAACAAGATGGCATGGTGAATGGGTGATGCAATGCCGTTAGGTTGCCTTGGCTGTTTTCTTCGAACATTGGGAAGTCGACCACCCATAAAGGCGCCCACTCTTTGGTGTAAAGATTCATGTCTTCGCCAATCTTACAACGCAATGCACCGAGCGCGTCGTTTACGATGTTAGCTTTATCGGCACCGAAGAAAATTAAATCACCGTCCTGGGCATCTAAGCGCTCAAGCAAGGCTTTGCGAACGTCTACCGGTAAGAATTTAACGATAGGAGATTGCAAGCCTTCTTCTAAATCGGCTTTATTATTTACTTTAATGTACGCTAAGCCTTTTGCACCGTAGATGCTGACAAACTTGGTGTAATCGTCTATTTGCTTACGCGTTAGACTGTTTCCACCAGGTACTTTTAATGCAGCGACTCGACCTTTAGGGTCGGTAGCTGGACCTGAGAATACTTTAAATTCAACGCCGGCCATTAAATCGTTTACAGAGACCAACTCTAATGGGATACGAAGGTCTGGTTTGTCGCTGCCGTATTTTTCCATGGCTTCAGAGAAAGGCATTTGCTCGAAATCGCCAAACTCTACATCAAGAACGTTTTTGAACAATTCACGAACCATGGTTTCAGTAATGCCCATGATACCTTCTTCATCCATGAACGATGTTTCGATATCGATCTGAGTGAATTCTGGCTGACGATCGGCACGTAGGTCTTCATCGCGGAAACATTTGGCGATTTGATAGTAACGGTCAAAGCCTGACACCATTAACAGCTGTTTAAATAGCTGAGGTGATTGCGGCAACGCAAAGAAAGAACCAGGGTGAGTACGTGAAGGAACCAAGTAGTCACGAGCACCTTCTGGTGTAGCGCGGTTTAAGATCGGCGTTTCGATATCGATAAAGCCTTGATCTTCTAAGCTGCGACGAATAGCCGAGGTAATTTTACTGCGCAAAATAAGCTTTTGCTGCATCTCTGGGCGACGTAAATCTATGTAGCGATACTTTAAGCGGGTATCTTCGCCCACACCAGAATACTCATCTAGAGGAAACGGCGGTGTTGCTGCTTTATTAAGCACCTTAATTTCACGACCTAGCATTTCTACTTCGCCAGTTCGCATGTTTTTGTTAATTGTCCCTTCTGGGCGCGCACGAACGAGACCGGTGATTTCAACGACATATTCACTGCGGACTTTATCAGCCGTATTAAAACTGGCTTCAGCATCTGGATCAAAAACAACCTGCATCAACCCTTCACGGTCTCGCACGTCTAAAAATATCACACCACCGTGATCACGGCGACGATGGACCCAACCAGAAATGGTTACAGTTTGATCAATATATGAGCTATCTAAAGCTCCACAGTACTGGCTACGCATGGATTATCCCGATTCAGTTTCTATTCGCAAAGGTCGGCTATTATACGGGAAAAAATAAAAGAATTAACCCGATTAATGAATGATGTAAGATATAACTGTTTGATTTTATTAAATATGGCTCATTTTTTATGAATCTAAGTCCAAAAATAGCTCTTGCTGGCCTTTTGTGGGTAATAATGTCTCCAGCATTTACTATGGCTGACAGCAATGAAAGTGTTGCGAATGCTCTTAAATCGGCATTAGAGCAAAGTACTTCCTTTGAAGACCCTTATATGGGGCAAGTTTGGCTTGCCACCATGTCTCAAAAGCTAGAGCGATGGGTAGAAGACCCTGAAGAACGCATTACGCTGCTCACGAAAATTCATGCCGAAGCCACTCGAGCCAATTTGGAACCCGGCCTAGTTTTAGCGTTAATCCAGGTAGAAAGCGCTTTCAATGGTTATGCGATTTCTTCAGCAGGGGCACGTGGCATGATGCAAATTATGCCTTTTTGGAAAAAAGAAATTGGCCGAGAAGATGATAACTTGCTAAATGTCGATACTAATTTAAGGTATGGCACCACTATTTTGGCGCACTATATAGAAATTGAAAAAGGCCGTGTTATTCCGGCATTGGCCCGCTATAACGGCAGTAAAGGGCAAACTTGGTACCCAAGGCGGGTTCTCAACTACTGGTATAAATATTGGCGATTCGATGATTAACCAATCATGAACCCTGGTTTTTCCTCGGCCTTACAGGGTTCTACATCGACCCCAGCAACCACTGAAAAGCGTGGACCTTGGTTTAAAGCTTCTATCATTTTTGACAAAGCTTGCTCCTGACCCGTCACCAACACCTCTACTCGACCATCGGGTAAGTTTACAGCATAACCTGTCAGCCCAAATTGCTTGGCCATCTTCTTACAAAACAAGCGATACCCAACCCCTTGAACTTTACCATAAACCGAAGCTTTCAATGTTTGTTGCATTTATTCAATCCCTTAAATTAGCGACATGAGCATACCAGCAGACTTAAGAATCACCAAAATCTTCAGCTATAAATCGGCCACACCCCACACTTTGAATAAAAACAGTGATCCAAACGTGACCTAGTTCACAGTACAGACATCACATACTTCACACTTTTGAAAACCGACTACTTTAATAATGAACAAAGGGCGAAGTATTTCAACATGGAGGGGAAGGCTCATGAGTATTGCATCTCTCAGACTGACGCTACCTGAACAAAATTTACATTTTAGTCGCGAAACGGCAGCTATGTATCGTGATGTTTTGGTCAATCAGGTTTTAAATTCTGGTGATTTTGAGCAACAGCTTGAAAAAATTACGATCAGCTTGAGCAACCTTAATCGGATGTCTCTGGATGGAGATACTCGCCTCTCATTAACAGAGAGCTTAATTAACCAATATTTGACGTTTATGAAACACGTCCGTACGGGTGATTTATCTCTAACGGAACAATCAGCCTCTGGTCTTACAGAACTGAATCGCGAGTTTGCATTTGCTACTAAACTTTTACTGCGAGACGCGGTATCTCACTCCAAAGAAGAACTGGCAAACTTTGTTTATTGGGTGGTCAGCGCCATCAGCGAACAACTGCAAGACTATAGCGTTACCCGAAGAAACCAGCCAGAAGGTTTGTGGGCAGAGCTTAATCGAATATATCAATTTGCGGAGTCTCGCTATTTAACAGATTTTCACAACAACAAGCCCGACAAACGAGATATTGAAAGCCGCTACAAACAAGCCTTACTCTTTCAAGCCGCTCAACCGCATCACTTAAACGACAAAGAGCAAATTCTGCTCAATGCTTATTTGACGAAATGGGCCTTTAGATCGCACTTGCGCCACCAAGAGTCACGCGAGTTCAATTCGCGCTATTTTTATGTGGATCTCGACTCTCCAAAAGGCGCGGTTTCCTCGCGCAGCATTGAAGGCGTTGCTAACGGTGAGAGCATCAGAGCGCTCAACCCACTTCCCATCATAGAGCAGGTGAGACTGCACATGAGCCAGCTGCGTAAATCAATGTCGGCCGATAAAATCGGTTTTCAACCCAACACTGACAATATCGATGCCTTTATGACGCTCAAAAAAGTGCTGTTATCTTGGAAACAAGAGTCGACTCGCCGTTTTGAACGTGCCTCTTGTGCGGTCAACGCTCGAACGGCGGTTGGACTGAACAACATCCACCATTATTTACGCTCTCCAAGATCTTACTCGGAGAGCCTAATTAACAGCTCAACCGTTAATATGAGCAAAACTGGAGCGTGTGTGAAATTAGAATCTGCAAACTCTGGTTTGGAGTTATCCGTTGGCGATGTGGTCATGCATAAACACGCCAATGAGAGCAATGGAAGATTAGCGGTTGTTCGGTGGCTGCAACGTGCTGGCATGTCTATATTATTCGGCGTTGAATACATTGTCGGTAATTTGCAGCCGGTAACAATTCGAGTGCAAGATAAAATTGCTGAAGCGCTACTCATTTCTACATCTGATAACGATTCGTTAATAACCCACAAAGGATACTGCGCCAGTAATACGCCGGTGCGTCTAAAAAGTGTCCGCCACAATTTATCACTCGATGCTCGAGTTCAAGCGCTCATTCAGCGAGGTCAACACGTTGATCAAATTCGCCTGAAACGGAGCCAAATGGCCTAACCTTTTATTAGTATCCTAAATATTCAAAATAGCGTCTTTCCATTGTAAACCGATTGGAAAGGCGTGTTGTATCTACTACAATTAGCGCTAGAACGCCTATTCTTATGTTGTAAATGCTTATTCTAGAAAAGATTGACCTAAGTCATTTGCAATAACCTTACACTATAAGCATACTGGCGCCGTTTTTTTTACCCTTCCCTTTTCAAACGATCGGAAACGTATCAATGAGCAATGTATTAAACTCGTCCCAAGTACAGGAAACTTACAACTATAAAGTAGTTCGTCAGTTTTCTATTATGACGGTCATCTGGGGTGTCATCGGCATGTTAGTCGGTGTCATAATTGCTGCCCAAATGGCTTTTCCTGAATTAAATTTTGGACCCTATTTTCACTTTGGGCGACTCCGACCATTACACACGAACGCTGTTATCTTTGCCTTTGGCGGCTGTGCTTTAATGGCCACTTCTTATTACGTTGTTCAACGTACTTCTCAAGCACGTTTAGCTTTTGGACCTTTAGCCAGCTTTACCTTTTGGGGTTGGCAAGCCGTTATCGTAAGCGCTGTCGTTACACTGCCTTTAGGATTAACTTCTTCTAAAGAATACGCCGAACTAATTTGGCCTATCGACATTTTAATTGCGCTTGTGTGGGTGTCTTATCTTATTGTCTTTGCGGGCACCGTTATGCGTCGCAAAATGCCTCATATTTATGTTGGTAACTGGTTTTACCTTGGCTTTATTATCACGGTTGCTGTGCTACACATTGTTAACAGTGCCGCGTTACCGGTTAGTGCGACTCAAGCTTATTCTGCCTACGCGGGCACCATGGATGCAATGGTACAGTGGTGGTACGGCCACAATGCCGTTGGTTTCTTTTTAACCGCAGGCTTCTTAGGTATGATGTACTACTATGTCCCTAAGCAAGCTGAAAGACCTATCTATTCTTACCGTTTATCGATAGTTCACTTCTGGGCATTGATCGCTGTTTATATGTGGGCTGGCGGACATCACCTTCATTACACCTCCTTACCAGACTGGGCACAAAACTTAGGCATGGTTATGTCTCTTATCCTATTAGCGCCAAGCTGGGGCGGTATGATTAACGGTATGATGACTCTATCTGGGGCTTGGCATAAATTGCGCACCGACCCTATTTTACGCTTCTTAGTTGTTTCACTTTCTTTCTACGGTATGTCTACGTTTGAAGGCCCAATGATGGCCATTAAAACGGTTAATGCGTTATCTCACTATACCGATTGGACCATTGGCCACGTGCATGCTGGCGCGCTTGGTTGGGTTGCTATGATCACCATTGGTGCTATGTACCACACCATTCCAAAACTTTGGGGCAAAGACCAAATGTTCAGCGTGGCACTGATTAACGTGCATTTCTGGTTAGCCACCATAGGAACCGTATTGTATATCGCTTCTATGTGGGTAAACGGTATTTTGCAAGGCTTAATGTGGCGTGCGATCAACAATGACGGAACCTTGGCTTACAGCTTTGTTCAAGGCGTTGAAGCCAGCTGGCCAGGGTATGTTGTGCGCTTAATCGGCGGCATCTTATTCTTATCTGGCATGATCTTAATGCTTTACAACGTCTGGAAAACTGTGAAAGACGGCGTTGAAGAAAAATCACTTAATTCAGCAGTACAAGCGGCCTAAGGAGATATAGAACATGAAACATGAACAGGTCGAAAAAAACGTTGGGTTAATGGCCTTTTTTATCGCCATTGCCATCAGCTTTGGTGGATTAGTTGAAATTGTTCCGTTGTTTTTCTTAGAAGACACAACGAAACCAGTCCCTGGTTTAAAGCCATTAACGGCAGTACAGCTTGAAGGGCGTGACATTTATATACGTGAAGGTTGCAGTAACTGCCACTCACAAATGATTCGTCCTTTGCGTGCTGAAGTTGAACGTTACGGACCTTACAGCCAAGCAGGTGAATCAGTTTATAACCACCCATTTTTATGGGGTTCTAAGCGTACTGGACCAGATTTAGCACGAGTCGGCGGTCGTTGGTCTGATGAATGGCACCGTTACCACCTTTTCAACCCTCGGTCTGTAGTACCAGAGTCAAACATGCCGGCTTTCCCTTGGCTGTTTGAAAACGAAGTAGATGGCTCTAAAACTGCTCAGAAAATGAAAACGCTACAACGTTTGGGCGTGCCTTATACAGAAGATGATATTGCAAAGGCTGAGCAAGAAGCTGACGGCGTTAAAGAAGTAGAAGCGTTAATAGCTTACCTACAAAATCTTGGCACTGTCATGGCAGGTCAATAAAAATGGACCTTAATGACTTAAGAGCCCTAGCAACAGTTTTCACCACTGTTGCTTTTATAATTGTTTTCGTTTGGGCGTACAGCAGTAAAAACAAAGCTCGCTTTGACGAAGCGGCAAATTTGCCATTTGCTGATGACCCAGAACAACAGCCCACAAAGGGAGAGAAAGAATGAGTTCTTTTTGGAATGCCTATATTTTCGTACTCACCGGAATATTTTTATTAGGTATTATCGGCCTAATTTACTTCACTCGACGTATGCCGGGCGATGATAAAATAGGCGAAACAACTGGCCATAAATTTGATGACATTGAGGAATACAACAACCCAATGCCAAAATGGTGGTTGAATTTATTTTATATCACCATCGTATTTGCTGTCGGCTACATGATCTATTACCCGGTGGGTAATTGGGAAGGTATTAGTAAGTGGACATCTGCTAATCAACTCGAAGCAGAAACCGCGGCGTACAATGAAAAGTATGGTGATATTTACCTACGCTTTTTAGATACACCTGTTGAAGAACTGCAAAACAATGCTCAAGCAAAACGCATTGGCCAGCGCTTATTTGTTAACAATTGTTCTCTATGCCACGGTCAAAACGCGCAGGGCTATTATGGTTTCCCTAACCTAACCGACAATGATTGGTTGTATGGCAGTGATGCCGATCAAATTAAACATTCCATTAATTTCGGTCGCATGGGTCAAATGCCAGCGTGGAAAGATACACTAGGTACACAGGGTGTCTCTGCCGTGACAGAATATGTACTCAGCATTTCAGGTAATGAGTATATTGAGTCTCAAGCTAAGAAAGGCGAAGTCATTTACCAGCAAATGTGTGTGGCCTGCCACGGCGCCCAAGGGCAAGGTAATATAGCGTTAGGTGCACCTAACCTTACCAACAATATTTGGTTATACGACCTACCTGAGCAAGAATTGCGACGCGACATAATGACTACCGTTATGAATGGCCGTGCCGGCAACATGCCAGCTTGGAAAGATATTTTAGGGGAAGAGAAAGTCCATCTAGTGTCTGGATACGTATATAGCCTACGTAATTAAACCGTAAGGGAGGCAACGCCTCCCTGATTTTCCTGTTAAAGGCGAATACAATCCGCAAATAAGTCTTCACGCACGTTTATGACTGGAATCAACTTCTTATGTCTAAGACCTCAAAAAGCTCCGCCTCCTCTCCTGAAATCATTTCAACTGACCTTTATCAAGCAAGAGAAAAAATTTACATCCGTCGCGTTAAAGGGTTATTTCGAAATTTACGCGTCATTGGTGGGCTATTTTTATTTGCGCTGTATTTTGGTGTGCTCTGGTTAGATTGGGATGGCAGGCAGGCGGTACTTTTCGATCTACCTGCTCGGCAATTTCACATATTTGGTATAACTTTCTGGCCTCAAGATTTTGCACTGCTGGCTTGGGCACTCATCATAGCGGCTTTCGCACTCTTTTTTATCACGGTCTATGCAGGCCGAGTATGGTGTGGTTATACCTGCCCGCAAAGCGTTTGGACGTGGATCTTCATGTTCATAGAAGAAAAAACTGAGGGCAAGCGCAACGCCCGTATTAAGATGGATCAAACTGGATTCACGCTTGAAAAACTGCTTAGGAAAACAGCTAAGCATATTTTATGGACTTTAGTTGCTTTAGTAACTGCCATTACCTTTGTTGGGTATTTTGCGCCCATTAAGGAACTTATCCCTGATTTAGCAACATTCCAAGCTCACGGTTGGAGTGTGTTCTGGATAGCATTTTTTACCTTAGCAACTTACGGCAACGCCGGTTGGTTAAGAGAGCAAGTGTGCATTTACATGTGCCCTTACGCTCGCTTTCAGTCGGTCATGTTCGATGAAGACACCCTAATTGTGAGCTACGATGCCGCAAGAGGTGAAAGCCGAGGTACAAGAAAACGTGGTGTAGAGCCAGACACTTTAGGTCTTGGTGACTGTATTGACTGTGAATTATGCGTTCAGGTTTGTCCTACGGGTATCGATATTCGAGACGGCTTGCAATACGAATGCATTTCCTGCGCGGCATGCATTGACGCTTGCGACAGTGTGATGGAAAAAATGGATTATGATAAAGGTCTAATCCGCTATACAACAGAAAACGAACTAGAAGGTAAGAAGTCGCATTTATTAAGACCGAGATTGGTAGGCTATGCCGTGGCGCTGTTGATCATGATTATTGCGTTTACTTGGGTGATTCTCAGTCGCGTTCCTTTAGAGTTGCATATTTCCCGTGATCGCAATGCATTACACCAAATGACCAGTGACGGGTTAATAGAAAATAACTACATGTTAAAAGTCATCAACATGACAAATGAACCGCAAACGTTTCAACTTTTTGTCGAGGGAATGGAAGGTTTAGAATTACGCAGCGATACCACCTTTACTGTTCGCGCGAGCGAATCAGAAGATATATCCGCTACGTTAGTATTACCACCAGCCTTAAACAAGCTGCCGACGAATGAAATTTATTTCAGTATTCAAAGTATTGATGATGAATCTTTAAAGACCCGAGAAGAGAGCCGATTCTTTGGACCGGCCAATTTTTAATTTTGGAGTAAGCACTTGATAAACGACACTACCCCTTGGTACAAACAATTTTGGCCTTGGTTCATTTTATCGCCGTTACTAATTGTCATCTGCGCGGGATTTTGGATGCTTTACATGGCCATAACGACCAACGATGGTGTCATCGTTGATAATTTTTATAAAGATGGCCTTGGCATTGAAGTCCGAACGGAACAAGATATGGTGGCCAGAAACCTTGGGTTAAATGCCAATCTAAAATGGGCAGGGCGAACCTTAAGTGTTGAACTGAAAGGTTTAACCACCGGCTATCCTGATCAGCTTTCACTGTTAATCGTTTTTCCAACTAAAAGCTCACGCGATATTCAAGTCTTTTTAAATCACCAAGGTGCAGGTGTGTATAAAGGCGCATTAACGGAAAAAGTAACTGGCACTCGTCAATTACAATTAGAGCCTGTTTCTGGTTCCGTTGAAAACAGCTGGCGCCTACACGCAAAAGCTCAACTGCCCCCTCTTTCCAGTTATGTGGCACTTACCCCGAAAGCCCAATGACCTCTTCTCACTGTTTTCACTGCGGGTTGCCTAATCCTAAGCAACCCCATCTACTGACAACAGAAGGCGATCAACTCGCCTTTTGTTGTATTGGCTGCCAAGGCGCGGCGAAAACCATTATCGAATCAGGTTTGGGAGATTACTATAAGTTTCATCAGCCCGACCAAAACCCAGTCTTCATTGATTTATCGGACCGGCAACAGCAAGCCTTCCAAATTCTAGAGCGAAATGACATTCAGGCTCAATTTGTACATCAGATATCACCTAACGAACACCACGCTATTTTTCTGATTGAAGGCATTAGCTGCTCGGCTTGTGCTTGGTTGATTGACAAACGTCTAACTCAACTAAACGGCGTAACTAAAGCGCACGTTAATTCAGCCACACATCGGCTGTTGCTGGAGTGGGACCCTAACCAAATCGGGTTGTCCGAAATTGCTAAAACTCTCTTCTTTATTGGCTATCAAGTCACGCCTTTCTTACCGAGTGAAGAAGATACTGTTATTAAACGCACGCAACGCCAATACATCTTAAGGTTAGGTATTGCCGGGATAGGCATGATGCAGGCCATGATGAATGCTGTTGCGCTTTATTCAGGGCAAATCACCCAACAACATGAACAGTGGCTGTGGTGGGCGAGTTTATTTTTGACGGTGCCTGTGATGCTGATATCGGCAAGGCCATTCTTCACATCCGCTTGGCAAGCGTTACGAGCAAAACAATTGTCCATGGATGTGAGCGTTTCTCTGGCCATTTTAAGTGCTTTTTTTGCGAGTTTATACGCAACAGTTATAGGGCATGGAGAGGTTTATTACGAATCGGTCAATATGTTTACCTTCTTCTTGGTGTTGAGTCGATTCTTAGAGTTTAGGGCTCGTACGCAATCGAATCGTAATCACCACAATCAAGTCACACTCCCGACTCTGTGTAAAAAAATACTGAGCGAAGGCGAGCTTCAAACTTGTTCGGTAACCGATTTAAACGTTAATGATTTGATTGAACTCCAAGCCGGTGAAGCCTGCCCTGTTGATGGTCAATTAGTGAGCGGCACTTCTGAGTTTGATGAATCTACTTTTACCGGTGAATTTACTGGTGTCCGAAAAAGCGTTGGGGATGCAGTACTGGCAGGTTCCGTCAACTTGGCACAGCCCATTACCTTAAAAGTAACGGCTCTAGGTGCCAACAGCAGTTACAACCTAATTCAACGGCTCATTGAACAAGCTAGCCAAAGCAAACCTCGATTAGCGTTAATGGCTGATCGCGGCGCACAGCAATTTGTGTGGTCGACGTTAATCATTACCTTATTTATTGGATTGTTCTGGCTTTATTATGACCCTGACCGTGCATTCTGGGTTGTGATCAGTGTTTTGGTTGTAACTTGCCCATGTGCATTGAGCCTTGCTACCCCCACGGCGTTATCACAGTCATTAAATCAGCTAAAAAACATTGGCTTCTTGCTTACCAAAGGCTACACCATCGAGCGCTTAGCCTCTATTAGGACCATTGCATTTGATAAAACCGGCACCTTAACTGAAGGACATTTTGTAGTTGATCACTTAGAACGCTACCCTAAATTAGATTCGTTGGACTGGACGAATGATGAGGTACTCGCCCTTTGTCATTTACTCGAAAAGCAAAGCGATCACCCCATCGCAAAAGCGTTTCCAAAACAAGCTAGCAGCAGCCCGATAGGCATAAACAACATAGTTTACAATGCGGGTCTTGGCGTTTCTGCTGTCGCCTCTATTGGTGAAATTAAATTAGGAAACGCACAGTTTACCCATCAGTCTGAGCAGCCAAACAACGATACCTTTTTATTCTTAACGTTGAATACAGAACGGCTAGCGGCTATTCGGCTGAAAGATAGGGCTCGTGCCTCATGCTCAGCGTTATTTTCGGAACTTACAAAATTAAATATTCAGACCAACATAATTTCCGGCGATCCAAACCCGAAAGCGGCGAATGCCTTTCAAGAATTGGGGCTTAAGGGTCACTACTTTTTCGGAGCGAAACCCGATGACAAGCTCACTATTTTAAAACAAGCCGATAAAGACAGCGCTTTCGTTGGTGATGGGATCAATGATGGACCCGTCTTAGCCGGAGCACACCTTTCGATTGCCGTGAATAACGCAACAGACTTAAGCAAAACACAAGCCGATGCGATCTTACTCAATGATAACCTTTTGACGATTACGCAGGCCATCATCATTGCGAAGAAAACGCATCGCATTATTAAACAGAATTTAGCTTGGGCATTAGTCTATAATGTGGTGGCGCTGCCAGTGGCCGCTATGGGATTAATCACTCCGTGGCAAGCCGCCATTGGAATGTCGCTAAGCTCACTCATTGTCGTCGGCAACGCTGTTCGACTAAGGAAGTAAATTGGATATCCTGCTGATTCTAATCCCTGTTACGCTCTTTTTATTAACCATTGGCGGCGTTTTATTTTGGTGGACTGTTAAAACCGGTCAGTACGATGATTTAGACAGCCCAGCTCAACGGATTTTATTCGACGACGATCATCATATGGTTCCGACCAAAACTAAATCTTCTAAAAAGCAATGATCAGTACACTTCTTTCAGCCTTTATCATTGGGTTAGTTTCGGCAGGCCATTGTTTTGGCATGTGTGGGGGGCTGGTTGTAGCTGCTGGTTTTAACAGCCAAGCACCTTCTTACATTTGGTATTATAATTTAGGCCGAATCTTAACCTATGCACTGCTCGGTGGCTTCTTTGGCCTAACCTTCGCGGCCTTACCTGCCGCGACCGTACCTTGGCTTAAACTTATGTCCATCACGTTACTGGTGCTGACGGCATTGTATTTCATGGGCATAACATCGGCCGTCACTCAATTAGAGCGATTAGGGCTTCCTATCTGGAAAAAGTTACAACCACTGACCAAGCAATTTTTACCGGTATCGTCCTCGGCTTCCGCCTTACGACTCGGGTTGCTTTGGGGGTTTATTCCCTGTGGGTTAGTGTATACCGCACTGGCCTTTGCCATAAGCCTAGGTAGCTTAACTCAGTCCATTTTAGCCATGCTTGCCTTTGGCCTGGGTACTTTACCAGCGATGGTGTTCTCTGGGTTAGCGGCGAATCGAATTCGGCCCATTCTAAATAGGCACTCGGTAAGAATCGCGCTTGGTAGTGTGTTGTTGTTCACTGCGTTATTATTAGCCTCAACGCTTATTCAACACTAGGGTTTATCCATGCATTATATTTTCGGGTACGGCTCACTTATTTGCCAAGACAGCCGCAGTCGCACCGGAACAAGCTCAAAAGCTTACGCCATCGAAGTAAAAGGCATTAGCCGTAATTGGTCTGTTCATACGCCTGATTGGCCAGCCACGGCGGTTAGTGTGACGCAAAAACAATCCAGCCACTGTACTGGGGTTTATTTTGAAGTCGATGAAGCCAATTTAAAGCAGTTTGACCGCAGAGAACAAGGTTATAACCGTGTCCAAATACCTTGGGAGTCGGTTGCGCCGAGTTGTACACAGCCTTTACCTGAATCTGGCAACTTATGGGTATATGTTGGCAAAAACAACAATGTCACGCCTTTGCCCGAACGCCCTATCATGCAAAGCTACCTAGATGTGATCTTAAATGGCTGTTTAGACTTTAGCGAGCATTTTGCCGCTCGGTTCTTGCAGCTTACTGGGCATTGGCAGCATCTCATTGACGACCGCAGCAACCCGCAGTATGTGCGACCTCTAAACTCAACTCACCGCCTTGAGTTGATAGACAAGCTAATTGCTGAGAATCAGCCAGAGTTGTGGACTGAACGTAAGCCACTTGAACCTAAATAAAACTGAGGCTAACGCTGTTTTGGGCATTTACTGAAAGCTTCTCTCGTGTTACAACACGCGGCCAATTTATACCTAGACTGACAAACCATGAAAGATACACTGATCGGCAAAGATAAACTCGAATACAACAAGCTGCATAAGAGACTTCGTCGTGATGTCGGTAAGGCCATTGCCGATTATAAAATGATCGAAGATGGCGATAAAATCATGGTTTGTTTATCGGGCGGTAAAGACTCATTTACCATGTTAGATATTCTGCTGAATTTACAAAAAAGTGCGCCTGTGTCCTTTAAGCTGGTCGCCGTGAATTTAGACCAAAAGCAACCTGACTTTCCTGAAGACATTTTACCAAATTACTTACAAAAGCTAGGCGTGCCGTACCATATCTTAGAACGGGATACCTATTCGATTGTTCAAGAAACGGTCCCTGAAGGTAAAACCACCTGTGGGATATGCTCTAGGCTAAGAAGAAGTACTCTATACGCTTTTGCAGATGAAATTGGTGCCACAAAAGTGGCTTTAGGGCATCATCGTGACGATATTGTCGAAACACTGTTCCTTAATATGTTTTATGGTGGCAAATTAAAAGCGATGCCGCCGAAATTGCTCAGCGACAGTGGCACTAACGTGCTTATCCGCCCGATGGCTTATTGTAAAGAAGCCGACATCGCTCGCTTCGCTCAATATCAGCAATACCCTATCATTCCTTGTAACCTGTGTGGTTCACAAGAAAACTTGCAGCGCCAAAACATTAAAGCGATGTGTCAGGAATGGGAGAAGAGCTTCCCTGGCCGCTTAGACAGTATATTCCGCAGCATGGCGAACGTGTCACTTTCACAGTTGGCAGACCGAGAAGCATTTGATTTCGAATCGTTACAGGTTTCCGGCATTCGTGCTGTTAATATTGACGAAAATAGCCAATACGCACCTATGGCATCTACTACAGTAAACACTTGGGTCCCAGAGGCTCTAAACACGAATACTGCAGACTAAACGCTTTAAGCTTTGGGTTCAATTGACTATTATCCAGTTACTTATAGAGTTGGAGCACGTTCATGTCTTTGTCAACGGCCTGCAAAAATTGCAGCTTACATCCCCTGTGTTTACCACTGGCTTTAAACGTTGAAGACATGGATACGCTTGATGGCATCATAAACCGTGGTCGCCCTATTAAAAAAGGCGAACACTTGTATTATCAGGGCGATGAATTTAAAGCCATATACGCCGTTAGAACCGGAACCCTTAAAACCTATTCGCTAACTAATGATGGCGAAGAGCAGATTACCGGGTTTCATCTGGCCAGTGAGTTGGTGGGTTTAGAGAGCTACGATTCCGTGACATACCCTTCGTCTGCCAAAGCACTAGAAACCACCAATGTCTGTGAAATACCGATCGAAAAGCTCGATGACTTGGCCGGTAAAATGCCAGAGCTTCGTCGCCAGTTAATGCGCCTGATGGGCAAAGAACTCAGAGATGAGCAAAAGATGATGCTGCTGTTAAGCAAGAAAAGCGCAGAAGAGCGTATCGCCTCCTTTTTGGTTAATTTAGCCGCTAGATTTAAACGACGCGGTTTTTCTGGAACGTCTTTCCGCCTGACGATGTCCCGAGCTGACATTGCGAATTATTTAGGATTAGCGGTAGAAACGGTCAGCCGTGTGTTTACTCGTTTTCAAAAGCAAGGTTTATTAGACAATTCTGGCAGCGCGAAAGATATCATCATCACAAACTTCGATGAATTAACTAAAATGGCATCGTTGGCTGAATGTGAACGATTGGAGCTGGGTACCGCTTAGAACGCTGCTTAGTTATCACTCTTTAGATCGGTTAATCGATGCATTGACTGATCTATATCAACACACTTAACTCACCTTTTAATACACTGGTTTCAACACATGTAAACCATTTAGAGGTGAGTTATGTATTTAGACATAATTGTATTATCTGGCATTGGTGTCGTTGGCTTAATGGTCGCTTTTTTAGTAGGTTTTTTCTATATACTGCGTAAAGAAGGCCATCGTAACGACCCTGAGTGCTAGCCTAATCGCTCTTTTTTATAAGCTTGAATCAACCAGCCCGCTATCGTCATGCCTGGTGGATGCTTTGGCAAATTGTTTAATTCAAAGAATTGAGCATCGGCAATTTCTCCCGGCGCAGGGGTGATGTCACCGCCATCGTATTCAGCCATGAACCCCAACATTAACTGATTAGGGAAGGGCCAAGTTTGGCTGTTCATGTAGCGAATATTTTTTAACTGAACGCCAACTTCTTCAAACACTTCTCTTGCAACGGCTTGTTCGGCTGATTCGCCTGTTTCGATAAAACCCGCCAACGTGCTGTACCAACCACTCTTTTTGTGTCGCTCGCCTTGCGCCAACAACACCTTATCACCGTGCGTAACTAATACAATGATGCATGGCGATATTCTGGGATAAAATCGCAAACGACAAGGCTGACAGGTTAAAGCAAATTCAGTGGCAATTTGTTGAGTCGGCTGCCCACATTGTCCACAATACTGGTGCTGGTTTTGCCAATCCAGCAACCCTTTAGCTCTTGATGCGAGTGAAAATAGCGTTTCACTCTTAGAAGCGACATCCCTAAGCCCTAGAAGCTCGGCATTACCAGGACTTGAGACTTTCGCGCAATAATAAGGCTTTCCATCTAACAGCCCTACAAACAGTTCAGAGCTCGTTTTAAAGGGGTGGTCGTATGCTGGCCAAACTACATTATTCTGATCAGCCAACAATTGCCCTTCGAACCAAAGTAACATTCGACCTTGTTCGTCAATAGAACCTTTTCGAAACGGCAATTCGATTGTATGTTGACCAAACTCGTATAGCATTCAATACCCTTTGTTTAAATAATTTTTTCGGCGCGGACCACTTCTTCTTCGTGGTGAAACTCAAAACCAAATCGATTCGCTAAACCCAACATGGCTGTGTTTTCTGGAAGTATATCCGCCACTATTTTACTGGCTTTTATTTGTTGAGCATAACTGACCGTTTTTTGCATAAGCCGGCTGGCTAGCCCTGTCCCTTGAGCGAGAGGCGCTACCATAATGGCAAACTCTAACTCATTGTTATTGATATCAAACCACAGCCGTTGTTCCCCTAGCATGGTATCGTGATCGACTGCGATAAACACCATTTCACGTCGATAATCTATTTGGCTCATCGTCGCCAACTCTAAATGTTCAAAATTCATTCGGCTATAAAAAAAACGCAACCTGAGCGATTCAGCATCAAATGCGGCCATAAAGTTTTTAAGCATCGGCTCGTCTTCGCCTTTAATTGGACGAATAATTACCGTGCGCGCATCTTTCAATTTCACCGTTTCTTCATACTCGACGGGATACGGATTCAAAGCGGGCCTTATTTTTTCACCCTGATCGACAGCCACTCCTAACACTAAGGGCGCTTGATCATTTTGCAATAACAAGTTTACTTCTACACCCTTTAAACGGGGCAAATCAATAACCATTTGCGATAACGTAATGAGCGCTTTAATCAGCTTTGTTACATCCCCTTCAACATCTTCACTGCGCTCTAACAATACTTGGTAGCTTTGCGATTTTAAAATGAGATGTTTAGCTAAAGTAGAATTGAGAGGCGCTAGAGACACTTGACGATCGGCCAGCATGTTGGCATGCGAGCCACCCCCTCCGAAAAACACTAAAGGCCCATAGGTTTCGTCTCTGGTGATGCCTATACTATATTGTAGAGCATCTACTTTTCTTCTCATGGGCTGAATGGAATAACCCAAGACTTTCGAGCGCGGCAATCGTTTTTGTTTTTCTTGTGCTAACTCTTTTTGCGCAGTCATCAGCGCTTCTCGATTTGGAATATCTGTTTTTGCGCCTCGCCATCGTGCGGCTGGAACGTGTTGGTAAGCAAACGGATAACTGTAGGTTTCATGTATTATTCTCAGCGCTGCTGGAAAATAACGCTGATGGGCCTGATTAACCAAATGCTTAAAATCAACATCGAATAAGCTATCGACCAAGTTGAATCCATATAAGCGCAGCAACTGCCGCGACTCTGGCCAAGTGAGGTAATCTCTATTCGCTTTTCTAGCTTTATACAAAAGCGCTTTCGCTTGCTTTACATTCGCCACAAAACCGAGATCATCTGATGAAGGGGTTTCTCTTAATTGTTCTTGGGCAGATTGATATTTTGCCAGCGTAAGATAAGCGTCAACGGCGTCTGTGGGCGTATCAAAGCTCAATAAGCCAGCGCCATCAAATGACTGTCGAGCATCTCGTGTCGAAAGACCTCCTAAAAAACAGGTGAGAATTAAACGACGACTGCGTTTAAGATACGGCAATAAGGTTTGAGAAAAATCGACACTGCGGGTCGCGCGATTCGGACTGTGAATAACTAGAATGACCCCTATTTCTTTGATTTGCTCGAGCTGTTTTAAGGCTTCTAGATAATCATTACCCTGTGCTTGCGTTGGCAACACTATTGGGTTGCCGGACACTTCCTTTTGATACCAAGCCATTTTAGAAAGCGTGCTATTGAGCTTAAACTGCGCAAGTTCACCCCCTTGGCTTTCCAAAAACTGTCGTGCCATCAATGCCGTGCCTAGACCATTACTGACTATCGTGAGGTTTCGGCGGTATATTGGTTTGGCTCGACTTAAAAACTCTAATCCAGAAAATAGTTCGTTGAGGGTATCTACTTTTAGAACACCCGCTCTAGAAAAGTATTCATCATCTACTTTAGTAATATCGATAATGCCAGCTGGTGCATCGTTGTTGGGTCGTGTACGTATTGCCAACACTTTTTTGGAGCGTGATGCTGCGCGTAAAGCAATGAGTAAACGATTTGAATCTCTTATTTGCTCTAAATGGACCAAAATTGCCTTAACCCGCCTGTCTGAGGCTAAGTAGTCCACAAAATCAGAAATGCGCAAATCTGCGCTAGCTCCGACCGTTAAAAAATGCGAGAAACCTATGCCTCGTGCACCGGCCCAATCTAATAATGCCGAGCCCAACGCAGCAGAGTGCCCAACATAAGCCGCGTGCCCTGGCAGAGCGTCTATGTGGGTGTAGCTAGCATTCAAATGATGATCAGGAACTAAGATACCTAGGCAGTTTGGTCCTAACACGCGGATGCCAAGTTCTTTTGCCAAATGTCTAATTTTCCGGTTTTGTGTGTCCGATTGGCTAAGTTGCCGAGCCATTCCGCCTGTGAGAATCAGTGCCGAGCGAAGCTTTTTCCTGCCCATTTGCCGCAATACACTGGTGATGGCGTCTCCAGGTACACATATGATGACTAGATCGACTGAGGTTTGTAACTCTCTTAAATAACGAACGCATGGAATACCATGTACCTGTTTATAGCCTTTTAAATTGACCCCTGTTATTGGAAAATCATAACCAGAATCTTGCAGATTCTTAATAACGATACCGCCCAAGCTATCTTCTCGCTCAGACGCGCCGATGACCGCAATGGATTTCGGATAAAAAAAGGATGTTAAATTAGGCATATTCAACCAAAGTCGTGATGCAGATGCCCTACTCTAGACGTATAATGCCCTTAATAACAATGGCCTATATCAAAAATGATACCGACAGCGCTCATTTACCATCCTGATTGTGAATTACACGACATGGGTGAAGACCACCCTGAATCGCCCTTGCGAACGAAAGCAATCATGCAGCGCCTGAAGGATAAAGGGCTTTTCGAGCAGATCAAAGTACACCAAGCTAAAATGGGCACCAGTGACCATGTACTCAAAATTCATCACGCCACCTATGTTGAACAACTTGAGCGCATAAATCCAAGCCATGGTCTCATTCAGGCCGACCCCGATACTCTTATGGGACCACACAGTTACGATGCGAGTTATTTAGCCGTGGGGGCAGGCGTTCAGGCGGTCGATGGTGTTTTATCTGGGCAGTATAAGCGGGCATTTTGTAATATTCGTCCACCTGGCCATCACGCTGAACCGGCCGCCACCATGGGGTTTTGCTTTTTCAACAACATTGCTGTCGCTGTCGCACATGCACTTGAGCAAGAAGGTATAAATAAAGTCGCCATTTTAGATTTTGATGTTCATCAGTGTAACGGCACCATTGAAGCATTCGCTGACAAACCCGAAGTTATGGTCTGCACCAGCTTTCAACACCCTTTTTACCCAAATAGCCATTGGGCAAGTGAACACCCCCATATGATATTAACGCCTCTCGTTGCTTTTTCTGATATTCGAGATATGAAACATGCATGGGAAGCGCAATGGTTGCCAGAGTTAGAACGACATCAACCCGATATGATTTTTATTTCAGCTGGCTTTGATGCGCATACTTTAGACACGATGGGACAATTAAACTGGCAAAACGAAGACTACTATTGGCTAACCAAACAAATTACAAAATTTGCGGCCACACACTGTGACGACCGCATTATTTCGATGCTGGAAGGGGGTTATCACCTGCCTAGCTTGGCTGAATCGGCATCACTGCATATTCAAGCCTTACTTGAGGATTAATGCTCTAGCAGATCCCGATATAAAATTTCATTATCGGGCTCCTCTAAACTGATTCTACCTAAAGACCCATTTCGCAAATCTTTCAGTACAATTTCACTCACTTTATGCCAATCTACACTGCCGCCCTTCACACAGGCTCGGTGCTTTGCGATCGCTTCCATACATTCCATTGCCGTTTCAGCAATCGTATCTAACTTATAGCGTTGCTTTAGCGCTTCAGGGTAACGTTGAGCTAAATAATCGATCGCAAACAGAGCAATATCTTCATATTCAACCGCCGTGTCTCTAATGGCCCCAGAAGCTGCTAAACGGTACCCGCCTAACTCACTCTCTGGCGATGGCCACATAATTCCGGGCGTATCCATTAACGTAAAGTCATTGGCAATCTGAATGCGTTGCTGAGCTCTCGTGACAGCGGGTTCATCACCCACTCGGGCTACTTTTTTGCCGGCCAACCCATTAATCAGAGTAGATTTCCCAACGTTCGGAATGCCTACCACGACACTGCGCACAGGCTTTCCGATACCGCCTCTGAAAGGGGCTAGTTTTCGACATAAATTAGGAATACGGGCCAACTGCTTTTTATCTTGCATCACTATGGGCAGTACAATGATGTTTTTTTCTTGCTCATAAAAACGCTGCCATTTTTCGGTAACGGCCGGATCGGCTAAATCACTTTTGCTGAGCAGGCGCAAAACTGGTTTATCTCGACGTACTTTAGTAAGTACCGGATTCATACTAGAAAGAGGGATTCGTGCGTCTAACACTTCAATAACAACGTCTATTTTAGGAATAATCTCACTAATTTGACGCTTTGCTTTGGCCATATGGCCGGGGAACCAGTTTATTTTTGCCATGATCTTTTTGTGTAACTAAAAAGGGTAGTGTAACACAGTTATTTTCGGTTCCCTTGTAATCCGCCGGTATGCAAAACGGCTATTTGCTGACTTAGCAATGATTTGTCTTGATCTAACTTTGTTTGAACGGCGTGAAACACTTTTGAATTATAAACCGTATCGAGTTTTATTCGGTTATCTTTATAAAAGGCTTTAGAAAACTCGGCTTGTTCCAAACTCGGTTTGCCAAATTTTTTCCCAGCAAAACCCGACCAAAGTTCATATTGGTCTTGAGACACTCCTGCTTGAATCAATTTTTGTTTTAGAGCGGAATAATTATCTGGATCTTGGAAAACGGGGATTCCGACGACCTTCACGTGCTTTGGTGCAGCCAATGCTAATCCGGCCAACGTGGTACCTGAGCCGACAGCCGTAACAACTAAATCAGTGTCTGATGGGATTCCACTCCACCATTGTTGACTGCCTTTAATAGACGACTCGCTCCAACCGCCCTCAAGAACGACTTCACTGTTTGGGTACTTTTCTTGCCATTTAAGCCAAAACTCTGGTTCGTAGCGTTGTTGGAACTCAACTTTATTGACCCAATGCAACTCCATGCCCCAGCGTTGACAATCTTTTAACGTGGGGGTGAGTTCTTGATCGGGATAACCTTGGACAATGCCAACAGAAGGAAGACCATATTCTTTAGCGACAAAAGCCAAAGCATGTAGGTGATTTGAGTAGCGCCCGCCAACCGATAGAATCGAATGAATATTTTGACTTTCGATTCGTTCAATTAAAGGCGCTAACTTAAAAAGTTTATTACCAGAAACGATGGGATGCAGTAAATCGCCTCTCACAATCTTCACATTTCGATAACCAAACCATGAGCTTGATAAAAGAGGCGCTACGGCTATTTTTTTCATGAATACCTAACTGGTTTTACGGAACATCGCTACATTGCCATTATCGACACGATGTTTGGTGCATCGGTCATTAACGCCAGCCTGAAAATCAGAAGGTGCATCAATTCGTTTTACTGGGACATGGCATTCACCACACTCAGGATTATCGTAATGTAGCAACCAGCTCTTATATTGACCCAAGGTTACACTGCATTTTTGGGCCGCAAACACGAGCGGTTTTTCTAAATAGTCTTCCAATTGCCGTGCGGGTAAGCTGATATGCCCTGCTCCAGCATGGTACGCAACAAAGACTAACTCCAAGCTTTCCATTTTATCGAATAAATCAGACGAAGATGCTTCTGCGGCTTCGACCTCTGAAAGCTCTTGCTTAATGCCTTCGTATTTAGTGGTGAGAGCTGCCAACGCACGATTCGCTTCTTGTAACTTGAATTCGGCCGACTTCGATTGCTCTTGAAGCTTCTTGTTTTCGGATTCTGATTTCTTCAATTGCTGAACATGTTCCGAGCCTTCCGACTGGCTTGATTCTAGCTGAGCCGTAAGCTTTTCTACATTGGCTTCCAATTGCGTAACCTTAGCAGCAAGCGCAGCTGCTTCAGATTGCTTATCGGCTAACAATGAACGTAAATTTTCAATTTCTTCAGAACTGCTTTCAGACACTTGCTGATTTTGCTGTTCAAAGCTTTCAATTTTAGCCTGAAGCTCTGAAACCATTGCTTTTTGTGCGGTGACATCGTCTTTCAGATCGTCTATTTCCACACTTTTTAGGGTGAGCTGCTCTTTTAACTCAACAACCTTTTCAGATTCTTCGTTCTCATTTGAACGTTGATTACGCAAAAGCCCCAAATATTCATCTTTCAGTTCGTCATATTGAGCCTTTTGAGTTTCTGCTTGGTCGGCGAGCTGAATATGATCGCGCTCTAAACGAGTATTTCGAGATTGAATTTTCTCAAGCAATACTTTGTTGTGATTAGCTTGTTGCTCTAATTCTTGTGCTTGGTGGCGATACGTTTGTGTTTCATTACGCATTGCTCGTTTAACTTGATCAATTTCGTCTTTATATTTTTCTTCCAAGCCATGCAAAGTTTGCTTTTGGCGTTGAACCAATTGATCGACTTGCTTTTGAAATTCTTTGGCTTGAGCTTCTAAGCGAGCATTAATGTCTTCTTCAGACGTAGCCGTTAGCGTTGGCACTTCTACTGTTTCGGATATTACCGGAACTTCTGGTGCTGGCGGCGGCGATAAAGTAGGTATTTCGTCAAAGCCTAGGTCATCAACAATTAGGCCCAACTTATTGCGTTTCACGGCGTCTTTTAATAAAACAAAATGATTCACACCGTCTTGACTTGGCTCCCACAACTCTCGTTGATACCAAGAAACTGAACATTGGCTTCGGCAAGCTAAACGAATGGGCCCGGCACCTAAGTCTGGGCCAGGTCCGGCATTATCTGCAAGGTGCCTTAAAGGTATGTTCCAATCTTCATCTGCAAAGCCGCGCTCGTTAAATTCAATTGTGAAGGTAACGATGCTATGAACCTGTAAAGAATGATTAATTTTCAAGTAGGCGGCATTGACGGTTTTATTCGCTAACTCAGAAACACCCACAACCCCATCGAGCACGGCTTCAAATTCTGAATAACGCATTTCTTTGATAACGGCCTTTTTGCCAAAAAAGCAGATCGCTTCAAAAAGTTCTTTGTTCTTCCTAGACGACATATTTAGCCTCAAAACACTCTTATCGTACAGCGGGTCATAGGGTAGATTTAGTCTATGAATAGTAGAATAAAATCCATTTTCTAACTGTGACTTCCACAACACTTCCTACTTTCTTTTGTAGTTTTTATCGAAAGTGTGATCTTGTCGGCGCTCAAAATGCGAAATTAGGCGATTTTACCGCATTTAGGCACTCAATTGGACAAACTACTTTAGTTGAGAGCGATTTCGGGCGCAAGCTTTGATTTAGGTTATACGAGAAGAAGCGTTGAAAATGATCGGCTTAGAATAGAGAAAATAGATAAAGAAAAGAACATGCAAAATGCCGCAAAGAAAAGGCTTAGAACACAAAATAAATTTCGAACGGCGATCACGACAAAGAGGTTGTTTATAAATTCGAACGGAGGATTCTCTTTATACTTAGGAAAAGTGGCGGAACGGACGAGACCGATGCGGTTCGACGCTTCGACCGGGCATCCCCCGCTTGCGATCCTAAGCTCTGCTTTGGTCGCAGTGTTAAGCCGTCAAACTTAACATCCCTTTTATACTTAGGAAAAGTGGCGGAACGGACGAGACTCGAACTCGCGACCCCCGGCGTGACAGGCCGGTATTCTAACCAACTGAACTACCGCTCCAGGTAGTAATTTAAAGCCTTTCGGCTTGTTAAGTCGTCAAACTTAACGCTCCTTTTATACTTAGGAGAAGTGGCGGAACGGACGAGACCGATGGTCCGGCATCCCGGCTTGCGACCCTAGGCTCTGCTTTGGTCGCGATGCTAAGTCGTCAAACTTAACGCTCCTTTTATACTTAGGAAAAGTGGCGGAACGGACGAGACCGATGGTCCGGCATTCCGGCTTGCGATCCGAAGCTCTGCTTTGGTCGCGATGCTAAGTCGTCAAACTTAACGCTCCTTTTATACTTAGGAAAAGTGGCGGAACGGACGAGACTCGAACTCGCGACCCCCGGCGTGACAGGCCGGTATTCTAACCAACTGAACTACCGCTCCGCATTATGGTGGGTGTGAACGGGTTCGAACCGCTGACCCTCGCCTTGTAAGGGCGATGCTCTCCCAACTGAGCTACACACCCATAATGCTGATAT
>NZ_JAHKPH010000012.1:3159-86239 GCF_018860385.1 Reinekea forsetii | reverse complement strand
TTTTCGGGTTTAGTTACCTTCCTTATTTTCTCACTAGACTAAAAGAAGGACGCTTGTGGCGACGTTGGGTAGGCAAGAAGTAAAGCATCGGAAGCATTTCAATTAGTCTGTTTGGTACTTAAGTATATATTCTTGTACCAGCAGGCATGAAAAGCGTTTTGCTCTCGGAGTTTTGTGGCGGGCAGCGCGGATTCGATAAGGTGGAAAAACAATGCAACAGGCACAAAAAAGGACGCTAAATGCGTCCTTTTAATAACCATATCTAGTCAGGCTTTAAGAGAAAATACCCTTAAGCATGAAGAAGAAGATGATTGATAAGAATGCGCCGGCAGGTAGGGTGATCACCCAGCTTGATACAATGTTGCCAAGTACGCGTAAATTCAATGCAGAAATACCGCGTGCTAAACCTACACCTAGAACAGCACCTACAAGTGTGTGTGTTGTAGAAACGGGTAAACCGGTACCAGAAGCAAGAACAACCGTTGTAGCGGCAGCTAGTTCGGCGGCAAAGCCACGGCTTGGGGTAAGTTCGGTGATCTTTTTACCGATAGTGCCCATCACTTTATAACCATAGGTTGCTAGGCCAAATACAATACCTAAGGCGCCTAATAGCAGTATCCAGCTAGGTAACGCGCTTTTCGCTAATATTTCACCATTGTTTTGAATGATGCCAACTACAGCAGCTAGTGGCCCGATGGCGTTTGCTACATCGTTAGAGCCATGGGCAAACGCCATGGCGCAGGCTGTGAAAACCATAAGAATAGCGAAGACTTTTTCAACCGATGCAAAACGAAAGTTTTTATCGGCTTCTTCATCAATCTTAACGCGAGAAAGTAATACATACCCTAAGGCCATAACGACCAAGCCTGCTAATGTAGCTAGGCCAGCTGATTGTAAAAAGGTGTAGTCTAGGCCAACGTGCTTTAAGCCCTTAACCATGGTCACCATTGCAATCATGAAACCAACGAAGAACATGTAGAACGGTACATATTTTTTGGCATTTGCGAACGGGTCATCGGTGTTTAAGATGAGTCGAGATACACTTCTAAAAATTAAAAAAGCCATCGTGCCGCTTAGTAAGGGTGAAACAACCCAACTCGCAACAATGGCCGAAACCTTACCCCAGTTTACGGTTTCAACGCCAATGCCTACGGCAGCAAAGCCCACAATCGCACCCACAATAGAATGGGTAGTCGATACTGGCCAGCCTTTAGAGGAGGCAATTGCAAGCCAAATACCCGCAGCGAGTAAGGCCGACATCATCCCGTACACAAGGAGTTCTGGGCTGTCTGCAAACTCACTTGGCGTGATAATGCCTTTTCGAATTGTGCTGGTTACTTCACCGCCGGCAAGGTATGCACCGGCAAATTCGAAAATCATCGCAATGATGATGGCTTGCTTTACGGTTAATGCTTTTGAGCCTACCGATGTACCCATGGCGTTTGCAACATCGTTTGCACCAACGCCCCAAGCCATTAAAAAGCCAAAAAAGCAGGCCAATAGAATCAGTATCTGTCCATATTCACTAATGACAAACATAAAATATCCTCAATTAATCAGTACGTGCCGTCGCTAACGGGCGATTAAAATTTGTAGGCGAGATCCGACACGCTGAGCAACGTCTGCAAGATCACCAATTTGGTCAATGACGTTATAAAGGAACATCATCTCTAAAGGGGGGTATTTTGTTTCAATATCACGAAGGGAGCGGCGCATTTGAATTTCAAAAACGTCCGTTTTGTGTTCTTGGTCGTCAAGTTTGCTGAGTAAGGTTGCTACAAAGCTTACTTCTTTACTGCCAAAACCAGTTTCATAAAGTTCATCGAGTTCGGCAAGTGCATCTTTAGCACGTCGGCTAGTTCCGATTGCCGCTAAAAGATATTCTTTCATTAAAGGCTGAACTTCATCGGGTATCATCATTTCACGGCCCAACATAATGCCAGAAATATCTTTAGCTTTATTGGCAATGCGGTCTTGCATGCTCAATAATTCTAATAAATCAGAACGAGGTACAGGCATAAATAAGCTATTCGGTAAATGTGCGCGAATGTCTTTTTTGAGAGCATCGGCTTCACCTTCTAATTGGGTGATCGATGAGCGGTACTTCTCAGCTTCTTTATAGTCGCCTTTCATCGCGGCTTCAAAGAATGGAACAAGCTCTTCTGTACAAGCATGAGCTTTACTGATGTGCTCTTGCATGGGCTTTACGGGCGACCGTCCAAATAAAACGGACAGTGGGCTGGTATTGTTCATGTTGATTCCTCAATCAAACGGCACAAATGCGGGTCGCATTATAGAGCCTTTGTTTCGTAATAAAACTCTTCGGTGAATAAAAAACACCGTTAATTTCCTTTAATTTCGCAAAAAAACCAGCCAACTTACTAAATTGATCACTAAGAATGCTACTTTTGCACTTTTATGGTGCACTTAGCGTTCGTTGCCTGCAAAAACCACAATAACACGGTCATTTTGTGTTGATCGACTAAATGCATAGGGCGATTTGCTGATCATCTGATGTGCGCCCATGCCGACTGCTGCGTGTTTTTTGCGGAACTGACCAATTAATTGCCAATGTTTAAGCAAGGTTTTATGTTCTTCAGACAGTTTAGACCAATTCATATCCGAGCGCGTACCTTGATGAAAATCATCGGCATAGGGACCTAATGGGCGAGCGGTTTCGTCACCGTAGTAGATTTGAATACCACCGGGTAGCAACAAGAATGGTGCAGCAATACGTTTTTGGAGATCTAAGCTCTGATATTTAGCGTAAAAAAGCGTAGTGTCATGGCTACTTATATAGGTTAGCGCATTAAAGTCTGGGTCGCTGTTTATGGCTTGCGCATACTTTTGGTATACGGCTTCTGAGTCGTTCATGCATAGAGCAAGGTTGTGAGCCATATCTTGGTATTCAAAATTAATCAGGCTATCAAAACCATAGTCGTAGTAATAATCTTTAAATAGTGGGTGCCCAAATACTTCTCCCACCATCCAAAAATCCGTTTCACCTGAGAGTTTGGTATCTTGGTTGTCCCCTTGCCAGTCTCTACGGGCATTCGATGCCTCTTGTTTTAACGTTAACCAATGTTCAAGCTCGACGTGCTTAGCGGTGTCGCTTCGAAATGCATCGATGCCAAACTCTCTAACCCAATAAGTTTGCCAATCTATTAGGTGTTGAATTACTGGTTGTGTAATGTTCTGAGCGCGAGTGTCTTTTTTCTTTTTTAATATCGGGGGTAATTCTACCGGTACTTTGGATTCGGTGAGGTAGTCTGGTAACCCGGCCAATGCCATACTCAGATCATCGTATCCTCGTGGCGTATAACCTGGCATATCCGAACGTATCCATTCATCTGACCACCATTGTTTGCGCCAGTTGCCACTTTGAAAATCAATTAAATTAGTATAACTGTGCCAATTCTCTCCGTTTTTGGGTTGCCAATCATTGCCCATATTCGGTTGGTTTGGCTTGAGGACATCCACGTTAAAATCTTTTAAATCCGCTAAAGATGGGTAGCCGGCATGGTTAATGACCGTATCCCAAACTAATCGAATATCGCGTTTATGGGCCTCTTTTACTAGCGTTCGTAAATCTTCATCCGTGCCAAAATTAGGGTCAAGCTTGGTGTAGTCTAATGCCCAGTAGCCGTGGTAGGCATAAAATGGGAAAGTCCCATCTTTGCCACCGCCCACAAAACCGTGAATCTGCTCTACAACGGGCGTCATCCAAATAGCGGTTGCTCCAAGCGCTTCAATATAGTCGAGCTTTTCAATCACGCCCTTGATATCACCGCCGTGGAATGTACCCACTTCTTCTTTGTTGTCTTTGCGGCGATCAAAAGATACATCATTTGTTAAATCGCCATTGTGGAATCGATCTGTCATTAAAAAGTAGACCAGCGCATTTCCCCAAGTAAATTCCGACGGTTCAGCATTGGCCGATTCAATCAGTAACAGTCCATTGCTGTTTTTTGCGGGGGCAAAAGTCACTTCACCGTTTTCAACGGTCGCAGTTTGTTTTGAGTAAAAATCCCGAACTAGCTCGCCATTTTTAAATTGAGTGCTGACATCGACAGTAACGGGCTCGCCCTGCCAAATAGGGCATTGGTGTTCTGGAAGTGGTCTTACGTATGCCTGAGAAGTTTGTTTTGGCAATAGTTTCAACGAAACGGTTTTATCTTCAGTGCTGAGTGTAAACTGGATATCACCAGCAACTCTAACTTTCAAAGGGACAGCCTGTATGGCGCAAGCCTGCAATTGGAACGGCTTGTTAAAACGAAGCTTTGCACCTTCTACATTGCCCAAGGAATAGGCGCATGGGGCGCTATTGCGGAAATAAAATTGGTAGTTACCCTTAGCAAGGGCAACAGTCACCTGATCTTGTTCTAGATCTTCTTCAGCGATAAGCACGCCGTCGACTGTTTCAATAATTAGTTGATTCTCAGCGAATCCAAGTACTGGCCATAATAAAGCTATTAATAGCAGTGAGCGAATCATGATCTAACCCTCTTAAGTTATAGAGTTAGATTAGCGTTTGACTGCAAGCCAAGCTAGGTTGTTTTTAGCTCGGTTGGAAAACCGTAGTTAAAGCTCGATAGAACGAATTCTTCGATTCTGATCAATAGCAACGTACACAAATTCAGCTTCGGTCACTTTATTTCGCTCAGTGTCTTCAGGCATTCGGCTCCACACTTCTATATTAATGCGGACAGAGCTTTTACCAACGTGCGCAATATGCGTATAACAACACACAACAGAACCGACTCGAATAGGGCGCATAAAACTCATATCCCCCATAGCCATAGTGGCTGTTCGGCCTTTTGCTATGCGGCTGGCAACGATACTGGCGGCATTGTCCATTTGTGACACTAACCATCCGCCAGAAATGTCTCCATTTGCGTTTACATCACTGGGTTGCGCTACCACTCTTAGTTGTAACTCACCTTTCGGCTCTGGATAAGACTCATCTAATTTAGGCATGACTCGACTGTTTAAGTTGTTATTGTAAAGCGCCGCATTATATCGGCTATAGCCTTCTATGCCTATGTGAAAGCCTGCTTTTTTGGTGTTAAAGGAGAAATATGAAAAAAATGTCAATTTGTCACATAACTGTCACATTGCTTTTTTAGGATAGCGTTCATGCCATCGAGTGATGGCCACACTATTCACTAAAGGAGCAATACAATGAAAAAAGTACTCTTAGCTGCAGCCTTAACTACGATCGCTTCCGTAAGCGCTCTGCAGGCGCACGCTCGTGACCAAATTAATATTGTCGGTTCATCTACCGTTTATCCGTTTGCCACTGTTGTAGCAGAGCGCTTTGGTCGTTCTACTTCATTTGCAACACCGACCATTGAGTCAACCGGTTCTGGTGGTGGCTTAAAACTTTTCTGTGACGGTGTAGGTGAAAGCACGCCAGACATTACCAACTCTTCAAGCTACATCAAGCAATCACAATACGAGGCTTGCGCTGAAAAAGGCATTGGTATTATCGAAGTGAAAATTGGCTACGATGGTATTGCTGTTGCAAACAGCAAGAAAGGCGAAAAACTAGACGTTACTCAACAAGAGATTTTCTTAGCGCTTGCCGCCAAAGTACCGGGTACTAAAGCCGGTGAGTTGATCGAAAACCCATATAAAACGTGGAGTGACATCAATCCTAAATTACCGAATGTTGCCATTCGAGTGTTAGGTCCCCCACCAACTTCTGGTACACGTGCTGCGTTTGTTGAGCTTGTGATGCAAAAGGGCTGTGCTAAGTTTGATTGGATCAAAGACCTAAAGAGCAGCGACAAGAGCCAATACTTAGAAATTTGCGACTCAATGCGTGAAGACGGTGCCTTTGTAGAAGCCGGTGAGAACGACAACCTTATCGTTCAAAAGCTAGAAGCCGATCCAAACGCTTACGGTATCTTTGGCTATTCATTCTTAGATCAAAACAGCGATAAAGTACAAGGCGCAGCGTTTAACGGTATAGACATCAGCTTTGATTCAATCTCTGACGGTAGCTACCCAGTGTCTCGTCCATTGCACTTCTTCGTTAAGAAGAACCACATTGGTGTGATCCCTGGCATTCTTGAGTATGTGAATACATTCTTAAGCCCAGCCGCACAAGGTGAAGATGGTTACCTTGCAGAAAAAGGATTGATTCCGTTAGGGTCACAAGAGTTAAAAGAAATACGTGCAGCGGTTGCAGCACAGAAAGAATTTACAATGTAATAAACGCACTATGCGAAGCGTAAGGAGCTAGCCTTTGGCTGGTTCCTTTTTTCGCGTTTTAGGCTAACTTGGTGAATCGCTGTTAGCGATTTTGTTTAATTAGGAGACACTATGACATCTTCCTCCCTGTTTTTGCTCATCGTCATGTTTGCAATCATGGCGTACGTATTTGGGCGAAAGCGATCCGAGGCGCTTGCGAAGTCTATTGGCGGGGTACGCCACTTACACTCGCTGCCAAACTACTACGGTTTAATGGCTGGTATATGGGCGGGTATTCCTGCCATTATCTTGCTTTGTCTTTGGGTGATTTTTGAAGAGTCTTGGATCCAAAACAAAGTACTCAGCGAGTTACCCCTGAGTTATCAAAACATGGCCGATTCAGAGTTGAGTCTGTTATGGACAGAAATTAATAACTTAAGAGTTGGGTCATTAGCAACGGCCTCTGATTCAGCTTTTTTAACGGCTGTAGAACAGCTCGACGCATTAGAGCGTAGCAGTCGTATTCTAAAAACGACTTTAGTGATTGCACTTACCGCCTTGTGTGCCGCAATAGGTTGGGTGCTGATTCGCCCCGCTCAAAAAGCACGGCATCATTTTGAGCGTGTCTTGCGCACCATCCTCATGCTCAGTTCTTCAGTGGCCATTTTAACGACCGTGGGTATTGTCTTTTCTGTTTTATTTGAATCGATACGATTCTTCCAAGCCGTACCCTTTACTGAGTTTGTATTCGGTACAAAGTGGAGCCCACAAATGGCGATAAACGCCGAAGTGACGGGTTCATCAGGAGCGTTTGGTGCTATTCCTCTATTTGTAGGTACGCTCATGATCGCGGCCATTGCTTTAGTGGTGGCTGTTCCTATCGGGTTAATGACCGCGGTCTTTTTAGTCGAATACGCCACACCTAAAGCTCGCAGCATCATTAAACCGCTGCTTGAAGTGTTAGCGGGTATTCCTACTGTAGTTTATGGTTTCTTTGCAGCGCTTACGATGGCGCCGCAGCTTAAGAGTTTCTTAGAAGGGTTTGGTGCGCAGGGCGTTTCTTCTGAAAGCGCATTGGCCGCTGGTTTAGTAATGGGCATCATGATTATTCCATTTGTATCGTCATTAGCCGATGACGTTATAAACGCAGTGCCTAATACCTTACGCGATGGTTCAATTGGGTTAGGTGCAACGCGCAGTGAAACCATCAAGAAAGTCGTGTTCCCAGCGGCATTGCCTGGCATTGTCAGTGGTGTACTGCTGGCCGCGTCTCGTGCCATTGGTGAAACGATGATTGTTGTGATGGCCGCAGGGCTTGCAGCGAATTTAACCGCCAACCCGTTAGAGGCGGTCACCACAGTAACCGTGCAAATAGCCACATTGCTGGTGGGCGATCAAGAATTTGACAGTGCAAAAACTTTATCAGCGTTTGCTTTAGGCTTAATGCTGTTTGTCACCACGTTAATCCTTAACGTAATTGCCTTGGCAGTCGTGAAAAAATTCAGAGAGCAATATGACTAATCAAACATTAAATGCAATTGAGCGATTAGCTCAAACAAAGCAAGAGCGGCTTAATAAAAAGCTAGCGAAGCGTTATGCCAAAGAAAAGCGTTTTAAGTTTTTCGGTATCAGTTCTATTGTGATCGGACTGAGCTTTTTAGCCCTGCTGATCGGCACCATTTTTACCGCGGGGTTTTCAACCTTTTACGCTACGGAGATTCGCTTAGACGTACATTACGATGCCGAAGTGTTAGGAATTGATATCATTGAAGACGAGCAGCAGCTTTTGTACGCCAATTGGGGTGGGTTACTGAAAGAAGCTTTAAAAGAGCGCTTCCCAGAAGTGACCGGCCGAAGTGCTAAACGCCGCCTCTACACATTAACCAGTAGTGTGGGTGAATATGATTTAAAAGATCGCCTGTTAGCGAACCCTGAATTATTAAACAGTACGGAATCTGTTTGGGTGTTGGCTGATGATGAAACCGATGCCTTTATGAAAGGTCAGGTTGATCGTACCTTGCCAGAGGCCGAACGCCGATTTACCGATGAGCAAATTGCTTGGGTCGATAGTCTTAAAGAGTCAGGCGACATTCGTAAATCGTTTAATACCCAGTTTTTTACCAGTGGGGATTCACGTGAAGCAGAACAAGCCGGTATTCGCGGTGCTATGATCGGGTCACTGTACACCTTGTTGGTCACTTTAATTTTGTCTTTCCCATTAGGAGTTGCTACAGCTATCTATTTAGAGGAATTTGCACCTAAAAATAGATTGACTGAAATTATTGAGGTGAACATTAACAATCTAGCGGCGGTGCCTTCCATTGTGTTCGGTTTGCTGGGTTTAGCCGTATTCATTAATGTGTTGCATTTACCAAGGTCTGCGCCGGTTGTCGGTGGCTTAGTGTTAACACTGATGACGTTGCCCACCATTATTATTTCGTCACGTTCTTCCATCAAAGCCGTGCCACCTTCGATTCGTGAAGCTGCGTTAGGGTTAGGGGCGTCTAAAATGCAAATGGTATTACACCATGTATTGCCACTGGCCATGCCTGGCATGTTAACCGGCACCATCATTGGTATGGCGCAAGCGTTAGGTGAAACAGCGCCCTTGTTAATGATCGGAATGGTCGCCTTTATTGTCGATGTGCCAGCCACTCCTTTTGATCCGTCCACTGTGCTGCCGGTGCAAGTATATTTGTGGTCCGATTTGCCAGAGCGAGCCTTTGTCGCAAAAACGTCAGGCGCTATTATGGTGTTGTTAGGTTTCCTAGCCACTATGAATTTAGTCGCCGTATTCTTACGCAAAAAGTTTGAGCGTCGTTGGTGAGTTACCCAATTTAAAAATTTAAGAGATGTATAAAATGACAGAGCAAAATAGAGCGATAGAAGAAACATTCAAAGGCTGGTCTACTACCGTTGGCAGCCCGCTAATAGGCGAAGACCAAACACGTATGAGCACTCGTAACGTAGATGTGTTTTACGGCGACGCTCAAGCGATTCACGGCATCGATCTCGATATCGGAAAAAATGAAGTGTTAGCAATGATCGGTCCGTCGGGTTGCGGTAAGTCGACTTTTTTACGAACGTTGAACCGAATGAATGACACCATAGAAAGCTGTAAAGTGAAGGGTGACATTAGTTTAGATGGTGAGAATATCTATGAAAAAAATATGGATGTTGTAAGCCTTCGAGCCCGTGTGGGGATTGTGTTCCAAAAGCCAAACCCGTTTCCAAAATCTATATACGAAAACGTAGCCTACGGACCAAAAATTCACGGCTTAGTTAATCGTCGCGTCGAACTTGATGAGGTGGTAGAAACCGCATTGCGTAAGGCCAGTATTTGGGATGAAGTTAAAGATCGATTAGATCAACCTGCAACTGGGCTTTCTGGTGGCCAGCAACAGCGCTTGTGCATTGCGCGAACGATTGCTGTATCACCCGAGGTTATTTTAATGGATGAGCCATGCTCGGCCCTAGATCCAATTGCAACCGCGCGCATTGAAGAGCTCATCGCCGAGCTTTCTGAGAACTACACAATCGCAATCGTGACGCACAGCATGCAACAGGCTGCGCGAGTTTCAAATCGCACGGCATACTTTCACTTAGGTCGCCTTATTGAAGTAGATAATACCGATAAGATTTTTACAGCGCCTAGCCATAAACTAACGGAAGATTACATCACCGGTCGATTCGGTTAAGGAGTCACTTGTGGCCAAAATGACATTTGAAAAACACACCTCAGCACAATTCACGGCAGAGCTTGAGCAAGCACGTAAGCATCTTATGCAAATGGGTGGTTTAGTTGAGCAGCAATTAGAAATGGCGTTTAACGCATTGCAAAATGTTGATACGAAAGTTGCCGAGCAAACCATCACTTTAGATAAAGAAGTGAATGAGATGGAAGTAAAAATTGATGAAGAGTGCACACAAATTCTAGCACGCCGAAACCCGGCAGCGTCAGATTTACGTTTCATAATCGCCGTCACACGTGCCGTGAACGATCTAGAACGCATTGGTGATGAGGCCAGTAAAATTGCCAAACAAGCATTAGAAATCGCAGACGCGGGCAACGGACCACAAAGCTTTGTAGAGCTTCGCCATATTGGTGAAAAAGTTCGTCAAATGGTGCAGCAAGCATTAGATTCGTTTGCTCGTCTCGATACCGACCAAGCATTATCGGTGTTGCAGCAAGACAAAGCCGTCGACTTAGAATATGGCACCGCCATCAGAACATTAGTGACCAAAATGATGGAAGATCCGAGAATGATCTCCCACGCACTGAATGTGATGTGGGCGTTGCGCTCTCTTGAGCGTATTGGTGATCATGCGCGTAACATTGGCGAATCGGTCATATACCTTGTAAAAGGCAAAGACGTTCGCCATAAAAAGTTGGCCAATATCGAAGCTCAACTAGGCAAGTAGATCTCGCCTAGCGTTGGCTTATAGGTAAAGATCAAAAAGTGCTTTTGAATGTTCAATTCGGGCGGCTTTTAAAGCCGTCCAAAACGCTTCAATATCTTCAGGGCGCTCTTCATAGGCTTGCTTTGAAAAGGCGGCGTACCAATTTGTCGTTGTAAAAGGAGCCTCTAATGTCACCACCTTATCAGTTAAATTCAGCTCATTTAGAATAGTTTGCCCAATCAGTGCTTCCATCACAAAGCCATCTAGTAATCCACGAGACACCAGCTCAAATGCTTTTATTGGTTGCAGCGGGGCAGAAGGCATAAAGCCCATATCTTGTAATATTTGATCCGAGACATAGCCTGGAATCGACTGTACTTTAGCCGTTTTGGGTAGCAAATGCTCACCGTCCCAAGTCAATCCAGAGTCAGGGTAAGTAAATACCATATAGTTGCTTTGATAGAAGTAGCGGTCATCTAAGATTCCGTCTGTTTTTGGGAAAGCGCTCCAGTTATCCCGCTCATCGCTGTAGACAAAGGCAGCGACCGCATCAACTTTTCCAAGCTTAACTTCTTCAATGCACCTTTTCCATGCTCGTCTATTTATATGGATGTCTACGTTGGAGTTTTGCGAGGCGATAAACAGTAGATCAGGAACAATGCCACTTTCGTTCATAGAAATCGTTGTAGTTCCCAGTAAAAACGGTGGCGCTGGCTGATTTGCCATGCAAAATTGCATGTCCTTCGCATGAACCGAGCTCGCAGCTAAGAGCACCAAAACGAGAAATATCCACTTATTGATCATGAAAAAGCCTTTACAGCGCTTAGGAATTATTTAAGAAGCGTAGCTTATAACGCTGGATATTGCCTGTGAGATGTATATTTGAAACTAAAATTAATAAAAAACCTTATATTTATCAATTAGTTGTTGACCTTTCACAATCACATATATATAGTTCGCCTCCGTTAGCCGGCATAGCTCAGTTGGTAGAGCAACTGACTTGTAATCAGTAGGTCCCGAGTTCGACTCTTGGTGTCGGCACCACATTCTAAAAGCCCCGTTCCGTAAGGATCGGGGCTTTTGTCTTTTTACGCCTATCTTTACTTTTTAATATAAAGCTGACAAGTTAATCAAAAAATTCCTTGCAATTCCGATGTTGAGGAATAGAATCACCGCCGTTTTAGCAACTTACAGAGGTTTTATGAGGTTTTAATCAAGCACTTTCTCTTATGAGTGAAAGTGTATTTATTTTTTTTCTTAACACTTTTACTGCATCTTGGAGGAAGCCTTGATGGGAAAGAACCCTTCTTTTCTAACAAAACCTAATTCTGTAGAGTCGGCCACACCTTGGACGACCGAAGACAGCGCTCAGTTATACGGTGTAAACGACTGGGGCGCGGATTATTTTTCAGTTAATGAGGCCGGTCAGGCTGTCGTTAATGTCCCTTTTGGCGAGCAGAAAGCGTCTGTTGCCATTCTCGATATTATTCAAGCAATGTCCGAACGGGGTTTGGAAATGCCAGCGATGCTGCGCATAGAAAACCTGCTCGATGATCGCATTGCGAAGCTCAATAATGCCTTTGCAGAAGCCATCACCGCTTACGATTATCAAAACGTATATCGCGGTGTTTTCCCGATTAAAGTTAACCAGCAATGCCACGTGGTTGAAGAAATTGCCGATTATGGTCGACGATTCAGTCATGGCTTGGAAGCGGGCAGTAAGGCTGAGCTGATCATTGCTTTAGCGAAACTGCAAGATAACGACAGTTTAATTGTGTGTAACGGCTACAAAGACTCTGAGTTTATTGAATTGGGTCTCTATGCTCGCGAAATGGGTATTCCGTGTTTCTTCATTTTAGAAACGCCAGCTGAGTTACCCATTATTATTAAAGCCAGTCAACGGCTAGGCATTAAGCCGCTTTTAGGCGTACGTATCCGTTCCAGTGTGAAAGTGGATGGTCACTGGAACGCCGATAGCGGTGATCGCTCTATTTTTGGTCTGTCTACCACGGCATTATTTGATGTGGTCACTCAGCTTAAAGCGGCCGATATGATCGATTGCTTACAGCTATTGCATTGCCACATAGGCTCACAAATACCGAATATCCGTAATATTCGAAACGGTGTTCAAGAAGCTTGTCAGTTTTATTCTGGCTTGCAAGCAGAAGGCGCTCCTATGGGTTACCTTGATTTAGGGGGTGGCCTAGCGGTGGATTACGAAGGTACTCGTAATATCAGCAGTAACAGCATGAACTACGGGCTCGATGAGTATTGTGCCGCGATAGTCGAGACGATCAGCGAAGCGCTAACACCGAAAGGCATTGCGCACCCCGTGATCGTAACCGAATCGGGCCGTGCGACAGTCGCCTATTCTTCAATGTTGTTGTTTAACATTTTAGATGTGCGCAATCATGATCCGGCTCCGCTGCCTGATGCTTTACCAGAAGATAGCCATGAGTTATTGCAAAACCTATGGTTGGTGAATGATGCAATCAATAGCCAAAATTATCAGGAGTGTTTTCACGATGCGGAATATTATCGTGATCAAATTCGACAATTATTTTTGCACGGCCAAATCGGATTAAGTGAACGTGCCTGTGCCGATAATTTGGCCTTAGCTGTTTTTGAAAAGGTGGCAAAAGAAGTAGCGCAGCAAAACCGCCCAGCGCCAGAATTACTCGACATTCATGAGCAATTGGCCGATGTTTATTATGGCAATTTTAGTCTTTTTCAGTCGCTACCCGATGCTTGGGCGATTGATCAAGTGTTCCCAGTAATGCCTGTGCATCGTTTAGAAGAGCGCCCAACTCGGCATGCGGTTATTGCAGACATTACTTGCGACTGCGATGGACAAATAAACCGATTTGCCAGTGTTGATGGTATAAAAAAGACCATTCGTTTGCACGAAAAGCAGGAGCTGGAAGATTATTACCTTGGTGTATTCTTAGTGGGCGCTTATCAAGAAACGTTAGGTGATTTGCATAATTTATTTGGTGACACCAATGTGGTGAGCGTACACATCAGCGAAGACGGTAGCTTGAATTTTGCTCGTGAGTTTCACGGCGACAGCATTTCAGATGTTCTAAGCTATGTTGAGTACGATCCGAAGATTATGCAAGAAGAGTTTCGAAAACGTGCCGAAGCAGCAGTTAAGCAAGGCAAAATAACCGCGGTAAAACGCAAAACAATACTGAAGGCTTTTAAAGATAGCCTTGATGGTTACACCTACTTTGAGAGTGAAACGTTATGACTAAAGTTATGATTATTGGAGCAGGCGGTGTCGGCGGTGTCGTCACACATAAATGTGCACAACAAGCCGAAACTTTCGGTGAAATAATACTTGCTAGCCGTACCGAATCTAAATGCAAGGCGATTGCAGAGCAAGTTAAAGCAAAAACGGGTGTAACTGTGCGCACCGCACAAATCGATGCCGATAATGTACCTGAGCTAGCGGCGTTATTAAAAGCGGAACAACCGAAGTTGGTGATAAACGTTGCCTTGCCTTACCAAGATCTAACCATCATGGATGCCTGTTTAGAAGCGGGTGTGCACTATATGGATACCGCCAACTATGAGCCACTAGACACCGCCAAATTTGAATACAAGTGGCAGTGGGCGTATCAAGAAAAATTTGAAAAAGCCGGGTTAACCGCGTTACTTGGCAGCGGCTTTGATCCTGGTGCAACGAATGTATTTACTGCGTACTTAGCTAAGCATTACTTTGATGAAATTCACGAGCTCGACATTATCGATGTTAACGGTGGCGATCACGGCTATCCTTTTGCGACAAATTTTAATCCTGAAATTAACATTCGAGAAGTGTCTGCTGAGTGTCGTCATTGGGAAGGGGGTGAATTTGTAACAACTCCCCCAATGAGCAAAAAAGCCGAATTCACCTGTCCAGAATCCGTAGGTACTTATAACATTTATCGTATGTACCACGAAGAGTTGGAGTCTTTGTCTAAGCACTACCCAACACTTAAGCGTGCACAGTTTTGGATGAGCTTTTCTGAAAACTACTTAAAGCATTTAGAAGTATTGGAAAACGTTGGCATGACCGGCATTGATCCAATAGATTACAATGGCCAGCAGATTGTACCGATTCAATTATTAGCCAAACTATTACCAGACCCAGCCTCATTGGGGCCGCGTACTAAAGGAAAAACCTGTATTGGTACGGTTGTAAAAGGCATAAAAGATGGTAAAGAAAAAATAGTCTATTGCTACCAAATTTGTGATCACCAAGCTTGTTACGCTGAAGTTGAATCGCAAGCAATTTCATACACAACAGGCGTGCCAGCTATGATTGGTGCGAAACTGATGGCCGAAGATAAATGGCTTCAACCTGGTGTATGGAACATAGAGCAGTTCGATCCTGATCCATTTATGGAGGCTATGAATCAATATGGTCTGCCGTGGAATATTATCGAATTGGATGAATTCAATTTAGATCAGTAACTTAATTTAAACGAGCCCGTAAATGACTGTAAATAAGATGCTGACCGATTTCAGCAAACTCGATACAACTGGGTTACCAAGCCCGGCGTTCATTGTCGATGAAGTTGCAATTGAGGAAAACCTAAAGCAGTTGGCAGAAGTTGGCCAGCGCAGTGGCGCTAAAATTTTGGCGGCACTTAAAGCGTTTTCTCTTTGGCCCTTAGGTGAGTTAACGGCGCAATATCTCGATGGGATATGCGCCTCGGGTATTCACGAGGCTCGTTTAGGTAAAGAACACTATTGCGCGGGTGATAAGCCGGCCGAAGTGCACGTTTACTCTGCAGCTTTCAGTGATGCCGACTTAACTCAGTTGCTTGATATTGCTGATCACATCGTCTTTAACAGCTTATCGCAATGGCAACGTTTCGAAGCTGAGTTAATTGAAGCCAAGCAAAAACGACCGCACTTGCAATTTGGCTTACGTATTAACCCTGAGCATTCTGAGGGCGACGTTGATATTTATGACCCGTGCGCTCCGGGTTCTCGACTGGGCATTCCTTTGGCCAGTTTCGATCCGGCCATTGTTTCTTCTGCAATCGAGTCCGGCTTGTTAACAGGGCTTCATTTCCACACTTTGTGTGAACAAGATTTTGCACCCTTAGCACGAACACTTGATGTTGTTGAAAAAAACTTTGGTCAATGGTTACTACAATTAAAGTGGATTAATTTTGGTGGAGGTCACCATATTAGTCGTGGCGATTACCAACGCGATGCACTGGTTGAGCGTATTAAAACCATCCGTGAAACCTACTCACTCGAAGTCTATTTAGAACCTGGCGAAGCCGTTGCTATCGGTTCTGGCGTACTCAGTGCACAAGTGTTGGACATTGGTTTTAATCTGCTTCCACAAGCCATTTTAGATAGCTCCGCTACTTGCCACATGCCCGACACATTGGAAATGCCCTACCGAGCCGACATTCTTGGGGCGGGTGAAGCCAATGAGAAGAAGCATACCTATCGTTTAGGGGGTTTAACGTGCCTTGCGGGAGATGTCATGGGTGATTACAGCTTCGACGCACCGTTAGAAGTAGGGCAGCAATTACTATTTTTAGATATGAGTCATTACACCATGGTAAAAACCAGCACCTTTAACGGGTGTCAGTTGCCCGCGCTGGTGGTGTGGAATTCAAAAACAAATGAACGGCGCATACTGAAAGAGTTTGGGTATAACGATTTTAAGCAGCGTTTAGGTTAATTTTAAGAGGACATTTTCATGGTACAAGGTCGAAATCCAGCACAAAAAGAGAAGGTGATTTTTTTAGGTTCAGAAATTGAACAGTCGCCGCTTAATCAAGCTGGCTTTGCAGTGTTACCTGTGCCTTATGAAAAGTCAGTATCGTATGGCGGTGGTACTGCGTTAGGGCCAGACTCCATTCTTGAAGCATCGCATCAATTAGAAACTTGGGATGGTAAATCTAGTCCGTGCGAACTGGGTATTCATACCTGCGATACTATTAATTGTAACCAAGATGATGAAGCTGTAATCGAAAGCATCGCCACTGCCACGGCCGATATTCTAAAAGCCGGTTCAATGCCAGTGGTATTAGGCGGCGAGCACACAGTGACTTGGGGTGTAATCAAAGGGTATCTAGATGCTGGCATAACCGATTTTGGCGTCGTTCAAATAGACGCTCACGCCGACTTACGCGATGCCTATGAAGACAACCCCCTCAGCCACGCCTCGGTCATGAAGCGTGTCGTAGACGCCGGGGTGCCTCTATTTCAACTCGGCATTCGCGCCTATTGCGATGAAGAACGAGAAATTCGTGCGCAAGAAGGCATTCACTTTATTGATGCCGATGACCTCGTTCCGCAAAACATTCAGCACATTGAATTGCCTGAAGATTTCCCTAAAAAAGTGTTCTTCACTCTCGACATTGATGGCATGGATCCCTCCGTCTTTCCTTCAACAGGAACGCCAGTTCCAGGTGGTTTAGGCTGGTATCAAACCCTAAACCTATTCGATTCTGTCATTAAACAACGCCAGCTAATTGGATTCGACTTAATGGAATTCGCCCCCATCGAAGGCTTTCACGCCTACGACTTCGCTGCCTCGCTTTTAGTCTATAAGATGATGGGCATGGCGCAGCGGGCAGGGGCGGTTGGATAGAATTCTGCCATCTAGTTCACTATCCTACAAATAGGTAACAAAACATTAACAATGTAGCTATCTATTCAAATAGACATGTATCAGTATGGTGTTTATAGTTGAAAGGCATTAATCAATTTTCAAACAACTGATGTTTTAATTGTCTAATAGGACCTAAAATCCATGAAAAAGAATTACTTAGTTACAGCTATTGCTATCGCGTCAATCGGTTCGGCGTCAGCCAGTTCATTTTTAGCTGGAGACCCTGTTGAATCGGTAGCAGATAAAGATACAGCCTACGATAATCCAGCTTTTATCCTAAACACACAAAACCAAGTGACTTTCAGCGATTGGGGTAACATTGGTTATGTTTTTAATGCATTCAATCAAAAGTTAGCCGTTCATGGCGGTCGAGGCGGAAATGCAATTGATGTTTTCTGGGGTGGCAACTTAGGTTTTGGTGGTTTAGGCATCGCTTCAGGTTACGAGACTGATAACGAAAGCGAATTATTAGTGACATCATTTAATGGTCAAACTAACTTTACTTATCTTGAAGAAGACGGCAAGACAGATTTAGTTGTCGGTAATGATACGGCCAGTTTAGAGGTAAAAGAAAACGAAAGGGCTGTCAAATCTAGCGAAGCGCAAATAGCCGCAGGGTTTGTGCTAAAAGATTTACCTATCGATGGTACCATTTCACTATCTTTGCCCTCTTCAAGTTCAGTTGATAGCTTCAGTGTTGTAGATGTGTTAACAACCGACGGCAACACGACGGCAACATACCGCGAAACTCGTACCACCGTAAGTACAACCTCAAGTGAACGTACGGGAGGCTTGGTAGCCTCTGCAGCCGGTCGTTATAAGTTTAACTCAACTACTTATGTTACTGGTGGAATTGCCATCGACAACAACGAAACAACAGGCTTTGCTCGCAGTGTTGTTACGCAGTTAGATGAAGATTTAGCGGCACCGGCAACAGATACAAATGAAACCACAACTACTGATTCTGGCAGTATCTTAGATGCTAAAGAAACTGTTTTCAGTTTAGGTTTAGACCACCGTAAAAATGTTGGACCCGCGGCAATTAAAATCCAACCAAACTTGGATTACACGACATCTTCAAGCTCTACTTCGGTCACAGTTAATGATAATAAATTTGTAGATGCTCTAGATTCAGCCAACAATACAACGGGCCCTACCGGTGTTACTTCTATTACCGCATCTGAAAGCACCGATATTGACGCTAATGTGCGAGTTTCTGCCGAGTTTGCAGCGAGTCAAAAGTGGACTTGGCGTGCAGGTGCAAATATAGATGTTTTAACTTACTCAAGCACTAAAACCACAGTTACTCAAAACAAAGTGAATAACGCCGGTACTGGTTACGAGGAAGATTACGTTCAAGTGACTGTAGATGAATCTGATCTAGAAATTTTAGATGCTGGCTACACAATTGACTTGGGCTTTTCATTCAAACCATCTGAGAGTGCTGTATTAGACATTAACCTAGAGTCCAATAATAACGTATTACAAAATTGGACGGCCAACTTCGGTTTTACTTTTTTCTACTAAGCACTACTTATTTCAAAACCTAGTTTTAACCCAGCTTCGGCTGGGTTTTTTTATGTTTAGAGACTATCTTGTAGTGAGCAAATATCAATGTTGTGCAATGGCAGGCTCCATAATTTTCTAAGGTAATTTAGTGTCTAAAATTAGTCGGTATCTTCAATTTATAATTTCGCTCTTGTTGGTGGGTATTTTTGTCGGCGCATTCATCATTCTGTTTCAATCGGCCATTACCATCGATGTCATAGATCGGTCATTAGAGAGACATGTTGAGCAGTACTTATTAGAGCGTTCGACGCAAGATATCGTCATGCGTGAAATAACCACGCTTTATGGTTGGTTAGTGCTTACCTCATCTGCATTGGCCGCAGCCGTTGGCTGGTTGGTCTACCGCGGCTGGCGTGATCGTCGGATTCGTGCAAAAAAATCGTAACTAAGTGCCTGATGGCATTAATCTCTGGCACAATATTGGGCCATTCAATTACTAGGTGAAACAGAGTTCATGTCTGATTTATTGACCGTATTTTCGGGCTGGTTTCGGCCTCATTTAACTTTTATCGCATCAGCTTATATTGCCACTATACTGGTGATTTATGGCGCTCGGATCAACAAGGCTGTTTGGGCATTGGTGAAGGGTGCGCACTTTATAATTAGAACTTTGGTTTTTGTGGCCTTATGTGCCGTTGGTTATGGTGCCATTTCTGTTTATTTGGTGCCGGTGGTTCGTGAATTGTTATTGTTAGCAGGAGCATTATGGTTAGGTCCGCTAGTCGTTATCAGCTTTTTATTCATTGGTTGGTTAGCCGAGCAGAACAGTCGAAGAGGCTAGTCGCTTCACTTTTGATAGCGGCATCGCCCTTGGTTAGCGCGTTCGAAGAGCAGGGCCACTCTATGGTGGCTCAGTTGATGGTGATGTATTTAGATGACAATGCTAAAGGCCGCTTGGAATCACTACTGGGGGCAAACTGGCAGCGTGAGCTCATTGCCATGGCGCCAAGAGTAGAGCAAGAGGTTTCGCGCGCAAAGAATCGATCTATGCAGCCGCTGCAGCTTACTCTGTTTTCTGTCGAAGATACTGAGTTTAATCCACAACAGCACTGCCCAAAAAACGCCTGTTCCGTAGGGGCTGTGTTAGAAAGTAAAAAAGTGCTGCAAGAAAACCAGTTTTCGAATGCGCAAAAAAAGAAGGCGTTGGGCTATTTAATGCATTATATGGTACAGCTCCACGTGCCTGTAAATACTGGGCTTAAGCGTGATATGGGCGGCCAAAAGATTTATTTAAAAGATGGCGATCTCAAAGACGTCAATCTTGCCTGGATCTGGAATTACGATCTGTACCGAAGGTTTGAAACGCGTTGGTTTAGTTTGGCTCAAGAGTATTTCCGCGAAATGAAAGATATGGATCTCAGTGCTTGGAGCGAATCGAAAAAGCCACAAGATTGGGCATTTGAATCGCATTTACTGGCACGTGAACATGTGTATCCCATTGCAACAGAGGGGCGTTACAGTGCAGCGTTAATTAAAGAAGGGCAAGCGTTGCTAAGAACTCAGCTACAAAAGGCGGCTTACCGCTCGGCTTTGATTATAAATGAAGCGCTTGGTTCATAGATATTTAGGGAGAAAGGGAAGGGGAAAGTGAGCTTTCCCCTGGAGTCGTAAGCAATTGTCTTCCGTGAACAGTCTCATCCTGAGTCGATTACATCCGTGTAACTCGCTTACCCGTTCCAGGGCGTGTCCTGAGGTCTTCCGTGTGCATCCAATGCGCTCTATCCGTAGAGTTTTCTCCAAAGGCTGCATCCGAGCAGCACATTCCATCCGTTGGTCGCCAATCCTAGCTATACTTCCTTGGAGTTCTTCCTGAACAAGATCTAGTATATGGCTTTTTGTGATGAGGATATGACAAATTTTAGAGCCAAAAAGCTTGCCTAAATAACAAGCTTCTCTACAGGCTACGTAGCTCGTAGAAGTGCCTCTTAAAGTGTCGACTCTATCACAAGGGTTTTCCAATTAACGTACGAATGTTGTAGGAAATGTCTTACAAACGGAGTAGTAAAAAATGACAATGGCGACTGCCTCTCTTCATTTATATGGGTCTTCGGCATTGCTGGGTCATTTGAAGAATGCCCGTTTACCCTTACTTCATGGATCGAATCAGCTCAGTCCTTATTTAGAAACTGGTCAAAAACGAGTTTTATCCCAAGCGCCCATTACCGAGCATGAAATAAACCAAGAGCTGCGGCGTCAATTTGAAGCTTTACCTGGGCACATCAGTGCGCTGCTCAGTTTTGAAGATTTTACGAAACAATCTGAAAAGCTCATGCCTTCTATAGAGGCGGCGATCAAGGCTCGTCGTCAACAAAGTAAGCCTGGCTCAAATCAGTACTCTACCGAGCGATTTCATAAAGTAAGCTATCTACGGTTATTCAACAGTGCTTTGAGTCACTATGGTTGGCAGTGTTTGGCTGATCAATTCAGTGGTATATGCGTTGAGTTAGAAGCCAACCACGATGTGTTTCAGTCGAATGATGAGCGCTTAGCGTTATTGAAAGCAGTACAATATGGCGCAACCCATGATTTTAACGTCAGTGGCCACAATCCTATTCCAGGCTTTTTTTTGGATAACCCAGAAAATGCACTGCGCGAGGAGTGGCGAGCGGCATTTTTATTCGCCGAGCCGCAGCCAGTGATAAAAATACAGGCTCGAATAGTGAGGCGAATCTATTTGTCAGTTAACGCAGATGAGACCTTGGTAGAGGATTGTCAGCGACTCGTGAGCCAGGATTTGAGATATCGCCATGCTGAACTTTCATTTGTGGTTCCAGACGAACAGCAATGGCGATTGCGCGTTAACATCGACCAATAATGTCGGCAATGTTTTGATGTTCGGCTATGCTTAACGATACAAAAATAGAGATCCTTCATACATGTCTAGCTTAAGTTTCCTTGTAGTCGACGATGCTTCCTTCATTCGTGACCTAGTCAAAAGAACGTTACGGCAGCAGTTTGCCCAGTGCCAAATAGATGAAGCCGTGAATGGCAAAAAAGCTCAAAGCCTATTGTCTAAAAAGCAATACGATTTAGTGTTGTGTGATTGGGAAATGCCCGAGAAATCCGGCATCGAGGTGTTGCAGTGGTTGCGAGCCTATGAAAATGATAACGGCCTACCCAAAACCCCCTTCATGATGGTAACCAGCCGAGGCGATAAAACCAATGTTGTCGAAGCGGTTCAAGCAGGCGTATCCGATTACATTGGAAAGCCATTTAGTAACGATCAAATTCTTAAAAAAGTGCTTAAGTTACTCTCTGTGAATCATGGTGCCTTGGTAAAATCTATTTTAAAAGGCGCTACAGCTATGAAGCCCGCATTTAGCTCGGCTAATGAGTCGGCGGGAGTCTTACTAGGGGCTGCGCCGCAAGTGGCTAAAAAAACTGCGCCATCAAATTCAGCCGGCAGCGCTTCATTGCTAACCACGGGTGCACCCAGTTCAAAATTGGTCGATAAAGAGCCGGTAAGAGCGGGTAAAACCAAACCCAAAGCGAGCATATTAGCGAAAGTCGCGGTGCGCTCTCCCAAGGCCGCTTGGCAAGGGGACTTACGAGACATTAATTTAACCGACTTAAGCATGACGGTAGAGCTTGATGATACCGTTCCTCCTACCGTGCTTGATCAAGTCGTGGTGGATATTGTTCCGAAAAACGATCCCGATGCCGTGGCACGCATAAATACCATGGTGACATCGGTTGCGTTAACTGAAAAATCACTCAGTTGCTCAAAGATAAATCTTAATGTTCGCATCGTCGATGATGATCAAGAAAAACTTGAAACGCTGAGTAAGTTTATTGCTCAAGTTCGTCGCTAGCTTTGAGAAAGCTGAGATAATTCGCTCAGTCGCTTTTTGGGAAAGATACAGGTGAAGGCTGAACCAATATGAGGCTGGCTTTGTATATCTAAGTAGGCGTTATGGTGGTTCAATATATGCTTCACAATGGCTAACCCTAAACCAGTGCCACCGTCTTCACTAGAGCGGCCTTTGTCGGCTCGATAAAAACGCTCGGTAAGCCGAGGAATATGATGTTGCTCAATGCCGTAACCTTGGTCTTGAACCGTCAGTAAGCCTCCCAGAGCCGATTTTTTCCAGCTGATGACAATGGTCTTTTGAGACGGGCTATAACGTACTGCGTTGTATATTAAGTTGCTCAGCGCCGTTCTTATTTGTCCAATATCCCCTAGCAACATAGCATCGGTTTGGCATTGAAATGAAATGTCTAACTGCTTATCTGTGCTGTGCGCGTACTGCAATGCATCTTCGATTAATTGCGACATTAAATCCGGAATGTTTATCTCCTTCATTGGCGCATCAGTGGTGTCAATATCGAGTTTACTAAGAATAAGTAAATCATTGACAAGGTTGTTCATACGTTTTGCTTGCGTCGACATGCTGAGCAAAGCTTTGTGCATAGCAGGAGGGATATCATCATTGAAATTTAAAATATTTTCGAGATGACCTTGAACAACGGTAATGGGTGTTTTGAGTTCATGCGAGGCATTGGCAACAAAGTCTTGTCGCATTTTTTCAAGCTTCTCTAAACGAGTGGTATCGCGTAGTAATAGTAAGCGCTCACCTTCGCCGTAGACAGTCATCGATATTTGCAGAGAACGATTTGCGTGTGCCGGATTTTCTATAGTGATCGGTTCTTTGTTTTGTGCTTTGTTGTAATAGTCTGTGAACTCAGGGTCTCGAATCAAGTTCGTGAGTAAATGACCTTCGTCGACTTTTTTCAAATTCAATAACTTAACGGCGGCTTTGTTCCACGATTCTATGTTGCCATTGGAATCTAAAGTGATAACACCATCGGCCAACGCCTGATTAGATGTACGGATTTTTTGAATGGTTTCACGATACCGTCTAACTTGCTTGCGGTGTTTCTTGCGTACCATGTAAAGGTGATCGAACACGACACCCCATAACCCCATAGCATTGGGCGGTGCGTTCTTCGCCCCTTTTATTAACCACGAAATAAGACGGTGCTGTTGGTATAAAATCCAAATTAGATAGCTGGCACTGGCAGCGGCCAAAAATAACCAAGGATAGCCAAATACAAAACCCACTGATACGGCCACAGAAGCTGAAATAGCTAGGTTTTTGTAATGAGATTTGCGTAAATCCCGAATCATAAATTAGAGGCTCTCTGGCGACTGAGTAGAGAATCGATACCCCGTTCCTCTCACTGTTTGTACGAGTGTTTTGTATTGCTCACCTAATAGCTTTCGTAAGCGTCGAATATGTACATCCACTGTGCGTTCATCTACATACACATTACCGCCCCAAACGTGATCAAGCAACTGGCTTCGACTATAAGCGCGTTCAGGGTGAGTCATAAAGAATTGCAGCAACTTAAATTCGGTGGGTCCTAGCTTGAGCTCTGAGCCATCGGCAAATACTCGGTGGCTGGTCGGGTCTAACGTTAAACCTTTTACTTCAACTACAGTATCGACGCCGGCCGGTGTAGAGCGACGTAATACGGCTTTTAATCGAGCCACTAATTCACGCGGTGAAAAAGGCTTAGTGATGTAATCGTCGGCACCGGCATCTAAGCCTGATATTTTATGTTCTTCCTCGCCTTTGGCGGTGAGCATAATAATGGGAATCTCTTGAGTTAAAGCATCGCGTTTTAAACGACGCGCCAATTCAACCCCACTGGTGCCGGGCATCATCCAATCTAGTAATATTAAATCGGGCTTTTGGTCGACGATAATTGAATGAGCGTCTTGCGCGTTACTTGCTTCTAAAGCGCGATAACCCGCCATTTCGAGCGCAGCGGCGATAACATCGCGAATGGCCGATTCATCATCAACGATTAAGATACTTCGTGTTGCCATGTCAGTTTCCTGAATAGGGTTCATAATAGCTCACGATTAAAAAGAAGTTTTGTGACATTAAGATGACAAAATTCATAATTCTGCCATCTTTCCCAATTAAAAGGTTAGAGCAGTTCCACGACCGCGGCTATAAATAGCGCCATCCCCAGCCAATGATTATTTAAGAATGCTTGAAAACATGCATCGCGGTCTCGATGTCGGATTAACCACTGTTGATAACTCATTAGCCCTGCTGAAATGGCAATGGCGAACCACCATACCAAACCGAATTCGGCTTTTACGCCTACCGCAATCCAGCTCAGCAGCGCCAGCAGTTGCAGAACGCCGATCATTAGCTTGTCGGCATCGCCAAATAAAATTGCAGTTGAGCGCACACCAATTTTTATATCGTCGTCTCTATCGACCATCGCATACTGGGTATCATAGGCTACTGTCCATAACACTTTGGCGGTAAATAGTAACCATACGGTATCAACCAATGGGGCTTGTGCGGCGGTATAAGCCATCGGTATGGCCCATGCAAAGGCGGCTCCAAGCACCACCTGTGGTAAATAAGTATGGCGCTTCATAAATGGATAAAGCGACGCTAGGGCTAAACCAACAAAAGACATATAAACCGTTAATGCGTTTGTCAGTAAAACTAAAATAAAAGAGACACCCACTAACGCAGAAAAAAGTATTAACGCTTCTTTTTCAGTGACTAAACCTTGGGCTAGGGGGCGGGTATTCGTTCGTTTTACGTGGCCGTCTATTTTCCGATCGGCGTAATCGTTGATTACGCAACCTGCGGAGCGCATGAATAATACACCCAACGTAAAAATAATGAGATTCTTAATAGAAGGAAACCCATCCGATGCAATCCATAGTGCCGTTAATGTCGGCCAAAGTAGAAGGTAAGTGCCAATAGGACGGTCGAGTCGAGTGAGCTTAATGTATTGTGAAAGCGCGAGTTTATTCATGATTGCCTAATTAATTCAGGTAAAAAATATTCGGTCACCAGTAAAGGTTGTTCACGTAACCAATAGCGAGAACGACGTCCCCAGAGTGTATCAAAATGCGTGATTTCTGTTGGGCTTTTTCGCACCGTATCGTCGGCGAATAACAACTCACCCAAGGGTCTTTCTTGCAGTGTTGATAATTCCGCTAAGCCTTGTTTTAAACTTGTAGTGGGTATTAGTGTGTGCGCCATAACCCAAATTTCTTGGTGGTTTTTCAGCGCTACTTTACGTGAAAAATACTCGGCTTTTTCCTTCGTATGGGCGGCATTGAGGCTCGGATCAGTACTGTTGATGAGCGTTTCTTCAATCACAGCCACCGAAAAACTATCCGTACGTTGGCGCAGCGCTTCGGTCAAACTGCCAGGCAAAAACAGCCAATATCCCATTTCGTCTGGAATCGGTTCAGGAAAAGCGCTGGGCGTAAACCAAGAGTGGCTACGTGTGTCTAAATCGAAAGTTAAGGTTTCCACTGCATTAGTCATTTATTAAAAAGCGCCAGTGTACCTGAGGTGCTCTACTATGTTGAATGCCAAATGTTATTTTTGGTCAATATATGCTCGATAACTGCTTGAAAAATAGCAATTTTTTACGAATTTAACGTTCGAAGGCGGAGTATTTGGAATTTAAGGCTTGGCAAGGCAGGTGAGAACTAGGTAGTCTAGGGGCATAGTCACACCTTTTACAGCGCTTTGCTGGCTGTTTTTAGAGTGAGATTGCTAGTTATAACAATAAGAGACATAAAAGGAAGTTACCATGCGTAAGCCCGATCTATCTGCTGCTATTGCAGAGCATGCAGATTTAACTAAAGATAAAGCTGCAGAAGTACTAAACGTAATGCTAGACCAAATTACCCAGACAGTTGCCAAGAAAGAATCGGTAACTTTAGTGGGCTTTGGCACCTTTGAAGCGCGCTCACGTGCTAAGCGTAAAGGTAAGAATCCACAAACGGGTGCAGAGATAGAAATCCCTGCAAGTAACACCGTTGCCTTTAAGGCGGGTAAGGCTTTAAAAGACAGCGTCAACAAATAAGCGTTGTTTAGTAATTTAAAAAAAGAGCCTCAGGGCTCTTTTTTTATGCCTGTTTGGCTTTGCAAACTGTTCAGCAAATGCTCTCGAAGCCATGCCAAAAAGCCATCGGCTTGGGTGTGTTCGTGCCAATATAAATGCGTATCCACACTCGGCACATCAAAAGGCAACGGCATAATACAAAGCTCTAAATCGGTAAAGGCGTCAGCCAACGATCTTGGCAGTGTTAAAATAGACTGCTGCTGAGTCAATAAAGACGTTGCCGTTGCGTAACTTTGGCAACGCGCTTTCACCGTTCGGTTAATGCCTAAGGTTGCGAAAGCAATATCTTCTAACACTCGACCAGTCGGGCGGTTAGACACCGTTATGTGGTTAAGTTGCCGGTAATGCTCTACGGTGAGTTCTCTTTTTGGAAAGTACTTTTTGCCACCCAAACAGCAAAATCCGGAAGAGGCGATTAAATCATGCCCTATAGGGTTGGACAGTGGGCGAGCGACATCGATCGCAAAATCTATCGCGCCAGACTCTAATTGCATAGGCAAGGAATCTCGTTCTATTTTAACGCTATGAAACTCCAAATTTGGAGCGACCTTGCCAAAATAAGCTAGGACAGACGGGAAGAATAGCGGCTCTAAGGCATCGTGAATGGCGAGCACAACAGTTTGCGATGCCGAAAGTGGGTCAAAGGCACCTAAGGTTTGCAGTGATCGTCTTAACTGGCTCAGGGTGGAGATTATTTCTGGCATAACCCGTCTGCAAACAGGTGTGGGCTTCATGGTTGAACCTTGGCGAGTAAACAGTGGGTCACCTAAGGCTTCACGCAGTCGTTTTACAGAATGGCTCACCGCTGAAGGCGTGATATTTAACGCTTCAGCAGTACGCGTCATATTTTCATGCTGGTATAGGGCTTCCAGCACCTTGAGCAAGTTGAGATCCAGTTGAGCGATCGATTTTAGGCTAATCATATTGAATAAAATTCATAGTATGGGTCAAATATATTTCATTTTGTTCACAGTAAGGGCTTGCGTACACTGAGTCAATCTATCCAATTCTTAAAGCATGGATGCCCAATAAAAAAAGGTGTGTTATGGATTTTTCCAATTCAGAACGAAGTAATGATTATCTCGCGCAACTCAATCAATTTATGAATGAAAAGGTTCTGCCGGTGGAGCAGTCTGTTTTGGCCGCAAACCGAGCTCTAAATCCAACGGGAAATTGGCAAGAATGGCGTACCTTAGATGAAGTAGAGCAGCTAAAAAAAGACGCGAAAGCGCAAGGGCTGTGGAATCTCTTTCTACCCGATGCTCAATTGGGCCAAGGGCTAACCTGTAGCGAATATGCGCCACTCGCAGAAGCCACCGGTAAAGTGATATTTGCTCCGGAAATTTTTAACTGCAATGCGCCCGATACCGGTAATATGGAAGTGCTGTATCACTTTGGATCTGACGCCCAAAAACAGCAATGGCTTAAGCCTTTGCTCGCCGGAGACATTCGATCGGTTTTTTGTATGACAGAGCCAGAGGTGGCCTCAAGTGATGCAACGAACATGAAGGCCACCATAGCAGCCGAAGGCGATGAGTTAGTGATTAATGGCCGCAAGTGGTGGAGCACTGGGTTGGGCCACCCCAATGCAAAAGTGGCTATTGTTATGGGCCTATCAAAGCCTGACGCGGCAAAACACGAACGACATTCTATGGCGCTAGTACCTTTAGATGCACCTGGAGTAAGCATTAAGCGCATGTTGACGGCCTATGGTGAGTACGATGCACCCTATGGACATGGTGAAGTAACATTCACAAACGTTCGTGTTCCAAAAGAAAACCTCATATGGGACCTTGGAAAAGGCTTTGCGATTGCGCAAGGTCGCTTAGGCCCAGGGCGAATTCATCACTGTATGCGTGCTATAGGCGCAGCCGAAAGAGCGTTAGCGATGGCAATTCAACGAGGGCTTTCACGCCAAGCCTTTGGCAAGCCCATCATTCAATTAGGCGGAAATACCGAGCGCATTGCTCAAGCGCGCATTCAAATTGATCAAGCCAGGTTGCTCACGTTAAACGCGGCTTGGAAAATAGATAACTTTGGCGTTAAAAACGCCATGACTGAAATTTCGGCTATTAAAGTTGCGGTACCAAACATGCTGCAAGATGTGGTCGATATGGCCATTCAAATGCATGGCGGCGCAGGTGTCTCCGATGATACGCCGCTCGCGTCTTTTGCGGCCATGGCGCGTATTTTACGCATTGCCGATGGCCCCGATGAAGTGCATCGTCACATGGTCTCACGTTTAGAAATTGCCAAACACCTCAAAGGAAAAGCATCATGAAAAAAGTACTGATTACTGGCGGCGCTTCAGGTTTGGGTTTGGCGATGGCTAAGCGGTGGGCGAGCACAGGTGCAACGGTTTGTGTCGCCGACAGAACGGAAGCATTAGCCCAAGCCACAATAAACGCAATAAACGAAGCCGGTGGGCAAGGGCATTTTGTTGCTTGCGATGTGACCGACGATGAAAGTTTAGCGGCAGTTAAACGCTACACAGATGAACATATCGGTGCGCTAGATGTGCTCATTAACAGCGCCGGTGTGCCGACGGCTGGGTCGATAGAAGGCGAGTCGTTAAAAGCTTGGCAATGGGTGCTCGACATTAATTTACTTGGCTGTGTACGGTTAGCAAAATTATATGTGCCGGATATGAGAAAAAATAAAACAGGCCATATTGTAAACGTTGCGTCTCAGGCCGGCATCACGTCTATGCCATTTATGGGGTCTTACAATGCATCGAAGGCCGCATTGGTTGCTTTCAGTGAAACCATGAAGCTAGAGCTAAGCCCATTTAATATTGGTGTGTCTGTATTGTGCCCAGCCTTTGTAAAAACGAATTTAGATAAATCATTGCCCGAAGAACAATCCGACATGCAATCGGTGGTCACTAAGTTAGTTGAACGAGGAACCGTGACTGCAGAGGAAGTTGCCGAGGCTGCATTTAAGGCGGTTCACAATAAGAAGTTCATGGTGATTACCCATGCCGATGGCGGGCGCATTTATTCGCTTAAGCGTTGGTTGCCGAAGTTTTATTTTTGGCTCATGGCAAAAAAATCTAAGCAATTCACGGTAAAGGGTTACGAAAATGGCGCATAATTCGGCGACGCATAACCAGCAAAAAACACAGCCGGGCGAAGAGCTAGATGTGAATGCCGTGCATGCTTGGCTCAGTAACCACATAGAAGGGCTCAACGAACTGCCAAGCGTAAAGCAGTTTGCTGGCGGTGCTTCGAATTGGACCTATTGCTTAACTTACTCCAATAGGGAACTCATATTACGACGTGCCCCGGCCGGTAAAAAAGCTAAGGGCGCACATAATATGGCGCGCGAGTTTGAAATACAGCAGGCGCTCAAGCCGGTTTATCACTATGTGCCTGCCATGTATGCGCTGTGCCAAGATGAATCGGTGATAGGTACCGACTTTTACGTGATGGAAAAACTCAATGGCATTATTCCTAGAAAAAATATGCCAAAAAATGCTTCCCTTTCGTCCGAGGAAGTAAAAAACCTATGCAATAACATGATAGACGCACTGGTAGAACTGCACAGTGTTGATGTTGAAGCATCGGGTTTAATTGGGTTAGCCAAAGGGGAAGGGTATGTTACTCGCCAAGTAGAAGGTTGGTCTAAACGATACCGTGACGCCAAAACTTGGAACGTGCCTTCCGGTAAAAAAGTAATTAACTGGTTAGAGAATAACAAACCCAGCAAAGAAACCATCTGCTTAACCCACAACGATTTTCGCTTTGATAACTTAGTGCTTAACTCTGAAAATCCGAGCGATATTGTTGGTGTGCTAGATTGGGAGCTGGCCACCTTGGGTGACCCGCTTATGGATTTAGGTAACGCCTTAGCCTATTGGGTAGAAGCCGATGATGACTTTATGGCCAAAGCCATGCGTCGCCAGCCAACGCATCTAGAAGGTATGTTTAGCCGAAAAGAAGTGATCCGCGCATATCTAGAAAAAACCGGTGGCAGCTATAGCGATTTCAGATTTTACGAAGTGTTTGGTTTGTTCCGATTAGCGGGCATTGCGCAGCAAATTTATTATCGCTATCACCACAAGCAATCACGCAACCCAGCGTTTAAAAACTTCTGGGTGTTTATTCATTATTTACTGTGGCGCTGTAACCAAGCGATAAAAGCCAAATGAAAATAGTGTATTTGGTGCGCCATGGCCAAGCCAGTTTTGGTGAAAAAGATTACGATCAATTATCGCCAACTGGTTGTGAACAAAGCCAGTTGGTTGGTCATGCCCTGCGCGCTAAAAACGTAAACGTTGATCGGTTAGAACTCGGCTCATTACAGCGCCATAAACAAACCTGTGAGAACGCGTATGAAAATAAACGGCCCACGCATGAAAACCAGCAGTGGAATGAGTTTGACCATAAAGATATCACCGCTCAATATTTAAAAACTCATCAACTGCACAAAGATGAATTCTTAGATCTTAGTGACATCGATAAAATGGCGATGTTTTCAAAAGCCATGGTGCAGTGGGTAGAGGCCGATGCAAATGGCACAAATTACCGTGAAACCTGGCCGCAATTTAAAAGCCGCGCCAACCAAGCATTGCAACAACTTATTCAACAAACGCAACAAGCTGCTATTGTGTTTACCTCTGGCGGGGTTATCTCAAATATTGTTGCACACATTATGCAATTAAGTTCTTTGCAAACACTCATGCTGAATAGGCAATTAGTCAATACCGGCATCACCAAACTGCTGATTACTCGTAACGGGTTGCAAGTTTCAACCTTGAATGAATATGTGCATTTAGAACAACAAAACAATAAAAAACTCATAACGTACAGATAGGTAACTTAATGCGAAAAACAATTTTAATTACCGGTGCAAGCTCAGGGCTTGGTCAGGGTATGGCTGAAAAATTTGCCGCCAAAGGGCATAACTTAGCGCTCTGTGCGCGCCGACTCGACCGTTTAGAATCCTTTAAATCCAGCTTGCTTGAAAAGCACCCAAACATTCGCATTGAGCTTCAAAGCCTAGATGTAAATGATCACGATGCCGTGTTCACTGTATTTAAAGCGTTTCAGCAAAGCTTTACGACGATTGACCGAATAATCATCAATGCGGGTATGGGTAAAGGTGCATCGATTGGCACGGGCTATTTTGAAGCCAACCGAGAAACGGCGATGACCAATTTTGTGGCTGCATTAGCGCAAGCCGAAGCGGCGATGGAAATTTTCAGAGAGCAAAACCACGGTCACCTTGTGACTATTTCTTCCGTCAGTGCGGTGCGCGGTTTTCGCCGAGCGTTGAATGTTTACTCAGCAACTAAAGCCGGTTTAACCACCATGACCGAAGGTATTCGTATCGATGTGCAAAATACACCGATCAAGGTTTCGTGTATTCACCCTGGCTTTATTCGCACAGAGCTCAATGAAAAAGTGAAAAAAGTACCGTTTATTGTAGATTTAGACACTGGGTGCGCCGCCTTAGTGAAGGCCATCGACAAAGAAAAACCCACCAGTTACACCCCAACATGGCCGTGGTTGTTTGTGCAGCAGCTGATGCGTTGGTTGCCCGATAGCATGTTGAAGAAGTTTAGCTAAGGCTAACCGAGCATTTTTATAACTATACAACTGTCTAGCAATAGGGTAAATTCAAACGATCGTTTGAATAAGCTGAGATATTATGAAGTTCCGAGCACTTTTATGGTTAATGGCCATTATGTACCGCCGTGCGGCCCGCAATAACATTAAAATGAAGTCATTTTTGATCGACGTCGACAAATCTATTCTCATTACTACCGCTCAAGAAAAACCTGGGCGGTTATTTACCTTTAAAGACCAGCAAATAAACACGCAATCAGGTCATCAAGGTGACGCTGGAATGACGATTCGTTTTAGCAGCCCTACCGTTGGGTTTAATACGCTTTGGTCTATGGCGACCGGTAAAGACAAAAATGCCTTCATGAAAGCCATTCAAGAGAAAGATGTGGTGATCGAAGGCGATATGATGATGTTGATGTGGTTCCAAAAGAGCGTTAAATACATCCGATAAGCGCAAACTGGGCGGTTTTCAGATAATTCACTTGAATTAAATGGCAAAGATAGCGAAGATTCCCTAAATCGACAATTGGGGAACACAATGCAATCTCAAAGCCGCCTTAAATCGTTAGTGCAGGTAGAAAAAGTCACCGTTAGAGAGCCGGGGGTGATTATTCTCACCGGACCATCGAGTTGCGGTAAAGGTGAAGTGGCCAGTGCCCTCTGCCGAACCCTAAGCATACGCCCCGAAGCACACCTATCTATGGGTGAAATTCTCCGCAGTACCTTCCGCGGCGCCAAAGAAGACCCCGAATTTGCCGAGCTATTGGCCACCAAGTACGACCTCAGTGCTACTACTAACATCTTTGATTGTATTGATTCGAGCGAAAGCTTATCGGCAAAGGTACGTTCTTACCAAGCCGAACTTGAAGCTTATTTCAAAAAACCAAATATGGACTTATTTACCTCTCAGCTAGACTGGCTGGAGTTTTGTACCATGAACGGTTTATTAGTGCCGAATCGATGGACAGAAAATTTCGTCGCCGCCCATATTGAACAAGCCCGAAGCACCCGAGAAGAAACCTTCATTTTAGACGGTTACCCAAGAACCGTACGCGCTGCTGAGCACTTGTTAGCCTTTTTAGAAAGCATGGATATCCCGGTACTTAAAGTGATTCACCTAAGCATTAGCCGCCAAGAAATGATGGCGCGCGCGCAATCTCGTGGTCGTGCCGATGATGATGATCAATCGCTGGTTAAACGCTTTCAGTTTTATATCGAAAACGTACAGCCGAGTGTCGATTACATGAAAACCCAACTCGGTTCAGACCGCATCGCCTTAATTGATGCACACCAGCCAGTGTTTGATGATTTCCCAGAAAACAAGAAGTTTAACCTGACTAAATCTATCAACAATGTAGTTGCAGGTGTTCTTAGAGCACTGGGCGTACCGCGCGTGGTATTGGCTGATTTATTAAATGATGATAAAGATTAACCTTATGAGAAATGAATGGCGCTGCCTAGATACTGCAGCGCCACTTAAGGCTATTGGCTTTTGCCTAGAATATTAATATAGCAAGTAACGCCTACCATAAATATCCAAGCCGCCTCGTTAAGACGTTTGCTGCACTTTAAAGAACTTGCAGCTCAAGCTGGTAAAACTATATACCCATGCTGCACCTAAAAAGCTAAAGATCATTCTAGAAAATGTTGATATAAAAGATTCGTCTATCATGAGGTAAGATCTTGAGAGTAGGTAGAGTGCAATACCTCCATATAAAGCCAAAATAATAGCAGCAAGCGTCCCTGACGCTTTAAGTAATGTAATTTGAAAAGTAGTCATAACGAAATTATCCTTATTTCATTTAAAGTTATTACTGTTTTGTGATTTTTTACGGTAGAGAGCTAACCATTGGAAGTGTACTTTTGTTTATCTTCATTCGAATTTGAAGTTCCAAAAACACCTTCATAATAGTTTGTTGCCATGACAACAAAAGCAACTGCTACACAGCTAGCATCCACAAAGGTAGCCTCATCCAAACCAATTAAAAGTAACGCAATAGTGATCAGCACGCCTATAAATAAAGTTATTAACCAATAAAATCGCTTGATTTTAGGCGCAAAAATCTCAGCATAAAAACCCGCCAAGACAAAGCCAACTAGGCTAGATAAAAATACACTTATAAAACCAGTTAGTGAGTTTTCAATATCAGCTAAAAATACAGTGGTATAAAAAAAGAAGAGCGGAAAAATCGCAAGACCTAGTCCAAAGTGTTTTATTTTTGCATTCATTAAATTATTCCTTATTTTAAATCAGTTTTAGAATCCTTAGTTAAACCAAAGCCTTAAGTTAAATAAAGTAGGTGACATAGATCATATTAAAGGTAACCGCCAACAACGAAACACCGCCTAAAGTGTTAATTACTCCAGTAACGAGGTTTAGCTTTATTTTTCGTCGCGCAATAACAATGATAGAGCCAGCCAGTAATATCCAGAAAGCCAACATGGCCACATGAACTAGCGCTAACGTAATGTAACCGGTAAGGGAGTTGCCTGCAAACATTGGCGTTACAGTTAGGTACAAAACAATGGCTCGCGCATTGATTAAGTTGAATAGTAATGCTTGTTTAAAACCTACTACTCTATTATTCAACGCTAAATTTTTGTGGAATGCTTGAATGCCAGTGAACAATAATTTAAATCCAAGCCAGCCCAAAAAGGCAATACCAAATAGGTGAAGTGCATACATCGCTTGAGAGTTGTTGGCTATGATCGTCGAAACACCTAAGCCGACCAATGCGGCATGTAGAATGATTCCAACGCCAGAGCCAAAAATAACAGGCACCATACCACGTAGCCCCGCATTAGCTATGTTCGAAATAGCCAATGTAAAGCTGGTGCCAGGGGAGAGGGCAATAGGCAGAATGGTTTTTATAAAGCCTGTAATATCTGTCATAGTTTTTAATTATTTAGGTAACTTAGTGCAATGTTAACAAAATAAATTGAAACCACCGCACGCTTTAAAGTACAGCCTTATGTTTTATGGCTTACTCGAAGGTGTAACCACACGCACACCAATGTGCGAATCTTGGTAAATGGGCGCGTCTTCAAAATGGTGGTAAGCGTTACGGCTTACATTTGGGTGGCTTCCATACCATCCACCTTTTTCCATTTTTTTGAATCCAGTGGGTGCGCCAGTTGGGTTGCTACCTTGTTTTGAGCGATCAAAATCGTAGTCTAGCCAATCGCTGACCCACTCCATAACATTGCCCGACATATCATGTGCGCCTACCCAACTTACACCCGCTGGTAAGCTTCCGACAGGTAGGGTTTTATCGCCAATATTTGCGTGGCCATCTTGCCATTCATTTCCCCATGGATACACCCAACCATTAGGGCTTGCTGCAGCATATTCCCATTCGGCTTCCGTAGGTAAGCGCCCCCCGCGCCAATTAGCGTAAGCCTCGGCTTCGTACCATGTTATGCAAGCACGTGGTAAATTGCTGGCACCTTCATGGCAGGGTATTGGGTACATAGGAATATACCGTCCACTTATCCACGCCCAGCCTTCTTTAGACCAATAGGCTTCAGTTGTATAGCCCTCTGCTTCGGCAAATTTTTGAAAAGCCTCATTGGTGACTTCGTATTTATCTAACCAATACCCTTCTGTAATAGCGGCTTTAAAGCGGGGAGCCTCAGTAGGAAACACTTTAGTAGCCCAGGCCGGCTCGGTGTACTCTGGGTTATCGGTACCCATCATAAAACTACCCGGCGGTACCCAAACTTGCTCAATGCCATGTGCGTCTGTGCGCTCCTTAACATCAGCTGCGTGGGTGGTAATGGAAATAATCGCTAGGCTAGAGACTAGTAGGCGGTACATTTTAATTCCTTTTTTATGTTTTAGTTTTTATTGTTGGTGCGCCATAATGAGTTGTACATGCGATGGTGTCTAGCCAATAAACATCTAACAGCAATATAGCCTTTGTAAATTAATCGGTTCATCTAACGTTGAGTTTGCATAGATGTCGAGAATTACTGGGGAGACTGTGTTTTCGAATGGGCGGATTATTATTGTGGCTTCAGTGAATAAAGTGTACATCGCTCCAGCTCTAGGTAATGAATAAAATTATAAGAAATTTGTGACTAACCTCTAAAAACAAAAAAGAGCATAAATTCATATCTTGATAAAAATACTAACTACAGTAGTTTGTTGTTATCAATTTGGCTCTTTAAATGTAGTGGTAATGCTTATACATCAAACGGAACGAAGTCGAGAGACTGTTAAATAACTTTAACTCTTAAACACAGCAGCGGCTTTGCCGCTGCTTATTATTTTAATGGGACAGGGAAATTGAAGAGTGCTCTTGCGATTGTTTTGGGTATAGTGAGCTCCATACTCGTTACTCTAGTTATCAACAAAAACTCTATTAATCAAGCATTCAATAGTCATGAAGGCGTTTCAGAAGAGAAAGCCGTTGAGAGCTTAGCTTTAAGAGCCGAGCATGAAAGCGAAGGGCGAGATGGTCATGAGAATCAAGTAATTAACTATGCTCAGCAGGGCTTAATTGTCGAAAAAATCTTAAGAGAACATTATTCAGACCGAATTGCGGCCTACGAAAACCTTAAAATAAGACCATTTGTAGGAGGCTATAAGGACCATGAAATAGGCAGTGAGTTTGAAAAATCTTTAGTTTTAGAAGATTTGCGAATCAGATCATTACTTCAAAAATGGGCAGTTGATAAAGATAAGAGGAGTGATGAGGAGCAAATTATTAAAAATAGTATGGTCTCTTACTTTCCTGATTCTACTAGGGTTAAAGCCTGGTGCATTGATGATGCATGCGTCATTTTAATGAATTCAAGCACTAAAAGTAACATCTGCAAATATTCAAAAGACAGCATATTTATGGGTTATTCAAATTGTGATGAAAAACATGCCTCTCATAGTTCAGACCAAAGTATTAAGTATATATCTATCGGAGTAATTTATAACTCGATTGAGGGCCAAATAAATGCGCTTTATTAATTTAAAATATGTAGGCTTATTTTTAGCTTCGTTCTTTACTGTTTTTTTAATGCTGGAAAATATCTTTCAGTTTGAAGCTTCTAGCCCTTTCGCTAATCGTGAAAAACAAGATTACCTTGATAAAGAATCGTACGATGCCAGAGTTGAATTAAATTCTGAATTAGATAAAAACGAAAAAGCCTTTGTTGATAAATTCGCTGACAATGAACAGCAAGAACTTACCGAGGTTAGTATTGATGAAGCGAGTTCTCGAATTGATTTAGATGCCTTAGATGAATCTATATTTAGGTTATCATCTTTAGCCGATCCAATAGGAGTGCTTCCTATGAGCGATGGCTTTAAGAATAGCGTACTAAGGTTTGAAAATAGTCTTAAAGGGTATGAGTTTTCAGCTAACTGGCTTGAGCTAGATTGGCAAATTTTAATTTTGGAGTCAGAATTTTTTTCGAAATCATTTGAAAGTTTATTGAATCAAGGAGTAAGTTCTGGAATTGCGGTAGAGGTTTCTAAGGAGTTTTCTTTGGCCATTGGCGCAGTTGAAGAGGTGGGTAGGGAGGAGATGGCCTGCACTTCGGATACATGTATTTTTGAAATATCAAGCGGTTATGAAGTTTCTGTTGAATCAACAGGTGAATTTGATCCAGAAACAGGTAAGGAAATAGTTTGGTTTCATCATGAAATGCTTGATGTTTTTCCAGAGAAGTGCTCACCGTTGGAGACTAATTCAGCGTTAACCCAAGAAAATTTAAAAGTTTTAGTTATCTGTTCACACACATTATAGTGCTTTATTTATTGGGTGGTATCTTTAAATATTTTCTATTTATTCTCCAATTACCTTACCATGCGAACTAAATGTGTACTTCTATAGATAACCGCGGATTGTAGCGACGGCTCATAGATATCATTCCAACTGTGGTGCACTTGCCGGATATCTAAAAGGGGAATGTACTTTCGAGAAATACACTCAAATTGTGGAGAGTATACTTCTTCTTCCTTAACAATCGTTGAGCAAAATGCCATAAATGAAACAGAAGGATAGTCTGATAAACTGTTTTCAATTAGCGGCTCAACGCGAATAAACCCATGTAATACTACTTCGCCTATTTGGACGCAGGCTTCTTCAAAGGCTTCACGTTTAAAGGCTGCTTTGTAGTCTTCACCAGGGTTTAAATGCCCTCCGGGTAGCTCGAATCCACGATGTTTCTCCACCACCAATAAATCACAACCTTTAAAGCAATAGCCATGCGCCGTAGTTATAAAAGCCTCAGCTGGGAGATCGTCTGGTAGTACCCAAGCCAACTTATATTTTTTATCACCCCAAGTAACTATTTGCATCAATTGGACCACTCTTCTTTAAGCATAGCCATTACTACGGTGCTCCACCACTGTCCTTTAAAGTACCTATTTTCGATAAGGCGAGCTTCTTCACGCAAACCCAGCATTTCGCATAACCAAATAGCGGGTGTATTTTCAGAAATTGTTTCAGCATAAACCCTATGAATATCGTGCTCCTCAAACCCATACTTTAAGAGCGCATACATTGCTTCTATTGCATAGCCAGCAGACTGGTAATTGCGACCAATACCGCATCCTATTGAAGCCTGCTTATCTTGCTCAATGCGTAAACCAGCCGTGCCAATAAAGTCACCCGTATCTTTAAGTACGATAGCCATCTGATACTTGCTTCGTTTTTCTTCGAGAGTTTGCAAAATAAACTGCTCTACCAAAAAACGAGATTTTTCAACGCTGCAATCTTCTTCACTATAGAAACGCTGATATTTTGAATCGCTGGTGAGGTTGCAATAGTTGTTTGTATCGCTTTTTTCGAAGTTTCTTAGCAATAAACGTTTGGTCTCAATAATCAATAGTTACTCCTGTTTCATTGGATCTAGAATATCAAAGTTACCCAATTCTAGAGAATGATTGCTGAGAATATCTTTGCTACGATATTCTCGCTTCCATTGCCTATGACTGTTAACTGCTTCATTCACTATACCCGTCAAAGCAATTTCCCTAATAGAAAAGTGGTCGCCTTTAAAAATATCGAAGGTCACAAATTGATTTGTTTTGGCTAAAGATCTATAAAAATCTTCAACTTTGGTTAAAGGTTCCGTGTGGTCGGTGTTAGAATGAACTATTTGAAGCATTGCATTTGAACAAAACTCAGCTGGGACCCTTGAATTTATGACGGACGCTATACCTACATCACTTTCAGAGTTCAAATACTTATAAACGCCTTCTCCACCACGGCTATAACCGAAAAGGTGAATAATCTTTCCAGAGTGTTCGTTCTTGATGCGAGTGAGGGCTGACGCTATTAAGGAAGTATCCCATCGTTCGCAATTAGATGCATGCCAGATTCGAAGACTACTGTCGGTCCACTATTCCCAGTTCGGCAGTAAGATATACTTCTTCCGTCATTTAATTTCACTGTTTGCGTTTCCATAGATCCCTTTTGCTAATAACATATTACTCTACCGCTCAAGCACCCATTTCAGGCCTTATCCAAGATAAGCAGCCTAAAAGTCATAACTATATTGAGCACCTAGCCCACCAAAGTCAAAATTCGCTCAACAACCAGCCAAGCAACTTCAATCGTCTTTCTTATAAACACAAACCGCCGATTGTGGGTAGCCATACAGCGTTACCACACTCATGCTTACAAACTGCCACCCGTTTGTGGCTTGGGCGTTTATCTCGTTATTTAGCTCTTCGGTGTTTACTTCCGAGCTAAACCAGCGTCTTTTGAACTTGTAGTTTATGGTTTTGTATTTGTTGTTCATGTGTTCATCCTTTAGTTAAGCGGCAAATTAGGGTGCCTACTTTAAATAACTTAGCCAGCTCGGAAAATCACGGGCGATTATTTCTTGAAGGGCTTCTTTGTTGGCTACACCTAAGTTAGTGCGGAAATCAAGTTGGTTTTTATTAGCCGATATAACAGAAACGTTTGCTGTAACGGGTTTAAATACGCCTATAGCTCCAGGCAGCGCTTCAGCATAATTATTGGTTATAGCCCCGGTCATGAACCAGTTTTCAGAAGAAGTCGATCGCTCTATTTTCCATTGGGACATTGCGTAGTGGCCGGGAGGTACGTTTGCTAGAAAATAAAACCCCTGCGAGTTAGATTTTACTAAATGGGTTTTCCCTGTATCTAGGTTTTCAAATTTAATTTGAATGGGGGGTTTCTGAGCGCCTTTATAAAACAAGCGCCAAGGTTTATTTAGCTCAACCGATATGGTGCCGGTTAAGGCACTAGATTCAGCCGATTTGGGCTCTAAGCTAGCGCAGCTCACAAGGAAGATGGTGAATAAAAGAATAAGCTTTTTCATAGAGCCTCAAGTTATTAGTGTTTTTAATTCATAGTAACCAGCATAGCCCCTGTGGGTGCGTTAAGGCAATTTACCTGAAAATTAGGCAGCCCGTTTTTTAATTTTATAGAGGGCTGTATTTGTTCTATTAGGGTAATGGGTTTTTAATGGGCATGCAAAAGAACCCTACGAGCCATTCTTGGTTGCGTAGGGTTCATTTGTTGAGTCGTATTTTTCTGCGCAAGCCATACGGCCTAAGCAAGCTTCTGTGCTCGTTCTGTATGGTTAACGTAGGTTGTTTTACGGTAACAATTTCACCTTCACTCATTGGTTTAATTGCTTTCCCAAAGTGTTTAATACCTCCCTTGCATTAAGATAGGGCTTCTAAAGGTTGAACTTGTGCGAGTTTAGGTTGCTCTTGTTTTCGAAGCTGCTGTGCCGCCGCAACCATGTTTAGTAGCGCTGGTTTTACCTCAGACCATTGTCGAGTTTTTAAACCACAGTCTGGGTTTACCCACAATCTTTCTTTGGGTATGCGCTCCGCGGCATTACGCATTAAAGCAACAATGCTCTCTTTGGTGGGTAAATTAGGCGAGTGGATGTCGTAAACACCGGGGCCTATTTGGTTCGGGTAATTAAAGTGTTGGAAAACATCCAATAATTCCATGTCAGAACGGGAGGTTTCTATGGTGATTACATCGGCGTCCATTTCGGCAATGGCTTCAATAATATCGTTAAACTCCGAATAGCACATGTGCGTATGAATCTGGGTGCTATCTTTTACGCCATTGGCGGTGACCTTGAATGCTTTAATCGCCCAATCTAAGTAAGCCTGCCATTCTGATTTTTTCAACGGTAGCCCTTCACGCAATGCGGCTTCATCTATTTGAATTATGTTGATGCCTGCATTCTCAAGATCCAGTACTTCAGATTTTATGGCTAGTGCAAGCTGCAGTGCCGTAACAGATCTTGGTTGGTCATCGCGCACAAATGACCAGTTAAGGAGAGTGACAGGGCCAGTAAGCATTCCTTTCATGGGTTTGCTTGTTTGTGCCTGCGCATACTTTGTCCAACTGACCGTCATCGGGAACGGGCGGCTTATGTCTCCGAATAAAATAGGGGGTTTTACACAACGAGATCCATAAGATTGTACCCAGCCAAATTGGCTAAACGTGTATCCTTGAAGCTGCTCACCAAAGTATTCCACCATATCATTGCGCTCTGCTTCACCATGAACCAAAACATCTAAGCCAATGGCTTCTTGAATGGAAACACATTCATTGATGGCTTCACGGATTTTATGTTGATAGTCACTGAATCGTATATCGCCTCGTTTGAATTGTTGGCGTATTTTACGAATGTCCGCAGTTTGCGGGAACGAACCAATTGTCGTAGTTGGGTACAGCGGTAACTGAAACTGCTTTGATTGAATTGCTGCACGCGTTTCGTAGCCGCTATCACGAGCTTCGTCGGTTTTGGTTATTGCGCTCAATGCATTTTGCACAATTGGATTATGTATTCGCGCTGAACTTGCACGGCTTTCTAGAGCTTTGCTATTTTGATCCAGTTCCGATTCTACCGTGTGACGACCGTGGTTAAGTGCCTGTTTTAAAATCGCCAACTCTTGCAGCTTTTGATGCGCAAATGAAAGCCAAGACTTAATTTCATCATCCAGTTTATCTTCGCTATTTAAATCCACCGGTACATGAATCAATGAACAGGATGGCGCTAACCAAAGTCGATGTTTGAGCTTGTTTGAAATAGGTTCTAGCCAGTTTAGTATGGCGTTTAAGTCGCTAACCCATACGTTACGACCGTTTATGACGCCTAAAGAAAGTATTTGGTTGTCTGTTAATTGGTTCGTTAAAAACTCTACTTCGTGCCGAGCATTGATAGCGTCTAAGTGAAAGCCCGCAACAGGGAGTTGGCTGGTGAAGTGTAGGTTTTCACCTAAGCTGCCAAAATAGGTAGTCAGTAATAGTTTTATTGGGGTGTCAGAAAGCGCCTTGTACAATGCATCAATGGTATCTAACCAAGGTTTTTCGAGCTCAGTTACTAAAATGGGTTCATCTATTTGCACCCATTCCACTTGGTGCTCGCTCAGTAATGTGAGTAAATCAATGTATTGCTCTACTAATTGCTGAGCAAATTCCAGAGGATGGCTTTTGTCTTTTGGTTTGCTTAACCATAAATAAGTTGCCGGACCAATGATCACGGGTTTTATGGCACGGCCAAGTTGTTGAGCTTCTTTTATTTGCCTCAACAATGCCGTTGCATTGAGCTTAAACTCAGAGCCTTGAGTGAGCTCTGGCACAATGTAATGGTAATTTGTATCAAACCATTTTGTCATTTCACCGGCATGTATGTGAGGGCAGGCATTTGTGTTTTGGTTACGAGCAGAACGCCCTCGGGCCACGCTAAAATATTGATCTAATCGATTGCCATCTATGTTTTTAGCGCGCTCAGGTAAGTGACCCAACATAAAACTGGTATCGAGTACGTGATCGTATAATGAAAAATCACCCACAGGTGTAAAATCGAGCGAAGCTTGTACTTGCCAGTTTTTTGATCGAATGGCTTGTGCGGTGGCATGTAAATCGGCCTCGGTACTTTTGCCCTGCCAGAAAGATTCGAGTGCAAATTTTAATTCTCGGTTCGCTCCAATTCTTGGGAACCCTAAGTTATGTGTTAACGCCATGAGATAATCCTTTGTAACAATGAGTCAGTGGCGCTAGGTTAAGGATATTTATTCATGACGTATAATGGTATATATTCACCAACTCATTAATTATATTCATGGTTGTTATGTGCTGGAAAGAATTCACTTTTCGATAATAAGAGAAACCGAGCGCTTAGGTACCTTAACCGCCGCCGCACAGAGCTTATGTTTAACTCAGTCTGCACTAAGCCATACCATGAGAAAACTAGAGCAAAAGTTAGGCACGGCCATTTGGCTGAGAGAAGGGCGCACACTGCAACTCACTCAATCTGGACATTATCTATTAAACGTCGCCAACCGAATTTTGCCACAATTAGAACATGCTGAGGCGCAGCTAAAGCAGTTCGCACAAGGTCATCGAGGCGAATTACGCATAGGTATGGAATGCCACCCCTGCTACCAATGGCTGCTCAAGGTGGTGTCGCCATTTCTAGAACAATGGCCCAATGTCGATATCGATGTGAAGCAAAAGTTTCAATTTGGTGGAATGGGCGCTTTGTATGGCCATGAAATAGACCTTTTGGTTACGCCAGACCCTATCATTAAACCTGGTTCTAGTTTCGAGCCAGTTTTTGAATATGAGCAAGTGCTCGTTGTGAATAATGCACATAAGTTGGCGAAACAAGCTTCTGCAGAGCCTAGAGATTTAATGGAAGAAGTGCTGATTACGTATCCTGTTGCGCAAAATCGGCTTGATATTTTTACGCATTTTTTATCGCCTGCCGGCATCACGCCAAAGCAACATAAAACCATTGAAACCACAGACATTATGTTGCAGATGGTGGCTAGCAAACGAGGGGTGGCTGCGTTGCCTAAGTGGCTTGCGCAAGAATACCAATCTAAGCTGCCGATTAAGACCGTTAGGTTAGGGAAGAAAGGCGTACCTAAAAAAATCTACTTAGGGGTTCGAGATGTCGACAAAGACACTGATTATCTCAAAGCATTGATTCAAATAGCACGAAATACACAGCACCCATAAGTACATTATTCTGTCCAGGTATAGCCCTGACCACGAATGGTTTTTATCCATTCGCCTTGTGGCAGCTTTTTTCGTACCTCTGAAACCAGAATATCGGCGGTGCGCGATACCCCATCGTATTCGATGCCTCGGATCGTTTTCATAATGTCATCACGAGACACTATTTTACCCTGTGCTTCTTTTAAGCAAAGCAGTAACCGGAATTCGGGCTGTGTTAACTCTACCCGTGAGTCTTGAAAGTAAACTTCTTGTTTTACTTTATCAAACTTAAAATCACTTTGACCTTGAACGCCAAATGTTTTGGATGTTTCAGCTGTTTGGCGACGTAACATCGCTCTTACTCGTGCCAATAACCGGCGGGGTTCAACAGGCTTCGCTAAATAGTCATCGCCTCCAATTTCTAACCCCAGTATCTCATCGATAGAATCACCCCGTGCTGTTAAAAAAAGTATAGGTCCATAGAAAGATTGCCTAAGTTTTTGACAAACAGCCATGCCATCTAAGCCCGGCAGCATTATATCTAAGATGACTAAATCAGGGTTTGTTTCAGGAATGCGTTTTACCGCCTCTAGGCCATTGGCAATTACGTCAACTGAATAGCCGTGGCTTTCTAAATAGGTGGCCGTTAAATCAGCTAACCCAGCATCGTCTTCAACTAAACAGATATTTGCGTATTCAAAATCGGTTTGCATGATCAATAAATTTTCCAAAGTAGTCCGGCTTTGGTTTCCCAGTAGCTGGATTCAGACATCACAGCATTTGCGCTTACAGAAAGCTTTAAATTTGAGGTGATACGATTAGCCAGTGCGATACCCAGCTCATGCTCGGCGTCGATAAGGTCGTATTCTCCAGCAGCTTCAACATTCCACTTTTTACCCATGCTGGCTTCAGCATTCAATGTTTGCCACTGTTTTTGATGCGTTGCGCTGACTTCTATTAACAGTTCAGACCCTTTCCAGCGAATTTTAGGCTCCACTTCTAGAGTGCCATCGCTTAGGTCGTAATCGAAACCTGTAGAGGCTTCCATGCTTTTCCATTTGAGCCGAGGTGAAGTAGACAGGTTAAAGCTGGGTTCCTTATTTATATAATTTAACCCAAGTGAAACGGGAAGCCTAAGGTTTTGCCAATTGATAGCACTGCCCGCTTGGAACATTAACAATGTATTTGAACTAGAGTCAGGTGATTGTACTATGGGCTGTTTTACTAACCCACCGTAGCCAGCATAGGTTTCGAAATAAGCCGGTTGTTTAAGTAATTCTAAAGCCGGGAAGCTAAATGTAGATTTACCTTGCAAGGATAGAATTCCGTACTGCTGCTCTTCATTAGATTGTGATTGAAACGATACTCGCGCTAATAATAAATGACGTAGTTGGTTCTTTTGTTTTTTTTGTGCGTCGAGTATTTTTAACTTTACTTTTAAGGCTACATTTTCGGGTAATTCATATGTATCGAGCGCGTATTGCCATTGATCAACCGCGTCATTATATCGTTGTAATTTGTAGAGCATTGTACCTTTTTCAAGATACAGCCTTGGGGTGCTCGGGCATTTTGACATTAATGCATCGAGTTCAGATAGTGTATTGTACGGGCTATTCTGATCTTGATGCTCAATGATTTCGGTTAATGTCTCCTCCCATTCACAATCGGAAGCCAACGTTGTTGTTGCCATGGCAGCCATTAAACTTCCTATGGTTAGAGCTCTAAAAAGAATCACTCATCGTCCTCGTCGTCTTCATCGTCGTCATCTTCCTCATCATCTTCGTCTTCGAACTCCTCCTCCTCTTCTTCTTCTTCATCTATTTCTACATCATCTTCGTCGTCAAAATCCTCCTCATCTTCCTCTTTCAACTCCAAGGCATCTTCTTGTAGCTCGAGCTGGTCTTCTAACCAATCCTCTAGGCGCTCGGCTTCACTTTCGTCTAACTCTTCCAATAATGCTTCTAAATCTTCTTCGGAAATATTAAGGCGTAAGTTGAGCTGATTCAACCAAGTATCTAGCTCTTCATCTACCGCTGCAGAGTCACTTGAGAATAAACGATCCAATTCATTCATGAGCTTTAATGTATCGGTTTCTTGAAGCAAGTTGTCGGGTAAATCATCCCAACTACCCCAGTCATCGGTTAGGGCTATGTTAGGGAGTAACAATAGAATTGTTACGCACAATCGTTTCATAGCAATACCCTCTTTTCGTTGAATAAAGGCGAAGAAGAATTCTCGATCGTTAACCCAGTTTGAGTTTTAGGCCAAAGCGGTAAAGTGACAGAAATACAACAGCCACCGAGTGCAGATGGTTCTAGAGATAATTGACCATCATAGTGTGCTGTAACTGCTTGTACTAAACTTAACCCTAATCCATGATTCAAGTTTAGTGTGCCTCGGCTTTGATCTTTACGTTGGAACGGCATTAAAAAGCTTTCAAAATCGCGTGGTGTTAATCCGGGCCCATCGTCATTAACTTTAAATTCAATGCAGTGTTTGTGCGCTTTCAAGTGAATGGACAGTCTTTTTTGTCCATATTGCATCGCATTATCAATTAAGTTTTGTGACAAGCGTCTCCAATGGCTGGGGTCTATCGGCACCATCATTTTTGTGTGGCTCACTTGCAACTTAAGCTCAAAATTTGACGGAACAGTTTCACGAACCTGTTTATAAAGTGAATGTGCGATGTCAAACGGCTCTAATTCTGAGTGTTTCGTTGAATTTAGTTGGTGGTAGAGCAATAACTCGTTTATAAGATTGGTGAGCAATTGGATATCTCGATCCATTGTTTCAAGTTGGTCGAAACTTTGGTTTTCTTTTGCCATTTCTAGTGCAAATTTAAGTCTCGCGATCGGCGTTTTCAAATCGTGTGAAACAGCCATATTCAATTGCTTATTCTGTTCGGCTTGTTTAATGAGATCGTTGGATAAATCTTCAATGTGTTTTGCCATTAAACCTAAGTTGTCTGAATAATCAGTGGGTAGGCTTAAGTAACCTTTGTTTTCAGTAAAGTCAGCCAAACCACGACGAATATCTTCTATTCGATTATAAATGGGGCGAGTAATTAGGGTTAAAGCTATAGCTAAAATAGACAGCGCCAAAGTTAATACGCCAAACCACTGTAAAATGCTGAAAGTTTCGAATCGAGCTATCGGACCAATTTTAATGACTTGTTCTGCACCGCCGGGTAAGTAAAGCCAATCTGATTGCTGGTCTTGAGCCGGTAAAAAAACCGCTTGGCCAGATTTCAGCTGACGTAGTGAAAGTTTAGACAACGATTCTTCTTCTCGGTCGACTCTTTCGAGTTGCCAAGGCATCTCTAGCTGTAATTGTTCAAAGTAGGCTTGGCGCTTATCGCTTGGCTGCAGCGAAATGTCGTTTAAAATTAGCCAACCAATTCCAATGTACCAGTCGCGCCAATTAGACACCTTGACGCAAACGGCCAATTGATTGGTTAATCGGATATTAACTTCAGCACTTTGTTGAATCCAAGAAGAATGGATGATCTCTATCGGGCTATTTAAACTCATTTCATTGAGCTGCCAAGTAGTATTTGTCAAACTCGATACTAAATCTAGCCAAGCCGTTTGCTCATCACCTGAGGCGGCGAGCCAACCTGATGACACTAAATTACCGGCCGGGATTGCGCTCTTTTCAACAAACGATTCGTAGCGCCGATCTACTAATACCGTTAGAAGCGCTAGAATTAGGAGCGTTGTCGCAATAAAGCCAATCGCCATGCGTATGTAAATTTGCGTAAACAGGTTGTTCATCATTTGTCTCTATGATTCTCATTCGCCTACTTTAATCGACTACGGCCTTTAATTACAGCAAGACTACAAACTTAGAACGTTTCAAGAACATTGTAGGGTGCGCGAGCGGGTTAATCTGTGTTTACACATTCACCCAAGAGATCAACATTATGAAAAAGTTACTTCCAAGCATCTTATTCACTTCGATAGCACTCGTAGGCTGTAACCCAAGCGATGGCAGCAAGGGCGCTGTTACACTCGATATTCAAGCAAAGGCGAGTACCGCATCAAAACAGGCCATCCGCACGGTTGCTCGAAACACCAGCGCGAGCGTAGACATTAGCGTAATTGATGCGTCGGGCGCTACGTTGGGAACCTTAACCCTAGACAGCGCTTGGGTTGTCGTGGATGAAATTGAGTTAGAGCACGAAGACGACTACGCTGATAATGAAGACGAGGTTGAATCTGAAGAAGTTGAATTTGTAGGTCCTTTTGTGGTCGACCTCGCTACCAACACCACTTACCCAGAGTTGCCACAAGTTGACATTAAAGCCGGCAATTACACTGACATCGAGTTTGAGCTTGAGCCGCTAAAAGAAGCCGATGTTGATTCTCTGGTGGGGTTAGACGACACTACAAAAGCAATTTTAACCGGAAAAACCATTCACTTTTCAGGCACCTATTTAAAAGTAAACGCCACAGAAGGTGTTGCCTTTACCTTTTCAACCGATGAAGATATTGAATTTGAATTCAGCGGTGAAGGCGAAGCTTCAAAAGGGTTTATGGTCGACGGTGCCGGTTTAAATGATGTCATTGTGGCATTTAGAACGGATGCTTGGTTTGATTTTTCAAATACAGAAACTAACAGCAATGCCAACATCGATTTAAGCGTGTTCGATGGCAACAGCGTTACCATCGAAGCCGGCAGTGAGATAGCCAATGTTGTGTTAGACAACATGGAAGAGTCAGCTGAATATGGTGAAGATTTAGACGACGACGGCGAGCTAGATGAAGACGAAGATGATGATTTAGATGATGAGCAAGAGTAACGCTTAGCTAGAATTCAAAAAAAGCGCATCTTAGATGCGCTTTTTTATTGAGTGTTCGTTCTTATAAAAAAGAATAACGAAAGGTACTGTTAAGACTTACGAAACAACTTAACCACAGGGTGGTGCAAAATGTTATCTAAGTATACTTGCTGTGCAATTTGCCTTAAAGAATCAGAGTAAGTTGGGTAGGGGTGAATCACACTTTGTAATTTACCAAAGTTTAGCCCCAGCGTTTTCATCACCTGCACTTCGGCAATTAACTCACCTGCACGGTCTGCAATAATGTGCGCGCCCAGTACTTTGCCTTTACGATTAACAATTAGCTTAATCTTACCGAAGTCTCCGGCCTTGGTGATCGCTCGATCGAGTTTTTCAAAATCGTAGTGGTACACGCGAATGCTGTCGCCGTGTTGTTCACGGGCTTCGGCTTCGGTTAAGCCAGCGCGAGCAAACTCTGGGTCAGTAAAGGTGGTCCAGGCTACATGCTGGTAATTCACCTTGCGGTTAATCACTGGCAAAATGGCGTTCATGGTCGCAAGCTTGCCTTGGTAGTTGGCCATGTGAGACAGCAAGTATGGCCCTGCTACATCTCCGCAGGCATACACACCTTTGGCCGTGGTTTGTAAATGCTCATCAACTACCACGCCACGCTCTACTTCAATACCGGCTTTATCTAGATCCATGCCTTTTACGTTAGGTGAACGACCCAGTGCAACTAAAATGGTTTCTGCTTCAAATTGCGAAGATTCACCGTTGTTGTCGGTAGTTAAACGAATGCCTTGCGCGGTTTTTTCAACTTTTACTGCTTTATGGCCAAGTGCAAATTCAACGCCTTCTTGCTCGAGCTTTTTGCGAATAATTTCTGAAAACTCAGGTTCTTCACGGAACATCACCTCAGGCATCATCTCCACTACCTGAATAGCAACCCCTAAGCGATTCATCGACTGAGAGAGTTCCATACCAATTGCACCGGCACCTAAAACAATCACCGACTTAGGCAAACTGGTTTGTTGGAAGAAATTCTCATTGGTTAAGTAAGGCACATCGGCCAAACCAGGAATAGGCGGAACCATTGGGCTAGAGCCGGTGGCGATCATGACTTTTTTAGCCTGATATTGCTCACCGTTCACATCAATAACCTTCGGCGATACAAATTTAGCCGAACCCTGCACAAATACGGCGCCTGCTTTTTCAAGCACCTCAGGCGTTTCGTGGGTATAGATTTTTTCGCTCGTGGCGCGGACTTTTTCTAAAATCTCGGCGCTGTTGATGTTGATATCAGCGTATTTTTTAGCGATATGAATATCTTTAGCTTGGTTGATTAAACCTTTGCTCGGTACACAACCCGACCAAGTACACTCACCACCGGGCTTGTCTTTTTCAATAATAAGTACTTTTTTACCAAAGCCAAGCGCTGTAAATGCGCTGGTTAGGCCTGCCGCGCCAGAACCTATAACGATAAGATCAAATTTTTTCACAGTGTTTCCTTTTTAATCGGTGACCAGTGGTGGTGACCATTAGACTCAGTTTGCTTGATAAAGTTCGGCAATTTTATTGTAGCGTTCTCGGTTTAAGCCCATATCGGAATAACCGGCGCGGCTAGCAGAGCGGAAGTGCACTTCTTTGTTTTCTTGATCAATGTAAAACTCGACATCGTCTTTGTATTTCATGAGCGCGGTCGTAAAGATGACATACAAGTAGTGGTCAGTTTGTTCAATGATGGAAGCGTTGCCATATTCCGCACAAGCTGTTTTAAGTGATTGCATGGTTTCTTCCAGCGTTCCTTTCATAGCCAACGGCGCGACATACTTCTCTGGAATGTCAGTTTGGCTTGAAACGTTGTTCGGCTTTTTGCTGATTGGGCTTAGTTGGCCATTATTAACGCCTAATTCAGGTGTTTGGTTGTTTTGGTAAACAATGCGGCCAATATTGAAAATGATAAAAATTGCGATAATGGTTAGAATAGCGTTCATCTTGTATCTCCAAGTGTTATTTAGTTTGTGCGCAAAATAATGCATGGAAAAGATTGACTCGTCAATAGTTTGTGCGCAAAATAGTTGTTTTTTTAAGAGGTGCCTTATGTCTGAGTACAATCAGCTTAAACTCGAAAACCAAATCTGCCACTCTTTGTATTCAGCCACGAATGCACTCATTCGCGCGTACCGTCCTTTACTGGAGGTGCTCGATTTAACGTACCCACAGTATTTAGTCATGTTAGCACTGTGGGAAGACGATGGCGTTATGATAAAACGTTTGGTTGAACGAACACGGTTAGATGCAGGCACACTTACGCCTATTTTAAAAAGATTAGAGCAAAAAGAGATTATAGAGCGGCAAACCAGCGAAGTGGATTCTCGTCAAAAAGTTATATTAGTGACTGAAGCGGGGCGGTTATTACAATCTAAAGCGGCCAGTGTTCCTGAAGCATTAAGTTGTAAGATAAAGTTTAGTCACGATGAAGCTGTTTTGTTAAAACAGCTCACAGAAAAACTATACAGCGCCATATAACCTTTTCGTTAGAATACGTAAAACAAGATGGTGAAATAATGCAAAATAGCGCCAAGCAAAACAAATAGATGCCATATAAAATGGTTTAACCATAGGCGCTGGTTTAAATAAAAGACCAAGCCAAGCGTATAAGTTATTCCGCCAGCCACTAACATGCCGACGCCCATAGGTTCTATGGCTTGTGATAGAGGCACTACAATTAATAAAGCCGACCAGCCCATCAGTAAATTTAAAAAAACCATGAAGAGGTGGTATTTTCGCAACGGCGTAAGATGAACAATGGTTCCGGTAATCGCACAAAACCAAACAAATCCAAAAACGCTCCAGCCCCAAACACTCTGTAAGCTGACTAATGCAAAAGGCGTAAAAGTGCCTGCAATAAAATATAAAATAGCAATATGATCAAAGCGTTGCATTAATCGCCGAATAGTGGGTTCTGTTATCCAGTGGTAAACCGCCGATGCAGAGAACAGGGTAATGACGGATGCGCCATAAATAATCGTGCTTACAACAGCCCATGGATTTGATGTGCTAACAGCAACGACGAGAAGCACCGCGGTGCCTATAACAGCCAGTAGGCTGCCGAGTGCGTGAGAAGCTGAGTTGAGTTGATCTTCTAAGCGACTGTAGGTAGGTAATGACGTATTCATAATAACCTTCTTGTAATACGACTAAGGTTACTATTGAGTATCGGCCAAGAATTTATTTTTGCCACTACTAAATGCTTAAGGTTTCTAAAAACTACAGACCGTCAAGCAACTGGCGAAAATTAGGCTGAAATTCTTTAATATTTTTCAGCCTAATTTAAGGGTGCTTATTCGTTAATGCCGAGCAGTTCTACTTCAAAAATGAGTACGGCACCGGGTGGTATTTTCCCTGCTGCTTGGTTGCCATAACCTAGCTCACTCGGGATGGTTAGCTTAACTTTGTCTCCAACAACCATTGTTTGTAAGCCCTCAGTCCAACCTTTGATAACCTGATTTAAACCAAAGCTAATCGGTTGGCCACGCTCAACAGAACTGTCAAAAACAGTGCCATCGGTTAAAGTGCCGTGGTAGTGAACCTTTACTCGATCCGACGCTTTCGGATGTTCAGTACCGTTGCCTTTTTCAAGAACCTCTATTTGCAGCCCTGATTCGGTGGTGACAACATTTACGTTTTTAGCATTTTCGGACAAGTGCTCTAAACCCGCTTGCTTGTTTGCTTCGGCTAATTGGCTATTGTTTGCGTTGCGTTTAATTAAAACTAACAACGCAACAATGATAATGACCACTAATATTATTTTTGACATGTGTTACCTCAAGTTAAATCACCAAGCGGTGGGGTTATTAAAAATCATCACGGCGTTCTTGGAGCTCGGCCCATTGTTCGCGCAAGGCTAAAAGGTGCTCACTCCAATAACGATCGGTGCCAAACCAGGAAAACGCTACCGGGAAGGCAGGGTCTTGCCATCGTTTGGCAATCCATAAAGCGTGTTTCACCATATGAACAGTCCGTAAGGCTTCAACCAGTGGAATCTCGGATCGAGGAAAATCACAAAACTGCTCGTAGCCTTCTTCGAGTTCATTCAGTTGTTGAGCTTGTTCATGTGCCGAGCCAGACAATAATTTCCAAATGTCTTGCATGGCCGGGCCGGTCACAGTGTCATCAAAGTCGACAACCAGAAGTTGATCATCGCGAGTCAGGATATTACCCGGATGAAAGTCACCATGAATACGAAATTGTTCAGATTGCTCAAATATGTTTTGGTAAAAAGGTAGCTGAGCTTCGATGCCGGTTAAACAGTCCAAATAATTGTGTTTAATGTCTGCACTCATCATGTCACTGCCTTGGAAAAACGCGCGCGCTTCTTTGATCGGCTCGACCAATGACATTGCGGGTCGGGTCTTAAAGGACGCTTGCTTACCAACACTGTGCAGCCGTCCGAGCAGTTGGCCAACACGATAGAGTTGATCGGCATTGTCTAGATCAAAAGCGTGGCCTGCTCGCATTGGGAAGCTAGCAAAGAAAAAGTCATCTTGTTCATGAAGGTTTGCCCCATTAATTTTTTGCGCCGGCACCACGGGAATCTCGGCTTCAGCCAATTGGTCGGTAAAATCGAGCTCCTCCTGAATTTGAGCCTGTGTCCAACGATTTGGGCGGTATACTTTTACGACCACCGGTGTGTCGTCTTCAACACCAACACGGTAAACACGGTTTTCATAGCTGTTCAGTGGGTAAATTCGATAGTCTGTATACAAGCCTATCGTTTCAAGCCAATCGATGAGCCGATCTTGTGTCAGGCGATCGTACGGGTGTTGAGTTTCCATAGAACTGAATCGCTAAAAGTAGAATTGGGCGGAGTATAACGGAAAGCATGTAAGCAAGACACGCCATTTGCAGAGCTATTTACTTGAAGTCAGAGCAATGCAAGTTAACCGTATAGCCGTTCTAGGGGCTGGGTGGATCAAGGATAGCCGTGGCTAAAGGCGGTCTGCCTGTTCCCTAAAATGCGCCTTTTAGCGCGCCTCGAAAAGACTCAATAATTGGGTCGTAAAAATGCGACGGCCGTCATAAACTCAGTGCCACCGAAAAATAGCTTGGAAATCCACCGCTTTAAAGGTTGCTCAAACACTAAAACAGCGCTATATAGCATAGGCATTCTGCGCTATTTGAGATGACTCAAATAAAACAATTCAGGTGACCTTTGGGCCGCCTTTTTTACTAGGAAATTCAGTGTATAAAACGCTTATCGTTATTGATGAAAATAGCCCTGTTGGTGATGAGTTGCCTGGGGTTATTAACTTTAACACCTACTTAAAAGACTACCCAAAACGCAATGAGCCAAAAACACGCATTATCAATCTATGCGATAGCCAAGCCTACTTGAGTAAAGGCTACTATTGCTCGTTGCTGGCCGAAGCGCGAAGTCATAAAGTGGTGCCGAGTGTCAAAACTTTAAACGCCTTGCGCAATCAACCCGCGGGTCAACCGTTCTTAACCATGGCTCAAGAAAGCAAGCTGATGGCAGAATTGGCGAATCAAGAAACTATTTATGCGTTTTTCGGCAAGGTTTCCTCGCCTGAATTGCAAAAACTGGTCAGTCGAGTTTACGCGCAGCTGCAAACGCCATTGCTAAAATTAACACTCCAGCCTAATGCTGGAAGGTTAAGTATTTATGTGGCGCAGCTCTGCTTGTCAGATTTGCCCCACGATCAACTGGCGGTTTTTTCTGAACACCTTAAAGAATTTTCAGAGTCGATTTGGAAAGTGCAAGCCAAGAAAAAACAGGCGCGTTGGGACATGGCAATTTTGGTGAATCCAGAAGAGTCGGTTCCTCCGAGTGATAAAGCGGCCATTACGCACATGATTCGAGCCGCGGCAAAGCATGGCATTCATGCCGAAGCATTAAGTATTGAGCAAATTTCAAATATTGGGCACTTTGATGCACTGTTCATTCGTGAGACCACCGCTATCGATCACCATACCTATCGGCTCGCGGTACAGGCTGAAAATCAGGGCTTAGTGGTTATAGACGATTCCCAGTCTATTTTGCGCTGCTGCAACAAGGTGTTTTTACACGATGCCTTTAGCTATCACCAGGTACCCAGTTTAAAGACAGAGGTTGTGACCGACGCAGAAGCAACAACGTTAGACGTTATCGAGGATAATTTCAGTTACCCCGTGGTGTTAAAAATGCCAGAGGGCTCGTTCTCGCGTGGTGTCTTCAAAGTGGCCGATCGCAACGCCCTTCGAGAAAAGCTACAGCTGTTATTAGCGGACAGTGCGCTGGTGTTGGCGCAGGAATACTTATATACCGATTTTGATTGGCGTATTGGTGTGTTAGGTGGGCGTGCCATTTTTGCCTGCCGTTATAAAATGGCGCGAAACCATTGGCAGATTTATAACCATGGCGCTAAACGTAATGTATCAGGTGATTTCGAAACCCTGCCAACTTTTGAGGTCCCTAAAATCGTCTTGGATGCCGCGTTAAAGTCATGTTCAATTATTGGTAATGGCCTATACGGCGTCGATATTAAAGAACACAAAGGGAAAGCCTATGTTATTGAAGTAAACGATAACCCAAGCTTAGATCGCGGCGTTGAAGACCTTTATTTAGGAGATGAGTTGTATATGCAAATTATGGGTGAGTTTCAACGTCGGCTCGAAAACCGTGGCCGTTAATTTTCGTCGCGCGCAAAAAAAGGACCTTGCTGCTTTACATACATTAGAGCAAAGCAGCTTCGATCATGATCGCTTAAGTAAACGTAGCTTACAGCGTTGGATCGCATCGCAAGAGGATATATTGCTCGTCGCCGAAGCCGAACAGGGTGTGTTGCTGGGCTATGGCCTAGTGATGTGTAACAGAGGCACGCGCCTGGCTCGGTTATATTCATTAGCCATTTCGCCAGAGGCGCGCGGGCAAGGGTTGGCAGGCCGCCTTTTAGCTGAGTTAGAGCTCTTGGCGGCGAATGTTGGGCGTTTGTATATGCGCTTAGAAGTCGCTGAAAATAACCTACCGGCTCGACAACTTTATGAGCGTCGGGGATATCGAGTGTTTGGTGAATACTCTCATTATTATGATGATAAGAGTGATGCCTTGCGAATGCAGAAAACCATTCGCCGAGTCGATGAAACCGTGTTGCAGAGAAAAACCACCTGGTACCCGCAAACAACCGATTTCAGTTGTGGTCCAGCGGCGGTAATGATGGCGATGTCGAGTCTTGATCCGTCTGTCACTTTATCGCAAGAGCTAGAGCTCGATCTTTGGCGCGAAGCAACGACCATTTTTATGACCTCTGGTCATGGCGGGTGTCACCCTCTGGGCTTGGGCCTTTCGGCTGTAAAAAGAGGGTTTAGCGCTAAAGTTTTTATCAATACTCATGAGCCTTTATTTTTGGACGGCGTTCGCTCAGCCGAAAAGAAAGCCATCATGAGTACGGTTCATCATCACTTTGTTGCGCAAGCCAAAAAAAATAATATTGAGATTGTTTATGGTGACATTGTTCAAGCGGAGGTCGATACATTATTAGCCAGTGGTTACGCCGTTTTAGTCTTGATCAGTACCTACCGATTGGATGGCAAAAAAGCCCCGCACTGGGTGACCGTGACGCACACCGACGACACCTGTATTTACGTCCATGACCCTGACCTTGATGACGATAGGCAGTTGCCTATCGATTGTCAGCATGTGCCCATTGCTCGTGCAGACTTTGAAAAAATGTCCGCCTTTGGCGCAACTCGCTTAAGAACCGCCATTGCCCTAAAACAGGAGGTATGAATTCACACTGGCGGAATTACAACTCTCAACTAGTCTGTGAGGAATAGTCACAGCCGTTAGAAAGTGAATGAAATTTTCAGATATCTCAGCCTCTGAACTCATCTCGGCCATGAGTCGCCTGTCGGGCGTTACCATGCAAATACATAAAAACTTTAAACCTATTTACGTGTCGGAAGACTACGCACGTTTGTATGGCTTTGATCGCGTTGAAGACTATTTAACATTAGATTCAATCATGACGTTGATCCCAGAAGAAATACATGAACTCGCCAAACAACGCTATGCACAAATCATAGAAACCGGTGTTGGCGAGCCTATGACGCTGAAAACACATCGCGTTGATGGCACGGTAGTTTGGGTAAAGCTGCAAGATCAGCGTATCACTTTAGACGATGGCGATTACTGTGTACTTACGGTGCTAATAGACATCACCGATGAGGTGTTGCTGATGGAAAAATTTGAGCAGCTGGCCGAACGCGAAACCATCACACGTAAAGAGTTAGAATCGTTACAAGCGCTCATGGTTGAGCGTGAAAAACAAACCGCCTTAAGTCAGCTGTTACGTGGCATGTCACATCAGTTAAATACGCCGTTGGGCAATATTCGAACGTCGGCTTCAACGGCCGAATCGCATTTAAACGGCATCCTCAGTGATTTAAAACGTGATCAGCTGACACAAACGGATCTCACTGACCATATTGCCGGCTCCTTAGACGTGATGTCGGTCATTGATAAAAGCGTAACCAAGGCCACTAAACTGATCAAAAGTGTGCAAATGATGGTCTCTGAGCACGATCAGACAGACAAACAAACCTTTGCTTTAAAACCGATCTTAGAAGACGCCGCACGTTTATTTTGCCAAAACGCACAAGGCGTGACGGTGCACATTAGTATGGATATGAAGGACGACCTATACATTCAATCTAACCCAAATATTTGGATGCAAATTATCTCGGTGTTTTGCGAAAACGCACTGCAACATGCTTTTCGCGGTCAAGATAAAGGGCGTATTCACATTAAAGGCTACTGCGAGGGTAGCCAATATGTGATTCAGTTTTCAGATGATGGTCATGGTATTGCCGCTAATGACCAAAGCCGTGTATTCGAAGCGTTTTATTCAAGCCAAATGGGTGGGCACCACGGCATTGGCTTATCGTTGGTTTATAATCTAGTAGAAAGAGGGCTCAATGGCAATATACGCTTAGTTGAGCCTTACTTAAAACGCGGCGCTAGCTTTGAGATTGCTCTGCCAGCCAGCGACGTCTCTAAGAGTAATCGACTAAATTTAAAGCATTGATTTACCCTGTAACGGGGTTCTTGCCAGCACCCAAATATCGACACGGGCCGCGCCCGCTTTTTTTAAAATGCGGGCTAACTCGTTGGCCGTTGCGCCTGAAGTGAAGACGTCATCTATGATGGCAATATGCTTGGGCGGAGTAGATAGAACCTGAAATGAGTTTTTTAGAACCCGCTTTCGCTCTTTCTTAGTCAGCCCTTCTAGAGGTTGAGTTTCGTGTTTTTTTTGAAGCCCTGAAAACACAGGTCTTTTAAAGGATTTAGAAAAAGATCGGCACAGCCATTGAGCTTGGTTGTACCCACGCTTCATTTGTTTCGTGTGAGTCATGGGCGCAAAGGCGAATGCGTCCGGTAAGTCAACCGCTCCCACGTTAGAGTGCCACAGCCTAACCAGCGCTTGCCCAGCCGCAAAATTTCGGCGGTATTTAAATTCAAGAATGAGATGGCGTGCCAAAAATTCGAACGGCCATGGGGCATAGAGTCGGTCCCATCGGCTTGGGTATTTTAAGCATCGTCCACATCGGTGGCCGTTTGAATTAGGTTCACCACAGCAAGGGCAGGGCAGTGGCAAAGGGGTTAAAAAGCTTTGGCACACTAAACACAAATGGTCACCGGCTAGAGCTTGCTGGCAACCAGGGCATACCGGGTTTAAAGCATGGGCAAGCCATGCACGCCACTTAGTTAGCATTGTTGTTCTTCCTTGAACGAATGGTTTACTCACCATACAAGCCAAAGACAAAGACGACAAACAGTCCATTCAAAAGTTGCGATTGAAGTCCGAACTATCATTGCTATGATTAATAATCAACCAGTAGTAAAGCGGCGGCTTGCTCAAGGTTGACCTATTCGGAGCGACCTATAAAATTTAAACCACTAAAACTCGATTAAATAGCAAGCGCGATGCTGGCTGTAACACAACTAGGATGCATTATGACCACATTAAACCCGACAACCCCCCGCCACAACTGGACTAAAGAAGAAGTCGTGGCTCTGTTTGAGTTGCCATTTAATGATTTAATGTTTCAAGCCGCCAGTGTGCATCGCGCTAATTTCGACCCTAATGAAGTGCAGGTCAGTACGCTTTTATCGATTAAAACGGGAGCCTGCCCAGAAGACTGTAAATACTGCCCTCAATCGGCGCATTACAATACCGGCTTAGCAAAAGAAAAGTTGATGGAAGTTCAAAAGGTGATTGAGCAAGCTAAGGCCGCCAAAGCCGCTGGCGCAAGCCGATTTTGCATGGGAGCAGCCTATCGCTCTCCTGCGGTTAAAGATTTCCCGCATATTATTGAAATGGTTAAAAGCGTAAAAGAGTTGGGGCTAGAAACTTGCATGACGCTGGGCATGCTTAAAGATGAGCAAGCCGCAGAACTTGCCGATGCAGGGTTAGATTACTACAACCACAATTTAGACACCTCACCTGAGTATTACGGAGAAATTATAACGACCCGTACTTACGGTGATCGCTTAGAAACCCTACAAAACGTACGCAATGCAGGTATGAAAATTTGCTCAGGCGGCATATTGGGAATGGGCGAAGGCGTCGGTGACCGCGCCAGTATGTTTATTCAGCTCGCCAACATGAATCCGCATCCAGAAAGCGTACCGGTAAATATGCTGGTGAAAGTCGAAGGAACGCCAATGGCACAAGAAGAGGAATTAGATTCACTCGACTTTATCCGTGCCATTGCCGTGGCGCGAATCATGATGCCGACATCACACGTGCGATTATCGGCAGGGCGAGAAGAGATGACAGAAGAAATGCAGGCGATGACCTTCTTCGCTGGCGCAAACTCTATTTTCTATGGTGAAAAGTTATTAACCACCGCAAATCCAGAGGCAAATAAAGACAAAGCCTTGTTTAAAAAGTTGGGCATACGTCCTGAGCGTGAAGGCAGCTTTGACAACGACGCTGTACAAACCTTTGATCCGATGAATTGCCCTAAGCGCAATAACGAAAAATTTTACGACGCGACCTTATAATTGAAACAATTTAGCGACATCAGCGCGGCAATAGAAAAGCGCAAAAACGATCAGCTGCTTCGTTCACGCGTGCAGTTGCATTCTGCACAAGGCATTAGAGTTGTCATTGATGGCCAACCCATGCTCTCGTTTTGCAGTAACGATTACTTAGGCTTAGCTAACCACCCTTTCGTTTGCGAGGCCATGATTGCCAGTATTAAAAAAGTAGGCGTAGGAGCGGGCGCATCGCATTTAATAGATGGCCATCATCGAGAGCATGAGCAATTAGAGCAAGAGTTGGCCGCCTTTATGGGGCGAGAGAGAGCATTGCTGTTCTCAACAGGCTATATGGCCAACCTGGGTGTTATAGCAGCCTTGATGACACGTCACGATACGATCATTCAAGATAAGCTGAATCATGCCTCGTTGATCGATGGCGGTATCTTGTCGCAAGCGCGCTCTTTGCGGTATCGGCACAATGATTTAGAACACCTAGAGCAATGTTTGGCTTCAGCGACCGGTAAAAAATTAGTCGTGACTGATGGCGTATTTTCGATGGATGGTGATTGCGCGCCATTAACCGACATTGCTCAACTCTGTTCGCAGTACGGTGCTTGGTTGATGGTAGATGATGCACATGGTTTGGGTACTTTAGGTGACAACGGTGCCGGCTTGGTATCTCAGTTAGGACTAGATTCGAAAGCGGTTCCCTTGGTGATAGGCACATTAGGTAAAGCCTTTGGCACTTCTGGCGCTTTTGTTGCTGGCGATGCGACAACCATTGAATACATTTTGCAATACTCGCGGCCTTATACCTATACCACGGCGTCTCCACCTTCGGTAGCCGCTGCTACACGAGAGTCTTTAAGGTTGGTGATCAATGGCCAAGATCGTCGAGCCCAATTGAATCAAAATATTGCTTATTTTAGAGCTAAAATCTCCTCGTTAGGTTTCGAATTAATGTCTTCTTCTACCGCCATACAACCGGTGCTGGTGGGTGCAAACGAACGAGCGTTGCACGTAAGCAAGCAATTAAAAGAGCAGGGAATTTTAGTCTCAGCGATCCGGCCGCCAACTGTGCCTAAGGGAACGGCACGATTAAGATTTACGCTCAGTGCCGATCACACTCAAGCAGATATCGATGAGCTTTATGATGCATTAAGGTTGGTCGTATGAAGCGCGTTTGGTTACCGGGTTGGCAAATGAATGAAACCAGCTTCGACACTTTAAAAGCACAGCTTGGTGCCGAAAATGAAGAGCAATTGAGTTTTCAAAATGAGCAAGGCACCGTCGATTCCTGGCTTCAAAAATGCAGCCGCCAAATTACCGAGCCAACTCAGCTGGTGGGATGGTCTTTAGGGGGCGCATTAGCTTATCAGCTCGCCAGTCGAAACAAGTGGGTGCAGAATTGTTTGCTGATAAATACCAACGTGCAATTTAGCGGTGAGAATGGGTTAGAGCCTGCTGTAGCAGAAGGTTTTATGGCTCGGTATGAGGCTAACCCCGAGGCTACTCGAAAACGCTTTGCTTTACTGGTAGATCAAGCACGCGGTAAAGAGGTGTCTTCATATTTATGTTCAGGAAAGCAGCTGAATACTTTGCAGTGGTTGTACGATTTTAACGCCGAAAATTTTAAAGTGGATGTGCCCTGTCACGTATTGCTCAGTGCTCAAGATCAATTGGTACCGATCGAAAAAGCCTCTAAAGCTTGGGAAGCATTGCCAGTGGCATCTTTAACCAAAATCAATGCACAGCACAGTGCGCCGTTATTTGCAGAAGCAGACACCATTCATTGGATTCAGTCACATGAATAAATCCGCAGTAGCTCAATCGTTTAGTGCTGCGGCAGAGCACTACGACTCAGTGGCGCACTTGCAACGCCAAGTGGCCGACGAACTCATGAAACGTGTAACTCGGCTTCCTATGGTGAGCGCTCAAAAAGCGGTCGATTTAGGCACAGGGACAGGCTATTTACTGCCTGCGCTTGATCATCGGTTTAACCCGCGCGAGCTATTCGGGTTAGATTTATCGAATGCGATGTTACACCAAGCAAAGCATCGTCACCGAAAGGTAATAACGGTGCAGGCCGATCTTGAGCAACCGCCCTTTCAAAGTTCGAGTATCGACTTAGCTGTGTCAAGCTTAGCTGTGCAATGGTTAGAGTGCCCGGTGAAGTTTGTTGAACATGCTTTTTCTATGTTAACGCCAGGGGGTTATCTTGCTTTAGCCACAGTCGGACCAAAAACTTTATGCGAACTAAAAACCGCATGGAAATCGGTGGATGAAGTTGCGCACGTAAATCAGTTTAATAGCGATCAACAGTGGCGCGATGCCATCAGTGATACAGGCTTTGTGGTAGAACATTGGCAGGAATCATTCATCGAAATTTTATACGATCACCCTTTAACCTTGCTCAATGAACTTAAAATATTAGGGGCGAACCATGTTGATCGTAATGAGCAACCTAAAGTATCGTCGGTCCGAAAAATGTTGCGTGCTTATCAGTCGTTTAGAAGGCAAAATTCACAATACCCCGCCACATGGGAAATTTTTTACATAATTTTAAAGAAACCGAATTAAATGAAACGAAAATATTTTATTTCCGGTACCGATACCGACGCAGGCAAAACTTTTGTATCAGTAGCCTTGTTGAACGCTTTTGCACAACAAGGCCATTCAACGCTTGGGTTAAAACCATTGGCGGCCGGGTCGGAGTTATTGAATGGCGAAGAAAAAAATGACGATGCCGTAAACCTAGCGAATGCTTCCACGGTGAAACTGAGTTATCAACAAACGAATCCTGTGTTACTAAAAGCACCCATGGCACCGCATATTGCAGCACAACGTGAAAATAAACGTTTATCTTCTCAGCAGCTGGTGGGGTTTGTGCGAGGCACTTTAATGAGCGCTAATGCAGCGTTAACCCTTATTGAAGGGGCCGGTGGTTGGCGTGTGCCGCTAAACAACCGCGAAACCTTGGCGGACGTTGTAAAGGCACTTAATCTAGACGTTATTTTAGTAGTGGGTATGAAACTTGGGTGTTTGAATCATGCCATTCTTACAATGGAAGCCATTGAACGAGATGGCTTAAAGGTCGCTGGGTGGATCGCGAATTGTATTGACCCTGAAATGGACGGCCTAGAAGAAAACATTCAAACCTTGCAACAGTATTTAAGAGCCCCGTTGATAGGCGTAATGCCTTTTTCAGAAAAACTGAGCGATATCCCGAGCGATTGGCTCAATCCTAAATTTTTAGACCTGTAAACGATTCTCTGAGTGGTTTATAAATAGTTAGCCGACCTTGTAAATAATGATCGACAAACTAAGGTTTCTCTAACATTATTCAAGATTAGGCCACTGGCAAATTCATTGCGAGTGCCGCTTTTCTTAATCAAGGGCTTGCTATGAAAATCGCTGTACTTTCTCGAAACGAAAACCTCTACTCAACACGCCGACTCGTCGAAGCTGGCCGCGCGCGTGGTCATGAAGTAGAAGTGATCGATACCCTGCATTGCTATATGGATATAACCCGCAGTCGGCCTGCTGTTCGATACCATGGTGAGGAGCTTCCTTACTTTGATGCTGTTATTCCACGCATCGGCGCGTCTATTACTTTTTATGGTACAGCGGTTGTTCGTCAGTTTGAGATGATGGGCACATTTTGTGTGAACGAATCGGTCGCCATCAGTCGTTCGCGAGATAAGTTGCGTTCATTACAGCTAATGTCCAGAAAAGATGTGGGTTTGCCGCGCACAGGCTTTGCCAGTAAGCCAGATAATGTAAAAGATTTAATAAAAAATGTGGGTGGGGCGCCTTTAGTGATCAAACTATTAGAGGGCACTCAAGGTATTGGAGTGGTGTTAGCCGATACCAATAAAGCCGCAGAAAGTATCATTGAGGCCTTTATGGGCTTAAAAGCAAACATCCTAGTTCAAGAGTACATCAAGGAAGCCGGTGGTGCAGACATTCGATGCTTCGTTGTTGGCGGGAAAGTAGTCGCTGCAATGAAACGCCAAGGTGCCGAAGGCGAGTTCCGCTCTAACCTACACCGCGGCGGCTCAGCCAAATTAATCAAGCTCAGTAAAGAAGAGCGGGCTACGGCGGCTAAAGCAGCTAAAGTTATGGGTTTAAATGTGTGTGGCGTTGATTTGCTACAATCTAAAAATGGACCGGTCGTGATGGAAGTAAATTCATCGCCAGGTTTAGAGGGCATAGAGCAGGCTACAGGAAAAGACGTAGCGGGTTTGATCTTTGATTTTATTGAAACAGATGCGAAACCACACAAAACCAAAACCAAAGGTAAAGGCTAGATGGCAACTAATATACTCGTAATTGGCGGTAAAGAAATTAAACCCGGAGAGCGGTGTAGCATAGAATTGCCTGTTGCCAAGCTTTACACAAACACAGACGTAAACATGCCAATTTACGTTATTCGCGGTAAACGACCCGGCCCCACTGTGTTTGTCTCAGCAGCGATACATGGTGATGAATTAAACGGTGTCGAAATAGTCGGCCGCTTAATACAGTCAAAATCCCTTAAGGTGAGTGCGGGTACAGTAATTCTTGTTCCGATGGTAAATGTTTACGGCGTTCTCAATCAAAGTCGATATATGCCAGATAGGCGCGATCTTAACCGCTGTTTTCCTGGATCAGCAAAAGGTTCTTTGGCCGGACGTGTGGCGAATATATTCATGGAAGAAATTGTGTCGCAATGTGAATACGGAATCGATTTACACACAGGGGCGATTCATCGATCTAATTTACCGCAGATCCGCGCAAACTTGAAAGACTCTGAAACCCGTGAGCTGGCCATGCAATTTGGTGTACCCGTTCTTTTAAACTCCGATTTACGGGATGGTTCTTTGCGAGAAGCCGCTGTAGAAAATGGCACTAAAATACTCTTGTATGAAGCGGGTCAGGCATTAAGGTTTGATGAATTGTCGATTCGAGCCGGCGTGAAGGGCGTCATAAACGTGTTGATATCGTTAGGGTTGGTTAATAGGAAGCTTCCAAAAAGAAAGTTTACGCCCTATGTGGCGAATAACAGCAGCTGGGTGCGCGCAAGTCTAAGTGGCATCGTAAATACGGCGCACAAACTGGGTGATCAAGTTCAAAAAGGAGATGTACTAGCTAAAATCAGCAACCCTTTTGGTGAAGTGTTAACAGAAATTAAAGCACCGCGTTCAGGCATTATTATTGGAAAGCAAAATATTCCATTGGTTCAAGAAGGAGAAGCATTGGTGCACATAGCCTTCTTCACTGAAAACGATGAAGACATTGCCGATAATATTGAAGTAATGCAAGACATCCTTATTCCTGATTGATCTGAAAAATAGAGCTATGTAAGAGGGCAGCAAATGACTTTGCAAAAGTTTATGGTGGGCAGTATTGAGAATTGCGATTTGCCCGGTTTAGGCATTATTGATTTAGAAGTTAGGGTAGATACCGGCGCGAAAACCTCTTCGTTGCATGTTGATCATATTAAGAAATTTAAAAAAGGCGGAAAAAAGTGGGTCTCATTTGATATTCACCCAACGGTACATAACGTAGATGAAGTGATAAATTGTCAAGCACCGCTAAGAGATGTACGGAAAATTAAATCATCGAATGGAGTGACCGAAGAGCGATACATTGTTAGAACATCAATTCGGATGAATCAACAAGAATGGCAGATTGATATTTCTTTAACCGATCGTTCCGACATGAGCTACCTAATGCTTTTAGGGCGCGAGGCCATGTTGAATCGAATCACGGTTGATCCGTCTGAAACCTTTCTTTTAACAAGTGAATAACAATAAATTGGCATAATTCATCTGAATATATGCCAAATTTTCGTGCGTAAGTTTCTCTTCAGTGGCCATCTAAAACAGGGTTTATCCCGCAACAGTCGCTGTATCGGCAGGGCTATAGATATCTTGAGTGAATTCACAAAATTTTACAGTACCTCGAATAGAATTGGTTAAAATATAGTCAAGGCTGGCTATGCCTGTTGTTTTTTGATTAGGAGTTCGGATGATAAATTCTGTGTTAAGTAGTGGTGTATACGGAATTGCGCGTGGCAATGACATGCTCAATCGCAGTGCCGATCAAATCGCAAAAGCGAATTTACCACCCGAAGAAGGAGGCCCAGAAGAATTGGTAAGCCCAATCGTTGAGCAGCAGATGGGTAAAATTCAAGTGCAAGCCAGCGCAAAAGTGGTGCAAGCAGGCAGTGATATGCTGGGCACCTTAATTGATATAAAGGTTTAAAAGAACATTATGTCGACAGTCAGCGGTGTGTTTCCAAATGCTATAACCCCGACCTTTGCTTTGTCTAGTGACCCAGCAGAGCAATCTCGGTTGCGTAAAGAAAATGAAACCGCCGTCTTCGCACCAGTTGAAGAACCCGAAAAATCGACAGACTCTCGCCGAAGCGCAAGAGAGCAGCCTGGTAAGCTAGAAGCTGAAGTAGATACGAGGCAAACGCGCCCTGCGCCAAGTGCCAATGCCGAAATTGAAAGCCGCGCCAATTCAGAGGAGCGCTCGCAAGAAGAGTCTGCGCGTTCAAATGAAGCAAGCCGAGAAGAAGCCCCAAGCGGTAGCGAGCAAAACCAACGCGTTGAACAACAAGCGGAGCAAGCCAAGCGAAATGCCGAAGCCGAGCAAGCAAAGCTTCAAGACGATATTGAAACCATTCGCGAATTAGCCGCCCGAGACAGAGAAGTTAAAGCGCATGAGCAGGCGCACCAATCCGTCGGAGGCCAATATGCGGGTGCCATGCAGTTTAGTTATACCCAAGGTCCCGATGGTAAACGCTATGCAACCGCCGGTGAGGTAGGGATCAGTGTATCTCCAGTTCCAAATAACCCAGAAGCTACATTGCGCAAAGCCGAGCAAGTACGCCGTGCCGCTTTAGCACCGGCCGAACCGTCGGCCCAAGATCGCCAAGTGGCGGCATTGGCCACTCAGCTATCAATGGAAGCGCAAAATGACCTGCGCCAACTTGAGCGTCAAATGGCTGAAAAAACCGAAGAAGAGCGTAGTGAACAGCGTGATATTCAAGGCGAAGACAGTTCTAAAGTAGAGGCGAATTCTGAAAGCGAAGATAAGCGCAGCGAAGAAGTTTCAGAATCAAATAAAGAACGCTTAAATGACATATTGAACCAAACCTCTGAAACCGTAGAGTCAGCCTTAGATGCCGCCTATCAAGTGAATCGACAGCAAGAAGTCGGATTTAATCTAGACACCACGGTTTAATTTATAAAAAAGCCACTAAACACCACACAAGCGTTGGCTTGTTTGGTGTTTGTGTTAGGTGAGCCTAAATTTCTTTGTATTTTCTTTGCGTCGGAATTGAGCAAAGGTGCTGAGCTCCCAAGGGCGCATGGCGAGCACTAAACCTGTACCGTAAGTTTCATTTAATGGCAGTTTGCCATCTTCTTTACTGAGTTCATCAAACTCGCGTGCTAAGCGGCGCATGCTGGTCTGCATTTGACTGTTGCTTTGGCGAGACAGCATGCCGGCCATGAAAATCAAAATCTCACCGTTTTTCTGTTCGAACTTACAGTTAAAGAACTCTCTGGCAATATGTTCTTCAAAGTACTTATAAACAGGTCCGTTAGGAATCCACTTAAAGTCTCGGGAAATTAAGTTTCTCACGCGGTCACCTGGTAGTAGTTCAATAATGCCTAAGCGGTCTAACTTAGCCATCAATTGCGTCACTTCGTGGTCTTCAAACTCATAAGTCTCGACAATGTCTTCAATCTCCCAGCGGTTAATCAGAAGCTGAGCAATCATTAATAGCTTGATGTTTCCACACAGCTCTTGCTCGGCTTCTTTGCTTAACGTGTCGATGATCATCGACCCTTCATGCATTCGTGACATCAAGTAGCCTAAGTCGGCATCGGCCATGGCACAGACTTCTTCTAAGCGAGCCAATGTGAAATGGCGCTTCGAAAACATGCGTTTAACATTGGCTTCACTCAAGTCGAGCTTCTCAGCCACTTCTTGATAGGTGATTTTTCGTTCTCGAAGAATTTTTTTTAAGGTGTCGACGAGTTGAACCGTTTGAGACATGAAGACCTCAAGGAAAAGTAGCGTTATTTGCTACTTATAATGACACTTTTTTATTTGACTGACCAGATTTAGGTGCGCCTAAAACTACAAATGCGCGACATTTATTTAGGCCAATTAAGGTCAGCCTGCCAAGTAAGCTTTAAAAAACATTTCAACGCCAAAATTTATGGACAAAGCAGGCTGATTTCATGTAGAATCCGCCAAATTTTGAGTTGTTTACGCAACTCGTTGACATGACAGATTATAACTACACTACAGTTTCAAAACCGCATCAAGTGCAGCTGTACTTGGCACGAATTATAAGAAGCGGGATGAGGGCAACTTCATCTCGCTTTTTTGCGAATTAGAAACGTAGTTTTTGGTCTGAAAGGTCAGATTTCTCAATCCATTTGATTAATGATAGGGGAACAGATCTTGGCTAAGCTTGCCATTCTCGCGCTCGAAGACGGAAGTATTTTTACAGGAATCGGCATTGGTGCCGTTGGTGAATCTGTTGGTGAGGTGGTCTTCAACACTTCCATGACAGGCTATCAAGAAATTCTCACCGACCCCTCCTATGCACGACAAATCGTAACCCTCACCTACCCCCATATTGGCAACACCGGCGTAAACTCAGAAGATGAAGAGTCATCTCAAGTTTGGGCATCCGGCCTGGTTATTCGCGACTTACCTTTACTTGAAAGTAATTTTCGCAGTGAGCAATCACTAGAAGATTATTTAGTCGAGCGAAATGTCGTTGCCATTGCCGATATCGATACTCGGCGGCTGACTCGCTTATTGAGCCAAAAAGGTGCGCAAAACGGCTGCATCATGGTCGGTGACAGTATTGACGAAGCAAAAGCGCTTGAGTTGGCGAAAGGCTTTGCCGGTTTAAAGGGTATGGACTTAGCCAAAGAAGTGTCCGTTAAAGAGCCTTACGAGTGGACAGAAGGCAGCTGGGTACTTGGCCAAGGCCACACTAACCCCGATACCAGCAAGTTCCATGTCGTTGCATACGATTACGGCGTTAAGCGTAACATTTTACGCATGTTAGCCGATCGCGGCTGCCGCATCACCGTGGTGCCAGCCCAAACTCCAGCCGCCGATGTATTAGCGATGAATCCTGATGGCATCTTTTTATCTAATGGTCCGGGTGATCCAGAGCCGTGCGATTACGCCATTACCGCCATACAACAAGTTCTAGAAACAGACGTTCCCGTTTTTGGTATTTGCTTAGGGCATCAGTTACTTGGCTTAGCCAGTGGTGCAAGAACCTTGAAGATGAAATTTGGTCATCACGGTGCTAACCACCCAGTGCAAACACTGGCCGATAAAACCGTCATGATCACTAGTCAGAACCATGGTTTTGCGATCGATGAAACATCGCTACCGGCGCACATTGAAATGACACACCAGTCTCTTTTTGACAAATCGTTGCAAGGTATTCGGCGAACAGACAAAGCCGCATTCAGTTTCCAGGGGCATCCAGAAGCCAGCCCAGGGCCACACGATTGCGCACCTTTGTTTGACCAGTTTATTGACGACATGAGTAAACGTAAGGCTTAAAGGTTAAACGTTAAAAGTAAAACTAAACTGACCCAAGTTTTTAAAGAATTAGCGAGTTATCATGCCAAAACGTACAGACATAAAAAGTATATTAATATTAGGCGCCGGCCCCATTGTTATTGGTCAGGCCTGTGAGTTTGATTATTCCGGAGCGCAAGCTTGTAAAGCGCTGCGCGAAGAAGGTTACCGAGTTATCTTAGTGAACTCGAACCCAGCGACCATTATGACCGACCCAAGCATGGCCGATGCAACCTATATCGAGCCCGTGGTGTGGCAAGAAGTCGCGAAAATAATTGAAAAAGAAAAGCCCGATGCGCTTTTGCCAACCATGGGTGGCCAAACCGCATTGAACTGCGCGCTTGATCTTGAAAAACACGGCGTGCTTGAAAAGTTTAATGTTGAAATGATTGGTGCCAATGCCGACACCATCGATAAAGCCGAAGATCGTGATCGTTTTGATAAAGCGATGAAAGCGATTAACCTTGAAACCCCTCGCTCAGGTATTGCACATAACTTAGATGAAGCTTGGGCGATTGTAGAAAAGCTCGGCTTTCCAACCATTATTCGCCCAAGTTTTACCATGGGTGGCACCGGTGGTGGTATTGCCTACAACAAAGCCGAGTTTGAAGAAATTTGCCGTCGCGGCTTAGATTTATCACCGACGAATGAGCTGTTAATTGACGAGAGCTTAATTGGTTGGAAAGAATATGAAATGGAAGTGGTGCGCGATAAAGCCGACAACTGCATTATTGTTTGCGCCATTGAAAACTTCGATCCAATGGGCGTGCACACCGGCGACTCTATCACCGTTGCGCCAGCGCAAACCTTAACCGATAAAGAATACCAAATTATGCGTAACGCCTCGTTGGCGGTTCTGCGTGAAATTGGTGTTGAAACGGGTGGTTCTAACGTTCAGTTCGGGATTAACCCGAAAGACGGGCGCATGGTTATTATTGAAATGAACCCGCGTGTGAGTCGATCTTCGGCACTTGCTTCGAAAGCGACGGGTTTCCCGATCGCCAAAATCGCCGCCAAGTTAGCCGTTGGGTACACGCTGGATGAATTGCAAAACGATATTACCGGTGGCATTACACCAGCATCGTTTGAGCCAAGCATCGATTACGTTGTCACAAAAATTCCTCGCTTCGCATTCGAGAAATTCCCACAAGCCAATGATCGTTTAACCACACAAATGAAATCGGTTGGTGAAGTGATGGCCATTGGTCGTAACTTTCAAGAGTCTATGCAAAAAGCATTGCGTGGCTTAGAAGTGGGCGCATGTGGCTTCGATAGCTTTATCGATTATAAAGCCGAGGGCAGCCGAGAGAAGATTTTGCGTGAATTACAAGAATGCGGCCCTGATCGAATTTGGTACATTGGCGATGCATTGCGCAGTGGCATGAGTATCGATGAAATATATGAGTACACGGGTGTTGACCCTTGGTTCTTGGTTCAAATTGCCGACATCATCAAAGATGAAACGACATTAGCCAGCAAAGGCATGAAAGACATCGACGCCACTGAAATGCGTCGTTTAAAACGTAAAGGTTTTTCAGATGAGCGTTTAGCAAAACTGCTCGGTGTGGGTGAAAAGCAATTACGTAAAAAGCGTTGGGATTTAGGCATTCGTCCGGTGTATAAGCGCGTTGATACTTGTGCTGCTGAATTTGCTTCCGACACGGCTTATATGTATTCATCTTACGATGAAGAATGTGAGGCCGCACCGAGTGAGCGTGATAAAATTATTGTGCTTGGTGGTGGTCCTAACCGTATTGGTCAAGGTATTGAGTTCGATTATTGTTGTGTGCACGCCGTATTGGCGGCTCGCGATGAAGGCTTCGAAACGATCATGGTGAATTGCAACCCAGAAACCGTTTCAACAGATTACGACACTTCTGATCGACTTTACTTTGAGCCTGTAACCTTAGAAGACGTGTTGGAAATTATTGAGCTGGAGCAACCAAAGGGTGTGATCGTTCAATACGGTGGCCAAACTCCACTTAAATTAGCGCGTGAACTAGAAGCGGCCGGTGCACCGATTATTGGTACTAGCCCTGATGCCATTGACCGAGCTGAAGACCGTGAACGCTTCCAGGTAATGGTTGAAAAACTCAACTTGCGTCAGCCTGAAAACGGCACAGCGCGAAGCTTGGACGAAGCCGTAACCATTGCGAACCGTATTGGCTACCCATTGGTAGTGCGACCATCTTATGTGTTGGGTGGCCGTGCTATGGAAATTGTATACGCCGAAACCGAGCTGCGCCGTTATATGAATGAAGCCGTACAGGTTTCTAATGACGCGCCAGTATTGCTTGATCATTTCTTAGATAACGCAATCGAATTAGATATCGACTGTGTCAGCGATGGCGAGCAAGTAGTGATCGGGGCTATCATGCAGCATATTGAGCAGGCGGGTATTCACTCAGGCGATTCAGCCTGTTCTTTACCGCCTTACAGCTTATCTACCGAAGCTCAAAATATTGTCCGTGAGCAAGTTAAAGCCATGGCGCTTGAGCTAGACGTTGTTGGTTTAATGAACGTACAAATGGCGTGGCAAAACGGCAAAATGTACATCATTGAGGTAAACCCAAGAGCATCACGAACGGTACCGTTTGTTTCTAAAGCCATTGGGCAGTCGCTTGCAAAAATAGGCGCTCAGGTCATGACCGGTAAAAAACTTTCCGAGTTAGGCTATACCGCCGAAGTGGTTCCAAGTTATTACTCAGTGAAAGAAGCGGTGATGCCATTCAATAAATTCCACGGCGTTGACCCAGTTTTAAGCCCAGAGATGAAATCGACAGGTGAAGTAATGGGCACCGGTAAAACGTTTGCGGAAGCTTTCTCGAAAGCGCTAGTTGGAGCAGGCTCAATTATACCGACAGCGGGCAAAGTGATTATTTCGGTTAAAGATCAAGACAAAGCCGAGGCATTGGCTATGGCTAAAGATTTAACCGAGCTTGGCTTTGAAGTTGTCGCAACCAAAGGTACGGCGGCTTACTTTACCGAAAACGGCTTAGCAACCCAGGCCGTTAATAAAGTAAAAGAAGGTCGTCCTCACCTAGTTGATTTAATTAAAAACGACGAAGTAAGCTATGTGATGAACACGACGGCTGGCCGTCAATCATTGATAGACAGTGCTGAAATTCGTCGAGGCGCGTTGCAACACAAAGTCTATTACACCACCACGTTAGCCGGCGCAGAAGCTTCGGTAATGGCGATGATGTTAAAAGGCAGCAGTGGCGTAAATCGATTGCAAGACCTGCATTTAGGTCAAATTGCCGATTAAGTCTTGTTAGGTGCAAACTCGCTAATGTGACGGCGGGCTTGCACCTAGTAAAAAGCGCGTCATAATAGTCGAAATTAGATCTTTCTCGGTTGAGACAAATTATATAAAAGAGCCTGTTAGTGGCTCTTTTTGATTTTATTAGAAGGAAAACTTATGCAACGTTACCCAATGACTGTAGAAGGCGAGCTCGCACTTCAAGAAGAGTTAAAAGAGCTTAAGACTGTCAAGCGCCCTGCTGTAATTGCGGCCATTGCAGAAGCACGAGAGCATGGTGATTTAAAAGAAAACGCAGAATATCATTCAGCACGCGAGCAACAAGGCTTTATTGAAGGGCGCATTCAAGATATCGAAGCCAAATTATCAATGGCTCAGGTGATTAATGTGCACGATATTCCGGCAACCGGAAAAGTAATCTTCGGAACCACAGTAACGCTTCTGAATATCGAAACCGAGCAAAGTGTGGTGTATAAGATTGTCGGTGACGATGAAGCCAATGTGAAGAGCAATAAAATTTCGGTGAATTCACCAATTGCTCGAGGCCTTATCGGTAAAGAAGAGGGCGATACGGTGGGCATTACCACCCCTGGCGGCGTTGTTGAGTATGAAATTGAGATGGTAGAGCACCTTTAGTTTGTAGAAAAGGTACTCTGTTAGCACTAAAAAAGCCGCATTTTGCGGTTTTTTTTTAGTGCTGTATTACGGCAAATGCGTTCGTTTAAGAGTAACGCTTGTGTGCTTTTAAAGCACGGCGGGCATCTTGCCAGCCTTGGAATTTGATCTGCCACTGCTGCAATTTACTGATGAGTAAGTGCGCTTGAGGGCGATTGGTTAAAATCTTCGGTAATGCTTTAGCCATAGTCTTTATCTTTGCTCATAAAATGATAGCCCTAGTATAAGCTGCTTTTGCAGCTGACAAAACCGTTTAGCGCGGTACAATAGTCAATTAAATTGTGGAGCCCCTTTGCATGTCGCTAGGCAATGTACCTCGCCCAAGTAAACAGAAAAACTCAAACATCGTCAGCACTTACCGGTATCGAGACTTTATACATCCTAGGTTTTGGCCGACATGGCTGGGTATTGGGTTTTTACAAGGAGTTGCGCGGTTACCTTTTTTTGTGCAAAAAGCGCTGGCCAAGGGCTTGGCGAAACTGCTGTTTCAATTGGCCAGTGGCCGACGCAAGGTGGCATTAACCAACATCAGTTTGTGCTTTCCTGAGTTAACCCACTCAGAACAGGTCGCGTTAACCAAAAAGACCTTTTACTCTTACACTTTAGGGTTAATAGAAACCGCACGAGCTTGGTGCATTCAAGACAGCCAGTTAAAGCAACGCGTAGAAGGTTTAGAGCACTTACAGGCGGCCCAAGCCGACCCAAGAGGAGTGTTATTACTCAGCGGCCACTTTGGGCCCCTCGATATTGCTGGGGTTGCCTTAGCCAAATACGCGCAATATTCAGTGACCTACCGAAACGATGATAACCCCCTGTTTAATTACTTTATGGTGAAAGGGCGACAAAAATTTGTTCATCGCACCATTGCCCGTAAAGATATGCGCGGTTTATTAGGGGCCTTCAAGCGCGGCGAAATTATTTGGTACGCTCCAGATCAAGATTATGGCCGAAAGGTGAGTGTGTTTGCGCCGTTTTTTGGGATACCAACCGCTACCGTCACCATGACCGGAAAGCTCGCAAGCTCTGGTAACGCAATTGTTTTACCGCTAAGCTCATATAGAGATGACGATGATCAGACCATTGTATTAAAATTCGAAGCGCCATTGGAGATCCCAAGTGGCGATAACGTAGGTGATGCACACCGTGTGAATGAGTGGTTAGAATCGTGTATTCGTCGCCACCCTGACCAGTATTTATGGTTGCATAAACGCTTTAAAACTCGCCCAGAAGGCGAGCCGTCCGTATATAAATAGGCACATTAAATGAAGTTATTTGATTACCCAGCAATTGAAGTTCGATTTTCTCAGCAAGTGCCTGGCGATGCCCAGAGTTGTATAGAGTGGCGTAAAGAGTCTACTCATAACGTCATAAATCAGCATTTAAATGGCGAAACTTCGTTAAAAACATTGCTTGAAACGGGCCAGCAATGGACTTATCAAACCGAGCCAGAGAGCCGAAGCACCTTTGAGTTATTAAGTGCCGCGCGTGATCTAGTAAGAGGTGCTTGGCGTAAAGATGATCAGCACATTGCCCTGAGTTTCGACAACACAGAGCTAGGTGATGCGTTATTAAGTGCCATACTTGCCGCATGGTATCAGTTACCCAGTTTCAAAAAAGACAGCGCAAAAACGCCATCATTAACGCTTTCGATTACCGGCCCTTTAGCCAACGAAGAAGTTGAGAAGCGCTTGGCCGAAGCCGAAGGCAATGCATTTACCCGCTATTTAAGTGAATTGCCTGCCAATGAACTTAACCCTTGGTCTTATCGCGAGTTAGTTGAAGACCTAGCCGAAGCCGAAGGCTGGGATTGCAAAGTTTTCCGTTACAAAGAGCTAGAACAAATGGGCGCGGGTGCCTTTTTGGCAGTAGCGCGAGGTTCTGAACATAACGAAGCCAGCATTGTGCGCGTGCATTACCGAGGCGATGCCGATTCCGTAGAAAGTATCGCATTGGTCGGTAAAGGCATCACAATGGATACCGGTGGCTACAATCTAAAAATATCTGGCTCTATGTTTGGCATGAACGGAGACATGGGTGGCAGTGCACTGGTTTTGGGCAATATCTTAACCGCCTCTCGACGAAAGCAAAAAGTGAATTTAACAGGGTGGTTGGCCATTACCGACAACCACTTGGGTCCGAAGGCTTTTCATGCTAATGAATGGGTTCGCGCACTCAATGGCACAACCATTGAAATTGTAGACACCGATGCCGAAGGGCGAATGGTTTTGGCCGATACATTAACATTAGCCTCACGTGAGCACCCAAAGGCCGTATTCGATTACGCCACGCTAACGGGCGCCTGTGTTGGGGCATTATCGACTCGTTACTCAGGTTGCTTTACCAACCACGATGCTTGGTTTTTGCCACTCATTGAAGCCGGAAAAGCCAGTGGTGAGCGCGTGTGGCCATTTCCGTTAGACGCCGATTACGACGACAACATTAAAAGTGACGTTGCCGATGTTATGCAATGCAACCCAGGTAAATCATCCGATCATATCGATGCCGCACGATTCTTGAGTCGGTTTGTAGAGCCTTCGGTACCTTGGTTGCACATAGATCTTTCTTCAGCCCGCCATAAAGGTGGTTTAGCCCATGTACCGACCGATGTAACCGGCTACGGCGTGCGCTTAACTCAGAATTTACTGAGCTTATTATTTTAATCTAGAAAAAAACCATTGACCGACTACACTGGAAATATCTGTCTCATTTAAGGACACAACAGTGCAGTCGGTTTTAATTGTAGAAGACTCCCCCATGGTGCTTAAAATCTTAAAGCACCTCGCGCAGAAAACATTAAATTATAATTTGGTGTTTGCCGAATCTCGCCACGAAGCCGTAAAGCATCTAGTGGATAATTCCGATTGGTTAGCCGCCATTGTTGATTTAAATTTGCCCGACGCAGCCAACGGTGAGCTAGTGGATGATTGTTTAAGCCAAGGCATTCCAACGATCGTTTTAACCGGCTCTGTTGATAAAGAAAAACGTGATCTTTTAACCAAAAAAGGCATTGTTGATTATGTGTTAAAAGAAGGTCCGTTCAGCTATTTATACGCCGTTAAATTAGTCAATCGCTTAGCCCAAAATCGATTTGTGAAAGTGTTGGTTGCAGAAGACTCTAAAGTAACGCGGCGGTATATGATCGAATTGTTGACGCGCCACTTATTTCAGGTGGTCGAAGCCGAAGACGGTGAGCAAGCCTTACAAACGATACTATCCGATAAAGATATAAAGCTACTGATCACCGATAACAACATGCCTAACCTAGATGGTTTTGATCTGGTGCATCAATTGCGTCATAAATACGGTAAGGAAGATTTAGCCGTAATTGGTTTATCTTCGGCTGAAGATAAATATTTATCCGCAAAGTTTATTAAAAATGGTGCTAATGACTTCCTTTATAAACCCTTCTCGCACGAAGAGTTTTTTTGCCGCGTCATGCAAAGCGTAGAGTCAATGGAACGTTTAGATGCCATGAAAAAGCTGGCGTATTCCGATGTGCTAACGGGTATTGGAAATCGCCGTTATTTTGTAGAGCACGCGCGAGCCTCGTTAGAGGAATGCCAAAACCAAGAAACGCCAATCTCTTTAGCTCTGTTTAACATCGATCACTTTAGGCACGTGAATGAAGATTATGGTGATGATGCGGGTGATGAAGTGCTTATTCATTTAGCGCAAGCGATGCAGGAAACCTTTGATCGCTTTATTGTAGGCCGTTTGGGAGGCGAGGAATTTTGTGTTGTTTTTCCAGGCTTAACCGACGATAAAACGGAGCAGTTGGTCGATTTTTTCAGATCGAAAATTGAAGAAGGTTATGCCGAAACAACCGTAGGCAGCGTGAGTTATACCGTCAGCGCGGGCATTGCTCAATCGACTACTTTAGGGTTGGAAGGGCTGATGAAAAGCGCCGGACAAGCGCTGTTCCGCGCTAAAGAAGCCGGGAGAAATATTGTGATGATTGCTTCTGAGAGCTAATCATCTTGTAAGCAGTTTACGGCCGATTTAATCAATGGCCAAGCTAAAACTGAACCGGTACCTTCGCCCACAGATAACCCTAAATTTAAAAGGGGTCTCTGTTTAAAGTGCTGGCATATAGCTAACTGACCGGCATGCACCGATTGATGCGTAAAAAGTGCGTAGTCTATAATTGCATGGTATTGCTGTGATAAGGCGAGCAACGCCGCAGAGCAGGCGTACCCATCTACTAATATTAGGCCACCTAATTCAGCTGTTATAGCCATAGCCCCCATTAAGGCGGCAATTTCAAACCCGCCTACCAATTCTACTGCACTAAAACCATCAATGATCGAATCTCGGTGCAACATAAGCGCTTGAGTAACAGAGTGCAGCTTATCTTGCGTAAGTTGTGCGTCATAATGAGAAAAGTTTTTGATGCAATCTTCGATCGGTAAATTGAGCAATTGTGATGTAATGGCCGCAGCGCTGGTGGTGTTTCCTAAGGCCAATGCACCAAAGGATATTATTCTGGCCCCTTCGGCCATCCTTAATTGGGCGATTTCTTGGCCAATGTTAAACGCTTCTAAAAATTGCTCGTGAGTCATGGCGGGCAGAGTTGAAAAGTCACGTGTGCCAGGAGCTACGGAATAGTTTAAATAATGCTCATGTGGCAACTTAACTTCATGGCTTAAGCCACAATCGACTACGGTAAAATCAATTTTATTCATCGCGCAGGCTTTGGCTAGAGGTGAGCGAGATTTTAAGATTCGAGTAACATAGTCTGCCGTCGTAAAGGGTTGAGTACTCGATGCATGGGAGCGTTGATAAATGCCGTGATCGGCGCAAAAAATAGTGTGAGAAAGCTCCCCTACATCTATGTGAACCGTTTGTTGAACGCAAGCTAACTTTTCCACAACCGTAACTAAGTTGCCCAACGCTTGGTTGGGTAACTCGAGCTGCTCTATTAATTGGTCTACTTCAAGCGCAAAGCGCGTATCTACGGGTGTAATGGTGAAAGATGGATACATAAAATACCTCTAAAGTGACTTTTAAAGTGTAGCAGAGGATTTTTTATAAACCTGTTCGATAATTGATTATTCACCAAAGTACGCGATTGACGTTGGTGGGCAAGCAACCGATAATTCTTGCTCACTTGTTAAATAGAGTTGCCTTAGGCTACCGACATGAATACTGACGTTGAGCAAACATCACAGCCATCACAAAGCTTTGCGGAGCGATTACAGATTCTCATCGGTGATCTGTCTGTTTCGGCATTTGCACGCAAAGTAAAGCTGAGCGAAAGCCTCATACGTAAATATTTAAGAGGCTCTGAACCCAGTTTAGCCAAAGCCAACCAAATCGCCGTATCGGCAAACGTCAGTTTAGAGTGGTTAGCCACAGGGTGTGGCTATCAATACCGCCAAGCCGAAGTTGTAGACCGTAAGGCATTGACGATGGCGCAGAAAATAGTGTTTGAAGTGGCCTCCTATCTTGAACCTGATGAACATTGGGTTTTGATTATTTCCGCTTATCAACACTTAAGAAGCCATAAAAAGCCCGATGGCTACTTAGATGAGTTTACAACCCGCCAATTTGTTGAGCATCTATTGCCTGCCAAGGGTTAACCGACTTTACACCCGAGTTCTGTTTGCTTTACGCATAAACACTATAAGATTGTGCGCTAGGGTTGGTGAAACAGCTAATTTCTCGCTAAATTCTAGTTAAGAGAATTAGAGGCTCATAATAATGACAACCGCGCTTCACTATTTATCTGGATTCAACAACCAATTTGAAACCGAAGCCATTTCTGGCGCTTTGCCGGTGGGGCAATTTAACCCGCAAAAAGCACCGTTAGGGCTGTATACCGAGCAGTTCAGCAGCACAGCATTTACGGCACCTCGTGCGCAAAATAGACGCACTTGGTTTTATAGGAAACGCCCATCGGTTTGCCAAAGCGATTATCAAACCTATGTGCAGGCTAACTGGACCAGTGCCCCTGAGCTCACGCCGACACCACCATCGGCCATGCGCTGGAGACCATTAACGCGAGATGATTCGCCAAAAGACTTTGTTGATGGCGTTGTTTCAATTGCCAGCAATGGCTCTGTAAAAGAACAGGTAGGCATTGGCATCGCTCACTATGGGTTCAATCAATCGATGAATGGCCGCGCCATGATCAATGCCGACGCTGAAATGTTGTTTGTTCCGCACCGAGGCGAGTTGCAGGTGAAAACGGAATGTGGCCGATTATCGGTCGCGCCCGGTGAAATAATGGTCATACCTCGTGGCATGAAATTCAGCATCGATATTACTGAAAATGATGCCCGAGGCTACCTGTGTGAAAACTACGGTCACCCGTTAACGTTGCCAGAGCGCGGCCCAGTGGGTGCCAATGGCTTTGCCAATGACCGAGACTTTCAGTATCCAGTGGCCTGGTTTGAAGAAAGCGACCATTCGTATGAGTTGATCACCAAATTCAGCGGTCATTTTTATCGTAATTCACTAGAACACAGCCCGTTTGATGTTGTTGCGTGGGCAGGCAACAGTGCGCCCTACAAATACGATTTATCTCGCTTTAACGTGATCAATACAGTCAGCTTTGATCACCCCGATCCTTCAATCTTTACCGTATTAACCTCACCTTCTTACGCCGAAGGCACCGCAAATTTAGATTTTGTGATTTTCCCACCGCGTTGGATGGTGGCCGAGCATACCTTTCGCCCGCCGTGGTTCCATCGCAATGTGATGAGTGAATTTATGGGTTTGATAGAAGGCGTGTACGATGCCAAAGAAAAAGGCTTTGAGCCGGGTGGGTTCAGTTTACACAACGCCATGACACCACATGGCCCCGAGCAAGCCGTCTTTGAAAAAGCCAGCAACGCCGAATTAAAACCGGAGCGCTATGAAAACACTCTAGCGTTTATGTTTGAATCACGTTACGTGCTAGCGCCTACTGCGAATATGTTAAACGCACCTGAACGGCAGTTAGACTACCCACAGTGTTGGGCGGGTTTAGAATCTAATTTTACAGACAATAATGAATCTTAAAGAGAGTGGACATGTTAAATGCAACGCACGATCCTAGCCTAAAAAGCTGGGTAGAAAGCGCCAACGATGGTGTGACTGATTTCCCAATACAAAACTTACCATTTGCCAGCGCTAAAAAAAATTCGGATGAGGGTGAGTTTTCAATAGTGACCGCTATTGGCGACCAAGTATTACCGTTAGCACCCATAGCGGCGCTGAATTTAGCGACAACGCCTTTATCGCAAGAAGCTCTAGCTTGCTGCCGTGAGCCCGACATGAACCCATTGATGGCACTAACCTCGGCACATTGGTCTGCATTAAGAGCCGATTTATCGAGCTGGTTACAAACGGGAAGTGATGCACAGCCCGCTTTGCAATCCCTTTTATATAGCCAAAACGAGGCGCAGTTTAAATTGCCCTGCCAAATAGGGGACTACACCGATTTTTACGCGTCAATCCACCATGCAACCGCAGTAGGCAGTTTGTTTCGACCCGACAACCCACTGTTACCCAACTATAAATGGGTGCCCATTGGGTACCATGGCCGAGCTTCTAGCATTGATGTGAGTGGGCAACAGTTTCATCGCCCTAAGGGGCAGACCAAAGCACCCGATGCAACAGAGCCCAGTTTCGGCCCTTGTAAGCGCTTAGATTACGAACTGGAAGTAGGGTTCTTTATTGGGCAAAACAATGCACTCGGTGAGCCTTTAACTATGGAAGAAGCCGAGCAGCGGCTTTTTGGTTTATGCTTGCTAAACGATTGGTCGGCACGTGATATTCAAGCATGGGAGTATCAGCCACTTGGACCTTTCTTAGCAAAAAGTTTTGCTTCCACCATTTCGCCATGGATTATAACGGCCGAAGCACTAGCGCCGTTTAGAGCGCCCTTTGTGCGCGAGCAAGGCGAGCCAGCACCGATGGCGCATTTAGATTCAGAGCATAACCAACAATATGGCGCGATAGACATGGCGCTGACCTGCTCAATTGAAGCGGCCGATATTCCGCTGACGCAATTGTCGCAATCGAATTTTAAAGACGCATACTGGAGTGTTGCGCAAATGATCACGCACCATGCCAGCAATGGCTGTAATTTAATGGCTGGCGATTTAATGGGCTCGGGTACCCAATCAGGGCCTACCCCCGAACAAGCGGGCTCATTGTTAGAGTTAACTCAAGGCGGCAAAAAACCGGTTGTTTTTGAAAACGGGCAGCAGCGAACCTTTTTGAATGATGGCGATTCAATCATCATGACAGGCTTTTGTGAGCGCGAAGGCTATGTTCGCATTGGCTTTGGCGAAGTTCGTTCAACGATTCTGCCAGCTAAGCCCTAGGAGGCCACAATGAAATTAGTTTTGCACAACTACGTGCGCTCTACCGCCGCTTATCGAGTGCGTATTGCGCTGAACTATAAAGACTTAAATGCCGTAGTGAGTGATGTGGATTTGCTGAAAGGAGAGCAAACCCAATCGCAATACACTAAGAAAAACCCACAAGGCTTAGTACCCGCGCTTGAAACCCCGCAAGGGGTGCTCGCGCAAAGCTTAGCGATAATCGAATGGTTAGATGAAGCTTACCCAGAATCGCCCAAATTATTACCAGGAGATGCATGGCAGCGCGCTCAAATTAGAAGCCTAAGTTACGCCATAGCCTGCGACATGCACCCATTAAATAACTTGCGCGTGCTCAATTATTTAACTGGGCAACTAGGCCAACCAGAGCCAGTAAAAACACAGTGGTATCACCATTGGTTGGCACAAGGGTTTAACAAAATTGAATCCACATTAAGCGACGCCCACTATTGCATAGGCGAAACACTCACCATGGCCGACCTATGTTTAATACCGCAATTGTTTAACGCACACCGCTTTGAATTTGATTTAACGCCTTACCCTAAAATAACCGCGATAGAAAAACATTGCCTAGGGTTGACCTGTTTTAAAAACGCAAAGCCTGAATAAAAACCACCATTTCACAGGCTTCACATAAAGCCTGTGTTTACGTAAATAAAACAACATAAATTAAAACAACCAAAAACCGCATCGGCGATTTCGACTAACCTAAGTAAACCAAACGCACCGTTATGTAAGCTTTATAAAATAGCAAACCTTCGTACAAATGAATTGACAGTGAAAAACCAAAGATTGGCCGCCAACAAAAAATGCCTAGCTAAACCAAGAATTACATCACAATTTTATTTACACCCGCAGCAATTTCAGGTGTTTATCCTGTATTTGTGGATAGAGCAGCTTTTTAACGATAAGCGCTCTTCCCAGTAACAAGGCATAGAAAATAGGTGCCTAGGTTTTATACGGGTTTAAGAGTCGGTATATACTGGAATACTGCCGCACGTGCAGGAATATTCTGGATATTCAAATTGACAGGTAAGTTGTGAAGGGACATTATGGTTGAGGTGTGGGAGTAGCAGGTGAAAATCTAAAAATATACCAACCGCTCCTGAAATAACCGCATGAGCGGTAGAATAAACTGTTATGAGTAGTGTATGAGCA
>NZ_JAHKPH010000012.1:0-2886 GCF_018860385.1 Reinekea forsetii | reverse complement strand
TAACCACAAACGGAAACGTTAATATTAGGAGTTGCATGGTTAAAGCAAGCTTGCTACTTATTTGTCTGCTCAGCCCGCTTTTTTTGCATGCTGATGGAATGCCCTTATTTCTAAAACTTGAAAATGGGGAGGTATTGAAAGTTGATGGTTACGAAAAGTTATGGGCTGGGAGCAGCAATGAGTGGGTATTAGTTTTAAGATATGAAAGTGATGATGTAGAAGATAAAGTACTTCTTCGCAACAGAGCATCCATAATATGGAAAAGCTTTCGGCCTCTAGTGGATCAGTTAGGCTTTGAATATGCCGGCATCAAGGCAATAAAGTACGATGGACCAAGATTGCAATTCGGAAATAGAAAATTTAAGGCATATACTAAGGTATTGTTTAAATCGGGCAACGGGGAATGGACTTTTTACCCTGACAAAAATTAACAAGGCGCTCAAGCAAGGACGTGCTAACGCACGCCGCTTAGCTTTGCGTTCTGTGTAGGAATAAAGTGAAAGACATCGCGCTACGTGCAATCAATGAATTAGCAAGAAAGCATAATCCGGATTTTATAGTTCTATATGGATCTATTGTTCGTGGAGATTATACAGACGAAAGCGACATTGATGTTGCATGTTTCTGCAAAGAACCTTCTGTCACAAAAGACGTGCGCCTCTTTGAGGGTAAAAAACTTGATTGCTGGGTCTATAAAACAGACGAAGCAATTCCGGATAAGAAAGAGTTTCTAAGATTCGTTGGCGGTGAAGTATTTGTAGATAAAAATGGCATTGGTAGACAGTTTGTTTCAGAAATAACCGATTTCTTTAATGCTGGTCCTGATAGAATTAAAGCTGACGCTAGGGACCACCTAATTGAGTGGTCTAAGAACATGCTAATCAGAGCTTCAGGAGATACTATCGAAGCAAGATACCGCAGAACCTGGCTACCATGCGCACTTTTAGAGATATATTTTGAGCTGAGAAATATGTGGTACCTAGGATCTAAACAAAGCTTTATTTGGTTGAAAGAAAATGATTGCCCTACATATGGCATGTTTGAAGAAGCTTTTTCAGATCCGTCAAACATTTCGGTGCTAGAAAAACTATTAAGTGCCACAACTAACACAGAACAAGTACAGGCAATGGACGCTAAAAAGACCGCGCCAATGCTGTAAGCGTTACAGGTGGTAGGGCATTTAAACCTGATCATTTAAGCTCGCACCAGAATCGAGTTTTTGCTCGTATAATTTTGTGACTTTGAGTGCAAAGGCTCGCAAAGTTCATAGGCTAGCTTGTACGCAATAGTCATCGCTCCCAAGCTTGGGTAGAGTGAATAGCCAGCCCCGTTAAGCTGGCAAGCAAGTTTTAAGGTCATCAAGCTATAATATCGCGCTAAAAGCGAAGTTTGATGGAAAACTATAAATAATTGAGCACGTCGGCACGTGATAGTTAAGAGCCAGAGGCTACAAGTTGTAACAAGGCGCAGCAACATCGTGCCTACGGCACTGGACTCGTTAACACTCGCCGTTGTGCTTTGCGTTAAGGATATGGTTTTGAGAGTATTGGTAATTGTTTTACTAATTTGTTCAAGTTTTTCTTTTGGTGATATTTACCTGCAAAGCAATAATAGAGATAAAAGCGTTTCTGTAGGGTACCAAGGAAATTCTGAGACTATATATAGTTACGAAGAAGATTTAACACCAACTGTTTATGGAGTAGTCACAATCACACAGGGTGAGAACTACGGACTGTTTATACAGATGGATATGAAGGGAGGTAATTGCGGGTACAAGGGATTTCTTGCGACCGTTATAAACGATGAATTTAGTTTGAATAGGCTTGATTGTAGCTATTGGGAAAGCATTGATGATAATTTACTACTTTCTACAGACCGTACTAAATACATAGGTCTATGTGGATTACCGACTTCTAGATCCATGTGGCCAAGTTACCCTGTCATTAGCAAGATAAACTTAACCTCAGATCCTTTAATTGATGACGCTGCCATTAAAGACTTGATTCAGAGCCCTGCAGTAGTAAGAGAACTAGAGAAATTCAGATCTTTTGTGCTTGAGAATATGAATTTAGAAGAGGTGGAGTCTGAAAGTCAGCGGGCGTTTTGTGGTCGCTTGGGGAAAATGCCTATCCCTGACATGTTAAGTGAGATCAGTGAATTTTCGGATTAATTCTTACCTTAACAAGGCAATGAACTTCGTGCGTAAACACCGCTACGCGGTACGCACTGGACTCAATCACGCTGGCGCGCAATTTCGCCAGTTATTTTGGCGTTAAGTAAATGAATGATTAGACAAACTATTGCTAAATTCATAAAGCCGAAAAATTCCCAATACCATCCAGTGGTAAAGGTAGGCTTTAGTGAAGTTCAAACCGCTACAACTTTTATTAAGGCTGTTTATATAGTTTCGCAGCCGAATAGTTACCATGATTTAGCATTGCGAATTGACTATGAATTACCGAAATATTGTTTAAAGCACAGGGTACAATTTAAATTGATTTCTGGAGATACTGAACTAATTTCAAATAGTCTTAGTGTTGGTGAAATTAGGAGTGGTAAAATGCACTATTTGATGAACTCGATACATCGATCAATAGCACCTCAAGTAAAATTATTATTTCATCTGAGTGATGAGAAATACCCAACAGCGAATATATATACATTTGAATTACAGGTTGGAGAGTTTCCTATTACTTAACAAGTAATTGTTGTTCAAGCCCACAAAACCGCTATCGCGGTGGGCTTCGGACTCGTAAACTCGCCGCAAAATAATGGCGTTAGGTATACATTAAGTGCGAATAATTAAGTACATCGTAGCTATTTTTTTAATTCTAATTGTGATATTTGGGTATCTGATTTATTCAAGATCTCAAATTGTCATAGGGG
>NZ_JAHKPH010000013.1 GCF_018860385.1 Reinekea forsetii | reverse complement strand
GCCCTTCTACGTGGTACTAAGCGTGAAGAGATCGAGCGTGGACAAGTATTGTCTAAGCCTGGTTCAATCACTCCGCACACTAAGTTCGAAGCTGAAGTATACGTACTAAGCAAAGACGAAGGTGGCCGTCACACGCCATTCTTCAAAGGTTACCGTCCACAGTTCTACTTCCGTACAACTGACGTAACAGGTGCTTGTGAGCTTCCTGAAGGCGTAGAAATGGTAATGCCTGGTGACAACATTAAGATGGAAGTTGAGTTAATCGCTCCTATCGCAATGGATGAAGGTCTACGTTTCGCGATCCGTGAAGGTGGCCGTACCGTTGGTGCTGGTGTTGTAGCTAAAATCATCGACTAATTTGTCGGTAGGTTAATGAAAAGGGTGCTTCGGCACCCTTTTTTTATGAACGATATTTTAAAATTAGGAGGTTAAGTTGGTTGCTATGCCTACTGTGCAGACCAACAGCAATGCAACTCCGATCACCCGGAAAAACTTTTCGTTACTTTGAGTTTGAATGTATTCATGAAATTTCGTACCTAGAATGTGACCTACGAATGCACAAGGAAGTAACCAAAGTTGCTGAATAAGTTGTAGATTTACACCGGCAAAAATAAACGAAGCCATTTTAATTAACACAAGAATAAACCACAGAACAAACAGAGTGTCTCTTATTTGATGTCGTGGCACATGAGCTGCGTATACTGACACAATTAAAGGTGCACCAATTAAAGAGGTACCGCTGAAATACCCTCCAAGTCCTAGAAAGAACAGATCCCAGCCTTTATGATTACTTTTAAACGGCTTATTAATAATATAAGACACAGCGAAAAAGCTAATCATTGCAAAAATAATGATGGTAACCCATTGAGCCGGAAGCGTAAGCAAACCAAGTACCCCGAGTAACTTAGGGACGATGATTATTTTTAAGGACTTTTTTAAGTAAGCCCAGTTTATATTGCCACCATCAAGCGCACTCTCAGGTGATGATTTTTTCAATGCTTTGGATTGTTTGTAGCCAGTCCATGCAATCCAGCTGGAAAAGATAAGTAATTGAATAGATATAATGGGTAAGAAAAACAGTGGCTCATTTACAACGAGTAATAGCAAAGGCAGTGCAAGTGCTGCGCCACCGAATCCTAACCCACTGCGTACAAAACCACTCCAAATAAAAATAAGTCCAATTGTGACGTACTGCCAGGTCGCTAAATCGGTCAATGTGCCTCCTAAGTGCTATTAGTTATTTGGTAATGAGTCTTTGATAATGTGGTAGAGGTTGGGCCGTTGTTCAGCCATCTCTTGATGGGTTAAGCCTTCAAGTGAATGGGGGTATTTAAGCCAAGCTGAAGTTTCGTGAATAAAATAGTCTGGCTGAAAGTCTACTTCGCTACGAGTGGGTTTATAATAGGGTACGGCGATACGAATATCGTGGGGTAAATTTAGACGGGTCTTTTGTGCCAATTCAGATTTTATAGCCTTTATCGAGCGGCCAGTATCAAAAACATCATCGACTATGAGCAGCGAGTCTTCTTGTTGGACGCGTTTTACCAGATAGTTTAAATCGTGGACCTTTACAGTTTTTGATTGTTGGTCGATGCCGCTGGCATAAGAGCTTGTTCGTATCGCAATATGGTCAGATTCAATGCCGTGGAAACTTAGAAATTCTTGAACCGCAATACCGATCGGCGCACCACCACGCCAAACTGCGATGATGAATGTAGGCTCAAAACCGCTGTCTAGAATTTTTTTACCAAGTGCAAAGGAGTCGGTTAATAGAGACTCGCCCGTTAAATAGGTTTTCTTCATAGAATCCTCGCATTGAGACCGACTCATGTTTGTGGCTTAATGGCTCTATTCACCACTGGTACTAATCATACTGCCAAGGTAGACGCAGTAAAAGAGGCAATCATGAAAAAACACTTTTTAGATGAAGATACCTTGATCGAAGATTCATTTCGGTTAGGTGTGCAAATATTTGAAAGTGGCTATAGGCCAACATTTATTGTTGGCTTGTGGCGTGGTGGAAGTGCCGTCGGTATATATGTGCAAGAATGCCTGCAAACATTGGGCGTAGAAACCGACCACATATCTATTCGGACTTCATATAAAGGGATGAACAGTTATGACTCAATGGTGTCTAAGCCAGACAAAATTAAAGTACATGGCACGCAATATTTGATTGATAACTTAAATGCAAGCGATCGATTACTCATTGTGGATGATGTTTTTAGCACCGGCCAAAGCATCAGCGCAACCTTGAATCGTTTGTCGACTCAACTCAAGAGAAACATGCCCAGCGAAATAAAAGTAGCCACATTATTTAAGCGATTAGACTATAACCGTACATCGGTTCAGCCAGATTATTGTTTGCACCAAACACACGATTGGTTGGTGTTTCCATATGAAATGAAAGGTTTAAGCAAAGAGGAGATTCTCGAGCATAAACCTTTTTTAGCGAAGTACTTATAGCTAGCGTTTTTAGTCACTAGCGGTGCTTTAAAAAAGAGGGCTAGGTGAGCCCTCTTTAATTTTTGTATTACTTCAATTTGCCTTCAACGCCGGCAACGTAGTAATCCATGCCTAGCAAAGAGCCATCATCTAGCGTTTCACCTTCAGCAACTATTTGTTCGCCGGCTTGGTTAAATAGAGGTCCTTGGAAGGGGTGCAGAGTGCCTGCAGCGATACCGTCTTTAGCTGCCATGACTTCTGCGACAACACTTGCCGGTACGGCCGCATTGATTGGCGCCAGTTGCGTCATGTTAGCGCTGATACCTTTCCAAGTATCTGTTGATGTCCAGGTACCGTCCATAACAGCGTTTATGCGTTCAACATAATAATCATTCCAGTTATGTACAGCGGCGGTTAGATGCGCAGTCGGTCCATAAGAAGTCATATCTGAATGGTAGCCTACAGCGTATACCCCAGCGTTTTCGGCCGTTTGTACGGCCGAAGGTGAGTCAGCATGGAAGGTAAGGACATCGGCTTTTTGGTTGATCAAACTCTCAGCCGCTTCGCGTTCTTTTGCAGGGTCAAACCAAGTATTGATCCACAGCACCTTAACTTTAATGTCAGGTTTTACAGACTGAGCGCCTAAGGTAAATGCGTTAATGCCTCGCACAACTTCTGGAATAGGAAATGCTCCGATATAACCTAGCACATCGGACTCAGACATATGAGCTGCAACGATACCCGTTAGATAACGCGCTTCATAAATGCGATCAAAATAGGTGGCAACGTTTTTAGAACGCTTGTATCCCGTTGCGTGTTCAAACTTAACATTCGGAAAACGTTTCGCAACTTTGAGCGTAGCGTTCATGTAACCAAAAGAGGTAGTGAAAATAATGTCGTGGCCGCTTTTGGCGAGCTGAGTAATGACTCGCTCTGCATCGGCACCTTCTGGCACACTTTCAACAAAGGTGGTTTCTATTTTGTCGCCAAAGACTTTCTCTAAATGCTGACGACCAATGTCATGTGTCAATGTCCAGCCAGCCTCGCCAGTTGGGCTAACATAAACAAAGCCAATTTTTAAAGGATCTGCTATAACTGAGCTTGCTGCAAAAGCGAATGCCAGTGCGGCCGTTTTTAACAAAGTTTTCATTGTATTCTCCGTTAGTTTTAGTGAGATTTGTGCCAAGGTTTACCCAGTGCCATCGGTTCGAACTGTTTGAGTCGTTCTATGTTTTTACTTAAAAATACAAGAACAACAATGGTTGCAACGTAGGGCAATGTTGCTAGCAGGTTTGAAGAAATCGAAATTCCAAACCCTTGAATAATTAAGTGCATAATACTTGCGAGTCCAAATAGGTAAGCACCCAGCATTATTCGACCAACTCGCCAACTAGCAAAGACAACCAACGCTAACGCTATCCAGCCGCGACCCGCGGTCATGTTTTCTGTCCACATTGGCGTATAGGCTAATGATAAATAGCCTCCGGCTAAGCCTGCCATGGCTCCGCCAAACATTACTGAAAAGTAGCGCACTTTTAGAACCGGTAGCCCAAGGTGACTACCGACAGTAGGGTTTTCTCCGGCGGCGCGTACCTTTAAACCTGCACGTCCTTGTTTAAAAAATAAATAAACGCCAATAAATAGCACCCAGCTCAAATAAACTAATGCATCTTGAGCAAATAGAGCTTTGCCAATGACAGGAATACTCTCAAGAATTCCACTGTTCAAATTGGCTAATGGCTCAATAGTCTTCCCTTCATAGGAATCACCAATAAACGCAGAAAGCCCAGTGCCAAAAATGGTCAGTGCTAAACCGGTGGCAACTTGGTTCGCATTTAATGTAACGGCGACGAATGCAAAAATAAGTGACATTACAACGCCCGCGATTGCAGCAACCACGAAGCCAATGAACAAGCTGCCGGTGGCGAAAGCTGTTATGAAGCCAATAACAGCCCCTATAAGCATCATGCCTTCTTGACCTAAATTTAAAACACCGCTCTTTTCGCAGACTAACTCGCCAAGAGCTACTAACAATAAAGGTGTACCGGTACGTATGGTTAGATAAAGAATGTTACTGAGTAGCTCAAGATCCATTATTTAGTTCCTTCAGAAACGGCTAACGGCTTTGAATAAAAAGGCCAAGTTATTTGAAGCTTGTATCGTATGAAGACGTCGGTCGATAACAAAAAGAATAAAATCAGCCCTTGAAATACACCGGTTATTGCATTCGGTAAGCCCAAATTAATTTGAGCCATTTCGCCGCCCATGTAGATCAGTGCCATTAATAAACCGGCGAGAGTAATACCAGTCGGGTGGAGGCGGCCTAAGAAAGCCACGATGATGGCCGAGTAGCCGTAGCCTGGCGAAATATGGGGTACTAGTTGGCCAATTGGACCCACCACTTCGCTCGCACCCGCTAGCCCTGCTAGGCCACCGCTGGTGATGAGTACTAACCAAGTGAGCTTTTTGTGGCTAAAGCCAGCCATTTTTGCGGCAGGTTTGTCTTGGCCAATGACTTGAATTTGAAAGCCTATGAAGGTTTTGCTGATAAAGACCCACGTGGCAACCATGGCCAATACGGCAAACGCTAAACCAAGGTGCAGTCGCGTGCCTTCGAATAGAATGGGTAATAATGTCGAGTCACCAAACAATGCACTTTCTGGGAAGTTGTAGCCATCGGGGTCTTTAAGTGGCCCGTGGACCGACCATAATAAAAGATTCAGAGCGATATAGTTCATCATAATGGTGGTTAAGGTTTCATTGGTGTTCATTTTTAGTTTTAAGAACGCCACAATGCCAGACCAAAACAAACCGCCTAAAATGCCTGCCGCAATAGCGAGCGGCATGGCAAAAATTGAACTCGAATCGACAAATTGCACAGCAACTACAGAAGCCGTGATACCGCCCATGAGCAGTTGGCCTTCTGCCCCAATATTCCAAATAGAAGCTTTAAAACATAAGGCTAAACCATAGGCGCACAATAAAATGGGAATCGCTTTTACGAACAGTTCACTGACGCCATACCAATCGGCTACTGGGCTGATAAAGTAAACCGTTAAAGCCTCAACAGGAGATGCTCCAAGTGCGGCAAATAAAGTTGCGCCGGTGATCAAGGTGAGGACGACCGCAGAAATAGGTGAACCATAGCGCCACAATCGAGAAGGGGTTGGCCGGGGCATTAATTTAATCATGATGTCAGCTCCGAAGCATTAGCAGGTAATGTGAAATCACCCGCCATCCATTGACCTAGTTGAGTCAACGGCAGTTCATCTGTAGGCAAAAAAGGTGACACTTCGCCATCACAAATAGCGCCTAAGCGATCACAAATTTTATACAGTTCGTCTAAATCTTCTGAAACAACCAATACAGCGCAGCCTTTATTTCTTAACTTAAATATGGTGTCGTGAATGGCCGTCTGGGCTCCGATATCAACACCCCAAGTTGGGTGCGCCATAACCAAGAGTGCTGGTTGCTGTTCGACCTCGCGGCCAATGATAAATTTTTGCAAATTACCACCCGATAAACTGGCGGCGGTCGCGTGCTCGGATTCTGCCTTCACTTTATATTTTTGAATGATTTTCTGTGCGAGCTTTGTCACCGCAGACTTCTTAATAAAGCCTTTGTTTAGTAAGCCAGAATCGTAACTGGTTAGAAGTGCATTTTGGCTTAAATCCATATCGGGTACTGCGCCACGGCCTAATCGGTCTTCAGGTACAAAACTCATTCCTAAACGGCGACGGTGTAAAGGCGAACGTTTATCGACAGCGTATTCACCAAACCAAATGCTTTTTGATTTATAACGCTCTTCGCCAGACAAGGCTTTTAGTAACTCTTCTTGACCGTTACCAGCTACACCTGCAATACCCACAATCTCACCCGCCTTTACTTGGAAGTTAATAGACTTCAAAGCAATGTCGAAAGATTTTTTAGCGGGAATAGATAGGTCGCGGATGTCAAGAAATACCGAGTGACCTTGAGCGCGGTTGGTCTCGTTGCTGATAGGCGTGTCGTCGCCGACCATCATACGGGCAATAGAGGCAGGCGTTTCTTGCGATGGATTACATTCGCCCGTTACTCGGCCGTGGCGGAGAATAGTGGCTTGGTCGCATAAGCTCGTCACCTCATGGAGTTTATGACTGATAAATAAAATAGAGCAGCCTTCTTGGCTTAGAGTACGAAGTGTTTCAAATAGCTTGTCTACTTCTTGTGGCGTAAGTACCGAGGTGGGTTCATCGAGAATGAGCAGCTGAATATCTAGCAATAAACAACGCACAATTTCTACACGTTGTTTCTCACCCGTAGAAAGGGTGGCGACAGTGCGGTCAGGGTCAAGTGGCATTCCATACTTTTCTGAAATATCTCGAATACGTTGGGCTAAGGTGTTGCTGTCGCCAGCTTGGTTGCCTAGGGCTAACTCAATGTTTTCTTTTACCGTTAACGTTTCAAATAAAGAAAAATGTTGGAAAACCATACCGATACCGAGTGCGCGAGCATCCTTCGGTGAGGCGATTTTTGTGACTTGCCCATTCCAATAAATTCTGCCGGCATCTGGTTTTGTTACGCCATACAGAATTTTCATTAGCGTACTTTTTCCTGCGCCGTTCTCGCCAAGTAAGGCGTGAATTTCGCCGGGATCTATTGCTAAGTTTATTGAATCATTAGCAATACACCCAGGGTAGCGCTTTGTCACTCCGACCATTGTCAGTCGATCTTTATGTTTCGCCAAAGCCATTTGTTTTTTCCAAACCCTAATTGCTATTTTAAAAAATTGTAGCTGACCGTCAGGTCAGAATTCTGAAGTGTATGCATGTATCTCAACTGCACACAGTATAGATTTCTCAATTGACCGATCGAAGTGAAAACACCGCTTGGCAAATGATGAATGAGTCGCAAAAAGTTGAATCACATTAAAGTAAATTGCGCTAAAAATTTCGACGCAAGTTTAAGTGTTTTCGTGCTTTTGCGCATTAAAAAAAAGCTCAAAAAATAAATTTTTATATGCCCACTCGGTCAACAAAAAATTAAAAATAATAATGTCCAGTTGGTCAGAAAAAAGAAAATTTATTTTCACTATCCAGGCTCGTTTAATCGAGATGAAACTTGCATTGTTTTCGAGTGAACTATTCTGTATTCATTCCTCGTTGCCAAGTTTAAATGTTTGATCGCTGTTCTGAATTAGCAAGCGATTGCTTTCTTGAGCTAACTCGTCAACACTTCATGCGAGTCATTGTGGGTGTCATGGCAATGTGACAGACCGTCCTGTTTTCGGGGGTGAAAAATATTCTGACCTATGAGTCAACTAATGGTATGATACGTAGCTGACAGTATCGTATTTGAGGCAATTTATTTTGGTTAAACCATTAATGCTTTGTGGCAATATCCTAGATTTCATAGGCAATCCCGCCACAATGGGAGAGCAGGCTGTTCGCTTTTATGAGCGAGGCGCTGTGGTTATTGTAGACGGTAAGATCGCAGCCTTAGGCGAAGAGTCGATTATTGCCCCAAAATACCCCGATGTAGAGATTAAACGCTATGATCAGCATTTAATTGTTCCGGGGATGATCGACACTCATGTTCATTTTGCACAGACTGAAATGATCGCCTCCTATGGTGAGCAATTACTGGAATGGCTCACAGAGCATGCTTTCCCGACTGAAGAGAAGTTTGCCGATTATGAATACGCTCATAAAATCGCCAATTTCTTTTTAGACGAATTGATCAAAAATGGTACAACTACCGCGCTTGTGTTTGGGACTGTTCATCCAGAATCGGTTGATGCATTCTTTGATGCCGCCAAAGCCCGGAACTTACGTATGATTGCGGGTAAGGTCATGATGGATCGCAATTGTCCCGAAGCCTTGCAAGACACTCCTGAGCAAAGCTATCTAGACAGTAAAACCTTGATCGAAAAATGGCATGGCGTTGATCGATTGCAATACGCTGTCACTCCGCGTTTTGCTCCAACGTCTACGCCCGATCAACTTGCCGCTGCCAGCGCTTTGTTGCAGGAATTCCCTTCGGTTTATATGCATACTCATGTGTCTGAAAACTTAAATGAATGCCAATGGGTTTCTGAGCTTTTTCCAGAAGCAAAAGATTATGTTGGAGTCTATGAAGAAGCTGGCTTACTTAATCGACGTAGTGTATTGGCTCATGGTATTCACTTGAGTGATCGTGAATTGAAATGCATGCACGACCACGGTACATCAGTTGCGCATTGCCCAACATCTAACCTATTTATCGGTTCAGGATTGTTCAACCTAAAGCAAATGCAGGCAAATGAAGTTGAAGTTGGTTTAGGAACCGATGTCGGTGCGGGCACGAGTTTATCGCTTCTACAAACCTATAATGAAGCTTATAAAGTACAGCAGTTAAATGGCAATAAATTATCGGCGTTTGAAGGGCTCTATATGGCTACACTCGGTGGAGCCCGTGCATTAGACTTAGAAGGGACGATAGGTAACTTTAATATCGGTTGTGAGGCCGATATAGCTGTTCTGAATTATAACGCAACGCCTTTAATGCAAACGCGCCATGCACAGGCTAAAACGCTGCACGATAAACTGTTTGCCTTGATGATGTTAGCCGATGATAGAGCCGTGACCGATACCTACATTATGGGCAAAGCGGTTTAACACCGAACGCTCAATTCAACTATACTCATGCACTCTTATCTAGAGGCATGAGTAGTGACTGTAAAAGTAACCTATACTGAAAACCTGCAAAGACATATAGATCTTCACTCTATTCAGGTAGCTGAAGGGTCTTTGACACAGGTGCTGTCTTACGTTTTTCAACAGTTTCCGAATTTAAAGCATTATGTATTGGATGATCAAAACCGACTTCGTAAGCATGTCATGCTGGTGGTTGATAGTAATATCGTTCAGTCGGATATTGAGTCTGTAGATCAAGTGAAGTCCTCCCTGCACATTATGCAGGCATTGTCGGGCGGCTAAACGCAGCTGCTAGCCAACACTCATCATGGAGAGTCGATATGGAAAAGTTTGCGGTATCCACACGTAAAGGTTTATTCATTTACTCACAACATCATCAAAAATCGGAGGTGATCAGTGAGCACTTTCTGGGGGATTCCGTTAGCGCTTTTACGGTAGATGCCGGTGGTGATTGGTTTGCGGCGCTTAACACAGGTCACTATGGGCCCAAAATTCGTCGATCTACAGACCAAGGTAAGCATTGGCAGGAGGTCGGTTGCCCAACATTGCCCGAGGAAAGTGAGTCTGATAAAAAAAGCACGTTAGAGCAAGTTTGGACATTAGTGTGTGATCCGTCCCAAGCTGGCAAACTCTGGGCGGGCTGTATTCCCGCAGGTTTATTTTATAGCGAAGATGCCGGGGATACTTGGCATTTAGTTGAGGACCTATGGCAAAAGCCGGGGCGAGAAAAATGGTTTGGCGGTGGCTTTGATGAAGCCGGTATTCATTCCATTGTTATTCACCCAGACCAGCCAAATCGAATGACGTTGGCGATTTCTTGTGCTGGCGTTTGGCACAGCGAAGATCATGGCCAGCACTGGCAGCTCGCGTGTAAAGGGTTAAGAGCAGAGTATATGCCTGAAGAGCTGGCGCAAGATGAAGCTATTCAAGACCCTCATCTGCTGGTTCAATCGCCCAGTAATCCAGATCGAATGTGGATTCAGCATCACAATGGTATTTTTATATCGGATGATCGAGGTAAACAATGGAAAGAATGTGTATCTGATGTAGGCTCTTCGTTTGGCTTTGCCGTTGCTGTTCATCCAAAAGAAGCGAATACCGCATGGTTTATTCCCGCAATAAAAGATGAAAGTCGATACCCTGAAAGCGCGGCGTTGTATGTATCGAAAACAACCAATGACGGATCAAGTTTTCAGGCTGAACGGAGTGGGCTACCACAGCAGCATTGCTACGATTTAGTTTTTCGGCATGCCTTTAAAGTAAATCGAGATGCGACATTGCTGGTGTTTGGTTCGAGCACAGGCAATCTTTGGTGGAGTCTCGATGAAGGCAGTACCTGGCAGATCGTGAATAATTTTCTGCCACCCATCTATGCAATAGATTTTATACCCTAGCCAAAAAATTAAATGAACATAGTAAGGCTGTACGCTTCACAAACTTACCTTATCCATAGCACAATGACTTATATTAAAAATTTTAGGCATTGTGCATGGCATTAACATTCAAAAAGCCCAACTGGGCTGTAACGCTATTCTCTTTACCCTTTTTGGGCATTGGCGTTGGCTTTTTGCTATTCAGCATCATCCCAACAATCTATATCGGCGCAAGTGCTCCCTTTTGGGATACCGTCCCCGCCAAGCTGATCTCAGCGAATTTAGAGGTCAGTCACGGCGACAGTACGACCTACTTAGCCACTGCACGCTATCAATATCAGTACCTCGGGCAAGAATATATATCCGATCGTGTGGGTATAAGCTCAAGCAACGACAACATTGGCGATTGGCAGTACGACAAGGGCCGAGAATTAGAATGGCTGCTGTCGAAAGGCCGAAACATTGAAGCTGTGGTAAACCCCCGTAAACCCCATCAATCTTATTTATATCCCGAAATCCGCTGGGGCCTAGTTGGCTTTAAAATGATTTTTGTTGTGGTCTTTGGAGGCTTTGGTGCCTTGTTGTTTGTTGGGTCTATTATTAAAAAGCCGAATACAGTCAACGTTGAAAAATCGGGTGATGATAAGGTTATTCAAAGTGCGCAATCTAAACCTATTTATTCATCGGCACGGCTAACGCTTTGGGTTTATCTTGGTATGAGCGTTGTCATTAGCATGTTAAGTTTCCCGGTGGTGTTTGCTTTTCAAGGCGAGTGGTCATCGGGAAATAAGTTGATAGTATTGGCGCTGATTTTCCCAGCTATTTCTGTGTTTTGTATTTTCGCTACGGTGCGCGAAGCTTGGCGATTGAAGAAAATTGGCCGCAGCCCGTTAATAATGTCTCCATTCCCTGCTGGCATTGGTGGCTATTTAGGCGCTAAGGTCCTTTTTAATACCGATTACGATAGCCTTGCTCGGTATCAGGTATCATTAAATTGCATCCATAAGTACACCACGCGATCGGGCAGTAAATCCGAAACCAAAGAAGTGACGCGCTGGCATGAAGAAGGATTTGCTTACATAGAGCGAGCCCAGAACAATAAAACCTTACTGCGTTTTAATATAAATATTCCGAGCAAACTGCCGCAAACCTCAGAAGGGTCCGATTATCATTTTTGGCGCCTAAACATTGAGCGTATTTCCGCTGGAGTAAAGATAAAACGATCTTTTACGGTGCCAGTGCATGAGGTTGAAAATGCTCAACCCACCCATCAATATCTTGCCGCTGAACACCCTGCGATGGTAGAGCTCTCAGTGGATCGAATAGATCAACTTAACGCTAAAGACAACGGTACTGAATTTGAAGTTTGGTTCCCTCGGTTCTCACGCATAGGTGAACGTTTAGCGAGCTTTTTGTTTGGTAGTATTTTTGTCGGATCGGGCTATGGTGTGCACCTCGCTGGTGGGCCGTTTATTTTCCCGTTAATTTTTATTCCCATTGGAGGGCTGTTTGCGTTGCACAGCTTAGTCACCTTTTTAACGGAGTTCCGTGTAATGGTGCGCTCAGAAGGTGTTTTTCGACGGAGCTCACTTGTGGGGGTCTACAAGAAACTGAAATCCTTACCGGTAGACAGCATTGCCTCGGTCGATATTCAAAAAGCGGCTACATGGGAAACGTCCGGCGCGAACAAGCGGCACTATTATAGTGTTCAAGCCAAACCTAAGCAGGGTAAAGGGATCTTGCTCATTGATAAGGTAGAAGGAAAGGAGTCGGCTGAAATGATTCGGGATCGATTTTTGAGTATCCTAAATTTGGAAAAAGCCGGAAAATGACGTTGCAAAGCGCGGCATTAAGTAGGCTTTGCGAATGCAACAGTGCCTTAAACAGAGTATGCTGCGGTCTATTAACTTTGTTATTTAAAAATAAACACCTGATAAGGACAACATGAAAGTACCTGCACGATTACAGCCCTTGGTAGAAGATGGTGTCATCAGCGAAGTGCTCAGCCGATTAATGAGCGGCAAAGAAGCGGATATTTATATAGTACGCTGTGGCGATGCTATTCGTTGCGCCAAAATATATAAAGACGCCGTAAAGCGAAGCTTTAAAAAAGCCGCACAATACCAAGAAGGGCGTAAAGTTCGCAGTAGCCGTCGAGCGAGAGCCATGGAAAAACGCTCAAACTATGGCCGTAAGCAGCAAGAAGAAGTTTGGCAAAATGCCGAAGTAGATGCGTTATCACGTTTAGCTCGGGCGGGAGTGCGTGTACCAGAAACCTTTGGTTGCGTAGACGGTGTGTTGATCATGGAGTTAGTGAGTGATGATGCTGGCGACGTAGCGCCAAGGCTCGACGATGTCATACTGACCCATGAGCAGGCCATAGAAGATCACGCGGTTATGATGCACTACATTAAACTGATGCTGTGCGAAGGTTTAGTTCATGGTGATTTGTCAGAGTTTAATGTGTTGTTAGATGATTACGGCCCTGTCATCATCGATTTACCTCAAGCCGTCGATGCTGCGGCCAACAATAATGCCCAAGCGATGTTTATGCGCGATGTAAATAACATTACGCGATTCTATGGTCGCTTTGCTCCTGAGATATTAGACAGTCGTTATGGTGAAGAAATGTGGGCACACTTCAGTGAAGGTGAATTGAAACCAGAAACGGAATTGACCGGACTGTTTGATGGGCCGACTGAAGACCCCGATGTAGACTCTGTACTCGAAGAAATAAAGGCCGTGATGGCCGAGGCCGAGGAAGAGCGCGCACGTTTAGAGCGACTGCTAGGCGATGAAGAAAATTAAAAAAGCCGAGGGCGTTGCCCTCGGCAAACGGGTTGCTCTAACCTTAACGGTTGGCTAAGAATTTCTTCCAAGCCAAACCCGATAATTTTACCGTGCGCTTTTGGGTAGCGTAATCAACGTGCACTATGCCAAAGCGTTGAGAGTAGCCAAACGCCCATTCGAAATTATCCATCAAACTCCACGCAAAATACCCTTGAATATCGACACCTTGCTCTATGGCGTTGTGAACCGCCATTAAATGTTGCTGATAATAATCGGTACGCATCGTATCGTTTACTTCACCGTTGACGCACTCTGTATTATCGGCCGCACCATTTTCGGTTATGTAAATAGGTGGCAAGCTTGGGTAGGTATTCTTGTAGTCGACTAACGCTTTAGTAAGTGCTTCAGGAATAATATCCCAGCCGATGTCTGTTTTTGGTACCTGTTGATTAACTTCCTCAGGATCGCCTTGAGCATCGGCTTTTATGGTGACGCCGGTGTAGTAATTGATGCCTAAAAAATCTAACGGCGCGTTGATGATATCAAGGTCACCTTGCAATTGGGTTGGTGCCCAATGCGGGTATTTTTCGAAAACTGAGGTCGGGTATTTACCCGCTAAAATTGGCCCTAGAAAAGTATGGTTGCTGTCATCATTAGATAATTGCGTTGCCTGTTTATCGGCATCGCTGTCACTGGCTGGGAAGGCCGGGTTGATATTTAATACAATACCGAGTTGCGCATTTGGTGCGTGTTTCCGCATTAGCGGAATGGCTAAACCGTGCGCCAGCATTAGGTGATGAGCGGCCTGAAACCCTAATCGATCATCCTTTAAACCCGGCGCATGAATACCCCAGCGATACCCTAAATAGGCAGAGCAGAAGGGTTCATTGAATGTGGCATAGGAAACCACTTTATCGCCCAAACGTTCGACCAATTTTTCAGCGTAGCGAGAAAATAAATAGGCCGTTTCACGATTTATCCAACCGCCTTTATCTTCAAGGTACTGGGGAAGATCCCAGTGGTAAAGTGTTGCGTAAGGTTTGATGCCACGGGCTATTAGCCCATCGACAAGGCGTTCATAAAAATCAAAGCCAGCTTCATTCCACTGTCCTGGTTTAGGTTCAATACGTGGCCATGCAATTGAAAACCGATACGCATCCACGCCGAGCGATTTAATTAAATCTAAGTCCTCTTCTAGGCGAGTGTAGTGTTCACAGGCAACTGAACCATCATCGCCATTCAAAACCTTTCCGGGGGTTGCGCAAAAGCGATCCCAGATAGATTCGCAACGGCCATCCGCTTTTGTGCTGCCTTCAATTTGAAACGATGCGGTTGCCACGCCAAAGGTGAAGCTTTTTTTATTTAGGCGGCTGTCTTTAGGTAGTGTAAATTCCACAGGGTCAACTCTCTTTAATTTTATTTAACGGCGCCGCTGGTTAATCCAGCGATCATTTGTTTGCTGGCGGTCATGTATATGGCCAGCAGCGGTAATATAGAAATGGTTGTGCCTAACATAACCGCGCCCCAGGGTGTATTGGGCACACCTTGCACGCTGCGCAGCATTTGCGTGATGACCATTTTTTCGGGACTGTTTAAAACAACTAAGGGTTGTAAAAAGTTATTCCAAAGAAATACAAATTGCACAATGGCCAGCGTTGCCAGCCCCGGCCTTAACAATGGCAGCACAATGCTCCAATAGGTTCGTAAGGCATTTGCGCCGTCTAACTTTGCCGCTTCCAATAAATCTTTAGGCACCGAAGCGACAACGTACTGGCGAATTAAAAATATGCCAAATGGGTTGATGGTAAATGGCAACCAAACAGCGACGTGAGTATTAGCTAATCCCATGGCAGAAATTACCATGTAATAAGGGATCAACGTCAGTACGGGTGGGATCATCATTGAACCAATCATCACACTGAAGATAGCCGTCTTGCCTCTAAACGTAAAAACAGCGAGTGCGTACCCTGCCATTGAGCAAAACAAAAGTGATATTGTGGTCCCTATGACGGAAATAGATACACTGTTCATCATGCCAGACCAAAAATCCATGATCGATAGTAAACTAGCATAGTTGGTTTCAATTTTATCGCCAAAGCTAAAGTCGATTCCGCCAGTGAACATAGTGGTTCTATCATGGGTCGCTAAAATAGCAGACCAAACAAATGGGAACACCGTGATGATCGCGAAAAGCCCTAAAAAAATACGAACAATTAACTTACCCGCAATATGATAAGTGTTTACTATGAACCGAGCTTGAGAGTGAGTCATATTAATTTCCCCCTAGGCCTTTGCGACCAAACAGATAAAAGTATGCGCCCGTGAACATTCCGATAATGACAAACAAAATCCAAGAGATAGCCGCCGCTGAACCCATGTCTAACCATTCCCAAGCAATTTGGTACAAATACATGGTGATGGTTTTACCGTTGGTTTGAGCAAACTGTGCGCCCCGAGTTAATACAAAGGGCTCATCGAATAAGTTCATGTTACCTATAATGGTTAGAGTGACACCGAAAAAGATAAACGGCTGTAACAACGGCAGCGAGACGTGACGAAAGCGCTGCCAAGAATTAGCGCCATCAATTTCGGCGGCCTCGTAAAGGTCGTTTGAAATCGTTGCGAGCCCGGCGGTGTAGATTACGGTGTTGAAGCCAACGTATTTCCAAAAAACGACGAACGAGGTAGAAAAACGAATCAGGCTGTTTTCTTGCACCCAACCGAGAGGTAATGAATCTTTTAACCCACCGAATAACCAAGAGCTCCATGGCGCATCGGCTAAATAGATGAGCGTATGGTTGATAATGCCTGAGTCTTTTGAATACATAACATAGAAGATCATCGACACGGCGACGGTAGAGGTAATGTAGGGTAAGAAATACGCGGTGGTTAACCAGTGTCTAACCTTGGGTCCCATCATGACTAAAAAATAAGCGAGCGGAAGCGCAACTAAATGCTGTGGCGTACCTGAAAGCACCGCCATAACAAACGTATTCCAAAGAGACTGCCAGAGTGTAGGATCAGTAAGCGATAGTACGTAATTCTCTAAACCAACGTATTCCATAGAGCCTAGCCCTTCAACCGGGTTCCACATATGGAAAGACAAATAAATCATAAAGAAAACGGGGAACACACCGAATACGCCATAAATAATTAAATAGGGTGACAAAAACCCATAGGGCGTTAGTTTCTCTAATAAGCGCTGTCGTTTTTCTACCCGAGTATCGGCCTCAGCCAAGGGTAACTCGGCCGTCGTAATATCGCTGTTCATAACAGGTCTCAACGTATTAATTAAATTCTAAATGATTGTTTTTTATAATGCGGGCAACGGTGATTCAGTTAGCCCGCAAAGTAGCGTTAAAAAGCTAAAGATTAACGAACGCGGCGTTTAATTTGGCGTTCGGCATCTTTAAGTGCTTTTTCAATTGAGACTCCGTCATTTAACACTTTATCGAGTGCATCGTTCACTAGAGATTCTGCAATTAAGTCGCCATTCATCGGTGCAACGGGCGTGATGTTTTCGGCAATTTCGGCCCATAAGCGACGTGCTTTTTGACCGCGTAAAAACTCAATCGGCTCATCAAAAGATGCGTCATTGTAGGTGCCGGTATGTGCTGGGAATGCGGCAATTTTCTTAAAGCCAACCAGTTGGTTTTCTTCAGAGATCATATGCTCAATTAAATCCCAAGCCGCCGATACATTCTTTGCTTGTTTCGGAATGGCTAAGTAAGAACCACCCCAAGTGCCGTATAGCCCACCGGGTAAATTACTGACACCCCATTTTCCAGAAGTATCTGGCGCCATCCAATTTTGAAGGTGACCGAGTAACCAAGCGCCGGACATTTGAGTCGCAAATTTGCCTTCACGGAAACCGGCATACCAGTCTTCTGTCCACTCACTTATGTTTCCATCCATGCCGCCATCACGAACCGCTTTTGCCAATTCAAAGGCACGCATGAATCGCTCAGAAGTGACCAGCGAGTTGCCGTCGGCATCAAAATATAAGCCATCACCTTCGGCAACATTGAAGCGCCAATAAGCCGAAGCAATCGCACTGGCGTTACCAATCAGCAAAATGTCTTTTTCTTTTAGTTTTTGGCCATAAGCTAGGTAGCTGTCCCAACTGGTCATCACGTCGTTAATATCGAAACCCATGTCTTCCATGTAATCACGGCGGAAATACATAACGCCCGGACCTAAATCAACCGGTACAGCATATTGGTTACCATCGTTGCCTTTGCCGGCTTCAACGGCATAGCTGGCGTAATTACCGGCCTTGCTTTTATAAAAGTCGGTTAAGTCTACAAAGCCGCCAGCATTAACAAAAGAGCCGATAAAGCCAACATCAATCAGTACAACATCACCCGCACCGGTGCCGGTGGCTAGGTTGGTTTTTAGCTTGTTGTGATGGTCGCCGTGGTTGTTTTTGAGCATTTCAATGTTGTGCTGTGGCAGCGTTGGGGCAATTTCAGCAATCTGGGAATCGTAGTCTGGAAACCCATCAATTCGAATATCGGCACCAAAGCTGGCCGAAGCCGCAAGGGTAATCGCTGCAATACTGGCTTTTATTGGCATTTTCATAGCATTTTCTCCATGTATTTTTGTTTTTGTTGCTAAGGGCATAAGCCGTTCGCTTTTTTAACCGTTACACAACAAACTGTAACCGTTTACAGGTAGGTTATTGTTGAGAAGTGGGTAAGTCAACCTATTTAGTGGGGTTCAATGTCGCGAATATCTCAATAAATCGCTTAAAAATGGATTAAATCCTTTAAAATCAATGGTTTTGACTGTAGTTAAAACTCTGTTTCCCTAACGAAAAACAGTTTTATAATGTAATCGGTTACAGTTTTAAGGTGAGAATTGCCAATAAAGTCATATTTAAATGAGTTAGGCGGGTTTTCGAGGCGCCGTCGAGCGTCGGATGACCAGTTTTGGATCGAACTGGTGATTTATCTGATTGTTTTGTTCACCGCTTAACTTTAAAGCGAGGAAGGCGGCCTGTTTGCCAAACTCACCAACAGGAATGGCGACGGTTGTCAGGGCTGGCTCAACGTAGCGGGCCATGACCATGTCATCGTAGCCGACAATGCTGCAGTGCTCAGGCACACTTTTACCAAGAGCTTTTAGCGAAGTCATGGCACCAATCGCCATGTGGTCATTGTGTGCAAACACGGCAGTATAGTGTGCGTTGCGTCGAGTTAATTTATCAATGGCTGCCTTTCCACCCAGTTCCGTGTAATCCGACTCGATGACTAAGTTGTCACTGTATTGTAGCCCAGCTTCTTCCAGTGCTGAGCGATACCCCGCAAGTCGGTTTCTGGCATCCTTTTTATACATTGGGCCGGTTATGCAGGCAATGTCGGAGTGGCCTAGTTCAATTAAATGCTTGGTCGCTAAGTAGCCACCGAGATCGTTGTCTACAAATACACATTGATTGCTCAGTTCAGGTATGTGCCGATTAACCAAAACTATAGGAACGCCGCAGCGATCACTCAACGAAATAATATCGTCATCGGGTAACACGTCTAGGTGAAGCAATAGTCCGTCGACACGCCGCTGTAGCAAGAAATCGATAGCCCCGCGTTCACTGTCTGCCGAATCATGACCGCTCGTAACAATGAGGTGTTTACCCGCTTTTCGTATGGCGTCTTCTGCCGAATTCATCATGTCTCCAAAAAACGGTCCGCCTAGATCGCCCACCACCATGCCAAAGGTTTCTGATTTATTCGTCGCCAAGGAGCGTGCAAACGAGTTAGGCTGATAGCCAAGCTCGCTCATTGCAGCCAATACTTTATCGCGCGTTTTATCCGAAACCCACTTATTGCCATTGACCACTCGGCTTACTGTTGCCACGGAAACGTTGGCCAGTTTGGAAACTTCTCGGATGGTGGTCATACAGTTAAAACCTATACAGGGCAGAGGGTGAATGCGATTACAGTAAGATGATCGGTTTTGAATTACAAGTAAGACTTCACCTTACCTTATTCGAGAGTGAACAACTAAACAAACCCTTTTAGCTTTGCAAGAGCGTAGGCAGCAATTGTTGTCGCATCCGTTATTTCACCACTGACTATCTTCGATTCAAAGGCCTTGACCGACAACTCACATGATTCTAAGTCGGCTTCTTCCTCGTCTAAGTTTTTTCCTACAAATTCTAAATCGGTCGCATAAAAAATGTGCGCACCAACGGTGGATCCTCCATTATCAACATACTGAAACCCTATTTTTTCAATATGATTGGCTTTATAACCAGTTTCTTCTTGCAATTCACCAAGCGCTAAGTCTAAAGGGTTGGCATTCGGTTTTTCAGGCCATGCTCCCATTGGAAGCTCTAGTGACCTTTCTTGAATGGGGTGGCGATATTGGGTTACAAGTTGCAGCATGCCATTTTCTATTGCAATGATTACTGCAAAATCATTCTTTTCTACAACCGTATAAATTCCTTTAACGCCGTTGGCTCGTTCAATAATATCTTCGCGCAGCCTCATCCATTTATTTTTGTATATCTCGTTTGAATTTATTACTTTAAACATATAAGAACCTATGGGTTGCGAAATAACCAAATTTTTTATAGACCAAGAGTGATAAAAAATTAAGTGGTTTCAAGGAATGGGTAATCGGTATAGCCCACTTCTTCATTAAAATAATAGGTAGCGCGGTTGGGTGTATTCAACTGCGCATCTTCTTTGAATCGTTCAACTAAATCTGGGTTGGCAATAAACAGTTCGCCATAAGCAACAGCATCTGCACGTCCAGCTTTAAGCAACTGCTCTCCTGTTTCTTTAGTTAGTTGTTGGTTGGCAATATAAACACCGTCAAAGTTTTCGCGCACTAATTTGCCAACTGTATTTTCTTCGCGAGTGTCTTCACGTGCAAAAATAAACGCAATGTTGCGCGTACTGAGCTGTTTGGCTACATAGGAAAACAAAGCTTGTGGATCAGAATCTTCTAGCCCAGCACCATCGCTCGCCGGTGCTAGATGAACACCCACCTTGCCAGCGCCCCAAACCTCAATTAATACATCGACAATTTCGAGTAACAAGCGAACACGGTTTTCAATACTACCCCCATATTCGTCAGTTCGCTTGTTACTGCTTTCATGCATAAACTGATCGAATAGGTAGCCGTTTGCTGCATGCAACTCAACACCATCAAAGCCGGCTTCTTTTGCATTCTCTGCCGCTTGGCGATAAATGTTCTGCAGGTTTTTAATTTCTTCGATAGAGAGCGCTCTTGGCGTGACTAAATCTTTTAAGGGGCGAACGTGGCTCACGTGCCCCGGTGCCGCTATCGCTGAAGGCGCAACGGGAAGTTCGCCGCCTAAATAGCACGGGTCAGATATACGGCCAACATGCCAAAGCTGCATGAAAATATTCCCGCCTTGTTCATGCACGGCTTGAGTAATTAGCTTCCAGCCTTCGGTTTGTTCGTTAGACCAAATCCCCGGAGTATCGGGGTAGCCCACGCCCATCGGCGTGACCGAAGTTGCCTCCGTAAGGATCATCCCCGCACTCGCGCGTTGGCGATAGTATTCCACCATCAACTTGTTAGGTATGCGACCAGGGTTATTGGCACGAGAGCGAGTGAGTGGCGCCATTATTATGCGGTTATTAAGGATGTAATCACCCACTTTTAGGGGTTGGAAAAGATTGGTCATGGGTTCAAGCCTGAATAATAGTTAACTTTTAGTTTTGGGGCAGAAAGCAATAGTTAAAGTGAGTTGACAATAAAAAATTGAGACTATTTGCATTGAGCACTCAAGCTAAATTTATAGGTTTAGAACATTTGGTTTTCCATAAACTGTATAATGGCTAAAAGAAAAACCCCCAAGACCAGAGAATAATAAATGAATGCTTTATTAAGAACATCTGTCGATAACATCGAGAATCGGTGATTTATCGGGCAGTAGTGAGTGGTTTTTGAAGCTTCTAATCTTTGTTTAACTCGTTCAAATTCCCTTAAATTTTCAGTGCGAATTCGCTTTGCTAAGCCAATTCTATTTGAGCGCATCTCAACACCATCTACTACATAACTATAGACAGCACAGATTGTATAAATGGTTGCGCCCGATCGAATGTCGCTTGGTTTTGTATGGGTTGAAATTGATAAGTTTTTGATTGAAACAGTGGGCCAGTACTTTGTCCAAGCATTTAGCAAGAGGTAAACCGCAGCTTGAATGATGAGTAGTACGCAGATAATGATAAAGGCTAATGTCATATTATTTTGCTCAGTTCTACAATTTTGAAGCGATTAAGAATAGAAGCGGACCTAAAAGGATGAAAGTCCAAAACTGATTTTTTAGTGTGTTGAAGCCGTTACTAGGGGCATTGCTTTCTATGTTCAGCTTTGAATAGTAGGGGTGTTTGTTCTCTAGAAAAAAACTTGCGAGTGGTTTATCAAAAATGAGAATCACAACCGATGCAAAGCTGGCTGGAATGAGTGCTGAAGTTAACCCATGATTTATTAACGCGGGTATAGCCATCAGCATAGGAAACACTAACGCGGTCAGCCCGCGTTCAGTGAGTTCTGGCATGTTTTTCGAAACTTTGCTCGAACGGTAAATGAAACCATGAGCGATAAACAGCAAAATGAATATAGAGAACAATAGCGCGAAGCCTATGTGCTGGAAAGGGCTGATAAGTTCCTGAAAAAGTATAGGCGAAACGAGATAGTGGGTTAATGTGTGCAGTGCAAAAAGGGTCGCGACGATAAGCAATGTAGAACATCCTTCTTGTTGAATACTTTACTAATATCACGAAAGCGAGGGCGTCACTATAGATTCAATTGAAAAATGTGAAAGGAGTTTGGCTTTGGGAGCTAGGTGAGCTCAATCCCTTGAACTCACTTGCAGCGTGAAGCTTACAGCTAGAAAAAAAATCGCCTCTCCACTTTGTTTCTAAAGCTCCTACATTGTGGCTGTCCTAATCAGCCATTTCTTTTGAATTTACTTGCAGCTGGCCGCTAATAACTAGCAGCTAATAAAGTATCTTAATCCGCCAAATCCGCAAACAACGGCGTTGATAAGTAGCGTTCACCAAAAGACGGTATGATCACAACAATAAGCTTGCCTTTGTTTTCATCGCGTTTGGCTACTTCCAGTGCGCTCCAAACGGCAGCGCCAGATGAAATGCCGACTAACAGACCTTCTTTGCTGGCCATGGCTCTTGCGGTGGCAAAAGCATCTTCGTTACTGACTTGAATCGTTTCATCCAATATCGATACATTTAAGTTTTTAGGAATAAAACCAGCACCGATACCTTGAATAGGGTGTGGCCCTTTTGCGCCGCCTGAAATAACCGGTGACGCGGCTGGCTCAACGGCTATGGCTTTGAATTCAGGCTTTTTCGCTTTAAGTGTTTCTGCAACACCCGATACGGTTCCGCCGGTGCCAACCCCTGCGACTAAAATATCAGCTTTGCCATCGGTGTCGCGCCAAATTTCTTCTGCAGTGGTGCTGGCGTGAATGGCGGGGTTGGCTGGGTTTTCAAATTGCTGCGGCAGGAAATGAGTAGCGGGGTCGCTTTCTGCAATTTCTTTGGCTTTGGCAATTGCGCCGCCCATTCCATCAGGACCTGGCGTTAATACCAACTCGGCTCCATAGGCACGCAACAACATACGGCGCTCTTTCGACATAGTTTCTGGCATGGTTAAAATGCATTTATAACCTTTAGAAGCCGCCATCATCGCCAAAGCGATACCGGTATTGCCCGAGGTCGGCTCTACGATGGTCATGCCTGGCTTAAGTATGCCTTTGGCTTCAGCATCTTCTATCATGGCTGCGCCAATACGGTCTTTAACCGATTTTCCCGGGTTAAAAAACTCTAGCTTTACAACGACTTCAGCTTGGCAACCTTCGGTTAAACGATTAAGTTTCACTAAGGGGGTGTTGCCGATTAAATCAGTAACATTGTTTGCAATATTCATGTTCGCTCCTTTTTTGAATAAACCCAGTATATCGATTGCGTAGCGCTCTGTTTAATATCAATATGAACTACACAGCAACCGAACAGTTATGAACCATGAGTGCCTAGGCATAATTTTTCCCCGCAGTCCGGCGTCAACAACCGCCCCCAGTCTCCCAATTACCCTTGCTCGGTCGCTGTTCGCGCATCCATGCGCCGCTAAACTTCGCCATCCATGGCTCAGATTCCCGATCAAGGGCAATTGCGAGCCTAGGAGCTAACCACGGTGACGTTTTTGTTTTTTTTGTTTAAGCCCGCGGCCAAGTACCACCCCCAGTCTCCCAATTACCCTTGCTCGGTCGCTGTTCGCGCATCCCTGCGCCGCTAAGCTTCGGCATCCATGCCTCAGATTCCCGATCAAGGGCAATTGCGAGCCTAGGTGCTAACCACGGTACCGTTTTTTGTTTTTTTGTTTAAACCCGCGGCCAGTAGCCCGCAGCTTAAAACCGTTTGTTCACTTACAACTTGCAGCCCCTAACTCAAAACTTTCCCCTATCAATTCAAACCCCCATTCACCCTCAACCCAAGTTGCCTCAACCCAGCCTTCCAAATCTGTCTTCGCGTCGAGTTGAATGGGTTCTTGATTGCAGTTTTCAAACAGCCCAAGTGTGCCTTGTGTTACCCATAGAATCATTGGGCTTTCAGGTTGCACACCAACTTCAGCGGTTATTTCATACACACTGTCAGGCATCATGAGTGCTTCTAAGGGTTGGGCGTTAGCGGTCGATTTAATTGCTTTCGCTTTTGCTTCGACGGGGGCGCTTTGGTAAACGGAATCACTTTCGATTTGATCGCTAGCGATTGCACGTTCGGTGTTCATTTCACCTGTTTGATTAGTTGCCGAAGGCGCGTTGGCGTTCGGTATGCTTTGGGTTGCCGTTACGAATGTCATGTTTTCATTAAGTTGTTCTCGGTTTGGCACAATGAGTACAGCGGTCATGACACTGGCAAAGGCTATGGGTACGGCGAACTGCCAGCGAATAGTTTTTTTCGCTTTTTGATGTTTAATTTTTTGCTGCAATTGCGCATGCAGTTCAGCCGGTAAGGTATGGTTGGCTTTGCGCTGTTGGTAAAGTTGTTCTAGGGTGACTTTTTTAGGGGAATCGTGTTTCATGCCATCACCTCTAAGCGTTCTTTCAGCGTTTTTCGGGCAAATCGAATTCGGCTTTTGATGGTTTCGAATCCGTCACCTGTTATTGTGCTTATGTCTTCTAGTGCAAAGCCTTCCAGCTGCAACATGAGCGCTTCACGTTGTGCAAAGGGTAATGCCATTAAGGATTCATCGAAGGCTTGTTGTAATCCTTCTCGTTCCAGCACTAAAAAATTATCGTCGTGATCATCGGTTGAAACCTCATCGTCTTCAATGGGTTGCCATTCCCATCGGGCGAGGCGTCTTAGCTCATCTATTAAACCGTTACGGCCTAAGGTAAACAGCCAAGTACGAAACTTGGCGGTTTTGTGTTGGTAGGCGTTTGGTTTTTCGATTACTTTTAACCAAGTATGTTGCGATACGTCTTCTGCCATAAATGCATCGGCTAAGGTGAGTAAGAAGTGATACAAAGCATCGCCGTGTCGGCTGATCAGTGCTTCGATCAACTGCGGATGCTGATGCTGAATATACTGCACAAGTAATTCAGCATCGGTCAATTCGGTGGCGTTCGAAAAGGGCTTCTTCGACTGCCACCATTGTTTTAACGGTTGGGCAAGGCTCATTGCGTTCCTTGTAAACTCTGCGCATTTTGCACCAACTGTAGCAGCTGTTGTCGATATCCCCAATCGTCTTTGCTTTTTCCTGCTTCAAGCAAGTTTTTCGTATCACTCAATGCAAAGTTATTGATGTAAGGGCTGTTTCTGAGCTGTTCTGCAAATGCGGCGACACCTGCGCTGAATTGTATTGTGCTAGAAGCGTTTTGGGTGCTCGCCATAACAGGTATCTGCATGAGTTCGCTTTTACTTTGCTCGGGCAGTTTATAACGAACCTTAACGAAGGCCAGTTCGGCATCTTGTTGGTCATGTTTGCTTGCTTCCGTTGCTTGGTAGCGCAATGGGTCATTGAACCGAAATTGGCTGCTGGCGGGGACTATTTCGTATAAGGCCGTAACGGTATGGCCCGAGCCCATTTCACCCGCATCGACGGTGTCGTTGTTAAAATCTTCACGCTTGAGCTGACGATTGTCATAGCCAATTAAGCGGTACTCTGCGACTTTATTGGGGTTAAATTCTATTTGAATCTTTACGTCTCTAGCGACGGTTTGTAAGGTGGCCGTTAATTGTTCAGAGAATATTTTACGAGCTTCTTGGTAGCTATCGATGTAGTGCGCAACGCCATTTCCGTGATTAGACAGCTCTTCCATAAGGTAGTCATTGTAGTTGCCAGTACCAAAGCCCAGTACGTTTAAAAATACGCCGCTGTCGCGTTTTTCTTCGATCAAGCTTTTTAAGCTGTCTAGGCTTACGGTGCCTACATTAAAATCGCCGTCGGTGCCGATGATGACTCGGTTGATGCCTTCAGGGTTAAAGTTCGCCTGGGCTAATTCGTACGCTAAATGAATACCGGCACTGCCGTGCGTGCCGCCGCCGGCTCGAAGCTGGTTGATGGCTCGGTTAATCGCCTCTTTCTCATTGCCGGCGGTGGGTTCTAACACTACACCAGAGTCGCCCGCGTAAACGGCTATCGATACGGTATCTTGAGGGCGCAATTGCTCGACCAATAAATTAAATGAGCGTTGCATCAGCGGAAGCTTATCAGGGTTGCCCATGCTGCCCGAGACATCGAGTAGAAACACTAAATTCACAGGTGGCAGAGACGCCATTTGGCTCTTGTAAGCTTGCAAAGACACGCGCATGAGCTGCGTATTTTCATTCCACGGCGTTTGCATGGTTTCTGTTTCGATCGCGATGGGTTTATTTAGGTGCATAGGCGTTTCTAAGCCGTAGTCAAAGTAGTTAATAAATTCCTCTACTCGAATGGCTTCGGCCGGGGGTAAATTACCCTGTTCTAAAAAACGGCGAGCGTTGGTGTAGCTTGCGGTGTCTACATCTACAGAAAAGGTACTGACAGGGTGTTCAGCCGTAATTTTAATGGGTGAGATGTTTTGTTCAGCATAGTTTTCTCTATTCTCGGTGTTGACCAGCTGATCGCGAGGGAGATCGTTAATGATCGCTTTCGAAGCAACAGCTGGGCTTGCCATTAACTGAGCTACTTGGCCGACAGCATCGGCCGAATATTGCTCGCTTGTGGGGCTGCTCACCTTCTCTGTAGCTAGAGGTAATTCAGTTCTATTCGCTTTTGCGCTGTTATGGCTATCTTGCTCGGTCTCGGGCTTAGGAGGTTCATAGCTGATCTCATTCGTCCCCTGACCACCGCAGGCGGTTAGAATGGCGACAGTGAGTAAACAAAGAGGTGTCGTGAGTTTCATCGTTTTTAGTCTCGTTTTATGGATTGGTATGAGTTAAACGAACGAGAAGATGAAAAGGGGTAAAACTTGAGATAAAAATTTTAAATAAATAAAAAGGGGCATCGAAAGTTATCGAAACACCCCATCGGTGAGGGCTACTCCGGTAATCGCTCGCTGAATACTCGAACAATATTCCCGCCCATCACCTTAGCGATAGTCGCTTCAGATAAGCCTAACTGAAGTAACTCATGAGTAATGGCCGCATATTCTGACGCGTCTAGAGTTGTATTTACCGAGCCATCAAAATCTGATCCTAAACCCACGTGGTCTTCACCTACGAGATTAATCGCCGCCTGTATTGCCGAGGCAATACCGCTAGGTGTGTAATCGCATATGGCATCCCAAAACCCAATTCCAATGACTCCGCCAGTATTGGCAATGCGGCGCATAAGAGAATCCGAAATATTACGGGGTGAGTCACAATGGCCATGCGTGCCAGTATGGCTAACCACGACAGGATTCTTGGTGAGTTTAAGGGTATCAATTACAACCGCTTCTGAAGAATGAGATAGGTCAAGAACAATCCCTAACTGATCAATCTGTTTAACCACTTTTTCACCAAAATCGGTCAACCCTTCATTGCTGGAGCCATGTAATGACCCCCCTAAGCGGTTGTCAAAGAAATGGTGCAAACTCATCATACGGAAGCCTGCTTGATACAGGCGGTCTATGTTGCCGAGATCTCCTTCAAGTGCGTGAGACCCTTCTGTGCCGATCAACCCGCCCACCACTTTGCGACCAATCGCTCGTGCGGTCAGTAAGTTTTCTAAATCCTTTTTGGTTTCAATGACTCTAAACAACTCCGGTGCTCGGCGCTCCATATCGTGTAATTTACTGGCCTGATAAAGAGCACGTTCGCTCAGGCTGGTCCAACTTTTTACTGGCCACAATTGGGCAATTGCTAACAAGGTAATATTATCGCGAGCGTCCGCACGGTTGTGGTCATAGTTCATGCCCGCGGGTGTTTTGGTGACGGTTGTAAACACCTGCAACGCCTGGTTGCCTTCAATCATGCGAGGCACGTCTACATGTCCGTAGTCGCTCTTTGTCAAAAGATCCCGGTTCCATAAAGTAGAGTCGGCGTGTAAATCAGCTACCACCAGATTTGCGTGCAATGCCTTGGCTTGTGGGCTTACTGGGTAAGGATCATGAGGTGCTACCGTGTTTCGGCTTTTTTCGACCATGGTCGGTGCAACAGTAACAAATACGGCGATGATTAGAATAAGAAGGCTGAGCAGCACAATGGCTGCCCATTTTAAAACTTTCATAGTCGCTCACTGAGTTATTATTAGGTGAGCGTTAAGTTAGAGAATGTTTCAGATGAATTCAAGCCGTGTTCAGCGGTTACTCAATTTCTTCTTGCAATAGGTTTGCGTAAACCCCTTGTTGCGAGACTAATTCATCGTGGCTACCGCGCTCGACAATTTCACCGGCTTCAAGCACTAAAATCTGATCAGATTCTCGAATGGTGCTGAGTCGATGTGCGATCGCTATGACGGTTTTTTCTGCGAACACACGCTCTAATGCTTTTTGGATTAACCTTTCTGTGACCGAGTCGATTGAGCTGGTGGCCTCATCTAGCAATATGAGCTGCGCGTGGCTGGTCATGGCTCGCGCAAAAGAGATAAGCTGTTTTTGGCCTGCACTGAGCTGGTCGCCACCACTTTGTAAGTGCGTGGCATAGCCTTTAGGTAAGCTTTCTATAAATTCATGAGCGTAAACGTACTTGGCGGCTTCTTCAATCGCGGCTTGATCGACTTTTGCTAATCCAATATTAAAGCTGACATCTTGATCAAACAAGAAAACATCTTGTTGCATCATCGAGAACAGTGATTCTAATTTCAGCTTAGGAATACGCGCTAGCTCTAGTCCGTTAACTAAAACATGGCCTTCGTACCCTTCGTAGGTTTTTGTCAGTAATCTCATGATGGTCGACTTACCCGAACCCGTGCTGCCTACAAGAGCCAGTTGTTGGCCTTGGTTCAAAGTAAAGCTGACATTTTTCAATACATAAGGGTCGCCCGCTTTGTAGCGAAATGAGACTTCATTAAATTCGATGCTTTCAAATGTATCCAACTTGCTGCCTATCTCAGCGTCACTGTATAAATCGTGCTCGGCTTCTTCTAACGGCTCGCTAAAGAGTTCATCCAAATGTTCAAAGGCGGCGAACGATCTTTGAATCGCCGTGATCTGGCCAGTAAAGTCTCGAATCGGCACAAATATTTTTTCCAAGGTGTTAATGAACGCAATGACCACACCTATACCGACAGCGCTGCTGAGCACTAAATTTGAACCGGCCCAAATAATCAATGCCATGGCAATGGTTGTTATCCCAGCGATGATAGAGAATAGTGCGGCATCCCAACCATTGGCTTTAACTTGAGCGTGTAAAAATTCATCGGTGAGTTGCGTGTATTTGCTTTCAACTTCTTGTTCGGCCGCATAAAGCTGAACCGTACTGATGCCTCGAATACACTCCTGTAAATACCCTGTAGATCGCGCTAAAGACGAACGCGTAATCTGGTACAAGGTGCGCAACTTATTTCGCACGTATTGGGTAATCATTAATATCGGCGGGAACAGCACTAAAATAACAGTCGCCAGTTGCCAGTTAATGACATACAAAAAAATTAACAGCCCAATGGTGTTGATCGAATCTTTTATGATGCCCAAAACACCGAGTACAAAACTATCGCCTATCGATTCCAGATCGCTGGTTAATCGCGACAATGTCATGCCGGTGGGTGTTTTATCAAAGTACGATCTCGGCAGTTTAATGATGCGGGCAATCAGTGCCTGGCGAATATCAAAAATAGTGCGTTGCCCCACCAAACGTAAACTGTAGCTGTACACGGCATCGCTGATGTAATTCATGATCAAAACACCAGTCATGTACAGCAGCATCAGTGGCAGCTGGCTTAAATCACCTTGAGCTATTTGCTCATCAATAATTTTTATCATCAACCATGGAAATAGCAGGTTGGCTGCAACACTAAACGGCATTGAGCTTAAACCAATAATAATGAGGTGTTTATACTTGGCCGCAAAGTGCCAGAAGCCGGTCAGAATTTGCCAATCGGTTTTTATTAATGTGCTCATGCGCTGGCCTCCTGATCGTTTTGTTGCAGTTCCCAAGTTTGTTGATAGTAACTTGAGGTTTTCAATAGTTCCGAGTGTGTTCCCCGAGCGATTATTTCACCCTCATTTAAAACGAGAATTTCATCCATTTCCTGCAGTGCCGATACCCGGTGTGACACGACCACTAAACTGCGATCAACCAGCTTGCTGCTCAATTCACTCATTATTGCGCGTTCTGTATCGTAATCGACAGCCGATAAGACGTTGTCTAAAATAAGAATATCTGCCGGGGTATAGAGTGCACGCGCAATGCTGACGCGTTGTTTTTGACCGCCAGACAGCATAATGCCTTTTTCACCGACCATGGTATTGCCTTGCTCAGCAAAGCGCTCTACATCGCCGCTTAATTGTGCCGCTGCAATGGCTTCTTCCACGCTTAGAGTCGGTGCGTTTGCATTGTGTTCGGAACCAAATTTCACGTTATCGTTTAGCGTCGCTGAAAAGAGATAAGGGTCTTGGGTAATGGTTCTGACCTGTTTGTGCCAATCGTGTCGAGACCAGTCGGTAATATCGTGCTCCCCATAAATTAGCATGCCTGGTTCTAAATCGTACAAGTGATTTAAGCAATTAACTAAGGTGGTTTTCCCAGAACCGACTGACCCTAAAATACCCAGCTTTTTACCTTGAGGTAATTCAAAGCTGATGTTCTTTAGTGTTGGCTCGTCAGACTCGCTGTTCGGATATCGGTAAGATAAATTGTTCACCTTCAATGTTGAACGTTGAATGGCATTGCTGTCTGTTTCGGATAAACGTTTTAAATTTGTAGGGTCAATCTTACTGTTTAATATTGTCATTACACTTTCGATACTGACCATGCCCATTTGGATCACGCTGAGAATTCGTCCTAGACCACCGAAAGGTACTGCTAGCATGACGGAATAAGATAAAAACGCGGTAATTTCGCCCACGGTGAGCTCTGCGTTTAAGACCATCACGGCACCTAAACCTAAGATTAAAATTTTCATCATTTGGTTCGCGTAATCGAGCACGGGCATAATGAAAACTTGAATGCGCTGAATTTTAACGGTGATGTCGAGCAACTCTTGATTCGCTTGTGCAATTTCATTTTGCACCCAAGGGCCCATATGCTCGGCTTTTATTACATCCATGCCAGATAAAAAGTGCACCAGCTGCTCACTTAACCCTTGCAGGCTGTGCATTCGATCGGTCCAAAGCTTGCGCATTTTTACAAAGCCAATTCGGTAAATAGCAAAGGCAAAGATGATAGGTAAAAATGAATAGAGTGTGAGCGAAGGAGAAATTCGCCACATATAAAATGGCGTAAATGAAAGTGCAAAAATTATGTTGAACAGCTGCATAAAACCGATGCCGAAAAATAATCGGATGCCGCTGATGTCGTTATTAATGATTGAAATTAATTTACCGCTGTTGTTCGCACTGTGAAAGCTGTCTGTTAATCGATTCAATTTTGCGAATAAATCGTTTTTAAGTTGAGCTTCAACAAACCGCCCAGGGTTTAAGCCAAACATACGAGAAAGGGTTCGTATGACAATTAGCACTAAAGATGCACCAATGATCATCCATACAGATGACATTAAAGCGTCTTGGTTATCAGCTACATTGGCCATTAATAAATCGATGGCTGTTTTAACCATTAAAGGGATTTCAACTTGTAACCAGTTAACAAGCAAAATAAATAGAATGGCTAAACTGTAAGACAGGCGGTTTTGCCAAAAATAATGCCAAATGAGGTGGGCTTTCGATTGCGGTGCGTCTAACTGCATGAATTCTCCGAGGAAGGTTTTCAGCCCGTTAGTATCGGGGCTAGTTGGGTGAATTGAAAGGCAGTTGCGATTTTTTTTTTTAAGGTCATAAGCAATATTTTGCCTATTGTCGTTTACAGATAAGCCAATCTTTGCTCAAAAAGCTTCTAAAACTCATAGAAGATCGGTTGTTTAGCATTCTGACGGCGCATTTATGGGCAATACAGGGCAGTTGCAATTATCGGCATAGGCTTTGCAATAGTCGATCGACCCAGATGCGCTTGCATCAAACACGACACTATAAAAATAATTGATCGGAGTAATGGTATGAAATTAAAAACAAAACTAGCGGTTTCCGCGGCGGTATTGGTTTCTTTCACAGCACCACAGGTATTTGCAGATACCCAGTGGAATGTATCGCTTTGGGGTAAGCGCCGCGCCTTCACGGAGCACGTTGAGAAATTAGCCGAGCTTGTATCTGCGAAAACCAATGGTGAGTTCACGTTAAATATTTCTTACGGTGGCTTATCTAAGAATAAAGAAAATTTAGACGGCATCTCTTTTGGTGCCTTTGAAATGGCACAGTTCTGCGCGGGTTATCATCCCGACAAAAACCCATCAATTACGGTACTAGAGCTGCCATTTATGGGCGTTTCTACGCTTGAGCAAGAAATTGCCGTGTCAAAAGCGGTCTATAACCATCCTGCGGTCGTTAAAGACTTAGCTCGATGGAATGCAAAACTATTAATGCCTTCGCCATTGCCGCAGTACAACATTGCAGGTGTCGGCGATGCGCCACAGTCACTGGCAGATTTTAAAGGGCTACGTATTCGTGCGACAGGCGGCATTGGGGAAGCCTTAACCATTGCTGGTGCCGTTCCAACGTCTATGTCGGCGACAGAAGTGCGTCAAGCGTTAGATTCAGGCGTTATTAATGCCGCATCGTTTGCGCCGCATGCTCACATGTCATTTGGTACCGTTGAATCGGCCGATTGGTGGACCACCAATCTAAACCCAGGCACGGTGAACTGCCCAGTGGTTGTAAATGTTGATTCATTAGCTGATTTAAAACCCGCACATCGCGATGCATTGTTAGGGTCAGTTGATGAAGCCTTGAATCATTATGTTGATTACTACAACAACCAAACTATGGCCGCATGGGGACCAAAATTAGATGAAAAAGGTATTGAGCGCGTAACCTTGACCGAAGCTGAATTGAAGGCCTTTAAAGACAAAGCCGCAGGTCCTGTGCACCAAGCTTGGATTGACAGCATGAATAAGAAAAAGCTGCCAGCACAAGAGTTGTACGATTTAGTATTAGACACGTTGAAGTAAAAGTCCTGCCATTGCGCCTCATTTTTGTGAGGCGCCTTTCATTAGAGGGTTTGATATGTCAGGTTCGGCAACGGTACTTGAAGATAGCAGTACACTGAGTAAGGCAGACCGCTGGTTATTTAAATTAGAAAGTCTGTTTACCTTATTCGGTGGTATTACCATTTTATTTTTAGTGGCTTTGGCGGTCATGAATATCTTAGGACGATGGTTGTTTAATATCCCCGTCTCCGGTTACGTAGATTGGGTAGAGCAAGCCATGGCTATTTTTGCGTTTGTGGGCATAGCCTATTGTCAGCGATTAGGTGGCCATATCCGCATGGATATACTGCTCAGTGTCATGAAAGGGCGCTTGCTCTGGATTGCCGAGTGGGTGTCGGTTTTATTTATGTTATTAATAACGTCAGTGTTGATATACGGAAGCTATCTTCACTTTTATCGCGCGTTTTCTAATGGCGACAGCTCTATGGATATTGGCTTGCCGATTTGGCCCGCCAAATTGATCGTGCCAGTGGCGCTTACGTTCTTAGCCATTCGCCTGGTGTTTCAACTGTGGGCTTACAGCGTGGCCATTATTCGTGCATCTGAATCACCCGTGGCGGTGCCTTTAATCGAAGATGCCGCAACCCAAGCTGCGCGTGAAGCCGAAAGCTTAGACGGAGGCGCATCATGATTGAATTTATGATGAACGCTGAGCCGTTGCAAATAGGCGTGATTGTTTCAGTCGTGATGCTTGTCTTTGTTTTGCTGGGTGTTCGAGTGGCCTTTGCCACAGCCGGAGCAGGCTTTATCGGATTGGTGTGGATATTCTCGGCCAAGATGGGGTTTGAGCGTGGCTTTATGGTTGCGGTTAAAATGGCCGGAACGGTACCGCATTCGAAAGCAACAACGTTGTCGTTATCGCTCATACCTACTTTCATTTTAATTGGTTATTTGGCTTATCACGCAGGCCTAACCAAAGCCTTATTTGAAGCCGCTAAACGCTGGGTGGGTTGGTTGCCGGGTGGTTTAGGTGTGGCAACGGTATTTTCTACCGCAGGCTTTGCGGCGGTCTCAGGCGCATCGGTTGCAACTTCGGCCGTGTTTGCTCGAATCGCAATTCCTGAAATGCTCAAGCTTGGTTACGACAAACGATTTGCCGCGGGTGTCGTTGCAGCTGGGGGTACTTTAGCTTCGTTGATTCCGCCTTCGGCCATTTTGGTCATTTACGCCATTATCGTAGAGCAAGATGTAGGTACCTTGCTGATGGCTGGCTTTATTCCTGGCATAGTGTCGGCACTTATTTATGCGGGCTTAGTGGTCTTTTTAGCCGTTTGGAAAAAAGACTTAGGGCCACCGGTAAAAGGCTTTACCTGGAAACAGCGCCTAGAAGTGCTTCCGGGTTCGTTCCCCATATTTTTTGTGGTGTTCATCATCATGATTTGTATTTACGGCGGGGTAGGCACACCGACTGAAGCTGGCGCGCTAGGTGCTTTGGTCATTTTAGCCATGGCGCTCTATAAAGGTATGCGTTGGCCTAGTTTGAAAGGCGCATTAATGGAGTCGGCTAAGTTGACGGTGATGATCTTTACCATCATCTGGGGCGTCTTAATATATGTTCGCTTTTTAGGCTTTGCCGATTTACCCAATGCATTCTCTGACTGGATCGCAGGGATCGATCAAAACCCATTCATCACATTACTTTTTATTCTCATGGCCTACGCTGTGTTGGGTATGTTTATGGATGCGATAGGCATGTTGCTGCTCACCTTGCCGGTGGTGTTTCCAGCGGTCATCGCATTAAACGGGGGGGAGATGGTTACGGCCGCAGATTCAGCTTTTGGTGTGTCGGCGGCTGGGTGCGCCATTTGGTTCGGTATCATCGTAGTGAAAATGGCTGAACTGTGCCTCATTACACCACCGATAGGCCTGAACTGTTTTGTGGTAGCCGGGGTGCGAAAAGACATTTCAGTGCAAGATGTTTTTAGAGGAGCAACGCCTTTCTTTGTGGCCGATGTCATCACCATTGCGGTGCTGATTATGTTCCCAAGTATTGTGCTTTGGTTACCTTCTTTAATTTAACCTATTAACACTAGGGCTGCACACGCAGCCTTAGTTTATTCTAAAAAATCTTCTCGTTTTAACTCATATTTTTGCATTTTTTGGTTCAACGTTCTTCTCGGTAAATCAAGTACGTCCATCACCGCTTTAATATTACCCTTGTGATGTTTTAATTCTTCTGCGATGAGCATTTTTTCAACATATTCTAAACGCTGAGAAAGTGAGCTGTCTGGATTGCTTGTTAACGCAGCCTTGTTGCCTACTTGCAGTAATTCTTGCAATGAAATACCACTGATGTTGTGTGTTAACAGATACCGCTCTGCGGTATTTTTGAGCTCACGTACATTGCCTGGCCAATCGTGGAGTTCCAGTGTAAGTTGATCGTCTAATTGAAGATCGGGCGCTGTCATGTTGTTTGATTGCGCTGCAAGGTTCAGGAAATGTTGAAACAGCAATACGATGTCTTCTTTACGTTCACGCAGCGGTGGAATGTGCAATTCAGAAACCAGCAAGCGGTAATATAAATCTTCTCGAAACTCACCTTCAGCGGCGGCCGCTTTTAGGTCTTTTTTAGTTGCGGCAATTACGCGAACATCTAAAGCCGTTGGTTTATGAGAACCTAAGCGAGTCACCTCCCGTTCTTGTAATACGCGCAAAATCTTAACCTGAAAATACATCGGCATACTTTCAATTTCATCTAAAAGCAATGTACCGCCATTCGCGTATTCAAATTTACCCACATGACGCTTGTTCGCGCCGGTAAATGCGCCGGCTTCGTGGCCAAATAATTCAGATTCGATCAAGTTTTCAGGAATAGCGGAAACGTTAATGGGCACAAATTCGTGGTCTTTTCTTACGCTGTATTTGTGAAGACACTGCGCAACAAGTTCTTTACCTGTGCCGGTTTCGCCGTGAATCACAACATCGGCATTAACTTGCGCCAACATACTCACCTGCTTACGCAGCAGTTTAATGGCAGACGAATGACCAATGATGTCCTTCTCTATACCGGACAGTTGTTCCAAGTGATCGTGACTTTGTTGGGTCTTCATGGCCACCTGCCTTTGACGGCAAGCTGTTTTAATGAGCTCAACTAATCGTTCGGGTTTATAAGGTTTTTCTACAAAATCGTAAGCACCGGCCTTCATTGCTTCAACCGCGAGTGCAATGCCGCCATGTCCGGTTATAAGAATAAAGGGAATGTCGGCTGGAACTCGTTGTAGAAACTCCATGCCATCCAATTCAGGCATTTTAACATCACTGACTATGACGCCGGGGTAATGTTCATCGATATTCACAAGTGCGTCTAAGGCACTGCTGAAGGTTTGAACATGAATGTCAGCGAGATCTAACCATTGTTCAAGTGATTCTCGAATGGCTGGATCATCGTCGACAATGATGGCGTGATATTCTTGGTCTTTCGATGACATCTTTAAACCCTTATCGTGTCAACTTAATCGTAAATTGAGTGCCGGACTCCACTTGGCTATCTACCGTCAGTTGTCCACCCATATCTGATACCAAACTGTAACTGATGGCGAGCCCTAGCCCTAAGCCTTCATCAATTTGTTTGGCTGAGTAAAAGGGTTCAAAAATATGCGGTAGCTCTTCTTGGCTTAGGCCGATGCCATTATCTTCTACAACTAATAAAACTGAATCAGAATATGATCCCTTGATCGTTATTTGAGGGTGATTGACTTTAGCTACGGCATCAATGGCATTGCTCAATAAGTTCACTAAAACTTGCTCGAGCATCATGCTATTACCTCGAGCGCAAAGTTGCTCGTCAACGTTGATTATGAGATCGACCTTGGCGTGCGCAAGCTTAGAGGCTAAAACATCTTGAGCATAATGAATGGCGGGTAATAGTTTAATATTCGACAACCCCGTGTTTCGTTTCCCTGACACCATTCTAAGTTGTCGGCTTATATACGATAGCCTATCAATTAGGCCGCTGATCTTTTTCAAATTCGATAAAACCTTGTCAGGCTGATTGCGTTGAATCAGTAATTCACTGCTAGCGGCATAGCTCGACAGAGCCGTAATGGGTTGGTTAATTTCATGTGCAATCGCAGAAGACATTCGTCCGAGTGATGCCAAGCGCTGCGAATGGCTGAGCTCTTTTTCGGCGGCACGTAATTCATTCGTCCGATCATGTACCCGCTGTTCTAATTCGTCATTGTTTTTAACCAGTTCATACTGAGCCTGCTTCAACTCACTCACATCGTGAATGGTGATTAGGTAGTCTGAGGGGTCAGATAATCCAATGGCACTAGAAGAAACCAATATAGGAAAAGTACTGCCATCAGAACGAATCCCCGTGGCATCTATGGCCTCTAACGAGGCATGCACGCCTCGCCAACCTTTAATGAGCTGTTTTATGTCGGGCAATGCATTGGTTTTTAGTCGAAACAGCCGCTGAGCTTGAGGGTTTACAAAGGTTGTTTTGCCATCGTGGGTTAGGTTGATCAATCCGGCATCGGTGCCTTCGATAATGGCGCGTTGATGAGACTCGCGTTGTGCAATTAACGTAGCCAACTTTGCTTGAGATTGTGCGTTTTTTACCCGCTCACGAATCCAAAGTATCGCGATGATCAATATTAAATACGCAAATACGATGGAATAAACAGACCGAGCAACCGCGGTTTCTATTTGTTGTGTGGCGTACAGCCAGTTAATGTGCCAATTCACCCCTGGCATTTTCTGGCGAAATAAAACTTGGTTGCCGGTTATTGGCAGCGAGACTATCGCCGTGCCATCGTTACGTTGCTGTGACTTCAATGTTCCGATCTCGTGATCACCGTATTGCTTAGTCTCTACCAAATGTTGGCTTTCTTGTAGGCTTAAAGGGCGTAACCCTTGGTACAGCCATCGAGAATCGTATGATAAAAAGATAATGTCTCGCTCGTCACTGATCCAAATCTTTTCACCCGATTGCGACCAGTTTGCTTCGAGTGCATCGAAGTTAATTTTGACCACAACAGAGCCAATAATTTCCAAATCTACAATCACCGGTTCGGCAAAAAATAACCCCGCCTTTCCAGTTGTAGCGCCCACGGCAAAATAGAAACCTTGCTCACCTTTAGCCGCCGATTGATAATAAGGTCGAAATGAATAATTTTGACCGACAAAGCTTGTTTTAGTGAGATAATTTGATGCGCCAATGGTAGTGCCTGCGCTGTCTAAGACAAATATTTCATCGGCACCAGAACGATTATTGATATTGCTGAGTAACGAAGAGGTCGTAGTATCAGCCGAAGCAGACAATAGGGCTTTTTGAATACGTGGATCGTTGGCAAGTACAGCCGGCAAGTACTCAAAGCGCTGAATGCTGGCTTGCAGAGCATTTTGATAAACCGATAAACGTTGGCTCGCTTTCTCTTGAATCGAGGCCATTTCTAACGCGTAAAATTGCTTGTTTGCAAACAGTAGTAAGCCTATCAGCACAAAAAAACTGATCACTAAAAACGCGATCATTTTAATGTTCGGGTGCAAGGTTTTTTGTTGCCAATTTGCCACGGTAATAATCAAGTTATGAGATAAGACCACCTTAGCAAAGGTGGCCTTATCTTACTATCACCTTATCGTGTTAAGACGCCGCTTGTTTGCGAGAAAAGCGGGATTTAATCCAGTTTAGGAATCGTTGCTGTTGATGATTCATACTTTCGATGTAAGTCAGTAAGCAAGGAATGACCAGTAATACTAACACGGTGCCATAGGCAATACCGAAGGCGAGAGATGCGGCCATGCTTTGCACTAATTGTGCTTGTATTGAGCTAGATAGAAGTAACGGAATGAGCCCGCCGACGGTAGTAATCGAGGTGAGCATAACCGCTCGTAATCGTTGGCAGCTGGCTTCAATAATCGCGGGCTTCATATCCATACCTTCTTCACGCAATTCTTGGAAGCGATTAATCAAAATGATCGAGTCATTAATGATAATCCCACTAAGCCCAAATAATCCAAAGAATGATAAAAAGGTGAGGTTCATACCCAGTAGCCAGTGGCCAAATATCGCGCCCGTTAAGCCAAATGGAATAGCCGACATAACAGCAATAGGCCAGGTGTAACTGCTAAACACCCAAACTAAGATGAAATAGATTAAACCGATACTGGCAAACGCAGCGAGCGTTAAGTTGCCAATCATTTCTTCTATATCTCGAGCGCTGCCTTGTATTTCAGCTTGTAAGCCATATTGGTCAATAATCGGTTGTACTTCATCGGCTAATAGCTGGTTGGATATCTCGCTGGCGTTGGCTTCTTCATCCAATAATGCCGCGCTGACGCGTACACCCAGTTGCCCATTTACATGGAACATCGTGCCCAACCCTTTACGGATAGTGCTGTCAGCAATATCTCCAAAGCGAACATAGTCGTTGTTCGGTGTAATTATTGGAATGTCTTCCAGACCCGCACTCGACTGATAAAGAGACTTAGGTAAACTAACAACAATATTAATGCTGGCATCGTGTTGAGTTAGTTTATCGGCTTGGCTACCCACAAGCGCTTGGCGCAACTGAGTCGCGACACTGGCTTCTGTTAACCCTGCAGACTTACCCGCCGAGTTGAGCTGAAAGATAATTTCATCATCGCCATTGGGGAGATCGTCTGTGATGTCACTTAGGTAGTTGTAGGTTTCAAGTCGACGCTTGAGCTGTTCGGTTGCATCGACTAAGTCATTTAATGAGCGACCCGCTAAGAAAAAGCTTACGCGGCTTCCGCCCGAAGCAGACGAGCTGTCTTGCTTAATCGAGACATAACTGACTTCTGGCCCTATATCAATATGGTCCCCCCATTCTTTTAAGAAATCAGCATTTGAAACAGGGCGATTATCGCGATCCACTAATTTGGCCTGCAGCTGTGTAAAGCCTTCACCGGCACTGGAAATTTCATAGACCTGAAGAACAATAGATTCACCTTCAACGGCAAATTTTTGATCGGCTGTTTCGATGGCACTGTGCAAAGCTTGAGTATATTGATCAACGGTTTGCTGAGACACATCATCATGGAATTCGATATAAGCGGTGACCATATTATCTTCAACATCGAGTTCTGGTGAGAATGGCACGGCACCAGTAATTGGCATTGCATAAGCAATCACGCACAGCGCAAAAGCCACGGCCACACTGATCGCGCGGTTATGAATTGCCGCGGTGACAAAGGGTCGGTAGTATTTTTCTCTGAAGGTTTCAAAGCCATTGTCCATTTTCACGCGAAAGGCGCTGCGCACTTTCTTACGCTTAGACAAACTGTGATTAAGATGAGCGGGTAATATTAAAAAGCACTCGATCAACGAAGCTACAATCACTGAAATAATGACCACAGGCACTGGGCGCAACATTTCGCCAAAAGGCCCAGGTAACAACAGTAAAGGGAAAAAGGCCGCAATGGTCGTTAATGAACTTGCAATAATAGGAGAAAACATTCGCTTGGCCGCAATTAATGCCGCTTCATTGGCTGTTTTACCTTTTTCCATCTGAGTAACGGTTTCTTCACCGACCACAATGGCATCGTCGACGATGATGCCCAGCGCCATCAAAAATGCAAAAACTGACAAAAAGTTAATGGTGCCGCCGGTGCCAAACAACAGCATAAAGGTACCCGCGATAGAAATTGGAATGCCCAGGGCACTCCACCAAGCGACTTGTCGGTTTAAAAAGAAAAACAAAATTACGATAACGAGAAGTAGCCCTACTAACCCATTGCTGATGAGCATATCTAAGTTACCCTGGACGACCTCAGATAGGTCCCACCAAACTGTAATGTCGACGCCTTCAGGTAAAGTGGGTCTCACTTCGCCTAACCAGTTTTGAATGATGTCACTGGTTTCAAGGCTGTCAATTTCTTCTGAACGAGAAATGAGCAGTCTAACGGATGCACGGTTCTCTAAAATATAGCGCCGCGTACCTTCGGTATTCACCCGCTGTACTTCACTAAAGGTATAAATGGGGTTTGAGCCTGCGCCACTAATTGAAGACAGTGCGTTCACACTGTTTATTTCGTTATCTGTTGTCACTGCAATATTGGTCGCGCTTGACGATAATGACCCTGCAGGGCTGTTAGCGTTTGCCACGGCTATTGTTTGAGAGAGCCCATTAATACTGGTATTTTGCTGGATCAAATTAGAGGCATTGGTTTCAACCCGAATTTCTTCTACGGGAAACCCCGCGACGTTGACGCGCGCAATGCCGCGACTTAGTAGATCGTTCTTAAACTGTTGCACCAGTGGTCTAAGTTCATTAACTGGGCCATCGGTACTGATTAAGATCGAAAAAACATCTTCATTAAACTCATCGATACTCGCACTGGGTTTTTCAGCACCTTCTGGAAGGTCAAAGTTTGTGATGTAACGGTTTACTTCTTCAACCGCGTCGTTAGGGTCGATGTTCATTTTGTAACGCAAGTATATGCGACTAAAACCGGCATCAGACCAACTCCAGGCTTCCTCGACGCCTTTTAGGTTTAATAAACCCGATTCCAAAGGAGTCGTTAAGGTAGACTCAACGGTACGACTACTGGTATCTGGCCATGAGGTTGTCACCTGAACACCAGGAATCGTTAAATCAGGCATAAGCTGGGTATGTAATTGCTTTAAGGCCACCATTCCAGCAAAAACAACCATGATCATGATTAGGTTAGCGGCGACCCTGTGCTGACTAAAATAAGCGAGAAGACCTTTGTCGTCTATTTTCCTCATGATTCGTCCGCCTCGCTTTCAGATTCAGGTACGGGCTCTGGGTCTACGCCTCGTTCGAAAATTTTCAAGCCCGTGGTTGGGTTATTGAGACGCGTAACTAGAATGCGTTGCTTGCTGGCTATGGATTGCGTTGGCGTTACTATCAGCCAATCTTGACTGTTTTCACGTACACGCCCATGTAATTTTACTTCAATGGGTTTCAGCTTTTGTTCTTCATCAACGCTGTATATCCATTTGTCTTGAAAAAGGGCACTGACCGGAACTTTAAAGGCGTTTACGACCTTAGGTTTGTGTAAAGTGACATCGACCACTTCACCGACAATCCAATTTTCATCGTCGTCAATATCAAACCAACTTACTAACCCGGCTGAACCAGGTTGCACTTGAGTGTGACCATTGTTAAAACGAATGTTAGAGGCTCGACCATTGCTTTCTATTCGGCCTGTGAGTTGTTGCCGCATTGTCGCAAGCGTGATGGGTAGGTTCACTTTTACTCGCATGTCATCGTGTGACACAAATTTTAAAAGCGCACTGCCCGGAGACACCAATTGATTCGCTTTAGCATGCAGCGCGGCTACCTGGCCATTAAAAGGCGCAACAATGGTGGCTTTATTAGCTTGTCGTTGGGCACTTTTTAGCGCTAAGTTTAGTTTTGTTTGCTGCAATAAAAGTTGCTGTCTATTGATCGGCGCGTTACTTAAGGTTTGTTGTGCTTGCTTCACCAAATGATTTTGGCGAGACACTTGTTGCTTTAGATCCGCCAACGTTTGCGCAGATGCGCCAACGGCTTTTTGCTGTTTGTATTTGTCATTTAGAAGTGAAAGCTGATCTTGCTCTAACTGCAGAGCTTCACGGCTCAATGCCTGTTGTGCATCGAACAGTTGAATTTGCGCTGCAATATCCGCCGCATTCGCTTGAGCTTGGGCTAAAGATTGTTGTACATCAAAATCATCTAATTGAACTAAAACGACACCGGCGTCTACAACATCGCCACTGCTGATGGGGGTTTCTAATACGCTGGCTGAAATTTCGGAAACAATGTCAAGCTGTTGGCTGGGCTCTATCTGACCGATTAAGCGAATTTCAGGCTGATAACTCGCTAAATCTAAGGTGATGGTTTGAACCGATGTGGTGGCTTCAGGTTTCGGTGCCTCTATTTCTGTCGCTTGCCCTGAGGCACCCATGACGCTAATTACACCTGCGGTCACTAGGCCGATTCCCACCAGAGATAAGCCCGTTTGCCAAATTTTCATATCATTCCCTTTGTTATATTTAGAAAGCCTTCTAATATGAAAGTCTGACCGGAATATTATTAGTGCCTATGGTCATAATTTTCATCTATTCAAGGTGTTTTTTTAGAAAAACAAACATTGTTAAGTTAAGAAACTTTGAGCTCAGCCGATAATTAGCTCTAATCGGGAAAAATGAAGGAAGGTAAGATGCGATCAGGTCAATTGTTCAACATTGTGAATCGTTACGATCAATATGTCATGAACAGTTTAATGGGCGTTTTGGCGGCTAATTTTGCGCTGGCAGTTGTATTGGGTGCATTAAATAGCGCCTTAGGTGTCGCTGTTGTTATTGGACTATTGCTGGCCGTAGGACCTGTATTGCTGCAAAAAATCAGCCCGTTCTCAACGCTTACCCAGTCGGCGATGGCTTTTTCGTATATGTCATTTGTAACATTGCAAGTTCACTTGTCTAAAGGATTAATAGAAGTACATTTTGGCTACTTCATCATGCTCGCAATTTTATATGCTTACCAAAAAGTAACGCCCTTAATTGTGGGCGCTGCAGTAGCTGCGCTTTACCATATTGGCATTGCTATCATGCAACTCGGCGGCGGCGGTATTTACATATCTCAACCAACGAATGTTTTGTTAAACAATGGGATACCCTTGTTTATTTTTGTGCACGCAGCCTATATTGTCGCGGAGACAGCGGTTCTATGTTACATGGCGCACATTACACAGCCAATGATTCTGACGGCGCAGAAAATTATTCGTAGCAATGAGCTCATGCTCAAAGCCAATGGTGATATTGATCTAACGGTAGAGATCGATGACGAAGGCAATGAGTTAGTGGCCCAATACTCGCAGCTTATTCATTCTGTAAAAGATGTCATTCACAGCGCAACGGACACGTCTTTAGTCATGAGCGACAGCTTAAAAGTATTAGAATCATCTTATGCCGATGTTCGCCGTGGCATGGCCGATCAAGAAAAACAATTAAATATTATCTTGGAATCTACAGGGCAGGTTACCGAAGCTGCAAAGTCGTTATCTGAAGTTTCGAGCTTTGTGAAAGATAAAGCGAGTGAGTTAACCCAACTGAAAAATGAGAGTATTCAAACGGTTCATCAATCGGCTGAAAAAACAGCGCTTACTTCAAAACACATAGCAGAAACCAGTGAGACGATGTCAAAAGTAGATCAAGACACGACCCTTATTTCAGGCATGGTTGAGTCTATTCAAAGTATTGCAGAACAAACCAATTTGTTAGCGCTTAACGCGGCGATTGAAGCAGCCAGAGCGGGTGAACAAGGACGTGGCTTTGCCGTAGTCGCCGATGAAGTAAGAGCATTAGCTACCCGCACGCACCAAGCGACGGAAGAAATAAATGGACTCATTCAAAACCTAACTCAGGGTGCTAGTGGCTCTATGGTAACCATGAAGCTGTCTGTCGAAGAAATTGACAGCAGCCAAGCGTTAAACCATACCGCGACGGAACAAATGTCTACTCTGGGCACCCAGATAGATGAAATTGCGCAAAGAACAATGAACATTGCCAGCGCTGTCTCGACCCAAACAGAAATTAATCAGGGTATCGATTCTCAAGTGCACGCAATAACAGATGCTGCAAATTCTATGACGCAAAGTATTGCTTTGTGTAGCGATCAGCTGTCAGATGTATCACAACGATTTGAAGCCTTAAATGAAAGCATTCAAAAGTTTAAAACCTAGTACATGGATGATATTTGGCGCACTGCTTTGGGGTGTGCTGGTGGTGTTTTTACTGTTTCAGTTTATCTCGGACCGATTGATCAGTTTTGACGAGGATCAAGTGATTCACCGCCAATTTACGACCGTAGAGGCCTACTTAGATGCGGTAGGTGCTGCTTTTGAATATACAAACGATGGTCAAATTCAAATTATACGCGTTGAAGAGCAAGGATGTGTCTGCAATGGCGCCTCGGTTGGGCACTGGGCGCAAGTAAAACAGCAATATTCCGAGGTTTCCTTTCAAGACATGTCAGTGCGTTCTCTATCAGATGCACAACAAGCGTTAGTACCCGCGACGCCCATGGCGGTTATATTCGATACAGATGGCACACTTATGTATGCCGGCCCTTTTAGTGATGCAAATTACTGCAATTCTGATAACAGCTTCATTGATGCCTATTTAAACCAATCGCTTAAGCAGCGGTTTTCACCCTTGAGCGCTGTCGGCTGCTACTGTAAAAACAGCTGAGTGCCTTTTAAAGCAAGATTACCGCCCACTTCAGAGTGATCTGAACTAGACTGCTATGTGTACATTAATTTAAGTTAACAGCCTTCGAAGAACCCAATCATGGAAACAACCATTAAAATCGGTATCAGCAGCTGCCTTCTAGGCGAAAAAGTCCGCTTTGATTCGGGCCATAAACTGAATAAATACGCGACGGATGTATTAGGGCAATATTTTGAATTTGTTCCATTTTGCCCTGAAGTAAGTATTGGGCTGCCTATTCCACGCGCTCCGATCCGTTTAATAGCAAAAGACGGGGATATTCGGTGTGTGGGCGTCAAAGACGATACGATCGATGTAACGGATGAGCTGAAAGCCAAAGCCGATGAACAAGTACATTGGCATCAAGACTTATGTGGTTACATCTTAAAACACAGTTCACCCAGTTGTGGCATGGAGCGCGTGAAAGTGTATACCAATGCTATGCCGACTAAGACCGGCGTTGGTATATACGCTAAGCAATTGCTTAAAAACTTCCCTAACTTACCGGTAGAAGAAGAAGGGCGATTGGAAGACCCTCATCTACGTGAAAACTTTATTCAGCGTGTGTTTGTTTACTCTCGTTGGCGTGCTCTTATTGCGGGTGATTTTTCGATTGGCCAATTACAAAAGTTCCATGCTCAGCATAAGTATATTTTTATGAGCCATGACCAAGTAGGCGCTAAAGCGTTAGGGGCGATTTTAGCCAATACAAAAGACTTAGCGCTAGAAGAAGTTGCCGATCAATATGTTACGGCGATGATGCAATTGTTGAAAAAAATGGCGCCTCGTAAGGGCCATGTGAATACGTTGAAGCACATTCAGGGCTATTTAAAACGGTCGCTCAATACTGAAGATAAGCAAGAGCTGAATGACATCGTTGAACAGTATCGACAAGGCTTGGTGCCGCTCATTGTGCCAGTCACTTTATTGCGCCATCATTTTCGTCGGCACCCGCATGACTATATTGATCAATCGTATTATTTGGCACCGCACCCTAACGAATTGATGTTATTGAATCGTATATGAAAACAGTCACCGTGAATGATAGTTTCCAAACAAACTACCAATACCAACTTGTGGCGCCTATCGGGGAAAATTTTGACTCCGATTTCAAGCCGGAGCTGACGCCACAAGAAATGTTGGCGTTGGGGGTATTTGGAGGGAAATATATCAATGAATGCGTTGATGAGTTTCCGGCTCAGTGGTTCAAAAATGCAAAACTAGCGCCGCTGCGAAAGGATCCTTCGCTCAACTTTTTTGAAATCGATGCCTCACAACCCTTGGCCGAATGGCAAAGAAAGGGCTGGATACATGATCAAGACCCGCGAGGGTGGTTCCAATGGTATTGTCGTTACTACATGGGGCGAAGAACCGACGATGATGCTCGACAAATTAAGCGTTGGCGTGCTTTTAGTCGCCACGCGGGCGCTGTTCGTAAAAATTGTCAGCCTTATGACCACGATTGCCGTCGTAAGCAGCGCCAAGCATTACTGCACTGGGCATACGATTCGAGAGCCATGTAGTAAGTTGTGACTTCCGGCCTATCTTGAATTTCTCAGTTTAGCCTCAAAATAAGCGTTAGAATTATATTCGTTAATCGAGAAGGGTTTCAAATGCTAAGAACGTTGTTGTTTGTGGGTACTAACATTGCCATTGTGGTGGTGCTAGGAGCCTTTTTAAATATCGTTTTGCCTATGTTTGGGGTGTCTTTAGGTGATACCTCTGGGTTGTTGATTTTGTGCTTAGTATTTGGCTTTGGTGGCAGCTTCATCTCTTTGATGTTATCTAAGTGGATGGCTGTTAAAGCGACCGGTGCTAAAGTCATTAGTCAGCCCAATTCTCAAATGGAGCGTTGGTTGGTTCAAACGGTTGAGCGTTTGTCGAAACAATCGAACATTCCTATGCCCGAAGTGGCTATTTTCCCTAGTAACAGCATTAATGCCTTTGCGACGGGTGCGAGCAAAAATAAGTCATTGGTGGCTGTTTCAACCGGGTTGCTTCAGCAAATGAGCCAAGATGAGCAAGAAGCCGTCATTGCCCACGAAATTGGTCACATTGCCAATGGAGACATGGTCACCATGGCCCTAATTCAAGGGGTGTTGAATACCTTCGTCATGTTTTTCGCGCGCATTATCGCCGGTGCAATCAGCAGTTTCGTCGCACGTGGCGAAGATGGCCGTGGCTTAGGGTTTATTGCTCATATCGCCGTGGTCTTTATTCTAGAGATGATTCTAGGTGTGCTAGCCAGCATCATTCAAATGTGGTTCTCTAGACAACGAGAGTTCAGAGCCGATGCCGCCTCAGCAAAATTGGTCGGCGCACCCAAGATGATTGCCGCCTTAGAGCGTTTAAAGCAATCGGCAGAACCAGAGTTAGATGGGCAACTAGTCGCCTTCGGTATTCATGGCAAACGTTCAGAAGTGTTTGCCTCACACCCAAGCCTAGAACGCAGAATCGCCGCACTACAATCTAGATAACTCTACACCGGCAAAACCCGCCAACAAAGCGGGTTTTGCTCAAAGCAAAGACGCGATTGTTGAAATGTTTTGACCTAACTTGCCGCTTGAAGCTAAAAACTGACAGCTTATCTCTCACCGCCCGCAGCCCAAAACAGCCACTAAAAACCACCCACCGCTTTTTGCACCTGACAACTGAACGGTGATTCCGTTAGCATAGGCTATATTAATAATGATAATAGCAATGCGAAGGTTGTGTGTTTATGTCTATAGCGAGTCGCTTAAGCAATGTCTTGGAAGCTGAACCGTTCGATGTTTTAGGGGTGTTCGATGTTGGTGAGGGTTGGCTGATTCGAGCTTTTGTTCCTGATGCTGAGACGATGGAGGTTTTTTCTCTCGATGGTCAATCGCTATTGATGTCTATGAAGCAAGTCGACAGTCGCGGCGTGTTCGAGTGCACTGTAAAGTCTGAGCATAAGCCTTTGTACAGTTTGGCGGTTTCTTCGGGGGGGCATTCTTGGCGCGTGGTCGATGCTTATCAGTTTCGTGATCGAGCTATGACAGATTTCACGTGCGATTCTGCAACGCTCTATAAAAACATGGGCGCGCACCTTTGCCATGTGGATACTGCTGAAGGGCTGGTCGAAGGTGTCCGTTTTGCCGTTTACGCGCCCAATGCACGTGCGGTCAGTGTGATCGGTGAATTTAATAACTACGATGGGCGTCGGCACCCAATGCAAAGTAGTGATGACGGCATTTGGCGGCTGTTTGTGCCCGGCTTACAAGCGGGCGATACCTATAAGTTTGAACTTAAAGATGCTCGCGAGCATGTGCTGCCTCATAAATCGGACCCTTATAACTTTTACTGCGGCCAGCATCCACATTTTAATTCGATTGTCTTTGATCATGATGTTTACCAGTGGCAAGACCAGGCTTGGCAAAATCGGCCGTTTGAGCAGCCTAATAAGTCGCCTATTTCCACTTATGAAGTGCATATAGGGTCTTGGCAACATAAAGATGGTCAGCCCTTAAGTTATCGCGAGCTAGCGCAAGCGTTGATTCCCTATTTAGTCGATATGAATTATACCCATGTCGAATTCGTGCCAGTCAGTGAGCATCCATTTGATGGCAGTTGGGGTTATCAGCCTTTGGGTTTGTTTGCGCCAACGAGCCGATTTGGTACGCCTGATGATTTCAAATTCTTTGTTGATCAATGCCACCAACATAATATTGCCGTGTTGGTCGATTGGGTGCCAGCGCATTTTCCCGCTGACCCTCATGGCTTAGGGTTATTTGATGGCACCCCTTTATATGAATACGCCGATCCTCGGCGTGGATGGCATCCTGATTGGAATTCTCATATCTATGATTATGGTCGTTTTACGGTTCGTGATTTTCTCATTTCTTCCGCTGTTATTTGGCTCGATTATTTTCATGTTGACGGTATTCGAGTGGATGCCGTTGCTTCCATGTTGTACTTGGATTATTCGCGAAACGAAGGCGAGTGGATCCCTAATGTAGATGGCGGCAATCACAATTACGAAGCCATAGAATTTATCAAGCGTTTTAACGAAACCATTTACGGTCGCTACCCGAACGCTATTACCATTGCCGAAGAGTCGACCGCGTTTGATGGTGTGACTCGGCCTGTTTATGCGGGTGGGTTAGGGTTTGGCTTTAAATGGAATATGGGTTGGATGAACGATTCACTTAACTACATGCAGCGAGACCCAATACACCGTTGCTATCATCACAACGACCTAACTTTCTCGCTGGTATATTCATTCAATGAAAATTTCGTCTTGCCGCTGTCTCACGATGAAGTCGTACATGGAAAGGGCTCTTTGATAACCAAAATGCCAGGTGATGAATGGCAGAAATTTGCAAATTTAAGAGCTTACTATGGGTTTATGTATGCGCACCCTGGTAAAAAACTAAATTTTATGGGCAATGAAATCGCTCAACGCATCGAATGGAATCACCGTGGAGCACTTGAATGGCAAAGCCTTGAAGACGATCGGCATAAAGGTATTCAAAGCCTGGTCAAAGATTTAAACCGATTATACAAAGAAGAGTCGGCGTTGCATCAAGGCGACAGCGACGCATCGAGTTTTAGATGGATAAATCACGATGATTCGCAAAACTGTATTTTTAGTTTTATTCGCTACAGCGATGACGAAGATTTTGTCGTTGTTGTTTCAAATATGATGCCTTCACCCCATAGCCACTACCGAATCGGGGTACCGATGAGCGGCTGTTATCAGCTATTGCTTAACACCGATTCCCATTTTTATGGCGGCAGTAATTATGATGCAGGGTCTGAGTTTTATAGTATCGAAGAGCCGACCAGTGGTTTGCCGCATGCTATTGATATTAAAATACCACCGCTAGCAACGGTGTTTATAAAACGAGTTTCATCTGACAACGATTAGCGAATGAATAGGGTTAATTTTTTATGATCACGCGTATTCAAGGAAACGCTGAATGTTTGCCAGGGCGCTCCACCCCGTTGGGTGTTCAAGTGACCCATCACGGAGTTAATTTTGCGGTGCACAGCCCTGAAGCCGAAAAGGTTGAGCTGTGTTTTTTTAATGAACATGATGAACAGATTTTTGCAAAGACAATGCCAGCGCGCACTGGCGATGTTTGGCATATATTTGTACCAGAAGCAAAGCCTGGGCAACGCTATGGCTATCGGGTTTATGGCGAGTTTAACCCTCAACAGGGGCGTTGGTTTAATCCGCATAAGGTGATGATAGATCCATACGCTCAGGAATTAAGTGCGCCCATTCACTATGACAATGCGATGTTGGCCTATCAGATAACGGCGCCTAATCAACTTACTCTGTGTGAACAAGATAACGCGCATTGTATTCCCAAAGCTATCGTGCCTCGGGATACGTTTTTTCACTGGACGGCTGATAAACCCGATCAAGAATGGCGCGATGTCATAATTTATGAAATGCATGTTAAGGGCTTTAGCCAATTAAATGAGGCGGTGCCGGAATCCATTCGTGGTACCTATTTAGGCGTTGCCCACAGTGCCAGTATTTCGCATTTGAAGAAATTAGGGGTCACTTGCGTTGAGTTGCTACCTTGTTTTGCCTTCATGTCAGAGCCACGATTATCGGAGCTTGGGTTAACCAACTACTGGGGTTATAACCCAGCTTTATTTTTAGCTCCTGAACCAAGATACGCTAAACAAGATGCGGTCATTGAGTTTAAAGAAATGGTTAATGCGTTGCATGAAGCGGGAATCGAAGTCATTTTAGATGTGGTCTATAACCATACCGCTGAAGGTGGCTATTTAGGTCCTTCTATTGCAAATAAAGGGTTGCATGCGAAAACATTTTATCGACACCAGGCGGGCGATTTTAGCCAATACATTGATAACTCTGGCTGTGGTAATTCCGTCAACTCTGACCACCCTTATAGTTTGCAACTCATTTTAGACAGCATGCGCCATTGGGTCAGCGAATATAAAATAGATGGCTTTCGTTTCGATTTGGCCGCTAGCTTAGGTCGAGAATCCGAAGCGTTTTCCAGCAATGCCGCCTTTTTTAAAACCATTCAACAAGACCCAACCTTAGCCCGTGTGAAACTGATCGCTGAGCCTTGGGATATTGCCCCAGGCGGTTATCAGTTGGGGCAGTTTCCACAGCAATGGTATGAATGCAACGATCAATTTAGAGATACCGTTCGGCGGTTTTGGAAGGGTGACCTTGGGGAAACGGCGGAATTTGCTACTCGGTTAATGGGCTCTCATGATGTTTTCCAAAAAGGAGCGGCGCATACCACCTCTTCGATCAATTATGTCACCTACCACGATGGTTTTACGTTGCATGATTTAGTGAGTTATAACCAACGTCATAACTTAGCCAATCTAGAGAAAAATAAAGACGGTCATGGAGATAACCTAAGTTGTAACTACGGTGTCGAGGGCGAAACCGACGATTCTGTAATTAATGCGCTTCGAGCGAAACAAAAGCGAAACTTTATCGCCACGTTAATGTTGTCACAAGGCGCTATTCATTTATTGGGCGGAGACGAATTAGGGCGAACTCAGCAGGGTAATAATAACGCCTATTGCCAAGATAATGAGATCAGTTGGTTTAATTGGGCGCAGCGAGATTTAAAATTAGAAGCCTTTGTTCAGCAGATGATCGCGTTGCGTAAAAGCAGCTATCTATTTAATCGATTGGTGCTCAGTGACCAAGCAAAAGGTGAGTCGCCATTTAGTACCGATGAGGTGCATTGGTTACGTTCCGATGGTTATTTTTTAACGCAAGACGATTGGCATGACGTTAATTTACAATGCTTCGGTTTACTTATTTCAAACAGCGTAAAAAGTATTGAAAGTGATTTAAAGCATTGTGCCGAGTGTTACCTCATTTTGTTTAACGCCAGTGGGCAAGACTTGGATTTTCATGTGCCCTCAGCTGGCGGTATAGAGTGGAACTTACTATGCGATACGGCTCGTAATAATGGTTTACTGCCTGAAGAAACGCACCCCGTTAAATTACATTACTTAATGCAGGCGCAAAGTGTGGTGGTATTAGGAAAGGTAAAAAGTTGAACATAAAAAGGGGCTCCAAAAGGAGCCCAAAAGATCGAGGAGTACAAAACCTCAAGAGAGGCTTGTTGCTAGCTGTAAGCCTCCGCTAGCACGAGTACAGCAAATCGAATTAGATTGAGAGTAAAAACTCTTCTCTAGCGCCACGCTCTCGTTCAAACGCTTTATCGAAGAGCGAGGCTTGTTGCTTTGAAATAGGTGTCCAAGTGGCATCCGGCCAGCTTTTTTTCATTTCTTCTAACGCGGGAACGTAAGAAACTTCGCCATCTTTTTTTATCGCTCCCCATGCAACCATAGTCGATGATTGAATGACTGAAGTTATTACTCCAAGTGACGGACGATAACCAGGGTTCTTGCTGATAAACTTAAATACTTGGCTCATTGCATTTCCCATAACCTGCGCTCCTTTTTTGTTTTTGCCTGTTTGAAAAGGAATATAAGCGGAAGATTGGGCAAGCAACAGGATTATCTGCAAAGTATCATTTTATGATACTAAAGGTCGCAACATACTATCTTTTTCTGGATCATAAGGTGAATCGGCTGGAATTGATCCCAGCCTTGGAAAGGGGTTAGGCTTGTTCTTGAGAGGCAGGAAAGGTCAACGTTGCTTGTAAACCACCCTGAGTCGATTCACTCAACTCAAGCTGCCCATTTAACCAACGTTCCGCATAGTGTTGTACCACATTAAGGCCGGTACCAAGGTTTTCGTTGGGCTTTGACGTGACAAAAAGCTTGCTGACTTCATTGAGTTGGCTGCTTTCTAAGCCAATTCCGTTATCGTCAATGGTGACAGTGAGTAGACCGCCTTGTGAGGCTAATTTAATGGATACCTGGCCGCCCGTAGTGCTTTCTAAGCCATGATATAAGGCATTGCTCATCAACTCCTTTACTAGCTGTGTCAGTAGTAATAATGGAATCGTGACCAAAAGCTCAGGCTGATCAACCTTCAAAATGAGTGAATGTGTGGTTTTATCAAACAGAGGTTGAAACTGTGATTGCCAATACTCGGCTACCGCGGCACAGCTCACTGTTTGCCTTTTATCATTTGTTGTGGCGTGAACACGAGCATCAACAAAGCGAAAAATACGAGACAATCGGTTCGCCGACGATTTAGCCGTATCCAATAAATCTATGTTGGCGGAATCAAACTGTTTAGGTGACAGCAGCGAGATAAAGTTTACTAAATTTCCAATATAACGAGTACTCATCGGGACGAGACCAATTAACTTCTCAGCTAATATCAGGCTCTCGTTGGTGTGGTGGATATGAGTATCTAATCGTACCAGTTCGCTTAGTGTTTTAGGTTGCGGTTGGTCTTTTTCCGCTAGCGATTTGAGGGTGTTATTAAGCGTATCTTCAATTTTTGCGCGAATAATGAGCTGCCCAAGTACCGTTGAAAAAGTTTCCAGAACTTCAAATTCTTCTTGGCTTATGTCTTTACCATTCACTAAATTATCTACGAACAGCCAACCGAACAGCTCTTTCTCGGAGCTGACCATCGCTTGTACGTGCCAACCAACCCCTTGGGCTTCCCCCATATCATTGAGAGATTTATTTCGTATTAAGCGAATACTCTCGCTTGAATCTAGCATGAGGTGGTCATCGGTAATGGGGTAGCGCAGGCCATGTTCATTTCGAAGCTTTCCATGGGCGTCTATGCCCCAAGTGCCAACCTGTTCTTGGGTTTGTGCATCGAAAAGAAGAAACCCTGCTCTATCGAACCCAAGCGTACCCTTAACGGCTTTAATAGACAGCCTGAGCAAATCATCTAAATCTTTAGCGTTAGACAGTTGAGCATAAGCTTTATTTAATTTGCGCAAATAGGACATAAACTTTTATACGCCTTAGCCGATAAACCAGTTAATAAAGATGGAGTGTGCTGGTTCTGACAATTGTGACCAGTAAGTTGCCAATGTGCCGACACTTTACTACGCTTTGAATCAATATCACAGTAAGGGGTTTCGAATGTCTACAACCGAAATGTGGGTCGTTGTTCAACTCAACGGCGAGCCGTTGGCGTTTCCGGCTACGTTGATTAAAGAAGTCGTTCCATGGCAGCCGTTAAGCCCTGTACCAAGCCATGCGGTCGGCGTAATGGGGCTTATTAGCCTACGAGGTGAAACCTTAGCCGTAATCGATGTGTTGCAAATGCAAGGCAACGAAGGCATTGCTGAACCCAGTTTTATGCTGGTTCTCGATTTCCCGGAGTCTAGAGTTGGCATGGCCGTCGATAAAGTAGAAGGGGTGCATTACTTTAACATTGAAGAAATGGACACCAATATGGCCGGTGGCTATGTTCAGGGCACGGTTACCCGAGAAGATAGACTCTACCAATTGGTAAATTCAGTCGCACTTGAGCAAATGATGGCGCAATTCACCGACGTTGCAACCCTAGCCGACGGCAGCTATTAACTACCCAGCATGAGCGTTGGTTCGTTATTTATATAGAAACTTGGTAAAACACGAATCAATCTGCACGTTGTTTGCACATTTGTGCGTTAAACTTGGCGCACTTCTATTTTCCTAATGGGTTGATTGTGTTTTATTCACTTCGAACCAAGTTGTTTCTTAGTATTTTATTTATTAATACGCTGCTAATTGCAACCGTACTGTGGTTGAACAGTACAAGCTTTAACCAAAACTTCGCTGACTACGTTAATAAGCAAGAGGCAAGGCGATTACAGCCGTTGCTAGAATCTCTGGCGGCATATAATCAGCGTAATCAAGGCTGGCAAGCGTTGCAAAACAACCCTAAGCAATGGGTTGCTTTAATTAACCTGAGCTATCCAACACTCATGAGTGATCGTCGCCGCTTTAGTCCTCGGCCGCCATACTTAGAAAGGCTGCTACTGAAATCAGAACAGGGTGAGTTAATTGTGGGCCGAGAAGACCCAAACAAACGCTTTGTTTGGGTTCCGATCACTAATGAAGCATCGGGCACCCTTGGTTACATCGGGTACCAGCCGAATGAGCGGCTTGATGCACAAGTCGATAATATCTTCCGGACCCAATATAAAGAGCAAATACGCTGGATCGCCGTTGCACTATTAATAACCTCGGCGGTGTTCGCCATTTTTATCTCAGGTGTCATTGCACGTCCACTTCGTAAAGTGTCCACCGCGTTAGCCGAAATGGCGGCGGGGAATTATCATCAAACAATCACTCACAATAGCCAAGATGAATTAGGGCAGTTAGCACAAGATGTGAAGCAGCTGGCGGACACGCTACAAGAGAATCAAAAGTCTCGCTCGCAATGGGTTACCGACATCGCCCATGAATTAAGAACCCCAATTGCCGTGTTGCTTGCCGACATAGAGTCTGCCCAAGATGGCATACGCGAAACCAACGAAGATTGGCTTAAAAGCCTACAATGGCAAGCCGAGCGTATGGGGCGCTTGGTGAATGACTTAAATGAGCTGTCGGGCTCTGAGGTTGGCGCTTTGCAATACAAAAAAGCACCGGTCGATTTAAAACAACTTATGTTTGCCAGCCTGGAGCAATATAGCTCTCGGCTAAACGAGTCGAACATTAAACTGAGCATGAGCACAAAAGGAAAAAATTTCTTAGCGTTTATTGATGAGCAACGTATTGAGCAATTGTTTTCTAATTTAATGCAAAATACATTGCGCTACACTGACTCACCTGGCCAGTTGTCGCTCCAGTTGTTAGAACAAGACTCGATGCTATTGCTGACATGGTCGGACTCTAGCCCGGGCGTTGAAGAGACGGAATTCCCTAAGTTGTTTGATCGGCTTTACCGCGTTGATAGTTCTAGAAACCGAAAGACGGGTGGATCTGGCTTAGGTTTGGCCATCGTGAAAAATATTGTTCATGCGCATCAAGGTACGGTGGTTGCCAAAAGTAGTGAATTGGGTGGTGTAACGATAGAGTTAACCCTACCTAAAGCTATTCAGGAGTAGAGATGGCACAAATACTCATTGTTGAAGATGAAGAGCGGTTAGCCGCTTTAGAGCGAGATTATTTTAAGCAGGCGCATTATGATGTCGTTGTGCAGCACCGTGGTGACGATGCTGAGCAGTGGTTAAAGCACAATCAGCCCGATCTAATCGTGCTTGATTTAATGCTACCTGGGCTAGATGGCATTAGCTTGTGTAAAAAAATACGGGCCAATTCAAGTATCCCTATCATCATGACGACGGCAAAGGTCGAAGAAATTGATCGGTTGCTCGGGCTTGAATTGGGCGCAGACGATTACCTGTGTAAACCTTTCTCATTAAGAGAGCTGGTGGCCCGCACGAAGGTGATATTGAAACGAGTTCAACCCAATGAAATAGAGAAACCCCGTGAAACCAAACTGGTGCTTAATACGCAAACAGCACAAGTGAGTTTTGCTGAAAACGTCAGTGAACTCACAATCGTTGAGTTGAATTTATTGAGTGCCTTAATGGACCGAAGCGGTCATATTTTATCCCGTGATCAACTGATCGATCGTATATACAAAGATCAGCGGGTTGTCAGTGATCGAACCATAGATAGCCACATTAAAAAACTTCGCAAAAAGCTCAATGAATTAGACCCAGAACACGATTATATTCACTCCGTATATGGAGCCGGGTATCGGTTTGATCCAAAGTAATTGTCATTAAAGTGTCATTGCACAATTCCTCCATATTGTTTGCACCTTGTGCGAATAAAGTATCTTTCAAGCAATACGAAGATTCCCCTCTTCAATGCTGATACAACCTAAACTTGGAGATACAACGATGACAAAAAAACTACTTGCAGGGTTATTAACCGTAACCATGTTAACTACCGCAGGCCTTTCGATGGCGAACAGTGGTAGCGCGGACCAAAACGGTGACCAGCGTGCCAAGCATTCGCAAATGCGCGGTAAAACGGTCAAGTTAGATTATATATTCGGTCAGTTAAATTTAACCGAAGAAACGCAAGCCAGCGTTACAGAGGTGCTTAAAACCTTTCAAGAATCTCAACGTGAGCTAATGAAAGCACAGCGTGAAGAAATGAAAGAGAGCGATAGTAAGCCGAGCCAAGAAGAAATGGCCGCGCTTCGGGAAGCCAAACAGGCGGAGTTAAGAATCGCTTTAACCGATCAATTAAACACCGTGTTATCGCCGGAGCAGTCTGAAGCATTGGTTGATTACCTCGAAGCACATTCAAACCCAGCAAAGTTCGCTAAACAGCGACATAAGAAGCAATAAAACCTTCTGCTTAGTTAAAAGCGCCTATTTGGCGCTTTTTTTTATTCTGATAAATTACCTCTCATCATCTGCGCGTTTTGGTCGATTACCCTATATAATGGTTATTCACATCTCATTTGGAGCTATTTGTGACTTCTAAAGCCAACTATTCTCAGGGGTTGCTGCTGTTTAGCTTAAAGAATAAGCGTCAATTTGCACTTGGAACCTTAAAGATTCGGGAGCTTGTGCCTTATCGGCCGGTGACACCTCTCATGAACTCGGCACCAGGAATAAAAGGGGCGCTCACCATTCGCGACCAGACGATATCGGTCGTTGATATGGCCGAGGTCATCGGTTTAGGTGCCCTAACAGAAAGCCAGCTCAAAAGCGCATACATTGTGGTGACCGATTGTCAGCGCAAGGTTGTTGGATTTATCGTCAGCGAGATAGAAAAAATCGTCGAAACGAACTGGCGAGCCATAAAACAGCCCGATGCGTTGTTGGGTAAAAATGTCTTTATTACCGGCACCGTCGAAGTGGAAGATAAGCTGGTTCAGTTAATGGATGTTGAACTGTTACTGAATAAAATTTACCCACCAGATCCGCAAGCGGCGATGGCCGTTGTGACTGATATTCAACGGGAAAAATTAAAACCGATGAACATCTTAGTCGTTGACGACTCAGCAACCGCTCGAAGGCAATTGACCGATGTACTGAGCCTGCTGAATGTACCTTTCCATGTCACGAATGATGGTCAAAAAGCACTCGATTACATGAATACGCAGGCCGCTGAAGGTCACCCCGTAAATTTACTGGTATCCGATATCGAAATGCCAGGTTTAGACGGGTATGAATTGGCTTTCGAAGTGCGCAGTACACAAGCATTGGCCGAGGCTTATATTATTTTGCACTCATCTCTGTCGAGTTCAATTAGTGTCAGCCAGGCAACCCAAGTAGGTGCGAATGAAGCATTGACTAAATTTGATGCGCAGGAGCTGGTGCTTTCTCTGATGCGTGGCGTAGAGTTTTTTCAAAAAAATTAGCGAATAAATCTCATAGTCGTGCTTAAGAGTTCGCCACTGAAATTAAGTGGTGAACTTTATGATTTTAATGATCAAAAAAACCACTAAAGAATAAATGTCCTTTAGGTTTATCAATGTTGGCGGTGGGTTACATTGCCGCGACAACAACAATAACCATAGGACACGCCATGACGTTAATAAAAGTTCAAAAAATAGCCTGCGGGCTCATGTTATTTATCCTCAGCAGTTCTGCTTTACATGCTGCAAACTTTAAGGCGCATTGTCGAGATAGATCGCCAGAGTTGATCCCCACGAGAATGGCTTGTATTGGTCCTGTTGCCGATGTTGTGCAAACGGCGCTGCAACGTATGGGGCATCAAATTAAGTGGGAGCATAAAACTTGGGATGAAACCATTGAAATTGCTGAAACTGGCGGCGTAGATTTGCTACTGCGACATTCAATGAGCGCTGAACGTAAGCAGTTTTTAGATGAAGTGGCTTATGGTTATGAAGTGAGAGAAGTTTTCTATTACCTATCGCCGAGTTATGCAGGGGATGTCCGAAATAAAGCTGAATTGAATAAACTCAGGGTTGGCGCTTTAGAAGGCAGCATCTATTCGGCAGAATTTGCTGAAAACTCTACAGTGACGAAGGTTGAGTTTTCAAACACTAACGATTTAATTGAGGCTTTAGAATCAAGCTCTGTCGATGCCGTAGTCACTTCATCGGCTCATGACATGGATAGGATACACATTGTGCCGCAAGCTAGAAGAGCGAGTTATATAGAGAACTTCTATAATGGGCGATATGTCAGTATTCCTAAGGCGTCGAAGCGTTCTAAGTACTTCGAAGAATTTAAGCAAACGATTGAGGCCATGGCGAAATCGGGCGAAGTGACCGAAATTTTTAATCGCTATGGTTTAAAAGCACCCGATCAAATTAATTAAGGAAAGTACCAGCAGGCGGTTTACAATAGCGGTCTGCTGGGTTTTCCAAACTAGTCGCGGAAATTATTAAACTGTAAGTCTTGTTCAATTTTTTCTTCACGCAGCATAGCCATAACGCCTTGTAGGTCGTCACGTTTTTTTCCTTCTACGCGAACTTTATCGCCTTGAATGGAAGCCTTTACTTTCGCGCCTTTCTCTTTAATCAGTTTTACAATGTTACGTGCTGTTGGTTGCTCTAAGCCATTTTTAAACTTCATATTGAGCGTAAAAGTTTTACCGACATGGACAGGCTCATCTTCAACCTCAGCAAAAGCTGCACTGATGCCGCGTTTAACACAGTTCTTAGCGGCGATTTCTTCAAGCTGACGTACTTGGAAATCGGATTCGCACTTTAACGTAATGGTATCATCACCGACCAATTCTATACTGGCTTCAACGCCTCTAAAATCGAAACGAGTGGCGAGTTCACGGTTAGCGTTGTCGGCTGCATTGCGCAATTCTTCTTTATCGACTTCAGAAACAATATCAAACGTTGGCATGGGGCATCCTTAATAACGGGTTTAAATGAGATAAGCTTAAGAGGAAGTGCTTTCAGGAGCAACATCATCGTGCTTTGCAATTGCTTGGCGACATTCACGCTCGGCGCGCTCTAATTCTATTAAGGTTTGCTCTAAGTCGCGTTTTTGCTGCAAAAGTGTTTCTTTATGCCCGGTGAGCGTTTCCAAGTACACCTGCAATTGCGGCAATTTGTCATTCGGTGTTTCATAAAGTGTAACTAAGTGCACAATTTCATCCAAGCTGAAGCCCAGCCGCTTACCGCGCAGTATTAGCTTTAGTCTTGCTTTATCTCGTTTATGGTAAATACGCCGCTGGCCCTGTCGAGTAGGCGTCACTAGCCCTTTATCTTCATAAAATCGAATGGTGCGCGTCGTAATGCCAAATTCATCGGCTAAATCGCGAATACTAAAGGTGTCATCTTGAGTGTGTTGGGTCATAAGGCTCGTTACAACGGTATCTGTTAATCGGGTGTTGTTCTGTTGCGAATTATTTACTGAGTAGTCTCAGCCGTCATTGGCTAACAAGTTGACGCTAACGTAAACGAAAGCTAGTCTATCACGCAAGTGGCTTGGTCAAATTATCTGTAAAACACTGAAAAAGTGACAAAAAATTACAAAAACGGGCTTAAAAGCAAGTTTTAAACAATCGTTCAATCGGCTAAGCCAGCCAACAATTATAACAATAATGGCGGGAACACCTACTTCTTTAAGCGAGGGCAATCCCTTCGTCGCTGAGATTTTCCGCTTTTTAGGTCACCTAATAATCAAACAACACCAAGCTTACCCAGCTATTCGTGTTCAGATCGGAGAAATGTATGAGTGATGTGCACCCTTTACGCGTCGTAACCGCTGCCAGCCTATTTGATGGCCATGATGCCGCGATCAATGTTATGCGTCGGTTAATCCAAGACCGCGGTTGCGAAGTAATTCACCTGGGCCATAACCGCAGTGTTGATGACATTGTTAAAGCCGCATTGCAAGAAGATGCCGATGCGATTGCGATCAGCTCATACCAAGGCGGGCATTGCGAATTTTTTAAATACCTCGTTGATTTACTGAAAGAAGCCGGCGCAGAACACGTCACTATCATAGGTGGTGGGGGCGGTACTATTACCTTAGAAGAAATAGCTGAATTACATGACTACGGTGTTTCCCGAATTTATCACCCGACTGATGGCATGAAAATGGGTCTGGTCGGAATGATCGACGATGCTGTCGATATTTGTAAAAAAGCTAAGCAAGAACGCGCCGAAGCTTTGTCCTCGAAGGCACATGTCAGCCTCAAGCAGGCCAGAGCGTTGACATTGATAGAACAAGAGCAAACTAAAGCGAGTCATGATCAGCGTGGTTGCCCTACCATTGGCCTAACGGGCACTGGTGGCGCGGGTAAATCGAGTCTTACTGATGAGTTAGTCTTGCGATTTGCCACTACTTTTCCAGATCGTAAATTTGCCGTATTAGCGGTTGATCCTACTCGTCGTCGAACAGGCGGGGCATTGTTAGGCGATCGGATTCGAATGAACAGCATTCGCCAGCCCAATGTCTTTTTCCGCAGCATGGCGACACGCAGACAGCATCTATCCACTAACGAAGTTCTGAACGACGTCATTACCGAAATGAGTCACCAAGGCTTTGATTTGATCTTTGTGGAAACGGCAGGCATAGGTCAGAGTGATTCTGCCATTGTAGATTTAGTTGATTTGCCTGGCTATGTAATGACGCCAGAATACGGCGCGGCGAGTCAGTTAGAAAAAATTGACATGATTGATTTAGCCGATTGGATAGTAATTAATAAATTCGACCGTAAAGGTGCAGAAGACGCGCTGCGAGATGTGCGCAAGCAGTGGCGCCGTAACCGCAATGAGTTCAGTGCAGACGATAGTGAAGTCCCTGTTTTTGCAACCATTGCCAGCCATTTCTTAGACCCTGGTGTTAATGGGTTATTTAATGCCCTGTGCCAACAAGTTTCGACAAAATCTGAGCAGCCATGGCCGGCCAACTTGCCTGCCGGCCAACCTAAAAGCCATGTGTTAATTCCTGGTAAACAACAACGCTACTTAGCTGAAATTGCCGAATTAGGGCGGTCTAAAAATGAGCATGTTAAGCATCAAGCTGCCATTGCAGCACAAGCTGAACATCTTTTTGAGAGCTTAAAGGCACTGGGCGTTGAGGTAAGTGACCCCTTACAAACCCTATCTACGGATAGCTTAGACAGCGCATTTAAACCCTTAGTTGAAAAGTACAACGAGCAAATAAAAGCACTCGATCAAGAAAGCAAAGATGCCATAGCCGGCTGGTCTGAAAAAATGACCGGTGTCAGCGCACCCACTTATCAATATCAGGTTCGCAACAAAACGATCGAAGGTGATAATTATCGGCAGAGCTTAAGTCAAAACCCAGTTCCGAAAGTAGTGGCGAACACCAAAAACGATTGGGGTGAGCGAGTTAAGTTTACCGGCCAAGAAAATTTACCGGGTCATTTCCCGTATACCGCGGGTGTGTATCCGTACCGACGTGAAGGTGAAGACCCAACACGCATGTTTGCCGGTGAAGGGACACCAGAGCGTACCAATCGCCGCTTTCATTATCTTTCGCTCGGTCAACCCGCTGCACGATTATCGACGGCTTTTGATTCTGTGACGCTCTATGGTGAAGACCCAAATATCCGACCCGATATATATGGCAAAGTAGGCAACAGTGGAGTGTCGATTGCCACTTTAGATGATATGAAAAAGCTGTATTCAGGCTTTGATTTGTGTGCGCCATCGACCTCTGTTTCGATGACAATTAACGGCCCCGCCCCTGTTATTTTGGCTATGTTTTTAAACACCGCGATTGATCAGCAAGTAGAGCTCTATTTAAAGGAAAACGGCCAATGGGACTCCGCGCAACAAAAAATTCAACAGCTTACGGGTCAGCTTCCTCCGCAGTATCATGGCGATTTACCAGAAGGCCACAACGGCTTAGGGCTTGGCTTGCTAGGCGTAACGGGTGACTTGTTATTAGATGCCGACACCTATAAGGGCATCAAACAACAAACGCTTCAAAAAGTCCGCGGTACTGTTCAAGCGGATATTTTGAAAGAAGATCAAGCCCAAAATACCTGCATATTTTCAACAGAGTTTGCTTTGCACCTAATGGGTGATGTTCAAGAGTGGTTTATTCAAGAAGGGGTAAGAAACTTCTACTCGGTCAGCGTCAGCGGTTACCATATAGCAGAAGCGGGGGCTAACCCGATCACTCAGTTGGCTTTTACTTTGGCTAATGGCTTCACCTTGGTTGAGTATTACCGCGCGCGTGGCTTAGACGTGAATGATTTTGCACCGAACCTGAGCTTTTTCTTCAGTAATGGTATGGATCCAGAATATGCGGTGATTGGTCGAGTGGCTCGCAGAATATGGGCCCGAGCCATGCGCGACCGATATGGTGCGAATGCACGCTCACAGATGATGAAATACCATATTCAAACGTCAGGGCGTTCGCTGCACGCTCAAGAAATTCAATTCAACGATATACGAACGACACTACAAGCCATGTACGCGTTGTTTGATAACTGCAACAGCTTGCATACCAACGCATTCGATGAAGCGATAACAACGCCTACGGAAGAGAGCGTACGACGTGCAGTGGCCATTCAGTTGATTATCAATAAAGAACTGGGCTTGAACCAAATAGAAAACCCTCTGCAAGGCTCCTTTGCTATTGAATACCTAACAGACTTGGTTGAAGAAGCGGTGTTTGCTGAGTTTGAGCGTTTAAGTGAGCGTGGTGGGGTATTAGGTGCAATGGATACCATGTATCAGCGCAGTAAAATCCAAGATGAATCCATGTTGTATGAACACAAAAAGCACTCAGGTGAGCTGCCATTAATCGGTGTAAATACTTTCAAGGGCAAAGAAACCGAGCAAGATGAGCCGATCGAGCTGGCTCGATCCAGTACCGAGGAAAAAGACCAGCAAATTGTCGAGTTAGAAAAGTTTCATCAGTTGCATGAACAACAAGCACAGCAAGCATTACAAACTTTGCAAGAAAGTGCCAAGCAACAAGATAACTTGTTTGACCAGTTAATGAGTACCGTGAAATTTGCCAGTCTTGGTCAAATTAGCCATGCTTTGTATGAAGTTGGCGGGGAGTATCGGCGTAACGTTTAGTTCTCGTGTTATCCCTCGTCGGGCGAGTAATCTCGCTCGGCAAGGGATTGCTCAATTTCATCTCGCAGCTCAGTAACCAGGGCAATCTCTTCCTCACTGAAACCGTTTGGTTTGGGCATTAATCCGGAAAAATTCAGTGTTCCAAACACTTCGCCTTCTGGGCTGAGTATGGGTAAGCCAATGTAGGCTTCGAGTTGCATCGCTGTATAAATAGGGTGTAGCACCATACTTCGAATGCGCCCGACATGCGCATAGCTGATTAGCTTCTTCTGAGCGATCACTTCTTTGCAATAAGTCTCTTGAATAAGATATTGATTACCACTTTGAATGGTATTGATGTATGAAAAAGTTTGCGCCACTTTATAGTTAGCACCCTCTATTTGGCTAATGATACCGACATCAGTATTCAATAGGTTATTCAATTGCTCCAGCTTTTGTTGGTAGTCCTGTTTTAATGACATGAGAAAATTCAACTGATCATTTGCCCTTAAGCCTAGTTCAGTTTGAAGGCCTGTCCATTTATTTTTGTCAGAATAAAGAGCTCATATAGTTACCTTTGTCAGGTTGTTGGATCCTAACTAAAAGCGCATGATGGTTATACATTTAGCAAGTTTATAGGCTTATTATGACTAGAACTGTACTTTCTTTAGAAAATATCCATCCTGCCATTCATTCGAAATTGGGTGGTGGGCATGATGCCGTTTTAGATCAAGTGAAGCAGGCGATAGCGAGTAATAAAGTAGTTGTAATTGGAATGAAGATAAACCCCTTTGTAAAAAAAGCTCGAAAGTTATTATCGGAGCAGGGTATAGAGTTCACCTATTTAGAATACGGAAGCTATTTTGCACAATGGCATCCTAGGTTAGCCATTAAAATGTGGACTGGCTTTAAAACCTACCCACAAGTGTTTGTGAATGGCACTTTGGTGGGTGGGTACAGTGATGTTAAAAAATTGGTCGATACAGGTGAACTGGCTAAGCTGCTTGGCAGCACAGCCCAAGCCTGAATGTGATAAAGATCACAAAAACAAACACGGATGTTGAAATGCATCTTAAAATAGGAGCTGGTTCGCTAGAGAGATAATGAAATAGGCTATAGGGCGTGGTAATTTTACGGTACTTAAAGGGTAATTAGATACCGAAATCAGTATAAAAGGAACTCACTGTGAAAACGCCACTCTATACCGCTATAGCCGTTGCGGCTTTAACTGCTTGCCAAACTCAATCGGTAGATACCACACCAAAAGTGACCGTCGCGCAAGTCAACGCAGAATATTCTATTAATGGAACATTAGTCCCTGACTTTAACGGTACGCAGGTCGTATATACGCAAGCCGATAAGCGCAGTATTCGCGACACCATAAAATTTAAAAATTTTCTAATGAAATGGGCTAACTCTGAAGAAGCCGATATTGCGCGAATTGATTTAAACAAAGCCTATAAAGTGAACTATAAAAAGAAAGAATACAGTGAGTGTGCACTGAGTGGCTGCCAAGAACAATCTATTCTCGATCAATTCGAGCAATCTGAAGAAGAAACCGAAGACTATCAAGATTACGAGGAGCTAGGCTGCCAAGTGGAGCTAGTGACCAATGACTTTGACGTGACGAAAACTGGCAAACAACGCAAGATCAACGGCTTTGATGTTAGTAATTATCAAGTCATGTGGAAAACCGAATACCAAGATTCTACGGGTGCAAAAGATTTAAACCTAATCAGTTTCGATTTTTGGACAACAAACCCCGATGCAAACATACATGAGGTTTGGAACGTTCATGGTCAATTCCAAGATGCCATTGCGCAAAAAGCCGCAAACGACCCATTAGTTCGTATCTTAGGACCGAAAGGCTACAAAGCGCTCGCGGCTTTTACCGGTGATACCAATAATCAGGAGAACCAGTTTGGCGGTATCGTCGGCAAAAAACTTGCGCAAGTAGAAGGTTACCCCATTTCAATTAAGTTAGAATGGCTGCGTGACTCCAAAGCGTGTCAGGCCGAGAAACAAGCCTATCAAGAAGCGCTTAACTTAGATGAAGGTATAGAAGGTGTTGGTAAGCAATTGCTGGGTAATTTAGCTAAAAAAGGCACCGATAAATTGTTAGAAAGCTGGCAAAGCAAACCTTTAGTGCGATACGTCTATGAAATTAAATCGGTTGCTATGACCAATGTGCACGAAAGTAACTTCTCTGTTCCTTCCGATTACGATTTAGTTGATCGGCAATAAAAAGATTCTAAACCCGGAGGTGCCGACTTCCGGGTTTATTCATGCCTACTCTTGCAGCTTAAGTACCAAAATATCTCTCACAATAGATTCGCTCATACGGTGCGGTGCGGTAAACGCTTGTGCTTTAAATCCATGATTTTCAAAACATTCAATTAACTCAGCGCGTTTAGGTATATAGCTGTTGAATGCCAGCACAATGGCACCGTCTTTCTTTAGTGCTTTCTTCCAACCAGGGATACATTCATCAATAACCGCGAGCGGGTTTCGAGTTTTGTCAGTCGTAAAATGCTGCACGCCATAGGGCAAATCGCTGATAATTAAATCAAATTTTTCGCTTTTTATCAGAGTGGCGGCGTCGCGACTGTCACCGTTAATAATCCGCATTCTTTGGTCATTGGTGGAAAACTCTAAAAATTTTCCCAGCCCTTTTTTGTTAGCTTTCCCAATAAAGCCTTCAAGTATTTTATGTTTTTGACGGTGCAGCTTGGTCCACTTTTTCAAGCTCTGTTTTACATCGTCAACGGCTTTAACGTCTTGCTCAATACCTTTTGCATTTAACCCGTAGCGGAGTGCCCACAGCAAAGTCGTGCCGCGACCACACATAGGATCGAGAATGTTAATCGGCTGGTTTTGAGTGGGTAGGTTTGCTAAGCCAACATTAAGTAACAGTTGAGTCAGGTGTTCATTCGTTTTGCCGCGGTATTTTGAGCCAAACACAAAGTCGTCATGCAGTTGAAAATCTGCTTCACAATCGAGAGGAGTCAGTTGGTCGGCTTCAACTTGAAACACGCCTTGCACAAATGACAATCGTATGGCTTGTTTCAATTGTACTTCGGTAAGGTCCGCGTGGAAGAAGTGAAGTGGACCCACAGGTTTGTGTTCTATAGCCTCGTCGCCAATGACCGCTTGAAACTCAGCCTGAGCAATGCTCAGCGTGTCCTTAAAATAGGCACCATGAGCTTGTGGGTTGATGAGTAAAGCGTATCTAATCAATGTAGGGTTCCTTATGCGGTAATTAAGCGACGATCAAATAAAGAACCCAGTATAACCTGTATGGTCAGATTGGTTAACCGAGGAGCTTTCGAAAAGGGTACCACATCTGTTTAAAGTAACCGCGAGGCAATGGTTTGGTAGTACCGTACTTGGCAGGCCAAACCCCTTTTGGCATGTGATAAGTCCCAAAAACCCAGTCAAACAAGGTTGTGTGAGCCGCATAGTTGGTATCAATGGCAGGCGCTTCGGAGCTGTGGTGCCAGTGGTGGAATTGCGGCGTAACTAGGATGTATTTCAACACCCCCCAGTGAATTTTCATATTGCAATGGATCACAATGGCTTGAACTGCGGCAATGATCACGTAGATATCGAGCGCGACTTTACTTGCGCCTAGCAAGTGCAGTACAACCAAGACCAGTGATCTTTCTACAAGTGTATGAACAATATGAGAACGGGATCCAGCTAACCAATCCATTGTTTCAACGGAATGATGCACTGCATGGAATGGCCAAAGCTTTTTATGCTCATGAAACAATCGGTGTTCCCAGTACAGCACAAAATCTGCGCAGACAACCAACAAAAGTACTTGCAGCGCTAGAGGCAGGGCCAATACCCAATTATGTAAGGTTGGGTTGGCGACCCAGTCAAAAGAACTGACCACAAAGTTTCCAAACAATAGAAAAACTGAGATAAGTAGATGGTTAACGCAAAAGTAGAAAAAATCTGTTTTCCATTCGTCACGTAAAACAACCTGATCTCGATATTTTGGAAACAGTTTTTCTAATGAGGTGAAAATAAAGAACGAGCCCAGCAAGGCAATGACCAGCCAATCTACACCAATGGCCAATGGAAAGGGCTCTGTTGATCCAGAAGGTGAAACATTGGCGGCCAAGGCAAAGGCAATTAAGGTCAAAGAGACACCTGCAAAGCCTAAACGCTTCTTTTTGTTGATTATAAAATTGGTTAATCCAAACCCCAGTGACAGCCACATGCCGTATTTGAGTATGTATTGTAAGTCACCGATGTTATATATGGCTCGCAATTCTGCTGTCGTTAAATAGGAGGGGAAAAGGTAGGCCAACACCGCAAGTAGGCTAGAAAACCCCAATAATAATGAGAAATATCCGCCGAGCCGGCCATTTTCTAGGCGAAGTTCTTTATCGGGTCTGGGGGTAACCTGGCGCTTCTTATACTGATACATATGTTTCTACTCCGATGGTCGATGTCTTATCGTATTTCAATAGTCACGCCATATGCCATATAAATTATAAAAGTATCACTATAGTGACTATTGGTATCAATATAGTCAACTACTGGGCTTTCATTTAACATGGCGTATAAATACTGAACACGATTAGAGAGGCTCGATTCATGCATTTCGATCTTACGTCACTAGAAAAACAGCAAGTATACCGCTTATTGACTCATACCGTAGTTCCACGGCCGGTGGCTTGGATACTGACAGAAAACGAAGATGGCAGTTTAAATATGGCCCCTTTTTCTTATTTTAATGTTATTGCGAGTGACCCCGCTTTAGTCATGATTTCGGTAGGGCAGAAGCGCGATGGTACAAAAAAAGATACTTGGCGAAATATAGAAGAACGTCAATTTTGCACCATTCACATTGCGAATACCGAGTTGATGCCGCAAGTAAATGAAACCGCCCGTGGTTTAGCCGAAGGGGATTCAGAGTTAAATCAAATAGAACATGAATTGGTGGCCGAAGAAAGTTTCACGTTACCTAGGCTGAAGTCTGCGCCGGTCGCTATGTCTTGTAAGCTGCACGATATTCACTTAGTAGGTAACGGTCCTCAAGCGGTAATCTATTTGTCGGTAAAGCATATTTTTGTTAAAGACACCTTGTTAACCGATGCCCCATTTACCGTAGATGCTCACAAACTAGACCCCATCTCACGGTTAGGCGGAGAAGATTACGCCAGCTTGGGAGAAATCACTCCCCTAAAACGCCCGACATAAATCCAAATTGTTAAGTGTTGTTCGTGCTGTCGTTTGAACCCACTTCACGAAAACGGCTAGGGCTAAGGCCAACTTCTTTTTTGAATCGGTTTGAAAAATTAAAGGCATCTGAAAAGCCCACTCGTTGAGCGAGTTCATTTAACGGCCAATCGGTCAACGTTAGCAGCTGTTTTGCTCGATCAATACGCAACGAGCGAATAATCTGCTTAGGGCTTTTGCCAAATCGCTCCTTGCAGAGCCGATATAAGTGAGGTTCTGAATAATAGGTTAGTTGTGCAATGTCATTGACCGTCCAAGGTTTATGCAAAGACTGATTCACGGTTCTAAAGGCCGCGCTAAGACGATCATCTTTTTCTAAGGTAAGAGAGTTTAAATTGCTCTCAATGTAGCGGGCCAGCTGGTGAAAGCTCTGATCTCTAAACGAAGCCTCAATCTCCCGCTCTTGGTTAATAACGTGACATAAATAGAAAATATTTAAGGCTTGAGAGGTCGGTCGAATCTCAGGTTGATCGGGCATTAATGTTTGCCAATCTAGCTTCTCGGGTAACAGTATCCAACACATGTCCCAATGGTCGTCATTAATTTCAAATCGGTAATTTGTTTGCGCCGGTAATACAGTCATTGTACCTGGTTGAATAACGGCTTCGGTTGTTTCAGTGGTTAATTTACCTTGCCCCGAAGAGGTGAATAAAAGGGTGTGTAAATTCAACTGAGATCGTTCGATGACATAAGGCGGTTTTAAATGGGCGATACCGGCCATATGAATGTTATGCAAGGACATTTCTGGCAACTCATCACTGGTCAAAAAAATCTCAAAACACTCTTTGCCAATTTCTAATTTGTTCGAAAATTTCATGAACGTGTCAGCTTCTCATTATTAATATGATAGTTTTGAACATGCTAATAATAGTTGCAGCCATAGCGTTTGACCAGCATGAGATTAGAATTCCGAGACTTTAGGTATGTAGAACAACACCATGGCTCTCTCTTTACGACGACAAATTCTAAAATTGGCTCTTCCCGTAGCCATGCAAAGTGTACTGATATCGTTGCTGGGCATGTCAGATGTTTTTATGGTCGCAAGTTTAGGCTCGGCGTCTGTCGCGGCAATTGGTATTGGTGCGAAAATTCATTTTGTTCTGGTGATGGTTATGGCCAGCCTAGGCTCCGCTATTTCGGTACTGGTTGCCCAGTATTTCGGTCGAGGGAAAACAGACTCCGCACGCAGTATTTTATTGTTAGGCATGGTTTCTGGATTATTTTTAATGCTGCCAGTGGGTTTACTTTTTCTGACGGCTCCTGAATCTGTACTGAGTTTAATGAGTCATGATGCCAGTATGATTTCTAAAAGCGCTTCCTATTTACGAATAACCGTACCGTTACTGTTCTTTACGCATATCATCATTGCATACGAAAGTGCATTGCGCGCGCAAGGAGAAACGTTACTGCCGTTAATCCTTGCGGCTGTAGCGATAGTTATTAACATTATTTTGAACTATGTATTGATTCATGGGGTTTGGCTGTTTCCATCATTGGGTTCAGACGGTGTCGCCATTGCCAGCGATATTGCCAGAGGGCTTCAAGTACTGCTATTTTTTGGTTTTTTGGCGGTTCGAAACCATTCTCTGTCTTTAACCTCACTTATTTCAGCGCGTAAGGAGGTTCATCAATACAGTAAAAAGTTTTTTATTACGGCATGGCCATTAACGTTGAATTTTACTGTGTGGGGTTTTGGGTCGTTTATCTACCATGCTATTGCCGCAACGCAAGGAACCGACGCATTGGCTTCATTGAGTTTAGTCAGCCCAATTGAAGGTTTGTATCATTCATTGTTTTTTGGTTTTGTTACCGCGTGCGCAGTGCTAATAGGGCAAAATTTAGGGCAAGATAAGTTTGAAATGGCCAAACACCTTGCAAAGCAATTCGTAATCTGGACGCCTATTGGGTCTTTATTTGTTGGTGTCGCAATTTTGCTGTCCAGCCCTTTCTTTTTACCGTTACTGATAGACCCTAACGAGTCTTTGTATCAGCTTGCCGTTCAATTACTGTGGGTTATGTGTTTAACGTTTTGGCTCAAAGTATTGAACATGACCATCATTATAGGGGTTCTTAGGGCCGGTGGGGATAGCAAATACATGGTGGGTGTCGATATGGTCGCTATGTACATGCTAGGTATACCTGCCGCATTGTTAGCCGCTTATTATTTAGAGTTAAGTTACGTATGGGTTTATGCCATGGTGCTCGTGGAAGAACTAGCAAAAGCTATTTTAGTGAGTAAACGTGCGCTTAAAGGGATTTGGATTAAAAACCTGAGTGATTAAAATAACCTTCAAGGCATACCCATGGTATGCCTTGAGTTTGCCACTATTAATTTTCCAGTTGATCAGTTTCATTGTGTTGGAGTAAGAACTTTTCAGTTTTCTGGTGCCTTAATGCATAGCTAATGCTGCGTTGCAAAAGCTGGGCGTTAATGTCGGCTTTGTCGAGAATATCGTAAACACCCAATTCAATTGATTTCTCTCGAATAATGTCATCTAAATACCCCGACAATAAAATGAAAGCTATCTCGTTGTTTTTGCCATTTAATCCAGCGACTAAATCGAGCCCGGTATGGGCATCGAGTTTGTAATCGGCCAGGCAAACATCGAAATGCTCTTTCGCCAGTAGTTCTCGACCCATCTGGAAACTACTGGCGATGGTCAATTCGTATTTATAAGGATCAAAAGTTTCCTTATTTAACATACGGGTGATCATTTCAACATCAACCTCATCATCATCGACCACTAGAACATGAATGGTATCTTCTTTCGCCAATAAAGCTCGGTTGTTCTGAGTCGCCTTTAACTCTTCTAAATACGCTTCTAGCTTACTTTCTAAACGTTGGATATCGGTAATGTCGGTAATGGCAATTACACAGCCAAAGGTTACACCATGTTCGTCTGTATAAGGCGAGATATTGATCAGCTTAACTCGCCCTTTTTTAGTAGCAACGGTCGTTTCAATCGGTTCTCCACTGTTACACACTTTGGATATATCGGTTAAGAAGTTATCGTAAATAAGAGAATGTGAAATATGGTGAAACGGGCGACCGATATCGGTCGGTAAAAGAAAAATATCATCGGACGATTCTTGAGTGAACTTTCGAATCAGTAAAGCATCATCTAAAAAGATAAAACCGAGTTTTGCTGAACGGATGATGTTCTCAGTATCTAAATTGGCCTGAATCGTTGCTTCGATTTTCTCTTGGTATTCAGAGTTAACCGAATAGAGTTCTTCGTTAACCGATTGTAATTCTTCGTTAGTGCTTTGAAGCTCTTCATTGGCTGCCATTAACTCTTCGTTAGAAGACTGGAGCTCTTCATTAGTTGTTTGAAGCTCTTCGACAGTAACTTGTAAGTGCTCTTGTTTCTTCTTGAGGGCGTCTTCTAAATCTTTAATCAACTGCTGGCTGTAGCGTTGTTCGGCGTAGTTGGCATCACCGCCTTCAGCATCAGTTGCCGGTAACTCTCCAACTAATTCAAAGAGCAATACGTAGTATATTTGTGCCGACTTACTATTGCTAACATATAGAACTCGCAAGTTCGTATGGCGAATATCGCCTTGTTCATCAACAAACTGAATATTCTCATATTGCACGTTGTGGGCTTTAGATTGGGCTCGGTATACGGCCGTAGTCACAGCGGTCGATAAACTATCGTTGATTAAATCACTTAAGTTGGCGCTGAACTTACCTGACCGAATTTTTTGAGTAAAGTGAGCCACCTCTCCGAATACATGCAAAACACTCATATCTTCCGATAAAATGATGGCCGGAGGGGCATAATTTTCGATAATCGATTCATACACTTGCGTGTAACTCGAAGGGCGTTGGCTCTTTTGGAAAGTAGAAATGAGCTGATTTACACTCGGGCTGGCTCCGTTACTTTCCGGAATACTCATCAATGATGGGATTGTGTTGGTTATTAACCTTGCCGAGGTTGTTTTCTGGTAAATCTTAGCTCGATCATTGACCACATCAAAGTTACGGGACATTTCACCCAATGATTCTGAACTGCCTAAAAATAAATAACCATATTGGTTCAGCGCAAAATGTAACATGGCAATAATGCGTTTTTGTGCCTTTGGCTGAAAATAAATCAGTGCATTTCGGCAGGTGGCGAGTTGGCAATTAGAAAAAGGAGGGTCCGATAACAGATTGTGAGTGGCAAATACCACCTTCTGGCGAATAGAAGGCAATATTTGGTAGTACTCATCGTGCTGAATAAAGTATCGGTTGATTCGTTTTTCGCTCATGTCACTCGCAATATTGTGCGAGTAGTGACCTAAACTAGCATCGGCAATGGCGTCAGGGTCTACATCGGTGGCAAATATGCGTACGGTTTTATTGAGTCCTAAGCGCTCAAGTGCTTCTTCAATAAGTATAGCGATAGAATAGGCTTCTTCACCGGTAGAGCAGCAAGCCACCCAAATTCGAATAATATCGTCTGTTGTGTGGTTCTTTAGAATTTCGGGAATGATGGTTTCTTCGAGTGCAATAAAGGCATCAGAATCTCGGAAGAATCGAGTAACACCAATCAACATGTCTTTGGCAAGGGTTTGTAATTCTCTTGGGTTTTTTAACAATAACGCATAGTAATCGGTTATATTGTCTAAACTGTTAATGCCCATTCGTCGCTCGATGCGCCGTAAAATCGTTTTGCCTTTATACAGCGTGAAATCGATGTCACTTTTAATTTTTAACAGTTCATATATTTCTTTTAATGCATGCTCGGCTCGCTCTGTATCGGTTTCTAAGACAGACTTTTCACCCGACACAACCGTATGATTGGTGTAGCTGGTTAATTTACCGATGATCTCTTGAACATCGCAAATGATGTCGTAAAAACCAGTCTTAATAGCGCTGATCGGCATACCATCGAATGCGGCATTCGTGGGCTCTTGCACCATAACAAGTCCACCAACCTCTTTTATGGCTTGAATACCGCGCGAACCATCACTGCCAGTGCCCGATAAAATAATCGCGATTGAGCGATGTTGTTGGTCTTCAGCAAGCGCTCTAAAAAAAGCATCAATAGGGTAGTGAGCGCCTTTACTGTCGAGTTGCTCAACTAGTAATACTTTGCCTTCCGATAACATGACGTTAGTACGAGCTGGAGCCAAATAGATTTTATTAGGCTCTAAATGCATTTCGTCTGTCATTAATAGAATGGGTAACTCGGTATGGCGAGATAACAATTCAGGCATCATCGACTTAAAATCAGGAGAAAGATGCTGAACAATGACGTAAGCGTTACCAGAATCTAACGATATGTTTTTAACACAGGCTTGGAGAGCCTCTAAGCCGCCAGCAGAGGCACCAATGCCAACATAGTAGTCTGGCCGAGAGTCATTCGACATGTTTCTTTCCTAATTGTAAATTTATGCTTATTGTTTGATTTTATCGGGTATATCTTTCGCGGCAAGTGGTTTACTGAACAAATACCCTTGATAAGTGTGGCAGTCTCGTTCTTTTAAACACTCTAAAATTTCATCTTTATCTACCCCTTCAGCGACAACTTTGAGCTTAAACGCTTCTGCTAACGCTAATACTGAGTCGGTGATGGCGATGTCTTCATCATCATACGGTAAGTCTTTAATAAAGCTGCGGTCAATCTTTATTACGCTAATGGGGTATTTTTTTAAATGGCTCAATGACGCGTAACCTGTACCGAAGTCGTCAAGAGCAATGCCAATATTAGCGTCATGAAACGCCTCTAAAGTGGATTTTACTTCCTGATTGTCTTGCAATAGTGCTGTCTCTGTAATTTCTATGGTGACATTTTTACCGCTTAAACGTGCCGCGACCATGGAGTTTTTAATACTTTGAAGAAATTGCGAATCGCGAAATTGCCGTGGGCTCACATTGACGGACATAACCGCATCTTCAGATACTAATTCAGCGTCTATCCATTCTCGTAGCTGCATAAAGCAAGAATGAGCTATCCAGCGCCCTACGGGAGCAATGAGACCTATTTCTTCTAACAAAGGGATAAACTCATCGGGTGCAATAAGGCCCTTTTCGGGGTGATTCCAGCGAATTAACGCCTCAAAACCGACAACCACATTATCACTGACGGATAGCTGCGGTTGGTAGTAAACTTCAAACTCTCCAAGGTTCAGCGCTCTATGTAAGCTGTTTCCTAGCTCGAGTCTTCGTTTAGAAACTAAATCTAGGTCGGGTGTATAGTATTGAAAATTATTGCGCCCTTCGGCCTTGGCTCTATAAAGTGCTATATCGGCTTGTTTTAATAGTGATGCGCAAGTGCTCCTTTGGCCTGCGACGGAAAAGCAGATTCCAATACTGGTTGAAATAAAGACTTCTTGGTTATCTATTTCAAAAGGCTCACGTAACGCTTTTAGGATTTTTATCGCAATAATGGAGGCTACTTCAGCCTCTGCGATGCGTTCCAATAAGACGATAAATTCATCACCGCCTATTCGGGCTAGTAAATCTTCTTCACGCAAAATATCGCTGACTCGTTTTGCGACTTCAATAAGCAGCCTATCTCCAGCTTCGTGTCCCATTGAGTCGTTGATGTTCTTAAAGCCGTCCAAGTCTAAACTGAGCAGTGCAACGGCTCCACGACGCTGTTTATGGCTGATAGCGTGTTCTAAACGTTCTAGCAATAACGTTCTATTGGCGAGGCGTGTTAAGGGGTCTCGTTCCGCTAGATCTCTGAGTTTAGATTCGGAGTGATGGTAATAAGTATTGTCGATGATAGAGGCGAGAAAACCATCGACATTGCCATTTATATCTAATAGTGGCCTCGCATGGAAAATAATCCAACATTCCGTACCGTTAGGGCATTCATATTGTAACTCCCGCTTAAACACCTTGTGGTTTAGTAAGGTTTTATGCAGGTCTGCTATATTGGCTTCAGCATCAATGCCTTGAAATATATGTGTCCAATTGAGCCCAACGATTTGCTCTTCCTCGATCGCCGTAATTTCTAGCCATTGTTTATTGACATAACTGGTATGCCAATATTGATCGGTTTGTAAAATACCCATAGGCGCTAAATCAGTCAGCGCTCTGAATCGTTGCAGCTCACTTTCTAGTTGATTTTGAATCTCGTTTATTTCGGCGAGGTTTTTTAATAGTACCAATATGCAAGGTTGGTGGCTCTCTCGAATAGGGACAATAGATGCCTGCAAAACAACTTTATCCCCACCTCTAGTGATTCCTTTAATTTGTATATTTTGGTTTAGGCGTTTTTGATTCGTGTGTGCCTGTACAGAAAAGGTTCTAAGTGCGTGTTCATTAGGGTAGCTTTCAGGTAATAGGTTTATTACCGATTTACCTATCAAATCATGTGCTTCAAAACCAAATATTTGTTCACCAGCCGGATTAATTCTTAAGATGTTTAATTTCGAATCGAGTATTAAAATGCCGCTCGGCGAAAGCTGTTCAATGATCGAATAATTCTCACGAGCACTTTCATCTTGTTTGATGGGTCTTATGTTCGAATGGCTTAAGTTTTCTCGTGTTTCAATAATGCGCAGCATATTGAGTAAGCTAGATAATAATGGCCACACGCGCTTGTTCAGCTCAATGCTGTATGGTTCAGCACTGTTGCACAGAATTATTAATGCTTTGGGCTTTCCGCCATCTGAAACAGGGATGCTGATCATGCCGTCTATCGCATGCCAGCCTGATGAAGTAGGAAAGTTGCCGATGGTGGTTTTATCGAATACCCCCGCTTGGCAACTCATGTAAATGCGGTAAAACTCTTTTGATTTTGAATCAATGGGCAAACGAAAATCGGTTAACTTGAAATCTAAACCAGTATCGCGAGCATCAGCGCTATCTTCTGGGTTATGAAAAACACTGCGACAGGCAAAGTAAGGCTTCATCTGTTCATCAAAAGCTAGCTCCAGCACAAAGGCGAGTGGGGAGTGAGTTAGATGAGCAAGTTCTCTTAACGCAAGGCGATAGGCATTACTTTTCTTTTGAATTTTTTGCCCAATACTTTGCATGCGATTAACCGCATCACGAAGCTCGGTATCTTTGCGTCGTTTAATACTATTTACACTTTGACTATCAGATTTAGCTGACATGACAAATGACTCTTGACGGTGTGATGTCCATACCTGTACGTTCTTTGTTACTGCTTACCTAGCGGTTAAAATTGACAAATTGCGAAGGACCTCTATGAAATCTAATAGAAAATACGAGAAAATCAAATTAATAAGGCATTTTGTAAGCTAAACTAGAGCAAAAGGTATGTAAACTTAGCGCTAAGGAGACTACTAGGAATGAACGCCATTTCGGCTGCTAAAACTAAAAAACCTATTTTACTCGTCGACGATGACGATATAGACGTCATGAGTTTGGAAAGGCAGCTTAAAAAATTGGCTATTACGAATCCATTGGTCCGTAAAAAAAACGGCATAGAAGCCATTAACTATCTTCATGATGAAGGCCTAGACGTTGAATTTGCGGCTATATTAGTCGATATAAATATGCCGAAGAAAAATGGCTTGGAATTCTTAACAGACTTGCGCCGCGAACTGCCAGGCAAAGCCCGAAACGTCTACATTTTTACCACATCAGATTCCCATGCCGAACAAAGTACTGCCGAAGCCTTGCATGTATCGGGCTTTGTGTATAAACAGGACATCGCTAAAGGTTTAAAAGGTATTAATTTTGATGATTAGTCCCCCAGGATTGCTTAAACCTAAAGCCAGTGTAGCCGCAGTCTTGCTGTTAGCTGTTTCAGTTTTTTTTACAGTAATGTACGGTTATAGTGTTTACCAACAGGCTGAACAAGAAGCGATAAACGATACGAGCCTGTACGCCCAATCGGCGGCACGTGAACTACGGCAATACTTTGATAAATACGCTTCTGATGTACGTATGTTGGCGAATTCTCCGCTGGTCGCCGATATTGTCGCTGGGCAGGCCTATTTCTCTAACAATCCAAATGATGGTGAAAATAACCAACGGCTGGCACAGATCTTCAAAGCTTACATGGGGTCTAATGAGCAAGTTGTGCAAGCACGATTAATAGGCTTGGCTAACGACGGTCAAGAAATTGTGCGTGTGAACCGGCTTAATGGAAAGCTAACAATCGTTGAAGACGACTTATTGCAGTCCAAAGCAAAACGAGGTTACTTTCAAGATATAAGCAAACTAAGCCCCGGCGAAATTTATATCTCGGATATTGAGCTAAATCGCGATTTTGGTGCTTTAACGACGCCACTTCAACCCGTTGTACGCATTGGACTTCCTCTTTTTACAAAAGCAGGTGAGCTTTTTGGCGTTTTGTTGTTGAATGTAGATATGACCATGCGGCTCGATCAAATGGCCAAAGCAGTAGAGACTCATGGCAGTAGCATTCAAATATTATTAATGAATTCAGCCGGAGATTATATAGCACACCCGATAAGTTCTAAAAACTTTGGCTTTGAATTTGGCGTTCCTCAAAAATTTTCTGATGATTATCAAGCGCATTCCGATATTCAAGTGGTGAGTACATCTACTGAACTTACACGATATTTCATAACGACTGAAAAAATTGAATTAAATCAACAAGACCGTTTTTTGCAGGTAGCGGCAATGACGGCAGTGCGACCAATTGTCATCAAAACCCTAATGTCTGCGATTTATTTAGAAGTTTTGATATTGGTGGTCATCACAGCCTTCATGATTTATCTCATTTACTCAAGTCGATACATGAAGCTTGAACAAAAACAGTTGGCACTGAAATCGGAACTTGAATTTGATCTGATTTTTCGAGAAATGATCGAGACAGCCCCTTACGCAAAAATATTAATAAATGAAAAAGGCATGATTGAGCTAGTTAACATAGAGGCTGAGAAAATGTTTGGCTATAAGCGATCAGAGTTGCTGGGTCAAAACATAGATATGCTAATGCCCAAAGATGACTTAGATAGACTGAGCGAGCAAAGACAACAGTATCTCGGAATTTTGTCGCATGGGAAACTTTCCTCTGAAATAGCCTATAAAGCCGTGAAGCAAGATGGAACGGAGTTTCCCATTGAAATTAGCTTAACCTCAATGGTGACTCCACAAGGAAGAAAGATTCAAGCAACCATTGTGGATATTTCCGAACGAGAAAAATTCATAGCTGAACTGAGTCGCCAAAACGAAGAATTAAACCAATTTGCCTATGTCGCCTCTCACGATCTAAAAGCGCCACTAAGAGGTATTGATCAAATTGCTTCTTGGTTAGAAGAAGATTTAATGGACAGTGTTAGCGCTGATTCAAAAAAGCACTTGCAGCTAATGCGTTCAAGAATAAATCGTATGGAAAGTTTACTGGCTGGGCTGTTGCAGTATGCTCGCGCCGGCAGTGTATTGGGTGAGCTTGAATCGATCGACTTACAAAAGCTCGTGACCGAAGATTTTCACATGATTAATCCGACACAGCGGTTTACATTGAAAGTGAAAAATCCGCTACCAACATTAACAACTTCAAAGCCATTAATTGACATAGTGTTTCGAAATTTAATGTCGAATTCAATGAAACACCATGATCGACCTAAAGGTAGAATAACCATTGATTGGCGTAAAAAAGGCGCTTTTTATCAATTTGAAGTCTGTGATGATGGCCCAGGAATACCTGAAGAGTTTCGTGATAGGGTCTTTGGGTTATTCCAAACGTTGAAGCCAAGAGATGAAGTCGAAGGCAGTGGAATGGGCTTATCGATTGTTAAAAAAACCATTGAAACCATTGGGGGTGAAATCACTATTGGAGATTGTGAACCTTGCGGGGCGATGATTACTTTTACTTGGCCTATTGAATTAAAACAAGAACCTGAATCACCCGCCGCCTAAAATTGGTCAGCGGGTGGCATTGATAGTTACACTTTAAAGCCCGATGACACATCATCAACGTTTTCAGCCAAACGGTTCACTTCAACGAACTGACTTTGAGTTTCCTCAGTACCCTGTTGAATTTCTTCTGAACTGTTTGCAATGTCTGAAACGGCTTTGGTAATATCGGTAGCAACGGCCGATTGTTCATTGGCCGAAGTGGCAACCATCGTATTCATCTCAGTCAATTGACCAATCGAATTTGTGGTCGACTCAACCAATGTCTTAATGGTATTCATTGCTTCAATTACCGCACTTCGGCTCTCGATAGTCGTAGACATCTCCTCAGATGATCGTTTAGAGCTGTCGCTGAGCTTGTCCAGTATTTCTCCAATTTCAACGGTACTTTGTTGGCTGCGTTGGGCGAGTGTGCGTACTTCATCGGCTACAACCGCAAAGCCTCGGCCTTGTTCGCCTGCGCGAGCAGCCTCAATCGCCGCGTTTAAAGCAAGCAAGTTAGTTTGCTCAGAAATACTTTGAATAACACCCAGTGCTTGGTGAATGCCTTGAACATTTTCGACCAATTCGCTGACCGAACTATCTACGTTATTAAGAACCGTACTTAAATCACTGATACGATCCGTCGAAGTGTTTACCTGTACGAGTACTTCATTGATTTCAGAATGAACTGTTTCTGCAATATGGCTGGTGTTTTCAGCGTTGCTGGCAATTTCTGATGCCGTAGCGCTCATTTCCTCAATAGCTGCCGCAACTTGCAACGTATTCTCACGTTGGCTTTCTACTTCGACAGAGAGTTGTTTCTGCTTAGAGCCTGCCGCAACAGACATTGATTTCAATTCGGTACTGGCCGCTTTTAAGTTTTTAATGTCTTCGGCCAAACTACCTATAAAGGTGTTAAAGCTCGAAGCAATATGATCTAACTCCGAAATGCCACGCATCGGTAATGTCATGGTTAAATCACCCCGACCACTGGCAAGACCATCGACCGACTCAGATAGCTTATCGAGCGATGAAGAAATAGTGCGAATTGCCAGAGTGGCTAAAACAGCTGTAATCGCAATGACTAAGAAGATACTGAACGTTGTTTTAGATACACTTGATTGCTGCGCATCGGATAAATCATCATTGATGTTGTTAAGTACGCCTTCAACCGAATCGAAGTACAAGCCAAGACCAATGAACATATTCCATTTGTCGATGCCGCTGATGTAAGAAAACTTGGGGCTAGGTTCATCTTCGCCTGGCTTGGGAAAGTGGTAAGTATAGAAGTCTTCTTTATTGCCCTTGGCAATGTCAACCATGTCTCGGATCAAATATTGTTGAGTTTGATCTTGCAAATCCCAATAGTTATTCCCTAAACCAGCATCAGATGGGCCAAGTAATAGTCGATTACCTGTGTAGTCGTAACCAAATATGTAGCCAACCCCTTCATCAAAAACAAAGTTCTTAAGGAGTTGTATTCCTTCTTCTTTTCCAGAGTCTCCAGGCATAGCAATGTATGGTTCAAGCAGTGCATTCGCACTGTGAAGCAATGACTTTAATCGATTTCGCTCGGCATCCATGATGGCGTTTTCGGTCGTACCAAGCACGTTCACACCGAGCTGCTTAATTGAGCTAGAAGATAAATAAATCGCAGTAATTGCAATTATTAACAGAGGAAGCAATGCCAGTGCATAGATTCTCATTTTGATAGACTTAAACATAGCGTACCCAATTGGTTTCTAAAGGAGGTAGTTCAGTTATCGGCCGAACTCAGTAATTACTTTAGTTGCCAGTTTGGAGTTGCTCCACTTTTTATTTAAAAAAAGCCGACCTTCACCGAGCTTTAGCGTTTATAAGCTAAAAACTCGGTGTTGCTCGTACTAAAGAATGGCTTAAAAAGGGAGTGCAAGTAAGTTTACTTTGAAAGTACTGAGCGGCGTTCAGTTAAGGCATCGATAATGAGGGTTTTTATGGCAGGCAGATCACACATCTCTAGCGATTTCACTTTCACGTGACGCATATTTTTGCCAGTGCCTTCTAGCAAAGAAGAAGGGTCATCTAAGTGAGCACCTTGGTAAAAACCTAAGTTCACCCAAGATTTGTGCGGCAAAATATAGCTGTAACCTTCACTCATCTTCTTAGGACCAACACCATAAGTAGCGGCTCTATCTCCTAAACGAACCACTTCGCACGCGTTTGGGTCGAGCGATAAAATAACTTCTTTAAGCTTTATCACTACTGGTTTGAGCGAATCTTCAGTAATGTTGAGTAAGTCTTCAAAGGTGTCGTTGTTCGTCGTCATCACGAAATAGTCCTTGAGTAGATTGAGCAATAGTATTAATCAAAAAATATAACTCAAAACCAAATGAGCAGCGATACGCGCCTGTAGCTTGCCTAGCAACTAATGCAATAGAACAAATTACTCAACTACTTACTCTGCAACGTCCACAGCCGTTTCAATATCAGCTAGGTTGCCTTTATCTTCTAACCACTTCTTACGATCACCAGAACGTTTTTTAGCTAACAACATGTCCATCATTTCCATGGTATCTGTTTGATCATCTTCAATGGTGAGTCGAACTAGACGACGGGTGTTTGGGTCCATCGTGGTTTCACGCAGTTGCATTGGATTCATTTCACCCAAGCCTTTAAAGCGTTGAATTTGTACTTTACCGCGTTTTTTCTCGGCTTCTATGCGGTTTAGAATGCCAATGCGTTCGTCATCGTCTAGGGCGTAAAAAACTTCTTTGCCAATATCAATTCGGAATAGTGGCGGCATCGCTACATATACGTGCCCAGTTTCGACCAGCTTTTTAAAGTGTTTAACGAACAGTGCGCACAGCAATGTGGCAATGTGAAGCCCGTCTGAATCGGCATCGGCGAGGATGCAAATTTTACCGTAACGTAAGCCTTCGATGTTGTCAGAATCTGGGTCTACACCCAATGCAACGGCAATATCGTGAACTTCTTGGCTGGCTAAAATTTCGCTGCTGTCGACTTCCCATGTGTTTAAGATTTTACCGCGCAGCGGCATGATTGCCTGCGTGACTCTGTCGCGCGCTTGTTTGGCGGAGCCGCCTGCGGAATCACCTTCCACTAAGAAGAGTTCGCCGGCCATGGCATCGTTGCCGGAACAATCGGCTAATTTACCAGGCAGAGCAGGACCGCTGGTGACTTTTTTACGAGCAACTTTTTTGGCCTTGCGCATACGAGCATTGGCATTAGAAATACACAGCTCGGCTAGCAGTTCGGCGACATCGGTGTGTTGGTTCAACCACAAGGCAAAACTGTCTTTCACCACACCAGAAATAAAGGCGGATGCTTGGCGTGACGATAAACGCTCTTTGGTTTGGCCCGCAAACTGAGGGTCTTGCATTTTAAAAGATAAAACGTGAGAACATTTATCCCAGATATCTTCAGGGCTTAGTTTTACGCCGCGAGGTAGTAAATTGCGATACTCGCAGAACTCACGCATCGCATCTAATAAGCCTTGGCGTAGGCCATTAACGTGCGTTCCACCTTGTGCGGTTGGAATTAAGTTTACGTAGCTTTCGCCAATGCCTTCGCCGCCTTCCGGTAACCATTGTATGGCCCAATCTACGGCTTCGGTTTCGCTGCTGAACGAACCAGTGAAGGGTTCTTTAGGCAATGTTTCATAAAACTGAGTTGCGCTGAGTAAGTAATCTTTTAAACCATCTTCGTAAAACCAAGTATCGGTTTCATCTTTTTCTTCATTGAAAAAGTTAATGGTTAGGCCAGGGCAAAGTACGGCCTTCGCGCGTAAAATGTGTTTTAAGCGACTGGCTAAAAACTTGCCGGTATCAAAATAAGATTCATCGGGTTTAAAGCGAAGCGTGGTGCCGGTTTCTTTTTTAGCGCACTTCCCAATCACTTCCATATCGGTGGCTTTATCGCCGTTTTGAAAGCCCATGCGATGAATAGCGCCGTCTCGCTTTACGGTGACTTCTAATACGGTTGAAAGAGCGTTGACCACCGAGACGCCTACACCGTGCAAACCGCCTGAAAACTGGTAGTTTTTGCCTGAGAACTTACCTCCTGAATGGAGTCGAGTTAAAATGAGCTCAACACCAGGAATACCGTGCTCTGGGTGAATATCAACCGGCATGCCACGGCCGTTATCGGTTACGCTGAGCGAGTTATCTTTATAGAGCGTCACGTCTATTTGATTAGCAAAGCCACCTAAGGCTTCATCCACGGAGTTGTCGATCACCTCTTGCGCCAAGTGATTTGGACGAGTGGTGTCGGTGTACATGCCCGGACGTTTACGAACAGGGTCTAATCCGCTGAGAACTTCAATGGCTTCAGCTGAGTAGTTGTTCTTGCTCATGTGACGAGTGCCTCTTAAAAAAACCGAATAAAATCAAGGGGGTTAGGATAACGGAAAAGAGAGCGACAGGCTATTACTTGGAAAGAGGTTAGGTGTAACCTGCTAATAGCCTTGCTGGGTGTAATCTATTTTGAAGTCGACGCCTTCGATGCGAGAGATACTGGTCTCTATATCGCCGTTAGGGTGCAATGTTAAGCATCGGTAGCCTGGCCCGGATGAATCAATACCGAAGTCTTTGCTTTTGGGTAAAAATTGCACACAGGTAGACGGGGTTGAAATGTATCGGAAGCCGTTAAACATAACATCGCTGGCTTGATGCACGTGGCCGCAAACAATGGCGCGTATATTCTTATAAGGCGCAATTAATTGTTGAAATTCTTCTGAGTTTTTCACGCCAATTTTGTCGATCCACTGGCTGCCCATCAATATAGGGTGGTGGTGAAAAGCAATGAGAATGTGTTTATCATGGTGCTGATCAAGCGCCGCCTTTAGGATATCTAACTGGTCTTGTGCAAGGTTGCCATAGACTTTGCGAGCCACGACAGAATCGAGCATGACAATGACCCAATCGCCAAGCTCTGTAACGGCTTGAGCGTAGTCGGTACCCTTTGCTACCGTGGCCATGTTGTCTCGATTATCGTGATTGCCTGGAATCCAACGCATGGGAGCATTGAGCGGTGCAACAAACGAAACGAAGTTTTCGTAAGCACCAACACTGCTGTCTTGAGCAATATCGCCGGTGGCTAATATGAGATCGATATGGTCCACTTCTTCTTGAACGCGCTCAACAATTAGCTTTAGGCTGTCTTCTGTATTCATGCCAAGCAAGGTTCCATCGGCTTTGGCGTGAAGATGTGGGTCCGTAATTTGGACCAGCGAGAGCGCTCTTTCCATTGCGGTCATTATTCCATGTACGTGAAAAAAAACTGTTATACACAATCAGTGTAGACGATGTCATTAAATGCGGGCAAATACCAGCACAAATCGTGACCTAGTCAACATTTATGCGTCAATTTTTTAACTTTCAGTGTGCTTAACTTGGTGACCATTGCTTTTGACTGAGTCCATGGCTAAGCAGGTGGCTTAGCCATTCTCCTAAAAAGTGGTTGGCCTGGGCTTTTTCATCAATTTGGTACATTTGGTTATTGGGGTATCGGTACACGCCGGCCAGCTGCTGGCCCTGGCTTAGCGTGACGACTTCGGCCATTCGTGCATCATCATACAATCTTACAATAAGCTCTACCGACTTGGCCTGCAAAGGCATGTAATCGAGTGTTTTGGTGAGCTTAATTGTGGTGGTGTATTTGAACCGCTCAAGTACATCAACGTCTACCTTAATAAAGCCATTTTGTGCATCTTGCCAGCTGTAGTGATAGCTCGGTTCAGTAGCATCGCCTAACAAGCGCTGAATACGCACAAAGTTGGCTTCACACATGGCGGCGTGTCGAGCGACATCGGGTACGTATTTTTTCATAACCACTGTTGCTTTAGACGTTCTTTGTTCAACATAAACCATTGGCAAGCAATGATGCTGGCGGCGTTGTTAATGGTGCCGTTCGCTAGCCATGCTAAGCCTTCATCTATAGAGGGTGTTACAACACGAATATCTTCACTTTCCTCATCTAGCCCGTGAATGCCGTCGGCGTCGCGGCTATCTACCTCGGCAACGTATAAGTGAATTCGCTCATTGGTGCCACCAGGGGAAGGGTAATATTGAGTAATGAGCTCCATTCTGCCTAGCTCTACACCGGCCTCTTCTTGAGCTTCTCGGCGTCCAACCTCTTCAGGCGATTCGTCTTTATCTATTAGACCGGCCACCAATTCAATGAGCCAAGGATTATCGCCTTGCATGGCTCCAACTCGAAACTGTTCAACAAAAACAAACTTATCGGCGTTGAAATCTACCAGCAGTGCGCAAACAGCATCGGGTCTCACTAACAACTCGCGTTTAATTTCTTGCTCCGTACCATCGAAGCGTTGATGGCTTACGGTTAGGCTATCCATAGTGTAAAAGCCTTGATGAAGTGATTTACGAGCTTTTATCTTGTATTTAAACTGGTCAGTGTCACGCTGCATCGATAACCTTGCTGTACTGTTGAGTTAGAAGCGTGATTTTAGCAAAAGATTGGTGAGCTTGCTTGTGTCGCATTGGGTCTGAGTAGATCCACATTTCGTGCACAAGCGTAAATAGTGTGCGATAGGGCTGTTATTATGACTTTTGGGTCTTCAGTATAGGGCTATATTCGCCAACAATGCTCCACCATAATGATACTATTAACTCATCTAACTTTGAGAACTTCGCATGCAGACTAAACAATGGATCGCTTGTCTAAGCTTTGTAGCCGCCACAGGTGCTGCCAGTGCCTCCCAATCTATAATTGATACTTACAAACAAGCTCTAGAAAACGATACAGGGCTTGAAATCACACGCTTACAAGAGCAACTTGCGCAAGAACAAGTGTCCAGCGGTTTAGCTAATTTATTGCCGTCTGTTTCCGCATCGGCCTCTTATGGCGTGAACAGTGAAAATGGGGAAGATGCTTTTACGCCTTATTTTGGTGTTCAATCGGTTGGCGCGGGAGTTTCTCTGAATCAAAATTTGTTTAATTTAGCGGCCTTTAGCGCCTACGATGCACTAAAAGTAAACGCATCGGCGGCAGAAATAGCCACGAAACTGAAAGAACAGGAGCTTATTGTTGATGTTGCGCAAAATTACATCAGCGTAATGCGAGCTCAAGATGCGCTAGAGGTGGCCAAAGCTCAGGTAGAAGCTGTTGAGCGTCAGTACGATCAAACAAACCAACGTTATGAAGTTGGCTTGGTTACCATTACCGATGTGCTCGATGCCAGTGCCGCATTAGATCAATCAAAAGTGGCGCTGATTCGTGCCGAAGCGCAATACGATATCGCCATGCAAACCGTTTCTATTTCTACCGGTGCAAATTTCGAAGGTGCAAAGAAGTTATCCGATGCGATGCCAATAAAAGCACCTGCTATTGAAGGCATGCAAAGTTGGATCGACTTCGCCATTGAGAATCACCCATCCATATTAAAAGCCAAGAAAGATATGGAAAATGGTGAGTTGGCATTGCGCGCAACTAAACAAACCAAACTCCCTTCACTCACGGGTTCAATTTCTGTGAATTATAACGATTCATTTGGAGATGACATTGCAACCGATTACAGCGATGAAACTCATTGGAGTGCGAGCTACGGTTTAAGAATCAGCGTGCCGTTATACACCGGTGGTTCTACCGAAGCCGACATCGCCATGAAAGGAATTCAAAATAATATTGCCGAGCAAAGCCTTATTGCGCAGCAGCGTGCTAAGCAGGTGATGGTCGGTAACTATTACCGCACGGTTCGTGCTGACGCGTTAAATGTTGAAGCTCAGCGCCAAGCGCTTAAATCTCGTGAGAGTGCCCTGCAAGCCACCGAAGTGGGTTACGATGTAGGAACACGAAACATCGTAGAAGTGCTCAATGCGCAGTTGGCGGTTTTCAATGCCCAAAACGCATTGAATAATTCACGATACGATTACGTGTTAAATCTTTTGCAGTTAAAAAATGAAGCGGGCCAATTATCGATATCCGATTTAGAAGAGATTGAAAAATTCTTGATCGATTAATTTTAGTTTGAAATCAAAAAGCCCTATTAAGGGCTTTTTTTGTGCCTGTTCGTTTTAAAAAGTAGCCTGAATAGATTGCCAATAGTCACGATAAAGTTGAATGGATTCATCGGCCGATATTGGGTTAAATACTATGGTGGCCCCTTGGGTTAATTGTGCCAGTTTATCTAGATCGGCACTGATTACCGCGCCCAGTTTTGGGTAGCCGCCAATGGTTTGCCTATCACGCATCATTACTATGGGTTGGCCTTCACCCGTAATTTGGATAGAGCCTTTGGCAATGCCTTCAGAGTATAGCTCGCGAATAGACGTTGGCACTTTTTCGCCTTCTAAACGAAACCCCATACGATCAATTTGTTTGCTGAGTTTATAAGGTTGGCTGGTAAAAACAGCTAAGGCTTCTTCGCTAAATTGCTTAGCTTGGTAGCCTTTTACAAACCTAAGTTCAACATGCGGCTTCATTGAAGGTTGCTGCAAGTAAGGCAACGATTTTGTCGTGGTGTGATAGCTTTCATGACCTTCTAAGACTTGGCCTTTGGCAATGGGTTTGCCCATTTCTTCACGAACCACCGTAGCGGAACTGTCAAACCAAACCGGCGCAAGAAAACCACCGCTAACGGCTAAATAAGCTCGGGCACCCAAAGCGGCAAAGCCAATATTTAGTTGATCGTTTTTCTTAAGGTGCAGTGTTTTCCACATGGGTTGTGGTTTGTTGTTCACGGTAATAGGGCAAAAGGCACCGGCTAAGGCAATAGAGCAAGCTGCAAGGCATTTTAGAGAGAGCCCTCCTAAGGTGATTTCTAAGGCGGTTTTATCGATATCGTTATCGACCAGCTGGTTGGCAATGGCAAAGCTTCGAGCATCCATTGGGCCGCCTTCGGTCAAGCCTTTGGCCATATGGCCATAACGCCCTAAATCTTGAAACGTTGTCAGTGGTCCAGCTTGGTTCACGGTGAATAAATTCATAACGTGCCACCTAATTCAACAAACTCCTCTTTGCTTATCGCCATAAACTGAACTTGATCACCCACTTGGTATGGCATGCAAGGGTCGGTATTTGGATCAAATAAAACACTGGGGCAGCGCCCAATAATGTTCCAACCACCGGGCGTAGCAAAAGGGTAGATAGCCGTTTGCTGATCGGCTATGGCAACAGAGCCCGCCGGAATAATTGCGCGTGGCGAAGGCAAACGAGGCATGGCAATGTGAGCTTCAACTTCACCCAAATAGGCAAAGCCTGGTGCAAAGCCGATGGCAAATACATCGTAGATTTTTTGGCAGTGGGCGGTTATCACGGCCTCAGGTTTGATGCTGTGAAACCTTGCTATGCGTTCAAGATCGAGCGCGACCTCTTCGCCATAGTAAACCGGCATGCGAACTAATTTACCGCTCAGTTGTGGGCTATGGTAATCCTTTAGTGAAGGGATCAACTCCTTTACTTTTTGCCCAACCTGCCGGTGGTTAGTTTGTAAAGGGTTAAACGAAATCAGAATGGACGTGTAAGAAGGTACTAGGTCAACCAAGGTATCGCCCAAGCTTAAGCGGATAAGATCGCACAGTGACTGTAATCGGCGAATAGAAGCTCGGCTGGGCGAATCGGTTACGTACAATATAACCGAATTTTCAGAGGCTACTTCAAGTTTCATCGTTCACTAGCGCTCTAATTTTTTGAATGTGTTTTATCGCCGTTGGGTTGTCGCCATGAACGCACAGTGAATCCATTGGCAACGAAAGAGTCTGCCCGCCATAGGTAGTAATGGTTTTTTTGTGAATCATGTTAGTGACTTGATCGAGCATGTCGTCTTCTGGAAGTACGGCGCCGGTTTGCGAGCGGGGCATCAATAAACCGTTATCGGTATAGGCACGGTCGGCGAATACTTCAAATAATAACGGCACGCCAATATAGAGGGCTTGCTTGCTGTGCTCGGCATGATTAGTGGTACTCATGATCATCAGCTGTAAGTCACTGGGGTAATCGGCGATGGCTTGCATTACCGCGGTTAATAACTCGGGGGTCGCCATCATGTCGTTATATAAAGCGCCATGAGGTTTTACATAACGAAGCGTTAACCCTTGGCATTTGGCCATACCTTCAAGAGCCGCAATTTGGTAGTGCAGTAACGGAGCAACGTCAGGTAGTTCAATGGCCATGCTGCGACGCCCAAAGCCAGCTAAATCTGGGTAGGCGGGGTGTGCACCAACACAAACATCGTGCTGCTTTGCTAGGTTGAGCGTTTTAAAGATGGTTGTCGGGTCGCCAGCATGAAAGCCACAGGCCACATTGGCCATATCAATATAAGGCATTACTTGGGCTTCGTCGCTCAGTTGCCATTGACCAAAACTTTCACCTAAGTCGCAATTAAGCTGCAAAAAAGCCTCCAAGGAAGAAATTTAAAAGGTATTAATCAACAGTATAGGTCGGTGCAACAAGCTCGTCGATCAAACCTTCACGAATGGCTTTATTCGATATGCGCAATTCATCAATGTTGAAACAGTGAAAAAGCCGATTCAAAATAATGTAGCCTGCGCCAAATACGGCAATTCTGCGGGGGTTTAATTCTAATAGATGTGACAATTGGTGCTGGTTTTCGGCTTGTGTTAATACAGGCAGTAACCGATCTAATTGCTCGCGGCGAATGATGCCTTCTTCTGCAATACCTAAATTGTGCATCGCCCAACTGACCGACTTAATGGTACCGGAAGAGCCCATAGCATCTTCCCAATCGAGGCCGTCAAACCGATGCACGATGGTATTGATTTGCTGGTCTACATACTCAATGCACTTATTCAGTTGATCTTGTGGCAGCTTATCGTAATTTAAAAATCGTGAGGTTAAGGTCACGCAGCCTAACTCTAAACTGGCGACAACTATAGGGTCGCGGCCTTCGCCATAAATCATTTCGGTGCTTCCACCGCCAATATCGATGACAAAACGTTTTTGCTCTGGCTGCCCTTGAGAAACACCTCGATAAATGTATCGGGCCTCGTCTTCGCCGCTTAAAATGCGAATATCATGCCCTAACGTAGCTTTTGCGAGCTCAAAGAAGTTATTTTCAGGGTCTAAATTACGAAATGCACTGGTACCAACGGCAGAAACCGCTATAGAGGGAAAGGTTTGTAGGTGGTCGTGAAAATGGGATAAACATCGAAGTGCACGAGATTTGGTTTCGTGGTTCACCTTACCACCGTCAACGCCAGCCGCCAGACGTACGAGTTCCCGCCGGCAATCTACAGACGTAAGACCATGATTCTCGTTTTTCATGATAACGAGATGGAAGCTGTTTGAGCCCAGGTCTACTGCGGCAAAGTACTGTGGTGCATTCATCTGATATTTTCTTTTTTGTTGACGTCAAATATAGCGTCAATTGGCGATGAGTGCCAGTTTAAGGTGCAATAGTCATCTGTTGTGTGAGCCACGCACGAAAAACGGTCATAGCTCGAGTTAATTCACCATTTTTGCGATAGACCAAATAAAAAGACTTTGGTAATTCTAGGCTGAGCTCGATAGGCACCAATAGAATGCCGCGTTTGATTTCTTCGGAGATCAAATTAGGGTCCGACAGGGCAATGCCCATGCCATTCCGAGCGGCCTGCGCCGTTAACATGCCGCTGCTCATGTTCATTAGCCGATGCACCGGGTTAAACTCTAACTGAGAAAGCTTAAACCAGCTGTGCCATTCATCTGGGCGGTCTTTAACTTGCAGTAGTCGATACTTCAGTAAATCTCTCGGTTCTTTTATTGGGTGCTGCGCTAAAAAGCTCGGCGAGCAGACTGGCACTAATACCGAAGATCGTAAATGTTGGCATTCTATGTCGGGCCAATCGCCATTACCAAAATACACCGCCATATCTATATCGCTGTTGTTGAGCTCTTGGTTTGTGCCCGAATTTGATATATCGAGTTCTATTTCAGGGTGGCGCTGGGTAAAGTCGGCTAATCGAGGCATTAACCAGCGGTCTAAAAATGCCGGAACCACAGAAAGTTTGAGCTCCTCTACGGTATTGGCCGACACCAGCTTATCGGTGGCCATTTCAATGCTTTTTATCGCATGAGAAATAGCGATTAAATAGTCTTTGCCTGAAGGTGTCAGATCAATTCGTCTAACCTTTCGTTCAAACAGATCAGTACCTAAAAATTCTTCAAGGCTTTTAACTTGGTGGCTGATGGCCGAAGGAGTGACGTACAATTCACGTGCAGCCCCTTGAAAGCTGCCAGTACGACCTGCGGCTTCAAAGGCTTTTAATGCATTTAATGGGGGTAAGCGATTAATGGCCATGTTATAGGTTAGAAAATCTCATCCATTTATTAAATTTCTCGTTTGCGAAAAGCCTAGCAGACTTCTAAACTGATGGTCATTACTTAGTCGTTGTCTTTGATCAGCCACCGCCCATTTGGGTGCACTGGCTGATTGTTTTAACGCCTCTTCACTATATCCAATTTAACGCTTTCATCCCAACTAAACCAATGCTGGTGGTTATTAAGCTGATCACTGTCGAAAATGCGATGATGCTGGCCGCCATATTAGCGTTGCCCCCCATGGCTCGAACCATCATATAACTGGCTGCAGCGGTAGGTGTTGCCATCATTAAATACATGACCCCAAGTTCTAACCCTCTAAAGCCAAAGTAATAGCCAATTAATACCGACGAATAGGGTATGAGCACTAATTTAAAAGTAGTGGCAATTAACGTGACTCGACCCGAAGATACAAACCCGCTCCAAGATAGACTTGCGCCAATGCACAATAATGCCAGTGGCAGCGTCAGTTGCGCTAAATACTCACCGGAGCTGATCACAAAGCTTGGCACGTTAACGCCAGAGCTGCGCCAGGCAAATGCAATAAAGATGGCAATGATTAATGGGTTTTTAATTAGGTTAAGTGCTGTTGATCGAATGTTAGAGCTATCGCCAGGTTGATACGCCCATTTGTTCAACGTAATAACGGCTAAAATATTATAAACCAAGGTGATGCCCGCCAAATATAACGATGCAAGCGCACTGGCTTCTTGACCAAAAGCGCTCAAACAATAGGCTAAGCCTAGAATACCCATGTTGCCTCGAAAAGAACCTTGAACAAAAACACCTCGTTCATCGCGGTGTTTGGTGACCCAATAGGTGATCAACGATAGCACCATAAACCAGCCTAAACTCATGGCCGCAGCAAACCCAATGATGGGGCCACCGCTGGCTAAAGACGCATCAGTTTGAATAATATTGATGAACAGTAAACAAGGCAGGGTTACTTTAAAAACCAAGCTAGAGCCCGCTTGAGTAAAGGCTTCGTTGATCCAGCCGAGGCGCTTAAACCAAACACCGAGCATAATAACGATGGCTATGGGTAAAGATATTTCGATCGAAAAGAGTAGATACTCGAGCACGTAGATAATCTCTAAAGGCAGTAATGAGAAGTGCTGCGGCATAAAAAACCGCGCAAGATACGTTAAAGGGTATCAGAGCGCGGAACAGGAGTAATCTAAAAAATTAAAGCTTTTCGAGATCGGCTTCAATTTCTTTGATTTTCGATGTGACCACTTTTTCCAGATGACGTAAATCAGCCAAAATTTTAGTTTTCGTATCGACTTCTGGTTGAATTTCTTTCTTAGCAACCTGATCTAATTCTTCAATGACGTAGCGCAAAGTGGGTGCTATTTCAGAGGTTGCATTGTATTTGTTGCTGCCACTGTCTACTTTGACGCGCTTTTGTTGGCGAGGGTATTTAAATTTTTCGCTGCGCGCGAACATATCGCCTTTTTCGCGTCGGTAGTAAACTTTTAGTACATCGTGGCTGCCCTCAGTACGTACGGTGTATTTTTCGATAGAATCGACCGCTGTTATACCAATGGCTTTAAGGTTTTTATACATAGGTTATCCTGCTTATGCAAAATGAAGTGAATGTTGTCAGGTTAGACCAATTTTGAGCGCATTCCAATGCTTAGTTCGCCTCACTAGAACTTTAATTTTAGTGGGTTGTAACCTTGGCCTTACGGTGGTCGCATTAAAGTTAACGAAGGTAGCTTTTACATGAAAATTCACGTCAGATTAGTCGAGTTGCAGCTTTATATGCCCAATATTGGCAGTCAGGCCGACGTCCAAAAAGGACTAGGGCTGTTAAAGCACTATCTAAAAGGCCAGCAACAGGTCGCCTGCAGTGTTGCGCCTTATCAAGAACCCGACCGAGTTTCTTTAGCACTTACCATCACGGGGTATCAGAAAACCAATGTCGAGCAAGAATCTCAGCGTCTTCTAGAATGGATTGAAAGTTCTTTAGAAGGCCAAACCTTGAGCTCACAGATGGTTTGGCTATAGTTAAAGATATTAAAAATTATCGAACCATGTTAATTTTTCATCTACGCTATGACAGACCCCTGTCTTTAAAAAGCCCAAATGGCGCAGAACGTGATCACTAGCTCGGAGAGTAAGCAGTGCTAAATTTGTATTGGATACCGTTACTAACCTTTATAGGCAGCTTAGCTCCCTTAGTTACACAAAAATTTGGTCGCAATGCCTGTGCTAGTGCAACCAGCTTTTTCCCTTTAATCGCTATAGCCATCGTTATTTCGAATATTGGTACCGTGTTCTCTGGTGAAACGCTTCGGTTTAGTGCTCAATGGGTGCCCGCCCTAGGGTTAGACTTAGCGTTTCGCTTAGATGGCTTGGCCATGTTGTTTGCTTTATTAATTCTAGGCATAGGTTTGCTGGTTATTTTATATGCCCGCTACTATTTATCTGACAAAGACAATATGGGCCAGTTTTACGCCTACCTTTTGTTATTTATGACCGCCATGCTTGGTATTGTGCTTTCAAATAACTTGCTGCAATTGTGGTTTTTCTGGGAGCTCACCAGCATTAGCTCCTTTTTGCTTATTGGTTATTGGCATCATAAATCTGAAGCTCGAAAGGGCGCTCGTATGGCGCTTGCGGTTACAGGTGCCGGTGGGTTAGCCCTGCTCGGTGGCGTTATTTTAATTGGTCAAACCGTCGGTTCTTACAGTTTAGATGCGGTTCTCGCCAGTGGTGACTTATTGCGTAATAGTGATCATTACATGATCATGCTGGTGTTGGTTTTACTCGGTGCGTTTACAAAATCTGCTCAGTTTCCATTCCATTTTTGGTTGCCTCACGCCATGTCGGCACCGACGCCGGTCAGTGCCTATTTGCACTCGGCCACCATGGTTAAGGCGGGCATATTTTTGCTGGCCCGATTATACCCAGTACTTTCCGGAACAGAGGCGTGGTTTTTAATCGTCACCCTAACTGGGTTAATGACCTTATTAGTTGGCGCCTACGTCGCATTGTTTAAGCATGATCTGAAAGGCTTGTTAGCCTATTCAACGGTCAGTCACTTAGGTTTAATTACCTTATTGCTCGGGTTAGGTTCTGAGCTGGCCGCCATTGCTGCGGTGTTCCATATTATTAACCACGCCATATTTAAAGCCTCTTTATTTATGGCGGCCGGTATCATTGATCACGAAACTGGCACGCGAGATATGCGCATTCTATCTGGTTTATGGCGCTACATGCCGCATACCGCCACCTTAGCGATGGTCGCTTCGGCTTCAATGGCAGGCGTACCTTTGTTGAATGGCTTTTTATCAAAAGAGATGTTTTTTGCCGAAACCATCCACCAAACCACGATTGGCTCTTTGAGTTGGATGATCCCAGTTTTCTCAACCATTGGTGCGGCGTTGGCCGTGGCCTATTCACTGCGATTTATTCACGATGTGTTTTTTGGCGATGATATAAAAGACATTGCCAATGTTCCGCACGAACCACCGCGATATATGCGCGTACCTGTAGAAGTACTGGTGGTGCTGTGTCTTATTGTGGGTATTTTCCCTGATTTCTTTATAGGCGGTATTTTAAAAGCAGCCTCTTCGGCCGTTCTTGGTGGCGCATACCCAGCCGACTTCCACGTAAGCTTGTGGCACGGTTTTAACCTTCCGTTATTAATGAGTGCGATAGCAATGGCCGGCGGTTTAGCGTTGTATATGAATCGCGAGCGTTTGTTTAGTTTTCAGTCTCGATTTCCAGAGCGCAATGCCAGTGAAGTATTTGATGCCGGCGTTAAACAGTTAAGAGATTACTTCAGAGTTTTTATTAATTGGTTTGAAAATGGTTCGTTGCAACGTGGTTTGTTTTTCATATTGCTCGTGGCATTGGCCATGACCATTGTTCCGCTAACATCTTTGACAACAACCGCAGGTTTACGACCACACTTGCCGATGAATACGGTGATGGTGTCGGGCGCTATTTTGCTGTGTGTCTCCGCTGTTGCAACAGTAGCTTGGCATCATATTCGTTTATTAGCGCTGTTGCTGTTGTCGGTTGTCGGGCTCATTGTTTCTGTTACATTTGCCTTATACTCCGCTCCCGATTTAGCCCTGACCCAGCTTTCGGTAGAAGTGGTGACTATCGTGTTATTGCTTTTAGCGTTGCACTTTTTACCTCAGGTGATCATGAATTACTCTTCACCCAGCCGTATTGTACGAGACTTATCGTTGTCGGTATTAATTGGTGGCGTAGTGGGTACGGTAAACTATGCATTGATGACTCGCTCAACAGAAACTATCTCTTGGTTCTTCACCGAAAATGCTAAAACCGGTGGCGGGGGTACAAACATCGTCAACGTTATTTTGGTCGATTTCCGTGGTTTTGATACGTTAGGAGAGATTACCGTTTTAGGGATCGCAGCGCTTGGCATCTATAAACTCATTGCCGGAATGCGTATTGCAATGCCAGCCGCCAGTGCCGATGGTATTCCGTGGTCTTCCGATAAAAACCCTTTAATGTTTTCAGTCATCTCGCAGGCTTTATTGCCGCTGGCGATTATGGTGTCTTTGTACATTTTCCTTCGTGGGCATAACTTACCTGGCGGCGGCTTTATTGCTGGTTTAATTACCGCCATTGCAATTATTCAGCAGTACATAGCGCACGGTACGCAGTGGATGCACGATCGCATTAAAATTAATTATTTAACCTTTATCAGTAGCGGATTATTGATCGCCCTAACGACGGGTCTTGGCCCTATTTTGTTAGGAAAAACCTATTTAACCAGCTGGCACGATTACGTAGCTTTTCCATTGATAGGAAAAGTAGAGCTGGCCAGCGCCATGTTGTTTGATTTGGGTGTGTATTTAACAGTCATAGGAGCCGTGATGTTGATTCTGGCAAATCTAGGTGGCTTAACCACCTCGAACCGCATACGTGAAGAAGGAGAGAGCTAATGGAATTGGTGTTTTCTTTTTGCGTAGGCATTTTAACCAGCTGTGGCGTTTATTTATTGTTGCGCGGATCAACCTTTTCGGTCGTGGTCGGCTTAACATTATTATCTTATGCCGTGAATTTGTTCTTATTCTCCAGCGGTGGGTTAGCCGTTAATTCAGCGCCTATTTTAGGCCAAAATGAAAATGTAACCGACCCTCTGCCGCAAGCGCTAGTATTGACCGCCATTGTAATTGGCTTTGCTATGACCGCATTTGCCGTAATTTTGGCCATACGTGCACGCGGAGATTTAGGCAATGATCATGTAGATGGCAACCCGCCAGAGCTGCCCGATCGATACCGTGAGGGCCACCATTAATGGATCATATTTCAATTCTTCCAGTAATTGTGCCCGCCATCTTAGGCGTTATCATGCTCATGCCAAGCTTGGCAAAAAGTATGATGTTGCAACGGTGGTTAGGGTTTATTGGTGTCGTGGCTTTGGTCGTTATTTCTGTGTTGTTGCTCAAAGCTGTATCACATGAAACCCAAGTGTATGTGTTGGGCGGTTGGCAACCTCCGTTTGGCATCATTTTACTGGCCGATAGGCTGTCGGCTTTGTTGGTAGCATTAACCTCATTTTTAGCGTTGTGTGCACTAATGTACAGTACGGCAAAAGACGACAGTACTGGACGCTTTTTCTACCCATTATTTATGTTTCAGCTGATGGGTATTAATGGTGCTTTTTTAACGGGCGATGCGTTTAACCTGTTTGTATTTTTCGAAGTACTTCTCATTGCATCTTATGCGCTGTTATTGCACGGCGGCGGTAAAGCAAAAACAGCGGCCAGCGTTCACTATGTTTTAACCAACTTGGTGGGCTCAGCATTCTTTTTATTGGCGCTTGGTACCTTGTATGGAACCCTAGGCACCTTAAATATTGCCGATATGGCCGCGAGAATGCCTTATTTAACGGCCGAGCAGCAAACCTTGGCAAAAGCTGGTGGGTTATTGCTGCTGTTAGTATTTGGTATTAAATCGGCTATGTTGCCTTTACAGTTTTGGCTGACACAAACCTATTCAGCCGCTTCAGCACCTGTCGCGGCATTGTTCGCTATCATGACTAAGGTGGGTATTTACAGTATTTACCGGGTCTTCGGTTCTGTTTTTGGCGAGCAAGCTGGTGACTTAGCTTATATGGCATCGGCGTGGATATGGCCGATGGCTATCGGCACAATTATTCTCGGCGCTATTGGCGTATTAGCTGCACCTTCTTTAAGAATGCTGACTTCAAATGTCGTTTTGATCTCTGCCGGCACTTTGTTGCTAAGTTTTGTCATTAACCAAGGGCAGTCTTTGTCGGCGGGTCTGTATTACTTGATTCATTCTACTTTGGTCACAGGCGCGTTGTTTTTAATCGCCGATCAAATAGCTGTGCAACGAGGGGCGGCTCAAGATCGCTTTGTTGTATCTAAGCCAATGAATCAAGCACCGTTATTGAGCGGCTTATTTATGTTATGCGCCATTGCTGCAGTGGGGTTACCTCCGCTGTCTGGCTTTATTGGCAAAGCCTATATATTAGCTTCGGTGACAAACAGTTCTGAACAAGTTTGGGTATGGGGCACGGTACTGGTCGCAAGTTTAATGGCACTGATTGCATTTGGTCGCGCGGGTACGGCCATGTTTTGGCATTTATCAGGCAATAAGCCAGGCAAAGAAAAAGCAACGCCAATACAAATTGCGGCCATTGCACTGCTGCTTTTGGCAACACCTTTGTTGACCATTTTTGCAGGCCCTGTGACGGAGTTTACTGAACAGGCCGCCGCCGACTTATATTCGAGTAGTGCCGTAATTCAACATGTTATTGAAAACAGTGATGGAGTGTCACATGGTCATTAGATACAATCGGCAACGGCCGAGCTTCTTCAATTTTATTTTCTTGTTTGTTATTTGGATACTGCTAACCGGCAGTTACTCATTGGGTAATGTGTTATTAGCTGTGGTGTTGTCAATTGCTATTCCGGCGGTCGTTGGTGGTTTTCAGCGTGAAGGCTTGCGGGTACGCAAACATAGAAAAGCATTTCAGTATTTCTTGATCATGTTATCCGACATTGTTTTGTCTAATTTTGTGGTGGCAAAGCAAGTGCTAGGCAAAACATCAGAGTTGAAACCAGGCTTTATTGCTATTCCGCTCGATATGAAAGAAGCGCTGCCAATTACCTTGTTTGCCAGCACCATTTCATTAACGCCTGGCACCGTGAGTACCGAGCTTTCAGCCGATAGAAAAAGGCTTTATGTGCATGCGTTGCACATTGAAGATGAGCAAGAACTCATCGCTTCTATAAAAAAACGCTACGAAGCCCGGCTAAAGGAGATCTTCGAATGTTAAGTATGGTCGTTATGTTTGTAGGTGCCGTTGTGGGTGTAGCCCTTTTGTTAAACTTATGGCGTTTTATGAAAGGTCCACACATTTTAGATCGCATTATCGCGCTTGATACGATGTACATTAATGCCATCGCATTGATCGTGTTGCTAGGGTTGTACATGGGTTCGCCGTTGTATTATGAAGGTGCGCTGTTTATCGCCATGTTAGGCTTTGTCAGTACCTCGGCTGTGTGTAAGTTTTTATTACGTGGCGACATCATTGAGTAAAGGTAATTAAGATATGAATGAAATTATAGCCTCGATATTCTTGCTAATAGGTGGCGCGTTTCTATTGATCGGCTCTGTGGGTTTATCAAAACTGCCCGATTTCTACATGCGATTACATGCACCAACTAAAGCCAGCACCTTAGGCATAGGCGCCATTCTAATTGGCTCAATCGTGTTCTTTTCTGGGCAGGTGTCGGGGATAACCGTTAAAGAAATACTGATCACGTTATTCTTATTTTTAACCGCGCCTATTACCGCGCACATGCTATCTAAAACTGCATTACATACTAAAATTCCACCGACCGAAGGTACGATAAACGCCGACCTGTTCGATAAAATGCGTGAGCGTGAATCAAAATAAGCTCAGCTGGTTCTTATCTTCTTCTTTAAATCTCACTCCTAAGCCCATCAACCTAACGGGTTGGTGGTTATTATCGAGTGCCGATAATAGCAGCGCTTGATAGCTTTCTGAGTCGAGAGGTAAGCAACGTTCAATGGTCGTTTGCTTAAAATCGGCGTATTTGATTTTCATGAATAAACTTCGAATGCCTAAATCGGACTTTTTGGCTAGCCGCTTAGACAGCGAATCATACAATTCTGGGAGTTTATTGAGGCAAGCGCCTAGGGTAGATAAATTAGCGCTAAAGGTATGTTCTATGCTGAGTGATTTTCGCGTTCTATCATTACTGACCGGCCGGTTGTCGATACCTCGACTGAGTTCATATAAGCGTAACCCGTTTTTGCCAAATTTATTCACTAAGTCAGTTATAGAGTGCCGGTGAATATCGCCGCACGTTTCCACACCAAACTGTTTTAAGCGTTCAGCCGATTTAGCTCCAACGCCAAAGATTTTTTTAACTGGAAGCTGATGCACAAATCTTTCAACATGGTTTGGGCTAATGGTGAAAGATCCATTGGGTTTATTCCAATCGGAGGCCACCTTAGCTAAAAACTTGTTTGGTGCAATCCCGGCCGATACCGTAATCCCTATCTCTTTAAATATTTGCTGGCGAATATGCTCAGCCAATAGGGTGGCGCTGCCAGAGAATAACTCGGAGCCGGTGACATCCATAAAGGCTTCATCGAGTGATAAAGGCTCAATAGTATCGGTATATTGCAAGAAAATGTCGTGAATGCGTTCTGAGGCTTCGCGGTATACATCGAATCGCGAGGGTTGCAGAATAACGTCAGGGCATAATTTTACCGCTTGATGCGTAGGCATCGCAGAATGAAGCCCAAAAGCCCGAGCTTCATAATTACAAGTAGATAACACCCCGCGCATACTGCGACCGCCCACCGCAACAGGTTTGCCCCTTAAATGCGGGAAGTCTCGCTCCTCTACAGCAGCGTAAAAACAGTCGCAATCTATGTGAATTATTTTTCGTTGCATAGCGGTACTAAGCTGTATATATAACCAGTAGTCTAGCACAGTCATTTAAAATAACCAGACTCTGGTTAGCTCCAGCCAAGTTTCGAGCCTAAGTTCCGAACTTAAGTGCCCGTTATTAACGAAAAAGCAGTCTTTAAAAAGAGGCTACCGTGTCTTTCACACTGTATTTGCCCTTTTCATTCACATCAACGGTTCCCATCGCAATGCTCGGATCGTGGGTGAAAAACAATTTGCCATCTCGAGCGTTTAAGTCGGCAAGTAGACGCCGTTTTTCATCGATCAATATTTCAGGGTATCGGTCATAGCCCATGCTTAGAGGTACATGTACCCAAGCCGTGCCTGGAATGAGATCTGCGGCAAAAACAACGGCGCCAATTTCACTGTCTATTTCGGTTAGCAGCATGCCTGGGGTGTGGCCATCGCTGTAATGAAAACGAAATGCGTCGCCTAAAAGTTCACAGCGTGTTCCTTGCACTCGGTGTAATTTGCCAGATGTTTCTAACAAACTGTTTAAGTGCGGAATAAATGAAGCGCGATCACGTGGGTGAGGGGTTATCGCACGTTGCCAAGCGGCTTCGCTGACGATAACTTGAGCATTAGTGAACACGAGCTTTGGTTCTTCGCCTTCTTTATATGGCGTTAACATGCCTCCGGCATGGTCGAAATGCATGTGGCTTAACACGATAATGTCGATATCTTCTGGCGCTAAACCCTGTTCGGCTAAAGAATCGATAAGCACATGATTCGGCTCTTGAACACCAAAACGATCTTTCATCTCAGGCGAGAAAAACGCGCCTACGCCGGTTTCAAATAAGATGTTTTTACCTTCGTGTTGTACCAATAAGCATCGGCACTGCAAATGAATTCGGTTAAGATCGTCACAGTCGTACCAGCGCTGCCACATGGCTTTTGGGGCATTGCCAAACATTGCGCCGCCATCTAACTTTTGAGAGTTTCCGAGAAGGGATATTAATTTCATGGTGAAACCTAATTATTAGTTTTATCGTTTAACCATAGAGCGGCCGAATAAATTGTTAAAGGGGTAAGGGAGTTTGAAAGCGGTTTTGGCTGTCAAGAATTCGAAACAAAACAGTGATCGCAGCATCATAGATCGATGCTGCGGATTATATACACTACTTTTTATCTTGTAAGCGCCGCTTAGCTTCTTCGAATATTTTTATTTTGGTGGGTTCTTCAGCGCTTTCTTCAGGAAACAGCTTAGCTTCGATACGTTCTAATGCATCAGCAATTCGGTTCAGTGCTGAATCACTATCGACTGCGTCACTGCCTTGAGACGGTTTATTAGAAGTATGGTTGCCATGAGATGTTGGCATCTCATCACTGGAAACTAATAATTCATCGCGAATTTCTTCGATGTCTTCAATTTGCAGCTTTCTACGGTCTTCAGCAAAAGCGCACAATAACAATCCATCTGATATTTTGTTAATTAGCCGAGGTATCCCCTCAGAATTCTCGTGAATAGCGCTCACAACATCATCAGTAAAAAGGTGTGTCTCATTAAAACCAGCGACAGCCAAGCGATGATAAATATAGTGTTTAGTATCTTCGGGTGATAAGCCTTCTAAATGGAAGAAGAGCTTAACCCGCTGCGTGAGCTGAGGTATATCAGAGATATGCTTTTTAAGCTCAGGCTGGCCAAGTAGTATTACTCGTAATATCGGGCCATCGGGTCCTTCCATGCCTGCAAGCATGCGGATATCTTCAAGGTTCTCATGGCTCAAGTTTTGCGCTTCGTCAATGGCCAGTAATACTGGCTTGCCTCGCGCGGCCATTTGCTTAAAGTAATCGTTAATCGCAAAAAGCATGGTCACTTTGTTAGGCTCGGCGACTCTTAGGGCAGCCTGCTGCATAATCACCTGGAATAAGTCATCGCCTTGCAAATTGGTATAGGCAATGTGAAACAGCTGAACGCTGTCTTTTAAATCAGAAATGGTTTTCTTGAGCAGTGTCGTTTTACCCGAACCAATCTCTCCGCTGATGACCACGAATCCTTCAGGGCTCCAGACAGCCGAATCCATAAACACAAAGGCGCGCGAATGCTGACGGCTCATGTAAAGGAAGTCTTCCTCAGGCGCCATTCTAAAAGGGTGGCGTTTAAATCCAAAGTGGTCGAGATACATAATGTGTTCCTATTTTTTACTTATAAGCGCCAAAGAGGTACAGCATGCTCGGCAAACTCAAGTTTATTCATAATGCATTTGATGTCAAAAACACTCGCCTGTGGCTTTAAGGTGTTTTACATTAATAGTTAGTAAAACGTACGTCTTAGGCAACTATGATTTTACTTTTAAACGAGCTTAATTAACCCGCTGTCTATATTGGTAAAAGTTTCTTGCTGTTCGAAGCTTGTAAGGCTGTCGCTCATAGTGCTGAACTGGAAGTCGTCTATTAAGCGTTCTAATCGAGCTTCGCATTTATCTAAATTGGTGTAGTGCCGAAACCTAGAAAACCAGCTGGCATTTTCGAAGCGAGGCTGGTCAGGATCGAGCTCCCAAGGGTGTAAATAGAATATTTTGGGTGACGTTCCGTTATTACTGGCCATATGAAACAGTTTTTTGAATACAAAATAGGGGAACTGTCTAAAGTAGCCGCCGCCTGCCGCAGGTATGGAAAGCCCGAGTGCATGTGCAGTCGTAATTGGAAACTCTGTTAATGTTTTGCCTGTTTTGAGCTTAATTTGATACGGATGCGTAGGGGTATCGGGTATGCCGTAGTTATCATGATAAATAGGGAAAATACTGGAATCCCACGTAAACCCTAGCTCAGAGAGAATGTCGAGCGCCCATAGCGATTTTTTAGTAATAGAATAGCTAGCGGCTCTATAACCTAAAACAGGTTGCTGAATAATGTCTTCTAAAATGGCTTTAGATTTGTAAGTTTCTTCTCGGAAAACGGATTGGGATTGGCTGTATATTAACTGATGACTATAACCATGCGAGGCAATTTCGTGGCCTTGGCTAGCAATTCGCTTTACCAATTCAGGCTCTCGTTCGGCAACCCATCCCAATACAAAAAATGTCGATTTTATGCCTTTACGTTCAAAAATATCGAGCAGCCGGTGAGTGTTATTCACCACACGTGAGGGCATGTTATCCCATTGGGAGGGTTTGACTGTTTTTGCAAACGCAGCGACGTGGAAATAATCTTCTACATCAATAGACATGGCATGAACGATTGACTGGCCGGTATCCTTGGCTTTTTGCATTTTTACATCCTGTAACATAATGGCTGATCTTGTACGATCACGATTCGTCGTGAAATCGATTAGATTGAACAGAATTCTACTCTGTTTTAACCGTAAATGCATGCGCTAGATGGCAATTTGGGCTTGTAGTTTTGTCCTCTTCGGCGCAAAATATGACTATCTTCAGTCTGGAAGGTAAAAAGTGGCGGGATAGCCTCAGAATTTCATTGCAAGGATAGCGACAGTGTCATATATACGGATTCGAAAACACTACCTTCATTTGCCCTACATACTGTTAGGGGCGTTTGAATTCGGCATCCTATTCCTAAGTTTTTATTTTTTAGAAAACCTTCAGCAAGCATTCAATATTTCTCCAGCCTCCCATGTTGAGTACAGCCCAGCATTAGCCCTTATTTATGCCATCATTTTAAGTTGCGGTTCGTTGGCCATGGGGGTTTATTTAGCCTTAATGCGCGAAGGTTTTTTGGCGATGTTTTTTCGTACGTTGGTTGCTTATTGTTTCTTAGGTGCACTGGCACTTACCATTTTGGCAGAAATATGGCCTTATTTTTATGTGGGTGGCAACAACCTCTTTTGGGTTGTAATGCTTTCAACCGGCTTCACGTTAGCTTCGCGGCATTTCTTTAGCAAATTGGTCAACTCAGATCAGCTAACCCGAAAAATTGTGGTCATCGGAACCGGCGCATCGGCTAGACAATTACAGCGTGATTATGAAAAAGATAAGGCTACTTTAGGCGTTAAAGTTATAGGCTATATCGGCTCAGATCAAGGTGACGTAGCCAGTCAATACTGTTTAGAAAAACCAACCGATTGGCTGTCTTTTTGCCGTGAGAATCGAATATCTGAAATAGTAGTAGCCCAAGAAGAGCGTCGTAAGTCTGACGGGGTTGTGTTTCCTATGGAAGAACTTATTCGCTGCAAGCTGGGCGGTATAGACGTGATCAACGCCGTAGGCTTCTACGAACGAGAATTCAACCAAGTTAAGTTGAGCTTGCTGAATCCATCTTGGATCATATTTTCCGATGGTTTTACGGTATCTAAAACGCGCGATTTCGCAAAACGGCTCTTTGATATCTTTATCAGCGTTGCACTTGGCATTGTGTTACTTCCATTCGTTCTGTTTGCTGCATTCCTCGTTTTTATTGAAACGGGCCGCCCCATACTTTATTCACAGGTTCGTGTCGGGCAGCATGGGAAATTATTTAAAATATACAAAATTCGTTCAATGCGCCAAGATGCAGAAAAAGGCGGTAAAGCCGTATGGGCCAGTGCAAATGACTCCCGTATTACCAAAGTAGGCGCATTTATACGCAATACACGCTTAGATGAAATACCTCAAATATATAACGTATTAAAAGGTGAAATGAGCTTTGTAGGGCCGCGCCCAGAGCGCCCTGAATTTGTCGCCGAATTGAATGAATCTATACCATTTTATTCGCATAGGCATGCTGTCAAACCTGGCTTAATGGGCTGGGCGCAACTTAATTACCCTTATGGTGCTTCTGTAGAAGATGCCAGAGGAAAACTTGAATACGATTTATACTATTCAAAAAACCACAGCTTTATGATGGATTTTTTAATCATGATCCAAACCATAGAAGTAGTATTGCTTGGCAAAGGAGTGCATTGATTTATGAAACGCTATTCACTGGTTAAGGTGTTAAGCATTGTATTAACCCTATTGGTTGTCGGTTGTGCGTCGAGTGGCGCAATTAAAAGTCAGGCACCTGAGCTTACCTATAAAAAGCAGCCTTATGTCATCGGCATAGGCGATGTTCTAATGGTTGATGTCTGGCGAAACGCCGAACTGAGCCGAACGACTGTTGTACGCCCCGATGGCTTTATCACCATGCCGTTAATGGGTGATGTTCGTTCAGAAGGCCGAACGCCAGCTGAATTGGCGGCTATTATGAGTTCGGCGCTTAAAAAAGTAATTAAAAATCCAGAAGTGACGGTCTCGGTAACACAGCCAGTCAGTACGGCGTATCAGTTTCGGGTACGGGCTATGGGCCAAGTGAATCAGCCCGTGTCTATTGCTTATGTAGAGGGCATGACAGTTATGGATTTAGTGTTAGCGGCCGGTGGTGTTAGCCCGTTTGGTGCTGCGAACCGCTCAGTATTGAACAGACTCACGGAAAAGGGCTACAAAGAGTACGAAATCAAAGTGCGTGACATTTTAGAAAAAGGTGATGTTACAACCAACTACCTGTTGCAACCCGGTGATTTAATCACCATTCCTGAAAAGAGTATTTGGCGAGGTGAGTTTTAATGGATCCTACTAATATCAAAGAAGTGCTGCATGCCTTTAAAGTAGAGCTTCTTAAATACCGATATTTTGTGGTTGCCGCATTTATTTTAATATCATCTGTTGCGCTTGCGTTGGGCTTTCTTGCGCCTAAAAGTTATACCTCTAAAGTAATATTATACGCCGATGTAACGAATATTATTGGTAACTTGCTCGATGGCAAGGCAGAAATTACTAAAATCGATCGTTCTAAAGAAGCGCGCGATATAATTTTTACTGATCGCATCTTACGTACAGTGGCGACGAACGCAGGGTTAGAAAATCCAGATCGCCAAATAGCCCATTTGCGAAATACCATGCGCATTACCGCAAATAACGATTACGTTACCGTGCAATATTCATCCAGCTCCGCCGATGTAGCCTTTAATGTGATTGATGCCACGACTCAAGCCTTTGTCGCTGAAACGGCTCGGAAAAAACGTGAAGAATCTTCCAGTGCTTATGAGTTTATTAATGCACAAGTAGAAACCTACAAGAGCCAATTAGAAGCCGCCGAGCAAAAGCTAAAAGAGTTCAGTTCTAAAAACATCGAAATTACCGAAGCTGGCGTGGCTAACCAAGTATCGAAATATAAAAACGATATACAAATATTAGAATTTGAAATTCAAGATTTAACGGCAAGGCTAGAAAGCTACGAATCTGAATTGGCCATTGAGCCAGAATTTTTAGCGATCGAGCGAGAGCGCCCGCAAAGCTTTGAAGAGCGTCAACTAGAAAACTACGAGCAACGTTTATCAGAGTTACGTCTGAGCTATTTAGACACCCACCCAGACATTGTGAGTATTCAAGATCAAATCGCGGCCCTTAGAACTCAAATCGCTAAGCAAAAAGAAGAAAACGCGGCCAATAAAGAATATGCAAACGTTGAAAACCCTGCGTTTACAACGTTAAAAGAGCTCATTAGTAAAACACGCGCCGATTTAACCGCCGCTAAGCAACGTTTAAACAGCAACCAACGACTACTGCAGGGCTCTTTAGCCAACGCAGAAACAGTTGCAGCAAAGCAGGCAACCTTTAAAGAGTTAACTCGTGATTACGCCGTCACCAAAGATGTATATGAAGATATGTTGAAGCGTCGTGAAAGTGCGCGCCTTACTATGACTCTTGATATAGAAGGCCAGGGTGTTACTTATAAGATTCATGAACCTGCTTCATATCCACTCATCTCTGATGGTTTGCAAACAATCCACTATGCCGCACTGGGGCCGATTTTAGGTTTCTTAGCGCCGCTAGGTGTGATCGGGGTAATGATATTTTTAGATTCAAAAGTAAGATCCGCCACCTTTATGGCCGATAACTTACCTTCGCACATACAGTTAATGACCACGATACCAATGTACAACAATACACTCACAGAATTGGCGAGCTTAAAATCTCTGCTAATTTTAGGGACTATTATTGTAGCCTTTATGGGGATTTATGTAGGCGCGTTTGTCGCGGTACCTTCATTGGGTCTTTTAAATGGTTAATCTGTGTATGAACATTATTTGGAGTAAACATGGATAGCAATAAGCTATTTAAGGCGTACGAAAAAAACAAGGCAAGTCGTCAAGAGCAAGCTGAGACCAAGCCAGCGCCAACAAAAGTTAAAGAAAGCAGTAAATTAGAAGTTGCATTGAAAGAAGTGCAAAATGCCGATCGTTTGTTCGAAAGCAAAGGCTCGGTACAAGACATTCGTAACCCAAACCCGATGTTGGTAAGTGAAATGCGCCGTAAAAAATTAGTCTACTCTGGCATGAAGAATCGAGCGGTTCTTAACGCTTTTCGTGAACTTAGAATTAAACTAATTGGCAATGGTGATTCTGGCAACATCGCTGTCATGATGAGCTCGGTAGATACAAATGATTCCACCATTGTAACCGCGTTGAATTTAGCGATATCTTTTGCGCTCGATGTAAAGTCTTCTGCATTGTTGGTTGATTGTAATCCTTACGGCACCGATCTAGCCGATTTAGTTTCTTCTGATTTGCACACGGGCATTACCGATTACATGCAAAGTGATGCCATTAAAATAGAAGATATTATTTACCCATCGGGTATAGAAAGAGTTAATGTTATTCCTGCAGGTAACAACCCAGCTTCGGCGGTTGAGCAATTCTCTTCCCAAGAAATGCAAAATCTTTTGTATGAATTACGCAACCGATACCCAGAGCGCTTTATTGTTCTCAATGCGCCACCAGTATTGGTGAGCAGCGAAGCCCGAGTACTAACTAAGTATGTTGATCACACAGTACTGACTGTGCCATACGGTAAGGCCAATTTAGATAGCATCGAAGATTCAGTTGACGCGCTTGGCGCAGAAAATGTATCTGGCGTGGTTTATCAACAATAAGGTCTTCGCCATGGGCGCACATGTAAAACTGTTGCCAATAACTCTACTGCTAACAACGGCCGCGCCTGTAGCTTTCTCGCAAGCTGAATGGGGTGCCTCTGTTGCGGGGCAAGTCAATAGCGGAGACCCGATAGCGTCTCGTATAACGCCAACGGTTACTTTTAATTATGTGCACTCAAAGGTTGCCCTACAAAGCAGCGCTTCAACGGCACTTCAATCAGCTAACGATTTTATACCAGACAGTTGGCAAAGTAATAATCAATTGCTTTGGCGTACAGAGTCTAATCGTTTAAGCGGCATGCTGGGTTTTACGCACGCAGAAACAGAAAGCATAGAGTCTAGTACGGTTACAATAACTGATAACGCCTCGGGCCAAGTCAGATTAAATATTCCACAATCGCAAACCTTAAGGCACCAGTTTTCAGTGTCTTCTTTTTATCGAGAGATCAATCAATCGATAGAAAGCAGCGGTTCTACGCAAGTGAGTGATCGCAGTGAAACCTATAACTATTCGTTAATTCTTGCGGCTAGCCCAAGAGTTTCTTGGCAGGGGGGCGCGCAATGGCTGACTTCTACTTCAGGCCAACGTGTGGCGAGTGTTAATGCCAGCCGAACATTTCAAACACCAAACTACTCAATTAATATTGCGGGCGCATTTAACCAAACTGAGATAGAAGACACCACGGCTGAATCGTTTACAGGAAGCGCGGCGTATCTATATTCTCATTCCAAATTTACATTCAACACTGCAGTAAGCCGAAGCATTACCGATACCATTGATGTGTTTTCCATTGCAGGGTTAGATAGAACCTTTGAGCAGGTGCAATATGTGCAAGCCGATCAAATACAAGTTGGTTTAACAAATATTAAACCAACCGACTCTATTACATTAGCCATGAATTACTCTATAGGGCAAACCAGCAGCCTAATTGAGATTGAATCGTTCAGCCAAGATACCGATGTATCGTTTGAACAATGGTCTGCGCAATCTACCTTCAGCTTTGCTAATAATACTCAAGTTACACTTCAAATATCGGACAGCAAACAAGAAGAGTCTCATAGCCAATCATTATCAGCCTCTATCCAGAAAGTGCTAGGGAGCCATTGGACAACCTCAGCCAGCTTAAGAGAAGATCTGTTAAACAATACCGATCTATCTTGGGCACTCTCATTAAACTATCGCTTGTAACTTTGAGTGACCATTGTGAAACAAGACCCGTTTTTCGCTCAAATAAACCCCATAACGTTATTCCAAACTCAAGCCTGGCAACAATCTTGGTTAGAAACTTGGCATGGTGAGCTTCAACACAATGCTAAGCTTTTAAGCCTGAGCGAAGCACAAGCCTATGTGCACCGGCACAAAGTAAAAGGCCTGCTGCCTGTTGAAACGTTGCATCCATTCAGCCAAGGGTGTGCAGAACTGGCCTCAATACGCAGTGAGTACTTTAACCCTAATAGCCATAGCGGTAGCGGCGATGACGCATTAAAAATTTTGTTAGCCAGCCCATGCAGTGAGATGGTTTTAAAAGATGTTCCACTTTCTGCACCTTGGCTCGAAGGCTTTTATCGAACCGCTCAGCAAAAAAATAAGCAGGTGTTTCAACGCGAGGCTGATGTTGCTTATTCGGTGAATACGCACGACACAGATTTTGAAACTTACATCGCTTCTTTGGGTAGTAACACCCGATTAAAGCTGTTCAACCGCCGTAAGAGATTGCAATCAACGCATGCCGTCAGCGTTGAGAATATGTGGCCAAACGTAGATGGCTTTATTGAACTGCTGAATAAGTTCCATAGTGAACGTTGGCACAAGCCTTGTTATAAAGGTAAAAACCTAGTCTTCATAAAAGCCTTATTACCTAAACTACATGAAGAAGGACACAGTGTTAACTTATCGGTATTAAAGGCAGATGAACAACCCGTTTCTGTATTGTTAGATATCTCCGTAGGTAACCGAACTTATAACCTGCAAGGTGGCTTTATTGAAGATTACTTAAAGGGCGTGTCTTTGGGCACTCTGCATTTTGGGTACTCTATAGAACAAGCCTTTTTGCAGGGCAATATTCATACCTATGATTTTATGGCTGGCGAAGGTAAAAACTCGAATTACAAAGTAAAATTAGCCAACCAACAATGCGACATGGTGAGCTTAACCATTGTAAATAACCCATTGTTAGCTCTGCTCTATAAACTAAAAGGTGGTAAGCATGAACGCCTACATCCAAGCCTATAAAAATTTTGGGTTTAAAGCCTTACTAACCGAAATTGCAAACTCTCTTTTGAGTAAAGTGGGTATCTCTAATATAGAAATAATTTTTACACTGCCATGTCAACAAGTTCAAGTTAATGTAGAAACCGCCATCTATGTTAATCAGGTGAGCTTTGAAGAATTAGAATCATTGAGGCAGGCGCAAGAAATATCGATCTCACCTAGTGATTCCGAGCGAGTAAAAAACCATAAAGTACTGTGCTTTATAGCACGTAAAAACGAAAAACTGGTTGGTATAGACTGGTTTGCTATAGAACCCTATCAACATAGCCCCGGGGTTATGGCTTGCTTTAAGGAGCGTTGGGTGTGTGAATATGGTTTATGGTTGCACCCTTCATGCAGGGGTCAAGGGGTAAGAAGATTAATTCTAAATGCTGCCATGCCGATGATTCACGAACGCGGCAAAGAAGGGATCGTGGTGGGCATATTTTGGAATAATTTCGCGTCAATTCGCTCAAGTATAAAGTTAGGGTATCAGCAAAAAGGATTTAGCTATTGGAATGTGGGCAGACAATGTGGCCGCAAACCCAGTGCATTAACTGACTATTGGTTAAAAGCTGACTAAGCGTTTCTATAAATTGGCTTTTGTTGCTTAGCGATCGCCACAAAAGCTTTGGCACAGAATAGAATGAACCGACGCCAGCCTACTATTTTATATGCTCGCCAAAGTAGGTTCGGCTTAAGTAAAGACAGCGCACTTCTAAATACGCCATAAAAATCATTAAAATACCATTGAATAAACTCATTGTTGTAATGCTCTAAAAAGGCATCATCCCGCCCCCATACTTTTTCCATTACATACAAACGCGACAACATGGTTTCTTCGGCACTAATATTGGTTGCACGAACAACGCCAGGCGAGTGCTGTAAAACTAAGGAAGCATCAATAAAGGCAACACTCCCTTTTTGGCAGCACCTTGAGCTGAACAGCCAGCTTTGGTTTCTTTTTAAGCCAACCTCAAAACGATTTTCTTGAATAAGGTGTTTGTTTACGCTGAGCGATGAAAGAGACATATGATCCGCTAGTAATTGATCATAAAATAAATTACCGATATAAATATTAGGCAACCCATCTTCAAATTCTATTTTTTCAAGGCTTAGCCGCAAGTCTCGTTTATGAGCTGACCATCGGCTAACGCCATTCGGTTGTAAGTTGTTGTCATCTGATCCATCGTAGAAATTGGAAAAAGCTGCGACTAATTTTGGCTCATATGCAAAAGCGGCTCTGTGGGCCTGTAAGTGGCCTTCCAACCACTCGTCATCGTCATCTAAAAACGCTACAAGGCTGTGCTTTGATTTGCTCAAGCCAATATTCCGAGCCGAAGATACACCGCCGTTTTTAGCGTATAGGTAATTTAGAGGCTCATGCTGATTACAATAGTCCTTAACCAGCTGGTAACTCTTACTTGAACCATCATCCACAAGCCACAGTTCATCACCCTTTACCATATTCTTTTGAGCGCTCTTTATTGCTCGCAATGCAAGTTCAGGCCGATTGAAGCTTGGAATGACTATTGAAATATTAGATAAAGGCATAATTTGGCCTAAAAGTTACAATATTTGGCTTTACATTTGAATCTCATGAAGAATAAGCTTGAACCTAGCCTGTTGGCAACTGTTGTTTAAAGGGCTTTAAGGGGTGGTAATGTTTAAAGTAGCTCTAGTTTCAGACTGTGCTGTAAATACGGCTAAGGAGTTAGCCAAACAAAATCTACTAGCTTTGGTTGTAGGGCTATCCCCTGAGGATTCAAGTAATAAGGGTATTAAAAAAATCGTAATTGGTTTTCTAAAAAAATGCTTTAATTCCCAAATCTCTACAAAAACCGTGGCCAAAAAGTACGGAATCCCATACCAGCACTTCCCATTCTCCAATCAGGAAAACCTAGCCAATTGTATGAAGGCCGCGGAAATTGATTTTTTAGTCACATTTAGTGCCCCCATCTTGGAACAGTCTGTAATAAAGGCCGTTAAAGTAGCTGCATTGAATGCTCATTCTGCGTTGTTACCCAAATACTCTGGTGGAAATCCATTTTTATGGCAAGTTATAGATGGCGCTGATCAAATTGGTATAACCATTCATAGGCTAAACGAAAAGGTCGATGGAGGTAGCATACTGTTTCAAAAAGCGATTCCGATGCCGGTTAAACAAGAGAAGCATACCTTGATAAAAGAAACAGATCTTCTGGCGGCTAAAGGAGTTAACTCTATTATCGAAGGGTATAAAAACAGTGGAACCCTAGTAGAGTTAGATATAGAGCCAACACAGGGCACCAAAGCCCCTAATTTACTACGTAAAGATTTGGCAACCCAGTTTGATTGGGTTGAGGGCGATGTAGAAGTTTTGTTCAGGCTAGTGAAATACTTAGGGAAATGGCCAATAGAAATTGCAGAAATGAAAGGAATATACCGTTTTCTACCGTTAGAAGCGGTAAATTATAAAAAGGCCGATGCAAATGAAACGCTGGGACTGCAAATGTCCGAATCAGGGATAAAATATGGAGTATTGAGTGGGTTTATTATATTACAACCCATATATAACCCAATAGATATTCTTAGGCATGCTAAAGAAACGCGGCGTATCAAACGTGGCGAATTAAAAGAGCAGTATCTCTAATTTGCCACAATTTATAGGCTGCGCCTTATTACTTATGAACTATATAGTCACCAATAATCAGTTTATCAATCCCGGTGGAAAAAAAGCACCTAAGAGCATGAACAGGAGACTCTACAATAGGCTCACCCATAATATTAAAACTAGTGTTTAATATGACGGGTATTCCAGAAAGATTTCCGAACTCATTGATCATTTTATGGTATTTCGGATTGGTATCTTCGTGAACCGTTTGTAGGCGTGCACTCCCATCTACATGAGTAATGGCGGGTATTTTATTTCGCATTTCAGGGAGAACATTGCAAACTTTCAACATAAACGGATCATCGACAGTAATGTCAAAATACTTGTGCTTGTGTTCTGTAGGGCAAGAAGGTGCAAACGGTCTATAAGCTTCACGGTGTTTCACTTCTGCATTAATTTTATCTTTCATTCCCGGCAAAGAAGGGTCGGCTATTATGCTACGGCTACCAAGTGATCTTGGTCCTATTTCCATTCTACCTTGAAACCAGCCTAAAATATTTCCGTCACGAAGTAATTTTGCAGTGTCTGAACAGACATCTCTCGATTTTTCATAGGTTACTTTTGCAGATTTTAAAAGCGCTTCAATATACTCATTTGAGTACTCGGTACCTAAATAAGGACTGTTGTGATGTACTCTTTCAGAGCGCCCCAGAATTTTATTGTAGCAATAGTAAGCAGCACCTATACAGGTTCCATTGTCGCCTGCGCCGGGCATAACGTACACATCTTTAAAGCGCGTCTCGCGCACTATACGCCCATTTACCACACTATTTAACGCGACACCACCAGCAATCACCAGGTAATCTGCCGATGTCTTTTCTTCCAATATCTTACACATTTGAAGAATTTTTTCTTCCAGCACTGCTTGGAAAGCCGCGGCAATATCGTTATGGCGTGTTTCAAATGGTTCCTTTGGTCCTCTAGGCTTCCCAAAGGTATCAATAAACTTTTGATTAAAACGTTGATGGCCTTGGTTTTGATAGCTGAAGTAACTTAAATCTACTTTTATTTTCCCTTCGCTTGTCACTGAAACAAGTTTGTTTACAGCATCAAAATACGGATTTGGATCACCAAATGGTGCTAACCCCATGGTTTTACCCTCGTCGTAGTTTGGCTGAAAGCCACAAAACTGTGTCACAGTTTCATAGAAAGAACCTAAAGAATGTGGAAATTGGCTTTCAGAAAATATTTCAATATCACTGCCGCTCGCATACCCAAGCATCGCGGTAGACCATTCACCTGAGCCGTCAATCGAAAGTAGTGCAGCCTTCTCATAGGGTGAAACAAAATAGCTACCTGCAACGTGAGATAAATGATGCTCTATAAAATGAACGTTAGGTTTTTTATGCGCTTGCTTCCAATGTTGATTAAACCAACGATTATAGGTGGACTGTTTAGCATAAATACCCCACAACTCATGCTTGATAAACGGCTTGGCACCAGTTGTTAAAGAAACCGCATAAGTTAGTTTTTTAAGCAGATCTTTGTAGGGCGAAATTGACAAGGCAATATGATCTATATCTTCATACTTTAAGTTAGCAACTTCTAAGCACTTATCAATTGCATTCTGAGGGAATTGGTAAGTATGTTTTTGACGTGTTAAACGCTCTTCTTCAAGCGCTACGATTAACTTTCCATCTTTAACGATACAAGCCGATGTATCGTGAAAGAAGTAATTGATGCCAAGAATAATCATACTTTACCTTCCTTAGTTATTGTTTAATTAATTATTATTTAACAGGCGGTACCCAACTTTCGCATGTAACCAAAGATTGGTAATTCTCCCACTTTTCACCACCGGTTTTTCTAAGACGTTCGTGTAATCGGCTAAGCTTTAACATGCGGTGAATTCGTTGAAACCTTGCAAGCTCGCGCATTGTTTCTATATTTTTATCAACTAACTCTAGTTTGCGTTTTTCTAATTGCACCAGCAATATCATATCTTCCTGGCTGGCTAACCACTGTAATATATTTTTCTTTTCGTTTATTAACGTTTGGTGATACTGCTGCGTTTTAGCATTGCTTAGCTGTGGCCATTGCAATAGTAGTGCAGGCATTATAGTGGATCTTAAGTTATTCATCTTTTTCGTGGTATCACGCAATTCCGCGTATACCTTATCGGCCTGTTGCTGTGCCGTTTTTAGCTTTTGAGCAGCCTCTTGATAAAAGGCATTTGTATTAGGGTCGCTGTTAAAATCGAACCCTAAAATAGCGGCGGTTTGGTTGTATTGGTTGCTTGCTGCAGGGTTTATTGTTGATGCCCAGCGTTCGCTCCAGTGTTCGATTGCTAATAAATAGTCTTCACTGGTGGAGCGGGGAATATCGGAGCTTTTTCCATAACGGTAGGCATAGGTATGCGCTTCGTTTAAAGAAACAACGCCATCTTCATTAATATCAACCGGTTGGGTCACTGGAGAACCGTTGCGATTTGTTCCCGTAAGGGCTGCGTAAAAATAAGAAGCGTAATCTCGGTAGTCTTCTGTATTGACGCTTTCGGTACAGCCTTCAGATAGTTGGTCATCGGCTACTGCCGTAAAGCCGCACACTGCAGCGCCTTCGGTTAAGCCTTGTTTTGGGTTTAAGTTTTTAAATGCTAAGCGGTTAAAACCACCTGAATAGCACTGTGGTAATACGTAACGAACCGTGCTTTCGGTGTGAGCTTTTGCCATGGCTTGAGCCATTTCAGATACGGATAACTCTGTATTATTCCAAAGATACAAGAAGTTGTTCTTGCCGCCTTCTGCGCGGCCGCCATGGCCGCTATAAGTTAAAAACAGGCTGTCGTTAGCGTTTAATTGGCTTAGCTGCTCGTTGAGCGTATTTAATAAGGGCTCTTTTTCTGTAGTACGATTGTTGTCGCTGCCTACAAGTGCTGGTCGAAAACGTATGTTTGCATCGTTAACCGAGCCAAATAAAATATCGATTAAATCGGTTTGGTAATGACTTTGTGATGCGGCATAACTGATTTCGTTGGCATTGCTTTGGTTACTGCCAAACTGAGTAATTACTTGATTGAAGTTGCCATTCTTAAGTACATCATCAAACCAAATTACATTAGATTCAATCGAAAACTGAGAGTTCTCTGGGTTAGGACCACCACCAAATAAAAACGCATTATCGTCTGCTAATGCAACATATGAGTAAAGTGGCGTAATACAAAGCGCGGCAAGAGTAAGGGCTTTCACAGGCGAACACCTCGTATAAAAAGTAAGTTGAGTAACCAGCTGATATAAAATACAAGCAGTAAAGAAGCATTGTATTGCAACAAATAATAGGCCAGCGCTAAGCTAGCCACTAGCATCAAACGTCCAAATAATTTATTTACGGTATAAAGTGCATGGGTAAACAAAGCACTAAAAAACATTATTATAAATAGTCGTAAACCGTTTTCGATTAAATTCAGCAATATTTCTTTTTTAGACCCGTATGTGAGCTGCATTAGAAATTCTTGGCTGCCTAGCAATGTATCTAAGCCAAGTAAGCCAGCCATACAAAGGCAAGTGAACATACCACTGATTACGAAAATTTTTATAGGTTGTAGAGTTTGCGGTTTCATTTAACGGCCTTGTTTCTGAATTTGTTGGCTATTGGTCTTAGCTTGTCTTTAGTGTGTGCCCACCAATAGTCGCATTTGCTTCCAAACGTGTTGTTATAAAATGTTAGCCAATGAACCGTTTGGGTTAATGGGTGCCAACGATCTGCCCAGCTAGGACCAGTGACTAGGTTAACTTCGTTGTTGGGGCTATGGGCAAAATAAGCCAAGGTTTCAGCTAATAATATGTTACCAGGTGCGTACTGATGGAAGTTCGCATTGTAGCCAATTTTTACCATACTCAAACGTTTCTGTGTTCGCAACGCAAATTGCCCTGCTATGTATTCATTGTTGGTGTTGCATAAGCTAATAAAGCAGTCACCTGTTTCATTAAAGGAATTGGCCACTTGCTTGTAAAAGGCGGTGAGGGCTGCGCTTTTAAGTATGCTCGTATTTTCACCTGGCTGGCCTTTCCAACTGCTGTCTTCAATAGCCAAAAACAAATCTAGGCTATTTGGTAACGGGCAAGCGTGCTCAAAAGTAGGCTCAGTGACATCTTTAGTTAACTTTCGGCTAAGGCGATTGATGTTTTTTAGGTGCTTTTTAGATAATTTTGCCAGTGCTTTAGCATCGCTCACATTAAAGAACGTATTTTTTAAATAAGGGTCATTGTGAGTTAGGCCGCTGTACTGTTCGAAGAGTTGGTAAATAGCTGAGCTTTTAAGCACTGGGCGTACACTAAAACGTTTCCAATTTTGAAATTCTACGCTAAAAAAACCAAACAACGCGAGCAGCCATTGGCTGTTTAAGTGGTTTTGACTCAGTGTGACATCGAATAAATCTATTTGAGAATGAGACGGCAAAGAAACTATACCCGTATGCTCATTGTGCTCTATAGGCACAACCGACACTAAGGTATCATCATGGTAGCCTACAACCCATTGCATATTTGGCAATAGGTGTGTTTTTAACGCAAAGTGCCAGCGCCAATCGTGGTAAAAATTGGCATCAACACAATCGGCTTGCAAACTTTGCCATTGGGTAACCAAAGGCGATGGTTGAGTTAGCTGTGAAACGACTTTAAATGAATAAGACATGGATAGAGTTGCTTCGCCGTTAAGGTTTATCGCGCAATAAAACTAGGCTTTTGCCTCGTTCTATCCAGCTGCAATATTGTTTGAAATCGGTCATCGAATGCGGAAACGCAAATCGCTTTAACGAAAAGTTATCTATGTTGCTGCGGCGTTTAAAGTCTATGTAACCTGGCTCTGCAGATAACGCCGAAGAAAAGCCAGCGTTAATGGCCATCTGCTTTTCACGCATGCCGAAATCTATATTGGGGCGTCCGGTAGGGTAACAGAACACAGGGCAAGGGTTTTTTAACTCTTCTTGCACACGTTGCCAGCTGCGCTCAATTTCTTTCTTTGCCGTGTCGCCGTCTAGTTGAGAAAGTACATTATGCGCGCAGGTATGTGCACCAAAATTCACGTATTCGGATTCAGCTTGCTTGGCTTGCTGCCACGTCATCGGTTTATAGGGCTCTGGAGCCGTGGCGGGTACGTCTACCTTTAAGCTGCTGGCTAAGTGCTGCACCGATTTATTGGTTTCCCCAATAGAATAAGATTTTAAATGCCAGCGAACTTGCCGAATAAAGAGCCTTTTTTCATGGCTGGTGGTTAGGTTAACGCTAAACGGAGTTCCGGCTAAAATTACGTTAGCCTTCTTTAATTGAGTGTTGCGAACGATGTATTCGAGTTTGTAATCCCACGACCAGCTTTGTTTATCGAGCATATCGGTGGCAATAAACAAAGTTACAGGTATTTGATGCTTTTCGAATATTGGCAGGGCTACTTCGGCTTGCTCCGCAAAACCATCATCTAGCGTAAACGCAACGGCGTTTTTAGGTACGGGTTTGTTGTTTACAATGGCATCGCTTAATTGAGCTATTGAAATGCCTTGGTAACCTTGGTTTTTAATATATAGGAGAGCTTCTTCAATGCTTTGGGCCGAATGACCATTAATGCCAAGGTTTTTGTTTTCTATGCGGTGTAGCATAAAAATAGGTACGTATTGAGCACGCAGGGGAGACATTAGCGCGCAAATAGGGCGGCTAGCCAGTATCCGTACTGTCAGGTCCGTGAGTGTTTTCCGTAACATTTCAACCATCGGTTCTATTTAATCCTAAGTGCTAACTTTGTCACAAAAACGCGCCAATTTGAAGCAATAACGAGTGGATAACACCTTTTAATCTAAGAAAGTATTGCCTAAGGTAAATTTCTTATGACCAGTGGACCAATCAAGTTGGCTACCCACATCGGAAGGCGTTTCCACACGGATATCAGAAGCTTAAATTTAGGGTTATCTGGGTTGGTTTGAGCTACATAGCCGCCTTTGTCAGATGTGTAATACCAATAGTGTGCAACAGGCTTTGCCCCCCACTGCTTTTTAAACTTGTACGTACCTGCATTAACGGTTGAGCGGCCAAAATCAAAATATTGATAATTTTGGCTTATGGCATACCCCAAAATTTGGCGATACATCCACATATTAATGTTCATGCTGTTAGCTGGCTTAATGGTAGAAGCCCAAGGGATCTCAAGCATAGTACGATGCGCCGTTAAAAAGGCTGAGCCCACCGGCAGCTTGTTTACATACACCACGACCAACGTAGCCTGTTTACCTAATTGCTTTAACAGTGTTTCAAACCAATGCTTAGAATATACAGGTGTGCCTAAATCTCTCATGTTCCGCGCAAAAACGCGGTAGAAATCGTCTAATAAATTTAGGTGGCCAAACGACACGGTTGGGTTGTTTTCGTTGGCTTTATTAAATTGCGCCCTCACTTTACTGCCTACTTGTTTATCGAGCTGCTCTGTTGAGGTTGGCAACGCTAATATCATCGATGCTTTTTTATCGGCAAACGGTAAGTTGGCATTAGCGACTGTGGTACGAATTTCCGCATGGCTGGCTTGGCTTTCATGTAGCAATGGCTTGCTAGCAAGCATTAGGGCTTCAAACACATTACGATAGTCGGTAAGGGGGCCGCCGTAATTAAAATAAGGAGTCGAAACTAAAAAGGTGCCAAATAACCTACTGCTGAGCTTGGTTAGTGGTAAGCCGCCAATAATAGTGCCACCACTTTTGGCAACCAGTATGCGCGTTTTGTGTTTAAAAGCTGCTTCTATAGATTCAAAAATAGCCGTTTGATGGCACAAAGAAGTATGTTTGGCCGCATTACAAAAGGCCTGCCACAAGTGCCATTCGTTTTTAGGCAGTTCAACAATGCTAAATTCTTCAGAAAATTCAGAGTCAAATTCGCTGAACTGTTCTGGCAAAGCCGGGCTATTGTTTTCAGGCTCGGTAGGGCTTTGTTTTGCGCTGTTAAGCTTTGCAACGGCGGCTTTATATTGGGCTTCAGTATCGGCTATTTCTTGGCTGATAGCCTGCATTTGAGCTTTAAGGCTAGCCAATAACTCTGGGTTATCTTTAGCGTTTTTAAATTGGCTAGAAATAGCCCCTTTGCTTTTTTTAAGCGATTTAATGTGCGATTTTAAACTGGCAGGGCTGGGCTTCATCCGTTAATACCTAAGGTGAAACACTTAACGTGAAGCAAAGTGTTTAATCAATCCATGATTAGTGGCGTACAGGCTAAATTTTAGTAAACTAGCGGCATTATACCGACAACGCTTTCTAAAAAGAAGCGCACTAAGTGATGGAACACATTATGAAACCCCAAATTAGGCCATCTATTGCGATATTGCTGTATTTGTTGGCCATTATTGTTATTGCCTTTAGTTTTTTCTTTAACACCTTGCTTTCATTGCATACCAAATGGACGCAATGGGATGAAGCCTATTCTCATGGCTACCCTTTATTCTTAATTGCGCTTTACTATTGCTGCGCACATATGGTGAGTGCAAAACAACAATGGCGAGGGCATATTGCTTATAGTTTGGTCTCTCTCATTCCTGCGGTTATTTGGGCTTACGGTGAGGCGACTCAGTTGCAAGTGCTGCAACAAGTAGCCTTGCCAATGGCTATTTTTTCATTGGCGCTACCTTTGGTGGGCATGAAGCTAGGCTTACGGTTAATCCCTACTTTTTTGCTCATGTCTTTAGCCATACCTGTGTGGGATGTTGTGAACCCTATTTTAAGAGCGTTAACGACAGAGGCGGCCACCTTTTTAGTGCGCCTTGTAGGTATAACGGCCTACATTGATGGGTTTTCTTTTACTTTGCCTTACGGCACCGTGGTTATCGCGGGTGGGTGTTCTGGGTTGGCGTTTTTTATGATGGCTTTGAGCTTATCGGGCATTAATGCTTTTTACCGTAAGCTAACGGTTAAACACGCACTTATCAGCATTGCAATTTTGGTGGTTTTATCGGTTGTGGGTAATTGGTTGCGCGTTACAGCGCTGATTATGATCGCCTATTATTCTAAAATGCAGCACAGCTTAGTGTATGAACACGGCAGCTTTGGCTGGTGGATATTTGCAGGTATTTTCTTTTTATATTTATGGCTTATTCGAAACTTTGAAGAGCAACCTGCCAAAGAAATTCCAACAGAAGAAGCCAACAACCTAACCAATGCACGACCCGTTTGGTCACTCACTATAGCCGTATTGCTTATGGCTGCCTTACCCATTTACATGGGCGTGCAAAGCGCAAAAGCAACGCAGGCGCAACCCACCAACACCATTACCAGTAATTTTATTGGCCAGGTTTGGCTGCCAAACTACAGTGGCTTTGATGCACAAGCGCACACCGCTTTAACCCTAGCAAATACGCAATGGCAGGCTTCTCAGCTGTTATACACAACCCAAGAGCAAGGCAAAGAACTGGTCAGCAGCGATAACCGCTTAGCAACCGAAAACGCAACGATAATACACGATGTTATCACTGCAAAGGGCAGCAAGCTTAACGTTGATGTCATTCAAACCGGTAACCGTTCGCGCATAGTGGTGTGGGCATACAAGTTGGGGGATCAGTTAAAAACATCGGCATTTGCGGCAAAGCATGCGCAGTTTCTTGAAGTATTGCGTGGCAACCCCAGTGCCGAGCTGGTGTATTTAACCAAAACCTGCGAACAAACCAGGTGTGAAGCCGAAAAACAAATGCTGCAAGCAAACCTAGCTCTATGGATGGCTGTATTTTAAGCTCAGCTATCCCGCCAAACGTGCTAAAAATTTAATGCGTGTATTACTGGCATCTTCATGTATGCCGATGCGGGTTAACTCATGTAGCTGGAGTGATGGCACATGGTTTATCCCATTTTGGGTGGTAACCGCGGCGGTATAGTGTTGCTTTACAAGGCTTAAGGCTTGATCATTGTAATCGCCATTCGGGAAGCAGAATAGCTCTATTTCTTTATTCAGTTTGCTAGCCAGTGTTTGTTTGCTGGTGGCAATTTCAGTGGTAAGTGCCGCTTCGCCCAACCCTTTATTCAGCCGTTGATGCGTACAAGTGTGGCTTTCTACTTGTAATAACCCCGAAGCCTCACACTCTTGCAGCTCTTCCCATGTCATTAGCGCGCGTTGCGAATTCGTTTCTAAAATATGTTGCCAATTAATAGCGTTCAGCGCGGTAAAAATTTCAGCTTCGGAATAGTGTTTTAACTGGTTAATGCATTGAGCATTCCGCTCGCGAGAAAAGGCATGTTGGCTGGCTTCATAGGCTGGTTGTAATAGCGGTTGATGGGCTAATTCCGGGGCTTTTATGGCGATAAGTTCACTGATGATATTAGGCCAAAACCGGAACGGAGTGCCTATTTTATCGGCTACGGCAAACAATGTGGCCGGTACCTTATGTTTTTTTAATAAAGGCAGAGCGTATTCGTAGTTATCGGCCCAACCATCATCAAAGGTTATGGCGCATGCTTTGTTAGGCAAGGGTTCATTGGCGCCATGGTGCTTAACCCAGTTGTTAAGGTTGACCAAGGTAAAGTGTTTTTTGAGTTCTATTATTTGTTGCTCGAAGGTTTCGGGGGTAACTATCATACCCGGTTCTTCCAGTGCAAAGCGTGGATCGGCCTTGGGTAAAATGCGATGGTACATCAGCACCCAGAGGCGGGGCGTTTCGCGCTGCTTAGTGTGTTCTCCGTAACTGGCTTTTACCCAGTTACGCGCAAATTTCGCGATGGCTTTAAGTGCATTGACCATACCTAATTAACCCCGCAATTCTTTAAAGTAGTGTTTAAGTTCAAACCAAGCTGGCTTTAAATCGCCTAGGCGGTTTACTTCATGGCGTTGGTTAAATGGCCGTGGCCATATAAATTGCCCAATGCGTTTTAGTTTTTCAGCCACAGAGTTTGGCCGTTTTAAAAATATATATAAGCTATCGACATCACCCAGCAGCCACCGAAGCCGTTGACCTATTTTATAAGGCGCTTCTTTTGCTGCTGGCTCGTTAAAAAATTGTTGAGTTAACAGCGCCGGAAAATTCACCCCAGCGTCTATTGCTAGCTGCAAAGACCCCCAAAAGCGAGTGTTCACTTCCATTAAATAGGCCGTGCCTTCTGGGCTAATGCGAAATTCGACCATAGCAACGCCATGCCAATTAACCTGTGTGAGCAACTTCTCGGAAGCTTCTTTAAGGTGTTTAGGCACAGCCACACTTTGGCTAAGAACCGAAACCCCGCCTTCGGGTGGCTTTTCACGAATGCGCTGGTGGGCAAAATACCTAACGGGAATACCGTGGTTGTATAAGCAAAATACACCAGCGCCATGGCCAGGTATAAACTCTTGCAGCATAAACGGGTGGTTGGCTAGGTAGGTATCTTCTTTTAATACTTTGGCGAGATCTGCTTCCGATTTTAAAATTCTAACAGTGGTACTCAGCCATTGGTTGTTGGCATATATTTTAGACTGAGCTGGTTTAAGAACAATGGGGTAAGTAACTTGCAGAGTGTTCAGCGCTCGGCTGTTTTCAAAAAACTCAGTGCTGGGCACGCTAACGCCAGCGGCTTGAGCTTGACGCACTAAATTAGCTTTATCGGCTAATTGCATTACTGTTGAATAACTTGCAAAAGCCATGGGCAGCTGTTGCGTGCTGTAGTTTTGCATCAACAATAATTGGCTAGAGACTTCAGTTACCGGCAGAATAAGGTCAAACTGGCCGTTCAAACAGTGTTGCTCAACCCAGTGAATAAATTCAGAGGGGGATTCTTTAGAGCAGGGTATTTGCACATAGTGTTGCGAATATTTAGATTGCCCAGCCAGAGCCATGGGCGTGGCATCGGCCGTGGTGATGTGCACGTTAGGCAACTGCCCCACCGAGCGTACAACAGCCAAGGCACTGCGTTGAGCCGCATCCAATACCAAAATTTTGCGCATAGTCGATTCCATTCGAAAACATAATAAGTAATAACGCCGCCATTCTACACCAAACGGAGCCTAAAATGCAGCTGCCGCCTAACCAAGCGCATAGACACAGCCACCGAGTGTGGGTAAAATGCGGGCACCTCTTTTATAACTGGATCAACGGAATGACCAGCCAAGCAACACCCCCAACCATACTGCATGTTATAGATACTACCGGGCCGGGTGGGGCTGAGACTGTGTTTTTAAACCTTGCAGAAAAAATGCATATAAAGGGTTACCGTAACCTTGCGTTAATAAAGGGCTCGGGCTGGGTGCAAAGCCAACTAGAACTGCGCGACATTCCCTTTAAGGTGATCAAGCCTTTTGGCTTTTTCTCAATTCCTTATTACAAAACTCTAATAAATTTAATAAAAACTGAAAACGTTCAATTTGTTCAGGCGCACTTGTTAGGGTCGGCACTGAGCTTTTCAATTATAAATATGCTTACGCGTATTCCCGTTGTGGCAACTCTGCATGGCCAAGTTGATGTAAACCCGAATGAGCGCTTTATTGGTATAAAGCGTTGGTTGCTAAGAAGAGGGTTAAGTAAAGTAGTAGCGGTAAGTGGGCAGTTGGCCGATTACTTAGCTGAGCGTAAATTGTTTTCACGAGAGCAGCTAAGCGTTATTCATAATGGTGTGAATGTAGAATGTTATAATGTAGAAAAGTCTAATCAACTAAAACAGCAATTCAAACTACCCACTAACGCAACGTTAATTGGCAGCATTGGTAATATACGCCCAGCCAAAGATTACCCAACCCTCATTGAAGCCGCAAAGATAGTAGTTACACAAAACCCCGATACTCACTTCTTTATTGCTGGCCATGCCAAACAACCATTGCAAAGCCAATTAGAAGCGCAAATTAACGCGCTCGACCTTTCTAGCAATATTCACTTTTTAGGCTTTTTAGACGACACCCCCAGTTTTTTAGCGCAGTTAGATGTATTTGTACTTTCTTCTGAAAAAGAAGGCTTTTCGATATCAACCTTAGAAGCCATGGCCGCTAAAGTGCCTATTGTAGTTACTCGTTGCGGCGGCCCTGAAGAGATAATAGAACAAGGAAAAACGGGTGTTTTTGTAGATGTAAAAAGCCCAACGCAATTAGCACAGGCCATTTTAACAGCACCCAACAGCGGTGTTGAACAAGTAGAACAGGCTTACAAAGTAGTAAACGAAAAGTTTAGTGAGCAAGTGTTAACCAACCAATACCAGCAACTGTGTGAAAGCATATTGTGAACTCGGAGAAAAGAACTCAGTGAGAATTTGGCTACCCAAATTTATTGAAAAATATATAGATGACCATTTTGGTTCGAAAAAAGGGTTGTTAAAGCTTTGCTATCACAACACATTAGAGTTACTGGGTTTCTACAATAAATACGCAGTAGAAAACTTAAACGTAAAACCTAAGCGCTACGTATTTGTGTGTGCAGGAAACATTTGCCGCAGCCCTTTAAGTGAAGCCGTTGCAAAAGATATGGGCGTGCAAGCTGCATCATTCGGCTTAGACACTCGCGGTGGCGATAAAGCCGACCCGAGAGCCATAGCCTACGCACAGAGTATTCAATTAAACCTAAATGAGCATATAACCACTAAAACGTTAGGTTATAACCCAATGCCAGGCGACGTTATTGTAGCAATGGAGCCAAAACACATTGCCATGTACAAAGAAACAAAGCTAACCCAACCAATAATTTTATTAGGGATGCACGGTAAACATAAGCAACCGTTTATACATGACCCATATTGCACAGCCGACACCTATTTCAACAAAGTTGAAAGCACAGTAGTAGAAAAAACCAAAGCATTGGTGAACCATGGCCAGAACTAAACCCGAAGACTTTAAAGTAGAAGATTTTTACTTTTTAAAAGTTAAAAATATGTGGCGCTACTTTTGGAGTGAGCATCCTGCTTTTTGGTGTATATGTGGGTATTTGTTTATTGAGTATTTTAGGCCGCAATCTATCTACCCTGCTATTGATATTTTGCCTTGGGCACAGTTGTTTTTGTTGGGTGCTTTGGGGTTTAGTTTCCTTGACAAAAAAAGCAAAATTCAATGGACACAGACTCATACATGGCTAGTACTGTTTTCATTACAGATATACATATCATTCCTATTCGCATATGACATTTCGATATCTATTGAACAACATATTCAATACACCCAATGGGTTGTAGTTTTTTTCTTGATCGCGTCGATTATTACTTCAAAGGAAAGATATTATATCTTTATAATGATTTTCTTCATATGTACGTTAAAGCTTTCTATAGGTACAGCCAAAATCTGGGCGTTTAGGGGGTTCGCTTTTACAGATTATGGTATCAATGGCCCCCAAGGTTACTTTCAAAACTCTGGAGAGCTAGCAATCCAAATGTTAATCCTTGTTGGCCTATCTGTCTATATAGCAAGGTATATGTGGGCGTTTAGTAATCGATTAGAGAAGTTAATTCTAAGCTTAGCCATAATAACTCCAATTTTAACCATTATTGGTGCTAGCAGTAGAGGTAGTCAAATTGCACTAGGACTAATGATTGTTGTTTTTTTCAATAAAAATATTTTCAAGTTTAAGGTCCTGTTAGTCTTCGTAGTCTTGATATTTTCCATTTTTCAATTCTTGCCGGAAGAACAAATTGATCGCTTTAGGTCCATGGGCGGTGATGGGACATCTACTCAACGAATACTATATTGGGAGAATGGAATTGAAATGATAAAACATCATCCATTCACTGGTGTAGGTTTCTTTAATTTTCCTGCCTACTATACTGACTATTACCCGCAAGACATAAATTTTATCAATCATAAAGGTGAAAGGGTTGCTGAGCTACCTCACAATATATTCATTCAAATTGGTACTGACGGTGGAGTATTAGCTTTAATTTTCTACATTCTAATCTTAACGAGCGTAAGGATGAAGATAAAGAATGTAGATGTTGATTTATGTTCACAAATATACAAGGGTCTTTTAATGGGCCTGCTTGGATTTTTAGTTGCAGGGCAGTTCGTTAGTGTCGCTTACTACCCGTTTATGTGGGTGTCTATTACATTGTTAGTCACTTTGAAACTAAACTTCAGTACAGCGGAATATAAAACTAATAAATCTATTCAACGGGAGCTTTTGTGAAAATTTTATGGCTTAGCCATCAGTTACCTTACCCTCCTAAAGGGGGCGGTTACCAACGGTCTTTCAATATGATAAAAGAAGTTGGCAAAAAAAATGATGTTGACTTTATCTCTTTAGCAGCAAATTCTGCTTTAACTGATAGCTTTGGCGATGTAAAGGTAGGCCTAGACCTGGCATCTAAAGAGATTGGCAAGTATGTAAATATTGTATCCATTTCCATAATTGGCAGCGCTAGTAGGACCTCAAATGCAAAAATACTTGCATTGAAGTCTATTTTCTCAAGAAAGACTTATGATGAAAATTATTATTCGAGTAAGGAGTTTTCAATTGCGTTAAATAGTAAATTGAGTGAAATTAAATACGATTTAATTTATGTAGATACAATAGGCCTGATGCCTTTATTGGGGAATGTCAGATCGCCAGTAATATTAAACCACCATAATATAGAATCTTTAATGCTGGAGCGCAGACGGCGTAAAGAATCAAATCTATTAAAGAAAATAGTCTTTTATATTGAATCTCGTAAGATGAAACGATTAGAGCGAGAGTATATTGGTAGCGTAAGTGGCAATTTAACTTGCTCTGAACTAGATGAAAGCCGATTGAAAAATATACTGAATTGCACAACTTATTGTGTCCCCAATGGGGTAGATACCAGTTACTTTAGAAGGCGAATTGAATATAAACCGAAAACAGCTAAAGGTTTGATATTTATTGGTGGCTTAGGTTGGTATCCCAATGCAGATGCAATGAAGTATTTTGCTACAAGCATATACCCAGAAATCAAAAAAGAGTTTGATGATATTTGCATAGATATTATTGGGCGAGGTAGCCTTCCGGAGCTAGATATACTATCAAGTCGTGATTCTAATTTTAGGGTACATGGGTTTGTAGACGACATATTGGCACCTATGGAAAATGCTGAAGCATACATATGCCCAATTAGAGATGGTGGAGGCACTAAGCTTAAAGTTTTGGATGCCTTGGCAATGGGCATCCCGTTGATTGCACATCCAATCGCGTGTGAAGGCATTGATGTTGAAAACGGAAAAAATGTACTGTTCGCAAAAACACCTAAACAGTATTGTGAACAACTCGCTAAATTAAAAAGTAGTAGCGAATTGGCAACTAGATTGTCTAGAGAAGGGCAAATTCTTATCAATGAGAAATATAGCTACCATATAATTGGTGAGAATATTAATGCGTTGTTTAAGGAAATATTTAATGACGCCTCTCGTGCACGTTGAACATTAATTCAAAGGGGTGGTTGGACCGTGAAAAACTTATTTAGGTATCTACCTAATTCCATTCAAAACACTATTGTTTCGAGTTATGGTGTCTATCAAACCAATATAAGATATAAAAGGGGTCTAAGTAATCCATATAGTGATATTTACTTTAACAATATAGTAGAAGATGAAGAGAAAATTAACATCCTATTAAGGTCAGTAATAAAGCATGCAGTAGAAACGGTCCCATTCTATAGAAAAATATATCGATTAGATCCGTTTAAAATCGAAAAGTTTACTAAAGATGATTTGAGTAATGCATTTCCTGTTATTAATAAAGCAATTGTCCAAGAAAACTTGAGTGATTTTATTTCAGAACGTTATAAAATTAGCTCCTTAATTGAAATGCGAACCAGCGGTACTACCGGCTCGCCTGGAAAATATTTCGCATCTAAAGGCGATAGAGCTAGAAACTACTTCTTTTTTAGAAATATATTGAAAGCGCTGGGCGCTGACTACAATTCTAAAAGCTGTACAATTGCCGCGAGGCCAATTGGTGGGATAAAGTCGAAGCAAATATCTAATATGGATTATTACAATAATACTCTATATCTTTCGAGCTTTAAGTTTAATAAAGATACTATTAAGTATTACATAGAGGCGTTAAATAATTTTAAACCAATATATATAGATAGTTTTCCTTCCTCAATTCACTCGATTATTTTGTTAGCAGAAGCCCAAGGACTTAAATTAAACTTTAAATTAAAATTCTTAATTCTATCGTCCGAGACAATTTCTGAAAATCACAGAATATCTATTAACCGATTTTTTAAAGACCCTATACTGGTTGATCAGTATGGTAGTGTTGAAATGGTAGCAAGCCTATGGAGAACAGGTAGAGCCCCCTTTCATTTGGATTCCTACTATTCGATACCGGAGTTCTTAGGTGGCAAGAATGGCGAAATGAACTTTGTTTCAACTTCTTTAATTAGAAAAGCCATGCCACTAATAAGGTACGATACTAATGATTTGGTGCGCTTAAATGAGAAAAAAGAAGTAGTTGAGATAATAGGTAGGGTTGAAGATACAATAGTTACCCCTAATGGAAATAGAGTGCAAAGATTTGATTCGATATTTAAAGGAATAGTAGGAATAAATGAGGGGCAGGTAGTCCATGTAAGACCCGATTTAATCGAGGTAAGAATAGTTGTATCGAACGAATTCAATACAAATGATAAAATTCATATTAAGAATAATACGGAATATTACCTCCAAGACAAAGTAGAAGTTGAGGTGATATGTGTAAGTGAAATTCCACGTACAAAAAGTGGAAAATTTAAAGCAGTTGTATCGTTATAAGGGGTTCAGTATGACACTTGCAATTCATGTATTATTAAAGATTTTTGACGCTATCTTATCTATGGTTCTAAAATCATATAAAAATGTTAGGATTGGGAGTGGATTCAGAGCAAAAGGCATACCTCTGTTAAATGCTTGGGACGGTGGAGAAATTATTATTGGCAATAATGTGCAGCTAAATTCCAGAAATCGTGGCTATCATGTAAATATGTATTCGCCCGTTAAATTATTCGCTGAATTAAGTAATACGCAAATTCTAATTGGTGACAGGACAAGAATCCATGGCTCTTGCATTCACGCCATAAAAAGAATTGAAATTGGAAAAAACTGCCTAATAGCAGCTAATTGCCAGATAATGGACAGTAGTGGACATGATTTATGCTTAGAAAATCCTGATGCTCGAATATATTCTAAAGGAAAAGGAAAAGCGGTCTTTATTCGCGACAACGTTTGGTTAGGCACGGGCTGTATTGTAATGCCTGGGGTTACAATAGGGGCTGGGACGGTAGTCAGCGCGAATAGTGTAGTTATCAAGGATTTGCCACCTGGCGTTGTTGCTGCAGGAAATCCTGCAAGGGTCATCAAAGTAATAGAGAGTGTTTAATTGCATTATTGACGTACACAGTTTGAATTGCGAACTTTCACGCCGTAGAATTGACTTTTTTTGCTTAGACGGTTGAATTCAATTAAAAAGCAATTCAAATTAGGATGCTCATCACAACTTTCATCTATTCAACTATAAAAAAATTCAATTAGTACTAATCTTGAACCACAATTTTGATAAATAGGTAGTGAGCTACTATGAAAACGCAAATAATATTGTCTACATTTTTAGTAGCATCTTTAGTAAATGCTGAACAGTCGATCAAAGGAAATGCTGATTTTATCATTGAAGATAACTTCGAAAGCCTAACCGAAAGTAGTTTCTGGACATCTGACGCATGGGCCGACCGATCAGTGAATTGCCCAGGTAGTTCTGAGTATGGCAAGTCTTTAGTTTTTACTTATGCTCCAGACCGGCCTGAAGAAGGATCTAGTTGGTCAGAACAGCGATTTGAAATACCGTTAAATGCAGTTCAAATTGAAATGGAGTATGATTTGTTTGTTCCGGCTAATTATGTCAAAGCCCCAGGAAACCATAAAAACTTTGTATTTTGGTCTGGCACCTACGGAATGGCTGCAGGAAACCTGGCGTTAGTTAGTGAGTCATGGCCTACTGACGGTGGTAGTACACCTTCATTGTCAATAGGGCTTGATGGCAATGTTTACGGCCATACTATGAACAATAACGATGATATTTTATATGTAAATGGTTTAGGTAGCTGGATAAATGTACATGTTTATATTGAACTCGCAGACTCAGAAGATGATTTCGGGGTTTTTGACATTTCTAAAAATGGGAACTTAATTAACGGTACATCACATCCAAATGTTGAGGAAAACTGGGGAGCGCCGGTTATCAGTCAACAAGTCTCATACTCTAGTCGTGGTAATTTCTTGAAATATGGGTATTTACTAGGTTGGGCGAATGGGGGGTTTAGTGAGGTAACTCAGTTTTGTATAGATAACTTTAAATTTAAAGCTAACTCTACAATAAAGGCAACAGAAGGGGTTCCTGAGATAAGTTATCGACCATTGCTACCTGGTGTCGAGATACAAATAAGCAATGACTAGTTTTTTATGTCCAATGCTGGGCATTATGATTTAAGTAGGAAATTGAAATAGCTAGTTGCCTCTTGTCGTGACCATATTCCTAATTTTACAAGAGGCCATTTCTCCACTTGGTTTATATTGACTGCTGAAGTGCGGTGATACCTAGCGGGTATTGTTTTAGCGCCCAGTGAGGCGAGAACAATCGCCCTATGAAAACCTCCACCACCTACGATAAATCTACTTTCATTTTCATCAGTCAAAATCGTAGTGCCTATCAGACCTAAGGAACGATCATAGCCATTTTTTTTAATGTTTTTATAAAGGGATGTAAGCCTACTAAATTCTAACCTTCCTTTGATAATATTAACGGGGCCTGAAAAAGCCCAGCCATCTTCAGGGAAGCGGAGTTGAGGTGCGCCATGCTCTGCATTATCTTTATTATTCCACCACCGCCCATCTTGGTCTACTTCTTCTGGCGTTAGCGAGGACCATGGAGATAGAAACATATAGTGTGGCGGAAGCTTTTTTAATTTATCAGGAGCGTTGTCAAACCCCTTAAACATTTCAGCAGCACTCTTAGGTTGCCAACTATTATAGAAGTCACATAAAATTGAATCTTCATACTTTAGTTTTGGGTTGCATTCAAATTCCCTTAGTGTTTCTACAAACGGGTTCCAGTTATTGGCTGAAAAGCTAATACCAGTATGGTGCGTGCAAAGTTCAGTTGGGCAAAAAAAACCTGCCTCTTTTCCACCTTGCGTAAAAAGAAGGGCTTCTTCAGGGTCATCAAACATGTGCTTTACTGGTTCGTTTGCTTTTATTCTCTTTACTTCAAGCTCAAAACTAGCAAGAGTATTTATTACGAATTTCTTAACTATGCCTTTAGTCATTTATTTGGTGTTCTCAATTTTGTCAGTTTCAATTGAACGCAAAAGGGACTGGAACTCTAACGAATTGCTCTCTAACTCATTATAGGTTCCAGAGTCTTGCACTTTACCATTTTTAAATACTAGAATTTTATTTGCTTGTTCAACTGTGGACAGCCTGTGGGCAATCATTACAACCGTTCGAGTGTGAGCGAGCTTTAAAATATCACCCATTATTAGTCTTTCAGTTCGGTTGTCTAGAGCGCTGGTTGCTTCATCGAAAACTAATATTTCTGGGTCTTTGTAAAGTGCTCTTGCTATACCTATTCGTTGCTTTTGCCCACCACTTAGTCGCGACCCACGTTCACCTAAAATGTAATCAAACCCCCCAATACATTGGCTAATGAACTCGTATATGTTGGCCATTTTTGCAGCTTGTATAAGTCTATCTTCATCAATATCTTCCTCTGCAATACCTAGCGCAATATTGTCTCGGAATGATGCATCTAGAATAAATATCTCCTGTGCAACATAACCTATTTTATTACGCCATGCTTTAATGTTTGTATTGTTCAGTGGACTCCTTCCAACTGTAACCGCACCACTAATCGGCAGCATTAGACCTAGCAATATATCAACAGCAGTACTCTTTCCTGCTCCTGAAGTACCAACAAATGCGGTTACTTGGTTTGGCTCAATAGTAAGGCTGCATTCATCGAGGGCGAGTTTATCTGTATTCGGGTAACAATATGAAACATTTGAAAACTCTACAGTACCGCTTGGCGCTGGGTCATCACCTAAGTTTTTTAGCGGACTAAAATGGTTTTTGCTTTTGGTGATTTCATTGTCTAAGTCCTGCACTACCGAGCCATTAGCTTTTATTTGAGAGATTGATTTATAAATGGCTTGAGCGGCGGGTAATAGTTTATAACCAGCCATTGCATATAAGCTTATTATTCCTAATGCTTCACTGGCTGTTCCTGCCGTTAATAATATATAGATGGCTAGTGCTAGTATTGATGCGAACACTACCGTTTCTACAACGAACTTTGGTAAGTCACCCGACAAGACAATATAAGAAGAAGCAGATAGGCCTTTAACGGTTACATCTTTTACGTTGTTTCTATAGAAATTTTCATTGCCTTGAAGCTTAACTTCCTTAATGCCACCTATACTTTCATCAAGTAGCTTTAGCTTCTTTCGATTAAGTTTAGATACCAACTTACCACATTTTACGATATTGGAACGGATAGTTTTAAAAATAATAAAATAGAGCATGGTCACAATAGCTGTCGCCATCATTGATATTTTTAAATCAATAATCAGTAACCCTATAACAATAATTAGTGCAATAAAAAGTTGAGAAATTAAAGTGAATATCGGTTGAATGACCATATAAACCATTCTAGGAATTTCTTGTGTAAGTTGAGATACTAAACGACTGCTATTATTCATAGCGAAAAAAGTATAGTCATTGCTTAAATAACTGTTGTAAACAGTGCTTTGTACGTGCAACCCGAGCTTTATGGATATTTGAATCAGCTTCCATAAACTGTATGCAGCAGTTGAGTTTCCTATTACAAGTAGAATGACTACGGCTATAGCGTAGGTAATTATAAACTCAAGTACCGATTCGAAATTGTATAGTGAATATAAATATGAGAGCAGAGTATTGGTTTGCAAAGAATCAGGGTTGCTCACTAGAGTAATAAATGGGGCAAGTGATGCAATGCTGACAACTTGTAGTAAGGCAGTTCCTAAAAATAGAAACTGCAATAGAATTATTTTCCTTCTATTTTCACGCCCAATGAGTCTAAAAAGAGCTTTAATGAGCATGTTATTTCGTCTCCTGGGTTTTAGGTTGGCTAATGGGGTGCTTTGATATTGAATTTGCAATTCTAGTAACTTGACTGTTTTTTGAAAAAAGTTGAAGTGCTCTGTTGCGGGATGCAATTGAGTGGCTCTTATGTTTGTTGGGGTTATTCGAGTACTCTATTAATAATGCCACAAGTTCTTTTGAACTTCCTGGTTGTATATACTCTCCACATTCACCAGGCTCGATGGTTTCTTTTAAGCCTTGTAGCTTCGAAACTATAACAGGTAACCCGGACGCCATCATTTCAACACTAGACATTGTAAAAGAATCCCAGCCAGTAGAAGCTATTGCACCAATAAAAGAAGACCTCATTAATTCAGGTATATCATTTCTATAACCAGCAAAAGTTACATGATTTTCTGCTTGACTATTTTTTAACATTGCTTCAAAAGGCTTACTTTCATCTCCTTTATTGCCACATATCAGTAAATGCAACTCATCCAATTTTGATTGACGCTCTAATTCAAGCATTGCCTCAATTAAAACTTTAACTCCCTTTCTTTCCTCCATATGCCCTGAGTAAAATATTATTTTTCTATGTTTCGGAATGTCGAGTTCTTTGTGAGCATAGTTACAGTTTTTATCTGGATAATAAAGTTCAGTATCTACTCCAAGGGGGATTACTTCAGTTTTGTTCTTTGGTACTCCGCGCCCTTTTATAGCTGTGTTTCGCATTGATTCAGATTCAAATATAAAGTGAGTCGGAGCATGCTGTTTCCTGAAACCCCATTCAGCTTTTTTTAGAAGTAGTTTTAAACCTGAGTTAATAGAACTCATGCTTGCACCCCAATATGAAACTAGTGTAGTGATGCCCAACTCACGTGCTGTTCTACCAATAATAGAAGGGTAAGGTAGATCAAATGCTATTACAGCGTCGATAGAATGCTTGACTTTTACTTTTCTAAACTCAGCAGCGTCATTTAAAGATTGGTACTCTATCTTAAATACATTTGGGGATGGTTCGGATATAGACTGGTACGACCAAAAGATATTTTTTTCTTGATAACCGGCTAACAGCGCGGCTTGCTTGAAGGAATTTTCTAGCGGGCCGATGGCATATCCGGTATTTTGTGCACAATGAAGCATGATAAGAATTGAAGAGTTTGACATATTATTATTTCAAGCCATAAGTCGTTAGAATCAAGAAAAGCCATTAGGGCTTTTACAAGTACGTATCATAAGTACTTCCTGCGCATAAAGTAGCATCAATGACAGGAGGTGAATAACTTTGCATGGTATTAACGTTTAGTATTTGCTGCGTGATCGACAATTGAGAACTGCCTAGCCTTAGTGCTCTCTTGAGATTGACTAATTGGGTTAGCAATGGCCTGGCCAGCGCCAATGTCTCCAAAGCCACCATCGGCATTCCCTCATGATCCGAACACATCACCACAGCATCTAAAGAATTAATATAACTTGGCACATCTTCTCGGTGGCCATGGAACGTCACAATATCGTTAACGTCTAAATTCGTCGCTAAGGCTTTTAGCTCTGCTTCTAGCGGTCCGCTGCCTACTACGTGAAAGTGGTATTCGGTGTGGTTCTCTTTTTTGAACAAGGCGGCGGTTTCTAAAAATATATCGACACGTTTTACGGGCACTAAGCGGCCTATAATGCCTATGTGTTTTTTATTGGGTTCGTCTTTTTTAAACTCGGTTATGCCGGCTTTGGCTTTTAGCTCTTCTACGTCTACGCCGTTCATCACTACTTTAATTTTGTGTTCTGGGAAGGTGCCTATTAGTTTGGTTTTTAACTCATCGGATACCGCAATGATTACATCTTGAAAGTGGTTGCCTACCCAGGTATCGAATTTGCGTTGTAATTGGGTTTTAAAACCCCCGCTGAATTCGGGTGCGCCGTGTACGGTGCGTACGCAACGTGCTTTTACGCTAGTGGCGTTGGCTAGTGCGCCCAATATGTTTTCTTTTTGGCGGTGAGTGTGTATTACATCGGGTTTGAGCTGTTTTATGTGCTTACGCAGGGCTAAAAATATACGCCCAGTTGAAAGCTGTTGCTCGTTTAATACGGTAACGGGAATGTTGTAGCCACGCAGGCGGTTGGCCAGTTCGCCTTCGTTAAGAAGCACGGCCGATACATCGCATAGGGGTTTTAGGTGTTTTAATAGGGTGGCGGCTTGTGCTTCGGCGCCGGCCCATAAATCGCCAGAAATAACGTGCAGCACTCGCTTCCGTTGAACTGGGCTAGAAATAGTCATGTAAACAACATCCGTGTTTATATATAATCGCGCTATTATGCCTTACGAAGGGGCCTTTTGGGTACCCTTTATCGTAGGTTTTGTTCAGTAAAAAGGAGTTTACTACTATGGTTATCTTATTTTGGGTGTTGCTGGTTTGCTCGCTCTACAGTTATTTTTTGTACCCCATTGTGCTGCATGTGCTCAGCAAAGTAATCGCGCAACCCAGTGCGGCTAAAGACGATAACGCGCCGCATTTTTATTCGTTAATTGTAACGGTGTACAACGAAAAGCACCGTATACGGCAAAAGCTCGACAACCTACTGGCGTTAGAATTTAATGCCGATCAATACGAGCTCATTATTGCCTCCGATTCTAGTGATGATGGTACTGATGAAATAGTGAATGAGTACGCCGCTAAAGGCGTGCGGTTGGTGCGTGCTACCGAACGCTTAGGTAAAGAAAACGCCCAGCTCACCGCCATTAAAGCGGCCAAAGGGACGGTTTTGGTGTTCTCAGATGTGGCCACCATTATGGAGCCCAATGCACTAACCAAGCTCGATGCTCATTTCCAAAACGCCAATATTGGTGCGGTGTCTAGTGAAGACAGGTTTATGTCTAAATCGGGCGAGGTAGCGGGTGAAGGTGCCTACGTTAAATATGAAATGTGGTTGCGCAATAAAGAAAGTAAGCTTGCGGGTTTGGTGGGCTTAAGCGGTTCTTTTTTTGCCGCGCGTTCTGAAATTTGTGCCAATTGGGATATTCACTCCCCATCTGATTTTAACACCGCGCTCAATTGTGCTCGGGCAGGCAAACAAAGCATCTCAGCGCCCGATGTACTCGGCTTTTACGAAGATTTAAAAGACCCATCCAAAGAATACGCCCGTAAAGTTCGTACCGTATTGCGTGGTATAACAGGCCTTAGCCGACATTTAGATGTGCTAAACCCGTTCAAGTTTGGGTTGTTCTCCTTGCAGGTGTTTAGCCATAAACTTATGCGTTGGGGCGTGCCGTGGTTTCTCATGGCGTTGTTAATTGTCACTTCGCTCGTGGTGCATTTGGGCTGGGTTTACCAATTGGCGTTAATTGGCCAGGTGTTATTTTATGTAACGGCGTTATTGGCGCACCTTAGCCCTAAATTACAAAGCATAGGGCCTATTAAGTTGGTCTACTTTTTTGTGCAGGTGAACATTGCGTTAATGGAATCTATGCTTAAGTTTGCAACCGGCACCCGTATGACAACCTGGAAGCCTTCGGCACGATGATCTTGCAAACGCTACCGCCAGCCGGGAATCCTATTGTTACAAAGTTAAGTTCGGCGGCATCTGAAAACCAGCTTAACTGGCCGGGTTATAACTTACAGTGGTTGCAATCGGGTACGGCGGCCTTGGCGTTTTCATTACAGCACAAGAAGGCAGCGTTTAAGCATATAACCCAACCCGAGGTAATTGTACCTGCCTATTGCTGCCCCGATTTACTTTCCGCCGCGCAATTTGCTGGGTATGTGCCCGTTGTTGTTGATATAAACCCGAACGATCCAAGTTATAACCTAGAAGCCTTAGCGAAAGCGGTAAACGCTAATACCTTGGCGGTGATTGTCATCAACTTTATGGGTATTAAAGAGCGTTTAGCCCAGTTAAAAGAAGTGGTTGCCCCCTTTTCACAAGTATCGATTATTGAAGATAACGCTCAGTGGTTTCCGGTAACCTCATCTGAGGCGCAGTTCGAAGGCGATTACGTGTGCTTTTCGTTTGGCCGAGGAAAGGCGGTGAGTTTGTTGGGTGGCGGGCTAGTGGCTTTGAAAGAAAGCTTGCCTCAACACACCGTTGTGGTAAACAAAGCGCAGGTTAATACTAAAAAGTGGCTGTTAAAAGCGCATATTATTAATCGGCTTTCTAACACATTCGTTTATAATTTGCTGACCAAGCTTTCATTTTTAAACATTGGGGCTACGCGTTTCCATGAGCTTTCCGAGTTATCGGGCTTTCCCTTTGAGTCTTTGCAGGCTTTAAACGCAAACCTACATGCCTACCAACAACGTGCTTCTGTAGCAGAACCCATTTTAGATGACGCGTTAGCTCAACTGAATGTGTTGCAGCCTATTAACAGTCAACGAAGAGGGCGGTTATTACGCTACCCTGTGCTGTGTGAATCGACCGAGCAACGCAACGCCCTGTATGAAGCATTGATTAGTTATGGTGCTAGTAAAATGTACACAACGTCTTTACCTCAGGTGCAAGGCGTGCAGCCAGCAATGTGGCATGGTGATGGCCATTATGAACATGCGCGACACTTTGCTCAGTGTTTTTTAACCTTGCCTGTGCACGCGGGCGTTACAGAAAAACACGCCCGTGCGATGGCAAAAATTATTGCGCAGCATTCATAAGCCATAGGCGCCGTTAAGCGCCCAGAATTTGTGCCTTGTGCTGTTGCAGTTCGGTATTGTTTGGGTCTATTTTTATTGCTTTGTTTATGGTTTCTAATGCCTGTTTTTTATCGCCTTTAAGGTGCAGTATCCACGCTAAAGTATCTAAAACGTTGGGCGAATTCGGCGCTAACTGTGCCGCTTTATTCGCATAACCCAGTGCACGTTCCACTTTATCTTCTTTTAAAAGCCAGGCTAAATTATTTAGCGCCGTAACCGATTGCGGGTTGTTTGCCAGTGCTTGTTCATAAGAGGCAATGGCTTCTACATGTTGCCCTTTTTCTAAGTAGTTGTTGGCAATAAGCACATGCGCTTTATCGTTGTTTGGTTCTACCGATACTAAGCGTTGCAGCTCTTTTTCTACTTCGGTCGGGAGTTCTGATTGTAAGAAGTACAAATAGGCATTCAGTAACGCGCCGTTGGGCTGCTCTTGCCAAACGCTGTCTATGTATTCAAACGCTTTGGCTTTGCCTTCTAATTTTTCTATTAGCTGGCTTTTAACGGCAACGGCTGAATAATTGCGGCTGTTAATATCGAGCAGTGCATTAATGCGATTTAAAGCGGCCTCTCCATCACCGGCGCTAAACTCAAATTGTGTGGCCAGTAGGGTAAGTTGTGTGCTGCTTGGAATAATTTTTAACGCGTCATCAATATGCTTCAGGGCGCTTGGCCAATCTTGTTGTTCTGCCGCAGCTAACGCTTGGCCGCGAAGTAAATTAGCGTGCATCTCCTTGGCATAAGGGTGATCGGTATTTTTATACAAGCTTGCAACTGCGTTTGCTTGATCCATGTTTTTACCGTTTACATAAAGTTCAACCAGTACCGAATGCAGCGGTAAGGCAATGTCTTTATTTTGTTCCGCTTGGTCCGACAACCATTTAGCTAACTCGCCATAAGATTTTTGCCGAGAAGCATTTTGAACTAAAGCTTGCAAATAGTTTGGGTTACCTGGGTTCACCTGCAATGCTTTTAACCAATAGTATGCGGCTAAATCGTACTGCTCGGCTTGCTGGTGCATGCCCCCTAATGCGTTTAAGGCGTTTTCGTTTGCTGGTGCAATTTTTACCAGTTCTTTTAGGCGTGCAACGGCTTTGTTTAAGTTGCCCATTTTGTAATCGGTCATGGCGACTAACCAAAGGCTAGCTTGATCTTTTGGAAATTGGTTGTATAGGCTGTCACGCACACGTACTGCTTCACCTTGTTGTTTACTTTCGAGTAAGGTCGCCAAGTAATATCCAGTGGTAGACCAATCATCGGGTGCTTTCGCAAACGATTGTCTTAAATGCCCTAAGGCTAAATCGTATTGATCTTGTTCTACGTAATATTGTGCTAGTAATAAATGTAATCGTGTTCGGCTAGGCTCTAACTGCAATGCTTTGCTGACAGCCGCTAACCCCTGGCGAGCTTCGCCGCTGTTTATCGAAATAATGCCGTACAGCGCGAGCAGGGTAGAGTCATCGGGTCTTACTAGTAATGCTCGTTCTAATACATCGAGCGCTTCTTTAGATTTACCTTGTTCCGATTGCGCCAGCGCGGTAGCACGTATAATGGAAACCGGTGCGGTTTCGGCATCTAAATTCTCACTAAGGAGCGATTCACCGGTTGCAATATCTCCTTCTTCAAGGTGAATTAAGCCCAGTAATAATGCAGCTTGCTGGTTGTTTGGGAACTGAGTGAGAATATCTTCAAACGCGTTTTTGGCAGCGGCTAAATCGCCTTGGCTCGCCGCGGCTAGGGCATCTTTATATTGTTGTTTAGCGGCAAAGGCTTCTGGGTTCGCTTCGCGAATAATTTTCTGGTAAACAAACGCTTCGGTTGAACGGCCCAGTGCGGTTAAGGTAGTAGACAGTAGCTCTAGTACTTGAATTCGCTCTTGCAATAATACGTCGGTTTCTGGCAATTGAATTAACGCTTCCGTTAAATAGCTTTCGGCGTTTTCTAATAGGTTGTCTTCATAGGCTAACTTTGCTTTGTAATATAAGGCTTGGGCATCATTGCTATTTTTGGCCAAACTAAAGTCTACCCATTGTTGGGCTTCGGCAAATTGCTGGTTTTGAATAAGTACGTTAATAAACTCATACATGGCCGCCTTAGGAGCGTTTGGATTTTTTACAAGGGCGCGTAAATCTTTAAACGCGGCATCTTGCTCGCCCGATAAGTAATCGACCATGGCATTCAAATAATCTAATTGCAGTTGTGTATCGGCTTGGTTACCTAATTCATTTAACACCTTGCTGGCCGATACAAATTTGCCTTGCTTTAACAACGCATCGGCGAGCAGTAAATTTAATGCATGGTTTTTATTGGCCACTTCAGAGAGTAAAGCTTCAGCTTCTAATACACTGCCAATTTTTATCAGCACTTCGGCATAACGCTGAATGTGCTCTAGATTTTCAGGCTCGGCTTGCATTGCATTACGAATTTCAATCAGCGTGGCTCGGTATTGGCCTTGCTTTTGGTAAGCGACGCTTCGCTTAATAAAACCATCGGCTTTTTCGGCTGATTGATCTGAATTACATGCGCTTAAAACCAGTGTAAAAGCTAACGTAAACACGAGCGCAATATTTTTAAAATACATGAATCGTTCCTTCTAATTATTATCGATGGTGAAGTTATATTTCTTCATCATGTCGTAAAGCGTTGGGCGGGTAACACCAAGTAGCTTGGCCGCCGCGGTTACATTTTGCTGGCTAATTTCTAAAGCCGAAGAAATAGCCGAAACCTCGGCTTGTTTGCGGGCTTCTTTTAAATTGATTAAATCTATTTTAGGTGATTCGCTTTCTACGCTTAAATCTAAATCGAAGGCGGTAATTGATTTACCATCGCACAACACCAGTGCCCGCTTCACTTTATTTTCGAGCTCACGAATATTACCTGGCCAATCGTGTTGGCGAATAGCTTCTAAGGCTTCGTCACTCATGGTAAGCGACTTTTGTGCGTAGTTTCCGGCATGTTTGTTGACAAGTTTTTTGGCAATTAAACAAGCATCGGAACCGCGTTCTCTCAGTGGCGGTAGGTTTACTTCTATTTCGCAAATGCGGTAATACAAATCTTCTCGAAAGGTACCTTCTTTAACCATGGCTTCTAAATTTTTATTGGTAGCGCATATCACTCGTAGATCAACTGCAATTTCTTTACGACCACCCACGCGTTCAATAGTGCGTTGTTGCAAAAAGCGCAATAGCTTGGCTTGTAACTGCAGTGGCATATCGCCTATTTCATCTAAAAACAGGGTGCCGCCTTGCGCTTGTTCTACTTTACCTATGGTTTGCTTGGCCGCGCCGGTGAATGCGCCTTTTTCATAACCAAAGAGTTCGCTTTCCATTAAGTTTTCGGGCACAGCGGCGCAGTTAATGGCAACAAATTCATTTTTACCTTGGCTGCTGTTGGCGTGAATCGCTCGGGCGAAAACTTCTTTGCCGGTTCCGCTTTCTCCTAAAATGGTGGCGGTAATGTTAGAGCTGGCTATTTTTAAAGCCATTCTACAAATGTTCGCCATTTTCGTATCGCTGGTGATCACCCCTTGCAACGGTTCTACTTCGGGAGAGGTTTGCTGGTTTTCCCACTCGAGTTTGGCAATTTTAAAGGCTTGGCTCACCACGCTGTCGAGCATGTCGGTATCTACGGGTTTTAAGTAAAAGTCGAATGCGCCCAGTTCTATAGAGCGCAGCGCATTGCTGTGATCGTTTTTACCTGTTAGCACCACTATTTTAGTGGCGGGCCTTATGCTTAGTATTTCTCGAATGCATTTAAAGCCTTCGGTTACGCCTTCTTCATCGGGCGGTAAGCCTAAATCTTGAATCACTACGCTGGGCTCGTATAAGCGCACCGCGGCAATGGCTTCGGTTAAGGTGCTGGCCGTAACAATAGTGGTTTCAAAATCATCAAAGTGCCATTTTAGCTGGCTTTGTAAGCCTTCGTCGTCTTCGACAATTAAAATAGTTTTATCAAATTCTGTCATGGTTTTACTCCTGCAAAGGTAACGGTAAAGCAGCTGCCTTTGTTTATTTCACTTTCAACGCTGAGTGAAGCGCCGATGTGTTCTAAATAACTTTTAGTTAGGTGGGCGCCAATGCCCATGCCGTTTTCGCTTTTGGTGGTTTGAAACGGCTTAAATAATACGTCTTGAATAAACTGCGGTGTCATACCTTCGCCATGGTCGGTAATAATTACCGTATTTTCGCGTACCTCTACAGTAACGGGCTGATCTTCTTGAGAGGCTTCTTGCGCATTACGCACTAGGTTTTTTAACGATAAGGTCAGCTTTTGTTTATCGGCGTTAATGGTGCTATCTGTTTCTATGGTGAGTGTGGGTATTGGTTTTTTATCGCTGCAAGAATCGATAACATCGGTCATTATGTCTTTAAGGCTGAGCGATTCATTGGTGAGTAAGCTGGTTGGGTTAAATTTTTGAATCAAATTACGCATGCGCACCACAGAGTTATCAACGGTTTTGATCATATCGTCAATAAAGGCTGGGTTGTCGCGGTGTTTTTCTGCGTTTTTACCAATTAAAGCTAGCTGGGCAATAACATTGTTTACATCGTGCATAATAAAAGAAGACAGCCTATCGTAAGTTTCTAGCTGCTTAGTTTCTAATATTTGGCTTTCTTGTTGGTACAATAAAATGTGGCTAGAAAGCTGCGTTGAAAGGTTGGTCATTAAATCTCGATCTTCGTAGGTTACATCTACATTAACAAGTGGCCGCTCAATTATGATGAACCCTATAAGTTTCATTTGAACTATTAAAGGCGTAATGGCCCAAATTTGTTCGCTTTCTAGGGCCCAATCGGGCAGTAGTGCGTTGTTTTCAGCCATACTAGGCGTGCGAGATTGTGGCACAAAGATCCAATTGTCTTTTAGCATGGCTTTTACAAAGGGTTCATCTACTGCCACTTCACTAACGGGTAGGTTAAAAGACAAATTGCTGGTTTTTAAGGCGACGGTTTGACCGTTATTTATCCAAATGGCTCCGCGTTTAGCCTTTAACGCGGAGCATAAAATACGCAGTAGCTTTGAATAGTATTCCTCTGAATCACCAGAGTTGAGTGAGCTCAGCTTACGAATGGCCGATAACCACTCTTGGCGGTAGTCGTATTTTAAAGAAAAGAAGTTTTTGCTAACAAATACATCAAATTGCTGGCGAAACTGCTTAGAGATGAGCAATGCGAAAATTATTGCTACGCCCATTACAAGGAATACGGTAAAGATGTAACTGGCTAAAAAGCCTTGTTGTTGAATGTAAAAGCTGCCCAAAGACGCCAATATAACTAAAACAACAGAGGTCAGTGCGGCTGATGAGAAAAACGCCGCCGGGCGAGATACCGTAAATATGGCTCGGTTTGATGTATGTTGTTTGAATATTAGGCTGCCAATACTGAGTGCAATAGAAGCTACCAAAGCTAAGGCCGCACGGGCTTGCCAAACAAACGCAGGAATAGATCCATTGACCAGTTGGTTGCCATAAACAAACAGATCAAACGTAAAAACCATGGTTAAACATAAACCAAGTAGCTTTAAATACCGGTGAGTATTTAGGTTGCGAATGACCTGCTCGGTAAGTACTAACCCGGATATCGCCAAAAACAAAAAGCACAGCGTAAGTAAGGTGTTGGCATGTGTACCTGGAAACAGTATTTGAAGCGCCGTTGAAATATTCACGACGATAACTGAAACCGCCAATACTTTAAGAGGGGTTGGCCACAGCCGTAAAACAGCGCGCTTGCGGATAAAAATACCCAGGGTGATAAGCCAAAGGGTATAGCGTAGATATTCCGCAATAAGTAGTTGAGTAGGGTTTACCGATTCGCTGAGATAACTGAAGAATAAGGCTGCAGCCCAAATGAGTTGCCCAAAAAGCCCAATTAAAAGGATACCCTTCCAAAAGTCTTTGATCGCTTGGTACAGCGTTATGCTGCACAATATTAAGGTTGCTAGGCAAGCAGATAAGAATGCTGATTGGCTAACCGTTAAATAGTCCATTGCTACGGTCTCATTACAAAAACGAATAACGTTTAATCCATGTATCAGCTGAGTATAACTTACCTAATGGTTATGATCATCAAGAGTGACGACTTTTTTTACACTAAGTTAGCAGCGGTGGAGAGAGGTGGTATATTGGTGTTTTATTTTGCTACTACAAAGTCACTGTATATTCCATTGGTATCAAATACAGCTACCTCAAAAACGTATTGATCTGGGTAAGGTACTTCTGGAATCACTAATTGGGTTTGGGAATTGCCTTGAACAACAATGGTGGTGTAACTGGAATCTTTCACGTGCTTGTAACGAATTTCATAGCCGCCAATTTCTTCGCGGGGCATGGGCTCGCCGTTCGCTCGTTCTATAGGCGCTTGCCAGTACAAGGTGACATCACCCCCATTAGCGCCAAATGCCGAAACATCACACCCTGTTAAGGCTGCTACCAATAGCAATGTAACAAACAGACTAATGAACGAAACTTTCACTTGATAAAAACCCTATGTCGCTTACCTAAAAAAGATGAACAGAGGTAACAAAAAAGCCAGTTACCGTAGGTAAGTATGCACAGTTACCTTGTAATTACTGTGATAGTAAGGGATTTAAAGAGGATTGTTGAATTATTTTTCTAAATTGTGACAAGATAAAAACTAAAGATGTGATGCACTGCAGATTTTTCTGAGTGCATCCTAGAAGGCTTTGTCCAAATTAGTTGGCCATTGCCACAACAAAATCAGAATAAATGCCATCGGTGTCAAAAACCGCTACTTCAAACTGGTAGTCTTCGGCGTTCTCTAAGTCTAAAAAGGTGTATTGATCTTCTAATCCATCAATAACCACGTTGGTGTATGTCTCATCGCTTTCTAGCTTATAACGAATCTCGTATCCACCTACTTCTAGCATGTCCATAGATTGGCCATTCACACGCTCAACCGGAGCAGACCAGTATAAAGTGACAGTGCCTGTTGTATTGGTCGGTGTTTCTTCATCTACTGGTACAGTTGGCTCAGTATCTGGAGTGGTATTAGAGGTAGGGTCAGTTACCGCAACCGTTTCATTGTCTGTTGCAGCATTTCCTTGCGCAGTTAATCCTTCAACTTGGCAGCCTGTTAGTGCAACTGTAAGTAACGTGGCTATTAATGTAAGTTGAGTTTTCATAATGCTTTACCTAGTGGTTCTTCGTTTGATTGATAAAGCTATGGTATGGATTTGTTGCTTTCTAACGTGTGACAGGGTTCAAACCGTACTTTTCATTGCGAATTCACGTCATTTGTCTAAATTTTGACTTTAAATTTAATTGATAGTGTTGAAAAAATGGCGAATACAGTGTTCGAAGATGGTCATTTTAGGTAGGAAAATTAGAAGTTTGCTTTTTGACGCGATTAAGAGCGAATTTCCTGCAAGGTTTTAGGTCATTAAAGTATTTCCAGCAAATAGGGCAGACCGCTACACTAGGTGTTCTAAAATAAGAGGGTGGAGAGTGCTGTCAGTAAAATATTGACAAAACCGCGCTTGCACTCACCTAAACTAGCTCTACAATGCTGCAACATCAAAATTTATCGCTGTATCAAGTTAGGAGAATGGAATGGACGTCAGTGTCGTCGTATTAGCCGCAGGACAAGGCTCTCGAATGAAATCTTCATTGCCAAAGGTATTGCATACCTTGGCTGGCAAACCTTTATGTGACCATGTGGTTAACACTGCGCGTCAATTTTCAAATGACATCAACATAGTAGTTGGCCACGGTGCAAGCCTTGTAGAGAGCTACTTTGCTGAGCAAGATGTCAAATTTTGTACTCAAGCCGAGCAATTAGGTACAGGTCATGCCGTTGCCCAAGCATTGCCAAATTTACCTAAAACAGGTGTGGTACTTGTATTGTATGGCGATGTTCCGTTGACAAAAGCCGCCACTTTAAAAGCATTAATGGAGCAGGTTTCCGATAAAAGCATGGGGTTGCTTTCGGTCATAGTGTCCGACCCAACCGGCTATGGCCGCATTGTACGCGATGAAAATGACAAAGTAAGTGCCATTGTAGAGCACAAAGATGCTAACCAAGCTCAGCTTGCTATTAATGAAGTAAACAGCGGCATTATTGCGGTACCCGCTTGGACGTTACATGAATGGCTACCAAAATTGAGTAATAACAACGCTCAAGGTGAATACTATTTAACAGACCTTATCGAAATGGCCGTGCAGCAAGGCATTGAAGTAAAAACCGTACACCCTGAACACGAAGAAGAAACCTTAGGTGTTAATAATCGCATGCAATTGGCCCAGTTAGAACGCTGGCACCAGCAGCAGCAGGCAGAAGCCTTAATGACCGAAGGTGTAACACTAAGAGACCCTTTGCGGTTGGATATTCGTGGTGAGCTAAATGCGGGGCAAGATTGCATTATAGATGTGAACTGTGTGTTTGAAGGTAAGGTTAGCTTAGGTGCAAACGTTCAAATAGGCCCAAACTGCGTTATTAAAAATGCCACCATTGGTGCGGGTACGGTTATAGAAGCCAATACCGTTATAGACGACGCCGTTATTGGCGAAAGAGCCAACATTGGCCCGTTTGCGCGTATTCGCCCAGGCACAGAAATGGCCAATGGCACCAAGGTGGGCAACTTTGTTGAAACCAAAAAAGCTAAAATTGGCGAAGGCAGCAAAGTGAATCACCTAAGTTATATTGGCGATACCGAAATAGGCGAGCACTCTAATATTGGCGCCGGCACCATTACCTGTAATTACGATGGTGTAAACAAATTCAAAACCCAGATTGGCTCAAATGCCTTTGTAGGGTCTAACTCAACCTTAGTCGCACCTGTTGTCATTGAAAGTGGTGCATTTATTGGTGCGGGTTCTGTAATAACTAAAACGGCCGCGGCCGATCAATTAACAGTGGGGCGTGCGCGCCAAGTGTCGCTGAGTCATTGGCAGAAGCCGACTAAGCAAGCGAAATAAATTTAAATAAGGACATAAAAGTATGTGTGGAATTGTTGGCGCTGTTGCGCAACGTGATGTAGCAGAGATCTTAGTCGAAGGTCTTCGTCGTTTAGAATATCGTGGCTACGATTCAGCCGGTGTAGCCATTATTGATGGTGATCAGTTAAACCGTGTTCGCCGCGTGGGTAAAGTGAGTGAATTAACTAATGCCATTGCCGAGACTCCTGTTTTAGGTGGTACAGGTATTGCGCACACACGTTGGGCAACGCACGGCGAGCCGAATGAAAAAAATGCACACCCACATGTTTCAGGTGAGAACATTGCCGTAGTGCACAATGGTATTATCGAAAACCATGGTCCATTGCGTAAACGCTTGCAAGAAGAAGGCTATGTGTTTGCTTCCGATACCGATACCGAAGTGATTGCTCATTTAATTGAGTTAGAGCTAAAAACCTCTGATTCATTATTGGAAGCGGTTCAAAAAACACGTAAACAATTAGAAGGTGCGTACGGTACTGTAGTTATTGATCGTCGTGACCCATCACGTATGGTTGTGGCCCGCTCTGGTTCGCCATTGGTGGTTGGTTTAGGCATTGGCGAAAACTTTATCGCGTCTGACCAATTAGCGTTGTTACCGGTTACACAAAACTTCATGTACTTAGAAGAAGGTGATGTTGCGGAAATTACTCGTCACTCGGTACGCATTGTTGATATCAACGATAACGAAGTGACTCGCGAAGCAAAAGTTAGCGATGTTACACACGATGTAGGCGATAAAGGCCCGTTCAAGCATTTCATGATGAAAGAAATTCATGAACAGCCCGAAGCCATTACCAATTCTTTAGAAGGCCGCATTACTGAAACAGGCGTTGTTACAGAAACCTTCGGCGCTGGTGCCAATGAATTGTTATCGGGTATTGAGCATGTGCAAATAGTGGCCTGTGGTACCTCTTATAACTCAGGTATGGTGGCCCGTTATTGGTTTGAAGAAATTGCCGGTGTTACGTGCCAAGTAGAAATTGCATCTGAGTATCGTTATCGTACTTCGGTTGTGCCAAAAAATGCTTTGTTTGTAACCTTGTCTCAATCGGGAGAAACCGCCGATACGTTGGCCGCATTAACTAAAGCTAAAACGCAAGGTTACGCATCTACATTAAGTATTTGTAACGTGCCAGGTTCGAGTTTGGTTCGTGAATCTGATTTAGCTTTTATGATGCGCGCCGGTGTTGAAATTGGTGTGGCCTCTAGTAAAGCCTTTACCGTTCAGCTGGTGGGTTTAATGCTGTTGGTATTAAGTATAGGGAAGCACCGTGGCGTAGAAGATTCAGTTATCGCCAACATTGTTAAAGGCTTACGTGAATTGCCTGGGCAAATTCAACAATCACTCACGCTAGAGCCTGTTATTGAAGCCTTAGCAGAAGACTTTGCCGATAAACACCACGCACTATTCCTAGGCCGTGGCTCGCAGTACCCAATTGCAATGGAAGGTGCGTTAAAGCTAAAAGAAATTAGCTACATTCACGCCGAAGCCTACGCCGCAGGTGAATTAAAGCATGGGCCGCTAGCATTAATAGACAGCGACATGCCGGTTATTGTGGTTGCGCCTAATAACGACCTGCTAGAAAAACTCAGCAGCAACATGGAAGAAGTGCGCGCACGCGGCGGCCAGTTGTATGTATTCGCCGACAAAAACGCTCACTTTGAAGCAGGTGAAGGGCTAAAGCTCATCGAGCTAGATCACATAGACGATGCCTTAGCTCCAATTTTGTATACCATACCGTTGCAGTTACTCAGCTACTACGTCGCCATCATTAAAGGCACCGATGTAGATCAACCGAGAAACTTAGCGAAATCGGTAACGGTGGAGTAAGTTAAAAAGCTTTTAGCGTCTTCACCCACTTCGCAGTGAAGACGCTTTTCTAACTACGCTAAACCTTCCTTCGTCGCGCAACACCTAACCCTGCTATGCCTTATGGCAGCAAGCCAAACTTGGGTGGTATTTGTTTTGTTTCTGGCTTAACACTCATTCGGTAAAAACAGCTTTAATTAATTTGATTCCTTGTTTGCGTACATGTCCTGATCGGCTCGATGGATCACATCCGCTAATCCGTTGTCGATTTGTTCTAACCAGCCAATACCCATGCTAACACTTAATATAATGGGCTCGACCTCATTGGTTTGAATGGGGTGGTTTCTGAGCTGCTCTAGCAAGCGGTTCCGAATGGCGTCGGCCACGTCTTCGTTTGCATCTGGCAGTAATAATACAAATTCATCGCCCCCCAGCCTAGCGGCTAAATCGCCTGCGCGAATGCAATCTAATAAAATCGCAGAAAGCGTTCTTAAGCATTGATCGCCAAAGTGGTGGCCATGCAGGTCATTGATCGGTTTAAACTGATCAACATCAATCATAATTACACCGAGTGATCTTTTGTGCCTTAATGCTTGCTCAACTGATTTTGACCCAACGTCTTCAAACCAGCGTCTGTTGGCTAAATTAGTCAGTGGGTCTGTTCGGGCTTGCTCAGTCAATAGTATTTCAAGTTCTTTGCGTTTGTTCAGCTCTGCAATACGTTGCTGATTTAAATGATAAATTCGAGTGGCGATTACCGTAGAAACAACACTGATGGCTGCCAAGGCAAGCAGTGTATAGCCCACCCATTTAGGCGCTTGTTCGGCGGGCTGAAACAGAAAGGGTTTTAAATCTTTGGTCTCTGTTACCAGACCTGTTGCCGTGAATAGGGTTGCAATATTATTTAAGCGGCTTTGGCTGATATAGCCAATTTCTAACATCTCATCTTCTAATAGGTTATTAATGGTTTGTGCTTCAAATGTAAGCGCGAGCCGAGTTTTGTCGGTGCTATAGTTTTCTAGAATATCACTGATGACTTCTTCAGAGTTTGCTGCCGCGTATTGCCAGCCTTTTAGCAAGGCTTGTTTCATGGCCACGACAGTCTCAGGGTTTTCATCTGCAAAGGCTCGACTGGTAAATAAAGAATCGCCGTAGTAATCAATGCCATATTCATTGGGCGAAAATATTTGATAATCGAGACCCACTTGAACAGCTAAAAAAGGCTCGGTCGATAGATATGAGGTAGAGGCATGAATTTCGGGTGTGCTCCCTGGAATTAAACTGCGAATATTGCCAGTGTGGGGGACTAAATTAATTTTGTTTATGTCGACGCCCTGCGCTAATAAAAAAGCCATCAACTCGTCGGCGTGAACTTCCCCCATTAAGGTTTTGCCTTCTAGGTCTTTGATGGTATTAATGCCAGCTTTGTTGCGGGCCAGAATAGCAAAAGGTGTGTGCTGGAAAATAGCGGCCACCATGACAACAGGTTTACCCTCGAAATAGGCAACCAACAGTGAGGAGTTACCCACACCAAACTCGGCTTGGCCAGCTAAAACCTCGTCTACTGGGTCTAAACTAGGGCCGCCTTCGATTAGGGTAACGTTTAACCCGGCATCTTCAAAATACCCTTGAGATATAGCGGCATAAAAGCCCGCAAACTGATATTGGTGCAGCCATTTTAATTGCACTCGAACATTGGTCAGTGGATCAGCACTTACAACACCCATTAAAAACAACATACAAAACGATAGTCGTGTTCTTTGCCTCGTAAATAAGCACTGTAAAAATGGGGCGATTAAAAACATTAGCGCCATAAAATAGCGATCCAGTAAGGTGAAATTGCAGTATAGCGCAAAATTGTTAAGTTATGATGGGTACAGGGTAGCCAAGGTCTTCATTTTAACAGTGGTCCAATATACATGTACCTAAAATGGTATACAAAATGGTCTAAGCTCTTAAGTATGGGCAGACTAGGGACCGCGCAGCATGGACTTCTTAAGTACAAATTTTATGCCTCATGGGCAATGTTATTTTTGGCAACCAACCTTGTTGTTGTCTCACGTAATGGCCGATTTAGTCATCGCAGCTTCTTACTTCTCGATTCCGATCGCTATTTGGATCTTCATTAAAAAGAGACCCGATATTGAGTTTCGGCGAGTGCTGTCTTTGTTTGCAGCTTTTATTTTGTTGTGTGGCATTACGCACCTCTATAACGTTTATGTTGTATGGGTAGGGAGCTATGGTGTTCAAGCCATTTTAAAATCGTTGACGGCATTGGTCTCTTTCACGACAGCAATATATATATTTAAACTATTGCCAAGTGCCATAGCGTTACCTACGCGAGATGAGTGGGAGGCCATGAAAGTATCGGCAATAGAAAAGCGTTATAAAGACGAATCCGAATCGTTCTTTTCTGTTATTGCCGATAGCCTGCACGATGGCATCGTCGTCTGTGATCGGAAGCTCAAGGTGGTTATGGCGAACGCTGCGGCGAGCCGAATTTTCTTAAATGGCCAGGGCAGTTTAGTCGGTCACGAAGTGGCTGAGTTAATTCCCGATTCAGTGCATCATCATGATGCGTTTGCAGAGCAGTTCTTTTCAATGCCACATGAATATCAGCACCCTATGGCTCATGGCCGAACGATTAAAGCAAAATCTTTTGGTGGTGATGAAATTGATATAAGAGTAAAGCTCTCACAGTTTGAGTATTTTGATGAATCAATGGTGGCCGTTTCTGTAGAGCAAAATGAACAGAATGAGTCGAGTGAGCAGAATGAAAAATATCAACGCACGATGCGAGCACTGGCCTCAGTGAGTGATGGTGCTTGGGAATGGAATATAAAGACGGATGAAGTATGGTGGAATGCTAAGCATGCTGAGTTAATTGGGGTTGATGTTAACGCAAAGCCCAGTGTTGAGTTATGGCTCAACCATATCCACATGGAGGATCGTAAACGTGTACTCGAATACATAAATGATTCAATTAAGCGCAGTGGGGACTATCAAATTGAATATTTAGGGTTAACGCCGGAAGGTAATTACAATTGGTTTAGAAGCCGAGGAAAAGTGTACCAATTTAATAATGAGTCAGTGTTTATGTCGGGTATGTTGTCTAACATTCAGCATACGCATCAGCTTCAGGCCGAGTTAGACAATAAAACCGAGTTTTTAAATAGAGTGATCGATTCTACGGTAGCCAATCTGTTTGTATTTAACGTAAATGCCAACAGAATTACCTATGTAAATAAAACGCTGAGTAAAACGCTGGGTTATATTGTTGAAATGCTTGCCCATATTAAAAACCCATTTGAGCTTATTCATCCGCAAGATAGACAACCGCTGAAAATCCATGTTCAAAACGTTTTAAGAAAACCAGAAGTAAGCCATGAAATAGTGGTAAGAGTACGACATAAAAATGGCCAATGGGTTTGGTGTTATTGTGAAAATAAAGTCAATGATGTTGATACAACGGGGCGGCCTAATTCATTTTTAGGTGCTTTTATTGATATCAGTGATTTAAAAGAGAAAGAGCAGGCTATTCAAGCGTGGGCCGCCGATTTTTATTCTATTTTTAACCAAGCGGCCGTTGGCATTGCTTTAGTGTCGTTAGAGGGAACTTTTAAACGGGTTAATGAAAAGTTATGCGAAATGTGGGGTTATCCTGAAGCGGTGTTGTTGAAAAAGTCGTTTTTAGAAATTACTTACCCAGACGATCTAGAAACAGACTTAAAGCACGTGAATGCCTTGCTGGCTGGTGAATACGATTCTTACACGTTAGAGAAACGCTACATCTCGGCAGATGGTGCCATCTTTTGGGCATTGCTTACTGTGAAACTAGTGAGAGACAGCGAAGGCAAAGCCTCTCATTTTATATCGGTTATAGAAGATATTGATTCAATGAAAGAAACAGAGCGAGCCCTCAGTGAATCGAATAAAGCTCTAGAGATTTTTGCTTTTACCGCATCACACGATTTACAAGAGCCCTTGAGAAAAATCAAAACCTTTTCAGGTCTGCTCCAGGAGCGACTAAAGGGCAAGTTAGACGAACCCGAGGCTCAGTTTGAGCTAGGGCGTTTATCTGGCGCGGCAAATAGGATGAGTAAACTTATTACCAGTATTCTAGAGCTCTCTAGAGCCTCACAAGTTCAACTCGATATTCAGGAAACGAGCCTTAGCGAGTTATTTTTGTTGGTTGAGAATCAACTCGACTTGTCTTCTGAAGACTTAGACTATAGTTACACAGTAGAAGACGATATTGGCTTTTATGCCGATGCCATACAAATGGCGCGCGTATTTCAGAATTTAATGGTGAATGCCATTAAATATAAGTACGAGAGTCGTCCAGTTAACATAAAGGTTCATGGGCGTTTAGAAAACAATAGGGCCATAATTTTGTTCTCGGATGATGGGCCGGGCGTGCCTGAAGATGCCTTGATACATATATTTTCACCCTTTAAACGGCTTGTGGGTAAAGAAAAAGAAGGTTCAGGCATGGGGCTTGCTATTTGTCGCCAAATTGTTCAAAAGCACCAAGGGTCTATCCATGCATTATCCGGCCAAGGCCCAGGCTTGACGATTGAAATTAGCCTACCGGCCAAACCGCGAGGGTTAAACGGATGAGTAATGATTTAATAGTGATAGTTGTTGTAGAAGATGATCCGGATGACCAATACCTGATCCAAAAAGCATTATCGAGCGTAGAATTCGACTTGGATATTCGATTTATTGGCAATGGGCTCGAAGCGGTGCAATTTTTTGAAAGCTCAATAGCCAAGGCAGACGTAGCCAACAGCCTTGTTCTACTCGATTTAAATTTACCCGGGGCTTCAGGTTTAGAGGTGCTTAAGTCAATAAAGTCAGATCCAGAATACCAGCCGTTGCCAGTCGTTATTTTAACCACGTCTGAATTCGATGCCGAAAAACAATCCGCTAAAGCGATAGGCGCTAGTGATTACATTGTGAAGCCTGATGACATAAATCGTTTCAAAGAAGTGTTGAGTCACGTTATTAAGGTCTATGTAAAAAACGGGAAAACTAAATGAACAATAATATTAAGTTATTGAGTGTCGAAGATGATCCTGATGATGTATACATCTTACAATCTATGTTAGAAAAAGATAAACATACGGTATTTAACTTTACTCATGTAAAAACCATGCATGCCGCGAGCAAAGCGCTCATTAGCGAAAAATTTGATGCAGCCTTGTTAGATTTAGGCTTACCCGACAGCCATGGACCAGAGTCTATTCGTCTCCTTGCGCAGCAGTTCCCTGAGCTCCCTATTATTGTGGTGACCGACCACGATTCGGTAGAGTTGGAAGAAAAGCTAATAGACTTAGGCGCCGAAGACTTCATCTCGAAACGAGATTTAACGAATGGTCTGTTATCACGCGTCATTCGACTTTCAATAGAGCGTAAGCAGCTTCAACTACGAATCGAAAGAAGTGCTCTGATCGATGATTTAACGGGCTTATACAATCGGCAAAGTTTTTATCAGCACTTAAGTGCGGGTATAGCGCAAGCGAATCGCAGCGAGTTTAAAATTGCGGTCTTTTTTATTGATTTAGATAAATTCAAACACATTAATGATGAATATGGCCACCGTGTAGGTGATCAAGCGCTTAAGCAGTTCAGTGATTTTATCAAATTGAACTCAAGGGAATCGGATATCGCAGCACGTATAGGTGGAGATGAATTTGCCATTGCGATTTTTAATTATGAATCAACAGAAGATTTAGAACGCTACTTTGACCGATTGTTTTCTGAGCAGCCTATTGAAATATCTGCACAAAAGAATGACAAAGACTTTAAATTTGATCTGAATTTTTCAACCGGAATATGCGAGTGGACACCCGGTGATTCTGTTGATAAGTTAATAGAATCAGCCGATACCGATATGTATCGGACCAAACGACATAAATCAGAATAGTACTTCGCTGTCTACTTCTGTGGCTCACCAGTTGGGCTAATAACCGGTTAGAGATTAATTAAGATGATACGAGAATATGACCTCATATTAATGGGGGCAACCAGCTTTGTTGGTCAAATATCCTATAGACGATTAGCTGAGTATATCCACCAAAAAGATCCAACCTTAACCTTTGCGATAGCGGGCCGTTCCACTGACAAACTAGCTTCTGTTCAACGAGATGTGTCGCAACGGCTCAATCTGAAGCTCGATACCCCAATGATAACGGTTAACTCGATGAACGCGGCCGATATGAAGCGGGTTGCTCAGTCTGCGAAAGTTGTTATTTCTACCGTGGGGCCATTCGATCAATATGGTGAACAGTTAGTAAAAGCCTGTGCCGAAAATGGCACTCATTACTGCGATTTAACCGGTGAACCTAACTTCATTGCTGATATGTTAGAGAGGTATGAAGCCACCGCCCAAAACAGTGGAGCCTGTATTGTTCATTGTTGTGGCTTTGACTCACTGCCTTCCGATTTAGGGGCTTTTTATTTGCAGCAACAAGCAAAAGCACTCTTTGGTGAGCCGTGCCAAGAAATTGATATGCGCGTTAATCGCATGGCGGGCACGCTTTCTGGCGGCACCATGGCGAGTATGATTAATATCGTGAAAAAAGCCAAAGACGATAAAGCGCTGCGAAAAACGTTAATGAACCCTTATGCATTGGCACCTGACCTGAAAAAAGTTAAGCAAAAGTTTTTTAACAAGGTTGTACAAGATAAGGTTAAGCCGGGCTGGCTTGCTCCGTTTATGATGGCCAGCATTAACACCAAAATAGTGTTAAGAACCGCGATGCAACGCCCAGATTTATTTCCAGAAAATTTCCTATACAGCGAGGCCATGCACATGGGTGACGGGCCTGGTGGTAAAAAGCGAGCAAAACGGATGGCGCTAGGCTTAGGGGTCGTAGCAATAGGTGCCGCCATTGCGCCAGCGCGATGGGTACTAGAAAAGTTTGTACTGCCGAAGCCAGGCACCGGCCCTTCTGAACAAGCGCAGATTGATGGCTTTTTTACCATTGTGCATTACGGCACAACCGCCAAGGGTGAAAAAATTGCAGTAGAAGTACATGGTGATCAAGATCCTGGTTATGGATCTACCGCAAAAATGCTTACGCAAGCCGCGGTGGTGTTAGCCAGAGAATTGTCCAGTGACCAAGCCGGTGGTTTTTGGACACCGGCCGCTATTATGGCCGAGTCGCTTATTCCACGGCTAAGTACACACGCTGGTGTATCGATAAAAACCATCGATTAAGCGGGTTTGTCTAGCGACTCTTTTTCTGCATTCGAATTTGCACACACCGGCCTCATCATCAAAGCCGGCTGTGTGAGCTGCAGTTATAGTTGAGCTGCTTTCAGATGCGACCCATCGGCAGCAGTGGCAGGGGAAAATGCCCGTTCTCTATAATCGTGAATCCTTGCATTAATTATTTAAAATACAGGCACACTGGTACACCCTCAACTTGAGCAATTTCAATTGGCATGTCATACAGTGTTGATAGACAATCGCTGTTGATCACTTGTGCTGGTGAACCTGCTTTAAAGAGCTCGCCTTGCTTCAAGGCAATAATGTGGTCGCTGTAATAACTGGCGAAATTGATATCGTGCAAAACCACGACGATACTTTTATCGAGCGCGTGGCACGCTTGCTTAAGGTGCTTCATAATGCTGCCACTGTGCTTCATGTCGAGATTATTAAGTGGCTCATCAAGGAAGAGATAGGGCGTGTCTTGTGCCCATACCATGGCAATAAAGGCTCGTTGTCGTTGTCCACCCGACAATTGGTCGAGGTATCGGTCTTGAATGTCGGACAGCTGAAAATAGTGAATCGTTTCGTTGATGACAACCCAATCTTCAGTCGAAGGGCGACCTCGGTGATAGGGGAAGCGGCCAAAGCAGACTAAGTCCTTCACTGAAATCCGTGCGCCAATTTGGTTGTCTTGTTTTAGGTAGGCCAGCTGTTTGGCAAGCGTCTCTCTTGGTAAAGACTCTAGCGATTGTCCGTTGAAGCTGACCACGCCATGAGTTGCCTTTGTTTGCGCGCTGGCCACGGATAATAATGACGATTTGCCAGCACCATTAGGACCAATGATTGAGGTGACGCCTTTGTTGGGAATGTTGGTCGATAGTTTCGATAATATTTGAGTATTGCCATAGCGTAGCGAGATGTTGTTCAATTTAATCATGTTTTTTCTCTATACATAATCAGCGCCAAAAAGCATAGGCCGCCGAACAGTTCGATAATAATGCTTAATTGCATGCTAAAGTCGAAAATGTGTTGCAGTAAAAAATCACCCACGACGAGAATGGCGATACCCAGAAAAGCCGCCATGGGTAAAAGCCAGCGATGGTGGTAGCAAGGTGTTAATCGATAGGCCAAATGTGCCACGAGAAGACCAAAGAAGGTAATCGGACCGACTAGGGCTGTCGATACACTGATTAATACAGTGACAATCATGAGTATTTCTTTCGTCATTCTTGGTAGGTTAATGCCCAAGTTGGTTGCACAATGCCGGCCTAATAACATCACATCTAACGTGGCGTGTTTTCGCCAAATATAAATTGAGCTGATTGCTATGACGCCAATGGAAATCACCAACATCGTTGAGTCAATGCGACTAAAGCTTGCAAACAAATTGTCTTGTAGCACCGTAAATTCTGTTGGGTCGAGCATCCGGAAAATTAAGCCACTGGCACTGCCAAATAAAATTCCCAAAACGATTCCGGCCAGTAATAAAAACTGCAAAGATTGTTGATTGCCTTTGAAAAATATTCGATAGAGTAGCGCCGTACACGCGATCATGGCACCCGTTTCTAGAAGCCATTTTAGGTAAGGGTTAAGCGTGTTAAAGCCAATCACTCCTAAACTGACAACCAACAAAGCTTGAATGAGCCCGTACAATGAATCGAAACCCATGATGCCAGGCGTTAAGATTCGGTTTTCCGTCATGGTCTGAAACAGCACTGTTGAAACCGCGACGGCCACGCCCACGATAACTAATGTGATGAGTTTTTTACTGCGATATTTAAGGGTGAATTCTAGACTGGCTTTCATATCCCAGGTTAAGTAGAGAGCAAATGCGATGGCAAGGAAAGCCAGCAATATGGAAAACCTGACGGCCGGCGATTGAAGTATCGAGCGGTGTGTTTGAAGCGTATTATGCATTTTTTCGATTAGCTTTTATAAGAATGGTAAGGAAAACACTGCTTCCCACGACACCCATGATGACGCCGACCGGCATTTCATATGGGAATCTAATTAAACGAGCCGCGATATCGCAGACCAGCACCAGTCCAGCGCCCAAAAGGGCAATCCACGGTAGCGATTTTTTAAGGTTGTCTCCCATGATCGCACTGATTAAGTTAGGAATGACCAACCCTAAAAAAGGAATAACGCCGGCAATAACAACGGTGATGCCTGAGATTAAGGAGACAATGAGAACGCCCCAGCTAAGATACCACTTATAATTGAGGCCTAGGTTTTGTGAATAACTTTTGCCGAGCCCAACCAACGTAAATTGATTAGCCGTGATGTAGGCGAGTAGGCAAAGCCCAGCACTGATCCAAAGCAATTCGTAACGACCTTTAAGGATCATCGAAAAGTCACCTTGTACCCATGTCCATATGGCTTGAACCAAATCGTGTTGAAAGGCAATGAACATCACCACGGATGAAATGATGCCCCCATAAATGATGCCAACTAATGGAACAATAACATTTGAGCGTAGCTTGATGCGACTCAGCAAAAACAAAAAACTTGCAGAGCCAAACACGGAGAATAAGGAAGCAATGATCAGTTTTAAGGTCACACTGGTTTGAGGAGCAAAAATGATAAGCAGTAAAACACCTAGTGTCGCCCATTCAACGGTTCCTGTCGTGGTTGGCTCTACAAATTTATTACGCGCTAAGATTTGCATGATAACCCCCGCGACAGCGAGTGACATGCCAGTTAGAAGTACGGCAATTGTTCTGGGAATGCGCGTCTGAAACAGTAAGCTCCAATTGCTCTCTTGTGCAGTGATATCTATGACGCCGATAAACAAACTGGCTACCGCAAGCGCAGCAACCAGTAACACGGCTAAACCGAATCGAATCATATGAGGCTTAATTCACTATGGCTTTATGTAACTGCGATACTGCTGAATCAACGGCTGTGAGCCCATAAGCCACCAAGTACCAAGACACGCCATCCACGTATATAATATTTTGCTGCTTATGAACATCCATCGATTTAATGATGTCATTGTCTAGCAACGCTTGTGCGCTCCCCTGCGCAGTGCCAATGGCGGCGTCTCTATCGAGCACGATCAACCAGTCTGGGTCGGCGTCTTTAATGAACTCAAATGAAATGGGCTCGCCGTGAGTCGCTTCTTCCACATTGTCTACAGCTGGAATTAACCCTAAATCATCGTGAACCCAACCATAGCGCGAGCCAGGACCAAAGACAGAAATTTTACCGCCCGAAGTTAGAACAAACAGTGCCTTACCTGCATTCGGAGCAGCTTGCTGAATATCACGCACTTTAGCTTTAATAGCATCGAGCTTTACTTTCGCTTCGGCTTCTTTATCGACCATTTTCGCTAAGGATTCGGTCATGCTGTAAAACTGCTGCAAGTAGTTTTCGCCCCAAACAGAAGAGTCAAAGGTGGGAGCAAACACTGAGAACTGCGCTTTAAATGCTGCGGTTCTAGGTCCAAGTACAATGACATCGGGTTCAAGTGAGGCCGTCATTTCTACATCGGGTTCAAAAAAGCTGCCCACATTGGCGTATTGATCGTCTTTAAATTTTGATAAGTAGCCAATGGTATGGGGTTTTGTAACGCCGATAACTTTTACACCTAGGGTATCGAAGGTATCTAGTGGGGCAAGGCCAAAAGTAACGATTTTCTCAGGTGTTTTGTCCATTTCAAACTTACCTTGTGCGTCCACCAGTGTACCAGCAACGGCATAGGTCATAAGCGCAAAACAGCCTAAAATTAGGGCTTTCGGGTATTTCAGCATGGTAGCTTCCTTTTTGTGAGTTAAGCGGGATGCGTAATATATGAGAATGATTCTTGTTTGTAAATAAGAATCTATATTATTTGTTGGTGCGGTTTGAGTGTCGGTTTTATTTACAATTAAGATGTTAAAAAATGTTAAGCCGATCACAGAACGCCTAGTTTTCGCAGGATTTGGACGTTGGCCTAGATATTGCTCTGTTAATGAGAAATGACCGAATTTAATTAAAAGGATGTAACCATGAAACTAAAGCTCTTCATAAGCGCTTTCTCGATGTTTCTTTTCTTAGTAGGTTCTGCTCAGGCAAATCTTATGAAAGGAGAGGGCGGCACAAGTAAATCACTTGTATCGGTTTCTCAGAGCAATGGTGATTTTGCTAAAGATATCTTGAGCTTACAGCCTAGTTCAGAAAGCAAAACGAATAAGCCTAGTATCTCTAAGGAGTCAGGCAGCAACCAAGGTGTTCTATTTTTTATGAACAGCCAAGTGAACGAAGGCGGTAAAATTCCTGAATTGCCTATCCAGCAAATTCAGTTCAATGATGACTTGGTTATTATTCCAGAGCCACAAGATGACATTGTTACTGAAGTACCAGAGCCAGCTACTTTCGGATTACTTGCTTTAGGCTTAACAGGATTAGTGGCTTCGCGTCGTAAGCGTAGCGCTTAATCGCGTACCAAATTAAAGAAAAGGGCTCCCTAGAGCCCTTTTTTTTGCATTTAAAAAATAGACAAATACACCATTTAATTAAAAGATTCATTCGTTCTTGAATTGTTAAGCCCCTTTAGAAACAGTGTATTTTGCCGTTGACGAACCCATTCTGAGCGCCTAGTGTTACCGGGCTAATTTGTTTAAGAGACACATTTTTATTTTATGAGAGCATTATCGTTGTCATTCGCAATGGCTTTTGTATGTTTGCAAATGCTTTCAATCGCTGTCGCAGATGAATCTGGGCCAAGTTATACTTTTGGAGTGGGCATTGCGCCCATTTATGTAGAAGAGCGCGTTAAAAGTGATTACTTGATAGGTGGTCTTACGGTGCTTCCTATTCATACTCAAATATCAACGGGCTACACCCTCAATTCAGAGTATAGGATTGCACTGAAACTATCGAATGATTGGTATCTCGATGAGCAATCTAGGTTGGTTTCAAGCGGGTTATTGGCGGCAACGGTTCGTTATTCTCCAGATGACTTTCATGGTGTTTATATGCATGCTGGCGCGGGTTTAGCGCTTAAAAATAGACTTTCGACAGCAGAGATGAATCAAGGGTTTGGTTTTCTATTGGGTGCAGGTAAACATTTAACCGGTAAAATTTCATTAGAGCTAACCATGCGACATCTTTCTTTTAATGAGCTGCAAGTTGATCCTAGCCCAGGAGTATCTGAAGATATTTCTTCATTACAGCTTAGTTTTGTGATGCTGACTTTTTAAGGAGCTTTTAAACATTGGACGTAAACTGCAAGCTGAGGATGGTTCGCCCACTTTGTTTATTATTTATCCTTTTTTCTTTTTACAGTTGCGCTTCACTTGGGTCAAAATCTAACAGTGACAAAGTAGCAAAACTGTCGGGTGAAGACTTCGTTTTGTCTTTAGCATCAGAATCTGTAGATTTTGTTCAGTTAAAGCAATCAAATGAAGCAGGTACATTAATGGCGCTCGTGCCATCGGCCGATAAAGCGATGATTAATAAATTGCATCAAGGGAATCGGAGCTTAACTCAGGTTTTGCAGGTGACAGACCCCAGTCGATCCATTGCTACCAGTTTGGCTAAGCATTACCAAAAAAACTATAATTTGCGGTTTGTTGCCAAAGGGACCATCAAAAATATTGATCCTGACTTTCTTCAGCGCGCCCTTAAAAAAGGGCGGTATGTTTTAGATATTAGGGTTATTGCGCTGAAGTTACTGCCAGATACTAGCCGCACTAGGTTTTACCCTATGGCGGCTTTACAGCTTGCTATTATTGATGCACAAAAAGCCAAAATAATTGTAGAAGACACTTGTTCGTTCTCAGACCCTAATAGTCTTCAGCGTTTATCGGCATTCTCAGCCGCCAATGGCAAACTGCTCAGCAGTTTTTTATTAAAGCATGCTAACGACTGTTTAAATTATTTCGCGATTGGCAAACCTATGCCAAACCAAACGTCGTTGCCTTCATCTTCAAAACCCACTAATACTGTAGCTCCTCAAAACAGGTCTAAAGGCGGGCTGTTCGATAGCCAAACTACTACGGCGACTTATCAATTAGGGGCATCTTACAAGTTGGCAAAAGATGCTTTTAATCAAGACTTAAATCTACAAGGGTATAATGTGAGTGGGCAGTGGGTTAAGCCAATGTCGCCCGATGCAGGGCTACTGTTTAAAATAGGCGTCGCTGCTTATCAACAGGAGTCATGGCCAAAATGGTCTAATGCCATTTATGTAGCCGATCTTGGTTTAGGTGCCTCATTTGAATCTAGAAAAATTAATAATATGCATTATAGCTTGCTAGGCACAATGAAAATCGGGCAGTTTCGGCAAAAGCTCATTTCCATAAGCACCAACAGTTTAGGCATTGAAGGGCAAGTGGCGAAAGTCTTCTTTGATTCGATAGTGCTCTCAACTCAATATGGCTTAGATAAGCATTTTGGACAAACCAAAGCCTCTAATGCATGGGGGCATTCATTCGGCGTGTCGGCAGGCTTTAAGCATTGAGCTTTTCTACTAGATCTTTAGGAACACTTGGTCGGCCCCTTTCGTTTACGCCAGTACCTAATATTACAGCCTCTAAACACAGTGCATTGTCTCGCTTTCGGTATATCGATTGATTAAACTGAAACCGCACTCTGTCTTTCATCGAAAAATTAATGCCTACATAGAACTCATCACCACTGGTGAGAGATTGTTTGTAATCTAACTCGGCTCGCACAACCACTAAGTTAAGCCCTTTTTTAGATAATTCGATAAAGTCTACGCCCTTTGATAATAAGAACTCATGGCGGGCATGCTCAAGATACTGTTGATATACCGCATTATTTACAATGCCTTGCGCATCGCATTCGTAATCGCGTACTTTAAAATGTTCTTGAAATTGAAAAGTCATAACTTGCTTCCTTTTTCTGAGCCTTCTTCTAAGTCGTTTTGATTAAGTCGACTCGATAAACCTGCCCAGCGGTGAACTTGGTTGGTTATACCTTGCTTCCAAACCGCTGAATTGGCAACAAGCGTGAAAGCATTTTTAGCTCGTGTTAACCCTGTGTAAATTAGCTCTCGTGTTACAATAGCCGAAGCTGCATCGGGTAACACCATGGCGACGTGAGAGAATTCAGAGCCTTGTGTCTTGTGAATAGTCATGGCATAAACTGTTTCGTGGCTTGGCAGTCGTCCTGGGGTTACCGCTCGATACCCTTCAAGTGACTCAAACCATACCATCAGTTGGCCACTTTCGTTCGGCCATACTAAGCCAATATCACCGTTGAATAATTTTAAACCATAGTGGTTTTGCGTCACCATAATCGGTTGCCCTTTGTAGAACGGTTGGCGATTGATATTCAATTGTTTGCTGATTGTTTCGTTGATTGCTTCAACGCCTTGTTCGCCTTCTCTGTGTGCACATAAAATTCTAAACTTCTTGAGCTGCAAGAAGGCGTCGCTAAGGCTCCTTTGGCTTGGCAAGTCTCGGTAATATTCTGCGGTCCACTGTTTAAGGGCTTTATCAAGTGGTGTGCTTAGCCATTCTAAGTCGGTCTCTGTTTCAAATAACGTGACACCTGGTTGCGGTTGACCATTTATAATGGCTTTCGCTAATTTACCAATGCCACTGCCGTCGTCGAATCGGCGGCTTCGTTTCAATTCGGTAAGATCATCCCTAAAGGTCGATGCTTGAGCGTTAATTTCAGAGGTTTCTACTCCAAACTGAGCTAAAGCTTTGACCCGTTCAGGACTATAACCAGGGTGCGGTCTTTCGATTAAATCGGTCAACACACTGCCCGCGGCCACCGAAGGGAGTTGATCGGCATCGCCTAAGAATATGACTTGAGTGGAGGGCTTTATAGCGCGCACCAATCGGGCCATCAGCGGCAAGTCAATCATGGATGCTTCGTCGATCAATAAAATATCAGCGTTTATCGGATTATTCTCATCATGTTTAAAGTGAATCGAATTAGGGATCACCCCTAATAGCCGGTGAATTGTCGTTGCTTCATCGGGAATGGCCTCACCGACAAACAAATCTAGAGACATGCTTTGTTTAGCTTCGCGAATAGATTCAGCTAAGCGTTGTGCTGCTTTCCCTGTGGGGGCGGCAAGTTGTATGAGTGGCATCGAGGGCGATATAGCCACCAATGTCGCTAAAATTCGAGTCACTGTATAGGTTTTTCCAGTACCTGGTCCGCCTGTAATTAGGCTCACCTGAGAGAATAAGGCGTTTATTGCAGCCGCTCGTTGCCAGTCTATCTCGGCTGATGGCGCAAAAAAATCATTGAGGTACTGTCGTGCAGTGGCTTCTTGTTTTGAATCTAAGGTAATGCGTTGATTGTGGTGCTTAAAGAAATTCAATACCTCCGTTTCAAACTGGAAATATCGACGTAGGTAAAGCCGTTGGTTGTGCAGAACTATAGGCGATTGGCTGTTTGGTTCTAAATTGAACTCCGAAAGAGCGGCCATCCAATCATCGGTGGCTGGAAACGGTTGAAAGCCAAAAGATTCCATTTCATTAAAAGGCGATTCCTGTAAACAGTCTTTTAGCGACAAGCAGGTATGTCCCTGTTGCAATGCAAAACTGGTCGCTAATACCGATTGCATGAGTAATTGGCTGTTGGTGGCGTTGTGCCACTGGCAAACACGCTTGGCTAATGCGATATCAATGGGTTGAAACGGCATCGACTGATTGTTCATCATGATGCGGCTCCTTCGTGATTTCTTTGCTCAAACACGTCATCCAGCTGTTTTAAAGTAGCAAAAGACAATGGATCGAAATAAACACCTGTATTGCCTTGAGGGCTCATACCTCGTAAATACAAGTAGTAAACGCCACCAAAGTGTTGTTCAAAATTGTAATTTGGTAAACGCAACGCTAAATAACGGTGCAACGCTAAGGAGTAGAGTAAGTACTGAACATCGTAAAATGCATTTTGTACATTTTCTTTCATGGCATCATGAGAGTAGTCACTTAGAGCGTCTCCTAAATGCGTTGACTTATAATCGGCGACATAGAATTTTCCTTGATGTTCGAAGATCAAATCAATAAATCCGTGCATCATTCCTTTGAGTTTATGGCGATCGGGCAAAGTTACTGGGTAACCACGACAAGCTGAAACAATGTTTGCGAGCTGTTGTACAGGCGCGCCGTGCATTGGAAAATAAAACTCACTTTCTCGCAACGTTTTATTTTTGGGCAGCTCGGCCAGAGACCCTCCTTGAGTTAGGGGAGTCTGAAGCATTTCTCGAAACCATTGTTCAAATTCGTCTTGGCTAAAAGTGTCAGCCAAACTGCTGTAGCGTTCCTTAGCTTGAATATAGAGGGCTTCTATATTGGGGTTTACAAAATCGGCATGTTCAAAGGCATCGTGCAGTAAATTGCCGGCTTCTGCGCCCTTGGTAAGTCGAAATCGTAGCGGTAAATCTTCTGGTCGCGTTTCAATCTTTTCAAGATCGTCTCTATCGGGGGTGCTATGCCCGCTGTGATTAACATGACGGGTCAGGGCAGAGAAAGAACTTAACCACCAGTCTCTTTCAATGCGACCAAAGAATTCGCTCGCTGTAACGACAGGCGGTTGATCAATCTCGTTAATGTTGGCTGTTTCGATTTCTGATTCGCGAATCGTTAACATACTTGAATGCGGCTCAAAACACGCTTTTTGTTTTATTTCTTCTGGGTTAAATTCAGCGCATCGCAATGTATGCGCTATTGGTGAATCGGAAAAAGATTTGAATGGCGCCGTGCAAATGTAAAGCCGATTAATTGCGCGAGTGGCCGCAACGTAAAATAGGCGAATTTGTTCGGCCTGTTCTTCCTCTTCAGCTAAGACTTTCTCATTATCGCTAGGATTGGCCGTTAAAATGGTCTTTAGTGAGTTTCTATCGTGCAGTCTTGATAGCGCCGGTGGGGTATTTCGCTTGCCAAAATAGCTGGCAAATGGAATAAATACAATCGGGTATTCGAGCCCTTTTGAGCCATGCATGGTGACAATTTTAATAAGGTTGTCATCACTTTCTAGGCGCAACTGCTGTTCAAATGCTGCGCTTTCTTGGTCTCTGGCCTGCTTAAACCAATGTAACAATGCATCGGGCGTTTTGTATTGGCTACTTTCTTTTTGCAGTAGCTCTGCCAAATGAATCATGTTTGTTAACTGTCTATCGGTATTGCTATTACTGGCTTTGAAATGGCTTTGTAGAATTGACAGCAACATGCTCATTAGCCCACGATGCTGCCAATCTTCACGCCATTGTTCAAATTTCAACTGCCATTGCGCCCATTGGTGCTCATTGTGCTGTATGTTATCCAGCTCTTTGGTAGATAACGCAATCCAGTGGCTCGCCAATGCTCGAATAAATAACCGGTCGTTTTCAAACTGCCAAATGCCAGACAGTAAATGAAATAAAGCCGTGGATTCAGCTGTGTGTAAAACATTGGTACGAGCGCTGAGATAAACCGAAGTTAAGCCAGCGACTTGCAATTTTTGTTGTAATAATTCCGCTTCAAAATAGCCACGAACGAGCAATGCGATGTCGCCTGGAAGCACATTTTTGTTGGCTATGTGAGTGCCTTGGATGAGGTTTACGATTTCGTTGACACACCAGTCGGCGATCACTTTTTGAAAGTCTTTAGGGGCGCACTTATTATTACTGGGTTCGATATTAACCCATTGAACTGGGCTGCGTGACGCACTGTCACTGGCTTCGGGTAACGCTTTCCCTTCAGGGGCGCTAACCTCGCGATATTCAATTCCAAATCCAAATGTTTGATCGGGCATCTCAGGTATGTCAGACAGAAAAATTTGATTACATCCGGCAATAACTGAAGGGCTGGATCGATAGTTTGTGTTCATTGTCCATCGGTGGTCTACCTGTTTACCCGCTTGTAAATAAGCGAATACGTCTCCGCCGCGAAAACCGTAAATAGCTTGCTTAGGATCGCCGATCATACAAATAAACGCGTCAGGGCTGTTCTTGTAAATTTGCTGCAATAAGGTGTACTGATCGGGGTCGGTATCTTGGAATTCATCTATTAATGCGGCAGGGAATTGCTCCTTAAGTGCTAACGATAAAGCTTCACCGTTTTCACCCAGTAGCCCTTGTTTCAACTGAATAATAAGGTCATTGAAATCGAGCTGGTCGAGTCTCACTTTATTTTTGTTGATGTGATCCTTTATGTAGTCGACACCCGATAACGCTATAAGCAGTTGCTCAACTTTTTCATTGGTTTGAAGTGCTGTGACTAATGCAAGTGAATGAGGCAGAGCGGCGAGTTTCTTTTTAGCTTTAAAGCAACGCAAGAATGTGTCTTTGGCAAAGTGAGCCTGCGCAGGGTCCAAGGCTTGCTCCGCTATGGCATTAAGCTGGGTAAAATCTTCAAGGTTTTGAGTTTTGGTTTCGGCTTTCGCCGTGCTTTTAGTAATGTTTAGAGTTTCGAAGGCCTGTTGCTCTTCAGGCCAGGCCATTTTAAATGCATCTAATAATGGTTTTAACTCAACACTTTTGGGTTTAGGGATTTGATCTGTCGCGTTTATGGCGTTTTGCCAATATTTTATAAAACTCTCAGGGGTGGGCCATTGCTCATAGAGCGTTTCAAAGCGTGTATCTGCTTGGAATTCTCTGTAAAAATCTTGTGTGGCGGCTATGGTCAGTTCGCTTGAATCGGCTTCCATATTTGCGTTGAAACTGATACCGCTAAAAAAAGCGTGTTGAGTCAAAGCGCGTTTGCAAAAACCATGAATAGTATATATCGCGGCTTCATCGAGTTGTAAGATGGCCGTTTCTAATTTTAATTTGGCTTGGTGTTCTGGCACCTTGGCACTTAATGCCCGTATGTCTTTATCGTCGCTGGTGGTCCAAGTGCTGAGGGTAAGCCTTAGAAAATGATTAAGACGATTACGCAGCTCGGCCGTGGCCGCTTTGGTAAAGGTCATCACCAGTATTTGATCGACGTTGAGATCTTTTTCGATTAATAAGCGAAGGTAAATGCGCAAGATGTTATGTGTTTTACCTGTACCGGCACTGGCCTCTATAAGGTGAGAGCCCTGTAATGGAATACAGGTACTGTCTAATGTTTGCATTATAGCTCCTCACTTGTTGTAGGTTCGGCGGCTTCTAGGTTCATACTGGTGATTTTAATGAGCTCACTATATACATCATTTAGCTGTTGTTCGGTATCTTGGAAGTTAGGACATTCATTCCAAAAGTGCGCAATGTAAGGGTCAAAGGCAAAACCTTGATCGTTGAAACTATGTTGCCAGCTGTCTTTGTAACTCTTTTCATTGAATTTATCACGGCACAGCATTAGCGCTAGATCGGCGTTGATAAACAAAGCTTGTTGTTGCCCTAGCTTAATGAATTCAAATAAAGCAGCTAACAGCGCTTTAGGAGGGTTTGGCAGTGCCGCGCATTCTATGACTTCATAGGTTTCTTTCGGTCCGCGGTAAACGCCGGTGCTGGTAGTGGGCGTTATGCAATTGGCTAGTAAGTGATGAAGCCACAATGTTGCAATATCTTTGCCTTTGCAGTTAGCTAAGCGCCAAAACAACAGTTGTTTATCTTCAGTTATAGGTAAACTCGCGCTTACCGTGATATTGCCTAATTCCATTGTGATAAAAGTTTCTTCAACGGTATGGGCTTTTAAATTTTGAAGCCGCTGTGCAAACGTAATTGCCTGCTCTTGCCAGTGCTCAATTTCTTGAGGCACTAAGGAGTGAGTAGGCAATTCACTTGACGCCAGTTTAACTTGATAAATGCTTGGTGATTCGTCGTCACTGCCTTTTATCGCTTTCGCAATGGTGTGTGCTTGTATCGAATATCGATCGAGATGCGTTAAACTAAACGGCTCATTATCTTCTAAGGCATCATGGTTGTATTGCTGCAAATATAACCCTAAGCGTTGTTCACAGAAATACTTCGCTGGATGAGTGAAAAACCGGATCCATTCGCTTAGCTCCCATTCCCTTTTAAGATCGGCTTCAGGCAGTGGCGTATTGTCGTTGTGACTTTGAGATTGGTTGACGAGTGCAATCCAATTAGGATCGAACGATGCGAACCTGCCTTGGTAGTTGCGCCAGTGATAGGGCTGTAAGGGTAATTGGTGAATGTTTGAAGGTTTAAATTCATAACCTTTTTGCAGGTAGTCGAGTAACTCATCAAGCACTAGTGATGGCGGTAAAGGCTCGTTCTTATTGATATCAAACCCTTGATAACTTAAATAAAGCGATTGCCGTGCAGATAATAGGGCTTCTAAAAATAAATATCGATCGTCACCTCGTCTTGAGCGATCGCCCAGCCTCGGTGGCGTTTGTGCCATGAGATCGAACCCCATTGGCGGACGCGTTCTTGGAAATTCTCCATCGTTTAAACCGAGTATCGCCACTACTTTAAAAGGAATTGAGCGCATAGGCACCATTGAACAAACGGTTATTTGCCCGGTCATAAATTGGCTGCCTGTTTGTTCTGCACTTGCGAAGGCGTTCTCTAGCACATTGCGTACGACACTTAATGGAATGAGCTCTTGGTCAAGATTAGCTTTGTTGGCAAACTCGGTAAAATCGTTGACGGAGCTGAGTATGTAGTAGTTACTGCGCGCGAAAGCATCATCACTGGAGAGTAATGCAATTTGAAGTTGCTCAAGTAAATAGTGTTGCCATTGAGAAGGGGTTCTGGCTTTTACGAGCTCGCTACGGGCGCTTTGCAGTTGCTCAATTATATGAACTAATCTCCCCAGCAGTAAGGCTTGTTCACCTTCGACATGAGGGAGCAAAACTGTGTCATTTACGTAGGTTATTTCATCGGCGTAAGCAAAACCCAGCAGCAGTCTGTCTAAACCTTGCTTCCAGGTAAAATGGTCAGTTTGGTCTCCCTTGACCCACTGCTCTTTATGCTCAGCATTAAGTCCCCAATGAATGTGCGCGTGCTCTAACCACTGTTGAATAATGGTGATATCGTTTGGGTTGAGCTCAAATTTATCGGCGATTGCGGGCACCCTTAACCAGCTCATCAGCTGATTAACTTCAAAGCGGGCATCGGGCAGCTGTAAAAGCTGCAAAAAGGCCGCGACGGTAGGGTCGGCATCTTTTAAATTTCGGTCGGCGATTGAGCAAGGTAGCGGAGGCACGGAGTCATCTAAATGAGCAAAGCTACGAGCAAATACGGCCTGAACAAATGGTGCATAGTCTTCCACGTTGGGGCACATGACTAACACATCTTTTGGGGTAAGCTCCGGATCATTGTTAAACTGATGTAATAGCCAATCGTGTAATCCTTGCACCTCGCGCAGTGCGCTGTGGCCGCTGGCAATGGTAATGCTGTCATCAACACATTCAGGCTTAGGCGCATTCCGTGCGTCTTCTAACGTTAAGATATCTCGCTGTAAATGGCCGAGAAAATTTTCGCTGGTGGGTTCGCTAAAGGCAGGTACATCGATTTGTGCTTTTTCTGACAGCATGCGGACAAAGGTTTGGCCTTGGCGACCCAGGCTCGACAGCAATGGGTTGCCCACTTCACTATGTTGAGGTGCTTCAGTAGTCGATTCAGTATTAATCCATTTAGCACGTGCCTTAGCTTGTTGTTTTTCAGATACCAGTCCATCCCAGTAATCGTCGCTTGGGTTTAAATAGAGTAGGTGAATATCGACCTTGGCTTTGTCGGCGATGTCGGTTAAAAACTCTAACCAAATTGGCGCGAGTGCATTAATGCCAAACAAGTAAAAGTGGCTGGGCAGTGACCCTACGGGTTGCTCTATTTTTGCACTGGCGGCTTTCATGAGTCTCAATGGGTGATTGGGGTTTTGCGCAACAAGCTGCTGCCAAAGATATGCTTGCCAGTGGGGTGTTTCACCTGCTTCCCAATGCTCTATCCAATCGGGGCGGAACATTAGGTACTGTTCGAATACATCGGCTATCTGTTCGCTGAGCTGAAAACGGCGATTGTCTTGTGCACTGAAGTGTTGTTTTTGCCAGTATCGAGTAGGCTCGCTCATCATGGGCTCATTGACGATGAGGTCGCTGCCGAGTAATTTATAAATGCGCCAAGCTAAAATTTCACGACTGTATACAGAGCGGTCAGGTACTACATCAGGCCCGAGAATAGTTCGTATTAAATCCCAAAAGTATCTTACGGGCAGTGGGTATTCGGCATTCATACACAGTTGTCGCTCGGGCAAGTTGGCGAGTGACATGCTTAACCAATGTTGCATACCTGGGTGCTGCACTAAGATGGTATCAGGTTGCAAGGTGTGTTCATGAGGTACTTTCAATAGCTGATCGAGCACCAACACAAGGTTTTCTAGCTTATTGGAAGGATAGGTATAAAGCATTTTGACACCCGCAACGTAAAACCAAAAGTGTACCATACGAGCAGAGCGTGTCACCGCCACTAAAACGAGCCCACCACCATAATAAAAAGTAGGAGCGTTCGAAGCAAAGCGAAGACGCGAATGTTTTAAGGTTTTACCCGCATCCCAAAACTCGCAGCCCGCAGCACGTATCCATCTATCGCTTCCGCAACGATTCATCCTTGAGCGGTCGCTGTTCTTGCATCCATGCACCGCTAAACTTCGCCTTCCTGGCTCAGATTCCCACTCAATGATGAATCGCCACAAAAGCGAGCCCACCACCAAACTAAAAAGTAGGAGCGTTCAAAGCAAAGCGAAGACGCGAATGTTTTAAGGTTTTACCCGGAGCCCAAAACACGCAGCCCGCAGCCCTCTATTTTCTAAAAATAAACCTTCATTTTTTGTTGCCAAATAATCTCAACTTGTTATTCTAAACATCGTTAGCTATTGCTAACTTTTTAACCAAATTTGTTTCGCGTTTATGGAGCGTCCACATGAAAAATATGCATCGGAATTTTAATGCATTGTGGCTGACCACTGAAAATGGTCAGGGCTCTGTCTCGACTGAAAATAATTCAGCGAATACGCGATTCATTTAGCTGCCACGCTAAACCGAACCGCGAATAAAAGCGGTTTGGTGTCTAAGTTTTCCTACAAAACATTCGAAATACAAATCACTTTTATTTAGCGGTTCATTATTAATCTCAATTGGAGAAATAAAATGAACTTACTATTAGCTTTTGCACGAATAAAAGGTGTTTTCAATATTGTTCAACGCCCTCAAAAAAACATAGGCGATTTTAATGCGCATATGAGAAAAGATTTGGGGCTTTGCAATGTTCATCAAGAAACACAATCTCAAACCAAAGCAACTACCCGTTTGGAACTAGTTGGACACGGCATTCTTACGAGAGGGCCCTAAGTCATAATAAATATAAGGTGGCCGCCACAAAAAAAGGCCGCCACCTTTTTTAAAGGTTTAACCCGCAGCACGCATTCATCTATCGCTTCCGCAACGATTCATCCTTGAGCGGTCGCTGTTCGTGCATCCATGCACCGCTAAACTTCGCCTTCCTGGCTCAGATTCCCACTCAATGATAAATCGCCACAAAAGCGAGCCCACCACCAAACTAAAAAGTAGGAGCGTTCGAAGCAAAGCGAAGACGCGAATGTTTTAAGGTTTTACCCGCAGCCCAAAACACGCAGCCCGCAGCAATCTTTTCCCCCAAACACCGTCCCTCCATTGCATTCCAAAAACTCAACCACCTACAATCTTGGCTTGCAGCTTGAAACTCGAATTTTCCACTACCCCCCCTTTTCAACCCTCGCTCAACCATCGGTTTGTTTAGGGGTTCTTTATACTGTTTTGGCTGGGCTAGGTTGAATCGAAGAAACGCTGTCTCGCATTGAAGCCATGCTCCACTAATAAAAATAACGATGGAGTGACATTATGAAATTATCTTTCCGCAGGCTGGCATTGGTTTGTTCGATGTCGGTCACCTTGGCCTTTACGGGCTGTTTTCCTGAGGACCATTACTTAGATCGTGATGTCCGTGACGATGTCTTTTATTTTGTGATGCCTGATCGCTTTGAAAATGGTGATTTAAGTAACGATTTAGGCGGCCTGAGTGGCGATAAAATGATCCATGGCTTTGATCTGTTTGATAAAGGTATGTATCACGGTGGTGATATGGCGGGGCTTGAGGCGCGCCTCGATTACCTTAAAGATTTAGGCATAACGGCCATTTGGATGACGCCAATTCTTAAAAACCAAGCTATGCAGGGCGATAGTGCGGCTTATCATGGCTATTGGACGCTTGATTTCACTCAAATTGATCCACACTTGGGCTCTAACGAAGATCTTCAGTCGCTCATCGATGCGGCACACGATCGTAATATGAAGGTGTTTTTTGACATCATTACCAACCATACGGCCGATGTTATTAAGTACGAAGAATGTCATAACCCGGATGGTACTAGTAATGGTGAACCCTGCAGTTACGTATCACTTGAAGAAAAGGCGGCTGGCAATGGCTTAACGCCGTTTATTCCTGCGGGAATGGAAGATGCTAAAGTTCCTGCCTGGTTAAATGACCCTAAGTACTATAACAACCAAGGTGATTCTACTTTCTCGGGTGAGAACTCAGAGTATGGTGATTTCAGCGGTTTGGATGATATTGATACGCGTCAGCCAGAAGTAGTGGCGGGTATGATCGATATATTCAAAAACATTGTTTCAGATTTTAAGCCGGACGGCTTTCGCATTGATACCGTTAAACACGTGAATCTTGAATTTTGGCAGGAATTTTCACCCGCAATTTTAGAGCATGCTCACAGTGAAGGAATTCCTAACTTCTTTATGTTTGGTGAGGTTTATGATGGCAACCCACAATACTTAAGTACGTTTACCACGGTCGGTAAATTGCAATCGGTATTGGATTTCGGCATTCAAGGTGCAGCCAGCTCTGTGTTTGCAGGTAATGGTAGCTCTCAAGCGCTTGCTGATTTATTTGCGCAAGATGATGTGTACACCGATGCCGATTCTGATGCGTCGCTTTTGATGAATTTTGGCGGCAATCACGATATGGGTCGCATTGGTATGTTTATTGAAAACAGCCAGCCTAATGCCAGCGAGGAAGAAAAGTTAGCTCGAGCTAAGTTATTTAATGCATTCATGTTTTTCGCGCGCGGTATTCCAGTGATTTACTATGGCGATGAACAAGGCTTTACCGGTGATGGTGGCGATAAAGATGCTCGGGAAGATATGTTCCCTTCTAGTGTTGCTTCTTACAATGACAATAACCTAATTGGTACCTCGGCCAGCGTGGCGGATGATAACTTCGACCCGTCTCATCCACTCTACGAATCAATCGCAAGTTATGCGGATATCTATAAGCAACATGACGGCCTGCGCTATGGCTCACATGTCAATCGCTATGCTGAAAGCGATGGCGGCTTGTATGCATTTTCTAGAATTGATGATCGAAACCGTGAATACTTAGTTGTCTTTAATGCGAGCAATACTGATCGCATGCTTACACTTCAGGCTAGCGCTGCTAAGTATTTTCCCGTAGTCGGGTCTGAGAAGTTAAAACGAGATAAAGCCGGAAACATTGAAGTTCATATAGGTGCGTTCGATTTCGCCATATACAAAGCCAATCAGGCTGCAAAAACATCCCCTCGTTCTGAATTTGAAATTGTAGGTGCGGAATCTGGCTCTGCAGTGGCTGGGCGCGTTGATATTGCTTTAAGTTTGGCGCAGCCATTGTCTGTTTTGCCGACCTATGAAGCGAGCTTTGAAGTGTCTTACGACCAAGGTCAAACCTTTCATCATTTAGCGACGGACAGCTCAGCGCCATACCAACTGATGTGGCCAACTCAAGACCTAGCAGATGGCACTCAAGTGGTGCTGAAAGCGAGTTTAGATAATGGGCGTGGTAAGGTCACAACCAATGAAATATCTCTAGTTATTGATTCTCGAGTTCCCGAAACAGTAACTGTTGATTATGAAAATGGGAATGAACGCAACCGCTTGTATGTTGCGAATCAACAAGGCACTTTGCAAGGTCCTATAGTTAATTCTGGCAATGGCTTTTCTTTTGCGTGGGATGAAAACAGTGACCAAAACTTACTGTATTTTGTTGATAAGTCGGGAGATCAATTTGAAATTGATGCACCGATCTTAATTGATCGAGCAACTATTGTCGGATTATCGACTGAAAATGCTGAAGGGCAATTAGACGCCTCTATTTTCGTGAATAATCTTGGCGAGTTAAGTCTGTCCGATAATGATGTGGGTGGTGTTGCCGCTGAATTAGAACTGATCAGCGATGCGCCTGCGCCTTATGGCAGCGATATAAACGTTCGAGGTGGCTTGAATAGCTGGGGAGCCGATGCGATGGCTTATGTGGGCAACCAAACCTATAAGCTAACCCGTTTTGTAGAAAAGGGTGATGTAGAGTTTAAGTTTGCCGACAGTAATTGGTCGCCTGTGAATATTGGCGGACCGGTCAGCCAGAATGGATTATTGCTTGGATCAAACCCCGGTAATCTTGTTCATCACTTTGATGAAGCGACAGCATATAGCTTCTATCTTGTCTCTACTGAGTACCAAGGCAGCCCAGTTATTTTGCACTTTATCGAAAAGGAGATCGGACCTGTCGGCGAAACCATTTTCATCAAAGGTGATATGAATGGCTGGGGTAACGAAAACCCATTTACCTATCTTGGTGGCGATCAATACCAGGCCAATATGACGCTTGCGCCAGGGCAGTATGGCTTTAAATTGGCGAATGAAAGCTGGTCATGGGAGCGAGTCATTGCCGATGGTAATGTTGATTTGGATGTGGCTGAACCTGTTCAACCCACGGGAGCTAACATTAGCCTTACGTTAGATCAGCTTGCCGATGTCACCTTCACGTATGTGTTTGATGAGTCTTTGACGGTTACCGCTAAAATTGCTGGCGATTTAGAGCCAAGCTTTTCTGTTTATTTCCAAAAGCCCGCCCATTGGGGAGAGACTATTAACTTGTACCATTGGAATTCATCGCCAGCACCGGCCACTCAATGGCCAGGCGAGCCTATGATTTCTCTTGGCGATAGTTGGTATCAATACACCTTTGCCGATGGTGTTACTTCGGCCAACCTCATTTTTAATGATGGCTCGGGTAACCAAACGGCAGACTTGATGCGTGAAACAGAAGGTTGCTATAGCCTTGATACTGGTTGGGTAGATTCTTGCAATCACCCTTAGGTGAATATTCTAGCGCTGTATGATTTTTGAACGACAAGCCCGCTGAGCGGGCTTTTTTATTGCTGCTCTTATCAAAAATATCAGCTAGAATGATGGGACGCATTAAGGAATTAAGTGCTTGTGGATACAAATATGACGAAGCAGTCGCAATGGCTGTTACAAAATAAAGTAACTTTTTTACTGTCAAATGGCTATTTTTCGGTAATCAGCAGTATTGTCTTAGTACTGGCGTTTAGCTATGCCAAATGGGACATGGTAGTTCAAAGCACTGCCTTGAAAGCTTGGTTGGTGCTTGGTTTAATTTTAGCTGCAACTCGGTTAACTCACTTGAGAGTATTTAAAGCTCAAAAAGGTGATGTGAATTACCTGTTTTGGTTGCGAAGCTATCGGGTGTTAACCTTCTTATCAAGTTTACTTTATGTTGCTTTAGTCTATCTTTTCTTCGGAGCTGTTTCGCCAACGTTCCAAGTGGTGATCATGTTTATCGTTGTGGGTGTTACATCCGCTGCGGTCGCTACGCATGGCGTCGATCGAATGACATTCCGTTTGTTTTCTCACACCATATTGTTAAGCACAATGGTCATTTTACTTATTCAGCCCGAGCGCGACTTCAACATTATGTCTGGGTTAATGATTCTATTTGTACTGGTCGTCGAGCGTGCTTCTCAGCAAACGGCCGATACCATGTATAAGAATTTTGAATTAACCTATTCGATGAAGTATCGAGCAACGCACGACCCTTTAGTTGGCCTTTATAATCGCAGCGAGTTAGAGCATCAGTTTGAGCAGCAATTTATAACAAGCCCTCATGGCATCGCGTTATTATTTATCGATTTAGATAATTTTAAATCTCTGAACGATACCCTCGGCCATGCGGCAGGAGACGAAGCGTTAAAAACAGTCGCCAATGCCATTCGTACTCAGATACGCAGCGATGATGTTGCGGCTCGTTTAGGTGGGGATGAGTATGTCGTGTTGTTAGCGTTAGATGATGTTTCTATAGCCGAGCGTATAGCCAGTGCCATTTGTAAAGATATTGAGCAATCGTGTGATTACGACAACCGAATAAATAAAGTCACTAGCAGCATTGGATTGGCCTTTAAAGCCGATTCGGCTATTGGCTTTTCGCGTTTATTGCGCGAAGCGGATATTGCATGCTATGAAAGTAAGTCACTCGGAAAAAACCGCGTCACTACACGAATTATTGAATAAATGGATCAGGCTTAGCAAACGTATTTGGCTGATCCATTTTGCATTTATAGCTGGAACGGATAAATGTTTCCGACACCTGTAATTCGAGTTAACTCATCTAAAGCATTTCTGCTTTCAATCAATAGTTTAGGATCGGCTAAATCAGCTTGCGTTAAGCGATCTCGGTAGTATGTGTCGACCCATTCATTTAACTGCCCATATAGCGTATCGGTTAGCAATACCCCTTGATGCATGGCTTGATATTCTTGCTCAGTCAATGCGATACGAAGGCGCAAGCAAGCAGGCCCGCCGCCATTTTGCATCGACTGTTTTAAGTCATACACTTGTATGTCGTTAATTGGGTTAGTTGGCATGGCGGCCAATTTATCCAAATAATCAGACACGGCTTTGATTTCACGACACTCTCCAGGCACGACCAGTGTCATGCTGCCATCGTCTTGGCTGAGAAGCTGGCTGTTAAACAAATAGGATTTAACGGCATCCGATAAACTGACTTCACTGGTCGGTACGCATACCGCTATCAGAGACGTACCAGTTAACTTGTCATCCAGCTCTTTTAATACGTTGTCGGTATCGACAAAAGCCTGCTCGTGGTAAAACAGAACATTGCGATTACCTACAGCAATAACATCGTTGTGAAAAACACCTGCATCGATGGTTTCTGGACGTTGTTGAGCAAAGACCGTATTTCTGTCATTCAAGCCATGTAAGCGAGCAATGGCTTGGCTGGCTTCTAGTGTTTGGCGAGCCGGGAAATCTTTTGGGGCCGGGTGCGATTCATTAAAGGCTTGCTGGCCATACACGAAAAACTCTACGCCAGGGCCACCGTATTCGGCACAAAAACGAGTATGGTTGGCCGCACCTTCGTCTCCGAAGGCCGCCATCGCTGGTAATGCAGGGTGGTGTGCAAAATGATCATCGCTGTTAAAAATAGCGCTCAACATTCGCGTGGTTGTTTCATGTTCTATAGAACGATGAAACTTTGCATTTAAATTTGCCGCGGTAAAATGTACTTTACCATCGGCAGTGTCACCACTGGGAGAAATTGTGCCAGCATTCGCCGTCCACATGCACGAAGCCGAAGACACTGCGCTTAAAATAGCAGGGTTCTCTTTGGCCACTTTTTCTAAAATAGCCGCATCCGTTCCGGTATAGCCTAAGCCTTTGAGCGCCCAAATTGCTGGACGTTCGTGAGGGAGCAATATACCTTGCTTAAAGCCAGCATCGGCTAAGGCTTTCATCTTTTTTAAACCTTGCTTCGCCGCCTCTTTTGGGTTTGAAGCCGCAGCCGTATTCGACTTTGAAGCAATGTTCCCGTAAGACAGCCCAGCATAGTTATGTGTTGGGCCGACTAAACCGTCTAGGTTAAGTTCAAATGATTTCATATCGTCATTCCTGGAGGCAGAGCGCCTGGTTTCGCAATGGTTTCACTTTCCATTGAAGCCACTGGATACGAGCAGTAGTCAGCAGCATAGTAAGCACTAGCACGGTGATTACCAGATGCACCAACGCCACCAAATGGAGCCGACGAGCTAGCGCCAGTGATGGGCTTATTCCAATTGACAATACCGGCTCGCGATTCTTCGAAGAACCACTCGTAGCGTTCGCGGCTGTTCGTTAATATGCCGGCCGATAAGCCGTAGCGAGTATTGTTGGCGATCGCCAATGCTTGGTCAAAATCGTCAAAGCGATATACCGACAACAGTGGACCAAAATACTCAGTATCGGGCACATCTGTTGCGTTAGTTAAATCGATGATAGCCGGTGACAATAAAGCCGTGCCTTCTTGAATGCGCTTCATTTCAAGCAAGCTTTTACCGCCTTTGGCAATTAAGTTTGCCTGCGCGGCAAGCAGTTGGTCTGCGGCTTGTAACGAAACAACTGAGCCCATGTAAGGCTGATCTTCTTGATCGAAAGCACCAACCTTTAGTGCAGCCGTAGCGGTAATTAATTTTTCTAAAAAAGCGTCCCCTTTTGCGCCCGTTGGAATTAACAATCGACGAGCACAGGTGCAACGTTGGCCAGCTGAAATAAACGCTGAAAATAATACATGGTGCAACGCGCCGTCTTCGTCGATGTCGTTGTCAACAATGAGTGGATTATTACCGCCCATTTCCAGCGCTAAAATTTTCCCTGTGTTTCCTGCGTAGTTTTTGTGGATAATTTCACCCGTGGTAGAAGAACCTGTGAAGAATAATCCATCAATGCCGATGTGGTTGGCTAAGGCTATGCCTGTTTCGGCCGCGCCCTGCACCAAGTTGATGACACCTGCTGGTAAACCAGCTTGTTCCCATAGCTTAACCGTCTCTTGGGCCATTTTAGGCGTTTGTTCGCTAGGTTTAAATACAACTGTATTGCCTGCAATAACGGCGGGAACAATATGGCCATTCGGCAAATGTCCTGGAAAGTTGTAAGGACCAAATACACCCACAACGCCATGCGGTTTATGGCGAAGTACGGCCGCGCCATCGGGCAGCTCTGTGGTTTTAGTACCCGTACGTTCGTTATAAGCATTCACCGAAATTTCTATTTTGCCGACCATCGCACCAATTTCCGTGCGTGATTCCCATAACGGTTTCCCCGTTTCACTGCCGATGACAAAAGCCAATCGCTCAGTATTTTCTTTTAACAGCGCGGCAAATTTGCGGCAAATTTCAATGCGCGCCTCTAAAGGTTGTTTTTTCCAAGTGGTAAAAGCCTTTCGAGCACTGGCTACAGCATTATCGACGTCTTGTGCGGTAGCGCTTTGGCCTTGCCAAACCGATGCTTGCGTGACTGGGTTCAGTGAGTCAAAAGATTGGCCTTGGCCTTGTTGCCACTTACCGTCTATGTATAGGCTTGCTTCAGTCATTATTTATTCTCCGTTGGTCGCAACGAAACAGCTCGAACTTGGCTGCCTTCTTGAACGTTTAAAATGTTTGCTTGCGCCTTACTCAGTGCAATGGAACTGTCACTGGCGGCCGCTTTATTAATTAATATGACACGGTAATCTTCGAACCCTCGGTTACTGACTAAGAGCAAGCCATGCTTGTCGGTTAAATCAGCTTCTGGTGCGTTTTCAGAAAGCGCGACATTAATTAGTTTGCTTTCTTTTACGGCTCGAATGTCTTTGATTTTTGCCGAAACGCTTGGTCCGGCATCAAAAATGTCGACATAGTTATTAAATTCAAACCCTTCGGACATCAGCATCGCTAAGGCAGGCTCCGTCTGAGGGTGCACTTTGCCAATGGTTTCTTGTGCGGCCTGAGAGAGCATAGGTACGTAAATTGGAAACTTGGGCATGAGTTCAGCAATAAACGCTTTGTTGCCTAAACCGGTTAAATAGTCGGCGTCAGAAAATTCCATTTGGAAGAAATGACGACCTAAACTTTCCCAAAAGGGAGAGTTGCCGTTTTCATCACTGTACCCACGCATCTCAGCGATGATGCTCTCGCCAAATAACTCTGGGAAATCCGCTAAGAACATATATCGGCTGCGCGATAAAAGTTGCCCGTTTTGGTTGCCACGGTATTCAGGCATTAAAAACAAGGTAGCAATTTCAGAGCTGCCGGTAAGGTCATTACTGAGATACAGCGTTTGCGTAACCTTATGAACACCAATGTCACTTGAAGCATGTACCGACTTACCCACATGGTAGTTGTACCAAACTTCGTCATGGCCAATCGCGGCTTCGAGCGCGCAAATACCAGCCATAGCATTGGTCTTTTCATCCATCAATGCGAATAGATATTGGCGGTCATGCACTGGACGCGTTTTATCAAATGACGTGAGCGAACGCTCCAACTTAGCCTGCATTTTTTGCTTGTTGTCAGGTAGAGAGGTAACACCAACACCTGAATTTTTAGCCAGTATGCATAAATTGTCCAGATCATCCTGTTGTACGGGGCGAATATACATAGTGTTAACTCCTTACAACGGTGAATAAGAAATAGAATCGCCTTCTTGCACATTAAGTGCTTCGGCAATTTCTAATGGAATGCGAATGGTTTCACCAATGCCATCGACCAGCGTGCCAATGGTGCAACGGAAATCACTCGCTGACTGGTTGCTGATTAAGTATTTTAGACCGCCGATCACATTGGACGGCTTTGCTTTTTTACTTTTTAAGGTACGCATGGTGTATGACTGGTGTAGGTTACCCGTTAGCACTGGGCCGCCATCAAATGGATCAATGAATTTTGATTGGCTAAACCCTTCACGGTACAACAATTGGCAAGTTCGATTTGCGGCTTCGTGATTCTTAGCAATGTTGGCGCGTGCTTCGTCTGGTAATAAAGGCACGTAAACCGGGTGCTGCGGAATTAGCTCAGACATAAACGTTTTAGATTTAACCGAGCAGTAGTAATCTGCTGTTAAAAAATCTAAATCGAAAAACTTACGACCCACGGCATCCCAAAAAGCGCAGTCGCCTTTCTCATTAAATATACCCTGAATCTCAACAATGACTTCAGAATTAAATCGCTCTTGCTGAGCAGCAATATAAAGTAGCCGCGCCCGTGACAGCAGTTCGAATGCATCGGTATCTTTTAACGAAGGCGTTATTGTAAACGATTGCAGTAATGTTTTACCGGTCAGTTCATGCGATAAAAATAAAATTGGCACACGTGAACTGATGTCTAAATGGTGAGAGGCATGCACTACTTCATCTAATCGATAGTTAAAAAATGGGTATCCACTGCCTGCGTGAGTATCTATGCCACAAGTGCCGTGCAACTCATTTGTTTCGGTATCTTCAAGAGCAAAAAGAAATGAAGCGGGTTTATCAGGGTCACCGCTGCCGCCAAACGCATCGTCTGATCGGCTGATTTTTTCTGACAGCTTATCGCGGTCTTTCGGTAAGGTTGTTACCCGGGCATCGGTTTCATTTAATAACCGCTCTATGCTAGGTAGATCGACAAAGGTCGATGGGCGAACAACTAACATAACCTGTCCTCTCAATGGTCGCTAGTGAAAACAAAGGCCGCTGAATCAGTGTGACACTCATTCGCGACCCCTTTTATAAGCTAGCTTTTCGGTTTATTGGTTAACAATTTTCTCAACAGCTTTTTCGAAGCGCGCTAAGCCTTCCTCGATATCCGCATCTGGAATGATCAAGCTTGGCGTGAATCGAATCACGTTAGGACCTGCCACCAACATCATTAAGCCTTCTTCAAGCGCTGCGTTGACGAAATCTTTCGCTTTACCTGCTAGATCGTCGTTCAGTTCGGCACCGATCAGTAAACCCATGCCACGAATATCTTTGAAGACACCGTGCTTTTCATTAATGCCCGCTAAAGCACTTTTAATTTTTTCAGCTTTGGCTGTCACTTGGTCTAGTACACCATCGGCTAAAACAACATCTAATACCGCTAAAGACACTGAACAAGCTAAAGGGTTGCCACCGTAGGTGGAACCGTGAGTACCAAAAGCTAAGCTGCCGGCCACTTTATCGGTACAAATCATTGCGCCAATTGGGAAGCCGCCCCCTAGGGCTTTAGCCGTAGTCAGTACATCTGGCTCTACGCCATAGGCCTGGTAAGCGTACAAGTGCCCGGTACGGCCAACACCTGTTTGAACTTCATCAAAGATCAACAAAGCGTCGTGTTCATCACACAAGGCTCTTAATCCTTCGAGGTATTCTTGGGTGGCTGGTGTAATGCCACCTTCACCTTGGATAGGCTCTACAATAACCGCGGCCGTCTTATCTGAAATTTGAGCCTTCATGGCGGCTAAGTCATTGTAAGGAACGTGACTGATACCACCTGGAGTCGGCTCGAAACCTTCTTTGTATTTTGCTTGGCCGCCAGCAGACACGGTAAACAAGGTACGCCCATGGAAAGAATTAAGCGTAGAGATAATTTCGTGCTTTTCAGGACCTGACTTTAAGAACGCATGGCGACGGCCCAGCTTTAGCGCCGCTTCATTGGCTTCTGCGCCAGAGTTGCAGAAAAATACTTTGTCGGCAAAGGTGTTATCGGTAATTTTTTGAGCCAGTTCAATAGCGGGCTCGTTCGTCATTACATTCGATAGGTGCCAAAGCTTTTGTCCTTGAGTTGTTAATGCTTCTACAAGGGCTGGGTGTGCATGTCCGAGAGCACTCACTGCGATACCGCCAGCAAAGTCAACAAATTCACGACCTTCTTGGTCCCAAATGCGAGAGCCTTCGCCTTTTACTGGAATTACTTTACCGGGTACGTAGTTAGGTACCATTACGTCATCAAATTGCGCGCGAGTTACTTTAGTCATGATCGGTTCTCTTGCTGTTGTGTTTTTGAGGCATTCTTTTAAATGCTGATGCCTCTATTCTAAGAAAAAGTGCTGATTTAGCATTACGGTATGGCGACAGAACCTTATAGGCTAATGCCGCAAATGTGCGCGAATGTGCAAAGATTGGTCGCTATTTTTCAATTTGCATCTTTTGGTTCAGGCTACGATCTTCTGACGGCGTCAACCCATATTGATTACGATAAGCGGTTGAGAAGTGTGCGCCAGAGGAAAAACCACAGCTTAGACCTATGTCGGCAATACTTTCTGCACAGCTAAATAGGCGTTTTCGTGCACGTTCTAAACGAATTTGTAGATAATAGCGACTAGGTACGGCATTTAAGTGCTTTTTGAAGAGTCGCTCAAGCTGCCGGCGACTGATCTTAACGTGGTAGGCAATGTCATCGGTGGTCAGGGGTTCTTCGATGTTGTTTTCCATCAATTCGAGCGCTTCGCCCAGTTTTGGTTGTTCTGTACGCGTGCGTTCACTCAGAATTTGAGGAATGCTGTCGGTTGGCAAGCCTAGGCGTTCATTCACAAAATGTTTAGAAATGGCCTCGGCTGTTTCGGCGCTGACTGTTTTTGCTATCCACATCAGCATTAAATCTAAACTTGAACTACCGCCTCGACAGGTTAGGCGGTCGCGATCAATGCAATACTGTTCATTAGCGAGCATGATCGATTTATGTTCTTTCAATAATTGCTCATAAGATATCCAATGAACGACGCCACGAAATCCGTTCAGTAGCCCTGCTTTTGCTAACGAATAACTGCCCGAAGCCAACCCTCCAATAGCGCTGTTGGCGGCCTTATCGATTATAAAAGATTCTAAGCCAGGAGTAGCAGGGTGGCGAGCTGGCGAGGTGCCACACACGATCCATAAATCGGCATTGGGAGCGTCGGCGAGTGAATACAGTGTATCAACTCGGTTACCAAGGCTCGACACAGTTTTATTGTCGTGTAGCGCCACGGTGAATGTCTCAAACGCTGTTTCGCCCATCAGCTCATTGCACATCAACAAGGGCTCCATGGCAGAGACATAGGTCATTGAGGAATAGCCAGGTAATAAAATAAAACCTATGGATTGAGACAAAGCACCAGCTCCTTGATTATTCGAATGTGCCCTTACGGACAATGGTTTGATTTTTCATTAGCCATTGACCCATGGCCATAACTGAGTTTATTTCAAACGAGTGAGCATCGAGCAAGAGTATATCTGCGTCTGCACCAAGCCTTAACTGCCCCTTATGGGGTAACTTTAGCACTTTTGCCGGATTTAGGGTGACCGTTTTAAGGGCGGTCTCCAGTCTAATGTTTTCAATGAGCACGGCATCTTTCAATTCATCATGCAAAGCCGTCATGGCGCCTACTTTTAAACTGACGAGCTCACCTTGACTGTTAAACTCTGGTAAGCTGGCATGGCCGTCGGTACTGAACGTGATTCGGTTTTCATCCGCGCCGGATTGCAGCGCTTGCTTTAAAGCATGGGCACACTTAACTTCGCCGCTGGCGAGAATCTCAGGCGTTGAACTGGCGGTAAAATCAATAAAGCCGCCAGCTTTATTAAACCGAATACCTTGATCTAATAAGGCGGCACTGCGATTTATATGAGTAGGATAGAACTGTTTAATAGGGATATCCGTGTGCTCGGCTACCTCAAACAGTCGGGCTAGATGATCTTCTCCAGGGCCGACATGTACTAACACGATGCCTGCTTTGTTAGAACACATGCCGCCAACCCGTGCTTGCGCAGCGACACTGGCCAGCTCACGCCAAGTAATTTGGCTTCCACGATGATCAGCGATGGCAATTTCACCAATGCCAATGCATTCATCAATAAGCATAATGTCTTTCTGAACAGACCCTGTAAGGGTTTTAACAGGGAAATGATAATTGCCCGTATAAAAGTAGGCGCTTAAACCTTCCTCCTTTAGACTTTTTACTTTAGCGACCAGTTCTTCATGACTGCGAAAAATAGCATCAGTACCTAATGCTCCGGTCACTGTCGTCACACCACCTTTGATGGCGTGCGATAAATTCATTTCAGGAGTACGCGTTGCAAAACCTCCTTCGCCACCACCACCCGTGATATGAGTGAGGCTGTCTACAAATCCCGGGCAAACCAGTTGACCCTGTGCATCTATAGTTTCTACGGGTAAGTTGGTGTCGAGCTCAATGGTTTCGGCAATAGCACTTATGCGACCATGACAGATGAGGATATCTTGCACTCCTAATGGCTTAGGTGCATATAGGTTGGCATTGCGAATCAAAATAAAAGACATCAAATACAACTTTTCAGGTGAATAGCGAAATAATAACAGCCTAACTCGTTCAGCCAAGCCAATTTAACGCCTACGACGCGATTGTATAAAGGCGCAGTGATTGCCTGATATTAGGCTTTCTGTGTCAATTGATGTTCTTTAACAATCGCTTTCAAGTCATCGGCATGAGCTCGATCACAAAACACGCCCGAAACGCCCCAAGACAACAGTTTATTCAGCGTCACTGTGTCATTCACGGTATAGCAATACAAAGGCATTGCTTCAGAGAGTGTTAACGCCAGCTCTTGGCTGAGATGACTTTGATCGCAATGCAATGACGCAGCCTTTAAAGTTGACGTAATTTCAAGGGCGTTGCTAGGCACCTTTTCAAATAATACGCCTATTTTAATAGCATCGGATAATGAGCGCAGGTGCGAAAGCGCAGGAATCGAAAAGCTGCTGATTAATATCCGATCGAACATCTCTGTATAGCGCTGCAGTTCTGCCCATATCAAATCGACTTGGCGCTGAGTGTCTAGATCTGGGTTGATCTTAATTTCTAAATTTAAGCCTACGCCGGTTTTGTGTACTAAAGCGAGCATGTCTTCGCAAAATAGTAAGGGCTCACCCGCGAATTCATCACTGAACCAGCGGCCAGCATCTATTTTTTTTAGGGCGTCTTTGTTTAATTTGGCCAGCTTAATGTCGGGTTGTTTGAACAGGCGGCAATCGGGGTCATGCATCATGACCAGCGATTCATCACCCGCCATTGTCACGTCTAGTTCTATCCACTCGATGCCATTGTCGACCGCGCTTCGAATACTTGCTGCGGTGTTTTCTGGCGCTAACGAGGGCAGCCCGCGATGTCCGATAAGTGCCGGCAGAGGCGCTAAGTTCATAGGGTTTCCTTTTCTATTTTAACGGAGTCCAGTGGTTGTTAGTCAGTGATGTTAAGACGTGGTCGCACCATACACCATCAACCATTAAATAATTTTTTGCGATGCCTTCTTTTTCAAAACCAAGCTTTTCTAAAACGCGCGCACTGGCCAAGTTGTGAGGCTGATAATTCGCCATTAAACGATGCAAGTGTAAATGGTTAAAAGCGTAATCGATAGTGGCTTTCAGTGCTTCGGTCATGAATCCTTGGCGTTGTAAGTTCTCGGCTAAGTTGTAACCAATATAAGCGGCTTGAAATGCGCCACGGACAATATTTGAAACGCCAATGGTACCAATGACCTTGTGTTGCTGAATGAGCATTAAGCGCAGTTCTGAACCTTGTAACGCGTTGTGTCGCCAAGACGCCAACATATCTGAAATTTGCGCGGGCGAGGTTCTAGCAGGACCGCCACTGTTACGTAAATGCTCGGTTTCGTTTAGGTAGTATTGAATGATCATTGCTTCATCGACACGATCAAATGATTCTAACTGTAAGCGTGGCGTCGTTAAAACAGTAGACATTTCAGTAACCTAACCTATAAAGTAAATCCGTTAGTCTACACTGTCTAAAACAATAAAGTGGAGTAAAGAATATGATCGAGTTAGCAAATGTCAGTATCTGGGTAATTGTTATTGCCGCCGTTATTCAAATGGCAGGCGGGGCAATGTGGTACGGTCCTTTATTTGGGAAGGCTTGGATGAAAGGAATGGGGATTGACCCTAACGACAAAGAGTTAATGGCGGAGATGCAAAAGAGTGCAGGCCCTGCTTATGGCGCATCTTTAGTATTTGCCATCATATTTGGGTACGCCATCGACTTATTATTTAACCACTTGCCAATTGCATCTCTTACAATCGCTATTTTCTGGACACTGCTTTTATATGTCGCTTTTACCTTTGCTAATACCATTAAAGGTGTTTTGTGGGGTGAAATTAGTAAATCCGTTTTCATCATCAACACGGGCTTTGAGGTAGTGTTGTTCCTAATAGTGGGCGTTTGTGCCTACCTGATGTAAGAGCAGTTACAGGCTATAGTGCAGCGCAATGCTCACTATAGTCGCACGTGATAGGAAAAAGATCTAAAACTGTGGCATGTTAGAGCATTCAAACAAAGAGGAATGCGACATGTGGTGTACCCCTGATTTATGTGATGAAAACCCAAACGATGTATTTGTGTTACCACCGATGTTTCAATCTTTCGGTGGTAAAAAGGCATTTTGCGGCAAGGTGGTTACCGTGAAGTGCTTTGAAGATAACTCCCGAGTAAAAGAGTTAGCGGCTACCGACGGTCAAGGCTGCGTAATGGTTGTTGATTGCGGTGGGTCGACTCGAGCCGCACTCATAGGTGATTTGATTGCCGAAAATGCCGTTAAGAATGGCTGGCAGGGCATTATTATTAATGGTTGCTGCCGCGATGTGCATGAGTTAAAAACGATGGATTTTGGCGTGTTTGCAATAGCCTCTTTCCCCGTTAAATCAACCCGTAAAGGGGCAGGCGAAATAAACACAGACATTGACATAGCTGGCGTTAAAATTAACAGCTCAATGTGGGTGTATGCCGATGAAACAGGCGTGGTCTTGGCAAATAAGAATTTATTAAACGCCTAACTATGTTTGGCGTTGCGCTATGACTACGCCGGTTATTATAAACGCTAAACCCAAAAAGCTTTGCAGTTGAAGCGGCTCCTTTAAAATTGCCGAAATTAAAAACAAACTGATAAAAGGAGAGATAAATATCAGTGTACCAATGCGCGCACTATTGTTGGTATGTTTTAGCGCCAGCTGCCAAAAGACAAACGCTAAACCCATTTCAAAAAGCCCCACATAGGCAATGGCGGTTAGCCCTTGCCAATGCCATTGTATTTCAATCGTCGGCCACAACAAAATCAGCAAACCAAGAATAGGTATGCTGATTAAAAAGTTGTGAAACAAAGCGATGATAGGGTCTTTTTTCGATTTAGTATTCAATAACCAATAGCCAGCCCAAAGCAAAGTAGACAATAATGCTAAGGCCAAACCAAAGGGGTCTAAATGGCCTGTCACGTTTTTGCCTGCCATAGAAATAATCACTACGCCGGCGTAGCCGAGCACCAATCCCAGTAAATCCCGCCGATTCAATCTATGCCCTAAAATGGGCACGCTGAGTAATGAGAGGGTGATCGCCCAAGTATAATTGACAGGCTGGGCAACTTGCGCTGGCAGCCGATCATAGGCTTCAAATAAAATTAAGTAGTAGAAAACTGGATTAATGAGCCCTAGCAAAAAGGTATTAAAGTTGAGCTGCGCTAATTGCTTAAACGCCAGTGACAGTTTTCCCTGACATTGCAAAATAGCCGCCAAAACAAACACAGAAACCAGCGCGGCACCAAACAGTAAAATAATGGGTGGGACATAATTTAATGCAATCTTGAAGGCCGACGCAACAGTAGACCAGAGCAAAACAGCCGTTAATCCAAAGGCAACGGCTTTCGATTCTGACGGTAATTTTTTTAACATTGTCTAAAATAGAACTTCCACAAACCAACCGCCGGAAAGCTTATCGACATTCGCGGTATTGTCCAGCCATTTCCAAGTAAGCATCCAACCTAAATTTATGCCTTTCGAGTTGGTTTTTAGGTTCACGGTCGTTTGTAGATAATCTTCAGAAGTGAAGGTTCTATCGCTACAGTTGTTGCACTGGTTCGTTAAAGTAGCGGTATAGGGTTGCGCATCTACATAGTAAATATGATTTTCTAAAGCAAAATCTCCGTGCTTCCATAAACGCACACCCATACCGACACCCGTTGTTTGGTAGCTGAGGCTACTGTTTGTCACTTCGCCACTCTGCTTGCCTATACCCACAGTGTCTTCACCAGAGAAGGCGACAAACCCAAGACGGTTATCGGCCCATACGCCGATGCCCAAACGACCGCTACTGATGGCGGTGGAATCAAAATCGGCGGCATCGTTTCCATCCCAAGTATAGGAAAGGCTGACATCAAATTTAGAATCTGGTTTTTTGGGCGTGTCTAGCGGCTCTTTTGGGGGCTTTGGCGGTTCGTTTGAATTGGACGGTGCTGAATGACTCCTTATTACATTGACATCGGAAGTTTGATTGGCTGCAACAATATCAAAATAGAAGTTGCCATCTGCTGTAGTGGTATAGCGACCATCTTGATATTGATCACGTTGACGCCCTTCAAAATCGACATAGATGGCACGTATATCAGATAAATTGCCATGTGACTGCCCAAGTTGAGACATTAGATCGCGTCGAGCTTGGTCGGCTATGCGGTTCCAGCAGGTTCGAGCTCGGGCTTCATCGATGCATTGTGCGCTGTATTGTGCAGAGATGAATTGCTCGGTACCGATAAGTTGATGAACCGGCGCCACTTCAAGGCTTTGCCAAACTGAGGTGACTTCGCAAATGGTCGTATTGGCGTCGCGTTTACGGCGGCTTTGCGTTTGCTCGATCATTTCCAGCTGTAAATTTGGTTGCTCAAAAAAAACCGATTCTTCAAACTGTAAATAAGCTTCTTCTCGAGTTTGGTTAAACGCCTGAGCACAAGCCGCATCCGGCAAGTTTCCTTCGCTGCTGGCTTTTACGGTCGTTGTAAATGTGGAGTCTTGCGCAAAGAGCGCACCTGACTGACTCGTTAAAAGTACAGTAATAGCCGCATTAATGGATATAAGAGTGAGTCGGTTAGCCATAATTTCGTCCTAGAAAAGCGTAATGTCACTAGATTATCAAAGAAACCTGAACCTAAGCTGAGTGCCGAAAGTCCTATCTTCCCAATAATGGCTAATTATAAGCAAAGATTATCGATTCTTTCTAAGGTTGATCTAACATTGATGCCTATGATTGTGAGGTAGGTCGCTTTTAGTGGTAAATAAGCACCCGCTGGAGTTTTTAAAAATTGGTCTATACTCCGAAAAAGCCATCATTTTTTGGCTACTAATAAACTAATGACTCAAGAGTTTTGGCGCGCGAACGATACAGTCATAGCGCCCACCCGAAAAAGGCTTTCGCAACATGAATCCAGTTAAATTGTATATCCGATTTTTCACACCCGTTGAGCAGCGTAATAGCGAAGACGGCCATATTGTGAATACATTGCTTTTATTTTATTGCTTTTGTGGTTGGATAATTGGCCTATACAGCTTTTTAAAATGGGGCAAAATTGGAGTGTCTGGCTTGGTTGTGACGTCTATTGCAACCTTAATTGGGGCGTTAGTGGCCAGTGTGATGGTGAAGATGCGAATTAACGCTCAATTCGCGATTCATGCCTTGGTAGGCGGCGTCAGTATTCATGTGTTTAATCTTATTTACTCTACCGGTGGCCTTAGCTCGCCGCACATATTGTGGCTTGTGACCATAATGGTTGTTATTTACTTAGTCGGAAACTCAAAAAACAGCTTCGGTTGGTCGAGCCTGAATTTTCTATTTTTATGCTATCTGCAATACGCAGCGCTTAATGGCATTGATTTACACGCCGTGACAATGGAAGAAAAAGCCATGCGTACTGAGATTATCAGTGGCTATTTATTGCCTATTATCATTGCTTGGGTGGCGCAAGGCTATAACTTGTTTTTACGGACGCAATCGATTCAAGCCGCGAAAGAGGCTCAACGTGAAATTGAAGATGCCAGCCATGCACTGGAGGCTAATGCGCAGTCAATGAGTAATATTTTAGAGCGCACGGCACAAAGTGTTCGGCAGCTAACCGCAGGTGCCTCAAATTTAAAAAAGCTACAGCAAGCGGTTTCAGAGCAATCGAAAATGATCGAAGAAAAGGCGCACCTGTTAGCAAATTCATCGGCTCACATCAGTGAAGGCATGAGCCAAATGACGGGCTCTCTCGACACTGAGCAAGCATTAGTGAATACCATTCGTAAAGATTCTTCCTCGGTTAAGCAGCTGACGGAAGAAAGCGGGCAAACCACGCACGACGTCGTTACTGCCATTGAAGAGATTAAGAAAAATAACGATGCTATTGATGCCGCAACGCGAATGATTAATGATATAGCGGCTCAAACCAATTTGCTCGCACTCAATGCCGCAATTGAGGCCGCAAGAGCGGGAGAGGCTGGGCGCGGGTTTGCGGTTGTAGCAGATGAAGTTCGAAGCTTGTCCCATCGCTCAAATATGTCAGCCGACGAAATCCAAGAATTGCTTAAAAAGAGTTCTGCCGGTGTAGACAGAGGCGTGAGTACGTCGGCCAACGCTCGTGATAAATTAAAATTAGTCAGCGAACAAATCGGCGCGATAGATGATGCCATTCAAGGTCTTTCAGAGCAGGTTACTTTGCAAAACGGAGAAGTGCTGAGCATGGCAAGAGCGGCTCACGATTTGGTTGAAATCAGTGACGACCAATCTCGCTTTGCGACCGAGCTGGCCTCGAGTCAATCCTTGTTGTCTGAGCAAGTTCAAGAGTTGCAATCAATCGCTCAAGAGCTGTCACAGTTGTCTAACTAGAGTTAAACGCTTTGCAAGCCCGCTCAGCTCGGTGCAGATATTTGCCGAGCTAAGTAGCTCGCGTAATTATCCGTCATCCCTGCGATGGTATCGACCATGCGCTGATAAATTTCGTATTGGCTCATGTTATCTGTTGGGGCTTCCCCCCCCATTAAATCAAAGACGCGCTTAGTTCGGTAAGTTAAAGCCGAGCGGTCTCGTTTTTGATGGAACTCAAACCCTGCCCCAATATAAGTTTCTAGCAAGGTTGATAACACCGCGTAGGCACCAATTTCGGTTTCAGTTTTTTGAACATCCATAAACACTTTATTGATGGCTAAGTTCTTCGCTCTTTTGATGCCCTCTCTAATAGTGTCGGGGCAAGCTGAAATTAAATCGCCTTTAAAAGTACCATTTAAGATTTCATCCATATGTTTAACAAAGGTTTCCACGACCGCATCCACAATGCAGCCAATCGTAGCGCTTCTTAGTGCGGATAATTGGCGTCCTGAAGATACGTTGAGGCTGTCTTCAAAATTAAGCGATTGAGTACCTTGGATCGCTTGGAAAATATCGCGTACTTCGCCAAATTCGATAATTTGCAATTCAACGGCGTCTTCTAAATCTATTAATGCGTAGCAAATATCATCGGAAGCCTCCATTAAATAACTTAACGGATGTCGAGCGAATATATTTCCTTCTAACGCGACCAATCCTAATTTATTGGCTAATTCTTGCAGAATGCGATGTTCGCTTTGAAAACAACTGAACTTGCCTTTTTTGCCCGACTCGCTGGCAGGCCAAGGGTACTTTAACGAAGCGCCCAAGGTTGGGTAAGTGAGCCTTAGCCCGCCATTGTTTAAATGATATTCCACCTGACTTAAAATTCTAAAGCCTTGGGCGTTGCCTTCGAATTGCTGTAAATCGAGCTTTTGCAGATCGGTTAGGCCCGATAAATAGGCGCTGTTGTCAGGCCTTTTAAACCAATCTTGAATGGCGTATTCGCCTGCATGGCCAAAGGGTGGGTTGCCGATGTCATGCGCTAAGCAAGCGGCCTGAACTATTATGCCAAGATCATCTGGCGCAATCCATTCGGGCAGATCGTTCTTTATTTCCTCGGCCACCCGAATGCCTAAACTGCGGCCTACACTGCCAACTTCCATAGAGTGGATTAAACGGTTATGAATATGGTCATATTTTGCCAAAGGGTGCACCTGGGTTTTGCCGCCCAGCTTGCGAAAGGCACCTGAAAATACAATGCGATCGTGATCTTTATGGAAGTGGCTGCGACCAAACTCATCTTTCGACAATGCTTTATGCCCATGGCGTTCAGTTGTAAGTAGTTTGTGCCATTCCATTTTAGTCATCGTATATACCCATTTATCGAGAGGTGTTAGATCATAAAAGGTTAAAGGCACTAGGTAAAATCTAATGTGGCTGGTGGGCGGTTATTTTAGCTAACTCACGAGCTTTGCAGATTCAAACGGTTGTAGTTAACTTGTTTTCTGTATGAATAACCAGTATAAATGCCTGAAAACATGACAGGTCAATGAAGCTAACGTGGCAAAAGTAAAAACTCAATTTGTATGTACAGAATGCGGGGCCGATTCCAGTAAATGGCAAGGTCAATGTGGCGAATGTAAGGCATGGAACACGCTAAAAGAATTTCGCGAGTCTAAAACACCTGCCGGCCGTCCTAATTTCAATCAAGATGAGCGTTTCCAAGGCTATGCGGGGGCCAAATCAAACATTCAGACCTTGTCTGAAGTGAGCTTAGATGAGCAATCGCGCATTGTAACCGGTTTTGGGGAGTTTGATCGCGTTTTAGGCGGTGGCTTGGTAAATGGCAGTGCGGTTCTCATTGGTGGGCACCCAGGCGCGGGTAAAAGTACGTTGTTGTTGCAAACTCTGTGTCACTTAGCGAAGCAGTTGCCAGTGTTGTATGTCACTGGCGAAGAGTCGGCCCAGCAAATCGCCTTACGTGCGCAGCGGCTTAATTTACCGCGCGATGACATAAAAATTCTGTCAGAAACTAACGTCGAAAATATAACCGAAACCGCCAAATCTATCGGACCTAAGATATTAGTCATTGATTCCATCCAGGTAATGCATGCCCCTGGCGTTGAATCGGCACCAGGAAGTGTGTCTCAAGTGCGTGAATCTGCGGCCTGGCTTACTCGTTTTGCGAAGCAAACAGGAACCATATTAATTTTGGTCGGGCATGTGACTAAAGATGGTTCTTTAGCGGGTCCGAAGGTATTGGAGCATATGATTGATGCGTCGGTGATGCTTGAAAGCTCTGGCGATTCACGCTTTCGCACATTGAGAGCCATAAAAAACCGTTTTGGCGCAGTAAACGAGTTGGGCGTATTTGCCATGCTCGATGTCGGGCTGAAAGAGGTGAAGAACCCCAGCTCGATTTTTTTGAATCGAAGTGATGAAGCCTCGAGTGGCAGCATTGTAACCGTAGTTTGGGAAGGCACAAGACCCATGCTGATTGAGTTTCAAGCGCTAGTCGATGGTACCAGTATGGGGCACCCGCGCCGAGTTGCCGTGGGTTTAGACGCAAATAGGTTGAACATGATGTTGGCGATTTTAAATCGTCATGGTGGAGTCTTTACGGGCGACCAAGACGTTTTTATCAATGTGGTCGGGGGAGTTCGAGTGAATGAAACGGCCGCCGATTTAGCCAGTATCTTATCAATTCTTTCCAGTTTGAAAGATCGGCCATTGCCTAATGATTGGGTCGTTTTCGGTGAGTTAGGATTAAATGGAGAAGTGCGGCCGGTTCCAAATGGTCAAGAGCGTATCGTTGAGGCCGCGAAACACGGATTTAATCGAGCAATCGTTCCAATTGGGAATAAGCCGAAAAAAGCCATCGAAAATATTGAAGTGATTGGCGTTAAGACGCTTGATGAAGCCTTACAACTTTTAAGAGATGCCTGAATAAGCCCGCCAGCCTATCTAAGGTTGGCGGAAGCCTGATTCGATCAGTGCGTTAAAGCCTGTAGGTACGGCGCCCCTTTTTTATGATCAGCAATAATGTCAGCCAGCGATTGCCCTTGCTTATTTTGAGCATTCACATTTCGGCCTGCTTCGATAAAGCGATCCACAAAGACCTCAAATACGTCGGCATTCATTCGGGTGTAAGCGCGATATAAGCATTGAAAATCCACGTCAGTGTCATCCAACGGCTGAAAATTTAGGTAATCCTGGAGCTGCTCTTCGCTCCATTGTTCGTCTTCTATGCGCTTTTTATCTTTTTTCATGAAATAATCCAGTAAATTCCTTATAAAACAGGCATATACTAGTGCTCCAGTGCTTTAGTGTGAAATGAACAAATGGCATAGTGCCATTTACAATGAGTATAAGCGTTTGGTTCAGTTTGCATTCAGCGCTTGATGTTAACAATTAGGGTTTATGAAGCATCCATTTTTTATCATTATTTTTTTGAGTCTCATGCTAGCCCAAACAGCGGTCGGCGAAAGTGTGCCTAAAGCCTCCATATGGGATGTCAGCGTTTCTCCATTTAACTGGGCGTTACAAAACGAGTTGCGAACCACCGTTAATGGCTATCGAGAAACACTCAAAGGCACGGGCTTAGAGTTAGGCTATTCGCGCATTATTGCAGCTGAAAAAAAACGCATGCAACAAATGTTAAATAGCCGCGGATACTACCACGCTGTCATAACTGAATATCGACCCAAAGATGCGCGAAAGCCAACCTACTCGATTGAATTAGGTCGCCGTTATGTTATTCAAAAAATAGCCGTACGAGGTAATTTTCAGCCCTTTAATGATCAATGGAAAATACTAAAGGTTGGAGATGAGTTAGATGCCGTCAGTGTAATGCAGCAACAGGCCGCACTGCAAAAACTGATTAAACGTTCGTTTTGTTATTACAATGTTACCGTTGGCCATCGGGTGGTTCTAAAAGAAGAGAACTTCACGGCCACACTGGTGTTTACGACGAAAGTATCTGAGCCTGAGGTATTTTCACAAGTAAGCTTTGTCGGCTCTGAGCAAGTCGACGTAGAGTTTTTAAGACGATCCTCAGGTATTCGTCGCGGGCAATGCTTTCAGCAGAAAACGGTCGATCAATCGGTGATAGCCTTGTTTGATACTGGCTTATTTAACCAGGTTAAACCTAATGTTACGCAAGTTGATAACGGCGTTGCGGTGCAATATGAGCTATCGCCTAGAGAACCGAGAACGCTAAAGGCTTCGATTGGTTATCGAAGTGACGACGGCTTTGGTGTGACAGGTCTTTGGCAACACCGAAATATAATGGGTGCAGGTCAAGGCTTTACGGCCGATGCTGTGGTTCAATCGGCTCGCCAAACGGTAGGCGCGACGATCACTATTCCAAGCTTTTTTGATTTCCGAAATAAATTTACGTGGCGAAACGAAGTTCAGCATTTACTCGAAGACGAAGTTGAATCTCTTCGTTATTCGAGCACGGCGACGCTTAAACGCAAAGCTTCTTTAGTCGACACCTTTGAATACGGTGTGGGCTACAGTGTGTTAACTGAGCAAGCAGAAGATGAGCGCTTGTTTCGTCAAATTCGGTTGCCGACGAGTTATCGTTACGATGATGTCGCCAACCCATTCTCACCCAAAAAGGGGAAGCGCTGGAACGTTTCCTTAGAACCCGTGTTAGAAGTAACAGACAATTACGCAGCGTTTCTTAAAACAGGATTAGGTGGGCAAACCTTTTTTTCAGCGACGCCCCGTTTAGTATTAGCGAACCGGCTACGCTGGGATGCTCTATGGACGGGCGGTGTGCTCGAAACAACGTTTAATGATGTGCCTTTTACTGAGCGGTTGACTGCCGGTGGCGGATCCTCATTACGGGGTTATCGATACCAGTCAATCACAGCGCTAGATTCCGACTACGGTGGTAAGCATCGCATTACCTCTAATAATGAACTGAGATTAACGCTTACAGAAAGCTGGGGGCTAGTGGCTTTTTATGATCTAGCACGAGTATCGACGGAGTTTGATGCACCTCTAAACGAGAACCTTTTCCAAAGTTACGGAGCGGGTGTACGTTACCTAACTCGATTCGCACCGATACGATTTGATCTGGCTTTTCCTGCAAACCCGCGAGCCAGCGATGAACCCTTTCTGGTGTATGTCAGCCTAGGGCAGGCATTCTAATGGCTATACATGTACGCAAAATTGCAAAGCGCAGTTGGATACTGGCGTTAAGAGTCATGGCTTTACTTCTGATCATTGTGGGGATAGCTGTCGGTTTACTGGTTGGAACAGAAGCAGGTCGAATCAGTTTGGCGCATCAAGCGGTCAAGTTTTATGGTGTTTATTCTAATGATGACATCCGCATTGGTGGCGTTGAGAGTTCATCGCCTGGGCAATGGTTTGTCAGGTCGGCCAACTGGGCTCCTTATGCGTCAGATTTAAAAGTGTCTGTGCAAGAACTGTCTTTGCGATGGAACTGGCGCTTTGCTTTTAATAACCGTTGGTGGTTGCCTGAGTTGTCTATTGAAAAATTAGACGTGACAATGCCAAATAACCAAACGGTTTCCGACAGCTCAGAAAGCAACATTCAAACCTATGCAAACCTCTGGCAAAAACTTCCGTCGTTTAGGCTTGAGCAAGTATTGGTGAACCAGCTCACTATCAATCGAACCAACTATCCGAGTATAAAAGTATCGGTTAACGCGCAAGCTGATATCAATTGGGGGGTTGTACCTGCCAGGTTGATTGTATCGGTTTCTGATCACAATTCTTCGAATGAACTAGCCTTGCAGCTGGATGCGGAAGGGGTCGATCAATTTCGAGCCAAAGGCGCGATTGATGCTGAATCGGGTTCCAGTTGGGCAAAATGGCTTAACTGGAGTCTTGATCAAAATTTAACGGCAAACTGGGACTTGCTCGCAGATTATTCAACGAGCAACCAGCTGACCATCGATATTGGCGATTCAACACTGCCCTGGCAACAACACCAACTGAATGCAAAAGGCCGGTTAGTTTATTTTATTGAGCAACAGCAGTTTAATTTTGAACAGTTGGTTATGCATTTAGATTCTCAGCCCGCCATCATAAATGGTTGGATCAATCAGTCAGAGTCTGAATTGGACATCGCAGTGGATCAATGGAGCTTAACGCCCTTTATGCGATATTTTGGTGTGCCTCAATCGAAAGGTGAGGTGACGGGGGATTTGCAATGGTATGGCGGTTGGCGAACTCCCAGGGTAAATGGCCAGATCGATATGCAGGGGAGTTGGTATGGCATACCTGTTGCGAGCACGTTGGTGAGTGAAGCCACTTCCTCTGGGATCAGAATTGAGCAAGCGGATGTGACTGCGGGTAAAAATAATATAGCGCTTCAAGGTGAGGTTGATTGGCGCGATGATAAAATTTCACTTGTGTACCAAACAAATATTAAGCGCGGTCCTTTTATTAACCGGTTGCTTGAAAAAATACCCGCGTCAATTGACTTTAATGGCGACTTAGATGGAACCGTTTCAGGTAAGGTATTTGACCCTGTAATTGAGTACTCAGGTAAAACTCAGCTCACCTATTTGGGCAAGCGTTATCAAGCAGCGCTAAGCGGGAGAGTAAGTCAAAAACAGCTGGTGGTTGATGAATACGCATTATTTGGTGAGTTAGCGCATTTTAATGGCCAAGGCCAATATGACTTTTTCTCTCAGCAATGGCAATCTGACTTAACCATTGTCGAAGTAGACAGCCGGTTACTTGATCTTATTTCGGTGCAGCTGCCGATAGAATGGCACGCAGTTCTGTCTGGGAAATTCGCTGCGAAAAGTTCAGGCAACTCATTCAATGTAGAAGGTAATGCCAGCTTACAAGGTCTCTACGAACAAGAGCCTATGAACGCCCAACTTAGCGTTAGCCAATTCAATCACCAATCCATTGCATTTTCGCGAGCCAATCTCCGTATTGGTGATTCTTACATTCAAGGGAAAGGTTCCGCTAACTGGTTTGAGCCTAAATGGGATCTTGATATTGAGCATGAAAACCTAAACTTAGCCTTGATACAGCCGTGGATATCTCAGTGGCCTGAAAGCTTGTCTTCATTAGCCGCAAATTTCACAGGGCGCACTCGCCTAACGAATGTTTGGAACCAGCCAATCATTCAAACCACCTCTGACCTAAGCGGGCAGTGGTATGGGCAGCCGTTAAGTGTTCAATTAAAAGTTGAGCCAAAGTCTCTTAATTCCTGGCAGTTAAACATAGAAAAGGGTCGCTGGTATGACAGTCAATTTGCGTATCAAGGTGAACTGGATGCCTATAACCTAAGATTGCTCGGTGACCTAAACATTGAGCAATGGCCATTGACGAGTTTTATAGTGTTCAACAAAAACGTCTTAGGTCGAAGCGTTGAAGTTCCTCGAGAGCTGTCAGGCGATTTTAAAGCCGAACTTGCCATTGATGGCTCATTAGAAGAATACTTTTTACAAGGAGAAGCTGGTTTCGAAGGTGCTTTCCAAAACCAGCCCTTGGATACCCAAGTAAAAATATCTTCTTTAACACCAGAGAAGGTCATCATTGATGGGCTTAGCAGTTCTTGGGGAACTAACCGAGCAGTGTTATCGGGCTATTATAATTTTAACGACGCCCAATACCAATTAACACTCGATGCAAGCATGGCTCAAGTTGAGCCATTGGCCGAACTCTTTGCGCCGTTTATTTTTAATGAAACGGTTAGATCGAGTATTCAAAGTTGGAATGGACAACTCGACACTCAATTGCAGGCTAAGCATGAACAAGGTGTTGTACACATAGATGGGCAACTCAAAAGTCAAGGACAGTGGTTTGACTCGGACTACCAGATACAATGGCAAGGGCAGGGTCGGTTAAACGAATTATTAAATCAAACGTTAAATGCCACCTGGGGAGAGGCTCGTTTGGTGGCGAATGTTGACTTAATCGCTGAGCAACTCACCGGAGAGGTCTCGGTGGAGAATTTGTCGTTTCAGCAATTAAAGCGTGTACTACCACAAATACCCGCTGATTTAACTGGCGTAATCGATACCAGTTTAGACGTGTCAGGAACATTGAAAGAGCCTTCCTTAACACTGTCTGGAGGTGGCAAAGGAAAATGGAACAGTACAGTAAAAGAGCATCGCTGGAATGCTAGTATTGAAGGAGCGTGGCAAAAATCTCGTTGGGCGCTGTCGCAAGGTAGTTTGAATGTAGACGGTGGAGGCGAAGTAAAGGTCTCTGCACAAGGGCAAGGCTATGAAGGCGAGATCAGGGTGAAAGCCGAGATACCACAGACCAATTACTGGGTGGCTGATACAGAACTGGGTCCTGGAAAAGCAAACATTGACTTAACGTTGCAAGGCGATTTGCGCCGCCCCGCCATTGAAATGGATGCGGCATGGCACGCTCAAATATGGCCGCTCGCTTTAACCTCAAAAATTAGAACCAGTGAAGAGCGCCTCCAAGTTTCAGGGGCTGTTCTCAGTGACGGTCTGAACCGCATTAAAATGAACGCTAATTTGCCGCTCCGTACATGGTCTGATTGGAATTCAAATTGGCATGAAATTCCTTTTGGCTTTGACATTGCCATACATTCGCCGCTTTCCGTATTGGACCCATTTTTTGTCGATCGCCCGAACCAGTCTCTCAGTGGATTACTGGCAGGTCAGTTCAGTTTTAACGGCTCGTTCGATGACCCAGATTGGGAAGGTAAGGTTGAGTGGCGCGATGGAAAATTTGAAAACATTACGTCGGGGACTTTGTTAAACGATCTTGACCTTACCTTTTTAGCTCAAAAGTCTACTCTTGTCTTATTAGGTTTTGCTAATGACGGGCGAGACGGTTTGCTCGAAATAAACGGAGGGGTTGAGTTCGATCCTCAACCGAATGAAATTTTCAAACATGCATTTGATGTTAGCTTCAAAGCGTTCAATGCCAATATGATCAGTGATTCTCAAATTGACGCGACCATGACTGGGGGCGTATCGGTGACAGGTCAGTATCATGATCTGTTGGTGTCGGGTTCTTTTGATGTATCACCTCTTAACTTACAAACTGAGACCTTTTTATTGGATGGCGTGCCACAGCTAAATATTGTTGATTCCATAGAAGAGGAAGAAGAGGTTGAAGCCCCTCGACCAATATATTGGCCTGCAGGGCGATGGGATGTGGGCTTAACGGCTTCCAATCGAGCTAATTTATACGGTCAAGGGATCAGCGCTGAATTAGCAGGCAGTTTAGAGCTACTTGGCGAATTTAGTGAACCCAATATTTCTGGTCGCTTTAATGTGATTCGCGGAACCTACTCGGCGTTGGGTAAGGTTTTTTCGGTTACTGGTGGGTCTGTGCAAATTCAAAATAATCAGTTGGTTTTTAATGTCGAAGCGAACTATAACGAGTCAGGCTTAAACGTACTATTAATGATTGCGGGCACTCAGGATGAGCTGACCTTAGAATTACAATCGATCCCAGCCTTAGATCAGAATGAGCTGCTTGCGCAGTTAGTGTTTGGCAAAAGTATTGAGAATATCAGTGAGTTTCAAGCGATCCAATTGGCCTACTTAGTGAACAATATCCGCACTGGCACAACCAGTTTCGATATTATTGGGAGCACCCGTCAAGAGCTTACATTAGATTCTTTAATCATTGACCCTCAAACCGATGAAGAAGGGAATTTAGGGGTAAATGTCCGCGCAGGAAAATACCTTAACAATTATTTGTATTTAGAAGTGGAACAAAACGTGGGCTCTGAAGAGGGCTTGCGCAGCAGTTTACAATTACAAGTGACTCCAAATACCTATTTAGAATTATTTGCTGAAGAGTCTTTAGGAACTGGCGGCGCAGAGCTCAAGTGGAGTATTGACTACTAGCCACTAAGACGAACCTTTGACAACACAAACGTCTGAACTGGCTTGAGCCGCGACAATAGCGGCCGTGGATCCCAGTGAATTTAAACCCAGTAAACCCCCTCCTCGATGTGCACCCACCAAAACGCAATCGGCTTTCTTAGCTTGAGCAAATTCTATGATCGCCTTACTGGGTTTGCCTACCCCAACCTCGGCAAACGTTCGATCCGTATTTTCTAATATTTTGGTCGATATAAACTGCTGCAATTGAGTTCGCAATTCTTCAAGGCTACTTTTATCGGTGGTCACGGCAGCGACGGTTAAAAAGTAAATACTGGCTTGGCTGTTCTGTAGAAAGAACATAGCGCGATCCAAAATTCGTTCACTGGACTCTGGCGCGCTTAGGTCAATCGGTGCGACAATAATGGAATACATGTAAGTGCCCTTGCAATTTTTACTTACCCAAAAGTTTAGCTGTTATCGTTAAATCTGCCAGTTATTGGCGCGATCATCGTTAATATAGGAGGTCAATTGTCTGTCTTTTTAAAGCTCACTTGGTTTTTCCGGCAGGAGTGGCGTCGCTATAGCTTAGCGGTCATTGCGCTCATTGGTGTGGGTGGCGCAACCATGATACCGCCTTGGGTCATTGGTAAAATAGTCGATGCCATTGCCGATGGTTCTCTTACCAAGACTTCACTGCAACAACAGGTTTTCATCATTCTAGGCGCAGCCTTATTTAGCTATGGTTTACGAGTTCTGTGGCGCATCGCATTATTTGGTGCAAGCTATACGTTAGCGAACCAACTTCGGCAAACAATTTTTGCTCACCTTACTTTGCAAGCGCCTGAATTTTTTGATCGGCTAAAGACTGGAGATCTAATGGCTCGCGCCACTAATGATATTCAGGCCGTTGAAATGACTGCAGGTGAAGCCGTTTTAGCGTTGTTTGATGGCGCCTTTACCGGTCTGTTGGTTTTAATCATGATGACGGTGTTTATTTCTTGGCCATTAACCATTATTGCATTAGGACCATGGCCAATCGTGGGCTTTTTTATGTGGCGATATGGCAAGCAATTGCATCAATCGTTTAAAGACGCCCAGGCACGATTCAGTGATTTGAACGATTCAGTTCAAGAAAGTATCTCAGCATTACGGTTAACTCGAGCCATGGGGCGAGAGACCATAGAGTGCGAGCAATTCAATAACATTGCCGCTTCCGCAAATGAGGCCAATCAACGCGTCGCGAAGATAGACAGTAAGTACGATCCAACGATCCAGTTAGGCATTGGATTTTCATTCTTTTTGAGTATTGCCGGTGGCGCTTATTTTATCCATCAAGGCGAGCTTACGTTAGGGCAGCTGACTAGTTTTACGTTATACCTTGGTTTTATGATTTGGCCAATGTTTGCAATCGGTTGGCTTCTCAATTTAGTAGAGCGTGGCAGTGCCGCGTACGAGCGAATTGATCAGCTGCTCAATAGCCAGCCTACTATTAAAGATAACGGCACACAGAACCAATCAATTGAGCCGTCATTAACCTTTGAAATTGAACAATTTTCTTATCCAGAAAGCCAAACATCGGTTCTTAAAGATATAGAATTTCAAGTTCCTTCTGGATCGTTAGTCGGCATCGTGGGGCCGGTGGGAGCCGGTAAAAGTACGTTATTGCATTTGTTAATGCGTATGCAGCAAGTACCGACAAAAGCGATCACGCTCGGCAGTGTGGATATCAATGATTTAACTTTAAACAACTTACGTCGACACATTGCCGTTGTACCACAAACGCCTTTTCTATTTTCAATGACGATTGCTCAGAATATAGCACTGGCAAAGCCGAATGCTACGATGCAAGAGATTGAGTCGGTTGCAAAAATAGCCCAAGTGCATGAAGACATTTTAGGCTTTCCGCAAGGCTACCTCACTGAAGTGGGCGAGCGGGGCGTCACGCTTTCAGGCGGCCAAAAACAACGCCTTGCCATTGCTCGTGCACTCATTTTAGATGCCCCCGTTTTGGTATTAGATGATGCCTTATCGGCGGTTGATATAAAAACAGAGCAGCAAATTTTGAGTCACCTAAAGCAAGCGCGTCAAGGAAAAACAACCTTAGTTGTTTGTCATCGTCTCTCGGCCGTAGAACAGGCGAATCATGTCATTGTGATGGAGAGCGGCCGTATCATAGAGCAAGGGCAGCATCGGGAGCTGATCCAACAACAGGGTTGGTACGCCAAAACCTACGACTACCAGCAACTTGAACATGTTGTCGAGGAAGGACGATGAAGCAAACGTTTTTTTCATTATTAACTTATGCCACGGTATATAAAAAAATGCTATGGCAAGCCTTTGTTTTATTGTTGGTGGCAACCTCGGCCAGTGTCATGGGTCCTTATTTAATTAAAGTGTTTATTGACAATTATTTAACACCGGCGAATTGGAATTCTTATGAAATAATGGTGCTGGCACTCGTTTATATTGCCTCACAACTTATTGGCGCCGCTACCTTTTATGCACAGGCATTACGTTTTAATAAAATTGCGCTAAACGTGGTTCAAACGCTTCGAGAGCAGGTGTTTGCTCATGTGATCTCATTGCCTATGTCCTATTTTGATAAAGCCGCCACGGGCAGTTTGATCAGCAGGATTACCAACGATACCGAAGCGATTAAAGATTTATACGTGAATGTCATCTCTAGTTTTGCTCAGAATATTGTCCGTATCTTGGGTATATTAGTGGGAATGGCGTTGTTGGATATTCGGTTGGTATGGCTCTGTGCTATTTTAGTGCCGACGGTTATGGTGATCATGTTTGTTTACCAAAAGCTCTCCACGCCCATTTTTATGCAAGTCAGGTCACTGCTCAGCGATATCAACGCCCGCATTAATGAAGGTATTCAAGGCATGGCGATTATTCAGTTGAGTAATCAGCAAAGTGATTTTACTCGCGCGTTCGAAAAAACCAGTACAGACCATTACAAAGCAAAGGTTAAAAATGTCGTCATCGATGGTTTTTTATTGCGAGCTCTTATCGATTTAATCTATTTGTTGCTATTGGGCGGCCTACTTTATGGGTTTGGTCTTATAGAGCTGAACGCACTGGGTACAGTAAAAGTAGGTGTTGTATACGCATTTATTAATTACTTAGGAAACGTAACCGAACCGTTGTTAGACATGACCTCGAAGCTGAACATGGCGCAGCAAGCTTTGGTGTCTGCATCTCGTGTGTTTGCGTTGTTGGCTGAGCCTTTGTCGGTCGATCAGTCTAAAGATTCACTTCAAATTAAAAATACCCACTTAACGTTTGATATTCCGAGCTTTAGTTATGATGGCGAAAAAACCGTATTGAGCGGAATTAAATTTGAGGTGCCGCCTGGCGATTTTATAGGCTTAGTTGGACATACCGGTTCCGGAAAGAGTACCTTGATGTCATTGTTAATGGGTTTCTATCCGCTCACCAACGGTGCCATTAAAGTGGGTGAACATGCCATTACAGCGTTGAGCAAAACGCAGAGAGCCTTGGCCATTGGGTTTGTGCAACAAGACCCTTTTATTTTTACCGGCACAATTAAAGATAATATTCGATTAGAGCTGAATGTATCCGATGACGAAGTTGTAGCCGCCGCTCAGCAATCACATTTGCATGATGCGATCATCAGTATGCCTAATGGCTACGATACCAAGCTAACCGAACGAGGCTCTAATTTAAGTACTGGTCAGCGGCAGTTATTGAGTTTGGCGCGAACACTCATCCGTAAGCCTAAAATATTAATTTTGGATGAAGCGACCGCCAATATAGATAGCCACACAGAAGCTTTAATTCAGAGCTCGCTCATGGCATTACGAGGCAAAGTAACGCTTATTGCCATTGCGCATCGGTTAAGCACGGTAAAAGAAGCCGATTGTCTTTTTGTATTACATCAGGGGCAGATACAGCAGTCGGGGTCTCATCAAGAATTAATGCAGCAAGAAGGTTTATACAAACACCTATATGAGCTGCAACTGAGGTCAGACCCAACGCAAGGGTAACGCTTTTATGGTGTTGGTTTTTCAACAGCGTTTACTTCACCGCCTGACGCATTATTGCGTAACCAACCCCATATTCGGCGAGTACTACGATCTATTGGCGCCGCGCCATAACTTTGCTGACGCAATGCATCGTGTATTTGTGTGAAGTTAGTCAATTTAGCTCGATTAACCGCAGCAAGGCGCTGCTGGGCTTGCCGGTGTGCGAACTCCGAATTCGCCATGTATAAATCTAAAACAGGAATATTGAGCTGTGATAAATTGCTGGGCACATCATCTGGGTGAGTCACCACATCGACTAGAATAAGGGCGTAACCGGCTTCTTCTTCCTCCGATAAGCGCTCCGCTAAATAACGACTGGCCCAATAACCACCGTCACCATAGCCTAAAATCGCAATATTCAATAAACCTTCATTGTTCAACTGGCGAATGCCGGTGGCAATACGTTCTAATACTCTAGCTTGCCATTGTTCATCGGTTTCTGGGGGCGCTTCTGCGTTCGCATTTTCGTTAACTGCAAGGCGACCTAAGGCTTCGCCTTGAGGGGTGGGTAGATCGAGAGACAGTGTTGTCCACCCAACGCTGGGCATGAACTGCCGCGTTTGTTGAAGTAAAAACGGCCAATCGGCCGTTTGACCTTTATCGTGCAGAATCAATAAACCGCCTTTTGGGTCGGCCGTTTCTTGCTCTAGGGTTAGCGCATAAAATTTTTCCAGCTCGTTCTCCAGTAAGACAACTTGCTCACCTTTGAGTGCGCGCTCGTAATAGGCGGCTAAATCTTGGGCTTTGAGGAGTTTAGGCGTGGGTATGATTCCCTGCGCCACGCCCAGTTGCATCGCATTGAGCAACAAGAATAAAACACTGCCACAAAAAAACTGCTGGAGATTGTTCATACTAAATTGACCTTAAGATTCTAACCAATAGAATAGGCGCTCCCATCGACCCGAGGCAAACCTAAAATGACCGATTTCGTAATAGCCCCATCTATTCTCTCTGCTGACTTTGCTCGCTTAGGCGAGGAGGTTGATAACGTCATCGCCGCAGGTGCCGATTGGGTTCACTTTGATGTAATGGACAACCATTATGTTCCTAATTTAACGATCGGTCCTATGGTCTGCAAGGCATTACGCAACCATGGTGTAACAGCGCCGATCGATGTTCATTTGATGGTCTCTCCAGTAGATCGGCTGATTGGCGATTTTATTGAGGCCGGAGCCAGCTTAATTACCTTTCATCCTGAGGCGAGTGACCACGTTGATCGTTCGTTGCAATTAATTAAAGACGGTGGCTGTAAAGCGGGGTTAGTGTTTAATCCAGCGACACCTTTACATTACTTAGACTACGTTCTAGATAAGATAGACGTCATTTTAATTATGTCGGTTAACCCTGGTTTTGGTGGGCAATCGTTTTTGCCAAGCGCTTTAGATAAACTCAAAGTGGCCCGCAAGTTAATCGATCAGTCAGGGCGGGATATTCGCTTAGAAGTGGATGGCGGCGTTAAGATCGACAATATTCGAGAAATTGCCGAAGCTGGAGCAGACAGTTTTGTGGCAGGCTCTGCTATTTTTAATACAGATGATTACCAAGCAACGATTAGCGCCATGCGAGCCGAGCTTGCCCAAGTAAAATAAATACAGAGCCGTGGTCGGTGGTAAATGCATCGCAGGCCACCAATCTCCAATAAAAAACTACCTAAATAGGGGTTACTTTGAAAGAATTGTTAGTGTTTGACCTAGACGGAACCTTATTGGATGGCGATGAGCGCCTTACCGATACCACCCGTAAAGCCTTAGGCGAATTAGATCGACTTGGGATTAATTGGACCGTAGCAACCGGTCGTATGCCGCACGGTGCGTTAGAGTCATTACCAAACATTCATTTTAAGCACCCTCAGGTCTATAAAAATGGCGTGTTGTTGTGGGATTTGAACGAAGATAAGGTGATCTCTAAAATACCGATGGCCGCGCATGAAGTGGAAGAAGTCTGCGCTCGCTTAAAAAGCCAAGGTATTAATCCATGGCTAAATACGATTGATCATAAAGACAACATTGGCGCCATCATCTCAGCTATCACGACGCCACGCGAAATTGAATGGTCAGGTTATTTAAAAGAACAGGGCATCCTCGTACAAGAAAACCTTGAATTGTCGAACATTAAGGATCATGTTTTAAACATTTTTGCGGCCACCGAAAACGCCAATGTCTTGGGCATGGCTGAAGCCTGTGCCGACATTGAAGGCGTGTCTGTGTTTGCCGGCCACGATATGTATAAATCGGGCTCTTATTGGTTAGACATTCATCACAGCGCGGGTACTAAAGGTGACGCGGTGAAAATAGTTCAAGAGCAACTCGGCGCAGAAAAAATCATTTGTTTTGGTGATTCCGACAATGACTTCTCCATGTTTGAAATCGCCGATGAAAGTTATGCCATGGGGCAAGGCTTGGCCGAATTGAAAGCCATGGCAACGGCGACAATAGGACCGAACAGCGAAGATTCAATTGCCCATTTCTTGGCTGACCGTTACGGCTTTTCACTCGATTAAACGCCAGCTTCAATGGCGTATTCACTCATCTGTTACAGAATTGAGTCTTTAATTGAAATGTCGTTGCGCCTTTCGAAAGGGCAAGATAGTTTAGCCGAAACAGTTGGATCATTTACTGAGGAAATCGCTTGGACAAGTTAGTATTACGTTCGCATTTAGCTCTATTGTTGGGCATGTTGTTGTGGGGCAGTAGTTTCATTGCCTTAAAAGTAGCGGTAACCGCCATGTCTCCCATGGTGGTTGTGTTTATGCGGATGTCTATAGGGGCTATGGCGTTCTTAGTTATGTGGCCCTGGCTAAGGCATGGTTTTAACTATCAAAAAGGCGATTGGAAATTTTTGTTGTCGATGGCCCTCTTTGAGCCTTGCTTGTACTTTATTTTTGAAGCCCAAGCCTTGCAATACACCAGCGCAGGTCAGGCAGGCATGGTGACGGCCATGCTGCCTTTGATGGTAGCCGCGGGTGCGTTTTTCTTTTTAAAGGAGCAAACGAATTTACGCCAATGGATTGGTTTTGTCATCGCGGTATCGGGTGTCATTTGGATGACAGTGACGGGGGAAGACAGTGAACAGGCACCTAACGCAATCCTCGGCAATTTTTTAGAATTTTTAGCCATGTGTACCGCCGTGGGCTATACCTTGCTGATTAAACATTTAGTCGCTCGATACTCTGCCTTTGTATTAACGGCGTTGCAAAGTTTTGCAGGTGCACTCTTCTTTTTACCGATTGCACTCGCTTCCCCTTGGCCCGAAAGTATTTCGATTTCTATCGTTGGGGTTTTACTGTATTTGGGTTTGGTGGTAACGATAGGAGCATACGGTTTATACAACTATTCAATGACCCACTTAAAGGCCACCACCGCGGCGGGCTACGCTAATTTGCTGCCCGTGTTTACGTTGATATTCTCGATGTTGTTATTAGGTGAGCGCTTAACCCTAAGCCAATGGATTGCCATTGCCATTGTCTTTGTGGGCGTTGCATTAAGCCAAGAGCGAAAGCCGAAGATATCAAAGAAAGTGCCGCCCGCCGTCACTGGTTAGTAACGTGTAAAGTCCAAACTGCCGCCTAGGGTCACTTTGGCTTTAGGTCGGTTGCTTAATTGTTGAACTGAGTCGCGGACAGCGATGACTTAAGCCATTACAGTAATTAGCCTTTACTTTAATTGTGTCATTGGTATGAAACCTTTCATTGTAGCGTTTGTTGTATTTAGCCTCAGTGCTTGCTTTCCTAAAGCCGAGAATGATTTAGGGCAATCAGATAATAACCCTGACGATACAGATACCGTCGGTGGGGCCGCCTCTTTAGTGTTAAAAACAGCCGATTTATCAAACAGTGATTACCCGCTTGCCGTGCATGCGACAGTGATAGCATCGGCTGGAGCTCAATATGAAATATTGCTTAATGGCCAATTGGTGGAGTCTGGGAACATGCCGGCTGAGCCTAAGCCCCAAGGGCCTTTTTCAGGCGTAAACGATGGCAATAATGAACGTTGGGTATATTTTATTATCAGTGAGCCAGGCCAACACAGCATTGAATTAACGGAAACCCTTAACGGTGAAGTAGAAACTGACAGTGTCAGCCTAACACTGGGCAGTGACTGTGATGAAAACGATGATTTTTTTAATACTGAACCAGCTATTCAGGCGGCAGATTTTAGCTGCTCAGGCAGTGGTTGCCATAATGGAACGGCATTTCAATTTGACCCAACCAGCTTTGATACTCTGGAAGTCACCGATATTTTTGGTCGGGATGCTTACATGAATTTTGCCCATATGCCGGCACAGGCTGATGTGACGCCTTATGCAACGGGTGGGAAGCTCATTCACACTGGGGGAGTTAAGTGGTCGCAAAATTCAGCAACTCATATGCGAATGATGGAAGTTGCCTATAGAGCTTATTCTTCTTTTACTTGCCCATAGCTTATTGATGTTTACCTGCAAAGGTATCTATCCAAAGTTGTTCAACTTTGGTTCGTGCCCAAGGCGTTTTCCGTAAAAATTTCAAACTGGAGTTTAAGCTTGGGTTATCTGTAAAGCATTTGATGTTAATGCGGCTTCCCAAGCCTTGCCAATCATAATATTCGTGCAATTCCATTAGAATGGCTTTTAATGTTTTGCCATGCAGAGGGTCTTTTTGTGCGCCTTCGCTCATTTAAGTGGCCTTTGTTTGCGCCTGAGCGCGTTGATGTAAGATTAAAAATAGGAGTGGAATTAATGCCAATGGCAACGTTGCTAATAATAATGGTCGCCAGCCTAATTGATATAGTAGCCACCCTGCCCCCAATGAAGCTAAAGCCTGAGTTCCGAATACTAAAAATTCGTTGACTGCTTGTATTCTAAATCGTTCGGGTCCATCAGAAATGCGACCCAATAATGTAGTACCACTGATAAACAGTAGGTTCCAACCAACGCCCAACAACAGAAGAGCCCCCCAGTAATGCATGGCGTGATATCCAGCTAACCCTAACAAGGCCATCGCGATGTAAATAGAAACACCTACGACAATGAATTTAACATAGCCAAATAGAGCCAATAATTTGCCTGTAAATAATGAGGGAACAAACATCGCCAAAATATGGCTTTGCAATACCCATTTGGTGGTTTGTAAATCATGACCATGATGCGACATTGATAAGGGCGCTGCGGTCATAACTAAGCTCATAACGCTGTATGAAATAGCCGCCGTTGCAAATGCAAGTAATAAAGTGGGGTTTAACCAAGCAATGTCTGGTACAAGGGCCGTTTGCTTCTCTTTTTGTGATACGGGCTTTTCGCTCTGATAAGAAGTGGCAATGATCAGTGCGGCAATGAGTAGAAAAGCCATTAGGATCACAAAAGAGCCCGTAAAGGGAATCGCAAAAAGGTCGCGACCGAATGCTCCTGCCTCAGGACCCGCTACTGCCGCAAAAATACCACCTATGAGTACCCAGGAGGCGGCTTGAGACTTCTTCTTCATTGGTACGAGCTCCATGGCGGCAAAGCGGAATTGATGAACAAACGCCATGTTTGTTCCTGTCATAAAACAGCCGGTAACAAACAGAATAAATGATTGAAGATATAAGCCTGCTAAACACAGCAATGTAGCCGCGCCGCCCAGTGCAAAACCTACTAGAAAGCCTTTTTTACGACCTATTTTTTGCATCAACATGGCCGCCGGTGCTGTAGACAACGCGGTAGCTACCACAATTATTGAGATGGGTAATGTAGCTAATCTAGGATCAGGAGCTAACTCTTGCCCAATGAGCCCGCCCACTAAAATGATTAAGGGTGTAGAGCACATGGCAAAAGCATAAGCTGCAATAAGCGCAATCATGGGTGGCATTGAGCACTCCATCTATTAGGGAACAGCGCAAAAGCTTACCTTATTCGGCCTAACCTGCCTATTAAATATGACAGGCTAGCGGATGAATGGGGTGAGTTAACAAGGTGTAAAGATCTTTGGCCAAAATGAGCATAACTAATTTAGAGGCTTCAATTGCAACCTGAGCTTGGTTGGGCGAAATTGTGAAGAATAATCACATATAGAGAGAAATAAGTGTGCAACCCTTTTCCATACTCGATTTATTCAAAGTAGGTATCGGTCCGTCTTCTTCTCATACATTGGGTCCGATGCGAGCTGCAGAACGTTTTGCTCAAAAACTGAGCACCGATGCTTTGTTAACGCAAGTGGTGCAAATTAGAGTGAGCTTATATGGTTCCTTAGCTCTAACGGGCGTTGGCCACAGCACTGATAAAGCCGTTATTTTGGGGCTATCTGGATTGGATGCAAGCATCGTCGACCCGAATGAAGCTGAGCTGACTTTTCAGAAAGTAAAAGCCTCGCAAGAATTACGGTTAAACGGTGAAAAAAATATTCGTTTTGATCCAAATGAGTCGATTCGCTTTTTTGGCGATATATTTCTTCCAGAACACCCGAATGGCTTGCGGTTTTGTGCCCTCGATGAACATGGCATTGAATTGGAAGAGCAAACTTGGTATTCGGTCGGCGGCGGCGCCATCGCTAATGAGCTTGCTAAAGACGCAGAGCATCGCGATTTATTACAAGAGTTTGCGGATGAACGCCCGTACCCCTTTGTTAATGCTAAAGAGCTCATGGAACATTGTGTTAGTAATCAGCTTTCAATTGCCGAGGTTGCACAATTAAACGAGGCGGCATTACAGGGCGGTAAAAATGCCGTTACGGATTGGGTTGAATCAATCGTATCGACAATGACCGCCTGTATGAATAGAGGGCTCACATTAGAAGGGCCATTACCCGGTGGTATCAATGTTCAACGGCGCGCGAAGCGCATGGCAGATCAACTGAAATCAAAAGAGGTAGATGAATTTAGTGTGATGGATTGGGTCAGTGTATATGCCCTGGCGGTGAATGAAGAAAACGCCGCCGGTGGGCGAGTTGTGACCGCACCGACTAATGGCTCTGCAGGGGTGATTCCAGCCGTATTGTTGTATTTAGAAAACCATAGAGATGGACTACCAAGCAACTGGCACAGTACCTTCTTGCTAACGTGCGCCGTGATAGGTTGGCTGTATAAGCGCAATGCTTCTATTTCGGCCGCTGAAATGGGCTGCCAAGGTGAAATTGGGGTGGCCAGTTCAATGGCTGCCGCGGGTATGGCCGCAATATTGGGCGGTACGCCTGAACAAGTAGAGCATGCGGCTGAAATTGCGATGGAGCATCATTTGGGCATGACATGCGATCCAATAGCGGGTCTTGTACAAGTGCCTTGCATTGAGCGTAACGCATTTGGTGCCATCAAGGCCATTCAGGCTGCTCGATTGTCGTTATCAGAACCTGGAGATCACTGTGTATCGCTCGATGAATGCATCGAAACCATGCGACAAACGGGTGAGGATATGGTCTCTAAATACAAAGAAACCGCACAAGGCGGTCTCGCTGTAAACGTTGTGGTCTGTTAGATCGAGTGATTTGATTTGGTGCATTATGCGGCGTGCGAAAGCCGTCGTAAAATGCCCGTATTTAATTCTGCGTTCTTAAAAATTTAAGCTAAAGTTTATAAGCAAGACTCTTAGATTATAAAACGTAGCCAATATGCCTAAAAATCGGTGGAACCGACTCAACCCTCTTGCAAGAGTTATCGTGCTGCGCGCTGGTGTGTTCGTAGTATCTATGGCCGTTTTAAGCTACTTAAGTTGGTTCCTCTATTCAACATCTAAGCAGCTAGAAGCCCTTGAGCTCGAAAACAACCTCCAAATTTATGCCGAAAGACTGCAATTGCAAATAAACAGTGCGATTGAAAGTGCCGCAATTTTACGATCCTTAGTTATTTCAGGCGATCTTAACGAACAGCGATTTTACCCATTAGCAAACGAACTATCGAAACAGATTGAAGGCGTGTATTCACTGCAATTGGCGCCTAATGGTGTAGTAGAATACGTGTATCCCTATGATGAAAACGAAAAGGCTTTAGGCCATAACTTGCTTGAAGATGAGTTGATAGCCTCGATCATTTCAGACTCTATAGCTAAGAAAAAAATTGTCTTGGACGGGCCCAAGCCGATAATTCAAGGCGGTAAAGGACTGATAGTGCGACTGCCTATTTTTAAAGACAGTCACTTTTGGGGTTTTTCTATTGCCTTACTTCGTTTTCCAGAAATGCTTGAGCCGGTTAAGTTACACAACTTAATCAAACAAGGTTATCAATACGAATTGTTCAGTATTGACCCATGGGGAGCATCAACAAGCTTATTAGATAAACACCAGCGACATGAATTTTCAAAACAACAAACCATACAACTTAGATTATCTGGGCAACAATGGTTGTTGGCTATAAAGCCAGTGAATCCGCACGTGTTGCTAAAAAACTTAGGTGTTTATTTGGTGCTCTCGGCACTATTTTCAGTCTTATTAGTTGAGTTAGTTGCAAAGCGCTATTTATTACAAATGCATAAAAAGAAATTGCAAAGATTAGTTGATGATAAAACCGATCAGTTAGTCGTTAGAGAGCAGAGTCTAATGCAAGCGCAATCGGTAGCTCAAATTGGCAGCTGGGAATTCAGTATAGGTTCAGGCTATCGTATCTACTCTGAGCAAGCTCAGCAAATTTTAAACCTTGAAAGCCCTGAGTGTTTCAATAGTGAGTATCAAGCGTTGATTTACTCTAAGTATCAACCTCGATTTCAACAAATTTTAAATTATCGGGGAGAAGGGCGCTTAAGTATTGACTATAAAATTCATTTAAAGACCAATCAGATTTGGATTCGTGAAGTCGTAGAGTACAGTGCTGAAAGAAATAAGCTGGTAGGTACTATTCAAAACATTAGCAAAGAAGTTAAGGATCAAGAGTTAATTTGGCAACACGCCAATGTTGATACCTTAACGGGGTTGCCAAATGCTAACTACTTGCACAAAAAAATGGTTGACCTGATTTCATTGAAAGCAGGCACCAACAGAAGTTTCGCGGTACTGGTGGTAGATTTAGATGGTTTTAAACGAGTTAACGACAGTTTAAGTTCTAAAGCGGGCGATGAAATTTTAATTCAATTTTCTGATCGACTTAGTCGTTGTGTTGTTAATGATGGCTTCATTGCTCGATACAGTGCCGATGAATTTGTCATTGTTGCTCCAGATACGCCCGAAGTCAGCGCAGCTGAAATCATTCCTGGGTTAATTCAAAAAGAAATGCAAATGCCCTTTAGTGTTACTGAAGGCACTCGCTACATGACATCGAGTATCGGAATCGCCTGTTGGCCAGAAGATTCACTGACCGCTATAGGCTTGATTCAGCTCGCTGAAATTGCTCTGCACGAAATTAAAGCTAAAGATAGGGGCTTAACGGCACGATACCGACCATCGATGCTTGAACGGTCGCAGCAGCAAGCGGCGATAGAAGGGGATTTGCGCCAAGCCATTATAAATAATGAATTGAGTATGGTTTACCAACCCATTGTCGATGTAAATACTCACACGGTGGTTTCAATGGAGGCCTTAATCCGCTGGAAGCATCCAGAGAAAGGCTTTATCCCACCCGATCAATTTATTCCCGTTGCAGAAATGTCGGGTATTATGATTTTGTTAGGTCGGTGGATCATCAATCAGGTGGCGATAGACTGCCAGTTTTTAAAAGGCACTGAGTTAGAAGGTGTTCGAGTTGCGATTAATATTTCGCGTATTCAATTTGTCGATGACAGTTTCTCGGATTACTTACAAACGTGCTTAAAAGAGCAGTTTCCTAAGAACCAGAAGCTGACGTTGGAAGTTACCGAGTCAACTTTACACAATGATGCTGAGCACTCGGTGAATACCGTCAAAGAGTTGTTGGATGAAAATATTCAGTTTGCTTTAGATGACTTTGGTACAGGTTACTCTTCATTCATCAGCTTAAAAGAGTTTCATGTTGATAATGTCAAAATAGATCGCTCATTTATAAGCCGCTGTGATGAAGTAAAAGATGACGAAACATTAGTGAAAGCTATTATTGAAATGGCTCATACGATGGGTTTTAGCGTGACCGCTGAGGGCGTTGAAAACGAAGCTCAATTAATGAAGCTTCAGGAGTTAGAATGTGATTTTATTCAAGGTTATTTCTTTAGTAAACCCTTGCCTATCGAGCAAGTGATCAAGCAAGGGAGCTGGTATGGAGAGAAGTTAAGTTAAGTTAATTGTAAGGGTCCATTTCCATGATGGAAGGTTTAGGGATTTCTTTTAAATCAATATCCGTTGTTATATCAGCACCGTTGTCTTCTTTTTCGGCTAACAGTAAAGTTATGAATTCTTCGAAATAACCTTTTTCTTTTGTAGACATTAAATTCGCGTCGCCTGTACCTGTGTGATCTGCACTGAAGGGGTAGGTTAAAGGTTCTTTGCCATCTGTTGGGTTATTTATCTTATCTAAAAAGTTATTTCGTCGTGTGTTTACGTTATTAGAACTTAATGCAAAATCAGCATTGGCGTCAGGGTTTCCTCCACCGTGGCATCCGACACAATACTCGCCCAACGTTGCATTGATATTGTTAGTGTAATAAGTGTAATTACTTATTGTTCCTGGAATGATTATATCTGAGTAAATAAATTCGTAACTTCTAGTCGTTCCATTAGGTTGTACAACCTGCAATTCGAGTTGAAAATTATAGTCGCCTGGATCAGTTAGTTTTATACGATAGTCATTACCCGATTCAGTATCGTAATAAAATTTGGTGTCTAAACTGGTTGCACCATTTTGTAGAAAGCCGGATTCCATAAATTTATTGCTTGCCGTACCTTGGAAGTAGGTGAAGCTGGCACTGCTCGTTGCGATCTCATTCAAATCGGTAAAATCAATCGACACATAGGCTTCCCAGTCTTCAATATCGTCTTCTGTATTTGCATCTGTATCGTTATACACAACTGATAGCTCTGGCTGTGACACTACATCGACTTTTTCCCAAGTATCCATTGGATCCCAGTGGCTATCACCATAGCGACTGTTAGTTTCGGGTCCACAAGCCGTCATAGCTGCGGTCGTTAGGAAGATAAGCGGGTAGGCACTTTTTATATACAACATAGTGGCGTTTTTTTAGTCAATTAATGAGTACTCGCCATTCTATGAGAGTTGAAGTCGTTATAAATTGAACTTGATCGCGAAATTGAACCTAAAACCAACGACGGATGTGACCAAAAGGGTCAGTCTTCAGAATTACTAGGTACTTTGTGCAGGCAAATGAGCAACTATCTAGGGCAAAGAAAATAATGAAGAAAGGAACCTGAAAAACATTCACAGAATCTGTGGATAACTTTGGGTATAACCCTTGAGCACTTTATTCAAACGCCCGTAGATACGGGCTTAGTGCTCATTGGCGATTTTTCGTTCCATTGCTGTGCAGCCCCCTGACTATAGGGGGGTTGAAAAAAAGGCAAGCTTTTTTTTAAGAATTATAGGCTTGACATTGGCTAATTTCGGGCAATATCTAATGTGTGAATAACCAATTGCCGTGGAACACCTTTTTTTATCGGCTGCGGTAAAAGTCAAGAAGATTTTTACCGTTTTTTTAGCTTCTTTAAGCATTTCACATTACACTCTGGCGCTGTTCGAGTTATAAGAGAGATACGCCCTATGCATTGCCCATTTTGCAACGCGCAAGACACCAAAGTAATCGATTCCAGATTAGTTGCAGAAGGTGACCAGGTGCGACGTCGTCGTGAGTGTGTATCATGCGGAGAACGTTACACCACCTATGAAACGGCCGAGCTGGTTATGCCTAAAATTATCAAGCATAACGGGAATCGTGAATCGTTTGATGAAGATAAATTAAGAGCCGGTTTACAACGTGCCCTAGAGAAACGCCCTGTATCTGTTGAAAGCGTAGAAGCGTCATTAATGCGCATCAAGCAAGCCTTAAGGGCAACAGGCGAGCGCGAGTTAGCCTCGCGGAAATTGGGTGATTTCGTCATGGATGAGTTAAAAGACTTAGACCAGGTGGCCTACGTTCGATTTGCGTCTGTGTATCGCAGCTTCCAAGACTTGAGCGAATTCCGCAGTGAAATCGATCGGTTGGAGAGCCAAGAATAGATGTCAGTTGGCAATAAAGATGCTTTTTGGATGGCCAAAGCGATTGCTTTGGCTAAAAAAGGCCGTTTTACCACCACGCCGAACCCAAATGTTGGCTGCGTTATTGTTAAAAATGGTGAAATAATTGGTCAAGGCTACCACTTTAAAGCAGGGGAGCCACATGCTGAGGTTTACGCCTTGGCTGAAGCAGGCAAAGACGCTCAAGGTGCAACGGCATATGTAACGCTAGAACCCTGCAGTCATACCGGTAAAACCCCGCCATGTGCGCAAGCATTAATTAAAGCTAAGGTCGCAAGAGTAGTTTGCGCGATGACCGATCCTAATCCGCAAGTGGCTGGGTCGGGTTTCAATCAGTTAAAGTCTCAAGGAATTGAGGTAGAAGTCGGCGTTCTGGCTGGCGAAGCCGAAGCGATCAACCGAGGTTTTTTAAAGAGAATGAGGGCTAAATGCCCTTTCGTTCAAGTTAAAATGGCCTCCAGTCTTGATGGTGGAACCGCCATGGCGAATGGTGAAAGCCAGTGGATTACTGGGCGTGAGGCACGCCAAGACGTTCAGCGCTATCGAGCACAAGCGTGCGCTATTGTAACAGGGGTGGGGACCGTGCAGGCAGATGATCCGAGCCTGAATGTTCGCCTGACAGGTGCATCTCGGCAACCCGATAGAATTATCCTAGACTCAGCCCTCACCACACCACTGACGGCGAACCTGTTTGCCTTGCCTGGTAAAACCATCATCGTTCACAGCAGTCATAGCAGTGAACGAATCGCATCTTTTAAGGCTAAAGAGCTTGAACTGGTGTATTTACCTCAAGCTAATGGTAAAAGAGGAGTCTCACTAGAGGCTTTTATGGCTTGGGCTGGCGAGCGTTACAATCATTTGTGGGTTGAGGCCGGTGCAACGTTAGCGGGTGCTTTTATCACTGAACATTATGCTGATGAAGTGGTATTATATCAGGCGCCTGTTTTCTTGGGTGCGACGGCACAGCCAGTCATCAAAGAAGAACTTGCAAACCTAGCGGATAAGCTACAATTCAAAGTGCTTGATCAACGGTTTGTGGGCCAAGATGTGCGTTGGGTGTTAAAGCCCATTGTTTAGTAAGAATCTTGAATTTATCGAATTCGGCCACACTATTTGGCTGATAAATCGCAACAAATCATCAGTACCATCACGCATTTAAGAGGCTTTTTGTGGCTTTAAATAGTATTGAAGAAATTATTGAAGATATCCGCCACGGCAAAATGGTGATTTTGCTCGATGACGAAGATCGTGAAAACGAAGGCGACCTAATCGTCGCGGCCGAAAAAGTGACTCCAGAAATCATTAATTTTATGGCTACCAAAGCGCGTGGTCTTATTTGCTTAACCCTAACGGGTGAGCGATGTGATTTCTTAGGATTACCGCCAATGGTTAAAAGTAATCAGGCCGCTCATAGCACACCTTTTACTGTATCTATAGAGGCATCTGAAGGTGTAACAACGGGAATATCGGCGGCCGACCGTGCTAAAACGATTTTAGACGCGGTCAATCCGCAGGGTAAACCCGAAGACATCGTACAGCCGGGCCATATTTTCCCACTGCGAGCCCAACCTGGTGGCGTGCTCAGTCGTGCTGGCCATACGGAAGCGGGTTGTGATTTGGCGAGAATGGCGGGGTTGTTACCTGCGGCCGCAATCGTAGAAATAATGAACGATGATGGCACCATGGCGCGCCTCCCCGATTTAATCCCGTTTGCAAAAGAACATGGGCTTAAAATAGGCACCATTGCTGACTTAATTCACTACCGAATTCTCAATGAACGCACAATCGAAGAGGTTAAAACACAAACCTTAGAAACTAAAGCGGGTGTGTTTGAGGTTAAAGCCTATCAAGATCATTTGTCGGGCGGTACGCACTTAGCACTAACAAAAGGCGCGCCTTTTAAAGCTGAAGATCCAACCTTGGTTCGAGTGCACGTAACATCTACCTTGAAAGATTTGTTGGGCGTTAAAAGCGACGAGCACAAAAGTTGGTCTTTAGAAGCTGCCTTAGAGCAAGTGAGTGAAGAAGGTGCTGGGGTGGTTGTATTGCTCGATGTCCAGGAATCTGTCGATATCGAAACAGAAATGCAATTAGCATCAGGCAGTGCCAGTAAACAGAAAAACCCGAATGTCGATAAATACGGCACCTATAATACGGTGGGTACGGGGTCTCAAATTTTAAGGGAGCTTGGCATTGGTAAAATGCGCTTGATGAGCTCTCCGATTCGTTTTGGCGGAATTTCAGGGTTCGACCTTGAAGTGGTCGAATACATAGAACCAAAATAATATAACGTTGGGTGCAAACGCGCCTTACGATCAATATAGGATTAGAAAATGTCTATTAAAGTAATTGAAGGTGATTTCTCTGCAAACCAAGGGCAATACGCTATTGTGGTGACGCGTTGGAATAGTTTTGTTGTTGATCATTTACAGGCGGGTGCCATTGATGCGCTTAAGCGTCATGGTATAAAAGAAGATCAAATCACTATTGTTAAAGCACCGGGTGCTTATGAGTTGCCGCTAGTGTGTCAACGCCTAGCAGATAAAGGCGATTATGATGCCATTATCGCTTTGGGCGCGGTAATCCGAGGTGGAACACCTCACTTTGATTATGTGGCGGGTGAAGCCGCAGGTGGTTTAAACAGTGTTGCGTTAACCATGGATATTCCGGTTGTATTTGGCGTATTAACGGTTGATTCAATTGAGCAAGCCATAGAGCGCAGCGGTACTAAAGCGGGTAACAAAGGTGCAGAAGCCGCAGAAGTGGCTTTAGAAATGGTAAACCTTTGTGAAAACATTGGCCGTCCCGTGGTGGAGCAATAAATGACCAATCAAAAACCTAACGCAAACCAGCGTCGAAAAGCTCGTAAATTAGCTTTGCAGGCTTTGTATCAGTGGCATGTAGCTGAGTCTCCTATTCATCAAATTGAGGCTGAGTTTTTAGTCGATAACGATATGAGCAAGGTCGACAAAGAATACTTTTGCGATGTTTTACGTGGCGTTCCCGCACGTAAATCAGAGCTCGATGAGCACATTGAAAAGTACATTGATCGTAACCTGAAAGACTTAACGCCAGTTGAGTTAGCCATTTTACGCATGGGTACCTTCGAACTAGTCTCTCGAATAGATGTTCCTTATAAAGTGATCATCAACGAAGGTGTAGAACTTTCTAAAGCCTTCGGTGCCAACGAAGCCCACCGCTTCGTCAACGGCATCCTAGACAAGCTTGCTCAAGACTTGCGCATCGCCGAAGTTAAGGCGAAGTAGGGAGTGAACGGTGCCCTCTGGGCGCCGCTTGCTGCGGGCTACGAACTGCGGGTTTAACCACTTCAGCACCAAGCTTAAGTAGGAGCGCTCGAAGCAAAGCGAAGACGCGAAGTAGAGTGCCACGAGCTAGGCTTTTGGGCTCCGGTATTAATTTAAGCCGTTCATAACAACTCGCTGCGCTCAAACAGTCATTCACTTTTAAATTAACACCCTCACCCAAGCCCAACTCTAATACAGCTTTTAAGTGCATTGACCTAACCCGTAGCCAGTAGCCCGCAGCCCAAAACACGTTTCCACTACCTGCTTTGGTGGCGCGTTCCACTTCCGTGGGTCGCTGTTCGCGCATCCTGCGCCGCTAAACTTCGGCATCCATGCCTCAGATGCCCACTCCAGCTCAACCCACCACCAAAGCTAACCTTCAGCTACATACTCAAGTCGGAGCGCTCGAAGCAAAGCGAAGACGCGAGGTAGGGTGCCACGACCTAGGCTTCTGGGTTCCGGTCTTATTTTAAGCCGTTCATAACAACTCGCTGCGCTCAAACAGTCATTCACTTTTAAATTAACACCCTCACCCAAGCCCAGCTCTAATACAGCTTTTAAGCGTTTTGACCTTACCCGTAGCAAGAAACCGACACCCAAAGCTAATCATCATTAGCAAGCCCAAGTAAGAGCGCTCGAAGCAAAGCGAGGACGCGAGGTAGGGTGCCACGACCTAGGCTTCTGGGTTCCGGTCTTAATTTAAGCCGTTCATAACAACTCGCTGCGCTCAAACAGTCATTCACTTTTAAATTAACACCCTCACCCAAGCCCAGCTCTAATACAGCTTTTAAGTGTTTTGACCTTACCCGTAGCCAGAAGCCCGCAGCCCAAAACACTGCTGTGATCTAACTTGCAGCTTGCAGCTAATAACTGGCAGCTAAAAAAAACCTAAAAACTCCCCGGCAATAAATGTTTTCGACCAATATTCTTAAGCTCCCGTTCACCACACAATGCCATGGTGATATCGAGTTCTTTGTGAATAATTTCTAGGGTTTTGGTGACGCCTTGTTCGCCCATTGCGCCTAAGCCGTATAAAAATGGACGTCCTATGTAGGTCCCTTTTGCGCCGAGTGCGATAGCCTTAAGTACGTCTTGACCGCTTCGAATACCGCCGTCTACGTGCACTTCAATCTGGTCGCCTACGGTGTCGACGATATCTTTTAGTTGGGAAATGGATGAAGGGGCACCGTCGAGTTGTCGGCCGCCATGATTCGAGACTATGATGGCGTCGGCACCCGATTCTACGGCGAGCTTGGCATCTTCAGCATCTAAAATACCTTTTAGTATTAATTTTCCGCCCCACTTTTTCTTGATCCATTCTACATCTTGCCAGTTCAGTTGTGGGTCAAACTGCTCGGTTGTCCAGCTAAAGAGTGAGTCTAGGTTGCTGACTCCTTCGGCGTGACCAATAATGTTACGAAACCCCTTTCGTTTAGTGGCTAGCATTCTCATGGCCCAAAGTGGTTTTGCCGCAATTTGGGTTAAACCTTTGATCGATTTATAAGGTGCGGTTGATAAGCCATTGCGAACGTCTTTGTGGCGCTGGCCGAGTATTTGTAAATCGAGTGTGAGTACCAGTGCAGAGCATTTTGCGGCTTTTGCCCGGTCAATCAGGCTCTCTAAAAACCGCTTGTCTTTCATAACATACAGTTGAAACCAAAATGGAGCTTGCGTGTGTTCGGCTACATCTTCAATAGAGCAAATACTCATGGTTGAAAGTGTGAAGGGGACGCCAAATTTTTCAGCCGCTTTCGCCGCATGAATTTCACCGTCGGCTCTTTGCATACCCGCCAGCCCAGTGGGTGCCAGTGCAACTGGCATGAAGGTGTTGTTGCCTACCATGGGCATGGCTGTGGAGCGGTTTGTCATATCAACGGCGACACGTTGGCGTAGTTTGATTTTTTGAAAGTCACTTTCGTTGGCTCTATAAGTTGATTCTGTCCAAGAACCGGAGTCGGCGTAATCATAAAACATTCTAGGAACGCGTTTTTCTGCCAGTTTTCTTAAATCTTCAATCGTGCATACGGTCATTTTAATGGCCTCGCTCTGTTGTTAGGTTGTCATCGCCTTAAAATCGCCTATTGGTTAATTTTTGGCAAATTGTTTCTATCATGTGCTCACAGCTGGCTTGCTAAATGGCTTGAACCCTTGGCATCTTCTGGTTTCTTGGCCTTTAAAATTGGTCTTACCAATTTCTTTGTTGGTGTTTTAAAGGTTATTTTGAACGGCGTTGTAGAATTTTTTATCGCTTTGCAATAGGCTAATTTTATCTTTTCTTTAGGCTTTATTATGAAAACGGCTTTGTTTGCAGTGTTTTTGATGCTTTTTTTAGCCACGGGCATCATCACTTTATTAGGACTGATCCATAAGGTTCGGATTGAAAAAACGTACTTGAACAAGTTGTTTTTTGCATTGATCTTAGAGCTTTCTGGGGCGGTGATCTATTTGTTTACTGAAACTGAGTTTTTTGAAGTCACTGCAACACCTACGCCTGTTTCAGAAATTCATTCTCTAGCGGCTGAGCTATCGCAGCGCTTTCCTGATGAGTCGGTGTCTTCTATCGAAGCCAGGCTGCGTCTTTACGATGGTATAGAAAGCGCTTTAGAAGACTCAAATGCTGAAATAGATAAATTATCGACGGAACTTAGTGTACTGGCACAAGAGCAGATAAATTTAGAGCAAGAGCTGGAGTTGCGTGTTAATCAGATTAAATTGTTGAACAGCGAAATCAAAGCGCGCCAAGAGGCGATGGCAAAGCTAACAAAGTTAGAAAAGCAGTTCTTGGTGAAGATGGCGGAACTGAACAGCCGGATTAGTGAGTGGGGTGCTTCGATCAACTTTCGTTGGCAGCCAGAAGAAAAGCGTGAAGTAGCGCTGATGTTGCAAGAGGCATTCAAAGAAATTGGCTTTATGGAGGCGAATGAATTGCCTAACGATGATCCGATGACGGCGCACGCTATTTTGGAGCGATACCAAAAGAAGAAACGGTTTAAAGAAGTGGGGTTTTTAACGCCTCAAGTGGTGGCGTTTATTGTTCAAGATTATTTATCGCCCGGTCTCGTTCGTTAATACATAGACAATCTAGAGACGAAAAAAAACCAGCCGAAGCTGGTTTTTTGCATTAGCTGTAAAATTAAGCCGCTTTAAGCGCTTTAACTTTAGCATTTAGACGACTCATAGTACGACTCGCCTTGCCTTTGCTGATGATGCCTTTACGTGCCATACCATCTAAAACTGGCTGTGCCGTTAGAAGTGCTTTGTTTGCTTCTTCGTATTTGCCCGCTTCAATCTGAGCGACTACTTTTTTAACGTAGGTACGAACCATTGAACGCATGCTTGCATTACGTGCGCGACGGACCACAGCCTGACGAGCGCGCTTACGAGAACCAGCAGAATTTGCCACAGGATGCTCCTTAAGTATTTAGTGTTTGATGATAAATTTCGAGGGCGCGATTCTATTGATTCGCTATGCCAATGTCAACGGAATCTATCAGTTATATGTTGCATTGTGTAATTTGACGGTGTTTAGCATCGTTTAGGCAACTGAAATACCTAGGGTGATCAGCTTGCGGGATGATTACGTTCGCTTGTACACTTCGCGACGTGTCCCATTCTATGATATTTAATAATTGAATCAACCAGTAAAAAAATCTTTGCTTAAAAGCTCGGCTATTGTGGGCATTGCAACCATGCTGTCGCGCTTTTTAGGTTTGGCGCGCGATATTGTTTTTGCGGCGTTGTTTGGTACCGGTGGCGCGCAAGATGCCTTTATGGTGGCGTTTAAAGTTCCTAATTTTCTGCGACGGTTGTTTGCCGAAGGGGCATTTAATCAGGCATTCATCCCTGTGTTGTCTGAATACAAGCAAGCCGAAGGCGATGACAGCGTTCAAAAGCTGGTTGCCGCCGTGCAAATATATTTAGGTGGCGTAGTTGGGCTGGTTACCCTATTAGCGATGGTTGGCTCGCCCGTTGTGGCATGGTTATTTGCAGCGGGGTACCACGATGAACCTGAAAAACTAGCCCTCGTATCTGATTTCTTAAAGCTTACTTTCCCCTATTTGTGGTTTATCTCGCTGACAGCCCTTGGGTCTTCTGTGTTGAACAGTTATGGCCATTTTACGGCCCCAGCGCTTGCGCCCGTATTACTAAATATCTGTTTAATTGGCAGTGCACTGGTGCTGTCGCCTTTATTTGAGGTGCCGCAAACGGGCGTCGGTATGGGTGTTATTCTAGCGGGGCTTGCCCAGCTTCTCTTTATTATGCCTGCGCTCTATAAAACGGGCGTTTGGAAGCCTTTTAGTTGGCATAGACAGCACCCTGGCGTTAAGAAGATACAGCTGCTCATGCTTCCGGCCTTATTTGGTGTGTCGGTGAGTCAGATTAACTTACTGCTCGACACAGTGCTGGCAACCTTTTTACAAGACGCCTCAGTAAGCTGGTTGTATTACTCCGATCGGCTAATGGAGTTACCGTTGGGGATATTCGGAATCGCCATAGCGACGGTGCTATTGCCCAGCCTCTCTTCTTTGCGCGGTGAGCACGATACGGGCAAATTTACATCAACACTGGCTTGGGCCATGGTGCTGGTATTAATGCTGGGGCTTCCAGCGGCCGCCGCATTATTTGTATTGCCGAATGAATTGCTCACCCTATTGTTTCAAGTCGGAAAGTTCACCGTAGAAGATGTGGCGCAAAGTGCTTCAAGCTTAATGGCCTATGCCCTTGGCTTACCCGCATTTATGTTGATTAAAGTGTTAGCACCGGCCTTTTTTGCTCGGCAAGATACCAAAACACCCGTAAAGGTGGGTATTCAGGCTATGGTATGGAACATGGTCTTTAATCTCTTATTATTTTACCCGTTAGGGCATGTGGGTTTGGCGCTGGCGACCTCGTTGTCGGCTTGGTTGAACGCTGCCTTATTGGCGAAGCATTTGAAGAGTTTGGGGCAGTTACCGAGCCGTTCGTTGTTATTAAAACCTATTGCAAAGGTGGTGGTTGCGACTATGGTCATGTCTGCGGTGTTATTGCTTGTGCTTCGGTTGCCTATGTTCATTATGTCTGATGCGATACTGGGGCGAATGGGCGTGGTGGCGTCTTTGATCGCCATGGGTGGTGGGTCGTATTTTGTCGCGCTTTATCTTTTGGGCGTGCGAGTAAAGCACTTACGCCACGCCTAGCTTATTAAATTTATTTAACTTATAAGGTCTTAAATGAATCTTTATATTTTTGCTGACAGTGATGAGCTGGAAGATTTTGCTGAACCCTTAGCCAGCAGTATTGCTGCTTGGGCTGAGCCTAAAACGAATTCAACCGCTGTTCATCGAGGAGAGGGTACTAGCTTAGAGCCTGTTACCGATCGTGAAATTGAACTTGGCCTAGAGATATCGCTATCTAAGCCCGAAAAACTCAAAGAACCGTTGAATTTCTTGTATAAATTAGCACAAGAGCATAAATGTGAGTTTGTGGTCGGTTTGGTAGAAGAAAACGACTATCGAGATGTCTGTTATTTTGGTTTTGAAGAAGGCCGGCCCGATTTATTCGAAATAGCGAATTATTTGTCTGTCTAAGGGTTATCAGACCGCGTCAGTAAAAGACATAGCCGGATCTTTTCGGTATACTGCGCGACCGATTTCATTAGACCGAAGACCCATGCACGTCTCACGATTACCCGTAAATCCACTATCTGCAGCGGCCGTTACCATTGGCAGCTTTGACGGCGTTCATCTTGGGCACCAAAAAATCGTGTCTCGCCTAACGCGTTATGCGCAATTGCATGGTATTAAGTCGGTCGTTGTTACTTTTGAACCACAACCAAAAGAACACATTAACCTTGCTACCGCGCCAGCGCGACTCTCTTCGTTAGTTGATAAGGCGCGCCGATTGGAAGCGCTCGGGGTCGATCATCTCGTTGTTTTGCCCTTTAACGAATCGCTACGCACCCTAACCGCCGATGAATTTGTTCGCGAGATCTTGATAAAGCGTTTAAATACCCAATGGTTACAAGTGGGCGACGATTTTAGGTTTGGTGCGGATCGTAAAGGCGATAGCCAGTTTTTGAAGCAATACGAATTTGATGTTTTTGAAATGACCTCGCATTGCGCAAAAGACGGTGGGCGAATCAGCAGCACTCGAATTCGAGATGCGCTAAGCCAAGCTGATTTTAAATTAGCCGAAGAAATGCTCGGCGAGCCATATTCGCTTTCTGGTCGCGTGATCTATGGCCGGCAAATTGGCCGAACCATAGGTGTGCCTACCGCCAATGTGTTGCTGCCACACAGTAAATTAGCTACACAGGGTGTATTTGCCGTTCAAACCACCATTGATGGAAAACCCTATCAAGGTGTGGCGAATTTAGGACCTAAGCCCACGGTTGGCGATACCCGAAATTGGCTTGAAAGCCACCTATTTGATTTTAATGGCGAGATTTATGGCGCCCGCATTACTGTTGCACTCGTTAAACGGCTGCGCGGTGTTCAAACTTTTGATAATCTTGATGCCTTGAAACAACAAATCCAGAACGATATTGATGCCGCGAAGGCTTATTTTTCGCAACCAACGGAAGTGAATCTCACAAATGACTGATTACAAAGCCACATTAAACTTGCCGCACACCGATTTTCCGATGCGCGGAGACCTAGCGAAACGCGAACCGAAGATGCTGCAAAATTGGGAAACCAACGGTATTTACCAGCAAATTCGCGCTGCCAGTGAAGGTCGTAAAAAGTTTATTTTGCATGATGGCCCTCCTTACGCAAATGGGTCACTTCACCTTGGTCACGCGTTCAATAAAATTTTAAAAGACATGATCATCAAGTCTAAAAGCTTGATCGGTTTCGATGCCCCATATGTACCGGGCTGGGATTGTCACGGCCTGCCAATTGAGCACAAAGTTGAAGGCAAAATCGGTCGTGCCGGTGATAAAGTTGATTTTAAAGAGTTCCGTGCCGAGTGCCGCCGTTACGCGCATACACAAGTAGACGGACAACGTGAAGAATTTAAGCGCATGGGTGTGTTTGGCGATTGGGCTAATCCGTACTTAACGATGAACTTCGAAACCGAAGCCAACATCATACGCGCTTTGGGTAAAATCGCTGAAAGCGGTCACCTAGTGCGTGGTTATAAACCCGTGTATTGGAGTGTTGTTGGTGGTTCTGCATTGGCTGAAGCCGAAGTTGAATACCAAGATAAAACATCTTTCAGCATTGATGTGGCCTACCCAGCTAAAGATGACAGCGCATTGCTAAATGCGATTGGCACCGATAAAGGTGAAGGAACAGTGCAAGCGGTGATCTGGACGACCACGCCTTGGACGTTGCCTGCATCATTAGCCATATCCGTTGGCCCTGAAGTGGATTACGTTTTACTGCAAACCAACGTCAATGGTAAACCCACGCGTTTGGTAATTGCCGAGGCGTTATTGGAAGCCTTTTTAGAGCGAACTGAATTAGAAAATCTGGGCATACTTGCGCACTTCCAAGGTGAAGTATTAGAGAAGCAAGTATTCACTCACCCATTCTATGATCGTGAAATACCTGCTTTATTGGGTGACCATGTCACGACTGATGCGGGTACCGGTTGTGTACATACCGCACCCGATCACGGCATGGAAGATTTCGTGGTTTGTAACAAATACGGCATCGAAACCATCAATCCGCTCGATGACAAAGGCATCTACCGCGCCAATGTAGAGTTATTCGCAGGCCAACATGTGTATAAAGTTGACCCTGTTGTGATTGAAACGGTCAAAGAAAAAGGCCAGCTATTAAGTGAGTCAAAGCTACGTCATAGCTACGCCCATTGCTGGCGCACTAAAACACCGTTGATCTACCGTGCAACACCGCAGTGGTTTATCAGCATGGAAGGCAATGGTTTAAAAGACCAGGCGATGGAAGCCATTAAAGGTGTTCGTTGGGTGCCTGGCTGGGGGCAAAACCGCATCGAAGCTATGGTCGGGCAATCACCCGATTGGTGTATCTCTCGCCAGCGTACTTGGGGCACACCTATAACCTTTGTTATCCACAAAGAAACCGGTGAGTTGCACCCAGAGCTACCAAAAATTATCGAAGCCGTTGCTCAAGAAGTTGAAAAGGTGGGTATGGATGCTTGGTATGATTTTGATCTATCTACTGTGATCAGTGATGCCGACCAATATGAAAAAACTACCGATACGTTAGATGTGTGGTTCGATTCAGGCGTCACACACTCTACCGTTTTAGAAAAGCGTGAAGAACTTGGCCAATACCCAGCCGATATGTATTTAGAAGGTTCGGATCAGCACCGTGGTTGGTTCCAATCGTCGCTAAAAACGGCGGTGGCGATTAATGGTACTGCTCCTTATAAGCAAGTACTTACTCACGGTTTCGTTGTTGATGAGAAGGGCTATAAAATGTCTAAATCTCTTGGCAATGGCATGGAGCCGCAAGAAGTCTTTAACCAGTTTGGTGCCGACATCTTGCGCCTATGGGTCGCTTCTACCGATTACTCGGGCGATATGGCTTTCTCGAAAGATATTTTAAAGCGAACCGCCGATTCGTACCGTCGTATCCGAAATACAGCACGATTCATGGTATCTAACCTTAATGGCTTTGACCCTGCTACCAACAACGTGGCCGTCGAAGACATGTTGGCGATTGATAAGTGGGCGCTAGATCGTGCCTTAACGGTACAGAATGAATTGGCCGATTTGCTTGATAACTACCACTTTGTGCAAGCGGTGCAAAAAATCCACCACTTCTGCGCCATTGATATGGGTGGTTTTTACTTAGACATCATTAAAGATCGTCAGTACACCACGCAAGAAGATTCATTGGCGCGTCGATCTGCACAAACGGCGATGTACCATGTGTTGCAAGCCATGGTGCGTTGGATTGCGCCAATCTTGAGCTTTACCGCTGAAGAGTTATGGCCGTTTATTCCGGGTCAAGATAAAGCCACGGTGTTCACAGAAACCTTATATACCGGGCTTAGTGCCTTTAAGGTCGATGAAGCGTTGGATGCGGGCTATTGGCAGCAAGTTCAACAGGCCAAAATTGGCGTGAACAAGGTGTTGGAAGAGGCGCGTAAAGAAGGCGTGATAGGTGGCTCATTAACGGCTGAAGTGACCTTGTTCTGCGAGCCTGAGTTGTTAGCGGCATTAAGCAAATTGGGTGATGAATTACGATTCGTGACGCTCACCAGTGGCGCACAGCTCGCACCTTTAGACAGTGTAACCGACACCGCTTTAGAAACCGAATTAGCCGGTTTAAAAGTGCAAGTAGTTAAATCGGCCCATGAGAAGTGTGGCCGCTGCTGGCACCAACGTGAAGATGTGGGTAGCAATGAAGACCACCCAGAACTGTGTGGTCGCTGTGTTGATAACGTAGCTGGTGCCGGCGAAGTTCGCCATTTCGCTTAATTTATTATTTAAAAAGCGGTGCTCAGTCGAGTCACCGCTTTTCTGATTCTATTGGATGTTTTTTTATGCAAATTCATGACCATTCGAAAGTAACGTTACATTTTTCGTTGAATTTAGAAGATGGCCAAACGGTCGACAGTACTTATGAAGCAGACCCAGCGACATTAAACATTGGTGATGGCAGCTTACCGGAAGGGTTCGAAAAGCACCTATTAGGAATGGCAGCAGGAGAAACTAAAGCCGTTGTCGTTCCACCTGAAGAAGCTTTTGGCCAGCCAAACCCAGCAAACATTCAGCGCTTTAAGAAAGAACAGTTTGCGCAAACGGGCGAGCTTGAAATTGGCATGATGATGTCATTTAAAGATGCTGGTGATAACGAACTTCCGGGAGTGATCAGTGAAATTAACGGCGATGTAGTTATGGTTGATTTCAATCATCCGTTGGCCGGCAAGCCGTTGAACTTTAAAGTTGATGTAATTGCCGTAGAGGACGCTAACGGTGGACATTAAGCTCGCCAACCCACGTGGCTTTTGTGCCGGTGTAGATCGCGCCATTGATATTGTAAATCGAGCCTTAGAAGTGCATGGAGCACCACTTTATGTTCGCCATGAAGTGGTACATAACAAATTTGTCGTCGAAGATTTAAAAAGCCGAGGCGCTATTTTTGTCGACGAGCTTGAAGAGGTACCTGATGATAATTGGGTGATTTTCTCTGCACACGGTGTATCACAAGCGGTTCGCAAAGAAGCCGAAGCGCGTGGTTTGCGGGTTTATGATGCTACTTGCCCTTTGGTGACTAAGGTGCACCTTGAGGTAACCCGTTACTCAAATGATGGTATGGAGTGCATTCTGATTGGTCACCGTGGCCACCCAGAAGTAGAAGGCACTATGGGTCAGTTTGATGCCAAAAACGGCGGCCAAATCTATTTAGTCGAAGATGAAGGCGATGTAGCCTCGTTAACCGTGACAAATCCAAATAAGCTGGCTTATGTGACACAAACGACGCTGTCGATGGATGACACGGCGAAAATTATTGATGCTCTAAGGGTTAAGTTTCCGAACATTCAAGGCCCAAGAAAAGACGATATTTGCTATGCCACTCAAAACCGCCAAGATGCAGTGAAAGTGCTGGCCAATGAATGTGATGTGGTCATTGTAGTGGGTTCTCCAAACTCATCTAACAGCAACCGATTACGAGAGCTTGCTGAGCGTATGGGTTGCCAGGCTTACTTGGTCGATACCGTTGAGCAGTTAGAGGCGAAGTGGTTCGATAATGCAACTCGCATTGGCGTAACTGCGGGTGCGTCAGCTCCCGATATATTGGTGAAACAAGTGATCGAAGGCTTAGTCTCTATGGGGGCTAATACACCGATCGAGCTTGATGGAGTAGAAGAAAACATTACCTTTTCCATTCCCAAAGAACTGCGTTTAAACCCAATAGATTAGTCATCTACAACGTCAATCTATGACCTAGTTAGCAAAACCTCCCTACTAAGTACCACTTATCAGATAGAACAGACCGCTCATCCACTTGGGCGGTTACTATTCAGAATGACGCCTACAATGCATGTATATAAAAATCTGAGAGGCATGTATGAAGCGACAACACGGCTTTACATTAGTGGAACTGCTGGTCACCCTGATCATTATCGCCATAGTGGCGATGTTCGGTGCGCCTTCTTTCCGTAACGTCATGGTCAACTCCCAAATTGACTCAAATTTAAACTCTGTACGCTCATCGCTTATTTATGCACGCTCAGAAGCTGTGTCTAAGTCTCGTTTCATTACCGTTTGCATGAGTGCTGATGGTCAAACCTGTGTGAACGCAGGCGCGGCAGATTGGGGCTCTGCAGGCTGGATCGTTTGGCATGATCGAGATAACGATGGTGTCTTTGAAGATAATGCTAACGCTGACCTGTGTGAGCTCGACCTTGATGATTGTATTTTAAGAGTATTTGGACCTCTTGAAGGTGATAGCACCATGGTTGAGGCAAATGGGTTATATCGAGTTGTTTTTTCACCTCAAGGCCAGTTAAACATACCGGCGGCTGGGGGCGTAGCATTTAGTATGCAAATCAGCAATTGCGGCGAAGGGCAAGAGCGTGACATTACTATTTCCCAAGTAGGGCGAACGACAACAAGCCAAGGAGATGCGTGTGATGCTTAAAAGTCAAACCGGTGCCACTATGATTGAAATTTTAGTGGCGGTATTAATTATCTCTATCGGCCTATTGGGTATCGCTGGCACCCAAACCCTGGGTCTAGCCAATTCTCAAAGCGCTTTACACCGAAGCTATGCCGCTCAGTTGTCAAATGAGTTGGCCGATGCTATGCGACTTAGCCCCAATAATTTAGCCGCCTTTGATGGCTTTGAAACAGACCCAGATGCTAACGTTGCATTGAATGCCAGCTGTACAGATTCAGGTCAAGGGTGCAACGCAGCAGCAATGGCGACAGAGTTTTTAAATGCATGGGAGCAGCGCATTGAAGCTAATCTGCCCGATGGCGAAGCGAATATAACTCTAGTTGGTGAGCTATATGTGGTAAACATTCTATGGAAAGACTTGCGTACTAATCAAGCCAGGCAGGTGCAAGAGGCTGAACGATTAGAGAATGATGAAGGCCTAACGGAAGCCGAAGCAGCCTTACGACAAGAATACATAATCTTCACAACGAGTTTCCAGCTATGAATAGAATTAAGCAAGCGGGTTTAACCCTAGTCGAACTGCTCATTGCTGTTGCGTTGAGTGCGGTCATCATTATTGGATTAACGCAGGTTTTTTTATCGAACCGTGAAGCATTTAACTTATCGGAATCTATGGCACGAGTGCAAGAAAATGGCCGTTTCGCAATGAATGTGATCACAGAAGCCATTCGATCTTCCGGCAACTATGGGTGCATTCCATGGTACAGCCCTGAAATTGATAATATTCATAGTCAAGTGACAAATAATGAAATTAATGGTTTTGATGCGGTCACAATCGCCACTGGTGAGGGCGCTGGTATTGTGAATGGGATAAATGCGCCAGATCAACTCGATGTGTTAAGAATAATTGGTGACCCTGTCCCCATTCAGTCTATCGATTACGCCACTAATTTAATCACGACCGACTGGGCTATTGATGATGTTTCCGAAAACGACTTATTACTTGTCAGTAATTGTTTAGTGGGTGATTACATTCGAGCCGGAGCTAATACTGTTGGCACCGTTATTGAAGATGACACCGGCAATTTGAGAGAGGGTTTGTATGACCGGGCCGATCAAGAAAATACTGTAGCAAAAGTGGAGCGATTATCTTTTGTAGTGAATGCCGCTGGGGAATTGGAACTCACCGTTAATTTAAATAGCCCGAATGCTGCCCTTCCTACAGCGCTAGTGGGCGGCATAGAAAACCTACAGTTTCGCTATGGTGTCGATTTAGATGACAACTTTGTTCCAGACTATATAGATGATTATGCAAACATTCCTGCCGCGGATAGAGCAAATATTATAGCCATTGAAGTGAATTTGTTAGTGGCCTCGCTTAATACTGACGCGTCTGTAGTCAATGTTGTCTCTGAGCCTCAAACATTTAACTTTGCCGGTGGCGTCTTCCAAGCGCCTGATAGGCGATTGTACCGTCCGTTTCAAACACTAGTCACCATTCGAAATAGGGTGAAATAATATGAATGTTTCGAAAATTCGTCTGTCGAATCGCCAAAAAAAATCTCCAAAGCAACAGGGCGGTGCCGTACTCATTGTTGCGTTGAGTCTATTAGTGATATTAACCATTTTAGGTATTTCAGTCATGGAGTCATCTGTTATTGAAGAAAGAATGGCTGGAAATAATTTAGATTATAACTTGGCATTTCAATCCGCTGAATCGGCTTTAAGAGAAGGTGAGCAGTGGATAGCTCAACGAAACTCCCGGCCTGATACTGTGAATTTGCCTGATGAAGAGGTAGTACTGAACTTAAATGCCTTGGGTAACGCATGGTGGCGTAACCAGAATACCGCGTGGTGGATTACTGACAACAATGCTAATGGTAATCCCAATACAAATACCTTTGAACCAGCTGGGGGCGCAATGGGCGAACTATCGAATCTCCCTAGGTTTATCATTGAAGAATATGACATCGTCTGCGATGGCGCTGTCAATGATCCAAATGCATCTGCATGCAAGGTCATCTATCGAATAACCGCACGAGGCTGGGGCAGATCGCCTTCATCAACCGTACTGCTTCAGTCACTTTACGCTAAGAGGTTTTAACGATGAAAGAATTTATGAAACACCAAAGAACGTTGCGTTTTAGTTTAGTTCCTTTAGCGCTGTCAACTCTAATAGGTCAAGTTATTGCCGCTGATTTAGCGATGACAGACGAGCCCCTTTTCCTAAAGAGCGGAGTTCAACCTAACATATTCTTCGTAGTTGATGACTCAGGTTCCATGGGGTGGAATGCGTTAAATAGCCCAGGCGCAAATGAGCATTGGAATATCACCGACTCTTGGGTAGATGATGATGACATTGATATCACTCCTACGTTAAATGACCAAGTCGAGATTTTAAGAACTTGCCCAGGGTTTAACGTTATGTATTACAACCCAAATCAAACCTATACCCCTTGGCAGGGTGTAGATAAGGATGGGAATGTTTTTGCAAACCAGCCAATAACGGCGGCCGAAAAAAATCCGTATCTGAATGATGGCGATGTTGTTGACTTAACTGAAGACGGCAGTCAAGGATTTCCGGCAGGGTACTTTACGTGGTATGACCACAATAACGATGGCTATTTAGATAAATTCTCTAATGCCACTGATGGAAAAAAAGACACAGGTACATTGGCTGAAATGGAGTGCCCTGACTATGAAGAAGTTGAAGATCAACTTAGTACAACGGCGGCTCGTGAAAACTTTTTAAAGACATGGTTTGTAGATACTTCGGAAATGACCCCAGCGCAGCAAACAAACTTTGCTAACTGGTACAGCTATTATCGTAAGCGTGAATTTGTAGCCAAAAGAGCCATGTCTGAAATTGTTTATAACTCTTCTGCACGCATGGGTTTAAGTACATTGCACAATCACAATAGCGTTGTGACTGAAATTAAAGACGTCGATAATTTATCTACGCCGGTCAATCCGACGGCGCAATCTAATAAAGACACATTGCTAGATAATGTATTTAAAATTAGCTCGAATAATGGCACGCCATTAAGAACCCGCTTAAAACGTGCTGGCGAGTATTATAAAGGAAATGGCCTATCGGGCGTATCGAATGCCGCCTCTCCAATTTTAAGTCAAAATGACGGAGGGTCGTGTCAGCAAAATTTCACTATTATGATGACGGATGGTGTTTGGAATGGTAGCAGTCCGAGTTTGGGTAATAGTTATAAAAATGCTGACTCAAACAATGATTCAGACTACGACGGCTTAGCCGGTGATAAAAGCAAGTACGCAGACAAAGATTCAGGGGTAAACAACACCTTAGCCGATGTCGCTATGCATTATTATGAAACAGACCTTGATACCAATTTGCCAAATAATGTGCCTACCTTTACCGGTATCGATGAAAACAGCGCACAGCATATGGTGACATATACTGTGGCCTTTGGGTTAACCGGAGATCTTGACGAAGATGAAGGGCCTGACTCTACGGGTTGGCTAGGTTGGCCGACACCGGTCAGTAACGAAGAATCAACAATTGATGATGTTTGGCACGCTGCGATAAATGGTCGAGGTTTGTTCCTGTCGGCTGCCGATCCAGATGAACTTATTACCTCGTTGAATGCAACCATTTCAGACATTCAAGGGCGCGATGCTTCTGCTTCAGCGGTGAGTGTAAACACGGGTTCCATTTCTAGCGATACGATGGTTTTCCAGGCTGAGTTTAACAGCCAAACTTGGGGCGGAAAGCTGTATGGGGTAGAAATAGAATTAGACGGTTCCATTGGTGACGTGCACTTAGCCTCTATTGTGCCAGCACATAATGATCGGGTTATATTTACTTATAATGACCTAACGAACGATGGCGCCCCATTTCGTTGGAACAGTATATCCTTAACTCAGCAGAGTGAACTTAATAACAGTGAGCCGCTGCTAAATTACCTACGGGGCGATGATACATTAACGACAGCAGGCACCCATCGCGATCGTGTAACGTTAGAAGATGTAGATTCTCGAGCTGTCTCGCCATTAGGTGACATAGTAAACTCGTCTCCTATTTTTGTCGGCAATCCAGAATACTTTTACCCTGACAACTTAGAAGGCGCTTCTTACAATGCTTTCAAGAAAGATCCTAATGGTGATAATCAAAATTATCGAGAAGAAACAGGTGAGCGTGTATTGCATCGCAAACCAATGATCTATGTTGGTGCAAATGACGGCATGTTACATGCATTCAATGCCGATACACATTCAGACGATTTCGGTATGGAAGAGTTTGCTTATGTACCTGCTAGTGTTTATTCAAGGTTAGAGCGATTAGGGGATAAAAGCTATAGCCACAAATACACGGTAGATGGCAGTCCAGCAGTTGCTGATGTGTATTACGATGGCAGCTGGAAAACCATTCTAGTGTCAGGCTTAGGCGGTGGCGGACAAGGCTTATTCGCCCTGGATATTACTAACCCAGAAACGGGTTTTGATACAGAAGCCAATGCAGCGAACAACGTCTTGTGGGAATTTACGGATGTCAATGACAGTGATTTAGGTTACACCTTTGCACAACCCGTGATTGGTAAATCAAACATAAATGGTCGGTGGGTAGCATTCGTCGGCAACGGCTACAACAATACTGAGTCCGATGGCTTTGTAGGGTCGGGGACTGCTAAACTATTTGTAATTGATGTTGAAACTGGGCTGAAGCTTGCTGAAATCGACACCTTTGAAAATGACCTTTCTACACCGAATGGCCTGTCTACGGTAAATACATTAGATGTCGATGGTGATTACATTGTCGACTATGTTTACGGTGGCGATATAGAAGGAAATCTATGGAAATTTGACGTTTCGGATGGAAACCCAGCAAACTGGTCTGTTTCAACAGATGTACTAGGAAACATCAAGCCACTGTTTACGACCTGTACAATTGAGTCGACAAACTGTCCTACTGACAAACGTCAACCGATTACGGTTAAACCACAAATAGCATTGAATCGTGGGGCGACTGGTTACGTTGTATTTTTTGGCACTGGTACCTATTTCTTAAGAGATGATAATACCAATAAGGGTACTCAAAGTTTCTACGGAATATGGGATCGTATGGAAGATCATGTGCAGGCAGATTTCAATCGCTTCCATTTACTAGAGCAAAAAATAGTAGCCGAAGTTCAACCGACTGGCTCAGACAACTCATTCCGAGCCACCACTTCTTATGATACGGTTTGGTTTAATGGTTCAGGTTTACCAACCGATGGAAGCGATCCGGACAGTTTAGTTGATACCCATTTAGGTTGGTATATGGATTTTGTGAACACGCAAAATAATAATACGGATGGGCTTGGTGAGAGATTAGTTAGTGACCCTCAATTAAGAGATAACAATATAATTTTCACAACCTCTATTCCGGATCAAGATCCTTGTTCCTTTGGTGGCCGGGGTTGGTATATGGAAATTGATGCGCTCAGTGGTTCAAAACCTTTGCAAGCCGCTATTGAGGTTAATGATGATGGCGTTGTTGATGACCAAGATGTGATAACTTACAGCTATGTGGATGAAAACGGAGATACAGTTGAAGTGACTGAGTATGTTAGTGGATCTAGCTCTGACAACTTAATCACACGGCCAGTGTGTATAACGCTCGATGACAGTACCGAAGTTTGTATTTCAAATACATCAGGGACAGCCGATGCAAACTCTACCGATGAATGTGACGCCGTAGGTATGTCCTGTCAGATTCGAGACCCTAAATCAACATTAGGGCGATGGACATGGCAAGAACTGTAATTTACCTAACGATTGGAGAGTAAGTATGAATATTATAAAGAAACAATCGCTGTGCCTAATTGTGCTGATTTTAATGCTGAGTGCTTTCGTTAGAGCAGACCTAACAGAAGCAACCGTTGTCATTGATCAACTAGACTTGAAGAATAATATGGTGCTGTTATCAGATGTAAAAATGTCTGTTTCTAAATTCACTGTTGTTCAATACGCCGGTGATAGCGAAACGGTAAGACGGCCGCTTTCAATTCTGAAGGAGGGGCAGCAAGTACGCATTTCGTTTGACTATGCACATAACCGTCTCAACATGATTGAGAAAATTGTTATTCTGTCGAAATAACTCAGACTATAAAGCTCAAGCAATGCTTGAGCTTCTTTTTATAGGTAATTATATGAAATTAAAAACAGAAAATGGCTTCACGCTAATGGAATTGGTGATTGTGGTGGCCATTATTGGAATTCTAGCCGCATTCTCTTTTCCTCAGTACGAACGCTATGTTGATAGAGCGGCGCGGTCTGATGCACGCGCTGCTGTAATTGGTTTAGCCGGTGCGTTAGAGCGAAGGTTTACTGAAAATAATACATACTGTGGCAATGGCCAAAATGAGGAGGCTAATTGTGGTGTAGGTGGAGCAGATTTAGGTGCACCTTCCATTTATGACCAAAACATACCGTCTGGCAATGCAGTCAATCCTAATTACTTGTTAACTATATCTGCTGTTTCTCGAAGTAATTTCACAGTAACAGCGACTCGTGCGAATCGCATGATAGGAGACGAATGCGGCGATTACACCTACACTAATACTGGTGCTAAAGGCTTGGTAAATAATGCAGCCGCAATAGATGAATGTTGGTAACTTTTATTTTGTTCAAAAAGCTCTAACACTCAAAGGCTTGCCAGCGTCCATTGCGCTTATGGACCAGCAAGCCTTGTTTATTTTCCTTATATTGAAATCTCACTCTCCCCGTAATATTCACTTTTAAATGAAAGGCCCCATATTCAATACTGCCTCTCGGACACACTGTGAAGCCGCGAGCGTGACCCATTCGTAAATCATAACTAGCATAATGAAACTTAAAGTAAGGCTGGTTCTTCGGGTAAATACTGAAGGTGTTTTCTGAGGAGTTTTCTAATACTCTTAATAGCTCTTCATCGGGGTCTAGTTTTTTGTTCTCGTTAGTGTCGATAAATAGTGTCCAAGGAAGCGTTAAGTCTTTGGAGCATTCATTGTTGATTAATGGGCAAGCTGTAACGACTTGCTGAGTGAGAACGGCTTGGGAGCGGCCATAATTTAGAAATGTTACCCAATCGTTTTTTAAACGATCCGATTGAGCAATAGCGATTAAACCGGCAAAACTCGAAGCAGCCATGGCCGCGACAAGCGCAATTAAAATGACAGTCGAGAGCAGCTCGACCATAGTAAAGCCTTGTTGTTTCATAATGCATCCTTGCATAATGTGAGACAACAATAGGGTAGAGGAGTAAGCGTTAAATGGGTATGAAAATAGTCATCGTTTAGTTATACGCTACCCTTGGTAGCATTAATCGATACCTAACTTCTTTAAACGATAGCGAAGCGCTCTAAAGGTGATGCCCAGTTTTTTTGCGGCCGCTGTACGATTCCAGCGAGTTGCATCTAAAGCTTGCTCAACAACGGTACGCTCAATGTCCATTAGGTAGTCTTCCAATGACACTCCTTCAGGTCGTTCGGCCAGTACCGTAGAGTTTGGCTGACTAATCAAGTTATTTTGGTTGCTGTTTAAGTTTAAATCGTCCTCGGTGATAACATCGTTTTCACACATTGCAAAGGCACGTTCAAGAATATTTTCTAACTCACGGACGTTGCCAGGAAAGCCATAATATTGAAGCGACTTTTTTGCCGCACTGTCGAGCGTCGCAACCGGTAGCTCATAATTTTTAGCTATGCGTTCCAGCATATTTTGCGTTAAAAGTGGAATGTCTTCATAACGCTCTCTCAATGGTGGAATGTTTAAAGAAATTACATTGATTCGATAAAAAAGGTCTTGCCTGAAATCGCCCGATTCTACCATTTGGTCTAAATTTTTATGGCTGGCACTTAGTATTCGAACATCGACTTCTACTTCACTTTGAGCACCAATGGGTCGCACTTTCTTTTCTTGAATCGCACGCAAGAGTTTTACTTGCATGGTCAATGGCAAATCGGCCACTTCATCTAAAAATAAGGTTCCGCCATCAGCGGCTTGGAAAAAACCTTGTTTGTCTTCGGTAGCGCCGGTAAACGCGCCTTTTTTATGCCCAAAAAACTCACTTTCCATTAACTCAGAAGGAATAGCACCGCAGTTGACAGGAATAAATGCACCATCGGCTCTAGGACCTAATTGATGTATTTGCCTCGCCGCGAGTTCTTTACCCGTACCGGACTCACCTGAAATAAACACGGGAGCTTGGCTAACGGCGAGCTTCTTAATTTTAGCGGAGAGCTTTTTCATCGGCTCAGAATTGCCTAGGTTGACCGCTTGGTTGGCATCGACTTCGTGTTTTTTGGTCTCAGCCTGTTGCTTAACTTTTAATGCCTGGTTTATAAGTTGTCGTAGTTTATGTATATCTATGGGTTTAGAGACAAAATCAAAAGCGCCAGACTTCATTGATTCAATCGCTAAGTCCATGCTGCCATGCGCTGTAATAACGGCAATGGGGGTTGTGGGTTTTGATTCGGCGACATAGCGAACAATGTCCAGTCCGTTGCCATCGGGTAGACGCATGTCAGTTAAAATAAGATCAACGTCCTGTTCATTGATAGCCTTGTAAGCGGTATGCACGTCGACTGCACTGAAACTTTCAATGCCCATGCGCATTAAAGTTATCTCTAAAAGTTCACGAATGTCGGGTTCATCATCAATAACGAGAACTCGTTGCGGCAGTGACATAGTAAATTCCTAACTTATATTATGTTTTTGACTAATAGTATGAGAGAAGATTATTCGAAAGCAACCACCATCGGGAACGTTGTAGTAAGTTAACGTCAGACGGTTTGCTTCGCACAGCTCTTTGGCAATATACAACCCTAAACCGGTTCCGCTGTTTTCGGTGGTATAAAACGGTTCAAACAATAGTTTTATTTGCTCTTCAGGAACACCAGGACCGCGATCAATGATATCTAAGTACAGTTGCTCGGTATCGGGTAAATGGCCTGAGACCAGTTGAATGCGACGCTGCCCTGTATTTTGTTCGCTGTAGCGTAAGCCATTATCGACGATGTTGTGCAGTACTTGTTTGATCTGGTTCACATCCAGCGAGACTTTAATGCTGGCATCCAACTGTAAATCAATCTGATCCGCCTCTTGCGTGACGCTGCGTTCATTGATGCATTCTTCGATCAGCGACGTTAAGCCAATGGATTCAATTTTTTTGGGGCGTTTACGAGATAAATCTAAGATAGTTTCAATAATTTTATTCACCCGCTCTGTATGGGTGTGGATAATATCGAGCAATCTTTTATCAGCAGGGTCAATATCGGCCATTTCATCGAGTAACTGTGCGGCGTGACTAATAGCCCCCAAAGGGTTGCGTATTTCATGAGCGATAGATGCCGTAAGACGGCCTAATGAGGCTAATTTTAGCTGCTGGGCTTGCTGCTGCACGCGACCAATGTCTTCAACGAATAAAATTAAATCCGAATCATCTGTTGGTTGCAGTTTGGCAAAGTTTAGCTGCACTAGCGGGTGGTCGCTGTCCATTTGATAGCCTTCAACCAGTTTGGTCGGATTTTTTTTCCATTCGATCAAACGTTCATGTAAGGGCTTGGGCAACCAAAAGGGTCTTTTTTCAGTGATGCCTAACAGGTCTCGAGCCGAATCATTGACGAGCCGGATGGCGCCATCGGCTGTGATCACGATAATTCCAGTACGCATGCGCTGTACAATAAGTTCATTGAGATGCCGTAAATCTAAAATAGTATCGGCTTGTGCGCGTGCTAACTGTTCTGTGGATTGCATTCGTTGCGTGACGTATTGCAAAAATAACGCTTCTGCAAAATAGCCTACACCGAGCAGCGCTGCTTGCAACAGCTCTTGCTGAGCTGAATCTTTAAAGGGCAGAAACTCAGTGTAGATAAGGCTAGAAGTAGCGACAGCAGCGATCAATAGGCTTTGTTTCAAAGGCAATAAAATGCCTCCTAAGCCAACCGATATAAGCAACAGGTTACCAAAGCCACTGTCTACGCCGCCGCCATAGCGAGTGATCAACATAACCAATAATATGTCGGTGATGAGTAAAACAATAATGGGTGTTTTACTAATTTGTTCGTTAATGGTGATCAGCATCCCGAGCACGGCCAGTACTAGGTAGGCCAGTGTCGCCAATTGCAGAGATTCCACACTAGCGCCTGGTAAAACTTCACTGATGGTTTTAGGGATAAATGCAGCGACGGTTAAAGCCGTGGCTAAAATTAACCGATAAATACCAAACGCAAACAGTAATTGTTGAGCTCTATGATAGGAATGCGTCGGTTGTTTAGACATGCTGGCCTCAATCTATAAGTCGTTTGATCAGTATAAAGCGAATTGAGGTGATTGGTCATCCATAAGAGTAGATCAAAACCTTGTTTCGGCACACTCTTGGCCTCACAATAGGGTTATTAAACAGTTTAAGGTTGGATATGAGTATTCGAATCGCGTTAGCGCAATATCGATTCCCAGTGGGCGATATCGAAGGCAATGGTACAAAAATTATTGAGATTGCGACTAAGGCTCTAAAGCAAGGCGCAGACATGGTGGTTTTCCCTGAGTTAACCATCACGGGTTACCCACCAGAAGATTTGCTGTTGCGACCAAGTTTGAAGGCACGAGTCGGCGATGCGTTGGAACAAATCAAGCAAGCTAAATTACCAATCGCAATTGTCATTGGTTATCCCGAAGCACAGGAGGGTAAGCTGTACAATAAATCTATGGTGATTTATCAAGGCGACATAATTGCCGATTATGCAAAGCAGCACTTACCCAACTACCAAGTATTCGATGAAAAGCGTTATTTCCAAAAAGGTACGCAAACCTGCACCTTTGAATTCAAAGGCATTCCTTTTGCGCTCACTATTTGTGAAGACATCTGGTACGAAGGGCCGGCTCGACGTGCTTATGAAGCGGGCGCTCAAATCAACATCAATATAAATGGCAGCCCTTATAATATTGATCGAACGGCTCAGCGCCACGCCCAGGTTGCAAAGGTGGTATCGCAATGGCCTATGGCGACTGTTTATGTCAATCATATGACTGGGCAAGATGAGTTAGTATTTGACGGCGGATCTTTTATCGTAGACAGCAATGCTAAAATCCGGTTTACGTTGCCGAGTTTTAAAGAAGCCTTTGAAATCGCCGAGCTCGAACAAACAGAGGCTGGCTGGTGTGTTAAAAATGAACAGCGAAGCCCAGAGCTAAGCATTGAAGAAGAACTTTATAATGCTCTCGTGACTGGCCTAGCCGATTATGTGAACCGAAACGGGTTCCCTGGCGTAGTATTGGGTATGTCTGGCGGCATTGATTCGGCGTTAAGTGCCGCTATTGCTGTAGATGCTTTGGGCGCAGATCGAGTAATGGGCGTGATGATGCCGTATCAGTACACGGCAAAAATGAGCTTAGAAGACGCGCAAGGGCAGGCAAAGTTACTGGGTATTCGATACGAAGTACTGCCAATAGCCGAAGCTTTTGAAGCCGCTCAAAGCACGTTAGCTCCAGTCTTTGGCGATCGCCCGGTGGATGTAACTGAACAAAATATGCAATCGAGAATGCGTGGTTTGTTTTTGATGTCTTTATCAAATAAGCTCGGTTATATGGTCTTAACAACCGGTAATAAAAGTGAAATGGCCGTAGGCTACGCCACATTATATGGAGACATGTGTGGCGGCTACAATGCCTTAAAAGACGTGCCTAAAACGTGGGTCTATAAACTAGCGCAATGGCGTAACAGTCAAGGCTTAGCCGTGCCAGAGCGCGTGATAACACGGCCGCCTTCTGCCGAACTTGCCCCAGATCAGCTCGATGAAGACAGTTTACCGCCATACGATATTTTAGACGATATTATCGAGCGTTATGTCGAGCGTGATGAGAGTCTTGATGACATCGTTGAGGCCGGTTTTGATCGACACGTTGCATACCGCATAATTAGATTAATTGATATTAATGAATATAAACGCAGACAAGCACCGGAAGGTGTTCGTGTGACTCAGCGTGGCTTTGGGCGAGATAGACGTTACCCCATTACCCATGGTTGGAAGCCAGGCCGGTAGGCTAAACTATAAAACGAGGAGATCGTTGTTGATCAATATTTTATGGGATTTAGACGGTACTTTAGTAGATTCAATTCCCGCCGTAGCTGGTTCCTTTAACCATACTTTAGCGCATTATGGAAAACCCACTCGCAGCTTAGATGAGCTCCGGCCATATATTGGCCCTGGGCTTGATAACATCATTGCCGAGTTACTGGATATGTCTAATAAGGACGAAATCGCAGCGGCTAAAAAGGTCTATCGTGAGCATTACCAACAGTCACTGACCAGTAGCAAGCCGTTTGAAGGTGTTTTGGCCGCTCTTGAGGCGTTCAAGCAAATCGGTGCTCAGCAATTTGTTGCTACCGCTAAGTATGAGCTTTATGCAGAGCAAATTATTGAAGCGAATAATCTGAATACTTACTTTTCTGGTATTTACGGGTCTACCTTTGATGGTAAATACGCTGATAAAAAAGAGCTATTAACGCGATTATTCGAACAAGAAAACTTAAGAAAAGCCGATACCGTGATGATTGGCGATACCAAATACGATATGGAAGCCGGGCGTTATATTGATATTGCAACCACGGGTGTTTTGTGGGGCTACAGCGATGAAGTTGCGCTAAAAGAGGCGGGTGCTCACGATGTAGTCGAAACACCCGATAAACTGTTCGATGTGGTTAAAAAGGCATTAAATACCTTTTGTTAAGCAGGATTACTGGGCTAAGCCAAGAGTCAGTGCTTTCACCCACCATCGTTCACTTTGACGTTTAGGTGCATCAAAGGTACCCGACGCAAGCGTTGGGTGCTGTGGATATTGAGTTGAAAACTTCTGTACGGCAATGTCGTATTCTTCTTGAAGCCCGAGTGCATCGTAGCTACCTATGAGTATTAAATAGGCATCGGCTTGCGCGGTAACGCCAGGATAATGATTAATCACTGCTGCGGCTCGATCGGCTGCAGACACCCAAGCTTCTTTGCGGAAATAGAAATCTGCAACATACAATTCATGTTTTGCTAACGCGTCTTTTAGAACCACCATCGATTTAAGCGCTTCACTTCGGTATGCACTTGAAGGGAACAGATCTAGAAACAGCTGCATTGAAGAAAACGCTTTTTTGCCTTGTTCAGATGAGCGCATTGCAGGGTCTGCTTTGCCAAATATACCGCTGTTTTCCATATACATTTGGTAATAGCTCATCGCTTGAATAAAGTAGGCGTAATCTAAATTCGGTGAATCGGCATTAAGGCGTGCGAACCGGTCTGCTGTGATAAGTGATTCCGCAAAATTATTCATTTGGTATTTTGCGTACATTAGATCAAGCGAACTGGCATCAGCGTATCGGCCAAAGGGGAAGCGGCTTTGCAGCGCCTCAAGCTTCTCTATTGCCATTGTAAAATTGCGCTTGTCTAAATAGGTTTGCGCGGCTTGGTAATAGCCCGATTCTGTATCAGAGGTTTGTGTGGACAATCCTGCACAACCCACTAAGCTCAGTAAAACGGCCAATAAACAGGCTTTTTGCAAAAAAGACGATGAAAATACCGCTCTAAACATGCTAAATCTCATTAAATCAGTAGAATGGGCGCTATTGTAACCACAGGACCCCCTTGCCTCCAATGACCGATTCACACGATTCAATTAATATTTCACAACAAGTGCCTCTTGAAATGGGTCATAAACGCTTAGATCAGGTGGCGGCGAAGCTGTTTCCAGACTATTCACGCTCCCGTATTCAGCAGTGGATCAAAGATGGAGAGCTTACTGTTGATGGCGAAACCTTTAGACCTAGAGACAAGTTGGTGGGGGGTGAAACTTTACACATTAATGCGCATTTGGAAGCACAAGAGCGATGGGAAGCTGAAGACATTAAGCTCGACGTTGTTTTTGAAGATGATCACATCATCGTTATAAATAAACCGGTCGGCTTAGTTGTGCACCCTGGAGCAGGTACGCCTTCTGGTACATTACTAAATGCGCTATTGCATCATTACCCAGAGTCGGCAACTTTGCCACGAGCGGGCATCGTGCACCGTTTAGATAAAGATACTTCTGGGCTAATGGTGGTTGCACGTACGCTAGCGGCGCAAACATCATTGGCCGCTCAGTTGCAAAAGCGCACTATGGGCCGAGAGTATTATGCTGTATGTATGGGTGTGATGACCGGCGGTGGAACCATCGATGAGCCTATTGGTCGACACCCAACGCACCGAACTAAAATGGCGGTAGCACCTGAAGGTATGGGTAAAGATGCGGTTACGCATTATCGAGTTGAAGAGCGCTATGTAAACCATACGCTCATACGCTGTAAATTAGAGTCCGGCCGTACTCACCAAATTCGTGTGCACCTTTCGCACATCGGTTACCCATTAGTTGGGGATCCGTTGTATGCAGGCCGATCTCGATTACCGAAAGGCGTCAATGTTGAAGTGCTCGATGTCTTAAAAACCTTTAAACGGCAAGCCTTGCATGCCGGGCACTTAGAACTGGAACACCCAGAGACCGGTAGTATGGTCAGCTGGGAAGCTGAGATTCCAGATGACATGTTAGAGTTGATCGAAGTACTTCATGAAGATATGAAAGAAACAGGTGCAAACGAAGAAGAATATTGATGTCTTTTACATACGCACAATGGCCGTTACCGGCAAACATTTTAGCTGGCTGGACAACTCGTAAAAGTGGCAGCAGCTCAGCACCTTTTAATGCGTTCAATATTGCTCACCATGTTGGTGAGCCGAAGCCTGTAGTGAGCAGTAACCGCAAGCTATTGCAAGCTAGGTTGGCTCAGCAACCGACCATAGTATGGTTAAATCAAACTCATAGTTCCCATGTGGTTAACGCAGAGTGCGCAAATACAGCAGAGCCTACTGACGCCAGTGTAACCTCCGATGTAAACCTTGCCTGCTGTGTCATGACCGCGGATTGTTTGCCGGTGTATTTTTGGACGAAAAATGGCCACAAACTTGGTGTGGCGCACGCCGGTTGGCGCGGCTTGGCAGACGGTATTTTATCGAAAACCTTAGCAAAGTTTGACCACCCATCACAGGTGATTTGCGGATTAGGCCCTTGTATCGGTCCAAACCATTTTGAAGTGGGAGAAGAAGTTAAAGAGGCATTTTCATCCTTTCCAAACTTCGAGTCTTGCTTTGATTCGCTACCAGAACATGGTAAGTATAACGCCAATTTGCAAAGGCTCGCCGAGTTGCACCTTAAATCGCTTGGTGTCTCAGCAGTCTATAAAAGTGAGCAATGTACTTTTGAAAGGGTTGATGAATTCTATTCGTATCGTAGAGAAGGCCAAACGGGTCGCATGGCCAATTTGATATGGAAAATTGATTAAAAATTGCACTTGATTATAAGGATGGGAACCCTCATCTAAAGGAATAGCCGCAGCCGTTTGATGAGTATTCAGCGAGCTGCGGGTAAGTTGTTAAACAGAGTCATTGAAAAGAGGGAAAGTCATGCGGATTGATCGTTTGACCAGTAGTTTGCAGTTGGCACTTTCAGATGCACAGTCGGTTGCGCTTGGGCATGACCATAGTTTCATAGAACCAGCGCATTTACTGTTGGCGTTACTGAATCAAAAAAGTGCGTCCGTAGCCGCTGTTTTGCAAAAAGCCGGTGCCAATATTTCACAGCTTCGCCAGCGGACAGAAGATGCTCTGGATGCACTACCTAAAGTGACGGGCGCTGACGCTGAAGTACACATGAGTAACGATCTTGGTCGTGTTCTAAATCGCGCCGATAAGCTTTCCCAGCAAAAGAAAGACCAGTTTATTTCCAGTGAATTGGTTTTGCTCTCTATGTTGCAAGACCGCTCAAACATCGCCAAAGTCCTTAATGAATCTGGCGTAACTGAAGACACGTTGCAACAAGCCATTGACGATATTCGCGATGGTCAATCGGTCAATAGCCAAGACGCCGAAGAAAACAGGCAATCCTTAGATAAATACACGGTAGATCTTTCGGCGCTCGCTGAAGAAGGCCGGTTAGACCCTGTCATTGGTCGAGATGACGAAATTCGCCGGACCATTCAAGTCTTGCAGCGCCGTCGCAAAAACAACCCTGTATTGATCGGTGAACCTGGTGTTGGTAAAACTGCCATTGTTGAGGGTTTAGCTCAGCGCATTATTAATGGAGAAGTTCCTGAAAGCCTAAAGAATAAGCGCGTACTGTCTTTAGATATGGGTTCGCTATTAGCGGGTGCTAAATATAGGGGTGAGTTTGAAGAACGGTTAAAAGCTGTTTTGAATGAATTGTCCAAACAAGAAGGCCAGATCATTCTCTTTATTGATGAGTTGCACACCATGGTCGGTGCCGGTAAAAGCGACGGCGCAATGGATGCAGGCAACATGCTCAAACCTGCATTGGCTCGCGGCGAGCTGCATTGCGTGGGTGCCACAACCTTGGATGAGTATCGGCAATACATTGAAAAGGATGGTGCATTGGAACGGCGCTTCCAAAAAGTTGTTGTGTCTGAACCGAACGAAGAAGACAGCATTGCAATTTTGCGCGGTTTAAAAGAGCGGTACGAAGTGCACCATGGTGTAACCATTACCGATGGCGCTCTAATTTCAGCGGTTAAACTATCTGAACGATATATTTCAGATCGTAAACTGCCCGATAAAGCCATAGATTTAATTGATGAAGCTGCTAGCCGAATTCGAATGGAAATTGATTCTAAGCCTGAGTCAATGGATCGCCTCGAACGCCGCTTAATTCAATTAAAAATTGAAGCCGAAGCACTGAAAAAAGAAAAAGACCCTCAAGCAAAGCAACGGCTTGAAAAACTTCGAGAATCGATCACAGACGTTGAGCGTGAATTTGCCGATTTAGAAGAAATTTGGACCGCTGAAAAAGCCGCCGTACAAGGCTCACAACACGTTAAAGAACAGCTTGAACAGGCGCGAGTTGAGTTAGAATCCGCTCGTCGTTCCGGTGATTTAGCGCGTATGTCAGAGCTTCAATATGGCACTATTCCTGAATTGGAAAAACAACTCGACATGGCCAGCCAAGCGGAAATGATGGACATGCAGTTGTTGCAAAGCAATGTTACGGATGAATCCATTGCTAATGTCATCTCGCGTTGGACAGGCATTCCGGTTGATAAAATGCTTGAAGGTGAGCGCGATAAGCTATTGCGAATGGAAGATAAAATCCATGAAACCCTAGTAGGCCAAGAAGAAGCGGTGGCCGCCGTTTCGAATGCTATTCGCCGTTCTCGCTCGGGATTAGCCGATCCGAATCGCCCGAATGGATCGTTTTTATTTTTAGGACCAACGGGTGTAGGTAAAACAGAGCTATGTAAAGCTTTGGCGAACTTCTTATTTGATACCACAGAATCTTTGGTGCGTATCGACATGTCCGAATTCATGGAAAAGCACTCAGTCGCAAGACTTATTGGTGCACCTCCAGGGTATGTTGGCTACGAAGAAGGGGGTTACCTTACAGAAGCGGTGCGAAGAAAACCTTATTCGGTTATTTTGTTAGATGAAGTTGAAAAGGCGCATCACGATGTCTTTAATATTTTACTACAGGTGCTCGATGATGGCCGTTTAACCGATGGCCAAGGTAGAACCGTAGATTTCCGCAATACCGTCATAGTGATGACTTCTAACTTAGGCAGTGATCAAATTCAAACCTTAGCCGGTGAGGCTAATTATGAGGAAATGAAATCAGCGGTGATGGAAGTTGTGAGTGGTCATTTCCGACCAGAATTTATTAACCGTTTAGACGAAGTTGTGGTATTTCATCCATTGGGTAATGAACAAATTCATGGCATTGCTGATATTCAACTCGACTATTTACGAGATCGCTTAGGCGATCAGGATATTCGTTTGTCGCTCACGCCTGCTGTACTGGATAAACTGTGCGCCGCGGGCTTTGATCCAGTATATGGCGCTCGGCCTTTAAAACGAGCCATACAACGTGAATTGGAAAATCCATTGGCCTCAGCCTTGTTAAAAGGCGAGTTTGTCAGTGGCGGAACCATTCATGGCGACGTTGTTGATGGGATCATTCAATTCCAATAGATCTCCACAGCCGCAAGTGATCATCACTTGCGGCCAAGCATCACCAAAATAATCAAAAGCTTTGCTGGACATTCTTTAATCACTGATTAGAATGTTGATAAGCGCCCACAGTTTATCGCTGGGTTATTTGCACAAAAAGAATCAAGCAGCAACGTTAACGTCGGAGCTGAAGGTATCGCCCTTCGCCGGTTAGCCGTATTGATGCAGTCACTTACCGGTGGCCGCGTTTGAATACACGCTGAAGCTCAGGCCAGAAGTGGTTAACGCGTTCTTGAGTCGTAGCGAAGGTTAAAAAAACCATGTCAAAATCTGAATCTCAGCCAGAAATGCTATCTGGTGGTGAAATGCTTTGTCGCGCATTAGAAGACGAAGGGGTCGAGTACGTATATGGCTACCCCGGCGGCTCAGTGCTCCATATCTACGATGCCTTACACCGACAAGAAAAAGTAAAACACATTCTAGTTCGTCACGAACAAGCCGCCACTCATATGGCCGATGCTTATGCACGAGCCAGTGGTAAAGCCGGCGTTGTATTAGTGACTTCAGGTCCGGGTGCAACTAACGCAATTACTGGTATTGCAACAGCCTATATGGATTCCATCCCGATGGTCGTCATTACGGGTCAGGTAATGAGTCACTTGATCGGTTGCGATGCGTTCCAAGAAACCGATATGCTCGGTATTTCTCGCCCGGTGGTTAAGCACAATATTCTAGTGAAATCGGCAGAAGAGATTCCTTTAGCCATTAAAAAAGCCTTCTACATTGCTCAAAGTGGACGCCCTGGTCCGGTTGTTGTTGATGTCCCTAAAGACATGACCGCGCCCAATGTTAAGTTTCCATACCATTACCCTGAACGAGTTAAAATTCGATCTTATAACCCGGTAAAGAAAGGCCACAGTGGGCAAATTCGCAAGGCTATGAATTTGTTGTTGCAGGCTAAGAAACCGGTTATTTATGCAGGTGGCGGCGTAATTTTAGGCAAAGCATCCGATGAACTCACTCAGTTTGCAAAGCTCATAAATTACCCGGTAACCAACACGTTGATGGGGCTGGGTGGGTATCCCGGTACCGATGAACAAAGTTTAGGCATGCTCGGTATGCATGGCACTTACGAAGCCAACATGGCCATGCATAACGCCGATGTTATTTTGGCGGTGGGTGCACGATTAGATGACCGAGTTACTAATAACGTGACCAAGTTCTGTCCGAATGCGAAAATCATTCAAATAGACATAGACCCAACGTCTATCTCGAAAAATATCGTGGCAGACATCCCTATTGTTGGGCCTGTGAAGTCAGTTTTAGTGGAAATGCTTTCCCAGTTAGAGCAAACCACTCAAACAATAGATGATGCCGCGCTTGATCAATGGTGGGCGCAAATCAATCAATGGCGTGAGCGTCATGGCGGGCGATATCGCACAGATGATTCTGAGATGATGAAGCCACAATTTGTGATAGAAACATTGAGCAAGGTGACCAAAGGCGATGCTTACGTTTGCTCAGATGTAGGTCAGCATCAAATGTTTGCCGCGCAGTACTACAAATTTAACAAACCCAACCGTTGGATTAACTCAGGTGGCCTCGGCACTATGGGGTTTGGCCTACCAGCGGCCATGGGTGTGCAGTTAAATTACCCAGATGCGGATGTTATTTGCGTAACGGGTGAAGGCTCTATTCAAATGAATATTCAAGAGCTTTCAACCTGCAAGCAATATGGCCTTCCAGTGAAAATATTGTGCTTGAATAATGGCTATTTAGGCATGGTTCGTCAGTGGCAAGACATGAACTACGAATCACGCTATTCGCATTCGTATCTTGATTCATTGCCCGATTTTGTGAAATTAGCCGAAAGTTATGGCCATGTTGGCTTTGTTGTTGATAAGGCTGATCAGCTTGAAGCGGTGTTAAAAGAAGCGTTAGCGATACGTGATAAGTCGGTGTTTATCGATGTTCGTATTGAGCCAGAAGAGCACGTTTACCCAATGCAGGTACCCAATGGAGCTATGTGCGATATGTTTTTAAGTAAGACGGAGCGTACCTAATGAGACATATACTTTCTGTACTTATGGAAAACGAAGCGGGTGCCTTGGCAAGGTTAGTGGGTCTATTTGCACAGCGTGCATTTAACATTGAGTCTTTAAACGTAGCGCCAACCGAAGATGATTCCTTGTCTCGACTGACTCTAGTCACCAAAGGTGATGACCAAGTCGTTGAGCAAATCACTAAGCAGCTTAATAAGTTGGTTGAAGTAATCAAAGTTGTCGATCTTACTGAGGGTGCCCACATTGAACGTGGACTCATGTTGGTGAAAGTGAGAGCGGCTGGAGCCTTGCGTGAAGAAGTAAAACGCAGTGCCGATATATTCCGAGCAGCCATCATTGATGTAACGGCTACTACTTACACTATTCAAGTGACGGGAAATGAAGACAAACTCAATGCATTTCTAGACGCGTTATCAGGTGCAACCATCATGGAAGTTGCTCGAACAGGTGTTTCCGGTGTAGCGCGGGGTGAAAAAACACTCAGTTTATAGTGTTAAGCTAAGCTCAGTAGAAAGGAGATATTATTTATCTCCTTTTTTTTTGCTCCTTCAAAACAGTTCTTATCAAAGCAATTACACCCACCACTACGATAACGCCAATCACTAAGCCAATAGCATTGCACAGCCACTCGGGGTCACAGGGTAAACCTATTTGAATATTCATCTGTGCGCCTAATTATTAAGCATTATCTGTACAAGTTACGCATAAATGGGCTCAAGGACAATCTTAAAGGCTATTTCAAGGCAAACCTTAACAAGCGATGCTATAGTGAATCTATAAGTATTTTTGCTGGAGCAACAGGTGCAGCCAGACATTTTATTCGCTCGTCAGCCCATTTTAAACAATGCCCAACAGGTATTTGCTTACGAGCTGTTATTTCGCAGTGGAGAAGTTAATCAAGCCGAGTTCTTAGATGGCGATGTTGCCACTCGGTCCGTACTGCTCAGCGCATTTGCAGATAATAGTGCGCCGCAATTGTTAAATGGTAAACCCGGGTTGTTAAACATTCGGTTGAGTATGGCCGCTAATTTGCCAGATTTCGCCGTGGAGTTTCTTTTTGTAGAAATTCTTGAATCTGAACACCATTTGAAAAAACTAGACCATGAAATAGAGCTGCTTAAACGGCGCGGATTCCGAGTGGCCTTAGATGATTTTGAAATGAAAAATTATCGGCCAGAGCTAATAGACTCGGTAGATATAGTAAAGCTTGATGTCATTGAAATGAGCAAGGATGAGCTCGTAGATGCGGTAGAACTGCTAAAACAGCACGATGTAATGCTATTAGCTGAAAAAGTTGAGACGCATGAAATGTTTTATTTATGCAAAGAACTGAAATTCGACTTATTTCAAGGTTATTATTTTTGTCGGCCCGAAGCCGTAACAGGCCATGTTTTAAATGCTAACCGTAAAGCATTGTTTGATTTGCTCGTAATCCTTTATAAGCCAGAAGAAGATGCCAGCGTTATTGCGGAGGTTATAAAACGAGACACGGTTTTGTCTTACAAGCTGTTAAAACTCGTCAACTCTTCCTTTTACCGCCGAGCGACCACTGTAGACTCCATTGATCATGCCGTTGTATTGTTGGGCATGCAACGTATTCGCAGTTGGGCTACTTTGGTTTGTTTGGGTCAATTAAATGATAAATCAGAAGAGTTACAAACCATCAGCTTTTTACGCGCAACCATGTGCGAATCATTGGGGAAAATGATTGACCCTGAGTTAGCCCCGAAGTGCTTTTCAGTTGGTATGTTAAGCAGCTTGGATGCTTGGTTTGATCAACCTTTAGAAATCCTTCTTGAAAAACTTCCTTTATCATCTGAATTACAAAAGGCGCTTACCGACTATGATGGCGTATTAGGTATATTGCTGGTAACGTCATTGTATTATATTCATTCGCAGTGGCATCAGATCCCCCTTAAACAGATATTAGATTTAGGGTTAAGTTTGTCTGATATCACGCGGGCTTATGAGCAAAGTATCATTAAGACTGATGAAATGACCTCGATGATGAAGGAAGGCTAGCAGTATGTTTACCTTGGTAAAACACCCAGAAGGCTGGGTAGATAAAGCCCAAGATCACCAGAAATATGTTTTGGATCAATTCAGCGGTATTAAGCCGACTGAGCTGAAGGTTAACCGTGAACAATTAGACGAAGATACCTTGGCCAATGCTGCCGTTGTGCATATAGTTAAAGGGTCTATTGGAATAACAGCCACGAATAACCGTTTATTTGCCATGGAAGCCGGTGATTGCTGGCTTGGCTACACCGGTGAATTGTTGCAGTGGTATCAAGAAGGCGCGCTCGAATTGGAAGTTTGGACCTGGGACGACATAAATGCCCAAAGTATCCCCAATATCATTCACGGGTTCTCTGATTTAATGATTGAGCTTATGAGCCATAATACAGCCGTGCCACCTGACCCTATGCCGGGATTTGATTTTTTCCAATCTGGCGAAGTTATTATTAAAGAGGGTGAACCTGCCGATGCGGTTTATACTCTAATACAAGGTAAAGCCAAGGTGATGATCGATGGTCAACAAGTCGGTGAAGCCAAAGAGAATGAAATTATTGGGCTTCAAGCGATGCTGCTGAAAACTACGAGAACCGCATCGGTTGTCGCAGATGGTCCTTGTTCTGCCGTACGCGTTAATTACGATAAGTTTCGATCGCTCATAGAAACGAGACCAGAGTTGGTGATTTCTACCTTAGAAACCATGGCGCTGCAAATTGCACGTGCCAATGAATTAATTACCAAACCAGAATAAAAAGCAAAAAAAAGCCCGCAATAAATGCGGGCTAATGCTCATTCCCTTTTGGGGACCTCACTGAGAAGTGAGAAGCTAACTTAAGCTTCTACAATTCGTTTCATGTCGGTCATATAGCCGCGAAGCTCTTCACCAACATACTCAATCGGATGATTACGAATAGCATCGTTAACTTGTACGAGTTCGAAGTTATCAACCGAGTTCGATTCTGAATTTAAGCCTTTTCCGATTACCGATGCATCTACTTTCTTCATGATGGTGTCTGCAAGCAATGGCACCGCCGCATTCGCAAATAAGTAGTTACCATATTCTGCGGTATCGCTGATCACAACATTCATTTCATAAAGCTTCTTACGAGCAATGGTATTCGCTATAAGTGGAAGCTCATGAAGTGATTCATAATAAGCACTTTCTTCCACAATGCCGCTTTCAACCATGGTTTCGAACGCGAGTTCAACACCTGATTTCACCATAGCGATCATTAAAATGCCATTATCAAAGTAATCTTGTTCGTCTAAATCATTTGGCAGCTCAGGCGCTTTTTCAAAAGCAGTCTGCCCAGTTTCTTCACGCCAGCCTAATAAATCTTTATCGTCTGCGTCCCAATCGGCCATCATTGTTTGCGAGAATTGACCACTGATGATGTCATCTTGATGCTTACGGAATAGCGGGCGCATGATTTCTTTTAACTCTTCTGAAAGTTCAAACGCTTTGACCTTAGATGGGTTATCTAAACGATCCATCATATTGGTGATGCCGCCTAATTTTAACGCCTCAGTCACTGTTTCCCAGCCGTATTGAACTAGCTTAGCTGCATAACTTGCATCTACGCCTTCTTCGATCATCTTGTCGTAGCAAAGAATAGAGCCCGCTTGCAGCATGCCGCATAGAATCGTCTGCTCACCCATTAAATCTGATTTTACTTCTGCCACGAACGAGCTTTCTAAAACGCCAGCGCGGTGACCACCTGTTGCTGCAGCCCAAGCTTTAGCCATTTCATGACCTTCGCCTTTAGGATCGTTTTCAGGGTGAACCGCCATGAGAGTTGGAACACCAAAACCACGCTTATATTCTTCGCGAACTTCAGTTCCTGGGCATTTCGGCGCTACCATAATAACAGTGATGTCTTCACGTATCTTTTGGCCCACTTCAACAATGTTAAAACCGTGAGAATAACCTAGAGCAGAGCCTTGTTTCATCAAGGGCATTACCGCATTAACAACCGATGAATGTTGCTTATCTGGCGTTAGATTAATTACTAAATCGGCCGTTGGAATTAAGTCTTCATAGGAGCCCACGTTAAAGCCATTTTCGCTGGCGTTTTTAAACGACTGGCGCTTTTCATCAATCGCGGCTTGGCGAAGCGCGTATGAAACGTCTAAGCCAGAATCGCGCATATTCAAACCTTGGTTCAAGCCTTGCGCACCACAACCGACGATAACAATTTTCTTTCCTTTAAGGGCATCGCACTCGTTGGCAAACTCATCGCGGCCCATAAAGCGGCAAACGCCTAGTTGAGCTAACTGCTCGCGTAGATTCAAAGTATTAAAATAATTAGACATAAATAAAGATACCCGTAATGTTGTATGTGGTTTAGTACCACCGTTGCAATGCAGTCTAGCGAAACCTTCGTGTTGCTTAAAATGAATTGTTGGCAATCAAGTGTTGCAGTAAATGGCATTAAGAACATTTAGGTCAAAATCCATGCATTCTTGGCAAATTTTAGTCGCTAAATCAGGGCGCTTCCAGTGGAATCATTAGGGTAACTTGAGTGCCTACCCCGACCTGGGAATCAACTCGAACCTTGCCCCCTAATGTCGCTGTCGTTAGGTTATGAATTATATGCATGCCTAACCCGCTGCCGCCTTTTCCGAGTTTGGTGGTGAAAAAGGGTTCAAAAATGCGTTTTTTAACATCTTGTGGCATCCCTTGCCCGTCATCAATAACCTTAATTTCTACTTGTGTCACATGAGGGATCACTTCGATAATAACTTGACCGGCGGCTTTAGCCTCTAGACCATGGAGTAACGCATTATTTATTAAATTGGTGATGACTTGACTGAGTACACCAGGGTAGCTGTTTAGCTCAACGTCTTCTTTCAGAATTACGTTTAGAGTGTGTGGCGTTGTTTTAAAAATATGTAATAGAGTGGCCTGAACTTCTAAGATAAAGGAATTGACCATAAAGCTTCGACGCTGGTCACTGGTCCGGTCGACCGCAATTTGCTTGAAGCTTTGAACCAGCTTTATAGCTTTATCTAAATTTCTTTCGAGTAATTGGCTACTTTCAATCATTTCAGATATTTCAGACTCAAATTGGCTTTGTGTCATAGTTCCAGATTTGAAAGCATTGTTTATCCTAATTGCACTTTCATACAGTGAGCTCGCCATGACTTTCCCGTTACCAATGGGCGTATTGAGTTCGTGAGATACACCCGCCACAAGCGCGCCCAAAGCAGCTAATTTTTCATTCTCCACGATATTGTCTTTAGCGCCCTCTAGCCTTTGAATGGCCATGGTTAATTCGGAGTTAAGTTGTAATAACTCTTGCGTGCGCTTTTCTACACGCTCCTCTAAAAGACCAAATGAATTTCTAAGTGCTTCCTTCATGATATTGAGCTCTTTGGCTACATCAGCAAATTCATCGTTAAAGAGGGTTGGTATATGGGTATCAAATCGTTGTTGAGAGATCTCTTGTGCACCCTGTTTGATTTTTGCCAAGGGGATAGTTACTCGGCGGTTAATCACAAATAATATAACGGTCAGTGATATAACGGCTTGAATGGCAATAATGAAGAGTATTCTAACTGAGTCACTGATGGCAGCCTCTCTTGCAGGCACTAAGCTGTACTCTAGGCTAACAAGGCCTATCGGCGACTCATTATAGATAACCTCAGAGGACTTTTTTATAAACAGTCCGCTTTTGATCAAGCTCGAATAATTCTTCTTTTTATAGTTTATAAATGGTTCACCGGTGTCGTCGACGACTTCAATGCTCAATACGGCATCATTTAATACAATGCCTGCAATTAAACTCTGAGCATCTTTATGCGTTAAGGTCCAAAGTGGAATCTGAATGCCGCTTTCTAGTACTTTTAAAAGGGCATTGGCTTGCTCAGTGGAACGGACGGTGGTTTCAGATTTAAATCGGCTGTAAATCTCAATCATGCTGACCAGAACGGCGGGGACGACAATAGAAATCATTGCCACTATAGACAGATACCAGTTGAGCTTACTGTACCTAGAGCGAGGTTTTAGGCTCATAGATTACATACTCGAAATGTTTTGATGCTTAACTTCAACAGCACGGCAGGCATAGTGGTTTTTTGTATTTCTTATTGCTTAATTACATTCTAGATGACAGGTTAAAAAACCGCCAATTTTAACTGTTGATATCGAATTAATGGCACTTTAAGGCTTTTTTAGAATTTATTGTTGCGATAGCTGCAACACAAAGTCGGGCATGGCATAATAGGGTGACCATTTGGAGGTAACTATGGATCTTCGTGCGCTGCGCCAATTTATACACCTTTCTCAAACCTTGCACTACGGTAAAACGTCAGAGGCAATGCATGTCAGCCCTTCGACTTTAAGCCGCTCTATTGCGCGGTTAGAAGACGAATTAGGGTCTACATTATTTGAGCGTGACAACCGTACGGTTGTTTTAACCCAAGCGGGACGCCAGTTTCGAGAGTTTGCTGAAGCAACGTTGACCCACTGGCAAGACCTTAAGCACCGTTTAAAGAATAATCCTGTCGAGTTAACAGGGCAAATACGTCTGTATTGCACGGTAACAGCCACCTATTCGTTCATGTCGATTTTATTGACCGAATTTCGAAAGTCTTTCCCGAATATTGAAGTTCAGCTCGAAACGGGAGATGGAGCTCAGGCCGTTCAAAAGGTGATGGACGATGAAGCTGACATTGCCGTAGCGCCTTTGCCAGACCAACTGCCAAACCCGTTGTTGTTTAAATCGTTAGTTAAGACGCCGCTTGAGTTTATTGCGCCGGCAGAAGAAGGCCCTGTAAATGCGCTGCTAGAGCAAACGCCGGTAACTTGGGGGCAAGTGCCGTTTGTCATGTCGGAATTTGGTTTAACTCGTAAGCGTTTAGATCAATGGTTTCGCTCGCAAAGCTTAAAGCCCAATATCTACGCCCAGGTAGCTGGTCATGAAGCCATTGTAGCGATGGTCGGTCTAGGACTCGGTGTGGGTGTGGTGCCTCGATTGGTCATTGAAAATTCACCTTTAGAAAATAAAATCCGAGTATTGGATGTTGAAAAGCCATTGCAGCCCTTTGATGTGGGTGTTTGCGTACTTAACCGGCGGTTGCAAGACCCTCTGGTTAACGCATTTTGGAAGACAGCCAGTACCATTTCGTTAAAAGAGACTTCGTAATATGTCAAAGCCAGAGAATGAAACACATTCAGACGATGTGACGTCTGCAGATCAGGCAAATGAGCCCCATCATCACCATCGTCGTGGTGTGTATCTGATACCTAATTTACTGACAACGAGTGCCTTGTTTGCAGGGTTCTTTTCAATAATTTCGTCTATCAATGGCGATTTTATTAAAGCCAGTATTGCTATTTTTATCGCACAACTGCTCGATGGTGCCGATGGCCGTGTGGCCAGAATGACGCACACTCAAAGTGAGTTTGGTGCGCAATACGACAGTATGTCCGATCTTATGGCCTTTGGCGTAGCACCTGCACTATTAGCGTTTCAGTGGTCTTTAAGTGGTATGGGGCAAGCTGGTTGGGTGGCTGCGTTTATCTTTGTTGCGGGTGCAGCACTGCGTTTAGCTCGCTTTAACGTTCAAATTAGTAAAGTGGATAAAAAGTACTTTGTTGGTTTAGCCAGCCCTGCGGGTGCGGGTGTTATTTGGGCGACGGTTTGGTCTTTAGCCGATTTTGGCGTTACGGGTGATCAGGTCGCTTGGCTTATGGTCATTCTAGTACCGGTCATTGGTGCAATGATGTTATCACCTATTCGTTATTACTCTTTCAAAGACATTGGCGGGCAAAGACGTGTGCCATTTTTTGTATTAATGGCCATAGTGCTTGTCTTTGCTTTAATAGCGCTTGATCCGCCGCGTGTATTCCTAGGGTTTGCGGTTATCTATGCGTTGCACGGCCCGGTGATGGAAGTTGTGCGATGGAGCAAAAAGCGAAAAGCGAAAGAACTAAATCCAAAATAAGTTGTCTGTTGTATATATTTCTAAACTTATAAGCGGAACATACTATGGCCAAGCTAGTTTTACCTGATACCGAAAACGATGTAACGCCGAAGCCACTGTTTTTAAACCGCCGAACAATTATAAAGTCGGCCGGTGCTGCATTACTCGCAAGCGCCGCGCCTTCTATTCTTGCTAGTCAATCAGCCCCTTCCTGGTTGAGCCAAAAAATATCCAATACCGTTTTTCGAGGCGTCACAACCGATGAAGCCGTAACCGATCAGTATGACGCGACTCGGTACAATAACTTTTATGAATTCGGAACAGGAAAGGATGATCCGGCTAAATACGCTGATGAGTTTAATCCTTACCCTTGGCAGATTTCTGTAGAAGGTGAATGTGATGCGCCAGGCGTTTTATCGCTAGAAGACCTTATAGTTTCTAAATCATTAGAAGAACGAATTTATCGTTTACGCTGCGTCGAAGCTTGGTCGATGGTGATTCCATGGACTGGCATAGAGCTTGGCTCGCTTTTAAAACGCTTTAAACCGAATAGCCGCGCAAAATATGTCGTATTTGAATCGGTTGTTCGCGAAGAAGAATTAAGAGGTCAGCGTGATCGATTCTCTTTCATCGATTGGCCCTATGTTGAGGGTTTGAGAATAGATGAGGCTATGCACTCGTTATCATTTTTAGCCGTAGGCATGTATGGCGAGCCGCTGCCAAACCAAAATGGTGCACCCATTCGACTACTCGTACCTTGGAAATACGGCTTCAAGTCTTCCAAATCGATCGTTAAAATTAAGTTTGTAGAATCAGAGCCTGATACCACTTGGAACTTAGCTAACCCAAAAGAATACGGCTTCTACAGCAACGTAAACCCAAATAGACCACACCCACGCTGGACTCAAGCAACTGAGCGAAGAATAACCGGCCAAGGTAAAATAGAGCGCATTCCTACACAAATGTTCAATGGCTATCCACAAGTGGCCACTTTGTATGAAGGCATGGATTTAAAGAAATTCTATTAATGACTCTGAAGCGATTAAAATGGTGGTCAGTCTATATAGTATGTGCGTTACCTTTTTTGATCGGGACGTATCTCTACCTATTTGACCCAAGGCAGTTAGGCATAGACCCTATTGAGGTTCTGCTAGAAAACGCCGGTGAATGGGCGCTTCGCTTTCTGTTAATTACCTTATGCGTTTCGCCATTAAAGCGCATAGGCGTAAGATTTTTTAGTCCGTATAGAAGAATGCTGGGTTTATACGCATTCTTTTATGCCACATTGCACTTGCTAACCTACACCATCGGCTGGATATCATTAGATTTAACCACCTTCGTAGAAGATATAACTAAGCGCCCCTTTATATACCTAGGAATGCTTTCTTGGTTAGTCTTGCTCGTTTTAGCCATAACGTCTCCAAAAGCGATGGTTAAGAAGCTGAAAAAGAACTGGGTGAAAGTGCATATGCTGATATACCCAGTCATTCTACTGGTATGGGTTCACCTTTGGCTTCAATCTCGCGCATCTGCACTAGAAGCCGTTGTCTACGGTGCGATCATCTTATTGCTGTTGGGTGAGCGTGTGTTTCGTAAGGTTCGGTGACGGTTTATTAGGGTGGCATTGGTTCGTCGCC
>NZ_JAHKPH010000022.1 GCF_018860385.1 Reinekea forsetii | reverse complement strand
CTAGCTATTAGTATCAATCTTTAAATGGGAAGTTACGCACAACACAAGTCGTCGAGTGGCCAAGCCTGATTGATCGGAAATCTGAGCCATGGATGGCGAAGCTTAGCGGCGCATGGATGCGCGAACAGCGACCGAGCAATCAGGCTTGGCTGCTCGGCGACGAACCAATGCCACCAACACTCTAAAACTAAGCCCTGAATTACGAAGCTTAGCGACTCACGGATGCGCGAACAGCCACCGAGTATTCCGGCTAGGTTGCTCGGCGACGAACTAAGAGCTTAGTCTTTTGACCGTGCCCGAAGCTCGCAGCCCATAACCCTAAACAGCCCTGCTACTTCAACACAACCCAGGCAATTTTCTTTTTGCCGGCTTGAATGAGGTATTTGCCTGGGCTCAACATTAAGCTTGGCTCTACAACTTCCCAGTCTACTTTTACTCGGCCGTTCTTCAGCATATCTTTTGCTTGCGCTGAGTTTGTAGCCAAACCTGCTTTGTTAATCAATGCTGCTATCGGGAATTTCTCGGCGCCATCAAGGTCTACTTCTACTTCTTCGGTACCTTCTGGCACTTCACCTTCGACGATAAGATTGCCTACACCTTTGTGAGCATTGGCGGCGGCTTCTTCATCGTGGAAGCGAGCCACAATTTCACGTGCTAATTCAATTTTGATATCACGAGGGTTTGCGCCGTTTTCAACAGATGCTTTTAATGCTTCGATCTCTTCTAATGATTTAAAAGACAACAACTCATACCAACGCCACATTAGAGAATCAGGAATAGAGACAATCTTCTGGAACATCGCCCCGGGTGCTTCTGTGATGCCAACATAGTTATTCAAAGACTTAGACATTTTCTTTTCACCGTCTAACCCTTCTAGCAACGGCGTCATGATAACGACTTGCGGGTCTTGCCCTTCTCCTTTTTGGAGTTCACGACCCATCAACAAGTTAAACTTTTGATCGGTACCGCCTAGCTCAACATCCGCTTCAAGCGCCACCGAGTCATATCCTTGTACTAACGGGTATAAAAACTCGTGGATAGAGATTGATTGATTCGCTTTATAACGTTTTTTGAAATCATCACGCTCTAGCATACGGGCGACACTTTGCTGTGCGGCCAATTTAATCATGCCATCAGCACCAAGCTTGCTAAACCACTCAGAATTGAAGCGAATCTCTGTTTTTGCGGGATCTAAGATCTTAAACACTTGCTCTTTATAAGTAGCGGCGTTTAATTCAATCTGCTCAGCCGTTAATGGAGGGCGGGTTGCACTCTTTCCTGTTGGATCACCAATTAAACCGGTGAAATCACCAATCAAGAAAATAACCGTATGGCCCATCTCCTGAAACTGGCGCATTTTGTTAATAAGCACGGTATGGCCCAAATGTAGGTCTGGGGCAGTAGGGTCGAAACCAGCTTTGATTCGTAAAGGTTTATTACTCTTTAGTTTCTCAATAAGCTCCTCTTCAACTAAGATCTCTTCTGTCCCGCGTCGAATTTCGGCCAGTGTTTGCTCCAGATTCATGGAGTCTCCTTTATAAATAACTACATTTAAACAATAGGTAATTGTATCATCTTGTGATATCAGTTAGCACAATTTGATGTATTTGCTGATAAACTACATTAACTATTAAAGCTAACGTTATAAAATTTAATATTATGATGAGTCAATTGTTGAAGAAAACAGACATCTTTCCTCGAGCGCATTTAGTGGCACTGGGCGCTTGTTCTTTATTGGTTTTGCTTGTATCCCTTTGGCCCACCAAAAGCCAATCCGTCGTTGTTGAAATACCTGCCGATGTATACACACCCGAATTAGTGGAAGATATCATTGAAGAAAACCCGCTCACGTCCGTCACTGAAACCGTTAAATCTGGCGATACACTTTCAACCGTATTTGAACGATCTGGTGCCGGCGTTTCCGTATTATACAAATTAATTTTAAATGATGAAATTAAAACGCCTATGGAAAAGATCTTCCCTGGGCAAGAGTTTGTCTTCAAATTTGATGAAGCAGATTTGCTTCACTCGGTCACATTTAACGAATCTAAAATGGTCTCCTACACCATTTCTTTCGATGAAGAGCGCACGGCCAGCATCGAGAAGCTAGTCAAAACACCTGATATCCATACGCGCTATGCGAAAGCGACCATTGATGACTCCTTATTTATGGCCGGAATGAAAGCAGGTCTAACCGACAACATGATCATGCAGCTGGCCACTATCTATGGCTGGGATATCGATTTTGCTTTAGATATACGCAAGGGCGACTCCTTTTCGCTTTTGTATGAGGAAAACTATCTAGAAGGCGAGAAACTCAGCGATGGACCTATTATCGCCGCTCGATTCTACAATAACGGTCGTGAGCTAACAGCCTTACGCTACACCGATGAATCTGGGCGCACCGATTATTACGATCCAAGCGGTGACAGCATGCGCAAAGCATTCTTACGTACCCCTATGGACGTTTTCCGTATTTCTTCAAGCTTCAACCCAAAACGTAAACACCCTGTGCTCAATAAGATTGTTGCCCATAAAGGCACCGATTACGCAGCACCTATTGGAACGCCAATCAAAGTCACAGGTGATGGTAAAGTATTAAAAGCCTATTACTCTTCAACTTATGGCAACGTCGCTATAGTTCAACATGGTGAAGGCATTAGAACTCTATATGCGCATATGAGTAAATTTTCAAAATACGCTCGAGCAGGTAATCGGGTTAAACAAGGGCAAGTTATTGGCTATGTTGGAAAGACAGGTCGTGTAACGGGCGCGCATCTACACTATGAATTCCAAGTACACGGAGTACATAAAAACCCTCAAACCGTTAAGCTACCAAATGCACAGCCGCTTAACAGTAAGTATCTAGAGAACTTTAAAAGCTATGCGGCTAATGTGAGCGGGCAATTAAGTGTTTATGATGAAGCCTATGCACAATCGGATACGCCCATAATACACCTTGAGTGAGCTTTAAAAATATTCGTAGCCTTGGTCTAGCAGATTAGCCTCAACCGCTGGACCATATGGCACAGTGCTCACAAAAGGCGGTAGTTGAGCCCTATCTACATCATTTAGCTTCATCCAGGTCTCACAAACTTGTATATCTATTGCATTAAATGCCTGCAATTGAGCAGCAAGATTTACAAGCTCTTCATTACTTTCATAATTTTCTTTTAAAAAGGCTCGAATCTCAGAGCCATGCAAAATCAACGATACTGGCCTTTCAATAGAGTATCGCGACTCCGATTTCACGATTTGGTCGACGCGCTGAAGAATCTCACTCAGCTCAAGCGTTGAGTGTGCCTTAATTTCAGCGATAAAAGGCTGCGAGATTATAGGACTAATGGGAGGAGTATCAGAATAAACAAAAGCAGCCCACGCGATAGACACCGCGAGAGCTATTTTTTTACATCGCAAACGAAGAACCACAGCCACAAGTAGTCGAAGCAGAAGGGTTGGTGATTAGAAAACGACTGCCCTCGAGACCCTCAGTATAGTCGACTGTTGAGCCGGCCAAATACTGTACGCTGAGCGAGTCGATAACGAATTTGACGCCACTTTTATTGATAATAGTGTCATCGTCGGCAATCACTTCATCAAAGGTAAAACCATACTGGAACCCAGAGCAACCACCACCCGTGACAAACACACGCAGCATCAATGAGTCGTTCTGCTCTTCTTCAACCAGCAGACCGACCTTTTTAATGGCCGCATCAGTGATGTTTAATGGCTCTTCAACCACAGCACTATCTAACATTGAACACCCACTTTTTAAGATAAGGGAGAATTATCAATACCTGAGCAAAACAGTCAACTACTAATGACTATTTTACAGTGTCCGTTGCACCTACACCGGTTTCAGTATTGCTTGGCTTTGCCAGAACAGCTTTAGCATCGGCCTTACCCTTCTTCCCTTTATCGGCAGCCACATGCAATAACTTGCCGTTCACTTTAGCGCCCATGACCATTTCCATCATGACATAGTGAACATCGCCGGTGACTAAGGCATTTTTGTTTAGGGTAATGTGATCAGATGAATAAACATCGCCTTTCACTTCACCATTGATAACCACATGTGGCGCACGAATTTCACCTTCAACGATGCCTTTAACACCAATGGTTACTTCAGCACTGCTGTCTGGGTCGGCTAAAATATTACCTTTCACGGCACCTTCAATTTGCAGTGCCTCTGAAATACGAATATCGCCTTGAATCTCTGCTTTCGCTGTAATCAGCGTTACGTTTTTGCCCACGTTCTTCTCACTGCCCCACATTGTTTTCATTCTCCAGATCTGACCAGTCAAATAACTCTTCTACTCGAGCTGATTTATTACCAACCGATTGAGCAACTACTTGAATCTGATCAGGCGTAAACCCTTCAGGTAACACTAGCTCACCTTTAAAGTCTTGAAAGTACCGATATCGAAACTTAATGTCTACATCGGAAATATCTTCAGATAAGTCCTTAAGAGAATAGGCGGTAATTTCAGAGTTTTGTACCCCTAAAATGTTAATCCCGACAAATCCCCTTAAATAATCTGAATTATTGCCCACTTGAGTCAACATTACCTTAAAGCGGTAGCGATTGTGGCTCGCCGTCTTCCCTAAGCTGACCTCTTGAATCGTTAAGCCGGATGTATTGAGCGAAGGCGACATTATGCCTTGGTACAGTGCATTCTCTTCTTCTAACTCGGCTATTTTGTCGCTCAGCTCTCGATTCATTGTTCTGACGGAATCCGTTGAGCTTTTATCTACAATAGATGCATTTTCAAGAACAGCCACCTGCTGACGGAGCTTAGCTTCTCTTTCTTGGCTTAGCTTTAAGGCTTCTTTTAGCTGTGTACGCTCTTTCAGCAACACCTTTTCTTCATGCAAGCCTTGACCAAAGCCGTACCAATAGGCGAGCGCAACTAAACTTACACATATCATTACGTAGAGAATGCGCAAGATGGCATTCCTAATAGGCCTATCCGGTACAACTTTAAAGTTTGTAACAGCAGTTCCTTTCACATTATGCATTTATAGTGCCCATTAATTGCCTTAATATTCTGTGCGCTATAATGTAACAAATTGAAGTGCAAACGGGTATGATGCATTTCACGCTGTACGGCAAACTTACTTAACATGCAACGTTTTACGCTTTCGAACATACGCGCAAGATTACTTCAGAGCCAAGCACTGGCTTTATTGTCATTATTTGGTGTCATCACAGGCTTAGCAACGGGCTTGGTCATGGCTTGGTTTGTCTTTTCTATCGATATTGTCACCGGGCTACTCGATGAAGGCGAGACTACCGGCTTTAGAGGATTAAATGCGATTTGGCGATTCAGCCTTCCACTTATCGGCGCTGTAATTCTTTTAGTTCTATTCAAGCTCACCCACCAAAAGTATCATGATGTCGGCATTTCGCACGTCATCGATCGCCTACAACGAGGGCGAGGTAAAATTCCGACTGGCAATACCTTGTTTCAATTTTTTGCTGCATTAATTGCATTAGGGGCTGGCTACAGTGTCGGCAAAGAGGGCCCTGCGGTGCATATTGGGTCGGGTATCGCCAGCAAATTAGGGCGCAGCTTTTATCAAACACCCAGCCAGCTAAGGTTATTAACTGGATGCGGCACAGCAGCGGCCATTTCGGCGGCATTCAATACCCCTCTGGCTGGCGTATTGTTTGCGATGGAAGTCGTGCTGATGGAGTACAGCTTAAATGGCTTCATCCCCGTCATTGCTGCAGCCGTTACAGCGGCCGTCTTTACACACTACATTACAGGCGATCACCCTGCTCTGTTAGAAATCAGCATTCCTACCGGCAGCTCGATTGATATTATTTGGCTGTTGGTCTTAGGCTTAGCGACTGGCCTAGGGGCCGCGCTCTTGCACCAAGTTATTCGATATTTTCTTACCTTAAATGTGGTGAAAGTGCATAAGCGCTTTTTAATGGCCGGCCTAATTTCTGGTTTTTGCGGGCTATTAGCACCCGCTTCATTGGGGATCGGCTTTGATACTTTACCCTCTGTGCTTACTGGCGACATGGCGTTTTGGGTATTGGCCATGCTCGTCATCGCAAAAGTGGTCGCTACGGGTTCTGCCATAGGTTTAGGCATACCCGCCGGTATAGTCGGACCCGCCATGGTGATGGGATTGTTTTTAGGCGCTTTGGTTGGGCGTCTATTGCCGTCGCAAACGCCAATTGAGCTATTTGCTGTGCTTGGTATGGCTGGATTAATGAGCGGTTTGCTTCATGCACCTCTGGCGGCCATTACCGCTGTCATTGAAACCTCAGTAGATGCCTCATTGATGTTCCCGGCCATGATCGTGGTGGTTATCTCTAATTTAACTTGCCAAGTGTTGTTCCAACAACCTTCCGTGTTTCGTACAATGCTATCGAGCCGAGGATTGAATATTTCGACGCACCCTTTACGTAACGCATTAGCGAGCCGGTATCTAACGGAAATTGCGACCATTCAATTCAATGTCATCACGATTGATATGGATGATGAAAGCATCGAACAACTTGTCACGCTCAAGCAAAAGCTGTTTGTATTTCGAACCAATACCCAAGCCAGCTATATACTCACGCACCACTTTTTAACGCAACGCATCGAAGCTTGGCAGCGGCTAAAAGAATCTGAGCAACAATCTTTATATGGCTTCTTAAAGTTGGGATTACCCGAAAGAAGCCGCATTACCGTATTATCTGAAGACACATCCTTACTCGAAGGTATACGTATTTTCCAAGGGGAAGATGTCGCTGCGATTCAGGTGCCTTTAGATGCATTCCGTATTAGCTTGGTAACACGCCAAAAACTAACGTCTGTACTCACCTCCGAAGGAGAGCTTCAATAATGGCTTATTTGCTGTTTAAAACCCTACACATCATTTTTGTCATCACCTGGTTTGCCGCGCTGTTTTATTTGCCGCGACTCTTTGTATACCACGCCAGTGCCGAAGATCGTATCTCTCAAGAACGCTTTAAAGTGATGGAACGAAAGCTCTATAGAGGCATTATGACGCCTTCTATGATTGCCGCTATTTTTTGCGGTAGCGCCTTGCTATGGCTAAACCCAAGTTGGTTAAATGGAGGTTGGCTGCACGTAAAACTAATGCTGGTTGCACTAATTGTGGTTTATCATTTTTGGTGTAGACGAATATTAATTCAATTTAAAGAAGACCGAAATGAGCGCTCTCATCGGTGGTTTCGTTGGTTTAACGAGGCGCCAACATTTGCCTTGTTTGCCGTTGTCGCCTTAGTTGTTTTTAAGCCATTCTAAATTAAAATTTACACTACCGGTGTTTTTGGGAAATGGTTTCTAAACCCGAAAGCACGGTAGATTCAACCTCTTTTAACAATACATCAGCGTCCTTATCTTTACTGTGAATAGGTGGATGTACGATTATATCTACCGTACCAGAGCGCTTAGCAAATCGATCATTTAACCAAAACTCTCCGGCATTGTGTGAAATAGGTATCACGTCTGCGTTTGCTTCTTGCGCTAATAACACACCGCCCTTTCTAAAAGGCAATGGCGCGCCGGGTTTGGTACGCGTACCTTCCGGAAAAATTAATACAAAGCTACCATCTTGAATTCTCTGCGACCCTTTCTCGATAACTTGAGCCATCGCTTGCCGGCGGTTTGAACGATCTATCGCAATAGGTTTCATCAAAGAAAAGGTCCACCCAAAGATGGGTATCTTCAATAAACTGGATTTAGCCACTTGCGATTGAGGCGCAAATAAAATCTGTAGAAAATACGTTTCCCATGCGGATTGATGATTTGAGATAATCACACCCGCTTGCTTTGGAATATTCTCGCGCCCATGCACGCGACAATGAATCCCTAGAATCCAACGCGTACAAACATCTAAGAATCTAGCCCAACCACCAATAACTACTTTACTGCGCAATGGATATGGAATTATAAAAGCAAACAACCCAAAAAATGCCGCCCACGCAAACGTAAATGGCACCACAATGACATAGAAAATAAAGGTACGAATGGTTGCGAGTATCATTCTGAATCAAACCCTAAAATATGTTGCAACTTTCAGTGTAACGAAAATTATTTTAACACCTGATAGTTGAATTTTAATTAACCGTTTCCCAATTGGAACGAATAGGAATCGATCAGACAAAAAAAAGCCCGGAAAAACCGAGCTTTTATCAGAACAATAAGCTGAAATTACTTAATTTTAGCTTCTTTGAACATTACGTGTTTACGAACCTTAGGATCGTACTTTTTGAACTCCAACTTATCTGGAGTATTACGCTTGTTCTTGTCTGTTGTGTAGAAGTAGCCAGTTCCTGCAGAACTCACTAAACGGATTAAATCACGAGCCATTGTATAGTTCCTTAAACTTTTTCACCACGGGCACGGATGTCTTTTAAAACAGCCTCGATACCCTTTTTGTCGATAATACGCATACCTTTAGCAGTAAGACGCAACTTAACGAAACGATTTTCACTTTCTACCCAGAAACGGTGAGAGTGAAGGTTCGGCAAGAACCGACGCTTAGTTTTGATCTGTGAATGGGAAACATTGTTTCCGCTTACAGGACGCTTACCTGTAACTTGGCAAACTCTAGACATTATTTGTCGCCTCCAATTGTGACGGTGACACCGCATTATTAATAAAACAAATTGGACCACAGGATGTATAGCTTTAGGCGTCTTACCGTCATCGAGTTAGGCAATCTAAAACCGTTAGGACCTGTGACCCTAAATTCAAGAGGCGCGATTTATACCAGAACAAGGCATCAACCTCAAGCAAAATTGCCGTTTTTTTGCTCTAACACCATTCGCGACCTAATTAAAAAAACAGCGATTCACAAGATTCCTCGCTCCGCAAAGCTTACCACAACTCCCTGCCCTACAACCATGTGATCTAATAATCTGACATCGATCGAAAACAAGGCATTTTTAAGCTTCTCCGTGAGCAGCTGATCTGCTTGACTGGGCTCTGCGATTCCGCTGGGGTGGTTATGAGCAACAATGACCGCGGCAGCGTTATGTTTCAGAGCCTTCTTGATCACCTCCCTAGGGTATACAGCGGCAGAATCAATGGTGCCAGTAAAGAGCGTTTCAAAGGCTAATACTTGATGTTGGTTATCAAGCCAAATGCAAGCAAACTCCTCATGCTCTAAATCACGCATCTTTGCCAATAGAAATTGACGAGTATCGCTGGGTGAGGTGAGTGAAGTAGAATTAACCAACTCACTCCACAAGTGGCGGCGTGCCATTTCCATGACCGCTTGGAGCTGCACGAATTTGGCAGGACCTAACCCTTGGCCTTGGCAAAATTCGTCTTTATCGGCTTTCATGAGTTTGGCGAGTGTGCCAAATCTAGCTAAAAGTGCTTGGGATAAGCCAACGGCATCTAATCCAGGAATCCCGGTTCTTAAAAAGATAGCGAGCAATTCTGCATCGGTAAGCGCTTGAGCACCTTCAGACAAGAGTTTTTCTCGAGGGCGCAGCGAGGCTGGCCAATCGCGTATAGACATAGTGAATCCTTTCACTTGAGAGTAATAAAATCTTATTCCACATGCTATATTGCGCGTAAGAGTGTTATTCAGCCAGTGTTAAATCGAAATTTACACAGCGCTTAACCAACGCCTTCGAATCAAAATCGCACTGACGTACTTAGAGAAGTTAACCATGGTAAACAGCCTAAACACGGAACACAGCAACGAACTTGCCGACACAAACGTTGTGGTGGGCATCACAGGAGGTATAGCGGCCTATAAATCGGCCGAGCTGGTGCGGCTTCTCATCAAAAGCGGCGCCCAGGTTCGAGTAGTGATGACAGAAGGCGCAAAAGCTTTCATTACGCCACTAACATTCCAAGCTCTAACCGGAAACCCAGTCAGTGATAGCCTTCTCGACGAACAAGCAGAGCAAGGCATGGGGCATATAGAGCTCGCACGCTGGGCAAACATCATTCTTGTAGCGCCGGCAACGGCTGATTTTATCGCCCGATTAAACGCAGGCATGGCAAACGATTTACTCACTACCATTTGCTTAGCGACACACGCAAAAATCGCCCTAGCCCCAGCCATGAACGAAAAAATGTGGCATGCGCCAGTGACCCAAGCCAATATCCTAGACGTACAAACGCGCTTTAACGATTTACACATATTTGGACCCGGTACAGGGGAGCAAGCCTGCGGCGACGTAGGCGCGGGTCGAATGTTAGAAGCATTAGAACTTTGTCAGATGACCAGCGCGCTGTTCTCAAGCAAACCGTTGCTAGGCAAAAAAGTGGTGATCACAGCGGGGCCAACGCGCGAAGCCATCGACCCCGTTCGTTACCTCAGTAACCACAGCAGTGGCAAAATGGGTTACGCACTCGCTCATGCGGCTTCACAAGCTGGCGCATCGGTGACTCTCATCAGTGGGCCTGTGAGCCTTGAACCACCGGCAAACATAACCGTTGTCAACGTAAACAGCGCACTAGAAATGTACTCCGCTGCGCATGAGAATCTAGAACAATGTGATGTATTCATTGGCACAGCCGCAGTTGCAGATTATCGACCCGAAAATACGGCCGACCAAAAAATGAAAAAAGACCAACAAGGGGATTTACTTAATCTACCATTGGTCGAAAACCCTGATATTATTGCCAGCGTGGCTAAAAGTGAGCAACGCCCAGCCTGCGTGATCGCATTTGCCGCTGAAACTCAAGATCTAGAAAACTATGCATTGCGTAAGTTAGAGAAAAAAGCGGTTGATGCGGTCGTTGCTAATGATGTGTCTCGCTCGGACATCGGCTTTGGTTCAGAACGCAATGAAGTACTCTGGGTTACTAAAGTCAGCCGTCAACGTTTTGGTCCAGAGACAAAAACGCAAGTTGCACATTTTATTATTCATTCGGTCACCGAAATGTTGAGAACATAACCATGACACATACACTTCAGTTAAAAATACTAGACCCTAAAATTGGCGACACAATTGAACTGCCTTCTTACGGTACCGAAGGCTCGGCGGGGATGGATTTAAGAGCGTGCCTAGATGAACCGCTAACCGTATTACCCGGCGAAACACACCTAATCAAAACTGGCATCGCCATCTATATTGAGGACCCTAGCCTAGCCGCTACAATCATTCCTCGTTCAGGTCTTGGTCACAAACATGGAATCGTACTGGGGAATTTGGTGGGGTTGATAGATTCAGACTATCAAGGCGAGCTCATGGTCTCATGCTGGAATCGTGGCCAAGATGCCTTCACCATTAAACCGGGTGATCGCATCGCACAGATGGTGCTGGTCCCTGTGATTCAGGCGCATTTTGCTATCGTTGACGAATTTGTAGAAACGGACCGTGGCGCTGGTGGTTTTGGCAGTACAGGGCGCGAATAACTGACAAATCTGACTGAATAAGACTAATTATCGGTAAATCTAGCTTAACGTGGTGCTTTTGATCAGCTAAAGTTAAAGACTATGCACGTTGCGACTCAATTATAAAAAAGGATATGAATGTGGCCAAAAGTTCCGCTGCGAATAAAAAAAAGGCCGTCGCTGAAGACGGCAACAACAAAACGGTACTGAGTTTTTTCTATGTCCCAATATTGGCTTTGGTGCTGGCGGCAAGTGCGGCGGGCTACTTTCTCATATCTACCCAAGTCACACCGGTAAACAAAGCGCATCAAAATGCATTAATCAATGAAATAGCGCAACAATACGAAGCCTACTTTAATAATGTACTCGATCAACACGATTTGCTAATGGAGCAAATAGCCTCCAGTAACTACGTAGTCGAAAATGTTATTAACGGTGAAATGGCTAATGTTGAAAGCAGTATTGGCTCACAAATACCACACAGCTTAGATGTGCATGTTTTTGCGCTACGCGAAGCAGAGTTAAGACCTAACGCTAACCCGCCTTTTTCACACGCAGCAATGGATATGATACGTCGAGCGGAACAAGGTCAGCCTGTGCTGTGGGAAGCCCACCAACATAATGGCGTGGTTTACTTACAAACCGTCAAGGCGATCCGTAACAATGCGGGCCGTATTATTGGCACCATCAGCATTTCTCAGTCTATCGATTATCTAGCGCAACAGCTTAAAGGTATTGATGCCAGTAAAGGGAATCTTTTAGTCCAACAAGAGTTCTTAAATGCGCCCATTCAAACATTGCTTACCTACGGTGCTAAAAATAGTAATGATGTTGTTAAGTTAAACTCAAACAATATTAACTGGACGCTTACCTTTCAACCTTCGAACGATTTAGCAGAAGCAACATTACAGTCTTCCAGTATCTTTATCATCGTCTTTGCCATTTTATCGTTGGCTATTGCCGTTCCATTTATTCTGGCATCACAACGAGTGCAAACAGCCTTCCGACAAGATGCGAACGCCTTTGCTCGCCAAGTTAAAAACTTACTCACGGGGCAATCATCGAAAGCAAAATTTGAATTGGCTATTTTCAGCACATTGGAAAAAACCCTAACTCGACTGCGCATTAGTAACACGCCAATCTCGTCGGACATTGAAACACTCAATACGGCGACAGAGGCCAGCTTTAACAACGATGGCGTAGATGACTTTGATGTGTCCATGATGGAAGCCGATGATGATCTTCTCGGCATGAATCAATCGGGCAGCACCAGCAGTACTCATATCGCTGTTAGTGAAGAGTTGTTCAAAGCCTATGACATTCGAGGCATTGTCGGTCAAACGTTAACAAACGATGCGGCCATGCAAATCGGTATCGCTATTGGCTCGGAAAGCTATGATCGGGGCCAGCAAACCGTCATTGTGGGTCGAGATGGTCGCCTATCGAGCCCTGAACTATCACAGGCCCTAATTAAAGGTTTGCGCAGCAGTGGGCGCGATGTCATTGATATCGGCGAAGTAGCCACTCCGGTTTGCTACTTTGCTAGCCAACATTTAGAAGTGGGAACCTGCGTTATGGTAACGGGTAGCCACAATCCAGCAAACCACAATGGGTTTAGAGTGGTTATTGCAGGGAACGCATTAATTGAAGACGAAATTAAAGGGCTTTACCACCGCATTGAAAACCAAAACTTCCTCAAAGGCGATGGAAAGTTGATGACTCAGGAAGTCAGCTCTGCCTATCTTGATAGAGTAAAAGCGGATGTTAAACCAAAACGACCGTTAAAAATTGTCATAGACTGTGGTAATGGTGTGGCAGGGAATGTGATGCCACAGCTCATCAAAAACATTGGTTCGCATGTACTGCCGCTTTACTGCGATGTAGATGGCAGCTTCCCAAATCATCTGCCCGACCCGGGTGATTCTCGAAACATCGAAGATCTTGCCAGAACCGTCGTTGAGACAAGAGCCGACTTAGGTGTTGCCTTTGACGGCGATGGTGACCGAATTTGCGTTGTGACCAACAGCGGCAAAATCGTCTACGCAGATCGATTACTCATGCTTTTGGCTAAACAGGTTGTGCAAAACAATCCTGGGGCGACGGTACTGTACGATGTGAAAAGTTCAAGACGCCTGAAAAACCTTGTCCTTGGCTATGGTGGCAAACCCGTTATGTGGAAAACTGGCCACTCTTATATTAAGCGTAGAATGAAAGAAGTTAACGCCGCTTTAGCGGGAGAAATGAGCGGGCATATCTTTTATCAAGACCGTTGGTTTGGCTTCGATGATGGTTTATACGCCACGGCTCGGCTTATCGAAATTATTGCGGCACAGTCTGACACCTTAGATAACTTGTTGAATGAATTACCACAAGATGTCGCTACACCAGAGATAACCATCGAATCTTCCGATGCCCGTAAATTTAGAGTGATTGAAGCATTGCAACGAAATGGTGACTTTGGTGGCGGCCAACTAACCGACATCGATGGCGTTAGAGTTGATTTTCAAGATGGATGGGGTTTGGTAAGGGCTTCGAATGGCCGACCCGCGCTTTCGTGCCGTTTTGAGGCAGACAACGATGAATCCTTGAAAAGGATTCAAACATTATTCAAACAACAGTTGTTAGCCGTTGACAGCCAACTGCAAATTCCGTTTTAATCCTGCCTCTATTAGGTTGCTAGTGAGTAATCACTAGCAACCATACCCATTTATAATGAAGAGATGCCGTGTCGAGGCGACTGTATGACGATTGATCACAATCACGATTTAAATTTTGTTCAAGTACTTCACGAAGCACTTCCTTACTTACAAAAGTTCCAAGGCAAGACAGTCGTTATTAAATATGGCGGCAATGCAATGGTCGATGAATCGCTTAAAGCCAGTTTTGCTCGGGATATCGTACTGTTAAAAACTGTTGGTATTAACCCAGTAGTGGTTCATGGCGGCGGTCCGCAAATTGGTTCGTTGCTTGAAAAGTTGAATATCCCAAGCGAATTTATTAATGGAATGCGAGTGACTAACACTGAAACCATGGATGTTGTAGAAATGGTACTCGGTGGTTTAGTGAACAAAGAAATTGTTTCACTAATAAACCAGTCCGGCGGCCAAGCTTTTGGTATGACAGGCAAAGATGCCCATTCTATCCAAGCTAAAAAATTAAAAGTTACTCGGAAGACACCCGATTTAGAAAGCTCTGAAATTATTGATATTGGCCACGTTGGCGAAGTCGAATCCATAAACACGGATTTCATTAACAGGATGGTCGAAGGTGGCTACATTCCGGTAATTGCCCCCATTGGCGTAGGCGAAGACGGGGCTTCTTATAATATTAATGCCGATCTAGTCGCCGGTAAGATGGCCGAAAAGCTGGGTGCAGAAAAGCTCATATTATTAACCAATATCAGTGGGTTACAGGATAAAAACGGTGAGGTATTGACCGGGCTGACAACAGACCAAGTTAACGGCCTTATAGAAGACGGCACCATCTACGGCGGCATGCTGCCTAAAATTGATTGCGCGCTTAATGCTGTGGCCTCTGGCGTAACCAGTGCTCACATAATCGATGGTCGAGTACCACACGCCACATTATTAGAAATATTCTCCGATCACGGTGTCGGCACCTTAATTAGTAATCAGCAGGCTATTTTATGACCGAGTCTAAACCGACCAGCTCTCGTCACGATCAAATATTACAAGCTTTAGCGCATATGCTCGAAACCAACCCAGGTAAAACCATTACCACCGCCAAACTGGCTAAAGAGGTGGGGGTTTCAGAAGCGGCGCTGTATCGTCATTTCCCAAGTAAAGCACGGATGTTTGAAGGGCTAATCCAATTTATCGAAGAAACCCTTTTTTCAAGGGTGAATCGCATTTTACAGGAAGAAGAAGCTGCGCTTCCTCGCTGTGAAGCCATCTTAACCCTGCTGTTGGCTTTTGCAGAACGCAATCCAGGGATGTGTAGAATTTTAATGGGAGACGCCTTAGCCGGCGAATTGGAGCGTTTAAGAGAACGCGTAATTCAGGTGTTTGATCGCCTTGAAACACAAATAAAACAAGTTATTCGCGAAGCTGAAATTAGAGAAGGCTTACGTCCAGCCATGCCCATTAATCAGGCGGCCATATTGTTGCTCACGATAGCCGAAGGCAGAATTAACCAATTTGTGCGCAGTGAGTTCAAGAAAAAGCCAACTCAAGATTGGAATCTTCATTGGCAAGTATTGTCAAAAACACTGTTCGAGCGCCCAGCGAATTAACGCACTAACAAAACAGGGCTCTCATCGCGCCATTATACTCAAACGATGAAAGCCCCATTGGTTAAAACCCTATTTTTAAACCCGAACCAATGACTGTTCGGGTATCTTCTAAATCGTTGTACATCAGCACTTCTACAAAACTGTAAGTGCTCACTTTGCTTGTCCATGGGATTTCTTGCAACCCACTGATATAAAATTGATCAACCGTATCATCGGCTGGGTTTGTTAAAGTGGTAAACCCTGCCATGATTCGATTGTTCGTTTCTAACTGAGAAAATTTTAGCGGTAGCTTCACAAATCCGACAAAGTTTCGAGACGAGTAGTCGGTGTCACTACTGCTCGACATCTGCACTTGCCCACCCAGTTTAAGCTTACCCGTTTGGTATTCACCTGCCACTTTAAATAGCTGAGAGCTGTCTTGCTCAACGTTCACCTCAAAGCCAACAGAAACATCAATATCCCCTTGATCGTAGCGACCAGCAAATGAGATACCTGTTGTTCCGTCTGGATCTTCAGCAGGAACTAAGGCGGCATTTATAGTGATATTGTTTTCAATTAAAGGAGACTGATACGATAACCCATCGACTTTATCTATTCCTGTTGGTGACCACCCTCCGTTGTCGCCAAGAAGATAACGGATAGAATCAGGGTCATTTTTCATCAGCTTAAAATAGTGATTTATCTTAGAAACGGGACTGTGATCGTAAAAGGCACTAATTTCGCCAAAGTTTCCTCTTAATCCGATTAGGCCAACTTTCAATCCAGGATAAGAGATGATGCCATTTGAAACACCTAAACTGTCACCCAACGCATTGACTCCAAGACCAATATCAAAAAAGGCGGTCTCTTGCTCCGATAACGTCTGTTCGCCTTTATAACCAAATTCGCTCAACGATCCATCAATACTAAGCGAGGATCCGCCATCAATATTCTCAAACTGCAAACGAGCGTTCGCTTCACCATAAATTGATGTTTTAGCGTGCGCGCCAGCTGCTGTCGCCAACATTAAAATACTTACTGTTACTTTATTCATAATGACTCCCCTTTTTTATAAATGTTAACACAGCGCTTAGCCCATAATCGGATGAAGCTCACAAAATAAGCTATACTAGTGGCGTCGACAAAAAGGATTTAATGATGATCAAAAACTACCAACCGCAGAGCTCAACCAGCACCTTGCTTAACGCTATTGACGATGTGCAGTTAGGGATTATTTTGGTTGATGAAAGTAACCGTATTATTCAGTGGAACAGCTTAGCCAGCCAATGGTTAGGCGTAGATTCCTTACATAATGTTGAACTCAGTGATACTTGGCTAACAGAAAAGTCTATTCACCTGAAAGACTTAAATGCTCAACCCTTAACAGCGTTAGACTTATTTAAAGCGAGTGCCACCCCTATCAAGGTTGAATCGCAACACCAATCTATTTGGCTGAGTGCACAATGCGATGCTACTCACTGGCAAGGGCGTCCAGCGCACATGTTGGTGTTTTGTAATATCAATAAACTGGCTTCTAGCTTTACCCAATTGCAACGTCAAACCAATCAAGCCAGTTTACGCGACCCTATTACCGGCCTCAGCAACCGGCACAATGCGCTTGAGCGAATGGAAGACATGCATAAACACGGCAAACGCTATGGCAGTCAATTCACCATTGCATTGATAGATATAGATAATTTTAAGCGTATTAACGACACCTATGGCCAAAACTTCGGGGACAAGGTCATAGCACGTATTGCCTTAACACTTAAAGGCGCGCTCCGAGAAACCGATTTTTGCTCTCGCTACGGTGGTGAAGAATTCTTAGTCTTAATGCCGGAGACTGCCATGATGGATGCGGTGGTGACCTTGGATCGCTTGAGACAACAAGTATCCGAATTGAAATGGGAAGAATGCCCAAGCCCCATTACGGTCAGTGCGGGCGTTCATACTTGGCAACGCAATAGCAGTATTGAGCAATTATTGTTTGAAACCGACCAGCGTTTAACAATGGCGAAAAACGCGGGTCGTAATCAGGTGTGCGGTGACTTAGTTTAACTCGCCGCCAAGGCTGGGTTAGGGTTAGCATCGGTGCTTTGTTGTTCGATCAACGCATGATGCAATGCAGCGATCGCCCCTTCATAGTGGTCTTCTGCGACAACGATACGCACATCCACCTGACGAATGCTCTGATAAATGGCCATAACGTTTATGTCCTTTTCGGCCAAGCTAGTTGAAAGCCGAGCTAAAATGCCGGTTACGTTTAAATCTGAGCCTATCACAGACACCATAGCAACCTTACGACTGTTCATTTTCGCATTGGGGAAGTGGCGCTCAATTCTGGCTTGAATTCGTTTAATTACTTTTAGGCCGGTATCTAAATAAAAGGTAACCGTATTGGCATTGTGCTCCTTGGCCAGTAATGGAATATTAAACTCTTGCACTAAGCGTTGAATTTCTAACAGTTGCTGCGGTTCACCCACCATGTCTTGATCAAAAACATTAAAAGCATATACGTTTGGAATCCCGGCAATTATTTCAACGCGCGGCGTTTCACTGCGATAATCATTAGTGATCAAAGTGCCATCGTGTTCAGGTTCAAATGTGTTTTTAATTCGTAAAGCGATATTCTTTTTTCTCAGCCCTTTAGCCGCTTTAGGGTGTATTGCTTCCATACCAATCAATGACAATTGGTCTGCAACATCATAATTGGTGCGCCCAATTGGGTTTACATTATGCTCGCCAACAACAACAGGATCGGCCGTCGATAAGTGGTATTCTTTATGAATGACCGCTTCTCTGGCATCGGTAACTTCGGCGATTTTACTGAAGGTAATTTCAGAATAACCGCGATCAAATGTTTGCATTAAGCCTTCTTTGCATTGGGTATAGCCGGTGACAATCGGCATTTCACAGCTTAAATCGTAACGTGCGAACACAGCAGCAATTTTATCGGCAAACTTCAGGTTATCGGGCTCCCGCCAACCTGTTAAATCAACAAAGCGGGCATTGATGCCCTCTGCTTGTAATAATAAGGCGGTGTTAAATGCCGAATGCGCTTCGCCAACACCAGCTAACATTTCACGCACAGTCGCTAAATGTTCATTTATTTGAAAGTGCCCATAAGAGCAAACTCGCTGTAAATCGAGCAAGCACGAGCGAATCCCTTCCATGCGTTCAGTGATAAACTGATCGGCTTGTTTCAGCATGTGAGGGGCAGAAAACAAAGAAGCATTGATTTCACGCATGGCTTTGGCCGTGTCGGTTAACGCTTCACTCCATTGCCAATCAGAATCATTATTGGCGAATAAACCGTAAACACCCGGTTCTCTATTTTTTTTATGCTCCAGCAACTTATTCGTTAATCCACCATAAGCCGAAACGACAAAAATTCGCTGATACATGTCGGCAGGTTTTCGGCTAATTTGGATAATATTATCCCGAACTGCAGGATAATTACTCATAGAAGTACCGCCGATTTTTTCTACCGTGTGGAGCGCCATTTAGTCTGTTCCTTTTTGAACGTTGCCAATGATAAACCGACAGAAGTTTAAGGTTTTTAAACACAATAACAATTGTTTAATCACAAATAGGTATCGCGTTTTTCACAAGATGGTATTGAAAAATATAAATAGGTGTCAAAATTATATCGAATTTGACCATGAACTGTGTTCATAGCAGTGGTCGAATTTAATCGTGTGGCATTTTGTAACGATGACTGTATTTTTAAGGTTTTACGACTATCTTCATCAGTGTCTCCAATGAGAATGTAAGTGGGACACCTGTGATGGGGACTTCCCCAAAAAGGGCGCGCGGGCTGGCTGTCGTATGCACTTTGTAGGCAACGACACCCGGCGCCCTGTTATCATTTCTTATCGATTCTAATTTTACCGCCTACACCCATATTTACTTCAACCTTCTTATTACTTTGGGCTTTTATCTCAATTTCCATTGGAATTTTTTCGGAGCGATTCCCATTCCAATGCGTGATCATTAAATCTAAGGTCGCGTTTTCGTCCGTTCGATTGTGAACCGAGAGTTGCCATTGATTCTCACCAACCATTTTCGATTCTACCGTCACCAAAGACGATTGGCCTAACGACAAAGTCGCCTCTTGAGCAGAACCTGGTTGATACTGTGAATTTAAAACTGGCAGTTGCTGGTCAAAAACGCCCAAGGTAATTGGACCGGCGATGGTCGGCAGTGACCCTTTTTTTGCCACCAACTTAACTTGACTATTGGCTTGTTGAAGCCCTTGCATGCGCGTATCCCAATTCAATGAATAGCGTTTTTCAAGGGGTTGCAATTCAAGTGAGGTTACCGGCAACCAAACATTACTGTTAGCTTGTAAATTCACAACTTGATCGCTCACTAAAGTGGCTACGCCTTGGCTTTGCGACGCCACAGGGGCAGAAACGGCAGCATCCATTCGGCTCACCATTTCATGCATCACGGCTACTGGTTGCTCGGTCATAGAAAAGCTATAGCCATTCGACTCAATGTCATAAGGGCTATCATTTGTTAAAATAAGCGTCTGATGCAGTACAGGATCTTCGCCCATAGCGATTCGGTAGTTAACCGCGGCACGAATATTGTAATCTTGCCAAGCGTATGAGAAATCACTGGCTTTACTGGATTCGCGACGTATCGTCATTTCGAAATTTGACTCTGAAGAACTGGCCGGCCATTGCAAACGATGCAACTGGGTCATGGGCCAGTATCGGCGTGCATCGCTTTGAGATAACACGATGGTATTTGCCAGAACTTGATCGACTGTCCATTCGCCTTGAAAATCTTCACTGGTCGCCACATCACCTTGCTTAGGCCAATTACGATTGTAGCTCGATTGCCAACTGACTTGTGCTGAAGCATCGTCAGAGTGCCACCAAAACAGAGCCGGATTCATATTTTCTACCGGGAATCTAAGCGCCGTAGTATTTGAATTCAGTGTCACTGAGCGCTCTACCCATGTGCCTGAAGGTGACGCATAAAGCCAATCGGCTTCGAGCGTTTGAGCCTGAACCGTAGCCAACACTGTTGAGGCCAGCGTACCGACAATAAACCCCTTATTCATAGCGATTACCTTTTATTATTTGCGATTAAGAACATCGACAACTAACGCGGCTACGGCGATAACAATGAGTACTGACACACCGTAAACCAACCCTTCTCCCATGCTGAGTCCAGCGATGAGGTTCGGTGTATAGCCGCACATTGTCCACACTTCGAAAACGTTCGGGAACCAAGAGTCCAATGGCAACCAAGTTGGAAAACCAGGGTCCATGCCACATTGCCCGTCGTATTGACCGCGCTCTACTAACAACGCTATCCAACTGCGATTTAGCAAGCCAATCAACGCACCGATTAGCGCTAGGTGAGCCAAGATTCGAGCATAAAAGAATTTACGAACGGTCAAGCCTAAACCCGCCACAATAATACCCACTAACGTCCATACACGCGCCTGAATGCATAACACACAGGGCGGCTCATTAAGAACATGTTGATAAAAGAGTGCGACGCCTTCTAAACCAAAGCCGACCGCTACAACCGCGATCCAATAAAGAGGTGATTGTACAAAATGCTTGAATACTTTCATTCTACTCACTCGTTTAATAATTAGTTTAGTTTGGCAGGGTAAAACTGAATACACGCTGACTCAACGCACGTTATCAGGTAAATAACGTGCTTTTAATTGAGTTTACGAAATCTTGAGGTGTTATTTGCGCTCAATTTTTGCGACCGACGATAATCCGTGCAGTCGACGAATGACGCGGGCAAGGTGAACTCGGCTCGTGACGGATACCGTTAAATCTAACCGCGACGTCGTAGCATCGATGTCCATCATTTGAATGCTCTCAATGTTTGCATCGGCCAAAGAAACGGCATTCGCAACACTGGCCAGAACGCCACGGGAGTTTCGTAAGTCTACACGCAGGTCGACCATGAATTCGCCTTCCATTGATTTATCCCAATGTAACGGAACACACCTTTCGGTGTTGTACCTTATTTCCGCGATGTTCCGGCACGATTCAATATGCACAACCATGCCCTGGCCCTTAGACATAACTCCGACAATGGCGTCACCCGGAATAGGACGACAGCACTTACCGTACTGGATTAAGAGCCCTTCTGTGCCTTTAATCGTCATTGAAGAATGGTCATTGCCCACGGCTTTATCTGCAACCAACTCCATTAAGCGACGCGCAACAATATAAACAGCACGATGCCCTGTTCCAATATCTTCGTACAACTGCTCGAGCGTTTGAAGGCCAAAGCCTTCTAAAACAGAACCAATTTGTTGTTCGCTGAAGTCTCCCCAGCTTTTATCAAAACTGTGTAGCTGGTTATCGAGCATCTTCTTACCTAACGCTAAGGCTTCTTTTTGCTCAATATTTGTTAAGAAATGGCGAATGTTACTGCGCGCTTTAGCCGTCGTTACAAAGTTCAACCAAGCTGGATTTGGCTTAGCCCCCGGTGCACTGATGATTTTAATTGAATCGCCACTGCTTAAAGGTTGGCTTAACGGAGCTAACTTTCGATTAATCAAACAACCGACACAAGTGTTCCCCACATCGGTATGAACGGCATAGGCAAAGTCGACCGGCGTAGCGCCTTTTGCCATTTCCATGATTTCACCTTTCGGCGTAAACACGTAGATTTCATCAGGAAACAAATCGATTTTAACGTTTTCGATAAACTCCATCGAATCGCCCGCTCGCTCTTGCATCTCTAGCAGGTTCTTAACCCACCGGCGTGCTCGTGCATGGGTTTGCGTACTTTGTGTTTCGTCGGTTTTATAAAGCCAATGAGCCGCAATACCATAATTGGCCATTTCTTCCATTTCATTTGTTCGAATCTGAATTTCAATCGGCACACCATTGGCTGCGATAAGCGTTGTGTGCAAACTTTGGTAACCATTGGTTTTGGGGACAGCGATGTAATCTTTGAAACGGTTGGGAATGGGTTTATAAAAGTTATGTATGACACCTAAGATGCGGTAGCAAGAGTCAACGGAATCGGTTGTGATGCGAAAGGCATATACATCTAAAATTTCATTCAGCGATTTCCGTTTTTCCCGCATTTTATTATAAATAGAATAGAGGTGTTTTTGCCGGCCAGTGACAAGTGCATCGATGCCTTCATCGGTTAAGCGCTGGGTCAACGCCTCTTGAATATTTTCGATGCTGGCCTTGCGACTGCCAAGTTGCTTTTTCATCGCCGATTTTATTCGACGAGATCGCAACGGGTACATGTTGTCAAAAGCAAGGTTTTCGAGCTCAACCCTTAAATCATTGATACCCAAGCGCAGCGCAATAGGCGCATAAATTTCAAGTGTTTCACGAGACTTGCGCCGTTTCTTTTCAGGCGGCATTGCTCCCATAGTGCGCATATTGTGCAAGCGATCAGCCAATTTAACGAGAATCACACGGATGTCTTTTGACATCGCCAGAACCATTTTCTGAAAGTTTTCGGCCTGTTCTTCTAATTTACTCTCAAACTCTAAATGGGTCAGTTTTGAAACACCATCGACTAGCTCAGCAACACCTTCACCAAATTGCTCTGCAATTGCCGCTTTTGAAACCGCTGTATCTTCGATCACATCGTGCAACATAGCTGCCATCAAACTGTGATGATCCATGTGCATTTCAGAAAGAATATTGGCCACGGCCAAAGGGTGAGTAATGTAGCGTTCTCCGCTACGGCGCATTTGCCCTTCATGCGCTTGCTCCGCGTAAAAATAGGCACGTTTCACCCGAGCGATTTTTTCAGGCGACAAATAAGACTCTAATCGAATAGCAAGATCATGGACTGTGGGCAAAGCAGATCAACTCAATACAATGTTAGTAAACGTACCTAAAGTGTAACCTTCAGTACGAAAACGGCAATAGTAAAGCGTAAAAATAAAAAAAGCCGAGTACGACTCGGCTTTTTAAAAGAAGTGTGGCAACAACCTAGAAACTAGTCTTCTTGAACATCCAGCAAAGAGGCGTTGATTTTGCCTTCTGCAATTTCACGAAGCGCAATCACCGTTGGCTTATCGTTCTCTTCCTCAACTAGGGCCTCAAAACCTTCGTTCGCGATCTGACGAGCACGCTTACTCGCGACCATAATAAGTTCGAATCGGTTATCAACCTTGTCTAGGCAATCTTCAACTGTAACGCGAGCCATGGTGTTCTCCTAAATTGGGCGTGTTTCACAGCCGAGCAATTGTACGCAAATCGACCGCCAGCACAAGGATTAACGTTCGGTTTTTGATATTAATTCGGTTTTAGTAGGGTCGGTTCTGGGCTGCGAGCTACGGGCTGCGGGTATTTCACAACCGTAGAACAATCGCGTCTTCGCTTTGCTTCGAGCGCTCCTACTTTGTCTTGGCGCTGATGATTAGCTTTGGCGGTGGGTTTCGCTGAAATGGGTATCTGAGCCATGGATGGCGAAGTTAAGCGGCGCAGGATGCGCGAACAGCGACCCATGGAAGCGAAACACGCCGCCAAAGCGGGTAGGGTCGGTTCTGGGCAGAGAGCTACGGGCTGCGGGTTTGGTCAAAACACTCAAACAATTGTTTCTTCGAAAGCTCCTACCTGAGAATTAAAGTAGGAGCTTGTGGGTTGAAGTGGGGGCGCGATAATTCTATGAAGTACCTCTAACGGTTTTCGCGCTCTTCGATCAGTATATCCACTACCGATGGGTCTGCTAGGGTTGAGGTGTCACCCAACGATTCAAACTCATTGGCGGCAATTTTACGCAGAATTCGACGCATAATTTTACCAGAGCGAGTTTTAGGCAAGCCTTCTGCCCACTGAATCAGATCTGGCGTGGCTATGGGTCCTATTTCTTGGCGTAACCAATCTTTAAGCTCTTTGGTTAGCTCGTCTGTCGGCATTACACCGGCCATTGGACTCACATAGACGTAAATGCCTTGGCCTTTTATATCATGAGGGTAACCAACAACGGCGGCCTCTGACACGGCCGGATGAGCCACCAGCGCACTTTCTATCTCCGCAGTTCCTAATCGGTGGCCTGAAACATTTAACACATCGTCCACTCGACCCGTAATCCAATAATACCCATCTTCATCACGGCGAGCTCCGTCACCAGAAAAATAGGTTCCAGGATAGGTGCTGAAATACGTTTGAATAAAGCGATCGTGATCGCCATATACCGTTCGCATCTGTCCAGGCCAGCTATCCAGCAAAACCAAGTTGCCTTCAACCGCGCCTTCAAGCTCACGACCTACACTATCGACCAGCGCTGGCTTCACACCAAAAAATGGCCGAGTTGCTGACCCTGGTTTTAAATCCGTAGCGCCGGGCAACGGCGTAATGAGTATTCCGCCCGTTTCAGTTTGCCACCAAGTATCTACAATCGGGCATTCACTGCGACCAAATTCCTTGTAATACCACTCCCAAGCTTCCGGGTTAATTGGCTCACCGACCGACCCTAATAATCGTAAAGAGGAAAGGTCAGCTCCTTCCGTCGCCTTACCACCGGTTGCCATTAGCGCACGAATTGCGGTCGGCGCGGTGTAAAGCACATTCACTTGGTGCTTATCTACAATTTGCGCAAAGCGATTTGGACCAGGGTAATTTGGTACGCCTTCAAACATCAATGTCGTAGCGCCATTGGCAAGTGGGCCATAAACAATATAGCTGTGACCTGTTACCCAACCGACATCGGCCGTACACCAGTAAATATCGCCATCTTGGTAATCGAACACATATTCATGTGTCATCGAGGCATAAACAAGATAGCCACCCGTGGTATGCAACACCCCTTTAGGAGTGCCGGTTGAACCAGAGGTATACAAAATGAATAGGGGGTCTTCAGCGTTCATCGGTTCTGGCGCACACTGAGTATCAACGCTTTCAAATCGGTCGTGATACCAAACATCTCTCGGCTCATGCCATGTTATATCGCCGCCGGTTCTTTTGACGACTAACACCGACTCGACACATTGAGTACCATCTATGGCTAATGCTTTATCTACATTGGCTTTCAGCGGAATACTTTTTTGCCCGCGCACACCCTCATCTGCGGTAATAACAATATTGGAGTCGCAATCAATGATTCGACCTGCCAAGGCTTCAGGCGAAAAGCCCCCGAACACAATAGAGTGAACCGCGCCAATACGAGTACAAGCTAACATGGCGTAGGCAGCTTCTGGAATCATTGGCATATATAAGGTAATTCGATCGCCTTTTTTCGCACCTAATGATTTCAAGACGTTTGCCATTTTACACACCTGAGTGTGTAGCTCTTGATAACTGATATGCTTTGATTCGTTTGGATCATCGCCTTCAAATATTATCGCCGTTTGATCCGCTTTAGTTTCTAAATGGCGATCAATGCAGTTGTAAGAAACATTAAGTTCGCCGTCGGCATACCATCGAATTCGATGATCAGCTTGATCATAACTGACGTCTTTTACCTGTGTATAAGGCTTTGACCAAGTGAGTCGCTTGCCGTGTTCATTCCAAAACCCTTCATTATCTTCAATGGATTGTTGATACATTTCTAAATAACGATCGTTGGTCATGCTCGTGCGAGCCTTTGCACTTTCAGGTACAAGATAGAGTGATTCAGACATTTTACCCCCTAGATTATTTTTGTGTGGGTGTTTAAAACAAGTCAGGTTATTTTGCGCAGATTTTCAATTTAAACCATTCGACCTTAGTTTATTTTTTAATATTTTAGTTCGCCTTATTTGGCTTAAAGGTCGATATCTTCATTCCCAGTTTCATATGCAATAAATCACCTAGTCAACGATTGACAGGTAAAGGCAAAAACAGCACAAAAATGTGGTCGAGTCGTGTTATTAAACATTAAAACAGTGGTTAACTTAGCAACCTGATCAAAATTTTGCTACAACTAACAACAGTATCCATTTGCGAGCCATGTCATGCGTAACTTTTTTTTGCTACTTTCCATTGCGGTGTCACTGACCGCTTGCGCAAATTTCCAAGCGCTCGAAAACTCCCCCAAGGCATCTCAACCAGTCATGGCTCAAGGGACGTTTGATTCCGTTTATGAAAAATACCAAGGCACACCTTATCGTTATGGTGGCACCGGAAAAGGTGGTTTTGATTGCTCTGGGTTTATCAACGTTGCTTTTTTAGAAGCACGCAATCAATCTCTTCCAAGAACGACAGAGCAACTCATTAAATCAGGTCAGGTGGTGCGCAGAGATCAATTGCGCGAAGGTGATCTTGTCTTTTTTAAAACCGGAGCAAAGCAGTTACATGCCGGTATTTATGTAGGTCAAAACGCCTTTATTCATGCATCCACATCTAAAGGTGTTATAGAATCGAGCTTAGCAAACGACTACTGGGCGAATCGATACATCCAAGCTCGACGTATAAACTAACCCACTAAATCAAAGGCGGTGCAAACAAAATACCACCATTATTCCACAGCGAGTTTAACCCTCGCTCTATTTTAAGAGGTGAGTCTTTACCTACGTTCCGATCGAAAATTTCTTGGTAATTACCCACTTGCTTGATCACTCGGTACGCCCAATCTGATTCCAAGCCCATTGGCGCACCGGTATCAGAATTCACGCCAAGCATCCGTTGAATCACAGGCTTTTTCGACTTTTTCATGTCATCAACATTGGCACTGTTTACGCCTAGCTCTTCAGCATTGACTAATGCGAATAATGTCCACTTAACAATGTTGTACCATTGCATATCGTCTTGACGAACCGCAGGGCCCAGCGGCTCTTTAGAGATCACCTGTTTGATGATAGTGGCACTGCTTGGGTCTTCGAGTTTAGTGCGCTGCGCATATAACTGAGATAAATCCGCAGTCACGGCATTACAACCTCCTGCTTTGAAGGCATTAAATGCTTGATCAGAAGACGAGAACGTTACGGGTTGGTAACTTAACGACACTTCACGGAAGTAATCTGCAAGATTTTGAGCAGAGGTCGTACCCGATTGCACACAAATAGCCGCGCCTTTTAATTCTGAAATCGATGTGACACCCGAGGCCGCTTGAACCATAAACCCTTGGCCATCATAAAACGATACACCCGCAAATATAATATCTAAGGTGGTATCTCGGCTGTGCGTCCAAGTGGTTACCCGAGACAGCACATCGATCTCCTCGGATTGCAGTGCGTTAAAGCGATCTCCCGGTGTTAAAGGAATATAGCGAACACGATCCGCATCTCCCAACACAGCCGCGGCTAACGCACGGCAAACATCAACATCGAGACCGGTCCAGTTACCCAAGCGATCTGGGTTCGAAAAACCAGGAATGCCCGTCGAAACCCCACATTTTATGTGCCCCGCCTTGCGAACATCGTTGAGTGTTGACGCAGCCGTCAGACTTGCTAACGCAATCAAAAAGCCGCTTGAGAGCAGCGTTTTCACAGTCGTCTTTATTGTTTTTTTCATTAATCTAACCCACCTACGTTTAGCGATTGAATGCTTGGTAGGTCCATTCCCAAGTCTTTACTGAATAGTTTTCCACGCCATTCTATGTCGAGCCCATCAGGCCAACGCTTATCTTTTAATCCATCAAACACGGTTTTACCAACATCTAACAGAGAAAGCGAAACGGTGCTGGTAAAGTTGGTATCTTCTTTTGCATTTAAGTTCAGGCTAGGAGCACCAATATTCGTTAATGCGCGCCCTTCTCTTAATAAAGTTAAGCCTAAGTCATCGCCTGACAACGAAAAAACATTAGGGTTTTCAATTTTAAACCCAAAAGACATGTCAATGCTTGTGAATGAGAAACTATCAATTTGCCAACGGTTTAAGGACACTTTTGGAAGCTTCGGCACCGGCAGGGTGAAGCTTTCTTGCCAACTGAGCGACTGCGGGCCCAGCAGCGGCACATTCAGAGTAGGCTTTATGCGCACACTAAAGTCCGCCTCGCCTCGGGTATAAGCACTGTTGGCTTGAGACAGTATTTCTTGATAAACAAAACCCCAATCTAACGCTAAATCTATCGAACTAGAAGCAGGAATTGTTTGTAAGGATCTATGGTCTAACGTTAGCCAAGGTTGTCCCTCAAGCCATATTTCTATTTCTATGTCGGTAACAGGAAGGCTGTACGGGTTTGAATTGCGAATTTTAATCACCGTTGTGCCCTTGAGCGAAGACCAATCTAATGACGTAATTTGAGTCTGTTGATATTCAAACGTTGGCGCACGATACACATCGTTTAAACTCAAGTTTGCGCAGCTCGATAAAAGAACGCCAATAATTAGGGTAAGTACATGTTTCATTTTTACAATCCTATTCGATATCGCAATAAGAGTGTCAGGCAATCTTCTGCTCGTCAATGGATGGGCCATCTTATGTTCAGCTAACGTTTATCAATTCCATCACTTTAGTCTATTTTAGCCACTCAATTGAAGATGATGTTAAACGAACGAACACAAAAAAGGGTGCCGAATGGCACCCAGGGGTTGTGCTTTTATAGTTATAAGTTTTGAAATTAACTTTTGTTAAATTCAGGGTATGCTTCCATACCGCACTCAGCTATATCGACCCCTTCGTATTCTTCTTCTTCGGTAACTCGAATACCCATGGTAGCTTTCAAAATAGCCCACACAATGAGCGACGCCGTGAAGACCCATACGAAGATAGTTAACGCGCCACCTAATTGACCAAGGAAAGTCGCGTCGGTAGTCAGTGGTACTAACATTAACCCCAGCAGACCACATACACCGTGAACTGAAATGGCACCAACTGGATCATCAATCTTAAATTTGTCTAAAGTCAGAATGCTGAACACTACAAGCACACCACCCATCGCACCAAATAAAGTCGCTAATACCGGTGTTGGAGAATCAGGACTTGCCGTTATGGTCACTAAACCCGCTAATGCACCGTTTAACACCATGGTTAAATCCGCTTTCTTAAACAAGACTCTAGCTAAAATCAATGCGGCAATCGCACCACCGGCTGCAGCAGCATTGGTGTTTAAGAACACAACAGCTACAGAGTTTGCGGTATCAACCGTAGAGGTTTGCAACACAGATCCGCCGTTAAAGCCAAACCAACCCATCCAAAGAATAAATGTACCTAAAGTAGCCATGGGTAAGTTGGCACCTGGTATAGCATTCACTTCACCATTAGCGCCATATTTGCCCTTACGAGGCCCTAATAAAAGAACGCCTGCAAGCGCGGCTGCGGCACCCGCCATGTGCACAATGCCTGAACCAGCAAAGTCAGTGAAGTTTAGTTCATAAAGCCCAAAGACAGCTTCACCACCCCAAGTCCAGTTACCTTCCATTGGGTAAATGAAGCCAGTCATCACTACGGCAAAGGCTAAGAAAGCCCAGAGCTTCATTCGCTCGGCTACAGCACCCGATACAATAGACATAGCGGTAGCAACGAACACTACTTGGAAAAAGAAATCGGCCGAAGGAGCATAAGTATCACCGCCTTCTACGCCATTACCGGTAATGCCCGATAAGAAGGTATTTCCAAGTTCCGGATACATAATTGCGTAACCGCAGACTAAATACATAAAACAAGATATTGCAAAAAGTGCGACGTTTTTCGTCAAAATTTCCGTGGTATTTTTTGATCGTACCAAGCCAGCTTCCAACATAGAGAAGCCCGCTGCCATCCACATAACCAGTGCACCACACACTAAAAAGTAAAAGGTGTCCAATGCATACTGTAATTCAAAAACTTCATTCATAATGACTCTCCAGGATTCTTATTTGATTTTTTAAATGGCTTCATGACCCGTTTCACCGGTGCGTATACGAACCGCTTGTTCAATCGGTGAAATGAAAATTTTGCCATCGCCAATTTTTCCGGTATTAGCGGCATTGGTAATTACATCGATCGCTTGATCCACGATGTCATCAGGAATCACAACCTCTACTTTTAATTTAGGGAGGAAATCAACGACGTATTCTGCACCGCGATACAATTCTGTATGCCCTTTCTGACGACCGAACCCTTTCACTTCAGTGACGGTTATACCTTGAACGCCGATTTCGGATAACACTTCTCGAACATCATCCAATTTAAACGGCTTAATTATTGCTGAGACCAATTTCATAACGCTGCTCCAATTTTTTGCCACATCTTTATATCTGTGGTTATTTTATCGGAGCGACTAGGGGAGACCTTGTTCACCTAGTCGCTCCAGGAATATACTGGTTACATTGCAAAGCACGATTGCAGAACACTGCGAAGGTTTGCATACTGTCTCTATAGCGAACAGCATGCCAACTCACACAAGCCTTTAATATCAATAACTTACAGCCGATTTGAAATATAAGGTAAACTAGCGCGCACCAAAACAATGCATAAACATGTCGTAATACGGGGTGATTAATTAGCATGACCTGTTTTGGCGCATTCACTTTTTAGACACATTTAATGGGGCATTCCATGAAATTACCGAACGACGCAATTGAACAACTAGTCCAACAAATCAATGAGGCATTAAGCCAAGGTAAGCAGGTAAAACAGGACATCCAGGAAAATATTAAAGCCTTAATCCAACAGCAAGTGACCAAGCTCGACGTTGTAAGTCGCGAAGAGTTCGAAGTGCAGCAACGCATTCTAGAAAACACGCGTGCACAACTTGATCAGCTGCAACAGCAATTAAATGATTTAGAAAATTCATAATATTCATACAAGCACCTCTGCGTTTTTAAAAGCGAAATGACCTCTGACACTATAAAGTTAAACGTTATCCTTTAAGCTAAAGCACCAATGAACGCTCAATATTCAGCCTTTATTCATTTAATACAGAATACAATGCGCTACGTTTACTCATGCTAAGGAGCTCAGCCATGACTTTTATTAATAAACCACTAGGGTTAAGTGTGTTAACACTCACGGCGGCCCTCAGTGGTGCCGCAATGGCAAAGGACACGCTAATAGATGTAGAAAACGCTCGAATCGGAGGCTTTGGCGGTCCAATCTTTAAGGCCAGCCAAATCAAAAATACCGAAACATTCGAGTTAGGGGGCATGGGTGGTGCAACCTTTACCACCGGCAAGCACTCACTAATGATAGGCGGCGGCGGGTACGGCTTAGTAAATGAAATAAGCTGGGGCACAAATACTCAGCTAGAGATTGGCTATGGCGGCTTAATGGTTGGCTACACCTATAACCCTGAAGCATTAATTCATGTAGATACGTTCTTAATGCTTGGTGCGGGTGGCGCTTCGGTCATCGATTCGCGTGATGCAAATAACCCAGAAGAGCTCGGCAGCTTTTTAGTCACCGAACTAACCTCTCAAATAGAGATAAACTTAACAGACTTTATGGAAGTGGGTTTAGGGGCGAGTTACCGCTTAACCACAGACCCAGACATTACTGGCTTGTCAGCCGCCGATCTCTCGAAGCCTGGTGTTCATATCAGCTTTCAATTTGGATCACTTTAGCAAATAGTTAAACCACAAAAAAACCGGCCTAAGCCGGTTTTTTTATTCGCGAACCTTCTTTAGAAGATTTATACGACGGCTGCAGAGCCACCTTTACGACGAGCAATTAGCAAGCCGAAAACACCCATGCCAAATAAAGCGAAGGTGGCAGGCTCTGGAACTACGGTCCAGTTACCCATAAGGTTATCGTTACCACAACCCATAGTGAAATGGCTGTAGAACGTAGTCGATTCACCTAATTGAGCGTAAAGCTCGGTTAAGTCTAAGCTCATTGCGTAATGGTTACCGCCTTGGAAACCTGTTTCACGGTCAGTTAAGCCAGATTCAACGTCTAAAGAGCCTGAGCCAACTTTAGTGCCGCCAGCTTCATAACGCCAAGGGCTAGAGCCTTCGTTTTGCTGGTACCATGAACCTAGCACGTCGGTATCTGAATCGATGGCTAAAATATCGAAAGATCCTGTCGTAAAATCAAGGTCTAGTACGTAGTTGTAACCGTACTTATTTTTTTCAGAATGATTTCCATTTGATTTACCGCTGTGAATATCGCCATAAACTGGAGTACCAGTCGATAAGAATAAATCGCCAGAATCGAACTGACCTTGACCATTAACAAAATCGTAACCACCAACCAAGGTTAGTACGTTACCATCTACAAAGGTACCTTCTAGATCCCATACTTGAGAAGCAACCATGCCAGGCTCAACTTCTTGGTCTTCTCGATCACTATACCAGTTAGTTCCAGAATGGTTCTTGTCACTAATGGTGACATCTGTTCCAAACATACCGGCGTTTGCTTGTAGCGCTAATCCTAGCGTGCTGGCCGCAACCAATCCTTTAATCCATTTGCTGTTCATTTTTAAACCTTAATAATGTTCAGTGAGTTTTGCATAGGTTTCTCATTCAATAACCATGCCAACCTCAAAGCCCCCGTAAAGTGTGGGGGCTGTCACAAAGTAACGCCAACAATGTAAAAATATTCGACACACTCTTATGCAACACGGACTTATATGTAAGGTTATTCGACAACGCTAAAACCAACTCACAACCTCAGAGAAGTTCTCATCATCGATGTAGTCACTTTTCGACCAGCCTAAACGCACAATGACTAGGTTCTCATCTGGAATCACCATCACCCGTTGTTCGCGGTTTCCCATTGCGGCGTAAACGTTTTCGGCAAGGCTCGGCCAACGTTTAGTGGCATCGCCTTTATTCAGCCACCACTGGTATCCATAAGAGGCTTTATTCGCTGAAGAGTTAGGTAATAACGATTGTGCAACCCATTCTTCGCTGACTAGGCGTTGGCCGTTTAACTTGCCTTTATTCAGCATTAGCAAGCCTACTTTCGCCCAATCGCGAGCACTGGCGAACATATAAGAGCTGCCCATTACCAACCCTTGTGCGTCGGTTTCAAAGGTAACTGACGACATTCGCAGTGGTCTAAAAAATTGATCGACGATCGTATTAAAATCTTGAGCGTTATTACCTGGCAATTTTTGATGCACCAGTGCAGAAAGCAAATTCGCAGAGCCAGAAGAATATTGGTAATGTGTTCCCGGTTTATGCCTTGTTTTTACTTGCTCCATAAAGCCTGCGGTATCTTCCGATTGAAATAACATTTTGGTAGCTATTTGACCCGGGTCATATTCCTCTTCATAGGCTAAGCCATCGGTCATTGTTAATAGGTGCTTTAACTGAATGTCTTTGCGCTCATCGGTCCAGCTTGGAAACAACTGGTTATCTTCAACGCTTAACTTCCCTTGCATTTCGAGCTGCCCGATCAACAATGCATTAATGCTTTTGGTCATCGACCAACCCAGCAATGGCGTATTTTCGTCTATGCCAGCCGCATAAGATTCAGCAATGACTTTTCCATCTTTTACAACCAGTAATGCACGGGTATCATGCTTAGCTTGATTGTCTTTTTCGAGTAAGTTGTCGAGCTTTGATTGGATGTCTCGATCAATCGTAAAAACCACATTGCCTTTTGGCCATGCTTCTTGCGGAGCAACGATCGGATCAAATGCGATCGATTTTCTAGGATCATGTTTGTTGTAATCTAAATAACAACCAATACCGTCATGATAAGAAGCGCTGCGCGCAAACGGCCCTAAGGCGGCTACCACAAGCCTATTGTCATGATCATATTCGTAATTCAGTAGCGCTAATATTGGCGAGTACACTTTGATGTCGGCGGCGATTTTTTTCTCGTCAAACCCTGAGACGTATTTTGCCGAGCAAGCGAGTTTAGCGCCGATGCCCGTGGCAACGGAAGGCGCATTCACCAAGTACACCGGCGAATATCCCAACCCCCAATAAGCAACGGCTAATAGTATCGCTACTAAAAACGAGATACTGACGGACAATCTAACAAACCACTTTTTCATTCTTACAGACCTTTTTATTTTTATATAAGCCACTTTATCATTTTGTTTGCAGGCTTTAACACTAGAGAAAGCTTTTAATGATGAAACTGAACCAATCCTTCAATTTAGAGCCGTTTACTCCGATTTAATTCAGCAAACCCGCACTATATTTCAGGCATAAAAAAACCGAGCGTTGCTCGGTTTTTTAAACCAGTACAGACTAGTTACGGTCTATGGCATTTAGCTCTTTAAACGCTTGCTCTAGGCGCTCTACCATACCTACCTGACCCGCGCGCAACCAAACACGTGGATCATAGTATTTCTTGTTTGGAGAGTCTTCACCTTCAGGGTTGCCGATCTGCCCTTGTAGGTAATCGTGGTTCTTGGCTTCGTACTCACGCACGCCATTCCAAGTTGCCCACTGAGTATCGGTATCGATGTTCATCTTGATAACACCGTAGCTTATAGACTCTTTAATTTCTTCAGCTGTAGAACCAGAACCGCCGTGGAATACAAAGTTCAATGCATTATCTGGCAAACCAAATTTAGCAGAGCAGTATTTTTGCGACTCATCCAAGATAGAAGGCGTTAATTTAACATTGCCTGGCTTATAAACACCGTGTACGTTACCGAAAGAGGCCGCTATGGTGAAACGAGGCGAAACGGCAATGAGCTGTTCGTAAGCATAGGCCACTTCTTCTGGCTTGGTGTATAAATCAGCGGTATCAACATCGCTGTTATCTACACCATCTTCTTCACCGCCGGTGATGCCCAATTCAATCTCAATGGTCATGCCCATTTTATCCATGCGCTTTAAGTACTCTGCACAGATTTCTAGGTTTTCTTCGATTGGCTCTTCAGAAAGGTCTAACATATGAGAAGAGAATAATGGTTTACCGGTTTCAGCAAAATGTTGTTCACCCGCATCTAACAACCCATCGATCCAAGGCAATAATTTCTTAGCCGCGTGGTCTGTATGTAAAATAACAGGAATGCCATACATTTCTGCCGCGGCATGCACGTATTTCGCACCGGCTACAGCACCTTTAATCTGTGCTTCTTGACCGCTTAACTTAAGCCCTTTACCCGCATAAAAACCAGCACCGCCATTAGAGAACTGAACGATAACAGGCGAGTTAACTTTAGCTGCAGCTTCGATAACCGCGTTCACAGAATCAGAATTCACAACGTTTACCGCTGGCAGTGCAAATTTTTCTTTCTTAGCAATTTCAAATATTTTTTGTAAGTCATCGCCAGAAACAACTCCTGGTTTAACTACGTCTAGAATCTTTGTCATAATATGCCCTTATTATTTTCTGGGTTTTGAAGGTGAACGAATCTCACCTTCATTTAAGAATTTTATTGTGCAGCGCGCTGCTCAAGTATTTCTACTGCTGGTAGTTTCTTGCCTTCAACAAACTCTAAAAATGCCCCACCGCCTGTTGAGATGTAAGAGAACTGGTCTTCCATATCAAATTTCTGGATGGCCGCAATACAATCTCCGCCACCAACAACCGAAAACGCATCGCTGGCTGCAATCGCTTCGGCAATAGCTCTAGTACCTTTGTCAAAGTTATCAAACTCAAATACACCCGCTGGACCATTCCATAAAATGGTTTTGGCGTTTTTAATCACTTCGGCATAACGCGCTTCTGTTTCAGGACCCAAATCGAGAATTTCTTCATCATCGGTTACCTGATCAACACGTTTAATCGTCGCTTCAGCTTTTTCTGAAAATTCTTGCGCCGTTCTTACATCGATTGCTTCTGGAATATCGAGCTCTGACATCAATTTTTGAGCTTGTGGAATTAAATCGGTCTCACACAAAGACTTGCCCACATTATAGCCCCGAGCCGCCACGAAGGTATTAGAAATTCCACCACCAACGATCAGCTGATCACAAACTTTAGATAAGCTCTCTAAAACCGTCAGTTTGGTTGAAACTTTTGAACCCCCAACAATGGCCACCATAGGGCGTGCGGGTTTATCCATCGCCTTGGCCAATGCTTCGAGCTCGCCGGCAAGCAATGGTCCAGCGCATGCAACAGGGGCAAATTTAGCAACGCCGTGAGTTGAGGCTTGAGCTCTGTGTGCGGTACCAAATGCATCCATCACATATACATCGCATAGCTCAGCCATCTGTTTTGATAAAGCATCGTCGTTCTTTTTTTCGCCTTTGTTAAAGCGGACGTTTTCAAGAATAACCACATCAGCGTCATTATCGACACCGTTTAACCAATCTTTTACTAACGGGATGTCTTGCCCTAATAAATTACCCATGTACTTTGCAACTGGCGCTAACGAGTACTTGTCTTCATATTCGCCTTCGGTAGGTCGACCTAGGTGCGACATAATCATCACCTTCGCGCCTTTCTCCAACGCCATTTTAATGGTTGGCAATGAAGCCGTAATGCGCTTATCGGATGTAACATCACCGGCGTCGTTTAGCGGAACATTGAGATCTTGGCGAATAAGTACTCGCTTACCAGCGAGATCCAAATCGGACATCTTAATAACAGACATGGGTTTTACCTTTTTGTCATAATTAGAATCAGAAACGGCGGACATTGTAGCGAGAACCTGACCATTTATCACCCGAAATGTAGTTTTATTACAAAAATGTTGACAGTAAACCGCAAACCTTTCTGATGAATTTCAGCGACAAACGCGTGAAAACCTTCTAAAATTAGGCTATCTACTAGAAATGTAACGGTTTTAGCGGCTCATATTTTTTACCATGAAACATTTAAAAAATAATTGCCGAGCCAAACCTAACATCCGTAATTTTTATATTTGCTCCAAATTGCCTCGAAAGCTGACTTAAAGGCCAAGTAATTAACGGTAAATTGCGGAAAATTTCGGTTTTATGTTTTCTAATAGCAACCCAATAATCTCAGTTTGTTTGCTCTGTATGGCCTATAAACTGATAACCATAGCCCAAAGACACACTTTTAAAAGGCCTCTATGAACGAGTCATCTATTTTCATTGGTATTGCAGGCGCATCTGCTTCAGGTAAAAGCTTATTAGCTCAAACAATTCACAGCGAGCTAGCCGCCGAAATGGGCACTGAGGCCGTGACCATCATCAAAGAAGACAGCTATTATAAAGAGCGAAGTGACTTAACGTTTAGTGAGCGCGAGCAAATAAACTACGACCACCCAAACGCCTTTGACCATGACTTATTAATCAGCCATCTCGATGCACTAGCCAAGCAACAAACCATCGAAGTGCCTGTTTACGACTATACCGTGCACAACCGGTCCGATAAAACCACCACACTAGCCCCAGCACGAGTGGTCATTGTTGAGGGCATTTTGTTGCTAAATGACAAAGCGATACGAAAACGCCTTGATGCCAAGGTATTTATGGATACCGATTTAGACATTTGCTTATTACGTCGCTTAAAACGAGACATCGAAGAGCGCGGCCGAACCGTCGATTCAGTGATCGAGCAATACAAACGCACGGTAAGACCTATGTTTATGGAATTTGTGCAACCTTCGAAACAATACGCCGACATCATTGTTCCGCGTGGCGGGAAAAATCGCGTCGTCATCGAAATGGTCAAAGCGCGTATCATCCAAATGTTGTCTAAATAAACTTACGCCTTTTCACTGCATCGTCCGTAGCAACTTGGGTTGCGCGGGCAGGTGTTGCCACGTGGGCAAATGAGCTTAGCATCGGTATTTATAGCTCGGTCGACCCAATTAATATTCAATATTTTCGCCACACTGGCTAAATCTTTCTTCATTTTTCTCGGCACACCCGACAAACCATTGTTGGTGCTGCATTTATCACGCAACTCCTCGGCCATGGCCACTGCGTCACCGCCTTGAGCACTGATGGCTGGGTTTAAATCGATCCCTGCACACAAAACATGTTTATTCCCAGCCATGTCGGCAACTCGTACCGATTCACACACATAAATTCTAGGCTCACCATTGGTTTCTAAAATAGAGAGCTGCGCAGAAGGTGCGTCACTTTCTTCATTGATTTTGCGGAACACCGCCCAATGCTGACAAGGGTCTTCAACTTCACGCATGTTCCCCCACGGCAATGGAATGCCGTTGCCACGATATACGGCCTTTAACTTACCCGGAGAATAGGCATCAAAATAATGCCAATGCGAATAAGGTGACACGGCCGTCATCCGGCGCATAGCGACAGAAGCCGACACCCCTACTTGCAAATGGCTTTCAATTTCATATCCAGTTCGGTCCAGCAATTGCCTAAAAGGAACTTTAGGGCATAGCAATGCACCCGCAAAGAAACTCGATTCGAAATCTCGCCAAGCTTGCAGAATGTCTTGCGCTTCAACATTCGCGCTTTGCCTTTTTACCACCCCTTCTTTGTTGAAGTTGGCTCCGTGGTTACCGCCAATCGTCATCACGCTTTTTAAACTGTCTTGATTGTGCAGCACACTGTGCCCGATATGTGTGGCCAGTTCGTACTTTAACCGAGTTGGGTACAGCTTTAGCAGTTCATTTAAATAAAGAGTGTTCGGGGCTTCTATATAAGAAGAGACAATATTTTTTGAATAAACGCCCAACTCATCTATTGCGCCCATTGGCGGTTTATCAAACCAGCGAATGTTCAGCCCTTGTTTTTTCGCTAAGCGCATGAGCTCTTCAGCACTGATTGGCATTTGCTTCTGACCAATCTCTTCAGCAGCACGCTCTAGATCGGGGAAATGGTTTTGATGATGTTCTTGGTACGCGCGAATCAATAAGTGGGCGAACTGTCGGCCCGACACACCCGTCTGCGACAGCATTTCTGGGATAGCAATTTGTAAAATGTCGTTAGAAAACAAAAAGCCTGGCTCCAACGCCATACCACTGATACCTCCCCGACTGCCTTTGTTGGGGGTGATTTCATTTTCAACGGGCGAATCATCTAAAAACCACTCCACCGGTTTTTGAAACACCAGCGCAATGGTTTCAAGCATTTCTATACTTGGGACTCTCTTTCCGCGTTCGATCATCGACAAATAAGAAACCGAGGGTGCTGAGTCAGGCTCATGGCGGATACAGCGCGCGGATAAGTCTTCCATGGTCAAATTATTTCGCTTTCTAAGGTTGCGTATTTTGGTGCCTAAAAAGTGCGATTGTCGAATGAGATTTTTCTTCACAGTGCCTCCAAATTAACAACCCCGCGATATCAGAGCGTTTTCACGCTTTTTTCGCAATTTGTCAAAAAGTGAAATTGTAAAATTCACAATGTGTAATTTCTTTTGTGAAATTTTAATCTTAACTTCACTAGACTGCCAGTTATCGGATCAAGGAACAAGCCATTGTCTTGGTCTAACGCAAAAACAACGAGAGAGAGAACATAAAATGACAACAGCACTTAAAAACAATAGCTTCGATACGTTCATTGACGAAGAAGTATCTTTAATTGGTGAGCTCAACCAACAACGCACCGCGCAATTGACCGAATACTCAAAGCGCTTCTTAGATAACCGCTTCCCATTAGCGAAGGGTTCTCACAGCGATGTTTGCAGCTATGTTGTTTACTTTAAACATGTTCTCGCCTTCTTTGAAGACGGCACAACAACCGGCTTACTCAAGCCAGCTCAGTTTGTGGCCATGAGTGGACATAAAGACGAGCCGGAATCGATTGTTTTACAAGATGAAGGTGCACACGTTGAAATCACATTCAATGCTAAAGGCACTATTGGCTCAAAAGACAAAGCGGGTATCGACGATATTCAGGTACAAACGTCTCAGCGCGATATTACCGCGGCGAACGATGAGCAAAGCCAATGGTTTAGCCTAATGCGCAGCGATACTCAAGTGGTGACCGACAAGCGTGGTCAAACGCGTTGCAACTACCGCACGGGTCCGAAAGAGTTTACCGACAAAAACGGTAACGAATACCGCATCAACTGATTTAGATTCTATAGAAAAGGCGAAACCCTCTCTCGGTTCGCCTTTTTTCGTTATGGCTCCAATCCCCATTCGATTTATGAACTGCCCCACATCCTGACCTGCAAAAGCTTGATTCGACAGTCAATTAGCGTAATTTAGATGCCATAAAAAAATAAGTCGCACAGACGACATCGCATCGAGGAAAAAACACAATGGATCAGGCGCGCTACCATCTGATTTTCGAGGGCTTCAAGCCCGACACCAATAAAACGGCTCTGGGTTACACATTAAAAACCGATCTCGCGCTCACCGACGCTCAACTGGCCGACTTAATGGCCGAACGACGAACCGTATTAAAAGACAATTTATCCAAAGAAGAAGCCCTTAAGCTAGGTAAGTCGTTGACGCAATCTGGTTTAATTATCAAAGCACATGCGCTGGCCGTGAACCAAAAGAACAACCAAGAAGATTTACGAAAACACTTGATGGATGGTGGCATTGAGCAATACTTTGCCAGTAAATATAAGCACGCCGATGACGAACTGGATACTCAAATCAGTTTACTCGTGTTGGCCGCTTTTCCTGTTGTTTGCTACTTATTGTTACCCTTTATAGGCTTATTATTATTGATGCCTTTGTTGTCGTTCAGCATTTGGGCGAGCCAATTAGGCGCGGCACTTATTCAATTGCTGATCGCTTCTATTTTCTTTATTCCGCTCATTTGGCTTAGGCCTCGCCCCGAAACAGTAGAAGGCATCGATTTAGACCATGAAACCGAAGAATTAATGGTGTCACTGTGCAATGAAATGGCGCATTTTTTAGGTGCCCCTAAATTTAATAGAATTATATTGGTCGAAAACCCCGTCCTTAGAGTGCATCAGTCGCCTCTGCAATGGCTGAAAAAACAAGCCACTCTAGAGCTAGGGTTACCCGTTTTAGAAGCTTTAAACTTGCAACAGTTTGTGGGTTTAACCGCTATGAGAATGACACCCTGTGCGAGCACTTTTTATAACCGAACCTGGGGGCTATTTATACAATGGTACCAAGCATTACGAGGCCAATATAAACCTTGGGCCGTATTACTGGATAACTGGGTTCTACCAATGCATGAGCATCAATACAACCGTGGGCTTGCAATTGCGAGAGACGTTGTAGGGCATGAAGAATCACTGCGTTTAAGTCGTATAGATAAAAAATTCACTCAAATGAACCGCGATTGGCCTGAGTTTGTCGAGTTTTGCAAAACCTTAAGAGTGCGCGGCACAGACTGGCACCAATTAGTCGCCAAAGAAGCCACCAGCGCAAAGCAAGATGACGAAATCCAAGCGCTGTTTCGAATGGAAGCCCCATCTATTTGGGCACTTTCAACGACGTCGGGCTACCAAAAATCGTTTAACCGCAGTGAAAATAAGCCACTCTTTACACTTCCTGGCGTGCGGCTTTGGCAGCAATTTCAACGCTATTACCCGCATCAAGAACGTTTCGACAGCAAATTGATTAAACCCGTCACCTTAGTGCCACCTTTAGAAGCACCAAAAAAGAAAAACGCCCTCAATAGCCTCATTTTAAACAAGCAGGCTCAAGACGTTCTTAATGCACAGCGCATTAAAATTGAAAATGCGTTGAAAATGCATGCCAAACCGAAAAAAGAGAAAGACGTCGCCAAGCTGATCGCGAAGTGGCGTGCCACCAGTGCAAACTTTTGGCCAGAGGATTTTCAGCAGCATAAGCTATTTCCCATGGCTAAAGCATTGTACTTAGCCCTGCAGGCAACCCAGCAGCTAGAGATTTGGGATATCGACAACAAATTACTCGACGCGAACCAACAAAACGCAAAAGACCACAAACTCACTCAGTTACATCAGAAGTGGTTAGAGCAGATCGCGCCTTTACCCGCCTTTCCGCTATTAAACAGCGATCACAAAAAGCTAGTAGAACAGCTAGCGCTGACGGCTCCTGGTAAAGATATTGCTAATGTTTCTGCACAGGAAATTCAAAACCTGTATCCTTATTGGCTTTCTTTCTTAACGATTTATTGGACTTACATCGTTGGTCAGATATTTGCGCCCAAAACACTCTCAGACGAAGCCGAGCAGGCCACACCTAGCGAGTAATGATGGTTTGATTCATGGGCGCTGATGACATCGAGCGCCCGTGGGGAACTTTTCCAGCTCTTCGCGCTCTAACTTTTAATTATTAATTCATTTTCGGAGCAGTCATGCTTTCTCGCGTTACAACTAAATTAATCGGTTTACTATTTATTGGCTTACTTTGGGGCTGCGGTGCCAATGCAGACGTTCGCTCAGACGAAGAAGTTAAAGAGTTGGTGCGCGAGTACCTTTTAGAAAACCCAGAAGTGATCATGGAAGCGCTTGTTATTTTGCAAGAACGAGAAGAACAAGCGAAAGCCGACGCCGCTAAAAATGCAATGGACAGCATGCAAAGCGGACTAACCAACAGTGACTTAGACCCAGTTGGTGGCAACGTAGATGGCAACATAACGTTAGTTGAGTTCTTTGATTACAACTGCGGCTATTGTAAACGTGCCGCTAATACGCTGACATCCCTTAAGAAAAACAACCCTAATTTACGCGTTGTATATAAAGAGTGGCCTATTTTATCACCCAGTTCAGAAACCGCCGCACGTGTTGCTTTAGCGGTAAATTTAGTATTCCCTGAGCGATATGAAGAACTGCACTTTGCGTTAATGAACGCCACCAGCTTGCGTACAGACAACGCTGTTTGGGCGGTCGTAAACAAACTTAATTTAGACCGCAAAGCCATTGAAGCGAAGCTCAATGATGAAGCCGTAAATCAACATTTGGCAAATACGATGGCTCAAGCAAGAGCATTAGGCTTAACCGGCACGCCTGGCTTTGTAGTAGGCACTGAGATTATCCGAGGTGCGTTGCCTGAAAGCGAAATCCAAAAGGTGATCGACGCGCAACTGTAAGTAGCGAAAATCACACAGGCACAAAAAAGGTCACCTAGGTGACCTTTTTTTATACTCGAAAGAAATTACACCGAACGTTCCCATGTATCTCTTAAGCCAATGGTTTTATTAAAGACCAAAGCACCCGGTTTTGAATCGTAACGATCGGCCACAAAGTAGCCTTCCCGTTCAAACTGAAACACCGATTCTGGTGCAACGTTGGCCAAGCTAGGCTCTACGATACAACCTTCTATCACTTCTAATGATGCTGGGTTGATATGGTCCATAAAGTCACTGTCGCCCTTATCGGGGGTTGGATGGCTAAACAACCGATCGTAACTGCGAACTGTCGCTTTAACACCGTGCTTCACAGACACCCACTGAATAACACCGCGCGGCTTAACACCTTCAACGTTATTACCAATAGAACCTTCAACGGCCGTGGCTTTAATTTCGATAACGTTACCAGCATCATCATTAACGTAATCATCAGCTTTAATAATAAAGCCGCCACGTAAACGCACGTAATCGCCTGGCACTAAGCGCTTAAATTTCTTCTTCGACAAAGTGCTGTCTTCATTGAAGTCACCTTGATCAATATAGATTTCACGCGTGAGCGGTATTTTTCGTTCACCCATGTCTGGCTTTTGTGGATGCGCCGGCTGTGTGACCACTTGCTCAAAATCTTCAGGTAAGTTGGTAAGCACTACCTTTAAAGGTTTAAGCACTGCCATGGCTCTGGGGGCATATTCGTTTAAATCATCACGAACCGCCGCATCGAGCATACCCAAGTCTACCGTTGTGCCTACTGCACGGCTAATACCAGTAGCATTCACAAACGAAACAATAGACGCCGGCGTAAAACCGCGACGACGCATACCGCTAATCGTTGGCATACGCGGGTCATCCCAACCTGCTACAACACCTTCATCGACCAGTTTTTTCAATTTACGTTTACTGGTGACGGTGTAGTTCACGTTCATTCGTGCAAACTCAATTTGCCGCGGATTTGAAGGCACTGGTAAGTGTGCTAAATACCACTCATAAAGCGGACGGTGGTCTTCAAACTCTAACGAGCATAAAGAGTGCGTCACGCCTTCAAGCGCATCGCCTTGGCCATGAGCAAAGTCATAGGCTGGGTAAATTTTCCATTTATCGCCAGTTTGGTGATGCGTCACTTTACGAATGCGATAAATAATAGGATCACGCATGTTCACGTTAGGCGAAGCCATGTCGATCTTGGCACGTAAAGAACAAGCCCCTTCGTCGAACTCGCCTGCCTTCATTTTTTCAAATAAGGCCAAGTTTTCGTCAACGCTGCGATCACGATAGGGGCTATTTTTACCTGGCTCGGTTAATGAGCCACGGTATTCACGAATTTGCTCGGCCGAGAGATCACAGACGTAAGCATCGCCGTTTTTAATCAGGTGTACAGCCCAGTCATACAAGGTATCAAAATAATCGGAGGTGAATTTCACCTTACCCGCCCACTCGAAGCCCATCCATTCGATGTCTTCTTTTATGGCATCAATATAGGCTTGCTCTTCCTTTTCAGGGTTTGTATCGTCAAAACGCAAGTTTGTCTGGCCTTGGAAATCTTGCGCTAAGCCAAAGTTAATGCAAATAGCCTTAGCGTGGCCAATGTGCAAATAACCATTCGGTTCAGGGGGAAAGCGCGTCACGATAGCATCGTGCTTACCTTCTTTAAGATCCTTCTCTAGGATCGTACGCAAAAAATTTGAAGCGGTTGTTTCAGACATGTCTTATTTCCAAAAAATTCCAAGGCATAGGAACGGCTGATTATAACGATAAACGCCGCTAAGCATAGGGGTTTGTAGGTTTTAAGGCGCAGTAGGGTGTGTTTTTGAAGCTACAGAGCCACTTTGCCAACGCTTAATATTTTGGTGGCAATGCCACTCAGAGTGTGAAAAGCATCACAATATAAAATTCTTGCTTAAAATATAGTCTCGCACATTCAATTAAAACAATGATCAAGGATGAACTTTATGACCAAGCACATACCAACACTAGGGCTGGCTGCTATGTTAGTCGCCTGTTCGCCTGAAGAAGCAAAGGATAACGATCAGGCTACGAAAGAGACCAATAATAATGTGTGTACTTTCGACCCTGACGATAGCGATCGCATTGAATCTTATGTGGCTATAAACAACTCAGAGCACTGGCTACATTTAGAAAGTATGATCACGGCTGCAGGCGATTTTCAAGACACCTTAAGTGAAGATGATTTTGAAGGCGCTTTCATTTCAGCAGCGTTCCTTTCTCCAAGTTTTACAGATTCGTTTTCAAGTCTGTTCTTTTTTTATGTTTGCACTGAGGAAACCTACGCCTTAAATCAATGCAACTATTCTAATGAGAACTATCAAACGGGCGGTAGCTTCGAAGTTAAAACAACCTTACTTGTCGACGATGCCTATAAGACCACTGTCACTGAGTTAGATAGTGCGGGACTGAACCCTCAAAACTATTTAATTATTGATGGTTATATCAATGATGTAGGGAATTTAACTTATAGACTTTACGAAGAGGATCAGCTAATTGCTACCCGCCATGCAACGCGCTCGAATACCGGTGTAGAAACTGTGGAATACGACACCATAAATGGGTCTTGGATCGCTACTGAGTCGCCCAACTGCTCAGGTAGTTTAGACTTTCAATTGACTGATGACGAAGGCTTTGTCACAACAATAGACGCTAGCTGGAGCTTTTCTAGTGGTAGTACGACGGGCACACTTAATTACTATAATTCAGCCAGTGACGACGGGCACATCATCAGAAGTTGGTAATGTACCTTAAAACATATGCACCACATTTATCAGTGGTGCATATACGTTTAAGATCGCTAGGCTACTTGAGCACGCTTGCCGCGCTAAGCTACATATTCTTCATAGCTGCCTTTAAAAGTCACAAGCTGCTGGCCTTTCACATCAATAGAGTTAGCCAATGTTAGAACATGGATAATTCACTAAAATTTCTTTAATAACGCCATCGCGCTCGATAAGCCTTTTCATAACAAAAGGTGTCAACTTGTTGTTTGCCATTTCAAAAGTTGTCTCATCGGCCGTGATTACTTGAATTTTCAATTGCTCACCTGAAACAGCCCGATACACAAAAGGCACTTGTGCCAAGGTGAACGCGAGCGAACCTTTTTCCAAAGGCATACTTTGCCACTTGTCATGCACATCCAAGTAGTTAAAGGAATTTGGTTCTGTTAAGAATTCGTGCTCTGCCAACAGCCCATGAATTATTTCAACATTGCCATCTTGCCACCTGATACCAAACTCTCCTAAGCGAGTGATGAGCTCTTCTTTAACTTGCCCTGTCATTCCCGGTTGCCGAGCTATGCCAGACTCCGGCGTGTGGCTATAAGGATCGGTCGGAAACGCGCCATATTGCTCAGGTGTTTTATTAAAGCCAATTCCAGCGCGAATATCGTAATAAGCTTTTTTAAGTTCAATTGCAGTTTCGCTATGTTCTGTGTGAGCAACAAACCAATTTTCCTGCGCGGCTAGCAACAATTTAGACACCATATGCCAATAGGTGCTTCCTAATCCCTCGTAGCCGAAAAACGACCCCGAGCGTCCAGTAAAGGACTTATGATTAAATGTTTTTTCAAATAAATCTAATAAGCGTAGTTTATCTGGCTCTTGTATATTTACGTCTGACAAACGCTGCGCTAAATCTTTAGCATTACGAAAATTGGCATTAAAATGAAAGAGTCCCGTTTCACTTTCCGTCAGAATCCGATGTTTTAACAGTTCTGGTTTGCTTTGATTTAATGCGCGGAGATCTTTCGATTCTATGCAGTTTTTATCAATAAATTGCGCCAGGCTTTTATTAGGATATAGGAGATAGGTGTGTTGGTCTTCACGATATAAGTCACTGCATCGCAATGAGTTGAGCAATTGAAGACTTTCACTTGGGTTCAACACATTAGCAGATAACATGGCGACTTGACCCTCAAGCATGAGCGGTAAATGTGTCACCTCGGCAGCTAAGTCACCTAAATGTAAAATATTATACCCATGGTACAAGCCATCTTTACGGCGGTTATTGTGTAATGTTGCGGCAAGAACGGGCAGCACCTGATCTAAAAATTCAACGACTCCGGATAGCGCGAGCGAAGCTTTGACGTTGGATAATCCTTTTGCATAGACTTCCGCTCTATACACATCAGCGGCATTCGAGCTTGCTTCTAAAAACCCAAAGCGCTTTTTTGAATCCAACTGGTTAGGAATATGTAAATACAGCGAGCGGATCTTCTCAAACCAATTAAAGACAGATTCACTAATCTCAATAGTCCCCTTAACCTCTCTTAAGGCTTTACGCATAAAGAGCAAGTGTCGATGTAAATAGGCAACGGTCACAACAGACAAGCCCCAGCCCGCTAACGCATTATTCGCGTCGTTCCATTCAGGGCGTTGCGTGTTCATCCAAATACCACCATCGGGCACAAAGTTGCTCAGCTTAGCCAACCACAGTGTCAGCAGCTTCTCAATTAAATTGCCGTGTATAACCTTTTGTTCCGAATCCTGAAGCAGCTTGCCATCGCTGCCCATTGTTTCAACTTTTGAGTTAATTAAATCGTTGAGAGCATCGTCAAACTTAATACTGTCGTACGGGTTATCTTTTAGTTGTGTGAACAATTTAATTCGATAAGGAACATTTGCATAGCTAAACTGGGCTTGATGATGGTTTTCGGTAATCCATTTTGGATTCATGGAAACTTGAAGCTCTAAGAGTTTAGAAAGATAAATTATTTGGTGGTCACTCCAATACCCAATATTCGCCCAATCATTATCTGGCTCAGGGGTTTCCCATTCAATCCCATTGCGGGTTACCCGATAAGGATTGTAACCATCCGTCGTGGTTGCATTCAAAAACGCACTGATCATAGAGGGCAAATATTTTGGATAAGAGAGCGCCAGTGGCTCCCAGTTTTGAAATATGTCGCGCCAATTACCCTGATAGTCCTTGATCGGCGCGCCATCGGCGTCTTTTAGATTGATCGAAAACTTATTCCAAGGTCGGCTAGGGTCACCGTGACGACGGCTAAAACTGATCGGCAGATATTCGTTAGCAATACGCCTTAAATCAGTTGATTGGCATGTATTTAATAGGTCACGTAGCTCTGATATAGATACAGATTCTGGCACAGTCGCCCACCAATCATGTACCGCCAATCTTTTTTGACGTTGACTTACAAAGGCCAACAGATCACTGCGCATTATCGAGTAGCCTTGTGTAAATAAGCCCCCGCGCATTATATTAAATAGCGTATTGGCCTGATGATGAACGGTTGCAAGTTCGTCGTCAGAAGTTTGAATACCGTCGGCTTTTGCCAAGTACTGCTCTAAGCTATGTGACCCGCTTCGAACGTCTTCGTTTACTTGAGAAAACAACCCATCTGCAGACACTTGTTTAATTAATTGTTGAATACTTGGACCATCTTGTGTGACTTCACAGACTTGCATCCATTGTATTTCCTCTCCGGGCGCTAAAGTGATGTCTGCTGTTATAAAATAGCTGCCTCGCTGACCTCTTTGCCGGACATTTGTGTCTACGTTTGTATTTGCGGCAAATTGTTTTGGTGCATTTTCACTTAAGCAAACCTTTGCGCTGAAACGATTTTCCTCGATGCAGTGCCAAACGCTATTCGCCAGCAAACTCTCGGAAGGTTCGGCTAAATCAGTCAGTCTAGAACTCATATAAAAAGCGGCTAGGTTATTTTGATAGCAGTCAGCCGATTTATAGGCATCAAGCAACACACTGTTGTCATTTTGTAATTCTGCTGTGATGTTTGCTGGAATAATATTCTGCAGTCCATCTAAAAATGATATGTCACGCGGCAATTCACTTTCATTACGCAGTGTCACTGTACGCACAATGCCATGCAGATCGCTGAATGACCAGCCGTACTCAAAGGTCAGGCCGTTTCTTGATTCACTGAAAAACAGTTGATCACCCAACGTGCTTTTATAGAGTGATCTGTTGTCAAAATCTTCCACTAACGCATTAGTCTGAAATGGCTGCCACAATTGACCTTTTTCTTTAATTAAGGTCATAGGACCCGTGCAATGCGCCATATCCGTTATTTTATCTTCTGTGTAATAAGGGAACAGCGCTCGATCTGAATGTTGCCGGCCAGCGGTTAACCCACCGTTGCTGGAAATAAATAACCAGTGGTCATAGGCGCTTACCACGGACATAAAGAAGTTGCTCATTCTGTGGTAATTGGTGATTTGGTAAAATCGTTGACCACGATAAGTACAAAACGCTCCGTGAACGTCTATGTTGGATCGTGACTTTACCGCAGCTTCACTGTCTTTTAAAAGCATTACCATGGGGTATCCTAAAATGATGAAAGATCAACGTTGACCGACAAAATGATTATTGAATGAACCAAAGACTACGTTACTTCGCACCGTGAAGATTATCGGCGCGAAGTAATATGCTACGATTCAGTTAGAACTGATATCGAACATTGCGAACTTCTACCTCAAGATCGCCCCCACCAAATGCTTCGACTACAAAAGCGTTTATGACCGAACTCAAGTTCAATACACCACTGCCATCTAAGCGGTTATTGTTTGCAACAAATTGACTCACCGGTATCGCATAAGAAACCCAGTTTGAATCAATCGGCATACTCTGGCTTGTTTCACTTAAAGCAACATCACCTAGGTTAGGCCAACCGCTATCAATTTTAATGAGCACATCGCTCGCGCTGCCTTGATTGACAATCCTCAAATCGAACGCGATATCAGCGTTTGCTAAGCTGCTTAAATCGACCGCTGCTCCAGAGCTTCCTATAGAAATGTTTCCACCGCCTGAGTGGGTGCCATTCATAACACCATTCGCGATTGTAAGCGTATCGGTCGAAGGCTCGTTATAGCCGTGGTATAAAAAGGCATCAAAGCCCGCAGCCAATTCAGTGCTTAATAAGTGTAATGGGCGAGTGAGTGTTACGTTGCGTACGTCTACATGTAGATCTCCACCACCGAAAGCTTCAATAACAAATGGGTTAAGAACGTGACTCAATTCAAAATTCCCGCTGCCATCTAATCGGTTATTATTGGTAACAAAACCTACAACATTGACCGAATAGGAGTGCCACTCGTTGTTAGTTGGCATGCCCGTTGGTGTTTCACTTAAAGCTACGTCACCGACATTTGGCCAGCCACCATCCATTTTAACTAAGACGTCCGTGGCACTGCCGGCGCTGGCGATACGTAATTCAAAATTAAGCTGTCCTTGAGCAAACGCGGATAAATCTATAGGACCGGAAGTAGAGCCAATTGAGATATTACCTCCGCCAATGTGTTGGCCAGACATGACACCCTCTCTAACGGTTAAATCGTCGGTGTTGGCTTCACCATAGCCATGGTATAAATAGGCATCAAATCCAAAGCCTATTGTTTCTGTAAGGAGTTCCAGCTCATATCCGTAGGCATCGGTTTCAATAGGAACGTATTCCCCTTTACTCTTTTGTAAATCTTTAATTTGAATGTTCAGCTGTGACCCGCCAACTTGTTCGAATTTTCCTGAAATATCAACGCTGGTTAAGTCGAATCCGGGAGCATTTAGAAGCATATCTGAAACAGGAATCACAACATCTGTCCAACCTTCAGCGCCTTTCATTCCAAAATATTGTTGATCCAGCACGACATGAGCGAAACTTCCCGCGGTGTTACTGAACCCAACTTTTAAACCCGTCGCATCGCCATCGACCCATCGAATTTTAAATCGGTACTCTCCGCCACCATAGGGAGTTGCATCAAATGCATTGCCTTGATCGCCGTATAAATACATCACGCCAGTTTGATCAAATTTTAAATCAATTAATCCATCTCTAATGGCGTATTCATCACCGCCGTCGGCATCATCCCACTTTGCCATTTGCCAATTGGCGGCTAGCTGGCCGTCAAAGATAACGAGCGGATCGGCGTTAAAATCGGCTGCGACCGGCAATTCAGGCTCTACCACTCCACTTTCTAACGTGTAAGATCCTTCTTTGCCTTTGCTACCACACGCGACACCGGTTTCATCTTTTTCGCACTGATACACACGTACGTAATCAATTAGCAATTCAGCTTCGTTAATGGCCGGGTCGATTCCGCCTTCATTAACATTCGCAGCCCAGTTTCCACCCATAGCCAAATTCATAATTAAGTGAAAGTTTTGATTAAACGGTGCAGGTGTCATCTCACTGCTGCGCCATAAACCGTTTTCATCTTGATAATGGGTATACCAACCTTCTTGCGTTTGAGTGGCATAATGATGGTTATCTACAAACCAACGAATGGCACCCTCTTCCCATTCAATTGAATAAATATGAAAGTCATCCGAAGGGTTAATGCGTTCATCGCCAAAGTCATATTCAACACCTGAATATACGTTTCCTGGCCAGGCGCGACCATAATGCAATGTTCCATGGACACGGTTTTCGACTTTTGTTTCACCGGTTTCTTCATCAACATAAGTTGATTTCAAATTAACGGCTTCCATGATGTCTATTTCCCCAGACATCGCCCAACCACCGAATTCCCAATCGGTTGGTAGCATCCAAATGGCAGGCCAGGTACCTTGACCAGATGGCAGCTTAGCTCTAATTTCAAAGCGTCCATATTTCCAGTCATTTTCAAAATTAAATTGCGCAGGTTGACCATCGATGTACTCAACAGGACTAACTGAACGTAAGCGCGCTGACGTGAATGATTTGGTATTTGTGTTACTAGGATCGTAGCGCGGGTCATCTGGGTTATACACGGGCCCAGTATACGCTTCTCGAATCGCTTTAATGGTTAACACCCCATCTTCTACGTAAGCGTTCTCTGGGCGATCGGTGTAGCATTGTGCCTCGTTGTTACCACCGCCCCAACAATTCACTTCGAATGCCCATTTGTTGTCATCAATGTACTGGCCGTCAAATTCATCAGAAAATACCAGCGTCCAGCCTTTTTTATCCGGATCAAATGGCTTTTCGAATGGTTTGCAACTTATGAAGGTTAAAGCTACGACTGACATAGCCAATAACGATGTTGATTTTGTTTTTATATTTCTCATCATTTTTCCTTTAGTTTTACGTAGTTGCTTTACTGACTAAAAGAATCAGTAAAGGTAACAACGAACAAAGTGATCTTCGGCCAGTTGTGTCACCGGCGGCATACTTTCTCGGCACTCATCGATCGCCTTTAAGCATCGGTTTGCAAAAGGGCAACCTTTACTTTCTGGCTTCCATAAGGGTATCTCTGCTTTTTTCGCCATCGTTTGACGCTCTTTACGAATGCCCGGTTCCGGGACAGCCGAAATGAGTAATTGGGTATAAGGATGCTGGGGGTTTTGAGTAACTGAATCGCTGTTACCCCACTCAACCATATGCCCTACATACATCACGGCCGTTCGCTCTGCAAAATAACGAGCAGTGGCAATATCGTGAGTGATGTACATAAAACCAATGCCATCTTGCTTCATGTCTTCCATCAAATTGAGAATGCCCAATCGAATTGAGACATCGAGCATCGATATCGGCTCGTCGGCTAGAATAAAATTGGCTCCAACGGCCAATGCTCTTGCAATTGAAACTCGCTGCCGTTGGCCGCCCGATAGCTCGTGAGGGTATTTATTCGCCGTTTGCTTAGCCGGCGTTAACCCTACCCGCTCCAAAAGCTCTATTACTCGTTTCTCGATTTCATCAACCGATAAACTCGGGTGGTGAATTTTTAATGGTCTTGCGAGATGGTGATGAATCGTATGTACTGCGTTAAGAGAACCAAATGGATCTTGGAAGATCATTTGAACTTCTTTGGCATAATCGCGCTGATTCATCTGGTTCTTTTTTTCATTTACATTGATATCTTGCAGCCAAATATTGCCACTGGTCGGTTGGTATAATCGGCATAAGGCTCGGGCACAGGTACTTTTTCCACTGCCTGACTCGCCGACTATCGCTAACGCCTCACCCGCTTTCAAAATAAAACTTACCTTGTTAACCGCCCTCATATATTGCTTATTAAAAATTGCATTATCTAAGGCAAAATCAATGACGAGATCTTCAACATAGATACTGGGCTTTTCACTCATAAATGCTTTCTTAGCCGCGCTCATACGGAAGCTCCTTTATCGTGAACGACGTGACACGCGACAAGTCGATTTGCGTTCTGGGTTAACCCGGTTAATTCAGGCTCTATTGATTTGCAACTCTCAATGCAGGATTTGCAGCGTGCTTGGAAGTAGCAGCCTTGTGGTGTTTCCAATAAATTCAGAGGGCTTCCTGGAATGCCTTCAAGCCTAACTTTCGGCCCGTGGATGGTAGGGAAAGACCCAACCAAACCTTTGGTATAGGGATGCTCAGCCGATTCTAATACGTCTTTTGCCGAGCCCAGTTCAACTAACTTTCCGGCATACATAATGCCAATGCGATCCGCAATTTCTCCCATGAGCCCAAGGTCATGACTAATAAATAAAATTGCAAAACCAAACTTGTCTTTAAGTTCGAAAAGTTCGTCCATAATGTCGCGCTCTACAACAACATCTAAGGCCGTTGTAGGTTCGTCCATGATGATCAGCTTTGGTCGTAATATAAGGGCGATGGCAATCACCACTCGTTGACGCATTCCACCACTCAATTGATGAGGATAGGAGTTCATTCGAGAAGGGTGCAAACCCACGGTTTCAAGTAATGTTTCACCTTTGGCAATAGCCTCGGCTTTAGTTACTTTTTTATGGGCCAATACAACATCGACTAACTGTTCACCAATGGTAATCACTGGGTTCAATGAATTCATGGCGCTTTGAAAAACCATGGCGGTTTCATTCCAACGAAAGCGGCGCAATTCCTCTTGGTTCATTTTCAATACATCGCGGTCTTCAAATAAAATTTCGCCATCTGTAATTAAAGCGGGCGCACTGTGCAAATTGGAAATAGCAAACGCCAGAGTGCTCTTACCACAGCCAGATTCACCCGCAAGCCCCACCGTTTCACCTGGATAAATATTAAATGAAACATGATCACAAGCGCGTGCATTTCCTTGGTTAGTCACGTAGTCAACGCAAACGTTTTTTATTTGTAGCAAAGGGCGCTGTTGTTCGGTCATGCCTGAACTCCTTTTCGCTTAGCATCAATTTCAGCTTTCATTCGCTTCCAAATTTTAATGTAGGTGCCGGTGCGCAGTTTGGGGTTTGACACTTGATCAATAGAGATGTTTAAGAGCGCTAAGCCACCACCAACGAATGCGACAAACAATCCTGGAATGACAAAATCCCACCAAGCGCCCACATAAAGTGCGGCTGTGGCTTGAGCCCAATAGAGCATGGTTCCCCAAGAAACCACTGACGCATCGCCAAGCCCTAAGAATTCTAAGGTGACTTGCATACCAATGGCGTACAGTGCTGTTCCGATAAACATACCGGCAACCAAAGAAATTAGGTTGGGTATGATCTCAATCAGAATAATCCGCCATTTACTTTCCCCCATCACCTCGGCAGAGGTAATAAATTCTTTTTGACGAATCACTAATGTTTGTGAACGCATGACTCGTGCGCCCCAGGGCCAAGAAGTGAAGCCAATGATCAACGAAATAATTAAGGGGCCAACCTCGCCTAAAAACGCTGCGAGAATAATCAGTAAAGGCAGTTGAGGTAGCACAAGAAACACATTGGTAATGGCCATCATAATTTCATCTATTTTCCCGCCGACATAACCGCTGGTAACGCCGATGAGCAACGCTAAAATAGTTGTGGTAAGGGCGGCCGAAAACGCGACCGTTAATGACACTCGGCCGCCATATAAAACTTGGCTAAAGACATCTTTGCCGGCTCGAGTTGAGCCAAACCATAACTCTGAAGAAGGAGGTTGGTGACCCCGTGCTACTCGGCGATTTGGATCTTTATCGGTTAAAAGAGGCGCTGCTAAGCAAGCAATAATGATCAGTGACACTATTGACGCGCCAATGATACCCGCCGGGTTGCCATTGAAAAATCGGCCAGCAGATACCTTAAAGTTTTTAATTAGTTTCATAACGCTAAATTCTCGTTTAGATTCACTTAATGACTCGTTTACTTTTAAAAGATAAAAACGAATATTTATTTTCGAAGACGAGGGTCAAGGATCAAATACAATAAGTCCGCAATGAAATTTGCAATCAACACACACAATACGATCAATAAAAAGGTAGCTTGCATTAGCGGGTAATCTCGTGCGGAGACAGATTTAATAATGAGCTGCCCAATGCCTGGGTAGTTAAAAACTTGTTCAACAATGACTTGCCCTGCTACCGCTAACCCCAGTGCCATAGAAATGGCCGTAACAACTGGCAATATTGCATTTCGGGCGGCATAGTGGGTCATGATGCGTCGATCACTAAGCCCTTTTGCTTTTGCCATCGTAATGTAATCTTCACCTAAAATATTGACCATGGCATTGCGCATGGTAAACACCCAGGTGGCTAACATTGATCCAACAAGCGTCACTAAAGGAAGAACAGCGTGGTGCCCTACACTTTTAATGAACGGCCAATTCCATCCAACATCTAAATCTGGATTTGAGGCAAAGCCTAACGGGAACCACTTCAACGTTACGGCAAATATAAAGAAAATAAATAACGCCGTGACGGCTTGCGGAATAGAAGCTAAAAATTGTAATGAAACTGGCATGAAGCGATCGAATAGGCCGCCCCTGTTGTATGAGGCATACAGTCCAATCATACACCCAGCAACGATAGACGTAATGGATGCAAGGCCCACCAAGAATAAAGTCCAAGGCAGTGTATTATTGAGAACCAACTTTACCTCTGTTGGAAACAGCATAATGGTGGGACCAAGATCCAGCGTTAGTACACTCTTTAAATACTGCAGATACTGTACCCAAAGTGGACCGTCGACAAAACCGAGCATCTCTTTAAACGCAGAAAGCTGCTCAATAGACATTTTCCCGCCTGCGGCAATGAACAGGGCATCAACAGGATCACCAGGCATCAATCGGGGTAGCACAAAATTGAATGTGATCGCTACAAATATAGCCACCAAATAAAAGCCTAATCGTCGTAGGATAAAACCCATTACGCATTCCTCTTATACAGAACTTCCAGGTATGATTAGAGTTCGTAGGATCGTTACAAAAGGGTCTGCCATTGGCTATCGCAAGTCACTGCAGACCACATTCTAGAGAGTGGTTTAAAAAAATATTTTTAATCCACTTTGATCAACTAACTATTTCGCGTATAGGTTTTCAAAGACAATCAGCTTAGTGCCGCCATCATAGAATACTGGGCGAACGTAAGGATTTTCTTCCGTTGGAAAGCCTTCAACACGAGTCGTGTTGTATTGGAACCAGGTTGCATTCGACATAACAGGAATGAACGGTAAGTTTTCTGCGGTAAAGATCATCAATTCATTTAGAATCTCTTGACGTCGCTTAGGATCATCGATCACACCATATTCATCGACCAATGCACCAAGCTCATCAGACGCCATGCCATGCCCGGCATGCCAAATCTGACCAACTCGTGCTGGGTGATAATATTCTCTATAGGCATTAATCGCGGCTACCTGATTTGTCGCTGACCAATTGAAAATTACATCATAAGTTCCATCTTTGGCGGCTGAATCATAGGCTGACCAATCCACAAGCTTTGTGCTGGCTTTTATGCCAATCTCGTCTAGATATTCGGTAGTGATCTGCACCATCTGTACAACATCGGTCCAACCGGCTGGAATCATAATTTCAAAATCAATTTTTGAACCATCAGGATTTTCTAGGTATCCATCACCATCAACATCTTTATAGCCGGCTTTCTTAAGTAGCTTGGTTGACTCTTTTGGATCATAAGTGGCTAGTTTTGCGTACTTTTTATTAATCTTTTTATCCATAGAGGCAGCATGTAACTGCCCTAACCCAACAACCGTTTCTTCTGCCGTTGGGTACCCATAAGCGGCTAAATCAACAATGGTTGGTCGATCAATCGCCATGGAGAAAGCTTTGCGAAAGTTAATGTCGCTAAACGGCGCCTTTCGAGTGTTTAGATACATGTTCCAAAGATCGTTGGCAGGGTACCAATAACCGTGTGTATCAGGGTTTGATTTCACGTAAGTTTTATCAATATCGGCTACAAAGTTAGAACCCCAATCAATTTCGTCATTCATAAGCGCAGGCAGTATTTGTGAGTTATCAGAATACTGACGGAACTTAATGCAATCGAGATAAGGCAAGCCTTGATCGGCCTTGTAATAATTAGGGTTACGGCAAATTTCTACTTGGTTAGTTTTAACCGATTTAACTTCGGTTATAGGACCTGATCCAACCGGGTTCGGGTTTGTGAATAGAATCTTATCCTTAACGCTTGAAAAAACATGCTGAGGCACAACCCACATCGCAGGCAAGTACCAATCTACGGTGGTGTTTACATCGTTAAAGTTTACTCTAACACTGGTGTTGTTGATCTTTTCAACGTTTTTGATCACACCGTTGGCCCATTGGCCAGCGAGATCTAATTTAGGGTCTTCTTTGCCTAAGTTTAACGAGAACGCTAGGTCATCGGCATCCAATACCTGGCCATCAGACCAGGTAAGATTATCTCGCAGCTTAATGGTGATTGATTTTTTATCGTCGGCGTATTCAAAGCTTTCTGCCAGACGATAGTCAATGTCGCCTTTAATTGTATTGTAAATCCATAACGGCTCGTACATCGTGCCCGATACCATATCGGCTTGTACCCCATTTAATGGATTAAAATCTTCAATAAAGGTTGTGGTGATTAAAGGGACCGTCAGTGTACCGCCTTGCTTATGCTGAGCGGCCTGGACATTCATTGAAATACCTGCAGCAACTGCAGTAATAGCAATGACAGAAGTTAATTTTTTCATGTCTTACCTCATTTATTCTTGTTTTCAATATGTTTTATCAAGGCTTCCAGCAACGGCTCATAGGCTTGTTCAACCAAAATGAAAGCGCTTACACCTGCGTCAATTTAAAAGCGCTACTCATTTGACCGAACGAATGAAAGCGCTTACATTGACCACGATAATATTTGAAATTCATTTGGTCAACTAGTTTTTAACCTACCATTTTGAGGATAAATGTATGATATGTGTACAAACCAGCAAAGAGACTGGCCTAAAACAAAAAGCCTTACCTTTATTGAATTGGCGCTCTGATCGCATGGATCTTTGTGAAGTTTCGTTAAACCCCGAAGTAAGTTACCAGACGCACTTAGGACTAGGCGGCGCGTTCACGGAATCCGCTGCGGTTAATTATCAAGGTTTAAGCAAAGCCTCTAAGGCCCAATTCATGAGCACCTATTTTGATCCCGCTCACGGAAGTGGTTATAACATTGGTCGCATCCACATGAATAGTTGTGACTTTTCATTAGGCAACTGGGCCTGCCAGCCAACTCCTGATAGCGAATTCTCGATTGACCATTATGAAAACGCTATTTTACCTATGATCCGAGACGCTGAAGACGTGCTTGGCCAAAAGATTAAGCTGATTGTAAGTCCATGGAGCCCTCCATCATGGATGAAAACGAACGGAGAAATGAACAATGGTGGGCAACTCAAGCCTGAATTTAGAGCACAGTGGGCCAACTATTACGTTCAATTCATTAAAGCACTACAGGAAAAAGGGTTTGAAATTTGGGGGCTTACCGTTCAGAACGAACCCGAAGCTAAACAAATTTGGGACAGCTGCCTTTTTTCAGCCGAAGAAGAGCGAGACTTTATTCGTGACTACTTAGGACCCGCTTTATTCAACAATAATTTAAAAGACATTAAGGTGATTTGCTGGGATCACAATCGCGATAATTTATACCAACGTGCGCGTGTGATTTATAGTGATGCAGAAGCGTCGAAATACGTTTGGGGAGCCGGCTTTCATTGGTATGTCGATGACGCCTTTGATAACGTACAAGCTGTTCATGATGCCTACCCAGACAAAGGTTTACTGTTTACCGAGGGCTGCCAAGAAGGTGGCCCACACACCGGGGAATGGGAGGTGGCAGAGCGTTACGGTATTTCAATTATATCCGATTTTAATAAGTGGACTTGCGGCTGGTTAGACTGGAATTTACTCCTAGACAGCAAAGGAGGGCCTAACCATGTTGGTAACTTGTGCAGTGCACCTGTGCTGTGCAATGCTTCTGGAGATGACATAGATATACAGCCTTCTCAGCTTTACTTAAATCATTTATCGCCACGATTTATCCCCGAGTTGAGTCAGCGCATTCTTTCTGCATCCCCTCGCGATGCATTAAAAGTAGTTGCTTTTAAACGACCAGACCTTAAGATTTCTTTGGTAGTAATGAATATTGGCGATACGCCCGTTGATTTCCAAATAAACCTAAAGAATCAATATTTACCAACACAAATTGCAGCTCGTGCTATTCAAACCTATGTATTTTAATCGAAACTATGCAGCCTTTTGCATTTTAAAACAGTGAACGTACTTTATGGTAACCATTAAAGAAGTCGCCGAACTTGCTAGCGTATCTCAAGCCACCGTTTCTCGTGTCATGAATGGCAGTGACCGTGTTTCGGATCAAACTCGCCAGAAAGTTAAATCGGCTATGACAACGCTTGGTTATCAGCCTAATTCCGCGGCTCAATCGCTAGCATCAAGTAGATCAAATACGTTAGGAATGGTGGTAGCTTCGCTAGATGGTCCATTTTATGGCCCTATGATGTCTGGTATAGAAGAAGAGCTGCGGCTATTTAACAAACACGTCATTATCGCTAGCGGACACGGTACTGAAGAAGGCGAAAAAGAAGCCATCCAATATCTTTCTAATCGCCAGGTTGACGGGCTTATATTATTAACCGAATGCTTGAATGCAGAATATTTAATCGATTTAAATAATAAAATCCCCATTTATTTGATTAACCAGCACATTGATGGGTTGGAAAAACGAAACATGTGGCTGGACAATAAAGGCGGCACCTATACCGCTACTCGGTATCTTATTGATAAAGGCCATCAGCAAATTGTTTATGTGGGAGGCCAAACACACAAACAAGACGCGAATGAGAGAGTTGAAGGCTTTGTGGCTGCAATGACCGACGCGAACTTAGCCATTCCTGATGGCGCAATTTCGCGCACTTTGTTTGAGGTAGAAGGCGGCCAAAAAGGCATTGAAATGATTCATCAACAAGGCATTCCATTTACGGCGGTGGTTGCCGGCTCAGATGAAATGGCCATCGGTGTCTACGAGTGGGCTTCAAACCAGGGTTTGTCGGTTCCTGAAGACATTTCAGTGATTGGCTTTGATGATGTAAATCTGGCCAGTTATATCCGGCCAAGATTAACAACCATGAATTTCCCCGCTTATCAAATGGCACGTACCTGCGCGCGAATGGCCGTTGATGAGCTCTATAATAAGCTTCAGCCCCACGGTATGGAGTTTAAACCAAACTTAGTGGTCCGCGGGTCTGTTCAATCACTTAAAGACTAACTCAGGCGGTCAGCGCCAAACGGCCACGTTCTGCCACATACTCTTCATAACTGCCTTTAAAACTCACCAATTGCTGGTCTTTCACATCGATAATGTGATTCGCAAGCGACGATACAAACTCTCTATCGTGGCTGACAAAAATCAAGGTACCGTCGAAATCGAGCAAGGCATTGTTCAGCGCTTCAATGGCTTCCATGTCCATGTGGTTGGTTGGCTCGTCCATCACTAGCACGTTAATTTCTTGCATCATTAACTTACCAAACAATAGGCGGTTCTTTTCACCACCCGAGCATACTCGCGCCTTTTTATTAAAATCATCAGCGGTAAATAATAACCGGCCTAACATGCCACGAATCATCAAATCATCGTGCTTAGGTAAACGCCATTGCGCCATCCAATCAAATAGCGTTAAGTCGTTATCGAAGTCATTACTGCTGTCTTGAGGGCAATAGCCAATAGCCGCGTTTTCGGACCATTTAATGGTGCCGGCAGTCACGTCGTATTGACTCATCAAGCAACGCAATAAGGTCGTTTTACCTGCGCCGTTTTCACCAATAACGGCTAACCGCGCACCCGCTTCTAAAATAAGGTTGCCGTTTTCAAACAACAACTCACCGTCAAAGCCATGAGCTAACTCTTCTATAATTAACGCTTGGCGATGCAGTTTTTTATGCTGTTTCAAAGTAATAGACGGTGTTTGACGGCTAGAAGACTTCACTTCATCAAGCGTAATTTTTTCCATCTTCTTAGCTCGCGAGCTGGCCTGTTTTGCTTTAGAGGCATTGGCACCAAAGCGGTTCACAAAGGCTTGAAGCTCATCAATTTCAGCGCTCTTCTTGGCGTTCTCAGACAACAACTGCTCTTGAATAAGCGAAGAAGCGGCCATGAATGCTTCGTAGTTACCTGGATAAATGCGCAACTCACCGTAATCGATATCGGCCATGTGTGTACAAACAGAATTTAAGAAGTGGCGATCGTGCGAAATAATAATCATGGTGCACTTACGCTGATTCAAGACGCCTTCTAACCAAGTAATGGTATGAATATCCAAGTTGTTGGTCGGCTCATCGAGTAGCAAAATATCAGGGTTGGCAAACAAAGATTGCACCAACAATACGCGTAGCTTCCAACCCGGCGCTAAGGCCGACATTAAACCATAGTGAAAGCTAGGCTCGATGCCCGCTTCGTTTAAGAGCTCCTCGGCACGCGCTTCGGCGGTATAACCATCGAGTTCGGCAAAATCGGTTTCTAATTCAGCAACGCGCATGCCGTCTTCTTCGGTCATTTCTGGGTTGCTGTAAATCGCATCGCGTTCTTGTTTAATTTTCCACAAGCGTTTATCACCCATGATTACCGCGTCGACAACCGAAAACTGCTCAAAGGCATATTGATCCTGACTCAAGGTACCAATAGTTTGCCCAGGCGTAATGGAGACATTACCCGAGGTTGGCGTGAGTTCACCACTGAGAATTTTCATGAAGGTAGACTTGCCACAGCCGTTCGCGCCAATAAGGCCATAACGATGGCCTTGGCCAAATTTTGCAGAAATATTTTCGAACAGTGGTGTCGCACCAAACTGCATGGTGATGTTTGCGGTAGAAATCAAGAAAGCGTCCCGGTCGCTTATAAATAAGGGCAATTTACCCACAGCGACATTAAAGATGTGTCAAAAAAAGGCCGCGAACTATATAGAAAGGCTGGACTAAAGTCGAGGTAATTGTCTATTTTTTATGCAGCCAGTAAATAAGCCTAACGTTACTCGGCCGGGAGTGTGCGTGCATTGAAATCTATGGCTCTGGCATAGCAAACTTCTACACTGTGCCGCCGCGCAGCTATAAATATTTACAAATTTGTATAGCTTGCGAACGGTGGTTTATATTCAATTTACGATACAAACGCCGAATGTGGCTTTTAACTGTTGAAACAGCAATATGCATACTGGCGGCAATTTCATCATTATTTAAGCCTTCGCCAATGAGCAGTAACACTTGAAACTCTTTTGCGGTGACTAAATCATCTGGTGCGGCGTATTGATCATTTAAAGCACGAATCAGTGCATCATTTTTTGAAGACTCGCGAGTACCAGATTGCTGTGTGGCACCAAACCATACATGCCAATCTAACCAAGCCCGGTCGGCAAGCTCATCTTGGCTTAAGCAAAACAACTGCCCTAACCATAGAGATTGAATGGGCTTAAGATTACCCATGCTCTCTAAAATATCTAACCAGTGCTGCTCACCTTCGGCATTGTTTTGCCAAAGCGCTAACAGCAGCTTTGCTTTGAACCACTGAAAAGTTAAACCGTGTTTTTTGGCTACTTCAACTAACGTTGTAATTTTATTTTTTGCTTCCTGTTCCTCGCCCGACAAATAAAGCGAAATGGCGTGCACCCGTTGGTAGTGCTGATAAAAGTGATTACACGCGGGCAGCGACAATAGTTTTTGATGCCATCGGTAGGTGGGTTTAAAGTCTAAAATCTTGGATTGTTCGCAGGCCAATAAAAATTCATACCCATGTGCCTGCCAATCGGTGTGATAACTGTGTTGCTGCATTAGGTAATTTACTTGGAACGCCAATCCTCGTGCTGTGCTGGTTTGGCCCCGCCATAGGGCTATAAAGCCCCTCAAGATATGTACATTGAGTAGCCCATAACCGCCTAATGGCTCCATGATTTTTTCGCTCATCAACAGCAAGCGTTCCGATTGATTCAAATCACCCTGCTCTATAAATAAGCGAGATCGATTGCGGTATAGAAACTCCATATGCAACAAGTTATCTACACACGCATCGTGCGCCATGTCGATGGTATTTTTTTGCGTCTGCAACGCTTGAGTGAGCTCTCCTTTGGCGGTTAAAACATCTGAAATCAGACACATAGACCACAACCGCTGCTGAAACAGACGATGATCAAACGCGAGTTTGCCGGCTTCCTCTAATCGATTCTGTGCCTTATCTAACTCGCCACGACACAAAGCACTTTGCCCTAACACCGAATACGCGACAGTTCGAGAGACATAGCTTTCTGGCTTTAAAAAAGTAATGGCTTGCTCCGCTAGAGCATGCGCGCGATCAAAATCTTCGGCATTCACCGATGCCTGCGCTTGAGCAACGGCTTGTTCAGCCCATAACTCACTTGTAGATGGGTGAGCTTCTGCTTGCAGGTGTTGATCGGGCAGTAAAAACTTTACTTCCTCTTCGCGATAAGTCGCGAGTAACAGCCAAGACTTCAACAACGCTAAGTTAGGCTCACTGGCTAAATTTATTTCACCCACGCTCGAAAACAATTTTGCTAACGTATTAAACTGTCCATTTTTGTATAACCCAAAACCTACTTGTTTAAGCACACAGAGAATGAGTGGCTCGTCGGCCAGTTGTAACGACAATTGGATGGCTTCTATTGCCATACCTGTTTTTAAATAAGCTTCTACGGCTTTAACACGGTTTTGTTGTAATCTTTGCGCATCACTTTGATTTAGCCGAGTTAATAAAACACCACGGAAAATATCTTGCAGCTGATACCAACGTACCTCCCCTTCTACACGGGTCAGAAACAGTTGTCGGTGTTCAATTTCTGAAATTAATTCTTCGCTTTTTGTGTGACCGATGAGTTCATTGCACAGAGCGGCGTTAAATTTTTCAAAAATACAAATGTCGAACAAAAATTGCTTTAATTTATCGGGCTGTTGGTCAAAAACTTCATTCAATACGTATTCTTCAACATCGTTAGCGCTCTGACCGAGCCGTTGAGCGGCATATAACAATTCTTCTTCAGATTGTTTATTGAGAGACACGAGTTGTAATGCCGCTGGCCAACCGCCAGTGCGTTCAAACAACGTTAAATGTGTTTGTGGATTTACGTCAAAGCCATGGTTATTTGCCAAAAACTTTTTGGTTTCATCAGCATCAAAAGCTAATTGCAGCGCGCCAATTTCTAATAGCTGACCCCTGACCCGAAAATTAGTTAAAGGCACGGGCGGTTCGTTTTGACAACATAAAATAATGTGCAGTTGTGCTGGCACCAATTTTAACCAATGCCGAACCACCGAAATGATTTCGGGGTTGGTGAGCTCTTGTAGATCATCCAACACCAAATAAAACGGATGCGCCACTTGAGCAATTTCCATCATGGCTTTCGAAATAAGCCCATGCAAATCGGCATACTCTTGCTGCTGCACTAACGCCAAACTTTGTGGGCAGGCACCGCCACTGGCCTCGTGTAAGGCGTAAATTAGATGGTTCGCAAAAACACTGGCATCGTTGTCGTTTATGTCTAACGAATACCAACCAAAAGAATGCGATTCATGCTGTAACCAGCTGACCACCAGCGTACTTTTGCCAAAACCCGCAGGCGACACTAGGCAGGTAATGGGCAAGTATTGGCTCTGGCACAATAATTCAAATAATCGCGTTCTTTCAATCAGCTTTTGATTAATAGAAGGACTAATGAGTTTATAAGGCTGTACCCAGAGACTCTGATTATTGTTGTTTGACAGAGGCATCGGTTACGTCACATTTCAAAAGTGACGTTCATTTTATAAGTGAACAGAAACTAAAAGACAGGCGCAAAAAGCCCACCGGAGGATATTCAGTAAAGGGCGGTGGAGAACATTTTGACCTCCAACCAAAAAAGGGGCCACGAAGGCCCCAAGGGAGATAGCAGTTTCTTACTTAAAAAGTACCGATAGTGGCACTGCTGCTGTTACGTTGAAATACGTTGATTTTGCCACACTGCGCAAAGTGGTTGCCCGAATTATAAGGCGTTCCAGCTTGTGCAACGTCGGCTTCCCAGCCTGGTCCATTCGAAATATACGATTTTAGTTCGAACCAGCCATTCACGGTGGCTGAACAATCCATTTCAACATCAAGCATCCAGTAATGATCGCCATAAGTATTGAGTGGCTCATACCCATAACCATCGGCGGCAACTGTTGCGCTATTACTGGCATTATTGGTCGTCCAATCTAGTGCGGTGCCAACGGCGCCCGATCCTTGAGATGCTTCGATACCGTACCAATCTAAATATTGGTCACCGCCTTTCCAGCCCGCTGTGGTGCTGTTGCGAAGGTTGTTGTGGCGAATAGGTATTGCGCATTCGTAGTTAGAAGTGGAACAGTTTTTACCCAAATTAGTGTTGGCATAGTTATGATCTAAACCGCCACGAATAAACATGTCTTGCCCGGAGGTGGTGGTTCCAAACATAAAGATTACCGTGCGCTGCCAATCACCACCGTTGGGTGCTTCCACTAAAAATTGGTTGATGAACTGCTGGTAGCGATAGTTGCCTGTACCACCGGCTACTTGGTTGATACGTAAAACAGTCATGCCCGCATACGACGCGTAGGTAAAGGCGTTTACTATGTTGTCCCAACCGCCATCGTATGTGACACCACCCGACAACGCATTCTCACCTTTAATGCTCACGCCTTGTGCCGCGGCTTCATTGGCTACCCAAAATACCAAAGATTGCGCTAAAGACTGACCACCGCCATTTGGATCATCGTTCATTTCAAGAGCGGTAAAGTGCAATACTACGTCTCTTGGGTGATTGTTGTACGATGCTGCAACACCCACTATATCGCCATAACCATAACCGGTTGAGGCTGAGTTTAAATCAACATCACTAGGGATAAGACCCGCCGCCATTTCAGCACTACGCTTAGTGTTATCGCTGGCCGACATTTTCCAATGAATGCCAGGAATTTTAAAACCCAACTCTACATTGGCAAAGGCACCGTCAAAGGCGAGTATTGCGTTATCCATCATGCGGTAGCCGTGATCCATTAATGCATCGTGGTACCAACGGATAAAATCGCGTCCATAAGCGGTGTTGTATTGATCACCGTTATTAATAAAACTGCCAGCATTCGAAGGTGGGTTAATGTCATTTGCGCTGTTTAATGCAACGCCCCAATTATTACTTACGCCCGATACGCTGCCATATTTGGCAATAACCCAGTTTCGAAAATCCTGTTTAGCAGGTTCACTGTAAGCTTGGAAGCCGCCACGGGTCGGGTAGCCGGTTAAGCCACCATCGTGTGCATTATAAGATGGGTAGCGCAGCTCTCCGGCAGGCCCCATTGACACGTTCACTTCATCGATCAAATTAGCCTTACTGGCATATTGAGCTTCGAAGGCTTCCATAAATTCTTTGTATTCAGACAGCACATAATCGTCGCGCCATAGTGAAACCGTTTCTACCGATTCATTCCCATATTCACTCTTATATTTTAGATCGCTGGCACTAACACCTTGGTTGGTATACTTGTTCCATATCCAGCTAGGAATGGGAATATTGCAATCATCACCCACATTACCGCCACACTGATGAAACGACATGATAGGAATAATATGCAAACCCGCGTTTTCGATTTTTTGGAAAATTGTATCGTAGTAACTCCAATCAAATTGCTGATCACCATTGGCCTCTACCTTGCCCCACCAAACATCGACCGATACTCCAGTAACGCCAATGCTCTTAACCGAGGCTAGCTGGTTTTCGAATTCGCTCCAGTTGTTAACTTCTAATGGTGCCATTACGGCGGCGCTTGTAGCGTTGTCGGCCCAGGCGGTCGCCGTTACGGCGAGAGTCATTGCCAACGCAATCTTTTTCATGTGCGTTTTCATGTTAAAAAACCTTTTGTTAGTTTTTATTGTTCAATAAGTTTATTACATCACTGAATAGTGTCTTGAAACCAGGCGGAAATGTATTCCTCCCTAGGGGGCGTAAATTAATGATGCACTGTATTCATGCGCCTTTGCGCACTGTTCGAGCGCTAATTTTAGGCCACGAGTGGTGGCCTAAAGATTAGGCCGATTAGAAATTTACGTCCGAATAGGAGGAATACAGCTTTATAGAAGCTTGTACACTTCTCATACCTAATAAAAACAATGACAAGAGGCTAGACCATGAAAAACGGGTTTAAAATACTATTACTATGTTCGGTCGTTGCCACCAGCGCATCGGCACAATGGCAATTTAGAGGCACCCCAAATCAATGGGGTACAACCGCAATGGCGAGCACAGACAACATCAACTATTGCTCGCAACAACAGTTTTACAACGGCGATGCCAGTGGCGGACCTCGCTTTAAAATTGATCGCTATGGTGATTGGACAGAGAGCTACCCAGCTGCAGACTATTACGTTAATGCCAACACCCACTACGAAATTTGCATCAACGCGCAAAACAAACAAATTTCGGTCAATGAAGTACCGTTGTCCTCGACTCCGGTCAATACACTCGGAGCAGAATACGATAGCAACGGCACTACTTTTGCGATTTGGTCGCCCGATACTTCTAACGTTTCACTGGTGGTAGATGGCATAGAGTACAGCGTACCTAAAGTATCGGATCAAAATGGCTACACCGATATTTACGCCGTACGCATCAATGGCGACCTTCACCTAAAGCCCTATTACTTCAAAGTTAATGGCGTGGTGGTTAGAGACCCGTACGGTAAAATGGCCGTGCCTAACGCAGATGTAAATATAGTCATGGATATGTCTCGCACCGACTTAGCGCAAGGCTGGGCACCCAGACCTGCACTCATAGAGCGCGAAGATGCCATTATTTATGAAATGCATGTGCGTGACTTCACTATTGACCCAAGCTCTGGAGTTGCCAGTATAAAACGCGGCAAGTTTCTTGGCATGGTTGAATCAGGCACACGTTATCAAGGTGTGACTACGGGTTTAGATCATTTAAAAGAGCTGGGCGTGACCCATGTACAGATATTACCATTTTACGATTTTGCTTCGTGCCCCGATGTTAACGACACGGCCTGTTATAATTGGGGTTATGACCCAAGAAACTTTAACGTGCCTGAAGAACGTTACTCGGTATCGTTAGATTATGAAGACCGTGCCCGTGAACTAAAAACCATGGTAAACGAATTTCATAAAGCCGGAATTCGCGTGATTATGGATGTGGTGTACAACCATACTTTCGATTATGAAATGTTCGAAAATATTTCAACTTCATACTACACCGCAACCGATTTAAGCGGCACGGGTAACTCAATTGATGCCACTGTGCCTATGGTAGCGCGCATGATTCAAGACTCGTTAGAGTACTGGACTCGCGAATATAACCTAGACGGTTTTCGTTTTGATTTAGTGGGTATTTTTGATCATCAAGATTTTGGTGATTGGGGTCGCCACCTTAATACTACTTTTCCTAACCGAAACCTATTGATCTATGGCGAGCCTTGGAACGGTTACGCAACCGATTCACGCGAGCCAGAGCGAGTTCGTTTAGGCACTATCGCGCGTCAACAAAATGCGCATGTGGGAGTGTTTAATCCAAAATTCCGTGAAGCGATAAAAGGAGACAACGACAGCGGCTATGGCGGCGGCTTTGCGTTTAACCAAGGTAATATTTGGGAGTTAGATTTTGGCAGCCGAGCGGGTAGCCGTTATAACAACGATGCCAATCAAGTGATTGATCTATGGGATCCTATGTTCACAACCGATCCTGAGCAAAGCATCAACTACACTTCTGCGCACGATAACCTAAGCCTACGCGATAAAATTTTAGAATGGGCCGATTTAAACGGCGTTTCTAGAAACAGCAGTTACTTAAAGCGCATTCAAAACTTCGCGAATGGAATTGTGCTCACCTCTCAAGGCATTCCGTTTTTGCACGGCGGTGTAGAGATGTTGCGTGATAAAAATGGCGATCACAACTCGTACCGCTCTCCCGATTCGGTGAATAAAATTGATTGGTCTTGGAAAATCACCAACGCTGACACCTATCAATATCACAAAGATTTAATTCAATTGCGAAAAGCGCACCCGGGCTTCCGCATGAATACTTGGGATGAAATAAACAACAACATCACCACCATTCGATACGCCGATGATATATTAATAACCGACATCAACGCTGCCGCGAATGGCGATAGCTGGCAGAGAATTTTAGTGATCTATGCCTCTGGTGGTAATTTTAATTACAACCTGCCCAGTGGTAACTGGTATGTCGCCGTAGAAAAAGACACGCCGAATGGCGGCAACCACAGACAAGTTTCAGGTTCTTTAACAGTTGAAGGTACGGCGGTTACGGTGTTATACCAACCTTAACCTAGGCTGCGAGCCTACTGGGAGTGAATCCTTCCAGTGGGCTTCGTTTGGTTTTTAACTCACTGTAATAGGCTAACTATTGGCTTGCAGCAAAATAAACCGGTAAGACTTATACTGCTTAAACTTATCGGAATCGAGTAAGTCGGTTTGCTTAGTAGCTTTGGCTATTTTATTCCTAAATAGCCATAAAACAAATTTACTTAACTGTGGGTGCTTACTTCTAATTCGTTCAGTGCCTATCGAGAGCGCTTTCATCGATTTTTCTACGAAGTCTTTTCCTAAGTCGAGCGTCTTGGTCACATTCTGGGTAATGTCTTCTTCTACCACCACGCTAAAGCCTTCTTGATCAATACGCTTCATGAATTCATCGTAGTGATGGCCGCTTTTACTAAGTTCCCCTTCAGCATTATTCAAAACAAAGTAATCACAAATCATCAAATAGCCATGCGCTTTAAGTGCGCGCTTTGCATTTTCAAATAGTTTATCAAGCTTAATATACTGGCAGGATTCACTCATAATGATGCAATCAAATGTATCCTCTGCGGATAACTCTTCAAAAGGCATATGATGAAAGGGTGCATTTAAGGCTTTTTCGAACCTTTTTTTCTGGTTTATATCAGGGGATAAACCTTCTGCTAGGTATGAATGATCAAGCAGCTTTTTTACCAGTATTCCTGTGCCGCAGCCTACGTCTAAAACGCGCTTCACGGTAGAAGGCAATTTTTCGACAAGGTAATCTTCATATCGGATTTGTGCCAATTTAAGCTTTTCAAAGGTAAGTTCGTCATCGGGCAGCCAAAGCCCATAATGCAGTCTATCTAAACCTAACACTTCATCATAAAATCGAAGGGCTCTATCGTTTTTCTTACTCATGATCGTTCCTTTTTCCCAGCCAATGCAAAGCGCTTCGGCTTGCAGTGGCGAGTTCTGAGCAAACAACACGATACAGCTGTTTTAAATGAATAGACCATAGATTGGGTTGAGCTATAACGTGGCTAAATGCTTTATTGTTATTATTTTTACCAAACTTATCGTTTAAGGCGCGACTTTAGGTTGGCGTTTTTTTAACCTGCTAGCCAACTTAGCAAAGTCGGCCTATCAACTCTAGCCCCAGACGGTCAAGTCACTTGCTCTTCATTTCATTTACAAACCTTTTCAATTGTTACCACCAAACCTCTACTCATGCTGATCACCAAACTAAGACGTTTGATTGATTGACTAATACGCCATTTCCCTGAATATTGAACCCCATAAAACAGAATTCGAAAACGCGCGATTACAAGTACTTTAATGCATGGCTTTAACAACACAGAGAAACTATTTCATATGAATTTACTGGATCGCAACAGCAATGCCGCAATTTTGCTGGCGGGTATTTTTGCTTTAATTGTAGGTGTGGGTGCCGCCCGGTTCGCGTTTACTTCGTTACTGCCTTCCATGCTGACAGATACGCTAACGCTTACTTTTTCGGGAGTGTTAGCCAGCGTAAACTATTTAGGTTACTTATCGGGTTCTATTGTCTCGATAGTCATTAAAACCAATCACAGCAAGGTTAGGCTGTTTCGCATTGGCACGGTGCTGTGTGTGTTAACCACCTTTATTTTAGCAACCACCACCCACGAAGTAGTTTGGTTAGTATCACGAGTGATCGCTGGTTTTGGATCGGCCATGTCATTGGTGGTTGGCTCGGCCATTGTCATGAGTAAGCTCAATATGACCGATAAAACCAAGGCCATGGGCATTCACTTTTCTGGCATTGGGTTTTCTATATTAATCACCGACTTACTGAGCAGACTGGTATTTTGGGTGGGTGGTACTTGGGCACAAGCTTGGCTGGCCATTGCGATTGTTGTCGCACTAATGACTTGCTATTCGATTTACATATTATCGTTTGATGATGCAAAAAACCAAAAGAGCACCGCTACCGCAATAGATATGCGCATGTTTACCGGCTTTGTTTTAATACTTATTTTTGCCTATTTTACGGAAGGCTTAGGCATGGTGGTACAAGGCACCTTCTTACCCGACATTGTTAATTCGCTTGAAGGCTTACAAGGTTTTGGTGGCTATGCATGGACCTTAGTGGGCGTAGCAGGCATTCCATCCTGTATTTTATGGATGCGAGCGGCGCACAAATACGGCAGCATCAACATCATTGTTGTTACCATGGGATTGCAAGTGGTTGGTATGCTTATTCCTGTATTCACTAATAACATTTACTTAAACCTACTCGCAGGCATTTTATTCGGCGGAACCTTCATCGCGCTAGTTGCACTATTTATGACACTGGGAGGCAAGTTAGCCGGCGACAAACCCGTAGTACTTATGGGCGCAATTACCACCGCATACGGTATTGGCCAAGTAGCCGGCCCGCTATACTCGGTAGCCTTAACCGATTACTTTGGGTCTTACAACGCAGCCTTGTTATTAACAGCAGCGATGGTTACGTTAGGGGCTGTGTTGATGTTTATGAATCGGAATGTGTTAGTGGGAAAGTGATTAGACTGTAGTTAGAAACGACTCATTTAACGCAACTGTTTTGAACATTGCCATTATTGCATTGGCAAACTGGGCCGTATTCCGTAACACCCGATTAATCAACTTACATCATGCCATGAATGTTTAAACATTTATCCCTTGGAAACTTTGTTGTTTCTATTATTGTGCTGTAGGTACCGACTTTTTAGCGACATTATATGGCTTTAAGCCTAAATTGCAGACTCTGCCGCCTCTAAAAGCTTAAACACTTTCGTTACCAATAAACTGGCTTCAACATTGTTAATCACAAAGTGCGCTCCTTCTGTGCTTGCTACTAAAATAAAGGCACCTCTTAGGTGCCTTCTTCTTTGTTAAATACCGCTGCTTTACTACTGGCAGTGAGCAGGTAGATAATTGTAGTCTAAGGTTGATTCGCACAAAAATACGACATTGCCGTAGCCATCTTGATGGGGCGTTAACAATATGATTTCATCAGACATTGAACTTCCCCCGTTTTAGTGGACACCTCTAGATAACGCATCTGGAGGTATTTGTGCCAAAGTATAATAATCCACGTAAAACATGGCAGTACTCGACAGAATTTAAAGTTCGAGCTGTTAAAATG
>NZ_JAHKPH010000019.1 GCF_018860385.1 Reinekea forsetii | reverse complement strand
TTTGCTTGTAGTCCCAGTGATAAGCCCAAACTCAACCGAAGCCAGCTTGCCCGTCTTAGAATATATACAGCCCATACTAGTAATGGCCCTTTCACCTAAAACTAGATATTCATCTTCGATATCGTTCCTGACATCAACCACAAAAAGCAATAGAACTATCACTATCACATTTGAAATTAAAATAAATTTATTTCTGAGTAAAATTCCCATACTACCAATAACGCCCCTAAACTGCGGCGCAATGAAGCGCAGCGTAATGGAGTCCGATGCCCGCCGCGGAGCGGTTGTTAGCGGGCATGGACAGCTTTGGCTTGTTATGGGGCTACATAGGTCATCGATTGAACCACCAAAAAAGAGCGCCCAAAAATGCTAATAGCACAATGACAAACCAGTCTGGAATATGAGTAATCGACCCAGCTAATGTTGTCCTGGAATGCTTATTATTTTCAGCAATACTCTTCCTCAGAATGGAGTCATGCTTCATCAATTCATCATGCTTTCTTCTGGAGCTAACTCCAATCGCAACTACAATTGCTGAGATCAAAAGAAAAGCTATAAATTTCAAACCTTAACTACCCATAACGCCTTGCTCAATTGCGCAGCGGTTGTAGTGAGTTTTTGTGCAATAATGAGCGCAGCGAAGGCACAAAAAGGAGCGTAGACCGCTGCGTCAACTGGAGCAATTTGTTAGAATTTTTATTCAATTAACTCTCTTTGAAGGAGAGCGACAAATTTCCCCGATTTACCTGACCAAAGTCCTTGAGCTAATTCTGGCGAGAGAATTTGGACTAAAGACCAACCTTCTTGGCCTTGAAGGTTAAAGATTTCTGTAAAATTCGGAAGTTTTGGTTTCGCTATTCCAGTTAAAAACCCTTCGTTTGAATCAATTTCTATAGTTTTGAATTCGAATTTTTTAGTCATTCTTACTTCCTTAGAATCAAGGTCTTCAATAGAAATTTCAAAAGCAGAAGCTAGGGCCTTTCTAGACTGTAATGAGGCTGTTCCCTCTCGCTCTATTCTCTGAATTGTTCTGAGATTTAAACCGGTTGATATAGCCAACTCCTCTTGAGACCAAGACTTTTTGAGCCTCATTTCCTGGACAAGCTCTGCGTTAATTTTCATTCTACGAAAGACCGCCTTATGAGTGAGGCCTAATAATCCATTGTTTTTATTGAATAGTTTACGAATTCATTATGTAATTCTTACGATAAATATACGACATTTATACGACAGCGGCAATAATGGTGGTGTTAAGCGGATTTCTAACAGTTTATTCTACCACTCATGCGGTTATTTTCAGGAGCAGTTGGTATTTTCTATGATTTTCACCTGCAACTCCTACGAGTCACCCATAATGTCCCTTCACAGCTTACCTGTCAATTTGAATATCCGAAACATTCCTGCATGTGCAGCAGTATTCCTGTATATACCGCACCGATAGCCTTTTAAATACGTTCGTGCTTTGATTACGGCTTTACGGCTCTCTATTTATATCTCTCGATATTCTTGGTGGTTTTACCGCGCTTTCGTTGTATATCGAATAAACACCATAAATTACTGCAACACTTTCTATTTATGTGATGTAAATCGTATATTTTGCACCCCAACCCCACTACTGTATAAACACACAGTAGATATTGTAATAAGGAAATTACACTATGCCTAAAAGCAAGATTATTGATACTCGCGTAACCATTAATGAACAGTCGAATAAATTTACAGACCTATTATGCCGGTTTATCCGCTCTAAGGGCCTTTCTTATAGCACTGAAAAAACCTATATGTTGTGGATTCGGCGATTTATTCGCTTTAGCGAGTACAAGTCCCCAAAGGAAATTCAGACGAGCGATATTGAGCGCTTTTTAAACCACTTAGCTCAAGATTGCTTTTGCTCCCCAAACACTCAGGCAACGGCATTGAATGCCTTAATTTTTATGTTTCGTGAATTTCTGGGGATTAGCACTGAGGGGCTAAACTTCATTCTTGCACGCCGAAAGCCTAAGGTGCCCACGGTTTTGTCTCGTGAAGAGGCCAAGTTGGTTATTCAACAACTTTCGGGTAATAAAAAGCTTATTGTACAGCTACTTTACGGCAGTGGGCTTCGTATCAGTGAAGCAATCCGCTTACGAGTTAAGGATGTAGATTTTAATAACAAAGGCTTATTTATCATGGAAGCAAAAGGCGATAAGTCGCGTAGAACGTTACTACCAACAGCACTTATTGAGCCTTTAAGAATGCAAGTTGAGTTTGTGCGTAATACGTTAGAGGCCGATAAAGCCATTGGTAAGGCGGGGGTGTTTATGCCCAATGCCCTGGCCAAAAAATGGCCTAAGGCTGAACTTGAACTGGGCTGGCAATATGTGTTTCCTGCGAATGATTATTCATTAGATCCGCGTAGCGATAGAGAGCGCAGACATCACATCTCGCCTGATCAAATTCAACGAGCGGTTAAGCAGGCTAAGGGCAAAGCTGGCATCAACAAGAAGGTGTCTTGTCATACATTTAGGCATTCTTTTGCAACAGAATTGCTGCGCCAAGGTACGGATTTAAGGAATATTCAAGAAATTTTAGGGCACTCTTCTATTGAAACTACCCAAATATATACGCATGTAGTAGGTTTGCATGAGCGTGGCATGGTTAGTCCTGTTGATATCTAACAGATGCGTATTGCTCACTTTTAAAAATCAACAGGCACAAAAAAGGCCGCCTATTGGCAGCCTTTCTTCAACAAAATAGCAATTAGATTGCTACGATGTTCTCAGCTTGAGGGCCTTTTTGGCCTTGAGTTACAACGAACTCAACTTTTTGGCCTTCAGCCAAAGTCTTGAAGCCAGAACCTTCAATTGCAGAGAAATGTGCGAAAACGTCTGGGCCAGACTCTTGCTCGATGAAGCCAAAGCCTTTAGTTTCGTTGAACCATTTAACGGTACCAGTAGTTTTGTTAGACATGATATATATCCTGTATTAATTTGATTTTGCTCTAGAGAGCGTTTTTTAGTAAAAACGAATCTCCTACTGACTTATGCACTACAGGACGTAATTTAACAATAAACAACGAATTGGAGCCGATAAACAATAGACGTTCTTTCTAACTGGCGCTCACTTTATACAACTTATATTGTATGTCAACGATTTATTGAAAATATCTAACAGTCCGCCCTATTACTGGTGCTATTATGCACAGCATGTACATAAAATGCATATTTGCACCCCACTTTAATATTAGCTACACTACCAACAAAGGTTTAGAGAGCATGTTATGGCCGATTTAGCCCAGCAAACAGATTCAAAATACTATGCCACTCTCAGTGTCGCTCAGCTCGGTAGTGAACACGCCGCCGCGAGTATTCGTTGGATGAAGAACGTTGCTATGGTGCAGTTGCAGCTGAGTGTCGATGAAGCTTTAGAGCTTCTTGGTGGGTTAAAGCGCCGTACATGGTTCGAGTGGGTTAAAAAGGCGGAGTCTCATCAACCCTTGGCTATTAGCCGAGATGTCATGGAGCGGTTCTCATTATTAATTGGCATTTATAAAGCCATGAAGTTAAGTGTTCCCGATGCTCCTAATGCTCTAACCCATTTTTTCAATGAACCTTCTTCGGCTAATTTATTCCAGGGGCAATCTGTAAAGCACTATTTGTTACAGCACGGAACCATGGCAGCACTTTACAATGTAAGGCGGTACTTTGATGCTCAACGTGGATAACTACCCGAAAACGAGACCGTTATGGCAACACTATCGGGTAATCCATTCTCGGTTTCCGCCCAAAAACATGTTTGATACCAATGATCACGATGCGTTTTTGTTGGCTCAAGTAGAATCTAGTACTAACGATCGTTTGTTTAATTGGTCAAATTATATAGCCGCGGAAGATTTTAATTACGGCGATGGTTGGGGCGCACTAATGGCTTCGTTTTGCTACCCAAGAGAAGGCCGATTCAGTACCGATAATAGGGGCGCGTATTATTGCGCTAAAAGCATTGAAACCGCGATTAAGGAGTGGTCTTTTCATACTGCAAAGTTTTGGCACAGCCATGGCTGGACAAATGAAGTCAGTGCAGTTGTACGCAGTTACACTGGCCGAATCGTTGAAAACCTAATAGATGTGCGAGGTGAAGCTAGCCTGCACCACCCTAATGACTATAGCCAATCAATTTTATTTTCCGATCAAGCCTATCTAAATAAAGCCCATGGCATTGCCTATCAGTCTGTTCGGCACCCAGGCAGCGAGTGTTTAGCGCTGTTAAGGCCTACAGCTTCTACCCCAGTGAAGCAATCAGCACATTACACGCTCATTTTTAATGGCCAGTCTTTTGAAAGTTACGCGAAATTAGGCGAGCTCAAAAAACTTTAACGCCAAATACGTGGCTCCATCTCCAACGTAACACCAAATTTTTTATACACTTGTTGTTGTACCCATCCTGCCCACGCTAAAACAGCTTCTCCGTTTGCTTTGTTTGGGTTTACCAGTACCAATGCCTGTTTTGCATAACAACCCACGCCGTCAAGATTGCTCTGCCCTTTTAAACCAACTTGGTCTATTAACCAGCCTGCCGCTAATTTAATGTTGCTTCCAGCTGGGTAATGAACAATATCAGGAAATTGTTTTACTAAGCTTGAAAAGGCATCAACTGAAATAATTGGGTTTTTAAAAAAACTACCGGCGTTTGGAATGCTAGCTGGGTCAGGTAACTTTTCCGTACGAACAGCAATCACCGAATCGAAAATGAGTTGAACATTCAAGTTAGGATGGTCGGCAAGTGCCTGCAAAGGCCCATAAGTTAAAATTGGCTGCAATTGTTTGCTAAGCTTAAACCGCACCGATGAAATAACAAATCGGCCTTCGTGCTCTTTAAATAGACTATCACGATAACTAAATTTACAGTCTTCAGCCGTTAAAGTAACAAATTCATTTAATTGAATGTCAAAAGCCGTTACCTGCTCAACCACACTGGCCACTTCGACGCCATAGGCCCCGATATTTTGAACGGGTGCTGCGCCTACCGTCCCAGGGATCAACGCTAAATTCTCTACACCTGAATAGCCTTGAACAACACACCAATTTACGAAAGAATGCCAAATTTCACCACCCTGCACTTCTAACCAAATATAGGAATCGTCTTGCTTAACGACTTCAATACCAATTAGGCTGTTATGCACAACAACGGCATCAATGTTAGGTGTAAGTACAAGGTTACTGCCGCTGCCCAATACCTTTATAGAACTGCTAATCTGCTGTATTCGCTCAACAAGCAACGGTAAATCACTGCTTGTTTTAAGCTCGTAATACCAACGCGCATTGGCAGTACACCCTAAAGTTGACAATCCAGTTAAATCTTTATTTTCTTCAAGAGTAATCATGTTAACCGATCAATAATCTGTTGAGTGGCGCGTTCACATAAATCCAGCACAATTTCAAAGCCGTCACCATCACCGTAATATGGATCTGGCACTTCTTGTTGTTCTAGATTGGCAAATTCAAGGTACAAGGATAATTTTGCGCTGGCGTCTTTTGGCTGCATGGCTTTAAGATTGGCTAAGTTGCTGTTGTCCATTGCAAAAATGTAGTCATATTCGTAAAAATCATCAATGACTACTTGCCTAGCACGTAAGTCGCTTAAGTCGTAGCCATGCTCCTTGGCCGTAGCTTGGCTGCGTGAATCTGGCGCTTTACCTATATGATAAGCCGCAGTTCCGGCGGAATCGACGAAAAGTGGTAATTTTTGCCGCTCAATTTCATGCGCTAAAATGCCATGCGCTGTCGGCGAACGGCAAATATTGCCAAGGCACACCATTAAACACTTTTTCATAAGGCTTGCTCTTTAAACAGTTGAATTACGTTGTGCAGATCTTCTTCTGTATCGACTCCGATGGGAATGGTCACACTGGCCTTCTGGGCAATAATTTTATGACCATTTTCTAGAAACCGTAATTGCTCTAGCTTCTCTAAAGCCTCTAACGAACTTTCTGGGTAGGTAACAAAGGCATCTAAAGCCGACTTTCGATAAGCATAAACGCCAACATGGCGCTTCAACATTTCTAATGGTGTACGCGAATTATCTCGATCAAAAGGAATATTGGCGCGTGAAAAATAAAGTACTTGGTCGTTCAAGGCTTGCACAAGTTTCACGGCATTTGGGTTATCTAAGCCATCGGTCAAACTGATATCTTCATATAAGGTAGACACAGCCATGTCGCTATTTTGTTCGAGTAAATCGCTCACCTGTTTTAAGTTTTCATTAGGCATTAGTGGCTCATCACCTTGTAAATTAATGATGATATCTTCGGCGTTTAACTTCAGTTTATTAGCCGCCTCATGAAGGCGATCGGTCCCACAAATGTGATCGTCACGCGTCATAATGGCTTTATAACCATGCTCTTCAACAACATTTGCAATACGAACATCATCTGTTGCCACAGCAATAATATCGGCACTCTTCGGATCTACAGCTTCGCAAACACGAATAATCATCGGCTTGCCCAAAATATCCTTAAGTGGCTTACCTGGCAATCGGCTTGAACTATACCGAGCGGGAATGATGACGGCTTTTTTCATCTACTTTATCTCTTACTAATGCGAGCAATTGCTCATCGAATGAATGGGGCAATGTTAATAGCAGCGGTGCAACATAAACATGGGGGTAGTCGGCTATGTTTAACTTCACCGCGTCTTTTTCGGTAATTACCACGGGCGTATTTGCTTTCAATTCTTTCTCAGGAATTACGGCGTGATCGGTTAAAAATACAGAACTACTCACCTCATAGCCCAGTTGTTGTACTGAAGTTAGAAAGCTATCTCCATTCCCAATGGCCGTTACCAATTTTATAGGCCGCTGAAATGAGAGTTCTTCACCTACACTGTTTTTTGGAGGGGCTAACGTAGGAATGGCATGAGCATCTATTTGAATAGGCAGGTCGCAAACCCCCTTACTGACTATAAAATCTACCTTACTTAAGCGGCTCGACTGTTCACGTAACGGACCAAGTGGTAGCAAATGACCATTGCCCAAGCCCCTAATGCCGTCGAGCATCACCAGCTCAATATCGCGTGCCATATTATAATGTTGTAAGCCATCGTCGCTAATGACTAAATCTACCTCAAACTCAGAAAGTAAGCGTTGTACGGCTTCGTGTCTATTAGGGGAAACAACAACAGGAATATTTAACGATTCACTTAATAATTTGGGTTCATCTCCGCAAACAGAGGCTGGTACAGCCTTAGAGACAGTTAACGGGTATTGGTCGCTTTTACCACCATAGCCTCGGCTTACAACACCTACTTTAATAGAATGCTTTTTACACAGTTGTGCAAGGTATTGAATCATCGGCGTTTTGCCTGTACCGCCGACGGTGATATTACCGACAACTAATACTGGCGCAAGATACCCTTCTAAGCGACGGTTTTTGCGCCGTTGACGGGTTATTCTGTTAACTAAAACAACCCATGGCTGCAATAAAAAGGCGAACCACGGTAATTTAGAGCGATACCAAAAGTCCATTAGCCCACCCTTTTAGTTATTCCGCGCTTTGAGTTTGTGTCGTAATACTCACTTTATTAAAGCCCTGTTGCGCAACGGCGTCTAGTGCGTGAATAAAGGATTGGTGAGGCGCGGCGGCATCGGCGGTTATAACAATGGCCCGCTCTACATCTCCACCCGAAACCTGTTCTAAAGCTTGTTTTAGCGATTCGATGTCGTGCTTAATTAACACCTGCCCATTAACAGCATAAGTACCGGTACGGTCTACTAATACTTCTATTAAGCCGGTGTTTTCAGCTGAAGCTTCCGACTGGCTCTCGGGCAAGGTTATCTGCAACTGGGTTTCACGGGTAAACGTAGTGGTTACCATAAAAAATATCAGCAGTAGAAAAACGACATCAATCAACGGGGTTAAGTTGACCGATACCTCTTCTTGTCTTGATCGTCGAAATCTCATTTCTTATCTTTCGCTGTATCGGCATGAATTGCATCGACTAATTTAGTGCTGTCTTGCTCCATAAGCACTAACAGTTCATCTACCTTACGAGTTAATGATCGATGAAATGCAACGGCCGGGATAGCAACTGAAAGCCCTGCAGCGGTTGTAATTAATGCTTTAGAGATACCGCCGGCTAACACCGCCGTATTGCCCGTACCTTGCAACATAATGTCTGAAAACACATCAACCATACCCAATACCGTACCTAACAGCCCCATAAGCGGAGATATAGCGGCAATAGTACCGAGTGTACTTAAGAATTTTTCCATTTCATGAGCAGCGTGGTTTCCGGCTTCTTGAATAGCGTCTTTCATCGCTTCTCGACCATGTTTAGAGGTACGAAGCCCTGCCGCTAGAACAAACCCAAAAAGACTACTTTGAGCCAGCTCTTTAATTTTTGTGGAGTCTAGTTCGTGATTTTTAATCCACAACCAAACCTGAGGCAACTGGTCTTTTGGTCTTACTTTAGAAACGCGTAATGTCCAGTATCGCTCTACAATTATGGCCATTGCAATCACCGAACTGAGTAAAATGGGCAGCATTAACAACCCGCCAGCCTTTATTATTTCAAACACAATGAATATCTCCTATAAAGTGGCCATACTTTAACATAGGAAATTTCAAAAAAAGTAGTAAAATCAATAAATAAGGCGTTTTCTGAACGCCGATTCGTAAGATTTTATGTGAATATCAACCTGTGTCACAAAAACATCCAATGTGCCTCTTTTTGCAGTATTTGCTAACGCAATGTTCTCTGATTCAAACCAAGAACGTATTGCGGTTGCTGGCCAACTGCCACGAGCCATATCGGCCCCACTGTTTACAAAAAACGCTCCTTTATTCGCCTTTAGCCAGTCGGTTGCACTGCTCGATGCACTGCCATGATGACCGAGCACAACGACATCAAATGGCAGCAGTTGCGGGTAAGCCTGCAATAAAAAATATTCAACGTTTTTCCCTGCGTCTCCCGTTAAAATAATTCGTTTACCTAAATGCTCAATCACAAGCACACAGGATTGATCATTATCGTTTTTCTGCAGGTTATAGGGCACCGGAATAAAAAATAAATGATCGTTTACAAATGGCGCATCATGGCAATTCTCAGAAGGAATGGGCAATAAGCCAGGTTGACCGCCAAATAGTTTGGCCGAAGGGTGCTGCTCTAAAACATCTAACACGCCCGCAGAATGGTCACTGTCTGAATGAGAAACGATCAATGCGTCGATATTTGGTACTAGCGATGATAATTTTCGAGCGTAAATACTGTCTTCTTGGCCTATTCGTCCTCCTGTATCAAATAGTACGGTGCCACTGGGTGTTTTTATCAGTACGGCCAATCCGTGACCAACATCAAAAAATCGTAACACTACATTAGTATTGGGTTGTTGGTGAAGTTTAATAGGATTAATAACCGCCACTGGCCACAAAGCCAATGCAGACAAACTAAATAGCCATATTATTTTTTTCTCAGGCTGCCAAACCAAAAACAAAACCAACAACACAATGCTTAACGCTATATATGCGTAGAGTGTATTCCCTTCCACGCCAAAAGCAGCCGATTGCTTCATCAGGTCTAAACTACGTTCAGCAAACCACTCAAACACCCCAACCAAGAGAGATGGCTGCCATAGCATTAATATGGCCAGTGGAAAAATCACAAAAGTGATAAATGGACTAGCAAGTAGATTTATAAAAAAACCCAAAGCATTAAAAGAAAGGCCATAAAAGTAGCTCCAAAATAAAGATAGCAAGCTCATCAACAGCTGAAACAAAAACAAAGCCGTAATCTTTGAAACATTCGCAAACAGTTGCCATCGAATCGCCACAATAATCAACAATACCGAACCAAAGCTAAGCCAGTTGCCAATACTCAGCCAAGTTTGCGGATACAACAGCAAAACAATGATTGCGGCAATCAGAATGCTACGATAAGCCGACAACCTCACACTCAGTAACACGCACACTAGTGGTACCAATGCCATTATTAACGCGCGTAACGCAGGTATAGGCCAACCAATAAAGGCCACATAACTCGTTGTAAGAGCAAACACGCCAACGTAACGTATCGCTAGTGGCAAACGATACCAAGGCGACAATACCCAACCTATTCCGAAGCATAACCCGTGGGCAATCAACGCAATAATACCAATATGAAACCCACTCACTACGAACATGTGGGCTAGCTGGTTACTGGCCAGCAGTGCTTTTAACTCGGCGCTCATAGCAGAAGACCAACCTAACACTAATGCCGCCCACAACTGTTGATGGCTTTCATCAGAAAAGTGCGGCTGGGCTTTGCGATTTAATCGAAACATCAATCGATCGTTAATGTAACTTCGTTCTAGCTTTACTAACGACACTTTTGCATCTATTTTTTGAGAAAAATAATATTGATCGGCATTAAATTGCCCTGGTAGCAATTGCCCAAATGGCTGCTTCACTCTAAAAATGCCAACGATACACAACCCCGGCGCATTAACGAGTTCAAACTTAGCGCCTATGGCAGCAGATACTCGACGTAAATTTAGTTCATCTGGCTGAGTTACAATAAATGCATTACCTAGCATTACATCGTCATAGTGTTTAAAGATAGAGTCGGCACAAATAGTGAGCTTAAATTGATCGTGCTGAGATTGAATCGGCAAGGTATGTGTTGATTGCACCTGTAACGTAGCAATGCAAATACTGCCAAAAGCGATTGTACTAAACGCACATCGGATAGAAACCAGTTGCCCAGCAATAGATAAAAAAATTAGATAGGTAGCCGCCCAAACTAAACCGTATTGAAACCACAGCCATGGAATTAGCAACAACCCAGCGTACGCAAACATCCTTGTTCACCATAGCCAGTTTATTAGTATTAGGTCACCTTTTCTAAATGACCTTTCGATAATTTAAATTGTATCGGTATGTGGTTTGCCCAGTCTTGGTTGTGGGTCACAATTACAAAACTGGAATTAAACTGTTCGTTTAATGATTCGATCAACTGCTGAGCTTGTTCAGAGCTGTCTTCATCTAAATTACCGGTAGGCTCATCCATTAATACCACGGCCGGCTTGTTAATCAAGGCTCTTGCTATCGCTACTCGCTGACGCTCACCTCCAGAAAGTTCACCCGGGCGGTGACGCATTCTGTCTCCTAACCCTACACTGCTTAACAAATGCTCAGCGTACTGACGAGATTCAGCACTCACCTTGCCAACAATTCGGCACGGCATTAATACGTTATCGAGCGCTGAAAACTCTGGCAGTAAATGATGAAACTGAAACACGAAACCCATGTGTTTATTGCGGGCTTTGGCTTTGGCTTTATCCGATAAATTGGCCAAGTTCTCCCCGGCCATTAATACTTCGCCTTGGCTGGGTTCGTCTAAACCGGCCAACAAATTTAACAAGGTTGTTTTACCCGATCCACTGGTACCAACTATGCTGGCCATTTCACCCGCTGAAATATCAAATGAAATGTTTTTCAAAACATCAATCGATTCGTGACCTAGTTTGAAAGAGCGCGATACCGATTGACACGACAAAACAGAATTAGGATTCATAACGCAGCACCTCCGCCGGTGAAATTCGAGAAGCACGCCAGGCTGGATAAATAGTAGATAACGCCGCTATAACAAAAGCACTGATCGACACGGTATAAATATCGCCCACTTGTAGCTGAGAGGGTATGTAACTAATGAAGTAAACGTTTGCGTTTAAAAACTCAATATTAAATGCGCTTTCTATCCAAGCAATTATATCGGCAATCGTTAATGCCCCTAAAATGCCTAAAAGTGTACCGACTAAAATGCCCAACGCGCCAATGACCGTACCCTGAACAATGAATATGCCCATTACTTGGCTGCGAGTAGCGCCAATAGTACGAAGCACAGCAATTTCGCCTTGCTTATCGGTCACTAGCATAACCAAGCTCGATACTATGTTGAACCCAGCCACAGCAATAACCATAAACAACAACAGACCTACCATTCGCTTTTCCATTTGGATGGCTTGGAATAAGTTGCCTTGGGTTACACTCCAGTCACTCACACGGTAATACCCTTCGAGCGATTGTCCGGCCTCTTTTGCAATTGAACGCGCTTTAAATAAATCATCAACCTTCAGCTGAATGCCATCTACCGCGTTTCCGTATTGCAATACTTTGGCGAGGTCATTTAAATTAAAAACGGCCAGCGATTGATCAACCTCGGCACCCACTTTAAAAATACCAGAAACCGTAAACCGCTTGAATCGGGGTTGAATACCCGCAATATTGACCGATAATTGAGGCACCAGAACGGTAATTTTATCACCCACATAGGCTCCAATTGAACGCGCGAGGTTATCGCCTAATATCACGTTAAACTCACCTTCGGCCAAATTTTCGATATCACCTTCCAATAAATGATTAGGCAAAATAGAAACCGTAGACACTGTACTGGGCTCAATACCACTGAGCAAAGCGCCTTTCGTTTGGCGGCTGCCCACAAGCATGCCTTGAGTTTGAACATAAGCTGAAGCACCTAAAACTCTTGGGTGTTCTAAAGCAATTGCCCTAACCTGTTCGGCGTTAGTCATTTCACCAGGCTGTGAAATAGTGGCGTGTGGCACCATTCCTAAAATTCGTGTGCGCAGTTCTCTATCGAAGCCATTCATCACCGAAAGCACAATAATCAACACGGCAACACCTAAGGTAAGGCCAATCATAGAAACAGCAGAGATAAACGAAATAAAGTGATTTCGTCGTTTCGCACGTATATAGCGCAACCCAATATACAGCGGTAAGCTTTGAAACATACAGATATCCATAATTTGCGGCAAGTCGCCACTATATTGACTACAATGGCATAATTAGATTCATTTTACATAACAATGACAACGAGCCCAATATGCCTGACGTATCCAATGATAAACGCGATTCTTTTCGAGTAGACATGAATGCTGTGGTGCAGCTTAAACCGGTTGATGAAGACACCGTAAATGGCTCAGATTGCTTCCCTGAATTGATCACGCTTTCAATGATGATGGAAGCCAACCATATTGATACTGAAATCAATGCACTGAGTGAACGCATTAAAGATTTATCTGTTCAGAAAACACTCAAATTAATGCAAATGAAAATAGATTTAACCTTGAAAGCCCAAGAAATTGAAAAGGTTCAAAACTTTGGTTTAAAGCCACAACCCTTAAACATTGGCGAAGGCGGTTGTTCATTTGCCAGCAATGCTAACGTGAACATTGGAGACCGAGTGGCTTTAGCGATTGTTCAAAGCTCGCATTTTTTCACGTTTTTTCCAATTGCTCATGTAGTTGAAATTACGCCGAGCGATGCTACCCCTCAGTTGCATTTAGCGTTTGAAAAGCTAACAGAGTCAGACAACACTGTTTTAATGCAGCAGCTGTTTAAAATTCAAACATCACAACCGCGCTCAGAGTCTTAATTAGAACTTGTAGACGCAAATAAACAGGCTTTATTCAATTTCCCAACGGTAATTAGGTAAAGAACGCATCACACTCTTTCCATAGCGCTTTTCAATAATCCGGCGATCCATAAACCAAATGGTGCCGGTATCACTTTCATTACGAACCAAACGCCCGCACGCTTGCACTAATCGAATAATGGCTGATGGTAACGTCACTAACTGAAACGGATTTAGCCGTTTTTGCTCTAACCACTGCGAAAGTGTTGCCGTAATCGGGTCATCGGGTGTACCGAAGGGCAATTTAGCAATAACTAAATGGGTTAAATAGTTTCCGGGTAAATCTACCCCTTCGGCTAAGCTGGCCAATCCAAATAACGTAGAGCCTGCCCCACCCTCCATACGTTCCTTGTGGTGACTGATGAGCATTGATTTTGGTAAGTCGTCTTGCAAGGTAACAATTTTTTGCCAATCTTCAGATAAGCCTTCAAAGGTTTCATGCATTTGGGCACGTGATGAAAACAGCACTAGGTTACCGGTTTCTTTAGGCAATTGCGTTTCAATGAGTTCGATAATAGACGCGGTGTGCTCCGTCTTTTTAGCCGCATCAACAGCAATCGCTGGAATTTTAGCGGTTACTGCATTCTGGTAATCAAACGGACTATCTACTCGCAGTACATCAGCATCTTCTTTTAGTCCGGCCTGATTCAAAAAGCGATCGAACTTACCCTCAATAGTGAGTGTGGCAGACGTTACAATGGCCGCGCTGCAACGATTCCACAAATAGCTTCTTAAAACATAATTCGCTGAAACGGGGCTGGTATTTAAGACTAAATCTTGGTTTTCTGGGGTGTCTAACCGTTCAACCCAACGTGCTATTGGGGCGTAATCGGGAGAGTCTTCTTGCAACCAATTCGAAACGAGAGTTTTTGCTGGCTCCATTCGCTGCAGCCAACGCCCGACCACTGGCATGGCGTTTTGAAGGTGGTCTTTTTCTTCTAAATCTTGTGCAGAGGCTAACCGTTTTCGAATATTCTCTTCTAAAGCAACAATCGCTAGAAAAAGCTGAGTAAATGGGTGATTCAACGGTTCTAAAATGGCTGAAAATTCTTCTATTTGCTCAGGCTGCAGCAATGTTAACGTATTATTGTCTCTATCTAGGCGATGATACCAAGGCTGCAATGCCTGCCAAGCAAATGCCAAGTGCTGGTGAGCGGCGCTCAGCTCATCAACAACCTGATCGAGTAAGTACTCCGATTTCTCACCATAATTCAACTCTAAACGCAGCTTAGGCACTTGCTTCTTCCACTGCTCGAATTGGTTCAACATATACTTAGCCGTCAGTTGACTGGCAAAATGCATCAGGGCTTTATCGGGTAAATGATGACCTTCGTCAAAAATATAAATAGTGTCTTCGGGTGCTGGTAAAATAGCACCGCCACCGAGTGATAAATCGGCCATCACTAAATCGTGGTTGGCGATGATTACATTGGCTTCTTCAAGCTCGTTTCTAGCCTCAAAGAATGGGCAATTCTGAAAATGCGGGCAACGTCGATTCAAACATTCACGGTGCGTCGATGTTAGGGTTTGCCAAATTTTATCATCAACTTTCTCTGGCAACTGATCCCGATCGCCACTCCATGCGCCTCGACCAAAATCGGTCATGAGTTCATTATATATATTTAATGTGGCCTCATCGGCTTCCATAGTCTCTTCAAACAAAGACATCGCCACCACAGTGCCGCTGTAAAACTGGATCAGTTGCTCCAGTTTGTGTGTGCACAGATAGCGACCGCGGCCTTTTGCGAGCACCGCTTTAAACTTTAAATTGGTATTCTTTTCTATATCCGGGATGTCTTTATTGACGACCTGCTCTTGCAACGCCACTGTCGCGGTGGCGATAACCAGCTTCTTTTCAAAAGCTTGAGCCATAGGAATAGCACTTAAAGCATAGCCGACTGTTTTACCGGTACCCGTACCGGCTTCAATAACCGCTATTGGCGCTTGACCAATTTTATTGCCTTCGCTATCGACTTCCATACGCGACAAACTGCGGGCTATCTGAGCCAGCATGTGTTTTTGTCCGTATCGAGATTTAAGCTCGTGAGCGTCAAGATAGTGTGAATAAGCTGATTGAATTGTCGATTTTACAGTGTCAGTTAACATTTAAACTTGGTTTCGGTGAGAAGGCGGCTACAATAGCCTACTTTCTAATTAAGAGGAATATTTGATGCAACAACGAGTCGTTTCAATTGGTGATATAGCCTGTGGTAATGATCAACCTTTTACCCTATTTGGCGGAATTAACGTACTAGAAAGCCGAGACTTAGCCTTACGCGCGGCAGAATCTTACGTAAATGTCACCGAAAGCTTGAATATTCCTTATGTGTTTAAAGCCAGCTTCGACAAAGCGAACCGCAGCTCGATTAATAGTTTCAGAGGTCCTGGTTTAGAAGAAGGCCTGAAAATTCTTCAAGAAATCAAAGAAACCTACAATGTGCCTATTATCACGGACATACACGAGCCATATCAAGCTCAACCTGCAGCTGAAGTAGTTGATATCATTCAGCTACCCGCGTTTTTATCTCGCCAGACCGATTTAGTATCTGCTATGGCGAAAACCAAAGCCATTATCAACATCAAAAAAGCTCAATTCCTAGCCCCACATGAAATGCAGCATATTTTGAATAAATTCCAAGAAGCCGGAAACGATAAGCTCATATTATGTGAGCGCGGCACCAGCTTTGGATACAATAACCTAGTTGTCGATATGCTGGGTTTCGGCATCATGAAAGAAACGGGATTCCCTGTAATTTTCGATGTAACCCACGCCCTTCAGAAGCCAGGCGGCCGAACAGATTCAGCCGATGGTCGTCGCAGCCAGGTAACCGATCTCGCAAAAGCAGGAATGTCGCAAAAGATTGCAGGTTTGTTCTTAGAAGCGCACCCAGACCCAACCAAAGCTAAATGTGATGGCCCGTCGGCTCTCCCGTTAGATATGCTTAAGCCTTTCTTAGAGCAAGTAAAAGCCATTGATGATGTGACGAAATCGCTGCCGGATATTATTACTGGATAGCATATTACAAGGTATGCCTAAACAAGTACTTAGGCATACTTACCAGCGTCGAGCTGCTACGAAATTCAGGACGCCGTTAACCCATCCATGGGGGCTCGTCATTGGCATCCATGCCAATGAACGCCTTAATTTCGTAGCACCTCAACACTGGTCACCTTATCGGCACAACTCTAACCCAGTTAACCCTATTCTATTAAGAACCCGGCTAACCTCGTTTACGTTCGAAATTTGAATTTAATGTTTTCTTGTAAGCTTCTTGATACTTATCTTGAGCTTTAAGAATCACATCACATACGTGCCTTGCTACGCCTTCACCGCCTTTTAGAGGCACCCTATAATCTACACCTTCTTGCACGTAGTCGTAAGCATCGCTTGGGCACATTGATACGCCAACGGCGTTCATTGCGGGCACGTCGACCATGTCATCACCAACAAAGGCAATTTCATTTAATGGAATATTCAGTGCTTTTGCGAGCTCTTCAACTTGAAGTTTTTTATCTTTTACGCCGGCGAAATAATGTTTTACGCCGAGCTCAGACACGCGTTTTGCGACCATTTTAGAATCTTTTGCAGTCACAATCGCAACCTGAATACCCATATCAGACAATAGCTTTAGACCAACACCATCACGAACATGAAACACCTTAATAGATTCACCCTGTTCGGTGTAATACAGCTTACCATCGGTTAAAACACCATCGACATCAAATACGACTAAAGACAGTTTGGACAGTTTTTTATTTAGCTCGCTTGAAATTTCCATAGCGTTTATCCAAAGAGATCAAAGTTAGGACCTTCAGCATCGGCACCGGTATTGAGCCAATTTGAAGGTTTACTAAAGGTTTGCTCAATTTGCCGTTGAAGCGTAGCAGACAGTTTTTTTGAGCCGTCACAATAAGCAGCGGCATGAGCTTCTGATATTCCTAAACAATGGGCGAACTCGATCGCACTGATCATATTTTCGTCTAAAATTTCTTGTAATTTTTTAACTTGCTCTGTCATTGTTAACTCCAATGAAAAAGGCTGCAAATGCAGCCTTTATTAACACCGAATGTACCCGGTATTCTACTGTCGAACTTTAATGTCAGCCGCCGCACGTGCAGCGTTGAACACTACCTGATACTGGCTGTTGCTAGATGCTTGCTCTAGCCAGCTTGCTGCACTAGCAATATCAGTTTCCGTAACTTCACCATCAATTACGTTAGTGACAGCAACAGCATACGCTTCATTACCTTGCACGGCAGAACCAAAACTAATCGTTTCTGGCTTCGGTAAACTGAAAGCAGTTTCAACAACATCAACAGGCAAGTCTGATTGATTGCGATCAATACCAGTCGCTAAGGTCCAAGCACTTATGTCTGCTCCTTCAGAAGCAGCAGACTCAGCTGCGGCCGCCATTAACTCTACTGACTTCTCAGCAGTTAACTGCGCAACGATCGATTCTTTTACAGACTCTAACGGCTCTACTTGCTCTGCAACATAGTCAGATTTTTGAACCACTACTAAATCGCCATTAGCGAGTGTAGCGACATCACTGATCACACCATCTACCGTTACTTGATCAGAAAACGCAATGGCCTGGAATGCAGATTCAGACATTAACGGGTTTACTGTAGAACGAGTTAACCAATCTGTATTCTGAACATCGACAAAAAATGCACTGGCAACATCTTCAATGTTGTCATTCGCATAAGCTTCATCCGCTAATTGAGATTCTAATAAAATGAGTTCGTCTCGTGCTTTGCGGTCACGAACGTCTGCTTCTAAATCTGCCTTCATGTCTGCGAAGGGTTTAGCTTGTTCAGATTTTATAGAATCTAAACGAATGATATGAGTACCGTATTGAGTTTCAACCAAACCAGACAGTTGCCCTGCTTCGGTTAATGCACTTGCAGCTTCATTAAATTCAGCCACGAATACACCGTCGACTAAAACACCTAAAGAACCGCCAAATTCCGCACTGCCAGGATCATCTGAAAGTTCTTTTGCCATTGCGGAGAAGTCTTCACCGGCGTTTAATCGATCTAAAGCTGATTGCGCCGCAGCTTGGTTGTCTTCTTTTTCAGCAAACAATATATGCGAAATTTCACGTTCTGAGCTTGAACTAACCGAAGCGACATAAGATTCATAAGCACTTTGTAAATCTTCATCGGTCACAATAGCTTGCTCAGCAATTGATTCTTTTGAAAGCACAACGTACTTCAGCTTAACCTTTTCTTCACTCATGAATAGGTTACTGTTTTCATCGTAATAGGTTTGAATTTCTTCGTCGGTTAACTCAACGTTGCTTTCGAAATCTGCAGCAACAAATGTTTTATAAGCCACGTCGCGCTTTTGCTTATCGAGCTTCGCTAATTGCTGAGCCGACTCATCAATATTAAACGCACTGCCAAAAACACCGGCTTGGAACTGGCTTAGGGCATTGCTTTTTTGCTCACGAGCAATAAAAGTTTGATGGGTATAACCAGAACTTGATAGCACTCGAAGGTAGGTGTTTTGATCGAATACACCATTCACTTGGAAGGCTTCTACACTGCCTAGCGACTCAAGTATTTGCTGTTCTGAAATTTCAAACCCCATGTTGGATGCTAACTGAGATTGAATTTCTTGGTTTACTAAATTGCTCACCACTTGATTACGTAAAAATGGCGAGTTACTTAATTGTGCCGCCGCTTCAGCACCATATTGCTGTGCTAATTCTTGTTGGCGTGTGTTTAACATAATTTGATATTCCGCTTCGGAAATATCTTGTCCGTTCACGGTAGCAGGTGAAGAATTACCCGCGATCGACATAATTGATTCGGCACCGAATAATACAAATGTGATTACAACGAGACCAACGATAATCTTACCGGGAGTGCCCTTTGCGGAGTTACGAAAGGTATCGAGCATTTAATTTCCAACCTGGCTCTAAAGCTTGAAGTAAATAAAAAAAAAGCGCATCTCACGACACGCTGTTATCCAATAATTTGGAGTGGTGAGCACATAGGCTCACCGAACAATCTTAGTTAACTGCGTCTTTTAAAGCTTTACCAGCTTTGAAGCTAGGCACAGTGGCCGCAGCAATTTGGATTGGATCGCCAGTTTGTGGGTTACGGCCAGTACGTGCAGCACGCTCTTTCACAGAAAAAGTACCAAAACCAACTAAAACAACTTGATCACCTTCTTTCAATGCACCAGTGATAGACTCAACCATTGCATCTAATGCACGACCAGCAGCAGCTTTTGAAAGATCCGCAGACGCAGCAACTGCATCAATTAATTCAGACTTATTCACACTATTCCCCTTTACTTTGTTTTATTAATACCAAAGTGATCATATCACCAAAAATATTTCTATTTTTAGCGTCAACAACCCTTTGTTAATGTTTTTTATAATTTCACACTAAATCCAACGCCAATTTATACCAGCCTGCAAAAACTAAAGTCAAGCCGATTAGTGCGTACTTAGGCTGGTTTCTGGGTGGTTTTTAGCTTTTTGTTTAGAAATTGCGGCCTCGACCTCATCATCTGTCAATGGTTTTGGCTTTGACTCTAACGCAATGTCTAAAACTTGATCAATCCATGAAACGGGTCGGATATCGAGCTCGCTCTTAATATTATCAGGAATTTCCTTCAAATCGCGAACGTTTTCTTCAGGGATCACAACTGTCGTGATCCCGCCACGATGTGCGGCCAACAGTTTCTCTTTTAAACCACCGATTGGCAACACCTGACCGCGTAATGCAATTTCACCGGTCATAGCCACGTCTGCACGTACAGGAATGCGCGTCAGCACCGATACAAGCGCCGTACACATACCTACCCCTGCCGAGGGCCCATCTTTCGGTGTAGCGCCCTCAGGGACGTGTATGTGAATATCTTGCGTTTCATGGAAATTAGGCAAGATACCTAAACCTTGGGCACGAGAACGAACAACCGTCATCGCAGCCTGAATGGATTCTTTCATTACATCGCCTAAAGAACCCGTTCTCAATACAGAACCTTTACCTGTAACTGACGTCGCTTCTAAATTTAATAGCTCTCCGCCAACAGAAGTCCAGGCTAGACCAGTCACCATACCGACTTGGTTTTCTTTATCTGCTATGCCGTATTTAAACTTAATGACGCCTGCATAAGGCTCAAGATCATCTAATGATATGGTGGTATTAGATTTATCTTTCTCTAGCAAGTGCTCCATTACAACCTTACGGCAAATTTTAGCCAGCTCTCGCTCTAACCCTCGCACACCCGCTTCTCGCGTGTAGTGGCGGATCAACCCTAGTATAGTGTCATCAGAAACAGTTAATTCATTAGGCTTCAGGCCATTTGCTTCGATTTGCTTAGGCAATAAGTAACGCTTAGCAATATTGAGCTTTTCATCTTCGGTATAACCAGGAATGCGAATAACTTCCATTCGATCTAATAACGGACCCGGGATGTTCATGCTGTTTGAAGTACACACAAACATAACATCGGATAAATCGTAATCGACTTCCAGATAATGATCATTGAACGTATGGTTTTGCTCAGGATCTAACACTTCTAGCAAAGCTGACGCTGGGTCACCTCGATGATCCATGCCCATTTTATCTATCTCATCGAGCAAAAATAATGGGTTCTTTACACCAGCCTTACTGAGTTTTTGAACGACTTTACCAGGCATAGAGCCAATATATGTACGGCGGTGACCACGAATCTCCGACTCATCACGAACACCACCTAGCGCCATACGAACGTATTTTCGATTCGTTGCTTTTGCAATAGACTGACCAAGCGAAGTTTTACCCACACCAGGAGGGCCCACAAGGCACAATACAGGGCCTTTCACCTTTTTAACTCGCTGTTGAACGGCTAAGTATTCTAAAATGCGCTCTTTCACTTCTTCCAAGCCGTAATGATCCGATTCTAAAACGTCTTTAGCTTTAGATAAATCGTGACGAACCCGAGAACGCTTAGACCATGGTACACCTAACATCCAATCTAAATAGTTACGAACCACTGAAGCTTCAGCCGACATTGGCGACATCATTTTGAGCTTATTAAGCTCACTCATCGCTTTGTCTTTGGCTTCTTTCGGCATACCCGATTCATCAATCTTTCGGGTCAGCTCTTCAACTTCATTGGCGTTGTTTTCATCCAAGTCGCCTAATTCTTTTTGAATCGCCTTTATTTGCTCATTCAAATAGTACTCGCGCTGAGACTTCTCCATTTGCTTTTTAACGCGCCCACGGATTCGCTTTTCAACTTCGAGTAAGTCTATTTCGGCTTCTAAAAGTGATAATAGATGCTCAATACGCGCCCGTTCGGAAGCAACTTCAAGAACTTTTTGCTTTTCTTCTACCTTTAAAGATAAATGAGATGCAATGGTGTCTGCTAAACGGCCAGGTTCTTCAATATTATTTAAAGAAGTCGACACTTCTGCAGGCACTTTTTTACTTAATTGAACGTATTTATCAAATTGGGATAACAAAATACGAACTAAAGATTCTTGCTCACGATCTGAGAGCGCATTTGTCTCTAGGCTATCAGCTTGGGCAAGCAAGTATTCACCGTTGTCTTCAATTTTATCAATAGACACACGCTGCTGCCCTTCAACCAGCACTTTAACGGTGCCATCGGGCAGTCTCAATAACTGCAAAACCGTTGCTAATGTGCCAATTTCATATAAATCGGCATTAAGAGGGTCGTCATCTTTGGCATTTTTCTGCGCCACTAATAATATTTTTTTGTCGCTATCCATTGCTACTTGCAATGCTTCTATCGACTTTTGGCGACCTACAAACAGTGGAATAACCATATGCGGGTACACAACAACGTCGCGTAGCGGCAGTAATGGCAATGCCAATGTATCTGAAAGGTGTGCGTCTTCTTGCGCCATGTAAACCTCAAAACAGTAACTAGTCTGCCACTGTATTGCGGCAAACCTAAATATATCAATAGCTTAGAATAAAAAAAACGGGCTATAGCCCGTTTTAATCAGATGCACCGCCAGCCGATTTGGGGGTTTCTTGAGTCTCATAAATTAATAAAGGTTCAGACTCCCCTTTAATAACAGACTCATCGATAACCACTTTGGTTACCCCTTTTTCAGATGGAATACGATACATCGAATCTAGCAACACATTTTCAATGATAGAACGCAATCCACGCGCGCCTGTTTTACGCTCCATTGCCTGCTTGGCAACCGCACGCAAAGCACTTTCACGGAAGTCTAATTCTACCGACTCCATCTCAAACAATTTTTGATATTGCTTAACGAGCGAGTTTTTCGGTTTGGTTAGAATTTGCATTAATGCTTCTTCATCAAGCTCACGTAACGTGGCTAAAACAGGCAAACGACCTATGAATTCGGGAATAAGACCATACTTAACGAGATCTTCTGGCTCTACTTCCGAAATTACCGACCCTAACTCACGCTCGTCTTTACTCTTAACCGATGCATTAAAGCCAATACCGCCCTTTTCAGCACGCTGGCTAATCACCTTTTCCAAGCCCGCAAATGCACCACCGCAAATAAACAGTACGTTTGACGTATCGACTTGCAAAAACTCTTGCTGTGGATGCTTACGACCACCTTGAGGTGGTACGGAGGCAACGGTGCCTTCGATGAGCTTTAATAATGCCTGCTGAACACCCTCACCCGATACATCGCGAGTAATCGAAGGATTGTCCGACTTACGTGAAATCTTATCAATTTCATCAATATAGACAATGCCACGCTGAGCTTTGTCGACATCGTAGTCACATTTTTGCAACAATTTCTGAATAATATTCTCTACGTCTTCGCCCACATAACCTGCTTCGGTTAAAGTTGTGGCATCGGCAATGGTAAACGGAACGTTTAATAATCGCGCTAACGTATCGGCCAACAAAGTTTTACCGCTGCCTGTTGGACCAATTAACAATATGTTCGACTTACTGAGCTCAACATCTGAACTGCCTTCACCGTAATGCAGCCGCTTGTAGTGGTTATACACAGCAACCGACAAGACCATTTTAGCTCGGTCTTGACCAATCACGTATTCATCAAGCGTTTCGCGTAATTCTGCAGGCGTCGGTAAAGTTGCACTTTCACTTTTCGGTGCCGCTTCTTGTAATTCTTCACGAATAATGTCATTACACAAATCAACACATTCATCACAAATAAAAACCGAAGGCCCTGCAATTAACTTACGGACTTCGTGCTGGCTTTTTCCGCAGAAAGAGCAATACAACAATTTGCCATCGTCGCCCTTTCTGGTTTTATCCTCAGCCATTTAATTACTCCAATACCTATTTCTTAAAATTAAAGATGTATCCACCTTCAAATAAAAGCAAGTTTTTGACTGCACTATTATGTACCAATTCGTTAACTTGCCCTAATAATTAGTTACGGTCTGATATAACCTTATCAATTAGACCATATTCTACTGCTTCGTTTGCCGTCAAGAAGTTATCTCTATCAGTATCTTTCTCAACTTCTTCTAATGGTCTACCAGTATGATAGGCCATAATTTCATTCAAACGCTGTTTCATTGAAAGAATTTCTTTGGCATGAATCTCAATATCGGTCGCCTGACCTTGATACCCACCTAAAGGCTGGTGAATCATCATACGAGAATTTGGCAAACAGTAGCGCTTACCTTTAGTACCGCCCGCTAACAATAATGCACCCATACTGGCTGCCTGCCCGATGCACATTGTGCTTACGTCAGGTTTTATAAACTGCATGGTGTCATAAATTGCCATACCTGCCGTAACAGAACCACCTGGCGAGTTAATGTACAAGTGAATGTCTTTATCTGGGTTTTCACTTTCAAGGAACAACAGCTGAGCAACAATTAGGTTGGCCATATAGTCTTCAACTTGACCCACAATAAATATGACATTTTCTTTTAGCAAACGCGAATAGATGTCGAAAGAGCGTTCACCGCGAGAAGTCTGCTCAATGACCATAGGCACTAGGCCACCCGCATTTTGAATCTCGCTTGCTAATCCTGTTTTAGGATCAAAAGACATTGTCTGACTCCTTGGTTTTTTATTAGAACAAAAAAAAGTTGGCCTTCTCATCGAAGCGCCAACTTTTATTGTAGTCGTTAAAATCGAATACTGTTACACAAAATTACTAAAAATTAGCCTTGTGCTGCATTTGATTTAATAGCGTCTTCGTAACCAACTTTAACTTCAGTTACTTTCGATTCAGCCAATATATGGTCGATCGCCGCGTTTTCAACTACAACCGCCTTAACTTGATTCAACATTTCAGCATTATTGTTGTAATACTCAATAACCTGAGCTGGATCTTGATAAACAGACGCTTGCTCTTCGATATAGGCTTTAACCAAAGCATCGTCCGCTTTAATTTCAGCTTTATTCACGATTTCATTCATGATTAAGCCAACTTTAGTGCGACGCTCAGCTTGATCTTGGAACAATTCATTAGGTAATGTGTTTGGATCCATGTCCGCACCACCACCAAACTGCTGCATAGCCTGCTGCTTCAAACGTACGATTTCATCGTCTACTAACACTTTTGGTACGTCTAAAGTGTTCACTTCTAGTAGCTTGTCAATCACGTCGTTCTTTAACTTACCTTGCAACGCGTTTTTCGCTTCACGCTCCATGTTAGATCGAACTTCAACGCGGAAAGCATCTACGTCTTTAACGTCTGCACCGAACGCTGCAAAGAACTCTTCGTTCATTTCAGGCAGTTCTGCTTCAGCAACTTCATGAACCGTAATGTCGAACTGAGCGGCTTTACCGGCTAATTCTTTATTGCCGTAATCTTCAGGGAACGTTACGTCGATCGTTTTGGTTTCGCCAGCTTTCATGCCTTCAATACCTGATTCGAAACCAGGGATCATTTGGCCAGAGCCTAAAGTAACAGATTGACCTTCAGCGCTGCCGCCTTCGAACAATTCGCCGTCTACTTTACCAGCGAAATCGATTTTAACGCGATCGCCTTCTTTGCTCTTGCGCTTAACTTCTTTGTAGTTAGCACGTTGCTTTTGTAGGTTCTCTAGCATGGTTTCAACATCAGCATCTGTAATTTCAGCAACAGACTTTTCAAATTCAAAACCATCGAAACCGGCTAATTCGACTTCAGGAAATACTTCAAATGTTGCAATAAACTCAACGTCTTCACCCGCAACATCTTTTGTGAACTCAATGTTCGGGTTGCCGGCTGGCATTACTTTCTCTTCTGTAATTGCCTTGAAGTAATGGTTACGAACCACTTCTTCTAAAACTTCAGCTCGAATACCCGCGCCGAAACGCTGCTTTACTACAGACACAGGTACTTTGCCTGGTCGAAAGCCATCGATACGAACACGACGAGCGGTTTCTTTAACTTTAGTATTTACGGCTATGTCGACTTCGCTCGCTGGTACACCGACGGTCATGCGGCGCTCAAGACCACTTGTCGTCTCGATAGAAACTTGCATGAGGCTTCCTCTTAACTCTAGGTAATTGGTAAAAAATTGGGGCTGATACTCTAAGGATGGAACACCTTATAATCAAGCCCTAATACGCTTATTGATCACATTATGGTTAAAAAACCAAAAAAAAAGGCCGTCAAGACGGCCTTTTTTAAAAAATATGGGGTGGACGATGGGGATCGAACCCACGACCACCGGAATCACAATCCGGGGCTCTACCAACTGAGCTACGCCCACCATATTGTTACGTTGTAGGATACTGGCACGCCCGGCAGGACTCGAACCTGCAACCACTCCCTTAGAAGGGGAGTGCTCTATCCAGTTGAGCTACGAGCGCAAACCTAGCCCGCCCTACGAGCTACCTCGCGAAATTGGTCGGAGCAGAGGGATTCGAACCCCCGACCCTCTGGTCCCAAACCAGATGCGCTACCAAACTGCGCTATGCTCCGTTCGCTACGTGTCCGTCAACGTGGCGCGCATATTAATGATACCCTTCCAGTTCGTCAAACACTTTTTTAAAAAAATGTTAAAAAACAATGTGATAGCTCACTTTGTGAACGAGTTTAAGATACTTTCTACCCACTTACCGCAATTTCATACAGTTAATAGCTGCTATTAGTTGCTGTGCTTTAGCTCACATGCGAGAATTCGCGCAGATTTTCCTCCTATCCTTAATATCTTAACAAAGGTAGCAAACGTGTCGGCCAAATTAATCGATGGCAAAGCCATATCTCTTTCGATACAAGACCAAATTAAGCGCGATGTATTAGCAATGACAAGCCAGGGCCACCGCCCGCCGGGCTTGGCTGTGATACTTGTCGGCGCAGATTTTGCCTCGCAAAAATACGTTGCCAGCAAAATCACAGCCTGCGAAGAAGTGGGCTTTAAGTCACTCAACCGAAAACTGCCAGAAACGACCAAAGAAAGCGAACTTCTGCAATTAATCGACGAACTTAACGAAGACGCCTCCATTGATGGCATTTTAGTTCAAATGCCACTTCCTGCTCATATCAATTCAGATACAGTGCTAGAACGCATTAAAGTAGATAAAGATGTCGATGGCTTCCACCCGTTTAATATAGGCCGCTTAGCTCAGCGTCGCCCTCTTCTAGAAAGCTGCACACCCAAAGGCATTATGACCTTGCTGCAAGAAACCGGTGAAGCTATTCGAGGTAAAGACGCGGTAGTTGTAGGCGCATCTAATCATGTTGGTCGTCCAATGTCTCTTGAGCTGTTACTCGCAGGCTGCACAGTGACGACCACCCATCGCTTCACCGAAAACTTAGAGCAGCATGTTCGCAACGCCGACATAGTCGTTGTCGCGGCAGGCAAGCCTGGTTTGGTTAAAGGCGAGTGGATAAAAAAAGGTGCCATCGTCATTGATGTTGGCATTAACCGCGACGGCAATAATAAAATTGTTGGCGATGTAGAATTTAGCAAAGCCGCAGAAAACGCCAGCTGGATAACACCCGTCCCAGGCGGAGTTGGTCCAATGACCGTCGCAACCTTAATGCAAAATACTCTCATTGCTGCCAAGCAACTACACTTAGGCATCACTAATTAAACGTAAGGAAATTACTTATGAACGTACTAATGAAAACTTCGATGGGCGATATCACCATTAAGCTCGACACAGAAAAAGCGCCTAAAACGGCTGAGAACTTCAAAAACTACGTTGAAGCTGGTTTTTATGATGGCTTAATTTTTCACCGTGTTATTAATGGTTTCATGATTCAAGGCGGTGGTTTTGAACCCGGCATGAAACAGCGTGAAACCAATGATCCGATCGACAACGAAGCTAACAATGGCCTTAAGAACGCTAAGTACACTTTGGCCATGGCACGTACTATGGACCCTCATTCAGCAACAGGTCAATTCTTCATAAACGTTGCGGATAACACCTTTTTAGACCATAAATCTGAAACCGTAGATGGTTGGGGCTACGCTGTATTTGGCGAAGTCGTTGATGGCACTGACGTTGTAGAGCGCATTAAAGCGGTGCCAACTACATTTAAAGGCGGACACCAAGACGTTCCAACCGAAGATGTGATTATTGAATCTGCGACTTTAATCGACTAATGAACAAAAGTTACCGCAACGCTCTGTTTATATCAGACTTGCACCTAAGTGAAGAACGGCCGGCGTGTAACCGGGCGTTCTTTTCTTTTTTAGAATGGGTGCCAGAAAAAACAGAAGCCTTATTTATCTTAGGTGATTTTTTTGATTATTGGGTGGGCGATGATTTGCCATCTGAGTTAGCCCAAGCCGTTGCACTTAGTCTTAGAAAGCTCAGCATCGAAAAACAAATTGACCTGTATTTTTTAGCGGGCAATCGAGATTTTGCCATTGGCCAACAATATTGTAACGATGCCAATATGACCCTTCTTTGTGAAGAAAGTCTTTTTGAAATTGCCGGGAAAACTACCGCAGTGTCGCATGGTGATATTTACTGCACTGACGACATAAGCTATCAACGTTACCGTAAAGTTATTCGCCACCCTTGGGTGTTAAAAAGTTTATTGAGTTTACCTAAGCCTTGGCGAGTTAACATTGCAGAAAAACTACGACAAGCCTCTAAAGAAAAATCTGAGCGGTCACCCTATTTCATCGATGTCACACCTAAGGCAATTTCAGAAGCACTGGATCAATTAAAATGTGAAATTTTGGTGCATGGCCATACCCACATGGCAGACATTCATTTAGCCAATGAGCCCGAGGCTTACCCTAAACGAATAGTATTAGGCGATTGGCATGAAGCGGGATGGTATTTAGAGCTGTCAGAATCTGGCGAACGCCTACACCGCTTTAGCATAGACGCGCCGTTATTTGCTAGGAAGTAGACGTTAGGCCGCGTTCGGTACACCGCTGTGGAAGCGAAACTCTGTATCTTCAGACAATATCAATTCTTTTTCAGCCTGTAAAAATTCATTGAGTCGATGATCGATTGGCGAATCAGCGTATTTTTCGGCAAGGTTTATATAGTGTTGATAGTGTCGAGCTTCACTGCGCAATAAAGAAAAGTAGAACTTCCCTAACTCTGGATCTAAATGCGGTACCAACTTAGCAAATCGCTCACAAGAACGAGCCTCTACGATTGCCCCTAAAATGCATTTATCGATGAGCAACTGTGGCTCTTCTTTTACCACCATTTTAAATAATGTAGCCGCATAGCGTCCGGCTGGCACGTGATCATAACTAATATCACGTTGCTTCATTATCTTAAGAACCTGATCAAAGTGCACCAGCTCTTCACGGGCTAACTTACTCATTTTAGCGAGCAGCTCCGGGCGATCGATGTATTTATACATCATAGACATGGCGGTAGAGGCTGCTTTTTTCTCACAATTAGCGTGATCAATCAGCAATGTCGGTAAGTTACTCAATGCAGCTTGAACCCAACCATCGGGTGTTTCGCACGCGAGAAAGCCGCGAATATCTACCAACAGCTCATCAATTTCTGCTTTATGCATTAGGAGTTACCTTACCGTCTATTTCAAAGAAGACGCGGATTATATAGGCCGAAAAACTCCGCACAATAGGCTATACTGAATAATCTCAAATATTTAACGGTATAAACTGGAATACCCTAAGAATATCAATACAATTCGCCGCCTGATTTTGATTGAGAACCCCCATGCCATTTCCATTTGCACCTGAACAGTACGAACAACAACTGGCTGAAAAGTCGGAACGACTCACCAGCTTACTGGCGAACTGGAACCACCCGTCGCTTGAAGTCTTCCGTTCAGAAACGCACAACTATCGAATGCGAGCCGAGTTTAGGTATTGGCATGAAGGCGATCGCTCATTCTACGCGATGTTTGCTCCTGAAGATCGTCGTACCCCTGTAGAAGTAACTGATTTCCCAGTCGCCTCTACTCTTGTCAATGAGCTAATGACTCAGGTCAATGATGCCGTTCATGAAGATGACGAGCTGAGGCGAAAACTATTTCAAGTTGAGTTTTTAACCACAACATCGGGGGATGCGCTCATTACCCTTATTTACCACCGCCAACTTGATGAACAATGGCAAGAGCGCGCTAAATACTGGCAGTCACAGTGGGGCTTTCCGGTTATTGGCCGTGCACGGAAACTACGACTGGTTTTAGAGCGCGATTACGTGCAAGAAACCCTGTCTATTGCAGGTAAAAGCTACCATTTCCGACAATACGAAAATGGCTTTACTCAGCCTAATGCCGGCGTTTGCCAACACATGGTAAGTTGGGCCGTTCAACACTCGCAAGGCAATTCAGATAAAGATCTAATGGAAATGTATTGTGGCAACGGCAACTTCTCTATCCCTATGGCGCAAAACTTCCGCAAAGCGCTGGGCACAGAAATTTCTCGTACTTCTGTAAACAGCGCGCAAGAAAACATTGAACTGAACAACATCGAAAATCTGAAAATAGCGCGTATGGCAAGTGAAGACTTGTCGAATTGTTGGATAAAGGGCCAACAAAGCCGTCGCTTTAATGAATTTGACATCGATAGCTATGATTTTGATACCGTACTAGTCGATCCACCAAGAGCCGGTTTAGATGAAACGACCATAGAATTACTTAAACGCTTTCGTCGTATTGTTTATGTATCGTGTAACCCTGAATCAATGGTGGCTAACATTGAATCGTTAAAAGATGCTTATAACATGACGGCCAGCGCATTATTCGATCAGTTTCCGTACACACATCATATGGAAGCAGGTGTCGTATTGGAACGCAAAGATTCATGAATTTAACGTCAGCTCGATTACAACGAGTGCCTAAAGATAACACGCTGAAAGCGTGGAGTGCCGCAGATGAATTACTTTTATCTCGCATTCCTTTTGAGGCAGGTTCATCAATTCTTGTCGTAAACGATACCTTTGGCGCGCTGAGTATCGGATTATCAGAACATACACACGATTGGTGGAATGATTCTGCAATGTCGATTCAAGCGCTTCAAGAGAATTGCACCGTAAACGATGTATCACTGCCTACGTTGATACAATCACCAAATCGCCGTTACGATGTCGTTGCTATTCATATTCCAAAATCATTAAAGCTGTTTGAGTGGCAATTGCGTAGAATTTTTGAACACTGCGATGAACAGACTCAGTTTTTTGCGGCTGGCATGGTGAAACACATTAGCGCAGGTCATATTAAGGTGATGAATAAGCTTTTTGCTTCTGTAAACCCAGGTCGCTCAGAGAAAAAAGCTCGAGTCATTGAATTAAAGCAGGCTTTCGCCTCCGCTGAGAAACAAGTTGAATCGCTGACAACCGAATACCCTGTAGAATCACTCAATCAAAATATAGTAAATCTGCCCGGGTGCTTTGCACAAAATTCTATCGATCCTGGTGCACGAGTTTTTTTAAACTGCATGAAACTATTACCTGAAGCTAAAAAGGTGATCGACTTGGGGTGTGGCAACGGTATTTTAGCGTTGGGTTATTTGATCCAATACCCTGAAACCCAAGAATTGAATTGTGTCGATGATAGTTTTCAAGCCATTGGCAGCGCAAAGATAAATTTATCCAGCTATTCACAAGTAAATTACTGGCATAACAACAGCTTTAATGGATTGACGGAACTCAATCAATCCGACTTGATATTGTGCAACCCCCCCTTTCACCAAAGCACAACATTAACCGAAAATATTGCAAAAAAAATGTTTCAAGATGCCGTTAAAGTACTAGCGCCGGGTGGCGAATGCTGGGTAGTAGCCAATAGACATTTAGTGTATCAACCTATGCTGAGATCACTTTTTGCCTTGGTAGAAGTTGCATCGAAAGACCCAAAATTCACAGTCTTTCGATGCGTGAATCACAGCTAACCGTTAATCTTCATTGTGTCGAATTTCAAAACAAACGTGAGGCTGCTTGCGTTTGTAATCGGCCGGAACAGAATGCGCGGTAATTTCACGAACGTCGTACTTTTTAAGCACTTTTTCAGACATTTTAAACTGACGATAATTATTCGAAAATAATAACAATCCGCCCTCGTTTAAATGTTTCATTGCGAAAGCCACCAAAAATCCATGATCGCGTTGAATGTCTAAAGTTTCACTCATCCGTGCGGAATTACTGAAGGTGGGTGGATCCATCACGATCAAATCAAACTTCTCATCGGTTTCTTTTAACCACTTCATAACATCGGCATGTACGAATTGATGATTCGGCCCTGCCTTGCCACCATTGAGCTCCAAGTTATCTTCAGCCCATTTTAAATAGGTTTTTGATAAATCAACACTGACTGTTTTACTTGCACCACCTTTAAAAGCATGCGAAGTAAAACTGCCGGTGTAACAAAACAGATTTAAGAACGAAATACCTTCGGCACTTTCCTGCACCCACTTTCGAGACGGGCGATGATCTAAAAACAACCCCGAATCTAAATAGTCGTGTAGGTTAACCTTTAATTTTACGCCATGCTCCATGATGGTAAAGGAGCGATCCGTTTGCCCTTTCTTCTCATACTGATTAGTTCCTCGTTGGCGCTCTCGTCGCTTAACCACTACTTGAGAAACTGGAATTTCAAAATAGTTCGATAACGCCTCAACAGCATTTAACAACCTTGCTTGAGCCTTTTCTTCAGGAATTGATTTTGGCGGCGCGTATTCCTGAACATGCAACCAATCACCATATTTATCGACGGCAATAGCAAACTCAGGAATGTCGGCATCGTATACTCTATACGCCTCAAGCTGCTCTTTTTTAATCAGCTTCTTAAGTTGCTTTATATTTTTCGCAACACGGTTCGTGAGTGCTTGGGTTTGCTCTTGCTGCTTAGGATCCGTCGTATTTTGCTCTCGTGAATCATTCACACCATACGAGTAAAATACGGCTTCGATAGGACCATTATAAAAATTACGCTTTAACTCTGGCCTTAATCCAATTTCACGCGCTAAGATATCGTCAGAAGTTAGCATGCCTATAGACCACTGTGAAAGCTGGCTGCGAGCAATGTCACCAATGGTCCGATAAAAACGCATTAATGTTGGTTTATCGCCTAGACGCTCTCCATAAGGTGGGTTCGATACCCAAAGGCCTGGCTTTAACGCCCAGTGAGTTGGTAATGTCCATTCATCGAGAGATTTTTGGTAACAACGTGCATGCTTACTTAACCCGAGCGACACCAGCGTTTCGTTGGCTTTTTCAATAACACCGCCATCCGAATCGTAACCAAGTACCGAAGGCATTGCCTCTAAACCAGCGGTTCGACGTTCACGAGCTTCTTGCAGCAAAGTATTCCAATGCGTAGGGTTATGTAATAGCCAACGTTCGAATGCGAATTCCCGTCGTAATAAGCCTGGAGCGTAATCAGCGGCCATTAAAGCGGCTTCAATCACAATGGTACCCGAACCGCACATAAGGTCTAAAAAGGATTCACCTTGCTTCGCTTTTTCTGGCCAGTCTTTACTAAAGAGTAATGCTGCCGCTAAGTTTTCTTTGATGGGTGCGGGCCCCGTGGCTTGACGGTAGCCGCGCTTATGCAAAGAATCACCAGTGAGCTCTATCCCTAAAAACATACGCTTTTTAGCAATTTGAACGTATACGGTTAAATCTGGTGTGTTATCAACGCTTGGTCTTGTACCGTGCTTTTCACGAAATTGATCAACAATCCAATCTTTAACCTTTTGCGCGCCGAAACGGCTGTCTCTGATTTCGGGTAGTCGGCCACCAAAAGACACCTTTAACGAGCCAGAAGGACGCACATGCTCATCCCATTGAATAGCTTCTACCATGGCTTGCAACGATTCAAAGGAAACATTAACGGTATCGTTTAAGCCTAAAAATATTCGGTTTGCTAGACGCGACCACAAACAAACGCGGTAGCCTGCTTCTAATGTGCCTTCAAATTGCACACCTTTATTCCAATCACCTGCTACGATACCCGTAATGGCTTCAATTTCTTTTTTCAGTAGTCCATGCACACCCTGAGGGCAAGTCAACCAAAACGTAAATGTTTGTTCAGCAGTCATATTTAGACAGTTTCTCTATTTTAAAATTTGTTTCTATAGCTTGTGGCTATATAAACGCACTATGGGCTAGGCTTTAGGTGCTCGCTAACCCCCTTACGTTGCAGTCATGCCAGTTTAACATTTTTTTAATCACATGAATTCATAATAAAATGTTTTTTAGACCGTTTCGATTGTCGACAACAACCGCATTAATTAGGTACAACAGTAGCACAGGTTTTACAGGTACTCGGTAAAACTTGTGCTACTCATCTGAGTAAAAAGTAATGAAAAAACGAATAAGCGAGGATCGTTAATGAAAAGACAAAAGAGAGATCGTTTAGAACGTGCATTTCAAAAAGGTTACATGGCAGGCGTAGAAGGAAAATCTAAAGAGTTATGCCCTAAAGACGAAGGCCCCGAACATCAGCAATGGATGAACGGTTGGCGAGAAGGCCGAGGTGACAATTGGGACGGATACACCGGCGTTAGTGGGATTCATCGAGTTAACGAAGTCGTCATTCACCACTAATATAGTGCAATAGACACCCTCAAATTAGGAGAGGCCGAATGTTATTCGGCCTTTTTGCTTTCTGAATCCATCATAGTTTCAATCAGACCACTCAGCTTACTAATATCGCTGTCACCTAACGGTTTCTGAGCCTTTTTAAGCAACATCACCAGGCTCACCTGTTGATTTGCACTAAGATTTGCAAGCAACTGCTCCTTTTTAGATTGCTGTAGTGTTAAAACACTCCGCTGAGCGTGCTGTCTATCGGTGACTTGCTTCACAAAAGCTACGGCTCTTCCTAATAACACGAAAGCAAACTGTAAATCAGCAATAGGGCCGTATTGTAACTTTTTACCGGCAACGGGTACTCCCCTTACTTTCCAGGCTTCTGGTTTTAACGTCGCCCAGGCCGCCGTAGCCGCAGACGCGACACCTCCGATGGCGGCACCTAGCATGAGTGAACTACCCCCAACGCCTATATCGACTACTACGCCCGTTGCAGCGCCAGCCGAACCTGCTAACCCAACCAACTTTGCACGGCTTAAGCCAAATAAATACCAATATTGCTCATCAAATAAATCGGGATAATCTAGACCCAAACTGTCATGGTCTATTTCGAGATTAAAATGGGTGTATAACTGAGCGACTTTTTTATGCAAATCGGCTTCTAACTGCCGCAACCGAGTTTGATACTGTAATTCTAAAGCCTTAACCGTAGCCTGAGTAATCCCATCCGTGGTTTCTGGTGCGGATACTTTATAACTGAGAGATTCATTAAGAAAGCCGGCGATGATCCGAGACGATTGTTGTAATCTTTTACCGCTGACTTGCTGCAATTTCTTCGCACAATCGAGTAACGGGTCTCGCCATTGTGTGAATATTTCAGCGACCGATCGTAAAATTTGCTGCTGCTTTTCTAGGTTGTCTGTCATCGGGTTGAAAACTTTAACAAGGCTGAAATATTGGCTTAACGCAGCCTGCCAATCATAAATGTAGGCTTCCCCACCTATTGGATTTATCAGGGCAATTCTTGGCTGCCCTGTCCATTGAAGAATAGCCATTTCAGCTTCAAATTGAGATGAAAAAGGCACTGAACCGTCTACCACGTAGATAATAGCAGCCCCGTCTACAATAGGCTTTAGCAGCTCTACTTCACTTTTAAAGCGGTTTGACTCGGCAGGTAAATTACTGTGTTCATTAACAAATTCAGTGACAGTCTGCTGTCGCTTTGCGGCTGAATCGCAATGCGACTCAAGCCAATCTATTACCTGCCTAGGGCGTTGAAATCCCGGTGTATCGACAAGGTGATACATTGGTTCTCCATCGATCACCAACGAATGACGGCTGGCTTCTACTGTTGTGCCCGACTCTTCGGATATACCAATAGAGTCTTGTTGAATCAGGGTCGATACAATACTCGACTTGCCTTGATTAGGGTGACCAACGATAGCAAATATAGGTTCACTCATGAAACTGGCTCTTGGAGAATTACAAATCGTATAAGTGGGTGCTTTTGCGAAAACTGCCGCCAAGTTGCTTCGAAGCGCCCTGCACGCGAAGCTTCATTTTCGCCAATGAACAGCCCAATAGTTACGAGGTTAGTATTGAGCGATTCTAATATCTGGCTCACTAAGTCTATTAGCTCGATGACTGGGGTCTGGAAAATATTCACCAGCACCAGCACATTGCCTTTATGAAGTTGAGCTGTATTTTGTTTTAACCAGTCGAGATCGACTTGCCAGGATTCAGCACCAAAATTATAGCCCAACTCAATGGTTGAATGCTTAAATTGCCACCCTAGTAAAAGGCTCTCGCTTAACAGACTATAATCACCTTTCGATAAACTCAGGGTTTGTGAATCCACTTCTATTTCCGAATACACTGATTTTTGCTCAACTGTTAGCGCATTATAACGCTCGATAACACCTGATGACCGAATATCGGCGATAATTGCAGACTTTAAGCGATGATATTTCCATGCAAACAGGCAAAGCCGACTCATGAGACCATATACAAACATACTAAAAAATACATACGGCCACCATTGCCTTAAAATTTCAGCGTTTTCAGAGGCGTTTCTTGAAAGCAAACTCGCTTCTAACAGCTCATTTGATGGTGCACCCAAGTAAAAATGGCCTGGCCAAGTCAGCCAACTCGCCAATGGCGCCATCCAACTTTGGCTATTGGATAAAGTCGATGTCCAACCAAAGGAGATATCCCAAAATGTGATGATAGTTAAAAAACCAATCAATGAGCCTAGAGTAAAACTGATTGAAAAATACTGCCATTTCCAAGCAACCCAGCGCTGAATCAACGTTGTATTTTTCTGAGAATCTAATAAATCATCGGGAAAATGTTTGCCTCGTTTGACCATTGCAAATAAGGATTGAACCCACATAGATTGAGCTGGCCGAGCATCTTGCACCACGCTCATCAGCGCAGTAATAAAAGGCCAAAGTGCAAATACGCCTATAATAAGCCATAAATTGGCCGGTTGATCTTTGGCATAGCCGATCAAACTGGAAATACCGATAATGCCAAAAACAAGACCAACAGCGAATAAAGCTGAACCTAAGTGGCTCGCTGGGTGTGTCGACGCAAAAGCACGGTCTATTTGATCAGCTAACGGCTCTTTTGTACTCGGTGAACGTTGAGTTAAGGTTCGATCTAGCGCTTGGCTCAAAGTGAGCCATGCGAAGGTATTTGTAGTAAGGTCGGATTGAAATACCCGCCTTTCATCAGGAGATAACTGCACTAATTAAACTGCCCCAATCGGTATACAAGCACGTTAGTGTACCAGTATGTTGAGGCAGGTTCGTATTATTTTGCTAAACGTTCTACTGACTTTTTGATTAAACCAGGGCCTTCGTAAATAAATCCAGAATAGATTTGCACCAAATCGGCACCCAGTTGCACTTTTTCTTCTGCTTCTTCGGCTGAAAGCACGCCACCGACCCCAATGATAGGTGTGTCTTCATTGAGCTTTTCGCGAAAACGTTTAAGTACATGATTCGATTGTTCACGTACCGGAGAACCGCTTAAACCGCCCGCTTCTTTTCCATGTGTGTAGTTTTCTACGGCGTCACGTGCAACGGTAGTATTTGTCGCAACAATTCCTTCCACTGCTTGTTCGTTGAATGTTTGTGCTAACTGATCTACTTCTTCGTCGGTTAAATCGGGCGCAATTTTTATTAAGATTGGTGTATGTGCATGGGTTTCATCTAACTGCACTTGACGCTGTTTGAGGGCCTGAATCAACTTTACCAATGGCTCACCAAATTGTAGGTTTCTTAAACCGGGTGTGTTCGGAGAACTAAGGTTTACAACGATATAATCAGCTACCGTGTAGACTTTATCTAAGCAATATAAGTAATCATTTACCGCTTCTTCTTCTGGAGTGGTCTTATTTTTACCAATATTAACGCCAATTATTCCGCTGTATTTTGACTTTTTTACACGTTCAACTAAATAGTCGACACCCTTATTGTTAAACCCCATTCGGTTAATAATGGCATCTTTTTCAGGAATTCGGAAAAGCCTTGGCTTTGGATTACCGTCCTGAGGTTTTGGCGTCACTGTCCCTACCTCAATAAAACCAAATCCAAATGAACCCAATGCATCTATAAATTCACCATTCTTGTCTAACCCAGCGGCTAAACCAACACCATTTGGGAATGTTAACCCTAATAGCTCTACAGGCTTTTGCGCTCTTGGTTTCGGCATTAAATTCATTAACCCCAATCGAGAGAGTGCACTGGCACCTTCCATAGAAACTTCATGGGCCGTTTCGGGCGTTAAACAAAACAGTGCTTTTTTTAAAAATGAATACATTCTGGGTCCTTTGCGGAAATATGCTCGAACATTATACGATTAAAACGCGCCTATTGGCATCAGAGTGAATCGTTTCAAAGCGCTTCGATTCGCTCAAACTTATGATTTTTATCAAAATGAATCACAAAGGTACCTTTTATTCCTTCACGACGGACAAATGGCTGAAGTATTCGAGAGGGAAACTGTACTCGTTTTCCCTCCCTAGAAACGCAAGATACAGTATGAACGGCACCTTGGTAATGCTGAAGATAATCTTCGGCAGAAATATAAATATCGACCGTGAGTGATTGTGTTGTCATTTAATAGTATTCGAGGTGGCTATTCTTATATTATAACCACGCTAAACCCAAAATAAGAACTCGTTTTAGAAACAGCCTTTTAAGCGTGTTCGATTGTTTTGGAATCTATAATATCGCTTAATTCGGGCAAGCAAGAGCCACAATTTGAACCACATTTTAGCGAACGGGTAAGATCGGCCAAGTTTTTAACACCCTGCTCAAGAGCATCGTTGATTTGATTTTCGCCAACATTAAAGCAAGAACACACAATTCTGCCGTGATCAACGCCATTAGATGGCTTACCTGCCAGCAATCCAAGTCTTTGATGCTGTTCAATTTTAGCTTGGCTGGTCACCATTTCTCTCAACCATTGAGTACTAGGCAACATGGGGTGCTGAGAAAAATAGAAAGCAGCAATCAGAACATCATCTTTTACGAAGGAGAACCGAGCAACGTTTTCTATTGGATTAGAGTAAACAACCCACTCTCCGGCTTCTATGTCTACATTTTTGGCACTTAACAAACTTTTGGCTTTTTCAAATAGGTCAGTACTTGTCGCAGACGCTTCTTGAAGCGCGAATTCTGTATGAGCACCTTGCTCTAAGGTTACGTGACACCAATAGGCTGCATCATCAAAGTTTAACTTCTTCTGACTGATACAGTACCCATAGAGAAGTTTTTCTACCGGTCGAATGGCTACCTGTGCAAATTTTGATTCAGGCTGACCAGACAACGGATCAACCGTTGCATTGATTAAATTTGAGATAACGGCATTGTTCGCAAATTGATCCGTCCAATGAATCGGCGCAAACACTTGCCCTTTCTTCTGAGTGGAACGAATATTGGCTCTCAGTTTAACAGAGCCAAGCTGGGATACGACTTCAACAATTTGCAGCTGAACTATCGATAAATGTGCCGCATCTTGAGGGGAAATATCAATAAAAGGTTGCTCAATATGCCCCATTAATTTACTGGTTCGGCCAGTACGTGTCATCGTATGCCACTGATCTCGAATACGACCGGTATTCAATGTTAATGGGAACTCATTAGACAATTCTTCGGCTGGTTTTTGTGGTTTAATCGGTACAAAATTCGCCCGCCCTGAATGGGTGAAGAATTGACCATTCTCAAACATTCTATCCGTTCCTTCGGGCTTTCCTATAGGAACAGGCCATTGAACGGGTTTCATTTCATTGTAAGTTTTTTCTGAGATTTGACTAAAATGCCCTATATCAAAATCACGGGTTCCATTATTTTCGAAGACTGAAAGCCCGGCATGTTCTGCAAAAATCTCATGAACACCCTGGTATGAAAACTCAGATGAATAACCCATCGCAATGGCAACGTCACAAATGGCTTGCCAGTCGTGCTTGGCCTCACCCTTTGGCGCTTCAAAGCTGTGTTGGCGAGAAATTCTTCGTTCAGAGTTTGTCACCGTACCATTTTTTTCACTCCAACCTGTTGCAGGCAGCAACACGTCGGCAAATTCAGTTGTATCTGTTTTGTCATAACATTCACTGACGATCACTAAATCGCACTTCTTCAACGCTCTTCTAACTTGTGCGCTGTCTGGCAAACTAACTACAGGATTGGTGGCCATAATCCAAACGATCTTTACGTCGCCGGCTTCGATTGCTTTAAATAGATCTACTGCTTTTAAACCGTTCTGCGTTGCCATCTTAGGTGCTTGCCAAAAACGCTTTACCCGGTCAATAGCGCCTGGAGTAGTAAAATCCATATGAGCGGCGAGTTGATTCGCCAAACCACCAACTTCTCGTCCGCCCATCGCGTTTGGTTGCCCTGTTATCGAAAATGGACCCATTCCTACTTGGCCGATTCGGCCAGTTGCTAAGTGGCAATTTATAATGGCATTCGATTTATCAACACCCGTTGCCGATTGATTAATACCTTGAGAAAAGAATGTGACTGTTTTTGGGGTGCTGCACCACCATTGCGACAAGCACTGTAACGCTTGCTCTGAAACACCACAAAAACTGGCCGTTGCTTGCTGCGTCCAAGGTTTTGCCTGCGCGAGTGCTTGGTCGAACCCTTCGGTGTTCGATTTAACATAACCGATATTTAATGCATTATTTTGGGCAGTTTCGTTAAGTAAGTAGTTAAATAAGGCGGCATCAGATCCGGGGGAAATGGCTAAATGTAAATCGGCGACATCACAACTTGCCGTTTTTCGCGGATCAATGACCACGACTTTCATGGCTGGGTTATTTTTTTTGGCCGCCACTATTCGTTGATATAAAACAGGGTGAGTCCATGCCGCATTTGAACCGACCATAATCAAGAGGTCACATTGTTCTAAATCTTCGTAATTGCATGGAACCGTGTCCGATCCAAAGGCACGTTTGTAGCCGACTACGGCTGAGGCCATACAAAGCCTAGAGTTTGTATCAACATTGGCCGTGCCAATAAAACCCTTCGCTAGTTTATTGGCAACATAATAGTCCTCTGTGAGTAATTGCCCAGATAAATAAAATGCAAAGGCATCGGGTCCATGTTTAGCAATCACATCCTTAATTTTACCAGCAATAGTATGAATGGCATCATTCCACTCTACTGGTTTTCCTTGGATATATGGTTGAGTAGGCCTGCCTTGCGGCGTTAGAGTTTGCAGTAAGTTACTGCCTTTCACACACAGCTTGCCAAAGTTAGCCGGATGGTTCGCATCACCTTTAGCTTTAACTTGCACTTCATTCAATGCAGCTTTAACGCTGACTTCTACTCCACAACCTACCCCACAATAGGGGCAAGTTGTTTTAGTACTACAGTTATTAAGCGGTTTGTTCATAAAGTGTCTCTACCGCTAGGGAAATTTTTCCGTTTTCGATTTTAACGGAATAGCTTGGTACGCTGATCTCTTCTTCCAAACATTGCCCAGTTTTAAGATCAAAGTGATGTTTATGAATAGGGCTAGAAACTACTAACCGGCCCTGAATATCCCCAAGAATACCCCGTGACAGTACATTCGCCTTGCTGATTGGGTCCCAATTCGACAAAGCAAACACACGTTCTTTGGTGTTAGGCATGTAAAATATCGCTACTTGTTGATTCGATACTTTTACGGCAATGCCTAAATTTGGAATGAGATCATTTTCTAAACAGACTGTTTCGAATTGCATTTTTTGAACCCTCTTCAGTTAGCCACCGCAATAAGTTTTTTTTCTTCTTCCGTAGCAGGTCGAATTTGACTACGCTCTTCAATAAAAACAACGTTCTCGTCTTTATCATTACTATTTACAAACGGTTTAAAGGCTTTCAGTGCCTCTGGGTTTTCTAAAGTAGTTTTCCATTCACACTGAAAAGTATCGACAAGATGTGACATTTGAGATTCTAATTCGGCCGCAATAGAAAGGCTGTCTTCAATAACGACTTGTTTTAAATAGTCTAAGCCGCCTTCTAAGTTTTCCATCCAGACCGAGGTTCGTTGCAAACGATCGGCGGTTTTAACATAAAACATCAAAATTCGATCAACATATTGCAGTAACTGTTCATCACTTAAATCGGTTGCAAACAAATCTGCGTGCCTAGGCTTCATCCCACCGTTACCGCACACGTATAAATTCCAGCCACCCTCAGTCGCGATCACGCCAATATCTTTACTTTGAGCTTCGGCACATTCACGAGTACACCCAGACACTGCAAATTTCAATTTATGAGGTGATCGTAAGCCTTTGTATCTGTTCTCTAATGTTAATGCCATAGCCATACTGTCGTTCACCCCGTAACGGCACCAAGTACTACCGACACAAGATTTAACCGTTCGAACCGATTTACCATAGGCTTGCCCTGTTTCGAACCCGGCATCAATTAATTTTTTCCAGATCAATGGTAGCTGATCAACCGTTGCACCAAATAAATCTACTCGCTGCCCACCGGTAATTTTCGTATAGAGCTTAAATTCTTTCGCAACTTCACCTAAAACAATTAATTTTTCCGCAGTAATCTCGCCTCCTGGTATTCGGGGCACTACAGAGTATGTTCCGTCTTTTTGAATATTTGCCAAATAGCGATCATTCGTGTCTTGCAATGAAACGTGTGGTTTTTCTAGTACGTAGTCGTTCCAAATACTGGCAAACATACTGCCAGCTAGCGGTCTACAAATCGCACAGCCGTGGCCTTTACCGTGCTTTTGAATCAATTCATCGAAAGTAGTAATTTCACCTACTTTAATCAGGTTATACAAATCTTGGCGGGTATAAGGAAAGTGCTCACATACATCAGTGCTTACTTCGACACCCAATGCAGTTAACTCGCTGTCCACTACTTTTTTCAGCAATGCAGTACACCCACCGCAACCACTGCTGGCTTTCGTTGCGCTTTTGACATCAGCCACAGATAAGCAGCCGCTTTGAACAGCTGATGAAATATTATCTTTGGTAACGTTTAAACAACTGCAAATAGAAGCCGACCCAGGTAATGCTTCAACACCTAATGCGGCCGAGGCACCATCAGTATTGGGTAGAATCAAGCTTTCTGGCTGCTTAGGCAGTTTGATTCCATTTAAGTAATATTGTAAAAGAGTGTCGTACGCGCTGTTGTCACCGACTAACACGGCTCCTAGAAGATATTGTCCATCTTCTGATACCACTAATTTTTGGTAACTTTGAGCCATACCATTGTGATACACAAACGTTTTGGCACCTTGGGTTTGGCCATGAGCATCACCAATCGAACCGACATCACACCCAAGTAACTTTAATTTAGTGCTCATATCAGCACCGGTAAATTCAACATTTTCTTTTTGACTTAAGTGGAACGCCGCGGCTTTTGCCATTTGATATCCTGGCGCTACTAATCCAAATATTCGACCACTCCATATAGCACACTCACCAATTGCGTAAATATCTTTATCTGAAGTTACGCAATGATTATCGACCTCGATGCCGCCTCGCTCCCCTACATTAAGACCTGATGTACGGGCTAACGCATCTTGTGGCCGAATCCCCGCGGAAAATAGAATCAGATCAGTTTCTAAATAAAGCTCATCATCTGCCTGACTTGCAAATTTCATTCGGTGTACACTTTCTTGTCCATCGACGATTTCAGTCGTCGCTGTTGAGGTATGAACATTTACACCGAGCCCTTCGATCATCGCTTTTAGTACCATGCCGCCTTGATCGTCTAACTGCACTGGCATTAACCGAGGTGCAAATTCCACTACACTGGTTTCTAAACCAAGATTTTTAAGCGCATTTGCGGCTTCCAACCCTAATAAGCCACCACCTACTACGGTGCCAGTTTTAATAGATTGCGCACAAGATTTGATTGCATCCAGATCATCGATGGTTCGATAAACAAATGTATTGGGTCGATCGTAACCTGGAATGGGTGGTACAAAAGGATAAGATCCTGTGGCAAGCACTAACTTTTCGTAATCAACTCGATCACCTTTCTCAGTGAGCACTTGCTTTGCATGAGTATCAATATGCTCAACCCGACAGTCAGTTTCAAATCGAATGCCGTTTGCTTTGTAGTAATGAGCTTCGGTTAGTGATAAATCGTCTATTCCTTTACCCTTGAAATACTCACTTAAATGGACGCGATCGTAAGCTAAATGTGGCTCTTCACCAAACACTAATATCTCATAAACTTCATTTAAATCTTGCTCTATACATTGTTCAATGTAGTGATGTCCGACCATGCCATTACCGACAACAATTAGTGTTGGTTTTTGATCTGCTAATTTTTTCATATTTGCTCTCTCTATAAATACAGCGTTACCGTCGCTCTTTAAATATTAGGCGGCATGAATAATGACTGATTCACTTTTGCAGTATGCTTCGCCAAAAATTAGGTTTCTCATTAAGTGAGAAACATTGGCTTTAGTTTGGATTAATGAAAAGTACCAAGGCCCATCCGAAATTTTTCCGTACAAAATAGCGGCTACAATGACACCATTATCGATAATAATTTTTCGATATTCACTGTTGGTACGATCGACCAGTACAATTGAATTTCTATCCGTTGCTTTACCAATATCACCAACAGAATAAAGATTGACACCCGACACCTTAAGCTTGGTCGGCGAGTGCTCTATTTTAAACTTAGGGTTTTGATTGCTTGGAGCACCCTTCGCATTTAGCAGCCAACTCACTAAAACTTCGAGCTGTTTCCATATAGGGTCGACTAAGCCAAATGTATGGCCATTAAACTCCGTACATTCGCCTATAGCATAAGTATGAGCCTTGCTCGTTTGAAGATACTCATTCACTACAATGGCTTTCTTGGTTAACAAGCCGGAAGATTTTGCCAAGCTAACTTCTGGTGTAATACCTGTAGCGAGAACCACCGTATTACACTCAATATGCGTTCCGTTCTCTAACGTTACACCCGTAACAATTTTTTTATCTTGAGCAAATTCATGAGTGAGCTTAGAAGGAGAATGTCCGAGAAAAAATTTAATACCTAATGCTTCTAAATGGGTTTGTAATAACTCAGCGGCAGCGACATCCAACTGACGATTAAGTATATGCCCCGCCCGATGTACTAACGAAACATTTAACCCACGTTTAACCAAACCGACAGCCGCTTCTAACCCGAGTAATCCACCGCCAATGACGACGACCTGAGCGTCATTTTTAATGTTTTCTAAAATACTGACATCGTTTAAGTTGCGAAACCCAAGTATATTCCCAATGTTTTCAGGAAATTGAGCTAATTGGCTTGCCCGAGACCCTGTCGCAAAAACAACCTCATCGAATGCCACTTCGACACCACTGGCTAAAATAATCTGTTTCAGTTTGTAATTAACTTGAACCGCAGGATCATTAGTTATGAGTCTCAGCCCTTGGCTACAAAGTGCTGTCATATCAACAAAGTTTATTTGTTTGGTCGTTATCTCTTTAGCGAGCAGCGGCGAAAGCATAATACGGTTGTAGCCTGCTTTTGCTTCTTCTCCTATTAAGGTAACTTGAATATCGGGGCGACCAGACTCAACAAGTGATTGAGCTAACTTACAACCCGCCATTCCCGCGCCGATAATGACGATATTCCGATTATTTATTTTCATTAACATCTAACCCGCTACCTTTACTGCAGGTTGATGTTCTACTTTAGGAGATTTTTTGCTTGGTAATGGCTCTACCTTTTTTTGTTTTTCATATAAAAACTTAAGTACTTGAGAGCGGTAATCTACGTATACCGGATCATTAGCTAAGCCTAATCGATCTCGTGGTCGCTCTAAATTAACGTCTAAAATTTCTCCAACAGTCGCTTCTGGTCCATTGGTCATCATCACAATTCGATCAGAAAGTAATACCGCTTCATCAACATCGTGAGTAATCATAATGACGGTATTGTTTAGTGTTTTTTGTATGTCCATCAATGAATCTTGTAAATGCGCTCTTGTTAGCGCATCGAGAGCTCCGAACGGTTCATCCATTAAAAGTACACTAGGCTCCATTGCAAGTGCTCTAGCGATACCGACTCGCTGTTTCATTCCACCCGACAACTCGTCTGGTCTTTTATCTTTTGCATGACTCATGTGCACGAGCTCAAGGTTGTGCTCTATCCAGTCGCTCATTTCCCTGTTGCTTCTCGTGCGTCCAAATACTTGTTTTACGGCCAGTTCAACATTTTGATAAGCTGTTAACCAAGGCAGTAAGGAGTGGTTTTGAAAAACAACCGCTCGTTCAGGACCTGGTCCTTTAATTTCACGGCCGTCTAAAATAACGCCACCCTCTGTTGCATCGTACAAGCCGGCTACAATATTCAATACGGTTGATTTACCACACCCGGAATGACCGATAAGACTCACAAACTCGCCCTTATTAATTTTTAGCGAGACTTTATCTAACGCTTTAAAAGAGCCTTTAGGTGTAGGAAACTCGATTGATACTTGGCTAATTTCTAAATGAGATGACATAACTTATTCCTTATCTTAATACTTGAGTTTTATCCCATGAAACAAACCGCTGTACGATCAACATGGTGCGGTCTAACAAAAATCCAATAAAACCAATGGTAATAACGGCCACCATTATTCTGCCCAAAGAATTAGAGCTGCCATTTTGAAACTCGTCCCAAACAAATTTTCCTAAACCAGGGTTTTGAGCAAGCATTTCTGCAGCAATGAGCACCATCCATGCGATACCTAACGACAAACGTAGCCCGGTAAACATCATTGGAATTGACGAAGGAATCACTATTTTCCAAACGTGGGTTGTCCAGTTTAATCGCAGTACCTTAGATACATTAAGTAAGTCTTTATCTATGGCTGCGACACCAACAGCGGTGTTTATGAGCGTTGGCCACATGCAACATAGCGTTACGGTAAACATTGACGTGAGGAAAGATTTTGAAAACATAGGGTCATCAGTAACATAGGTAGCGCTAACCACCATAGTGACCAGTGGTAACCAAGCCAATGGCGACACGGGTTTAAATATTTGAATAACTGGATTTAATGCACTGTATATAGCTCCGTTTAACCCAATGAGAATACCGACTGGAATGGCGATCAATGAAGCCAATAAAAAGCCCGCTAACACGGTGATTAGGCTGGTAAATATTTGATCAAAGTAAGTGGGCTTTCCAGTATATTCACGTACTTTCGCAACATAGGTTGGATCATCGGCTAAACGCTGCGCATTTCGCTCTGTTTGTCGCTCATGAAATGCGATTTCTTTCTCTCTTTCCCGTTGGTGGTCATCCACAAGACTGTGCCATTGTTCGTAAACAACCACCGGGCCAGGAAAAACACCTAAGGATGTTTCTACTTTTGATGAGCCTGCCTGCCAAATCAATAAAAATAACGTAATTCCGATCATAGGAAATACGAGGGAAAGAATGGCTTTGATGTCAAAGAATGACCATAGGCTAGTCATGTCTTCTTTTTTTATCTGATTTAGTTTCAAAAGCGTTGAACTAATCATTGGGTAACCTTTTTTTACGGGTAAATTTGCAACGTTTAAATCGGAGTTCAGGGTAACCTGCTAAGCAACGTTACCCATCCACCTGGTGTTTAAGGTTTTTCTGAACCTTTTAATCCAATATCGAAACTCTCTAAATAGCTATTTGGGAAACGGCCATCATAAGTAACCTGATCGATAAACTCGTTCATTGGGGGTTTAAAGCCAGATTCAGTAGAGAAGTCTGGGAAGTCAGTAGCCTTAAATCCATACTCTTCAATGAGCGCTTGTGCCGCGACGGCGTATATATCGGGGCGGTACACTTTTTTAGCTGTTTCCATGTACCAGTCATCAGTTTTTTGCTCAGAAATTTGACCCCAACGTCTCATTTGGGTGAGGTACCAAATAGCATCGCTGTAATACGGGTAAGTTGCGTTGTGACGGAAGAAAACATTGAAATCGGGGGCAGCACGCTTATCGCCCTTTTCATACTCAAAAGTGCCGATCATACTGTTTGCAATCACTTCAAAATCGGCGCCGACGTATTCGCTTCTAGATAATATTTCGACACTTTCGTTTCGATTGGCGTTGTCGTTTTCATCTAACCATTTCGCAGCACGAATGAGTGCTTTCACGACGCGAATATGGGTATTAGGATACTTATCAGCCCATTCTGAATTTACGCCAAAGACTTTCTCAGGATTATTTTTCCAAATATCGTAATCCGTTATTACGGGAACACCGATGCCTTTAAAAACGGCTTGTTGATTCCAAGGTTCACCAACGCAATAACCGTCAATAGTACCGGCTTCTAACGTTGAGGGCATTTGAGGAGGCGGTGTAACCGAGAGCAGTACATCCGCTGATCGCTGACCGCTAGTATCTCCTTCGGCGGGGGCATAAAAGCCTGGGTGAATACCGCCAGCCGCTAACCAATATCGTAGTTCATAATTATGAGTCGACACTGGAAACACCATTCCCATGTTGAATGATTTACCTTCGCTATTGAAACTTTCTATAACGGGCGCGAGTGACGTTGCGCTTATGGGATGCTGTGGTTTGCCATCCGCCATGGTCGGGATATTTGGTTTCATTTGCTCCCAAACCGAATTCGATACGGTGATGGCATTGCCATTTAAGTCCATGCTGAATGCCGTGATAATGTCGGCTTGTGTGCCGTAACCAATGGTCGCTGCAAGTGGCTGACCAGCTAACATATGTGCACCATCTAATTGACCATCGATGACCCGATCCAAGAGTACCTTCCAATTGGCCTGCGCTTCTAAGGTGACATACAGACCTTCATCTTCGAAGTATCCTTTTTCGTAGGCGATGGCGAGCGGCGCCATGTCAGTTAATTTAATAAAGCCAAAAGTGAGATCTTCTTTTTCGGGGTAACCTACTTCACCATAGGATGTCGCAGCTACAACCACACCCGCACTGACAATTGCTATTTTAGAAAACTGAAGCCTTAAATTATTAAGTAATGATGCACTTTTTTTACGGGCTACTTGCATTGACACTCTCCGCGTTGAAGAAAATTCGCTTAAAAAAAAGCGCCTGGAGACAAACACATTTAAGTGCTCGTCTTCAGGCGCCTTTGCCTTGATTGATATCTGCGTCGATATCAATCTCTAATTGTTTGCTTAAACACTTTTAAGCTTTCAAACTAGAAATAGCATTTAGCGTGCCAACGTCTTAAAACTACCGTTACACCAGTAAAACCGGTTACTTCACTGAATGTATGACTAATAAACGGCTGGACTTTATTCTCCAAATCGGTGCGTAAAATTATTTTTGCACCAAAAAGTATCATGCTTTATTCAAATAAAACCCACTCAGGTGTCCTTGCTTACTTATTCGAACGCGCCCTTGAACTGCTTCGTCCTGCCAATGATCACTGATTAACTCAAATGCCGAAAGGTTCTTAAAATCAATTTCTGTTTTTAAAGCGTGGTTGTACGCTTTAGGCAAATACACTTTGCTCACAATGGTATTAAGCTCTGGTGAAGGTAATATTTGTTGCCATCGCAACATTTGAGTTAATAACCAATAGGCAAGATTTACAGCAGGCTCATTTACTGTTGTACCAGAAAAGATTTGATTCGCTTCTAATGGCCAAGTAACTTCGCCCTGAGGCTTTTTGGATACAAAGCCATACTTTAATTGCGCTACAGTACAATTAAGATAATGTGGTTGACTCAAAATGTTCAACAACTCTTCCCTATGATTATCGGTATCAATCCATTGACATGCACTGTGTAGCGCACGAATAATTTTAAAATGTTTATCAGGGTATTGATTAGCCCAATGTTCGTTCACGCCTAAAACTTTTTCCGGTATATTACCCCAAAGGTCATAGCCTGTTGTCACCATTTGGCCAATACCCTGCTCCATTGCTAGGCTGTTCCAAGGCTCACCGACACAATAGCCATCTACTATGTCTTCCTTCAAATAGGTCAACATGTTGACCGGTGGCACTACGACAATTTTCACATCAATATCAGGATTGATATTCGCTTGGGCTAACCAATCTCTTAATAAATAGTGATGCGAAGAGTACGGATAGACCATTGCAAAACGGAGACTTTTCTTATTTCTAGTCTCAATCAATCTTTTTAAGGCAAGTCCAGATTTTATATCGCCTTCTTGGTACGCAAACTCTTTCATAGATTCAAAAAGCGCATTGCTGACCGTTATGGCGTTTCCATTTTGACTTAAAGTAAAAGCCGATTGCATCGGGGCCTTTAATGTACCAAGTCCTATGCTCGACGCTAAAGGTAGTGCCGCTAACATGTGCGCCCCGTCGAGTACATTAAACGCCACTTTATCTCTAATACTGGCCCAAGATGCTTCTTTACTTAACACAACTCGAACGCCTTCTTGCTCGAAGAATCCTTTTTCTTGTGCTATCACGAACGGAGCACAGTCTATTAAGGGGATAAATCCTAATCTGACTGTGTCTGAATTGTTCTTATTTACTTTTTGGGCAGACATTAAGGTTTACCTCTCATTACGCTCATCACAGAAATAATATCCTGAGCAACATCTACTAACTTTTGACTGCGACTCATCGCCAGATTTCTCAAAGCTTGGTAGGCCGCTGGCTCATCGCATCCCTGATTTTTCATAATGAGCCCCTTGGCTTTGTCTATTATTTTACGATCTTCTAATTGAATTTTTACAGTATTTAGTTCTGACTTCAGTGCTTGAAACTCACGAAACCTTGCTACCGCAACTTGTAAAATTGGTTTCACCCGACCTGCACTCATACCATCGACCACATAGGCACTGACACCGGCTCTAACCGCCGCTTCAATTTGTTCACTGTTATCTTCCTCGGCAAACATAACAATTGGACGAGGGTTATCCTTGGTCAACCGAGACATATTTTCGAGCATGTCTCTATCAGGTGATTCGATATCAATAATGACAATGTCGGGTTGCGATTCATTAACCGCTTGAGTGAGGTGATGGGTGCTTTCTAAACGTCGAATAACCCGATAACCATTATCGAGCATGGCCTGCTCAACGATAGCGGCTCTTGCGGGTTCATTATCCACTAACATAACCGTTAACTCGGTCACTTTGAGGGTCCTTACTGTAATGTACTAGGCAGTTTTACATGAGTGATTGTCGAGATACTAACCAGTTGTAGAGCAGAAACAAAATAGAATTTTAATTTTTTAGAATTGTTGAACGACCAGTTAGAAAAAAATCCCCATAAAAAAAGCCCGATCATTTAACTGATCGGGCTTTGATTTTGCTTAACATTTTCAACCTAAATGAGCGGTTTATAGTTCTGGTAATGTTGCCTGTGATAAATCTAATAGCTCACGTATTGCGACGCTGTACATACTGAATTCAGGTTCGCCAACTGCACGAATTTCACTCATCATCTTCAACCAACGCTCAACCAATAGGTGATTATCAACTAACCATTTATCAACAGTCTCAACTAATTTACCTTCCTTACCCATTTGGAAGAATAAACCTTGGGTAATTCGTCGTTGCTGCCATTCAAGATCATCTCGGAAGCTTTCGCGAGCCATCGCTTGCCAATGAGAGAATACTTTCAGCTCATTTACTTGCCGTGCGAACTGTTCTAACCCTAGTGCATCGCCTACCATGAAGTAGCCTTGCGCAACTTCAAGTGCATCACGTTCAATGCTTTGTGAAATGCCAACAACGCCTAACGCTGTATATAAGATATCGCTAGAGGCAATTTTCATCGCTAGCTCATGCGAAACGCCTGCTTCTTCCATGCGCTTAGCATCGGCTACCCAAGCTTCATTTGCCTCTTTGGGCAACAGTGAATCCAATTTACCCGCTAGCTCTTGCAAAGGTGCTTTATACTGCTTTACCACCTGTTCCATATTGATGCCCATACGATAGTTTTTTATCAACCATCGACTAGCACGGCGAACCATTCTTAAAGTACGGCGCATCATATCACTTTGTAAATCACTGGGCACTTTATGGTCGAGCGCTTCAATATCGTCAAATAACTGGTGTAAACCAAAAATATCACGAGCCGCAATGTAGGCTTTAGCGGCTTCTACAGCCGAAGCACCCGTGCTTTCTTGCAATCGATTATAATAGGTTATGCCCATATAGTTGATCATATCGTTAGCAACTTGGGTGGCTACAATCTCTTTTTTCAACCGATGCTGGTGAATTGCTGCACCAAACTTCTTGACCATTGCTGCAGGAAATTCCGTTTCCACAGCTCGAGCCACATAGTCATCCTCCGCTAAGTTTTGATTAGCGAGCTGCTCTTTTAAATCACCTTTTACATAAGAAATTAGAATCGCCAATTCTGGGCGCGTTAAACTTTGACCGTTCGCCTTGCGCTCACTAATGGTTTCGTCAGAAGGTAAAAATTCCAACTCACGATTTAGTTTTCCTTCGGATTCAAAACCGTTTATTAGGCGACGGTATTCTTCAATTCTAGAAAGCGATTCCGTAATGGCTACGCCTAAAGCTTGGGTTTGACGATAGTTGTTACGTAACACTAAATTAGAGACATCATCTGTTAAGCTCTGCAATGTTTCATTACGCTGCTTAACCGTCATATCTCCCGCTGCTACCATGTCATCTAACAATATTTTCATATTGACTTCATGGTCCGAACAGTCAACTCCGCCAGCGTTATCAATAAAGTCTGTAAAGCATCGCCCGCCATTGAGGTTAAACTCTATTCGTCCTAACTGGCTAAACCCTAAGTTACCGCCCTCACCTAATACGCGAGCTTGCAATTCGCAACCATTCACTCGAACAGGGTCATTGGCTTTATCGCCTACATCGGCATGTGTTTCATCAGTAGATTTAACATAAGTACCAATACCACCGTTCCAAATTAGATCGACCGGTGCCTTTAACATCGCGGTGATCAATTCATTCGGCGAGAGTTTGGAATCAGAGATACCAAAGACGGCTTTCATTTCTTTGCTTATAGCTATAGATTTCGAACTGCGACTAAAGATGCCGCCACCTTTCGAGATAAGATCTTTGTTGTAGTCTTCCCAAGTAGATCGAGGCAGTTCAAATAATCGTTCACGCTCTTTGAAGCTTTCTTCAGTATTTGGATTTGGGTCCACAAAGATATGCATGTGGTTAAACGCGCCAACCATTTTCAACATTTTAGAACGCAATAAGCCGTTACCAAAAACATCACCCGCCATGTCACCAATGCCAACCACAGAGATTGATTCCGTTTGTACATCAATGCCAAGCTCTCGGAAGTGGCGCTGCACACTTACCCAAGCACCTCGAGCTGTGATACCCATACCTTTATGGTCGTAACCATATGAGCCGCCAGATGCAAAAGCATCACCTAACCAAAAGCCATATTCATCAGCAACTTCATTGGCGATATCAGAGAAAGTGGCGGTACCTTTGTCGGCGGCAACAACCATGTAAGGGTCATCATTGTCGTAACGCACTACCTGTTTAGGGGGCACAACATCGGCTTCAACTAAATTATCGGTGAGATCCAATAAACCTCGTATAAACGTTTTATAACAGGCGATTCCTTCTGCAAAAAAGGCTTCACGATCACTCGCGGGTGGCAATTGCTTAGCAACAAAGCCACCTTTTGCCCCAACAGGGACAATGACGGCATTCTTAACCTGTTGCGCTTTTACTAATCCCAAAACTTCGGTGCGGAAATCTTCGTTACGATCAGACCATCGTAAGCCGCCTCGCGCTACGTTTCCGCCTCTTAAGTGAACGCCTTCAAGTCTTGGCGAGTAAACAAATATTTCATACTTTGGCCGAGGTAACGGTATATCACTAATTTCAGATGGATCTAACTTGAAGCTAATGTATTCTTTTCGTAACCCTTGGTCATCTTCTTGATAAAAGTTAGTTCGTAATGTAGCCATTATAAGCTCAACATAACGACGTAGAATTTTATCTTCGTTAATATTGTTTACGTCTTCTAACAAGGCATTAATTTTATCTACCCAAGATTCACAGTTGTTCTTGCCGCCCTGTTTTTCAGGGTTAAATCGAGCTGAAAAGAGTTCGGTGATATGATCGGTAAGTTGAGTATGCTGAATTAACGTTTCAGCAATGTATTCTTGGCTCAAGCTGAACTGAGTTTGTTTCATGTACTTGGCGTAGCCACGTAACATAGCAACTTCTCGCCAAGTCAACTTAGCACGCAGCACCAAGCGGTTATAAAGGTCATTCTCTGAGCGACCATTCCATATATTCAAAAATGCTTTTGAAAATAAATCACGGTATTCGGCCGGATCTAACTCTGGGTCGGCTTCGTACACTAAGTTGAAATCGTATATCCAAGTGCATCCATTTTTAGGGTGCATGATTTCATACGGAAACTCATCGACTACCTTTAGTCCTAAGTTTTCTAAAACAGGGATCAAATCAGATAGCTGAAGCTCATCGCCTTTGTTAAATATTTTCAGTTTTAAAGCCGATCCGGTGGGTTCTATGGATCGGAAAAAACTTAGCGCTAGCTTGTCGGTTTTATGTTTTTGTAAACTTTCAATACGTTGAATATCGGCAACGGCAACGCGTGCACTGTATTCTTCAACATAACTGGATGGAAAAGCGTGCTCGTATTGTTGATATAAACGAATACCCTTTTCTTCACCGAATGATTCCACCATGGCTTGCTGCAGTTCATCTGTCCAGCGTCGCGCAAGCTGCACGATCTTATTTTCTAGGCGCTGAATGTCCGGCATTTCTTCAATGGGCTTGGCCAGTTTAAAGACAATACGTGTGCGCGCTAGTACAGATTCACTGAAATAGGAGGTGAAATCTGACCCTTCAACTTCAAAATGAGACGCCAGTAAATCGTGTACTTTAATACGCAATTGAGTATTAAAAATGTCTCTAGGCATATAAACCATAGCATTCAGGAATTTTCCGTAAGCATCTTTTCGCAAAAACAAACGAATTTGCTTACGTTCTTGAATTGATAGAATTTCATTCGTTACATTGTGCAGTTCGTCAACGCTGCCTTGAATTAGCTCATCACGTGGTAAGGTGTATAAAATAGCCGCAAATTCTTTATAGGCATGGGAACCAGGCGCGTAACCACTGCCTTTTATGATTTCCGCAATCTTGGTTCTTACAACGGGAATATCTTTAGCTGTTTCGCTGTAAACAGACGAAGTATAAAGGCCTAAAAAGCGGTATCCGCCAATTACATTGCCTTTTTTATCGAATTTTTTAACTAATACATAATCACTGTAGGCCGGACGGTGTACTGAAGATCGGCGTCCTGATTTTGAGAAAATCATCAACTCTTGCTTAAAGACATGCTCTTTACGGTACTCGGTCATATCTGAAATGACTTCTTCGCGACGTTTAGAGGTCTTTTTAAACAAGCCGAGTGCTGTTCCTTCAACCTGCTTTACAACATCGCCAACAATTTCATATTCGTCATATGCCAAAAAGCTAAAGTGATTATCGGCCATCCATTGCATAAATACAGAAGCCTCTTCCATTTCATCTTTGCTAAATGGATAGTTTTCTTTTTTGAAGGCTTCTTTTACTACTTTAGTTTTTTCTAACATGGCCGGAAAATCATCCACCACGTAGTGAACATCGAGTAATACTTCGTTTAACGAATCTTCAACTTGTTTACGCTGCTCAGGGACCGTTGTTCGATCCATTTCCAAGCACAACAATAATTCGTTACTGCCTTTATCAGAAAACTTAACAAATTTCCCTTTATTATCTCGCTCAACAAAGAAACTACCGTAAAAAATGGCGTGAATATTAATGTCTAGGCTATTGAGGGCTAATCGAGCGGAATCGATTACAAATGGCACTTCATCACTTAACACCGTTACAATAGAATGCGAACTTTGCCATTCATGCTCTTCAACACTTGGGTTAATGACTTCAACATTGGCTTGTTTTGGCGATTTTTTTTGAAGTGCCCGCCAAAGTGTTACCACCATGCCAGCTAAATCGGTCATTTCGTAGCTGGTTAAATCACGCATAGATGCGTGTTTAAACAATTGCTCAATTAATGTGTTTAAATCACTGTGATGTTGCTTAGGAAACTCGGTGGTTAACCGCTGATATAAAGATTCCAATAATTCAGAGCGATTGGAGGCAACCAAATTTGTCATATAGACCTCTATTGTATTTTTTGCGAAATTAGGCAGATGGTTATTAGGCTAGACCAATATCCAGTATTCTCTAGTATTTAACCAGCGTTGGCATGGTACATTAGGGCAAAACCCCGAAAACTGTCGCAGTTCAGCCTGTTTTGTCGCTTTTTTGAAAGGTGTAAGAAATGAAAGATGAACAAAAAATTATCAAGCCCAGCTTTTGGCAAGTTTGCAAAAGCGTATTAAGTGCCGCCGTGGGTGTACAAAGCGAAAAAAACCGAGAGAAAGATTTCCAGGCCGCATCGGTATGGCCATTTTTAATTGGAGGGATTATATTTACAGCCGCCTTTGTAATCGGCTTGATTGTGTTAGTAAAAACAGTAACTTAACGAATGAAGTTGTTTAGCAAAGCCTAAAGGTAGAATGCCTACCCTTAGGCTGCTAAAAATAAGATATGAGGTTCACCTTAGGCGGTGGCTACCCAAAATACCGCAGTCGCAACAACGGTTAAAACAACAATTACTGCAGCAATTGCATCGGCTTGTGCATCGGTAAATCGAGACTTTCCAGAAGCCATACTCTCTCCTAATTTTTTTATTATTAAGTATTTTAGCTTAGAATAAGCTAATAGCTCCATTTAATCGGCTTTTTAGCCTTAGTGCAACCCACCATATATAACACTATGGAATAAAATCATGAAAATATAATCATTCATAGAATAAGGATGATTATGTATAGTCTTGCACTCATTAAAAGCACTTTATCGAAGGATATCTCATGTACGTGTATGATTCGTATGATCAGCAACTTGTTGATCAGCGTGTCGAGCAGTTTCGGGACCAAACTAACCGATTCCTTGCGGGACAGCTAAAACCAGAAGAATTCCTGCCTTTGCGGTTACAAAATGGCCTATATATTCAGCGACATGCACCAATGCTTCGAATTGCCGTGCCTTATGGGCTTATGAATTCAACGCAGTTACGAAAGGTAGCCCATATCACCCGTGAGTACGACAAAGGTTATGCTCATTTTACCACGCGACAGAATATCCAATTAAACTGGCCTGCTTTAGAGGACGTGCCCGATATTTTAGCTGAGCTGGCTGAAGTTCAGATGCACGCTATTCAAACGTCTGGCAACTGCATACGCAATACGACCACAGATCAGTTTGCGGGCGTCATCGCCGATGAAATAGACGACGCCAGACCCTGGTGCGAACTGATTCGTCAGTGGTCTACGCTGCATCCCGAATTCGCATTTTTGCCTAGAAAATTTAAAATTGCAGTCAATGCCAGTAAAAATACTGACAGAGCGGCCATTCGTTTTCATGATATTGGACTGCAACTGGTTAAAAATGACGCTGGCGAGCTTGGCTTTCAAGTATTTGTTGGTGGTGGCTTGGGGCGTACACCTCTTGTGGGCCAAGAAATAAAATCCTTTTTGCCTAAACACGACCTGATCACCTACCTCGATGCTATTTTAAGGGTCTATAACTTAAAAGGCCGGCGAGACAACAAATACAAAGCACGTATTAAAATATTAGTAAAAGCCATGGGCATAGAAGCCTTTAAAGCTGCAGTAGAAGATGTTTGGCAAGGTATTCGACATGGTGAAGACCGGTTAACTGATGCTGAAATACAGCGTGTCAGCGGTTTCTTCACCGATCCTGCCTATGAAGTTATTGAAGACGCAACAGAGTTATTAGCGCAACAGCGATTCGAACACAAAGATTTTGACAATTGGTTAAATCACAATGTTGAGAGCCACAAAACTCCAGGTTATGCCGCTGTTACTGTCTCCGTTAAGCACCCTTCTTCAGCTCCGGGCGATGTAACGTCTAAGCAACTCGACGCATTAGCCAAGTTAGCCGATGATTATTCGTTTGGGGAGTTGAGAGTTAGCCATCAACAAAACGCTATTTTAGCCGATGTAAAACAAGAGCGATTGTTTGACCTTTGGCAGCAATTGAAATCTCTCGAATTCGCTGAACCAACAGTTGACACCTTACTTGATGTCATCTGCTGCCCTGGTGGTGACTACTGCGCTCTGGCAAATGCAAAATCACTCCCAATTGCCGAGGCGATAAAGCAACAGTTTGATGATTTAGACTATATCTATGACTTAGGCGATATCGATTTAAACATTTCTGGTTGCATGAATGCCTGCGGGCACCATCATATTGGACACATAGGCATATTAGGAGTCGATAAAAAAGGCGCCGAGTTCTACCAAGTGTCTTTGGGTGGCAATAGCGGTCAACATGCAAAAGTAGGAAAAATATTAGGTCCTTCTTTTAAGGCAGATGAAGTTCCTGACGTTATCAAGAAAATATTAGATGTTTTTGTTGAGCAACGACAGCCTGAAGAACCGTTTTTTGATTTTGTTCATCGCGTAGAGCTGAAAACCTTTAAGGAGCGTGTTTATGCCGCATCTCATTAAGTTAGAAGGCGCTATTGAATCCGAGCCTAACACATTTGTGCCGTTTTCTGATTGGGTGGCCTTAGACAATAGTAGTCTCGCAAATGTGTCGGCTGTCATAGTAGAGGAAAACGATTCAATTATTGAGGCCGACATTAGCGTTGATTCATTAAAAGTTATTGCGTTTAATTTCGCTAAATTCGCCGATGGCCGAGCGTTCTCACAAGCCAGAATGCTAAGAGAATCACTTAATTTCAAAGGTGATATTCGAGCAATGGGCGATTTCATTCCAGATCAAGTGGCGTTTTTAACTCGATGTGGATTTACATCTTTTGAATGCAAAAATGAATTAGAGCTAGAAATAGCCAGCCGAATAAAGTCTTTAATAACAACCCAATACCAATCGGATGTTATTGAGAAACAGCCCTTATTTAGGCGTCGTTAACCCCACCGACGCTTATGTTTTATGCCGCCACGCCTTATAGCTTGACGGCTTTTTTTTGCCTAATCGACAAAGGTATCGTCGAAAGTCTAGAAACACAAAACGTACAAACTATCCAAAAAATGCTTAACATCACTTTAAGCCCGCTCGGATCAACTATATAAATAGACAATCCAAAAGTTAATGCGATTATAACCAATGAACGTCTTTTCACCGCTGGCTCAATGTATCTTTCTTGGTTCCAGTTTTGAATGAATTGACCAAATACCTTATTGGCCAGCAACCAAGCGTGAAACCTAGGAGAGCTTTTAGCGAAACTGGTGGCGGCTAATAGAATGAACGGTGTTGTGGGCAGAATCGGCAATACGATGCCCGCAATGCCTAACAACATACACAGCCAACCCAGCGTGAAAATCACCCATTTCACAGCATTAACCTTCACCTAATTGTATTTCTGGAAGATTAGATGACCGAGTATTAGCAATGGGGGCATTGGATGCATCATGGTAGGTAAAGACCATAGAAAGCTTTACTGACTCAGTCGCATTTCGAGTGGCCTTGTGTAATAAACGGCTGTCAAAAAACAACACATCACCCGGCTCTAGCGTTAATTGGATTTTGTTATCAAGCCAAGCTCTATTCTTTTCTAACCCTTCAATAAAGAACTTGTCTTCGTCAAATTGATCGTGATCAAACTGAGCGCTATGGCTTTTTGGGATAACTTGTAGCGCCCCGTTATTCGCTGTTTCAGAACCTAAAGCAACCCATGCACTGATTAGATTAGGCTGTTTAAAATGCCAATACCTTATATCTTGATGCCAATGCGTGTCACTGCTGTAACTCGGGGCTTTAGTCATCAAACAGTTATGATGGTTTTGATTCAAGAAGGCAGGTGTTTTGCTACCAAATAAATGCTGTAAAACACCAGCAATTGGGCCTTTGGTGGCCATGTTCTTAACCGATTCACTGCGTGAACACAAAGAAAGCACGCGTCGAATGGTTCTTCCTCCCTCACTTTCAGCCGTTTTTGGGGCGCCTGGATACCCAACAGCGGCTTCTAGCTCAAGCGGTTCAACTGGGTTTTTTAGTAAAGCATTGGCTTCATTAATCGCAAGGCTGAGGCTATCTGAGGACAAGAGTTGTCTTTTAATAAGAAAACCATTTTCTAAAAAAAACTGCCGTTCTAGCGCAGTCACCGTTACATCACTTTTCAACAAATTCGCCCTTTTTCTAAAAAGTTCTTTGACATCAGAACAGTTGCTGTATATAAATACAGGTACTGGACAAACAAACAGTACTTGGAGAGACTATTATGACAACTCAATTAGCACAAAGCCATTACCATGGCGCTTTAACACAAAAAATAGCCCCAAAACGCACAGTACGATTTTTTGACTATTGCTCTCCTATTGTTAGCCAATGCCATTTCTTAATAGATGCTATTCGGCAAGTCAAAAACGCTAGGCTTTGGGTGACCCTCATAGATCCACCCTTTCTGCCCAAAAAAGGCTATTTGACTATGTTAGGGCTCGGCCACTTTAGTATCAGAGTTGTAAGACTTAAAGGAATGTCGACTGTTGAAAAGCAGCACTGTTTAGAGCAATGCGTCCTCAATGGTAAAAGCAGTTTAGTGGCGATTTGGTCTACTTCTAAAACAGAAATACCCGCAATTCTTAATGATGACGGTTTAGAAACACCCTTATGTCAAACTCTTGTATTTGAGAACCAAACAAGCCGACATGAGCAACTAGAAATGGAATTTTAAGGAAATGGCCTCTTTTTGTTCAAAGAGACCATGACATAGCAGAAGTTTTAGTCTATTTCGGCGTTGTGATATACATTTTGTACATCGTCTAGAAAATTCAACAATTCAAGAAATCTTTCAAATTGCTCAACATCTTCGCCTTCTATTTTGGTCAGCATTTGCGGCACAAATTGAACCTCTTCAACATCGAACTCTATACCTTCATAAGCATCTTTTAATGCTTGTCGTACTTTTGCATATTCAGTATGGGGTGCAAATACCGTTACTTTTCCGTCTTCTAACTCAATGTCTGAAACATCGACATCAGCTTCCATCAACACTTCAAGTATCGCTTCTTCATCTTCTCCATTAAATGAGAAAATAGCGCTGTGATCAAACATATGGCTCACTGAGCCTTGGCCACCGAGCTTAGTTTTTACTTTATTGAAGCAGGTTCTAACGTCACCAAAAGTACGATTTGGGTTGTCAGTTAAGCAATCAACAATCACCATCGTATTCCCAGGACCAAAACCTTCATAGCGAGCAACGGCGAAATCTTCACCACCACCGCCAGCGGCCTTATCAATAGCCTTTTCAATAACATGCGCAGGTACTTGCTCTTTTTTTGCTCGATCGACCAAAGAAGCCAACGCTAGGTTTCCTGTTATTTCTGTGCCACCCGTTTTAGCACACATATAGATTTCACGGCTGTATCGGCTGTATATCTTCGCCTTCATATCAGACGTTTTTGCCATGGATTCTTTACGGTTTTGATAGGCTCTGCCCATGAAAATACACCATTTATTGAGTTGTTTTATCAATTTTATAAAATTTAACCGCTACGCACTAGCGGTTTCTGCTATGGCTCACAAGACACTTCTATAAAGACTGTAAACCCACTCACTCACTAATCTTTCCAGCGCTCTTTAATAACCAGCACTTCGTCTAAATTTTGAACAAAGACATCAACTAAAACAGGATCAAAATGTAACCCCTTTTGGCTTTCTATAAAGCTAATGGCTTGTTCTACTGGCCACGCATCTTTATAGGGTCTTACACTAGTGAGTGCATCAAATACATCGGCGATCGCCACAATTCTTCCTTCGATGGGAATATCTTCACTCTTTAATTTGTTTGGGTAGCCAGAGCCATCGTATTTTTCGTGATGGGTCATCGACACTACTTTTGCAAGCTCTATTAAATCTGAATCAGAGTCTCCAAGAATTTCCGCCCCAATCTGAGGGTGATTCTTCATGGTTTCAAATTCTTCTTCAGTGAGCTTTCCTGGTTTCAACATGATTGCATCGGCTATACCAATTTTCCCAATATCGTGCATGGGAGCGGCATGAAAAAGATTATCGGCTGCTTGCTCAGAAAAACCCGCGTTTAGAGCAATAACCTTTGAATAGTGGCTCATGCGCATAACATGCATTCCCGTTTCATTGTCTTTATATTCAGATGCCCTTCCCAGACGCTGAATAACTTGCAAGCGCGTATCTCTTAAAACTTGGGCGTCGACTAATGATAGGTGCGTTTTAACGCGTGCTTTCACTACCGCTGGCGAAATAGGCTTAGATATATAGTCAGCCGCCCCTATATTTAAGCCTTCAGCTTCATCATCAGGGTCACTTAAAGCCGTAATAAAAATAATTGGGATATGTTTAAATTTAGGGTTAGCTTTGAGTGTTTTACAAACATCATAGCCGGTTACATCGGGCATCATGACATCTAATAGAATCAAATCTGGGCTATCTTTTTCAACAAGCCGAATAGCTTCTTGACCACTTTTGGCAAAGATCAACTTATAGGTATCACCGAGTACTTTATTAAGCACTCGTAAATTCGTAGGCTCGTCATCAACAGCTAGAACCCTTTGTTTATTATTTGTCACCGTGTTTTCCTATTCTATCATACTGATTAAACACCAACCGTCTCTCGCAATTCATCAATTTTTTCAGAAGCAAGCTCAAATTCAAAATTATTGCACGACTCTATAATTTCGTTAATCAGCACAGGATTATAGCTTTGCAGTTGCTCCAGCTGATTCAGTAAATCTTCATTTATTTCGTTATTATCGGTTAGCTCTTTTAACTCAGCTGCAATGTGCAACAATGATTCAAGTGAGTGGTCGTTACTGCCAGCGTTTGTGCTTTCTGCCAGCTCACCTTCTTGCATCGACTTTCGAGACTGCATACAAGCTTTCAACGCCTCTAATTCGATGAATATTGAATCTATTGCTTCAAGTGTGGCTGGCATATCAGTAGCTGAGCTACTTGCCTCTAAGCTATCGAAAGCTGCCGCAAGTTTTACAATAGCAACGTTACTTGCACCACCTTTAAACTTGTGACCTATAGCAGCAAGCGAGCTAAAATTCTGTTCAGTTGCCAATTGCTTAAATGAAGCCAACTCCGGTGTTAAATTATCAACAAATCGCTTCACTTCATTATATAAATTCGTTTTAGAGCCCCATAAAGAGACGCCTTTTTCAACATCGACGACTTTACTAGCGGTGCTCGGATCTGCTTCGGTTAAAGGCGACTCTGGCTCTATGTGCTCTAATGTTTCACCACTTAAAACCTTTGCTATTTCACGATTCAACTGTTGCATATCAACCGGTTTATTTGCAAAACCATTCATACCTGCACGCTCAGCCGACAAACGATCTTCGGCCAAAACACTGGCCGTTAAAGCGATCAATGGCGTTGAGATTAGGTTATTATCTTGCTCATACTTACGCCTAATCTTCGAAGCTGTTAATCCATCCATAATTGGCATTTGAATGTCTATTAACGCAACATCGACTGAACTCTTTTCTAGCACCTCAAGTGCTTCTTGGCCATTGCGTGCGCACTGAATAAAATGACCATCTTTTTGCAACAATCTAGTGAGTAGGTCTAGGTTTTGCTCAATGTCATCTACAATTAAAATTGACAGCTCAGGCAATTCGGTTTTGGCATTTGAACTAGCTTGTAACGTAACTTTCTGCGCTGGTTTTAATGGAATGGTAAAAGAAAATGTTGATCCAAAGCCAGCCTCACTCTTTGCCGAAATCTTCCCCCCCATAAGCTCTACCAGTTGCTTACTAATGGTGGTTCCTAAGCCAGTACCACCAAACCGTCTATTCATTGATTCATCGGCCTGCGAAAACGGCTCAAAAATATTTTCAAGTTGATCACTGGTCATGCCTATTCCCGTATCGGAAATGCTAAAGGTTGTGCATCCTTTTTCACTTTGGCTGACATCAATAGAAATGGAGCCTTGCTGGGTAAACTTAATGGAGTTTCCAATAAGGTTAGTAAGAACTTGACGAATTCGATCCGGTGCACCGTTAAACTGATCTTTTAGTTTTTTAGGCAAGTTTAAATTAATTTCTAACCCTTTTTGTTGCGCTTGCAGCCAAAACGTTGAAACCACTGTATCTATTTCTTCAACTAATGAGAAATCTCGGTATTCAAGCTCAAACTTACCTTTATCGAGCTTAGCGCTGTCTAAAATATCATTTAAAATGTGTAAAAGTGATTTGGCTGATTGGTTAATAGTTTTCAACTGCCTTCGTTGTTCATCGGTAACTTGGTCATGCAACAACAATTCGCTAAACCCAATGACCGAGTTCATAGGAGTACGGATCTCATGACTCATATTGGCTAGAAAGTTTGCACGAGATTCGGCCGCTTTTTCAGCCGTCTCTTTGGCTTGAACCAGCTCAGATTCCATTTCTTTCCGATCACTAATATCCATCAAAAAGCCATCTAAACAAGCCGACTCAATACCCTCCACCTGAGTGGCTTGGCCGTAGCCAAGCAACCACTTAATTTTGCCTTTGCGATCAATAATTCGATACTCAATTTGATAGCCGTTCGGATTTAGCAAATCGGTTCTTTCAAAAACACCAACATCTTCAGGGTGTAAAAAGTCGTTAATGCTCCGAGTTGGGTTAGGTAACATAAAGTCTTCTTTCGGGTACCCTAAAATATTTTCAACCTGATCATTTACAAACAAAATAGGCCAGGTTGGATCGTAAATGGCGCGAAATGTGATGCCCGGTATATTGCTCAAAATTGCCTGAATTTGTGACTCGTTGCGTTTAATTTCAGCCTTCATGCGATGGTATTCCCGTAAATCAGAAATAAACAACACGCTGAGGTTAGCATCACTTAGATCAACCTTACCGAGTCTAAAACGAATTGGAATACGCTCGCCAAATACGTCACTGACTTCGGTATCCTCATCAATGGTATACCCAAGTGATGAATTGTTTACCTTAGCCAATAAGCTTTTTTCAATATTTAACGCATCAAGCGGCCTACCTATTAATTCATTTTCCTGCCACCCTAAAATGGTTGTCACTGCCTTATTCACACTAATAATGATGCTGTATTGATCAATCGTAATGATGCCATCTATCGCTGTATCCATTGTTGCAATGAGGCGTTTTTCGTTGCGTAGGGCTGCATCTGACTTATCGCGATACCTGAAAATAAGATTGGCACCCAACACTAAAATAATCATCAAAATAGTAATCGCGGTTATAATCGAGGCTAAAACAAGAGATATTTCTCCTGTTTGAATTGAAGGGTCCATCCCTGGTGGCAATACGAATCTTGCTGCGGCCATGCCCGTATAATGCATACCAGATATAGCAGCGCCCATCACAAGGCTTGATATAAGAATTTTGAAGTTTGGAGTCAGCGATACACTTCCATGACTATCTAGCCCGTAGCGTACCCAAAGCGATAAAATAGCTAACGCAACAGCGACCAAAATAGAAATGAGAAAAACAGCCAAGTTGTAGCGAAGAAAAGCAGCCATTTCCATTGCGGCCATACCAATATAGTGCATAGCTCCAATGCCAGCCCCAACTAAAACCCCACAAACGATTAACTGCCGGGTAGTGATGTTTTTATGAGTAAGTTGATTCAATGCAATCCAAGAAGCAACAATGGCCGGTATAATAGACAAGGCGGTAATGTCCAATCGATAGGTCACCACTGTACAAATTTGCAACGCCAACATGCCTATGAAGTGCATAGACCAAACACCGCCTGCTAGCGCAACACTGCCGACGATTAAAAATACATGCTTACGCACCCCTACCGTTGTAGAAGCTTGCCCTGCAACCTGAAACCCCATATACGAAGCAAAGACAGCAATTGATACCGACAGTAACACCAGCCAAGAGCTATATTCGGTTACGCTGAAAAGACTTTGTTCGGAATACTGAAATAACTCTAAAAACCACTGCATAGCTAATTACCAATAAAAGCGTAGATAAAACTCAAATCTCAATTCCATCGAATTGTAACTAGCGAACTTGTAGCGGCGTTTGACCATGAATGACCTATCACCCTAACGGCTGCTGAATTTGAATCACATAGGAAGTACTCTAGCGCAGTCTACATAACTGTACTGAGCACGCTAATTATAATGAAAAATAAACTGGCTGCAGCCCATATAGGTAGAAATCTCCGTCACAACTGCTTTTCCCCTCGTTAAGGTGTTCACTTTGCAATCAACCCAGCGCCCGCTTTATGCCTATTTACGAATGAAGTTTGTTTTACAAACCATAATTTGAATATTTTTAGCCTCGCATCTACATTTATTTTCGTATCTGTATAAAAACACACTAACCTTTTACTGGTTCAACCAGTAGAATATCGTCAATTTTCCGGCCACCACTTAAATAGGATAAACTCATGGGTTTTTCGACCGAACGGTCCAATAATGTCGTCGTAGTAAGCAACTCTTCTGATAATCCCTTCGCTATCGACGTAGCTTATGCAATGGGTCAACATGAAGACATCGCCGACCTCATCAGCATGAAGCATTTTATGAACTCTGAGTTTTGCCCGCGATTTATTTCCGATGAAAATGATTTAGAAAACATAGGCAACAACCTAAAAGATAAAACGGTTGTCATTGTCAGCACCAGCAGCCATGTAAAAAGCCGACAAGAGTTAGCAATGTCAAACTTTTTCATTGCTCGTACAGCAAAGGAAAACGGGGCAGAAAAAGTTTTTTTAGTTGAGCCAGATTTATTTTTCAGTGCTCAAGATCGTGGTCCGAGCGCTGATTTAGGCGAAACTCTTTTCGAACGAGATATTCACGATATTAAAAAGTTTGATGGCCAAGCTTTCACCTCTAAGTTGTATGCACAACTATTAAAAGTATCTGGAGTAGATGCAGTTTTAACCATTCACAATCACTCTTACTCTGTGCAAAAGATATTTTCAGACGTATTTGAAGGTGATTTCCATAACCTTATCCCCTATGAAATTTATTCACACTACCTGTTAAATTCTAATATATTGAATTACGGTCCAAATGGTGAAGGTTTAGTGTTATGTGCCCCGGATAAAGGCGCCAGAGACTTCGTGAAAACCATGTTTGATACCATTGGTTTAAGCAAAGCCAAATTTATTATGCTCGATAAAGTCAGAACAAATGAGCGTAAAGTAGAAATCACTCTCCACAAAGAAAGCGAGCACACCTTTGAAGGGTTAGATGGCTGCAGTATCGTTTTATTTGATGATATGGTTAGAACTGGTTCAACAGTCGTTAAGTCGTGCCAATTCTTAAAACAGATTAGCCCAGAACGTATGGTATTTGCTGTTTCGCATTTTTACGCAAGTGATGAAGGCCGCGAACGTATGGCGCACCCTGCCATAGGAGAAATACTTACACTGAATACCCTACCCACTATTTTAAACCGAGACGAACAAGGCCGCCTGCGTAAAAAAATGGTGGTCTTAAAAGTTGAAAAATGGATTGCGCAAGAGCTAAATAAAATCTTAGGATTAGCACAAACTGAAGACATGAACCCATATAAAATTGACATGTCTTCTAAAAATCCTCGCTTTAAACGAAAGATTTGGTTCAGTGATCAACTGGAAGACCTAAACGAAGGTTAAACTATTCTTTAAAGTTTGAAAGTAAATTTAAAAGGCGCTATAAGCGCCTTTCTTTTCCTCTAGTATGAAGCCAAGTAAGATAAACCTTTTTACTCAGTTACCAAGTTACGGTAGAGGAAATATTGTTATAAACAATGGTCATTTCTGTACAGCTTACAAAAGTAATGGTTAAAACGATAGCACTTGTACTATCAGTTACCACAATAGTTCCTGAAGAAAAACCACCCTCTGAACAGCTGATCAGGCTATTGGTACATATCTATTCTGTGTAGTGAAATCTCTTATAACCATTGAACAATGTACTGTTAGCGATTGGTAGTTACCTGTTGAACGGGGAGATCACATGGAACATCGGCGTTATTAGTAAATATGCGTGAAAAGCTATTTAGACTCGCTACTTTTACTGAACCGTTCAACTGCCATTTGCTCTCATCGGCAAACAACCAGCTTTCTCGCGCATTGGCTAAGATTGCCTTAGAAATTTCAGCTTCTTGAGGTTCATGCTCCATTGCAGTTTGACTATGGCTGACAGAGCCACATCCGATAATACCGATATCGGCTTCAAACTCACTAAAGAAACGTAATGTACTTTGCCCAACTAAGTCTTGGTAATTACTGCGGATCAAACCACCAGAAAGGTAAACCTCGATGCCATCGCTTGCCTCTAATGTTCGTGCCACTTGTAAGTTATTTGTGACCACCCTCAATGATTTAAACAGGACCAACTGCCTAGCCACATAATCCATTGACGTACCGATACCTAGCATTACCGTAGCACCTTCTGGTATTTGCTGAACGATAGCCTGCGCAATCGATTGTTTTACAGTACAGGCCACATCGATACGATTTTCAAAGCTGGTATTGCTTAAACTTGGTGGCAAACTAACACCGCCATGAACTCGCCTTGCAATACCCTGCTCACATAATAGGTTAACGTCTCTTCTAATGGTTTGGGTAGTTACTTCAAATATATTCGCCAACACATCTATTTGAACTTCTCCGTGCTCGGCTAAATATTGCTTAATCTGTTGCATTCTTGGGCTTAACGACATGCACTAACCTTTCAATTTGACTTTATCTATATGTTCATTTGAAAATAAAAGTGTTCATATGAATACACTTTTTCATAAGTATATGGTAAAAATCACCCAGCACGAATAAGAGCTGCGTTTCATCACAGGTTCATATTTATGCACTATAACAATAATTTCACTACTTTTAAGAAGGTTAACTCAATGAAAAAGCTGCTAATTGGGTCGGTTTTAACAGCCGCTACCCTATTCGGCGTGGCAACTACAGCCGCTGCTGATAAAATTAATATTAATATGAGCCTGGTTTTTACTGAAAACGAGGTGCTTACTCAGCAATTGATCCAAGTAACGGATAAAATTCGTGCCCGCACCGATGGTGATGTGAACATACAGGTTTTCCCTGGTGGGCAGTTACCTGTATACAAAGATAACCTAGAACAGGTGGTTAACGGTGCCGACTGGATAGCGGTAGAAGACTTAAGCTATTTAGGCGATTTTGTTCCTGATTTTGCTGCGTTAGCGGGTCCAAGCCTATATCGTTCTTATGATGAATACCTTGCCATGATGAAAACTGACATGGTTGCCGATTTATCAGCTCAAGCTGAGAAAAAAGGCATCAAAGTTTTAACCGCCGATTACGTGTTTGGTTTCCGTCATATGATCACGAACAAAGAGATTCGCACCCCTGAAGATATGAAAGGCATGCGTATTCGAGTTCCAGGTAGCCAACTGTTTATCAGTACACTGAAAGCCATGGGCGCCGCTCCAGCGCCGATTCCATTCCCAGAAACCTATTCTGGGGTTCAACAAGGTGTTGTTGATGGCTTCGAAGGTTCTATTTTAACGATGTATGGAACAAAGATGTATGAAGTGACTAAGAACATGTCTTTCACAAAACACTTCTTAGGTTCTGTTGGTTTATACATTTCTCCTAAAGTTTGGGATAAATTAACCGCTGAACAACAAAAAATTGTGATGGAAGAGCTTGAAGCCGGTGCAATTTCAAACACCAACGCTGTGGTTAAACTGGATGCTGAATTTAAGCAGAAGCTTGAAGACCTAGGTGTTACCTTTAACGAAGTAGACAGCGCTGCTTTTAGTAAGCTAACGGCTGAAGTTTATAACCAGTTCCCACAGTGGAGCGAAGGTATTCACGGAACTATCAATGCCGAGTTAGAAAAAATACGCGCAGCTCAATAAGCGCACTAGCTAACGGCCCTGCTTCGCTAATGGCGCAATAGGGCCGATTTTTTTGATTAATTAAGCTTCGGGGAACCTATGTGGTTTTTGAAGAATTTTGAAGAAGTACTAGCATCGTTAGCCATTTCAGTGACGGTTCTAATCGTGATATTAAATGTAATTCTACGATATTGTTTTGGCTTTGTGATTCCTTGGACAGAAGAGCTTTCTGTTATTTGCTTTATTTGGGCCACCTACTTTGGTATTAGCTCTTGTTACAAACATAAACTACACATGGGTGTTGATGTTGTTCTTACGCTATTACCAGAACGAGCAAAGCCAGTCTTCAGACTGTGTGTTTTCAGTTTGTTGTTGGTGCTCAACGCCGTATTAGCGTATTTAAGTTACGATTACACCATGCTCTCTAAAAAAGTGACCCCTGTTATGGGTATGTCTTATTTCACTATTAACGGAGTGTTAGTGGTGTGCTTTAGTTTAATGGCGTTTCATACACTTCGCTTTATAAAAGAAGAATTCAAATTCATTAAACACCCTTCTTCAATGACTTCAATTTCTTAGGACGCTCTCGTGGAAATATTTTTACCGATCATCCTGTTATTTATACTGTTTTTAATCAATATTCCCATTGCGTTTTCTTTAATCGCATCGGCGTTAGTGTATTTTTTATTCATTAATACATCGTTGCCGGTCAGTTTAGTCATGCAAAGGTTTATTTCATCCGCCTCTTCTTTTCCATTACTCGCCATACCCTTTTTTATCATGGTGGGTTCTATTATGAACTACGCAGGAATCAGCCGAAGTTTATTAGCCTTTGCAGACTCTATCATTGGGCATAAAACAGGTGGTTTAGCTCATGTTAACGTTTTACTTAGCTCACTTATGGGAGGTATTTCAGGCTCTGCTAATGCTGATGCGGCTATGCAATCTAAAATACTAGCGCCTGAAATGACTAAGCGTGGATATGGTTTAAGCTTCACTGCCGCAGTCACTGCAGCATCTTCTGCTATCAGTCCAGTCATACCGCCCGGCATTAACCTGATAATTTTTGCACTGTTGGCCAATGTTTCAGTGCATTCAATGTTTATTGCCGGCTATGTACCTGCCTTCCTAATGGCGATTGCGTTGATGTTTGCTATTTCAATAATTTCACATAAACGCGGGTATAAACCATCTCGTTCAGAACCGGCCTCAGCCAAAGAACGCTGGGGTTATTTTTTGAAAGCAGTCCCTGCCCTTTTAATTCCGTTTGGCATAATTTTAGGCATGCGTTTTGGTCTGTTCACACCAACAGAGGCAGGTGCAATCGCTGTACTCTTATGCTCAATAATCGGTGTGTTTATCTATAAGGAACTTAAGCTCAATCATGTTGCTTTAATTTTAAAAGAAACCATTCAAGGTACAAGCGCGGTAATGTTTATCATCATTGGTGCAATGGTTTTTGGCTATTACATGACATTAGAGCGCATTCCACATGAAGTGGCATCGGCCTTAATTCAACTGACCGACAATAAACTCGTCTTATTACTACTTATTAATGCACTTTTACTCGTAGTAGGTATGTTTATTGAAGGCGGTGCAGCCATGATTATTTTAACGCCACTATTACTCCCTGCCGTTCTCAATTTAGGGATTAACCCAGTGCATTTTGGTGTCATTGTAATAGTTAATATAATGATTGGCGGTGTAACACCGCCCTTTGGTTCGATGATGTTCACAGTTTGTTCTATACTAAAAGTACGTATGGTCGATTTCGTGCGTGAAGTAGCGCCACTTTTAGTTGCCCTTATTGCAGTATTATTGCTACTCACCTTCTCTGAAGGCTTAGTCATGTTTTTACCAAACTTATTGAAAGGATAGCCAACTACGTTATGACCACAGGGCAAAGTGCATTAACTGAGCAATGGAAGGACATTAAATGGGTGTTGACGGATGTAGACGACACCCTCACTTGGCAAGGTAAACTACCACCCGAAGCATTGATCGCATTAAATAAACTTCAGCAAGCAGGGATCCAAGTAATTGCTGTTACCGGCGCTTGTGCGGGCTGGTGCGATCATATCGCTCAGCTTTGGCCAGTGGATGCTGTGCTTGGTGAAAATGGCGCCTTTATCTTAGAAAAGAAAAATGGATACTTAACAATCAGTGCTGACCTATCTTTAGACACTTTAAAGGCACAGCAATCTCAATTAAAGGAACAAGTGCTTAAGATTCTAACGAAGTATCCCGATTTAAACCTTACACTCGATCAGGCTTATCGATTATGCGAAGTTTCGATTGATATTGGGCAAAATAGACCCCGTGTAGACAACGAAATCATTGAAGAGATTACGTTTAATATTCAAGCCTTAGGCGCACATGCTACCTCGAGCTCTATACACATTAACGCCTGGTATGGAGAACACTCCAAAAAGGCAACTTCATTTAAATATTTGAATGCTAAGGGTTTAACTGAAAGCGAAATAGCTAAACATTGCTGTTACATCGGCGATTCAATGAACGATCAAGCTATGTTTCAAGCGCTACCTTTAACGGCCGGCGTTGCCAATATTTCGCATTACTGGGATAAACTGCACCACCACCCTTCTGTAGTGATGGAAAATAATGGTGGTTATGGATTTTCTGAATTTACTGAGAAGTTGCTTACGATTAAGGGCATAGCTTAAATACTGTTTTAAAGAGGGCAATTTAAATTAATACCCCAGTTTGTAAACACGGAGAACATTAATGGTCTATTTTCGATTGCTTGATAAATTTCATATTGAGATTGAGTCGAAGATCACGCGTGAAAGCTCTGATTCAAAACTGCAGGTTTATTTCTTTTTACCTGATCAGCTGGGAGTGAATGCCTACACCTTCACCGACGACATGTTTTACCAAAGCATGGTAACAGAGCAAGGTTACTTTTATGGCAACCCAAATTTAGATAAATCACATGTACAAATTTCAAAATTAGGTCGCATCCGCACCGACAACAACGACAATCACAACGCCTATTGGAAGCAAGTTAGCTTACTCAGTGTTCAATGGCGAAAAGCGATAAAATCAACCTTTCGAGATATTGTAAAAACTGAAAATTCTGAGCTATTGGAAGAAACATTATCTCATTTAAAGCACTTATTTAAATTGCTTAGAGAAGTAGAACCCAAAAAAGAACAAGCCCGTTTTTACCGTACTTTTCAGTTTTTAGACAGCCATCTCAGTTGGTACCTTCAGCAAAAACTTATTACGCTTTCAATTGAGTTGAAGGGTCTAAAATCTTTACCTAAAGAAGCATGGAAAGATAGCGTTAATGGATTAATTGAATCGGAAAAGGCTTATTACCACGACAAAGGTTTTAGAGAGTATGAAGCTAGCGAAGAAGGTGCTGATAAGCTGCTTTGGCGAATGAAACAAGTTCAACGCTACTTAGACCACCCTATTTTACTGAACACTAGCCGGAAGCCAGTAGGTATATTTACCGAACAAATGGTATTTGGCCTTGCAGCTGCAGCTTCGATGGCATTTGCGACAGCCATTGCCTTTTACACCCAAAAGCAATTTGGTAACTTCAGCACCACCTTTTTTTACGCCCTAGTTATTTCCTATATATTGAAAGATCGTCTAAAAGACTTAAGTCGCAGCTTCATATATAAAGTGCTAAGCAAAAGGTTTTACTCCTACAAATATGCCGTACGCACTAAAGACAATAATACTCGTGTGGCCACAATTAAAGATGCTTGTGGATTTTTGAAAAAGGATAAAGTACCGGAGAATATTCTAGATATAAGAGAGAAAAACTTATTAACTAGCCGCAAGGCTGAAGAACCCCATGTATTTTTGTACAAAAAATCATTTACGCTGTCTTCATCCTCATTCACCTCTGAACACGACAAAATGTATGACAACATAAAACTCAATTTGGCCAGAATGATTCGGAATTTCCCAGATACTCGCAAGAACATTTACTTTTACGAAGACGGTAAAACTAAAAAGTTTGTCGGCCGCCAAAAGTTTGCGATAAACGTCTGCGTTACTTTTAAGTCAAGCTCGAGTGATATTTTGAAATACTATCGATTAATGATAAATAAAAAAGGAGTGTATAGAGTAGAGGAATTAAAATGACTCATTTTCGCTGTAAACGGCCAAAGTAAGTTGACCATCATCTATTTCAGACACTAGGAAAGTGATTGGCTTGCAGCAAACTTGGCAATCTTCAATATAGCTGTTATCTATATCGCTCGGGTCTAGTAGTACATCAAGAGGCATTCCACAGTTAGGACAACAAGTTCTGAACTCTTGCAATTGTTGCATAACGTATTCACTTTTATAACTTACTTTAAATTTTTTGAATAGGTAGTTTAGTGATAGGCGACTAAAATGATTGAATTTTTACTATATGGCCCGATTCATCATACAGCTTCCACTCCCCTTTCTTTTTACCATGTTCGAACCGGCCTTCATCCCAAAGACTACCGTTAGGGTGATACCTTATCCAACTACCATGCTTTTGCTCATTATCATCGAAACCTCCGGTTGCTCGTGGACTGCCCGTTTTATAATACCATTCCCATTGACCGACAATTTTACCCTCTCGGTAATAACCATAGGATTGGAGTTGTCCATTATTTAAGTAGTACCGCCACTCTCCAGATTTTTTCCCTTTGTTAAACTCACCTTGGCATGAAACTAATCCATTTTTAAAATACACCTCAAATGGACCATTTTTAAGTTGTCCGTTGTCATCAATACCACTAATATCTTTCAAAACATGGCTCTCTATTATTTTGTTTGGTTAATACTATAGCCAATTTTCACCAAAAATTACGGCCGTTCATCTATTGTTAAGTGGTTTCTGCTATAATCATCGCAACAAAAATAGTAGTTATATATAAAACTACCTCACCAAAGGAGATGGGTGCGGAAATAAAAAACCGTTGTCGCCCCAAATAATGAGAAACTCTATATTTAAAATAAAAAGCATTACTACGATTGTACTCCTACTTTTAACTGGCTCTCTTGCACTAGCTTTTGAAGGACATGATGTGCCAACCCATTGCAAAGATCACGTTAACGAACTACAGGAACAGTTTTCGGATGATCATAAAAAATTTGTTCAATCAGGTATCCCTTACATAATATCTGCATTTCGTCAGGGGTCGCCAGAGTGTATAGCTTCCGTGTTTTCTTTTCCTTACAGCATGCCTAACCCACTAGAATCGATAAAATCCCAAAGAGAGATGGTTGAGCGATTACCTGAAGTTGTTGATGAGACTATACGTCTTAAAGTAGCTCAATCAGACATAGATGACTGGAGCACAATGGGCTGGCGCGGCTCTATGCTAGAAAACGGCATTATTTGGGTAGCAGAGTCAGGTGTTATATTTGGCGTAAATCAGGAAACCGAAGAAAGTAAAAGAAAAGTAGCACAGATACTAGAAGCACAGAAAGCCCACCTTCACCCTAGCCTTCATGACTTCAAAGCTCCTATTTTGTCTTGGAACTCTAGTCGGTTTAACATCAGGGTTGATGAAATTGAAGGCGATAAATATCGATACGCTGTCTGGAAAGGCAGTGAGCCCCAAAGCTCTAAACCAGATCTAATACTAAATAATGGACAATATTATCGATCGGGCGGATCAAAGTCATACCCTGAGTATCAATTTAGGAACGGTAAGTACATTTACACAATTGTTCAATCGTGGACTCCTAATTGGCCTGACGGAAAAATTGGTCAGCTAATCGTAGAAAAGGAAAACTCTGATGGTTCAACAAATTTATTAACAACTGTCGATTACTTCGAAAATGATATTGGTATGAACATTCCTATGAATCGAAATGAATTTGTAGAAGACTTTATTAATAAATTACTACAAGGCGCTCCCTTAAGAGGCAGAGGACAAGATAATATTAATTATATACACATTGGTACCACAGATGACCTTTATTCAGAGAATTACTGTGACCGATCTTATGAATTAAATTTAACCAACATACCAGTAGAGCAATTTACAGAATTACTAGAGTTGCACATAAGAGAAACCTTTACATGGGAAAAAGAGAATTGGCCAAATATGAAATTACAGTTTTCCGAGTACTCAGGCGTAAATCAAGAATTAATGACTCCTGTAGACAGTTCACTTTCAATTGATGTGATCAGTGTTACTGTTGACGAACCTGGTTCAACCTTTTTATTTTACTTTACTGAAGAAAACGGAGTAGATAAATTGATTCAAGTTTCGCGAAAAAAACTGTGCATGCCTTAATAAACGTTTAAATGATAACATTGATAAGCTCTTGGATTTCTGACTTGATACCAAGAGCTTTTTAAAAATCTATTTATTCACAAAAATAACAACAACCTCAACAACAGGCACTTATAACTTCAACAACTAGCGCTTCATCATCGGCTTCAGCTAAACCACTGACTCCCATAGCCCCTAGAACCTTACCTTTCACTTCAATAGGTACTCCGCCGGCAATACCGGTAAACTTTGGGTCTGTCCAGTAACTTAACCCTTTATGAGTTTCTCGTGCCCATTGAGCTAAGCTCGATGTTTTTTGCCGGTCTCTGGCTGACGTGTACGCTTTGTTTTGCGCTAAGACGATGGCGTGTTTAGCTACATTATCTGTTCTAGCAAACCCAACTAATTCACCGTGATTGTCTACAACCGCAACCGCTATTTCTACTTCTTTGTGTTTCGCAAACTCTAATGCTTTAGCGATTAAAGCCTGCGACAATGTTAAATCTATATCCATACTTTTATCCACTTATGAACAATTACTTTTAGTTAATATTGACTAGCTCAATACTATTATATGCACTGAATATATGAAGGTGATTTATTCGAAAGAAAGTTAATTGTTCGTACTATAGTTGTGAATTGACCTATTTCAGATATAAGAAATAACTAAACGTCACTAACATTTGCCACAAGCTCGGTCTTTTTCCCGTTAAAATCACGGTATAGCTTTTCATGAGCCACTTTAGAAAAAGTATCGGTACGGTTGTTATAATCTGTAATCCAGCTAATGAGCATGTCTAAATTTGCATCTTGTGCAGCTTTAGATTCATATTTGTGAGGCTCCCATGGGCGATTCCTCGCATTTTCTATACACTTTGAAATAGGTAGGTTTAGAAAAATGATTTCACTGGCCTTTGGCATGACAAGCTCTAATAAATCGGAATAGCAGCCTTCAATTACCCAGTTTGGGCTGCTCTCTATAAACCCGTTTATTTGGTTTTCTGATTCTTCAATAGTCTTTCGCTTGGGCGGCATGATCGGCTGCCATGCCACTGTATCTAAATCTAAATGAGTTAGCTGGTATTTTTCGGCCAAATTTTTGGCTAAGGAAGACTTCCCCGACCCTGAATTACCAAAAACAACAATGGTGGTCATTTAAAAACCCCTTATGACTTAATATTGAATCCCTTACTTCGACCAAAAAAGAAGGTTAACAAAGTACTAGGCTACCCAAAGATGAATTCAAAAAAGATCGATATTGCTAATGCCAATTAAATTCAAATACTTCTATCTGAGAAATATTCATTTAAACTAGGAGGAAGTGAGCCACTCTGAATTACGTAGGCTGTAAAATCGCCCACTAAGGTAGCAGTAACAAAACTCCCTACGACATACGCTAAAGCCTCAAAACCACTTGTATCACCCCACTTCACAAGGCAAGTAACAAAAGCTATTAAATGGATTGCCGCACCAAAGGTTGGTATAGGCAAGACAATATAGGCAGCAACTACGAACAGCATTAAATGTTTCAATTCAATATTTTGAAACATTCTATTACTTGCAAAGTACATAATGCCCATTGCTACTAGAAAGTTACAAATCAATCCTAAAAGATCCACTTGCTATACCTTCTTATTTATCAAACACCCATCTTTTTATTTTTATTGAGATATTCCGCTAAGGTCAACACCATCCATGTTTCTTAGCACCTTAATTTCAACCATAATGTCGCCTATTCACCTACCTGTCAATTTGAACACTAACATTGCTTATTTTTTATAAAATCTACCAAACAGAATCGCGGGTAATATATTTTGGTGCTAAACCGACTTAGCAACACAAAACCTATACTCATCAATCGGAATATTTATACTTCATTTAATGAGGTTCATAATTTTCGTGCAATGATGAAAACACTAATGCCACTCGCACCATGACTCCAATGCTTTTCAATTGAAAAACCCGCCTTTTTAATTTCATAGAGCAGCTTAGATTCGGTTATTACAAATACATCGGGCATAAGCCCTAATCGCTTTCCAATTGGAGCAAGCAATTTTATGAAGCGTAAGTAAGAATGCCCAATACAGGCCGTACTGCTAACAAATACTCCACCGGGTTTAAGAATTCTGGCAACTTCCGTAATCGCATACTGCCAGTCTTCCATTAGGTGAATCACATTTAAACCTAATACTGCATCTAGACTATCCGCTTTAGCATTAAACTCTAGTATAGTTCCACGCGAGAACGTAATGTTATCAATATCAGCCTTTCTTGCCTTATTCCGGCCAATCTCAATCATTTTCTCAGAGATATCGATGGCGTAAATGTGTTGCACATAAGGAGCATGGTATACAGCCGTTGTGCCAGTACCACACCCAAATTCTAAAACCTGCATGCCGGTAGACAAGGTAGCTTGCGTCTCACGAAGCTTTTTCTGATACGTTAATTCATCAGAAATCGGACTTTCTGCATAACCCTTAGCTTTACTATCCCAAAATTTATCAGACTTACTCATGCCAACCTCGACTATGCTGTTTAAACTGCAGCTTAGGTACTTTGGATTTGAATTAGTATCTCTATAGCAACCAGAACAAAAATACCTTCAGGGAGCCTATTTGCTTAGGTTAGTGCCATAAAAGCTTTTAGGCTAATAAATACTCAACCTTACGGCTAAAATACAAACATTCCCGCAAACCTAATTTCATTCTTTTTAGATGGTTTGTCCATTTAAGTACTGTATTTTTAACCGCAACGGATATATAAATACTTATGCGCTTCAATGAAAAAGTTTGGCCGACAGGATTTAGGTCACGTTGAGCAATGAATGCATAGCTACTTTTGGCTATATACCTAATTTGCACTCAAGAACGGACACTATGAAACTTAATATGGTCAATTACTTATTATCAACTATTTCAATTTTGTTCTTTATATTAGGAGCCCTACTAATATTTGAAGTTATCAGACCTTTTAGCAATTTAAAGGTAGATGGACCACTAGGGCTCAGTTGTTTTGTTCTGGGGGCTTTGGTTTCTGGGTGTTTTCTTTGGTTCAGTTTTGGAGTGACTGCAATAAACACGATCAGCTTAGCCTTAAACTTGGTATTTATCGCCTGGGTATGTGTCATGCTTTATATGGCATCAAATATATTTTAAAAATCAACAATAGATAATTTTTTGTCGGAAACTAGAGGCAAATAAGCCATAATTTTACATGCCACTACTTGTAAAGCACAAAGTAACTCTATAAAAACACGGGTCGTGTTAATCCTTAAGGAATTGCTGCAACTTGCATTATACTAAGGAGTACCTTCAAAAAAATCGCTTACATACCAATAGCCACCCAATTTCTGGAATAGCCATTTTCTATAGTTAGACTCTACTTCTGCAGCATAAATTAGCTTTGCCCGATCATCATTGACGATAGCAACCCATTTATTAGCACTGTCTTTTTGCAGTAATTTCAAGGAAGCCGCTGAGGATTCTCTGATACTAGATAAATCTCCATCCATGATTTTCTCGTTGTAATCTAACTCAGACGACTTAACCTTATGTTGAAAGGGAAACCTATAGATAAGCTCGCCGCTGTTAAAACGGTGCACTATTTCTTCACGATTAAGCTCTGTTACACATTCAGAAAATGTAAATGGTGAAGCCATAAAAATTGACATAATTATCAGTTTTTTCATGAAAGTTCCTTTTAAATTTTAGCTTCTCTAAAAACCCGTTCGTCCCTACTTTCATTAGTATTCTATTTACGGAACTATGACGGCCATACCCAATACGGCTCCATATTGAACCAGGAGTTCAAACCTGTCAATTTGAACATCAAGTTAAAATAAAAAAGTAGCGTAATTTTCAGATAAGAGAAAACTCTCAACTATCTAACGGCATGAGAAGATGATTTAAAAGCTGAGGAAATTCTAGGAAATGGTGCGGGTGGCCGGACTTGAACCGGCACGACCGTTAAGTCGCAAGATTTTAAGTCTTGTGTGTCTACCGATTCCACCACACCCGCTAAAAGACTTGGACGTCTCCGTCCTTTGTTACCTTACTGCTGCTCTTTACTGTGGAAAGAACACTTACTCTATTTTGAAACTTGTCCACCGAGTAAGTAGTGGAGGCGCGGGTCGGAATTGAACCGGCGTACACGGAGTTGCAGTCCGCTGCATGACCCCTCTGCCACCGCGCCTAATTTGCAATGTTTTAACAGCTTGCTGCTGACTGTGCTAAATAAGCGCGCAACCGCTTATTTTTAAAAATTTGGAGCGGGAAAGGAGGCTCGAACTCCCGACCCCAACCTTGGCAAGGTTGTGCTCTACCACTGAGCTATTCCCGCTAATTGTTGTTGGCTGTATGCCCTGACAACGGAGACGCATTTTAAGCATCCCTCACTTGTTGTCAAACATTATTTTATAACTTTTTGATTTTTATAGTGTTTTTTTAAAAAACCAGTCAATATTTAACCAAATTGAGTGAAAATTACGCGTTTTTCGCGCACTGATCACAAAATTAAAGCCGCTATTGCGGCTTTAGATCGGACCATGCAGCTTTCAGGTAGACGATCATCGACCATAAAGTTAAAGCAGCCGCTACTTGTAATGCAATTAAACCAAAGTTGCTGACAAAATTAACTGTATCTGGCGATTGAGCCAGTAACACAATGATAGATACCATCTGCATCGTCGTTTTGAGCTTACCTAGCATATTCACGGCGACGCTCGCACGTTTGCCAGCTTCTGCCATCCACTCGCGTAACGCTGAGATCACAATTTCACGACCAATAATAATAACGGCAGGTATAGTCATAAAAAAGCTGGCGTGAGATTCAACCAAGACCACTAAGGCGGCCGCAACTATCAGTTTATCGGCTACGGGGTCTAGGAATGCACCAAAGGGTGTCATTTGACCCAGTTTGCGCGCTAGATACCCATCGAACCAATCGGTAACGGCGGCTATGGTAAAAAGAATGGCCGTCGCTAAATACGCCCATTGAAAAGGTAAGTAATACACGATGACGCATACTGGAATAAGTATGACTCGAAACATAGTCAGCAAATTTGGAATATTCATAGTGGTCCTTGAAAATCTATCGGCGCATTATAAACACATTCATTGAAAATAGGTTATTTGGTTTAATTCGTGTGCAAAAAAGTATAAATATCCTGAGCAAGTGCATTCGATATGCCCTGCACTTTGGCAATTTCATCAACGCTGGCCGATTTAACCGCCTGAGCACTGCCAAAATGGCGTATCAATGCCCTTCTGCGCGTACTCCCAACTTTAGGAATATCATCTAACACAGAACCTAATCGCTGCTTGCCACGCCGCGCTCGGTGCCCTGTAATAGCAAAGCGATGAGCTTCATCTCGTATATGCTGAATGAGATGCAATGCTTGCGAATGGTTGGGTAAGGTTATCGTTTGATCGGGTGTTTCGAAAAACAAGGTTTCTAACCCCGGTTTACGGGTTTCGCCTTTAGCGACACCTAACAACGGTATGGCCACACCGAGTTCGTTCATGACCTCACGTGCCATACTCATTTGCCCTTTACCGCCATCTACAATCAGTAAGTCGGGTAATTTAGTGTCTTCTTTTTGCAGCCTTGCATAACGCCTATGAATGGCTTGCTGCATAGCGGCGTAATCATCACCTGCGGTCACGCCTTCAATATTGAACTTTCGATACATGCTTTTGTTAGGGCCGTCTCTGTCGTATACCACGCACGAGGCTGTCGTGGCTTCCCCACTGGAATGCGAAATATCAAAACATTCTATGCGCTCTGGTATTTGCTCTAACTCTAGCGCTTCCTGCAACGCTTCTAGGCGTTGCGTAACTTGCTTACCGTGCGACATACGCAAACTTAATTGCTCGCCTGCATTGGTTTTAGCTAACTCAAGCCATTTAGCGTTAGTGGAACGAACGGCGTGGCTAATAGTGACCGAGCGATTGAATTGCTCTTTTAAAGCGCGCTCCAGCCAAGCTGATTCTTGCACCGGAACATTCGATAATATTTGCGTAGGGCATTCGGTATTGGCGCGCGCTAAATAGTATTGAGCTAAGAAGCCAGTCATGATTAAGCTTTCGTCTTCCTCTATTCCCGGCTTTGGAAAAAAGCTGCGGCTGCCGATCATGCGACCATCTCGTACCATTAAAAAGTGAATGCACACGCCCGAGGCTTCTTTTACTACAGCAAACACATCAACGTTGCCTTTAGCGCCCGAAACAAATTGTTGCTCTTGCACCTTTCTTAAAAACAACAATTGGTCGCGTAAATCGGCGGCTCGTTCATATTCGTATTTTTCGGCAGCGGCGTCCATGTCACGTTCTATTTTTTTTACCAGGTCTTGGCTCTTGCCTTGCAAAAAAGCGCGGGTTTTATCTAAATCTTCTTTGTATTCTTGCTCTGATACCAAGCCAACACACGGGGCTTTGCAGCGTTTTATCTGATATTGCAAGCAAGGCTTTTCGCGATTACTAAACACGCTGTCTTCGCATTGACGAATCCGAAACGCTTTTTGCAATAACAATAAACTCTCTCGTACTGCATGCGCACTTGGAAACGGCCCAAAATATTCATCTTTTGCGCCTTTTGAACCGCGATGAACGTATAATCCTGGCGACGAATGCGACGTTGAAAGCTTTAAATAGGGGTACGATTTATCGTCCATCAATAGAATATTATAGGGCGGGCGATGCTTTTTAATCAGCGTCTGCTCTAGTAATAGTGCTTCGGTTTCACTGTGGGTAATGGTGATTTCAATCGATCGAATATGCGACACCAAAGCCACGGTTTTATTGGTGAGCCCGCGCGAGCGAAAGTAGCTCGATACCCTATTCTTTAAATTTTTTGCTTTACCGACATACAATAAATTGTGTTCGCCATCGAACATGCGGTATACACCGGGGCGAACGGTTAAATTACGTAAAAAGGCTTTTGAATCGAAAGGTTCGGCTTGGGGTTCTGTAGTCGGGTCAGACATAGATGTTGCAGTTACACCATTTCTTGAGGTTCTAATAAACCGTGCCGTATCGCTAGGTGAGTCAGCTCAACATCGCTGGAAAGCCCGAGCTTATCGAAAATACGATAGCGGTATGTGTTCACCGTTTTAGGGCTTAAGCAAAGCTTATCGGATATTTCCTGCACCTTCTTACACGAGCAAATTAAAATGGCAATTTGCATTTCGCGATCGGATAAATCGTTAAATGGATTCTCCGATGCACCTAAACTATTTAAGGCTAACTTTTGAGCGATTTCAGCCGTTAAATACTTTTGCCCAGCAATGACGGTTTTAATGGCCTTCACCATTTCGTCGGTAGAAGCCCCTTTAGTAAGGTAGCCTGAAGCGCCCGCTTGTAGCAATCTTGTAGGGAATGGGTCGTCATCGCACGCTGTAACTGCAATAACTTTAATATCTGGAAGAATACGGTTAATTTTACGCGTCGCTTCGATGCCATCTACGCCAGGCATTCTAACATCCATCAACATAACATCAGGTTCGTGCTGTTTGGCGAGTTTAATTGCTTGTTCGCCACTGTTGCCTTCGGCGACAACACGCAAACCTTCAACGTCTGACAATAACTTAACTAGCCCCATTCGGACTAAGTCATGATCGTCTACTACAATTAAATCAACCACTTAGAATACCTCTAATATTACCCTGCTCCATAATACGTTGGCTTGAGCAGGGTTTAAAGCGTTTTTTCTAACATACCTTTAAAGGTGAGATTCTGCAAAAGCAGCCAGCCTGCTTCGTGCCACGCCCTGTAAAGTAATAGATCCAGCATGTTCAAAGCCTTTAAAACGTTCACTGATATAGGTAAGCCCACTGCTGGTCGACCCTAAATAAGGCGTGTCTATTTGTGCCAAGTTTCCTAAGCAAACTACTTTTGTACCCTGCCCGGCTCGTGTCACGATGGTTTTAACCTGATGAGGGGTCAGGTTTTGAGCTTCGTCAACAATCAATAGCGTTTGTTGAAAACTTCGGCCTCGTACAAAGTTTAAGCTTTTAAACTGGATGGGCACTTTCGATCCGACGTAATCTTCACTGCTGACTGGATCAAAATCCTCAGCATGCAGAACCTCTAAATTATCGGTAAATGCACCTAACCACGGTTGCATTTTTTCAGCTTCTGTTCCTGGCAAAAAGCCAATATCCTCATCTAAACCACGCGTACTTCTAGTGGCCAAAATTCGTTTATAAATACTTTTTTCGACGGTCAGTTCCAATGCGCAGGCTAGCGCAAGTATGGTTTTACCACTGCCTGCCGCGCCGTTTAAACAGACTAAATCTATATCTGGGCTCAGTAATAAATGAATAGCCATGGCTTGATGAATATCTCGCGGTGCTAACCCCCAAGCTTTTTGACGCATCATAGAACCATGGTTTAATAATTCTATCGCTATGTTCTCGCCATCGTCTTTATGTGTGCGGCAAACAAAGTCATTTTCATCGTATAAAAACTGATTAACATATACGGGTGCTCCGACCAGTTGTTGAACAACTTCTTTACTCATAACATGATATTTTTCACCACTTGGGCGTTGTGGTGCTATGGCCTCTACGCGCTCCCAAAAACTGCCTTCTATAGCGTGATAACCTGTTGCAAGTGAGTTTAGATCGCTGATTAATTGATCGTTGTGATAATCTTCCGATTGCAATCCGCAGCCGCGCGCTTTCAATCGCATGTTAATATCTTTGGTCACTAAAACGACTTCAGCATCAAGCACGGTTTTTTGAAGTGCGAGCAAGTCGTTGATGATTTTATTATCGTTTAAATGATTCGATAAACTTTGTTCAGCCGACTCTTTATTTGGCATTAAAATGGATATATGACCTAAGGTTTCACCACTGGCGCGAGGAATGGGTACACCATTCATCACCTCGGCAACACTGGCTTTACCTAAAACACCTTCTAATGTTCTTACGGCTTGCCGCGCATCGGCGGCTACGGAGGTAGGTCCTACTTTGAGTTTATCGAGTTCTTCTAGCACCACCATGGGTATTTTTACGCGGTGCTCTTCGAATTTATAAATGGCGCTTGGATCGTGAATTAAAACATTTGTATCTAATACATATACGCGTAAACCAGAATCGCTATCAAGAGTCATATAAGGCAACCTTAGACAATACTGTCGTAATGGAAAGTGTTTTGCTTAACCTTTATCTCATCTAAATAAAAACAACAGATTACAGTATTAACATAGCGCTATTTGTTTTGATCGGCCAACCATTTTTTCAATGCTTGAGATAATTCAGCGGCATTTTGATATCGATCACTCAATTCCTTATGTAACGCTTTGTTCACAATTCGAACTAACGATACCGGCACATCACCATTAATATTACGAGGACTAACCTGTTTACTTTGAGTGATTGCGTAAGCCAATGTCGGTAAGGTATCGCCCGTAAATGGCAGCTGTTGGGTTAAAGCCTGATAAAGCGTAACGCCTAAACTAAATACGTCGGTTTGACCGGTCAGTTTGTCGCCTCGAATCTGCTCTGGGGACATGTAAGAAGGGCTGCCCAACACAACGCCAGTTTGAGTTTGCTGTGCACCAGCTATTCGCGCCACACCAAAATCAGTCAATTTTAATTGGTTAGTTTTGCTGTCTATGATCATGTTTGCGGGCTTCACATCGCGGTGAATCACCTCGTGATCATGCGCATAAGCTAAAGCATCTGCGGCTTGCGCTATCCAGGTTACACGCTGAATCACATCAATACTGGCCGCCTTGCTGATATGGTCTGAAAGCGCATGCCCCACCAATAAGTCCATCGCAATGTATGCAACATCGTGCTCTTCACCCACATCATAAACGGTCACTATGTTTGGGTGGTTTAATTTACCTGCAGCTTGTGCTTCGCGGAAAAACCTCTGTTTTACGGCATCCATTTCATCAAAGCCTAAGCTTTTTAAATGCACTACTTTCAAGGCTACGTGCCTGTTAATTTTGGGGTCGTTGGCTTCATATACTATCCCCATTGCGCCTCGACCCAGCTCCTTAGTTATGTGATAACGACCTAGGGTTAAATTTTCTATGTGCCCAACTGGCAGCTCACTTCTAGTTTGGCCAATGACCATTGTCGCGGTACCATCAATAACTTCTTTTAGCTGTTTTAATCCTTTTTTAGCTTCCGTACACTTTGGATCAAACGATAACAACTCTTCATAACATAGTTGCGCTTTGTCTAACTGACGATTGCGCTGGTAGCCTTTTGCTACTTCCAGCCAAAGTGGTGAATACGCCAATGTGTTTTTTTGCTCAACTAAAAATCGGTAGGCGGATTCTGGCTTACTATCATCTAACAATGAAGCTACCCAGTATCCTGCAACTTTTCTATGCGCTTTGTTTAAATTGCTTATCCGGTGCATTAGGCTGGTTTTTTGCAGATACCAAACCGTGGCCAACACCAACATAACAGCAGGCACTAACACTGGCACCCAAACGGCTTGTGCTATCAACAAATACAGCACAATAGCAACCTCTACCATGCCGATAGACAACGCAACCCACATTGGTTTTGAAGTAGACGCTATTAATAGCCAGGGTGCCGTTGCCAACAAAATGGCTAATAAAAATGCCCAATTCGGTACAGTCACCCAAAGCTCCTGTAACAAAGCGGCTTGCTCTTTAATAAATTGGTGCGCTAAGGGGGTATCATGCGAAATTAGCGTGGCATCAAAATTACCTAAATCTGCATAGCTTAGGCTAGGTAATGACTGCCAATTTAAAAACAAGCCTCCAAAACCATCTATCGGAATTGCTTGATAGTTTAACAACAAATGATCGGCATCTTTTTCTACTGGCACACCTAAGGTATTTAACGTTGCATCAAAAAAACTGCGACCTTCTTGGTAAGAAACCAGAGTTTTATAGTGAACCTGCGCAGGCTGCCAGTAAAAATGTTCACCTTCTTGAATTTGAGTCGCTCTAGCCTTTCGAAATAGATTGAGCGCCGATTGAAGCCAGCGTTGCGTAGTGATAGATTCGCTCGAGTAACTGTATTGAAAGCCAGACAAAACCTGACTAGGTGAATGCGATACCGGTGTTTTAATGACCAACTCACCTCTTTGAGACAAGCTCGGTACAACACGCACTAATGGCGCTTCCATCGCGTCTGCCGGGCTCAATGAACGGCCCCAACTGATGAGTTGGCTATCGATGCCATGCGTGGCTGGAAATAGCCCGATGACTAAAATAAAACTGGAAATTAGCCCAAAAAATAACCTAAAAAACAGGTGTCGCACGATTTAGTCACCATTCTGTTAACGATTTATCAGTGTTTTACATTTAACCCTGCTAATCTATACCCGAAATCATTCATACTTGGCAACCGCAGGAGCTCGGAAATGCCCCTTTTAATGCAAATAAAAGATGACGTGGTGCAAAATAAGTTTCCACTGGATCAAAAAACCATGTCGATAGGTCGCGCTACGGATAACGACATTCAGCTCGATGATAGCACGGTATCGGCCAATCATGCTTGGCTTGAGTACCATCCAGCTGACGACGAACAGACTCAGCCGTACTACCGCTTAATTGATTTAAAAAGCACCAATGGCTCATTTGTTAATGAAGAGAAAATCTCAGAGCACACCATTCATCACAACGACATTGTGAGAATTGGCTTTGTATCCTTCAAGTTTATTGATGAAAATGAGCATCGCTTCGAAGAAACCGCAAAGGTACACAAAAGCTGGATTCCTGGCGTGTATTACACCAAAGACAAATAACAAGGAGCAGTGGCGCTATGCCACTGCTTTTTTGTTTTAGGATACGCCTGCCTCAGTCTTCAAAGTCATGATCTTCAGCGGCCAGCGCTAATGAAATGGCACCTGGCCCTAAGTTTATTCCACCACTTAGGCCCATTACGCAGCTCAACACTTGTACATTATTTTCTTTAGCGACAGCCAACATTTTCGGGTATTGCTCAAACGCCATTAAATCGGCCTCATCGCCTGCTACACTCACTACGACATATTGGCACAAGAGCCCTTTTTGTATTCGTTTAATTGCGTACTCAAATAAACCGTTACCAGCATTGCGATAACCTTTAACACTGGCCACTGAGACGGTATCGTCGTTTTTAAATTGGATGATGGGTTTTATTTTCATCGACTTCGCAAAAAACGCACTGACAGCCCCCACTGAGTTTTCACCTCGTGTTTTGGCCCGCTCACGAATATAACCCACCTCGGGTGGCAGCATGTAGGCGTATATTTTATTTTTAAACGCTTCCGACAGTTTTAAAATTTCTTGTCGCGATTTTCCTGCTTTTATGAGATCGGATGTAAAGGCGGCTAGCAACCCCTGGCCTGCAAACATATTGGTTGAATTCATCACTCTCATGGCAAAGGGTTTTTCGGTTTTTCCTAAGTCTCTATAGCTTTTTAATATTTTAGGTTGAGCCAGTTCATAATTATTAAAAATTGGGCTGCGTGCTTTGCTAGCCGTTTGCACCAACGCAAAATCAAAAAACTCTAGAATATCGTCTTTAAACACTTGATGAATTTTTTCTGGGCTAAAGGCGATAGTTTCGGCTTTGTGCTCTAACGTTAAAAGGTTATCGGCATAGAAGGCTTTAAGCTCTTCAGGGTCTTTGCTGTCTTCGTATAACTTGCCATCTACGTTTACTGTAATAGGAAATACAACAATGCCTCGCTCTGCTACAAAGGTAGCTGGCAAATCGCAGGCGGCATCAACGACCAACAATATACTCATTTAACTCTCCTAATCTTTAGAAGTTTTATACCACTCTGGTGTAAACTAGCGCCACAACAAAAGGCCATAGGCCATTTATTATGATTGTCGCTCACTTAACTGGATTCTGTATTGCAAGTTATCACTTTAGACTATTTATCCGATGTCATCGTACTTACTCAGACACTTTCGTCAGAAAATGGCTTTATATGGTTTCATAATGGTCCTGAATCTAAGGCTGGAGAAGAGTGGTTTTCGGCTTGGCCTACTGAAACCTATCAGTATTTAGGTCAAAATAGCTGCCAAGTAAGCTGTTTCTCAGGCGAAACGGAACACCTTGTCAGAGATTATTTCGAGCTTTTAAAGTCAAAACTCGGCGAGCCGGCGAATACCCCTTCAAAAGGCCTGTTTACGGGAGGGCTAGCTGGGCATCTTAATTATGAGATAGGCTTGGAAACACAAGGTGTTGCAACGAAACACGCCTGTTCAACTGAAGATAAAACCCTTGCAACGGTGGGCCTGTATCATTGGGCCTGTAAGGTTGACCACAACAACCAATCCATCGAAGTATTTATCCGCTCTGAATGCCCAACAGGCATTAAAGAAAAAATAGAGCAATGGGCAAGCTCAAACACGGAACAAAAGGACAATCAGACCAAGCAAAGTAATAGCAATTTACATTGGCAATGCAGTATGAGCTATGAACACTATTGCCGAGCATTTAAGAAGGTGAAAGATTACATATACGCTGGCGATATTTATCAAGCCAACCTCACTCGGCAATGGTCTAGCACCAGCAATGTCACACCGTGGGCCAACTACTGCAAACTGTTAAGTTCCATGTCAGCGCCCTTCTCATTTTACCATGCGGTTGATGACGTTGCGGTTATGAGCGTTTCTCCTGAACGCTTTTTGCAAGTAAAGGGCGATACCATTTTCACACAGCCTATAAAAGGGACTCGTGCCCGCGGAATTACACCCCAAGCCGATGAGTGGTTAAAAATAGAACTTCAAAACAGCGTAAAAGACCAAGCTGAAAACTTAATGATTGTAGACTTGCTTCGCAATGACATAGCCAAAAATGCAGAGCCTGGTTCAGTCACTGTTGATAAGTTGTTTGAATTGCAATCTTTTAAAAATGTTCACCATTTAGTCAGCAGTATACGTGCTAGAAAGCTGCCCACTAGCCACCCTCTGGATATTTTAAAAGATGCTTTTCCCGGTGGCTCGATTACAGGTGCGCCGAAGAAGCGCGCCATGGAGATCATTGATGAATTAGAAGTGGTGCAAAGGCGGCAATATTGTGGCACTGCGTTTTTCTTGTCTTTTGAAGGTTATTTAGACAGCAACATTATGATTCGGACTCTTACGCAAAGAGGCAACGAGCTTACTTGCAGCGGCGGTGGCGGCCTTGTATACGACAGTGATTTAGACAGCGAGTACCAAGAAAGTGAATTAAAAATTCAACGCCTTCTCGATGCATTGACCGAAAACACCTTATAACCAATCGTTATGTAATATTCTTATCTTATACAGTTATTTTTAGAATTGATGCGACCATGCTAGAGTCAGATCAATTCAAATTTTGGCAGCATTTATGGAAAATATAACCGAATTAAACCTTGAACTCAGTGCGAAATCGCCTCGAGATATCATAAAACACGCTCTTGCTACACATAGTAATATTGGCATCAGCTTCAGTGGAGCTGAAGATGTAGTGCTGATAGACATGGCTGTTAAGCTTAAAAAAGATGTTCATATCTTCACACTCGATACCGGCCGCTTACACCCAGAAACGTATCAATATTTGGAAAAAGTGCGCGCGACATATGGCATTCGCATTGAAATCTATTCTCCGGATGCCAGTGCCCTGCAAGCGTTTACCAATGAAAAAGGCTTATTTAGCTTTTATCAGGATGGCCATAAAGAATGTTGTGGCGTGCGTAAAATCGCTCCGCTTCGAAACGCCCTATCTAACCTAGATGCTTGGATCACTGGTCAGCGTAAAGACCAAAGCCCTGGCACCCGAAACAGCATTGCAACTGTAGAAGTGGACACCGCTTTCAAGGGTAAAACAGACCAACTCATTAAGTACAACCCATTGGCAAACTGGTCTTCTGAAGAGGTTTGGAATTATATTCGAGCTATGGAGATTCCTTACAACGAACTGCACAGCAAAGGATTTAAAAGTATTGGGTGTGAGCCTTGTACGAAAGCGGTTTTGCCAAACCAGCATGAGCGAGAAGGCCGCTGGTGGTGGGAAGAAGCCACACAAAAAGAATGTGGCTTACACGCTGGAAATATGAGCCAACCTTAGTAGGTTGGCAAAGAGGTATTTTTGAACATCTCGTCTAGTTCGTGTTTATTAGCGACGGCCATCGCAGCTTCAACGGTCGCTTTATCAAGATGAGGAGCAAACCGTTCAATAAATCGGTACATATAACCTCTAATAAATGTTCCTTTGCGAATACCCAAACGAGTGATGCTGGCCTCAAATAAATGGCTAGCATCAATGCTAACTAGGTCTCGATCAGTTTCCGGATCTACCGCCATGTGCGCCAAAATACCTACACCCAAGCCTAAACGGACGTATGTTTTTATGACATCGGCATCGGTGGCGGTAAAAACCACCTTGGGCTTTAAGTCTTGTGCAATAAAGGCATCGTCTAATTTAGAACGACCGGTAAAACCAAAAACATAAGTCACTAATGGGAATGCGGCCACATCTTCTAATGAGATACTGCCCTTTTTCGCCAAAGGATGGTCACGCGGAACCACCAATGAGCGGTTCCAACGGTAACAAGGCATCATCACTAAATCAGAAAAGTGATCCATACCTTCTGTAGCAATCGCCATATCAACAGTGCCATCTGCAGCCATTTCTGCAATTTGAAGTGGGTTTCCTTGATGCATGTGAAGTGAGACATCGGGGAAGTCTTCAATAAAATGCTCGATAACCTCGGGTAAAGCATATCGAGCTTGGGTATGGGTGGTGGCAATGCTTAAACTGCCCTTTTTATTATTGCTGTGTTCTTGTGCAATTTGCTTAATTGAATCAACTTTGCCGAGTATTTCACCCGCCACTTTGAGTACGGCTTCACCGGCAGGCGTCACCCTTGTTAGGTGCTTGCCAGAGCGCGCAAAGATTTCTATACCTAGCTCATCTTCTAGTAATCTAATTTGTTTACTGATGCCCGGCTGAGAGGTATACAAAACTTGTGCGGTAGCGCTTACGTTTAGATCGTGATGCGCAACTTCCCAAATATATCGGAGTTGTTGTAGCTTCATTGAACCAATCCCTTACCCTAGTGGTATGTAGAAATGTTTGTCACTATCCTAAGTTACATTTTAGTTATATAAATATCAATAACTATTCTTTTTAGAAATACACCATACAGGTTAGATTAACGACATTGTTAATTTATGCCTTTTTGGATGGTTATGGAAATACTTTTGTTTATAGCAGCAGGCGCAGCAGTCGGGCTCATTGTGGGCATGACAGGCGTTGGCGGTGGTGCACTGATGACACCAATATTGTTGCTTTTTGGTTTTCCACCACAAATTGCCATTGGCACAGACCTTTGGTATGCCGCTATTACTAAGTCTTCCAGCCTTTATAGCCATCATAAGATGAACAATATTCGTTGGCAAATTGCGTTAACAATGGCAGCTGGTAGCTTGCCCGCTGCTGTCTTAACCGGCCTAGTATTAACCTATTGGTTTGATGACAATGGCTCTTATACCCACATATTAACAACCGCGTTAGGGTTTATGCTGATCTTAACGGCCTCGGCCATCTTATTTAAAAACAAGCTGATAAAGTCATCACGAGACGATACAGAAGGCAACCAAACACGTAAGCAAGCTGTAAAATTATGGGCGATTGGAGCCATTCTCGGTGCTTTGGTCACTCTCAGTTCGGTTGGTGCGGGAGCCATCGGTACCGCGGTACTGTTAATTTTGTACCCAAAGTTTTTGCCTAGCCAAATTGTCGGTACCGATATTGCTCATGCCATACCCCTGACATTTGTTGCCGGACTAGTACATTTGCAGTTAGGCAACGTCGACTTCTTCTTATTGGGCGCCCTTTTAATGGGGTCGATACCTGCCATTCAGATTGGTTCGAAGTTAACCCAAAAAGTACCTTCGGCCATTTTACAGCCAGTTCTTGCTTGGCTGCTTTTAGGCTTAGGATTAAAGTACGCCATTTTTTAAGCGCTTACTTTTTAAAAAAACCAAAGCCCTTACCACCTTTGATTCGAGTTTCGAGCATTTGGCGGTTGACAGCAGATACATCACATCGAATGTAAAGATCTAAATCTTCTTGATCTTTAACTCGTAAATTCACAAAAACCGTATGAACCTTTAACTCCGAATTATAACGTGATGATCGTTTATCAAAATTAGTTTGCATTAAATCTCGTCCATAGGAGTCTATTGCTTCTTGTTTGCATACTTGAATTGCAACTTGTTGACTCACTTCAGCACGACCTTGAGGCAACTCACCTCGGCCATTTAATACATCCCAGACTGAAGGCCTGTATTCACCTTGATTTGCGACCATTTCATCTACCGCTAAAACCATGGCAAAGGTAAAACCTAAGGCAAGTATTATTGGGATAACGATCGTTTTAAACTTACTTTTTTTAACGGCCATTCAAACTCCGTAAACATTTATATACAGGTTGTAATTATAACTTTACCACTTTATGATAGAGCCTACATACTACACAAACACACAAGCGCAAAATTATTATGAACCCAATTGATAACCTCAATGTTGATAGTCAAACTATTCTTATTACACCGAGTGATCTTAAAAAAGAACTGCCCATTTCAGATTCTGCCTATAACACCATAGCAGAAGGCCGAAGCGCTGTTAGAAATATTTTAGATCGTAAAGACGACCGTTTAATGGTTGTTGTAGGTCCGTGTTCAATTCACGATACCGAAGCAGCACTCGACTACGCACGTCGTCTAAAAAAGCTCAGCGATGAAGTTAAAGATGACCTTCTTATCATAATGCGCGTTTATTTTGAAAAACCACGTACCACAACTGGCTGGAAAGGGTTAATCAACGATCCGCATTTGAACGACTCCTTCAAAATTGAAGAAGGATTACATATAGGTCGTAAATTGCTTCTCGATATTGCTGAGATTGGCTTACCTACAGCGACTGAAGCACTAGACCCTATTTCACCTCAATACATGCAAGATTTAATCAGCTGGTCGGCTATTGGCGCACGAACCACCGAAAGCCAGACACACCGTGAAATGGCCAGCGGCTTATCGAGCGCAGTTGGCTTCAAAAATGGTACTGACGGTGGTTTAGAAGTTGCCATTAACGCGCTTAACAGCGTGTCTTCTGGTCACAATTTCTTAGGTATCAATGGTGACGGTCAAGTGGCTATCATTAAAACGAAAGGAAATGCATACGGCCATGTAGTATTACGAGGTGGTAATGGCAAGCCAAATTATGATTCTGTTTCTGTCGCTCTTTGCGAAGAAGAGCTCATTAAAGGCAAGCTAACTCCCAATATTATGGTTGATTGCTCTCATGCAAACTCCAACAAAGATCACAATCTCCAACCGCTAGTCGCTGAAAATGTGGCCAACCAAATTCTAGAAGGCAATAAGTCTATTATCGGCATTATGATTGAAAGCAATATTGAAGCTGGCAATCAAAAAATAAAAGAGTCACTCTCGGATATGACCTATGGTGTATCAGTAACCGACGCTTGTATTGACTGGAAAACCACCGATACCTTGCTTAAAAACATCAGCAACAAGATCTCAACGGCATTGAGATCAAGAAATTAAGCTTTATTATAAAAGGGCACTGGTACATCACCTACCAGTGCCCTACTCTTAACTTGTATCCTCTACTGTATTTAAACGATTAAACTATGGTTTTTTCTTTCTTCCTTATTTTTACGGGTGCGGCAATTTTTGCCACATTCGCTCTCTACACAAAACAACCGCTGCTTATTGCTTACATCGCATTAGGCGTAATTGTCGGGCCATTTGGGTTTTCCGTCGTCGAAAACACCCAGCTTTTAACCGATATGGCCGAGATTGGCATTATATTTTTGCTGTTCTTACTTGGGCTTGATATGCAGCTTTCTAATTTAATATCAACGCTCAAGAAAAGTGTCGTTGTTGGTATTGTTAGTTGCGTGGCGTTTGTTTTAATTGGCTTTACCGTAACCAATATAATGGGGTTTCCTACCAGTGAAGCGATCATTATCGGATTGTGCTTAATGTTTTCGAGTACGATCATTGGAATTAAACTTTTACCTACTACCGTACTGCACCATAAACACTCTGGTGAGCTTATGGTGGGCATATTGCTCATTCAAGATTTCGTTGCAATTTTGGTGTTACTGGCAATAGAAAGCCTTGGCAGCGGCACGACCGATGTGTTCTCCATGATAAAACCACTTATCATGCTGCCTATTTTAGCGGCCATTACTTTTACTGCGGTTAAATTTGTTATTTTACCTTTGTTCAGTAAATTCGATCGCTTCCAGGAATATATATTCTTACTCACCATTGGCTGGTGCCTGGGCATTGGCGAGCTAGCTCACGGGTTACTTGGGTTATCATACGAGATAGGCGCTTTCATCGCGGGTATTAGCTTAGCAAGCAGCCCCATATCGCAATTTATTGCGCTCAATTTAAAACCATTAAGGGATTTTTTCTTAATACTGTTCTTCTTCACCTTAGGCGCACAATTAAACATTGCAGTGCTTGCAGATGTTTGGGTTCCAGTATTAGTGCTAACAGCTACTGTACTAGTCGGCAAGCCAATCATATTCCGGTTTTTACTGCACCGGTTAAGTGAATCAAACCATTTAGCCTGGGATATTGGCTTTAGGTTAGGTCAGATAAGTGAGTTTTCGCTACTGGTGACCTTTATTGCCCAGGGCGCAGCGTTAATGTCTGAGAAATCAGCGGTATTAGTTCAATCTACGGCCATTGCAACCTTTGCTATTTCTAGCTATATCATTGTATTTAATTTTCATAACCCTATAGCCGTCTCAGATAAATTACGACGCGATTAACTGCTAAGATTGCTTAATAACAAGTTCTAGCAATGTGGGGGTTACATCCTTATCTAGAATGCGCTGCACTCGGGCTTGCTGCTTGAGGTGGCGCTTAGCCAACGCCACCCCTTTTTTATTTGTAGCAACCCAAACGATGGTATTGGCAACACCCTTCATCGCTTGCAACGCTTCTTTACCTTCTTTAAACGTGAACGATGACAATAATCCATGGCGCTTGAGTTCGTGTCGGAAAAAAGACTGATGTTCAAACTCTGTACCCGCACCTTTTATCCAAGATTTACCGACAAGTTTTAATCGCTTTAACAATTTAATGCCAGGGATCCAGTAGCGCTTTTTACTTTTAACTGGCTTAGCGTTGACGCAATAATAGTGCGCAATAGGTAACGTATAGTTAATGGAATGCAAAGCCATTTGAGCGCCGTATCCTACACTGATCATCTGGATCGGGGCATTGCGTTTTTCATTTATAAACTGAACTACGGCGGGTAAATCGTACTTTGCCATATTTAATAAATAGTTTTGCGAAGCATCTTTATTTTTCTTCGATGCACCGTGTGCGCGCCAATCCATCAGCCATACAGAATAACCTGCTTCTAACAATTGGTTCGCTAATGAACTGTACGGCGGTTCATCAAATTGCCAGTGCGTTTGAAAAACATCATGAATCAATAGCACCTGGTTAGATTTAGCGTTAATTTTCGGTTGCAAATGTATAAGCGATATTTCAACGGTTTTATCGGCACTGTTGTTAGGCTTAACTGAATAAGTATCTTCAAAATAAGTATCGCGAACTTCAGCGCGAATAATTTCAACCGGGAAAAAACGACTGCTGCTTTTCAATGAAATAAACCCTTTACACAATGGCTTAGCTGTATATAATCCCAGATACTGTACATAAAAACAGGCTGGAAATCCATGGATAAATTGACCGCTCGACAACAACAAGTTTTAGACGTCATCAAAGATCATATTGATGAAACGGGCTACCCACCTACCCGTGCGGAAATAGCAAAAACACTTGGGTTCAAATCACCCAATGCCGCAGAAGAACATATTAAAGCATTAGCCCGCAAAGGCCATATAGAAATTGTACAAGGGGCCAGTCGTGGAATTCGCTTACCCGAATCCGAAACCGGCTTACCTATTATAGGCCGCGTTGCAGCAGGCTCCCCTATATTGGCGACTGAACAAATCGCAGAATATATGGATTTACCAAAGTCTTTGTTTCAACCAAGTGCCGATTTCCTACTGCAAGTTCAGGGCTTAAGTATGAAAGATATTGGTATTTTAGAAGACGACTTAATTGCCGTTCATAAAACCAATATGGCTAAAAATGGCGATATCGTTGTTGCTCGTGTAGGGGAAGACGTAACGGTAAAACGCTACGAGAAGAAAGGCAGTGTTGTCACGCTACACCCTGAAAATGAAGACTTTTCACCTATTGTTGTTAATTTAGGTCAAGAAGATTTCGAAATTGAAGGCCTATACGTGGGTGTAATTCGACGCTCCATTCATTAGCCTATAAATTGGGCGTTTGTCATAATTTCCAATAACAAACGCCCTAATTTTAAAATCTTACTTAGGCCATTGAATAGGTTGGCCTGTTTTTTTCGCCAGCATGTCTAAAAACGCTTGATGAGCTTCAAGCTCTTCTGCAGATGGGGCGACTTCAATAAGCGCCCCTTGAACTTCACCTAAATTTACCAATGCTGATTCGTCGGTCTCTTCATCCTCATCTTCTTCATCACCTAGCAGTAAATCTGTTTGACCACCCGTGAGCATCAAATAAACATCAGCTAGAATCTCGGAATCGAGTAATGCTCCGTGAAAGGTTCGATGAGAATTATCAATGCCATAACGTTTACATAATGCATCGAGCGATGCTTTAGACCCTGGATGTTTTTCTCGAGCTACTTTAAGCGTATCCAGAACCGTGCACGCCGATTCAAGAGGCTTAAAAGGTTGATTCCGTTCTTTGGCTAAAATCTCATACTCTGCATTTAAAAAACCCATATCGAAAGCCGCGTTATGGATTATGAGTTCTGCGCCTTCAAGCCACTGCCAAAGCTCATCAGCTACCTCTCGAAACTTTGGGCAGCCTTTTACGCGCTCATTATCAATATTATGAATGCGCACCACTTCTTCAGGGATGTCTCGCTCTGGGTCGATAATATGATGAAAAGTTTTTCCCGTAATCTTGCGGTCAATAACTTCAACACACCCAACCTCTAGAATACGGTCACCTTTCTTAGGGTTTAAACCGGTTGTTTCGGTATCGAGCACTACTTGTCTCATTGTTTTTCCAACTCATCCATTGCTTGGTTTGCTAATTGATCGGCCAATTCATTCATCGGATCGCCCGCATGCCCTTTAACCCAATGCCAACTTACATCATGCTGCGTCATGAGATCATCTAACCTTATCCATAAGTCTTGATTTTTAACCGGCTTACGGCTGGCTGTTTTCCAGCCATTTTTCTTCCAGTTGGTGATCCAACTGGTAATTCCTTGCTTCACGTATTGTGAATCGGTATATAACTTAACTTCCATTCTACGCTTAAGTGCATTCAGCCCTTCGATGGCAGCCAATAATTCCATTCGATTATTAGTAGTATCAGGCTCGCTTCCATACAGTTTTTTTTGCTGATCACCCCACAATAGCACAGCGCCCCAGCCACCAGGCCCTGGATTACCTCGGCAGCCTCCATCGGTGTAGATCGTTACTGAATTCTTCAAACTTTTGTCCTTGCTGTTGTTTGGCCACCCAATGAGGCATCGAGAAAGCCTTTTTTAATTGTAGAGTGAGATGGCGGCAACTTGCCATACACTTGCTTATAGCCCACTAACAGATAAACCGAACCGGCAAATGGAAAAATACTGCGAAATAGCTTTGAAAGTCGTTCACTTTGGGTAAGTTTTTTAGGTTTCAAAATAGGAGGCATAAAAATATGACGCTCGTGGCGTTCTAATTCAAAATTGAGCAGATGCATCCAATCTTCAACTCGACCGCTTCTTATAAATCGAGAACTCCAAACCCCAGCCGACTTTCTACGGCCTTTTATCAAGGCCATAAGCCCCCACAAACTAAAGGGATTAAAACCTATTACTATGAGTAAACCACCTGGTTTTAGTGCAATTGCCCCTTCCCTTACGGCTTGATACGGGTCATCGCAAACGTCTAATGTATGATGCATTAACACCATATCAACGCTTTCTGGTTCAAAGGGTAGGCTTTCAGGCTCAGCCTGAACAGAAGGGCAAAGCGCGCGGTGCTCAAGTTGAGACACAATAATACCGGATCCAAATAAACGTTTTTCAAACAATGCATCATGATGACCCGAGTCTAATTGCACCATTACCGAGGCAAAACGACCCGACACAGCCCGAGATACCAACGACTTTTCAGCATTTATTAAAATCTCGCCCAGGCCAGTGGTATACCATTGAGACAGCGCTAACTCCTGCTCTGCGGCACTTTCAGGACCTTTTCGATAAACTTGTTTAAATCGCCGCTTTAATCGTTTAACCAACGAAGCCTCTCTTTACTTTTCAACACCTTGCGCCTGAGCCGAATCAAAAATAGAATTATCCCTCATCTCATTCACAGTCACAAATAACAGAATCGATCCTTAATGAATTTTACTCAAAATATAACCCTGTTTATATCGGCTCTGGCACTTGTAAGTTGCCAGATGATACCGACACAAACGTCGATGACTAGTGAAGACACCCTAGTTTCAGAAAACGACCTTACGATCAATCAAGATTCAGGGACCGAATCTGCTATTCAAGCCTTAGAAAGAGACCTCATTACCGATATCATCAACTACCACTATGCCGCTAAAACAAAAGACCAGCTAACAGATTACGAATTAGCTTGGGAACAGCCTCTCGACTTATCTCGCCCAGATCCATATGCAAAATACCCTGACGACTTGTATCAGGTTCTACGTCGAGGCTTCGTATTTGACCTCACGGTTGAAGACCCACGCATCACCGCACAATTAAAGTATTACGCCAAACACCAAAGCTATATTAACCGAGTTAGCGATCGCGCATCACGATACATGTATCACATCGTTCAAGAGATCGAAAAGCGAGATATGCCGATGGACTTGGCTCTATTGCCAATCGTGGAATCTGCTTTTGACCCATTTGCGTACTCACACGGCAGCGCAGCAGGAATGTGGCAGTTTATTCCGTCTACCGGCAAAATGTATGGTTTAAAGCAAAACTGGTGGTATGACGGCCGTAGAGATGTAGTTGAATCTACCCGCGCAGCACTTGACTACTTAGACGATTTGCAAAGGATGTTCGATGGCGACTGGCTTTTAGCATTGGCTTCCTATAATTCTGGTCCTGGTACGGTATTTAAAGCGCAACGTAAAAATCGCGCCGCTGGTAAACCAACCGATTTTTGGCATTTAGATTTACCGCGTGAAACGGAAGCCTATGTTCCGAAAATGTTTGCATTGGCTAAACTATTTCACAGCCCCGATGTATATGGTGTAGAACTTCCCATTGTGCCAAATGAGCCGTTTTTTGCAGAAGTAACGCCAGGTGGCCAAATCGATCTTGCTCAGGCTGCGACCTTAGCCGATATGGAACTTAGTGAAATTTATTTACTTAATCCAGGCTACAATCGATGGGCTACAGATCCTGACGGCCCGGACCGTTTATTAGTTTTCGCTGACAACAAAGAAATTTTTGAAGAAAATATTAAAAACCTGCCGGCCGACAGCCGATTAACCTGGCAACGACACACAATTAAGCCCGGAGATTCTCTCCTTTCAATCGCCAAAAACTATGAAGTAACGGTAGACGTAATCCGCGACGTTAATAAGATTCGTGGCAATTTAATCCGCGCTGGCGATACTTTGTTAATCCCCGTAGCCAGTAAAGGTGATAATTATTATTCTCTCAGCGCTGAAAACCGCTTAAAGGTTAAGCAAAATGCTCTATCGGGCAGCAGCAAGCAACGCACGGATTATATTGTACGAAACGGCGATACCTTTTGGGATATATCTCAAAAGTTTGACGTGAGCGTTCAAAGCATAGCTCGTTGGAACAATATGGCTCCCAAAGACATTCTTCGACCTGGGCAAAAGCTGGCCATCTGGACGGCACCAAGCGCCAACACAACTACGAAAAATGCGATCGCTAGCATGCAAGACCGCGAAGTGGTACGTAAGGTGGGGTATGTAGTTAGAAGTGGCGATTCATTATCTCGAATCGCCAGTAAGTTTAACGTTCGAATCAAAGACATCGAAAAATGGAATACGATCACCGGTAAATACCTTCAACCCGGCGATCGCTTAACTTTATACGTAGATGTTACTCAGATTCAATAAACTTAAGGCAACCAACGCTTTTTAAGCAGCGCTTCTGCACTTTCAAAGAATGCGCTGCTGGCACCCTTAAGACGTTGCTCCAAAGACTTCTGTGGCTCCCAAGTAACGCGATAGACGTCTTTTGAGGCTGCTAAAGACTGTAAGTACTCATCGCTGGTTTTGATCTCATCTACCAAATTCAACTCTATAGCATCTTCGGCCAACCAAAAATCACCTTCCGATACGGCATCGATATCTAGCTGCTCACGTTGCGAGGATACCAGTGTTTTAAACCGTTGATGAATAGCGTTTAAATCTTCTAAATGCTTTTGACGGCCTTCTTCTGTGTTTTTGCCCATTAGAGTTAATGGCGCCTTATGTTTACCGGCCGTTAAAACGTCTACGTCTACATCAAATCGCTTTAAAAAACGATGAACGTTAGGTACTTGGCTTAACACGCCTATAGAACCGACAATGGCAAACGGTGCTGCATAAATTCTATCGCCAACACAAGCCATCATGTATCCACCGCTTGCCGCAACTTTATCGATGCAAATGGTCAGTTTTAAACCGGCTTCTTTCAAACGAATCAGTTGAGATGCAGCCAAACCATACCCAGAGACTGCACCTCCTGGGCTTTCTAGACTGACAACAACTTCTTGCCCTGGTTCAGCAATCGATAAAATAGCGGTCACTTCTCTTCTCAAAGACTCGACTTGTGAAGCCTGTATGTCTCCTTTAAATAAGATACTGAAGGCCTTTTCTTTGTCTTCTGGAGCTTTAGCCTGTTGCTTCTTTTTGGCTTTTTCGTCTTTTTCCAGCGCTTTGAGTGCCTTTTTAGACAACATATTCTGCTGCATATGACTCTTTAGGCTTTCCCACTGCTTATTTAAGAATACAGTAGATAATTTACCTTTGGCAGCACCGCCGGACTCAGATTTAGAGGCTTTTATTAAAACGCCCACTATAATTATAAATGCCACCAAGAACGTGACTGTTTTTAGTAGGTAAAGGAAATAATCGGACCACAAAATAGCATTCTCCATCAATTTAAAACTATTGTTTAAAACATTTGTTTGATTTTTCATTCCATCAACACATACAATGCAGGCAGGCCACTGATGCTGTCAACCGACAAAAGTATGTTTAGGAGCGTAAATATGAGTGCAATCGCTGAAGCGTTTGGAAAAATAGAATCTAAATTCAATGCCTCTGCTGCTGCAGGGTTAGATGTTGTATTTCAATTCAATGTAGACGGTGAAACGTTTCACTTAGTTGTTGCAGACAACGCCTGCAAGCTTGCAGAAGGTGAACATGAAGATCCAACTGTTACCTTAATCATGGATCATGCGACTTTAGAAGAGATCATAAGTGGTGATCTAAACGGTATGCAAGCTTTTATGGCAGGCCGTTTACGCACAGAAGGCGATATGATGTTAGCAACTCGTTTATCGGATCTTTTCGGAATTTAAGATTGTCTAAACGCATAAAAAAAAAGGGCGATCAATCGCCCTTTTTAGTGCCTATGACTTATCTATACGTGCAATGACTTAAGCGAATGAACCGCTAAATTCAGAATATCTAGATTATCATTACCGCTTAATAACCCTTCCAAATAAAACTCTAAACTCGACAGCGCATCGGCAAACAGCTCCAATTGTTTACCATTAATTAAAGTACCACTTTCGAGTAAGTCACGTTCTACAAATGCAATGGCTCGCCCAACTAAGTCGGCGGCTTGATCACTGCTCAAAAAAACCAGAGCCCCACGAACGCCATTTAAAGTGGGCACTACATTCGCCAAATGCAATTTATCGCCATTTGAATCCATATAAGAAGAAATAGAACGCTTCGCTAACGCCAAACCAGATTCAGACTCATCGATCAATACAACTCTTGCTTCATGCACTTGCGCTTTAAATGCCTTATTGTCGCCTTCTTGATCTAACTGAGACTGGCCTTGAAGCAATCGAGATAAGGCACTCTCAGCGTATAACACAACATCGGCAATATTTAACAAATCTTCATGCGTTGGAGCCGCGTTGTCAGCCCAACCACCAACAATTTTAGCTTGATTTTTCATGACATTTGATGGGCTTTGCAAGCCTAACATCACGTAAATATCTGCGACTTTAACTAGACGTTCCGTTAATTCCTTTGCCGAAAAATTACCGCCGCGCGCCACTTGGTCCACAGTGTCTTTAATTGCATTGATATCATCTTTAAGGGCTTCTGCAACGCTTTCCATAACGCCTAACCCAGGGCTAAATAACAGCTGACGCTGCTCTTCTAGTATAGCTTCTGAATACTCTACAATGGGTAAGTTATAAAACTTAGCCACTTGCCGAGCTTTTAAGCTGTCACTTTTATTAATGGCAATTAAATAAAGGAATTCTTTTATTAACGGGATGCTCGGTGATTTCTTTAACGATTCCGGTGCCTGCAGTATTAGTTTTTTTAGCTCTCTATCTAGAAGCGAAAACAATCGTTTTCTCGTAGGCGTCATAGAGGCGTTATTTTGCACCATCGCCTCAATAGCACCAGAAGCAACCCACCAAAGTGGCGCACAAGGAATGGTTCCCAATAGCTTATCAATGCGTGCTAAAGCTAAACCCATATAGCGCATTGCGCCAATGGTTCGATCACCGCGAATCATATGTAATAAAGAAGCTTGGTACATATGACGGTATTTTTTAAGAGCCGTGATGGTCTCTCGTGTAATGCGAACTTTTTGCCCCGAAGACGGCTTTCCAGCCTTAAAACTGAAATCGAAAAAGTACCCTTCTCCCAAGACAGAGGCACCACGAGCGATTCGAATTTGGTTTATGGCCGGCAACAGTACTGCAGGCACCGCTTTGTTTTTTAAACTGATTAACTCTAAATATCGGCTAAGAATGACTAACCCTTGGCTGATGCTTTCTAAAATCCCTTTATTTGAATTCGCAACTTGATCAACTTCTGAACTCATGGAATTGAGCCCTGAGTTCATTTCATCACAAACAAATATTGCAGCAGGCTCTTCTAACATTTGGAATATGCCACGTAACTGACGGACATAGTCTTGAACCTGCTCTAAATGAGACAATTCCGATGCATCTTCGCTATACCCTTCTAAGGCTGATTGTGCCTGTTGGATGGTAGCTTCCAGCTCACCTTTAATAGCGTCTTTTGAAAAAATTGCACTCATGGATGTTCCTATTAACTTGTTCTTATTTCTCGAACAATGACCTAAATAAATACAAATCGATTACAAGTGGTTTAAATTACCCTTTAAAGAGGCATTTTACCAGTGGGGATGAGGGTTTAGCGTTAAAACTCAAAGCAAAGTCTCAAAAATAGCCGTATTTTTGACGAGTTACCCTTATATTCAAACATTTTAGGTTAAACCTATGATGTTTGGCTCGGATTTCTTATAATTGAATGTCACTACAGCCCATCTTTTCTTGCGACATTCTTGAGACTCTCATTTCATGACACAAACGCTTTACAAACATCCTTTTTCGGTTGCCCCCATGATGGATTGGACAACATCTGAATGCCGTCAATTTCATCGAAAGTTGACAAAAAATGCCCTACTGTACACCGAAATGGTCACAACTGGCGCGATCGTTCACGGTGATAAAGAAAGGTTTTTACGATTTAACCCCGATGAACAACCGATTTCACTACAGTTAGGCGGCCATGACCCGAAAGACCTAGCAACCTGCTCAACGTTGGCACAGCAATGGGGATACAATGAAGTTAACCTCAATGCGGGTTGCCCGAGTGATCGCGTTCAAAACGGCATGATTGGCGCAATACTCATGGCGCACAGCCAAATAGTGGGCGACGGACTCAAAGCAATGCAGGACGCTTCAGATATAGAAGTAACTCTTAAGCACCGGATCGGCATTGATGATATGGACAGTTACGACTTTATGAGAGATTTTGTTGGCCATGTTCATAGTATCTCAGGGTGTAGAACGTTTATCGTCCATGCTCGAAAGGCAATATTGCAAGGCTTGAGTCCAAAAGAAAACCGCGAGATCCCGCCTTTAGATTATGACCGCGTTATAAAGTTAAAGCAGGACTTCCCACACTTAAATATAGTCATCAATGGCGGAATTAAGAGCCATGAGGACGGCTTAGCGCTAATGAATAAGGGTTTAGACGGTGTAATGTTAGGACGGGAAGCGTACCAAAACCCATTATGCCTAAGAACAGTCGACTCCCTATACTACGGCTCTAAAGACGCATTCGAATCACCACAAGCATTGAACCAAGCTTTAATAAGTTGGATTAACCAAGAGGTATCCGCAGGTAAACCTCTGAAGTATATCGCACGGCATATGCTTGGGTTATATTCAGGAAAACCAGGCTCGCGCCAATATCGTCGATATTTAAGTGAAAACATACATAAAGCAGAATCTACCGCTGCTGTATTTGAACATGCTATAGGGCTTATAAAGGTTGATTCTTTTTAATATCAATTCAACTGACTAAAGGCTTCTCTTTTTGTTACAAAAGCCATAAACTTGACCAAACAGTCCATAAAAGCAGAGATATGATGAATAAATTAAAGCAGCTACAAGAAAATACCATCATTGTTGCCGACACCGGCGATATTGAAGCCATCAGTAAGTATGCGCCTCAAGATGCGACTACAAACCCCTCTTTGATTCTTAAAGCCGTTCAGAGCGGGCAATTTGACTCTCATATTGAAAAACTTGCTAAAAGCAACTTATCGTTTGAAGCACTTATGGACCAAATTGCAACGACCGTCGGTGTTGAAATTTTACAATTGGTACCAGGCTACGTTTCTACGGAAGTAGATGCTCGTTTATCATTTGATAAAGCAGCCACGATTGAAAAAGCACAAGCTTTAATTGCTCTTTACGAAGACGCGGGCTATTCGCGAGATCGCATCTTAATTAAGATGGCGAGTACTTGGGAAGGCATTCAAGCAGCAGCCGAACTAGAGAAAGAAGGTATTCACTGCAACTTAACGCTTTTGTTTGGAATGGCTCAGGCTCGCGCCTGTGCTGATGCAAATGTCACCTTGATCTCACCTTTTGTTGGCCGAATTTTAGACTGGTATAAAAAATCAACCGGTGAAGACTACACGGCGGAAACAGACCCAGGTGTGTTGAGCGTACAAGAAATTTTCACCTTTTATAAAAAGCATGGCTATAAAACCATCGTTATGGGTGCTAGCTTCCGAAATATCGGTGAAATTGAACAATTAAACGGCTGTGATCGTTTAACTATTTCGCCAGGCCTTTTGGAAGAACTCAGTCAAGATACAGGCCCGCTAAAAACATTATTAAAATACGACGATGCGGTTCAACCAGCGCCAGCAGCAATTACTGAAGCTCAGTTCCGCATTGAGTTGAATCAAGATGCCATGGCCACGGAAAAACTCGCTGAAGGTATTCGTAACTTTATTAAAGATACAGAAACGTTAGAAGCCTTAGTTAAATCTAAGTTTTTAAGTTAATCCCTGCTTATACTTTAGAAAACGGTGCTGAGAATCTTCATTTCAGCACCTTCTCCTTGAATAATACTTACACCTCGCGTAAATTTATCTAAAATCAAAATAGATAACGGTATAAAAATGGAAGCTCAGCTCTATAAACAATTTGAAGCTTTGCGAGATTCAATGCGTGATTTTTCCAGAATGCTATCGGATGACCGCAATACTTTATGGCTCGCACCGTGGAATCACTTAGACAGCCGCTCTACCATTGAAGATATTTTATTCGATCTATGGTATCAAGATGACCAAGATGGCCGAGAAACACGCGTCTACCCTGGCTTAGTAGGCATTACACCGCACCAGATAACTTATGCAAATGAGATCAATTTAGCAAAAGATCGTTTTCGAAAAACAGTCCAAAAAATCAAAGCGGACGATTCTGCTTTTTGGCGTGAAGTTCAAGGGCGATTAGCCAAACGATATAAAACCTTAAACGATCAATTAACCCGTGACGGGCTTGCCAGAATTCACCTGAAACAAGTGTTCAGACACTTGCCTCTTGTGGTCAGTCGCCCCGAAAAAGTTGGATTCAGTTGGTACACCAGCGGTCGGTCGATACAAAAAATCACCACGAAAGACGCTTACGATTTACTGTGCAAACTCAATACAGAGTCTGCGCACATTCAAATTCAATTAGACCGATTGGCGGCTTTGCCATCGAATGAACCTTTAGCGCGAGTGCAAAAGCAAGCGCCTGTATTGCGCGCTAATATTGTGTTTGCGAATAAACAGCGGCGTTCACTTAATGTATCTCTTCCCCTATTGTTTCCTAACGAGGGTCAAATAGATCTACCCGACTTTAATATTCCGCCTCAAACTCCGCCAGCGCAAAGGCAACGATTAGTACGTTCAGATAATAGGATAGAAGATGAGGCATACCTGCCCTCTATTCGAGTGCATCGGTATGCCCAACAGCAAAAAACCAATTTTTTCTAAAATTAGAAAATTCGATTTAATCCGTTTAATGCAGCTACCCGATAAGCTTCAGCCATTGTTGGGTAGTTAAAGGTATGTTCTAAGAAATAGCGAATCGTATTGCCACCGTCGGTTTGCGCCATAATAGCCTGGCCAATGTGCAAAATTTCTGCCGCCTGATCACCAAAACAATGAATTCCCAATAGCTCAGTTGTTTCTCTGTGGAAGAGTAATTTTAAGACCCCTGTTTCTTCGCCAGTAATTTGAGCTCTTGCGGTATCTTTAAAGTAAGCTTTGCCAATTTCATACGGCACTTTTGCTTCGGTCAGTTCGCGCTCAGTTTTACCAATAGACGATATTTCTGGAATCGTATAAATACCCGTTGGTACTGAATTGATTTTACGATAAGTACCATTGTTGGTGATAACGCCAGATACAGAACGGCCTTGATCATAAGCGGCACTGGCTAAACTTGGCCAACCGATCACATCACCTGCGGCAAACACATGTTCTACACTGGTTTGATAATGGTCATTCACTTTAATCTGACCACGACCATCGGCTTGTAAGCCAATTGCATCGAGGTTTAATTTATCTGTATTTCCGGTTCGACCATTCGCCCACATAAAGGCATCCGCTTTGATCTTTTTACCAGACTCTAACGTTAAAATAATATGGTCGTCGAAACCTTCTACACTTTTGAAAGACTCGGCATGACGAATCATTACCCCATGGCCACGTAAGTGATAAGACAATGCATCTGATATTTCATCGTCCATAAACGCCAACAAGCGTTCACCTGGGTTGATCAAATCAACTTTTGACCCTAATCCATTAAAAATAGATGCATACTCACACCCAATCACACCAGCCCCGTAAATAACTATATGCCGAGGCGTACCATCAAAATTTAAAATAGTATCGCTATCAAATACACGCGGATGGTTGAAGTCTATTTCTGGTGGGCGGTAAGGCCGAGACCCTGTAGCGATGACAAAGTTCTTAGCGCGAAGCTTTTCTGTTTGACCATCGGGGAGTACCAAAGTAAGTGTATTGTCGTCTTCAAAACTGGCTTCGCCAACTTTTAAGTCGACGTTGTTGCGTGCGTAAAAACGTGCGCGCATTGCCACTTGTTGATCAATAACTTTTTGGGCTGTTTTTCGAACGTCTTGGTAAGACAGCCATTTAGGTTCGGCCATATTACGAAACATCGGGTTGCGATTAAAACGCATGACCTGATGAACTGCGTGACGTAGCGCTTTTGAAGGAATCGTACCTTGGTGAGTACAGTTGCCACCAACCTCTTCTCGTAGGTCAACCACCGCAACCCTTAAGTTGGCTTTTGCACCATTCATTGCAGCGCTTTCCCCTGATGGGCCACTGCCTATAACAATTAAATCGTAATCAAAATTCGACATAGTATTCCTAAGAGCTGTATTTATTTAGGCTGGCTTGCATCGTAGAAAGCTGAGTTGGATTCAACTTCGCCCTCAAAGGCATCGTCTTTATCACATTTGGTTTTATCGCCTCCGCAAACATCGCATTCGGATTCCATTCCGATAGCAGCCATGCCACCGCAAGAACCGGCAATTGGTTTACGACCAAAAATAACGCCAACAGCCATAACAATGACAAACATTGCCATAAAAGCAAAAACCACTATAAACATATTTAACATTTTAATGCCTCCAAACTTAAACTCAGTTAACGGCTAATGGTCCGAATAATCGGATAAATGAATCTGATGCCGCCACTTTAAATGCCTTCTCTTTTCGATAGATAAAATAGGCCGCTATATTTTGTTCGTTTGCTATTTCTAACGCTTTTTCTAATCCCATCGCCATAAAAGCCGTTGCATAAGCATCTGCATCCATACACTGTCGCATAATAACCGATGTCGATGCCAAGTTATGACTAACAGGATAGCCTGTTTTTGGGTTTATGGTATGGCTGTATCGAACACCATTTGTTTCAAAATAATTTCGATAATCCCCACTGGTGGCAATAGCCATATCCGTTAAGGGAAGCACATCAAACACTTCACGCAAGCCATCTGTAGGCGTTTCAATAGCAATGAGCCAAGCTTCATCATTTGGCTTTACTCCCGCGCTGCGCATTTCTCCACCAATTTCGACTAAAAACTGCTCTATACCCTCTTCTAACAAGTACTCAGCAACTAAATCTACTGCATAACCTTTAGCAATGGCGGACAAATCTAATTCAGACGCCGCTGTTTTACTTAAGGCCTGTGAGGAGATGACTTTCACATTATCATACCCAACCAATGGTAAGCGTTGACCTATCTCAAATGCTGATGGTTCTTCACTCACATCGGGAGATGGACCAAAACCCCATAAATCAACTAAAGGCGCAATCGTAGGGTCAAAATAACCGTGTGTAGCTTTAGAAACTTCCAACGCGCGCGTTACGACGGCTGCGGTTCGGCTACTGACATCAAGCACTTCACCTATTTCAATTGCTTTAAATTTTGATAAATCTGAACTTGGCAGATAAGTTGACATTCTAGCGTTGATATCAGACAAAATGCCTTCTATACCAAGTTGCAGTCGCTGCGATTTTGACAACGATGATACAATTTTAATGTGATAACTGGTGCCCATGGAATAACCATAAAGGCTTTGTATTTCATTTTTTTCAGTAAAACTGCATGCTGATAAAAAGCCCACCAAAAGGTAGGCTTTGAATACAGTGAATAAAACATGCTTTCGCATTTATTTCTCGCTGTTAATTGTTAGCCGCCGAAGTCATCAAGCAAGATATTATCTTTCTCAACGCCTAAGTCTTCTAACATTTTGATCACGGCTGCGTTCATCATTGGAGGCCCACACATGTAGTACTCGCAATCTTCCGGCGCTTCATGATCTTTCAAGTAATTCTCATAAAGAACATTATGAATGAAGCCAGTGTAACCATCCCAGTTGTCTTCAGGCATAGGATCCGACAACGCTAGGTGCCATTCAAAGTTATCGTTCTCGCGAGCCAGCATATCGTATTCTTCTTGATAGAAAGCTTCGCGCATAGAGCGAGCTCCGTACCAAAAGCTAATTTTACGCTTGCTGTTTAGTCGCTTAAGTTGGTCGAAGATATGTGAACGCATCGGCGCCATACCAGCACCACCACCTACGAAAACCATTTCTGCATCAGTATCTTTGGCAAAGAACTCACCAAAAGGACCGTAAACATCGATAGTGTCGCCTGGTTTTAAGTTAAATACATACGAACTCATGATACCCGGTGGATGGTCGGTACCTGGAGGTGGTGACGCCACTCGAATATTGAACTTAACAATACCCTTTTCTTCGGGGTAATTCGCCATAGAATAAGCGCGAATAGTTGGCTCTGTCACTTTAGACTTGTACTGCCAAATATTAAACTTATCCCAATCTGGGTGATACTCTTCTTCAATGTCGAAATCTTTGTATTCAATCTCGTGCGGTGGGCATTCTAATTGCACATAGCCACCCGCTCGGAAATCAACATTCTCACCTTCTGGAAGCTTAAGCGTAAGTTCTTTAATGAATGTGGCCACGTTCGGGTTAGATTCAACCGTACAAGTCCACTTCTTAACGCCAAAGAACTCTGGCTCAACTTCAATTTTCATGTCTTGCTTAACAGCAACCTGACAAGACAATCGCCAGCCTTCTCGTAATTCACCCTTTGTGAAATGTGGTTGCTCTGTTGGCAATGCTTCTCCACCGCCCTCTAAAACTTTACATTTACACTGCGCACAGGTACCGCCGCCGCCACAGGCGGATGATAAAAATACGCCGTTTGCTGAAAGTGTTTGCAATAACTTTCCGCCAGCGGCTGTTGTAATTTTTTTATCGTCGTCATCGTTAATATTAATGGCGACGTCACCACTGTTTACCAGCTTTGAACGTGCTGACAAAATAACTGCCACCAAAGCCAAAACAATGACGGTAAACAGTACAACGCCTAAAATAATTTCAGTTGTCATAATTTGAATCCCTTTGGTGTATTACAGCGAAACGCCTGAGAAAGACATAAAGCCTAACGACATTAAACCAACCGTTGCAAAGGTAATGCCTAAGCCTCGTAAGCCTTCTGGTACATCACTGTACTTCAGCTTTTCACGAATACCGGCCAACGCAACAATGGCCAATGCCCAACCTGCGCCTGCACCGACACCATAAACTACGCTTTCGCTAAAGTTGTAATCACGCTCTACCATAAACAACGACGCACCCAAAATTGCGCAGTTCACCGTAATAAGTGGTAAAAACACGCCAAGCGCGTTGTATAAAGCTGGGAAATAACGATCAAGTACCATCTCTAAGATTTGTACGATCGCAGCAATTACGCCTATGTAGCTAAGGTATCCTAAGAAACTTAAATCAGCTTCAGGAAAACCCGCCCAAGCCAAAGCCCCTTCTTGTAATACGTAAACGTATAAAAGGTTGTTCACCGGAACAGTAATCGCTTGAACAACAATAACCGCAACACCCAAACCAATGGCAGCGGATACCTTCTTGGAAATAGCCAAGAAAGTACACATGCCTAAGAAGAATGCCAAGGCCATGTTTTCGACAAACACAGCTCGGATAAATAGACTGATTAGGCCTTCCATTAGTGAGCCTCCTTATTTACGTTCTTGGCAATTTTATAGTCTTCGGCTTCTACCTGATCTTTTTGGTACAAACGCAGCCACCAAATAAAACCAGCGATAATGAAGAATGCGCTCGGCGGCAACAATAGCAAGCCATTTGGAATGTACCAGCCACCGTCGTTTACCAACGGTAAAATTGTCATACCAAACAGCTTACCTGCACCGAACAACTCACGAATAACAGCGATGAAAATTAGAACTACGCTGTAACCTAAACCGTTGCCGATACCATCCATAAAGCTAGAGCGCGGAGGGTTAGACATGGCGAAAGCTTCGGCACGACCCATCACAATACAGTTGGTAATAATTAAGCCGACAAATACCGAAAGCTGCTTTGAAATATCATAAGCAAAGGCTTTCAAAATTTGGTCCACAACAATTACCAGTGAAGCAATAATCGTCATCTGAACAATGATTCGAATGTTCGAAGGAATGAAGTTTCGAATCAAAGAGATAAAAAAGTTAGAAAATGCAGTAACCGTGGTCAATGCTAAACACATAACCAACGTAACCTGTAGGCTTGTTGTAACAGCTAGTGCCGAACAGATACCTAAGATTTGCAATGCAATCGGGTTGTTTTCAAAAATTGGAGAAAACAAAATCTTTTTTGTATCAGACATATTAAGCTCCTCCTGCTTTAAGGTTTTCTAAGAACGGCTTGAAGCCATCTTCACCTAACCAATACTGAACAAGGTTTGTCACACCGTTACTGGTCAATGTAGCGCCACTTAGGCCATCGACTCTGTGGTTTGCTTCAAACTCGTTGGCCGGGTTAATTGATCCCTTTTTCAAACCTATAACGGCTTCGCCATTGTTATAAACTTGCTTGCCTGGCCACATTGATTTCCATTTAGGGTTATCAACTTCGCCACCTAAGCCGGGCGTTTCTGCGTGATCATAAAAACCTAAACCCACGACCGTATTCAGATCGTTCTCAAGAGCAATAAAGCCCCAGAGTGTAGACCACAAGCCATAGCCACGAACCGGCAAAATGATAATATCGAGCTCACCTGAACTGTCGCGCACTAAATAAACTTCAGTAAACGTTTCACGGCGCTTGATGCCTGCTGGGTCTTCTTTTTTACCCAGTGTTTTTGTAATTTCTGGATTAGAAATTGCTTTCACTGGATCAAAAGTATCCACGTCGAACTCAGTTGAAAACTGACCAGTTTCAATATTGACCAACCGTGTTTCAATTTGCTCGAACTGCTCTTCAACCGTTTTACCTTCAACTAAAAGGCCAGCCGCTGATAAGATATTTCGTTTTAAGTCGAGTTCTTTATTCTTTACTTGCAGTGGGCGCAACGCAACCGCGGACGATGCCACAATAATTGCGCAAACCAGACAAACGGCAAAAGCGACCGTAAAGATATATTGAATGGAGTCTTTATTCTTAGCCACGAGCTAACCTCCGCTTGATGTTCCGTTGAACAACAAAGTAATCGATCGTTGGGGCGAAAATATTGGCAAATAAAATTGCTAACATGATGCCTTCTGGGAATGCTGGGTTAATGACCCGAATTAAGATAGTCATTAGGCCAACCAACACACCAAACCAAATTTTACCTGCATTGGTCATGGCCGCTGAGACTGGGTCGGTTGCCATGAACATCATGCCAAATGCAAAGCCACCAATAACTAGGTGCCAATACCATGGAATAGCAAACATCGGATTGGTTTCAGAGCCGGTAACATTGAACAATAATGTTGTGGCAATTAAGCCGATCATTACACCCAATACAATTCGCCACTGAACAATACCCATGACCATAAGCACGAAGCCACCTAACAAGATCATCAAAGTAGATACTTCACCTACTGAGCCCTGCTGGAAACCTAAGAACGCTTCCATCCAAGTTAAGCTGCCGATCATGTTATCTACCAAGCCATCCGAGAAAGCTACGCTGAGCGCAGTTGCCCCGGAAAAACCATCGACTGCGGTCCAAACAGCGTCACCCGACATAGAAGCAGGATAAGCAAAGTACAAGAACGCACGGCCTGTTAATGCCGGGTTTAGGAAGTTCTTGCCGGTGCCACCGAAAATCTCTTTTCCGATAACAACACCAAACGAAATACCTAATGCCACAGCCCAAAGTGGGATAGTTGGCGGACAAATCAACGCGAATAAAATAGAAGTAACAAAGAAACCTTCATTAACTTCATGGCCACGAATAGAGGCAAAGAGGATTTCCCAGAATATCCCTACTGCGAAGGTAACGATATAAATAGGTAAAAAGTAGACTGCGCCGAAAGCAAAGTTATCCCACAAGCTTGAAGGATCGTTTCCGGCAATCAGGCCGATAATGGCTTCACGCCAAGTATCAGCAAACACACCGGCACCACTGGCAACAGCGGTATTGGCTTGAAACCCTAGGTTCCACATTCCCCAAAACATGGCTGGGAATACAAATAGCCAAACCATAATCATCATACGTTTCAAATCCATGCCGTCACGTACATGTGACGAAGAATGCGTATTGGATGCAACTTTATATAAAGCTGTGTCTATCGCTTCAAACAATGGATACAACGGCGCATACTTTCCGCCTTTGTGAAACTGAGGTTCGATTTTATCTAAAAAAGCCCGAAGACCCATAATTATCCCTCCAGCTCTATTTTAGTTAGCACATCCCGCAAAATTGGGCCGTACTCATATTTACCTGCACATACATAAGTACACAGCGCGATATCTTCTTCATCTAACTCCAACGCACCTAATTGTTCAGCACCTTCAAGATCACCGGTGACAATGGCGCGCAAAAGTTGAGTCGCTAGGATATCGAGAGGCATAACCTTCTCAAACTGGCCAATTGGCAGCATGCCGCGCTCAGAACCGTTGGTTGTTGTGGTGAAATCGAACAATTTGTTTTTGAACAAACTAGAGATAAACGTACGTTTCACAGAATGGTTATTCACGCCTAAGCGTAAGAAGTGAATCATTGGGCGAGAATAGTCTTCCGCCAACACACTCAATTGGGTATGGAATCGCCCTAAATAAGCCAAAGGACCTTTACCTGTACGACCACCAAAAACAGACCCTGAAATTAAACGGTTGTCGCCGTCTTTGAGTTCATCTTGAGCAATCATGGTTAAATCGGCGCCCAACTGGGTGCGCACGAGTCTTGGCTCTTTTACTTGAGGACCGGCAATTGAGATCACTCGATTCATATCTAACTCACCGGTTAAAAACAAATTCGCCATAGCGATTACGTCTTGATAACCAATAGTCCAAACTGTTTTAGTCGCCGATACAGGCTCTAAAAAGTGGATATGAGTACCAGGATTGCCCGCAGGGTGAACGCCACCGAACTCTTCAACTTGTACACCACTGGCCGTTGGAATAGACGCGCCAGGCGCTTTACAAAGATAAACTTTGCCTTGCGTCAACTTGGTTAACAACCCCAAACCTAGCTCAAATGCTTCAGCTTGCTCGGCAATTATAACTTCAGGATTTGCAGCAAGTGGATTGGTATCCATGGCTTGAACAAAAATAGCGGCCGCTTCTGAATCAATGGCTGGAGCTTTTGAATAAGGGCGCGTTCGCAATGCTGTCCACAAGCCAGATTCTACTAACTGGCTTCGAAGTTCTTCAGCACTGATAGAAGCCAAAGCAGATTTGTCGAATTTTTTAAATTCAACCGCGTCGTTTCCCTGCACTTCAATAACAAGCGACTGAAAAACACGACGCTTTCCGCGATTAATTTCTTTTACAACGCCCGAGGCTGGCGCAGTGTATACGACACCTTCATTTTTCTTATCAGAAAAAACAGGTTGGCCTTTTTTGACTTGATCGCCTTCACGTACCAGCATCGTTGGTTTCATGCCGTGGTAATCGTACCCGATCAGAGCCACCGTACTAACGGGTCGACCTTCAGAAATTTCCTGGCGGGGTGCGCCGGAGATCGGAAGATCCAAACCTTTCTTGATGGTTATCATAATTATAGTATCCGTTGACTTCGCGAGATCTGTGCTTGGTTTATAACCAATATGACCGCTTCGTTGTCAAATTGCTTTCAGGTAATTCGTGTGCACTGTGATTCACAGTGACTCGAACACCTCCCAAAAAATCGTGCGATAGTATAAAGATCCGCGCTATATAAGGCCAGCGCGTATTTTACCGCTTGGTTAAAAAAATTTACTCGGCCGCTTAATTTTTGTACCACTTCAGTGTAGTCGGCCACTTTCATTTGACAAATATTCAATGAATACTCGCGCATGAGTAAGTTTTTACCTAGAATCGCGACTCCATTCGAACAGTACTGTTTCCTATTCGTCATGACATTTTTTACTTTTAAGACACCGAATAAAGCCAGCGATATTAAAAAGATAGGTAATTTAGCGGGAAGCAGCCAAGCACTGTTACTCGTGAACCTTATTGAGCAGCAAGGCGGTACCATTTTTTGTATTGTGAACTCCCCCGCCGAATTAGAATCTCTAGCCTCCGATTTAGCCTGCCTACGACAAAATAACGACTGGTCAATTCAGACCTTTCCAGATTGGGAAACACTGCCCTACGATGGTTTTTCGCCTCATGAAGACATTATTTCAGATCGCTTATCGGTACTGTCATCGCTAGCAAGCCAATCAAACAGCCTCGTTTTGGCCACCGTTTCAAATATTAGCCACCGCTTACCCCCTGTTTCCGCGATCCAAGGAAATCACTTTCATTGGCAAGTTGGTCAAACACTCAATATTGATCAGCAACGGCAACAACTGCAATCTTCTGGTTACCGAGCAACTGAAACTGTATTTGAACATGGTGAATTTGCCGTGCGAGGCTCACTGCTCGATGTTTTCCCAATGGGCTCAGAGCAGCCGGTTCGAATCGAGCTGTTTGATGACGAAATCGAGTCTATTCGTTGGTTTGACCCTGAAACTCAGCGAACAAGTGAACAAACCAACAGCATTACCCTTCTACCTGGACGTGAAGTCCCTTTAACGGAAGCGGGCATAAACCACTTTAGACAGTCTTTTAGGAGCCGCTTCGATTGTGACTTTAACAAGTCGACACTCTATAAAGAAGTTAGTCAAGGCATAGCCAGCCCAGGAGTTGAATATTACATTCCTCTTTTTTACGAAGAGACTGCGAGCTTTTTCGACTACCTCCCAAACAACACAACCATAGTCACGACTGAAAAGCTCAATGAAACTTTTGAGCGCTATTGGCTAGAGATTCAAAACCGATATGAAAATCGTCGCCATGATGTATTCAATCCAATTCTAGAACCTAACGAACTCTTTTTACCGCAAGAAGTTTTCTTTGGTCGTTTAAAGGCATTTCCACGGATAATGCTTTCGCACCATGCCTTTGATGATTCTCAAGCTTTCAACCAAAACACAGAAAAGCCTTCTGTTTACCCAATTGATCACCGGGCAACAGAGCCTCTTAACAAATTGGAATGCTTTCTAAAAGAAACGGATCATCGGGTTCTATTTTGTGCAGAAAGCGCAGGACGTAGAGAGGCGCTGCGTGAATTACTGGCCCGAATACGAGTAAAACCAACCGATTGCACAAACATTCACGCCTTTTTAGAGCAGCCAGATATAAACATTGGGTTAACCGTAGCCCCGCTATCGACGGGCATGACATTAACGGACGCCAAAATAACCTTAATTGCAGAAACGCAATTGTTCGGCGAATACGTTGCGCAAAGACGCCGACGTAAACCAGGAACACCGTCTGAACAAAGCGATAGCGACCAAGTAATAAAAAGCTTAACCGAGCTCAGCATTGGCACTCCTGTAGTGCACTTAGATCACGGTATCGGCCGCTATATGGGTTTAGAAATACTTGAGATAGACGGCCAAACTCAAGAGTTTTTAAAGCTTGAGTACGCTCAAGGCAGCAACCTTTATGTACCGGTATCGAGCCTGCATTTAATCAGCCGATATTCAGGTGCCGATGTTGACTACGCGCCTATTCACAAGCTAGGCAATGATCGCTGGGCTAAAACCAAGCGCAAAGCGGCTGAAAAGATCCGAGATACAGCCGCAGAATTGCTCGACATTTACGCTCGCAGAGAAGCTCAAAAAGGGCATGGTTTCACTATTGATGAAACCGATACGGCATTATTTGCCAGTGGTTTTGGTTTTGAAGAAACTGAAGACCAGCAAATCGCGATTGATGCCGTTACCAATGATATGCGTCAAAAGCGCCCGATGGACAGGCTTGTATGTGGTGATGTTGGCTTTGGCAAAACCGAAGTCGCCATGCGTGCCGCCTTTATTGCCGCTAACAATGGCAAACAAGTAGCCATTCTAGTGCCCACTACCCTACTGGCCCAGCAACATTTTGAAGGCTTCCAAGACCGTTTCGCTGATTGGCCGTTTAGGATAGATGTGCTCAGCCGGTTTAACAGCTCAAAAGAAACACAATCGACCTTAGAATCATTAGCCGACGGAAAGGTAGATATCGTCATAGGTACGCATAAGCTTTTACAAAAGTCAGTGAAATTTAAAGACCTAGGGCTATTAATTGTCGACGAAGAACACCGGTTTGGTGTTTCGCAGAAAGAAACCATCAAAGCTTTACGAGCCAATGTCGATATTCTAGCTCTCACGGCAACGCCGATTCCACGCACCATGAACATGTCGATGTCTGGTGTACGCGATTTAAGCATCATTGCGACACCGCCAGCGAAACGACTGTCTGTAAAAACATTTGTTCGCGAGAAAGACGATGCGTTAACTAAAGAAGCCATTCTGCGAGAAGTACTTCGAGGTGGCCAAGTGTACTTTTTACACAATGAAGTCAGTACGATTGAAAAAACGCAACAGTATTTAACAGATTTAATCCCCGAAGCTCGTGTGGTCGTTGCTCATGGCCAAATGCCAGAGCGCCAACTTGAACGCATCATGAGCGACTTTTATCATAAACGATTCAATGTTTTGCTTTGTACCACCATTATTGAAACCGGCATCGATGTACCCAGTGCAAACACGATCATTATTGAACGAGCGGATAAATTTGGTCTAGCACAATTGCATCAGCTTCGAGGGCGCGTCGGTCGATCACACCACCAAGCTTATACTTACTTGCTAACGCCGCCTTGGAAAACAATGACCAAAGACGCACAAAAAAGATTAGAAGCTATTGCTGAATCTCAGCATTTAGGTGCCGGCTTCACGTTGGCGACACACGATCTTGAAATTCGTGGCGCAGGGGAATTGCTGGGTGAAGAGCAAAGCGGTCATATAGAAGGTATTGGATTTGCCTTATATATGGATTTACTGAACAAGGCCGTACGCGCCCTAAGAAAGGGTGAGGATATTTCACTTGATGATATAGAAAATCAAGGACCCGATGTTAACTTACGCATTCCTGCCTTGATTCCTGCTGACTATATGGGCGATATTAATACTCGGCTTTCCATGTATAAGCGCATTGCGACTATCACTGATGATGCCAATATGCGTGAATTACAGGTAGAATTAATTGATCGATTTGGTTTATTGCCTGATTCTGTGAAAAATCTATGCCGTTTAACATTGGTTCGCTTAAAAATAGAACAGCTCGGTGCCACACGACTCGACATGAACGATTCGGGCGGTAGCCTAGATTTTGGAAAATCTACCACGGTAGACCCTATTAAAATCGTTCAACTGGTTCAGGCTCAACCACATATTTATAGCCTTGTAAAAGGCACTAAATTAACGTTTAAAGCCGACACTCAAACTGCCGATCAGCGCTTTGAGGCGGTCGAAAAACTACTGACACTTTTAAAATAAAGAAACGAACATGATGCGAAATAACTTAACGCTGACGACCTTATTATCACTGTCTTTGTGGTCGGCTACCGTACATGCCGAAGACCTAGCTGAAGAACGCTGGTTCCAAGTGGAAATCATCGCTTTTACCAACGCCGATGTTGAAACAGATTCACCCGAGGCTTGGCCTAGCTACTCTACTATAGAAACTCCGGAGCAATTTATTCAAATTAAAGGGGTGACAGAGTTGCTGACCGCAAATTCGGCTCAGGAACCGACAGAAGAAGAATTAGCCGAGCTAGAAGAAGCGACGTTAGAGCCCCAAATGACAGAAATAAACTTGGAGGCATTTGTCGCACTGTCTGAATTTGAGCGCCAACTTAATGTACAGCGCTTGTCTTTAGAAGGCAGTCGAAGTCATCGAGTACTGTTTCACGAAGCTTGGAATCAGCCGGTACCTAACCGAGACAACGTTATACCAATCCGTATAGATGGCGGTGAAAAGTACGGCCGCCAAGCAGAATTACAAGGCTATATAGATTTATATGTTGAACGCTATTTACATCTCAACACTCGGCTGACGTTTTTAGAATACGCAAAAAGCCAAGATCCATTTAGTTTTTTTAGTGAATCCAATACTTCCGGGTCGGCTACTGATGCCGTAGATGATTTTGGTGGCCTGTCGCTAATAAATGCAGATTCACTGTTGAACAATCGTGTTAGCCGAAAGTCGGATGACTATTTTATATCGACTAGCGCTGCGGCCATGAATGAGAACCGAAGAATGAGAAGTAAAGAGTTGCATTATTTCGATAACCCAAAGTTTGGGCTCATAGTGTTAATAACCCCAATTGAACTAAAACAGCCTGATGAAAACTAAAAACAAAAAAGCCGACTAACGTCGGCTTTTTTTAAGCTGATTAAATTACTCTGATTCGTAATAATCGCTTACTACCTGCCCTAATATTCTACGTACTTTTTGCATTCCCACGGCTAAATTTTCATCGATCTCGCGAATGGTGATGGCACCACGCCCTTTACCAGACGCCGGATTCACGATTAAAGACAAGCTCGCATAATTCAATTTAAATTCACGTGCTAAGCTTGCTTCTGGCATGCCTGTCATTCCAACTATGTCACACCCATCGCTCTCCATTCTAAAAATTTCAGCCGCTGTTTCTAAGCGAGGGCCTTGAGTGACGCCATAAACCCCACCATTTAAAACCTTTTCACCAACCTTACCTGAAGATTTAATCAACAAGTCTCTCAGTTCTTCAGTGTAGGGGTAACTAAAATCAACATTCGATACGGGTGCGAACTCCCCATCAAAGATGGTTCCTTCACGACCGTAGGTGTAATCGATAATTTGTTTCGGCAACACAAGTGTGCCGGGCTTCATATTTTTTGTAATACCACCCACCGCATTGACGGCAATAACATCTGTAGCATATAGGTTTTGAAGCGCCCACAAGTTAGCACGATAGTTAACCAAGTGTGGTGGAATTCTGTGCGGGTGACCATGACGAGCAATAAACAACACGCGCATTCCATCGAGTTCACCTTCCAAGACAGGGGCTGATGGTGCGCCAAATGGCGTCTGAATATCGTGAGCATTTGAAATTGTTAATCCGGCAAGCTGCGTTAAACCGGTACCGCCGATAATGGCTAAAGACTTTGACATGATCACCTCTTTATTAGTTTGTGGCCTCCCCGCAGGGACTCGAACCCCGATCTACCGCTTAGGAGGCGGTGGCTCTATCCAGTTGAGCTACGGGGAGGCAGAACTCGCTAGATTGTAGCGAGCAGCCGTGCAGAATAAAAGACCGATTCGCATTTCCTTTTCGTGATTCTTTAAATTACGCGTATAATATAAAAATAAATATCAAAAGGTTCCAAATAATGTCTGAAATTGATGTAGACCAGCTGGCCGACTGGTTGGAAAGTGAACAACGTAGTGAAGATTGTTTCGACATTCATGGCTTACATGGTTATTTGACTGCGTTAGCCATTTGCTCAGAGCCCGTTTCCGATGAATGGCTAGCAACCGCCATTGATCAGCCATTAACAGAGCTTGAAGAATCCGAAGCCATCTACTTTGCGAATACCTGTGTGGCACTGCATTCACAAATTGCAGAAGAGCTCTATTCTGATGATGCGATTACATTAACATTCGAACCGACCGTTGATTACCAAGAGTCTGACATGGAAGCTTGGTGTCAAGGCTTTATGGAAGTTGTGTTTGAATTGCCAGAGCACTTCCAGCACAAAGACGAAGAGCAAATGTCGGTACTTATGCTTCCTATTGAAGTAGCATCGGGCTTTTTTGCTGAAGAACCAGACTTTAAACAGTTTTATCAACAGAAATCACTGTTGAAGCAAATGTTCGATGAAATACCGGACATTCTAACCGACCTATACCTTCTGTTGAATGTACCAACAAAGTAACAGGTAACCGTGCAATGAGCCTCGAAGCGAACCACACGTTCGCGCGAGGCATAGCTATCTGAATTAAGACTTCGAACCGCCCAAACAATTTGGTGAATCTGGTGAACTGCCTTGCCACTCTTGCGTGTCATAGGCGTGAATCGCCAACGCATGAACCTTTCCAGGCTGCATTTCTTCTTGCAATAGTGCGTAAATCATTTGATGGCGCTTTACTGACCTTACCCCACCAAATTGATCGCTAACAATTGTCACCTTAAAGTGAGTTTCACTGTTTTTCGGTACAGAGTGCATATGACTTTCATTAATAACTTCAATAAAACTAGGGTTTAACACGGTTAGTTTTGCTTCAATTTGAGTTTGAATCGACACAGGTGACTCCAAATACAGTACAATAATTTCTATATAATAACGCAACTGTTAAAACTATAAGAGGATTTCATGACAAATCGCGCTCAAGAATTGATTAAAAATTTCTACGAAGAAGAAGCTCTCCGCAAAGAAAGCGAGATTACCTTTAGTGACTTTAATGTTCGGTTAAATAGCTCGGATATTGCTATGTTGGACATTATTGCTAAGCGCTTTGGTAAAACCTCTGATCGTGTCGCTGCTGACGCTTTGTCTGCTGCGCTGTACTCAATGGTAGAGGCGTTAGAAACTTCTGAGCGGAAGCAGCTAGCTAAGGAGGCTGACGAGCTGAATGAATCCTTAGCAAAAAAAGCCGCGAAAAGTAACGGAATGGCCGATTATGATGAAAAATCTGTTACTTGGACTATGAATGATCGCGCCATAACCCGAGAAGAAAATAGACGTAAAAAAGAGCAAGAATCCAATCAGGCCACTCAGTCGACCTCAGCTCACACAGAGACCGCAATTGAAGCGTCAGAATCGTCGGTTACCGAAGAGAGCCTTCCTGACAACGCAGAAAGCCAGAACACCTACGCTCCAGCGTCTGATCAACTTACAAATAATTCGGTATTTAGTAGCTAAAGATCGGTATTTAGTAGCTAAAGATCGGCATTTTCTATTTGTTCAGAGACAAAGGTTTTTTTATAGGTCTCCTGAATCAGAAATGCATCAATGCCCGCTCGATGATCGGGCAACTCACGGTGCATTTCAATTTCAGCTTTAGTTTGATCCCAATGTTCTAATTGGTACTCTGATAATATTTTAGGCAAGGTATCTAATTTAAAAAACATTTTTCGACCCGACACGTAATATAGCAGATTCAACCAGCCTGAATCGAACCCCCAGCCATCACTGTATAATATTTGACCTTCAAAAAGTTCGTTGAGTTTGTCGGCAATCTCTGCTGTAGGTAAGCCTTCTTTCAACAGTTTTTCACGTGAAATGCCATGCAATGCCTCGGCTTCTTCTCGCCAATGCACCCAGTCATCTTCCGGTCGAATTAACCAAGAATGTTGACGTCCCGCTTCTGTCATTACGCCGATTTCAATGGGGTAACTGCCCTTACCAAAACCAGAGGCCTCGATATCTAAAATGGCTGGTAAGCTAAATTGTTCCAACGAAAAACCTTCTTCACCTAGAAATGTTGATTTAATGGTCGAGCAAACTCAAAGCATAGCTTGTCTTGTTCACTTTGACCATTGGCTCTAGGCAATTTACTACAGTGTTTCTCCTCGAAAGGTCTCGGCAACTAAACCAAAACTGAGGATCTGCGGTAATACTAAGGCTTCAGAAGCGCCCTTATGGTAGTAGGCATACAATGGCACGCCATCACGATTAAACCCTTCAATGAGCTTATCGACCGCAGGCGATGGGTTCGTCCAGTCGGCTCTTACTAGCACCACCCCTTCGTCTTTAACCAATTGATTAAAACGATCTCCCGAAAGCGCAACGCGTTCGTTTGCTTTACACGTTATGCACCATGCGGCCGTAACATCGATAAAAACAGATTTGCCTTGGCTTAAAGACTCTTCAACAAGCGATTCACTGTAGTCGACCCATAAATCTTCTTTTTCTCGGTAATCGAACAAAGCAAACAAGGCTATAACGACAAACGACCACCTTACGACCCGTTTGAACCACGCTAAGCGCACACTTTGAATTTCATTTACTGTCAACACTGGCCAAATAGCAATAGATAGAGCAATCAACCCAAGACCTACCGTTAATAAAGCATCGGTTCCTTTAATTTCTACTAAAACCCAAGTTAGCCACAACACCGTGGCAAACAGAGGAAAGGCCATTAACTGCCTGAACACATTCATCCAAGCACCTGGCTTAGGCATCAGCGCACCTAGATTCGGCAGTAGAGTTATCAGTAAAATGGGAGCCGCCATACCAAATCCCATGGCGGCAAAGATTAGTAAGCTTACGTAAGCCGGCTGTAGCAACGCAAAACCAATAGCAGAGCCCATAAAGGGTGCCGTACAAGGTGTCGCGACTACGGTAGCAAGTACGCCAGTAAAGAATGAGCCTGATAACCCAGACTTCTGCGTGAGCCCTTGCCCGACACCCATTAAGTTTTGGCCAAACTCAACGTAGCCTGTCATGGTGAGAGACATTAAGAAGAACAAAGCGATGAGAAACGCGACAAAGTAAGGTGATTGCAATTGAAAGCCCCACCCCGCCCAGTCGCCAAAATAACGAATCAGAAGCAACACACCCGCTACGGCTACAAAACTTACTATTACTCCAACGGTATAGGCTAATCCGTGCGCGCGCGCTTGTTGCTGGTGCTGTCCTAGCTGTGCCATTTGCATTGCTTTTATTGACAAGACCGGGAATACACAGGGCATGAGGTTTAAAATGAGTCCGCCAATCATCGCAAAGATGACGGCTGTCACAATGGTGAGATTTGATTCACTGGTTTGAGGTAGATCGGCGATTAACGAGTCACCTAAATCTAAACTGGCTCCTACATTGCTACTCGGGGCTGCTAATGGCTCACCCGTTAATGAAAAGTATCGTTTTTGAGGTGGGTAGCACAAGCCAGCATCAGCACAGCCCTGAAAGGTAATTTGAATACTGCCATTCTCAGCTATAATCTCATGCGTTGCCGTCATAATATTATAAAAAACGGCCATGTCTTCGCCAAAATTAGGGTCGAATTTTATTTTTACATTATCACTGAATTCTGCAGCACCGAGCTTAGCGCCCTCAATCCCTTTTATAGAATAACGATCACGATACAAATAATAATCGGGCGCAATTTCAAAACTAAACATGAGTGAGTTTTCGGTGCGCTCAGTGGAGATCTTGAAGGCATCGTCAACGTCTAAAAACTCACTGGCAATCAAGGGGTTAAGCAACAATAAAACTAAAACGAGTAACGACTTCATTTAAACCTCAATACTTCCAAAAATAGAACAGTCTTTTCTTATGGCCAAATATGGCAACGCTATTTCATCTAGCCACTCTTTTGCACGCTCACCTTTTAACATGGCAATTGTTGTGATGCTACCGGCCATTATGCAGTTTTGTGTAATAACCGAAACGGACGCTAAGCTTTCTGTATCTGGCCAGCCTGTAAGCGGGTTTATGAGATGATGATACCGCTTACCATTAATATACATGAATCGCTCATAATCACCTGAGCATGCTATTGCCCCACCTTCAAGGTTTACCGTTGCTATAACCTTGCCCTTAGCACGTGGATGCACGATTGAAATAGGCCATGGTTGCCCTTCTACTTGCCTACCCGTTACGGCAATGTCTCCGGCTAAGTTGACCAGACCGGTAGCTTGATGTTCTTGCAATAACGCAACCAAACGATCTGCGGCAAATTCTTTGACCAGCCCGCCAAAATCAAGTTCCGTTCCTTTCAATAAATTGACACATTGGCCATTCCAACCAACCTTATGCCAACCTACTTTGTTTTTAACCGTTAAGATTTCAGATTCATTGGGAGTTTTTCCAGACTTAAAATCCCAGATTTCTCTGAAGCTGCCGACAGTAATATCAAATAGGCCATCACTAATTTCAAAACATTGTTGGGCGTAGTTGAGCAGTGCGGTGGTTTCATCATCAAGGCTTGAGCCGTTATGCTCCCCACGATTAATTTGTGACACCAAGCTCGTTGCTTTAAACCGACTGAATTTAAATTCTAACCGACGCACTTCTTGTTCGAGCGTGCGTTTAATTTCGTCAGCCTGTTTTGAGTGATGCCAAAAATAGATTGCACAGGGACCGCCCATGGCCACAAATTGATGATTGTGCTTAAACATTGATTAAAACTTATAATCTAAGCCTGTGGTAAATCGCCAATAAGCCGGTAAACCTGGCACTTCGCCAATAGCTGGATCATCAGAGAAATTAAAGCCATAGGCTGGGTTGCCCGCATAGCGTTCCGCCAATGCATTCCAAGCAAATTGCTTGTAAGTCACTTTGAGCCGCGCCTTCAATCCTAAGGCACCATACCAAGATAATCGCGGATCACTTGAATAATACTCTGTTGTGTTTTCATCGTAAGCCAACCCACCAGGGTAATCAGCGAGGTTTGGAACTTCATAGAAAAACGCTGAATTTTGCTGGTAATAACGAATCCCCGGTGCCACCTGAATGGTTATATCGTTGTTAGTAAAAAACTTAATATTGGGCGCAAATGTTTTATACACATCAAAATCTAACGTGTGAGAAGCAACATCCCAGGTATCTAAATACAATCGGTAATCCGCATGTAGGTAGGCATCATATTTTGGTAAATATTTACGACCACCAAGCGCTAATGTACCAGCGGCACGGCTAGATGGCCGAATATCACAGGGTACGTTTTCAGCGTGGTCGCATATATCACGATACGGGTCCGATAAATAACCAGCCTTATAAGTAAAAGATACCGCAGCTTGGACAACCGTATTCATATCAATAACTTGGCCAACACCTTCAAATACAGACACTTGCCACTTTGTTTGGTTATAGGCGGCTAAACGCCCCGCCGAAACATCGGCCTTTTGCTCTTCTGATAGATCACCAATATCAATGGTTTCACCTTTACTATTTTTGATTCCAGAATTAGGATTTAACCAATCGTATCCAGCACTGAGCCCACCCGAAATAGTAGTCATTTGATCATTAAATTGCATCGACCCATCAAGGTTGCCACTAAGTGCTAAGTAATCTCGCTCTTTTGATATATAAGCACCCGCACCAATATCAGCCTCAGAAAAATAGTAGCGAGCCGAGGTAGTTGCATCAAAGCGACGCTCTTCAGAAGCCCCACTGTAATAGGTAGACACTTCGTCTTCACCATCGGCAATGTATGATGCAGCTGGAGAAGATCCAGACATGTATTCATAGCTCACTTCAGCGTTAACGGCTAAGTGCTGATCAATTGGGTGTAATAGGTGAAACTGATGGACTTGAATATTATATCTTGGGTTCGCGGTATTGGAATCGTCACGTGCGACATCGGATTTATCTTCTTGATAATAGGTGTACCGATAAGATGCTTCTGATTCGGCCGGGCCCGCCGCTGAAATCTGAGCGCTCATTCCCGGAATAGCCAACGCACTGCTGGCTAATAATTTTAATTTATTTGACATTACAACTTCCATTTAAATTAGTTACAACCACACCCACCGCCTGCAGCGGCTGTACCACCCGAAGAGGCCTCTTTCGCAAAATATATATGGCCATCTAAGGTACTTTCGAGTCTATCTGGTGCCCAACTCATTTCGGTTTTGGCGAGTGTCCCCCGTTGCCACGGACTGACCGTAGCGCATCCGGAGAACACAACCATTAGTGCGCAGATTGCAACTAATTTATATTTCATGGATTGTCCAACTTCTTTTTAATAATTAATGGACGAGTAACCTCGCTAAGTTTTGTCGGTACAGTACCAGCATTAACCCAGCATATTTAACTCATCAACTTCTATCGGAAACTGCAAAGCTTCCGCTGTATTCTGTATCCCTGCTTTTTTACGCAATTGATCGTGTAAGTGTGCAGCCGTCATTCTGCGTGAACCGCCAATAGTTAGGTCGGTGCCACTATTACTTACTTCAACAGCATTCACTAGACCATCCGTTGCGTTTACAACCGTTCCACCTGCAACGTGGTTACCAAATAATAAGTAACTGGTTACCGCCCAATGATCCTTACCGTTACCATCGTTAAACCAAGGTGTACGACCAAAATCGGACCCCGCAATTACAGTTGTTTGATCGGCAATACCATAAGCATCGAGAGCTTTGAATAAAAAATGCATATCTTGCAGAACGGTTCGAATACGGTTGAAATGGTTAGCATCATGATTACCGTGAGTATCGAAGCCTCCAAATCCTACTTGCATAGACGAAGCCATTCCGGCAGCAAAACCAGCAACACCAACTCGCATATGACGACGCGTATTGTTATTGGCCAGATCTTCTACAGCTATTTGCTCGGCTGTTGATGGATTTAAAATATCATTTGCAACGGCCGAAAACTCTTCACTACTTTCACGCACCATATACAATTGGTTTTGCAATTGCTGACGTAAAGGTAAGTTTTCTTTTTGAGCTTGAATTTGCTTCCGAATCGCTTGAGCCGTTTCTAATTCGGTATCGACAAAATCAACCATTCCGTCTTTTGGATCGGCTAAAATACCGAAAAAGTTTGCATCACTGGCGGATGAGCGAGCCACAATTCCGGCAGATTCATCATTACCGCGACCATCCGTCATCCAAGCTAATGGCCTGTCAGCACCTTTTACGGCGGCATACAAAGCACTAAAATCAGGGTAGCCCATAGACATACTTCCGGTATCAGCATACCGAGTACCGGTATCGTGGGAGTTCGTTTGGTTATCGACACCATTTAGAACACGCATCTGGTGAGCGTACAAGCATACGAATGCATCGTAGCGGAATAAATTAGCCGCCATATTAGCACCTGCTGTACCAATATCTGTAATAGCTAAATCGCGATCAACTAATCCCGTAAGTTCTCCAACTACAATAGTAGTAGCAGTGCCCTCGAGAATCGCTTCGGCATTAGTTCGAATGTTAGCTTTATCTGCAGCAGCCCAATCTAAACCCTCTGCTGCGATAGTAATTGTATCTCCAGCTAAACTACCCGCTAAAATGCGCTGAATGTGTTCTATTTTGAGACCACGGTTTGCATCGCCATTATCATTAACCTCTATATTGTCTGGGTCAACAAGATTATACGTGCCTAAAAAAGGTGCATAGGTTAATTCATCGGATACCGTACCTTCTCCAATATAGACATCTACGGCTCTACGAATGGCCGATTTAGGAAAGCGATTCACAGGGCTCTCTCCACGTGTCACTCGACTATTTGGTTCTGGCAAATTCGCATTTACTGATGAACGTAACTCATTACCTTTTGGGTTACAAAAGGTGGTTGGATCCCAACCACCACCTAAATGCGCAAACACAAAATATTGCCCGACGGGCGCAAATGTTGCGGCGCTGGCTTTGGTACTTACGCTTAAAGGTGCAACCATTGCTAATCCAGAAGCACCTGTCGTTTTTAAAAATTCTCGACGATTCATTGTTATTCTCCTGAATTAACCGTAAATGAAGCGGTAGTCGCTTAGCATGAATACCACGACAACGTACCAAGCATCTTCAATGTCGTTTCCATTTGTTCCACCGCATCCTGAGCTGGCAGTAGCGCCATTTTCTAGCGCACTCATGAACAAATCAAAAACTAAGTTCACTTCTTCACTGCTCAAATCAACTTCTTTTTGCAACATCGCTAGATATAGAAATTGAATATTTGAACGAATCGCTCGAATATTATTCATCCTGGTTTGTGCCGAAATATTAGTGGCCATTGGGTTCGTATTCAGTTCAACATATTTCAGCAGTGCGCGTTCTTCACGATCTCGATTAAATTCATTGTTAACAATGTCACAGGCTTCCTCAACGGCCATACGGTCTAGGACACCAGCGATGATTCCCCCGACGGAGTCGGCATCTTTCAAAATATCATTAGAATTCATACCGCCGATAAATTGTCGAGAGTTCAATTGACGTAAGTCCAAAGAGTTAGTCCAACCACCCGAATTTAAAGCACGAAGCTTTTGATGTAGAACTTGAGGAGCCAAATAGCTCACGGCTCCAACCTGAGTATATTTGTCTGAAAAGCTCGGGCTAGCCACATTCGCACTTCGGTAATAGGCACTTTTCGTCACCGCATAAACCAGAGCTTTAATGTTATAACTGTCAGCTTTAAATTCAGTCGCCGCGTTAGCAATGAGACGGGATTGTTCAGCATAGGCATTTCGGTATTCTTCAGGGGAGTCATCGCCTGGCTCACCTAAAATTTGCTGACCTAACATGCCGCTAACAACAATTTGAGCAATGCCACGTGCATAGGCAGGGTCATTTGCGATTTGCTCGCCTAACCATTGTAGCTCACGGTTTGCATAACTGGTTCCCTGCCCCAATTGGTTGTAATCAATATCAGCATTACTCAAACCCCATCCAACAGTCTTGAGATGTGCTGGCACTCGATCAGAATTATCTGGATCCCATAAGCCATTCAATGCATAGCTTTCAAAGGCTTTAGCAACAGGGTCCATAATGTCATGGCAAACTTTACAGTCAGGGTTTTCCTGTGTTGGATCGTTTGTTCCAACACTCACGCCATCAAAATCATCAAAAGCAATGGTACTGGCATCTCGGTTACCCTCAATCGCTAACAAGTCTTTCGCAGCAAAGAACCAATAAATCATTCTTGCTCTGTTTCGATGCATATTGGTTTCGGTTGCAGTATATACATTCAAGAATAATTCATCAGTGATAACACCGGAATGAGGTACGCCGCTGGCTCTTGGTAAACCAGTTCCTGTTTTTTCATTATAAAAAATCTGAGCCGCTTTTAAATCTCGTGGATCATAAGGGTAGTCCGACATGATGTATTGATTTCGATCTGTTGTTGACAGCCCAATTCCGCCAAGATATTCAACAATATCTAAGTACTCATTTATTTCTTTTTGTGAGGTAAATGTGCGCCATTCTGGATTAGACACTGGTTTTGATGAGCCATTCGGACGAGGTTGATCAGGATCTACTATAACTACATTATCGCCCAGCATATCAAACATAAACTTGTTGACGACTGTGTATTTACCACTGACAAACTCACGGAAGTCTCGATCGTTTCGAGCTAAAAATTCAACATAGAGCATGGGTTTACGAGCCAACCCTTGTTCAGCAAAAAAGCGTAAATAGTTTCGAGTTAACATTCCTGGAACTTCACTCTCCCATTCTCGTGTATCAGGGAATGGGAAATATCGTCCGCCATTTGGGTTTGGCAGCTGCAGCTGGTTGTTGCCATTGTATAACCCGCGCACGTTACCGCCGTTTTCACTTCGATATCGATCCGTCAGCATCGCTTCATTAAAAATATCTTTTAGGCGCTCGTAAAAATAGTCTTCTTCCATAAAGCCATAAATGACTTCTTTTTCACCTCCGACGTTTTCAGAAAAGGTTGCAACTTCTTCATCGGTAGGTAAACGACCCGCGAGGTCGAATGCAATTTTATAAATTGCTTCCTTCTCTGTCATCGTGGCTAACCCGGGCAAAGTACGCTGTACACTACCTATAGAACCCGAGTTAAAAGCATCAAAAACATATTCTGCGGTGTTACGAGCATCGTCACCTTTCAGGGCTTTAGTCGCACTTGGCATGTCTCGTTCAATTTTGGCAATTAATGAGCTGGTGTCACCACAGGTAGCACAACCAATTAGGCTGCCTCCGTTACCACCTTGACCACTTGAACCATGGCAAGAAGCACATTGCTCGGCATAAATCGCCTGCCCTTTTTCATTTAAACCGCCAGACCGGCCTTCAGCATCGCCATAATCTTGCGTACAGGCTGATAACACCAAAAAGGTGCCGGCTATTAATATTTTTAAACTAGTTTTTACGAGTGTGTTGTAATCCATGCTCTCTCCGCGACCTCTGAGGAGGTTCTATCATTTGCTCAAGATACAACCAAGAAGTGCAGGCCATGCGGAACTGAATCACAGAATTTTAGCTTTATTTACAAAACGCGATTGATGTCACATTGTAAAATCGGAATACTGATACTGAGCTGACCAAATAGGTCACATTTTTGCATGGTTATTCAAATCAAAATGATTACAACTACAGGTTATTCAAATTTATGACACCAAAAATTGACACAAATTCAGTCCGCCAGTTGTTAGAGGAATTCGCTAAAGCGAGGGAGGTAGTGACTTACAAGGAGTTAACTGAAAGACTAGCCATTGCACCCCCACACTCCATTCAGCAATTAGTTCAGTTACTCGAGGCATGCCAAGAAGATGACGCTGCGTTACAGCAACCTCAAATAGTCAGCGTAGTTGTGCAAAAAAATGGGCTCAATTGTCCAAGGTCAGGTTTTTTCCAAAAGCTAGCGGCTCTAGGCCTGTATCAAGGGCCTGATCAAGGACCAGAAGCTCAGATGTGGCACCAAAATGAATTAGAAAAAGCCTTCGAGTTTTATCATTAAACCTCATTCTTGAGGCATTTGAGCCGCCTTCGATATCCAGCGTGCGAATAGCGCGCCATAAAGCAATGTCGCCCATGCGGCTTGGCACCATAGTAAAAATAACGGGATCGCATAGAACACGCCGAAGACTAAAGACCAATTAGGAATATTAGTGTAAAACCAAGAAAACGCTGCTTTTAATATCATAAATCCAAGAGTTGCAAGCAAAGCGGCCAAAAATACCCACCTAGCCGCTATAGAACGCCGACTGGAGAGTCGATATACAAAAAAAAGTACCAGCAACTGTGCCACTTCTGCACCAATCGAAATCGACGGCAATAAACGGCCAAGGCCCGTTCCTAATATAATTTGAAAAACCACGATGGCTGTCATACTGGCCACCAGCAATGACATTAACGCTGGCATGACCCATACGTAATGTAACCATCGCCGTTTACCTCGACGTGTCTCAAGCGCGAATACCTCATGCAAACTGTGGTCTACCCTATTTACAAGAAACAAAACGCTGGCAATAAGTAAAATAAAAGAACTCAGCGGTAAATCAGTGGAATCCGCTTGCCAAAACTCCAATCGTTCACGCCAAGAAATGGCTTGTTCGGGAACCAACTGCGATAAAAACTGCTCAAGCAACTCGGCTATTTGTGACTGATAGACAGGCAACTGAGAGATAAGCCAAACAGTCGTAAATGCAATTGGCACAAGTGCAAATAAGGTCGCTAAAGTCAGCACCGCCGAATGTTGCCCAATGTGGCTTTTTGCTACAATATTTGAGTTTAAGAAGACCTGAATACTTCTGCCGATTCCTTTCATACGGTATGATCTCGTGAACGAACATTAATAAAGGATGATGACGGAAATGACCGCAACTATCTACCACAATCCTCGCTGCTCTAAATCTCGACAAGCATTAGCGTTACTCGAAGAAAAAGGGATTGACGCCAACATAAAACTTTATTTAAAAGAATCTTTAACCGCAAATGAGTTGAAAGAGCTCATATCAAATTTAGGAACCAAAGCGCACGATATTTTACGCACTAAAGAAGTGGAATATAAAGAGTTAGGTTTATCGCCTGAATCAACCGAATCGGACATTATCAATGCGTTAATAAACACCCCTAAACTACTTGAACGCCCTATCGTGACAACAGACAAAGGTGCTCGAATTGGGCGACCAACTGACGCAATTTTGGACATACTCTAGTGCCTTACATTCTCGTTTTATTTGCTAGCCGCCATGGCAGCACTGAAACATTAGCGCACAACATGGCAGAAGGTATTGAAAGTATTGAGGGCATTTCAGCGCTTGTTAGAACGGTAGCTCCGATCGGAGCTAGCTACAACCCTGAGTTATCCGACATTCCTGACCAAGGCTCGCTTTATTGCAGTGTTGAAGAGTTCGCCAATGCCAGTGGGTTAGCACTAGGGTCACCTGGTCGATTCGGAAACATGGCGGCTGAGCTTAAATTTTTTTTAGAACAAACCAGTACTCAATGGCTGTCTGGAAGTATGATCGGTAAACCGGCAACAGTATTTACCAGCACAACAACTGTTCATGGAGGCCAAGAATCTACGCTTCTGAGTATGATGAACCCTCTTTTTCATCATGGAATGACGTTAATGAGTGTCCCCTATACCGAGCCTAGGCTGCATGCTCAAAGTGGTGGCGGAACGCCATACGGGGTTAGCCATGTGGCCGGGCCACATCATAATGCGATTGATTCAGAAACGGCTATGCTTGCTAAACAACAAGGTAAACGACTCGCACAACTCGCACTGAGGATATTGAATGACTGATCACACTATTTCTATTAATAAAAAAATTAGGCTTCATTACATTTTGCTGGTCATCGCAGTAATTGTGGGTGTGTTAGTTAGTGGACCTGCTTTAGATTCAATGCCTTTAGGGAAATGGTTTGCCAGTGGAATTATTATTGCCATCATTACTTGCCTGCCATTGTTGATATTTATACCAACCATCATAAGCCCCAGTTCAACGGGATTAAGCTGGTATGGATTCTTACTTCTCGCTTATATTTTAGGCGGGCTCATTAAGTTATTAGGTCCATCTGGTTTAATTGGCGGGCTGCTCATCGTTGGTTTTAGCCTCACTAACTTTATGTATGTCATCATGTGGCTCAGACCGTTTAAAAAAGCCGCCAAGGCGAAAGAAAAACAACAAAAAGCTAAAGCCAAAAGCTAACCTGAGAATGGCTTACTTCTAACTATACGCCGGTAATCACTCGGGCTTACCGACGCATGCTCTTTAAAGGCCTTAGAAAAATAAGCGTTATTCGTATAGCCGCTGGCAAAAGCGACTTCAGCCATCGACAAATTTGTTTCTCTTAGTAAATCTTGTGCGTATTCCATTCTAATTTTGGTAAGGTATTGCAAAGGCGCTAGCCCGGTCGCCGATGTAAATCTTCTTCTAAATTGTCTTTCGCTCTGCCCGACAACTTCGGTTAGTTGCTTTAGACTTATGGGTTCAGCTAAATGCGTCCTCATCCAGCTTTGTGCTAAGCTCACTAGCTCATCATTGTGCATTGCACCGCCGGGTTCATAGAATGGCGTTGTAAAAGATCGCTTTAGCTCATGCATAAATTGTTGCTCTACTAGCGCTAACGCTTCTTCCCCCCAATGCCTTTCAATAAAATACAATACAAGATCAGTCTGTGCGTTAATTGAACCCGCACAATACAAGCCATCTTGGTGAGTAATAAAGTGTTGTTTTTGGAACTCAACGTCGGGAAAGCGCTTTTGAAATCGGTCTAGATAATACCAATGCGTTGTAGACACTCTTCCGGCTAATAACCCTGCCGAACACAAATGACCTACACCAGTACCAGTGGCAATCAACTTGGTGCCGTTTGCGTAAGCGTTGGCCAACCATGCGTGCATTTCACTAGCCTGGCTTAGCTGATGCCAAGGGCTCCCCCACATGGGCGGGACAAACACCCAGTCATAATGGCTTTGCGTTTCAAAGGCGTCCGTTGCAACGAGCGTTACCCCACCGGTTAACGTCACAGGCCCCGTATGGTTACTGATAAAATGAGCGCTGAATCGAGTGCTTTGATCCTTTTTAACGTGATCCGCAGCCTGGAACATTTCGACAGGTACGGTAACGGCCGTTGCTAATACCTGCGGGTACAATAAAAAGCCAACTTTCATTTCAATTGCCGTTTTTAAACATTGCGTGTCCGAAATAGCATACTCTTTTTTTTCAAGAATCTCTAATACGCCCCGATCAACGCTCTTTAAATCGCACATTTCAATTTAAAGCGATTCTCCCGCCATGTAAGTGCTTATCAGAAAAAGCTCTCGATTTGTTTGAATTTTGAGACGTCGGTCGAAAAAAACACACTCTCGACCACTGTTTTTTAAACAGAGTTCACAAATTAACCTACGTTGGGTTGTGGCTATGTTTTGACCACTTTAATAGTGGTGTTCTGTCCGCTCAAAAAACACCCAAAAGGTGTTATTTGCGTCGAGTCAGTCTGATGTGTGCTTGCCAAAAACGAGCCGTGTTAGAACACAATAATAATGACAACATAGGATACTCTAATGAAACATTTTAAGTTTTCACTCTTGGTCAGCGGTTGCTTTTTAGCATCCGCTACGACCTTCGCCGCCGATCGGGTTCCAGCGACGGAAGTCCACTTATCGCAAGGTATCATGGCTTCTCAAGCGAATGCCTCATCCGTGCAGTTAGTCAAATCACGTCGCTTAGCCAATGATGTAACCGTAGAGAAGTATCAGCAAACCTACCAAGGCGTTCCCATTTGGGGCGAAATAATTACTCGAAGCGCAAGTGCAAATGCCTCTGCTTCGTTAGCCGGTGACTATGTCACCAATATCGCGTCTGATTTACCTCAAATGACACCGACATACGATGGTAAAGAGATTCTAAATTACGCTTTAGAGCAACATAGCCTTAGAACACAAGGCGTTCGCCCAAGCCAGAGCGCGATAAAAAATAAGTTAATGCAACTTGAGAACAAACAGCAAAACTTATGGGTGCGTTTAAACGACAATGATGAAGCCCAGCTCGTTTACCTTGTGTCTTGGATGGACTATTCAGCTGAGCCTACTCGTCCACATTACTTTATTGATGCCATGACCGGTGAAGTACTTGAGCACTGGGATGGTCTTGCGCATAGAGATGCAACGGGTCCAGGTGGTAATGAAAAAACAGGTCAGTATTTTTATGGCACCGATTTCCCAGCGCTTAATGTCGATGCTAACTGCCGAATGGACAGCCCGAACGTTGAAACGATCGACATGCAAAATAGAACCACCGGTGGCTCTGTTTTCCAATTTACCTGCCCTGAAAACACGAACCGATACGCCAACGGTGCTTATTCGCCACTGAATGATGCCCACTACTTCGGCAACGTCGTGTTTAACATGTTTAACGATTGGTACCAAACGGCTCCTATTAACACTAAGTTGCGTATGCGCGTGCATTACGGAAACAGCTATGAGAACGCCTTCTGGGATGGCAGCCAAATGACCTTTGGTGACGGTGCTACACGCTTTTACCCACTCGTGAGTTTGGATGTTTCCGCGCACGAAGTCAGTCATGGTTTTACTGAGCAAAACTCTGGTTTGGTTTATAGCAATCAATCGGGTGGTATGAATGAAGCCTTTTCTGATATGTCTGGTGAAGCCGCTGAATTTTACATGAAAGGCAGTAACGACTGGCAAGTGGGTGCCGATATCTTTAAGTCGACGGGCGCATTGCGTTACATGGATGATCCGACCAAAGATGGTAAGTCGATCGGTCATGCGTCTAACTATACATCAGGTATGGACGTACACCACAGCTCGGGTGTATTCAACCGAGCATTTTACCTAATGGCCACGTCTCCTGGTTGGGATACTCGCAAAGCATTTGATGTATTCGTTCTAGCAAACCAAACTAAGTGGACTCCTAACTCAACCTTTGTTCAAGGTGCTTGTGGCGCTCTCAGTGCCGCGCAAGACTTAAGCTACGATACATCCGTCGTTGTTTCAGCCTTTAATACTGTGGGTGTTTCAACGGCTTCTTGTGGTGGTGGAAGCACAGTTACTCCTCTGGATAACGGTGTACCCGTCACTGGGTTAGGCGGCGCTTCAGGTAGTACTGTCATGTTTAAGCTCGATGTACCCGCTGAAGCCACCAACGTTACAATTAACATCAGTGGTGGAACCGGCGATGCTGATTTGTATGTTCGTTTTGGATCAGAACCAACGACATCTTCATACAACTGCAGACCGTACAAAAATGGTAATAACGAAACATGCAGTTTCAACCCTGCGCAGACAGGTACTTACTATGTAATGATTCGAGGATACAGTACTTATAGTGGCGTTACCTTAACGGGCTCGTATGCTACAGGAACTGACCAACCCACCTCTGGTACAGAAACAAACTTAAGTGGAGTTACTGGTAGCTGGAAACACTTTGAAATTAACGTACCTGCCGGTGCAACTAACCTAACGGCGTCAATTTCAGGTGGTTCAGGGGATGCTGATTTATACGTTCGTCAAGGCAGTCAGCCTACAACGTCACAATACAATTGCCGTCCATATCGAAACGGGAACAACGAAACGTGCTCTGAAAACGCCCCCGCCGCTGGTACTTGGTGGGTCAGTATTCGGGCTTATTCGAGCTATTCGGGCGTTACAATGAACTGGGATATTAACTAATACTTAACTTTGAGTATTTAAACGCTATCTAATCAATAAGGGTAGGCGCTGCAAAAGCGCGTACCCTTTTTTTTATTGCGTGATTTTGTGGTACATCGGCGAAAGTTTGTCATTAAAAATGAATAGCTTTGCGGTTTATCGCGGAGGGTCAATACTATTGTTGATGGAAGTGTTAACACGAAACCAACCAGCAACGGAATATCGATCTCTTGCTGCAGGTAGCACTTCATGTGGAAATTCTTCGCTAAGAAAGGCTACGACCGTTCCATAAAGAGGCACTACTTTTATACCTTCTCTGTCTTTTTCGTCTCTGTACACAACCAGCTCCCCACCATCCGATGGCCCCCACCCAGGATTTAAGTAGGTAACAATTGAAAGTACTCTATTCGCTTGGCCCCTGAACGCATCATAATGCCTTTTATAGTATGCGCCGGGCGGATAGTGAGCAAAATGACTTTCAAAAGAAAACAGCCCTAAGAAAAGTCGTTGATTTAAAAATCGCTGCAATTTCGTCGTCCAACCTACCCACTTGCTCCCTGCTTCTGAATCACTGGTGATCCAGCAAATTTCATCGGTTCTCACAAATTCCGTCTTTAGATAGTCGTCACCACGTCCGATGCCGGCTTCGACATATATATTGGAGTTGAGCTCCAGTTGGTGAGCATACAAAGAACTTGAAATATCATCAGGTAAGGCACCGTGCCTAATACTAAAGCCTTGATTGACGAGGTCATCCGCGATCAGTCCAAAAAGAGTTTCATCAATGGTATTTCCATCATTAGCTTTAGGGATTCGCTTAACTGCTACCAAAATTTTTATCTACCTATTCGAATAAAAGTATAAAAACCAGAAAAAATGCCCAATTACGCCACTCTTAAAAAAATGATCGGCCGCATGGCTTTCTTAAATGACCAAAATGCATCTTGTTACAATGAAATGTTTTGCTGCCCTAGTTACCTACAAATAAGCCGTAAATTTTAAGGGTTTAATCTCCTTAGTATCGAAAATCAGAGGATTAATATAAGAGAGCCTAATGTAAATACCTACTGTTTATTTCACCTTGGTAAATATTGAAAGAAACTTATGCCATGCAACGTTGGGTTTTAACTCGGACGATACGAATTTTTTTGTAAAATTCGCAGTTGCGAATCCAGCTGTTCATTTCAGACCTTTTTTCGATAGAACATTGATATAACTTGTTGTTGACGCCTAATTATCCGATAAGCAACAAATAATGGCCGATTTATTATACCCTTAATCATAGAATCCCCCTATATTCTGCACAAACACTTTGTAAGAGACGGTTTATGAAAAAGCTTCCCGTAATAGTCGGTTTTGGTGGAATAAACACAGCAGGACGTGCTTCCATGCATCATGCCCACAAGCGCATGGTTCATGATGCATTAGATGATTCAACCATGAAAAACACTTGGGAAGACTTAGCCACATTGATGGGCTTAGATCGCAATGCGGATGATTTCAATGAGCAAGCACTCAAAGGCACACTTATTCGCAAAATCGAATCCACTTTATACGATCCTGATAAAGTGCAATCCGCGAAACAAGGCGAATTTAACACCGACGCCACGCGAAATTTCAACGTCAAAAAAGGACATCTTCCTGAAACTATTCCGGAGAATTGGAGTGTAACTGAAATTGATGCAAAGACGGTCAATGTAACCATTAAAGGCCCGATCACTGCAGTCATTCCTGATAATTACAAAGCAAAAGTCAGCAGTGCTGGCCAATTACCCACCGGTTTTGACCCAAGCAGTTATTATAACTCGGCACACCACCCTCGCGGACTACAAATGACAGTTTTTGGTGCTTCCGATGCTATTCAATCTATCGGTATTGATTGGTCAAACATCGTGGACCATATCTCACCTGATGCGATTTCTGTTTACGCCGGTTCTGCTGTAGGCCAAACCGATCAATACGGTTTAAAAGGGCTTTATCAAGCTGGCTATAACGGAAAACGCACCACCTCAAAAATGATGCCATTGGCATTACCTGAAATGGCCGCCGATTTTGTAAACAGCTATATCATTAACAGCGTTGGTAATACGGGTTCAAATGCAGGTGCTTGCGCTACTTTTTTATATAACCTTCGCCAAGGGTTAATCGACATTCAGTCAGGGCAATGTCGCGTTGCCATTGTAGGCAACTCAGAAGCGCCCATCGTTCCGGAAATTATGGAAGGCTTCCGCGTAATGGGTGCGCTGGCTGAAGATGAGCAATTAAAGCAACTTGATGGAACTGAAACAGCCAATAACCGCCGAGCTTGCCGACCGTTCTCTTCTAACGCTGGGTTTACCATGGCCGAGTCGGCACAATTTATTGTGCTCATGGACGATGAGCTAGCCTTAGAGTTAGGCGCTACGGTTTTTGGATCTGTAGCCGATGTGTTTGTGAATGCAGATGGCAATAAAAAGTCGATCTCAGGCCCTGGCGTCGGAAATTACATTACTATGGCAAAAACTACCGCCCTTGCTCAGGCCATTTTAGGTGATGAGTTAGACAAAACGTTTGTCATGGCACATGGTACAGGTACCCCGCAAAACCGAGTCACTGAATCACATATTGCCAATGAAGTTGCAAAGTCATTTAAAATTAACAACTGGGCCGTCTCTGCAGTGAAATCATACGTTGGTCATTCACTAGGACCGGCCGCTGCAGACCAAATTACCGCCGCGCTTGGGGTATGGCACACTGGTTTTATTCCTGGCATCAAAACCATTGATCACATCGCCGATGATGTTTTAGATTCAAATCTGAATATCTTAATGGATCATCACGCTGTAGGTGAGCACGGCGCTGAGATGTTGGGTACCGTAATTAATTCGAAGGGGTTTGGCGGCAACAATGCCAGTGCATTAATATTATCGCCGGAAAAAACTAAGGCTTTAATGAAGCAGCGCCATGGTGAAAAGTCATTCACCAAATACCAAGTGCGCAATGAAAACGTTCTTGAGCAACAAGCCAAATACGATGAAAATACACGCCTTAATGGATTGTCAGTAACCTATTCATTTGGCGAATCGGTGATGAGCGATAAAGACATCAGTTTCGACCAAGAGTCGTTTAAACTCAGTGAGTTTAAAAATAAAATTAAACTGCCTAACTCAAACCCGTTTATTTAATAGAAAATAAAAAAGGACCGATACTCGGTCCTTTTTTCTAACATACCTTACCCTTTGGCATTTTTGGTCAACGCTAAAAAGCCCCCTAGCGCAAACAATAACAAGGCAGTACTGGTAATTATGGCGACGGGGTAATACAAATTACCGGCCAACTCTAATTGGCTGTACTTAATAACCATGATCAGCCCTTCTAATGAAAGTGCGATACACACGGTACCAATAAAGCGCGGAATGGTGCGCCTTAAGCCTACGACAGCGTCTTTTTCCGACTCTTGATCATGGCTAGAGTATTCACTATGAATCACTAATGCCAATTCAAATACGGCTAAAGCAATGATCCCAGTATTAATGCCACTTAAGAAAATTTGCATAATATTGGTACCATCTAAAATGCCTTCCAGAACTTTTTTAGCAAGCGAGAAAAGTATAGCTGCGGCTAAACCAAAAAAGATAAAGGTAAATATTTTAGCGAAAATACTGCGTACAACGGAAATCAATTGATCGTTCATATCATCCTTACTAATTTAAAATAATAAGTCCTTAGTCAACGCTAAGGATGTCAGAATGATAATGAAATAAAAAAATATTGGTGAGATGACGTTCAAGAAGTGTTGTAAGCATTGAGTGAAACTTTTGTACGCAATACTTACAAACGTAAAGAAACTATAAGGCTAAAACTTGTTTTAAGAATGGAATCGTGAGCCGCCGCTTTGCCGCCAGAGATTCAGTATCTAACTTATCAAAGGTCGCGACCAGCTCTTTCATATTTTGATTATGGCGGAGAATTAAAAACTCAGCTACTTCTCGCTCTACAACCAATCCTCGTCGCCTCGCTTTCCAAATAACCCAATCAATTCGCTGGTCGTCATCGAGTTGAGATAATTGTAGAGTTAAACCTGAGCTCAATCGCGATTTTAGGTCAGGCAACTCAATAGGTAACTGCATCGGGCTACAATTACTGCCCACTAAGATCATTTTACCGCTGTCACGCATTCGGTTGTAAAAATGAAAAATCGCTTCTTGCCACTGAGCATTACCGCTAACAAGCTCAATATTATCTAAAGCAATTGCATCAACCTCATCTAAACCGTCTAATGCCTCTGGTCCAAACTCCAGGCATTCGGCTAATGGTAAATACATGGTAGCCAAACCTTGCAATTGTAAATCGTGAATGGAGGCCTGCAAAATATGACTCACCCCCACCCCTTCGGCTCCCCAGATTAATATTAGATGGTCGTCTAATCGTGCTAGTGCTTGCCGCAACGTTCCAATCGCTAGGGCGTTATTGCCCGGCAGATAGTCTTCAAAGACGGCATTATCTTTGAATGTCACATGAAGTGGCATTTGTGGAGTAGCTTGATTAACCAATTACTTTTCCTCTGGACGGTTTAGTTCGTCGTCTGTTTGTTCTTTCGTTACTTCGCTGTCATTGGCGTTGTCGTCTGCATCCGTTAGGCCATTGTCACTGTCGTCCTCGTCATGGTGATCTGGACCGTACAATTCGCTCACGCGATAATTATCGTGCATCTGCCGAACTAAAACCATGATCACGGCCGCAGCAGGTAAGGCTAATAAAATACCGACAAAACCGAATAATTGTCCGCCCGCCAACACTGCAAATATAACGGCAACGGGATGTAACCCTATTCTATCACCGACAAACTTTGGCGTTAATACAGTGCCTTCAAGCGTTTGCCCCACACCAAATACAACAGCAACAAGCACCAGGTGAGTAATATCACCAAACTGGAAAAACGCCGCTACTAATGCTGCGCCAATGCCAACAATCGCACCTAAATACGGTACAACAGAGGCCAGCCCAGCTAACAAACCGATCAATAACCCTAAGTCTAAGCCGATTAACATTAAGCCAACTGAATAGATTACAGCCAAAGCCAACATGACCATAAGTTGACCACGGAAAAATGCGCCTAATGTTTCATGGCAAGCAGACGCTAAATGAGACGATTTTTTATAGTAATATCGCGGAATCAAAGCACCAATTTTTGCGATAACATCGTCCCAATCCCTTAGAAGATAAAACCATACAACGGGAACCAATACTAAATTACCGATGAATCCAATCAGCGCAAAGCTACTTTGAGTCACATTACCGATAATGTTTTTAGCAATATTACCGGTTGCCCCCCAATTCAGTTGCTGGCTGAGTTGAAGCCAATCTAACTGAGCCAACTCGACACCAAACTTTGCCTCCACCATGGGAATAAAAGTGGATTTAATGTAATTGATTAAGGTCGGAATCAGCTTAATCAATTGGTCTATCTGTTCAACTAATGCCGGCACAAGGATGAGACCCGCCAACACAAATACAGCGGTTAGGGCTAAAAACGTCACCACAACACCTTGAGTGCGAGAAAGCTTCCAAGTTTGCAGTTTATCTACTATAGGGTCCCCCATATAGGCCAATAAAATAGCCGTCAGGAATGGACCTAAGATGGGAGACAATAAGCTAAGCAGCCATATGGATAAGCCCAAACAGGCTAATATAAACCACTTTTGTGAATCGGTGACTTTCATGCTTCTTTCCTTAGGGTTGCCACATAAATAACAACTCATTATCAAGTTGAGCTTCAAGGGTTGTTTCTAATAAAGGAATCAGTTTTTTATCGAGTGCCAGCAAATCGGAGAACTGATTTCTATCACCACTGATCTCTACATCAAACACAACAGCCGATTCAGACAATGAACTCAGCGTAAGCTGCGTGATCATGTTAATAGATTGTAAGTAAGACTCTATAGCCGCTAATGTTTGGGCATTTTGCACGTCTTGAATTTTTACGGAAACAGCGCCAATTTGATTGGCATCTAAAACGAACGCATATTGCTCGGATAAGCGCTGCGCCACCATATCAAAGCCTTGTTCGGTAACTTCATCTAAAGTACCGCTAACGGTCGGAAGCCTGATACGCTCGCCTTTAAATAGCATTAACCAATCGGCTTTATAACTATCACCTTCTCCCGTTAATCGACCGGCTAAAATGGCTTCTGGAGCATAACGTTCGGAAGCGGATTGAATATCGCTGGAAAAGAGTCCATAGACATCCGCAAATGAAATGCTCAGCGTATCGGTTAAATCCATAATGGGTAACACGATAGGAATTCCGCGCTGTTGGGCATTGGCCAAAATTGTTTCAGCGACCTCTCCAGTTTCAGAATCAGCCAGTATATGATCTTGATTATTGACGCGATCCGCTAACCAAATTAAAACCTCAGGACGCTTTTCACCCCATACTGGCAAACCATTAGCTATTAATAAATCGTTTACCAATTTTTTATCAAACTCTAATATCATGGCTTTGGTAGGAATTTTCTCTCCTAACACATTGGTAAAAAACTCACTGCTTTCTACAAATCTAAAAGAGCTCAAATAACGATCACCCACGTTCAGAGCATCAACAATATCCGGGCTTTCAGTAATCGATTTAATTCCAGAGACTCGAATCAGTGTTTCTTTAAAGGCACTTTGTACCGCTTCGGATTGCTCTTTATTATTAGCGTTTAAGCTCACAACCACGGTATTGCGATACAACTCAACCTCGGTGGCTGCTGCACTAAAGCCACTGACACACGCTAAAAAGGCACTTAACACTAGCACCAAGCTCAGTCGTGATTTGATATTCATACCCTACTCCGAATGCATTTTAAAATGGCTAAAAACCGCTATTGTGACAGAGCGTAACCAAAAATACAGCGATCTGTGTAACAAACTAAAAAACTGACCGATTAGACATGCTGATTAACGCTAAAGACGCTGTTACAATCCGCGCGCCATTAAGGCTGGTGATCATTTTTCATTCTTGGAGCCCTTCATGACCGACCAAAACAAGCCATCATTAAGCTATAAAGACGCAGGTGTTGATATCGACGCTGGTAATGCTCTCGTTGAACGTATTAAAGGGACAGTGAAAGCAACTCGACGCCCAGAAGTAATGGGCGGCATCGGTGGTTTTGGAGCTTTGTGCAAAATACCAAAAGGATATGAAAGCCCTGTACTCGTCTCTGGTACAGACGGCGTAGGCACCAAATTAAAACTGGCAATGGATCTTGATCACCACGATACCATTGGAATAGATCTAGTGGCCATGTGTGTGAATGACTTAATCGTGTGTGGTGCCGAACCACTATTCTTCTTAGATTATTATGCAACTGGAAAGCTGAGTGTTGATATTGCTAGCCGAGTTGTCGCTGGTATTGGTGAGGGTTGCCAACAAGCCAATTGCTCGTTAGTGGGTGGTGAAACGGCCGAAATGCCCGGAATGTACCAAGGTGAAGACTACGATTTAGCTGGGTTTTGTACTGGCGTCGTTGAAGAAAACGCCATCTTAGATGGCAGCAAAGTAGCAGAAGGAGATGTCGTAATTGGCTTACCTTCAAGCGGTCCTCACTCAAATGGCTATTCATTAATACGCAAAGTATTGGAAGTTTCTGGTGAATCGACCGACCAACCTTTAGGCGAAACAACCTTAGCAAAAGCACTCATGGCGCCGACGACTATCTATGTGAAACCAATTTTAGAGTTGTTAAAAAGCCAACCAGTGCATGCAATATCTCACATCACCGGTGGCGGCTTCTACGAAAATCTACCTCGCGTTCTGCCGGATAACTGCAGTATTCGCATTGATGCTAACGCTTGGCAAGCGCCTGACGTGTTTAACTGGTTGCAAGAAAAAGGCAACATTACTGATACTGAAATGTTCCGAACGTTCAACTGTGGTATCGGTTTAGCATTAGTCGTACCGGCCACGGCGCAGCAGTCGGTAATGGATTCACTATCGGCTATGGATCAAAAGCCAGTCGTCATTGGTGCTATTGAAGCTCTACAAGGCGAACGCGTACTCATTGATGGCATAAACGGTTAATGATGAAACGAATAGTTGTGCTCATCAGCGGCGGCGGTAGCAACCTCCAAACCATATTAGATAACTGTCTATCGGGTGAGATTAATGGGCGTGTTGATGCGGTTATTTCAAACCGCCCAGACGCATATGGATTGGTACGAGCTAAGCGCTACGGCTGTGAAGCCATTACCTTAGACCATAAACAATTTACCAGCCGGGAAGCGTTTGATGAGCAGCTTCAAGCAACTATCGATGAATTCAGCCCCGACTTAGTGGTTCTGGCTGGGTTCATGCGCATTTTAACGCCCGAGTTTGTTCAAGCCTACTTGGGGAAGATGATTAACATACACCCATCTTTACTGCCCAAATACCCCGGGCTACACACACACAAACGAGCATTGGAAGCCGGTGACAAAGAAGCCGGAGCAACCGTTCATTTTGTAACGCCGGAATTAGATGGTGGCCCCCCTATTTTACAAGGCAAAGTGCCCATTTCACCTAAAGATGAAGAGCTCGATATTGCCAAACGCGTTTTAGCGATAGAGCATGTTATTTACCCCAAAGTGGTGGGTTGGTTTTGCGAAGAACGCTTAACCCTGGCTGAAGGTGACGTAATCTTTGCAGGTAAAACACTTCAAATACCGCTGACATTAGATGATACTAACGCCACCAAGTAAAACTAATTGGATTTCTTGAATGGCGTTACACTTTTTCAAAACTGTATTTACCTTTCTAGGGATTGCGATAGGCAGCATTGCCTTTGCAGCAGACCCACTTTTGCCATTTGAAGCCAAACTTAAAGCTACTCGCTTTGGCGCTGTAGATGTCCATTTAACTGGTACGATGTACCTGCGTACAAAAGACAATCAGTGGGAATTTGCTTTAAACGCCAAAAAAGGCGGCATTTCAACCCAAGAAGTCTCTAAGGGTACATTACTTCAAGACAACCGGTTTTTGCCAACCAGCTATAATAAGAAAGCCCGTGTTTTCCTTATTAAAGAAGACATTGAGTGGCGTTTTGATTGGCCAAAAAACAAGGTAACTGGCCAAGTCAAAAAAGATAAGTTAAGCCACACAATCAAAGCCAATACCTTTGACCCTTTAAGTTATCAGTTAGCATTAAGGCAACAATTGAAAACGGGTGCTACCGAGCTCAATGTCATTAATTTGCGTTACAAAAACCCAGAACCTCATCGGTTTGAAGTAATTGGTGAAGAACTCCTCGACGTCGACGGTGATTTAATTTATACGAAAATTGTAAAACAAGTACAACCACAGAAAAAAGACACCAAATATTTGATCTGGGTTGCACCTGAGCTTGATTATATTACGTTAAAATTTGCAAGCTATCGGAAAGGCAAGTTAAAAGATTTGGTTGAAGTGGAGTCGCTTACTATCAATGGTCAGCCAATCAACCTCTAACTTGCCTATATTTACATTTAACCACTCGGCCAGTGGGTAAACATAGGAATTCGCCATGAGAGTTGCCGTATTCAGCAGCAAGCCATACGATGAAAACCATTTAATCCAAGCCAATAAACACAACCATCACTTTTCTTTTTTTGAATCCCATTTAGATGAAACCACTGTCGCACTTTCTCAAGGCTTTGACGCGGTTTGTTGCTTTGTAAACGACACGCTCAATGCAGACGTCATAAAACACCTAGAAGATAACGGTATAAAACTTATAGCTATGCGCTGCGCAGGCTTTAACAATGTCGATTTAGAGGCCGCACAAAAAGCCAACATCACAGTAACCCGAGTACCTGAGTATTCTCCCTATGCAGTAGCAGAGCATGCGGTAGCGCTCATTCTTGCGCTAAACCGCAACATCCATCGAGCCTATAATCGAGTTCGTGAAAACAATTATGCACTCGACGGACTAATGGGGTTTGATTTGCATGGCAAAACAATTGGTGTGATCGGCACAGGCAAAATTGGTTTAGCCTTTATTAAAATCATGCGTGGGTTTGGCTGTACGGTAAATTGCTATGACCCATACCCAAACCCTGAAATAACGCCTGAAATGGCAAACTATGTTGCGCTAGAAAAAATATGGACTGACAGTGATATCATTTCATTACACTGCCCATTAATGGACGCGACCAACCACATGATTAATCAGGAAACACTGGCCCAAATGAAAGACGGTGTTACCCTAATTAATACCAGCCGAGGCGGCCTAATAGACACTGGCGCTGTTATATCAGCATTAAAAAGTGGGAAAATAGGTAATTTAGGGTTAGATGTTTATGAGGAAGAGGCCGAGCTGTTTTTCGAAAACAATTCCAATAAGATTCTGTACGATGATCAATTAGCACGGTTACTGTCATTTCTTAATGTGATTGTAACCGGACACCAAGCTTTTTTTACCGCTGAAGCCTTAACGGCCATTGCCCAAGTTACTCTGAACAATATTGATGGATTTACCGAAGGAAACTTCGACACAATATTTCAAGTAAACGCCGAGTAATCAGCCGAAAATAATCGCGCCCTAGCATTTGCCTAAGGCGCGAAACTTGGTTATTTCGCCAAACTCGCCTTTAAATTTAAACGCGCTTGGTGCAACAATGGCTCTGTGTAGCCACTTGGCTGCTCAACCCCTTTAAAGACCAAATCGAGCGCCGCCTGAAAAGCAATACTGCTATCAAAATTAGGCGCCATAGGCGTGTATTCAGGGTCCCCAGCGTTTTGTTCATCCACAACCGCGGCCATGCGCTTCATCGTTTCTAATACTTGAGCTTCATTCGTAAGGCCGTGTACTAACCAATTACACATGTGCTGGCTAGAAATACGCAGTGTCGCTCGGTCTTCCATGAGTCCGACATTATTTATATCGGGCACTTTCGAACAGCCTACCCCTTGGTTAACCCAACGAACTACATACCCTAATATTCCTTGCGCGTTATTGTCTAACTCACCTTGAATTTCTTCAGCTGTTAAACTGTTGGAGTCTTCTAATAAAGGAATGGTCAGAATATCTGAACGTTTCGCTCTTTCTCGCTGTGATATTGAATTTTGCAATTCGAATACATTAACTTGATGGTAATGAGTCGCGTGTAAAGTGGCTCCATTAGGTGATGGTACCCAGGCTGTTGTTGCACCAGATTTTGGGTGCGCAATTTTTTGCTCAAGCATAGCGGCCATTTCATCTGGCATAGCCCACATACCTTTGCCAATTTGCGCCTTACCCGATAACCCTGCGGCCAAACCGGCATCAACATTATTGTCTTCGTAGGCACCTATCCAAGTGGTCGTTTTCATTTTGGTTTTTGGAATGAAAGCGCCTGCAAACATGCTGGTGTGGATTTCATCACCGGTACGATCAAGGAAGCCGGTGTTGATAAACACAACACGCTCAGAAGCCGCCTTAATACAGGCACTTAAATTTAATGAAGTACGGCGCTCTTCATCCATAATGCCTATTTTAATCGTGTTTTCCGCTAAACCAAACGCCTCTTCTACTCGAGCAAACAAGCGAACGGCAAAGGCAACTTCTTCAGGACCGTGCATTTTCGGCTTAACAATATAGATGCTGCCAGTGCGACTATTTTGGAATTTGCTCAGCTTTTTTAGATCGTGCATGGCGGCTAATACCGTCACCATTGCATCTAAAATACCTTCAGGAATTTCATCGCCATTGGCATTTAAAATAGCAGGGTTAGTCATTAGGTGACCAACATTACGGATAAACATTAGGCTTCGGCCTTGCAACCGAACTTCTTCACCTGCGACCGTTTGATAAAGCCGATCGGCAGCCATATCTCGCGTTAGCTTTTGACCATTTTTAACGAAACCAGCCGACAGCGTTCCGTTCATTAAACCTAACCAATTGCGATAAACTTCCACTTTATCTTCAGCATCTACTGCGGCGATTGAATCTTCGCAATCCATAATGGTTGTAATGGCGGCTTCAACTAACAAGTCTTTAACGCCAGCCGGATCGGCTTCGCCTATTTGGTGATGAGCATCAATTTGAATTTCAACGTGTAACCCATTGTTCTTCAACAGTATTGCCGAAGGAGATTCTGCCTTACCCTTATATCCGATGTACTGTGTAGCATCGGCTAATCGGCCTTGCTCCTCATTTTTGAAGGTTACAAGCAAACCATTGGCATCAACGCTGTATTGAGTAACAAGTTCATGACCTTTCGTGGACAACGGAAAAGTTTCATTTAAAAAGTTTTTCGCATAATCAATGACTTTCTGACCCCGAACTGGATTATACGCTCCCGCTCGCTCAGCGCCGCCCTGTTCAGATATTGCATCAGTACCGTACAGTGCATCATAAAGGCTGCCCCAACGCGCATTGGCTGCATTCAAGGCGAACCGAGCATTTTTAACGGGTACCACCAACTGAGCGCCCGCTTGCTGCGCTATTTCGGTATCGACATTTTGTGTTGTTACCTGAAACGGCGCCGGCTCTGGCAACAAATAACCAATACCGGTTAAAAATTCCGTGTAAGCTTGAGCATCATGAGGCTGACCTGCACGCTCTTTATGCCAATCATCTATTAAACGCTGAAGTTCTTCTCGCTTGGCTAGCAACATTTTATTTTCTGGTGCTAGGTCATTAAAAATTGACGAAAGCTCTGCCCAGAAATGCGCACTACTGACTCCCGTGCCGGGGGCTATCTCATCTTCGATCAATGCAAACAACTTTTTATCGATCTGAAGATCGCCACTGTTCAGGTATTGACTCATCGCTTTAGTCCTTCGTCAGAATTTTTTGTTGTGTTCCTATACTAATCACCAAAATTAATTTATCTAATCTATATTAGTTATACTTTCCATTCATAATATGAATATTAAAAGTACGGTGCTGGGATTTCTTCTGCAACGTCAATGATCATGCGGCGTAGCCATCTATGGGCTGGGTCATGATGAAGCAACGGGCTCCAAACCATTTTCAACAATAACGACGGTATTTCAAAAGGAGGTGCTTTAATCGCCAACCGATCATTCCTGGCTTGCAAATGTGCGGCTCGTGCTGGAATAGTAACCACTAGGTCATTTTCTTCGGCGAGCAACATAGCCGCTCCATAGTGCCGCGTATAAACCGAAATATGCCTTTTTTTGCCCAGTTGATTGAGCACTTCATCAACAAACCCTAAACGCTGTACATCATCAGGATTAACCCCCACGCCAACCCCATAGCCTGTCTTACTCACCCAAATATGACGCGCTTTTAGATAATTCGTTAAACTAAAATTTTCTAAAATGGGGTTATTCTTACTCAACATGCAACAAAAATTATCTGACCACACTGTCATTTGATGAAACGATTGCGGCAATGTATCAAACCGGTTTATCACCATGTCGACTCGCCCTTGCTCTACATCTGAAAAGTTAACGTCACTGGGCGTCATAATATCTAACGCCACATTCGGCGCCTCGTCCGATAAGCGCTTTAGCAACGCCGGTAACAGAGTAGATTCAGCATAATCACTGGCCATGATCCGAAAAACTCGATTACTTTCAGCGGCATCAAAATGATGTCGAGGTGTGACCACCTTCTCTAGGCTTTGCAATGCCATGCGCAGCATAGGCTCTAAATCTCTTGCACGCTCGGTCGGTGTCATGCCATCGCTGGTTCTGATCAGTAATGGGTCTTCAAATAGGTCGCGCAAGCGACGCAAACCATTACTCATGGCCGGCTGACTAATACCTAGCTGATGCGCAGCTTTAGTAACACTGCGCTCTTTTAAAAGAACATCTAAGTACACCAATAAGTTCATATCAACCCGATTCAGATGCATTTCAACCCTCCAAGCGTAATTTATTATTTAGCGTAATTTCGCTAGAAAACAGGTATTTACCACCCATTATAACTTCAGCGAATGTCAGGCATCATAGATATAAATTAGACGAATCACAAATAGATTCTTATCTTTGGGTCATCACCAGCGGGAAACAACAATAATTTCCGCCGTTATTTTGGATGCCAACGACCAAGAAAAGAGGGTTTACACATGACTCAATACAGCAACGATATCAGTCAAATTTCTGAACTAAAGGACAAAGCTGGCAGCAGCTGGTCAGCAATCAACCCGGAATATGCCGCTCGTATGCGCGCTCAAAACCGATTCCGTACAGGTCTTGATATTGCGAAATACACGGCAGACATTATGCGTAACGATATGGACGCATACGATATTGACCCAACTAAATACACTCAATCTCTAGGTTGCTGGCATGGTTTTATCGGCCAACAGAAAATGATTTCTATTAAGAAGCATTTTGAAGGTAAAACAGATCGTCGTTACTTATATCTTTCTGGTTGGATGGTTGCAGCGCTACGCTCTGAGTTCGGTCCACTGCCCGATCAATCAATGCATGAGAAAACTTCTGTTGCCGCTTTAATTAAAGAGCTTTACACCTTCTTGCGCCAAGCCGATGCGCGTGAGCTAGGCGGTTTATTCCGCGACTTAGACGCCGCTCGCGAAGCCGGCGACAGCGCTAAAGCAGCCAGCATACAAGACCAAATCGATAACTACGTTACTCATGTTGTTCCTATTATTGCCGACATTGACGCTGGTTTTGGTAATGCTGAAGCCACTTACCTAATGGCTAAACAAATGATCGAAGCCGGTGCATGTTGTATCCAGATCGAAAACCAAGTGTCTGATGAGAAGCAATGTGGTCACCAAGACGGTAAAGTTACTGTTCCACATGAAGACTTCTTAGCTAAAATCCGTGCAGTTCGTTACGCTTTCTTAGAACTAGGTGTGGATAACGGCGTTATCGTTGCTCGTACAGACTCTTTAGGTGCTGGCCTTACTAAGCAGATCGCGGTATCACGTGAACCGGGTGATTTAGGTGATCAGTACAACTCATTCTTAGATTGCGAAGAAGTAGGACCAGAAGCTCTACAAAACGGCGATGTTATCCTTAACCGTAACGGTAAGTTACTTCGCCCTAAGCGCTTACCGTCTAACTTGTTCCAGTTCCGTCAAGGAACGGGTGAAGATCGTTGCGTACTGGATTCAATTACGTCTTTGCAAAACGGTGCAGACTTATTGTGGATCGAAACAGAAAAGCCGCACATCGGCCAAATCGGTGGCATGGTTGACCGCATCCGTGAAGTAATCCCGAATGCGAAACTGGTCTACAACAACTCGCCTTCTTTCAACTGGACATTAAACTTCCGTCAGCAAGTATTCGATGCATGGGCTGAAGCGGGTAAAGATACATCAGCGTATAACCGCGATAACCTAATGAGCGCAGACTACGATGAAAGTGACTTGGCTAAAGAAGCCGATGAGCGCATCCGTACGTTCCAAGCGGACTCTTCACGTCAAGCGGGCATCTTCCACCACTTGATTACGCTTCCTACGTACCACACGGCTGCATTGTCTACTGACAACCTCGCTAAAGAGTACTTCGGTGATCAGGGCATGCTTGGATACGTTGCAAACGTTCAACGGAAAGAGATCCGCCAAACCATTGCCTGTGTTAAACACCAAAATATGTCTGGTTCAGACATCGGTGATGATCACAAAGAATACTTCTCAGGTGAAGCTGCACTTAAAGCTGGCGGTAAAGACAACACCATGAACCAGTTCTAATCGACTGCTTCTAAAACCAACCTCCCCTGACTACGGTCTCGGGAGGTTTTTTTGTCTTCATTTTAATGATGAGTGCCCGTGCCGGCTTTTGCTTGAACCCGCAGCCCTAAAAAGACACTATAAACAGGGGATATAACCCGCCTCGGGAGTGGGAATCACTTCCGCGGGTCGCTGTTCGCGCATCCCTGCGCCGCTAAACTTCGCCATCCATGGCTCAGATGCCCGCTACAGTGACACCCATACCCAAAGCTAGACACTATTATTTATTCATATACGAAATAGAAGCGCTCAAAACTAAGCGAAGACACGATGGCCTTAATGTTTTGAACTTACCCGCAGCTCGTAGCCCGCAGCCTAAAACACAACAAAAAAACCACTTCGGGAGTGGGAATCACTTCCGCGGGTCGCTGTTCGCGCATCCATGCGCCGCTAAACTTCGCCATCCATGGCTCAGATGCCCGCTACAGTGACACCTACACCCAAAGCTAACCATCCTTCAAAGTGGGCTTCCAAGCAGGCGCGCTCGAAGTAATGCGAAGACGCGATGGCCTCAATGTTTTGAACTGACCCGCAGCTCGCAGCCCGCAGCTCAAAACCGCCCCCCCCCCCCTTACAACAAAGTCTTCCGCACCATCCTCAACACCGATTCTTCCTGTGTTAAAGCTTCAATTTCTGAACGGTTTAACCAAGCTAGTTCGTTTGATTCTTCGCTGAGAGTGAGCGCCTCATTTTCCGCTTCATACCAAAAGCGCACATCCAGATGAAGGTGCTTAGGTTCTTGTTTACGCTCTGGAATGTCGTGAACGTCTACATCAAAAACACCCTTCGGTTTTAGCGTTAAGCTAGCTATCCCAGTTTCTTCTATAGCTTCTCTTAGGCTCGCTTCGACCAATGAAGCATCACTATCATCAATATGCCCTCCTGGTTGCACCCAAATGTCGAGTTTTTTATGGTGCAATAACACAGCTTTAGTCTGAGTTTTATTTGTGATCCAAGCCGATGCAGTTAGATGACCTTCAAGAGTATCTCTAGCCCAATACCTTGGTTGCTTTTCAACAAACTCGCTTATAAAACTGAGCGCTTTTTTTTCTGTTAAATCTTCTGGATTATATTGGCGCAGCAATTCGAGTGTTAATTCTTGGCTTTCCACAATGCTCTCATTTTATCTCAATGAATTATTTCGCCAGTATAAACGAAGCTCTCAGGCGTTAAAAACGCCTACGCTTTTATTTAAATGAAGCACTTATCCTTTAATCATTGAGTCGGAAGCCCAAATTCTCTAGTATTGCCGCCATAAAGTGTATGCTGTTTTGGCGAACACGGTTTTAGTTGGAGTGCTTTTTTGAGCCGCGCAGATTCACTTATTGTTCTAGATTTTGAAACCACTGGGCTCTCGCCCGATATGGGCGACCGCGCCATTGAAATAGGTGCCGTGAAAATTGAGAACGGAGCAATTACCGATCAATTCCAAGCACTAATGAACCCTGGCCGCCGAGTGGACTCTTTTATTGAAAACTACACCGGAATCACGAATGCCATGCTGTCAGAAGCCCCGCCTTGCTCTGAAGTTATGCATGAATTTGCGGATTTCATAGGCAACAGTAATCTCCTTGCCCATAACGCTTCGTTTGATAAACGCTTTCTCGATGCCGAAATGAACCTCATTGGGCACCAATATTCTGGAGAATTTGTATGCTCTTTATTAGTTTCGAGACGCATTTTCCAAGAAGCACCGAATCACAAGCTGGGTACACTAGTAAAATATTGTAATATTGAATCAACAGGGGCTTATCACCGCGCCTTATACGATTCAGAAATGACAGCTAAACTGTGGTTGTGCATCATCAAAGAAATTTGCTCGACCTACAACATAGATGAGCTGCCTTTCAGCGTTGTTCAAATGCTGTGTAAAACACCGAAAAAGTCTATTGAAAAATATTTATCTGGCTTAAGTACCGTTTCTAACTAATCTACTATTTTCAACATTAAAAATAGTGCTAAACCATATCTGCTATAGTCACTTTGTAGGTGACCTGCCCTCGTATGTTTTCTAAGAAGCCTTTCTTCGCCAGTAGGCTCCTCAATTGATCATCAAACTCTTGTGCTAAATACGGCCCCATGCGCTCTAAACTAAAGCCGTTACGAGCGTGAAAAGAGGCAATGTAATCGTTAATATTTTGTTCAACCGTAACGGCAGCCATTTCAGTCGCAACAACATTCTTAATGAACCCACCTTGATCTAACATATTAATAACACAATATGGCTTAAAGTTTTGAGTAGTCGAATAGGATTGAATTAGATCCAAAAGCTCGCGCTGCAAACCCTCCAAACTAATATCACCCCCAGTAACAATCGCCAACTTTGCATGAGATTTTGATACAGACTTTAAGACAGGAAAAGCTTTTTCCCAATCGGCCCAGTGAATACTATTAGCCGCTACAAATAGATCAAAATGACTCTTCGGTACAAAATTTTCTATATAAGAATGAACAAACTTTACTTTCGAATGCTTAAGCGTTGCCGCTTTAATCATTTCAAGAGAAGGATCAACACCCACCACTCGATGACCGAGCATAGATAAAGGAATCGCGATTTCACCTGTTCCAGTTCCAATATCTAAAACATCCATTTCGCTAATAGTTAAAGAATCAGATAAAAATTGAATGACATCTGAGGAGTACTCTGGCCGATAACCGTAGTTTTCAACAATCGACTTATCCGAAAATTGGTCACCAATGGCTTTACTTAAGTGCTCTGGTTTCATGGCAATATTTTTCTCACGGTGCATTTACAACATAAAGAAGAGCGATCAGCCCGATGACAAATCCCATACAAGCCAAGACACCTGGCAGGTTATTGCGAGCTAAGTCAGATAAATTCGCACGCATCATTTGTTTTTCTTTATCACAAATTTCATCACCACACCCTCTGCAAAAGCGGTCAAATATACAGATAAATTTGGCGCAATGTACACAGCGATACCGATCCCTTGTATTCCAAGGTAAAGCCCCGACAACGGAATTCGGAGAGGTACGCATATCTCTAAGTTGATCTACAGAAAAAGTAATACCGCAACGACGGCAATGGCCATCTCCGTCGGCGGCGATACTGTTACAAGCGGGGCAATTATAAATATCTTCGAGGGTTTTAATTTGAAGCCACCTTCCACACTAAATTAGCAAAAGACAAACTTAACCCCATTAGACGTGTTGATCAATTAAAATTTGGTTTCCATCTGGGTCTGTAATTGAAAAATTACCAGGCCCATTATCGCCCTCTAAGCTACCTTCGGAAACGTTTAAAGCATCGGCCTTAAACTTAGCATGCAACTCCCGAACATCTTCAAAATTGCCAACAGGTTGCGCATCTTGGTCCCATCCTGGGTTAAAAGTCAGAATGTTATTCTCAAACATACCTTGGAACAGCCCAATATTGGTTTGACCATTTTTCATAATCAAATAACCATGCGATTCGTCTCCCCCAAAAGAACTAAAACCTAACTTCTCATAGAACGCTTTTGAAGCGCTTAAATCTTTAACTGCCAAACTAATCGAAAAACATCCCAAAGACATAGCAAAACCCTTTTTTATTGTTGAGTGGTTAGTATAGCTATTTATTTGTTTTAAGCGTTGAGTGTAACGTTTGGGGTTAAGAGAGTGTTTTTTGGCTGCAGGCTGCGGGCTGCGAGTAAGGTCAAAACATTTAAAGAATCGTGCCTTCGTTTTTTTACTTTGAACACTCTTATCAGAAAATTTTGCACTAGCAGGCAGATAGCTTTGGGGGTGGGCGTCACTGAAGCGGGCATCTGAGCCATGGATGGCGAAGTTGAGCGGCGCATGAATGCGCGAACAGCGACCCGCGTAAGTGATACCCGCCTCCGAAGCGAATTGTTGCCACTGTTTTGAGCGGCAAGCTACGGGCTGCGAGTAAAGTCAAAACATATAACGAATCGTGCCTTCCTTTTATGTCGAACGCTCTGACTTAGCAGGAAGCTAGCTTTGGCGGTGGGTGTCACTGAAGCGGGCATCTGAGCCAGGGATGGCGAAGTTTAGCGGCGCATGGATGCGCGAACAGCGACCCGCGGAGGTGATGCCCGCCTCCGAAGCGAATTGTTGCCACTGTTTTGAGCTGCAAGCTACGGGCTGCGAGTAAAGTCAAAACATATAACGAATCGTGCCTTCCTTTTATGTCGAACGCTCTGACTTAGCAGGAAGCTAGCTTTGGAGGTGGGTGTCACTGAAGCGGGCATCTGAGCCAGGGATGGCGAAGTTTAGCGGCGCATGGATGCGCGAACAGCGACC